>NZ_LMGT01000001.1:0-815000 GCF_001427825.1 Brevundimonas sp. Root608
CGACGATTCCGGGACGACGTTTCCCGCTCGTTCGCACCCCGCCGCACGTTGATGGCCCTGGCGCCAGACGCCCTCCCCCGCGACGGGATGCAGATATTATGGGCCCGCCGGGATGGGGTGCTGACAATAGAGTTTGAGAAAAGCGGAAGCGATTGATCGGGCGGGATATTTTCCCGCCAACCCGACTATAGGTTCGTCCCACCTGATCCTTCTCCCGTTGGGAGACGGGGGCCCGGAGGGCCGGATGAGGGTTGGCCGGCGGAAGCGGCGAGCCGCCCTCCACAGGCGACCCTCGCCCTTTCGCGCAACCGATCGCTTCGCTCCCGGGCGCCCAAGCCCTCTCCCATCGGGAGAGGGGTAGCGGATCACCGCCGCTTCAGCCCGCCCAGCAGGCCGCGCAGCAGTTCCCGCGTCAGGGTCGAGCCCGCCGTCCTCAACACAGACTTGGTCGCCGCCTCGATCGGCGTCTCGCGGGTCGAGCGGCGGGGCGCGGCGCGGGGGCGGGCGGCCTCGCGGTCGTAGCGGGCCTGTTCGCGGGCCTGGACCTTGTCGCGGGCGACGGCGGCCTTTTCGGCCTCCTTCGCGGCGGCCGCCTCGGCCTTCGCCCGGGCCTCGGCCAGTTTCGCGTCGGCGACGGCCTGATCCTGTTCGCCGCGACGGACCGAGAGGATCTCCTCGGCGGATTCGCGGTCGACCATGGCGTCATACAGGCCGCGCACCGGACTGGCGGCCATGACGGCGGCGCGTTCGGCGTCGGTGGCGGGGCCCAGCCGGCTGTCGGGCGGGCGGATCATGGTACGGGCGACGACGTGGGGGGCGCCCTTTTCATCCAGGGTCGAGACCAGGGCCTCGCCGACGCCCAGCCCCTGGATGGCCTCGGCCGTGTCGAAGGCCGGATTGACGCGGAAGCTGTCCGACGCCGCCTTGAGGCCGCGCTGTTCGGCCGGGGTGTAGGCGCGCAGCGCATGCTGGATGCGGTTGCCGAGCTGGGCCAGGACGCTGTCGGGAATGTCGGCCGGGTTCTGGGTGACGAAATAGACGCCGACGCCCTTGGAGCGGATCAGGCGCACGACCTGTTCGACCTTTTCGCGCAGGGCGTCGGGCGTGTCGTTGAACAGCAGATGGGCCTCGTCGAAGAAGAAGACGAGCCGCGGCTTCTCGGGGTCGCCGACCTCGGGCAGCTGTTCGAACAGTTCCGACAGCAGCCACAGCAGGAAGGCGGCGTAGAGGCGCGGGCTGGCCATCAGTTTCGTGGCGTCCAGCACATTGACCTGGCCGCGGCCGTCGAGGCCGGTGCGCATCATGTCCTCAAGCTTCAGGGCCGGCTCGCCGAAGAAGGCCTTGCCGCCCTGTTGCTCGAGCTGAAGGATGGCGCGCTGGATGGAGGCGATGGAGGCCGGGGCGACATTGCCGACCTCGCGGCCGATGCGCTCCGAATTCTCGCCGACATAGGCCAGCATGGCGCGCAGGTCGTCGAGGTCGAGCAGCAGCAGGCCTTCCGTGTCCGCGACGTGGAAGAGGACCGACAGCACCCCTTCCTGCACCTCGTTGAGGTTCAGCATCCGGGCCAGAAGCAGGGGACCGATCTCGCTGACGGTGGTGCGGATGGGGTGGCCCTTGAGGCCGTAGAGGTCCCAGAAGACGACCGGCGCGGCCTTCGGCTGGAGCGTCAGCCCCATTGACGCGGCGCGCGCCAGCAGTTTTTCGTTCGGCGAGCCCGGGACGCAGATTCCCGACAGGTCGCCCTTCACATCGGCGCAGAAGACGGGGACGCCGGCGTCCGAGAAACCCTGGGCCATGATCTGCAGGGTGACCGTCTTGCCGGTGCCGGTGGCGCCCGCGACCACGCCGTGGCGGTTGGCGCGGCCCAGCAGCAGGATCTCGGGCAGGCCGGCGCCGCTCGCCGTCCCCCCGTCCATGGATTGGCCGAGAAAAATGCCGGGGGCGTCGGTCATGGGGGACTCCAGAATGAGCCGCCACCCTGTCGCGGCGGGCCGCGGGCTTCAAGCGCCTTGTCGATGAAGATTGACCGGACGGGCGACGCCGCCGACGATGCGGGCATGAAACCCCCGATCGTCATGCCGAGCTCGTCCGTCGCGCGCAATGCGCTGGTGCTGATCGCCGTGGTGGCGGGCGGGGCGGCGCTCTACTGGCTGCGGGGCATACTGACGCCGCTGGCCATGGCCGTCTTCCTGATGATCATGATCGACGGCGTGAAGCGGACGATCGAGGACCGCACCCCCGTTCCCGGCCGCTGGGCCGGGGCAGCGGCCCTTCTGGTCGTCGTGCTGGGCTTCTTCGCCTCGATCGCCATCATCGTGAACGGCGCGACGGGCTTCTTCGACGAGGCGACCGGCATCACCAGCCGGATCGGGCCCCGGATCGACCAGATCCTGATCGACGGCGGGCGGCTGTTCGGAGTCACGGCGGCGCCGACGGCGGCCGATCTGCTGAGCCAGCTGGACGTGCGTGGCTATCTGGCCGGCGCGGCCAAACAGGCCCAGGGCGTCCTGTCCGGCTCGTTCTTCGTCATGGTCTATCTGGCCTTCCTGCTGGCGTCGCAGTCCGGGTTCCGGCGCAAGCTGGTCGGCCTGTTCCCCGGGCGCGAGTCCCGGTCCGAGGCGCTGGAAGTGTTCCAGAGGGTGCGCGGCGGGGTCGAGGGCTATCTGTGGGTCCAGACCGTGACCGGGGCCATGATCTGCGCCGCCGCCTGGCTGCTGATGCGGGCGGTGGGCCTGCAGAACGCCGAGTTCTGGACCTTCGTCATCTTCATCGTCGGCTTCATCCCGGTGCTGGGCGGGGCGGTCGCGGGTCTGGCTCCGCCGCTGTTCGCCCTGGTGCAGTTCGAGAGCTACTGGCCCGCGGCGGTTCTGCTGGTCGGGCTTCAGGCCATACTGTTCATCAGCGGCAACATGATCCAGCCGCGCATGCAGGGCGACAACCAGAACATCGATCCCGTGGTGGTGCTGTTGTCGCTGGCCCTGTGGGGGCAGCTGTGGGGCGTGGTCGGCATGTTCCTGTCGACGCCGCTGGCGGTCATGGCCATGGCCATCCTGGCCGAGTTCAAGGGCTCGCGCTGGATGGCCATCCTGATGTCGGGCGATGGCGAACCGTATGCCGACGACGACGAACCGCGGCCCGTGCGGAACCGGCCGAACCGCGTCAACCCGCCGCAGGGCGCGGCCGATTGAGGGCGTTTCACCGCCCTTGATTGGTCACAACCGGCGCCTATCTCATCCCTGTCGCCGCGGCCCCTCCCCTCCCCCCAAGCCGCGGTGGACAGATCGGCGCCAACCCTCCCCCTCCCGGGCGCCGATCCCAAGCAGGCCGCCGGACGCAAGTTCGGCGGCCTTGTCTTTTCCGGGATCCCCGCCGCGACATCTGAGCAACAGGCCGGCCGGTTCGATGCTGCAACCGCGAAGGCGGGGGAACGGCGCCGCGAGCGCCCCGTTAGCGGCGGCGGAAGGGCGAAGCGCGGACGGTCCGCGAACAGCTCGAAGGATACCTCCTCATGTACAAGACTCTCTCCGCCGCGTCCCTGGCGGTTCTGCTGGCCGGCGTCGCGGCGCCCGCCCTGGCCCAGTCCGCCCCCGACTGGAGCGGCCCCTACATCGGCGTCTACGGCGGCGTGGCCGAGAACAACGAGGACGCCGGCGAGGGCCTGGTGTTCGACCGCGACCTCGACGGCCAGTTCGACGACACCGTCGTCCTGAACGGCACGACCACCAACGCCTTCACCCCCGGCTCCTGCGACGGCGCCGCCACGGCCCAGGCCGTCGGCAACGGCTGCGACATCGATCCGACCGGCGTCGAAGGTTCGATCCGCGCCGGCTACGACATGCAGTTCGGCCCGATCGTCGTCGGCCTCGTCGGCGAGCTGAGCGCTGTCGACCTGGAGGACTCGGTCACCTCGTTCAGCAGCACCCCGGCCGCCTATGTCTTCACCCGCCAGGTGGAGCAGATGGCCGCCCTGCGGGCCCGCATCGGCTTCCCGGTCGGCCCGGCGCTGTTCTATGCGACCGCCGGCGCGGCCAAGGCGAAGGTGGAGAACAGCTTCCGCACCACCAACACGGCCAACAGCTTCACCGAGACGGTCAACGAGAACGACGCCGACGGCTATCAGCTGGGCGGCGGCGTCGAGTGGAAACTGGCCCCGAACCTGTCGCTGACGGGCGAGTACCTCTATTCCAACCTGCAGCCCGGCGACTATGTCGTCCGCGCCGGACCGGGGACGGCTCCGGCCACCAATCCCTTCATCCTGGCGCCCAATACGGTCGGGACGGACATCACGCGCAGCAACGACGGCCTTGAGCTGCACGCGCTCCGCGTCGGCATGAACGTCCGCTTCTAGGTCCTTCCAGGGATCGACGGTCGGCGACGCCGGCTCCGGAAACGGGGCCGGCGTCGTTGTTTTTGGGGGTTCCCGAGACGCGCCGGCTGGCCTAGTCAGGCGGCCGTCGGACAGCGCGCTTGCCCCTGCGGCGAAGCGGCCTAGTCTGGCGTTCCCTCCGGCGGCCGATGCAGAGGCCGCGCCTGCAAGAGACCTGCCCATGTCCGGCGAACTGGCTGCCAAGCTCCCTCAGGCGATCACCCTGGAGGACCTGGAGGCCGGCTTTGCGAGCGCCCTCGGCGGGGCCCCGGGCCCGGAGGCCAGATCCTATCTGCTGCAGGCGTGGGACGACTACGCCGCCGACGAGGCGCCCGAACTGGGCGGCGCCGATCTGGCGGCCCTGCTGGCCTCGGTCTGGCGCTCGGCGGACGGTCGCAAGGCGGGGGACACCGCGCGCATAACGCTCGGGCCGCTCACGGGCGCCGACGGCCGGCCGACCGGCTATGACAGCCTGGTCATCGTCCAGGAGGACCGGCCCTTCCTCGTCGACAGCGTCATGGGCGAACTGGCGGACGCCGGGGTCACCGTGCGGTCGATGTACCATCCGATCGTCGAGCGCGACGGCGGGCGGGTCTCGCTGATCGTCGTGGTCATCGATCCCCTGCCCCAGGAGCGGCGCGACGCCCTCGGCGAAGGTCTCGCCACGACCATGGGCGACGTGCGCAGCGCCGTGGCCGACCATGCGGCGATGAACGCCCTGATGGCGCGCTCGATCGCCCATCTGGAAACCTCGCCCCCCGGCGTGGACGCCGAGGTCCTGGCCGAACACCTGTTGTTCCTGCAGTGGCTGCAGGCCGACCATTTCGTCTTCCTCGGCGCGCGCGACTACGACTATCCGCGCAACAAGGACGGCGGCTATGAGGCCGAGGCGCCGCTGTCGCAATCGGGCGCCGGCCTGGGCGTGCTGGCCGATCCCGCCCGGACGGTGCTGCGCCGCGCCAACGAGCCGGCGGTGCTGACGAAATCGATGAAGAAGCAGCTGGACCTGTCCGAGCCGGTCACCGTGGCCAAGGCCAACGTCCGGTCGCGGGTGCATCGGCGGGCCTATATGGACTATATCGGGGTCAAGCGGTTCGGGCCGGACGGGCGGCCGTCGGGCGAGACCCGCTTCGTCGGCCTGTTCACCGCCGAAGCCTATGACAAGACCGCGACCCAGGTGCCGCTGGTCCGCCGCAAGGTCGCCAACGCCCTGAAGCGGGCGGACAAGACGCCGGGCAGCCATAGCGAGAAGCGGCTCCGGAACATCCTCGAGAACTATCCCCGCGACGAACTCTTCCAGGTCACCGAAAACGAACTGCTGGAGATCGCGCTGGGCATATTGCACCTGCACGACCGGCCGCGGATCAAGACCTTCACCCGCAAGGACCCGTTCGACCGCTTCGTCTCCATCCTGGCCTTCATCCCGCGCGAACGTTTCGATGCTTCGGTCCGTGAACGGATCGGCAAGATCCTCGCGGACGCCTGGGGCGGCCGCTTGTCGGCCTGGTATCCGCAGCTGTCGGATCAGCCGCTGGTCCGGATTCACTATATAATCGGGGTCACGCCCGGCGACCATCCGTGCCCGGATCAAGCCGAACTGGACGCCCGGGTGGCCGAGGCCGGCCGCAGCTGGGTCGACCGTTTCGAGAGCGCCCTGCGCCAGGCCGATGTCGACGACGTCGCCGTCGGCCCCCTGAGCGCGCGCTGGGCCGAAGCCTTCGGCGCCGGCTATCGCGACCGCTATGACGCCGATGAAGCCGTGCGCGATCTTCAGGCGGTCGACGGACTGAACCGGTCGGGACAGATCGGCTCGGGCGATCCCGTGTCCGTGCGCGCCTTCCGCACGCCGGCGGACGGCCCGCTGAATTTCCGCTTCAAGCTCTATCGCCGCGGCTCGGCGGTGCCGTTGTCGGACGTGCTGCCGATCCTGGCCGACATGGGCCTGAAGACGCTGGAAGAGTGGGGCCACGCCCTGCATCCGTCGGGCGACGCCGATATCCATGTGCACGAATTCCTGCTGGAGGACCCGCGCGGCGGCGATCTGAAGTTCGAGGATGTGAAGGGCCCGTTCGAGGCCGCCTTCTCCGCCGTCTGGACCGGCCTGACCGAGAGCGACGGCTTCAACCGTCTGGTGCTGGAGCTGGGAGTCGACTGGCGCGAGGCGGCGCTGGTGCGCACCCTCGCCCGCTATCGTCAACAGACCGGGCTCGACCCCTCGCAGGCGGTGCAGGAAGAGGCGCTGCGCGACTATCCGGCCGTGGCGCGGGCCATTCTCGCGCTGTTCGAGGCGAAGTTCGACCCGGCGAAGGGCGGCGACGCCGCCAGCCGTGAGGCCGGGGTCGCAAAGGGGGTCGAACAGATCAACGCCCTGCTGCAGGACGTGAAGAGCCTGGACCACGACCGCGCCCTGCGGCGCCTGGCCCTGCTGGTCGAGGCGATCAAGCGGACCAACTACTATCAGACCGGCCCGGACGGCCGCCCGAAGCCGCATATCTCGATCAAGATCGCCTCGCGCGAACTGGCCGACCTGCCCCTGCCCAAACCCTTCCGCGAAATCTTCGTCTGGGCGCCGCATGTCGAGGGCGTGCACCTGCGCTTCGGACCCGTGGCGCGGGGCGGCCTGCGCTGGTCCGACCGCCGCGACGACTTCCGCACCGAGGTGCTGGGCCTGGTCAAGGCGCAGCAAGTCAAGAACGCGGTCATCGTGCCGGTCGGCTCAAAGGGCGGCTTCTTCCCCAAACATCTGGCGGCCATCGTGCGCGCCGGGGGCGACCGCGACGCCCAGCAGGCCGAGGCCATCCGCGCCTACAAGACCTTCCTCTCGGGCCTGCTCGACATCACCGACAACATCGACCGGTCCGGCGCGGTGGTTGCGCCGCAGCAGGTCGTCCGGTTCGAGGGCGACGACCCCTATCTGGTGGTGGCCGCCGACAAGGGCACGGCGACCTTCTCGGACATCGCCAACGGCATATCCCGCGACTACGGCTTCTGGCTGGACGACGCCTTCGCCTCGGGCGGGTCCGTGGGCTACGACCACAAGGTCATGGGCATCACGGCCCGCGGCGCGTGGGAGGCGGTCAAGCGCCACTTCCGCGAGATGGGCAAGGACATCCAGACGGAGCCCTTCACCGTCGTCGGCGTCGGCGACATGAGCGGCGACGTGTTCGGCAACGGCATGCTGCTGTCGAAGGCCATCAGGCTGGTCGCCGCCTTCGATCACCGCGACATCTTCATCGATCCGAACCCGGATCCGGCGTCGAGCTGGATCGAACGGGACCGGATGTTCAAGGTCCCGCGCTCGTCCTGGCAGGACTACGACAAGAAGAAGATCTCGAAGGGCGGCGGGGTCTTCCCGCGCTCGGCCAAGTCGATTGAACTGAGCCCCGAGATCAAGGCGGCGCTGGATATCCAGGACGATGTGCTGGACCCGGCCGCCCTGATGAAGGCCATCCTCAAGGCCCCGGCGGAGCTGCTCTATTTCGGCGGCATCGGCACCTATGTGAAGGCGCCGCACGAGAGCGACGCCCAGGTCGGCGACAAGGCCAATGACGCCATCCGCATCGACGGCGCGGAGGTGCGCGCAAAGGTGATCGGCGAAGGCGCCAATCTGGGCCTGACCCAGGCCGGCCGCATCGCCTTTGCGAGAAGCGGCGGGCGGATCAACACCGACGCCATCGACAATTCGGCGGGCGTGGATTCCTCCGACCACGAGGTCAACATCAAGATCCTGACCGGGGCGGCCATCGCCTCGGGCGCGCTGAAGGCCGGCGAGCGCGACGCCCTGCTGGCCTCGATGACCGACGAGGTCGGGCTGAAGGTGCTGGTGCACAACTACGACCAGACCCTGGCCGTCTCGCTGCAGGAGGCGGAAGGGCCCGCCGCCCTCGATTCCCAGCAGCGTTTCATGCAGTGGCTGGGGTCCAAGGGTAAGCTGGACCGCAAGGTCGAGGGCCTGCCCGACGACGCGAAACTGGCCGAGATGAAGGCCGCGGGCCAGGCGCTGACCCGGCCCGAGCTGGCCGTGCTGACGGCCTATTCCAAGCTGGAGCTGTTCGACGACATCGTCGGTTCGACGGCGCCGGACGACGCCTTCTTCAAACGGACCCTGGTCCGCTATTTCCCGGCGCCGCTGGCCAGATACGAGGCCGACATGCAGCGGCACCGGCTGCGCCGCGAAATCGTCTCGACCATATTGTCGAACGAGATCGTCAACATGGCGGGCCCGACCTTCCCCGAGCGGCTGCGCCAGTCGGCGCGGTGCGACACGGGCGCCATGGTCGTCGCCTTCGAGGCCGCGCGTCAGATCTTCCGCCTCGACGAGGCCTGGGACGCGGTGTCGGCCCTGGATCTGAAAATCCCCGCCGAGGCCCAGACGGTGCTGTACCGCGAGATCGCGACCGTGCTGCGCCGCCAGACCTTCTGGCTGGCCCGCCGGGCGATGCGCAAGGGCTGCACCGTCGACCAGCTGATCGAGGCCTATCGCCCGGCGGCGGACGCCCTGCGCGCCGCCGGCGGCGCGGTGCTGTCGCGCTTCGAACAGGCCGGGCTGGAAAGCCGGGTCCAGACCTTCATAGGCCTGGGCGCGTCCGAGGCCATGGCGCGCGACTTCGCCATGCTGCGGCCGCTGGTGGCCACCGCCGACATCGGCGATCTGGCGCGCGAGGCCGGCTGGCCCGAGCCGGCCATGGCCATGCTGTACCACCAGGTCGGCGCGGCCTTCGACTTCGACCGGCTGCGCGCCGCGGCGGGCGCCGTGCCGTCGGCGGATCATTTCGACCGGCTGGCGGTTCGCCGCCTGATCGAGGATCTGATGGCCGAGCAGGTGCTGCTGACCCGCGCCGTGGCCAAGGCCTCGAAGGTCTCGGTCGGAGCCAGCGAGGCGGCGGCCGAGGCGGCCGTCGACGCCTGGATCGGGCCGCGTCAGGCGACGGTGGAAGGCGTGCGCGCCTCGGTCGACGAGATCGAGGCCTCGGGCTCGGGCTGGACCTTCGCCAAACTGACCATCGCCAACAGCGCCATTCGTGAGATAGCGTCGTCGGCAAGCTGACGAAGCCTTCTTGTCGGGCCGCGGTCAAAGGGCTCCGCCTTCTGACGGGCGCTTCGCGCATGCGTCCGGGTTCTGGTAGCGTCCGGGGCTGAGGGAGAGGGCCGATGCCGCGCAAGTTTCTGGTCGTGGTCGACGACAGCCCGGAGTTCGAGTCCGCCCTGCGCTATGCCGCGCGGCGGGCGCGTTCGACCGGCGGGCGGGTGGCCCTGCTGCGCGTGATACCGGCGGCGGCGTCGGACGCCCACTGGGCCGGGGTGCGCGAGGAGATCGAGCGTCAGACGCGGCTCGAGGCCGAGACCCTGCTGAACAAATGGGCCGACGAGGCGGCGGAGCGTTCCGGCGCCACGCCGGTGCTGCTGATCGAGCGGGGCGAGCCCCAGAACGCCATTCGCAAGGTCGTCGGCGAGGACGCCGAGATCAAGATCCTGGTCCTGGCCGCCGGCCACGGCGGGCGCGGGCCCGGGCCGCTGGTTTCGGCGGTGGTCAAACAGGGCGCCGCCTTCACGGGCCGCAAGCTGCCGGTGACCATCGTGCCGGGCGAACTGACCGAGAAGGACATCGAGGACCTGGCGTGACGTCGTCAGCCTCTCCCTCCCCTTCATGGGGAGGATGTCGGCGCGCAGCGCCGACAGGGTGGGGTGCGTCAGGTCAGCGCAAGACCGTGCGGCGGCTCCCCACCCGGCTTCGCCTTCGGCTCAGCCACCCGCCCCACAAGGGGGAGAGAGAAGCGCGGGTCTTGAACCGGCCGTCTCCACGGCGCATCTGAGCGCCATGTTCATCCAGACCGAACCGACCCCCAATCCGAACGTCCTGAAATTCCTTCCCGGCCGGGACGTCGCGAATTCGCCGACCGACTTCGTCAACGCGGAAGAGGCGGCCGCATCGCCGCTGGCCGAGGCCCTGTTCGGGCTCGAGGGCGTGACCGGCGTCTTCTTCGGCTACGACTATGTCTCGGTGACGCGGGACGCCCAGGGGCCCGGGTGGACGACGATGAAGGCCCCGATCCTGGCGGCCATCATGGACCATTTCGTCTCGGGCGCGCCGCTGCTGCGGGCCGTCGGCGGCGTGGAAGGCCCGTCCGGGGAGGACTCCGAGGTTGTGGCCGAGATCAAGCAGCTGCTCGACAGCCGGGTCCGTCCGGCGGTGGCCCAGGACGGGGGCGACATCCTGTTCGACGCCTTCGACGAGGAGACCGGCGTCCTGACGCTGCGCATGCGCGGCGCCTGCGCCGGCTGTCCGTCGTCGTCGGCGACGCTGAAGACCGGGGTCGAGCAGATGATGAAACACTACATCCCGGAAGTGACGCGCGTCGAACAGGTGATCTGACCTATTGGGGCGCTGACGCTCGCGGCGCGGTCGCTCGCTGCCTGAGCGCGGCCTGAAACGAATCCGTCCTCGCTTCCGCACCAAGACGGCGCCATCATTCCCCCATGCCCCGGTTCAAAAGCGATGACGACGCCCGGCGTCTCGGCGACGCCCTGGCGGCGCTGCGCCGCGAGGCCGGCCTGAGCCAGGCCGAGGCGGGGCGCCGCGCCGGCATGACCAGCCAGGGCTGGGGCCTGTACGAGGCGGGCAAACGCCCGGGCCTGTTCCGGCCCGACGTCCAGCGCCGCCTGACGAACGCCCTCGGGGCCACGGTCGAGGCCCTGGCCCTGGTGCAGGACAGGCCCGCGCCTGAAAAACCGGACCGGCCTTCGGCCGAGCCCGGCGTGGCGAACAGGGGCCGGGCCTTCACCGCCGCGCCCTCGCCCCCGCTCCCGGTCCGCAGGGTGCAGCTGTCCAATGACGATCTGGCTCCCTGGGCCGCCTCGGGCGTGGTGCTGGAGTATGAGCCGGGCCGGTGGCCGCGGCGGGACCAGGGTTGCGTCATCGAGATGGCGGACGGCGAGACGCGGGTCCGGCTGTATGACCGGGCCGACGCCGAGATCCTGATCGTGCGCGGCGGCCCCGGGGGGTTGGGGGCGGAGGAACGGATCGCGCGCGCGGACACCCGGGCGGTCTCCGCCGTCGTCGCGCGGCTGGAGCGGTGAATGAAACTTTTTGGTTGCGCCAGTTTCGTTTCCATGAAACCTTTCCGTGCAGAACGGGAGGCGAGCGGCCATGGCGAGGATCGGCGGACGGAACGACGTGGACGCCTATGTCGGCGCGCGCATCAGCCTGCGCCGCTCGGCCCTGGGCCTGTCTCAGAGCGCCCTGGCCCAACAACTGGGGATCAGTTTCCAGCAGGTGCAGAAATACGAGACGGGTCAGAACCGCATCTCCGCCTCGCGCCTGCACCGCGCCGCCACGGTGCTGGGGACGTCGGTGGACGCCTTCTTTCCGCCGGTCGAGACCGCCCAGGGCGCGGCCGACGACGGCTGGGCGGCGCTGCGCTTCATCACGGCGACGGCGGACGGGCGAGCCGTGGCGACCGGCTTTCCGATGATCGGGGATCGCGACGTTCGCAAGGCCGTGGCGCGCATCGTCCAGGCGCTGGCGCGGGAGCCCTGAGCGCGTCCCCGGGGGCGCCGGCATGAAGGTGCTGGTCGTCGATACGGCCCTGGGCCTGTGCACCGCGGGCGTGTTCGAGGTCGAGGGCGACGATGTGCGCCCGCTCGGCCTGCGGTCCGAGCCGATGGCCAAGGGGCATTCCGAACGGCTGGCGGGGTTCGCGCGCGACGCCATGGCGCAGGCCGGGCTGGCGTTCGACGCCCTCGACCGCATCGGGGTGACCGTGGGGCCGGGCTCGTTCACGGGTCTGCGCGTCGGCCTCGCCTTCGCCCAAGGCCTGGGGGCGGCGCTGGGCCGGTCCGTGGTCGGGCTGTCGAGCCTGGAGGCCCTGGCGGCGTCCGCTCCGTCCGGACCGGCGGCGGCCCTGATCGACGCGCGGCGGGGCCAGGTCTATACGCGGTTCGGGGCCGACGGGCCGGCCGAGGCCCTTTCGCTGGAGGCGGCGTCGGAGCGGATCGGCCGTCTGGCGCCCGGCGCCCGGCTGATCGGATCGGGCGCAGTCCTGTTCGCGGAGGCCTTCCCCACGCTGATCCAGACCCCGCTGGCGGGACCGGCGCCCGACGCCCTCGCCCGGCTGGCGGCGGCGGCGGATCCGGCGACGTCGCCGCCCCGGCCGCTGTATCTGCGCGCGCCCGACGCGACGCCGCCCAGCCGCCTGCCGGGTCAGGCCCGCCCCGCGCGGCCGTCGTGAGCGAGGTCGCCGCCCGCCTGGCCGCGCTGCACGCCGGGGCCTTCGACGCGCCCTGGGACGCGGCGGCCTTCGACAGCCTGCTGGGCCAGGCCGGGGTGCATCTGGCCGAGACGCCGGACGGTTTCATCCTGATGCGGACGGTCGCCGACGAGGCCGAGATCCTGACCCTGGCCGTTCGGCCCTCCGCCCGGCGGCGCGGCGTCGGCGCCGGGCTGGTCGGCCGGGGCGCGGCCGAGGCGGCGGCGCGCGGGGCGAGGCGGTTGTTCCTCGAAGTGGCCGAGGACAATGACGCGGCGCGCGCCCTCTACGCCCGCGCGGGCTTCGTCGAGGCCGGGCGGCGGCCGCGTTACTATGCCCGCGCCGACGGTTCGCGGGCGGACGCCCTGCTGCTGTCGTTCGACCTTGCCGCACGGCTTCCCTAAGTCGGGCCGCCCGCCTATCCTCCCGCGCATGGACCGGATCGAAAAACTCTGCGCCGAACGCGGCATGCGAATGACCGAACAGCGCCGCGTCATCGCGCGGGTGCTGTCGAGCGCCGAGGACCACCCGGACGTCGAGGAGCTTTACCGCCGCGCCTCGGCCATCGACCCCCATATCTCGATCGCCACCGTCTACCGCACCGTGCGCCTGTTCGAGGAGGCCGGGGTGGTCGAGAAGCACGACTTCGGCGATGGCCGCAGCCGCTATGAAGAGGCGGGCGACGATCACCACGACCATCTGATCGACACCCGCTCGGGCGAGGTGATCGAATTCTTCGACGCCGAGATCGAGCGGCTGAAGAGCGAGATCGCCGAACGGCTGGGCTATGAGCTGATCGGCCACAAGCTGGAGCTTTACGGCAAGCCGATCGAGGGGGCCGAGGCGGGCAAGCGCGAGGGCCTGATCTTCAAGCGCCACGCCGCGCGCGTCGATCCGGCGGACGTGGGCTGACGACGGACCCCGCCGGCGCTAAAACCGGTTCCATGACCGAGACCCTCGTCCCGCCGGCGGCGTCGGACGGACAGGCCACGCCCAGACGCCTGTTCATCAAGACCTACGGCTGCCAGATGAACGTCTATGATTCCGAGCGCATGGCCGATGTGCTGCGGCCGCTGGGCTATGCGACGACCGACACGGCCGGGGACGCGGACTTCGTCATCCTCAACACCTGCCATATCCGCGAGAAGGCGGCCGAGAAGGTCTATTCCGAGCTCGGCAAGCTGCGGGAGATGCGGGACATCCGCCTGGCGGCGGGCCAGCCGCGCATGACCATCGCCGTGGCCGGCTGCGTCGCCCAGGCCGAGGGCGAGGAGATCATGCGCCGCCAGCCGGCGGTGGACATCGTGGTCGGGCCTCAGGCCTATCACCAGCTGCCCGAGCTGCTGACCCGCACGGCGCGGGCGCGGGGCGAGCGGATCGGGGCCGACTTCGCCCCGGTCGACAAGTTCGACGCCCTGCCGCGGGCCCGAGGCGTCAGCGGGCCGACCGCCTTCCTGACGGTGCAGGAGGGGTGCGACAAATTCTGCACCTTCTGCGTCGTGCCCTATACCCGCGGCGCCGAATGGTCGCGGCCGGTCGCGGCGGTGCTGGCCGAGGCGCGCGAGCTGGCGGCCCGGGGGGTGCGCGAGGTCACCCTGCTGGGCCAGAACGTTAACGCCTATGACGGGGAGGGGCCGGACGGAAAGTCCTCGACCCTGGCGCGGCTGGCGTACGCCCTGGCCGACATCCCGGGCCTCGACCGTATCCGCTATACGACCAGCCACCCCAACGACATGTCCGATGAGCTGATCGCCGCCCATGGCGCGCTCGACGCCCTGATGCCCTGGCTGCACCTGCCGGTGCAGTCGGGGTCGGACCGCATCCTGCGGCTGATGAACCGCAAGCACGGGCGGGCGAAATACCTCGCGCTGGTCGACCGCATCCGCGAGGCGCGGCCCGACATGGCGATGTCGGGGGATTTCATCGTCGGCTTCCCGGGCGAGACCGAGACGGATTTCGAGGAGACGATGGATCTGGTCCGGCGCGTCGGCTACGCCTCGGCCTTCGCCTTCATGTATTCGCCGCGGCCGGGGACGCCCGCGGCGACCATGGCGGGACAGGTTCCGGACGGGATTGCGCGCGAGCGGCTGCACGCCCTGCAGGCCCTGCTGGCCGAACAGCAGCTGGCCTTCAACAGGGACAAGGCGGGCCGCACGATCGACGTCCTGCTCGAGAAGAAGGGCCGGCACGGGGCCCAGGCCGTGGGCCGCTCGCCCTGGCTGCAATCGGTTCACGTCGACGACGCGGATCATCTGATCGGCCGGATCGTTCCGGTCACGATCGAATACGGCCAGCAGAATTCCCTGAAGGGCCGGCTGATGGAAAAGGCAGTGGATGGCGCGTGAGAGTGAGTTCCTGGCGCTGGGCGACGAGGCCCTGCACGCCGTGATCGGTCCGGGCAGCCGGCACCTGGCCCTGATCGAGGACCGCTTCAAGGTTCTGGTGGAAACGCCCGGCGGCGGGGTGTCGATCAACGGTTCAGCCCGCGACCGGTCGCAGGCCAAGCGGGTCATCGAGACCCTGGCCAGCCGCGCCGAGACGGGCGCCGAGATCACCGAGGCCGATGTGCGCACGGCGCTGGGCGCCGCGGCGACCCAGCCGCGGGCGGGGCAGGGGAGCGTGGCCCCCGACGCCGTGGCCCTGCCGGTCGGACGGCGCGGGGCGATCGCGCCCAAGACGGCGGCCCAGGCCAACTATCTGTCCCTGCTGAGCCGCTGCGAGCTGACCTTCGGGGTCGGTCCGGCGGGCACCGGCAAGACCTTCCTGGCGGCGGCCTACGGCGCCTCCCTGCTGCGGCGGGGGCAGGTGGACCGGCTGGTCATCACCCGGCCGGCGGTCGAGGCCGGCGAGAAGCTGGGCTTCCTGCCGGGGGACCTGAACGAGAAGGTCGATCCCTATCTGGCTCCGATCTGGGAGGCGCTGAACGACATCCTCGGTCCCGACGACGTGCGCCGCCGGCGCGACAAGGGCGAGATCGAGGCCGCCCCGATCGCCTTCATGCGAGGCCGCACCCTGGCCCACGCCTACATCATCGTCGACGAGGCGCAGAACACCTCGCGGCTGCAGATGAAGATGGTCCTGACCCGGCTGGGCGAGGGCGCGCGCATGGTGGTGACGGGCGACCCGTCGCAGGTCGACCTGCTGAACCCGCGCGACTCGGGCCTGAAGCACGCCCTGCGCATCCTCGAGGACGTGAAGGGCGTCGGGGTGCAGCGGTTCGAGGCCCAGGACGTGGTGCGCCACGCCATGGTCGAGCGGATCGTGCGCGCCTACGACGCCGACGCCGCCAGCCGCCGCCCCGCCGCCGATCTCGAGGACCCCGACTCGTGATCGAGGTCGAGATCGAGGACGACGCCTGGACCGCCGCCCTGCCGGACGCCGGGGCCCTGGCCGAACGGGCGGCGACGGCGGCGCTGGGCCGTGTCGAGGGCGACGTCGTCGTGCTGCTGACCGACGACGCGGCCGTGCGCGATCTGAACGCCCGCTTCCGCGACAAGGACCGGCCCACGAACGTGCTGTCGTTTCCGGCGGCCGAAAGCGCGGCGCCACATCTGGGCGACCTGGTGCTGGCCTTCGGCGTCTGCGCGGCCGAGGCCGAGGCGCAGGGGAAGACCCTTGCCGATCATCTCAGCCATCTCACGGTCCACGGCGTGCTGCATCTGCTGGGCCGCGACCACGAGGCCGAGGCCGAGGCGGAGACGATGGAGGACGAGGAGCGATCCATTCTTGCCAGCCTGGGCGTCGCCGACCCATACAGGCGCGATGACTCACCCAGCGGCGACGCCTGAAAACGACGGCCCCAAGGATGGACCGCGCGCGCGGCTGATCCTGCGCTTCGGCCGCATCGGCCTGGCGCTGGCGGCCGGGGCGGCGGCGGCGCTGGCGCATCCGCCGTTCGGCGTCCTGCCGGGCCTGCTCGGCTATGCCCTGCTGATGTTCCTGTCCGAGCGGTCGGCGGGCGCGCGCGGCGCCTTCTGGATGGGCTGGCTGGCCGGCTTCGCCTATTTCTTCATCAGCTGCTGGTGGGTGGCCGAGGCCTTCATGGTCAATCCGGCCCAGGCGTGGATGGCGCCGTTCGCGGCCAGTCTGCTGCCGATCGGCCTGGGCCTGTTCTGGGGAACGGCGACGGCGCTGTACCGGCGGTTCATGCCCGGCGGGGTCCGGCGGGTGCTGGTCTTCGCCGCCCTGTTCTGCCTGCTGGAATGGTTGCGGGGCCATGTGCTGACCGGCTTTCCGTGGAACCCGGCCGGAGCCAGCTGGAAGGCCGGGTCGGCGGCGTCGCAGTTCGCGGCGATCGCCGGCGTCTACGGCCTGGGCTTCGTCACCGTGGCGGGCGCCGCGGCCTTCGCCCCCCTGCTGGGCGCCGGGCCGCGCAAGGCGCGCATCGGTTCGGCGGTCCTGGGCCTTCTGGCGCTCGCCGCCCTCATGGTCGGGGGGGCCGTGCGGCTGTCGCAGGCGCAGCTGGAGCTGACGGAGACCGTGATCCGCATCGTCCAGGCGGACGTGCCGCAGGAATCCAAATGGACGCCGGAGGCCTATCAGGGGATCGTCGATCGCTACGTCAATCTGACGGGCCATGCCGGCGCGCTGACGCCCGACCTGATCGTCTGGCCCGAGGGCGCCCTGCCGGCGTCGGCCAATCAGGTGTTCGCGCCGGGCTCGGCGGACGCCGAGGCGATCGCGCGTGCGGTGCAGCCGGGGCAGAGCCTGATCATGGGTCTGGGCCGGGGCGTGCCCGATCCGGCGGCGCCCGAGGGCGGCCGCTATTACAACAGCCTGTTCGTGCTGACCGACGAGGGCGCCGACGGCCTGCGGATCACCGCCACCTATGACAAATACCGGCTGGTGCCATTCGGCGAATATCTGCCGGCGGGGGGGCTCATGGGGGCGCTGGGCGTGCGCAGCCTGACCCATATGCCGACCGACTTCAGCGCCGGGCCCGTGCCCGCGCCGATCGACATACCGGGCGCGCCGCGGGCCCAGCCGTTGATCTGCTACGAGAGCCTCTACCCCGGCTTCACCCCGGGCGGCGCGGGTCGGCCGGGCTGGATCGTCAACATCTCGAACGACGCCTGGTTCGGGCGCACCTCGGGGCCGCTGCAGCATCTGAACCTGGCCAGCTACCGCGCCATCGAGACGGGGCTGCCGGTGGTCCGGTCCACCCCGACCGGGGTTTCGGCCATGATCGACCCCTGGGGCCGGGTCGTCGGCGACCAGCGGCTGGAACCCGGCGAGAGCGGGGTCATCGATGCGCGCCTGCCGCGGCCGACGGGGATTACGCCCTATGGGCGGTTCGGCGACCTGCCCTTCCTGCTGGCGGTGCTGGCGGGCCTGGCCCTGGCGGCCCCGTGGCGCGGGTTGCGCCGGCGCGGCCGGCCGGGCTGACGCCACGTCAGCTCGCCCGCCAGGCGAGTTTTCTCGCGTCGCGGGAGGGCTGGAAGCCGTTACGCAACCGTGGCTGGGCGCGGCGCCGGGGTTTTTGCATTTTTTGATGACAGCGGGCAAAGCCGAGCGCATTCAGGCGGGACGGCTCCAACCGAAGGACGAGTAACAATGGCGAGAGGCAAGGGCGAGGATGGTCCTCATCCCGTGGACCGGCATGTCGGTCGCCGCGTGTGCGAGAAGCGGCTGGCGCTCGGCTACAACCAGAGTGACCTCGGTCGGGCCCTGGGCCTGACCTTCCAGCAGATCCAGAAGTACGAGAAGGGCGCCAATCGCATTTCCGCTTCCAAGCTCTGGGACATCGCGCGATTCTTCAAGGTCGACATCGGCTATTTCTTCGAAGGCCTGACCGGCGCCCAGATCGCGGGCATGGCCGAGGGCGGAGCGGGTTACGAGCACGACTTCCCGGCCACGCGCTACACCATCGAGATCAGCCGCCTGGCGCCCCAGCTGTCCAGCCGGCAGCAGAAGCTGGCGCTGGAACTGATCCGCGACATGGCCGACCGCAAGGAACCGGACGAGGCCTGACCCGTCCGACGGCCCCGCCGTCGCCCTATGGCTCCGCCGACGTGCGGCGCCGCCCGAAAGTCGGCGCGCGCGCCTTCTGCTCGGCCCAGTAGGCCGCGCCGTCGCGCGGCTTGAACATGGTCTTGGGCACGCCGTCACGCGACACCACGGCGAAGGTGTTGGTCGCGGCCTGATACAGCAGCACATCGCCATTAGGCCGCTCGACCCGATCCGTTCCGGCGGGCGGACGCGCCGTGAACGCCTCGATTTTCGCCAGATAGTCCTGCGGCGAGCGCGATCCGAAATCGGCCCCGTTGCGCTCGAACAGCCGGGTGACCTTGGCGTCCACCGTCTCGCGGCGGTTGGCGGTGAGAACGGGTTTGGCCTTTTCAGCCGCGACGTCAGCACCGGCCGGGCGGGCCGGAGCGCCCGGCGCCGCGGTCAGCACGGCCTGGCCGCCGTCCGCCGGCCGGTCGCGCGTCTCGACGGCCGAGCCGCCGTTGCCGCAGGCCGCCGCGCCGAGCAGGGCGACGGCTGCGCCCGCGATCCAGAGCCTGGAGATCATGCTATCCTCCCAAAGGTTGAAATCCTCGACCTTCAGCATAACCACAGGTCCTGTGTTCTGGCAATGTTCCGTTTTTGCGCGACCCTCCCTCGACGCCGGGCGCCCGGATGGCTAGATGACCGGCATGACCACCGCCGCCCTGTCCGGACGCAAGATCCTGCTGATCGTCGGCGGCGGCATCGCCGCCTACAAGACGCTGGAGCTGACGCGCCTGCTGAAGAAGGCGGGGGCCGAGGTCATGAGCGTGCTGACGGCGGCGGGGGCCGAGTTCGTGACGCCCATGTCTCTGGCCGCCCTGACCGGCCATCCGGTGCGCCAGGCCCTGTTCATGCCCGAGGACGAAACGGCCATGGGCCATATCGAGCTGTCGCGCTGGGCCGATCTGGTGGTGGTGGCGCCGGCCACGGCGGGGCTGATCGCCAAGGCGGCCAACGGTCTGGCCGACGACCTGGCCTCGACCACGCTTCTGGCCACCGACAAGCGGGTGCTGCTGGCCCCGGCGATGAATGTGCGGATGTGGCTGCATCCGGCGGTGCAGGCAAATATGGCGCGGCTGAAGGGTTTCGACGGCTTCCACGGCGCGGCCGTGGTCGGGCCGGACGAGGGCGAGATGGCCTGCGGCGAGTTCGGCCCGGGCCGGATGGCCGAGCCGGCGGCGATCATGGAAGCGATCGAGGGCCTGCTGGCGGGGCCGGACGGACGACCCCTCGCGGGGCGCAGGGCGGTGGTGACCGCCGGGCCGACCTTCGAGCCGATCGACCCCGTGCGCGGCCTGACCAACCGGTCGAGCGGCAAGCAGGGCTATGCGATCGCCGAGGCCCTGGCGCAACTGGGCGCGCAGGTGACGCTGGTGTCGGGGCCCGTGGCTCTTGCCGCGCCCGTGGGCGTGGAGCGCGTGTGGGTCGAGACGGCGCGGGAGATGAAGGACGCAGTGGAGGCGGCCCTGCCAGCCGAGATCGCGGTGATGAGCGCCGCGGTGGCCGACTGGCGGGTCGACGGCGTCGCCTCGGGCAAGATCAAGAAGGCGCCGGGCGGTCCGCCCTCGCTGGCCCTGATCGAGAATCCGGACATCCTGGCCAGCGTCTCGGCCCCCGGAAAGAAACGGCCGAAGCTGGTGGTCGGCTTCGCGGCGGAGACGACCGATCTGGAGGCCAACGCCCGGGCCAAGCTGTCGCGCAAGGGCTGCGACTGGATCGTCGGCAATGACGTGTCCGACGACGTCTTCGGCGCCGACGGCAACACCGTGACCCTGTTCACCCGCGACGGCGCGGCGGAAAACTGGCCGCGCCAGTCCAAGGCCGAGGTGGCGAGGAAGCTCGCCGCGAAGATCGCCGACCATTTCGGCTGATCTGTCCACACGTTCTCCACTGGAGACATGACCTTCTCCCCGGAAGACCGCTTGGGCCACAGAGCCCGTCATCGGCTTGGCGAGCAGACGCGATAAGGGTCGGAGGGCGAGATACCGCCTTTTCGCCCTCATAAAATGCGACTTATCACTCATGACGACCGTCCGGATCGAACGTCTGCCGCATGCCGAAGGCCTGCCGTTGCCCGCCTACGAGACATCAGGCTCTGCGGGGATGGATCTTCGGGCAGCCATTGACGAAAATCTGCCGGTAATGCTGGCTCCAGGAGCGAGGACCCTCGTGCCCACGGGCCTCAAGATCGCGCTGGAGCCGGGCTTTGAAGCCCAAGTGAGGCCGCGTTCGGGTCTGGCGCTCAAGCACGGGATCACCTGCCTGAACTCGCCGGGCACCATCGACAGCGACTATCGCGGCGAGGTCGGGGTCATCCTGATCAACCACGGGCAGGAGCCGTTCGTGATCCAGCGCGGCGAGCGCATCGCCCAGATGGTGATCGCGCGGCACGAGCAGGCGAGCATGGTCGAGGTGGAGACGCTCGACGAGACCGCGCGCGGCGCGGGCGGGTTCGGCTCGACGGGACGTTAAGCGGAGCCATTCGACGCGAAACGCGTTAACCCTGCTTCCGGCCAAGCTCGGCCGTATGAAGGAGGTCGGCGTATGGAGTCCCTGTTCGATTCGATCGGCGCGTTTCTGACCGGCATTTTCGGCCTCGCCCAGGGCGGGTTCGACAGCGTCAACCAGATCATGGGCTTGCTGATCGCCGTGATCGCGGCCCTGATGATGACGGCCTGGAGCCGACTGTGGGCCACGGCGCTCGGCGCGGCCTTCGTCCACATCCTGATCGGCGTGGTGCGGCCGATGCTGGACGGCGGGGCCCTGGTCCTGCCGAACTTCCTCAGCCTGACCTTCTGGATGACCGTGCTGGCCCTCTTCCTGGGCTATGCGATCGTCATCGCGGTCTTCTTCTTCATCAAGTCGCTGTTCGTGGGCCGCGGCCATAGCCGCCATCGCCACGCGCACTGATCGCCTCTCCGCGAAGCGGATCGGTGAGCCGGTTCGTCACGAAGGACACGAAGGCGGCGCGAAGAACACGAAGGGGCCCGTGCGAACTCCGTCGCTTCGTGCCCTTTGTGAGCCCTTCGTGTTCCTTGTAATGAACCCGCCATCCTCAATGGGTCTGGACGACGCCCGGCTGCGCCGGGAGCGGGCTGCGCAGATCAGGCCTGCCTGAACCCGAGCACATCCTGCATGTCGTAGAGGCCGGGCTTGCGGCTTCGCACCCAGGCGGCGGCGGCCACGGCGCCGCGGGCGAACAGCGAGCGGTCGATGGCCGAATGGCTGAGGGTCAGGGTCTCGTCTTCCGAGGCGAACAGGACGGTGTGTTCGCCGATGATTCCCCCGCCGCGCAATGATGCGAAGCCGATCCTGCCGGCTTGCCGCGCGCCGGTGATGCCGTCCCAGGGGGCGGTGCGGACGTCGGCCAGGTCCACGCCGCGGCCGTTGGCGGCGGCCTCGCCCAGCATCAGGGCGGTGCCCGAGGGGGCGTCGGCCTTCTTGCGATGATGGGCCTCCAGCACCTCGATGTCCCAGTCGCGCGGGTCCAGCCGCTGGGCCGCATGTTCGACCAGGCCGATCAGGATGTTGACGCCCAGCGAGAAATTGCCGCTGCGGACAATGGCGATCCGTTCCGAGGCCCTGTGAATGTCGGTTTCCTGTTCGGGCGTCAGGCCGGTCGAGCCGATGACCAGGGCCGGGCCGCCGCGTTCGGCGCAGGCCTGGGCCAGCTCGACCGAGGCCTCGGGAGTCGAGAAGTCGATGATCACGTCGCACAGCGACAGGTCGGGCGTTTCGCCACGGTCGAAGCGGGCCGCGACCACGACGTCGTCACGGGCGTCCAGCACGGCCGAGACGGCCCGGCCCATGCGGCCCCGGGCCCCCGAAATGCCGGCGTGGAAGATGGCGCTCATGACGTTCCTCGAACCATTCCTCGCATTGTGAAGGGTTTCTCCCGGACCGTCATCCCAAACACCACCGCCCGGTTGTCCCATCCAGGCCCGAGGGTGACGGTCCGGGGAAGGGAGTTACTGCGGCGCTTCCGAGCCGAGGATGTCGGCCCAGAAGCGTTTGGCCTTGCCGGCGAAGGACGAGTTGCGCGGAGTCTGGCTCTCGCCGAGCGAGGCGGCCAGTTCCTGCAGCAGTTCCTTCTGATGCGGGGTCAGGTCGGTCGGGGTCTCGACGAACAGCTCGACCACCAGGTCGCCGCGGTTCTTGCCGTTCAGATGCGGCATGCCCTTGCCCTTGATGCGCACGGTCTTGCCGGTCTGGGAGCCGGCGGGGACGCTGACCGGCGCGCGGCAGCGGCCGTCGCAGGCTTCGGACGTCAGGCAGGGGGCGTCGATCTCGCCGCCCAGGGCCGCGGTGGTCATGGGCACGGGGACGGTGACCAGCAGGTCGAGATTGTCGCGCTCGAACAGTTCGTGCGGCGTCACCGACAGGAAGACATACAGGTCGCCGCGGGGGCCGCCGCGCATGCCGGCGTCGCCCTCGCCCGACAGGCGGATGCGCGAGCCGTCGTCGACCCCGGCGGGGACCTTGAGCTGGAGCTTTCGGTTCCTGCGCACCTGGCCGTGGCCGGCGCAGCTGGTGCAGGGCTCGGCGATCATCTGGCCGTGACCGCCGCAGCGGGGGCAGGTGCGCTCGACCTGGAAGAAGCCGTTGGCGGAGCGGACCCGGCCCGCGCCCTGACAGGTGGTGCAGGTGGTCGGCTTTGTTCCGGCCTTGGCGCCGGTGCCCTCGCAGGTGTCGCAGGCCGCGGTGGTGGGAACGGCGATCTCGACGTCGGCGCCCTTGTAGGCCTGCTCCAGGGTGATCTCGAGGTCGTAGCGCAGGTCCGAGCCGCGGCGCGGGCCGTGCTGGCGGGCGCCGCCGCCGGCGCGGCCGCCGAAGACGTCGCCGAACGCCTCGCCGAAGACCTGTGAGAAGATGTCGTTGACGTCGGTGAAGCCCTGGCCCTGGCCGCCAAATCCGCCGCCGCCGTTGACCCCGGCGTGGCCGAAGCGGTCGTAGGCGGCGCGTTTCTGGTCGTCCGAGAGGACCGAATACGCTTCGGAGATTTCCTTGAAGCGCGCCATGGAGTCTTCGCACCCGCCGTTCCTGTCGGGGTGGTGCTTCATGGCCAGCTTGCGATAGGCCGATTTCAGCCCGGCGGCGTCGATGGTCCGTTCGACCTCGAGAACCTCGTAATAGTCACGCGTCGCCATGCGGCGTTCGTCCTCTTACCCTGGCCGACGGTCGCGCCTCTTGGCGGGCGCATGACCGAACGGCTGACCGGGCTGACATGGGCGCCCGGGAAAATGATGCAAGTTCATGAAACGGCCCCGCCCGTCATCAGACAGGCGGGGCCGGGGTGATTGCGGAGCCTGTGTGGCTTACGCGCTCTTCTTCTCGTCGTCGCCGGCGTCGGGCGCGACTTCCTCGAACTCGGCGTCGACCACGCCGTCGTCGGCGGGGGCTTCGGCCGCGTCGCCGTCGCCGGCGCCCTGTTGCGAGGCGTACATGGCCTCGCCCAGTTTCATCGAGGCCTGGACCAGGGTGTTGGTCCTGGTCCGGATGTCTTCCGGATCCGTGCCTTCCTTGGCCGTCTTCAGCTCGGCCAGGGCGGTTTCGATCGCGGCCTTCTCTTCGGCCCCGACCTTGTCGCCGTGTTCGGCCATGGCCTTTTCGGTCGAGTGGATCAGGCTGTCGGCGGCGTTGACCGCCTCGACCATTTCCTTCTTCGCCTTGTCGGCGGCGGCGTTGGCCTCGGCTTCCTTGACCATCTTGTCGATGTCGGCGTCCGAGAGGCCGCCGTTGGCCTGGATGCGGATCGACTGTTCCTTGTTGGTCGCCTTGTCCTTGGCGGTGACGTGGACGATGCCGTTGGCGTCGATGTCGAAGGCGACCTCGATCTGCGGCATGCCGCGCGGCGCCGGCGGAATGCCCATCAGGTCGAACTGGCCCAGCACCTTGTTGTCGGACGCCATCGGCCGCTCGCCCTGGAAGACCCGGATGGTCACGGCCGACTGGTTGTCGTCGGCGGTCGAGAACACCTGGCTCTTCTTGGTCGGGATGGTGGTGTTGCGTTCGATCAGCGGAGTGAAGACGCCGCCCAGGGTCTCGATGCCCAGGGTCAGCGGGGTCACGTCCAGCAGCAGCACGTCCTTGACGTCGCCCTGCAGAACGCCGGCCTGGACGGCGGCGCCCAGGGCCACGACTTCATCGGGGTTGACGCCCTTGTGCGGCTCCTTGCCGAAGAAGGCCTTCACGGCCTCCTGCACCTTGGGCATGCGGGTCATGCCGCCGACCAGCACCACTTCGTCGATGTCCGAGGCCTTGAGGCCCGCGTCCTTCAGCGCCTTGGCGCAGGGCTCGATGGTGCGCTGGACCAGGTCCTCGACGAGGGCTTCCAGCTTGGCGCGCGACAGCTTGATGTTGAGGTGCAGCGGGCCCGAGGCGTTCATGGTGATGAACGGGAGATTGACCTCGTACTGGGTCGTGGAGCTGAGCTCCTTCTTGGCCTTCTCGGCCTCTTCCTTGAGGCGCTGCAGGGCCAGTTTGTCGGAGCGCAGGTCGACGCCCTGCTCCTTCTTGAACTCGTCGGCCAGGTAGTCGACCAGGCGCAGGTCGAAGTCCTCGCCGCCCAGGAAGGTGTCGCCGTTGGTCGACTTCACCTCGAAGACGCCGTCGCCGATCTCGAGGATCGAGACGTCGAAGGTGCCGCCGCCGAGGTCATAGACGGCGATCTTCTGGCCGTCGTTCTTGTCCAGGCCATAGGCCAGGGCGGCGGCGGTCGGCTCGTTGATGATGCGCAGGACCTCGAGGCCGGCGATCTTGCCGGCGTCCTTGGTCGCCTGACGCTGGGCGTCGTTGAAATAGGCCGGAACGGTGATGACGGCCTGGGTCACGGTCTCGCCGAGGTAGGCCTCAGCGGCCTCCTTCATCTTGCCGAGGGTGAAGGCCGAGATCTGCTGGGGCGAATAGTCCTTGCCGTTGGCGCGCACCCAGGCGTCGCCGGTCGGTCCCTTGACGATCTCGTAGGGGACCATCTTCTTGTCCTTGGCGACCACGGGGTCGTCGAACGAGCGGCCGATCAGGCGCTTGATGGCGAAGAAGGTGTTGGTCGGGTTGGTCACGGCCTGACGGCGCGCGGGCTGACCCACCAGGGTCTCGCCGCCCTCCTGGATGGCGATGACGGAGGGCGTGGTGCGGTTGCCCTCGGCGTTTTCGATGACCTTGGGATTCTTGCCGTCCATGACGGCGACGCACGAGTTCGTCGTGCCCAGGTCGATGCCGATGATCTTGGCCATTGGTGGTCTTTCACTCCATTTCGGCGGGCGATGCGGCGGCCTTTTAAAGCGAAGCGCCGCGCGTGACCGCCCCCGGTGTCAGGGTCTTGGGTCGATTGGTACGGTTACGGCCACAAAGCCCCACGCGATGCGGGGTTTTAGGACGGTTGTGGCCGATATGGGAAACACCCCCCGGCCTGCAAGCCCCAAACGCATCGGGGCGAAGATTCACCCGCCCCGCCAGAATTGAGGTTTTCGTCGAACGTTGGTGTGGTTAATAGTGATGCATCGGCCTGAGGGGGGCTGGTAACCGGGGAGAAACCGAAATGAAACTGCACAAGACCGTCGCTCGCGCCGCCCTGATCGTTGCGGCCCTGGCGTCCACCGCCGCCGCCGCCGCCGCGACGTCCACGACGCCCGAACGGGCCGTCGCTGTCACGCCCGCCACCGCCTCTGCGCCGATCCAGTCGCGCGACGGTCGCAACCGCCGCGTTCGCATCCACAACAACACCGGCTGGACCATGCTGCGCTTCTTCGCGTCCAACACGAGCCGCAGCGATTGGGAAGAGGACATCCTGGGCGACGACGTCCTGGCCAATAACGCTTCGATCGTGATGAACATCGACGACGGCACCGGCGCCTGCCTGTTCGATTTCAAGGCCGAGTTCACCAACGGCCAGAACCTGATCCGCAACAACGTCAACGTCTGCGAGATCGCGGACTATTACTACACGCGCTGACCGGCGTTCTGGTTGGGCCTGTCGCCCTTCGGGCTGCTTGAGGCCCGGTTTTTTGGGGCGCTATCGCGCTTCGCGCTACTTGAGCGCGGGCGCTTTGGGCTAGACAGAGCGTATGTCCGCGCGCCCTGAGATCGATACGGGAATGGAGGGCTTCCGGTTCTGGCCGGGAGCCCTTTCCGCGTCGGAGCAGGCCGGCTTGCTGGCGGAGGTGCTGGCGGGGGAGGCGCAGGCGCCCTTTTACCGGCCGGTGACGCCGGGCGGCCGCCCCTTCTCGGTGCAGATGACCAGTCTGGGGCCGCTGGGCTGGGTGTCGGACCGGGCCGGATACCGATACCAGCCGACGCATCCGGTGACGGGCGCGGCCTGGCCGCCGATTCCCCCGCTTCTGCTGGACCTGTGGCGCGATCTGACGGGCGAGGTCCGGCCGCCGGACGCCTGTCTGGTCAACCTGTACCGCGACGGCGCCAAGATGGGCCTGCATCAGGACCGCGACGAGGCCGACCGCACCGCGCCGGTGCTGTCGGTGTCGCTGGGCGACACGGCTGTGTTCCGGATCGGGCCGGCGGGCGGCGGGCCGACGACAACGATCCGGCTGGCGTCAGGAGACGTCTGCGCCCTGACCGGCCCGGCGCGGCTGGCGCGCCACGGGATCGACCGGGTGATCGCCGGCTCGTCCAGCCTGGCGCCGGGCGGCGGCCGCCTGAACCTGACCCTGCGTCGCGCCGCTCCAGCTTCACAGCAATCGTGAATGGACGCCCCGCGGGCTCCGGGCCAAGGTTCGCTCCCCGAAGCCGGAGGCCTCCGATGACGAACCTGATCCGCCCCGAGGGCCCCGAGGCCGACGATTTCCGCTTCAGCCGCCGGGCGCTGGCCACCGGCGTCGTGGGGGGCCTGGCCTTCGCCGGCTACGCCCCCGCCGCCCTGGCGCGTCAGGCGGCGCCGATCACCACCAGCGACGACAACCTGACCATCGAGCAGACCACCTATCCGGCGCCCGACGGTTTCGCCCTGCCGGCCTATATCGCCCGGCCGACCGGCGACGGGCCGTATCCGGTGGTGGTGGTGGTGTCGGAGATCTTCGGCGTCCACGAATACATCCGCGACGTCTGCCGCCGGCTGGCCCGGGCGGGCTACGCCGCCATCGCGCCCGCCTTCTTCGTGCGGACCGAGGACCCGGCGCCGCTGTCGGACATGGCGCGCATCCAGCAGATCGTGGCGGCCGCCAGCTATGAACAGGTCATGGGCGACATCGCCGCCACCCTGGACTGGGCCAGTTCGCAGCTCTGGGCCAATGCCGACAAGGTCGGCATCACCGGCTGGTGCTGGGGCGGCAAGGTGGTGTGGCAGGCGGCGGCGCGCTTCGCCGCCATCGACGCCGGGGTGGCGTGGTACGGCCGCCTGGCGCCCGCGGCCAATGCGACGCCGGAGCAGGCGGCCGGCGGCCGGCCCTGGCCCGTCGACCTGGCCGACGACCTGAAGGCGCCCGTGCTGGGCCTCTACGGCGAGGCGGATCGGGGCATTCCGCTGGACAGCGTCGAGGCCATGCGATCGGCCCTGCAGCGGGCGGGCCAGACGGACAGCCGGATCGACGTCTATCCGGCCGCGCCGCACGGCTTCCACGCCGACTATCGCGACAGCTATCGCGCCGCGGATGCCGCGGACGGGTGGAGCAAGCTGCTGGCCCTGTTCGAGGCGCGGCTGAAGACCTAGGCCTTGCCGTCGAAATTGCCGCCGGTCGCGCCGGCCGCGACATAGGCGGCGTTTCCGGCCGCGGCGCCGGAGCCCTTGGCCGCGACCACCACCATGGCCGGGCGCACGGTGCGGCCGAACAGGGCATAGCCGGCCTGAAGCGTCTGGATCACCTGGCCGCCCTGAACACTGTCGGAGGGCTGTTCCATCATGGCCTGATGCAGGTGGGGATCGAAGGCCTCGCCCGGCTCCGGGGCGACGCGCTTGAGGTTGTTGGCCTCGAACGCCTGCAGCAGGGACTTCTGGGTCAGCTCCAGCCCCGTGACCAGACCGGCCTCGCCGGCGTCGGCGTCCCTGGGCGCGGCCGCAAGGGCGCGCTCCAGATTGTCGGCCACGCCCAGCAGGTCGCGGGCGAAGCGCTGGATGGCGTAGGCGCGGGCGTCGTTGGACTGGGTCTCGGCGCGCTTCCTGGTGTTCTCGGCCTCGGCGACGGCGCGCAGGGCGCGGTCCTTCCACTGGTCGCGCTCGGCGATCAGGGCGTCGATGGGGCCGAGGCCGTCATCCAGACCCGCTTCGGCGTCAGCCTCGGCCTCCGCGATGTCGGCGGCCAGCTCCTCGGAGTGGGGGAAGTCGTCGTGTGTGTCGCTCAAGTCTCTTGTCCGTCCAGCATTCGCCCCAGCACCCGGGCGGTGTAGTCCACCAACGGTATGATGCGGGCATAGTTCAGTCGCGCGGGTCCGATCACGCCGATGGCGCCCAGGACCCGCTGTCGGCCCGTCATATAGGGCGCCGCGATCACGGCGGAACCCGAAAGTGAAAACAGCCGCGTTTCCGCGCCGATGAAGATTCTCACCCCCTGGGCCGTGGACACTCCGTCCAGCAGGCCGATCAGCTGTTCCTTCTGCTCCAGATCGTCGAACAGGATGCGGACCTTTTCCAGATCCTCGGCGGTCTCGCGGTCGTGCAGCAGATTGGCCCGGCCGCGCACGATCAGGGACCGTTCGCGCTCGGCCCCGCCGGACCAGGCGGCCATGCCGTCCTCGACCAGACGGGCGGCCGCGGCGTTCAGCTCGCGGCGGGCGGCGTCCAGTTCGGTGCGCATCTCGGTGCGCGCCTCGTGCAGGGGACGGCCCTTGAGGCGGGCGTTGAGGAAGTTGGAGGCCTCGGTCAGGGTCGAGGGCGTGACGCCGGCCTTGAGCGGCATCAGCCGGTTCTCGACCGAGCCGTCGTCCCCGACCAGCACGGCCAGGGCCTGATCGTGGCCCAGGGCGACGAATTCGACGTGCTTGACCCCGGCCTCGCGGATCGGGCTGGCGACGATGCTGGCGCCCCCGGCGAGGCCGGACAGCAGGCTGGAGGCCTCGTTCAGCGCCTCCTCGAAACTGCGCCCGCGACCGGCGAGGCGGGCGTCGATCTCGCGGCGCTCGTCCGCGCCGATGTCGCCGATCTCCAGCAGGCCGTCGACGAACAGGCGCAGGCCGGCGTGGGTCGGGATGCGGCCCGCCGAGGTGTGGGGCGCGCCCAGCAGGCCCGCCAGGGTCAGATCCTGCATGGTGTTGCGGATCGAGGCCGGCGACAGGGCCACCCCGGTCATCGACAGGGTGCGCGATCCGACCGGGTCGCCGGTCTCCAGATAGGTCTCGACGATGCGGCGGAAGATGTCGCGGGCGCGTTGGTCCAGACCGGTCAGGCTGCCGGTCTCCATCGCCGTCGATGTCAGCAGGGTCGGCTTCATGTCTTGGCGGGGGACAGGGTCACGGTTTCAGGATAAGCACCCCCGCTCCCGCTTCCAAGGAATACCGTCATGCGCCCGTCCGAACGCACGCCCGAACAGCTCCGCGCCGTCACGCTGGAGACCGGCGTGAACCGCTACGCCGAGGGTTCCTGCCTGGTCACCTTCGGCCATACGAAGGTTCTGGTGACGGCCTCGGTCGAGGAGAACGTCCCCGGCTGGATGCGCGGCAAGGGCGCGGGCTGGGTCACGGCGGAATACGGCATGCTGCCCCGCGCCACCCACACGCGCGGCCGGCGCGAGGCCGCCAGCGGCAAGCAGACCGGCCGGACGCAGGAGATCCAGCGGCTGATCGGCCGCTCGCTGCGCGCCGTGGTCGACCTGAAACTGCTGGGCGAGCGGCAGGTGGTGCTGGACTGCGACGTCATCCAGGCCGACGGCGGCACGCGCACCGCGGCCATCACCGGGGCCTGGGTCGCCATGGCCTCGGCCTTCGACTATCTGCGCGCCGAGGGCGTGCTGAAGACCGATCCCATCCTCGACCAGGTCGCCGCCGTCTCGTGCGGCGTCTGCAACGACCTGCCGGTGCTGGACCTTGATTATGAGGAGGATTCGACGGCCGAGGCGGATTCCAACTTCGTCCTGACCGGCGCGGGCGCGATCGTCGAGATCCAGGCCACGGGCGAGAAGCGCGGCTTCTCGCGCGCGGAGTTCGACCGGCTTTTCCAGCTGGCCGAAGGCGGTTGCGCCGACCTGTTCGCCATGCAGCGAGCCGCCCTGGGCCGCTGAGCCCGGCCTTTCACGCGGGGGCGAAGCGTGCCTATGCTGCCCCCTCTCGCGACTGATCGGATTGCCTGATGCGCCGGACCGTTCTCGCCCTTGCGACCCTCGCCCTTCTGATCGGCGGCTGCCAGCAACCCGCCGCGACGCCGGAGGCTGAACCCGCCGCCGTCGACGCAGCCCCGCCCGAAATGCCCGCCGACGCGCCGCCGCAGGAAGAGGTCCCGGTCCAGACCGCCGCGACCGGCGAGCCGGGCTCCTGTCTGGCCGAGGTCGGCGCCGAGGTCTCCGCCCGGCTGGTCCAGCGCTGCATCGCTGTCAGCCCCGCGACCCATCCGCCCTGCAACGCCGCCAATCCCTGCGCCATGATCCAGGGCGAGATCGACCGGTCCTGCGAGATGTACGCGCCGGGCGAGGCGAAGCCGGCGGAATGCGCGGCCTGAGGCGTCTCGCCGGGGCTTAATCGTTTTCAAACGCTGCTCTGGCAGTCTGGCGGGCCATGACGCCTGTCCAGATCCCGCCTGACCTGCGTGCCCTCACGGGCCTGCGCTTCCTCGCCGCCCTCTGGGTGGTGCTCTATACGGCGTGGCCGCATCTGGACGTGAGCTGGGTCCCGGTGGCCGTGACGAAGGGGTATCTGGGCGTCGAGGTCTTCTTCGTCCTGTCGGGCTTCATCCTCAGCCACGTCTATCTCGAGGCGGCCGGGCGAAAGCACTATTCATACGGCGGCTTCCTGTGGGCGCGGATCGCGCGGGTCTATCCGCTGCATCTGGTCACCCTGTTCGGCATGGTCGCCCTGGGGATCGCGGGCACGGCGGCGGGCCTGAGCATCGACGGCAGCCTGACCGACTGGCGCGCCCTGCCGGCCCATCTGACCATGACCCACGCCTGGGGCCTGGCCCCGACCTCGGCCTTCAACCATCCGTCCTGGTCGATCTCGGCGGAGTGGTTCGCCTATCTGACCTTCCCCGCCTACGCCTTCGTGGCCTGGCGGATGCGCGAGCGGCCGGTGCTGGCCGTTCTGGGCGCCGTCGCGCTGGCGCTGGCGATCTACGCCGCCTTCCAGCCGTTCGCGGGCTTTTCCCTGACCGAAGCGACCTTCCGCTGGGGGGCGCTGAGGATCGTGCCCTGTTTCGCCCTCGGCTGCGCCCTCTACCTCGTCCATCGCCGCGCCCCGATCCCCTATGCGGGTCCGGTCGCCCTGATCAGCGGGGCCGCCATCCTGGCCAGCGCCTCGCTGGGGCTGTGGGACCCGGTCACCGTGCTGCTGGCGGGGGGGCTGATTCTCGGCCTCGGCTCGCTGGACAACGCCCGCGCGGGCCCGATGGGCTCGAAGGCCGGGGTGTATCTCGGCGAGATCAGCTATTCGATATACATGGTCTGCGCGCCCGTGCTGCTGGTCATGACCAATGTCGCCGCGCGGGTGACCGGGGCGGACGACAAGCGGTTTCACATCATTGTGTGGCTGGCGATCGTCGCGGCCATCCCGGTCGCGGCCATGGCGACCTATCACCTCGTCGAACGCCCGGCCCGCAAGGCTTTGAGGGGGTTGGTCGACAAGCGCCGGACGCGCCAAAGTGCGACAAAACCGCACACGGATTCGCCTGAAAGGGTTCTTCAACCCTCGAAAACTATCGTCTAAGGCTTGGTCATCGGACGTCGGGGACACACGCCAGCATGATGAAACGGCTCACAGCCGCTGCGGTTGCAGCGACCCTCGGATTTTCTGCGCTGGGCTATGCGCCCGTTGCGAAGGCCGATGAGCCATACTGGCAGTGCGTGACCTTCGCCCGTATGTTTTCGGGCATCAACATCTTCGGCGACGCCCTCACCTGGTGGCGCCAGGCCCAGGGCAAGTTCCGCACCGGCGGCCGGCCCGAGACCGGCGCCGTTCTGGCCTTCCAGCCCAGCGGCCGGATGAGCCGGGGCCATGTGGCCGTCGTCTCCGACATTCTGACCGACCGCGTCATCCGCGTGACCCACGCCAACTGGGGCGGCAGCCGCGGCCGCGTCGAGGAAAACGTCACCGTCGTCGACGTTTCGCCGTCGGGTGATTGGAGCGCGGTCAAGGTCTGGTACAACCCGATTCATGATCTGGGCACCTCCGTCTATCCGACCTACGGCTTCATCTACAAAGCCCCGGCGCAGACCGTCGAGGGCGTGCTCATGGCTTCGGCCGACGCCCCTTCGGGCCAGCCCTGACCTGAACCTTCTCGCCCGTCGTCCGGCATGATCCGCGTCTGGTGCGCGGGGCGGTCCGCCTGTGAGCCGCCCGTCGATCCGGCGAGCTGGGTGCTGCCGCCCGACGCCGTCTGGATCGACATGGTCAAGCCCAGCCGCGAGGAAGACGCCGCCGTGGAAAAGGCGCTGGGCCTGTCCATTCCCACCCGCGAGGAGATGGCCGAGCTGGAGGCGTCCAGCCGCGTCTATCGCGAGAACGGGGCCACCTACGCCACCGCCGACATCATCATCCACGGGGACGAGGAGATTCCGGGCGTCGAGCCCGTCACCTTCGTGGTCACCGACGGGCCGCTGGTGACCATCCGCTACGTCGACCCCAAGCCCTTCGCCCTGATGGCTGAAAAACTGGCGCGCGAGCCGCGGCTGTGCGCCACGGGACCCGATATCTTCCTGCATCTGATGGAGACCGTGATCGACCGGGTTTCGGACATCCTGTCCGGCACGGTGGTTCGGGTCGAGGGCATCGCCGGCCACGTCTTCTCGGGCGGCAGGACCGTCGGCTTCGAAAAGCTGATCACCAAGCTGGGCCGGGCCCAGATGACGAACGCCCGCATCGAGCAGAGCCTGGCCGGGCTGGCCCGCATCTTCGCCTTCGTCGGCATAGACGAACGGATGGCCACGGACGAAGGTCGCGCCCATCTGCGCTCCCTCGCCCGCGACGCCGAAAGCCTGTCGGCGCACAATCACACGGTCGCGGCCTCGATCAATTTCCAGTTGTCGGCGGCGCTGGGCCTTATCAACATCGAGCAGTCGTCGATCATCAAGATCTTCTCGGTGGCTGCGGTCGCCCTGCTGCCGCCGACCCTGATCGCCTCGATCTACGGCATGAATTTCGATTTCATGCCGGAGTTGTCCAAGCCCTGGGGCTATCCGGCCGCCCTCGCCGCCATGGTCGTGTCGGTCATGCTGCCGCTGGCCTGGTTCAAGCGGAAGGGCTGGCTGTAGTCCGCGGACTTGACCCGCGAGCGCCGCCCGCGCTTGGTGTCCGCCATATCCGGAGACCCCCCATGCGTCTGATCGCCCTCGCCGCCGTATCCGCCCTTGTCCTGTCGGCCTGTTCGCAGGGTGAGGAACCGGCGCCGGCGACGCCGGCCGTCGAGCCGGCGCCGATGCTGGCGGGCGTGGACCTCGGGAAGCCCGTTCGGGCGCTGGGCACCGAGCCCTTCTGGAGCATCGAACTGACCGGGACAGAAGTGGTCTATACGACCCCCGAGCCTCCGGAGCAGAGGGCCCCGCAGCCGAAGCCCGTCGTTCAGGGCACCACGGCGACCTGGGAGACGCAGACCGTTGCCGGAACGGGTCTCGACATCACCCTCGTCGCCACCGAATGTTCCGACGGCATGAGCGATCGCACCTATCCGCTGACCGCCATGGTGCGGATCGGCGAAACCCGGCTGAGCGGTTGCGCGGCGTCCTCCGCGGCCATCATGTCGACGGGCGAGAGCGGGCCGGTGGTCGAAAAGGCTCAGCCCCCCGCATAGTCGCGCAGGGTCCGCATCGCGCCCAGCCGGGCGAAGGCGATGGTCAGGGCCTTGCGGCGCGCCGGCGCCAGCGGTGCCAGGGGGGCGTCGCGCACCACCGCCCCGCCGAAGCCGTCGGCGACGATCAGGCCCGGATGGTCAGGCAGGATGTCCGACGGAAACTCGGGCGCGACGGCGAAATAGAAGGCGTCGCAGAACGGGCCGTACTCGCCCCATTTGCGGTCGACGCGATAGTCGTCGAGCCCGGACTTGACCTCGCAGATGACGATGTCGCCGCGCGGTCCGAGGGCCATGACGTCGGCGCGGCGACCGTTGGGCAGGCCCACCTCCAGCAAGGGCGCATAGCCGAGGTCGATCATCAGCCGCGCGGCGCCCCGCGTCACCGACAGGGTCGTTTCAGGGCGGCTGAAGACCAGTTCGATGGACACGGCGGCGGCGGGCATGCCCGACTTATGTTCCGCTTGTGTTCCGATTTCAAGCGAGAGGTGCGCCGGTTCAGCGGCCGGTGTGGACCACGTTCGCCGTGTCGAGGCCAAGGGCCCGGGCGCGGGCGACCAGACGCGCCCGTTCGGCTTCGGACGGGCTCTGGCTGCGATGCCAGACCCACCAGTCGGACTTGTTCGGCAGGGCCAGGATGGCCCAGCTGTAGTCGGGCGCGTGGTCCTGGACCCAGTAATTCTGCCCGGCCAGACCGCCGACGCCGAGCAGGCCGGTCAGGGTGAAGCGGAAGCGGGCGTTGGTCCCGGGATCGGTGACGCGGGCGTTGGCGCGCAGGGTCTCCACGGCGCCGTCGGCCCGACGCGTGCAGGTGACGACGACGCCGTAGCGGCTGGCCCGGGCCTGCGGGTTGAAATCGATCTGGGCGCGGCGGCAGTCCTTCTGCACGTCGTTGGGACTGCGCGCGATCTCGAACCAGCGGCCGTCGAACTGGTCGAGGTTCACGACGCGCGCCTGGGCGGCGACGGGCGCCGGGATCGAGCAGAGGGCGGCGGCGGCGACAAGGGCCGTGCGGATCGGGGTCATGGAGCGTCCTTCGCGTGATCGTCGCGCGGAGATACGGTCCGGAGCCCCCCAGGGTTGCCGCGCCTAGAGGATGAACCGGCTCAGGTCGGCGTCGCGGGCCAGGTCGCCGACGAGGTCGCGCACCTTCGGCCCGTCGAAGGCCACGGTCTGGCCGGCCAGGTCGGACGCCCTGAAGCTGGTTTCCTCCAGCACCCGCTCGATCACCGTCACCAGACGCCGCGCGCCGATGTTCTCGACCGCCCCGTTGGCCGCCACGGCCGCGTCCGCCATGGCCTCGACCGCGTCGGGGGTGAAGGTCAGGGTCACGTTCTCGGTGGCCAGCAAAGCCTGGTTCTGGCGGATCAGATTGGCCTCGGGCTCGGTCAGGATGCGGACGAAGTCGTCGCGGGTCAGGGCCTTCAATTCGACGCGGATCGGCAGCCGGCCCTGAAGCTCGGGCAGCAGGTCCGACGGCTTGGCGACGTGGAAGGCGCCCGAGGCGATGAACAGCACATGGTCCGACTTCACCGGCCCGTACTTGGTCGAGACGGTGGTGCCCTCGATCAGCGGCAGCAGGTCGCGCTGCACGCCCTCGCGCGACACGTCGCCGCCCGAGCGGTCGGACCGGCCGGCCACCTTGTCGATCTCGTCGATGAAGACGATGCCCTCGTTCTCGGCCAGAAGCAGGGCCTCCGTGATCAGGCTTTCCTGGTCCAGCAGCCTGTCGCTCTCCTCGGCGACCAGGGGCGCGACGGCGTCGCGCACGACGAGCTTGGCCGTCTTCGTCCGGCCGCCGCCCAGCTTGCCCAGCATTTCCGACAGATTGATCATGCCGACATTGCCGCCGCCGGGCAGGTCGAGCCCCTGGAGCGGCGAGGCCGTGTCGGCCAGGGTGACCTCGATCTCCTTGTCGTCCAGTTCGCCGGCCCGGAGTTTCTTGCGGAAGCTCTCGCGCGTGGCCGGCTGCGATCCGGGACCGACGAGGGCGTCGAGGATGCGCTCCTCCGCCGCGCCTTCGGCCTTGGCCTTGACGCCCGTACGCCGCTTGTCGCGGACCATGACCAGGGCGGCCTCGACGAGGTCGCGCATGATCTGGTCGACGTCGCGACCGACATAGCCGACCTCGGTGAATTTGGTCGCCTCGACCTTGAGGGAGGGCGAGCCCGCCAGCCGGGCCAGACGCCGGGCGATCTCGGTCTTGCCGACGCCGGTGGGGCCGATCATCAGGATGTTCTTGGGCGTCACCTCGTCGCGCAGCTCGTCGGGTACGCGCTTGCGCCGCCAGCGGTTGCGCAGGGCCACGGCGACGGCGCGCTTGGCGGCGTCCTGACCGACGATGAAGCGGTCGAGTTCGGAGACGATTTCGCGGGGAGAGAGGTCGGTCATGAAAGGCAGATAGGGCGGCTCAACCTCCGGCGGGAGGGGGCGGCGGCGAAGACGGCGGCGGCGGGGCCGGGATCAGCTGGGCCAGGACGATCTTCCATCCGCCCTCCTGGCGCTGCCACAGCCGCACATAGTGGCCGGTCCGGTCCTGGCCGTCCCGCGCCCAGGCGGCGGGGCCGTAGGTCCAGACCAGGTCGCCGTACTGCGACTGTCCGCCGCCTTCGGTCGGGCCGAACCGGAACGTGGCGGGCCAGTCGGACAGCGCCTCGGCGAAGGCCTCCCGGCCGATCGCGGGCGGCCGGGGCGCGACATAAAGCCGTCCATTGTCAGCCATGGCCGCCAGATGGGCGGCCTTCTGGTCGGTCGCGGCGGCCCGGGCCAGCTCGGCCTCCCGCGCCCTGACCGCCGTCATCGCCCGGTCGGGCGGCAGGGGCGGCGGCGGGCGGTCCAGCGATTCGACCACCTGCAGCAGCTCCGGGCCGGGCGGCAGGATCACCGGCTCGCTGTCCGGTCCCGGGACCTCGGCGGCGCTGGCCCCCGATCCGCCGTCGTAGACCCACTTCCACGACCCGTCCGGCTGCTTCTTCCAGATGGTGAAATAGTGCCCGGTCCGCCGGCCGTTCACGGCCACGCCGCCGGTGGTGAAGCCCATATCCCCCGACCGGGCGATCCCGGCGAAATTCGGCCACCACTCCAGCAGGGGTTCGTCCGCGGGCCGGGGTCCGTCGGGATAGACCTCGCCGATCCGCTGCACGGTTCCGCCGGCGATCAGAATGGCGTCGGGGACGGACCATTTGTTGAAACTGCCGGCGATCCCCATCGAGGGCGCGTCGGCCGCGAAGGCCCGCTCCGCGGCGACGATCGGCGCCGCGTCAGGCGTCTGGGCGAGGGCGGGCGTGACGGCCAGCACGGCCGCGGTGAAGACGAAAGCGCGCATGAGACATCCTCCCCCCGCATTGGCGGCCAGAACCGAAGCCCTGTCCCGTTAATTTCCCGACAGGCTCAGTCCAGCGTCTCGACGGTCAGATTGCCGTTGGTGTAGACGCAGATGTCCGCCGCGATCGCCATGGCCCGCCGCGCGATCTGTTCCGCATCCAGTTCGGTATGATCGATCAGGGCGCGGGCCGCGGACAGGGCGAAATTGCCGCCCGATCCGACAGCGGCCACCCCGTGCTCGGGCTCCAGCACGTCGCCCACGCCGGTGACGGTGAAGATGGAGGTCTTGTCCGCCACCAGCAGCATCGCCTCGAGCCGGCGCAGATAGCGGTCGGTGCGCCAGTCCTTGGCCAGGTCGACGCAGGCGCGGGCCAGCTGGTCGGGATATTGCTCCAGCTTGGCTTCCAGCCGCTCGATCAGGGTGAAGGCGTCGGCCGTCGCCCCGGCAAAGCCGGCCAGCACCTTTCCATCGGCGAGGACGCGGACCTTGCGCGCCGCGCCCTTGACGATGGTCGGGCCCATGGAGACCTGGCCGTCGCCCGCGATCACGGTGCGACCGTCCTTGCGCACCGCCAGGATGGTGGTGCCGTGCCAGTCGGGGAAGGGGGATGTGTTGTCAGCCATCCACTTCAGATGGCGACCGAAATGCGGCGCGACAAGCGGGAAACGTCGAAAATACAATGGCCGCGCCCGGCCATAATATCACCAATGTAACCTGTTACATTGACAAACTATACCCCATAATTTGCCATGAACCGGAGGCTCCGTGCTCCATCGCGTCATTTATGCCAGCGAAGCGGTCGGCGCGACGGGCGTATCAACCCTGTCCATCGCCCAGATTCTGGGCCATGCGGACCGCAACAACCGGCGGGACCACATCACCAGCTGCGTGATGTTCCATCAGGGCCATATCCTGCAGGCGATCGAGGGCGGGCGGAGCGATGTCGACCGGCTGATGCGTCGTCTGCTGGTCGACCCCCGCCACTCGGGCCTGCGGATACTCATCGACACGCCTATCACGTCGCGAGCCCTGACCGACCCCATGGCGTTGTGCGGCGAGCCTGAGGCCCTCCTCGACAGGCTGGGCCTGCCCTGCCTGTCGAGCCTCACCGCGCGCGAGGCCCAGGCGATGCTCGAGTATCGCACGGCGGCGTGACGCCGAGCTCGTGACGCCAACCCGCGTGACGTCCGGCCGATCACGGCCTAACGGAGAGCGGTGAGCTTTTCCGACGATGAAATCGAACGCTATGCCCGCCACCTGGTCCTGTCCGAGGTGGGCGGGCCGGGCCAGCAGCGGCTGAAGGCCGCCCGCGTCGCCGTCGTCGGCATGGGCGGGGTCGGCGGGCCGGCCGCCCTGTATCTGGCCGCGGCCGGCGTCGGGACCCTGCGGCTGATCGACGACGACGTCGTCGCCCTGTCCAACCTGCAACGCCAGGTCCAGTTCGATACGGCCGACCTGGGGCGGACCAAGGTCGGGGCCGGGGCGGCGGCCCTGGCCGCCCTCAACCCCCATGTCGGCATCGAACCGGTCGCCGAACGCCTGACCCCGGGGAATGCGGCCCGGCTGGTCGCCGGCTGCGACGCGGTCATCGACGGGACCGACGACTTCGACGCGCGCTTCGCCGTCAACGCCGCCTGCATGGCGGCCCGGATCCCGCTGGTTTCGGGAGCCCTCGGGCGCTGGAGCGGCCAGGTCGCGGTCTTCTCCGGCCGGCCCTGCTACTGCTGTCTCGTCCCCGCCGCTCCGCCCGACGCCGAGACCTGCGCCCGCGTCGGCGTGGTCGGGGCCGTGGCCGGGGTGGTCGGGGCGATGGCGGCGCTGGAGGCGATCAAGATCGTCGCCGGCGCGGGCGAGGCCCTGGCCGGGCGGTTGCTGGTCTATGACGGCCTGGCCGGAACCGCGCGCACGGTGCGGATCGCCGCCGACCCCGCCTGTCCGGTGTGCGGCTGACGCCGCCGCCGCTTCAGGCGAAGACCCGGCGCAACAGGGCGATGCAGCGCTCCATCATCTCCTGCTCGACCTCCTCCTCCCAGCCGCCATGGCCGACGTCGGGGATCTCGCGATAGTCGACGGACTTGCCGGCGGCCTGCAGGGCGTCCTTCATTCGCCGCGACTGGAACACCGGCACGGTGGCGTCGTCGACGCCGTGGACGAGCAGCACGGGGCAGGCGACCTCGCCGGCCCGGCGGCGCGGCGAGGCCTGGGCCAGGCGCGCGGCGTCGGCCTGCGGCTGGCCGATCCGCTTGGTCCAGAACTCATAGGCCTCCTTGCCCGGCGAATCGTCGCGCCGCGCGACGTGTTCCAGCATATCCGGCAGGTCGAAGACGCCGGCGATCCCGATCGCCGCCTTGTAGAGCTCAGGGCGCCGCACGGCCCCCATCAGGGCCGCATAGCCGCCGTAGCTGGAGCCCATGATGGCCACCCGGTCGGCGTCCAGCCCTTTGACCGCCACCACCTGGGCGATGGCGTCCTCGACGTCCTCCTGCATCCGCTCGCCCCAGCGGCCCCAGCCCTGGCTGGCGAAGCCCAAGCCGTAGCCCCCGGAGCCGCGGAAATTGGGCTGCAGCACCCACCAGCCCTGGGCGGCCAGGACTTGCCCCTGCCGGTCCCAGCCCAGGGTGTCGCGCAGTTCCGGCCCGCCGTGGGCCAGAACCACCAGCGGTCCGGGCGCCGCGCCGGGCGGGGCCGTCAGATAGGCGGTGATGCTCGCCCCGTCGCGGGTCGCGACGGTCACCGCCTCGGCCGGGCCGAGGCGCTCCGCGGTCAGCGCCGTGCGCTGCGCCAGGTTGACGTAGCTGCGCGCGCCGCGGTCGTAGAGGTACCAGGCGCCGGGTTCGCGCGGGCCCGTCACATAGGTGACGAACCGGTTGAGGGCGACATCCGCATCGACCAGTTCGACGTTGCATTCATTGTTGAAGAACCGGTTCATGGCCCGGTGGTGGGCGGCCAGCTCGGGTACGGCGAAGTCGTATTCGAGCCGATCCTTCCAGAAGGCGGCGCCGAGATAGCGGCCCCGGTCGTCCAGCACCGCGCCGGACACGTCGGCGCCCGGCCGGGACGCCAGCGGGGCGCCGAATTCGAAGGTCCGCAGATCGAGTTCGCGGATCGATTCGACGTCCTCCCCCTCCTGCCGCGCCGAAACCAGCACCACTCCGGGCCGGTCGGTCTGGGTGATCCATGCGAAGTCCGGCGCCTCCTCGACGCGGACGCGGCGCAGCATCCGCCAGTCCCGCTCTCCCGGCGCCCGGCCGTGCAGGGTGATCACCGTGCCGCTGAGGTTGATGTCGTACCGGATCACCGGCACGCCGTCCTGGGTCTCCCAGTGGAAGGTGTCGTTGTCGCCGCGCTCGACCTCCTCGGCGGAGCCGGTGCGGACATCGACCCGGTACAGGGCGATCACGCCGAGGCTGGTGCTCGAGGCCATCAGCACATGGTCCGGATCGTCGGGCAGCAGGTCGACCACCACGCCGAGCTCGCGCGCCCGGCGCATCCGCTGACGGTCGTCGCCGAACAGGGCCACGGCCCCGCCCGTCGCGGGGTCGATCGACAGCATCCGGCGCGACACCACCTCGACGCCGGCGGCGGAGATGAACGAACTGGCCGACCGGTTGTCGCGCCCGGTCCGGGTGGTCAGCTTGATCCCGACCAGCACCCGGTCGTTGTTGGCCCATTCCATGGTTTCGCACTCGACGTCGCCCAGCGGCGAGCGGATCGCCGGCCGGGCCGGATCGGCCGCCTCGACCAGGTCGAGCACGGTGCGCCGCTCGCCGCCCTCGCGCAGCTCGCGGATGATGGCGATGCGTTCGCCGTTGGGCGACAGGGCGACCCCGCGGGTCGCCGAGGGCGTGAAGAAGTCGGCCAGGGCGTGCGGCCGCGCCTGCCGGGCGGCCGCGGGCGCCGCCGCCGTCGTCAGCGCCAGGCCGCCGGCCCCGGCCAGAAGTCCGCGGCGCGAAAGCGCCAGCCGCGTCGCCGCGGAACTGCCCATTATCATCATGCGCCCCCGATACTTCCCCGCGGTCTATCAACCCAAGGTTCGCCCTGCCGTCAAGCTTCGGGAATCACAGCATGGCCGGAATGACGCGGTCGGCCGGACGGTGGCCGTTGCGGAAGGTCAGGATGTTGGCGATGACCCGGTCGCCCATGTCCTGACGCGCCTCGAGGGTCGCGGATCCGAGGTGGGGCAGCAGCACGACATTGGCGTGATTCAGCAGGCCCGGATGGATGGCCGGCTCGTGCTCATAGACGTCCAGCCCGACGCCGGCGATCGCGCGGCGCGCGACGGCGTCGGCGAGGGCCGCCTCGTCGATCAGCTCGCCGCGGGCGGTGTTGATCAGGATGGCGTGGGGTTGAAGCCGGGCCAGCCGGTCGGCCGACAGCAGATGATGGGTGTCCTTCGTCGCTGGGCAATTCAGCGAGATCAGGTCCATCCGCGCCAGCATCTGGTCCAGATCGTCCCAGTATGTCGCCCCCAACTCCTCGGCGATCAGGGCGGGGACGGGTTTGCGGTTGTGATAGTGGACCTGCAGCCCGAACGCCTTTGCGCGGCGGGCCAGGGCCTGACCGATCCGGCCCATGCCGACGATGCCGAGCCGCTTGCCCCACAGTTTGCGCCCGCACATCCAGGTCGGGGTCCAGCCCTCGAAGCCGCCCGCCGCCACCACCTCGGCGCCCTCGACGATGCGCCGGCTGACCGCGAGGATCAGGGCCATGGCCAGGTCGGCCGTGTCCTCGGTCAGGACGCCCGGGGTGTTGGTGACGATGATCCCGCGCGCCACGGCGGCGTCGATGTCGACATGGTCCACGCCCGCGCCGAAGTTCGCGATCATCTTCAGCTGGTCGCCGGCCTTCGAAATCAGGTCGGCGTCGATCACGTCGGTGATGGTGGGGACCAGCACGTCGGCGCGCCGGACGGCCGCCTCCAGCGCCGCGCGGTCCATCGGCCGGTCGGTGAGGTTCAGTTCGGCGTCGAACAGTTCGCGGGCGCGGGTCTCCACCGCGTCCGGAAGGCGTCTGGTTAATACGACCTTAAGCCGGGGCGCGGACATTCGAAGCCTTCGATTTCACGGATGCAGACGGTGTCTAGCAAAGCTCGCTCCCGCCTCCAAAGGCTGGCTGTCCTCGCGGCGGTTCTCGGCGCCGCCATGGTCGGCGGCGCAGGCCAGACCATGCCGGACGGCCGGCCGACGCCCAGCGGCCAGCCGGTGCCGCGCTGGCTGTCGCTGAAGTCCTCCGAGGTCCGGGCCCGCTCCGGACCGGGCCTGGACTACCGCATCCTGTGGGAATATCGCGCCTCGGGCCTGCCGGTGCAGGTCGTCGCCGAGACCACGGAATGGCGCAAGATCTGCGATCCCGAGGGCGCGGTCGCCTGGGTCCACCGCAGCGTGGTATCCAGCCGTCGCAGCGTGCTCAACGCGTCGGATGCCGAGGTGCCGATCCGCGCCGGCCGGTCGGACACGGCGCCCGTGCGGGCCCGCCTCAGCCCCCACGCCCTGGCCTCGATGGACGAATGCGAGGACGGCTGGTGCGAGGTTCGCGTGCGCCGCCTGCGCGGCTGGGTCCGCCAGATGGCGGTGTTCGGCGCCCAGGAGCGGGCCCTGTGCAGCGCATCGCGGCCGGCCGGGCGGGGCCGCTAGACGGCTCGTTCCTCCGAAGCGGCGCGCGACAACGTATGTTGAGCCGGCCGCCCGCGTCGTGTAACCCGACGGCAACACCTGCCGGAGGCCGCCGTTGAGCCAGTCACAACATCCGTCGTCGTTCGATTACGAGGCCCTGCTGGCCGCGGGCCGGGGCGACCTGTTCGGTCCCGGCAATGCGAAGCTGCCGGCCCCGCCGATGCTGATGTTCGACCGGATCACGACGATCAACGGCGACGGTGGCGCGCACGGCAAGGGCTATGTCGAGGCCGAGCTGGATATCCATCCGGACCTCTGGTTCTTCCAGTGCCACTTCATCGGCGATCCCGTCATGCCCGGCTGTCTGGGGCTCGACGCCATGTGGCAGCTGGTCGGCTTCTACCTCGGCTGGATCGGCGGACCCGGCAAGGGCCGCGCCCTGGGTGTCGGCGACGTCAAATTCACCGGTCAGGTCACCCCCGACATCAAGAAGGTGGTGTACAAGATCGACCTGAAGCGGGTGATCAATCGCCGGCTGGTCATGGGCATCGCCGACGGCGTGCTCGAGGCGGACGGGGAGGTGATCTACACCTGCCAGGACATGCGCGTCGGGCTTTTCGGCGGCGCGGTTGAACCGGCCGGCGGCTGATCCGCTTCCACTGAAGACCGCGGCGAACGCGGCGACTGAAGACTGACAAGGGAAACAAACATGCGGCGTGTCGTCGTCACCGGCCTGGGTATCGTCTCCTCCATCGGCACGGGTCAGGATGAGGTCGCGGCCTCGCTGCGCGACGCGCGCTCCGGCGTCGTCGCCGCTCCGGACCACATCAAATACGGCTTCCGCTCGCAGGTCTGGGCCCCGCCGGCGCTGGGCGTGACGGCCGAGGACTGGGCCCCGCACGTTGATCGCCGCGCCGCCCGCTTCCTCGCCAACGGCACGGCCTGGGGCCATATCGCCTTCGAGGAGGCGCTGAAGGACTCGGGCATGACCGCGGACGAGATCCAGTCCGACCGCATCGGCGTCATCGTCGGCGAGGGCGGCCCCTCGACCCAGATCATCCTCCAGGCCGCCGCCACCACGGTCGAGAAGACCTCGCCCAAGCGTATCGGGCCGTTCGCCGTGCCCAAGGCCATGGCCTCGGGTCCCTCGGCCGTTCTGGCCACCTGGTTCCAGCTCAAGGGGATCAACTATTCGATCTCCTCGGCCTGCGCGACCAGCGCCCACTGCATCGGCGCGGCCGCGGAACAGATCGCCTGGGGCAAGCAGGACGTGGTCTTCGCCGGCGGCTGCGAGGACATCGACTGGTCGATGTCCAACATGTTCGACGCCATGGGCGCCATGTCGTCCAACTTCAACGAAACGCCGTCGGTCGCCAGCCGCGCCTATGACGTCGCCCGCGACGGCTTCGTCATCGCCGGCGGGGCCGGCATCGTGGTGCTGGAAGAGTATGAGCGAGCGAAGGCGCGCGGCGCGACCATCTACGCCGAGGTCACCGGCTACGGCGCCAATTCGGATGGCTACGACATGGTCGCCCCCTCGGGCGAGGGCGCCGAGCGCTGCATGAAGATCGCGCTCGACATGGCCGGCAATCCGAAGATCGACTACCTCAACCCGCACGGCACCTCGACCCCGGTGGGCGATTCCAAGGAGATGGGCGCGGTGCGCAACGTCTTCGGCGACGACCTGCCGATGATCTCCTCGACCAAGTCGCTGACCGGCCATTCGCTCGGCGCCGCCGGGGCGCAGGAGGCGATCTACTGCCTGCTGATGATGAAGCACGGCTTCGCCGCCGAAAGCGCCCACATCGAGACCCTCGACCCCGAGTTCGAGGGCATGCCGATCCTGCGCAAGCGGCACGACGGCGAACTCAAGCACGTCATGTCCAACAGCTTCGGCTTCGGCGGCACCAACGGGACGCTGATCCTCAGCAAGGTCTGACCGGCGGCTCTACCAGCCGCTCTCGGCGCCCGCGCTGGTGATGCAGCCGGCCGCCGCCGCGCGGGTCTCCATCCGCTTCGGAGATGCGGTGTCGAGGCCGGCGTTCAGGTCGAAGCGAATGGCCTGCCGTTCGGGCGAGGTCGGTCGTGCGCCCGTCCCCACGCAGATCCAGCTTGCGCGCTCCCCCTCGCCGCCGGCGAGGACGACGATCGTGGCGCCCGTCGCCCCTTGTTCGGCCAACTGGCGACTGGCGCAGGTGCGGGTGTCCTGGGCCGAGATGGTGCAGTGCTCGAACTCGGCGAGGTCCAGCCCCGTCGGCAGAATTTCGAACCAGCCGCCGGACGGCCCGCCCGCCGACAGGCTCTGCAGCATGGCGTCGTGCCGGGCCCGCGCCGCAGCGTCGAGATGCGGGGAAGAGGCCAGCAGCACCTTGACCCGCAACGGCGGCGGACCGGCCTGGGCCATGGCGGCTTCCGGCGCCGCAAGACCGCACGCGACGAGGGCGGACAGAAGGATCAAGAGGCGCATCCGAAGACTCCGGTGGGCGTTCCCTGCATTCTGACCGGGTTTTCCGGTTATGAAACCCCCAGAACCTGACCCTTGGGAGCCCGGCCTGACCCTCGACCCCTATATCCTGTTCCTGCTGGGCCTCGGGGCCGCGATCCTGCTGGTGTCCTGGGCGCCGGTCGGGCTCAAGCCCCTGCCGCTCACCCTCGCCATCCTGTGCGTGGTCTTGGGCGTGGTGATCTTCAGTACCGGCCTGCTGTCGTTCAACCCCGACCCGCGCACCTGGGACACGGCCACCGAGCGGCTGACCGAGCTGGTCGTCATCATCAGCCTGATGGGCGCGGGGCTGAAAATCGACCGGCCGCTGGGATGGCGGCGGTGGGCCTCGACCTGGCGGCTGCTGGCCATCGCCATGCCCCTGACCATCGTCGCCGTGGCCTGGCTGGGCCTGGCCGGACTGGGTTTCAGCCTGGCCATGGCCCTGCTGCTGGGAGCCGCCATGGCCCCGACCGATCCGGTGCTGGCCGCCGACGTCCAGGTCGGGCCGCCGCAGTCGGGAGACGAGGACGAGGTGCGCTTCGGCCTGACCTCGGAGGCGGGGCTGAATGACGCCTTGGCCTTCCCGTTCGTGCATCTGGCCATACTGGCGGCGGCCGGAGGTCTCGCCACGAGCGGGGCGCTGACCGACTGGTTCACGGTCAAGGTCGGCTGGAAACTGCTCGCGGGCGCCGGGGTCGGCGTCCTGTGCGGCCTGGTGTTCGGCCGTCTCGTCTTTCGACGCAGCAAGGAGGCCGCCCGGTTCGGCGACGGTCTGGTGGCCCTGGCGGCGACCCTGCTGGCCTATGCGGCGGCCGAGCTGGCGCACGGCTACGGCTTTCTCGCCGTCTTCATCTGCGCCCTGACCCTGCGCGCGCGGGAAAGGGACCACGATTTTCATCAGGAGATGCACGACTTCTCGGACCAGATCGAACGGCTGCTGATGATGCTGCTGCTGGTCCTGTTCGGCGGCGCCCTGGCCAACGGCCTGCTGGCGTCCCTGACATGGATCGACGCCCTGGTCGGGCTGGCGGTGGTCTTCGTGGTCCGGCCCGTCGCCGGCATGATCGCCATGATCGGATCGCGCCAGCCGATGCGCGAGCGGCTGCTGCTGTCCTTCCTCGGCATCCGCGGCGTCGGCTCGGTCTATTATGTCGCCTATGCGCTGAACCACGGCGAGTTCGGCGACAGCGAGCGGCTGTGGGCCGTCGTCGGCTTCATCATCCTGGTCTCGATCCTGGTCCACGGCGTGACGGCGGCCCCGCTGCTGCGGCGGCTGACGCGCCGGCGCGAGGGGGCGGCGGGCTGACGCCTCAGGCGCCCCTGTCGGCCCGCATCACTGCCCGGGGGAACCGGATCAGTCCGATCCGGTCCTGCAGCGTATTCAGCGGGATCATGCGGGCGCGCCACACCGGATCGACCGCGAATTCGAACGCGACCTGGGTCAGGTCCTGTTCCAGCAGGAAGCCGAAGGCCTCCAGCCCGGCCTGCCCGCGCGCGACCACCACCTTCCAGTAGGCGCGCGGGATCCTCACCTGGATCGGCCCGTCGTCATCCACGCCGACGAAGACCGGATCGTCCGCCGCCAGCAGCGGCCCGGCGAACAGCGAATAGCGCTCGACCCGGCCCTGGGCCTCGATCAGGTTTTCCAGCAGGCCCCAGACGCCCCGGCGGTTCGAGCGGTTGAACCCCGCCACCTGGGGCGTGCAGTTGGTGACGTGATAGGTGTCGCCGTTGGCGCGGCGCACCTGGGCGTAGTCCGCGCCCCAGCAGACCTCTTCGCGCCGCACCAGATGGCCCTTGTCGAAGGCCTTGCGGTCCTTGTCGAAGAAGCGGTCCGGCAGCTGGGCGTCGGCCGGCAGGCGGGGATCGAGGAACCAGCGCTCGAAATCGTTCTCGGCCAGGCCGCCCAGGGCGTCGCGGTTGTAGGACCGGGTCGGATCCGGCTCCTTGGCGGCGGGGGAGCCATCGACGTTGGAGGCCGTGAACAGGCACACGCGCCGCGCCCTGTGCATGACCAGCGAGAAATTCTGGTAGGGCACGACCACCCCGCCGTCGTGCATCCGCGCCGCCACGGAGGGGTCCCGCAGCGTCGGCAGGGGGACGGAGAGGCCGAGGAAGCGGGGATCGTAGCCGGTGCGTCCGGGATAGTTCGGGTCGTGCCAGGGCTCGACCACCTTCTCGATCGCGCCGACGCCCGCGCCGGCGGCGAGGGCTGGCCCGGACGTCTGGCCCAGGCTGATGGCGAGGGTCAGGGGCACGGTCAGGACCGCGGCCCCCGCCGGCGCGGCGGCCGACGGGCCGACGGGCGCGCCGCCCACGACAAGGATCGGGCCTGTCGACCGCTCCGTGGCCGGGACCGGAGTTTCGACGCGGCCCTGACAGCAGGCCTCCAGCTCGTCCCGCAGGGCGCCGGCGGGCGCCATCGCCAGGGCCGTGGTCGCGATGCGGCTGGCGCGGACGCCCTCGTTGGCGATCCAGTCGATGTCGGCGTCGTCGTCGTCGTCGGTCGCCGGCCTGCCGTTCTGCAGCAGCCAGCGGCCCTGGGCGTCCTTCCGCGGCACGCCCGAATGGTGCAGGGCGACCACCTGCCAGGAATCGTTGAACACCGGCGCCCCCGACGATCCCGGCGCGGTGTCGGATTCATACGTCAGGTGGTCGGCGGTGATGTCCAGCAGCCGGTTCTCGCGCAGGGCCACCTGTTTGGTCCGGCCGTTGGGGTGCTGGATGATGGTGATGGCCTCGCCGACGTTGATCTTGCCCACCTCGGGGCTGAGCCTCAGCCAGCCGAAGTCCGACAGCCGGGCGTCGCCCTTCAGCGGCCGGGCGCGGACCGCGACCAGGGCCATGTCCAGGGCGGGGTCGACGACGAAAAACCGGCCGGGATCGAAGGCGAAGGTGGTGGTCGGGCGCGGAAACCCCAGCCGATCCAGCTCGCAGTCGAAATCGACCCGCGAGGCAGCGGCCGCGGCCATGTCGGGCAGGACATGCTGGTTGGTCAGCAACAGGTTCGGGGTGATCAGGAAGCCGGTGGCGTCGCCCAGCGCCCGCCCGCCGCCGTCGAGGATGGTGATCCGCCCCACCGGCCGCGCCGCGTCCAGCCCGCGCAGCAGATAGTTGAGGTCGACCAGATCGTCGCTGCCGATGGTCCGCTCCAGCTCGGACAGCGAGGCTTTCCGGCCGCCTTCCTGAAGCTGCAGGGTGCGCAGGGCCTGCCGTTCGGGGGTTTCCAGCTGGCCGGGGACGGTGGCGTCGACCCGCGCCTTCAGAAGATCGACCGCGGCGGCCGCGTTGACCTCGATCGGTCCGGCCCGGTCCGCGCCTGGCGGCGCGACCTCCGCGACGATGCGGGCGCCGGTGGTCGCCACCACCCCCTTCAGACGATCGACCTTCATGCCGTCCTCCTGCCGAAGCGGCACAACCATAACGTCGATTGGCGACCGGGGGAACGCGGGCGGCCCCGCGCACCATCGCGGCTTCCCCCGCGCCGCCGCCGCTGCTACCCCTCCGGCCACACCGAACGGCCCCGACACGAGCGGCCGACGCAAGATGGAGATGCATCCCATGGCCGCTTCCGAAGGCTGGAACATGCCGACCGGCGAACTCATGAAGGGCAAGAAGGGCCTGATCATGGGGGTCGCGAACGCCAACTCCATCGCCTGGGGCATCGCCTCCCAGCTGGCGGCCCAGGGCGCCGAACTGGCCTTCACCTATCTGGGCGAGGGCCTCGAGCGCCGCGTGCGGCCGCTGGCCGAAAGCGTCGGCGCCAAACTGCTGATCCAGGCCGACGTCACCGACGACGCCTCGATGGACGCCGCCTTCGCCGAGCTGGAAAAGGCCTTCGGCACGATCGACTTCGTCATCCATTCGGTGGCCTTCGCCAACAAGGACGAACTCAAGGGCAGCTTCGTAGACAACACCAGCCGCGACAGCTTCCTGCTGGCCATGAACATCTCGGCCTTCAGCTTCGTCGATGTGGCGAAGCGGGCGTCGAAGCTGATGCCCAACGGCGGTTCGCTGGTGACCATGACCTATCTCGGCTCCGAGCGGGCCATCCCCAACTACAACACCATGGGCGTGGCCAAGGCGGCGCTGGAGGCGGCGACCCGCTACATCGCCCGGGACCTGGGCCCGAAGGGCATCCGCTGCAACGCCATCTCGGCGGGGGCCATGCGCACCCTGTCGCTGGCCGGCATCTCGGGCGGCCGCGGCATGATCAGCCAGGGCCGGGCCATGTCGGCGATGAAGGAGGACACCTCGATGGAGGGCGTCGCCGGCGCCGCCCTGTGGCTGTGCTCGGACCTCGGCTTCTCGACCACGGGCGAGGTCATCCACGTCGACGCCGGCTTCCACATGATGGGCATGGCGGCCGACGAGGAAGCCGCTGGCTGAACCCTTGCCGGATCGGCGCTTTCGGCGCGGATGGCGGTTCAGGCGTTGCAGTTCATGCAGCCGGGGACGACGGCGGTCTTTGCCGGACGGTCAGCATGACTCGGTCCGCCACACCGCCTGCAAGGGCTCAGGGTATCGCGATCGACACCCGCTCGAACGGGTAGCGGTCGCGGATGTCCGAGGCGAAGAACCGGCCTTTCGAGAAGGCGGCGCGGAACGCCGCCTCCACCTCCGGCGGCACGTCGAAATAGTCGTAGACGTCGCCGCTGGTGAAGGTCACGCGCAGGCGGCGGGGCGGTTCGTCGTAGCTGAAACGGCGGATGACGCTGGAGGGCATGGCGGCGAAACGCCCGGCCGGGCCTTCCGGCTCCGATCACGCGCCTGTGTCACGAACCGGGCGTTTCGCGGTTTTCCGCCGATCGCGGTCGTGACAGCGTGGCGTTTCCCCTGACAGGAGATTTCGCCGTGGCCCACAAGTTCGAGATCTACAAGGACAAGGCGGGCGAGTTCCGCGTCCGCTTCAAATACAACGCAGAGACCATCTTCTCGAGCGAGGGCTATTCGTCCAAGGCCTCGGCCCGGAACGCCATCGATTCGATCCAGAAGAACGGGCCGGGGGCTCCGACCGAGGACAACAGCTAGACGGTGCGGCGCGGCCGGGTCGTCCGGCCGCGCGCCCCGTCTCAGTCCCTGAGCGAATCCGGCACCAGGCCGCCGTTCTCGGCCATCTTGCGCCAGACGGCCTTCGACAGGGCGATGTTCTGTTCGGCGCTGCCGTGCGGGCCGGCGTTGACGCCCAGTTCCTCGGCCAGCTCCTTGCGGGCCTCCAGATTCGACTCCAGCCCGAGCAGCTTGAGCAGGTCGACGATCGAGGTGCGCCAGTTGCCGGCTCCCTCACCCTTGAGTTCGGCCATGGAGGCGAGCACCGCCTCGACGTCGACCGGCGCGGCCGCGGTCGGGGCGAAGGTGCCGGGCGTTGTCTGCGGAGCCGGCGCCGAGGTGGGGGTGACCTCGTCGCGGCGACCCCGGATGCGGTTCCAGATGGAACTGAAGATACTCATGCGTTGCGCCTTCCCTTTGAATGAGACGGCGTAACGCGCCGGAACGGCGCCGGTTCAGTCGGGCTCGCGCTCGCCGATCTCGGTCGGCCGGACGGCCAGCAGCCAGCCGTCGGCGATGTGCAGCGCGGGCACGGCTTCTTTCGTGAACGGCAGGTACCAGGTCGGCCCGCCCGCCGCCGGTGCGATCTCCAGCATGTCGTCGGCGCCGAAATTCTGCACCGCGCGAATGGAGCCCAGCACCACGCCCTCGGGATCGCGCGCTTCCAGCCCGACCAGGTCGGCCAGGTAGAATTCGTCCTCGTCCGGCTCGGGCAGACGGTCGCGGTGGATGTAGAGCTTCAGCCCGCGCATCGCGTCGGCCTGTTCCTTGGTGGCGATCTCCTTGGCGCGGCCGACCACGGCGGTCTTCTCGGGCCGGGCCGAGGTCAGGGTCAGGCCGGGCGTGCCGTCGGCGCGCAGCAGGACGCCGTACTTCAGCAGGGCCATCGGCTCGGCCGTCCATGCGGTGACCCGCACCTCGCCCTTGACCCCGAAGCCGCCGGCGACCTGGCCGACGAGGATGAGTTTGCTGGTGTCAGTCATGCGTCCCTCTCCCCTCGGGGGTGGAGAACCGGTCGGCGAAGCCGACCGATCGACGGGTGGACCGCGAAGCGGGACGGATGAGGGGGCCGTTTGGCGCTCGCCCCCATCGTCCTGCTCCACGTCCAACAGCCCCTCATCCGACCGCCTCCGGCGGCCACCTTCTCCCCCGGAGGGGAGAAGGATCACCGGATCAGGCCTCGGTCTTCTCTTCCTCGGTCGCTTCAGCGGCCGGGGCTTCTTCAGCAGCGGCTTCGGCCGGAGCCTCTTCCGCGGCGGCTTCAGCCGGGGCTTCTTCCGTCACTTCAGCGGCCGGAGCCTCTTCAGCAGCCGCTTCGGGCTCGGGGGCCGGAGCGTTCTTGGCGGCTTCAGCGGCGGCCTTGGCTTCTTCCTTGGCGCGGACGGCGGCCTCGGCGGCTTCCACCTTGGCTGCAGCTTCTGCTTCCGCGCGGTCGGCTTCGCGCTGGGCGCGCTCGGCGGCGCGTTCCTGGGCCTTCTTGCCCGGCTGCGCCTTGTTCGGGTTGTTCGACTGGGTCCATTTGACCTTGCCGGCCAAGGCTTCGTCCTGGCTCAGGAAGCGGGCCACGCGGTCGGTCGGCTGGGCGCCCTTGGCGAGCCATTCCGAGATCCGGTCGGCCTTCAGGGTGACGCGCTTCTGCTCGCCGTCGCGCGGCAGCATCGGGTTGTAGGTGCCGACGCGCTCGATGAATTTGCCGTCGCGGGGCGAGTGGCTGTCGGCGACGACGATGTAGTAGTAGGGGCGCTTCTTGGCGCCGCCGCGGGCCAGACGAATCTTAAGCATTTTCAGTCTCTTTCCTTGGTCGTTCTATTTCTTGGGAGGGAAGCCCGGCAGGCCCGGAAGGCCCCCCGGAAGTTGTCCGCCGCCCAGACCCGCGATGCGGTCCTGAAGGGCTTTCAGTTCGTCGGCTGAGGGTTCGGGCATGCGGCCGCCCCCCATCGCCTTCAGTCGCGCCATGTCGGGGCCGCCGCCGAGGCCGCCGCCGCCGAGACCGCCCATCATGGCGGCCATCTGTTTCATGCCCTTGCCGCCGCCGCGCGACATGGACTTGACCATGTCGGCCATCTGGCGGTGCTGTTTGAGCAGGCGGTTGATGTCCTGGACCTCGACGCCGGCGCCGGCGGCGACGCGCTTCTTGCGGCTGGCGTTCAGCAGATCGGGCTTCTTGCGCTCGGCCTTGGTCATCGAGGAGATGATGGCTTCCTGGCGCGCAATCATGCGGTCGTCGACACCGCTGTCGGCCATCTGGGCCTTCATCTTGGCCACGCCGGGCAGCATGCCCATGATGCCCTGAAGACCGCCCATCTTCTTCATCTGCTGCAGCTGGCCGGCGAGGTCGTTGAGGTCGAACTGGCCCTTGGCCAGCTTGCGGGCCATGGCCTCGGCCTTGGATTGGTCCAGCTCCTGCGACGCCTTCTCGACCAGGGCGACGATGTCCCCCTGGCCCAGGATGCGGCCGGCGACGCGGCGGGCGTCGAACACTTCCAGCGCGTCGACCTTCTCGCCCGCGCCGATGTATTTGATCGGCAGGCCGGTGACGGCCCGCATCGACAGCATGGCCCCGCCGCGCCCGTCGCCGTCGGCGCGGGTCAGGACCAGGCCGGTCAGCGGCAGGCGGTCGTGGAAGGCTTTCGCGGTGCGGACCGCGTCCTGGCCGGTCAGGCTGTCGGCGACCAGCAGGGTCTCGACGGGTTTGGAGACGGCGGCGACTTCCGCCACCTCGGCCATCAGGGCCTCGTCCAGGGTGATCCGGCCGGCGGTGTCGAGGATCAGGACGTCGTAGCCCTGAAGTTTCGCCGACTGCAGCGCGCGCTTGGTGATCTGGATCGGCGACTCGCCGGCCACGATGGGCAGGGTCGCGACCTCGATCTGCTTGCCCAGGGTGGCCAGCTGCTCCATGGCCGCCGGACGACGCGTGTCCAGCGAGGCCATCATGACCTTCTTGCGGTCGAACTTCGTCAGACGAAGCGCCAGCTTGGCCGAGGTCGTGGTCTTGCCCGAACCCTGCAGGCCGGCCATCAGGATGACGGCGGGCGGCGTGGCGTTCAGGTTGATCGGGGTGGGCTCGTCCCCGCCCAGCATCTCGACCAGGCCGTCGTAAACGATCTTGACCACCTGATCGGCGGGCTTGACCGAGCGGATAACGTCCTCGCCCGTGGCGCGCTCGGTGGCGAAGGCGATGAAGTCCTTGACGACGGGCAGGGCGACGTCGGCCTCGAGCAGCGCCACGCGCACTTCGCGCATCGCCTCGGAGACGTCCTTCTCGGACAGGGCGCCGCGCCCGGTGATCCGGTCGAAGACGCCTGTCAGCCGCTCGTTCAGAGCCTCGAACATTCACAACCTCGTCGGCCCCTGCGGGCCACCAAACCGACGGGCGAAACGGTCTCCATAGCGAAATGGCCTCCGGCGACGATCACGTCGGCGGAGGGTTCTCGCCATCCTCGTCCCGACGGATCGGGGGTCGTGATGGTGGAGACGCGAGGTTCACTTGCGTCGGAAGCGGCGGCTTATGGCGGAAAAGCGGGGCGAAGACAAGGCGGCGGGCGCGCCGCGCCTGATCGCTGTTCAGGTTTCCGCGAATTCATCCAGCGTCGCTATTTCGCCGCGGAACGCTCACGCGGCTGCAACGGTCCGCGCGCATCTGACATCCCGTCGCCGCCAAGAGCGACGTTGATCTCCACAGGAGTTCGTCATGAAAGCCCTCGCTTCTCTCGCCGCCGTCCTCGCCCTCGCCGCCGCCGGCTCCGCCTCGGCCCAGGAGGCGCGGATCGCCTGGGGTGATCTGGACCTGTCCAGCGCCGCCGGCGCCAACACCTTCGACGCCCGGGTCGAGGCCGCCGCCCGAACCCTGTGCCGGGGCGCGAGGAAGCCCGGCAGCCGCATCAGCGACCGGGCCTTCTGCCGCGCTGCGGTGCAGGCGGAAGCGGTGCGACTGCTCCCGGGGCGGGCGCAGGTCGAATACGCACTGAGCCGCCTGCCCATCGTCGTCTGAAAGCCAGCGGGGCCGCTCCTTGGGGCGGTCCTGTTGACATAAGCCAAACTTTTGGCTGGCTGAGCAGTACTCGGGCTGTGATCTAGTAATTGTAGCAGTTCCGGTATGGCGGTCGTCACATGAGCCCCTCATCTGCCTTGTCGTCGCACTGCCCGCGACAGGAGGATTTTCAGATGATCAAGACCGCCCTCGCCCTCGCCGCCGCCGGCCTGCTTTACGCCGCTCCCGCGGCCGCCCAGACCGTTCGCGTGCCGTTCGGCGACCTCAATCTGTCGACCGCCGCCGGCGCCGGCGCCTTCGACGCCCGCGCCGCGGCCGCGGCCCGCGAGGCGTGCGCCATCGGTCCGCGCGCCCTCGTCAACGACAACTGCGTCCGCCGCGTGCAGCAGGAAGCGGTGCGAAGCCTGCCGGCCGCGCGTCAGGATGACTACGTCCGCGCCCGCCGTGGCGACCGCATCCTGGCCATGGTCGCCCGCGCCTGGCCGGCGTGACCCGCAGACAAAAGAGGCCGGCGATCGCTCGCCGGCCTCTCTCGTCTTGCACCCGCGCGCCGCCCTCAAGCAGCCCGAAGGGCGATAGGGCTCCCTAGGAGACCGGGAAGCCCCGCACCTTGAGCAGCGCCGTCACGTCCGGGTCGCGGCCGCGGAAGCGGCGATAGGCCTCGGCGCGGTCGGTGGTGTTGCCCTCGGCCAGGATGATGGCCTTGTAGCGGGACGCGATGTCCGGGTTGAAGACGTCGCCCGACTCCTCGAAATAGGCCCAGGTGTCGGCGTCCATGACCTCGGACCAGAGGTAGGAATAATACCCGGCGGAATAGGCGTCCGACGTGAACAGGTGATTGAACTGCGGCAGGCGGTGCCGCATCACGATCTCCTTCGGCATGCCGTAGCGGGCCAGGCTCTCGCGCTCGAAGGCGTCGATGTCGGTGGGCGGGGTAGTCTGCGTGTGCAGGTCCATGTCGACGAGGGCCGAGGACAGATAGCTGACCGTGGCGTAGCCCTGGTTGAAGGTCTGGGCCGCCTGGACCTTGTCGACCAGCGCCTGCGGCATGGGTTCGCCGGTCTGGTAGTGTTTCATGAAGCCGTCGAGGATCGGCCGGCTCAGCACCCAGTGCTCATGCACCTGCGACGGATATTCGACGTAGTCGCGCGGCGTGCCGCCGAGGGCCGGATAGGTCACCTTCGACGCATAGGCGTGCAGGGTATGGCCGAATTCGTGGAACAGGGTCTCGGCGTCGTCCAGCGAGATCAGGATCGGCTCGCCCCCCTCGGCCTTGGTGAAGTTGTTGTTGTTCGAGCCGAGGGTGTTCTTGTCCCCGTCATAGGTCGAATGCGACCGGTAGGTCGTCATCCAGGCCCCCGAGCGCTTGCCGGCGCGGGAATAGTCGTCGGCGTAATACAGGCCGATGGGCCGGCCGGCGTCCTTGACCTCATAGACGGTCACGTCCGGATGGAAGACCGGCACGGCGCCCGCGGGCAGTTTGTCGAAGGTGAAGCCGTACAGGCGGCGCGCCATCTCGAACGAGCCGGCGCGGACGTTGTTGAGCTCGAAATAGGGTTTCAGCTCGTTCTGGTCGAGGTCGTACTTCTGCTTCCGGACCTTCTCCGCATAGTAGAGGTAGTCCCACGGCTCGATGTCGTGGCCGGCGATGGCGCGCATGTCGGCGACCTCCTCGGCCACCCGCGCCTTGGCCGGGGCCCAGACGCGATTCATCAGATCCATGGCCGCGCGCGGCGTCTTCGCCATCGTGTCCTGCATCCGCCATTCGGCGTGATTGCCGAAGCCCAGCAGACGGGCGCGATCCTGACGCAGCTTCACGATCTCGGCGATGATCGCATTGGTGTCGTTGGCGCCGCCGTTGTCGCCGCGATTGACGAATTTGCGCCAGACCACTTCGCGCAGGCCACGGTCATCGGCGAAGCTGAGGAAGGGATCGACGCTGGAGCGGGTGTTGACGATGGCCCAGCCCTGGACATTCCGGCTGCGCGCCGCGGCGGCCGCGGCGGCCTTGTTCGAGGCGGGCAGGCCGGCGACCCCGGCCTCGGTCGGGATGACAGTCCAGGTGTTCTCGTCGGCCACGACCTTCTGGCTGAAGGCGGTGAAGGCGTTCGCCAGGGCGGTGTTGATCCGGCCCAGCTCCGCCTTGCCGGCGGCGTTCAGGGCGGCGCCGTTGCGCACGAAGGCGTCGCGGCTGCGTTCGGCGATGCGCGTCTGCTCGGCGGTCAGGCCCATGGCGCGGGCGTTGTCGGCCACGGTCTTGATGCGGGCGAACAGCTTTTCGTTGAAGGTGATCTCGTCGCCGGCGGCCGAAAGCAGGGGCGACACCTCGGTGTCGACCGCGTTGTAGTCGTCGGACCCGATATTCGAGGTCATAACGCCATAGATCGAACCGGCCCGGTCCAGCGGCTCGCCGGCCATCTGCATGGCGACCATGGTGTTGGCGAAGGTCGCGGGCTCGGGATTATTGGCGATCGCCTCGATCTCGGCGCGCTGCAGGTCGATGCCTTCCAGCAGGGCGGCGCGCAGCTTGGGCGCCGTCACCCGGTCCCACGGCGGCACGCCACCGAACGGTCCGGTCCATGGCTGCAGCAGTTCTGCGCGCGGGGTCTGGACCGGCAGGACGGCGCGCGCGACGGCGGCGTCAGCGGCGAGGGTCGCGGTCGGGTTTGCTCCGCCCATGGGCATTCCGTTCGAGGCGCAGGCCGAGAGGGCGAGCATGCTGCCCCCGGCGATGAGAAGGTGACGTCTGTGCATGAGAAACTCCGTGCGTGGCGTTCGTTGCCATGACCCTAGGCGCTCGCGCCGCTGACTGTCACATGAACGGGCCGTAATCTTACTCGGTGGACGGGGGCGGGCGGCAAGTCTAAAGCCCGCGCCATGGCGATTGGCGTATTCGACTCCGGCGTGGGCGGCCTGACGGTCCACCGCGAACTGACGCGGCGGTTCCCCGACCGGGATTTCGTCTATCTGGCCGACCAGGCCAACGCCCCCTATGGCGGGCGCGGCGGCGAGGAGATCGTCGAGCTGACCCGCGCGGGCTGCGAACGGTTGTTCGAGGCGGGGGCCAATATCATCGTCCTCGCCTGCAACACCGCCAGCGCCATCGCCCTGCGCCGGCTGCAGCAGAGCTGGGTGCCCGAGGCGCGCGCGCGTCACGGTCGCGCAATCAATGTGCTCGGCATCATCGTCCCGACCATCGAGGCGGCCACGGGCCTGCCCTGGACCTATGAGGCCGAACGGCGCGGGGAGAAGATCGAGGCCATCGACATCACCGGGGTCTTCTGCACCGCCGCCACGGCCATGAGCCGGGTCTATGAGATCGAGATCGACAAGCGGAGAGAGGATCTGGCCGTCTTCTCCGAGCCCTGCCCCGGCCTGGCCGGCCTGATCGAACTGGGCGCCCCGGCCGAAGAGCTGAAGGTGGTGGTCGAGGACCACGTGGACGCCCTGCGCCGCCGCATCGGCCGCCATCCCGACCAGGCCATCCTGGGCTGCACCCACTATGAGATCGTCGCCGACCTGTTCGCCGCGGCGCTTCCGCCCGGCACGCCGTTGATCCACCAGCCGACCGCCGTGGCCGACGCCCTGGCGCGCTATTTCGACCGCCATCCGGAATACGACCTGGGCGGCTCGGGCCGGCGGGACTTCCTCACCAGCGGCAAGGCCGGTCCGCAGTCGGACCTGGTCGGCCAGTTCTGGGGCGCGCCCCTGACCTTCACCCCCGCCTGACTTGACGAAAGCCGCCGATCGTCGCCCGTTGGCGGCGGGAGGATTTCCGATGCTCAAACCCCTGATCATGGCCGCCGCCATCGCGGCCCTGTCCGCCGCGCCGGCCGCCGCCGAGGTCGTGGCGCGCACCGCCGACAGTTTCACCCTGCGCTACGCCGTCGGCGCGGAGATCGCGCCCGGTGATATCGCGCCCGCGCTTCAGGACCTGCCGAAATGGTGGGACTCCGCCCACACCTACAGCGGCTCGGCCGCCAACCTCAGCCTCGACCTCACGCCCGGCGGATGCTGGTGCGAAAAGCTGGCCGACGGGACCGACTTCGATCATGGACGCACCGTCTCGGCCGAGCCTGACCGGTTCGTCTTCAACGCCCCCTTCGGCCCCCTGCGCGGCAAGACGACGAAAGCCGAACTCACGGTCACCTGGCCGGGCGCCGACCGCGGCTGGACCCCGACCTGGACCATGGTCGTGGAAGGGCCGGGCATCGGGGCGATGGCCGACGGCGTCGACGCGGTGATGGCCGCCGGCTACCAGCGCTGGCTTCACTATCTGGAATATGGCGAAGCGCCGGCGGCGTCCGGCTCCTAGGCGGCCAGAGCCGCTTCCGAGGCCGCGATCCGGCTGGCGGCGTGGACCACCGCGCCGATGCGCAGCGCCGCCTGCACCTGGGTCGCCGGCACGCCGTGCTTGCGCAGCGCGCCCTCATGGGCGTCGAGACAGGAGCCGCAGCCATTGATAGCCGAGACCGCCGTCGACCACAGTTCGAAATCCATCTTGTCGACGCCCGGATTGGCGAGGACGTTCATTCGCAGCCGGGCGGGGATGGTTGTGTATTCGTGGTTCTTCATCAGGTGCAGCGAACGGTAGTAGACGTTGTTCATGCCCATGATGGCGGCGGCCGCCTTGGCCGCGTTCATCGCCTCCGGCGACAGGATGGTCGCCGCCTGGGCCTCGATCGCCCGGACCACCGGAGCGACGCCGACCGCATGGGCCGAGGCGAGGAAACAGCCCCATTTCTGCTGGTCGTTGAGCACCGTCTCGGAGGCCAGGGAGCCGAGGTTCAGGGATATGTCCTTGGCGTAGGCCGGGATGAGGTCGCGGAGGGCGTCGAGGGACATGGGACTCTGGGGGCTAGATTCTAGGGGCCAGGTTCTCGGTAGAGGCAAGGCAGCAGGGGCTAGAGGCTCGGTTTCCCTGGCCCCTAGCCCCTGGAACCTACGCAGCGAGCGTCTCGCCGCCCACCGGGCGGTTGCAGGCGCACAGCTCATCGGTCTGCAGGGCGTCGACGACCCGCAGGGTGTCGGCCGGGGCGCGGCCCACGTTCAGGTTGGTGACGTAGACGTGCTGCACGACGTTGTGCGGGTCGACCACGAAGGTGGCGCGCAGGGCGACGCCCTCGGCCTCGTCCAGGACGCCCAGGTCGCGGGCGAATTTGCCGCCGTTGTCGGCGAACTGCCAGATCGGCAGCTTCGACAGGTCGGCGTGGTCGCGGCGCCAGGCCAGTTTGACGAATTCGTTGTCGGTCGAGCCGCCCAGAACCACGGTGTCGCGGTCGTCGAAGTCACGCGCCAGCGAGGCGAACTCGGCGATCTCGGTCGGGCACACGAAGGTGAAGTCCTTCGGATAGAAGAAGATCACCTTCCACTTGCCCTCGAAGCTGTCCTGGGTGACGGCCTCGAAGGCCGAGACGCCGTTTTCCTCGTGGCTGTTGAAGCCCGGCTTGACGCCGATGATCTTGAAGTCCGGCAGTGTCTGACCAACGCCCAGCATGGCTGTTCTCCTGAAGTCGCTTGATGGAAGGAATCCGGAGCGCCGGGGGAGCGGCGCTGCAACCGCGAAATGGCTTGTGCGGTGCACAAAGTCAATGAGTGGACCTGATATTGATCCATAGATTTTGCCTATACAGAGCATAGGCTTGGGCGCCGCCATCGCCGCTTTACGAAGGCGGTCCTGACCGGCAAGGTCGGCCGGCACATCAGAGGAAGAGACACGCATGCGTCGCCTGACCGCCGCCCTGTTGATCGCCGCCGCTGCTCTTCCCGCAACCGCCGCGCCGGGCCTCGCGTCGGCCCAGACGCCGCCGGCGACGATCGGCGAGCGCTATGTGCCCGCGCCCTGGTGGATGCGGGATCCCGTCATCGCCTCGGTGGGCCATGTCCGCACCGAGATCGCCGCCAATCGGGCAAGCTTTGGCGCCGCCTTCCTGTCGATCGACCGCTCCGCCGCCGACGCCTCGCGCAAGGCCGCCGATCAGGTCCGCGCGCTCAGCCAGGCCTTGGCCGCCTATGGCGTGGACAAGATCCGGGTCGAGACCAGCCTGACGACGCGGCCCCTGTACGACCAGTATCGGGACGAGAACGGGGTGCTGCGAGACAACGCCCGGGCGGATCAGATCGAACGCTACCAGGCCAACGCCAATGTCACCGTCACCATCCGGGACGTCTCGGTGCTGGAGCGGGTCTATGCGACCGTGATCGCCGCCCAGCCGACCTCGGCGAGCGCCGTCTCCTTCAACCTCGAGCCGGAAAACGCCACCAAGACCTGGCTGCAGGGCGAGGCGGTCAAGGATGCCGCGCGGCGGGCGCGGGACGCCGCCGCGAACGCCGGCGCCGCCCTCGGCGGCGTGCGGGTGATCGACCCCACCGGCCGGGCCTGCGAGACCGACGTGCTGGCGGGCTGGCCGTCCTATTCTTCGGGTTCGGGCCTGGCCACCAATGTAGACGAAGTCGCCGTCACCGGCTCGCGCATCGAGCGCGGCTTTGCGCCGCCCGCGCCGCCCCCGCCACCGCCTCCGCCGCCGGGATCAGCGCCGTCTGAAGCCCAGATCGAGGCGGCCCGGCTCGCGCTGCAGCCGCCGCTGCGCGAACTGACCGACCGGGCCTGCGTCGTCTACGGGCTGAACTGACCGGATCATGGCCGACGCCTTCAAAGCCGATCCTGCGTTCAATGCCGGCTCCGTCGTGGTCTGCGACTGGCCGCTGTGCGAGGTGCGGCTGCAGGACGACGCCCGCTTTCCCTGGCTGATCCTGATCCCGCGCCGCACCGGTCTGCATGAGCTGGAGGACCTGACGGCGACCGAACGCGCCGAGCTGATGGACGAGATCGTCCGGGCCGGCGATCTGGCGCGGTTGCTGGGCGAGGCGGCCGGTCAGCCGGTGGAGAAGCTCAATGTGGCCGCCCTCGGCAACGTCACGACGCAACTGCATGTTCACGTCGTCGGCCGCCGCTCCGACGACGGTCTGTGGCCCGACCCCGTCTGGGGTCGGGGTGCGGCCCGGCCATACGGCGCCAACGGGCTGCAAGCGGCGGTGTCCCGCATTCGTCTGCGGGCCCGCCCGCCCGTGAAATGACGCGCTGCGTCAATCCTTGCACTCACGCTTCGTTGACCCCCGCCGCCTCGCTGCTTAAAGCCAGAGCACCGATTTCGAGCGGCTGAATTCGCTCAGGTTTCTGAGAACCATTCGCAATATGTCGACCTCTCCCCTGCCGGGCGACGCCTCCAACGACCCGACGGACGACCAGACCGGCCGTTTCGTGGTCCAGCCCAACGGCCGCGTCCGCCCCCTGTCGCCCCATCTCCAGATCTGGCGCTGGCACGTGACCATGTTCGCCTCGATCCTCAACCGGATGACGGGCGGCGCCCTGTCGGTCGGGTCGGTGCTGATCGCCCTGTGGCTGATGGCCCTCGCCTTCGGCCCCGACGCCTATGCGACTTTCACCGGCTGGATGGGATCGCCGCTGGGCCTGCTGGTCTGGTTCGGTCTGACCCTGGCCCTGTTCCTGCATCTGACGGGCGGCGTCCGTCACCTGATCTGGGACGCCGTCATCGGCCTGTCGCCGAAATCGGCCGACGCCCTGTCCTGGGCCTCGATCATCGTCGGCGTCGTTGGAGCGGTCGCCTTCTGGGTCTTCCTGTTCGCCTCCGGGAGGGTCTCGCTGTGAGCCGCGAAACCAAGGCCTTCGTGAAGGGCGTCAAGGTCTCCGAGCGCCACGGCGCCGGCGAATGGACCGCCGAACGGCTGTCGTCCCTGATCCTGGTTCCCCTGACCCTATGGGGTCTGTGGAGCGGCTTCACCCTGTCGGGCGGCGGCTATGACGGCGCGCGCGACTGGTTCGCCTCGCCGGTCAACGCCGTGCTGCTGGCCGTGACCCTGCTGGTCAGCCTCTGGCACATGAACATGGGCCTGAAGGTCATCGTCGACGACTACATCCACAAGCCCGGCTCGCGCGGCGCGCTGCTGGGCCTGATCGGCCTGCTCTGCCTCGTGATCGCGGCGGCGGGCGTCTTCTTTATCGTACGGCTGGCCCTGGGCTCCGCGCCCCTGCCCGCCGGTTTCGGGATCTGACGGCTGATGGCTGCTTATGAATTCGTCGACCATGCCTATGACGTCGTCGTCGTCGGCGCGGGCGGCTCGGGCCTCCGCGCCGCCCTCGGCGCCGCCCAGCAGGGACTGAAGGTCGCCTGCGTCACCAAGGTCTTCCCGACCCGCTCCCACACCGTCGCGGCCCAGGGCGGCATCTCCGCCTCGCTCGGCAACATGGGCGAGGATTCGTGGCAGTGGCACATGTACGACACCGTCAAGGGGTCGGACTGGCTGGGCGACCAGGACGCCATCGAATACCTGGTCCGCAACGCGCCCAAGGCCGTCTACGAGCTCGAGCACTGGGGCGTGCCCTTCTCGCGCACCGACGAAGGCAAGATCTACCAGCGCGCCTTCGGCGGCATGACCCGCAACTTCGGCGAGGGCCCGGTGCAGCGTACCTGCGCCGCCGCCGACCGCACCGGCCACGCCATCCTGCACACCCTGTACGGCCAGTCGGTCCGCCGCGAGGTCGAGTTCTTCGTCGAATATTTCGCCCTCGACCTGATCATGCAGGACGGCGCCTGCACCGGCGTCACGGCGCTGAAGCTCGACGACGGCACGATGCACCGCTTCCGCGCCAAGCTGGTGATCCTCGCCACCGGCGGCTACGGCCGCGCCTATTTCTCGGCCACCTCGGCCCACACCTGCACCGGCGACGGCAACGCCATGGTGCTGCGCGCCGGCCTGCCGCTGCAGGACATGGAGTTCGTCCAGTTCCACCCGACCGGCATCTACGGCGCCGGCTGCCTGATCACCGAGGGCGCGCGCGGCGAGGGCGGCTACCTGACCAATTCCGAGGGCGAGCGTTTCATGGAGCGCTATGCGCCGACCGTGAAGGACCTGGCCCCGCGCGACATGGTCAGCCGCTCCATGACCATCGAGATCCGCGAAGGCCGCGGCGTGGGCCCGAACAAGGACCACATCCACCTGCACCTCGACCACCTCGACCCGGCCGTGCTGCACGAGCGGCTGCCGGGCATTTCCGAGAGCGCCAAGATCTTCGCCGGCGTCGACGTGACGAAACAGCCGATCCCCGTCCTGCCGACGGTCCACTACAACATGGGCGGCATCCCCACGAACTATCACGGCGAGGTCCTGACCAAGGTCGGCGATAACGCCGACAGCGTCGTGCCCGGCCTGATGGCGGTGGGCGAGGCGGCCTGCGTCTCGGTGCACGGGGCAAACCGCCTCGGCTCCAACAGCCTGACCGACCTGGTCGTCTTCGGCCGCGCCGCCGGCCTGCGCTGCGGCGAGGTGGTGGACAAGGCGTCGAAGGTGCCGGACGCCCCGGCCTCGGTCACGGACGGCCACATCGCGCGCCTCGACCGCTTCCGTCATGCCAACGGCTCGACCCCGACGTCGAAGCTGCGCATCGACATGCAGCGCGCCATGCAGTCCGACGCCGCCGTCTTCCGCACCGGCAAGACGCTGGAGGAGGGGGTCGCCAAGCTGCGCGCCATCCACGCCGCCGGCGACGACATCAAGACCACCGACCGCGGCCTGATCTGGAACACCGACCTGGTCGAGACGATGGAGTACGACAACCTCGTCGACCAGGCCCTGGTCACCATCGAGGGCGCCCTGAACCGCACCGAGAGCCGCGGCGCCCACGCCCGCGAAGACTATCCGGACCGCAACGACGCCGAGTGGATGAAGCACACCCTCGCCTGGAAGGTCCCGGGCGAGACGGTGAAGATCGACTACCGCCCGGTGCACAATTACACGATGTCCGACGACATCGCCTACATCGAGCCGAAGGCGCGGGTTTACTAGAGATGGTTCAACTCACCCTCCCCAAGGGCTCCAAGCCCACGCGCGGCAAGGTCCACAAGGCCCCGGCCGGCGCGCAGAACGTCAAGACCTACAAGGTCTATCGCTACGACCCCGAGGTCGACGCCGACCCGCGCTGGGACACGTTCGAGATCTCGGCCGACGATCACGGCCCGATGCTGCTGGACGCCCTGATCCACATCAAGAACGAGATCGACCCGACCCTGACCTTCCGGCGCTCGTGCCGCGAGGGCATCTGCGGCTCCTGCTCGATGAACATCGACGGGCGCAACACCCTGGCCTGCACCAAGGGCTGGGAGGAGTGCTCCTCCTCGACCATCTCGATCGCCCCCCTGCCGCACCAGCCGGTGGTCAAGGATCTGGTCACCGACCTGACCCTGTTCTACGCCCAGTACGACTCGATCCAGCCGTATCTGCAGTCGGACGAGCCGGACCCGGAGACCGAGCGCATCCAGCTGCCCGAGGACCGGGCCAAGCTGGACGGCCTGTACGAATGCATCCTGTGCGCCTGCTGCTCGACCTCCTGCCCCAGCTACTGGTGGAACCAGACGGAGTATCTGGGACCGGCGGCCCTGCTGCAGTCCTACCGCTGGATCGCCGACAGCCGCGACGACGCGACGGACAAGCGGCTCGACGACCTCGAGGACCCGTTCAAGCTCTACCGCTGCCACACCATCATGAACTGCGCCCAGGTCTGTCCCAAGGGGCTGAACCCGGCCGAGGCCATCGCCAAGACCAAGCAACTGATGGTGTCGCCGAGCCGCAAGACGACGGAAGCGGCCTGATGGGCCTTGCTTGCCCTGTCGCTGTCGCTACTTGAGGCCTGATGGCTAAGATCACCTACATCGAGCACGACGGCCGCGAGCATGTCGTGGAGGTCAAGACCGGCCTGTCCGTCATGGAGGGGGCGATCCGCAACAACGTCCCCGGCATCGACGCCGACTGCGGCGGGGCCTGCGCCTGCGCCACCTGCCACGTCTATGTCGACGAGGCCTTCGCCGCCGAGACCGGGCGCGCCTCGGCCATGGAGGAGTCGATGCTGGACTTCGCCGAGAACGTCCAGCCGAACAGCCGCCTGTCCTGCCAGATCCGGGTTTCGGACGATCTCGACGGCCTGATCGTCCGCCTGCCCGAAAACCAGCACTGAGCCCCGGCGTGGGTCAGGCTGATCCCCGGATGGTCGACCTGATCGGCCGTCTGATCGCGACCGGATCCCGAAACGCCGTCGGACCTCCCCTGATCGCCGTGGTCGGGGCGCAGGGGTCGGGCAAGACGACCCTGGCCCGCGCCGCCGCTGAAACCTTCGGCGGAGTGCAGATCTCGATCGACGACGTCTATCTGACGCGCGCGCGGCGTGAGGCGATGGCGGAGGAGGTGCACCCGCTGTTCCTGACGCGCGGGCCGCCGGGAACGCACGATCTTCGGTTGCTGGACCGCCTGATCAAGGCCCTGAGCACGGCCCGGCCCGACGACAAGGTTCTGATCCCCGACTTCGACAAGCGCGAGGACGACCGCCGGCCCATCCGGGACTGGCGAATCTTCATCGGAAGGCCCCGTGCGATCCTGATCGATGCGTGGTGCCTGGGCGCGCTGCCGGAGGACGAGGCCGACATCGCCGCCCCGATCAACGCGCTGGAGCGCGACCGCGACCCGGACGGCGCATGGCGCCGGGCCGTCAACGGCTTCGTGGCCGGTTCCTATGCCGAACTCGCAGCCCGGTTCGACGCCATCGTGTTTTTGAAGGCGCCGGGATTCGATGTCGTGCTGGACTGGCGCTGCCAGCAGGAAGCCGACCTGCTGAAAGTCTTCCCCGCCGACCTTCCCGACGAGGAGCGCCGCCGTCTGGCGGACTTCATCCAGTATTTCGAACGCGTCACGCGGCGCATGCTGGACGGCGGCGTCCGGGCCGATGTCGTGGTCGCCCTTGATCACGACCGCCGGCCTGGCTTTATACCCTCATGACCCTGCCATCGGATCGCCGCCGCGAAGCGCGAGACGCCGCCAGGAAGCGGGGGCTGGTCGTCGCGCCGGGGCTCGAACTGCCCTGCGTGATCGAGGACCAGTCGGCCTCGGGCCTGCGCATCCGTCTGGACCGCAGCTTCGCCCTGCCGCCGGTGATCATCGTCGTCGACCTAGCACGGGGCGTGGCCGTCGAAGCCGCGGTGGTCTGGAGCAAGGGTGTGGAGGCGGGTCTGAAACAGTCCGGCCAGATGTCGCTGCGGGGGCTGGTGCCCTCGCGCTTCGCCGCCGCGCGCGACGCCTTCCGACGGGCCGGGGGGTAGGACGAATCCCGGGTCAGGTGACCGCGGGCGCTCCCGAGAGGGATTCTTCCATTTCCAGGAAGGACGGCTGGGCCGAGGACGGGATGTCGCCGCGACCGATCTCGACCGAGATCTGGGCCGCATTGCCGTGCAGGTGGGCGACCAGCACCGACTGGATGATCTTATAGAAGGCCGATTCCTCGTCGATGATCGCCTTCAGCCGCGAGGCGATGGGGCCGACGAGGCCATAGGCCAGGAAGACGCCGAGGAAGGTGCCGACCAGGGCCCCGCCGATCATGCCGCCGAGAATTTCCGGCGGCTCCGTGATCGATCCCATGGTCTTGATCACGCCCAGCACGGCGGCGACGATGCCCAGGGCGGGCAGGGCGTCGGCGAGGGCGGTCAGGGCGTGGGGCGCGTTGAGCGCCTCGTGGTGATGTTTCTCCAGCTGCTTGTCCATGGCGTCCTCGATCTGGTGGGGATCCTCGAGGTTCATGGTCATCATGCGCAGGGTGTCGCAGATGAAGTCCGTGGCGAAATGGTCCTTCAGCACCTTGGGATATTTCTGGAAGATAGTGCTCTCGGCCGGCTTCTCGATGTGGCTTTCGAGGGCGATGACGCCCTTCGACTTCATCGTCTTGGTCAGCTGGAACAGCAGCGACAACAGGTCCTTGTAGTCCTGCTTCTTCCACTTCGGGCCCGCGAAGGCCTTGCCGAGGCCGCCCATGGTGGCCTTCATCGTCGTGGTGCTGTTCGAGATCAGGAAGGCGGCCAGGCCGGCGCCGCCGATGGCCATCATCTCATGCGGCAGGGCGTGCAGGATCACCGCGAACTTGCCGCCCGAGATGATGTAGCTGCCGAACACGAGGCCGAACAACAGCACGATGCCGATAATCTGGAACATGGAGGGCGATTCGTCCTGCGCGCGAGAGACGCCGACCATCGCCGTTAATGATTAAGAGGCGGTTGCAGACCGCTAACCCTAAAGTCGCGTCTCGCCGTTCAGGATCGCCGCGCGCGCCGCTTCGCTGAGTTTCGCGTAGCCGTTCTTGCCGCCGCGCACATACAGGGCGCCGTCGACCTTGTCGGGGTCGAAACCATCGGCCACCAGATCGGTCTTCTTGTATTTGAAGGTGCCCGTTGTGTCCGCCGACTTGATCAGCCGCACAAAGACCGGCCGCGCGTAAGCCGGCAGCTCCTGGTCGACCCAGGCTGCGAAGTCCTGCGCGGAGAATTTGCCGTCGATTACCAGAGCGACCATCCCGGCCTTGCCGTCCTGTCCGGGGATCGGGACTCCGTAGGCGATGACTTCCTTGACGCCGGGCGCGTCGGCCAGCCGCTGCTCGACCTCGGCGGTCGAGACGTTCTCGCCCTTCCAGCGGTAGGTGTCGCCGATGCGGTCGATGAAATAGACGTAGCCTTCGCTGTCCTGTTTCATCAGGTCGCCGGTGCGGAACCAGCGGTCGCCGCGCACGAAGACGTCGCGCAGGATCTTCTTTTCGGAGGCCGCCTTGTCGGCATAGCCCGAGAAGGCGTGACGGATGTCGTCGCCGATCATGCCCAGGGCCTCGCCGACCTCGCCCGCCCTGGCCAGCTGGCACAGGCCGTCCGGACCGCGAAACGGCTCCTCGGTCTCCATGTCGAAGCGGACGAGGCGGAAATTGATCTGCTTCTTGAGGAAGCCCGGCACCCGGCCAATGGCGCCCGGCTTGCCGTCGAAATTGAACACCGAGACATTGCCCTCGGTCGAGCCGTAGAATTCCAGGATGTCCGGAATGGCGAACCGCTTCTGGAAATCGTTCCAGACGTCGGGCCTCAGGCCGTTGCCGAAGGCCAGCCGCAGCTTGTGCGACCGCTCGTCGGGGTTCTCCGGACAGTTGACCAGATAGCGGCACAGCTCGCCGATATAGACGAACAGGGTCGCGCCGGAGGCCTTGACGTCCGGCCAGAAGGTCGTGGCCGAGAACCGCTTGCGCAGCACCAGCCGACCGCCGTTCAGCAGGGCGGGGCCGACCCCGACCAAGCCGCCGGTCGAGTGGTACAGCGGCAGGACGTTGAAGGTGACATCCTTGTCGGTCGCGGCGGTCGCCCCGGCGAAGGCGCGCATATAGGTGCGGGCGCGGGCGTGGGTGATCCGGGCCGCCTTGGGCATGCCGGTGGTGCCCGAGGTGTAGATGAACATCGCCGTGTCGCGGTTGGTCAGGCCGGATCGGGCGGAGCGCGCCGGCCGCACCGACGAGCCGCTGCGCACCGGCTTGTCGAGACCGCGCCGTTCGTCGGCCTCGTCCTCGTCCTTCAGGCCCAGCACCCAGAGCATCAGGTTGCGGCCCGACAGACCGCGCGCGTCCTCGACCCGCTTCCAGCAGTCCTCGTCGGTGACGACCTGGGACGCGTTGGAGATCGCCAGGCAGTGGGCCAGGGCATGGCCGGTCAGATTGGTGTTGATCAGGGCGGTGGCCACGCCGACCTTGGCGAAACCCAGCCAGGCGGCGATGTATTCGGCCCGGTTCAGCATCACCAGCGCGATGGTGTCGCCGCGCTTGAGCCGTCGGCTCTGGGCCCAGTGGCCGAACCGGTTCGCCATGGCGTCCAGCTCGCGATAGGTCAGGGTGCGGCGGTCGTCCTCGATCGCGGCATGTTCGGGGAATTTGTCGACGGCCTCTTCCCAGTCGTCGCAGACCAGGTCGGCGCTATCCAGGGTGATGGGCTTGATGCGGTTCAGCAGGCGTCGCAGTCCCCTGGCGAAACGCATGTTGCGCTTGATGCTCGCCACCAGACCCATCGCCGTGTCCACTCCTCGTCAGTCGCCCATCTGGTGATGAACAAGCCGCTCGCCGCGGTCAACCGGCAGGGGAATCTGACCGCCCATAGAGGGGGGTCGGGCGCCGCTTTGCGGGAAGACGTGGCGCCGAAGCGGCGGTGACGCAGCGTCACCGTGCGGAATCGGGACGGGGCAGCTTGAAGAACGCGGCGCGCGGGGGCTTAATCGGCGAACGGGGGTTGGCGGCGTCGGGTCGCGGAAGGCCCCGAGGGGGACCATATCCATGCGACTTCTGATCGCCGCCACGGCTTGCGCCCTGGTCTTCACGGGCGCCGCCACGGCCCAGGACTACAACGCCAACCCCAATTATGGGGACATCACCCTGGCGCCGGGCTTCACGCCCGATCCGCATCTCGTCAGCCTGCGCGCCGGCGGCAACGTCAGCGCCACGGCCGCCGGCAGCGGCTGCTCGGGCTATATCACCAGCGCCCCGGACTTCCGCCTGACCTGGGGCGGCAAGGGCTCGTTGAACCTGAAGATCTCGGTCCTGTCCAAGGCCGACACCACCCTGGTCGTGAACGGCCCCAACGGCGAATGGTATTGCGACGACGATACGGGCGAGGACAACAATCCGTTGATCACGCTGGGGTCGCTGGCCGGCCGGTATGAAATCTGGGTCGGGACCTATTCGAGCGGCGACCCCCAGCCCGCGGTCCTGTCGATTTCAGAACTCACAAACTTCTGACGCGAACAGACAAGTAAAGCGTCGACGTAAACATGCACCGTTGTCGCCCCAACTGTGGCGACAACGGTGTTTCTTCACGGCCAGGCTTAAATCGCGGAACCGTGATCTCGCAGGACTGTTTCTTTCCTATCGATTTGGAGGAACAGATCATGTCCGTGACTTACCCTGCCGACCCGCTGAAACCGTACGGTGAACGCAATGAAGTGAAGCCGTTCGGCGACCTGATGGAGCGCAGTCCACGCCTCGACGGCGCGAATGAAGAGCCCTTCGTTCCCGTCTACGCCCGTCGCGGCAAGGCTGCCCGCCGCGGGGGCGGAAAGGTCCAGACCTGGATGATCCTGGCGCCCGTGGGCGTGCTGGTCCTGGGCGGCCTCGGCGCCATGATGCTGATGAACGGCGAGGAGACCGCCCCGCCGCTGGCCGAACCCGCCGCGACGGCTACTGTCGTGTCCGCGACTCCGCTCGTCCCGGCGGCGAGTCCCGCCGCCAGCGCCTCGACTCCGGCTCCGGTGGTTCGGGCCCCGGCCCCGGCTCCCGTGCTGCGTGAAGCGACGCCGGTTCGCCGGGCCGCCGCTTCGGCCCCGGCGCGGCGGACGACGACGCCGGCGACTCCGCGCGCCGCTGTGGCCCCGGTCGCCCGTGCGGCGACCCCCGCTACGGCCGCGTCCTCGACGTCCACGCTGAATACCGCGCCGACCTCGCCCGCGCCGACCGCGACGGCCACGCCCGCGCCTGCGCCGGCCCAGCCGCCGGCTCCGGTGATCGTGGTCCAGCCCATCGGCTGATCCCGGCGACGATGAGATCGAAGGCCCCGGCGGGAGACCGCCGGGGCCTTCTTCGTTCAGGGGGCGGCCGCGGCGACCGGCGCGCCGCCGGCGGGCGACACCCGCCAGATCACATTGCCGACGTCGTCGGCCACCAGCAGGGCGCCCAGACGGTCGAACTGCACGCCCACGGGCCGGCCCATGGCCTGGTCCTGGTCGTTGAGGAAGCCGGTCAGGATGTCCTGCGGCGGTCCCGCGGGCGCGCCGTTCGCGAACGGCACGAAGATCACGCGATAGCCGTTGCGGGGCTTGCGGTTCCACGATCCGTGCTGTCCGACGAAGGCCCCGCCGCGATACCGGGCCGGAAACAGCGACCCCTCGCCGAACGTCAGGCCCAGCGAGGCGGTGTGCGATCCCAGCGCATAATCCGGCTTCAGGGCGCGGGCCACCATGGCGGGATTGGCCGGCTCGACCCGGGTGTCGACGATCTGCCCGTAATAGCTCCACGGCCAGCCATAGAAGGCGCCGGGCGTGACCGAGGTCATGTAGTCGGGGACCAGATCGTTGCCGAGCTCGTCGCGCTCATTGACCGAGACCCACAGCTTGCCGCTGTCCGGCTGCCACGCCAGGCCGACCGGATTGCGCAGGCCGGAGGCGTAGATGCGGCCGGTTCCGGCGACGGGATCGATCTCCCAGATCGCGGCCCGGCCCTCTTCCTCGTCCAGGCCGTTCTCGCCGATATTGGAGTTGGAGCCGACGCCGACATACAGGCGCGATCCGTCCGCGCTGGCGACCAGGCTCTTGGTCCAGTGGTGATTTCTCTGGGCCGGCAGATCGAGGATCCTGCGCGGCGCGGCGGTGATCTGCGTCTGTCCCGCCTGGTAGGGGAAGGCCACCACGGCGTCGGCGTTGGCGACGTAGAGGGTGTCGCCGACCAGGGCCATGCCGAACGGCGAGGTCAGGTTCTCGAGAAAGGCGGTCCTGGTTTCGGCCGTTCCGTCGCCGTTCGCGTCGCGCAGCAGGGTGATCCGGTTGGCGCTGGGCGCCTTGGCGCCGGCCTTCTTCATGAACAGGCCCTGGACCCAGGCGCGCAAGCCGCCGCCGGCCGGGGCGTCGATGTTCTCGGGCTTGGGCGGCGCGTTGGACTCGGCGACGAGGATGTCGCCGTTCGGCAGACGGTACAGCCAGCGGGGGTGATCAAGGCCGCTGGCGAAGGGCTGGACGCGGAAGCCGGGCGCGGCGACCGGCGTCCGGCCGGTCGGCCAGCCGACGGCGTCGGCGACGTTCACCGTGGGGAACAGCGCCCTGTGCGGCGCGGGCAGGGTGGGATCGGGGCCGAAGCCGGCCGAGGGATCCAGCGCCTCATTGCCTCCGCAGGCGGCGAGGGTCAGGACGGCGGCCGAGACGGCGAGGACGGGCAGGCGGGACATGAGCGGCTTCCCTGATCAGACGGGTCAGAAGGCGGGGAATTCCAGACGACGGACATCGTAACCCAAAGCCCCGGCGCGAGCGACCAGCCGTTGACGTTCGGCGTCGTCGGGGACCCGACGGGTGTAGATCCACAGCTTGTCGAAGCTCGGATCGGCCGAGATGAACCAGCTGTAGTCGTCCGCATGATCCAGCACCCAGTAGTCCCAAGTGACCAAGCCGCCGAAATACCGCACGCGCAGTCTGGCGTTCGTCCCGGGGTCCAGAATTTCGCCGCGCGCGCCGATCGCCTTCTCCCGCCCTTGCGGCGTACCGACCTGGCAGGTGTCGCGCACATCGACCCGCGAGGGACTGACCAGCACATAGTTGGTCGCGCCCGCGACGCAGCCGTCGGTCAGGCCCATCGGCAGGCGTGCGATCTCCAGCCAGCGGCCGGAATAGAACCGTTCCAGGTCTACGGCCTTCGCCGGTTGGGGGGCGCGCACCTGGTCCGGGGCCGGGGCGGTGACGCAGGCGGAAAGGGACAGCGACACGGCGAGGGCGGCGAGACGCATGACGGGGCTCCTGCGGTTGATCAGCAAGGCAGATACGGCGCAGGTTCCGGCGGGGACGCCCGGCGCGGCCATTCAGGTCAGGGGATTCAAATCCTTCGGCGGGCGGATGCGACGGAAACGCGCCTCGATGAAGGAAAAGGCCCCGAAGGCGACGAAGCCCAGCGCGGCCAGGGCCAGAATCCACGGACCGCCGGGCTGGCGCTCGACCGCATCCAGCGCGGAGCCGAAGGTGGTGACGTCCGAGGCCTTTGACCGGAGCCCGGCCAGAATCACGAGGATCGCAAGAGGAACATAGGCCAGACCGCGCGCGATGACGCCGGCGCGGGCGAGCGGCGCGACGCGGCGGCACGTCTTAGGCGAGCAGGCCAGGTATTCGGTGAAGTCCTCGCGCCATGCCCGGCTGACATTGGCTATTCCGATGCCCAGCAGGACGAGACCCGCACCCGCCAGCAACCAGTTGCCCCACGGCAGGGCCAGCACCGTGGCCGCCTGTTCCTGGCTTCTGGCCTCGTCGGCGGCGGCCGGATCGTCCGGCTTGTGGATCAGCATGGCAAAGGCGTTGAACGCCAGGAAGCCATAGCTCAGGCCGCTGAAGGCCTGGCTCATCCGGGTCATCAGACCGTGTCGGCCCGTGCCTTCGTGGTCGGCGTCGAACACGGCCTGCAGCATCCGCCACATGACGAAGGCCGACAGGCCCAGTCCCACCAGCAGCAGCCAGAGACGGCCGAACGGCCGCTCCGCCATCCAGGCGATGGCGCCCTTGGTTCCGACCGCATCCCCGATCAGGTCCGCCGCCGCCAGCAGGATCAGCAGGCCGACGGACAGATAGACGAAGCCGCGCGCGCCGTAGCCGATCCGCGCCGCCAGTTCGAGCAGGTCTTGCAGGGGCGGGACGCGGCGCAGGACCGGAGACTTGCGGCGCCCGAAATCGCCCGCGCGGGCCAGACGGGATCGAAGGGAGGCGAGGGGGCTGGGCACGGCGACGGTAACTCGCGGCGCCGAATATGGCTCCGCTCGAGCATGCCGGTCTTGAGGTGCGGCCAACGGACGCATATCTGCGGACCGGTTCGGAGGGCGTGCATGCAACCGGTGATCTCGATCCAGGGTCTGACCAAGACCTACAAGTCCGGGCTGCAGGCCCTCAAACCCATCGATCTGACCATCAGCAAGGGCGAGATCTTCGCCCTGCTGGGTCCCAACGGCGCCGGCAAGACGACCCTGATCTCGATCGTCTGCGGCATCGTCACCCCGTCGACCGGGACGGTGATGGCCGACGGCCACGACATCCAGGCCGACTATCGGGCGGCGCGGTCGAAGATCGGCCTGGTGCCGCAGGAACTGACCACCGACGCCTTCGAGACGGTGCTGGCCACGGTCACGTTCAGCCGCGGCCTGTTCGGCAAGGCGCCGAACCCCGCCTTCATCGAACAGGTGCTGCGCGACCTCAGCCTCTGGGACAAGCGCAACGACAAGCTCAGGACCCTGTCCGGGGGCATGAAGCGCCGGGTGATGATCGCCAAGGCGCTCAGCCACGAGCCCGATATCCTGTTCCTCGACGAGCCGACGGCGGGCGTGGACGTGGAGCTGCGCCGTGACATGTGGGCCCTGGTGCGCGGGCTGAGGGACAGGGGCGTCACCATCATCCTGACCACCCACTATATCGAGGAGGCCGAGGAGATGGCCGACCGGGTGGGCGTGATCCTCAAGGGCGAACTGATCCTGGTCGAGGAGACCTCGGCCCTGATGAAGAAGCTGGGCAGGAAGACCCTGACGCTGAACCTGCAGGAACCGCTTGCCGCCCTGCCGCCCGAGCTGGCCGAATGGTCGCCGACGCTGAAGGCCGACGGGAACGAGCTGGAATACGTCTTCGACTCCAACCTCGAGAAGACCGGGGTGCCGTCGCTGCTGCGCCGGCTGTCGGACCTGGGCATCGCCTTCAAGGACCTGCACACCAGCCAGAGCTCGCTGGAGGACATCTTCGTCAGTCTGGTCCACAGCGACAAGACGACCGGAGCCGCCGCATGACCCGTCAATCCTCCAGGGCCCTGGCCTTCAACGGCTACGGCGTCTGGGCCATCTACCGTTTCGAGATGGCGCGGGCCCTGCGCACCGTCTGGCAGTCGCTGGTCACCCCCGTGATCACCACGGCCCTGTATTTCGTGGTCTTCGGCTCGGCCATCGGCAGCCGCATGACCGAGATCGACGGCGTGCCCTACGGCGCCTTCATCGTGCCCGGCCTGATCATGCTGAGCCTGTTCACCCAGTCGATCTTCAACGCCAGCTTCGGCATCTATTTCCCGAAATTCACCGGCACCATCTACGAGCTGCTGTCGGCGCCGGTGTCGCCGCTGGAGATCGTCATCGCCTATGTCGGGGCGGCGGCGACCAAGTCGGCGGTGCTGGGACTGGTGATCCTGGCCACGGCCGCCCTGTTCGTGCCGCTGCGGATCCTGCATCCGGTCGAGATGCTGGCCTTCCTGATCCTGATCTCGACCACCTTCAGCCTGTTCGGCTTCATCATCGGCATCTGGGCCGACGGCTTCGAACAGCTGCAGATGATCCCCATGCTGGTGGTGACGCCCCTGACCTTCCTCGGCGGGTCCTTCTATTCGATCGACATGCTGCCGCCGGTGTGGCGCACGATCACCCTGTTCAACCCGGTGGTCTATCTGATCTCGGGCTTCCGCTGGACCTTCTACGGTTCGGGCGACGTCGGCATCGGGGTCAGTCTCGCCGCCACCCTGGGCTTCCTGCTGGTCTGTCTCGCGGTCGTGGGCTGGATGTTCAGGACCGGCTATCGCCTCAAGACCTAGGACCGTCACGAAACGGGCCAGATCGGCGGACACCTTGCCCCTGCCTCGAAACCGGGGCCTCCGCGTTGTTGAAGCGCGCCCGACGGGGCGCGGGAGCCCGAATGTCCACCGAGCCCGACAAACCCCTGAACGGAACGCCCGAGCCGTTCCGCCGTCCCGTGGTCTGGGGGCGGCCGCCCGCGACCGTGTTCCGCGCCGGGCCGCTGCCGAAGGGCGACCGCCTGCCGCCGCTCCCCGAGCCGCCGCGCGCGCCCCAACCGGCGCCGCGCCCCGGGGCTCCGGGCATCTTCAGCGGATCCATGATCCCGCGTGCGGCGCCCCGGCCGGCGCAGGAACCGGTCGCGCCCGTCGCCCGGGCTGAAGCGGCCGCGCCCGCGGCTGCGCCAGCCGAACCGGTCGCGGCGGCGGCGGTCGAAGCGCCCGTCAAGACTCCGCCCGCCCCTGACCTCGCCGTCAGGCCGCTGCCGCCGGCCCGGTCGGCCCCAGCCGGGCCTCGGCCGGTCCCTGAGGCCGCCGCGGCGCCCGTGACGCCGCGCCCTGTCGCCATCGAGCCGGCGGCGGGCTCGGCTCTCCAGGCGGCCAGCGCCCGCGGAAAGGCCCCGGGCCGCACGGCCCTGTACGGCGGTCTCGCCGCCGCTGCGATCGCCGTCGTCGCCGTGGGCGGCTGGATGCTGACCCGTTCCCCGGCCGTCGCGCCCGCCCCTCCGGCGGAGACGCCCGCCCTCGCGGCTCCGGCCGACACTGCGGCCGCGCGTCCGGTCGCGCCCGCGTCCGCGCCCGAAGCGACGCCGGCTTCAGCCGCCCCCGCCCCCGCCCCGGCCACGGAACCTGCCGCGGTCCGCGCTTCGGCCGTCACGACGCGACCGGACGCGCGTCCCGCCGCCGCGTCGACCCCGCCGCGTCCGGCCGCCGCGACCCCCGTCCGGACGCCTCCGGTTTCGGCGCCTGCCGCCCCGCCGCCGGCCATCGCCACGGCGCCGCTGGTCGAGATCGCCCCGGTCCAGCCCGCTGGGCCGCCGCCGACTGAGGCCGAGCGGCCGCCGGCCGATCCCGACGCCCCGATCGCGACGCGGCCCCAGCCGATCGGCTAGGCCGGACCGCGCCTGCGTCCGAATCTGACGCAGACGCATGCTTCCATGACGGAACCCTGCGGGGCCGGTCTTTGACAATCCAACGCAGGGAGCGCCGCCTCCCGGCTGAAAAGACGCATGAGACGCATGAGACCGTCTTTTTCGGCCTGGGCCGAAGCCTAGCGGATGGCGATATAGCCGCGCTCGACCATCCGGCGCAGGCCCTCATAGGCCTCGGCCAGCTCCTCATAGGCCGTGCGGGCCGAGGTCAGGCGGGCGATCTGGTCCGGAGTCGAGGGCGCGCCGGATTCGGACTGGCGCAGGCTCTCCGCCACCCATTTGCCCCGCGCCGTTGCAGTCATGATGGCCAGCTTCTGAAAGGTCGGCGCGTCGACCCGCGGCAGCATCTGGCCGATGATCTCGCGATTGGCGACGAAGGCGGAATAGTCGATCTGCTCCAGCAGGCCGCGCACCCGCCGCTGTTCCGCGGGATCGGCGTCCTGGGGCTCGAAATGATCGCGCTGGCGGCGATAGGCGCCGGTCTGGATGGTGGACATCGGCCCTCCGGAAATGGTCTGCGGTCCAGCCTGCGCCGCGTCGATTAACGCCCCGTTAGCCCTGTCCGGACGGGATTGCCCCAGGCTGCCGGATTTGATACTTAAGTGAATGCTTCAGTATCAGTCGCCCCTCGACACGGCCTTCCAGGCGCTCTCCGACCCGACCCGCCGGGCCATGGTCGAGCGTCTGTCCCGCGGTCCGGCCACGGTCAGCGAACTGGCGGCGCCCTTGCCGATGTCGATGTCGGCGGTGGTGCAACATCTGAAGATCCTCGAGGCGTCGGGCCTGGTGGCCTCGGAGAAGACGGGGCGCGTCCGGACCTGCCGCGTCGACGCCCGGATCCTCGGCGCGGCCGAGCGCTGGATCAACGAACGCCGCCAGTCGGTCGAACGCAGTCTCGACCGGCTCGGCGTCTTTCTGGACGAAACCCGGGACGAAGAGGAGTTTCCGAAATGACCGCCGCCGCCCGCCCCTCCGTCGCGCACGGGACCTTCACGGTCGAGCGCCGCTACGACGCCTCGCCGGCGCGGGTGTTCCGCGCCCACGCGGACCCCGTCGCCTTCCGCCGCTGGTTCGCCGATGGCGAGGGCTGGACCATTCACGAATGGACGCAGGATTTTCGCGTCGGCGGCGGTTTCACCGGCCGCTTCCGCTTCGGCGACGAGGGCAACGACACCTGGTTCAACGACACCGACTATCTGGACATCGTCCCGGACCGGCGGATCATCCTGTCCTATGTCATGGGTCGCATGGCCGGCGACGGGAAGCAGCGCGCCTCCGCGTCCCTGGCGACGACCGAACTGGTCCCGGACGGTTCGGGGACGCGCCTGATCTACACGGAACAGGGGGCCTTCCTCGACGGGGCCGACGACATCACCGAACGCGAACGGGGCTGCGCCGAAATGCTGGAAGCCCTGGGGCGCGAGCTGGAGGGCCACCGATGAGCGGCAAGGTGCGCGTCGACGCCTTCAGCGTCTCGGTCGACGGGTTCGGCGCCGGCCCCGACCAGAGCCTCGACCATCCCCTCGGCGTGGGCGGAGAAAATCTGCATCACTGGTTCTATCCGACCGAAACCTTCCGCACCCTCTTCGGCCAGTCCGCGGGCGAGGAGGGCGTGGACAACGACTTCGCGCGCCGCAGCATGGAAGGGATGGGCGCCTGGATCATGGGGCGCAACATGTTCGCGCCGAGCCGGGGCGACTGGCCGGACGACGGCTGGAAGGGCTGGTGGGGCGCCGAGCCGCCCTATCATGTGCCCGTCCTCGTTCTGACCCATCACCCCCGCGACCCGATCGAGATGGAGGGCGGCACGGTCTTTCATTTCGAGACCGGAGGGATCGAGGCGGCGCTGGAGAAGGCGCGGGCCCTGGCGGGCGGCAAGGACGTCCGCATTGGCGGCGGCGCGGAAACGATCCGGCGGTATCTGAGGGCCCGGCTGGTCGACCGGATGCATGTGGCCATGTCTCCCGTGGTTCTGGGCCGGGGCGAGCCGCTGTGGCAGGGTCTGGATCTGCCGGCCCTCGGCTACCAGGTCGCCTCCAGCACCTCCGGCGAAAGGGCGACCCATCTCATCCTCACCCGCATCGGGGAGGATCGGCCTTGAGCGAACTCTTCTTCGGCGCCTTCACCGTCACCCGCCGTTATGACGCCCGGCCAACACGGGTCTTCGCCGCCTTCGCGGACCGGGAGATCAAGCAGCGCTGGATGGGCTGTGAAGCGGTCAGCGCGCCGGTGATCGAGCAGCTGGACTTCCATGTCGGCGGCCGTGAGATGAGCCGCGGCGGCGGCCTGGACGGCGTCGAGCATCTGTTCGACGGTCGGTACCTGGACATCGTCCCGGACAGCCGGTTCGTCTTCGCCTTCGTCATGTCCGTGGGCGGGCGCAAGATCTCGGCCTCGCTGGGAACCGTGGAGTTCACGCCGGACGGCGAAGGGACGCTCCTGACCTTCAACGAGCAGGGCGTCTATTTCGGCGAGGACGGCTGGGCCGAGCGGGAGGAAGGCACGGCCGCCGGCCTGGATCAACTCGGCGCCTGGCTGGCGTCCCAAGGCAAGGAGGCCTGACCATGGCGCTGCAACTCTGGTCCCATCCCTACGCCGCCTACGGCCAGAAGGCCTCCGTGGCGCTGTACGAGCTGGACCTGCCATTCGATCTGCGGCTGGTCGATGCGGCCGACGAGGCGGGCATGGCCGCGTTCCGCGCCGTCTCGCCCTTCGGCAAGATGCCCGTCCTCGTCGACGGCGACCGCCGCCTCGTCGAATCCAGCATCGTCATCAAATATCTGGACCAGAGGGCGGGCGGCGGGCGGCTGATCCCCACCGACCCGGAGGCGGCGCTGGAGGCGCGGCTGATCGACCGGATCGTGGACACCTACGCCGGCGGGCCGATGAACCGCATCATTCCGCGCAAATTCCGGCCCGCAGGGAACGAGGATCCGTATGGCGACGCCCAGGACGAGGGTGTTCTGACCTCTGCGTGGGATTGGCTGGAGCAGCGGCTGTCGGACGGGCGCACCTGGGGCGCGGGCGAGGCCTTCACCCTGGCCGACTGCGGGGCCGCCCCCATCCTGACCTATGCGCGGCGGCTGGTCCCGTTCGGCGATCGGCCGCGCCTGAGGGCGTGGCACAGGCGGCTGATGGCGCGGCCCTCGTTCGTTCGGGCGCTGGAGGACGCCGCCCCCTTCGGCGACCTGATGCCGGCGCCGCCTGCGGAAGACTAGCGGATCAGTGCGCCTCGGGCGGCCGCGCGGCGGGGCTGAAATATTCGTTCTCGGGGCGCGGATGGGCGTCGAGTACGAAGCGGCGGTCGCAATAGGCGCATTCGACGAAATCCTCGCCGCCCATGTCCATGTAGACGAGGGGATGGCCGAGGGCTCCGCCGCCGCCGTCGCAGGCCACGCGCTTGGTCGGGACGACGATGGCCTCGGGCGGCGGGATGATCGCTTCGGGATGGCGCGGCGGCATTCGTTCAGCTCTGGTCTTGGCGGGGCAGGTGCGCGCGCATAGGTATGCGCCCGCGCTCCATATCGTCAAACGGGGCCATTCCGATACCTGAAAGCGCCTGCATGACCGAGCCTGTCGCCCTGCCCGTCAACGCCGTCGAGATCCACGGGCTGGAGAAGACCTACGCCGGCGCCGGGAAGGCGCCCCCGAAGACGGCCCTGCGCGGCGTCGATCTGGTCATTCCGCGGGGGTCGATGTTCGGCCTGCTGGGTCCCAACGGGGCCGGCAAGTCGACCCTGATCAACATCCTCGCCGGGGTGGTGAACAAGACCGGCGGCACGGTCTCGATCTGGGACCGCGACATCGACCGGCAACCGCGCGACGCCCGCGCCGCCCTGGGCGTGGTGCCGCAGGAGATCGTCGCCGACGTCTTCTTCACCCCGCGCGAGGCGCTGGAGGTCCAGGCCGGCTTCTATGGCGTGCCGGCCAGTGAGCGCCGGTCCGACGAACTGCTGGCCGCGCTCGGCCTGTCGGACAAGGCTCACGCCTATGTCCGCGCCCTGTCCGGCGGCATGAAGCGCCGGTTGATGGTGGCCAAGGCCCTGGTCCACAATCCGCCGATCCTGATCCTCGACGAGCCGACGGCGGGTGTCGACGTCGAACTGCGCCGTCAGCTGTGGGATTACGTCCGGCGCATCAACGCCGAGGGCGTCACCGTGCTGCTGACTACCCACTATCTGGAGGAGGCGCAGGAACTCTGCGACACCATCGCCATCATGAACCGCGGCGAGGTCGTGGCCTGCGAGCCGACGCCGCAGCTGCTCCGCCGGCTGGACACCCGCAACGTCGTGGTGACGCCCGAAGGAGCCCTGGACGGTCTGCCCGCGGTCAGGGGGTTCGAGGTCGTGGCCCGGCCCAACGGCGCCTTCGCCATCAGCTACAAGAAGGGCCAGTCGTCGGTCGAACAGGTGCTGGCGGCGGTGCGCGCCGCGGGCGTGACCATCGCCGACATCGTGACCGAGGACCCGGACCTGGAGGACGTCTTCCTGGCGCTGACCTATGGCGATGCGAACCAGGTCAGTCCGACGAACGATTGAGCGTGTCGCGGTTGTCGCGGGTCAATTGTATCGGCCGACGCGCGACCCTCAGACCACCATCACCGTGCCGATGAGCAGGCGCGCGCCGGCCCGGCCCATGGTCGTATTGGTCGCCGCCTGAAGCTGGGCGACCAGACGTTCGACGTCGGGCGGCGCGCCGGGCAGCAGGGCGCCGGCCGACTGTTGCACCACCGCGGCGTAGGCGGCGCGAAGCCGCGGCGCGGACTGGGCCACGCGGGCGCGCAGGGCGGCGTCGGGGGTGTCGATCCCGGTCTCGACCGTCATCACGCCGCGCCGGCCGCCGGGGCGCATGACGTTGGCGGTGATGGTCGGCAGGCGCAGATAGCTGGCCTGGGGCGCGCCCGCGCCTTCGCTGGTCCTGAGCGTCGTTGTCTTCAGTCCGAGGAGGTCGCGGCGATCCATGCGCCGACCCTGGCACGGAGCGCTTAAGGCGTGGTTACGCCGCCGCCTCGATCGTCCGGGCTTCCATGGCCTTCAGGTCCAGCAGGGCGAACAGGGCCGCGTCCTCGTCCTGTTCCGGATTGGGCGTGGTCAGCAGCTTGCCGCCGACGAAGATGGAGTTGGCGCCGGCGAGGAAGCACAGGGCCTGCATCTCGGCGCTCATGGTCTCGCGGCCGGCCGACAGGCGCACCATGGCCTTGGGGCAGACCAGACGGGCGACGGCGACGGTGCGGACGAATTCGATCGGATCGATCTGGCCCTCGGCCAGCATCCGCTCGCCCAGAGGCGTGCCGGTGACCGGCACCAGGGCGTTGACCGGCAGGCTGTCGGGATGTTCGGGCAGGGTCGCCAGCGCATGCAGCAGGCTGGCCCGGTCCCGCCGCGTCTCGCCCATCCCGACAATGCCGCCGCAGCAGGTGTTCATGCCGGCGTCGCGCACATGCCGCAACGTGTCCAGCCGGTCCTGATAAGTCCGGGTGGTGACCACCTGGGCGTAGTACTCCGGCCCCGTATCCAGGTTGTGATTGTAGAAATCGAGACCCGCCGCCTTCAGCTGCCGCGCCTGGTCGGCGGTCAGCATGCCCAGCGTCGCGCAGGTCTCGAGGCCCAGCGCCTTCACCCCTGCGATCATGGTCGCCAGTTTCGGCGTGTCGCGGTCCTTCAGTTCGCGCCACGCCGCGCCCATGCAGAACCGGCTGGCCCCGCCGGCCTTCGCCGCCATGGCCTCGGCAAGGACGGCGGTCGCGTCCATCAGCTTTTCCGCCTTCAGCCCCGTGTCGAAACTGGCCGACTGCGAGCAGTAGCCGCAGTTCTCGGCGCAGCCGCCCGTCTTGACGGACAGCAGCTGGCTCTTCTGCACCTCCGACGGATCGAACCATGCGCGGTGCACCGTGGCGGCGTCATACACCAGGTCCATGAAGGGGCGGGCGAACAGCGCCTCGACCTCGGTCAGGGTCCAGTCGTGGCGGGGCGTCGAGGGGCTGGCGGTCATGAAGCCGTGCTTAGCTCCCCCATTCCGTTCCGCCAAGCCCGCCTAGTCCTCGTCGCGGTAGACCCGGCCGTCGCGCATGACGAAGTCCATCGAGGTCAGAACGGTCACGTCCGTCAGAGGATCGCCGTCGACGGCGACGAGGTCCGCCCGCTTGCCCGGCTCCAGCGAGCCGATCTCGGATGACAGGCCCAGCAGGTCCGCCGCGTTGACCGTGGCGGCCTGGATCGCGCTCATCGGCGTCATGCCGTGCTGGACCATCAGGGCGAATTCGTCGGCGTTGCGGCCATGCTTCGACACGCCGGCGTCGGTGCCGAAGGCGATCCTGACCCCGGCGGGAACAGCCCGCTGGAGGGACTGGCCGGTGATCGAAATGCGCCAGCGGATCTTGGGCAGGACCTCGGGCGAATAGGCGTTCGGATCAGCGGCCAGCCGCTCGATATAGCCGTTCACGGTGGACAGGGTCGGGACATAGTAGGCGCCGGACTGGCGGAACAGGCGGATCGTCTCGTCGTCGAAGACGGTGCCGTGCTCGATCGAGTCGGCTCCCATCCGCAGCGCCAGGTTGATGCCGTCGGCGCCGTGGGCGTGGACCGCGACCTTGAGGCCGTACAGATGCGCCGTGTCGACAAGGGCGCGGGCCTCGTCCTCGAACATCTGGGCTCCGACGCCGGCGCCGATGCGGCTGTTCACGCCGCCAGTGGTGGCGATCTTGATGACGTTGGCGCCGCGCCCGACCTGGATGCGCACCGCCTCGCGGCAGCTTTCCGGGCCGTTGCAGACATTGTCGTGCGGAATATCATCGCGGAGGTCGTCGTTGAAACCCAGACGGCCGTCCATGTGCCCCGAGGTCGTCGAGATGCTGTTCCCCGCATCGACAATGCGCGGTCCGGGCAGGCGATGGGCCGCCGTCGCATCGCGCAGCGCCAGGGTCACGCCGCCGTCATCCCCGAGGTTCCGCACGGTCGTGAAGCCGGCCATCAACGTCTTCTCGGCGTTCTCGGCGGCGCGATAGGCGTGGGTCGGCAGGTTCTCGGTGATGCCCGACAAAAAGCCCGCCTGGCCGCCGAGGTCGGACACCAGATGCACGTGGCTGTCGATCAGGCCGGGCAGGACGAAGCGGTCGCGCTGGTCGATGACGGTGGCGCCGGGAAAGGTCGAGGCGTCGACGAAGCCGTCGCGGATCTCGACGACCAGCCCGTCGCGCACCACCACGGTCGAGGGGCCGCGCGGGGCCTGACCCGGCCGGTCCAGCAGACGGCCGGCCTGGACCAGGGTGACCGGTCCCGGTTCGGACACGGCAGGCGCGGGCTGGGCGTTCGCCGCCGCCGCCGTCAGGGCCAGAATCGCCACGCCGCCGAGGCTCGCCATCGGTCTGTTCATCGTCACCCTCTCCTGATCCGCCGCCATGTTGAGCGCAGTCGACGCCGTTGCGCCAGAGCAGCCTTCATCGGTAAACACATAAAGATATCCTTATGTGTTTCTTGCTCCGGAGCCGGGACCGGTCTATAGGCCGCCCGAACAATCTCCCGGAAAGCCCGCTCCATGACCGACTACATCGTCCGCGACATCTCGCTTGCCCCGTTCGGCAACAAGGAAATCGCCATCGCCGAAACCGAAATGCCGGGCCTGATGGCCCTGCGTGAAGAGTTCGGCGGCCAGCAGATCCTCAAGGGCGCGCGCATCGCCGGCAGCCTGCACATGACCATCCAGACCGCCGTGCTGATCCAGACGCTGGAGGCCCTTGGCGCCGAGGTCCGCTGGGCCTCGTGCAACATCTTCTCGACCCAGGACCACGCCGCGGCCGCCATCGCCGCCAACGGCACCCCGGTGTTCGCCACCAAGGGCGAGACCCTGGAAGAGTACTGGGACTATGCCCACAAGATCTTCGAATGGGCCGACGGCGGCTATCCGAACCTGATCCTCGACGACGGCGGCGACGCCACCCTGCTGTGCGTGCTCGGGCCCAAGGCCGAGAAGGACCTGTCGCTGCTGGCCAACCCGCAGAACGAGGAGGAGGAAGCCCTCTTCAAGGTGATGAAGCGCTACATCGCCGAGAAGCCGGGCTTCTATTCGGCGATCCGCGACGCCATCGGCGGCGTGTCGGAAGAGACCACCACCGGCGTCCACCGCCTGTACGAAATGGCCAAGAAGGGCGACCTGCCGTTCCCCGCCATCAACGTCAACGACAGCGTCACCAAGTCCAAGTTCGACAACCTGTACGGCTGCCGTGAATCGCTGGTCGACGCGATCCGCCGCGGCACCGACGTGATGCTGTCGGGCAAGGTCGCCGTGGTCTGCGGCTATGGCGACGTGGGCAAGGGCTCGGCCGCCTCGCTGCGCCAGGGCGGCGCCCGGGTGAAGGTCACCGAGGTCGATCCGATCTGCGCCCTGCAGGCCGCCATGGAAGGCTATGAGGTCGTGACCGTCGAGGACGTGGCCGGCGAAGCCGACATTTTCGTCACCGCCACGGGAAACAAGGACGTCCTGACCGTCGAGCACATGCGGGCGATGAAGAACAACGCCATCGTCTGCAACATCGGCCACTTCGATTCCGAGATTCAGGTCGCGGGCCTGAAGAATTTCAAGTGGGACGAGATCAAGCCGCAGGTCCACCACGTCGAGTTCCCGGACGGCAAGAAGATCATCCTGCTGTCGGAAGGCCGTCTGGTGAACCTGGGCAACGCCACGGGTCACCCCTCGTTCGTGATGTCGGCGTCCTTCACCAACCAGACGCTGGCCCAGATCGAGCTGTGGACCAACGCCAAATCCTACGAGAACCAAGTCTACACCCTGCCCAAGCACCTGGACGAGAAGGTCGCCATGCTGCACCTGGGCAAGCTGGGCGCGAAGCTGACGACGCTTTCGAAGGAACAGGCCGACTACATCTCGGTCCCGACCGAAGGCCCGTTCAAGCCGGACCACTACCGCTACTAGGCCGAAGGGCCGAGAGACCCGAGGGGCCCGCGCCAACTGGCCGCGGGCCCTTTTCGTTGCGGGCCGCCCCGGGCGCTGGCTTCGGACGGCGGCGGGCTCTAGATTGCCGGCATGGGCGACGTACTGAACATCCTGATCCTGCTGGCGATCGCGGCGGTGGCCGTGACCCTCGGGTTCGGCATCTATTCCCTGTACCGGGGCGGCGACTTCGCACGGTCGCATTCCAACAAGCTGATGCGGCTGAGAGTCGCGCTGCAGGCGCTGGCGATCGTGCTGCTGGTCATCGGGATGTGGTGGAAATCCACGCACGGGGCCTAGGCGCCATGGTCGTCCTGAACCGCATCTATACGAAGACGGGAGACGGCGGCGAGACGCGGCTGGCCTCGGGCGCGAAGGTGTCCAAGAGCAACCCGCGGGTCGAGGCCTATGGGGCCGTGGACGAGCTGAACGCCGTCATCGGCGTGGCGCGGCAGCATTCGGGCCAGCACGACCGCATCGACGCCATGCTGGGCCGCATCCAGAACGAACTGTTCGACCTCGGCGCCGACCTGGCCACGCCGCTGGACCCGCCGCCCAAATGGGAGGCCCTGCGCATCCTCGACAGCCAGGTCGAGCGGCTTGAGGCCGAGATCGACTGGATGAACGAGAGCCTGAAGGAACTGGACAGCTTCATCCTGCCGGGCGGATCGCCGCTGTCGGCGCATCTGCATCTGGCCCGCACCGTGGCGCGCCGGGCCGAGCGCGAGGCGGTGCGTCTGATGGAAGCAGGCGAGGCGGCGACGCCGGCGTCGATCCGCTATCTCAACCGGCTGTCGGACCATCTGTTCGTCGCCGCCCGCCGGGCCAATGCCAACGGGGCGGACGATGTGAAGTGGAAGCCCGGGGCGACCCGCTAGACGGTCAAAAAAAACACCGTCCAGATCGTCCAGATAGTCCGTTCACCGGCTGGCCGTATTCGATTGTCAAAGACCGCAGCTGAAGGGTCGCGGTCAGTGAAGCATGCGGATGCGTCAGATCCGGACGCAGGTCTTCGGATGCCGCCTATTGCGCGGCCAGGGCGGCGCGCTGGCGGTCGGCGTCCGCGTCCCGGGCCTTCTGCTGGGCGGCCAGGGAGTCCTCGATCGCCACCAGTTCGCGATTCTTCTCGGCCGAGGCCGCCGCGCGCTCGCCGGGGTTGGGGCGGCCCGTGATCTCGGCGATGGAGACGGGCTGGGCGCAGACCCGGCCCCGCGGATCCCACCACTTGCCGCCTTCCTCGCAGCGGTCGCCCGGCGCGATGACCAGGTTCTCATAGGCGAACATGCCAGCCAGCAGCACGGCGAAGATCGACAGGAACAGGACGCTGAGCCGTTTCATGGTCAGGAGGCGATGCATGGAGGCGTTCCGAGGCTGGGCGGGACGGAGGATCGGCTCCGTTGACGCGGCGTTACGTTGACAGGCCGGATGCGGCGTACCATTCCCTGACGCAACATTCCGGCGCTTTCGTGGATAGCACAATGAAGGTTCTCGTCCCCGTCAAACGGGTGATCGACTACAACGTCAAGGCTCGCGTCAAGGCGGACCAGACCGGCGTTGATCTGGCCAACGTCAAGATGAGCATGAATCCGTTCGACGAGATCGCCGTCGAGGAGGCCGTGCGCATGAAGGAGGGCAAGGAGCATCACGCGGCCGGTACGGTCAGCGAGATCGTGGTCGTCTCCATCGGCGTCACCCAGGCCCAGGAGACCATCCGCACGGCCCTGGCCATGGGCGCGGATCGCGGCCTGCTGATTCAGTCGGACGCCGATCTGGAGCCGCTGGCGGTGGCCAAGCTGCTGAAGGCCGTGGTCGACGAGGAGAAGCCGGATCTGGTCCTGCTGGGCAAGCAGTCGATCGACGGCGACAACAATGCGGTCGGCCAGATGCTGGCCGCCCTGCTGGACTGGCCCCAGGCCACCTTCGCCGGCAAGATCGTTCTGGCCGACGGCAAGGCGACGGTGACGCGCGAAGTCGACGGCGGACTGCAGACCCTGGCGGCGAGCCTGCCGGCGGTGGTGTCGGTCGACCTGCGGCTGAACACGCCGCGCTACGCCTCCCTGCCCAACATCATGAAGGCCAAGAAGAAGGAGATCGCGGTCAAGGCGGTCGCCGACTACGGCGTCGACACGGCGCCGCGCCTGAAGGTGGTCAAGGTCACGGCCCCGCCGCAGCGCTCGGCCGGGATCAAGGTGGCCGACGCCGCCGAACTGGTTGCGAAACTCAAGACCGCGGGGGTCCTGTAATGGCCGTTCTCGTTATCGCCGACCGCGACGGCGACACCGTCCGCGACACCACCCACAAGACCGTGACCGCCGCCCTGAAGCTGTCGGGCGATGTGGACGTTCTGGTCATCGGTCAGGGTTCGAAGGCCGCCGCCGACGCCGCCGCGAAGATCGCCGGCGTGCGCAAGGTCCTGCTGGCCGAAAGCGCCGGCCTGGGCCACCAGTTGGCCGAGGCGGTCGAGGCGACCGTGACCGGTCTGGCCGGCGGCTATGACGCCATCCTCTCGCCGGCCACCACCGACGGCAAGAATTTCATGCCCCGGATTGCGGCGAAGCTGGATGTCGCGCCGATCTCGGACATCATCGAGGTCGTGTCGAACGACACCTTCGTGCGCCCCATCTACGCCGGCAATGCGCTGGAGACGATCCAGTCGGGCGACGCGAAGAAGGTCATCACCGTGCGGCCGACCAGCTTCGACGCCGCCGCTGAAGGCGGCTCGGCTTCGGTCGAGACCGTCGCGGGCGCGGACGCCGGCAAGGCCGCCTTCGTCAGCGAGGAGATGGTCAAGTCCGACCGCCCGGAACTGGGCGCGGCGAAGATCGTCGTCTCGGGCGGCCGGGCCCTCGGTTCGGCCGAGGAGTTCCACGCCGTCATGGACCCGCTGGCCGACAAGCTGGGCGCCGCCGTGGGCGCCTCGCGCGCCGCCGTGGACGCCGGCTATGCGCCGAACGACTACCAGGTCGGCCAGACCGGCAAGGTGGTGGCCCCGGCCCTCTACATCGCCATCGGCATCTCGGGCGCCATCCAGCATCTGGCCGGGATGAAGGACTCCAAGATCATCGTCGCCATCAACAAGGACGCCGACGCCCCGATCTTCCAGGTCGCGGACTACGGGATCGTCGGCGACTACAAGGTCGTGGTGCCGGAGTTGATGGCTGCGCTGGGCTAGGACTCCCGTGGCAGCCACCAACCTCTACACATTCGTCGATCTCTTCTCCCGGTCGGTCGGAGCCGCCAGGCATCTGCTCGCCAAGGGCGCCGCCCATGCCGCCAGCACCGGCGTCACCGAGCAGGAGATGCTGGGTTGGCGCCTCGCGGAGGACATGCACCCGTTGGGCTTCCAGCTGATGGTGGTGGCCAATTTCAGCCGGACCTGGTCGGCGCGGGCTGCCGGGCTTGAGCCGCCGGAGGGGATGGCTCCCGATCTGGATGTGGCTGGCTTCGACGCCGGTCTCGAGGCGGCCCAGTCCTTTCTGGCGAGCCTCACGCCGGAGCAGTTCGACGGCCGTGACGACGTGCCCCTGACCTTTGAAATCATGCCGGGCATGGCGCCCACCTTCCCGGCGGCCAAATGGTTGACGGTGTTCGCGGCCACCAACATCAACTTCCATCTGGCGATGGTCTACGCGATCCTCCGCGCCAACGGCGTGCCGCTGGGCAAGGTGGACATGTTCCCTGCGGGGCTCGGCTAGCTGAGCCCACCGCCCATCCGGTCTTCCTCCGCCATGGCCAATCTCGCCGTCCGCCTGACACCCGGCGCGTCCGCCGACCGCATCGATGGCTGGGACGTGGACGCCGACGGCCGGCCCGTCCTCAAGGTCCGGGTGCGCGCCCGGCCGGTCGAGGGGGAGGCCAATGAGGCCCTTGCCAGACTGTTGGCCAAGGCCCTGGCTGTACCGAAATCCGCGGTGAGCCTGCAGCGCGGGGGACAGTCCCGAACCAAGATGATCGACATCGCGGGCCTGTCCAACGACGAGATCCGCGCCCGCCTTACCGGTTTGTAATGTTTCCGGCTTTGACGGGACGCGCCGGAGCCTTTTGTAATCCGCCCCGACATGCGCCAGCGGGCGCATCAGGGGAGCGTTCGATGAGACTTCACGCCTTGCGGGGTTCCAGCCTCGCCGTTCTCGCCTGCGTGCTCGCGGGCTCTCTGGCCCTGTCGGCCTGCGCCACCACCGGGGGCGACGACGCGTCCGACGCCAACGGGTCGTCCGACGAGGAGGCGCGCGAGCCTCTGGCGCGGGGGCTGGACCATGCGGCCAACCCCGATCCCTTCCCCTCGACCTATCGCGGCCTGCCGCGCGAGAACATGGCCATCGTCGGCGGCACGGTCTTCGACGGCGCGGGCCGCAAGATCGAGAACGGCGTGGTCATCGTCACCGACGGCAAGGTGGCCGCGGTCGGCGACGCCTCGACCCCGGTCCCCGGCGGACACCGCGTCGTCGATGCGCGCGGGCGGTTCGTGACGCCGGGCATCATCGACGTGCACTCGCACCTCGGCGTCTATCCCTCGCCGGGCGTGCAGGGCATGAGCGATGGCAACGAGGCGACCAATCCGAACACCGCCCAGGTCTGGGCCGAGCATTCGCTGTGGCCCCAGGATCCCGGCTTCAACGCCGCCCGCGCCGGCGGGGTGACCACGCTCCAGATCCTGCCCGGCTCGGCGAACCTGTTCGGCGGCCGCGGCGTGACGGTGCGTAATGTGCCGTCGGTGACCATGCAGGGCATGAAGATGCCGGGCGCGCCCTACGGGCTGAAGATGGCCTGCGGCGAGAACCCGTCGCGTGTCTACGGCGGCCGCAACACCTCGCCCGCCACCGGCATGGGCAATGTCGCCGGCTATCGCGCCGCCTTCATCGCGGCCCGCGAATACAAGGCCAAGTGGGACAAGTGGCGTGACGACGGCGAGGGCTCGCCGCCGACCCGCAACCTTCAGCTCGAGACCCTGGCGGGGGTGCTGGACGGCTCGGTGCTGGTGCAGAACCACTGCTACCGCGCCGACGAGATGGCGGTGATGATCGATATCGCCAAGGAGTTCGGCTACCGCATCACCGCCTTCCACCACGCCATCGAGGCCTACAAGGTCGCGCCGCTGCTGGCCCGCGAGGGCATCTGCGCCGACATGTGGACCGGCTGGTGGGGCTTCAAGATGGAGGCCCTCGACGCGGTCGAGGCCAACGCCGCCCTGGTCGACGCGCCGCAGGGATCGTGCGCCGTCATCCACTCGGACGACGCCGAGCTGACCCAGCGCCTGAACCAGGAGGCGGCCGCCGGCCTCGCCGCCGGCCGCCGCATGGGGATGAACATCTCCGAGGAGCGGGCGATCAGCTGGATCACCCTGAACCCGGCCCGGTCCCTGGGCATCGCCGACCAGACCGGATCGCTGGAGGCCGGCAAGCGCGCCGACGTCGTGATCTGGAGCGCCAATCCGTTCAGCGTCTACGCCCGCGCCGACCAGGTCTTCATCGACGGCGGCCTGAGCTTCGACCGCATGAACCCGGCCTATCAGCCGCTGTCCGACTATGAGCTGGGCCAGCCCGGCTTCGGCCTGTCCGCCGCCAACGTCCCGCAGGGAGCCCGCTGATGCGCCTCAGGAACCTCATCCTCGGCGCCGTCTGCGCCGGCGCCCTGACCACCCCGGCCCTCGCCCAGTCCCTGACCGCCATCACCGGCGGGCGGGTGCTCACGGGGTCCTCCGTCATCGAGAACGGGACGGTGGTGATCCAGAACGGCCGGGTGGTCTCGGTCGGGACCGGCGCCGCGCCGTCGGGCGCGCGCGTCATCGACGCCCGCGGCAAGGTGGTCGCCCCCGGCTTCGTCGCCGTGGACAGCGGCCTCGGGGCCTCGGAAATCTCGTCGGTCGGCGGGTCGGACGACCAGACCAACGGCGCCAACACCATCAGCGCCTCGTTCGACGTCAGCTACGGCCTCGACCCCTGGTCCTTCACCCTGCCGGTCGCCCGTCTGGGCGGGATCACCCGCGCCATCGTCGTGCCCGGCCATCCGGGCGGCGCCGGCGGCAATCACCGGGACGACGGCGATGCGGACTTCGCGGGCGTCGGCCCGGCCGGCCTGCAGGCGCCCAGCCTGTTCGCGGGTCAGGCGGCGATCATCCATCTGGCGCAGGGGACCGACATCCTCGTCAAGCCGCGCGTGGCCATGGTCGCCCCGTTCGGCGAGGCTGGCGCCGGCGTCTCGGGCGGCGCGCGCGGGGCCGAGTTCACCCAGTTCAAGGAAACCCTCGCCGAGGTGCGTCTCTATGCGCGCAACAAGGCCGCCTATGACCGGGCCGGCCTGCGCGACCTCAGCCTGTCGCGGGCCGATCTGGAGGCCCTGATCCCGGTCGCCAACGGGACCCTGCCGCTGATCGTCACCGTGCACCGCGCGGCCGACATCCAGCAGGTGTTGCGGCTGGCGCGCGAGGAGGGGGTGAAGGTCATCCTCGACGGCGCCGAGGAGGGCTGGCTGGTCGCCGACCAGATCGTGGCGGCGGGCGCGCCCGTGCTGCTCAACCCGATCGCGAACCTGCCCGGCAATCTCGAGACCCGGGCCGTGCGGATGCAGAACGCGGCCGTGCTGGACGCCGCCGGGGTGGTCATCGCCATCAAGGGCAACGAGGGCTCGATCCACCGCGCCCGCGAGACCCGCTACAACGCCGGCAACGCGGTTTCGCATGGCCTGCCGTACGAGGCGGCGATCGAGGCGATCACGGTCAATCCGGCCAGGATCTTCGGCATGGCCGGCCAGTTCGGCGAGCTGCGCGCGGGCGCGGCGGCCGATGTGGTGGTCTGGTCCGGCGATCCGCTGGAGCCGTTGAGCATCGCCGAGACCATCTTCATCGGCGGCGCCGAACAGGCCCCGACCAGCCGCCAGTTCCTGCTGCGCGACCGCTATGCGACGGGCGGCGAAGGGGCGATGCCGCCGGCCTACGGCCGGTAGGGACCAGGTTTTAGGTTCTAGGTTCTAGGGAAGTATGCTTGGAGCAGTTCGCCCTGCTGCCTACCTAGCCCCTAGAACCTAGCCCCTAGAACCTTCATGACCCCCCGCATCTTCATCGACGCCGACGCCTGTCCGGTGAAGGACGAGGTCTATCGCGTGGCGGCGCGATACGGCCTGCATGTGTTCGTGGTGTCCAACAGCTGGATCAACACGCCGCGCGAAAAGTGGATCGAGCAGATCGTGGTCGACGCGGGCCCCGACATCGCCGACGACTGGATCGCCGAGCGGGCCGGGCCGGGCGACATCGTCATCACGGCCGACATTCCGCTGGCCGACCGCTGTCTGAAGGCCGGGGCGCAGGCGTTGAAGTCGAACGGTCAGCCGTTCACGCCGGACTCCATCGGCTCGGCCCTGGCCGGGCGGATGGTGGGCGAGCATCTGCGTTCGATGGGGGTGGCGACCTCGGGTCCGCCGCCGTTCGGACCCAAGGATCGCTCGGCCTTCCTGCAGGCGCTGGATCAGGCCGTGGTGCGGGCGAAGCGGGTAGTCCGTTGATGGTCATCCCGGAGAGCGAGCTGGAGTTCCGCTTCTTCCGCGCCGGCGGGCCGGGCGGGCAGAACGTCAACAAGGTCTCGACCGCGGTGCAGATGCGGTTCGACGCCCGCAACTCCCCCTCGCTGACCGAGCCGGTGCGGGCGCGGCTGATGAAGCTGGCGGGCAGCCGGCTGACGCTGGACGGGGTGATCCTGATCACCGCCGTCCGCTATCGCACCCAGGAACGCAACCGGGCCGACGCCATCGAGCGGCTGCAGGGTCTGGTCGACAAGGCCTCGATCGCGCCGGTGTATCGCGTACCGACCAAACCGACCCGCGCCTCGAAGGAACGGCGGCTGGAGGGCAAGGCGAAGCGGTCGACCATCAAGAGCGGGCGCGGACGGCCCGGCGCCGACGACTGATCAGGTCGCCGGGCGGAACAGCAGGGCGGCGACCTTGCCGCTCTCGTCGAAGCCGATGATCCACTGGGTCGCGGCGGTGGCGAAGGTGACGGCGAACAGATCGGCGCCCTCGCGGTTGCCCACGAAGTCCAGCGCCTGGATCGCGCCGAGGCCCTGCAGGACCGGCAGCACCGCGGCCTCCTGCTCGCGCACCTTGGCGGCGAGGTCGTCGGTCATCAGCGCATAGGGAAGGGCGCCGGCCTGACCGCCCGCGATGATCTCGCGCAGGACCTCTTCGGATTTGGGATTGGCGGGCGTGGTCGCCATCGCGGGCGCGGCGGCGGCTGCCGGGGCGGCGGCGGGCGCGGCCTGCCGGGGCTGCGTCGCCGGACGATCGAAACTGTTCGGAATGGCGGCTGCGGCGACCTGGGCCTGGGCCGCGGCGGGGACGAGCAGAAGGACGGCGGCGATCAAAAGCGGCTTCATGGGGGTCGTCTCCGGAACTGAACTCAGAAGATGGCGGGCCAAAGCGACAGAACGAGGGCGGCCGCCGACGCCGCCATGGCGAGGGTGACGCCGACGATCATCCAGCCCGGCGTGCGCGTGTCGCGGATGACCACCGTCTGCGGCTGGGGCGGGTTCTGCGCCAGCCGGGCCAGGGCCTTCAGCGTGGCGCGCAGCTCCTCCAGGGCGTCGCGGACCTGGGCCTGGGGCCCCAGTTCGCGGCGGATCCACTGCTCGACCACCGGCCGCGCCGCCTCCCACAGGTCGTGGTCCGGATTCAGCCGCCGGGCCACGCCCTCGACCGAGACCATGGTCTTCTGCAGCAGGATCAGCTCGGGCCGCAGGTGCATGTCGAACAGGGCGGTTATCTCGAACAGCTGGCCCAGCAACCGGCCCATCGACACCTGCGACGCCGCCTTGCCGATCACGGGCTCGCCGACGGCGCGCAGGGCCTGGGCGAAGGCCTCGACCGAATGTTCGGGCGGCACGTATCCCGCCTCGAAATGGACGCGGCTGATGCGGTCGTAGTCGCGGCTCAGGAAACCCCAGAGAATCTCGGCGAGGTAGCGGCGCTCGCCGTGCCCCAGCCGGCCGACGATGCCGAAGTCGATGGCGGTCAGCTCGGCCGGCGCGTGGCAGAACAGATTGCCCTCGTGCAGGTCGGCGTGGAAGGTGCCGTAGTCCAGCGCCTGGGTCAGGAAGGCGCGCACCAGATTGTCGGCCAGACCATTGCGGTCCAGTCCCGGCTGTTCCGCCGCCGCCGGGTCGGTCATGGCCACGCCGGTCGCCCATTCGAGCGTCAGCACCCGTTTGCCGACCCCGTCCCAGACCACGGCGGGCGCGGTCATATGGCCCCCGCCGGACGCGCGGACCTTGTCCATGATGTCCTTCAGCTCGGAGGCGGCGGCGGCCTCGAGCCGCATGTCCAGCTCGAGCTGCAGGGCCCGGGCGATGGTCTCGACGAAGGCGGACGGTTCCAGCCGGCGCGCCAGCGGGACGAAACGGACGGCCAGGCGGGCGGCCAGTCGCATGGAGTCCAACCCCTGCGCCACGCGGCGTTCGACGCCGGGGCGCAGCACCTTGACCGCGACCTTGCGGCCGTCGGCCAGCCAGGCGGGATGCGCCTGGGCCAGCGACGCCGCGGCGACCGGAGGACCGAAATCGGTGAACAGGCTCTCCACGGAACGACCCAGCGAACGCTCGATCTCGCGCCGCGCCTGATCGACGGGGAAGGGTTCCAGCGCGTCCTTGAGGCGGCCCAGATCGCGGGCGAATTCGACGCCGAAGATGTCGGCGCGGGTGGCCAGGACCTGACCCAGTTTGATGGCCACGGGCCCAAGATGCTCGAAGGCCTTGCCCAGACGCTGGCCCGGACGGCCGTTGCGGCCTTCCTTGCCGGCGAAGGCGTGCAGCAGATGGGCCAGCCAGCGCACCCAGACCGGAAGAAGGTGCGTGATCTCGCGCGGGGCCAGGGCGTCGTGCCGGATCAGCACCCAGCCCCAGCCGAGCAGGCGCAGCCAGGCCTCGACCGGATGGCGCACCGGCACGGTCGCCGGCGGCGGCGGCGGGGTTGCGGGATCGATCCGGCTGGTCAGATCGCCCACCCGTGATGGATGGCGGCCACGCCGCCCGCCAGATTGGCGACCGTCACGCGGCTGAACCCGGCGGCCTCGATCATGGATTTGAACGTCGCCTGATCCGGGAAGCGGCGGATGCTCTCGACCAGATACTGGTAGCTGTCGCGGTCGCCGGCCACCCAGCCGCCGATGCGCGGAATGGCGTGAAAGGACCAGGCGTCATAGGCCGTGCGGATCGCCGAGGCGGTCGGCCGCGAAAACTCCAGGCACAGGAACCGGCCGCCGGGCTTCAGCACCCGCCGCGCCTCGCGCAGCGCCTGCGGGATGTCGGCCACGTTGCGGATGCCGAAGCTGATCGAATAGGCGTCGACCGAGGCGTCCGGCAGCGGCAGGGCCATGGCGTCGCCGACCGACCACGACATCTCGGGCTCGCCGCCCTTGTGCACGCCCGCCATGATCATCTCGGCGTTGTAGTCCAGCACGATGACCGAGGCGTCTTCCCCGCCGCGCCGCGTCTGGGCCGCCCGGGCCATCTTCGCATAGCGCCGGGCCATGTCGCCGGTGCCGCCCGCGACATCGAGGATGGTTTCGCCCGGACGCGGGTTCAGCTTCGCCGCCGCCGCATCCTTCCAGAGCCGGTGCACGCCCGCGCTCATCAGGTCGTTCATCAGGTCGTAGTTCGAGGCCACGCTGTCGAACACGCCGCGCACCAGCTGCACCTTCTCCTTCGCATCGACATCGCGAAAGCCGAAGGATGAGGTCTTGCCGGAAGAGGTCGTGTTTGAGGGTGGGGCCGTGTCGGTCATGCTGGCGGTCTAGCGCGTCGCCGCGCCGCCGTCACCGGGCCGCGTGGTCGCGGTGAGAGCGTCTGGTTCAGGCGCCGGCCCCCGGCTGGGGGCGGGGTACGCCGAGGTCCTTCATCAGGCCCCGCATCGCACGGTAGCAACCGCAGGCCGCGCCTTCGAGGGCGGGCCGGTCCGTAACCTCGACCCAGCCGCGGCCGCGACGGATCAGACCCTTGTCCTCCAGGTCGGCCCCGACCTCGGACACCGTGGCGCGGCGTACGCCCAGCATGCCGGCGATGTCGGCCTGGGTCAGGCGGAACCGGTCGCCGTCGGTGCGATCATGGATGGTCAGCAACCAGCGGGCCAGTCGTTCGTCCAGTCGGTGCTGGGCGTTGCAGGCGGCGGTCTGCTGCACCTGGGCGAACAGGCCTTCGGTGAATCTGGCCAGGGCGGTCCGCATGGATTCGCTCTTGTCCAGCGCGTCGGAGAAGACGTCGGACGGGCAACAGGCCGAGACGCCGTCGATCTGGGCGATGGCGCGGCTGGCGGCGCGGGCGTTCAGCGGGCCGCAGGTCACGCCGACCAGCCCCTCGCGGCCGATGGCGGCGGTTTCGATCATGCGATCGTCGTCCAGGATCGTCATCAGCGACACCACGCCGCTCATCGGGAACCAGACCTCCTCGACCGCCTCGCCGGCGTCATACAGCATCTGGCCCTGGGCGAAGGGGCGTTCATGGAGATGCGGCTCGATCCGCCTGCGATCCGCGGGCTCCAGCGCAGCGATCCACATATTGTCCATGGCAGGCTCCCGTTCCCTGAATAGCGACGCTCGGTAACGTCAAAGCTTCGCCGTGCGTTCCGCTGCTTGTGAGAGCCCCTCTGGCGGGATAGGGCGGAGGGGACGCGGAGGATGGCATGACGGACCGGATTGACGTTGCGGAAGCCCTCAAGGGCCTGCCCCTGTGGCGCGAGGACGCCGGAGACCGGCCCGCGATCGCGCGCACGCTGACGTTCGCCGATTTCAACGCCGCCTTCGGCTTCATGACCCGCGTGGCCTTGAAGGCGGACAAGGTCGATCACCATCCGGAATGGTCGAATGTCTACAACCGCGTCGAAATCCTGCTGACCACACACGACGCGGGCGGGGTCACGGCCAGGGACGTCGACATGGCCCGCTTCATCGACGAGACCGCGGCCGCGGCGGGAGCCCGGTGATGGCGGGCAGGGCGGGACGGGTCGCGGGCAAGCAGGCCCTGATCACCGGCGCCGCGGGCGGTCTGGGCGAGGCCATGGCCTGGATGCTGGCGCGCGAGGGCGCGAAGGTCGCCGTCACCGACGTCAATCTGCCGGGCGTCCGGGCCCTGGCCGACGCCATCAACGCCGAGGTCCCGGGCGCGGCCTTCGCCTTCGCCCACGACGTCACCGACGAGGCCGCATGGATCTCGGTCATCGATCAGGCGGCGGCGGCCATGGGCGGGCTGTCGATCCTGGTCAACAACGCCGGCATCGGCGGTGACCTCAAATTCGTCGAGACGGACACCCTGGAGAATTGGCGGCGCGTCCAGGCGGTCAACATCGAGTCCATCATGCTGGGCTGCAAGCACGCCATGCCGCACCTGCGGGCCTCGGCACCGTCGTCGATCGTCAACATCTCGTCGGTGGCGGGACTGGCCGCGGCGCCGGGCATGGGCGCCTATAACGCCACCAAGGCGGCGGTGTGGATGTACACCAAGACCATCGCCCTGGAGGCCGCCAAGGGCGACTGGAACGTGCGCTGCAACTCGGTGCATCCGGTCTTCATCAAGACGCCCATCCTCGACCCGTTCATCGCCATGGCCGGCGGCGACGAGGCCAAGGCGCACGAACGCCTCAGCCGCGGCATCCCGCTGAAGCGGATCGGCGAGCCGGACGACGTGGCGTATTGCGTCCTCTATCTGGCGGCCGACGAGAGCAAATTCGTCACCGGCGCCGAGTTCAAGATCGACGGCGGCATGCTGGCCCAGTGAGGCGGGTTCAGTCGAGCTTGTAAGCGGTGTGGCAGGCGTTGCAGCTCTGGCGCACCACGGCCGATTGGGCCGAGAAGGCCGCGGCGTCCTCGCCGGCCGCCAGTTCCGCCAGACGGTCGGCCGCGGCCGCGTAGTCGGCGGCCCTGGCTTCGAAGCCCGCGCGGTCGCTCCAGACCTCGGGTTTCGCCTTGGTGGGCACGCCCGCCTCGGCGCCGCTGCCGGCCGGGAACATGCCGGGCACGGCGTGGGCCCAGCGCGCCAGGGCGCGGGTGGCGAACCGCTGGGTCGACGGGGCCTGCCCGGCGTCGATCGCCGATTTCATGGCGCCCATGGCCACGCCCGACAACATCATCGCGCCCTGACGGCCCTGGATGACGCTTCCCGCGCCGTCGCCCTGGGCGTTGGCCGCGCCGCCCACGCACAACAGGCCCAGAACCGCCGCCGTGATCGATTTCCGCATCGTCGTTTCTCCCGCCAGGGCGAAGCTCCGTCGCCGGGCCGGCGGAGTCAATGACCCGGCCGCCCTCTCGACGGACGGCGCATTTCCGGCTTAGGTCCGGCCAACGAGGGAGAGGAACCCCAATGACCGACACACCCGCGAGCGCGCCCCCAGTTGGCGTCAAGCGTATCGAGCTGACGCTGCGCGCCCTGGTTCTGGGCTGCATCCTGGCGGTGATCTTCACCGCGGCGAACACCTATCTGGGTCTGAAGGTCGGGCTGACCTTCGCCTCGGCCATCCCGGCGGCGGTCATCTCCATGGCCATCCTGCGGATGTTCAAGACCTCGACCATCTGGGAGAACATGACCGTCCAGACCGTGGCCTCGGTCGGCGGGGCCATGAGTTCGATCATCTTCGTGCTGCCAGGCCTGGTCATGGTCGGCTGGTGGCTGGAGTTCCCGTTCTGGGAGTCTGTGCTGATCTGCGTCTTCGGCGGCGTGCTGGGCGTGACCTTCTCCATCCCCCTGCGCCGGGCCCTCGTGGTCGAGGCCGGCCTGCCCTACCCCGAAGGGGTGGCCGCGGCGGAAGTCCTGACGGTCGGCTCGCGCGGAGCGGAACAGACCGAGAGCGCCGTGCGCGAGAACGCCTCCGGGCTGTGGGTGGTGATCACCGGCGCCGTGGTATCGGCCGGTTACGCCCTGCTTGTGGCGGGGCGGGTGTTCGCAGGCGAGGCTGCGCGGTTCATCAAGCTGCCGGCGAGCCTGGGCGGCGGAGCCACGGGCCTCGGCTTCGGCATGCAGTTCGCCCTGCTGGGCGCGGGGCACCTGATCGGCCTGAGCGTCGGCCTGGCCCAGCTGTTCGGCCTGATCCTCGCCTGGGGTATCGCCGTGCCGATCCTGACCTCGCCGGACACCATCGCCTGGCTGACGGCCAACGGCATCCCCTCGATCGCGACGACCCTGCCCGCAGGGGCGGGCGCCGAGGAACTGGCCGGCACCGTCTGGAGTCGGGAAGTCCGCTTCATGGGCGCCGGCGTCATCGGCGTGGCCGCCATCTGGACCCTGATCAAGCTGGCCGGCCCGCTGATCGGCGGCCTGACCTCCGCCCTCGCCGCCAATCGCCGCCGCCAGGGCGGCGAGGTGCTGGACCGGACCGAGCAGGATATCCCGATCAACATCGTCGCCGGCCTGTCGGTGGCCTGCCTGATCGGGATCGGCTTCATCCTCGCCTGGTTCGCCCAGGGCAATCCGACGCTGGCGGGCTCGACCGCCCTGCTGGTCGGCGGCGGCCTGATCTATGTGGTCTTCATCGGCTTCGCCGTGGCCGCCATCTGCGGCTACATGGCCGGGCTGATCGGCTCGTCGAACAGTCCGGTGTCGGGCGTGGGCATCCTCGCCGTGGTGATCGCCTCGGTGTTGATGCTGGGCGTGCTGGCGCTGGCCGGTCTGCCGGCCGACCCGTCGGTGGTGGCCTTCGCCCTGATCGTCACGGCGGTTGTCTTCGCCGTGGCCGTCATCGCCAACGACAACCTGCAGGACCTCAAGACCGGCCAACTCGTCCACGCCACGCCATGGCGGCAGCAGACGGCCCTGATCGTCGGCGTGATCGCCGGCGCTATCGTCATCCCGCTGATCCTGAACCTGCTGAACAAGGCCTTCGGTTTCGAGGGCGGACCGGTCGGGATCGCCGACGAACCGCTGGCGGCTCCTCAGGCGACGCTGATCTCGGCGCTGGCGCGCGGGGTGATCGGCGGCGACCTGCGCTGGGACCTGATCGGCCTCGGCGCCGTCATCGGCGTGGTCATCATCGTGCTGGACGCCGTGCTCAGCGGTGCGACGAAAGGGAAGATGAAACTGCCGCCGCTGGCCGTGGGGATCGGCTTCTATCTGCCGGCCGCCGTGACCACCATGCTGGTGATCGGCGCGGTCTGCGGCTGGATCTACGACAAGGCGATCAAGAACACCCGGTTCGCCGATGTCGGCCGCCGCATGGGCGTGCTGCTGGCGTCCGGCCTGATCGTGGGCGAGAGCCTGTTCCTGGTCATGACGGCGGGGGTGATCGTCTCGACCGGCAACGACGCGCCCTTCGCCATGCTGCCCGAAGGCTCGGCCTGGCCGGCCATGCTGGCAGGGATCGCGGCCTTCGGAGTGCTGACGGTGATGCTGTACGGCTGGGTGCGGAGTCAGTCGGCGAAGGTCTGATCGCCTTCGCGCCGCCCTTTTCCTGAGGCATAGAGCCGCCGTTACGCCGGTGCGTGTTCGTCATGCACTGGCGTTTCCGCGTGCGTCCCTGTAAGAGGCGCGCGCTCCCCGCACCGTCGCCTGAACCCAGCGGCCGCCCCAACGTTTCGACCGGGCCGGCCGCCTTGCACGTCTGATAGTCAAATGAATCTGCGCAACGTCGCCATCATCGCCCACGTCGACCACGGCAAGACCACGCTGGTGGACCAGCTTCTGGCCCAGTCGGGCGTGTTCCGAGCCAATGAGGCCCAGTCCGAGCGGGCGATGGACTCCAACGACCAGGAAAAGGAACGCGGGATCACCATCCTGGCCAAATGCACCTCGGTGCTGTGGCACGGCGAGACGGGCGACACCCGCATCAACATCATCGACACCCCCGGCCACGCCGACTTCGGCGGCGAGGTCGAGCGCATTCTGGGCATGGTGGACGGCTGCGTCCTGCTGGTCGATGCTGAAGAGGGCGTCATGCCCCAGACCAAATTTGTGCTGACCAAGGCGCTGAAGATGGGCCTCAAGCCGATCCTGTGCATCAACAAGGTCGACCGGCCCCACGCTGATCCCGACAAGGTTCACAACGCCGCCTTCGACCTGTTCGCCGCCATCGGCGCCACCGACGAGCAGCTGGACTTCCCGCACATCTACGCCTCCGGCCGGGCCGGCTGGGCGACGATGGATCTGAACCAGCCCAGCGACAATCTGAACGCCCTGTTCGAACTGATCGTCAAGCACGTGCCGGAGCCCAAGGTCGTCGAGAATAAGGACAAGCCGTTCCAGATCCTGAACGTGCTGATCGAGAGCGACCCCTTCCTCGGCCGCCTGCTGACCGGCCGCATCGAGAGCGGCAAGGCCGTTCCGGGCATGTCGATCAAGGCCCTGTCGCGCGACGGCAAGACCATCGAACAGGGCCGGATCACCAAGGTGCTGGCCTTCCGCGGCCTGAAGCGCCAGCCGGTCGACGAGGCCGAGGCGGGCGACATCGTCGCCATCGCCGGCATGTCCAAGGCCACCGTGGCCGACACCCTGTGCGCCCTGGAAGTGACCGAGGCCCTGCCGGCCCAGCCGATCGATCCCCCGACCATCTCCATGACCGTCTCGGTCAACGACAGCCCGCTGGCCGGCCGCGAGGGCGACAAGGTCCAGTCGCGTGTCATCCGTGACCGCCTGCTGAAGGAGGCCGAGGCCAATGTCGCCATCCGCGTCACCGAGACCGGCGGCAAGGACGCCTTCGAGGTCGCCGGCCGCGGCGAACTGCAGCTGGGCGTGCTGATCGAGAACATGCGCCGCGAAGGCTTTGAACTGTCGATCAGCCGTCCGCGCGTGGTCTATCAGACCGGCGAGAACGGCGAGCGGCTGGAGCCGATCGAGGACGTCGTCATCGACGTGGACGACGAATACACCGGCGTGGTCATCGAGAAGCTGTCGGCCCGCAAGGCCGAGCTCAAGGACATGGGCCCCTCGGGCGCCGGCAAGACCCGCCTGACGCTGAAGTCGCCGTCGCGTTCGCTGATCGGCTACCAGGGCGAATTCCTGACCGACACCCGCGGTTCGGGCGTGCTGAACCGCGTGTTCAGCCACTATGAGCCGCACAAGGGCGCCATCGAGGGCCGCCTGAAGGGCGTTCTGGTCTCGAACGGCGACGGCGAGACCGCCGCCTTCGCCCTGTGGAACCTCGAGGACCGCGGCGTCATGTTCGTCGGCGGCGGCGAGAAGACCTACCAGGGCATGATCATCGGCGAGAACGCCCGCTGGGACGACCTCGACGTCAATCCGATGAAGGCCAAGCAGCTGAACAACATCCGCGCCGCCGGCAAGGATGAGGCCGTGCGCCTGACCCCGCCGCGCCGTCCCTCGCTGGAACAGGCCATCGCCTATATCGAGGAGGACGAACTGGTCGAGGTCACGCCCAAGTCGATCCGCCTGCGCAAGGCCGTGCTGAACCCCTCCTTCCGCAAGAAACGCGTCCGCGAGGAGTAGGCTGCGGGGCTTTCGCTCGCTCGCCGCCGCGTCAGACTTCGGGCTGCGGCGGGGCCGTGATGACCTCGACGTTGTCGTTCAGAAGATAGGCCAGCTCGTCCAGCGCCACCCGGCGTTCGGCGGGCGTGGCGGCGGCTTCGACCGCCGCGATCTTCTTCGGCATGTCTTCCGAGATGCCGCGCAGGATGCATTTCAGGTCGCCGTCGGTGCCGCGCTCCTTGAGGATCAGGTGACCCTGCATGTCGCTGGCCGCCAGCGCCTCGGCCTGGGCCTTGAAGCCGGTGAAGGCCGGGCCGGCGACGAAATCAGCCTGATCCATCACGCCGGCCTCGATCCAGCCCTGGACCACGCCCTTGAGCGCGCCCGAACGGGCCACGATGTCGGCGAACAGGGGCTCGGCGGCTACGGAAACAGGGGCCGCAACCGGCGCGGGCGGCTGGGCCGCGGCCAGCGCCACATTGGGATCGGCGAGCAGCAGGGAAACCGTTAGGGCGACGCCGCAGGACATGGCGAACCTCTTTAATATGGGCCGAATCACGGATTCAGCGTTGAACCGGCTTACGCCACACCCGTAAACGAGGGTTTACCCCGCTGCTCCGCGAGTCCCGCCGATGACCGCCCGTTCCCAGGCTCTCAACATGCTTCGCGCCGTGGCGCGCAAGGACGCCGGGGGACGGATCGTGCATCAGTTCGCGACAGACCCCGGCCGCATGCAGCGCATGGGGGTCGAGGCGGCGGGCCTGTATCTGGACCTGTCGAAACAGTCGTGGAGCGCCGAGGGGTTCGAGGCCGCGCTGGATCTGGCCCGGACCTGCGATGTCGAAGGCCGTCGCGACGCCCTGTTCGCCGGCGAACCGGTGAACAACACCGAGGGGCGGGCCGTGCTGCACCCGGCCCTGCGCGCCCCCGCGGTGGCCGATTTCCACGCCCTGGGCGAGCCGGTCTCCGCCGAGGTCGATGAGACGCGCCGGGCGATGGCCGAGTTCGCCGTCGATGTCGGCACCGGCGCCGAGGCCGGAGGATCCAAGCAACCCTTCAACGCGATCGTTCATATCGGCATCGGCGGCTCGGACCTGGGCCCGCGCCTGCTGTGGGACGCCCTGCGCCCGCTGGAGCCGACCATCGACCTGCGCTTCGTGGCCAATATCGATCCGCGCGACATGGGCGAGGCCCTGTCCGGCCTGGACCCCGAAACCACACTGGTGGTGGTGGTGTCCAAGACCTTCACCACCCAGGAAACATTGGCCAACGCCGACCTCGCCAAGGCCTGGCTGGCCGAGAGCCTGTCGCCGCGGCGGATGGTCAAGCACCTGATCGGAGTCACGGCGGCGCCGGAGAAGGCCGAGGCCTGGGGCTGCGGCCGGACCTTCGGTTTCCGCGACTGGGTCGGCGGACGGTATTCACTGTGGTCGGCGGTCAGTTTGTCGGTGGCGGTGGCCCTGGGCTGGGACGTGTTCGAGCGGGTGCTGGACGGCGCGCGAGCCATGGACGAGCATTTCCGCGAGGCCGATCTGGAGAAGAACGCCCCGGTGCTGCTGGCGCTGGCGCAGATCTTCAATGTCGAGGGTCTTGACCGCCATGCCCGCACCGTAGCCCCCTATGCCCATGGGCTGCGCCGGCTACCGGCCTTCCTGCAGCAGCTGGAAATGGAGTCGAACGGCAAGCGCGTGAAGCGCGACGGTTCGCCCGTGGACACCGCGACGGGCCCCGTCGTGTTCGGCGAACCGGGGACCAACGGCCAGCACGCCTTCTTCCAGCAGATCCATCAGGGGCCGCAGGTCGTTCCGGCGGAATTCATCGTGGTCGGCCATACGTCCCGGGCGGCGGTGGACGCCCGCGAGGGCGATGCGCCGCTATGGTCGAACGCCCTGGCCCAGGCCCAGGCGTTGATGGTCGGCAAGACCGAGGCGCAGGTCCGTGAGGAACTGATCGTTTCAGGGATGAGCGCCGAAGAGGCGGACCGGCTGGCCCCGCACAAGACCTTCCCGGGTGATCGCCCGTCGACCACCATACTGCTCGACGCCCTGACGCCCGAGGCGGTCGGCGCCCTGCTGGCCCTCTATGAGCACAAGACCTTTGTCGAGGGCGTGATCTGGGACATCAACAGCTTCGACCAATGGGGCGTGGAACTGGGCAAGCTGCTGGCCAGCGCCATCCTGAAGGACGTCGCCGACGGCGAGCCGTCGCCTGACCTGGATCCCTCGACGGCCGAGTTGATGAAACGACTGATGGTCTGACGAAAAAGGCGGGCGCCGAAGCGCCCGCCTTCCTCGCCCTCGTCCGACCCTACTCACGCGGCCGAACGAAACCCGGTATCACCAGCGGCGATCGTAGCGGTAGTCGCGATCGCGATGATTCTGATAGCTGCGCCACTGCCCGTGGTTCCGCCAGAAGCGGCCGTCCCGGTAGTAGCCCCGGCCCGAATAGGTTCGGCCTTCAACATAGGCGCCGTAGCCATCCCCGTAGGCGGAGGAACGATCACGGCTGTTGATGCCGTGTTCCCGTTCCCAATGGCCGAGGTTCCGGTAGCAGCGGCCGTCGCGATAGTATTGGCAGTCCGGGCCGCGGTAGGTCCCCTGGCCATAGCCGTATCGGCTGTCCTGACCGGAAGCGGCCAGAACGCCTCGAACGATGGTGTCGATCAGGGGATCGCCATAGGATTGGGCGCTGGCAGGGCTCGCCGTCGCCAGGCCCATCGCCAGGGCGGCGGCTGCGCCTGCTCCGACGGTCTTCAGGTTGATGAGATTGCGCATCGGATTGCTCCTTGCTGAGGCGCCGATATCGATCGGCATGAGGGGCAATCTAACCGTCCGAGCCTGTACCGCGTCAGAGCGGGTTGTTCAGGCTCCAGTCATCTGAAGGTCAGGAGACCGCCAGAATTCGAGGGCGGCTGCGCTTGACGCGGACGCCCCGCCCTCCTACTTGCCGCTCGCGTTAGCACTCGGGCGTCGTGGCTGCCAAAAAGCGCCGCGTCCGGGGTTCAATCGAAGATGTTGGAGACAATCAGATGGCGTTTCGTCCGCTCGGCGACCGCGTGCTCGTGAAGCGCGTGGAAGAAGAATCCAAGACCAAGGGCGGGATCATCATCCCTGACTCGGCCAAGGAAAAGCCCCAGGAAGGCGAAGTCGTCTCCGTCGGCCCCGGCGCCCGCGATGAAGACGGCAAGCATGTCCCCATGGACCTGAAGGCCGGCGACCGCATCCTGTTCGGCAAATGGTCGGGCACGGAAGTCAAGATCGACGGTAACGATTTGATTATTATGAAGGAATCGGACGTGCTGGGCGTGCTGTCGTAAGCACCCGCGTCTGAATTTCTGTTTCCCACACACTCTTTAAGGAGCTGCCAGATGGCCGCCAAACAAGTCATGTTCTCCACCGATGCGCGCGAAAAGATGCTGCGCGGCGTCAACGTCCTGGCCAATGCGGTCAAGGTGACCCTGGGGCCCAAGGGCCGCAATGTCGTGATCCAGAAGTCCTTCGGCGCCCCGCGCTCGACCAAGGACGGCGTCTCGGTGGCCAAGGAGATCGAGCTGGAGGACGCCTTCGAGAACATGGGCGCCCAGATGATCCGCGAGGTCGCCTCCAAGACCAATGACAAGGCGGGTGACGGCACCACCACCGCCACCGTCCTGGCCCAGTCGATCGTCCAGGAAGGCCTCAAGGCCGTGGCCGCCGGCATGAACCCGATGGATCTGAAGCGCGGCATCGACAAGGCCGTGACCGTTGTCCTGGCCGACATCAAGGCCTCGAGCCGCAAGGTCAGCGCCAACTCCGAAATCGCCCAGGTCGGCACCATTTCGGCCAACGGCGACCAGGAAGTCGGCGACATGATCGCCAAGGCCATGGAAAAGGTCGGCAACGAAGGAGTCATTACAGTTGAGGAGGCGAAAACCGCCGAGACTGAACTTGACGTTGTTGAAGGCATGCAATTTGATCGGGGTTACCTGAGCCCCTACTTCATCACGAATGCTGACAAGATGGAGGTTCAACTTGAAGAACCCCTCATCATGCTGCACGAGAAGAAGCTCTCTTCGCTGCAGTCGATGCTGCCGATCCTGGAAGCCGTGGTCCAGTCGGGCCGCCCGCTGCTGATCATCGCCGAGGACATCGAGGGCGAGGCCCTGGCCACCCTGGTGGTCAACAAGCTGCGCGGCGGCCTGCGCGTCGCCGCCGTCAAGGCCCCGGGCTTCGGCGACCGCCGCAAGGCCATGCTGGAGGACATCGCCGTCCTGACCGGCGGCCAGGTCATCTCGGAAGACCTCGGCATCAAGCTCGAGAACGTCACCCTCGACATGCTCGGCAAGGCCAAGAAGGTCACCATCACCAAGGACGACACCACCATCGTGGACGGCGTCGGTGAAAAGGACGCGATCGAGGCCCGCATCGGCCAGATCAAGAAGCAGATCGAGGACACCACCTCGGACTACGACAAGGAGAAGCTGCAGGAACGTCTGGCCAAGCTGGCCGGCGGCGTCGCGGTCATCCGCGTCGGCGGCTCGACCGAGGTCGAGGTCAAGGAGAAGAAGGACCGCGTCGACGACGCTCTCAACGCCACCCGCGCGGCGGTCGAGGAAGGCATCGTCCCCGGCGGCGGCATCGCCCTGCTGAAGGCGACCAAGGCCCTGGAAGGCCTGAAGGGCGACAACGCCGACCAGACGGCCGGCATCGCCATCATCCGCCGCGCCATCCAGGCCCCGATCCGTCAGATCGTCGAGAACGCGGGCGTCGAAGGCAGCATCGTCGTCGGCAAGGTGCTGGAAAACACTTCCGCGACCTACGGCTTCAACGCCCAGACGGAAGAGTATGTCGACATGATCCAGGCCGGCGTCATCGACCCCGCCAAGGTCGTGCGCACGGCCCTGCAGGACGCCGCCTCGGTGGCCGGCATCCTGATCACCACCGAAGCGGCCGTGGCCGACGCGCCGAAGAAGGCCTCGTCCGGCGGCGCCGGCGGCGGCATGGGCGGCGGCATGGGCGGCATGGGCGACATGGACTTCTGATCCGGTCGTTCAGCGGTTCAAGCTGATACAGAAGAGGGCGGGTCCGGTGACGGGCCCGCCCTTTTTTGGTGGCCGTTGATGTTCGTTGCCAGCGGCAGGTGTTGGCTGAAGGCACGATGCAGTCGGCCTGAGTTGCGATCGTTGTTCCCGGTTGTATGGCCAGTATGCTACCGGCGCGCAGCGCGCGTCGGGCGGCTCTGGACGATCAAGCCTGACTGCGGGGGGTCTACGATGAAATTCGCCTATGAGGATTTGAGTGAGGATCAGTTTGAGCGACTGATTGTCCTACTTTGTCAGCGGTTGTTGGGCGTCTCTGTGAAGGGCTTCGCCAAGGGGCCTGACGGCGGCCGGGATGCCAAATTCGTGGGTACGGCGGAGTTGCATCCGAGCAAAGCTGCGCCATGGGTCGGAACGACCGTTGTCCAAGCCAAACACACCAATGGGTATAACCGCCATTTCGGCGAGGCCGATTTTTACAGCCCGACCGCCAAAGACACGGTGATTGGAAAGGAGGTCCCGCGGATCATTAAGCTCCGCGAGGCGAAGCAGCTCGACCACTATATGCTGTTTGCCAACCGCCGGCTCGCGGGCAATGCCGACCAGAACATCACCAAGTATATCGCTGAGACGTGCGGCCTTCCCGAAGGGTCGATTTATCTCTGCGGCGTGGAGCAGCTGGAGCTCTATCTGAAGCAGTTTCCTGAGGTGGCGGCTCTCGCCGACTTGGATCCCGTCGACTCCCCATTGATTGTGTCGCCCGACGAACTCGCCATCGTTGTCGAAGCGATTGCGAGTCATGACGCCGATCTGTCGGCTGTGCTCGATGCGCCGCCGAGTGAGCGGACCTCGTACGAGGAAAAGAACGACTTGAACAACATGACCGCCGACTATGCGGCGGCTTTGCGCAGGCGATATCTGAAGGACACCGCGCAAATCCGGGCGTTCCTGGCCGCGCCCGAGAATCTTGAAATTCTCAAGTCCTACGAGGCGACTGCCGAGGAGTTCCAGATGAAGATCATCTCGAAGCGGAAAGCCTTCCAAAATTTCGACGCGGTCATGGAGTATCTGCTTGATCTTCTCTTCCAGCGGGACCCAATCTTGCGGCAGCGTCAGCACAAGCGTCTGACCCGCGCGGTGCTTTTTTACATGTACTGGAACTGCGACATCGGGGAGGTGGCGAATGTTGAGGCCTAGCAAACACGCCCACCCCGACCGCACCGTCGTCAATGTCGCCTTGGTTCTCTTGGCCCGCCTACGTTCGCAGCGACTCTGTGATTATGGGATGCTGTTTAAGTACGCGCGCAAATCAGTAACTGGTGGTGACGTGTTGTTCCTGCCCTCACTAAATTTCCTGTTCCTACTTGGTCTAATCGAATACCATCCCAAGACAGACGCCGTCGAATATGTGGGCCAGAATGAAGCCGTCTAAGCTTTATTCCGATCAGCCGACGGTTTTCGTTCCGGTGGAATTCGAGCCCGAATTCAACGTGGTGCTCGCCGAAATCCGCGTGCCGGAGAACCGTGACCGCGACACACACAATTTGGGCAAGACGACCCTGGGCCGGCTTCTCGATTTCGGCTTTCTGGCCGGGCGCGACGCCAAATTCTTCCTGTTCAAACATCTCGATCGCTTTGAAGATTTCACATTCTTCCTTGAGATCGAGCTGCCCGACGGAAGCTATGTAACCGTGCGTCGCAGCGTCGCCGAAGCCTCAAAGATCGCCTTCAAGAAGCACACGGGTCGGCATCAAGATTTCACGACTCTGCCTGACCGAGACTGGGATCACATTGACGTTCCCTTCGATCGCGCCAAGGAATTGCTCGACAGTCTTCTCGACTGGCGGGCGCTAAAACCGTGGCGCTACCGAAAAGGACTCGGTTATTTCATTCGATCGCAGGAGGACTTCCGCGACGTTTTCCACCTGCGCAAGTTTGCGAATTCCCACGCCGACTGGAAGCCTTTCCTTGCTCATATTCTCGGCTTCAACGCCGATCTGATCACCCAACACTATGCCAAGGAGGACGAGCTTAGGGAGAAGGAGCACAAGGCCACGACCATCCGCCAGGAGCTTGGCGGCGAGATCGAGGACGCCGGAAAGATTGATGGCCTTCTACTTCTGAAGCGACAGGAGGTCAGCAGGAAGCAGGAATTGCTCGATGCTTTCGATTTCCGAACCCAAGACAAGGCGGACACCAAGCAGCTTGTGGATCAGGTCGACGAACGTATCGCGGACCTTAATCAGCGCCGGTACTCCCTCACTCAAAATCGAAAAAAGGTTATCAGCTCTCTCGAAGAGGATCAGATACTTTTCGACCCGGAAGATGCGCGGGTTCTTTTCCGCGAAGCCGGAGTTCTCTTTGATGGGCAGATCAAACGCGATTTTCAGCAGTTGATCGCATTCAACAAGGCGATCACTGAGGAACGCCGGGTCTATCTCGTCGAAGAGCGCGAGGAGATCGAGGCGGAACTCAAGGTAATAAATGCTGAGCTGAACGCGCTGGGTAAGCGTCGATCCGAGATGCTGGCTTTCCTCAGCAGCACGGACTCCTTCGCCAAATACAAGCACCTATCGGGTGAGATGGTGACGTTGCGAGCTGATATCGAAGGCCTCGAACGTCAGCGGGAGTTCGTGCATCGGCTTCAGCAATTGCGGGCTGATATTCGTACTTTGGCCGAGGAGAAAAGCCACCTACAGGCCGCAATCGAGGCCGACGTTGAGGCAAAGAACGCGGATAGCGACAGCCTGTTCTCGCGCATCCGTTTGTTCTTCAACGAAATCGTTGAGGACGTAATCGATCACAAGGCGCTCCTGAGCGTCGTGGTCAATCAGCAGGGACACCTCGATTTCCGGGCGGAATTGCTTGATGATGCCGGGGTGGCGACGAGCGCTGATCGTGGGTTCAGCTACAAGAAGTTGTTGTGCGTCGCATTCGATCTGTCGCTGCTTCGCGCGCATCTGGATGACGCATTTCCTCGCTTCGCGTTCCACGACGGGGTGCTGGAATCGCTCGATGACCGAAAGAAGGAAAACCTCTTGGGGGTCATCCGAAGCTACACCGCGCTGGGCCTGCAATCGATCATAACTCTGATCGACTCAGACCTTCCCCCGCGCAGTGATGAGGATCCGGTGTTTGAACCGTCCGATATCGTCGTGCGTCTCCATGACGTGGGGGACGACGGTCGACTATTCAGGATGAAAGCTTGGTAGTCCAAACGCGAGCTTATGGCGCGTGAGAAGAACCTCCGGTGCGGGGCTTTGGCCACGGGGCCAAGGCCTCCTTTTCTCACCGCGCTGCACGTGGTCCCTGAACTAATCTGCACCCGCCGAGGCGGCGGATGAGCCGCAGATTGCAGCCTTCGCCGTCCCGCCCGCTCCCCGAACCGCCGACCGCATGAACCGCAACGGCCCGACCGCGCTCCGCGCCGTCGCCGCCATCCCGGCTGAAATGCTGACAGTTCGCCGCCAGCCAGACGATTGCGGCGGCGCAAGCCGCTGATCCGGCGGGGCTTCCCGGCGCGGGCAGCGTCATCTTCAAGCCGCAGGAGCGGATGGCGCCAGACTCTCCGGTCCATGAAACGGATCAGGGGCGCAGGGTGGCGGACGAAATCAGGGGCGAAATCGGAAACGGGGCGGACGGCGCGGTCGTGCGGCGGCCGCGCGTGCGGGGGCATGTGAAGCTGGGGACGCGGATGTGGGCGCGCATCCAGCGGGAGTTCGCGGCGGGGGCCTCGGTCCCCTGGCTGTCGGCGCGGTACGGGGCGGGCGAGCGGACCATCGGCTTCCGGGCGAAGAAGGAGGGCTGGCGACGCAAGGACCTGGCCGAGGCGGCCGACGCCGAGCTGGAGGCGGCCGAGGTGCGCGGGGATGCGGACCCGGTCGCGGGGCCGGCGATCGGGGCGGGGCTGGGGCTGGACGGCTCGGCGCGGAAGGCGACCGAGGCGTTCGCAGCGGCGCTGGCCGCAGTGGACGATGAGGCGCGGGACGGGGCGGCGCGCGAGGCGATGAACCGGGCGGTGGCCTGCATGCGGCGCGAGGATGCGCCGGCGGCGATGGGCTGGGCGAAGCTGGCGGCGGCGCTGGACGGGATGGGGCGGACCGGCGGCGAGGCGGGGGAGGAGATGGATCCGACCCATCCGGGACGGGTGGCGGCGCTGGAGTTTCTGCGGCGGCGGGCGGCGGACCGGGAGGCGGCGAGGGAGGGGGCCGGGGATGGGGCGTACCCCTCCACCCCTTCGGGGTCCCCCTCCCCATTGCATGGGGAGGAGACGGGTGGGTGAGGCTCCGCCGACCCTTCCTCCACCCCATGAAGGGGAGGGAGAGGATGTGTACCGGTGGCTGACGGAGGACGAGTTCGCGCGCGAGCTCTGGCGGGAGGACGCGCACGAGGGGCAGCTGCCGGAGACGGACCCGTGGCGCACCTGGGTCTTCCTCGGCGGGCGCGGGGCGGGGAAGACGCGGGCGGGGGCGGAGTGGGTGTGGGAGACGGCGCAGAGGCTGGGAAAGGGCGGGCGGATCGCGCTGGTGGGGCCGACGATAAGGGATGCGCGGACGGTGATGGTCGAGGGGCCGTCGGGGGTGATGAACCTGCCGTTCCGGACGGGGGCGGCGTTCGCCTCGTCGCTGAGGCAGGTGAGCTTTCCGGGCGGGGCCGTGGGGCTGCTGTTCTCGGCCGAGGAGCCGGAGCGGCTGCGCGGGCCGCAGTTCCATGCGGCCTGGGGGGACGAGTTCTGCGCCTGGTCCTATGGCGCGGAGACGCTGGCGATGCTGCGGCTGGGGCTGAGGCTGGGGGAGGGTCCGAGGCTGGTTCTGACGTCCACGCCGAAGCCGGGGCGGGTGTTGCGCGGGGTGCTGGCGGAGGACGGCTGCGCGCGGACGGATGCGCCGACGCGCGCCAATGCGGGGAACCTCGCGCCGGGATTCCTGGCGGCGATGGAGGGGCTGTACGGCGGGACGCGGCGGGCGGCGCAGGAGCTGGACGGGCGGGTGCTGGAGGATGAGGGGGCGCTTTTCACGCTCGCGGAGATCGAGAGGGCGCGGGCGGGGTGGGGGCTGCTTTCGCATTCTCCCTCCCCCGAAGTGGGGAGGGACGGCGGAGCGAAGCGAAGCCCGGGTGGGGAAGTTCAGACGTACCCCACCCTGTCGTCGCTGCGCGCCGACATCCCTCCCCATGAAGGGGAGGGAGAACGCGTTTCTCCTGTCTTTGACAAGGTCGTGGTGGCCGTCGATCCGCCGGCGGGGACGCTGTCGGGGCGGGCGCGGGATGCGTGCGGGATCGTGGTGGCCGGGCGGCGCGGGGACCGGGTCGGGGTGCTGGCGGACTGGACGGCGCAGGGGCTGTCGCCCGAGGGCTGGGCCGAGCGGGTGCGGCGGGCGGTGGAGGCGTACGGGGCGCGGCGGGTGGTGGTCGAGAGCAACAACGGCGGGGCGATGGCGGAGGCGGTGCTGAAGGCCTCGGGGCTGTCGGTCGCGGTGAAGCGGGTGCATGCGTCGGTGGGCAAGGTCGCGCGGGCCGAGCCGGTGGCGGCGCTGTACGAGCAGGGGCGGGTGGCGCACGCGCCGGGGCTGGAGGCGCTGGAGGAGGAGCTGATGGGGCTGGGCGGCGAGGACGCGGGCGGGGCCAGTCCCGACCGGGCCGACGCCCTGGTCTGGGCGGTGACCGATCTGCTGCCGGCGCCGGGGGCGAGGGGACCGTCGCTGCGGGTGCTTTAGGCGGGCGAAAAGGGCGGGCAACCGTTTGACGGGCGCGGCGTTCCAGCCGATTACAATGGCTGCGCTTCAGGGGGCGAGGGGCTTTGGCGGTATTGAGTGCGACCAGCGGGGCGGCCCTGTTGTCGGCCCTGTCGATGACGGCGGCGGCGGATCCGGCGGCGATTCCCCAGGGCGCGGGGCCGACGGAGCAGGACCTGTCGCGGCTGTCGCTGGAAGAGCTGGCCCTGGTCGAGGTGACCTCGGTGTCGCGGCGGCCCGAGGCCCTGGCCGACGCGGCGGCGGCGATCTTCGTCATCACGGGCGACGACATCCGCCGCTCGGGCGCGACCAGCCTGCCCGAGGTGCTGCGGCTGGCCCCCAATCTGAACGTGCAGCGGGTCAATGCGGTCGACTATGCGATCAGCGCGCGCGGCTTCAACGGCTATGAGATGTCCAACAAGCTGCAGGTGCTGCTGGACGGGCGCAGCCTGTATTCGACGCTGAGCTCGGGGGTGTTCTGGGACGCCCGCGACGTGATGCTGGAGGACGTCGAGCGGATCGAGGTCGTCAGCGGGCCGGGCGGGACCCTGTACGGGGCCAACGCCGTCAACGGCGTCATCAACATCATCACCCGGTCGGCGGCGGAGACGACCGGGACCCTGGTCAGCGCGGGGGTCGGCAACGAGGACGCGACCTTCGCCCTGAGGCATGGCGGGCGGCTGGGCGAGGCCGGGGCGTGGCGGGCCTATATCAAGGGCTTTGCGCGGGACGACAGCGATCGCCTGACCGGCGGGGACGCGACGGACGCGGCGTCGGGGCTGCGCGGCGGGGCGCGGGCGGACTGGACCGTGGGCGACAACCGGCTGACGCTGCAGGGCGACGTGTTCGACAATGAGGTGGCCGTCAACGAGGGCTTCAGCGGCGAGGAGACCCGGGTCAGCGGGCGCAATGTCGTGGGGCGGTGGTCGCGGCCGCTGGCGGGCGGCGAACTGCAGGTCCAGGCCTATTACGACCGGTTCGAGCGGACGGAATCGGGCGGGGTCGAGGATTCGGACACCTGGGACGTCTCGGCCCAGCACGCCTTCGGCCGGGGCCGGCACCGGCTGGTGCTGGGGGCGGGCTACCGGACGGTGCAGTCGCGCTTCGCCGCCGCGCCGGGCGGGGCCTTCCTCGACCCGGCCGAGCGGACCCTGTCGCTGACCAACCTGTTCGCTCAGGACCAGATCGCCCTGACGGACGCCTTGACCCTGACGCTGGGGATGAAGGTCGAGGACAACAGCTTCTCGGGCCAGGAATTCCTGCCGAACGTCCGCCTCGGCTGGGAACGGCCGGGCGGGGACCTGGTGTGGGGCGCGATCAGCCGGGCCAGCCGCACGCCGAACCGGATCGAGCGCGACCTGACCCTGCCGGGCTTCCTGGTCGGCGGCGACTTCCAGTCCGAGACGCTGACGGCCTGGGAGGCCGGCTGGCGCGCCCGGCCGCGCGAGCATGTCTCGTTCTCGATCTCGGCCTTCTACAACGTCTATGACGACCTGCGGACGGCGTCCTTCCATCCGGTGACGGTGTTCCCGCTCAGCCTGACCAATTTCGGCGCGGGCGAGACCTGGGGCGTGGAGGCCTGGGGCAGCTATGACGTCACGGACCGGTGGCGGCTCAGCGCGGGCCTCAGCACCCTGGACAAGGATTTCGCGGTCGATCCGTCGGGCTCGGACATCACGGGCCTGATCTCGACCGGGGACGATCCGGCGTATCAGCTGCTGCTCAAGTCGCAGACGCGGATCACCGACCGGCTGGACCTGGACCTGCGCCTGCGCGCCGTCGATGCGCTGCAGACGAGCGGGACGGAAGCCTGGGTCGAGGCGGACGCGCGGCTGGGGTGGCGCTTCACCGATGCGCTGGAGCTGTCGATCAGCGGCCAGAACCTGCTGGAGGAGCGGCGCGTCGAAACCGGCGACTCCGCCCGACAGCGGGCCTTCGGCCGCAGCGTCTTCGTCGCCCTGCGGACGAGTTTCTGAGATGAGCGGAGCCCGGCGCATCCCGGCGGGCGTGGCGGCGGTCTGGGGCCTGATGCTCCTGACCGCGGCCGGGCCCGTGGCCGCCCAGAGCCGGCTCGAATATTCGGTCAAGGCCAACTACCTCGTCCGCTTCGCCGCCTTCGTCGAATGGCCGCCGCGCGCCTTCCAGACCCCCCAGTCGCCGGTCGTCATCTGTGTGGCGGGCCGCGACCCGTTCGGCCCGGCGCTCGACGCGGCGGCCCGGGCCCAGACGGCCCATGGCCGGCCGCTGGCGGTGCGCCGGCGCGCGGACGCGACGGCGCTGGCCGGCTGCCACATCGTCTATGTGGGCCAGGGCGGCGGCGCGGCCCTCGCCGCGGCGGCGGGCCAGCCGGGCCTGTTGCTGGTCACCGACAGTGCGACGGCGCCCGACCGGGGCGCGGTCCATTTCGTGCTCAGCCAGGGCCGGGTGCGGTTCCACATCGACCAGCAGTCGGCGTTGCGGAACGGGCTGCAATTCAGCTCGCGCCTGCTGAACCTCGCCCTTACCGTGCGGGGCGGCTGAGATGGCGTGGATGGAGCGACTGCGGCGGGCGCGTTTTCCCCTGATGGTGCTGGTCTCGCTGATCGTGCTGCTGATCGCGGGCGTGGCGACCACCGTGGTCAGCGAACGGGGGCTGAAACAGCAGCTGGCCCGCGAGGCCGAAGCCCAGGCCGATCTGCTGGCCTCGGCGGTCAGCGGCGCCCTGGCCTTCGACGACCGGGCGGCGGCCCAGGACTATGTCGACGCCGTCCAGATCAATCCGAACGTCCTGGCCGCCGCGGTCTATGACGAGAACAATCGGGTGGTGGCCAGTTTCGCCCGCGCGGGCGAGACCATCCCCGCGATCGCGACGCCCCGGGACCGCGCCACCGTCTTCGAGGACGGCCGGCTGTATGTGGTGCGGCCCGTCGAACAGGCGGGCCAGCGGCTGGGCACGGCGCGGCTGCGCCTGCTCGACACCCCCCCGTCGCAGCGGTTCAGCCGTTACGCCGGCCTGTTGCTGGTGCTGGGCCTGGCGGTGCTGGTCGTGGTCGTCCTGGCCGTGGCCCAGGGCGCCCTGAGGCGGGCCAACCGCGAGCTGGCGCGCCGGGCCGAGGTTCTGGTCGAGACCAATCTGCTGCTGCAGCAGCAGATGGCCGAGCGCGAAAAGGCCGAGGAGGCGCTGCGCCAGAGTCAGAAGATGGAGGCCATCGGCCGGCTGACCGGCGGCATCGCCCACGACTTCAACAATCTGCTGATGGTGGCCTCGAGCGGGATCGAGCTGCTGGACCGCACCGAGGATCCGAAGAAGCGCAAGACCCTGAGCGAGGGCGTGCGCCAGGCGGTCGAGCGGGGCGCCGCCCTGACGCGGCAGATGCTGGCCTTCTCGCGCCGTTCGCCGCTGAAGGCCGACGTGCTGGATCTGCCGACCCAGGTGGAGGGGCTGAGGTTCCTGCTGGAACGGTCGCTGCGCGAGGACATCGAAGTGGTGGTGGACCTGCCCGAGGGCCTGTGGCGGGTCGAGGCGGACGCGGGCGAGCTGGAGCTGGCCCTGCTGAACCTGGCGGTCAACGCCCGGGACGCCATGCCCAACGGCGGCACGCTGACGCTGTCGGCGCGCAATGTGACGGGATCGAACGGGGAAGGCGACACCGTCTGCCTGACCGTGTCGGACACCGGCACGGGCATGTCGCCGGCCGTGGCCTCGCGCGTGTTCGAGCCCTTCTTCACCACCAAGGAGGTCGGGCGCGGCACGGGCTTGGGTCTGTCGCAGGTCTATGGTTTCGTGCGGTCCTCGGGCGGGGATATCCGCGTCGAGTCCGTCGAGGGGAGCGGCACGACCTTCACCCTGTGCCTGCCGCGCAGCGAGAAGGAAGCCACGGCCCTGGGGCCGGCCCAGACGGGCGCGGAAACGCCGGGGCCCCGGCGCAAGCGCGGCGGCCGGCTTCTGCTGGTCGAGGACGACGACGCCGTCGCCGCGGGGGTCGGGCACATGCTGCGCGACCTGGGCTACACCTATGTGCGCGCCGCCCAGGCCGCCGACGCCCTGAACATCCTGGACGGCGACCAGGGGTTCGACCTGGTGTTCTCCGACATGGTCATGCCGGGCGAGCTGGACGGGCTGGGTCTGGGCAAGGAAATCCGCCGCCGGCGTCCCGATCTGCCCGTGGTGCTGACGACCGGATACAGCGAGGCGGCCTCGGCGGCGGCGGGGGAGAATTTCCGCCTGCTGCTGAAGCCCTACGGCATCGGCCAGATGGAGGCTGTGCTGGGCGAGGCGATGGCGGCGGGGGCCGGCTGAGGCCGCTGCCGCGACGCCCGCTTCCGTTCCCGACCCATTGCGGACATGAACTCGGGCGGCAACACTGCCGTGTAATGAGCATCACGCCCGCGATTCTGAGCCAGCTTCCACTTCCGGAGATTACCTCGGCGGTTTTCTACAAACGCGATCAGATCACCGTCGATCTCGTCTGCTGCGATGTCGAAGTAGGCGGGCAAGTCTGGACGTTTCACGAGGAGGCAGAGGGATGGGACGCGCTGCTCCGTCACATCGAGAAGCTGCCCGGCTTCCGCTCGGACTGGCAGAATGGCGTTGTCCTGCCGCCTTTTGCGTCGAGCGAAACGGTGGCGTTCCAACGCTGAGCACAACGTCCGCTTTCCACCCCTAGGCGACAGTCGGCTCCCGACCCGTTGCGGACTCCGGTTTTGGAATAGCTCTCAGCGCGCAGCAGCTCGCTCGAAGTCGCCCTGAGCGAAGCGTGGTGTGGCGCAGGCGCTCGTAGACATTCTGATGCCCTGCCTCTTGGCGAGAACGAGAACATCTCGTGATTGAACGAAGTCTATGCCGCAGGTGGCGCCCCAAGAGCCGGGCGCGTGCGTGATCCGCTGAACGTCGTGGTGAGCCCCCTTCAGTGTGCGAGAGACATTGAACTCCGTCACCACGTAACCGTCGCGCCCCGTTGTAGAGGATATCGCCTGTCCCACGAACGCGACGTCTGCGAAGCCGAGTTGATCTGAGGCACTTCTCCAGTATGGGCAGGAACATGCCCACGCCACTCCGGCGATCAGCGCCAACGCAGTTGCAAAGATCAGCATGAAGATGATGCGCATGTCGGCACGATAGCAGAGGCACAGCGTTCACCAAGGTCTGCTTTCCACCCATTCCAGACCTTCGCAGCGTCTGCGTCCGGCGCTTCGCACCACCACCACCTCGCCCCCCGCCCGTCATCCTCGGGCTTGACCCGAGGATCGGACCGTCCGGTGCTCGGTCAGGGAACCGTCTCCACCCTCGCGGGGCCGTCCCGGGGTACAGCGCGGCCCCACCTCTGATCCTCGGGTCAAGCCCGAGGATGACGGCGAAGGGGGAGGGGCGGGATACTGGCGGGACGCGGGCGCGCGTTCCAGCTCAAGCCGATAGACCGCCTGCAACCCGTTGCAGCGGTTCGGGGCGTCCGGGGTTCGGCAGATCGCCCTACCTCACCGATGAGCCTGTACCTGGCCCGCCCTGCACCGCTCGGTTCGAAAGCGGCGGAGGGCGGAAGGGACGCCTGAACTCAGTCTTCCTCGAGCGGCGGCAGGCCGGCTTCCTTGCGGGCGGCGGCGGCGGCTTTCTTTTCGGCCTTGGCGGCGGCCTTCTCGGCGGCCTTTTTGGCGTCGGCGCGATCGCGTTCCTGACGCTCGAAACTGTAGTTGGGCTTACGGGCCATCGGCGGCTCTTTCTCTTTTTGTGGCGCTACCGCGCTTCGCGCTGCCTGAGCGCAGATGATTGACGCTGCTTGAGCGCAGGAAGCGCCGCGGGAGCGCCTTGTGTTCCCCAAGGTGGGGCAAGCGGGGGGCCGGGGCAACCGTTGACCGTCAATCGACGGCGACGATCTCCACCGTCTGGCCCGCGACGACGGCCTCGTCGCCCACGCTCCTGCCGATCAGGGCGACGGCGAGGGGCGAGACATGGCTGACCGAGCCGGCGGCGGGATCGGCCTCGTCCTCGCCGGTGATGCGCCAGGTCTGGGCCCGACCGTCCTCGCGTTCGATGGTCACCGAGCCGCCGAAGCGGACGCGGCCGTCCGGCTCGGTCTCGACCAGCTGGGCCGTGGCGCGGCGGGCGGACCAGTAGCGCAGGTCGCGGGTGGCGCGGGCCATGGCGGTGCGGTCGGCCTCGATGGAGCCGTGGGCCTGGGCGGCGCTGTAGGCCGCGCGGGCCGAGGCCAGGGCGGCCTCGATCGCGGCCAGGCCCGCGGGCGTGACCAGATTGGGGTGCGGGGAGATGGGGCGGTCGGGAAGATCGGCGGCCGTGGCCTCCAGATCCTCCTCGCGGGTAAAGGCGACGCTCATGGGGGATGAGCGTATGCGCGATGCGGGTGTTCCCCGAGCCAAATTTCGCGCGACGGCGCCCTTCACCCTTTCGTCATCCTCCGGCAAGCCGCGCCTTCGCGGCGCAGACCGGGGGACCCAGCGGCGCGCGCGAGCGCGACCCTGCCGCAGACCAGCCATAAGCCCGCGTGCGTGAACAGATCGCCTTCGGCGCCGCCGGGTCCCCCGGTCTCGCTGCGCTCGCCGGAGGATGACGAAAGAAGAGAGAGCGCCGCCACCGTCTTCGCATTCGCCGGGATGCCCGGAAAAGCGTAGTGGGTCGGCATGACTGACTCATCCAAAACCGTCCATGTGATCGGGGCCGGGCCGGCCGGGCTGATGGCGGCCGAGCGGCTGGCGCAGGCCGGGCTCAAGGTGGTGGTGCACGAGGCCATGCCCTCGCCGGCGCGCAAATTCCTGATGGCCGGGCGGGGCGGGCTGAACCTGACGCATTCGGAGGGGATGGAGGGGTTCGTCGGCCGCTATGGCCCGGCGGCGGGCGCGGTGGCGGCGTGGCTGGAGCGGTTTTCGCCGACGCATCTGATCGGCTGGGCCGAGGGGCTGGGACAGGCGACGTTCACGGGGTCGTCCGGGCGGGTGTTTCCGCGGGCGATGAAGGCCTCGCCGCTGTTGCGGGCGTGGCTGGGGCGGCTGGCCGGGCTGGGGGTCGAGGTGCGGACGCGGTCGAAATGGATCGGACGGCGGGACGGAGCCTGGGTGTTTGCGACGCCGGAGGGCGAGGCGGTCGAGCGGCCCGACGCCGTGGTGCTGGCCATGGGCGGGGCCAGCTGGCCGCGGCTGGGCTCGGACGGGGCGTGGGCGACGATGCTGGAGGGCGTGGAGGTCGCGCCGTTCCGGCCCTCGAACGTCGGCTTCGGCGTGGCCTGGTCCGAGGTGTTCGCGGAACGGTTCGCGGGGCAGCCGCTGAAGCCGGTGGCCATGACGCATGACGGGCAGACGGTGCGCGGCGAGGCGATGCTGACCCGCTATGGCATCGAGGGCGGGGCGGTCTACGCCCTGTCGGCGGGGCTGAGGGACGCGATCGAACGGGACGGGACGGCGGTGCTGACCGTGGACCTGCGGCCCGACCTGTCGGTCGAGGCGCTGGCCGGGCGGCTGGCGAAACCGCGCGGCAAGGACAGCGTGACCAACTGGCTGCGCAAGGCGGGCGGGCTGTCGGCGCCGGCGGTCGGGCTGTTGCGGGAGATACCGGGCGAGCTGCCGGCGGGGTCGGACAAGCTGGCCAGGCGGATCAAGGCGGTGCGGCTGACGCTGACGGGGGTGCAGGGGCTGGCGCGGGCGATCTCGTCGGCGGGCGGGGTGCGGCTGGACCAGCTGGACGACGGGCTGATGCTGACGGCCATGCCGGGCGTGTTCGCGGCCGGAGAGATGCTGGACTGGGAGGCGCCGACGGGCGGCTATCTGCTGCAGGCGTCGATGGCGTCGGGCGTCGCGGCGGCGGACGGGGTGATGAGGTGGCTGGCGGCGCGGTGACGCTGCGGTAATCCGGGCGGTCTTTCCGTCGGCGCATGACGACTGAAATGCCTTCGAGCGGCTGCTCTGGATGGCCGGTGTGTGGACCGGCGGCGTGCGCCTTCAGCGTGGCGGGCGCCGGTGTGAGGGGGTATAGGCGATGACCTCGACACGGCGGTTCTGGCCGGCATCCTCCGGGTTCCCGGCCGGTGTTGAGGAATCAGACGCTCCGACGGTCATGCGCTGGACGCTGACGCCGTAGGCCTGGAGATGCTCGTGTACGATCGTGGCGCGGCGCTGTGAAAGATCGTCGACGTCCGCCTCGCGGCCCTCGGAGGGGTCGGCGCGCCCGCGTATGATGACATGCCTGGCGCCGAGATCGACAGCGAACCGCTGAAGCTGGCTGGTCGCCGAGTCGTCCAGTGCAATGCTCTCAGGCGCGAACATAACCCAAAGGGTTTGCGGCGACTGGGCCACGGCAGGCGTGCAGACAAGGAGGAGCGCCGCCGTCCCCGCCAAATAACGCGTCAAAGGTCCGCCTCCACTGTTCGGAAAGTTAAAGCGCGTCGCGACGGCGCTTTCAAGACGGTCACGGACCTGTGGTCGGCGCGATCTGAACGAGGAGTGACGGTCTCTGATCGAAGGCGCTAGAACGGTCGCATGACCCAGCACCGCATGATCCTCGCCGCCGCCGTCGCGGCCCTGCTCACCGCCTCCCCCGCCCTCGCCCAGCAGGCCGACGCCGCGCGGCTGAACGCGCATGTGCGGGTGCTGGCCTCGGATGAATTCGAGGGGCGCGGGGTGGCGACGCCGGGCGAGCAGAAGACAGTGGACTACGTCGTCGGCCAGTTCCAGGCGCTGGGGCTGGAGCCGGGCGGGCCGGACGGCCAATGGGTGCAGGCGGCGCAGCTCGGGCGGACGCGGCAGGACGGGCCGGCGATGATCACGGTCAGCAGCGGCGGCCGGACGCGGGCGCTGGAGCGGGGGCCGGATATTCTGGTGTCCAGCGACCGGCCGGTGAACCGCATCACCGTCCTCGACGCGCCGGTGGTCTTCGCTGGCTATGGCGTCGACGCGCCCGAGCGCAGCTGGAACGACTTCAAGGGCATGGACCTGAAGGGCAAGGTGCTGCTGGTCATCGTCAACGATCCGGACTTCGGCGCGCCCGAGGGGCATCCGGTCGCGGGCCGGTTCGACGGCAATGCGATGACCTTCTACGGCCGCTGGACCTACAAATTCCAGGAGGCGGCGCGGCAGGGGGCGGCGGCGGTGCTGGTGATCCACGACACCGCGGGCGCCGGCTATGGCTGGAGCGTGCTCGAGGGGTCGTCGACGGCGCCGAAATTCGACATCGTCCGGGCCGATCCGGACGCCGAGCGCGTGCCGGCGCAGGGGTGGATCCAGGGGCCGGTCGCGGAGCAGCTGTTCGCCGATGCGGGGCTGGACTACGCGGCCCTGCGCGAGGCGGCGCGGACGCCGGAGTTCTCGCCGGTGACGCTGGACGGGGTGACGATGTCGATCGACTTCGGCCAGACCGCCGACCGGATCGAGAGCCGCAACATACTGGCGCGGATTCCGGGGTCGGAACATCCCGAGGAGACTGTCCTGTACGGCGCCCACTGGGACGCCTACGGCCGCGCGACGCCGGTGGGGGACGACGACATCTATAACGGCGCCGTCGACAATGCGACGGGCGTGGCCGGGCTGATCGAACTGGCGCGGCTGTTCAAGGCGGGCGAGGCGCCGAAGCGGTCGGTGGTGTTCGCGGCCTGGACGGCCGAGGAGGCCGGACTGCTGGGGGCGGAATACTACGCCGCCAACCCGGTCTGGCCGCTGGAGACGACAGTGGCCAACATCAACATGGACTCCCTGCTGCCGGGGACCGAGGTCTCGCCGCAGATCGTGGTCATGGGGGCGGGCAAGAGCCAGACGGATGCGTGGCTGGAGCGGCGGGCGACGGAGCAGGGCCGGACCCTGATCCCCGACCCGGCCCCGCAGGCGGGCGGCTTCTACCGCTCGGACCATTTCCCGCTGGCGAAGAAGGGCGTGCCGGCCCTGTTCGGGGCGGCGGGCTTCACCGGGCACAACGAAGCCAGCCGGGACTATGTGGCGAACCGCTATCACAAGCCGTCGGACGCATGGACGCCGGAGTGGGTGATGGACGCGGCGGCGGTGGACGTGGACCTGCTGTACCTCGTGGGCCACGACCTAGCCGACAGCGCCGACTGGCCGGAGTGGAATCCGGGGGCGGAGTTCGAGGCGGCCAGGCAGGCGTCGGCCGGGCGGCGGCAGTAGGTGACGCGCGCCGGGCGGGCCGGTAGGACATCCCCATGACCTCCCCTCCCGACATCCACGGCGTCTGCCCGCCGCGCTTCGCCGCCGTGAAGGACGCCTTCGCCGCCAATTTCACCGAGGCGCCCGAGGGGCTGAACGAACAGGCGGCGCGGTTCAGCGTCTGCATCGGCGGCGAGACGGTGGTCGATCTGTGGGGCGGCTGGGCCGATGCGGCGAAGACCGTTCCCTATGACCAGAACACGCTGACGCCGGTGTTCTCGACCGGCAAGGCGGTGATGGCCCTGCTGATCGCCACGGCGGTCGAGCGGGGCAGGCTGTCCTATGACGAGACCGTCGCGACCGTCTGGCCCGCCTTCGGCCAGGCCGGCAAGGACCGGATCACCGTGGCCCAGATGATGAGCCATCAGGCCGGTCTGCCGGGCTTCTCGGAGACGGTCGATCCGGCGATCTGGTTCGACCGCGAGGCGGTGCTGGAGCGGCTGGCGGCGCAGGCGCCGATGTGGCCGCCGGGGACGGCCTCGGGCTATCACCCGATCACCATCGGCTTCCTGGCGGGCGAGCTGTTCCGGCTGGCGGACGGACGCAGCATGGGGATGGCCCTGCGCGAGGACTTCCCGGGACTGGACCTGTGGATCGGCCTGCCCGAGGCGGAGCACGGACGGGTGGCGGCGTTGCGCAAGCCGACGGCGGCGCCCGATCTGGGGACCATCGACGCGATCAAGACCTCGGCCTTCCTCGACAGGGGTTCGGCGCCGGGCGGGCGCGGCTCGGCCGAGTGGCGGATGGTGGAGATGCCCTCGGCCAATCTGCACGGCACGGCGCTGGACCTGGCGCGGATCATGGGGGTGCTGGCCAACGGCGGGACGCTGGACGGCCGGACCGTCCTGTCCCCCGGCGTGCTGGCCGAGATGCTGCGCGAGCGGATCCATGGCCGCGACAAGGTGGTGCCGTTCGACGTCAGCTGGGCGGCGGGGCTGATGCGCAACGAGGGCCTGCACATCTTCGGCCCCAATCCGACCGCGGCGGGCCACTGCGGCTGGGGCGGGAGCTGCGCCTTCGCCGATCCGGACGCGGGCGTGTCGGGAGCCTATGTGATGACCCGCCAGTCGCCGCACCTGATCGGCGACCCGCGGGCGCAACGGTTGATCGGGGCTTTGTACGCGGGGCTTTAAGGGAGTGGCTGGCCACCAGCCACCAGCCACTTCTACGCCGGTTCGGCCGACCGCTTCAGGGCCTCGCGCGCCGCGCGGACGCGGAAGAAGGCGGCGGCGGCGAAGACGGCGGCGCCGCCCCAGATGAAGGCGAAGCTGATGATGCGCAGCGGCGTCAGGGCCTCGCCGGCCCAGACGCCGACGGCGAACTGCAGCGTCGGGGCGAGGAACTGGATGAAGCCGAGGGTCGACAATGGCAGGCGCCGGGCCGACCAGGCGAACAGGGCCAGGGGCAGGACAGTGGCCGGGCCGTTGGCCAGGGCCCAGAGGGTGTTGACGGGGCTGTCGAAGGCCACGCCGGCCCCGGTGTGCTGCAGCCAGAGCACCCAGGCGAGGCCGAACGGAACCAGCAGCAGACATTCGACCAGCAGGCCGGCCTGGGCGTCGATGGGGACGCGTTTGCGGATCACGCCATAGCTGGCGAAGCTGATCGCGAGGACGATGGATATCCACGGCGGGCGGCCGAGGGCGGCGGTCTGGAAGGCCACGCCGACGGCGGCGAGGCCGATGGCGACCCAGCCCCATTTGTCGATCCTTTCGCGGAACAGCCACAGGCCCACGACCATGTTGAGCAGCGGGTTGATGTAGTAGCCGAGGCTGGCCTCGAGCGTGGCCTCATGGGTGGTGGCCCAGACATAGAGGCCCCAGTTGACGCCGATCAGCAGGGTCGAGAGGGTCAGCCAGCCGAGGGTCTTCGGGTTCGTGAGGGCGGAGCGGACCTGACCGCCCTGCCTGGCCAGCAGCACCAGCAGGCCGGCGACCGCCACGGCCCACAGGGCGCGGTGGGCGAGGATCTCGAGTGAATCGAAGCCGAGCGCGCCCTGCCCCATGAACAGCAGGGGCATGAAGCCCCACATGACATAGCAGCCGAAGGCGGAGATCAGGGCGGCGCGGGGGGTGGCGGACGGGGGTGTCATTCTTTTCGTCCGTCATCCTCGGGTTTGACCCGAGGAACAGAGGTGGGAGGCGGCGGGTCTCGGGGGCGGCCCCGCGAACGAGGGCCGTTCCATCGACCGAACGGCGGATCGTCTGGCCCTCGGGTCAAGCCCGAGGGTGACGGCGGTGTTTGGTCAGACGGTGATGCTTCGATACCCCGAGGCCGGCTTGATCATGCCGGTCTCGTCGAGCAGCTGGGCGATCTGGACGGCGTTGAGGGCGGCGCCCTTCCGCAGGTTGTCGGACACGACCCACAGCGACAGGCCGTTCTCGACGGTCGGATCCCTGCGGATGCGGCTGACGTAGACGGCGTGTTCGCCGGCGGCGTCGACGGGGGTGATGTAGCCGTCGTGCTCCTGCTTATCGATGACCATGACCCCGGGGGCGTCACGCAGGATGGCGCGGGCCTCGTCGGGCGAGATGGGGCGGTCGAACTCGAGGTTCACGGACTCGGAGTGGCCGACGAAGACGGGCACGCGCACGCAGGTGACGGTCAGCTTGATGTCGGGATCGAGGATCTTGCGCGTCTCCTTCCACATCTTGGCTTCCTCGTCGGTGTAGCCGTCGTCGAGGAAGGACCCGATGAAGGGGATGACGTTGAAGGCGATCTGTTTCGGGAACAGCTTGGGCCGCGCGTCGCCCAGGCCGTAGATGGCCTTGGTCTGGTTCCACAGCTCGTCCATGCCCGCCTTGCCCGCGCCCGAGACCGATTGATAGGTCGAGACCACGGCGCGCCTGATCTTCGCCGCGTCATGCAGGGGCTTGAGGGCCACGACCAGCTGGGCGGTCGAGCAGTTGGGGTTGGCGATGATGTTCTTCTTCGACGCCAGCTTGATGGCGTCGGGGTTCACCTCGGGCACGATCAGCGGCACGTCCGGGTCCATGCGGAATGCGGACGAATTGTCGATGACCATGGGGCCGGCCGCGCCGATCTTTTCCGACCACAGGCGCGAAGCGTCGCCGCCGGCGCTCATCAGCACCAGATCGACCGTCGAGAAATCGAACAGTTCGATGTCCTCGCATTTGATGGTCTTGTCGCCCCAGGACACCTCGACGCCCTTGGACTTGCGCGAGGCGACGGCGTGCATGGTCTCGACGGGGAAGTTCAGCTCCTCGAGGATGTTCAGCATTTCCCGGCCGACGTTGCCGGTGGCGCCTACGACGGCGACGCGATAGCCCATATTGGTGTGTCCTTCGGACGCGCTACGCTCGGCTCGCGGAGCCTCGCTGCTTGAGCGCTGGTTTGTGACGGTCGCCCTATGTGGGCTTTCGCGGGCGCGAAGCAATCGCTTTTCAGCGAGAGCCGGCCCGGCTAAGCCCGAGAACGATGCCCTCACGCATACGCACCGCTTATGACCGTCGTTTGGCCGACGGCCGGCTGACGCCCGATCCGTCGCAGGTCGTGGTGGTGGAGGCCCTGTCGCGGCTGGAGAAGGATCTGCGCAAGAAGGCGCCGCTGGGCGGGCTGTTCGGACAGGCCGAGGTGCGCGGCGTCTATCTGTGGGGGCCGCCGGGGCGGGGCAAATCCATACTGATGGATCTGTTCTACGCCTGCGCGCCCGAGCCGCGGAAGACGCGAGCCCATTTCCACGCCTTCATGGCCCGGGTCCACGACCTGATCGGCCAGTGGCGCAAGGGCGATGCGAAGACGCGCAAGGCCGTGTTCGGCCAGTCGAAGGGGGACGATCCCATCCGGCCGGTGGCGGAGCTGATCGCGTCCGAGGCGCGGCTGCTGTGTTTCGACGAACTGCAGGTCACGGACATCGCCGACGCCCTGATCCTGGGCCGGCTGTTCGAGGCCCTGTTCGCGCAGAATGTGGTGCTGGCGGTGACCTCGAACCGGGCCCCGGACCAGCTGTATCTGAACGGGATCAACCGCGAACTGTTCGTCCCCTTCATCGATCTGATCGAGGCGAAATGCGTCGTGGTCAGCGTCTCGGGCGCGCGGGACTGGCGGCTGGACCGGCTGATGGGGGACCGGGTGTGGTTCACCCCCGCCGACGCCGATGCGCGGGCGGGGTTCGAGGCGCTGTGGGCCGATCTGAAGGGCGATCAGGAGGAATGTCCGGCGCATCTGAAGGTGCAGGGCCGCGAGGTGGTGATCGATCGCACCGACGGCGGGCTGGCGCGGGCGACCTTTGACCAGCTGTGCGGGACGGCGCTGGGGCCGCAGGACTATCTGGCCATGGCGGAGCGGTTCCACACCCTGTTCGTCGAGGACGTGCCCGTGCTGGGCCCGGCCAGCCAGCAGGAGGCGCGGCGGTTCGTGACCCTGATCGACGCCCTGTACGAGGCGGGGACGCGGCTGGTGGTCCTGGCCGAGGCAGGGCCCGGGGCCCTGTATCCGAAGGGCGTCGGGGCGTTCGAATTCGAGCGTACGGTGTCGCGCCTCAACGAAATGTCGGGCGCCGAGTGGCTGGCGCGTGAAAGAACGTCGTAAGGTCGTCGCCACAATTCCGCTGGGACCGCCGGTCCACAGTTTGCCACCCCGGAGATTTCCCATGCGCCTGCCCGTCCTGTTCGCCGTCCTCGCCCTCGGCGCCGCCTCGCCCGCCCTGGCCCAGACTCCAGGATCGGCGCCCGCGCCCGCCGCCCCGGCCGCCGCGACCAAGGGGGTGGTTGTCGCCGAGGTCCGGACCTGGCTCATCGGACTGGGCGGGTCGGTGGCCGAGCCGGCGCAGAACGGCGGGGCCCAGGTGCTGACCGTCGCGGATCAGCCGCTGCCGTGGACCCTGACCTTCTACAACTGCGCCGGCGCGAGCCTGTGCGACGACGTGCAGTTCAGCGCCGTCTTCTCGGGACCGATCACGGTCGAGCAGATCAACGCCTGGAACCGCGAGAACCGCTATCTGAAGGCCTTCTTCGTACCGGGGGCGACGCCGGCCGAGGCCGGGGCGGTGGCCCAGTATGACGTGGTGCTGACCGCGACGGGGACGGAGCAGCTGCAGGAGCCGACGGTGATCTGGCTGCAGATGCTGCGCCAGTTCGCGCAGACGCTGGCGCAGGCGGCGGGGCCGGCTCCGGCGGCGCGATAACGTTCGTCATCCTCCGGCAAGCCGCGCCTTCGCGGCGCAGACCGGGGGACCCAGAGGCGCGCGAGAGCGCGAACCTGCCGCGGACCCCGTCGGCGACCAGCCTGCGTGAACAGATCGCCTTCGGCGCCGCTGGGTCCCCCGGTCTCCCCCCGCTTTCGCGGGTGTCGCCGGAGGATGACGAAAGCAAAAAGGCCCCGGATCGCTCCGGGGCCTTTGTTGTTTGCGGCGGACGCGAAGCTTACGCCAGCGAGCCGTCGATGTCCTTGCAGGCCTGGATCAGGCCGTTCACCGACTCGACCGATTTGGCGAACATGGCCTTTTCGTCGTCGTTGGTGGTGAATTCGACGATCTTCTCGACGCCGCCCGCGCCGATCAGGGCGGGGACGCCGACGTAGAGGTCCCTGAGGCCGTATTCGCCCGAGAGCCAGACGGCGCAGGGCAGGACGCGCTTCTGGTCGAGCAGATAGCTCTTGGCCATGGCGATGGCGGATTCAGCGGGAGCGTAGAAGGCCGAGCCGGTCTTGAGCAGGGCGACGATCTCGCCGCCGCCCTTGCGGGTGCGGTCGACGATGGCGTCGAGCTCGGCCTGCGACAGGAAGCCGGCCTTGACCGCGTCGGGCAGGGGCAGGCCGCCGATGGTCGAGTGGCGCACCATCGGCACCATGTCGTCGCCGTGGCCGCCCAGGGTCCAGGCGTGGATGTCCTGCACCGAGACGCCGGTCTTCTCGGCGAGGAACCAGGCGAAGCGGGCCGAGTCGAGTACGCCGGCCATGCCGACGACCTTTTCCTTCGGCAGGCCCGAGAATTTCTGCAGGGCCCAGACCATGGCGTCGAGCGGGTTGGTGATGCAGATGACGAAGGCGTTCGGGGCGTGGGCCTTGATGCCCTCGCCGACGGCCTTCATGACCTTCAGATTGATGCCGATCAGGTCGTCGCGGCTCATGCCCGGCTTGCGCGGCACGCCGGCGGTGACGATGCAGACGTCGGCGCCGGCGATGTCGGCGTAGTCGTTGGCGCCCTTGAGCGAGACGTCCGAACCGATGACCGCGGTGGCCTCGGCGATGTCCAGCGCCTTGCCCTGGGGGGTGCCCTCGGCGATGTCGAACAGGATGACGTCGCCCAGCGCCTCGCGCGCGGCCACATGGGCCAGGGTGCCGCCGATCATGCCGGCGCCGATAAGGGCGATCTTCGCGCGAGCCATGCAGGTCTCCTTGGCCTATCGCGCGTTCGCGCTACTTGAGGCCGTATTGTCAGGTGGTTGGGAAAGCGTTGGCGGCGGTCTAGACCCGCGCGCTTTCGCCTGCAACCGTGACGCCGCGTCACCGGAGCGCCCATGGCCCGCCCGCCTGAAACCCGTCCTGAATTCGTCGCCGCCGAGTCGGTGCCGGCGGACCTGATCACCGTCGTCGACGAGACCACGGTCCGCGCCGAGGTCGAGGCCTGGCGCGCGAAGATGCTGAAGCGGCCGGGGCTGTGGGACCGGGCGACGCGCGGGACGCAGGAACGGATCAACCGGATCATTCCCGAGCGGGTCCACGCCGTCGTCACCGCGGGCGTCGAGGCGATGACCAGGGGGATATTGTTCGGCTCGGACCTGGTGAAGGCGCGGCCCATGGCGGACGGATCGCTGGCGGCGCGCGAGCGGCGGGCGCGGGCGATGATCCGGGCCTATCGCAACACGGCCGGCGTCGAGGGCGGCGTGGCCGGCGCCGGCGGCTTCGTGCTGGCGGCGGCGGACTTTCCGGCCCTCATGGCGATCAAGGTGCGGATGCTGGGCGACGTGGTGGGCGCATACGGCTGGGGCGGCGATACGGTGCGCGAGCGGCTGTTCGTGCTGCACATCTTCCACCTCGCCTTCGCCAGCGCCAAACGGCGGCCGGAGGCCCTGGCCGAGCTGGAGGCGTGGATCGCCGGGGTCGACCAGCCGCAGGCGGTCGCGGACTACGACTGGCGCAGGTTCCAGATCGAGTATCGCGACCATATCGACCTGGCCAAGATGGCGCAGCTGATCCCTGTCGTCGGCGCGCCGATCGGGGCGGTGGTCAACTGGCGGCTGGTCGACCGTCTGGGCGAGACGGCGATGATGGCCTGCCGGATGCGGTGGATGGCGGAGGTGGGCTAGGCAGGCAGGACCGGAATCAACTCCTCGATCGAGCCATCGCCCTGACGCTGGAAATAGCTTTCCATGGGCTGGCGAAGGACCACGCCGTCCTCAAACCGGCCTTGCACGATGAAGGTGCACCTCGCGTCTCCGTCGTCCGCGACGCATTCGACGTCGGTCACGGAGACGATAGCGGCCGTCTGACCTTGGCGCTGGCTCAGGAAGGCGAATTGCGCGTCGTAGTCGCTCCAGTTCGAGGTCACATAGGCGACGACCTCTCTGTCGGACGGGATGGGCGATACGACCGCAGACGTCGTGGAGCAGCCGGCCAGGGCCAGAACAAAAAGGGCGGCGGGGAAAAGACGATAAAGTGTCATCAAGCAAGGCTAGCCGAGTGGGCGCCGGCTGTCGCGGGAGAGTTGATCCGCGCAGCGATGAGGCTTGAGCCTCTCTCCCGAGTATAACTTCCGCTATTTCTGACGACAAAGTTTATCGATTTTCCTTCGGCCAAGCTCAGGCATAGGCTTCCTCCCAATCGCGCCCAGACGCAGGAGGACACCATGGACGGACACGCCGGCGGCCCCACGCCCCTGAACGACCCGAAGAAGGAGCCTGCGGCGCTGAGATCGCTGCTGGGCCGGACCAATCGCGACTGGTGGCCGAACCAGATCGCCGTCGACATCCTGCACCAGCAGGGCCGGACCGGCGACCCGATGGGCGACGGCTTCAACTATGCGAAGGCCTTCAAGGCGCTGGACTACGCCGCGGTCAAACGCGACCTGACCGCCCTGATGACGGACAGCCAGCCGTGGTGGCCGGCGGACTACGGCCACTACGGCCCGTTCTTCATCCGCATGGCCTGGCACTCGGCCGGCACCTATCGGACCGGCGACGGGCGCGGCGGCGCGGGTTCCGGACAGCAGCGGTTCGCGCCGCTGAACAGCTGGCCGGACAACGGCAATCTCGACAAGGCGCGGCGGCTGCTGTGGCCGATCAAGCAGAAATACGGGGCCAGCCTGTCGTGGGCCGATCTGATGATCCTGGCCGGCAATGTCGCCATCGAGTCGATGGGCGGGCCGGTGTTCGGCTTCGGCGGCGGGCGGGCCGACGTGTGGGAGCCCGAGAAGGACGTCTACTGGGGCACCGAGGAGCACTGGGTCGGCGAGGAGGGCAATGAGACCCGCATCCAGCCTGAGAAGCAGATGGCGCTGGAGAGCCCGCTGGCGGCGATCCAGATGGGGCTGATCTATGTGAACCCCGAGGGCCCCGGCGGCGTGCCGGACGCCCTGCAGTCGGCCCGCGACATCCGCGAGACCTTCGCCCGCATGGGCATGAACGACGAGGAAACGGCAGCCCTGACGGCGGGCGGCCACACCTTCGGCAAGGCCCACGGCGCCGGCGACGCCAAGAAGGTCGGCGTCAGCCCGGAAGGGGCGGACATCGCCCAGCAGGGTCTGGGCTGGATCTCCGGCCACGAGAGCGGCATGGGCGACCACACCATCACCTCGGGCATCGAGGGCGCCTGGACGCCCACGCCGACCACCTGGGACATGGACTATTTCAACATGCTGCTGGACCACGACTACGAGCTGACCCGCAGCCCGGCCGGCGCGAAGCAGTGGCACCCTGTGGGCGATCCGCCCGAGACCCTGGCCCCCGCCGCCCATACGCCGGGCAAGAGGGTCCCGACGATGATGACCACCGCCGACATGGCGATGAAATTCGACCCCGAGTACCGCAAGGTGATGGAGAAATTCCGCGCCGACCCGGCCTATTTCGCCGACGCCTTCGCCCGCGCCTGGTTCAAGCTGTGCCACCGCGACATGGGGCCGAAGATCCGCTACCTCGGGCCGGAGGTTCCCGCCGAGGATCTGATCTGGCAGGACCCGATTCCGGCGCATCAGGGCTCGCGGATCGGCGACGCCGACATCCGCGCGCTGAAGGACCGGATCGCGGCCTCGGGCCTGTCCGTGGCCGAGCTGGTGACGACGGCCTGGGCGGCGGCCGTGACCTATCGCGGCTCGGACCATCGCGGCGGGGCCAACGGCGGGCGCCTGCGGCTGGAGCCGCAGCGCAGCTGGGACGTCAACGAACCGGCGAAGCTGGCGCCGGTGCTGAGGGTCTATGAGGAGGTCCGGTCGAGCTCGGGCCTGAACGTCTCGATCGCCGACCTGATCGTGCTGGGCGGTTCCGTCGGGATCGAACAGGCGGCCCGTGCCGGGGGCTGCCCGATCGAGGTTCCCTTCACCCCGGGCCGGACCGACGCCAGCCAGGAACAGACCGACGTCGAGGGCTTCGCGGTGCTGGAGCCGAAGGCCGACGGTTTCCGCAACTATCTGCAGGTGCGGTTCAACGTGCCGACCGAGGAGCTGCTGGTCGACCGGGCGCAGTTGCTGGGCCTGACGGCGCCGGAGATGACGGTGCTGGTCGGCGGCCTGCGGGTGCTGGGCGCCAACCACGGCGCGTCCAAGCATGGCGTGTTCACCGACCGGCCGGGGCAGCTGACCAACGACTTCTTCGTCAATCTGCTGGACATGCGGACGGCCTGGAAACAGGTCGACGACAGCGGCGACGAGACGTTCATCGGCTCGGACCGGATCAGCGGGGAACAGCGGTGGACGGCGACGCGCACCGATCTGGTGTTCGGCTCGAACTCGCAGTTGCGGGCGCTGTCGGAAGTCTACGCCTCGGCCGATGCGGGCGAGAAATTCGTCCGCGACTTCGTGGCGGCGTGGACCAAGGTGATGAACGCCGACCGGTTCGACATCACCCTGAACGAGGAGTTCGGCGCGGCGGCCGTCTAGCTTCCTCCTCTCCTGGCGTGCGGGCTGGAAGGTTCATCACGAAGGGCGCGAAGGGGTCACCAAGGACATGAAGGGACCGGAGACGTATCCGGATCGGAATTCTTCCGCGGTTACGCTCGCGGCGTTCGCCGCCTTGATTCAGCGAGGCCTTGCCTCGATCCGGAGCCTCTCACCGCCGAAACGACGAGTCCGGGTCTGTCGCCATCAAAGGACCCCTTGTGCCCTTCGTGACCCCTTCGCGCCCTTTGTGTTGAACCCTCTCTCGCCAGAGGAGGAGCAACCGAATGTCAGTCATATAAGGCTGCCTGATTGCCTTTGGATAAAGCGATAGAGCACGCCTATATGTCGGCCATGCTTCCCACGCTCCGACAGCTTCAGTATCTCAAGCTCCTGGCCGAACACGCCTCGTTCAGCCGCGCGGCCGAGGCCGCCCATGTCAGCCAGCCGGCCCTGTCGGCCGGCGTGCAGGAGCTGGAGAAGATACTCGGCGCGCCGGTGGTGGAGCGTACGCGGGGCAACGTCCAGCTGACGGCCGTCGGGGCCGAGGCCGTGCGCCGGGCCGAGGACGTGCTGGCCCGCACCGAGGATCTGGTCGAGGCGGCCAAGAATGCGGGCAAGCCGCTGTCCGGTCGGTTCCGACTGGGCGTCATTCCGACGGTCGCCCCCTTCCTGCTGCCGACCAAGCTGCCGGGGATCAAGCGGACCTGGCCCGCCCTGCGGCTGTTCATCCGCGAGGACCTGACGCCGCGCCTGATCGCCGGACTGAAGGCCGGGCAACTGGACGCGGCGGTGATCGCCCTGCCCTACAGCTCAAGCGGCGTGGACCACGCGCGTATCGGCGACGATGAAATCCTGGCCGCCGCGCCGGTCGGTCACGCCCTGGCGGGGACCGGTCCGATCCCGGCGGGGTCGCTGAAGGCCGAGGACCTGATCCTGCTGGAGGATGGTCACTGCCTGCGCGACCAGGCGCTGGCGGCCTTCCATATCGACCCGCCCAAGGGCGACGATGTCTTCGCCGCGACCTCGCTGCATACGCTGGTGCAGATGGTGTCGGCCGGGCTGGGCGTCAGCTTCCTGCCCGAGATGGCGGTGCGGGCCGGCCTCGCCGACATGCCCGGGGTGGTGGTCCGTCCCATCGCCGCCAAGGCGCCGCGCCGCGAGATCGTCGTGGCCTGGCGCACGGGCTCGAGCCGCGCGGCGGAGGCCCGATTGCTGGCCGAGGCGCTGACGCTGGACTGATCGCTCCACCTGTTCCCCTTGTCCCGGCTCCCGCCGGGATGAGCGGGGTGAAAGAGGCAGGGGGCTCATTACGACATCGTAAGGTGCGTCCGGACTCCCCCCTGATAGGGTCCGGCGGCCCGCATGCGACGGGCGTTCGGAGCCCGCGTCCATGAAGTCCCGCCTGATCCTGACTGCCGCCGTTTCGGCCTTGCTGCTCGGTCTTCCGGCCGCCGCCCCGGCTGTCGCCCAGACCGCTGCGACAACCGCCGTCGCCGTGCCGCCGCTGGGCTTCGTCGAACGCACCCTGCCGAACGGGCTCAAGGTCTACACCGCGCGCGATGCATCGACGGCGAACGTCACGGTGCAGGTCTGGTACAAGGTCGGATCCAAGGACGATCCCGCCGGACGCTCGGGCTTCGCCCACCTGTTCGAACACCTGATGTTCAAGGCGACGAAGAATTTCCCCGACGAGACCTTCGACCGGCTGACCGAGGACGTCGGCGGCAACAACAACGCCTTCACCTCGGACGATGTGACGGCCTATCACGAGACCATTCCGGCCAATCACCTGCAGCGCCTGCTGTTCGCCGAGGCCGACCGGATGAGCTCGCTGGTGGTCGGCGAGGACGTGTTCCGCTCGGAGCGCGCCGTGGTGCAGGAGGAATACCGGCAGGGCATTCTGGCCAGCCCCTACGGCCGGCTGTTCGGGGTGTTCGAGCCGGCCACCGTCTATCAGGAAAGCCCCTATCGCCGGACGACCATCGGCTCGATCGAGGATCTGGACGCGGCGACGCTGGAGGACGTGCGGCGGTTCCACGCCACCTACTACCGGCCGGACAACGCCTATCTGATCGTGGCGGGGAATTTCGACCAGGCGCAGCTGGACGCCTGGATCGACCGGTATTTCGCGCCCATCGCCAATCCCGAACGCCCGCTGCCCGCCAACAATGTGGTCGAGCCCGAGCCGGCGGGGCCGCGCGACGTGACCTTTTACGCGCCCAATGTGCCCCTGCCCGCGGTCATGCTGGCCTGGCCGACGGTGAAATACGCCGATCCGGACCGCGCGGCCCTGACGGTGCTGGACGGCATCCTGTCGACCGGCGAAAGCTCGCGCCTGTACCGGTCGCTGGTCTATGAGCAGGAGATCGCCGCCCAGATCGGCTCCTCGCCCGACATGAAACAGCAGGCCGGGCATCTCACGGCCTACGCCATCATGGCCGACGGCCACACCGCCGATGAAGGCGTCGCCGCCCTGAACGCCGAGATCGCCCGCTTCCGCGACGAGCCGGTCACCGAGGCCGAACTGGCCGAGGCCAGGAACGAGCTGGTCGCCGACGCCCTGCGCAGCCGCGAGACCATCGACGACCGCGCAAACGTGCTGGGCTCGGCCCTGATCGGGACCAATGGCGACGCCTCGGTCGCCGACCGCGAGATCGCCGACATCCAGGCCGTGACCGCGGCCGACGTGCAGCGCGTGGCGCGGCGCTATCTGACGCCGCAGCGCGCGTCGACGATCCGCTATCTCGCCGCAGACGAGGCCCATCCGGTGACGGAACAGAACACCGCCGTCGACGCGCCGGTGCGCGTCGCCGACCTGGCGCCCGTCGGCGAGATCTTCGCCCTGCTGCCCGAGGCCGAGCGCGCGGCCATGCCGGAGCCCGGCGCCGCGGTGTCGCCCTCGACGCCGGCGATCGCGGACTTCCGTCTCGACAACGGCCTGCGCGTGCTGGTGGCGCCCAAGAGCGGCCTGCCGCTGGTCTCGGCCCGCCTCAGCTTCGACGCCGGCTCGGCCGACGAGGCCGCGGGCAAGGCCGGGGCGGCCAGCCTGACGGCCAATCTGCTGACGCAAGGGACCGCCACGCGTTCGGCCCCGCAGATCGCGACAGAGATCGAGCAGCTGGGCGCCAGCGTCGGGGCCGGAGCCGGTCCGGACTTCACCAATGTCTTCGCCAACGCCCCGGCCAACGTCTTCCCGCAGGCCGTCGCCCTGATGGCCGATCTGGTGCGAAACCCGGCCTTCGCGGAAGAGGAACTGGACCGTCAGCGGACCCAGACCCTGGACGGGCTGAAGGTGGCGCTGAGCACGCCCGGCCAGGTGCTGAGCCAGGCCGTCGGCCGGGTCGTCTACGGCAATGCGCCCTATGGCGCGCCGGGGGTCGGCACGGTGACCTCCCTGCCCGCGATCACGCGTGACGACATCGTCGCCTTCCATGCAGCCCGGTACCGCCCGGAGGCCGCGACCCTGGTGTTCTCGGGCGACATCACCCCGGACCAGGCCCGCGCCCTGGCGCAGTCGGCGTTCGGCGACTGGGCTCCGGCCGGTTCAGGCGCGGCGGCGGTCGCTTCGCCGGCCGGTCAGACCGTGGCGCCGCGCGTCATCGTCATCGACCAGCCCGGCGCGGGACAGGCGGCGGTGGCCGTGGCCATGCGCAGCGTGCCGCGCGCCACGCCCGACTATTTCCCCCTGACCCTGGGCAACACCCTGCTGGGCGGCAGCTTCACCTCGCGGCTCAATCAGGAGATCCGCATCAAGCGCGGCCTCAGCTACGGCACGCGGTCGTCGCTGGGCGTCCGGCGCGATGCCGGGGCCTTCGTCGCCTCGGCCCAGACGCGCAACGACGCCGCGCCCGAGGTCGTCGACCTGATCCTGGCCGAGGTCGCCCGACTGGGCTCGACCGCCCCGACCGAGCAGGAGATGACCACCCGCCGCGCCATCCTGACCGGCGCCTTCAGCGACTCGCTGGAGACGGTGGACGGGCTGGGCGGGCTGGTCGCCAGTCTGGCGCTGTACGACCTGCCGATGAGCGATCTGGCCGCCTATGTGAACAATGTCGAGGGCGTCGACGCCGCCGACGTCCAGGCCGCCTTCGCCCGCAATATCCCGGTCGACCGGTCCAGCGTGGTCGTGGTCGGCGACGCGTCGAAATTCCTGGACGCCCTGCGGGTGAAGCATCCGAACGTCGAGGTCATACCGCTGTCGGCGCTCAATCTGGATAGCGCGGCGCTGCGGTAGGGGCGAGCTTTCAGGTCAGGCCGACAGACACACCACCTGCGCCACCCGCAGTTCGCGGCGCAGGTCGTCGGCGACGAGGCCGTAGTTGTCGATGGTGACGGTACGGCCCCTCAGCGGCTCGTCCGCCTTCTGCACGCCGCGGATGGCGGGGCCGAAGGTGTCGGGCGACGTGGTGTAGATCCGGCCGCGGCGCGGGCTTTCGGCAATGGTGACGCCGATGGCGCGGCCCTGACGGTCGAGCACGGGCGCGCCCGAGAGACCCGCCAGCGTGCCGCCCAGGCCGTCGGTGCGACCGACCTCGGCCCAGGCCAGGATGGGCTCGTCGCGCTGGCCGCGGCCGCGCACCCTCAGCGTCTCGCGGCCCAGAAGCCGGGAGGTGACCTCGCCCGCGCGCGCCTGCGGATAGCCGGGGTGGAAGGCGCGCTGGCCGGCGCGCAGGCCCTGCAGACTGGAAACGGGCACGGCGTCGGCGCCGCCCTGGGTGATCAGGACGGCGATGTCCGCGCGCGGCGCCAGCCGCACGTCGGCGGCGACGGCGCGTCCGCCGCCGACCAGGATGGCGGGCCGGCGGCAGCCCTCGACGACGTGGCGGGCCGTGACCCAGCGGCCGTCGCGCGAGACCGAGAAGGCCGTGCCCGAGGCGGGCTGGAACGGGATGTCCGGCGCGTTGACGGTGACGGCGGGATCGAACGGCGTCACCGGCCCCAGCAGGGCGCCCTCGATCTCGTCCGGCGCCGGCGGGGCGGGCGGGGCGTCGGCGTTCTCGCGCCGGTTCAGCGACAGGATCAGCAGGCCGCCCAGAACCGCCGAATAGATCAGCCAGTCGGGGGGACGGGGGAAGGCCATGGCGTCAGCCCGTCAGAGCCGCCGCCAGGATCAGGGCGGTCGACAGCTTGGCCCCGACCAGCAGGACGGCGGCGGCGACCTCGCCCTCGCGGATGCGCTGGGGCAGGCCGGTCAGGATCATGTCGACGAGACGGAACGACAGCAGCTGGATGACCACGGTGGCGACGCCCCACAGGGCGATGTCCTTGACCGAGGTGGAGACGCTGAGGCTGACCGCGAGCGGGATGGCCAGGCCGACCAGCACGCCGGAGAAGGCCACGGCCGCCGCGGCGTTGCCCTGACGGATCAGGGTGATCTCCTTCCACGGCGTGAGCAGGGCGTAGAGGATCGCGCCGCCGACCATCAGGGCCAGGGTCAGGCCCAGGTGCGCCATGGTGGTGGGGAAGCCGGTCGCGAAGGCCTGGACCTCGGCGCTTTCGAGCACGGTGGAGAGGGACGACGGGTCCATGTTGATCCGGGGGTCAGACGATCCCTGACGATTGCCCGGTTTTGGCCCCAATCCGCAAGCGCGGCGGCGCCACACCCGGTCACGAATCTTGTCGCGATGTAACCGGAGGTTAGGCGGCCTCGACCGCGCCTTCGATGGTCGCCTGTCCGGCCTTGCGCAGGGTGGAGGCGCGGACCTTCTCGCTCTCGGACTTGAGCTGGCCGCAGGCGGCGAGGATGTCGCGGCCGCGGGGGGTGCGGATCGGGCTGGCGTAACCGGCCTTGTTGAGAATGGCCGCGAACCGCTCGATCGTCTTCCAGTCCGAGCATTCGTAGTCCGTGCCGGGCCACGGGTTGAACGGGATCAGATTGACCTTGGCCGGAATGCCCTCGATCAGCTTCAGCAGGGCGCGGGCCTCGTCGGGGCTGTCGTTGACGCCCTTGAGCATCACGTATTCGAAGGTCACCCGTCGGGCGTTGGAAATCCCCGGATAGGCGCGGATGCCGGCCATCAGCTGGGCCAGGTCGTATTTCTTGTTCAGCGGCACCAGCACGTCGCGCAGGGCGTCGTTGGTGGCGTGCAGGCTGATCGCCAGCATGGCCTGGGTGCGGGTCCCGAGCGCGTCGAGCTGCGGCACGACGCCCGAGGTCGAGACGGTGATGCGGCGGCGCGACAGGGCGATGCCCTCATTGTCCGAGATGATGTCGATGGCGTCGGCGACGTGGTCGAGATTGTAGAGCGGCTCCCCCATGCCCATGAAGACGATGTTGGACAGGCGGCGATCTTCCTTGGGCGACGGCCATTCGCCGAGGTCGTCGCGGGCGACCTGGACCTGGGCCACGATCTCGGCGGCGGTCAGGTTGCGGACCAGCTTCTGGGTGCCCGTGTGGCAGAAGGTGCAGTTCAGGGTGCAGCCGACCTGGGACGAGACGCACAACGCGCCCGCACGGCCCACATCCGGGATGTAGACGGTCTCGATCTCGATGCCCGGGGCGGTGCGGATCAGCCATTTGCGGGTGCCGTCGTTCGACACCTGGCGCTCGACGATCTCCGGGCGGGCGAGGGTGAAGGCGGCGGCCAGCTTCCCTTGCGTGTCCTTGGCGATGTTGCTCATCGCGGCGAAGTCGGTGACGCCGTAGTGGTGAATCCAGCCCCAGACCTGACTGGCGCGCATCTTCGCCTTTTCCGGCGGGCAGATGTCGGCGTCGATCAGGGCCTGGCGCAGGCCCGCGCGCGTCAGACCGGAGAGGTTGACGGGCGCCGCCGGAGCGACGGCGGGCGTGCGGGAAAGGTCGAGCGTCAGGCTCAAGGGGGTCGGTCCTGCAGGAGGGAAGGCGGGGCTTATACCACAGATCGGGAAGGATTTAAGGCAGGCGGCGGCGCTACGGGTTTTGCCGGCCTTCCGTGAGGCTTTTCAGAAACGCCGCCACAACCCTCTCCGTCATCCTCGGGCTTGACCCGAGGATCGGGCGCCAGGCCGCACAATGATGGGTAGAGATCGAGCCAGCCAGGATTTCGATGCTCTATCAGCTGCATCTTCCACCCACGGTTCCAGCGCTTCAGCGCCTTCTCGCGACGGATAGCGGCTGTGATCAGTTCGAACGGCTGATACCAGACCAGCATGTTGCAGCCGTGGCGTTTGCTGAACCCGTCGATGGCGCCGTCCCGATGCTGGGCGCCTCGAGTGTAGAGGTTGCTGGTGACGCCAATGTACAGCACGCCGAACGGCCGACTGGCCTCGATATAGGTGGCTATGAACGGGCGGCGCTCGCTGTCCATCGACCGATCTGAGGAATGTCCGGCCCTCGGGTCAAGCCCGAGGGTGACGGACCTGTCAGGGTCTCAATCCGCCCCGTCCTCGATCACGTCGATGCGGTCGTCGTCGAGGCCGAAATGGTGGCCGATCTCGTGGATCAGGACGTGGGCGATGATCTCGGACAGGCCGACGTCGCCGCGCTCGCACCATTCGTCGAGGATCGGGCGGCGGTAGAGGAAGATGCGGCTGGCCTCTGCGGCCGGGCCCATCTGGTCGCGCAGGCCGATGTCGACGCCGTGATAGAGGCCGGTCAGTTCGAACGGGTCCTCCATCTCCATCATCGCCAGGGTCTCGTCGTCGGCGAAGTCGTCGACGCGGATGACCACCTCGCCCGCCAGCGACCGGAACGGTTCAGGCAGGGCGGCGAACGCCTCGCGCGCCAACCGGGCGAAGTCGTCGAGCGAGGGGGCGGATTGGTCGGTCCAGTCGGTCATGGGGATCAGGGATCAGGGATTAGGGACCAGGGATGAGGTTTGAAAGCACACTGGGGCGCGGTTGAGCACGATCTCGGCCATTTCCCGAACCCTAATCCCTAATCCCTAGTCCCTCGTCCCTCTTGAGGTATGGTTACCGAATCAGGGCGGGAGCTGAACGAATACGATGGCCGAGGCCGACATCGCCTATGTCGCGACCGCGGGCGCCGCGGGGCTGGCCCTGGCGCTCAGCGCCTGGGCGGCGCGGCTGCGCGGCCGGCTGGCGATCCGCCACCGCCGGGCCGAGTCCGAGCTCGCCCGCGCGCGCGCCGATCTGGCGGATTGCGACGGCGCCCTGGCGGCCTTCGAGGATGTGCGGCTGGCGCTGGCCCCCGACGGGCGGACGCGGCGGCTGGGTGCGGCGGCGGCCTGGGAGGCGGTGGTCCGCGATCTGGCGGCCGACGGCGAGGAGCCGGGCGATCCCGCCCTGGTCGTGCTGGACGCCGTGCGCGAGGGCGTGGGCCCGCGGCTCGACGCCCTGATCGACCAGGGCGAGGCGTTCGACGCGGTGCTGGAAGGCGCGACCGGGGCCTGGGCGGTCGAGGGCCGGTCCTCGGCCGGCGCGGCCTGGCTGAAAGTCTCACGACTGGGACTGGTGGGCACGGCGACCGAGAGCGGGCTGGGCCTGCTGGCCGATTCCTATCCGGCCCCGACTTGGATCACCGACGCGGCCGGGCGGCTGGCCTGGGCCAACAAGGCCTGGCTGACCGAGATGAAGGCCGACAGCGTCGAGACCGCGCGCGAAAAGGGACTGAGCTTCGACCGTGGGGCCGACGCCATCGTCGCCGAGGCGGGGCGCACCCGCCAGCATCAGGACGGCTTCCGCTGGACCACGGGCGGCGGGCGGCGCCGGGCCTGGCGCATCGTGGCCGAGCCGGTTCAGGGCGGGGCCGGAGCCGTGCTGGCCTTCGCGCTGGACATGACCGAGGCGGAAGAGACGCGCGACACCCTGCGCCGCCACGTCGAGGCGCATGACGAGACGCTGAACCACCTCGCGGACGCCGTCGCCATCTTCGGTCCGTCCAAGCGGCTGGCCTTCCACAACACCGCCTTCCAGACCCTGTTCAACATCGACCCGGCCTGGCTGGACGAACGGCCGACCCACGCCGAGCTGCTGGACAAGCTGCGCCAGCGCCGGCTGCTGCCCGAGGTCATCGACTACGCCGGCTGGAAGGCCAACGAGCTGGACTTCTATGGCGCGTCGGAAGCCGCGCCGGACGACAGCTGGTCCCTGCCCGACGGACGCACCCTGCGGGTCGTGCGCCAGCCGCATCCTTTGGGCGGCGTGCTGCTGCTGTTCTCCGACATCACCGACGAACTGAAGCTGCGCAGCCGGTTCAATGCCCAGATCCAGGTCCAGACGGCGACGCTGGACAAGCTGAACGACGCCGTCGCCGTGTTCGGCTCGGACGGGCGCATCCGGCTGCACAACGAGGCGTTCGACACCTTCTGGGGCGTCAGCGGTGATGCGATCGACGCGGCCGCCGACTTCGACGCCGTGGCCGCCCTGTGCCAGTCGACCATGCCCGATCCGGCCCTGTGGCTGGGGTTGAAGGCGCGGGTCGCCGACCCCGATCCCGAAAGCCGGGTGCCGATCGCGGGCGAGGGACGCACCACGGATGGCCGTATCGCGTCCTGGCTGACCCGGCCGCTGCCGGACGGCGCCACGCTGGTGGCCTTCTCGGACGTCACCGCCCGTCGCGGGCTGGAACAGGCGCTGGCGGCCAAGGCCCAGGCGCTGGAGGAGTCGACGGCGCTGAAGCGCGAGTTCGTCGGCAGCGTCTCCTATGAACTGCGCACGCCGCTGACGACCATCGTCGGCTATTCGGAACTGCTGGAGATGCAGGCCGATCTGCCCGAGCGCAGCCGTCAGCACGCGGGGGCCATCCGCGTCGCCGCCAGCCAGCTGGCCGGATCGATCGACGACGTTCTGGACATGGCCCAGATCGACGCGGGCGAGATGGAGCTGACGCTGGGCGACGTCCGGGTCAGCGACCTGCTGGACGACGCGGCGGAGAAGTCGCGGCCCCGGATCGAGGGCCGCGGCGCGACCCTGAGCGTGACCTGCCCGGCGGGCCTGCGGCCGATCCGCGCCGACGCCCAGCGCGTCGGTCAGGCGCTCGAGCATCTGCTGGACAACGCCGCCCGTTCGGTGTCCGAGGGCGGGGCCGTGACCCTGACGGCCGAGGCCACCGCGTCCGAGGTCCGCATCCGCGTCGAGGACAGCGGCCGGGGCATTCCCTACCACCTGCAGGCCCATGTCTTCGATCGCTTCGTGCGGCGCGAGCGGGGCGGGCCCGGGGTCGGACTGGCCCTGGTCAAGGCCCTGGTCGAGCTGCACGGCGGCTGGGCCGAGGTCGAGAGCGAGCCGGGCAAGGGCGCGGCCTTCATCCTGCATCTGCCGCTGGAAGCAGCGGGCGTAGCCGCGCCGCCGGAGTTGCGGCTCGGCTAGATTGGTTTAGAGCGGCGGAGAACGCAGGATTTCGCCCATGGCCAAACGTCTCAAGACCGCCCTGATCTACGACTTCGACGGCACGCTGGCGCGCGGCAACATGCAGGAGGTCAGCTTCATTCCGTCGATCGGGATGACGCCGAAACAGTTCTGGGACAGCGTCTTCCCCCAGACCCAGAAGGCCGATGGCGACGGCATCCTGATGTATATGCAGATGATGCTGCAGGCCGCGCGCGACAACGGCCAGCCGGTGACGAAACAGGCGCTGCGCGACCACGGCCAGGACGTGGCCCTGTTCGAGGGGCTGCGGGACATGAGCTGGTTCGAGCGGATGGACGCCTTCGGCGACCAGTTCGGCCTCGAGATCGAGCACTACATCATCTCGGCCGGCCTGACGGAGATGATCGAGGGCTGCCCGATCGCCAAGGCGTTCAAGCACGTCTACGCCTCGAAATACGTCTATGACGACAACGACGTGGCCATCTGGCCGGCGGTCGGCGTCAACTACACCACCAAGACCCAGTACCTTTTCCGCATCAACAAGGGCGTGTTCAACCACTGGGACGACGAGCGCATCAACCGCTTCATCCCGGACGACGAGCGGCCGATCCCGTTCGAGCGTATGATCTTCCTCGGCGACGGCGACACCGACGTGCCGACCATGAAGATGATGCACACCAAGGGCGGCTTCTCGATCGCGGTCTATGATCCCGAGACCACGCCGCGCGACACCACCAAGATCCACCGTCTGATCTCCGAGGACCGGGTCAATTTCGTCGCCGCCGCCGACTATCGCGAGGGCTCGCCCGTGGACCTGATCGTCAAGGGGCTGATCGGGCGGATCGCGGTCAATGCGGGCCGGATGCCGGCCGACGGCTGAGCCGGCAGATCACGAACCGGTCACGCGGGTTCACCGCCTGTCACGAAGCCGGGAACGCTCCGGACGGTCCGCCGGTTATGGCGGGGACGATCGTGAAACGGCGGCTCATCGCCGGCGATCGCCGGGAGGATCGCAGATGACACCCAGGATCGCCGCCCTCGCCGCCGCGAGCGCCTTCGCCCTGTCCGCCTGTTCGGGCCAGGACAACGCCCCGAGGGCCGACGCCGCCGCCGATGTCGCCGCCGACACGGCCGCCGAGGCTCCGGCGGCGGAGACGCCGGAGCCGCTCGACGGAAGCGCCACGGTTCCGGCCTCGCCCCCGCCGTCGGATGGAACGACCCCGCCGGGACAGACGCCGCCCACCCTGCCGACCGAACCGTCCACAACCTCGCCGGCCACCAGCCCGCCGCCCCGATAGGCCGCGTCAGCGCGAATTTCGGGCCAGCGCGCGCTGCTCTTCGATCGGTTGCGTCACACGGGTTCACGAATGCGTGAGAATTTCGCTTGCGCTTCCGCTCACGATCCCGTTATCTCCGGCATTGCGAGGATTCATGACCTCGCGTGACCTTCTGAAGGAAGAAAACCATGCGCATCACCGCTCTGATCGCCGCTTCGGCCGCCGCTCTGGCCCTGGCTGCTTGCCAACCCGCCGCCGAAGACAAGGCCGCTGACGCTTCGGCCGACGCCGCCGCCGCCGCCGACACCGCCACGGACGCTGCTGCGACCGCCGACGCTGCCGCCGCCGACGCCACTGCCGCCGCCGCGACCGCTTCGGACGCCGCTGCTGCTCCGGCCGCCGACGCCGCCATGGCCCCGGCTGCCCCGGCTGCTGAAGAAAAAGCCGCTCACTAAGAGCGACATCGACACGGCCTCCGGGCCTCGTTGAACGAAAGGGTCGCCCTCACGGGCGGCCCTTTTTTCTTGCGCGGGAACCGTAGCGGGAACATCGGTCGCCCGACGGGATTTCACCTGTGCAACAAGCTTGGCGGTCGGCGTCCTGATGGTCGGGACCCGCCGCCGGCAGCCACAAGGATTCTCTCATGCGCACCGCCGCCCTGATCGTCGCCGCCGCCGCGGCCTTCACCCTGTCCGCCTGCAACAAGCCCGCCGAAGATACGACCGAGGCGTCGACCGAAGCCGCCGAAGCCTCGGGTGCAGCCGCGGACACCGCCATGACCGCCGAAGGCTCGGCCGCCGAGGCCGCCTCCGCCGCGAACGCCGGTGGTTCGGGTTCGGGTTCGGGTTCGCGTTCGGGCGCGAGCACGGGTGGCCAGACCATGGCTCCGGCTTCGGGTTCGACCGTGTCGGACGGCGCCATGGCCCCGGCCGCCCAGCCCCCGGCCGGCGCCGGCACCACGGTCACCGAGACCGAACGCCGGCTGAACCCGCCGCAGAACAACCAGCCCGCCCAGTAAGGCCGGGACGACGAAGAGGGCCGTCCCCGTCCGGATTTCCGGGCCGGGGCGGCCCTTTTTTCTTGCGCGGCGGGCGCACCCGTATAGGCCGTCGCCATGGCCGACGACCGCTCGCCCCGCCTGATCTGGACCGAAGACGGCGCCCTCCGGTCCGGCCGGTTCGACGACGTCTATTTCTCGCAACAGGACGGACTGGCCGAGACGCGGGCGGTCTTTCTGACCGGCTGCGGCCTGCCGGAGGCGTGGAGCGGGCGCCGGCGGTTCACGGTGGCGGAACTGGGGTTCGGGACGGGGCTGAACATCGCCGCCCTGCTGGACCTGTGGCGCCGAGAGGGGCCGCCGGACGGGCGGCTGCATGTGTTTTCGGTCGAGGGCTTTCCGCTGGGGCGGGAAGAGGCGGCCCGGGCCCTGTCGGCCTGGCCCGAACTGGCCGGGGCGTCGGAGGCCCTGCTGGCGGCCTGGCCCGCGCCGACGCCGGGCTTTCACCGGCTCGACCTGCCGGGGTTCAACGCCGTCGTGGATCTGGCGATCGGCGACGTGGCGTGGGCGCTGGAGCAATGGGCGGGCCGGGCCGACGCCTGGTTCCTGGACGGGTTCGCGCCCTCGACCAATCCCGGCATGTGGTCCGATGCGGTGATGGACGGGATCGCGGCCCGATCGGCGCCGGGCGCGCGCGCCGCGACCTTCACCGTGGCGGGCTCGGTGCGGCGCGGCCTGGCCGGGCGCGGCTTCGCGGTCGCCAAACGGCCCGGACACGGGCGCAAGCGCGAACGGCTGGAGGCCTGGCTGCCCGGGGCGGCGAACGAGGCGGCGGCCGGCCCGTCCGTGGCCGTCGTCGGCGCCGGGATCGCCGGCGCGTCGATGGCGCGGGCCTTCGCCGCGCTGGGCGTCCGGCCCGTGGTGTATGAAGCGGACCGGCCCGGCGCGGGGGCGTCGGGCTTTCCGGCGGCCCTCGTCACCCCGCGGCTGGACGCCGGCGACGCCGGCATCGCGGCCCTGTTCGCCCAGGCGCTGGATCGGGCGCGCGCCCTTTACGCCGCCGCGCCGGGCGCCGTTCTGGACCGGGGCGTCCTGCAGCTGGAACAGCAAGCCCGGGATGCGGGGCGTTTCGGCAAGGTCGCGGAACAGCCGGTCTGGCCGGAGGGCGGCATGGCGGTGCTCGACGCGGCGGCGTGCTCGGCTCGCCTCGGAGAGCCCGTCGACGGCGGCCTGCTGATGGGCGAGGCGCTGGCGCTACAGCCCGCGCCGGTGCTGGCGCAATGGTTGACGCAAGCCGACCGGGCCACGGCCGAGGTGGCGGGAGTGGAGCCCCATGATGGAGGCTGGCGGCTGATCGCCGGCGACGGCGAAATCATCGCCGAAGCCGACATCGTCGTGGTCGCCGCCGGCTGGGGCGTCGCCGGCCTCTGGCCCGAAGCGCCGCTGTCGCCGGTGCGCGGCCAGGCCGACTGGGTCGAGGGCGTGGTCGCGCCGCCGGTCGCCTGGGGCGGTTATGCGGTCCCGACCGGCGAGGGCCTGCTGTTCGGGGCCACCCATGACCGGGGCGAGGTCGGAAAGGAGATCCGCCGCGCCGACAGCGAACGCAATCTGGCCGTGCTGGCCGCCCGGCTGCCGGGGCTGGCGGCGCGGGTAGAGGCGGCGGGGCCGGGACAGGCGCGCGCCGCCGTCCGCGCGACGACGCCCGACCGCCTGCCGCTGGCGGGGCCGGTTTCCGGTCGCCCGGGCCTGTTCGTTCTCGGCGGCCTTGGTTCGCGCGGCTTCTGCGCCGCGCCCCTGCTGGCCGAGCATGTCGCGGCCCTCGCCCTCGGCGCGCCGTCGCCCCTGCCGGCCGATCTGGCGGCGCGGGTCGACCCGGCGCGATGGCGGAAGACCGGGAGCCTTGCGCACCTGGTCGACAAGGCAGAAGGTTGACGGGCTGACCCTTCACAACCGGAGATCGCCATGCGTGCCGCCTTCACCGCCAGCGCCGTCGCCGTCGCCCTCGCAGCCTGCGCGCCCGTCGATCCCGGCGTGGGGCGGGCGGGCATGGCAGACGCCGGCGATCCGCCCCGGGCCCGCCAGTGCTTCAGCGTCGGCCAGGTCAACAACTACACCAAGGGCCGGCCGGACCAGGTCTTTCTGCGTGTGGGCCGCGACGCGGTCTATGAGCTGAACGCTGCGGGCGGCTGCCAGGATCTGGACTTCGCCCAGCAGGTGGCGCTGATCCCCGACGGCGGCATGGCCGGGTCGCGGCTGTGCACTGACGACTGGGCCAGGGTGGTCGTGGCCGGTTCGACCTCGCCTTCGACCGTCTGCCGCGTCCGCATCAGCCGCCAGTTGACCGCGGCGGAGGTGGCCGCCCTGCCGCCGCGCCACCGGCCCTAGGGTTCAGGGTTTCTGGGCGTAGCCCAGCCGCTGGTTCAGCTTTTCGATCAGGTCGATGGCCGTGTCGGCGATGACCGAGCCGGGCGGATAGACGGCGGCCGCGCCCATGTCGATCAGGGTCTGGACGTCCGACGGCGGGATGACCCCGCCGACCACGATCATGATGTCGGGACGGCCCAGCTTCTCCAGTTCGGCCTTCAGTTCGGGCACGAGCGTCAGGTGGCCGGCGGCCAATGACGAGGCGCCGACGGCGTGGACGTTGCGCGCCACCGCCTCCTTCGCCGCTTCGGACGGAGTCTGGAACAGCGAGCCGGCGACAGCCTCGAGCCCCAGGTCGCCATAGGCGGTGGCGATGACCTTCTGGCCGCGGTCGTGGCCGTCCTGGCCGAGCTTGGCGATCAGGATGCGCGGCGGGCCGCCGTCGTTCTCGACAAAGGCGGCGACCATGTCGCGGGCGCGGCTGATCTTCGGATCGGCGCCGGCTTCCCTGGCGTAGACGCCGGAGACGGTCTTCACGGTGGCGACGTGGCGGCCGAAGGCGGCCTCCAGCGCGTCGGAGATTTCGCCGACGGTGGCGCAGGCGCGGGCGGCCTGGACCGACAGCTCCAGCAGGTTGGCGGTCCCGCGCGCGCCCTCGGTCAGGGCGTCCAGCGCGGCCCGGGTCCTGGCCTCGTCGCGTTCGGCGCGAAGGCGTTTCAGCTTGTCGATCTGGGCCGTGAGGACGGCGGCGTTGTCGACCTTCAGCATGGGGATGTCGTCGACCGCGTCGGACAGATAGCGGTTCACGCCGACGACGGTCTGCTGGCCGGTGTCGATGCGGGCCTGGGTGCGGGCCGAGGCCTCCTCGATCCGCATCTTGGGCACGCCGGCCTCGATGGCTTTCGCCATGCCGCCCAAGGCCTCGACCTCGGCCATCAGGACGCGGGCCCTGTTCGCCAGTTCGTGGGTCAGGCGTTCGACGTAGAAGCTGCCGCCCCACGGGTCGATGACCGTCGTCAGGCCGGTCTCCATCTGCAGCAGCAGCTGGGTGTTGCGCGCGATCCGGGCCGAGAAGTCGGTCGGCAGGGCCAGCGCCTCGTCCAGCGCATTGGTGTGCAGGCTCTGGGTCTGGCCGCCGGCCGCGGCCATGGCCTCGACCATGGTGCGGGGCACGTTGTTGAACACGTCCTGCGCCGCCAGCGACCAGCCCGAGGTCTGGCAGTGGGCGCGCAGGGACAGCGACTTAGGATCCTTCGCGCCGAATTGCGAGACCGCTTCGGCCCACAGCAGGCGGCCGGCGCGCAGCTTGGCCACCTCCATGAAATAGTTCATGCCGATGGCCCAGAAGAAGCTCAGGCGCGGCGCGAACCGGTCCACGTCCATGCCCGCCGCGACCCCGGCCTTCAGATATTCGACCCCGTCGGCGAGGGTATAGGCCAGCTCCAGATCGGCCGAGGCCCCGGCCTCCTGCATGTGATAGCCGCTGATCGAGATGGAGTTGAATTTCGGGGTCTCGGCCGCGGTCCAGGCGAAGATGTCCGACACGATCCGCATCGAGGGCCCGGGCGGATAGATGTAGGTGTTGCGGACCATGAACTCCTTGAGGATGTCGTTCTGGATGGTCCCGGTCAGGGCCGCGTGCGGCACGCCCTGCTCCTCGGCGGCGACGACATAGAGGGCCAGGATCGGCAGGACGGCGCCGTTCATGGTCATCGACACGCTCATCTTGTCGAGCGGGATGCCGTCGAACAGGGTCCGCATGTCGTAGATGCTGTCGATGGCCACCCCGGCCATGCCGACATCGCCCTTCACCCGCGGGTGGTCGGAATCGTAGCCCCTGTGTGTGGCCAGATCGAAGGCGATCGACAGCCCCTTCTGACCGGCCGCGAGGTTGCGACGGTAGAAGGCGTTGGAGGCCTCGGCGGTCGAGAAGCCGGCGTACTGGCGGATGGTCCAGGGGTTGCCGGCGTACATGGTCGGATACGGACCGCGCACATAGGGGGCGATGCCCGGCAGGCCGTGGATGAAGTCGAGGCCCTCGACGGCGTCGGGGCCGTAGGCGGTTTCGACGGTCAGGCCTTCGGGCGTGTTCCACGCATCGCGGGTCGGGCCGGCGCCGGTGGGGTCGAGGTCGAGCGGGATTTTGGTGAAGTCGGGCGCGCTCATCGGCCGGCCTCCCAGGTTTCAGTCTCGAACGGGGCGGCGAACCGGATCGGGATCAGCGGATCGCAGGCGTCGCCGCCGGTCAAGCGGGCCGGCCGCGGCTCGGCCTCGAACGGCGCGGGGCGGGGCTCGGGATCGACGAATTTGGTCACGCCGACCAGATGCGCTGCGCCGCTCGCCAGCGCCGCCTCGCGCTCGGCCCGTGCGGCGGCGACGCGGTCCTGAATGTCGCCGGTGCGCAGGGCGACGATCAGGCCGCCCTCGCCCTCGATGCGCTGGAATTCGGCCCAGCCGGCCTCGGCCAGGTCGCGGGTGCGGGCGTCGAGGAACCACGAACCCGCCGCCGGATCGTCGACCCGGCCCAGATGGGCCTCCTCCATCAGCACGGCCTGGGTGTTGCGCGCCTGACGGCGGGCGAAGGCGTCGGAGCGGCCGTTGGCGCGCGACAGGCCGTCCAGCACCACGGCGTCCGCCCCGCCGATCGCCCCGGCGAAGCCGGCCGCCGTCAGCCGCAGCAGATTGGGCCAGGGGTCGCGGGCCGACAGCATGCGGCGCGACGAGCGGGCCTCGATGATCGCGGGCGTTTCGGCGCCGAACGCCTTGCCGATGGAGCGCCAGATCAGACGCAGGGCGCGGACCTTGGCGAGGCCGTCGAAATACTCCTGGTCGACCGAGACGGCGAGCACCGTCCCTTTCAGCGCCCGTTCCTCGGTCATTCCGGCGGCGACGGCCGCGCGGATCAGGGCGACGGCGTTGGCGGCGGCGAAGCCCAGTTCCTGGGCGATCGAGCCGCCGGCCTCATGCACGACCCGGCCGCCGGCGAGGAAGAAGCTGGCCTCGGGATAGGCGCCGGCGTGACGCGCCGCCGTATTGGCCGCCAGCGTCAGATGCTCCTCGATCGTGCGGGGGGCGGCGCCCGTTTCGGCGAAGGCCGACAGCGGGTCCATGTGGAACATCAGTTTCGCGCGCGGCGAGCCCTTGGCCGCAACGGCCAGGGCGTTGGCCGCCTCGGGGCCGTCGAGGCCGGCGTCCAGTCCGACCGCGGCCAACTCCAGCGCCACGCCGTCCAGCGCCCGCGACAGGGGCTCGGAGTCCGACAGGATTGCGCCCTTGAGCAGGATGGAGGCCGCGCCGCCTTCGAGGTCGGCAAGGGCCGCCGCATTGACTTCCGCCGCACCGTCGCCCTCGATCAGGGTCCGCACGTCCCAGGCCCGCCCATCCGCGTCCGAGGGCCGGGGCGCCGAAATCGCCGTGATCCCGCTCACGCCCGCATACAGGGGCCGCACCGCCAGACCGTCGGCGTCCAGATGCACCAGGCTTTCCAGCGGCCGGTCCTTCAGCGCCTTTTCGGCCAGGACGCGCCAGTCTGCGGGAGAGGGGGTCGGAAACAGGTCGGACATCCGCCTCCAATGCATCGCGGACGCGCGCCGGTCCAGACCCCGGCCAGGCCCGTCCGTCACCCGTCATGTTGCGGTTCCGCCGGCGGCTTCCAACATGCGGAGCGTCCCCCTGCCCCCGGAGCGCCCCATGGCCGACCTGTCCGCCTTCCCGATCACGCAGCGCTGGCCCGCCGCCCATCCCGACCGGTTGCAGCTCTATTCGCTGAACACCCCCAACGGGGTGAAGGTCTCGATCATGCTGGAAGAGATCGGCCTGCCGTATGAGGCGCATTTCATCGACATCGGCAAGAACGAGAGCTGGACGCCGGAATATCTGTCGCTGAACCCGAACGGGAAGATTCCGGCCATCATCGATCCCGACGGTCCGGGCGGGACGCCGCTGGCCCTGTTCGAATCCGGAGCCATCCTGATCTATCTGGCCGAGAAGACCGGCAAGCTGCTGTCGGCCGATCCGGCGACCCGGTACCAGACCATCCAGTGGGTCATGTTCCAGATGGGGGCGATCGGCCCGATGTTCGGGCAGCTCGGCTTCTTCCACAAATTCGCGGGCCGGGCGTACGAGGACAAGCGTCCGCTGCAGCGCTACGTCGCGGAGTCGAAGCGGCTGCTGGGCGTGCTCGAGACGCGGCTCGAGGGGCGCGACTGGATCATGGACGACTATTCGATCGCCGATGTCGCCACCCTGGGCTGGGTGCGCAATCTGATCGGCTTCTACGAGGCGCGCGACCTGGTCGGATTTGACAGCCTGAAGACCGTCCCGGCCTGGCTGGAGCGCGGGCTGGCGCGGCCGGCGGTGCGGCGCGGGCTGGAGATTCCGGCCCGACCCTAGCGTTTGCGGAAGCGTTTGGCCTCGGCGGCCATGCCGGCGCCCCAGGGTTCGGGCGTCGTGTCCTCGGGCTGGAACGGCAGTTCGCCGGCGACGCCGCGCATGGCCAGGGCCAGGGGCAGGGCGAAATGGCCCAGCATGCGCAGCGGCTTGCGCCGGTCGTCCGCGACATCCCAGCCCTCGGCGGCGAAGGCGTCGAGCAGGTCGAAACCTTCAAGATGCTGGATGTCGTCCCAGTCGGCGGGCAGGGCGATGGCTTCCGCCGCCTCGACGGTCAGGCCGAAGGCGGCCTGGGCCGTCGCATCGATGTCGGGGAATTCCGCGCGCGCGTCCGGATCGGCATGGCGCGGTTTCATCAGCGCCTTCATCTCCAGATCGGCGACGCCGGGCAGGTCGAGCAGGCGGCGAAGTTTCGGGCGGCTGTTCATGGTCACGGCTTGAACCCGCGGTCGCGCCTATGTCAACGAACCCTAGCGAGGGTCGAAGGACCGGGTTTCCGTCAGGGGCGCGATGAACAGCCGGTCGCAGCGCTGGCGGTCGTCGGTCAGAGGGATCGCCTCGAACGCCTCGCCGGAGGCGTCGAGCACCTCGGCGGCCATGGCGTCGAACGCCGCCTCATGTCCGGATCGTCGGAACAGCACGACCCCGTCCTTGGCGTCGAGAACGCCGTAAGCCGGAGAACCTTCGAGGAGGGTGTCGAGATTGAGGGCCATGACAGGGCAATCCCCGAAACGGCCGAAGGTTCAATCGCGGGCGGAGAACCGGCCGGCGCCGGTCGGGCGGGATTGTCAGGGAAGGAATGGTGGACGCGACAGGGATTGAACCTGTGACCCCCTCGATGTCAACGAGGTGCTCTCCCGCTGAGCTACGCATCCGCCAAGACGGTTCCGGACAGGTCCGGAACGGGAAGGAGCGGTCTATAACCCCTTGAGGGCGCTGACCGCAAGGGCGAAACCAGGGCGATTCGATCTCATCATCGTGACCGCCCGCGGCGGATTTCAGGCCGCCGCCACCATGCGTTCGACTTCGCCCACGAGGTCGCGAAGGTGGACGGGCTTGGACAGGACCTTGGCCTGCGGGCTGGCCTGGGCGGCGCTGAGCGCCACGGCCGCGAAACCGGTGATGAACATGATGCGGATGCCGGGCTGGCGGGCGGCGGCGACGCGCGCCACCTCGATGCCGTCGGCGCCGGGCATGACGATGTCGGTCAGCAGCAGGTCCCACGGGCCCTGGTCGAGGGCGTCGATGGCGTCGTCGCCGTTCTCGCAGTCGACCACGGAATGGCCGGCCCGCTCCAGGGCGCGGGTCAGGAACCCGCGCAGGGAGTGGTCGTCCTCGGCCAGAAGAATGCGCGCCATGTGATTTTCGCCCCGGATCGTCTTTACGCCAAGCTAGGCCCGCACTGGTAAACCCGCCATGAAAATCAGCGGCATGCCACCGCCGTCCCCTGTGGATGACGCGCTGAAACAGGCTATGGCTGCGGCATGAATTCAGCAGACGGCAGCGGGGATCACGCGGACGACGGGGCCGGTTTCGCCCTGGTGCGGCCCGCCGCGCCCGGTCGGTTCGTCTTCGCCTCGCCCCATTCCGGCGGGCTGTACCCGGCCGACATGGGCGCCGATCCGGCTCTGCCCGAGGCCAGCCTGCGCAGCGCCGAGGACGCCCTCGTCGACCGGCTGATCGCGCCGGGCGCGGAGGGCGGCGCGGCGCTGGTGCTGGGGCGGCTGGGCCGGGCCTATGTCGATCTCAACCGCGATCCCGCCGATCTGGACCCGGCGCTGATCGAGGGGGCCGGCGCCGGCGCGGGGTCTCCGCGAACGGCGGCGGGCTATGGCGTCATCCCCCGGCTGAGCGGCGACGGACTTCCGCTGTACGCGCGCCGGCTGACGCTGGACGAGGCGCGCGAACGGATCGCCCGGGTGCACGCCCCCTATCACGCGGCGCTCGGCGAGCAGATGCAGGCGGCCCGGGCGCGGCGCGGCGAGGCGGTGCTGGTGGACTGGCATTCGATGCCCGCGCGGGCGACGCAGGCCGCCGGCGGCGCGCGGGGGCCCGACGTGGTGCTGGGCGACCGGCACGGATCGTCCTGTTCGGCGGACCTGACGCGGCGGCTGCGGCGGGCCTTTGAGGGGCTGGGCTGGCGGGTGGCGCTGAATCAGCCCTATGCGGGCGGCTGGACGACCCAGGCCTGGGGGCGGCCCGCCGAGGGGTTTCACGCCATCCAGATCGAACTGAACCGCGCCCTGTATTTCGACGAGGCGTCCCGGACCCCGTCCGCGGGCTGGTCCCGGACACAGAAGGGCGTCGCCCGGGTGATCGCGGGCTTGCTGGCCGACGACGTTTGACGCCTCTAGCCGACGGGCGGGGCGGGCGTCGGCGCTTGCGGCGCCGCCATCTCGTCGCAGCAGTCATCCTTGCAGCAGCAGCCGGCGATCGTGCCGGCGGCGGCGGCGCCGGCCACCAGCAGGACAGCGGCGCCGGCGGCGATGGCGAGTCTGGATCGAATGGTCATGATCGTCCCCTGTGCGATATCGACAGGAAACCTAGCACCGTCGCCCGCCGCGCGACAAAAAAAGCCGCGCCCGAAGGCGCGGCATTAAAGTCTTTAGGGAGGAAACGCCCAGGAAGGGCATGACGCCCGGAGGCGTCGAAAACCAAGCTAGTGTGCAGTGCACAAACCGTCAAGACGGTATTTCGCACCTGCGTTCACGCCGTGTAACGGTACGGTCGTTCCATGTGATCGACCTGTAACCGGTTTCCGGGGAAAAACTGTCCAGACGCAAGCGCATCTGCGAACAACCTTGGGCGTTCAGCGTCACGGCTCGAGCAATCGCCGCGCGCTGCGGATCGCGCGGGCGGCGGGGGACCCGGCCTGGCGCCAGACCAGCAGACAGAAGGCGGCGGCGACGCCGACGGCCAGCCACAGCGGTCCGAACAGCCAGGCCGCCGCCGCCAGGGCGAAATAATAGCCGCGCACGCCCTGGCTGAAGGCGCTGAGCGCGGGGTTCAGCAGGTTGGCCGCCGCATCGCCGAGCGCCACCCGGTCCGCCTCTGTGTGCACCTCGGGCGCCGCGCCGATCAGGGCCAGCGAGTAGTTCAGCTGGCGGATCGACCAGATGAAATCCAGCAGGCCACGGGCCAGGCAGACCAACACCAGGGCCAGCTTGGCCTCGAGCAACCGGGTCGGCACGTCTTCGGCGCCGACCGAGGCGAACCCCTGAAGCGCCTGCTCGCCGCCGAACAGGACGCTGGCCACCGCCGCGATCAGCAGCAGGTTGGTCGAGGCGAAAAAGCCTCCGGAATTGATGGTGTGGCCCAGCAACTGGCTGTCGACGAGGCGAATCTCGCGATGGGTCATGGCCGTCATCCACACCCGGCGGACGACCATCATGTCGTCGTTCAGCGTGCCGCTGCGCCGCGCCAGCAGGCCGAGCAGGGGGCCGTAGCCGAGCCAGCAGAGGATGAAGAGGCCGAGGGCCAGCCAGTCGAACAGGGTCATCGGAGGGTCCTCGTCATCCCCCCATGGTGGCGCGCGCGGCCCCGGCGCTCAAGCCGCGAGTGACCGCGGCGCCGGCGCCAGGGCCAAAGCATGCTCCGCCTTGCTTCGGGCGCCGTGCACGCCTATCACGCCCGCCACTTCGTATCGCACTGCACCATAATCGAGCGCGCCATGAATATCGACGCCATCCCCGTCGGCCCCAACCCGCCCTGGGACGTCAATGTCATCATCGAGATCCCGCAGGGCGGCCTGCCGGTGAAGTACGAGATGGACAAGGCGTCGGGCGCCCTGTTCGTCGACCGCTTCCTGCACACGGCGATGTACTATCCGGGCAACTACGGCTTCATCCCGCACACCCTGTCGGACGACGGCGATCCCTGCGACGTGATCGTGCTGAACCCGACGCCGGTGGTGCCGGGCTGCATCATCCGCTCGCGCCCGATCGGCGTGCTGAAGATGGAAGACGAGGCCGGCGGCGACGAGAAGATCCTGGCCGTGCCGGTCGACAAGCTGAACCCCTACTACACCGACATCGCCAGCTACCGGCAGCTCCCGGCCATCCTGGTCGAGCAGATCGAGCATTTCTTCACCCGCTACAAGGACCTGGAGAAGAACAAGTCGGTGACGGTGAAGGGCTGGGGCGACGCCGGCGAGGCCGCCGAACTGATCGCCGCGGGCATGCGCGCGCACCAGGCCAAGCTGAAGTCGAAAGCGGCCAACGCGGCGTAATCGTCGTCTCTCTCCCCTTTATGGGGAGGGTGGTCGCGAAGCGACCGGGTGGGGAACGGCTGACACACCCACCCTGTCGTCGCTTCGCACCGACATCCCTCCGCATAAAGGGAGGGAGAACGCTTCCCCTCTCCGCTCGCTGCGCTATGTGTCGCCCATGGCCGCCGCCGAAACCCCCGCCGACATCTTCAAGCGCGCGCTCGCCCATGCGGCGCGGGCGCTGGCCGAGCAGTCCGAGCTTGAGGTCACGTTCGGTTCGGACGGGCCGAAACTGGCCAACGGCGTCCTGACCCTGCCGCATCCGCCGCGCGATCCCGGCGCGACCGGCAACGCCGCCCTGCGAGGCCAGGCCGACCGGCTGGCGCTGCGCCTGGCCAATCACGACGAAGGCCTGCACGCCCGGCTGCGGCCCGTGGACACGCGCGCCGCCGAGGTGTTCGAGGCCGTGGAACAGGCTCGCGTCGAGGCCGTCGGCTCGACCGCCCTCGCCGGGGTCCGGGCCAATATGAGCGCGGCCCTGCTGACCCGTCTGGAGAAGATGGGGGCCCTGCGCGTCACCGAGGCCGAGCGGGTCCCGGTGGCCGAGGCCGTGGCCCTGCTGGTGCGCGAGCGCCTGACCGGCCAGCGCGCGCCCGACGGCGCCGGCGCCATGCTGGATCTCGTGCGCACGAGCATCGAGGACAGGGCCGGGGCGAAGCTGAACGCCCTGGCGGCGGCAGCCGGCAACCAGGCGATGTTCGCCGAGCGGCTGAAGGACGTGTTGCGGGCGCTGGACCTTGATCCCGGCGACGGGCGCGGCGACGACGCCTCGGACAATCAGGGCGACGAGGAGCCCCCGCAGGACCCCGACGCCGCCGACGACCAGGACGAGGAGGAGGACGCCGGCGGCGGCGAGGGCCAGTCGATGGACGGCTCGGCCGACGACAGGGCCGAGGGCGAGGACCGCGACAGCCGCCCGGACGGCGCGCCCGGTGATCCCGACGGCGAGGCCTCGGACAACGGCCCCGACGTCAACGAAGGCTCCCTGCCCAACCGCCAGCAGACCGCCGACGACGGCCGCGCCATCGACGCCTATCGGGTGTTCACGACCGCCTTCGATGAAGTGGTCGACGCCGCCGACCTGTGCGACCCCAACGAGCTGGAGCGGCTGCGGGCCCTGCTGGACCAGCAGCTGACGGCCCTGTCGTCGGTGGTGTCGCGGCTGGCCAACAAGCTGCAGCGCCGGTTGATGGCGCAGCAGAACCGCAGCTGGCATTTCGATCTCGAGGAGGGGGTGCTGGACACCGCCCGCCTGACCCGGATCATCACTGACCCGACCAGCCCGCTGAGCTTCAAGGCCGAGAGCGAGAGCCCCTTCCGCGACACGGTGGTGACCCTGCTGCTGGACAATTCCGGCTCGATGCGCGGGCGGCCGATCATGGTCGCGGCGGTGTGCGCCGACATCCTGGCGCGGACGCTGGAGCGCTGCGGGGTCAAGGTCGAGATCCTCGGCTTCACCACCCGGGCGTGGAAGGGCGGCCAGTCGCGCGAGGCGTGGATCACGGCCGGCAAGCCCGCCAATCCGGGCCGTCTGAACGACCTGCGCCACATCATCTACAAGTCCGCCGACGCGCCGTGGCGGCGGGCCAAGAAGAGCCTCGGCCTGATGATGCGCGAGGGGCTGCTGAAGGAAAACATCGACGGCGAGGCCCTGACCTGGGCCCACGAACGGCTGCTGGCCCGCACCGAGTCGCGCCGCATCCTGATGGTCATCTCGGACGGGTCGCCGGTCGACGATTCCACCCAGTCGGCCAATGCCGCCCTGTATCTGGACAAGCACCTGCGCCAGATCATCGCCGAGATCGAGACCCGTTCGCCGGTCGAGCTGATGGCCATCGGCATCGGCCACGACGTGACCCGCTGGTATCGCCGCGCCGTGACCATCGTCGATGTCGAACAGCTGGCCGGGGCCATGGTCGAAAACCTGGCCGCCCTGTTCGACGCCGAGCCCAAGGCCGTCTCGGCGGGCCGCCGCCGGAAGGCCGCGTGAGGCGGCTCGCCGCCGTCGTCCTGACATGGCTGCTGGGCGCCTGCGCGGGCGCGGGTGCGGTTTCCGAACCCTGGCGAGGCACCGCCGGCGGCTGGACCCCGATTGCCGCCGAAATCCGCCCCATCGGGCTGGGCGCGCCCGGCGGCGTCCGGCTGGCTCCGGGCGTGCGGTTCGCCGGTGGACTTCAGATCGTCGCGCCCAGGGGCGACCGGTTGCACGGCCTGTCAGACCTGAAGCTGGTGGACGGAGACTTCATCGCCGTCACGGATGCGGGGGATCTGGTGCGTGGGCGGCTGGGGTTCGATCGGCGGGGTCGGCTGGCGGGCCTGTCCGGTCTGCGTCTGCGAGGCCTGACCGCCGAAGACGGGCGCGGCTTCCCGAGCAAGGCCGACGGCGACGCCGAAAGCCTGGCGATCACGGCGGACGGCGATCTGCTCGTCGGTTTCGAACAGAGGCCGCGCCTGTGGTCCTATGGCCCGCTCGACGGCCTGCGAGACCGTCCCTCTCCGCGGGCGGTTCCGCCCGTCCCGCCCGGAAACGACGGCCTGGAAGCGCTGGCGGCCGGACCGGACGGCCTGCGCGCCGCCGCGGAGGGCGGTGGAGTCTGGGATTGCGCGCCCCTGCGATGCGTCGAGGTCGTCGCGCCGCCGGCGACGCCGCCTGCAATCGCCGACTGGCGCATCACCGGCATGGACCGCGACCCGGCGGGCGGCGGCTGGTTCGTCGTCGAGCGCCTGTACCGCGCGCCGTTCGACATGCGCGCGCGCCTGCGCCGCATGGACGCGTCAGGCCGGCCGGGCCCCGTGCTGGCGACCCTCGGCCTGCCGTCAACGACCGATAATTTCGAGGGCGTGGCGGCGACGGCGGGCGTGTCAGGGACGCGCCTCTACATCCTGTCGGACGATAACGACAATCCGCGGCAGCGGACCCTGCTGCTGGCCTTCGACGTCGAGCCCGCCGTTACGCCCTAGCCGACCGGCGGAGTCCGGGCGCCCTGCATCTGGCGCAACATTTCGCGGCTGTCGGCGCGATCCTCGCCGCTCTGGACCACGCTGCGGCAAATCCGACGGCCGAAGCGCGATCCGGTCACCGGCTCGGTCCGGCAGACCTGCGTCGGTTGGGCCTGCTCCGCGACGACGCTTGCGCCCGAGGGCGCCGGAGCGGCTTCGGCTGCGGTCGCCGCGACGGGCGCCGGCGCGACCGCGGGGGTCCGGGCTGGAGGTGTCTGCTGCGACAAGACGAGCGAGGCCAGCAAGGCGACGGGGAACGGCACACGGCTCTCCTGTGAAACTTCGGGCCTATAATGCCAACGGGGCGGCGGATCGCAACCCGTACGTGCGGTCAGACCTTTTCGCTGATCCTGATCGCCACACGGCAACCGGCCTTTATGACCGCGCTCAGCAGACCATAGCCAGGCGCCTCGCGGGCCCCGTGGTCCACGGCGTGATCGTGGTGCGCCAGCTCCTCGTCCCGGAAAACAGACAGCTCCGCCGCCAACGCGGGATCGCTCTCGCGCAGCTCGGCGATCTGGTCGGCGTAGTGTTCCTCGATGACGCTCTCGACCGCCTCGGTGCAGGCGTGGGCGGCCTTTTCGCCCATCAGGGCCGTGCCGGTCCCCAGGGCCAGGGCGGCCAGGCGCCAGACCGGGGTCATCGCCGTGGGCCGCACCCGTTCGGCGTTCAGCAGGGCGTCGAAGCGCGCCAGATGCACCGCCTCCTGGGCCTGCATCCCGCCCGTATCGGCGACCAGCGCCGCCTTGCCCGCGCGGCCCTCGAACACGGCCTTCTGGGCCCGATAGATGTGGACGGCGGCGTATTCGCCCGCGTGATCGACGCGCAGGATTTCGGCCCGGCGACGGCGGCTCGCGCCCCGTCCCGGCCGGGCCAGAGGAATGCGCCGACCGGTCGTGGAATCCGCTACGGGAGGTTCAGGTTCGAGGCGCTCTGGCATCCTTGGGCCTCTTTGCGGCGAGCAGGCTGAAGATGGCGAGGGCCGCCGAGATCAGGGCGTTCCATCCTGCCATCGACAGGCCGAGGAACCGCCATGTCACCGTGTCGCAGAAGACCGGCGCCTCGATCGGTCCGGCGCCGAGGGCGAGCGCGGCCAGGCTTTCGAGATTGACGTCTCCCCCGCCGGCGCAGGTCGCGGGCAGTTCCCACCACTTCATCTCACCGCCCATGTGGAAGACGGCGGTGATCGTCCCGGTGGCGAAGACGACGGCCAGCAGGAAGGCGGCGATGCGGGGCGTGCCGCGGCTGCCGCGGCTGATGACGTGCCAGAGGGTGGCGGTCAGGGCGATGACGACGGCGCCCCAGTAGACCTCGCGCTGCTTGAGACACAGGTTGCACGGCGCCAGGCCGGCGAACCGCTCGAACGCATGCGCCGCGCCCAGCAGCGCCAGCGAGGCGGCGAGGGCGAAGGCGGTCCACCACCGCGTCAGGAGTCGATAAAGGCGTCTCATCGGACGACGTTCATAGCCGCGCCGGAACGCCGCGTCGATGAGGCTCGCTCGATCAGAGAAGCTTGACCGCCACGATGGCGCCGACGAGCACCACCAGGCCGATGATGCTCCACATCGCCAGCCGCTTCTCGACCATCGCCAGCATGGCCGGGCCCCAGCGCTTGAGGATGAAGGCCTCGGCATAGAAGCGCGCGCCCCGGGTCACGACGCACAGCGCCACGAACAGGGGAAAGTTGAACTGGAAGATGCCCGAGGCGATGGTGATCAGCTTGAACGGGATGGGCGTAAGGCCCTTGATCAGGATCACCCAGGCCCCGTGTTTCTGGAACAGGGCCTTGGACGCCTCGAAGGTGTCGGCCTTGCCCAGCCACGTCAGGATCATCATCCCGACATCGGTGAGGAAATAGCCGATCGCATAGCCCAGCACGGCGCCCAGCACCGACGCCACGGTGCAGACGGTCGCATAGAAATAGGCCCGATCCGGCCGGGCCAGGATCATCGGCGCCAGCATCACGTCGGGCGGAATGGGGAAGAAGGAACTCTCGGCGAACGAAACCGCGGCCATGGCCGGCGTGGCGTGTTTGCTGCGGGCCAGGGCGAAGACCCAGTCGTAGAGCTTGCGGAGCATGGAATTCCTTCGGCGGCGGCCGGACCGGTCGCCTCTAGCAGGCGGCGTGGACCGGCGCACCTGCCGAAACAGGCCGTTATTCGCGATCGCGGCGAAGGGTCGCTATAGAGGCCGGCTTCCCGCCCCTCCCCAGGATGGACCTTCCCATGCGCTATCTGCACACCATGGTCCGGGTCACGGACCTTGACGCCTCGCTGCGATTCTACCGCGACCTGCTGGGTCTGGTGGAGACGCGCCGGATGGAGAACGAGGCCGGGCGCTACACCCTGGTCTTCCTCGCGGCCCCCGCCGACCGGACGCGCGCGGAGGCCGAGCGGTCGCCCGAGGTCGAACTGACCTTCAACTGGGACCCCCAGCCGTATGACGGCGGGCGCAATTTCGGCCATCTGGCCTATCGGGTGGATGACATCTACGCCGCCTGCCGGACGCTGATGGACGGGGGCGTGGTGATCAACCGGCCGCCGCGCGACGGCAATATGGCCTTCGTCCGCTCGCCCGACGGCATCTCCATCGAACTGCTGCAGGAAGGCGCGCCCCTGGCCCCCGCCGAGCCCTGGGCCTCCATGCCGAACACCGGCAGCTGGTGACCGTGCGGACCCTGATCGCCGTCATCGCCGCGGCCGGGACGCTGGCGGCCTGCGCCTCCACCTCCGAGACCTATCCGTCGCGCACGGCGACGGAACAGCTGCTGGTCGCGCGCGCCGCCGACCGCGCGGTCGAGGGCCTGACCCTGCCGATCCCGGCGGGATCGCGGGTCTTCGTCGACGCCGCCTTCTTCCAGGCCGAGAACGCCGCCTATGCGGTCAGCGCCATCCGCGGCGCCCTGTCCGAGGCGGGCTACGCGCTTGCCCCGTCCAGGGTCGAGGCCGACGCGGTGTTCGAACTGCGCGCCGGGGCGCTGTCGCTGGAACAGATGCGCCGCGTCTTCGGCCTGCCCGAGATGCGCGTGCCGATCAACGACAGCTTCAACGTCGTCTCGGTGCCCGAACTGTCGCTCTACAGCCAGCGCGATCGCGTCGGCGTCGCCGAGTTCTCGGGCTTCCTCTACGAACCCCGGACGGGCGCGCCGCTGGGGGCGGTCGTACCGATGACGGGCGAGTACCGCATCCGCAGCCACAAACTGCTGATGATCGCCGCCTGGGGCCAGCAGAGCGTCGAACCCGGCGAACGCGACCCCGGCGACAGCTGGCGGCAGTTCTAGAGACCAAGGCTTGCGCCCCGCGCGGTGACCGGAGATGGTCGCGGGCTCAGTGTTCCGGGGGTTCCCATGCGCCGTCTGCTCGTCTCGTCCGCCGCCGCCTTCGCCCTGCTGGCGGGGACGCCCGCCCTGGCGCAGGACCCCCACGCCGGCCACGCCGGGCATGCGGTCCCGGTCCCGGCGCAGAGCGAGGACGCCCGGCTGGCGGCCTTCTTCGAACAGGCCTTCCAGGAGCGGGTCGCGCTGAGCCCGCAGACCATGACCTCGCTGGGGCTCAAGACCGGCTACGACAGGCTGGACGACGCCACCGACGCCGCGTCCGATCGCCAGCTGGCCCTGGCCGAGAGCCAGCTGGTGCGGCTGAACGACGAATTCAATCCGCGGACCCTGAGCCCCGAAAGCCGGGTGTCGTGGCGGCTGTTCGAATACGGGGTCGAGCAGGCGCGGCTGTCGAACCGCTGGCGCGACTGGAATTATCAGTTCGCGGCCAACGGCAATCCCACCACGGGTCTGCCGGTCTTCATGATCAACAACCACCGCGTCGGCGACGTGTCCGACGCCGAAGCCTATGTGGCCCGGCTGCGCGACGCCGGGCGGGTCATGGACGAGATTTCCGCCGAGCTGCGCGACCGGGCGTCGAAGGGGATCATCTCGCCGAATTTCGTGTTCGAGCCGTCGATCGCCAACACCCGCAACATCATCGCCGGCGCGCCCTTCGACGGCGGCGCCGACAATCCGGTCTGGGCCGATTTCCAGAAGAAGGTCGGCGCGCTGGACGCCGACCAGGCGACGAAGGACCGGCTGCTGGCCGAGGGGCGCGAAGCCCTGACCGGCGAGTGGAAGCGTGGCTATGACGGGGTGCTGTCGGCCCTGGCCGAGGTGCAGGTCCAGGCCGCGGCCATGCCGGACCGGGACGGCGGCGTCTGGCGGCTGCCGGACGGGGAGGCCTTCTACAACGCCCGTCTGCAGCTCTCGACGACCACCGACCTGACGGCGGACCAGATTCACGAGATCGGTCTGGCCGAGGTGGCGCGGCTGCAGGGCGAGATGCAGACCATCATGACCCAGGTCGGCTTCACCGGCTCGCTGCAGGAGATGTTCGCCTTCCTCAAGACGGATCCGCGCTTCCAGTATCCGAACACGCCCGAGGGCAAGGAGCAGTATCTGACCGACTCGCGGGCCTTCATCGCCCAAGTGATGGAGGCCGCGCCGCGCTGGTTCCACGACCTGCCCGAGGCGGCGCTGGAGGTGCGGTCGGTCGAGCCGTGGCGCGAGGCGACGGCCTCGGTCGCCTTCTACAATTCGCCGGCTCCCGACGGGTCGCGGCCCGGCATCTACTACGTCAACCTGTCGGACATGACCCAGGTGCTGAAGCCCCAGATCGAGGCCATCAGCTATCACGAGGGCGCGCCGGGCCATCACTTCCAGATCGCCTACGCCCAGGAGATGGAGAGCCTGCCGCGCTTCCGCCGGTTCGGGGGTTACGGCGCCTACGCCGAAGGCTGGGGGCTCTACGCGGAGCGCCTCGGCAAGGAGCTGGGCTTCTACCCGGATCCGTATTCCGACTTCGGCCGGCTGTCGCTGGAGCTGTGGCGGTCGGTGCGGCTGGTCACGGACACCGGCCTGCATGCGAAGCGCTGGAGCCGCGAACAGGCCATTGAATATTTCCAGCGGAACTCGCTGCTGAGCGAGCGCGACATCGTCAAGGAGGTCGAGCGCTATCTGACCAATCCGGGTCAGGCGACCAGCTACAAGATCGGCGAGCTGAAGATCATGGAGCTGCGCCGGCGGGCGCAGGCGGCGCTCGGATCACGCTTCGACATCCGGGATTTCCACGCCGTCGTCCTGGGCTCGGGCTCGGTGCCGCTGGAGGTGCTGGAGGACCAGATCGACGCCTGGATCGCGGCCGGGGGCGGGGCGCCCGCCGCCTGAGACGCGGCGCGGCCCTTGGTCGCGTTGGCGGAACCATGGCCCCGCCCCAACTCTACCGTCTGAACCGTGAATGGAGACGCCGATGCCGCTCTTGATGTGCCCGAACGACAACGCCGCCATGCAGACGCTGGAACGGGGCGGCGTGCAGTTCGACATGTGCCCCAGTTGCCGGGGCGTCTGGCTGGACCGGGGCGAGCTGGAGAAGCTGATGGCCTCGGCGACGGAAGAGGGCCGCGCGTCAGCGCCCCAGGCCGCGCCGCCGCAGCAGCCATCCTATCCGCCGCAACAGCCCGCGCCCCAGCCCTGGGGCGCGCAACCGGCGTACCGCGACGAACGGTATCGCAGCCGCGACGATGACGACCACCGCTACAGGAAAAAGAAGCGGGACAGCATTTTCGACATCTTCGACTGAGGTCTAGGCGGCCAGGCCGGCGGCCCTCATCAGGCCCTTCAGCGGGGCGAGGACCTCGGGCGTGGACGACAGGGTCGCGCGCGATTCCGGGGCGCGGAACAGCCTGACGGCCTCGGCCTTGGCCCGGTCCGCCGCGGGCCCGAGAGGCGCGGTCTCGCCGGCCGCCAGCCGCAGCAGAACCGACAGCTTCTGAGGCAGGGGCGCGGGCGACCGCGCCAGCATCATCACGATCTTCGCCTCGCTCTCGACCGCGCCGCCGACGGCGCCTATGGCCGCCGAAATCTGGGTGTCGTCGCGCTCGGTCAGGCCGCAGCCGTGCACCGCCCGTTGCAGGCCGGCGAGGACGCCCAGCTTCTGCGCCGCGGTCTGGCCGACCGCGGCGGCGCGCATCTCGGTTTCGAACCGCAGGGAGCCGACGCAGGCCGACAGCCAGCGGGCCGCCGAGCGCTTGTTGGCGGTGCCGGTCACGTTCTCGCACAGCCGGGTCAGGGCCTCGGCCTCGCACAGCACCGTGGTGCACGGCTTGACATAGGCGGCCACGAAATCGGCGGTGACGATCGCCTTGGAGCGCTCGTTGAACGCGTTCTGAACCTCTTCAAGGGTGAGCAGGCGGCCGGCCGTGACGGTCAAGGCCATGGCGAGGGTGCGCAGGATGTCGATCTCGCCCGCGGCGTCGTTGGGGCGCAGGCGACGCGGGCTCATCAGCTCGCGCAGCACCATCCGGGCGAGGGCGGCCGCCAGCAGCGGGAATTCCCCGGCCTCCAGCCGCGCGCCGAGGCGGGCGGCGGGCCCCTCGACGTTCGGAACCTGCAGGGCCATCCGGACGTCCTGGCGGATCAGGGCGGCGATCTCGTTGGGAGCGACCATCCGCACCACGGCCGCCAGCGAGGCGCCCTGATCGAGCGCGGGCCCGAGGATGTCCGTCAGATTGGTGCGCGCCGCCAGCATTTCGCACAGGATCTGTTCGATCGGCACCAGCACCATGGCGCGGGGCGGACCCTCCATGGGCGCGCGCTCGGCCAGATCCATCAGGCGATCCAGCCGCGCGCGGCCGCCGCGGACCCCGATCACCGCGCCCGACACCACTCCGCCCATGATGAAGGCCCGGTCAGCCTGGCCCGCCAGCCGGTGCGCCAGGTCGGCGATCGAGCAATCCTCCAGACTGGGGAACTGTCCGCGCCGGCCCGCGGCGATGACCCGTTCGATCGCCCCGTCGGCCAGCTTCTGATAGTGGCGCACCAGATCGTGCACCGGCTGGCCCACGGCCTGGCTCTCGGGCACGGCGACCTTCTGGATGGCGTGCTGCAGCTCCACCCCCGAAGCCTCCAGCTTCTCGGCCAGGTCGGGACGGTGCAGCAGTTCGAACGCCGTCACGCCCTGACGCCCGAGCCAGTCCTCGAGCACCCGGCCGATCAACTCGCGGGACTGGGACGTATAGAAGTCCTGCGGTCCATTGCAGCGCGGACCGCTCTGGCCATCGGGCACCACCCGCTTGTGCCTCACCTCGGGCGCGCCACGGGTCAGCAGGGTCAGGCTGGCGAACTCCATGGTGTCGGGATCAAGGGTTTCCCGGGTCACCCGCACCGCCGCCGCGCGGCTGTCGGCCAGCATGTCTTCCGCCGTCTGCACCGCGATCGTGCGGTCTTCCGTGGCCATCTGGAGCGTCCAGGGCGCGGGAGCCGTCTTTCGGATATAAACTTCGTAGTGGACGGAGCCGGCCATCAAAACGCTCTTACTGTTCGCCTCCATGATGGCGCCAAGGCTTTAAGGCAGGGTTTCGTTGTGGATCATGATCGCGCGCCCCATCTTCTGGCCCGCGGCCGCTGTTGTCGGGTTTTTGGTCGACCGGCGCCGAACAATGATGGATTAGAACGGTAACGCTTGCCGTGCGTTGAGACTGCGAACGAAGAGTCTGCAAGGAGACCGCCTTTGGCCAACATCACCCTGGTCGACGACGACGAGAACATCGTCGCCTCCGTCTCGCTGGCGCTGGAAAGCCACGGTCACAAGATCACGGCGTACCACGATGGGGCCGCCGGGCTGGAGGCGCTGGAGGCCAATCCCCCGGATCTGGCCATCCTGGACGTCAAGATGCCCCGCATGGACGGGATGGAAGTCTTGCGCCGCCTGCGCCAGACCTCGCAGATCCCGGTCATCATGCTGACCTCGCGCGACGAGGAGATCGACGAAATCCTGGGCTTCAACCTCGGCGCCGACGACTACATCCACAAGCCGTTCAGCCAGCGTCTGCTGATCGAGCGGGTCAAGGCCCTGCTGCGCCGGACCGGCGCGGACGGCGGCGAGCCCGAGCCCTCGGGCGAGAATTCGGCCAAGGCCATCAAGCGCGGCAAGCTGTCGATGGACCCGGCCCGCCACGAGAGCACCTGGGAGGGCAAGCCGGTCAAGCTGACCGTCACCGAGTTCCTGCTGCTCCAGGCCCTGGCCCAGCGCCCGGGCTTCGTGAAGAGCCGCGACAACCTGATGGACGCCGCCTACGACGATCAGGTCTATGTCGACGACCGCACCATCGACAGCCACGTCAAACGCATGCGGAAGAAATTCCGGGTGGTCGACCCCGAGTTCGACGCCATCGAGACCCTGTATGGCGTCGGATACCGCTATCGCGAAAGCTGATCCGCTCCCGTCGGGAGACGACGAACCGCGCCGCCCGCTGAAACGCTTCGGGGGGTCGCGGCTCGGCGGCCTGATCCTGGCCCTGAATCTGCTCAGCCTGCTGATCCTGTTCGTCGGCGCCCTGTTGCTGAACGAGTGGAAACGCGGCCTGATCGAGGCGCGGCAGGAAACCCTGGTCGCCCAGGCCGAGCTGCTGGCCAATGTGCTGGCGGACAAGGAATACACGGTCGGCGTGCCGACGCCGCAGTTCAACGTCGAGAAGGCGCCCCTGCTGCTGCGGGACAACTTCATCCCCGCGGGCCAGCGCGCGCGGCTGTTCGATATCGACGGCCTGCTGGTCGCCGACAGCTATGCGGTGACCGAGGTCATTCCCGGACAGCCCCTGCCGCCCGCCCGCCCCGCCGGCACGCCGGCGCCGGCGGTCGATCCCGCGCTCGAGGCCCGCAGCGGGGCCGATGTGGAGCGGGCCCGGGCGGCCCTCGCCGCCGAGGTCGAGGCGGCGCTGGACGGTCAGGTCCAGTCCACCGTGCGCCGCTCCGAGAGCGGCGACCGGGTGGTGTCGGTCTCCATCCCCGTACGCCATGTGCAGCAGGTGCTGGGGGTGCTGACGCTGGAGGCCGGCGACGTCGACGAGACCCTGGACGCCCAGCGCCGCGCCCTGATGCCCTTCGCCCTCGTGGCCCTGGCGGTGAATCTGCTGGGGTCTCTGCTGCTGCACCTGTTCGTGGCCCGTCCGGTCATGCGCCTGTCGGCGGCGGCGGACGAGGTCCGGCTGCAGCGCGCCCGCGCCATCTCCCTGCCCGATCTGGAGGGCCGCAAGGACGAGATCGGCGACCTCGCCCGCTCGCTGGAGACCATGACCGAGACCCTGTCCGACCGCATGGACGCCATCGAACGCTTCGCCGCCGACGTCTCGCACGAGATCAAGAACCCCCTGACGTCGATTCGTTCGGCGCTGGAGACCCTGCCGCTGGTCAGAACGGAGGCCCAGCGCGAGAAGCTGACGGGCCTGCTGCAACAGGATGTGCGGCGGCTGGACCGGCTGATCACCGACATCTCCAACGCCTCGCGGCTGGACGCCGAACTGGCCCGGGACCGGCCCCGGACGCTGGATCTCACCACCCTGCTGAGCGAGATCGTGGGCGTCTATGAGGCGGGCCGGAAGGCCGGCGAGCCGCGCATCGCCTTTGAAGCCTCGACCGGCGATCACACCCTGGTCGTGGGCCGCGACGGACCGCTGGGGCAGGTGTTCCGGAACCTGATCGACAACGCGCGGTCGTTCAGCCCGCCGGACGGCGTGGTGCGGGTGACGCTGTCCCGCGATCCGGCCGACCCCGACCGCCCCGCCCGCGTGCATATCGACGACGACGGCCCCGGGATTCCGCCCGATAACCTCGAGACCGTCTTCCAGCGATTCTACACCTCCCGGCCCAAGGGCACGGCCTTCGGAGCCAATTCCGGCCTCGGCCTGTCGATCGCCCGCCAGATCGTCGAGGCCCACGGCGGCCGCATCCGGGCCGAAAATCGCGCGGACGCGGGCGGGGCGATCACGGGCGCGCGCTTCGAGGTCGCCCTGCCGCTGGCGGCCGGCCGGCGCGGATGAGCGGCCAGCCCCTGCACGGCACGGTCGTGGCGCGCTGGGCCCCGGCCCACGGCTGGCGCGGCGTCCTGATCACCGGTCCGTCCGGCGCGGGCAAGAGCGACCTCGCCCTGCGCCTGATCGGGCGGGGCTGGCGGCTGGTGGCCGATGACTACGCCCACGTCGTCGCCTCGGGCGGGGCCCTCTATGCGACCTGCCCGACGGCGATCGAGGGCCGCATCGAGGCGCGGGGCGTGGGCGTCGTTCCGGCCAGCGCCCTCGGCCTGGTGCGGCTCGTGCTGGCCGTGGAGCTGTCCGCGGAGCCGATCGAACGCCTGCCCGAGGCGGCCGGGAGCGTCATCGGGGGCGTGCGGCTGCCGCTCGTCCGGCTGTGCGGTTTCGAGTCGTCGGCGGTCGAAAAGGTCACACTCCTGACCAGGCCGCTTTAACCCGAGGCGGAGTTGGGCTATTCCGCCCGGCTTGCGGCGTGCTCAAGGGCCGTCGGACGCGGGGCGCGAGCTTTGGTAATGCCTTCATGATCGGGCTGGTGATTGTCACCCACGGGGGACTGGCCTCGGAATTCCTTGCGGCGATGGAGCACGTCGTGGGCCCCCAGCGCGGGGTCGCGGCCATCTGCATCGGTCCCGAGGACGACATGGAGCGCCGCCGGCGCGACATCGTCGATGCGGCCAACGCCGTCAACGACGGGGACGGCGTCATCCTGCTGACCGACATGTTCGGCGGCACGCCGTCCAACCTGGCCATTTCGGTGATGGAGGAGACCCGCGCCGAGGTCATCGCCGGTCTGAACCTGCCGATGCTGATCAAACTGGCCAGCGTGCGCGGCCGCGAACCGCTGGAAGCCTGCGTGGCCCACGCCCAGGACGCCGGCCGCAAATATATCTCGGTGGCCAGCTGGGTGCTCCAGGGCGAGAAGTGACGGCGATGTCGGGCACGTTCACCGCCACGGCCAACATCTGCAACACGCGCGGCCTCCACGCCCGCGCCTCGGCCAAATTCGTCAAACTGGCGTCCAGCTTCGACGCCGAGATCCATGTCACCCGCGACGGGGTGACGGTGAACGCCCTGTCGATCATGGGCCTGCTGATGCTGGGGGCCGGCAACGGCTGCGGCATCGAGATCGTCGGCGAGGGCGCGGAGGCCGAGGCCGCCGTGGCCGCTCTCGCCGACCTCGTCGAACGGAAGTTCGACGAGGACCAGTAGGTCAGTCCTCGGGCGAGGCCTGGACCGCCCCGATGTGGTCGACGCCGCGCCGCTCCGCGATCTCCACCTGCTTCGCCCGCTCGAGATATCGCGCCCGGTCGGCCCCGGTGCGCGTATCGGCGCAGCGCTCGCAGCTGACCCCTTCCACATAACGCGGCGAGGTCCGGCCTTCCGCGCTGACCGGCATGCGGCAGCCCCGGCACAGGGTGTGGCTGCCCGGCGTCAGGCCGTGGCCGACCGCGACGCGCTCATCGAAGACGAAGCATTCGCCACGCCACAGGCTTTCGGCCTCGGGCGTCATCTCCAGATAGCGCAGGACGCCGCCCTCCAGATGGAAGACGTCCCGGACGCCCTCGGCCTTGAGGAAGGCGGTCGCCTTCTCGCAGCGGATGCCGCCGGTGCAGTACATGGCGACCTTCGGCGGATCGGGCCGGTCCAGCAGCGCCCGCCCCTCGGTGCGGAACCAGTCCGGGAAGTCGCGGAAGCCGCGCGTATTGGGCTGGACCGCCCCCTCGAAGGCGCCGACGGCGGCCTCATAGTCGTTGCGGGTGTCGATGACGATCACGCCGGGATCGCGGATCAGGGCGTTCCAGTCCCCGGGTGCGACATAGGTCCCGGCGTCGGCGGGATCGAGGCCTGGCTGGCCCATGGTCACGATCTCGGGCTTGATCCGCACCTTCATGCGGTGGAAGGGCATGGCCGCCGCCGTGGCGTATTTGACGTCGAGGTCGGCGAAGCCGGGCAGGGCGCGAATGCCCGCCAGCACGCGCTCGATCGCCGCTTCAGGACCCGCGATGGTGCCGTTCAGGCCTTCATGGGCGACCAGCAGGGTGCCGCGCAAATCGGGGCGGCAAAGCGCCTCGAGCCGGTCCCGAACGGCTTCGCAGTCCATGATGGCCGCGAACCGGTAGAGGGCGGCCACCGTCACCGGCCCGGGGGAGCGCACAGGAGCTGAACGGGCGGACTGGGTCATGTCGACAGTGCGGGTGCCTGGTGGAGCCGAGGGGAGTCGAACCCCTGACCTCGTCATTGCGAACGACGCGCTCTACCAACTGAGCTACGGCCCCGTTTCCGGGTGCAGGCGAGCCGGCGACATACGAGGGGCGGGGCGGGAGTGTCAACGGGGTTGAGGCTCCACGACGCCTGCGACGCCGGAATCGTTGGACGCGGGGCGCGGTCACGCTAGAAGCGGGACTGATCTTGTTTCGGGAGCCCCTTTCATGGGTTACGCCATCGTCTGGCTGGTCACTACGATCCTGTCGCTCATGACCTGGGCGATCATCCTGTCGGCCATCTTCAGCTGGCTGTTCGCCTTCGACGTCATCAACCGCCGCAACCGGTTCGTGAGCCAGCTGGCGGACTTCCTCGACCGGATCACCGCGCCCCTGCTGGAGCCGTTCCGGCGGATCATCCCGCCTCTGGGCGGCATCGACATCTCGCCGATCGTGGTCCTGCTGCTGATCAATTTCGTGCGCATCCTGTTCATGCGTCTGACCGCGCCCGTGCTGATCCAGATGCTGGGATAGCGCGACCGCCGTGACACGCCTTCGCCCCTTCGCCACGGTCCGGCGCTTCCGGCCTTGCGCCGTCCGGCGAGGGTCCTAAGGTGCCGCTCCGACCGGGCCCAGCGCCCGCCAGCCAACCGGACTTCATGACCACGATCCGATCCGTCGCCATCGTCGGCGCAGGCCAGATGGGCGCAGGCATCGCCCAGGCCGTGGCCGCGGGCGGCTATCAGGTGCTGCTGTACGACGCCGCCCGCGACCGCGTGCCCCAAGCCCAGGGGGCGATCGCCGCCAGCCTGGCGCGCCAGGTCGCGCGCGGCCTGATCGACCAGGCCGCCGCCGACGCCGCCCTGTCCCGCATCTCCGCCGCGCCCTCGCTCGCCGCCGCCGCCAAGGCCGATCTGGTGATCGAGGCCGCGATCGAGGACGAGGCGGTCAAGAAATCCATCCTCGCCGACCTGACGCCGCATCTGGGCAAGGACACCCTGCTGGCGTCCAACACCTCGTCGATCTCCATCACCCGCCTGGCCTCGGCCACCGACCGGCCCGAGCGCTTCATCGGCCTGCATTTCATGAAGCCGGCCCCGGTGATGAAGCTGGTCGAGATCATCCGCGGCATCGCCACCGCGGCCAGCACCTATGACGCCGCGGTCGCCTTCGCCGAGTCACTGGGCAAGACGACGACCAATTCCGAGGATTTCCCCGCCTTCATCGTCAACCGCATCCTGGTGCCGATGATCAACGAGGCGGTCTATGTCCTCTACGAGGGCGTCGGCGACGTCGCCTCGATCGACAAGGCGCTGAAACTGGGCGCCAACCATCCGATGGGGCCGCTGGAGTTGGCGGACTTCATGGGGCTGGACGTCGTCCTGGCGATCATGAACGTGCTCTACGACGGTCTGGCCGACAGCAAATACCGGCCCTGTCCGCTTCTGGTGAAATACGTCGAGGCCGGCTGGCTGGGGCGCAAGTCCGGGCGCGGCTTCTACGACTATTCCGGCCCGGAACCGGCGCCGACCCGATGATCCCCACGCTGGAAAAGCCGGAAGACTTCCCGGGCCAGCAGCGCGTCTCCTGGCGGCGCGACCCGCAGCGCATCGTGCTGGCGGCGCTGGCCGGCGCCCTGTGGCCGCCGCTGGTCGTCACCCTGCTCATCTGGCCGCCGCGGAACTGGCTGCCCAGCCTAGAGATGGACTGGCGGCTGCTGGTGCTGGTCATCGGCATGGCCGCCGTGCCGGGCGGACTTTGGCTGCTGGCGCGCGAGCGGGACATGACCGGCCGTCCGGCGACCCGGCTGGGCGTGGTCTGGCGCTTCATGTTCTACGGCGGCCTGCTGGCGGCGGGTCTTCAGGCCATGCTGGCCCTGATCGTGTCGGTCGTGGGCCTGTTCGAGGCCGGCGGCATCGCCCAGGCCGCGGGCGCGACCGAGACGACCCTTCTGATCTACGGGGTCGGCGGCCTGCCGATCGCGGTCTTGCTGGGCGTCAGCTATGCGCTGTGGGCCGGCCTGTGCGCCGCCTTCATCGCCTTCATGCCCCAGCCCGAGGTGCGCGACCGGCTGGGCGTCATGCGGGACCGCGACCCGGGCTGAGGCCGATTTCCGTTTGACGCAGCCGGCGGTTCGGCCAAGCTTGTCGGGCCAATCCGGGGGACACGTCATGGCCGCAGTCGAACTTCAGGCGCCGCCGCCCGCGGCGGACGCGACGCTCGGGCCGGTCAGGCCTGCGGACCGCATCTTCACGCTCGACATGCTCAGGGGCTGGGCGATTCTCGGCATTCTCGCCGTCAACGCCATGTCGTTCGTCTGGCCGGTGGCGCTGGAGATGACGACGGGCCTGCCCGAGCCCTGGCCGCACAATTCCTCCAACATCCTGGGCGCCTGGGTCACCGACGTCTTCTTCCAGGACAAGTTCCGCTCGATGTTCTCGATGCTGTTCGGCGTCTCGATCTTCCTGATCGGCGGCGAGCGGTTCGACGGCCCCCGAGGCCAGTTGCTGCGCCGCCGGCTGTTCTGGCTGGCGGTTTTCGGCCTGGTCCACGGCGCCGCCTTCTGGTTCGGCGACATCCTGCTGCACTACGCCTACTGCGGACTGATCGTGATGGTCATGCGGTCGTGGAAGGCCAGCCGCCTGATCTGGGTCGGAGGGGGGCTCAACCTGCTGTTCGGCCTGCTGTCGGCGGCCGCCATGCTGGCCGAGGCGGCGTTCGGCGGGGGCGGGGGCGGCCAGGCAGGCGGCGGCGGGAATCCGTTCGCGGTCACGCCCGAGGCCCTGACCGCCACCATCCACGCCTACCAGTCGGGCTGGCCCGCGGCGCAGATCGAGAACCTCAAGGCCTGGGCGATCCTGCAGGCCGCAAGCCTGACGCTGGTCCCGATCACCGTGGGCCTGATGCTGCTGGGCCTGGGTCTGTTCAAGGCCGGCTTCCTGACCGGCCGGGCCCCGACCTGGATCTATCTGGTGGTGCTGATCCTCGGCGCGGCCAACCTCGCCTTCTTCGGCTGGCACCAATGGATCGAGGCCAATGCGGCGCCCGGAGAGGATCCGACCGGCGGCCTCGCCGGCGTGGGGGGCAGTTTCGCGCCCCTGATCACCCTCGGCTACGCCAGCCTGCTGATCCTGATGACCCGGTTCGGCCTGAAGCCGCTGACGCAGTTGCTGGCCCCGGTCGGACGGATGGCCTTCACCAACTACCTGACCCAGACCCTGATCATGTCGACCCTGTTCTACATGCCCTGGGGTCCGCACTGGTTCGGGACCATGGGGCCGGGAGCCTTGTGGGGCGTGGTCGCGGCGGTGTGGATCGCCCAGTTGATCTGGTCGCCGCTGTGGCTGTCGGTCTTCACCATGGGCCCGCTGGAGTGGCTGTGGCGCTGCCTGACCTACAGGCGGATGGTGCCTCTGCGGAAGGCCCCGCTCGCCTGAGGCTGATCGGCGTCGTTGCCCGGCGACGGGCGATGGCTTAAGCGGCGCGGCATGAGCACCGACGCGCCGTCCCGCCCCGAAGCCCGCAATCCGCGGGGGTTCGCCGACCGCCGAGGGGCGGACCTTGTCGCCGAGCGCCGCCTCGTGGCGCGCGTGTCCGCGGTCTATGAGCGCTGGGGCTTCGAGCCGCTGGAGACCGGCGCCTTCGAATACGCCGACGCCCTGGGCAAATTCCTGCCTGACGCCGACCGTCCGAACGAGGGCGTCTTCGCCCTGCAGGACGACGACGATCAGTGGATGGCCCTGCGCTACGACCTGACCGCGCCGCTGGCCCGGTTCGCGGCCCAGGGCTGGGAGACCCTGCCCAAGCCGTTCCGCCGCTACGCCTTCGGCCCGGTGTGGCGCAACGAGAAGCCAGGCCCCGGCCGCTTCCGCGAATTCGTCCAGTGCGACGCCGACACCGTCGGTTCGGACCGGCCCGAGGCCGACGCCGAGATCATCGCCATGGCCTGCGAGGGCCTGCGCGCCGCCGGTCTGGACGCGGACAAGGCCGTGGTCCGGGTCTCGAACCGCAAGCTGTTCGACGGCCTGTTCGAGGCGGGCGGCGTCATCGATCCCGGCCAGCGCCTGACCGCGCTTCGCGCCATCGACAAATTCGACCGGCTGGGCTGGGACGGGGTGTCGGCCCTTCTCGGCGAGGGCCGGCTGGACGAGTCCGGCGACTATACGAAGGGGGCCAACCTGCCGATCGGCGTGGCCGCGACCATCGAGGCCTTCCTCGCCTCGGCGGGGGACTCGGCCCTGTCCCGGACCGCGACGCTCGAGGCCGTGGCCCGCGCGGGAGGCCTGGGCGCCACCGGCGAGGCGGCGCTGGAAGAGCTGGCGGCGATCGACCGCGCCCTGACCGCGATGAAGGTCAGCGAGGACGCCGTGCGCTTCGACCCCACCATCGTGCGCGGGCTGGAATACTACACCGGCGCCGTGTTCGAGGCCGAGCTGCTGCTGGACACTACCGACGACAAGGGCCGGGCCGTGCGCTTCGGCTCGATCGGCGGCGGCGGGCGCTATGACGATCTGGTCGCCCGCTTCACCGGCGAGCGCCTGCCGGCCACCGGCTTCTCGTTCGGCGTCTCGCGCCTGGCCTCGGCCCTGAAGGCGGCGGGCAGGGGGGCGGCGGATTCGGTGCGCGGTCCGGTCGTGGTCATCGTCTTTTCGGACGCCGACATGCAGCACTATCTCGACGCGGTGTCGGAGCTGCGCAACGCCGGGATCGCCGCCGAACTCTACCTCGGCCGGGCGGGCATGAAGGCGCAGATGAAATACGCCGACCGGCGCGGCGCCCCCGCCGCCGTCATCCTCGGCGGCGACGAGATCGCGGCCGGCCAGGTCACGGTCAAGGACCTCGACGCCGGCCGAATTCTCGCCGCCGGCGTGACCGACAACGAGGCGTGGAAATCGGAGCGTCCGGGCCAAAGGGTGGTCGCGCGCGGCGAGCTGGTCGCGACCGTCCGGGCCATCGTCGAGGGCGCGCGCACAGGTTCGTGAGTTATCGCCGATAACCCATAAATTCCCGATGGTTCCGCAAGGCTTTCATTGACTTGAACGGCGAAATGTCGTTTTTCTGACGCACTCGGGAAGCGCAGCGTTTCGGCGCAGCAGCGGCCCGGAGGCGTTTCGGGGAGGAAACGTCCGCTCGTCAAAGAGCGAAAAGAAGCCCGCCGCGATGTATCCCCCGCGGCGGGCTTTTTTGCGTCTGGAGATCAGCGCTATGGCCCGCCGCCTGGGCGCGGCTCTCCCTCCCCCGAAGTGGGGAGGGAAGGCGAGGCGCAGCCGAGCCCGGGTGGGGAAGTGCGACCCATCTGCCGTCGGCGCCCGAGGCTGCAGTTCCCCACCCGGATCGCTTCGCGATCGTCCCTCCCCATGAAGGGGAGGGAGAACGTGACTTCTACCAGATACGCACCCGGTCTTCCGGGGCGAGGTAGTATTTCGAGCCCGGCTGGACATCGAAGGCCTCGTACCAGGCGTCGATGTTGCGCACCGGGCCGATGACGCGGAACTCGGCCGGGCTGTGCGGATCGGTGGCGATCTGGTTGCGCAGGGCGTCGTCGCGCATCTTCGACTGCCAGACCTGGGCCCAGCCGTAGAAGAAGCGCTGGTCGCCGGTGATTCCGTCCAGCACGGGCGCCGGCTGGCCGTTCAGCGACAGGTGATAGGCTTCCAGGCCCACCGCGTTGCCGGCCGCGTCGCCGATGTTCTCGCCCATGGTCAGGCCGCCCTGGACCTTGAAGCCCGGGATCGGCTCGAACTGATCGTACTGTTCGCCCAGCCGCTTGGTCAGGCCGTCGAAATTGGCCCGGTCCTCAGCGGTCCACCAGCTGCGCAGAACGCCGTCGCCGTCGGACTTGGAGCCCTGGTCGTCGAAGCCGTGGCCGATCTCGTGACCGATGACCCCGCCGATGCCGCCGTAGTTGACGGCCGGGTCCGCGTCCGGATCGAAGAACGGCGGCTGCAGGATGGCGGCCGGGAAGACGATCTCGTTGTTGGTCGAGTTGTAATAGGCGTTCACCGTCTGCGGGGTCATGCCCCACTCGGTCTTGTCGACCGGGTCGTTCAGGCGGTTCAGCTGGTAGTTCCACTGGAAGAGGCCGGCGCGCTCGGCGTTGCCGAACAGGTCATCGGGCCGGACTTCCAGCGCCGAATAGTCACGCCATTTGTTCGGATAGCCGATCTTGACGGTGAACTTGTTCAGCTTCTCCTCGGCCGCCGCGCGCGTTTCGGCGCTCATCCAGCTGTAGTTGCGGATGCGGTTGCCCAGGGCGATGCGCAGGTTGGCGACCAGTTCTTCCATCTTGGCCTTGGATTCGGCCGGGAAGTATTCGGCCACATACTGCCGGCCGACGGCCTCGCCCAGCATGCCCTCGGCGAAGGTGATGCCGCGCTTGTCGCGCGGACGCTGCATCGGCTGGCCGTTAAGGTCGCGCGAGCGGAACTCCCACTGGGCGTCGGCGAACCGGCGCGACAGGCGCGGCGCGGCGTCGTCCGTCGTGTGGAAGGCCTGCCAGGCCTGGATCGTGGCGATCGGCGTCTCGGCGTAGATGGCGGCGATCTTCGGCATGGCCGTGTCCTGACGGACGATCAGGCGCGGAACCTCGCCCACGCCGACGGCCGAGTAATAGGCCTGCCAAGGGAAGCCGGGGGCCTCCGACGCCAGCTGGGCGATGGTGTATTCGTTGTAGGTCTCGTCGCGGTTGCGGTTCTGGATCGGGGTCCAGTGCGCTTCGGCGATGCGGGTTTCGAAGGCGACGATGTCGGCGGCGGCCTGTTCGGCGTTCTCCCAGCCGATCATGCCCAGCATTCGGGCGACATAGGCCTGGTACAGGACCTTCTTCTCGGCCCAGCGCTGCTCCAGATAGTAGTCGCGGTTGGGCAGGCCCAGGCCCGACTGCCCGGTCGAGACCACATAGCGGGTCGGCGCCTTCTGGTCGGTGGTGATGCCGGTGCCGAAGATCGAACCGCCGATGCGGCCCTGGGTCTCGCCCATGTAGACGGCGGCCAGGTCATGGGTGTCGGCGGCGCGGATGGCGGCCAGGTAGGGCTTCAGCGGCTCGGCGTCCAGCGCCTCGATCCGGGCCTCGTCCATGTAGGAGCGATAGGCGTCGGCGATCTTCTGCTCGTCCGATCCGGCGGTCAGGTCGGTGCGGGCCGTCAGGCCTTCGATCATCGCCTTGACGCGGTTGTCCGAGAGTTCGCGCAGCAGGGCGAACGAGCCGTAGCTGGTGCGGTCCGAGGGGATCTGCATGCGGTCCAGCGCGGCGCCGTTGGCGTAGCGCATGAAGTTGTCGCCCGGCGAAACCGAGGTGTCGCGGCCGGCGAGGTCAAAGCCCCAGGTCCCGTATTTCGGCGCTTCCGTGCCCTGATAGCCCAGAACCGTCGCGCCTTCGGGCGGGGTCTGGAACAGTTCGAAGACGGTGCAGCTCTCGTCGATGCAGCCGTGTTCGTGATCCTGGGCGGCCGCCGTCGAAGCGGGCAGCAGCAGGGCGCCGAGCGCGGCGCCGATCAGCAGTTTCTTCATGGGGATTTCCTCGACTTCGCATCTCTGTGGACAGCGTCGGCGGGGACCCTACGCCGCGGGCCCCGCCTGTCGCCTGAATTTTTTGTCATGTGCGACGGAAACCCGGACAGGGCGGCGTTTCAGCCTGTAGGCTGAACGTCATCGGGGGCTGAATGACGATTCACGGCGGCGGCGGCGAATATCGCGATCTCGTGGTCTTTCTCGCGGCCGCGGGCGTCATCGTTCCGCTGTTCAACCGGCTCAGGATCAGTCCCGTCCTGGGGTTTCTCGCGGCGGGGGTGCTGCTGGGGCCGCACGGTCTGGCCCGGCTGGCCGAGACCGTCCCCTGGCTGGCCTGGCTGACGATCTCGGATGCGGGGCAGATCCGCTCCCTGTCCGAACTCGGCGTCGCCTTCCTGATGTTCATGATCGGACTCGAGCTGTCGTGGGAACGGCTCAAGTCCATGCGCCGGCTGGTGTTCGGCCTCGGTCTGACCCAGGTCGCGATCTGCACCGTCGGCCTCGGCGCGGTCTTCATGCTGATGGGCCAGCCGCTGGTCTCGGCGGCGGTGCTGGGGATGGGGCTGGCCCTGTCCTCGACCGCCGTGGTCATGCCGGTGATGGCCGAGCGCGGCCGCATCTCCACGACCGCCGGCCGATCCACCTTCGCCATCCTTCTGGCGCAGGACCTCGCGGTCGCGCCGATCCTGATCACCGTCACCGTCCTGGCCGCCATGGCCCAGGGCGGCGCGACGTCTTCCGGCGAGTTCGATCCCTCGGTTCTGGGGCCGGCCCTGTTCACCCTGATCCCCGCAGCAGTCGGCCTGGCCTTGCTGGTGCTGCTGGGCCGGCTGGTGCTGCGGCCCATGTTCCGCTCGGTCGCCAGGGCCAAGGCCAGAGGGCAGGGGCAGGAGATGTTCATCGCCGCCAGCCTGCTGGTCGTCGTCGGCGCGGGCGTGGCCGCCCAGGCCGCCGGCCTGTCGATGAGCCTCGGCGCCCTGATCGCGGGCCTGTTGCTGGCCGAGACCGAATTCCGGCGCGAGGTGGAGGTGTCGATCGAACCCTTCAAGGGCCTGCTGCTGGGCGTCTTCTTCGTCGGCGTGGGCATCGGGCTGGACCTCGACGCCGTGGCCGCCGACCCGGTCGCGGTGTTCGGCCTCGCCGCGCTGATGACCCTCCTGAAGGCGGGCCTGATCTACGGCGCCGCGCGGGCGTGGAAGCTGGGCAACCGCACCGCCATCGAGACGGCCCTGGTGCTGGGCCCCGCCGGCGAGTTCGCCTTCGTCATCCTCGGCGCCGGCCTGGTCGAGGGCATCGCCGCCCCGGCCTTTACCCAGCAGGTGCTGCTGGCGGCGACGATCAGCATCTTCAGCATTCCGCTGATGGCCCTGATCGCCTCCCGGCTGACGCAGCGCGCCGAGGTCCGGCATCCCGATCTGCCGGCCGGGGCGATGGAGCCCCTGGCCGAGGAGGGTCAGGTCCTGATCGTCGGCTTCGGCCGGGTCGGCCGGCTGGTGGGCGAGATCCTGCTGACCCACGACCAGCGTTTCCTGGCCATCGACGCTGACGCCTCGACCGTCGGCAAGGGCCGCGCCGAGGGCTCCAACGTCTTCTACGGCGACGCCGCCCGGGCGGAGATGCTGGCCCGGTGCGGCATCGATACGGCGCGGGCGGTGGTCGTGACCATGGATGCGCCGGCCAAGGTCGACGAGGTGGTCAGGGCGGTGCGCGCCCTGCGGCCCGACCTGGTCCTGATCGCCCGGGCCCGGGACGACAAGCACGCCGTGCGCCTGTACCGGCTGGGCGTCACCGACGCCGTGCCCGAAACGACCGAGGCCAGCCTTCAGCTGGCCGAGAACACCCTGATCGACCTGGGCGTCCCCATGGGTCTGGTGCTGGCCTCGATCCATGAGCGCCGCGACCAGTTCCGCAAGGTGTTCCAGGCGGCCATGCCGGCGGGCGAACAGCCGCGCCGGGCCCGCGCCCTGCGCTCCACGCTGCGGCGCTGAGACGCACGCGACGGATTTCCCGCCCACGCGGCGTTAACCTCCCGGCTAACCGTCCCGTTAATCGGGTTACCCCAATTTGGTCATCGTTGCGTGATGAGTGCCCCCCTCGCCGTTCAGGCGTGTTTTGCGCGCGCCGCGTGCGCCCCCGAATGACCCATCGCTTCGGCGTTCAGTTTTACCGGCGGATGTCAGCCGCCGCTTCGTGAGTAATCGTTCATGCGAGATGTCGCCTCCCCCTCCCCCGCAGCCGACGTCGATGGTGAAGCCCCCCGGCTGAACCGCCGTCAGGCCGCCAAGGTTCGCACCCGTCAGAAGGTGCTGGACGCGGCGCGCCAGCTGTTCGCCGAGCGCGGCTATGAGCCCGCCACCATCCGCGACATCGCCAAGGGCGCCGGCATGTCCACCGGCGCGGTCTTCGCCAACTTCCAGGACAAGGCCGAGCTGTTCGAGGCGGTCCTGTCCACCGACATGATCAAGCTGGCCGAGACGCTGAAGTCGGCCGCGGCCGCCGAGACCACCGTGCGGGCCCGCGTTCTGGCCGCCCTGACCGCCGGCTACCACGCCTCGCTGGAGCAGCTTCCGCTGGTTCAGGCCGTCATCGCGCGCTCGTGGTTCCAGCCGGTCGCCGCCGAAATGCGCATCCGCGCCGCCATCAAGCCGCTGATCTCGGTCGTCACCGACACCCTGCAGGCCGGGGTCGGCGACCGCGAACTGCGCCAGGACGCCGACGTGCGTCTGCTGGGCGAGATGATCTACGGCGCCTGGCTTTCGAACTACCGTCGCGCCGCCTACGACGGCTGGACCATCCAGCAGCTGACGGACCAGATCGGCAAACAGACCGACGTCATCCTCGCCGGCGCGCTCAGCCGTCAGTAGGCTGTACCGCAACGCAGAGCGTTTCGAAGGCCGCGACCCCCGTCGCGGCCTTCAGCTTTTCCACCTCAACACCGTCGGCTTGACCGGGTTGGCGAACGGTCGGCCCTCGGCGCGGCTCTTGATCCACTCGCGCTTCAGCTGCTGGTACCATTTCGCCTGTTTGTCGGCGTCGTCGATCCAGATCAGCGCCGGGTCATGGCGCAGGCCCTCGTTCTGCAGGTTCACCATGCCGCCGTCCTGTTTCAGGAAGGCGACCACCCCCATGCGCAGGAAGGGCTTGGCGAGCGCGAACACCCAGTGGTCCGACCAGAAGATCTGGGTGATCGTCGTCCGGGTCTGGGTCCGGGGCGTCAGGCAGGTCAGGGCCAGCACCTGCTTCGGCCCCACCTGGATATGCTCCCAGCGATAGCCGGGCAGGCGGAAGGTGATCTCGGTCGCGGGGGCGCCGCCGAGGATCTTGTACGCCCGGCTGTTCGACGACGGCGCGTGCCGCACCATGGCGAAGCCCTGGTCGCGCGGTTCGAAGGCCTTGGCCTTCTCGTGCATCGAATGCTCGGACCGCCACCACCACTGCTGATGCACATAGGGGCCGTGGGCGGGATCCATCAGGCCGACGACCGCGTGGTCGATATGGGCGTCGAAATCCATCGATTCGACGAGTTTCGCCTCGCCGCCGACGACGCCGGGGAAGATCGGGGGCTCATGGTCCGGCTCGGCCGGATTGCGCGGGTCCGACGCGATCCAGACGAACACCATCCCCTGGCTTTCGCGCACCGGATAGCTGCGCACCCGGATGCGGTCGGTTTCATAGGCCTGGTCCTCGACCAGCGACGGAATGGCGGCGCAGACCCCGTCCGGCCGGAACCGCCAGCCGTGATAGCAGCACTCGATCGTCTCGCCCTCGCCCGGCTTCTCGACCAGCCGTCCGGCTGACAGCGGCGCGGCGCGGTGGGGGCAGATGTCGCGCATCGCATAGACCTGACCCGCCCGCGTCCGGCCGATCAGGACCGGCTCGCCCAGCAGTTCGTGACGTTTCAGCGAGGCGGCGGCCACGTCGCGCGACAGGGCGGCGAAATACCAGGCGTCCAGCACGAAGCCCTTGCCGAACGCGGTCGGCGGGGCCTTGGCCTCGGGCGAATTGGCGGAAACGGGGGCGCTGTCGGCTGGGCTCATGAGGTGAGTTTAGCGGGCCGGATGCGCGAAGTCTTGACCGGCCGCATCCGATCGCGCCCTCTGCGGCGACTAGGGACAGAGACGGGCGCATCGCCCGCCCATCCGGGGAATCCGACCATGAAGACCATGACCGCCGTCGCGGCGCTTTCCGCCTCCCTCGCCGGCGCGCTCGCCCTTGCCGCCGCGCCCGCTCTTGCGCAGGAGCATCAGCATCTTCCGCAAGGCCAGGCCCCCGCGGCGGCCCCCGCCCACGCCCATGGTCACGCCCACGCCGACTTCGAGTCCGGTCGTTTCCACGTCCGCGTCGACGGGCCCGAGCATCCGGTCGGCGACGTCATCCTGATCCCCGGACTGTCGTCCTCGCCCGAGGTCTGGGACGGCCTGACAGACGAACTGAAGGGCCGCTATCGCGTCCACCGCATCCACGTCCAGGGCTTCGCCGGCGCACCGGCCGAGGACAACGCCACGGGCCCCGTCTCGGCCCCGGTGGCCGAGGACCTGGCCCGCTACATCGCCGAGCAGCGGCTGAACAAGCCGGCGGTGATCGGCCACTCCATGGGCGGGACCATCGGCATGATGCTGGCCGCCCGCCATCCCGACAGCGTCGGCAAGCTGATGGTGGTCGACATGGTGCCCTTCATGGGGGCCATGTTCGGCGCGCCGGGCGCGACCGCCGAAAGCGTCACCCCGACGGCGGACCAGATCTACGCCGCCATGGCCAACGGACCCGAGGAGGGTTACCGCCAGCAAGCCGCCGCCTCTGTCACCAGCATGATCAACACCGAGTCGCTGCGCGCCGGTCCGCTGGAAGCCGCGGCGACCAGCGACCGGGCCGTCTCGGCGGCGGCCTTCCGGGAGTTGATCGTCACCGACCTGCGCCCGGAACTGCCGCGCATCACGGCCCCTGTCACGGTGTTGTACGTCAAGTTCAACGACCCGCGCATGACCGAGGAGATGGTGGACGGCATTTACCGCGCCTCGTTCGCGACCCTGCCCGCGGCCGAGCTGAAGCGGATCGACGACAGCGCCCACTTCATCATGCTGGACCAGCCCGCCCGGTTCGCCGCCGAGGTGAACGCGTTTTTAGATTGGGGCCCGAAGCGTCATGGTTTCGGCGGAAACGTCCCTCACGGTCGTGTGATCGGTACGGGGGCGTTTCCGTAGACGGCCTGATCGGCTAGGACCGATCAAGGTCAGATGAGGTTTTCATGGCGGGTTCCGGCTTCAGCTTCGGACGCGGCGGCAACGCCGCCGGTCCCCGGCCCCCGCGCACCCCGGTGCAGAGGCTGGTCTATTGGGCCGCGGTCCTCGCCGTCTGGGGCGCCATATTCATGGTGGTCTTCTTCGCGGTCTTCGCTCGCGACCTGCCCGACACCTCGACCCTGTACAATGTCGATCGCCAGCCCTCGATCACCTATCTGGACCGCAACGGCGCCCTGATCGCCACGCGCGGGACCCAGCAGGCCCCGCCGGCCGATCTCGACGCCCTGCCGGACTATGTCCCGGCCGCCTTCATCGCTATCGAGGACCGGCGCTTCTATCACCACCCCGGCTTCGATCCCGTCGGCATGACCCGCGCCATGGCGGCGAACATGCGCGCCGGGCGGGTGGTCCAGGGCGGGTCGACCCTGACCCAGCAGCTGGCCAAGAACCTGTTCCTGTCTCCTGACCAGAACATGAAGCGCAAGGTCCAGGAGCTGATGCTGGCCGTCTGGCTGGAGATGAAATTCTCCAAGGACGAGATCCTCGCCCTCTATCTGAATCGCGTCTATTTCGGCGCCGGCGCCTATGGCATCGAGGCCGCGTCGCAGCGCTATTTCGACAAGAGCGCCAGACAGCTGACCGTCGGCGAAGCCGCCCTGCTGGCCGGCCTGCTGAAGGCCCCGTCGCGGTATTCGCCGGTGTCCGAGAGCGAGCGGGCCGGAACCCGCGCCACCGTGGTCCTGAACGAAATGGTCGACGCCGGGGTCATCACCCCGGAACAACGCGCCGAGGCCGCCGCCTCGCCCGTGCGCGTGTCGCGCACCCTGTCGAGCCAGCATGCCCAGTATTTCATTGACTGGCTGGACAAGCAGATCCGTGAGCTGGTCGGCGAACCGACCGAGGACATGGTCGTCGAGACCACCATGGATCTGACGCTGCAGACCCAGGCCGAGCGGTCCGTGAACCGCATCCTGCGCCGCGACCGGTCCAAGGGCGTGCAGCAGGCGGCCCTGGTCGCGCTGGACGGCGAGGGCCGGGTCCGGGCCATGATCGGCGGCGCCTCCTACGCCGACAGCCAGTTCAACCGCGCCGTCGACGCCCGCCGTCAGGCCGGCTCGGCCTTCAAGCCCTTCGTCTATCTGACCGCGCTGGAAAGCGGCTACACGCCGGAGACGCGGGTCAATGACGCCCCGATCCGCATCGGCAACTGGTCGCCGCGCAACTATTCGGGGGCCTATGCCGGCGAGATGAGCCTGGCCAACGCCGTGGCCCAGTCGACCAACACCGTCGCCGCCGGTCTCGCCGACCAGATCGGCCGCGACAACGTCGCCCGCACCGCCCGCCGCCTCGGCATCACCAGCCGCATCGGGCTCGAGCCCGCCATGGCCCTGGGCGCCGTCGAGGTCTCGCCGCTCGAAATGGCCCAGGCCTTCGACGCCTTCGCCAACGGCGGCAAGCGCGTCCGCGCCTATGGCATCAGCCGCATCCGCACGCCGCAGGGGCGCGTGATCTACCAGCGCTCGGCCCGGGCCGACGGCGCGGTGCAGGCCATCTCCAACCCCTTCCTCTATTACCAGAACCAGATGCTGCGCGGCGTGATGACCTCGGGCACGGGCCGCTCGGCGGCGATCGCGGGCCGCGACGTGGCGGGCAAGACGGGCACCACCTCGGACTACAAGGACGCCTGGTTCGTCGGCTACACCGGCGGCTTCGTCACCGCCGTCTGGGTCGGCAAGGACGACAACACCGCCATGCGCGGGGTCACGGGCGGCTCGTCCCCGGCGGCGATCTGGCGGGGCTTCATGGAGGCGGCTCTGCCGCGCCTCAACGCCCCGGCCATCCCCAACGGCCCGGCCATGCCCGAGGGCTGGCAGCCCCCCGCCAGTCCCGTCGAAAATCTTCTGGGCGAGATCGGCGACCTGTTCGGCGACAGTCCTCCGGCCGACGAAGCCGTCCCGCCCGAGGACCAGCCGACGCTCGAGCCGCGTCGTCCGGAACCGGGCCCGCCCGTCGTCCGCCCCACCGCGCCCCAGCCCCAGCGGGAGCCCGAACCGACCCAGCCGGAGAAAAAGGCCGACCCGCTGTTCTTCTGAGTGGTTTTCCGACCGGGACAATCCGGGCTGGATAACCGGGACATCGCGGCCCGCGACACGGGTGACAAGCGACACATGCTGGACAGGGGCCGACTGCTGTTCCTCTGGCGTATGGGTCTCCTCCCCACTCGCTCCGCTCATGGGGAGGAGACGTCAGCGCCCCACCGCGTGCAGCGCCGGTCCGTTGTCGCGCAGCCACTTCCTGAACGGCCGGTGGTCCCCGACCAGCCGCTGCACCACCGACCAGTAGGCCGGGCTGTGGTCGGCGTGGACCAGATGCGCCACCTCATGGGCGGCCAGATAGTCGATCACCGCTGGCGGGGCCATGACCACCCGCCAGCTGTAGCGGATGCTGCGGTTGTGCGGGCTGCACGAGCCCCAGCGCGATTTCGGATCGGCGATCGACATCCTGACCGGGCGCTGGCCGAGGGTCCGCAGATGCACGTCGGTGCGGGTCTGCAGCGTGTCCCGCGCCACCCGTTTGAACAGATTCTCGACCCGCCGGGCGAAGGCCTCGCCCTCGCCGCCCGAGGCGATCAGCGGGCCGTCCCCGTCCTCGGTGAGCCGCGCCGCGCCGGCGCCGCCCGTGGCGACCAGCCGGACCGGCTGGCCGAACAGGTCGATGACCGCCCCCGGCTCCAGCGGCGTCCCGTGAACCCGCTCGGCCAGACGCTCGCGCATCCACGACGCCTTGGTGCGGGCGAAGGCGACGACGTCGGCCAGCTTGCGTTCGGACGGGGCGATCAGCACCGCCTCGCCCGCGCGCGCGTCGATGCGGATCGACAGGCGCCGGGCGCGCGGATTGACCGACAGCCGCGCGGCGACGCCGAGCCGCTCAGGGCTCTCAGGCGGCAGCCGCTGGCCGTTCCGGTACTGCACTGATGGCCTCGTGTCTGGCGATGAAGTCGCGCACCGCCGGATAGATGTCGTCGCGGAACCGGCGGCCGTTGAACACGCCGTAGTGGCCGACCTCGGGATGGACGTACAGCTTGCGCATGTCGTCCGGCAGGCGGGTGCAGATCGTATGCGCCGCCTGGGTCTGGCCCACGCCCGAGATGTCGTCCCGGGCGCCCTCGACCGTCATCAGGCCGATGTCCGTGATCTTCGTCAGATCGACCTTGCGCCCGCGATGCTCCAGCAGGCCGCGCGGCAGCAGATGCTGCTGGAAGACGATGTCGATGGTCTGGAGATAGAACTCCTCGGTCAGGTCCAGCACCGACAGGTATTCGTTGTAGAATTCCTCGTGCTTCTCGACCCCGTCCCCGTCGCCGTTGACGAGGTGCTGGAAATACTCGTGGTGGGCGTCGCGGTGGCGGTCCTCGTTCATCGACATGAAGCTGTAGAGCTGGACAAAGCCCGGATAGACCCGCCGTCCGAACCCCGGATAGGGCCAGGGCGTCGTGTGGATCATGTTCGATTTGAACCAGGCGAAGGGCTTTTCCTCGGCCAGTTCGTTGGTCACCGTCGGCGACAGGCGCGCATCGATCGGCGAGCCCATGAAGGTCATGGAGGCCGGACGATTGGGGTCCTCGTCCTCGGCCATCAGGGCGCAGGCGGCCAGCACCGGCGGGCCCGGCTGGCAGACGCCGACGACGTGGGCGCGCGGGCCGATCACGCCCAGCATGGTCCGGACGTGGTCGATATAGTCGAAGAAGTCGAACCGCCCCTCCAGCATCGGCACCTGACGGGCGTTGACCCAGTCGGTGACATAGACGTCGTGGTCCTGCAGGAAGCCCTCGACCGTGCCGCGCAACAGGGTGGCGTAGTGGCCCGACAGCGGCGCCACGATCAGCACCGCCGGCGCCGTGGCCGGCTTGCCGGCCCGCTTCACATCGCCGATGTGCCGCGCGAACCGCACCAGTCTGCACCACGGCGAGGACCAGACGACCTGTTCGGTGGTCCGCACGTCCTTGCCCGCGACCGTGATGGTCTCCAGACCCCAGGCGGGCTTGCCGTAGCGGCGCGTCACGCTCTCGAACAGCTCGGCCGAGGCGAAGGCCGTGCGGCCCAGCGCGGTGTCCGCGGCCGGATTGAACGGAGAACTCCAGAACTGGCGGGCCATCTGGGCCCCGAACCGGAACGGCGTCGCCGAGTGATAGGCGAGCTCGTGAAGCGAATAGAGCATGGAATCCTTGAAGCGGCCCCCGCCGTACGTGGCAGAGCACCATAGAACGCACCGCACTGCAAAAAGATTATAGGCGAATACAGTTCTCCCTCCCCTTCATGGGGAGGGTGGCCGCGGAGCGGCCGGGTGGGGAACTCCAGCCACACCCCACCCTGTCGTCGCTTCGCGCCGACATCCCCATGAAGGGGAGGGAGACGTGTCCTACCCGCGCGCCATGGCCCGTTCGATCACCTGCGCGGAGCGCTGCGGTCCCAGGTCGTGGGCGAGGGCGCTGCGGAACCTTCCGTCCGGCCCCATCAGATAGACGGTCAGCGAGTGGTTCATGGTGTAGCCCTCGCCCTCTCCGACCTTCTGATAATAGGCGCGATAGACGTCCGCGGCCGCCTTCACCTGGTCCGGCGTGCCCGTCAGGCCGATGACCCCCTGCGGGAAGCCGTCGGAGGACAGATAGTCCTTCAGGGCCTGCGGGGTGTCGCGTTCGGGATCGACGGTGATGAAGACGATCTGCACGTCCTTCGCCCTGTCGCCCAGCTGCCGCTTCGTCGCCTCCAGCGCCGTCAGGGTCGTCGGGCAGAAATCGGGGCAATAGGTAAAGCCGAAGAAGACCAGCGACCATTTCCCGTCCAGCATCGTCTGGTCGACCGTCCGCCCGTCCTGGTCGACCAGCTGGAACGGCCCGCCGACCGACGGCTGGCCGGTCGAGGTCTCCATGGACGGGACCGCCCCGTCGCGCCGGTTGACCACCACGATCGTCGTCACGGCCAGGGCGACGGCGATGGCGATGCAGGCGCCGGCGAACAGAAGGATGGAACGGCGTGGCATCATGGCCCTCTCGAAAACGCGCACGCCCGCGCGCGACCGGTCTATAGAAGACGCGTGAGCCTCTCCCAAGACCCTCCCTTGCCGCAGTCCGCGCCGCGGGCCCCGTCGCGGTTCGCGACGGACGAGCCGGACCGTTTCCCGGGCTGGCGCAACCTGCCGCGCCGCAGCCGCGGCCTGTCCCTGCGCACCCTGGTCATCCTGCGCTGGATGGCCATCGCCGGCCAGACCGCGACCGTCGCCATCGCCACCCTGTATTTCCATTTCGACCTGCCGCTGTGGGGCTGTCTGGCCGTGATCGCCGCCAGCGTGGCGATGAATCTGAACGCCACAGCCCGGCTCAAGCGCACCGACGGCTCCCTGCCCGACGGGCGGATGACCGCGGCGCACCTGGGTTTCGACATCCTGCAGCTGTCCGTCCTTCTGGCCCTGACCGGGGGGCTGCAGAACCCCTTCTGCCTGCTGCTGGTCGCGCCGGTGACCGTCGCCGCCGCCTCCCTGCCCGGGCGTCAGGCGGCCTTCATGGGCCTGCTGGTGCTGGTCGCGACCACCACCCTGTTCTTCTTCTCCATGCCCCTGCCGTGGCAGGCGGGCACCGAGTTGAACCTGCCGCCCCTCTATCGCTTCGGCATCGGCCTGGCCCTGTTCACCGGCGTCATCTTCACCTCGGCCTATGCGTGGCGCGTCGCCGCCGACGCCGAGAAGCTGGAGCTGGCCCTCGCCACCACCCAGGACGTGCTGCAGCGCGAGCAACGTCTCGCGGCGCTGGGCGGGTTGGCCGCCGCGGCGGCGCATGAGCTGGGCACGCCGCTGGCCACCATCCAGGTCGTGGCCCGCGAACTGTTGCGCGCCTCGGCCAAGGGCGGCTCCGCCGCCGAGGACGCCGCCCTGATCCTGCAACAGGCCGAACGCTGCCGCGACATCCTGAAACGCCTGTCCCAGCAGCCCGAAGACGGCGACTCCGCCTTCGCCGAGGTGGGCCTGAAGGCCCTGCTGGAAGAGGTGATCGAGCCCCACCGCGGCTTCGATCTGGATTTCCAGGTCGATGTCCGCACCGCCTCGGGCGAGCCCGCGCCGCGCGTGCGCCGCCTGCCCGAGGTGATCCACGGCCTGTCGACCCTGGTCGAGAACGCCGCCGACTTCGCGGGCTCACGGGTCCGGGTCCGCGCCATCGTCGACGCCGGCTTCATCGAGATCGAGGTGGTCGACGACGGCCCCGGCTTCCCCGCCGACATCCTGCCGCGTCTGGGCGAGCCCTATGTGACCAGCCGGCCCCAGGGCAAGGCGCGCCGGGCCCTGGCGGCCCAGATCGCCGCCTCGGTCGCCGCCGCCACCCCGGGCCGCAAGGCGAGGAAGGGCGCGGCCGCTCCCGAGCCCGAGGCCATCGCTCCCAGCCAGGGCGGCATGGGCCTGGGCTTCTTCATCGCCCGCACCCTGCTGGAGCGCACCGGGGGCAAGGTGTTCGTCGGGGCGGGCGACGGCGGCAAGGGCCAGCCCAGGGGCGCCCGCGTGGCTGTCCGCTGGCCGCGTCCGGCGCTCGAGATCCCGTCGTGATGTCGCACCCCCGCAGATGAACCTTGACCGCAACCGTACTGTTAATGACCTGAGCCACCGGAGACCCCAGATGCCCGACGCCGAAGACCGGATCGCCGCCCTCGCCGACAAGACCCTGCTGGTGCTGGACGACGACAACGCCCTGCGCACCCGGCTGGGCCGCGCGCTGGAAAGCCGCGGCTTCGTCGTCACCCTCGCCGCCTCGCTGGCCGAGGCCAATGAAGCCCTGAAGACCTCGGTCCCGGCCTTCGCCGTGCTGGACATGCGGCTCGAGGACGGCAACGGCCTCAAGATCGTCGAGGCCATCCGCGACCGGCGCGAGGACGCCCGCATCGTCATGCTGACCGGCTACGGCGCCATCGCCACCGCCGTGGCGGCGGTCAAGGCCGGGGCGGTCGACTATCTGCAGAAACCCGCCGACGCCGACGACGTGGTCAAGGCCCTGCTCTCCACCGGCGAGGCCCCGGAGCCGCCCGACAACCCCATGAGCGCTGACCGTGTGCGCTGGGAGCATATCCAGCGGGTCTACGAACTGTGCGACCACAACGTCTCGGAGACGGCGCGGCGTCTGGGCATGCACCGCCGCACGCTGCAACGCATCCTGGCCAAGCGGGCGCCGCGGTAAGGCTCTCCTCCCCACGCAGCGGGGAGGTGGCGCGGCGCGCCTTCGCGCCGTGACGGAGGGGGCGACGCCGGTGTTAACCAGTCGTCTGCCAATCCTTCATCACCGAGCCACCCCCTCCGTCTCGCCGGCTTCGCCGACGATCCACCTCCCCATTTCATGGGGAGGAGAGGTGGCTCAGATCTCTTGGTTGTACGCCCCGACCTCGGCGTATTTGGCCAGCCTCGGCTTCACCTCTTCGTGGAACAGGGCCCGCATGTCGTCGGCCGAGCGCATGCTCTCGACCACCACCACCAGCTCGGGCTTGTTCGACGAGGCGCGGACCAGCACCCATGAGCCGTCCTCGAGGTGCACCCGCACGCCGTTGACGGTGATGGCCTCGACGATCCTGCGGCCCAGGATAGACCCGCCAGCATCGGCCAGGGCCTGATACTCGGCCACGATCCGCTCCAGCACCTCGTACTTCAGCTCGTCGTCGCAATGCGGGCTCATCGTCAGCGACGTCCAGGCGTCGGGAAGGGCGGCCTTCAGCTCGCTGAGCTTCTTGCCCGGATTGCGGTCCAGCATGGCCAGAACCGCGCCCGCCGCGACGATGCCGTCGTCATAGCCGTGGCCCAGCGGCGCGTTGAAGAAGAAATGCCCCGACTTCTCGAACCCGGCCAGGGCGCCCAGTTCGGCCGTCTTGCGCTTGATGTAGCTGTGGCCGGTCTTCCAGTAGACGGTGGTCGCCCCATTGGCCTTCAGCACCTCGTCGGTCTTGTACAGGCCGGTCGATTTCACATCGACGACGAAGGTGGCGTCGGGGTGCAGGGCCGACAGGTCGCGGCCCAGCATCAGGCCGATCTTGTCGGCGTAGATCTCCTCGCCCGTGTCGTCGACCACGCCGCAGCGGTCGCCGTCGCCGTCGAAGCCGAGGGCCAGGTCCGCCCCCGTCTCGCGCACCCTGGCCGCCATCTGCATCAGCATGGCGTGGTCTTCGGGGTTCGGATTGTATCTGGGGAAGGTGTAGTCCAGCTCGGTGTCCATCTCGATCACCTCGGCGCCCATGCGGCGCAGGGCCTCGGGCGCGAAGGCTCCGGCCGTGCCGTTGCCGCAGGCGGCCACGACCTTGATCGGACGCGTCAGCTTCACCTTGGAGACGATGTCGGCCAGATAGGCCTCGCGGAAGCCCTCGATCCGGGTCAGCGACCCGCCCGGCCGGCCCACGCCCTCGCCGTTCAGGACGATGTCCTTGAGCCGGCCGATCTCGTCGGGGCCGAAAGTCAGCGGCGGCTGGGCCCCCATCTTGACCCCGGTCCAGCCGTTCTCGTTGTGGCTGGCCGTGACCATGGCGACGCAGGGGGCGTCGAGCTCGAACTGGGCGAAATAGGCGGTCGGCGACAGGGCCAGGCCGATGTCCAGCACCTCCATCCCGCCTTCCAGCAGGCCCAGGATCAGCGCCTGTTTCACCGAAAGGGAATAGGAGCGGTAGTCGTGGCCCACCACGATGCGCGGCGTCTGGCCGATCTCGTGGACATAGGTGGCCAGGCCGAGGCCCAGGGCCTGGATGCCCAGGAGGTTGATCTCCTTCTCCAGGATCCAGCGGGCGTCGTACTCGCGGAAGCCCGTCGGCTTCACCAGCGGCACGGTCTCGTATTCGGCCGTGTTGGGGCGAAGGTCCTGGCGGGGCTTGATCATGGTCGGGTCCTGTCCGGAAGCGGCGCCCGGTATAGCAGTCGGCCCCCACGTCACAACAACGGGGCCACAACAACGCGGGCCCGGGTCCTTGGCTGCAAGGGCGCTGGCGGCGCGGATGGCCGTTTACGAAATGCCGGTCATGCAGGCCCCGTATCGGCGGTCTTTGCCGGACGCCCCCTGCGGTCATGGCGCTGTCACATCGGCTTGACCCACGCCGCCGCCGGTCCTACCCCCGAAGGACTGTTCGGAGACGTGAATGCCCCGCCTGATCCTGCTGCGCCATGGCCAGAGCCAGTGGAACCTCGAAAACCGCTTCACCGGCTGGGTCGACGTCGACCTGACCGCCGAGGGCGAGGCCCAGGCCCGGCGCGGCGGAGAGCTGATCCGGGACGCCGGCTTCCATCCCGCCGTCATCTTCACCTCGGTGTTGACCCGCGCCAAACGCACCGGGGCCCTGGCGATGGAGTCCGCCGGGCTCAAGGACATTCCCGTGGTCGAGGACTGGCGCCTGAACGAGCGCCACTACGGCGGCCTGACGGGCCTCGACAAGGCCGAGACCGCCGCCCTGCACGGCGACGCCCAGGTGAAGATCTGGCGCCGCAGCTACGACATTCCGCCTCCGCCGCTGGCTCCGGGCGGCGAATGGGATTTCAGCGCCGACCCCCGCTACGCCGGCCAGACCATTCCCGATACGGAAAGCCTGAAGACGACGCTCGACCGCGTCCTGCCCTATTGGGACGCCGCCATCGCCCCGCGCCTGAGGGCCGGCGACGACGTGCTGATCGCCGCCCACGGCAATTCGCTGCGGGCGATCGTCAAACACCTGTTCGCCGTGCCGGACGACCGGATCGTCGGCGTCGAGATCCCGACCGGCAATCCGCTCGAGATCGACCTCGACGCCGACCTGAAGCCGGTCGCCGCCCGCTATCTCGACGCGGAACGGGCGACGGACCTGCCGGGACTCCCCGCATGACCTCCGCCCGGCAGGCCTCGGACGACATCCGCTTCATGGGCCGGGCCATCGAGCTGGCCAAGGCGCGCATGGGTCAGACCTGGCCCAACCCGGCCGTCGGCTGCGTCATCGTCAGGGACGGCGAGGTGGTCTCCGAGGCTGCCACCGCGCCCGGCGGCCGTCCTCACGCCGAGGAGCAGGCCGCGCCCGCCGCCGCCGACAAGGCGCGTGGCGCCACCGCCTACGTCACCATGGAGCCGTGCGGCGCCCGCTCGTCGGGCCGCAAATCCTGTTCCCACTTCCTGATGGACGCCGGCGTCAGCCGCGTCGTCGTGGCCGCCGTCGACCCTTCGCCCTTCGCCGCGGGCCGGGGCGTCGAACGGCTGAAGAAGGCGGGGCTCGAGGTCGAGACGGGGCTGCTGGCCCAGGAGGCGGCGGTTCTCTACGAGGGCTATCTGCACCGGGTCGAGACCGGACGGCCCATGGTCCGGATCAGCGAGGACGGCGCGGGTTTCGACGCCCGCTTCGCCGCCTCGGCCAAGGCCGATCTGACCACCGAACTTCAGCGCCTCGGCGAGGCCGGCTACACCCGGATCTGGGTCGGGCCGGGCGAACTGGCCGAGGCGCTTCAGACCCAGGGACTGCTGACGGCCTGATCGCCGCCGGGGCCTGGAGTTTCGCGTAAGGCGGGCCCGAGGGTCCGCCGGTAACCATTTCAGCCTTCCTTAAGCGCCGACGTGCCAGAACGGGACTTATGTCGCCCGCCCCCACCGCCTCCTCCAGCGCCAGAAGGCGCCTCGACCAGACCGAACTGGACGCCATCTGCGCCCGGCACGACCGCCTGTGGCAGGCCAAGCCCGGCGGTGCCCGCGCCGTCTTCGCCTGGCTGGACCTGTCCGGCCTCAGCCTCGCCGGACGCAATCTGGCCGACGCCGATTTCGCGGCCGCCTCGCTGCACGGGACCGACCTGACGGGGGCCAAGCTCGACAACGCCACCTTCTTCGGCGCCGACATGCAGGATTGCATCCTGATCGACGCGAGCATGCGTCGGGCCGATCTGCGCGGCGCCTGCCTGCGCGGCGCCGACCTCAGCGGCGCCGATCTGTTCGAGGCCGATCTGCGCGAGGGCACCATCGCCGCGGCCGACTCCAAGCTGGGCTTCCGCGTCGTCGAGGCCAAGTCGCGCCAGGACACCCAGGCCCAGGGCGCCTGCCTGGCCGGCGCCAATCTGGAACGCTCCAAGCTGACGGGGATCGTCGCGGTCGCGGCCGACTTCTCCGACGCCATCATGAAGGACTGCAAGATGGTCCGCGCGAACCTGAAGCAGGCCAGCTTCCGGGGCGCGGATCTGGCGGGCGCGGACCTGTCGGGCGCCGACCTCTCGGGCGCGGACATGCGCGACGCCGTGCTGGTGGGCTGCAAGATGGCCATGTGGCGGACCGACGGGGCCAATATGACGGGCTGCCTGACCGACGACCGCCCCGCCGGGGCCCCTGTCGGCAAGATGCCCGCCGCCGATATGCTGGCCGAACACGCCCAGTGGTGCGAGACCGGCGGCGTTCAGGGCCGGCCCTCGGTCTTCGACGGCGTCGACCTGCGGGCCCTGCGCTCCATCCACGGCTACAATCTGACCGCCCTGTCCGCCAAGGGCGCGGTCTTCTACGGCCTCGACATGGAGGGGGTGCAGCTTCAGGGCGCGCACCTGGAGGACGCTGACCTGCGCTCGGTCAATCTGAAGGGCGCCGATCTGCGCGGCGCGCGGCTCGCGCGGGTGCGGCTGAACGGCTCGGATCTGCGCGGCGCCAAGCTGGGTCCGCTGCTGATCGCCGCCGACCGGCTGCTGCCCGCCGACCTGACGGGCGCCTGCCTGCGCGGCGCGGACCTGTCGGGGGCCGACCTGAACCGAGCGGTGCTGGCGGGCGCCGATCTCACCCGGGCCATGCTGCACGGCGCCACCATGCACCAGACGGACCTGACCGACGCCACGGTCAACGGCGTGCGCGGCATGCCGGAGCCGACGCCCGCTCCCCAGCCCTGACGCACGAAAAAAGGGCGGCGCGAACGCCGCCCTCTCCAGTCTTCCTGCCGCGCTTCGCGCTTCCTGAGGCGTCAGGCGGCTTTGGACTTCTTGCCCTCGATCAGGCGCTGGCCGGTGTTGATCTCGATCTGGCGGGGCTTGAGGGCCTCCGGCAGCTCGCGGGCCAGTTCGATCGACAGCAGGCCGTCGGCCAGGTCGGCGCCCTTCACCACCACATAGTCGGCCAGCTGGAACCGGCGCTCGAAGTCGCGCTCGGCCAGGCCGCGATGCAGATAGGTCCGTCCGGCCGCGTCGTCATTGGCCGTCTTGCGGCCGGTGACGGTCAGCAGGTTCTCCTTGACCTCGAGGGTCAGCTCGTCGGGCTTGAACCCGGCCACCGCCAGCTCGATGCGATAGGCGTTCTCGCCCGTCGTCTCGATGTTGTAGGGCGGCCAGCCGTTTTCCTGGCTGGTGCGCGCGGCGCTTTCCAGCAGGCCGGCCAGACGGTCGAAGCCGACGGCGGAACGGTACAGCGGGGTGAAATCATAGGTACGCATGGGTCATCCTCCTGAGGATCAGCAAGGTTGAACCGCCCCAGCGATTTGGCCCGGGACGGCGGTGGGAGTTCAGCCCCGGCGGTCCGGATATCGGCCCCGCCCGGTCTGGAGGCCCCGGAACCGGCGGCCTCGATTGCGATGTGGGAAGCGTTCGTCCGGCGTCAAGACCGCGCCAATCTGTCGCCGTCCGTTCGCGAGGCTTGCTCCCGTCCGCAGACGCCGTAGGGTTCGCCCGCACATTTCTGGAGCCACCCATGCGCCTGCTCGCCCTCGCCGTGACCACCGCCCTCGTCCTGCCGTCGATCGCCGCGGCCCAGGCCCTGCCGGCGCTTCCGGCCCTGAATGAGACGGGGGCCCAGCGCACCGTTCGTCGCGCCGCCATGACGCCTCCGGTCCTTCAGGAAGACGCCGCCCTCCAGGCCGCCGTGGGCTCCGACGCCCGTCCCGCCGCCGACGTCGCCCGCGACCCCTTCCGCCATCCGTTCGAGACCCTGACCTTCTGGGGCCTGACGCCCGGATCGACCGTGGTCGAGATCGAGCCGGGTCGCGCCGGCTGGTGGCGCAACATCCTGGAGCCTTACGCCCAGGCCACCGGCGGGACCTATGTCGCCGTCAACCGTCCGCTCGAAAGCATGGGCGTGCCGGACGGGACGGCGGATCTGGTCGTGGTCGCCCGGGCCCTGCACAACTGGCACCGCGCCGGCCGCACCGCCCCCTATATGGCCGCCTTCTTCAAGGCGCTGAAGCCGGGCGGCGTCCTGGCCGTCGAACAGCACCGCGGCGCCGAGGGTCTGAACGCCGACGCGACGGCCCCCTTCGGCTATGTCTCCGAGAGCTATGTCATCCACGCCGCCCAGGCCGCCGGCTTCGTGCTCGACGCCCGCAGCGAGCTGAACGCCAATCCGAAGGACGACCACGACCACCCCTATGGCGTCTGGACCCTGCCGCCCGTCCGCACCAGTGCGCCGCGCGAGGGCAACGCCAACGACCGTTCCACCCCCCTGACCGAGGCCGAGCGGGCCGAGTACGACGCCATCGGCGAAAGCGACCGCATGACGCTGCGGTTCCGCAAGCCGGCCTGACGGCGTCATGCCGGGAACCCTTTTGACGGGCTCGGGGAACGCGGTTAAGGCCTGCGTGCCGGGGCGGCGCCTGATCAGACGGGGCCGCGCCGCAGGGAGCGTGCATGGCTGAATCCACCGAACGCCGTCACGGGCCGCTGTCGCGCCGCAGCCTGCTGTCCGGCGTCGCGGTGGTCGCCGTCGCCGGTCTGGCCGCCTGCGGCCGCGAGGAAAAGACCGCCGAGCCGCCGCCGACGCCCGACGGCCCGCCCAAGGGCTCGCTCGAGTGGGCCGTGGCCGGTCCCTGGCGCGCCCAGGACAAGGCGCGCGACGCCGCCCGCCATCCGATGGAGACCCTGCGCTTCTTCGGCCTGCAGCCGCGCATGACGGTGGTCGAATTCTGGCCCGGCAGCGGCTGGTACACCGAGATTCTGGCCCCATATCTGGCCGAGGGCGCCGGAAAATACGTCGCCGCCGGCTTCCAGACCGGCCCCGGCGCCGACCCGTCCCAGGTCCAGCTGGCCGCCGCCTTCCAGCAGCGATTCACCACCGACAAGCGCCTCTACGGCGAGATCGAGCTCAGCGCCTTCGGCCCCACCTCGGGCCCGGTGACCGCCGCCGGCACGGTCGACATGGTGCTGTTCATGCGCAACATCCACGCCTGGATGGCCGCCGGCATCGCCGAGAAGGCCTTCGCCGACGCCTGGGCCGCCCTGCGTCCGGGCGGGATCCTGGGGGTCGAACAGCACCGCCTCGGCCCCGAGGAAGATCAGGACCCCGCGGCCGCGAACGGATACGTCCAGGAGGCGTTCGTCAAACAGCTGGCGGCGGAAGCGGGCTTCGCCTTCGTCGCCGCGTCGGAAATCAACGCGAATGAAAGGGATACCAAGGATCATCCGTTCGGGGTCGAGACCCTGCCGCCGATGTCGCTGACCGCCCCGCGCGGTTCGCCGCCGAACCCGGCCTTCGACCGGTCGAAGTACGACCGCATCGGAGAGAGTGACCGCATGACCTTGAGATTCAGGAAGCCAGAGTGAACCGAGCCGTCGCCTACGCCGCCAATGCGCCCCTGATGGGCGTTCCGGGCGCCTCCGCGCCTCCGGGGGGCGAGGGCGAATGGTTCCGCGGCGCCGGCGGCCTGCGCCTGCGGGCCGCCTTCTGGACGCCGTCGGCCCTCATCGCCAGGAAGCCGCGCGGCACCGTCGTCGTCAGCCCCGGCCGGACCGAGCCGATCGAGAAATACTACGAGGTCATCGGCAATTTCCTCGCCCGCGGCTGGTGCGTCCTGGCCCATGACTGGCGCGGTCAGGGCCTTTCGGCCCGCCTGTTGCCGGACCGGCTCAAGGGCCACGCCCGGGCGGTGGAGGAATTCCTCGACGACTACGCCCGCCTGCTGGACGCCTGGGAAGGCCGCGCGCCCAAGCCCTGGATCATGGTCGGCCATTCGATGGGCGGCGTCCTGAACCTGATGAGCCTGGAGGGCGGCGAGAGCCGTTTTTCCGGCGCCCTGCTGACCAGCCCCATGCTGCGCATCAGGACCGGCAAGCGGTCGATGTGGTCGGTCAAGCTGGCGGTGCGCTGGAACCTGCGCCACGGCAAGGCCGGCGACTATGTGCTGGACGACGCCGACGACCCGTTCGACCACACCTTCGAAAAGGACGCCCTGACGACCGACGAGAGCCGCTACGAACAGTGGCGGCAACAGCTGTACGCCTGCCCGCATCTGGCCGTCGGCGGCCCGACCTGGGGCTGGCTGGCCGTGGGCCTCGACGCCGGCGAACGCGCGCTCAAGCCCAGGGCCCTGAAGGCGGTGTCCGTCCCGGTCGCCATCGTCCAGGCCGCCGAGGACGACCGCGTCTGGAAACAGACCAACAAATGGGCCGCCAAACGGCTGGGCCGCGGCCGCTACGTCGAGATTCCGGGGGCGAAGCACGAGGTCATCATGGAGACCGACGACAAGCGCGCGGTCTTCCTCGACGAGTTCGACGCCATGGCCGCCTATGTCTCGCCGGTCGAGGACCTGTCGCCGCTGCCGGCGAAGGAGCCGATCGAAGCGGCCTGAGGCTCCAAATCCTCCCCGTTCGGGGGAGGATTTAACGGCCTATACCGCCGCCCTTCGCAGCGTCACCAGCGCCTGCTCGCGGATGCCCACGTCCCCGACCGCGAGGATCTGCCCGGACCCGTCCGGCGCCTCGCCGCGCCAGTTGCTGACCGCGCCGCCGGCCGCCTCGATGACCGGGACCAGCGCCGACCAGTCCCAGACCTTCAGCGCGCTTTCGGCCACCAGATCGATCCGGCCCGCCGCCAGCATGGCGTAGGCGTAGGCGTCGCAGCCCAGCCGGGCCAGACGCGCGGCGGCCCGGACCTGGGTCCAGGCCCCCAGCTCCGCGCCGGTGAACAGGTCGGGATCGGTGGTGGCGATCAGGGCGTCGTTCAGCCGCGGGCAGGGCCGGACGGCCAGCGCCGTCTCCGTATCGCCCCGCAATAGGCGCGCGCCGGAGGGGCCGCCGAGGAAGATCTCGTCCAGATAGGGCTGGGCGATCACGCCGACGGCGGGCCGCCCCCCGGCCCGAAGGGCGATCAGATTGGTCCACAGTGGCAGGCCGGCGATGAAGGCGCGGGTGCCGTCGATGGGGTCGAGAATCCACACATGGTCGGCGTCCGGCCGGTCCTCGCCATACTCTTCCCCGATCACGCCGTGGTCGGGATAGCGGGCGGCGATCAGCCGGCGCAGCGCGGCCTCGGCCTCCTGGTCGGCCTCGGTGACCGGATCGAAGGCGCCCGCTCCGCCCTTGTCGGACTGCGCATAGTCGCCCCGGAAATACGGCAGGGAGACGCGCGCGGCCTCGCGGGCCAGCTCGACGGCGAACAGTTCGTACTCGGTCATGGGGAGGGGTTAGGTGTCAGGGGCTAGGTGTTAGTCAAGCCACTCAACGCAAATACTGCTCCTCGCCCGCTAATCCCTAATCCCAGGTCCCTGACCCCTATGCGGCGTCGGCCTCGACGTGCAGGGACTTGGCCAGGTCCAGCAGGCGCCGGCGCGGCTTCTCGTCCAGCTGATAGTAGGCCTGGATCAGGTCGAGCGTTTCCTTGCGGGAAAACATCTCGCCGCCCTGGTTGGCGACCTCGCGGCGTTCGATGGCCTCTTCCAGACCGTCGTAGAAATAGCTGACCGGCGATTCCAGCGCCTCGGACAGCTGCCACAGGCGGGCGGCCGAGATGCGGTTGGCGCCGCATTCGTATTTCTGGATCTGCTGGAAGCGGATGCCGACCTGGTTGGCCAGCTGTTGTTGCGTCAGGCCCAGCAGGCGCCGGCGGCGGCGCAGGCGGCGTCCCAAGTGCAGGTCGATGTCGGTGGCCATGGCCCTATTCCCCGTATTGGCAGGCTGTCCCGAAGCGGGACGGCTCGCCCTTCACGCGGCAAGCACCGTGCCGCGCTCGCCTGACGGGAGAGAGTCGGTGAGCAATGTTCTGTGTGGGGTTCCGCAACCGTTACGCTTCACGCGCATTACGGCGACAGAGCATTGGGCTTCAAGGGAGAGACAACATGGGCTTGGGTATCATTGGCTGGATCGTCATCGGCATCGTCGCCGGCTGGCTCGCTGAAAAAGTTATGGGCCGCAGCCACGGCCTGGTGACCAACCTGATCGTCGGCGTCGTCGGCGCCCTGCTGGGCGGTTTCATCGCCGGCAATCTGCTGGGTATTCCGGTCGGCGGCTTCAATCTGATCACGCTGCTGGTCGCCTTCCTCGGCGCCTGCCTGCTGTTGTTCCTCGTCGGCCTGGTCAAGCGTCGCACCTAGGCGCTTCGCCGGTCTGAAATGACGAAGGGCGGCTCCCTCCGGAGCCGCCCTTTTTCCATGGCGAGACGGCGGGAGACGCCGTCGGTCCTGCGTCGACTCGACCCTTTCGGCGATCACGGTGCGGGTGAGGAGGAATCTCCGGCGCGCTCAAGCGATGTCGACTTAGCGTCTTGAACGTTAACCCCTTTTTTGCTCGCTTCGCTTCAGTCTCAGCCCATGTCTATTCAGGTCAAATTGGACGAGGGCCTTTGCCGGGCCTGGGTCACCGTTCTCCCGGAGCCCCAGACCAGTACGGTCGCCGAGACGGTGCTGCAGCTGACCGACCAGCGTCCCGTCCTCGGCAGTTGGGACTGGATCATCGACATACGCAATCCGCACGCACAGGCGACGCCGGAAGAGATCGAAAGCATCTCGGCCGCGTTTAACGCCGTGACGAGCCAGCAGAGCTACACGATCTTCATCAGCCACGACCCTGCGACCTACGACCGGTGCGCCCTCATGGCCCGCACCTTCCTTCGACGCCGACACCTGGTGGCGCGCAGCGTGGCCGAGGCCAAGGCTCTTCTTCCCATGAGCGTGCACAGGATTTGATCTGGAAACCGCGCAGGGCGACGCCCAACAGGAGTTTGGCTTTCGCCCGCCTCTGACCCATCCGAAACGACGAAGGGCGGCTCCGTGCGGAGCCGCCCTTTTTTCTTGCCTCGATCCCGGGATCAGGCGCCGGGCTTGTTCGGCTTCTGGCCTTCGCCGGGGGCCGGCGTGGCGCCGTGGTGACCCGAATGATCCGGGCTGGCCGGCGTCGCGGGGGTGGCCGGAGTGGCCGGCGTGGCGGGCGTCACGCCCGGGTTCGCCGGCGTCGCCGGGGTAGCGGGGGTCGCCGGCGTCGCCGGCTCGGATGCAGCCTCTTCAGTCGGTTCGGCGGCCGGTTCGTCGACCGGCGTCGCCGCATCCTCGATCGCGGCGGCGGCGGCGAACTGGGCGCTGGTCCAGCCCACGGCGACGCCGGCGCCGTCCTGGCGCACGCCGCCGGACACCGGAACGCCGCGCAGCTCGCCATCGGCGCCGCGCACGGTCAGCTCCTGGCCGGATTCCGTATTGCGGGCGCCTTCAAGCTTGCCCAGCAGCGCGCCGTCGGAACCCTTGACGTCGGATCCGGGCTGAAGGGTCAGGTTCTGCGTCGGCGCGGGGGCGGCCTGTTCGGCGGCCGGGGCCGGGGTTTGCGGGGCCGTGCTGTCCTGGGCGAACGCGGGAGCGGTCATGAGGAACAGGCCGGCGACGCCAGTGAGGAGCGCGGTCTTTCGCATGATGTCTGCCTTGGTCAAAGCGAGCGGGGAGGGGCTCGCACCGACTGGCTAACACAGCGGATGACGCCTTGTTTCGTCCGCCCCGAAATGACCTTGGCCCTGCCCGGATTGGCCGATTCCGGCTTCCGGAGCGCCACATGGCGTACCGGGTCACTCTTCGGCGTGCGTCAGGGCCTCGACGACCACCCCCTCGGTCAACAGCTGCGGCAGGATGCGCGGCTCGGCCGATCCGGGCGAATACAGCAGATACAGGGGCACGCCGGAGCGGCCGTGACGCTGCAGTTCGGCGGTGATGGCGTCGTCCCGTCGCGTCCAGTCGCCCACCAGATAGACGGCCCTGGTCCGCGCCATGGCCGCGGCGACGCCGGGCGAGGTCAGCGACGTTCGTTCGTTGATCTTGCAGGTCACGCACCAGTCGGCGGTGAAATTGACCAGCACCGGCCGGCCCTCGGCCAGGGCGGCCTTGACGGCGGAGGGCGACCAAGGCGCGGCCCGGGGCCCGGCCAGGCCTTCGCCGGGTTCGGCGACCGGACTCTCCGCGGGCAGGACGGCCGCCAGCCACCCGGTTCCGGCGGCCAGCAATAGGGCTGTCGCGCCAGCCGTCAGTTGCAGCACGCCGCGGCGCCCGGCCATCCGCTCGGCCTGCGCCCCGCCGATCAGCCAGAGGCCCAGCGCCAGCAGCACGCCGGCCGCGAACAGCAGGCCCAGGGCGTCCGCTCCCGCCTGGCGGCCGAACACCCAGGCCAGCCACAGGGCCGTCGCATACAGGGGGAAGGCCAGCAGGCCCTTCAGCCGCTCCATCCAAGGTCCGGGCCGCGGCAGGCGGGCCAGCAGACCGGGGCTCAGGCTGACGGCCACATAGGGCAGGGCCAGTCCCAGCCCGAGCCCGAGAAACACCATCAGCGCCATCGGCCACGGCATCAGCAGCGCCGCCCCAAGGGCGAAGGCCATGAAGGGGGCGGTGCAGGGGGCCGCCACCACCACGGCCAGCGCCCCGGTGAAGAAGGCGCCAACCCCGCCCGGCAGACGCGCCAGCGGGCCCGAGCCGGCGCCCTGCAGTCCGGCGCCGACGTGGAAGACGCTGGACAGGTTGAGGGCCACGGCGAGCATCAGCAGGGCCAGCCCCGCCGTCACCGGCGGCGACTGCAGCTGGAAGCCCCAGCCCACGGCCTCGCCCGCGGCCCGCAGCGCCAGCAGCACGCCCGCCAGCAGCAGGAAGGTCGTCAGCACCCCGGCCAGGAAGGCCAGTCCGTCGCGCCGCGCGTGCCGCGGGTCATGCGCCGAGGCCGCCAGCGCCGCCGCCTTCATCGCCAGAATGGGGAAGACGCAGGGCATCAGGTTCAGGATCAGCCCGCCCAGAAGCGCGAACAGCACGGCCCGGGCGAAGACCGTCGGGCCGGTCCCTTCAGCGGCCGCCGCCGCCGCGCCGCCATCCGGCGCCGCGGCCAGATCGCCCGATCCGTCGCTGCCGGGCAGCGCCGCCCCGGGCACGGCGGCGATCTCGAACGCCCCGTGGGCCGTGGCCAGCACGCCCGCCACCGGCCCCGCCAGGCCGTCCGACCGCGTCGCCCCGCCCGGCTGCAGCCGCAGCGTCAGTCCCTGCGGCCCCCAGCCGCCGGTCTGGGCGGCCGGATGGCCGATGACGCCGCCCTCGAAGGGGAAGAAATAGCTCGGGCCCGGATCGCGGCCCGCCAACGGTCCGCCGACCGCGCTCAGCACCAGGACGCCGTCCTCAAGGGCGATGCGGGCCTCGATCCCGGCCGGCCGGGGCGCGGTCTCCAGCACGCGGGTGATCGCCGCTCCGTGGCGCGGGTCCAGCGGCGCGGCGCCCTCGCGCACCGGCAGGTCGAGGTTCAGGATCAGTTCTTCCGGGACGCACATCTCGGCGCTGCAGACGAAGAACAGCGCCTTGACCGTCAGCGGCACAGGGGTCCCCGCCCGCGCCGTGGCGGGGACATCGACCGGAACGGGCAGATAGACCTCGCCGGAATAGCCATAGTTCATCAGGCCCGACAGCCGCTGGCGCTCGGGCAGGGGCCAGACGATCTCACCCGCCTTCACGCCCTGCGGCGTCGTCCACGTCAGGGTCGTCGCCCCGCCGGAATCGCCGGGATTTCGCCAGTAGGTGTGCCAGCCGGGCTTGATGATCTGTCTGACGGCCACCACGGCGGTCGAGCCGGGCGCGGCCCAGGCCGACATCGGGACCAGTTCGGCCTCGATCCGTTCGGTGCGCTGCGGCCCCGGCGCGGAGGTGCGTGCGGGCTGGGCGACGGCGGCGCCGGCGGCCAGCCACAGCAGGGCGGCGGTCAGGATTCGGGTGAGCAGGGACACACGGGCTCCACGAGGCGTCGGCGCGACCTTAGCCGTCCCGACCCCGCCGCGTCACCGTCCGTCGCAGCGGCGCGTCGCCTCAGCTGCGCGGGACGGCCTCGATCAGCACCTCGGTGCGCCGCCGCATGGGCTCGCGCACGCCGGTCTCGGCCACGGCGCCCGTGTCGCCGACCGCCTCGACATCGAACGCCGGCGCCGGCCAGCCGGCCGCCGTCAGGGCCTCGGCCACCGCAATGGCGCGGCGCTCCGACAGGCTCTGGTTGGCCGCCCCGCCGCCGCGGGCGTCGGACAGGCCAAGGACCTGCACCTTGCGAATCTCGCAGCTCTGCAACTGGGCCGCCGTCATGCCGATGGCCTGCCGCGCCGGCTCCGTCAGCCGCGCCTCGCCATCGGCGAAATACACCTCGAACCGTTTGGTCGCGCAGGCCGAAGGCTCCGCGACCAGGTCGCTTCGGTGCCTGAATCCGCCCACGGCGCAGCCGGAGACGGCCACCGCCAGGCCCAGCAGCACAATCGATCGCTTCATATCCAGCCCTCCACCGACCCGTGAAAAGGGCGGCCCGCCAGCCGACGAACCGCCCCGATGTTCAAGCGAAAAGCCGACGCCTAGTAGCGGCGCTGGCCGTTCTCCCAGTAGCATTCGTCCTGACGGCCGTCGTAGCAGTAGTAGTACCGGTTCGAGCTGTCCCGATAACGCTGCTGATTGGCGCGGTCCTGCTGCGAACCGCGGATGGCGCCCGCCGCGCCGCCGACGACGGCGCCGATGGCCGCGCCGGTCCCGGCGTTGCCGCTGCCGACGTTGTTGCCGATGATGGCGCCGGCGACCGCGCCGAGGCCCGCGCCGATCGCGCCCTGACGGGTCGTCTCATTGACGCCGCCGTAGCCGTCGCTTGCGCAGGCGCTGGCCAGCAGGCCCGAAGCCGCGATCGCGATGATTGCCTTGTTCATGGGTATGTCCTTCATCCCTTGGGTTCGCCCCTGCGGTGAGAACGCTGGATAAGCGTGGCGGTTCCCCCGCTATGATGGGGGACGGGCCTGTGTCAGGTTCGGGCGGCGCCGCGCCAGACGCGGCGGCCGATGCTTCATGGGTAGAGACGGGGGTCTTGTATGCGTTTTTCTGAACCGGTCCGCATGGCGGACGATGGCGAGCACAGTCCGGTGTGGGCGCGCTCGAAACGCCGCTCCGGCAATCCGCTTATCGGACTGATCGTGACGCTGCTGGCGTTGTTCGGGGTGCTGACGGCGGTGCTCGGCGTCAAGGAGCGTTCGCTGGCCGAGGGCGGAGCCGTCATGGACGGCTGGATCGCCCAGGGCGTCGCCACGGTGAAGGGCAAGGCGCCCGAGGCCGCCGACCAGGCCGCCGACGCCACCGTAGCGGCCGCCGAAAAGGCGGGCGACGCCGCCCAGGCCGGCGCGGCGGCCGCTTCTGACGAGCTGAAGAAGCAATAGCTTCACCGGGGGCGAAGGCGCCGGAACATCGCCCTCACCGGGGCGTTCGGGCGGCATGACTGAAAGCCTGACCCCGACCGTTGATCCGACGGCCGCGCCTGAAGACGCGGCCGTCGAACCACGCGTGCTGACACCCCACACAGTGCTGGGGCGGGTCATCATGCTGGTCAATCCCGCCGCGGGCGGCGTCGGCTCCGGCGCGGTCGGGGAGGCGGAAGCCATTCTGGCCGACTACGCCTGCGACGCGTCTGTCGTCTCCCTGGAGTCCGGCGCGTTCGACTCCCAGGTCCAGGCGGCGCTGGACGCGCGGCCGGACGTGCTGTTCGTCCTGGCGGGAGACGGCACCGCCGGGACCATCGCCTCGCGCGCGGGGCCGGACGGCCCCCTGATCGCGCCCTTGCCGGGCGGGACGATGAACATGCTGCCCAAGGCGCTGTACGGGACCGCTGACTGGAAGGCGGCCCTCCGGCTGGCGCTCGAGGAAGGCGCGCCGCAGTGCGTCGCCGGCGGCGAGGTTTCCGACGGCCGGACGACCCAGGCCTTCTATTGCGCCGCCATTCTCGGATCGCCGGCCCTGTGGGCTCCGGCGCGCGAGGCCGTCCGCGACGGCCAGATGCGTCTGGCGTGGATGTACGCCCGCCGCGCGCTGCGCCGCGCCTTCTCGGGCCGGCTTCGCTACTCTCTCGACGGCAAGGTCGCCCGGCGGGCCGAAGCCCTGGTCCTGATCAGTCCGATGATCTCCCGGGCGATGGACGAGAACACCGGTCTCGAAGCCGCGGCGATGAATCCGTCGGACGCCGCCCAGGCCTTTCGCCTGGCCGCCCACGCCGTGTTCAGCGACTGGCGTCAGGACCCGGCGGTGACCACCCGGGCGATCCAGCGCGCCACCGTCCGCGCGCGTTCGCGCATTCCCGCCGTGATCGACGGCGAACCCATCCTGCTGTCCCACGAGGCCAGGGTGAAATTCATCCGCAAGGCGTTTCAGGCGCTGGCTCCCAATCCCCCCGCGGCCGAGGATAGCGTCTAGTGGGGCGGATTCTCCAGTTCTCGGACATCCATTTCGGCGTGGAGCACAAGCATGCCTGCGCCGCCGCGCTGGAATATGCGCACGCCAATTCCCCCGACCTGGTCCTGATCACCGGCGACATCACCCAGCAGGGTTTCCCCGACGAGTTCGAGGCCGCGGGCCGCTGGATCAATCAGATGCCAGACCCGCAGTTCGTAATCGTCGGCAACCACGACGTCCCCTACTGGAGCCTTTTCGCCCGCCTGTTCTACCCGTGGAAGGCGTTCGAGAAGGCCACGGGCCATCCGGCCCACGACCACCAGTTCCTCAGTCCCACGGTGATGGTGCGGGGCGTGGTGACCGCGCGCGGCTGGCAGGCCCGGACCAACTGGTCCAAGGGGGTGATCGACCTGATGCAGACGCGCAAGGCGGCCGAGGCCCTGCGTCAGGCGCCGGTGGGCGCACTGCGCGTCCTCGCCTGCCACCACCCCCTCGTCGAAATGATCGGCACGCCGATGACCGGCGACGTCAAACGCGGCGACCGCGCCGCCCAGATCTTCGCCGAGGCCGGGGTCGACATCATCGCCACCGGCCACGTTCATGTGCCCTTCGCCCTGCCGATCAGTCTGGGCGACCACTGCTCCTACGCTGTCGGCTGCGGGACGCTGTCACATCGCGAGCGGGGCGCGCCGCCCAGCTTCAACCAGATCGAATGGGACGCGGACCACATCACGGTGACCGCTGTCGGCTGGGACGGCCAGCGGTTCGAACCGAGCCAGACCTGGAAGCTTCCGCGCCGTCAGGACACCCTCAGGACGGCCACGGCGCCCAACCCGAACGTCGCGGGCGCAAAGGAAAAGGCCGCGGTCTGAGCGACCGCGGCCTCGTCCGTCTGTCCGGGGTTTGAGCCGGTCTAGATCCGGCGTCCCCTGCCCGTGACGAAATGCACGATCAGCAGGATGATGAAGACGACGAACAGCACATAGGCGATGTTCATCGACAGACCGGCCACGCCCCCGGCGCCGAGGGCGCCGGCGACCAGCGCCAGAACGAGAAAGATGAGAGCCCAACGAAGCATCAGCGGTTCCTCCAGAGCGGTTGATCCAAGGAGCGACAACCGCCGCGCCTGACGGACCAACGTTCCGGAACCGGCGCCGTTCCGATTCAGCGCCGACGTGACCGGTGCGGCTTTTCGGTGAAGGCGGCCGCGACCATGGTGGCGAGGGCCGGATTCCTGAGGAAGATCCATCCGCCGGCCAGGGCCGCCACCGTGCCCAGGATGGGGCGTTGGCGGAACAGGCTGTAGGCGCGGGCGCCCAGACCGGAGGGTTCGTCTTCAAAGTCCTCCTCGGTCTCTGACCGGTTCACCAGGACCAGGGCGACGACGATGGCGACGATCGCGAACAGAAGGAAGGTGGTCGCCGCGGCGGCCAGCGGCACGAGCACCAGCAGCAGGGCGAAGAAGATCGTCGCCCCCAGCGCCATGACCGCCACCAGGGCGGCCCCCGCCACGACCGAAGCCGCGACGGCTTTCTTGACCAGACCCCTGGCCAGCCCCCCGCCGAACATCAGCGGCGACGACCGGCGAGCAGCAGGCCGAGCACGACGCCGACGCCGAGCGCGATGGCGGTCGACTGCACGGGGCGCTCCTGGACCCGCTCGGTGATGTAGCGCTGGGCTTCGTCCAGACGCTCCTGCGCCTCGTCATAGTATTCCTGGCCGCGCACGCGGGCGGTGTCGTAATAGCCGCGGGCCCGCTCGCGCATGACCTCGGACTGTTCACGCAGGCGGGCTTCGGCCTCGGCGGCCTTGGCGCGCACGCGCGTTTCCGCGGTCGCCGCCTTCTCGCGCAGACGCGCCTTTTCCTCGGCGCCGAGGACCTTCAGGTCGTCCTTCAGGGTGTTGAGGTCGTTCTTTACGGCAGCTCGTGCCGCCTTGGTCGTGGCCATGATGCGCGCTCCGGTGTTCAAGCTTGGCTGTTAAATAGAGAATTCAGAGCGGAAACGCCACCGCGCGGCGCCGGTTCCGCATCGCACCATTTCCGACGGGTGGCGAAGCGCCGCATCCCGGCATAGACAGGCGCTCATGACCGACTGGCTGTTTGACCCCGCTCCGACCCCGTCCCTGCCGATCCTCGGGAGCGCGCAGCGCTTCCCCGTGCGGCGCATCCTCTGCGTGGGCCAGAACTACGCGGCCCATGCCCGGGAAATGGGCCATGATCGCGCCGAGCCCTTCTTCTTCACCAAGCCGGCCGACGCCGTGGTCGCCGACGGCGGCGACCCGGTGTTTCCGATGGCGACGGCCAACCTGCACCACGAGGTCGAACTGGTCTGCGCGGTCGGCGCGGACGGGGCGATCGCCGGCTGGGCCGTCGGCTGCGACCTGACCCGCCGCGACCTCCAGGCCGCCGCCAAGGAGAAGGGGCGTCCCTGGGACGCCGCCAAGGGCTTCGACCAGTCCGCCCCCTGCGGCCCGATCAGCCTCGGCGCCCTGCCGGACCCCGCCGCCGTTATCGCCCTGTCCGTCAATGGCGAGGTCCGCCAGTCGGGCGCGCTGGACGACATGGTCTGGAATCCCGATGAAATCCTCGCCAAGGCGCGCACCCTCTGGGATATCCGGCCCGGCGACCTGATCTTCACCGGCACGCCCGAGGGCGTCGGACCGCTTCAGCCCGGCGACCGGGTCGAGGCCTCGATCGGCGGCCTCCAGCCCCTCGTCTTCACCCTGAGGCCGCGATGATCCTGCACGGATACTGGCGCTCGGGCGCGGCGTATCGCGCCCGCATCGCCCTGAATCTCAAGGGCCTGAGCTATGATCAGCAGGGCGTGGACCTGCGCACCGGCGCTCACAGGTCCGACGCCTTCGTCACTCTCAACCCGCAGGGCATGGTCCCCGCGCTGGAGGTGGACGGCGCCGTCCTGACCCAGAGCCCCGCCATTCTCGAATGGCTGGAGGAAACCCATCCGCGGCCGCCGCTGCTGCCCATGGGCCCTGTCGACCGCGCTCACGTTCGCGCCATGGCCGCCCTGATCGGCTGCGACATTCATCCGCTCAACAATCTGCGGGTCGGCAAGGCCCTGCGCGAGACCTTCGGCGCCGATCAGGCCGCCGTCGACGCCTGGGCCGCGCGCTGGATCGTCCCCGGCTTCACGGCGCTGGAGGCGCTCGTCGGACGGCATGGCGGGGGCTGGTGTTTCGCCGACGCCCCGACCCTGGCCGACTGCTACCTCATCCCGCAGATCTATTCGGCCCGGCGCTTCAACGTCCCCCTCGACGCCTTCCCGAGGCTGCTGGCTATCGACGAAACGGCGAAACGCCACCCCGCCTTCGCCGCCGCCCACCCGGACGTCCAGCCCGACGCAGATTAGGCCAGGAACCGCTCCACCGCCGCCAGGAACCGCCGCGGCTGGTCGATCATCACCATATGCTCGGCCCCTTCGATCCGTTCGAAGGTGGCGGGCCGGCGCAGGCGCGCATAGGCGCCGCGGAACAGACTGTCGGCGCGGGCGCGCGGCGAGTTCTGGTCGGCGCTCCAGCCGTAGACCACCGTCACCGGCGCCGTGATGTCGGGCAGGCGGCGGCGCAGGTCGACGGTCATGACCTCGTACAGGGACTGGGCCAGCACCCGGCGATCGCCGCCCTGCCAGCCCATTGATCCGAACACCGCGTCGGCGGCTCCGCCCAGCTCCAGGCCCATGGACCGGCCCCGCGTCCTCAGCGCCTCGTCGCCGAGGAACTGGATCGCCTGAAAGGCCAGCTGGGCGATCGGCTCGACGTCGCCGACCGTCGCTCCCGGACTGATCAGGGCGGCGAAGAAGGGCGATGAGTCCACCGCCATCACCCGGCCGACGCGGCCGGCGGAGTCGGCGGCGACCCGGATGCCGACCTGACCGCCCATCGAATGGCCGATGATCGCGGGCCGGTCCAGCCGCTGTTCAGCCATGTAGCGGCGCACCTCATTGGCCACGCCCGGCATGACCGATCCGTCGGCGTTGGCCTGGGCCGCGAGATCGCCGAAGCCGCGCACCGAGACCAGATGCAGCCGCCGTCGGCCCTCCAGCTGGCTCGCCAGACCGCGCCACACGTCTGCGGTCGAGGCCAGGCCGGGAATCAGGATCACATCGGGGCCTCGCCCGCGCGTCGTCACGGTGATGCGCGACGACCGGAACGCGGTCTGCGCCCAGGCGCCGGGGCCGGCGCCCAGCGCCACGGTTCCCGCCGCCAACCCGATCAATATGTTTCGTCTTTGTTCCATGCCGTCTTTGAGTCTAGCCTGCCGTGAGAAACGCAAGGGAGGTCACAATGAGCCAGCCGTCCGACGAAATCGTCTTCTACACCAACCCCATGTCGCGCGGCCGTATCGCGCGCTGGATGCTGGAGGAGGTCGGCCGCCCCTACCGCACCGTGGTTCTGGATTACGGCACGACGATGAAGGCCCCCGAGTATCTGGCCATCAACCCGATGGGCAAGGTTCCGGCCATCACCCATCGCGGGGTCACGGTGACCGAATGCGCCGCCGTCTGCACCTACCTCGCCGACGCCTTTCCCGAAGCCGGCCTGGCTCCGGCACTCGACGACCCGGCGCGGGGGACCTATCTGCGCTGGATGTTCTTCGGCGCCGGCCCCCTCGAGGCGGCTGTGACCGCCAGGGCGCTGAACCTGTTGGCCCCGGCCGACAAGGCCGCCATGGCCGGCTACGGCAGTTTCGAACAGGTCGTCGATGCGCTCGAATCCGCGGTGACCGGCAGCGGCGGACCCTGGCTCCTGGGCGACCGGTTCAGCGCGCTGGACGTCTATCTGGGCAGCCAGATCGGCTGGGGCCTGCAGTTCAAATCCCTGCCCGAGCGCGACGCCTTCAAGGCCTATGCGGGCCGGCTGTCCGGGCGCGAGGCGGCGGTGCGGGCGCGCGAGATCGACGACGCCCTGATCGCGGCGGCGAATGCGAAGGGCTGAGGAAGCGGCCTAGCCCTGGGCGGGACGCAGGCCCGTCGGCGCGGCGACGGCCGGAGCCGCGGCGGCGCGCTGGACCTGCGGACGGCGTTCGCCGCCGGCCGCGCGGATGCGGTCGATGCGGGCCTTTTCAGCCCTGAACGCGGCCAGATCGGCCCCGGCCAGGATGGTGCCCTCGGTGGTGCGCACGCCGGCCGGATTGATCCTCTGGCCGTTGCGCCACAGTTCGTAGTGCAGGTGCGGACCGGTCGAGGCGCCGGTCGAACCGACGAAGGCGACGACCTGTCCCTGGCGGACGCGTTGGCCGGCGCGGACGCCCGAGGCGTAGCGCGACAGGTGGCCGTAGCCGCTTTCCAGACCGTTCGGATGACGGATGCGCAGCCAGTTGCCATAGCCGCCCCAGCGGCGGGCCTCGACCACGACGCCGTCGGCGGGCGCCACCACCGGCGTGCCCATGCCCGCGGCGAAGTCGATGCCCTGGTGCATCTTGCGATAGCCGGCGATCGGGTGGCGGCGGAAGCCGAACGAGGACGAGACGCGGAAGCCCCGCTCCAGCGGCGTGCGCATGAAGGCCGAACGCGTGTTCTTGCCTGTGCCGTCGAAATACTGCGGCTCCTTCGCTCCGGCGGGCTGGAAGCGATAGAAGACCACGCCCTTGAGCTCGGCGTACAACAGGCCGTCGGTGCCGATGGTGCGGCCGTTCTCGGTCACGGTGCGGCCGAACACATAGGTGAATTCGTCGTTCGCATGGATGTCCCGGTCCATGTCGAACTTGTGCGAGAACAGCCGGCCGGCGGCGCGGGCGACGTCGGCGGGGGCCCCTTCGCGGCGCGCCGTGCGCGACAGCGAACCCTCGACCTTGCCGGTCAGGACCACCGTCTCGTGCGTGACCTTTTCCTCAAGGGCGCGCAGGCGCAGGGCGCCGTCGAAGCTGCGCGACACGGTCAACTGGGTCGCGGGCCCCGTGCGCATGGTCAGGCCGATCAGGCGGGCGTCGCCCCGGCCGCCGCGCGGCCTGGAGATGGCGGTTTCGAACCGCTGGCCGACCCGCATCGCGGTGACGTCCATGGCGTTCGACAGGGTGGCGGCGACGGCCGAGGCTTCTTCCGGCGCGATGCCGGTGCGGCGCACGGCCTGCTCGAAGGTCTCGCCGCGGCGAATCTGGACGGGGATGGCTTCCGGCGTGGTCAGGCCGGCCGGAGTGCCGGCGGCGGCGAACGCCTGGTCCGCCAGGGCGGAAATCTGAATTTGGGTGAGAGGCGGAGCCTCTTCCGCCTTCGCGGGTTGGTATACGCGTCCGGCAAGCAGAGCCACCGAGATCGCCGCCACCGCCGTCAGGGCGTGAGGCGCGATGCGCATCGGTTGGCGACGTGGATCGAACTGAGCCATCGGTCCCCGAAAAACGACGACGCCGTCCGGCGCCAAAGCCACTAGAAGCATGGATCGCGCCGAAGAGCCCCCCGTCGCGAGACAGGCCCTATAGCCCGTCCATCCCATCATGGGAAGACGGTTCGTTACAACCCGTTAACCGGGGCAGGCGCCGCTGGTAAAGCTTGCGTGAACCAGGAGAATACCTTGCGAGTTGATCAGTGTATTCGCAACCGTGCGAACAGGAGTCGGCCGCGACGTGTGTGATCCATCTCGCCCCGACTCTGGATGCATTCAAAGTGGCCGATGCGCCACTCAACTGTGCTTAAATGGACACGGCTATAGTGTTCGGCCGGCGGGCTCCTTTGCTCAGCGGGCTTTTCGCGGCCTCATCGCTCCGGCCATGAGCGCGCCATGAGCGTCGACGCGTCCTCCGCTCCCGACCGCCGCCGTCCCCGCGGTCGCCGTCTGCTGATCGTCGTCGGCGCCGTGCTGGGCGTGGTGCTGGTGCTGGTCGCCCTGGCGTGGCTCAACCGCCGCGCCGCCACGCGTCAGGTGCTGGTCGGCTGGCTGGAGCAACAGGGCGTCGACGCCGACATGCAGATCGAGCGGCTCGAGATGGACGGTCTGGTCGCCCGCGTCCGCATCGGCGATCCCGCCCATCCCGACGTCATGATCGAACGGGTCGAGGTCGACTATGGCATCGGCGCGCCCTGGTCGAAGGGCGGCCTCGGCGTCACCCCGACCCGCATCCGCCTGGTCCGCCCCGTGGTGCGCGCCAGCGTGCGCGGCGGCAAGCTGACCTTCGGCTCGCTGGACCCCCTGGTGGAACGCTTCATGGGCCGACCGCCCCGCCCCGACAGCCGCTCTCCCCTGGTCATCGTCGAGGGCGCCCGCGTGCGGCTCGACACCGACTATGGCCCGACCAACATCCTCGGCGACGCACGCATCGACAACGGCAAGCTGATGCGGCTCAACGCCCGGATGCCCGCCACCGCCTTCAAGAGCGGGGAGATCGAGGCGAAGGGCCTGCAGGCCGTCGTCGACCTGACCACCACCGGCGACCGCATCGCCGTCCGCCTCGACGCCGCCGCCGAAAGCGCCGACCTGCCGGGCGTCGCGGGCCAGGCCCCACGGCTCGTCGTCGCCGGAAACCTGCCCTATCCCGACCTCAAGGGCCGCAGGGGCGACGGCCGGGCCGCCCTCAACGCCGCCTTCACAGCGGCCCGCCTTTCGTCCGGCGGAACGGTCGCCCGGACCGCCGACGCGCGCCTGGCCTTCGACGGCCAGACCGCCGGCTGGCTCGAAACCTTCCGCATCGCGGGCGCCGGCGACCTCGACGTGCGCGCCGCCCGTATCGACGGACCGGGAACCGCCGTCTCCGGCGCCCGCCTGCGTCTCGACCGGGCCCGGACGGTCTTCACCCGCGACGCGCGCGGCTTCGGCTGGCGGCTGGAAGGCCCCGCGGCCGTCTCCGCCGCGCGCGCCTCGGGCGCCGGGCTGGACGGAAGCGGCCTGACCCTGACCTCCTCCCGCCTCGTCCTCGGCGGGCGAAACGCGGCGCTGGAGGCCGGCGGGCCGATGACCGTGTCCGCCGCGCGTCTGGTCCGGGACGACCTGGCCCTGAACGGCGTGCGCGGCGGCGGCCGTCTGGACCTCGTCGTCGACGGGGGTCTGCGCGTCTCGGCGACGAGCTCGCTCTCCGCCGCGCGCGGCAGCTGGCCCCTGTTCGGCCCCGTCGGTCGCGACGACCCGCCTGAACTGGCCGGGATGAAACAGGCGTTGTCCGCCTTCGCCGTCGACGTCCCCGCCTTCAGCGTGACCGCCGGGCCTGCGGGAACGCGCGTCGTCCTGACCCGTCCCGCCACCCTGCGCCCGGCCAACGGGGGCGTCCTGACCTTGCGGCCCGCCGCCACGCCGGTCTTCGCCGCCGCGCGCGGCCAGGCCGGGGGCGGCGCGCTCAGCCTGACCGCGACCCGGGGGCGGGGCATGCCCGAGGCCGTCTTCGCCATCCCGGCATGGCGCCTGACACCGACCGGCTTCACGGCCGCCCTGGACGGCCGCGCCGCCCTCGACTTCGGCCTCGCGAGGGGGATCGCCGTCCAGACCCGGGGCCGGCTGACCTCGTCCAACGGCCGCGTGACCTATGTCGCCGCCGGCTGCGCGCCCGTCACGGTCGAAGGGCTGGAGCTGGGCGAGAGCGACGTCACCGACCTGGCTGGCCGGCTCTGCCCGGCGGCCCGCCCGCTGGCCAGTGTCGCCGACGGCGGCTGGCGCTCGGACGGGACGGTGCAGGGGCTCTCGGCCGACGCCCCCTTCCTCGCCCTGCGTTTCAGCGACGTTCAGGGCGGCTTCACCGCCATCGGCGGCCGGGCCGGTATCAATCTCGACGCCCGCGTCGCCGGCGCCACGGTTTCCGACGCCACCAGCCCCCTGCGCTTCAATCCGCTTGGCGCCTCCGGCTCGGCCCGCATGACCGGCGAGGACTGGACCGGCGCCTTCGACCTGACCCGCAACGGCGCGGCCCTCGGCCGCCTGACCCTGGCCCACGACGGCGGCGCCGGCGCGGGCGGCGTCGTCATCGACGCCCCGTCCATCGTCTTCGCCGAGGGCGGCCTGCAGCCCGGCGACCTCAGCCCCCTGGCCGGCGACTTCGTTGGTTCGCCCGCGACCGGCTCGGTCGGCTTCGCCGGCCGCGTCGACTGGCGCGCCGACGCGGAAGGAACCAGCTCGGGCCGCCTGACTATCCCGGGGCTCGACTTTGTCAGCCCCGCCGGTCCGGTGAAGGGGCTTCGCGGAACGGTCGACTTCATCAATCTGGCGCCCCTGACCGCCGCCCCCGGCCAGCGCCTGACCGCGGACAGCCTCGAGTCGGTCACGCCCCTGACCGACATCGAACTGACCTTCGGCCTCGACAAGGCGGCGGTGACCCTCCAGGCCGGCGACCTCGCCGTCGCCGGGGGGCGCGTCAGCATCGAGCCCTTCGCCGTGCCGCTGGACCCGACCCAGCCGATCACCGGCGTCATCGTTCTCGACAAGGTGCAGCTCGGCGAGGTCATCGCCGGTTCCGGCTTCGGCGACAAGGTGAGGCTGGACGCCGTCGTCTCGGGCCGCCTGCCCTTCACTTCGACGCGCGAGGCGGGCGTCCGCATCACCGGCGGAACCCTGGCCGCCGTCCAGCCCGGACGCCTGTCCATCGCCCGCGAGGCTCTCAGCGGCCTGGAAGCCGGCGGCGGCGGCGAGGCCGTGCCTCCCAACACCATTCAGGACCTCGCCTATCAGGCGATGGAGAACCTGTCCTTCGACCTGCTCTCGGCCGAGGTGAACAGCCTCGACGAAGGCCGGATCGGCGTCCTGTTCCGCATCCGCGGCCGCCACGATCCGCCCGTACGACAAGAGCTCCGCATCTCGATCGCCGACTTCATCAGCCGTGAGTTCCTGAACCGCGAACTGCCGCTGCCGTCGGGCACCGGCATCGACCTGACGCTGGACACCACCCTCAATCTCAACCAGCTTGTCGGCGACCTGCTGGAGCTCAACCGCGCCCGCAACGGCCAGGCCTCGCCGGTCCCGCCGCCGCCGCCCACGACGCCGTGATCCTGCCCCCTTCGCCGTTCAGAACCCGTTCACCCGCCCGGGCGTTAGATCGCCGCGGATTGAAGACCGGAGACCACAGACCATGAACCGGACCCGCACACGCCTCGCCATCCTCGGCCTCGTCGCCGCGCTCGGAGCGAGCGCCTGCACGCCCACGGTCCGGCTGCAGGTCGATCCGATCCAGATCTACGCGAAACTCGACGCCGACGTCCGCGTGCGTCTCGACAAGGAGCTTCAGGACCTCCTCGTCGCGAACCCCAACCTGTTCTGACGCGAAAGTTGACCCAGATGTCTTTCCGCAAGTTCTTCGTCGTCGCCGCGGCCGTCGCGGCTCTCGGCGTCGCCGCGGGCGCGGCCTTCGCCCAGACCTCCGCCCAGAAGTCGATGATCGACGCCGCCAAGGCGCAAGGGACCGTGGGCGAACAGGCCGACGGCTATCTCGGCTTCCGCGTTCCGGCGTCCGACCCCGCCCTGACCCAGGCCGTCCAGGTGACCAACAGCGCCCGCCGCGCGGCCTACGCCCGCAGCGCCCAGGCCGCCGGCACCACGCCCGACGTCGCCGGCGCCCGGATGTTCGAAGGCCAGTTGCTGCCGCGCATCAGCTCGGGCCAGTGGTACCGCAACGCCCAGGGCCAGTGGGTCCAGCGCTAAGCGTCGCCGTACGGACCCTTCGGAGTCCGCGGGGGTTCCCTGTGCAGCCGGTTGATCCGGCCTGACGGGAAACACGATGCGAACCGCCTCGGAATGCAGGGCCATGGCCGCCTGGATGGACGGCCTCGCCGCGCGCGATTCCTCGCTCCGGCTACGCGCCGAGTGGGTCGGCATGGCCGCCTATTGGCGGGATCTGGCGCATCAGGCCGACTGGCAGGATCGTTATACGGCGCGACATCCCTAGGTCAGCCTCGCGACCCCCTTTGCCACGCCCCGGCTTTTGCGCGTAAGGCTGTGGCGCAGGCCGCCTCTTTCCGCGCGCTCGCTCTGGACGCCCGCTCCGCATGCCGACGACGATCCCCGGGGTTGAGGATGCCCAGACGCTCGCTCAGGCGATCGTCGACACCATCCATGAGCCGCTGATCGTCCTCGATGGCGGCCTGACGGTGCTCGCCGCCAGCCGCGCCTTCTATGAAATCTTCAAGGTCGATCCCGACCGCACCATGGGACGGCTGCTCTATGACCTCGGCGACGGCCAGTGGAACATCCCGGCCCTGCGGCTGCTGCTCGAGACGATCATCCCCGAAAAGACCGCCATGGACGGGTTCGAGGTCGACCACGACTTCCCCGGCGTCGGCCGCCGCACCATGCTGCTGAACGCGCGCAAGGTGATCTACGAAACCAGCGAGAACAGCACCATCCTGCTGGCCTTCACCGACATCACCGCCCGCCGCGCCGTCGAACGCCAGCTGGCCGACCTGCTGGAACACACCGAGGAGCTGCTGCGCCAGAAGCAGATCCTCCTGCAGGAGATGCAGCACCGCGTCGCCAACAGCCTGCAGATCATCGCCAGCATCCTGCTGATCAAGGCCCGCGCCGTGACCTCCGACGAGACCCGCCTGCACCTCAAGGACGCGCATCAGCGCGTGCTCTCGGTGGCGGAGGTCCAGTCCCATCTCCATGCCTCGGGCGATCTCGATCAGATCGAGGTCGGCCCCTATCTGACCAAGCTGTGCGCCAGCCTCGCGGCCTCCATGGTCGGCGAGACCCAGCCCATCGCCATCCTCGTCGAGGCCGACCATGGCTTCATCGGTTCGGACAAGGCCGTCAGCATGGGGCTGATCGTCACCGAACTGGTCATCAACGCCATCAAATACGCCTTCCCCACCGACCGGGCGGACGCCCTCGTCCTGGTGACCTATGCGAGCGCGGGAGACGGCTGGACCCTGGTCGTCCACGACAACGGCGTCGGGGCCGTGGACGCGGTCCCTTCCGCCCACGGCGGCCTGGGAACGGCCATCGTCGAGGCCCTGGTCAAGCAGCTGGATGCGCGCATGACGACGGCGCCCAGCCCGGGCATGACGGTGTCGGTGCGCCACGGGGGCTGAGCCCCGGCTCGCCTCCGCCGCGCCTCGCGTCTACATCTGTCCACATGGTGCTTCGCGTCCTCCGCAATCTCTTCATCGCCGCCGGGGTCTCGGCCGTGGCCACCGGCCTGATCAGCCTGGTCTGGAAGCTGATCGGGGGCGGCGACCTGCCGCTGCACGGCTGGATCGCCCTGTCGCTCGGCGTGCTGGGCACGGTCGTCCTCGCATGGGTCCTGATGGGGCTGGCCTTCAAATCCAGCCGCGAGGGCTGGGACGACCGGGTCGACAACACCCTGGATCCGGGCCGCCCCGAAACCGACCACGACGCCGACCGCCCTTGAGCCGATGCGCCGCCCGCGCGATAGGTCGCGGATGACCGACGCCCCCGCCCATCCTTCCGACATGACCTACGCCGGCTATCTGGCGCTGGACGATCTGCTGGCCGCCCAGCATCCGATCTCGGACGAACACGACGAGATGCTGTTCGTCGTCATCCACCAGACCAAGGAGCTGTGGCTCAAGCAGATCCTGCACGAGGTCACCCTGGCCCAGACGCTGGTCCGCGCCGGCGATCTGGTTCCCGCCTACAAGATCCTGGCCCGCGTCAGCCGCATCCAGGCCGTCATGACGATGAGCTGGGACATCCTGGCCACCATGACTCCCGCCGACTATCTTCGCTTCCGCGGCGTGCTCGGTTCGTCCTCGGGCTTCCAGAGCGACCAGTTCCGCCGTTTCGAATACATGCTGGGGCTCAAGGACGACCGCTTCCTGCGCTTCCACGAGGAACGCCCCGCCGCCCACGCCGCCCTGCGCGCCGCCCTGGCCGCGCCCAGCCTCTATGACGACGCCCTGCATCAGCTGGCCGCCGCCGGCCTGCCGGTTCCGGCCGAGGCGCTGAACCGCGACGTCAGCCAGCCGTGGGAGCCGTCGGAAGGCGTCGAGGCCGCCTGGCTGGAGGTTTATCGCGACACCGCCCGCTGGTGGCCCTTCTACCAGCTGGCGGAAAAGCTGGTGGACCTGGACGACGCCCTGCTGACCTGGCGGCACAAGCACGTCGTCACCGTCGAGCGCATCATCGGTCGCCGCCGCGGCACCGGCGGCACCGAGGGCGTCGCCTATCTGACCGAGACCCTGCAACGGCGCTGTTTCCCCGAGCTCTGGTCGCTGCGCACGAAATTGTAGAACGGCGAAGCTGAAACCTTTTCAACCCGGTCGGCGCTTTGTGGGCTCCTCCCCACAACAGAAGGCCGATCATCATGAGCAGCCCCAATCACCACGACATCCACGTCCTGAACAGCCTGATCGAGACCACCATCGACAGCGCCGACGGCTATCGCGAAGCCGCGAAGGAAACCGACAAGCCCACCTTCAAGGCCCTGTTCGAAGCCCGCAGCTTCGAGCGCCAGCAGGTCGTCACCGACCTCCAGGGCGCGGTCCGCACCCTCGGCGGCGAGCCCGAGGATGACGGCTCCATCCTGGCCAAGGCCCACCGCGCCTTCCTCGACGTCAAACACGCCCTGCTGCGCGACGAACAGGCGGTGGTGAATTCGGTCGAGAACGGCGAGGACTTCATCAAGGGCAAGTTCGAAACCGCCCTCGAGGATTCCAGCGTCTCGGCCACCACCCGCGAAACCATCCGCCGCGCCTGGGCCACGGTGAAGGACGGCCACGATCAGATGCGCGACCTCAAGCACAGCCTGGAAGGCCAGAAGGACGCCGGCGGACGCCTGTATCCGAACTGACCGTCGTCTCCGGCGACAATGAAAAAGGCCCCGGCGTTTCCGCCGGGGCCTTCGTCATTCTGGCTGCCGTTGAGCGGCTCAGGCTTCGGTGTCGGCGGCCGTTTCGGCCTTGCCGGTTTCCGGCACGACGACGCCCTTGACCGGACGCACGGTCTGCTTCTCGGCGATCCGGGCCGACTTGCCGCGACGATCACGCAGGTAATAGAGCTTGGCGCGCCGCACGACGCCCCGGCGCTTGACCTCGATGGCGTCGATGTTCGGCGACAGGATCGGGAAGACCCGCTCCACGCCTTCGCCGAAGGAGATCTTCCGCACGGTGAAATTCTCGTTCACGCCGCCGCCGGCGCGGGCGATGCAGACGCCCTCGAAGGCCTGGATGCGTTCGCGCTCGCCTTCCTTGATCTTGACCATGACACGCAGGGTGTCGCCGGGCTGGAAGTCCGGGATCTTGCGGGTTTCGATCAGGCGGGCCTTCTCTTCGGCCTCGATGGTCTGAAGGATGTTCATTCTATTCTCCTCGAGCTTTTGCGCTCTTTACCTGTGATTTGGCGGGCTCATGGCCCGCATGGGTCTTGTCCAGATGCGCCGTCCAGAGGTCTGGCCGCCGCTCCCGGGTCGTCTCTCGCCGCTGCTCTTCGCGCCATTGTGCGACCTTCTTGTGGTCGCCCGACAGAAGCACCTCGGGTATCTCCAGCCCCTCGAACGTCCGCGGTCGCGTGTACTGCGGATGCTCCAGAAGGCCGTCCTCGAAACTCTCGCTACTGAGACTGTCCGCCTGGCCGAGGACGCCGGGCAGCAACCTTACGCACGCCTCGATCACCACCATCGCCGCCGCCTCGCCGCCGGCGAGAACCGCGTCTCCGACGGAGACCTCCTCGAACCCGCGCGCGTCCAGCACGCGCTGATCCACCCCCTCGAAACGGCCGCAGAGGACGACTATGCCGTCCGCCTTCGCCCATTCCTTGACGCGCGCCTGGGTCAGGGGCCGACCCCGGGCGCTCATGTACAAAAGCGGCCGCGCCAAAGACGCGTCAGAGGGTCCGGATACGCTGTCGAGCGCCCTCGCCACCACGTCCGCCTTGAGCACGGCTCCCGGGCCGCCACCCGCGGGGGTGTCGTCCAGGAAGCCGCGCGTATCTGTGGAAAAGGCCCGAATGTCAACCGTTTCAAGGCTCCAGAGCCCGCGCTCACGCCACGCCGTGCCGATCAGCGAGACGCCGAGCGGGCCCGGAAACGCCTCGGGGAACATGGTCAGGACGGTGGCGGTAAAGGGCATGGCGGCTCTCCTAGCACACCTGCCCGGCGGCCCAACCCGACGACCAGGCCCACTGGAAGTTATAGCCGCCCAGCCAGCCCGTGACGTCGGCGGCCTCGCCGATGACGTACAGGCCCGGGACCGCCTTCGCCGCCATGGTCTGCTGGTCCAGCTGGTCCGTCGCGATCCCGCCCAGGGTCACCTCGGCGGTGCGATAGCCCTCGGACCCCACCGGCTTGACCGTCCAGCCGTTCACCGCCGCGTCCAGCCGGCGCAGGGTCTTGTCCCCGACCTCGGCCAGCTTGCCCTTCACCCCCTCGCGCTCGCAGATGCTCTCGGCCAGCCGTCGCGGCACGATGTGCCCCAGCGCTGTGTGCACCATCTGTTTCCCGTTCTCCTCCTTGGCCGCCTTCAGCCGGGCCCAGACGTCCTCGCCGGGCGCCATGGCCACGGTGATCGCCTCGCCCTCGCGCCAGTAGGAGCTGATCTGCAGGATCGCCGGCCCGCTCAGCCCCCGGTGCGTAAACAACATCGCCTCCGCAAAGCTCGTCCCCCCGCCCTTCACCACCGCATCCACCGCCACCCCGGCCAGCGGCGTCAGCTGTTCCAGCAGCCCCGCCTCGAACGTCAGCGGAACCAGCGCCGGCCGCGTCTCCGTGACCCTCAGCCCGAACCCCCGCGCGGCGTCATAGGCCCAGCCCGTCGCCCCCATCTTGGGGATCGACTTGCCCCCGGTCGCCAGCACCAGCGACCGCGCCCGCACCACCGACCCGTCCGACAGCGCCGCCTCATACCCGTCGCCGCCGCGCTCGACACGCTCCACCGAGGTCCCCAGCGACAGCACCACGCCCGCCGCCCGCATGTCGTCGGTCAGCATGCGGATGATCTGTTTCGCCGAGTCGTCGCAGAACAGCTGGCCCAGGGTCTTCTCGTGCCAGGCGATCCCCGCCTGATCGACCCTTTTCACAAAATCATGCTGGGTGAACCGCTTCAGCGCCGAGGTCGCGAACCGCGGGTTCTCGCCGAGGAAGTTGCCGGGCCCGGTCCCCAGGTTGGTGAAGTTGCACCGCCCCCCGCCCGAGATGCGGATCTTCTCGCCCGGCGCCCGCGCATGGTCGAGGATGCGCACGCTGCGCCCGCGCCGCCCCGCCTCTATGGCGCACATCATCCCGGCCGCGCCGGCGCCGACGATCAGGACATCCACAGTCTGCATCGCCGGCCTCTACCACACCCCCCGCCCGGGCGGCGAGCGGCCCCGCGCGCGGTCGGTGGCGTCGATCCGCTGCTTCACCACGAACATCTCCTCCACCATCTTCCACCGCCGGAACAGGGTGTCGACGTCGTCATGGCGCCCGTCGTCGATGGCCCGCCCGATCGTCTCCGCCAGCGACAGGAAGGTCCTGACCGGCTTGTCCAGGTCCACATCGAACATCATCTCCGGTCGCGGCGCCGCCCTGGCAAGATGCGGCGGCGGCAGGCCCCGCGCCTTGGCCTGCTGCCAGATGGTGTTCGGCTTCACCCCGAACACCTCGGCCAGCAGGGGGGCCTTCACACCGCCCGCCCTCAGCGCCATGACCCTCAGCCAGTCCCGCTCGTCCAGACTGCCTTTCGGATGCCGGAACTCGCCCGTCCGCTCTTCATAGGCCGGCACGCGCCGCCGTCGCGGATCGTCCTCGGGCAGATCCTTGATCCGCATCTTCAGCCGCCGGGCGTTGTACCGCCAGGTGTCCATCGCCACCCCGGCCCCGGCCCTCAGCGACCGCGACGTCTCCCCCGCATGCCAGCGCCGGAACAGCGCCCGCCACGTCTTGTCGTCATACCGGGCGTTGAAATGCTTCTCTTCCATCTGGCGGAGTATGACCCCGCCCCTTCCTGCGGCGCGCAAACGCCCCGACGCGCCGCGCAAACCCCAACGCCGACAGGAATCCCGGCGCCAGCAAAAAAGTTCTGGCGCGCACGTTCCTGTCTCCTCCCTGTTCGCGCAGCGAATGGGGAGGGGGACCCCGAAGGGGTGGAGGGGTAGCAACCGCACGGACCCTCTCCCTCCCCCTCGGGGGAGGGTCGTCGGCGCCCCGCGCCGACGGGGCGGGGACGGCCGCGCACCCTCCACACAAAAAAGAACAAACCAGCAACATTCCCGTTGCGAGTCTCCTTCCGGAATGCTTTCCATCTCCCCGGGTCGGTCTTCACATCCAGCCAGTCAGAGAGAGCCAGCCATGACGCCCGAAGACCCGACCACCCGCCTCCTCGCCGTCCTCCAGGGCCTCGACCTGACCAGCGCCGACGGCCGCGCCGGCATCGGCAGCCTGCTCTCCGAGATCGAGCGCCTCGCCCCCGGCGCAGTCCTCCAACAGGCGGCCCGGATCGAGCTGCGGGCGCTGGGGTGACGGGGTCGCGCGGAGGCGAGGCGCCACACGCCGGGCGTTAGCTGGCTCCATCCCGCGCTCAGGCAGCGAGGCCCCGCGGGCCAAGCGATAGCGCCCAACAAAGATGACCCGGCGTAATCCGGACCGCTACACGGCCCAGGACTGGAAGTTCGCCGGCCCCACGGTCGGCGCGATCATCGCCAACCGCTGGCTGGTCTATACCGAGTGCGACCTGTGCGAGCTGCGCATCCGCGCCGACCTGAAACGCATCGCCCGCGAGCGCGGCTCCAGCTTCGTCCTGTGGGGCCGCGCCACGACCTGCCGCAGGATGGGCTGCCCGGGGCGGGTCACCTTCTGGGTGCGGCCGCATGGGGCGAGCGGGGATGTGGCGATGACGTGAGGGGAATGTGGCGAGCGACGGAAGGTAGCAAGTAGGTTTCACGCAACCGTCCGATGTGCTATCTGAGACGACTGCTCGGGGGAGCTATATGACCGCCAGTAATGACGTCAAAACGCAGGACCGAGGCTCGTTGGTTCTCGGGACGATTCTGTCCGTTCCGCTCTTCTTGGTCAGCTTCCTTGTCGTCGCCGTCGTCTACTACGTCGTTCACACGTTTATGGCGGGCTCCGTCACGGATGGTGTGCCTCGCTTTGTCGAGTTGACCGCCACCGTAATCTCATCCGTCTTAGGGGTGTGGGCGGGCCGATGGGTCTGCGACAAAGCCTTCAAGGCGTGGTCGGGCTGGCCGGTGTTCGTTTTGTTAGTCGTGCTTGGGCTACTGAATACCGTGGCGATTTTCCAAGGCTATCATGATGGGGTGTGGCAGGCGGTGCTCGCCACCGTGCAACTGGTCGTGGCGTGCGTTGCTGCGTGGTTCATGGCAGTCAAGAAGGTCGATATTCACTAGCGGGGCGGGCATCCCGATAGCTTTGGCGGGTTCGTCATGACCGAACAGACCTGCAAGGATTGCGGTGAGCGCCTACCGCTTACTCGCGAGTTTTTTGGCCAGTATAAAAACGTGCGCAACGGCGGCGTGACGATCGGATTTCGATCAAGTTGCCGGAAGTGCATGGCCGCCCGATCCGCTCGCCATTCCATGGCAAATCCAGAGCAGAAGGCGGAGCGCGGGCGTCGTCGCGCCGAACGAGCAGGACCCGCCCGTCCGCAGGAAATGGCGGCGCACGCTGTTCGCCTTCGCGGGCCTCTTGGCGATGCCTGCCGCTACTGTGGAGCACCCCTCGGAAAGGGCGGTGAGGTGGACCATCTCACTCCGGTGGCCCGGGGAGGAACAAGTGGGATCAGCAACCTCACGCTCGCCTGCACGCCCTGCAATCGCGCCAAGCTAGCGAAAACTCTCGATGAGTTCCTTGAATGGAGAGCCGAGCGTGGCCTCGCCGTAAGGGAAGTCGACGTTCCAGGTGAGCTTCCCGACACGCCCACGTCCGATCGTCAGCGTCGGTCTTATGACTGACAATGACACTTCCCGGTTGCGGTTAGACCGTCTTTGTCCCGTCCGAAAGAAGCTTCAGGCTAAGGCGTTGGCCTTGGTATTCGTGGATCGCTTCTCGCGCTTCAAGTAGCGCGGCCTTAAGCTTGATATTCGCAACGTCGTCGCCCTCTTCTTCTTCCTCTTCCTCTTCGTTTTCTTCAGGGGCGACAAAGTCGACACTTCCACCCTTCTCGCTGAAGGTCAGTAGTTTTTCTATAGATTTGACGAGGGCGGTATTAATTTCCCCGTCCTTACCCTTCAGTTGCTCAGCAAGCACACCTTCAATAGTGGTTACCGCAGAGTCGCGTTTGGATTTTTCTATGTCTCTGAATTCTTTTTCCATCGTCTTCGTCAGAATACCTTTTTGACGAAGGTCTTCCATGGCGGAGCGCACACCAAGTACGTCCATGGCCACGCTAGTGATGTTCTTTGAAATTCTCGCCAGAAGGGTCGTGAAAACAACAGTGCCAGCCAGAATTAGTATGATGGAGCCTGTTGCGGTGCCGACAACTTTGACATCTTCGGGCTTTTCATCGCATGCCATGGCTAGGCCGCGAATGATTTCGTACCATTCCTTCCCGGCATCTTTCCAGTCGGTGACGTTGTCGATGGACACGTCATTCTGAAAACCGATCCGGATGATTATGCGATCTTCGTCGTCTTCGATGTCGCGAACTTCGAACCCAAGGTTCTTCACTGCTTCTGCATAGGCAGTGAAAGACGCACGAGCCTTGCTAAGAGTTTGCATTGCTTCGGTGATCTTTTGAGCCGCGGTCGCTGGATCGAAGTTTGAAGTGCGAACTACATCGTTCACGAATTCCGCGCCGGCGGGGCCCATGTAGGCGTCAGCGCCCAGCGCCGTCAGCATTTTCAGTTGCTGAATAGACAGCTCATCAAACCGCTGATCGTTGAGGAAATTGATCAGCGCTTGAAGATGTTCTTCCAAGGGCCGTTTGTCGGCTTGGCTCGCGTTATGATTTAGGGGCTCAAGAAGCGCGGCGTAAAGCTTGTTCGTGTCGCGAAATTGGCCGTTGAACCAAATTGCTAGCCTATGAAGTTCGTCGATATTCATGCAAATGGCCGCCCGCGTTACCGCCCCATAAGCGGGTGATGCAACTTATCAGCTAGTCGAACTATGGCAACGGCTCAGCTTCGTCTGCCGCTGCGAGGATGGCGCTCCGATCAGAGATGGACCGCCCCGAGGCTGCCCCCTCAGTGCGCCTCGTCCCAGTTCCCCGCTGCCCGCGCCTCCACCACCAGCGGCACCGTCAGCGCCACGGCCGGTTCCGCCGCCCCCTGCATGGTCCGCTTGATCACCACGATCGCCCGCTCCGCCTCGGCTTCCGGGGCCTCGAAGACCAGTTCGTCGTGGACCTGCAGCAGCATGCGCGTCGATAGCCCGGCCTCGGCCAGCGCCCCGGGCATGCGGATCATGGCGCGGCGGATGATGTCGGCGGCGGCGCCCTGGATGGGGGCGTTGATGGCGGCGCGCTCGCCGAACTGTCGCTCGGCCCCCGACTTTGAGTGGATGGCGGGAATGTGGATGCGGCGGCCGAAGACGGTCTCGACCCGGCCCGTCTCGCGCACCTGGGCCTTCATCGCGTCCATATAGGCGCGGATGCCGGGGAAGCGCTCGAAATAGGTCTTGATGTAGGCCCCGGCCTCGCCCTGGTCGATGTTCAGCTGGTTGGCCAGGCCGAAGGCCGAGATGCCGTAGACGATGCCGAAATTGATCGCCTTGGCGCGGCGGCGCGTCTCGGGGTCCATCTGGTCGACGGGGACGCCGAACATCTCGCTGGCCGTGGCGGTGTGGATGTCGATGCCGGCGGCGAAGGCGCGTTTGAGTTCCGGGATGTCGCCGATGTGGGCCAGCAGGCGCAGCTCGATCTGGCTGTAGTCGGCGCTGATCAGGACATGGCCGGGGGCGGCGATGAAGGCCTGGCGGATCTGGCGGCCGGTCTCGGTGCGGATCGGGATGTTCTGGAGGTTGGGATCGCTGCTGGCCAGGCGGCCGGTGGTGGCGGCGGCCAGCTGGTAGCTGGTGTGGACGCGGTCGGTGGTCTTGTCGGCGGCCTCGATCAGGGCGTCGGTATAGGTGCCCTTGAGCTTGGACAGCTGGCGCCAGTCCAGCAGGACGCGCGGCAGGTCGTGGGTCAGGGCCAGTTCTTCCAGCACGCTGGCGTCGGTGCCCCACTGGCCGCTGGCGGTCTTCTTGCCGCCGGTCAGGTTCATCTCGCCGAACAGGATGTCGCCGATCTGTCTGGGCGAGCCGATGTTGAAGGGACGGCCGGCGATCTGGTGGGCCTGGGCCTCCAGCTCGGCCATGCGCATGCCGAACTCGGACGACAGGCGTTTGAGCCGGTCGGGATCGACGCGGACGCCGGCCCGCTCCATGTCGGCGAGAACGGCGGGCATGCCGCGCTCCAGCGTCTCATAGACGGTGGTCAGGTGTTCCTCGGCCAGCCGCGGCTTGAGCCGGCGCCACAGGCGCAGGGTCACGTCGGCGTCCTCGGCGGCGTAGCAGGTGGCCGGTTTCAGCTCGACATGTTTGAACGACTTCTGTGACTTGCCCGTCCCCGCCACCTGTTTGAACGGGATCGGGTCGTGGCCGAGATGCAGCCGCGCCAGCTCGTCCATGCCGTGCCCGTGCAGCCCGCCCTCGAGGACGTATGAGATCAGCATGGTGTCGTCGATCGGCGCGACGCGGACGCCCCGCTGGGCCATGACGGCCATGTCGTACTTGCCGTTCTGCATCACCTTGAGCACGGCGGGGTTCTCCAGCAGGCCCTTCAGCCTTTGCAGCGCCTCGGCCTTGTCGACCTGGGTGATGGCCTCGCGCGTCTCCGTCTGCTCGCCGAAATCCAGCCCCCCCGCGTTCGCCGCCGGCTCATGCGCATGCGTCAGCGGCACATAGCAGGCGTCGTTCGGCCCGATCGCCAGCGACACCCCGCACAGCCCCGCATGCGTCGCCGACAGCGCGTCCGTCTCGGTGTCGAACCCGACCACCCCCGCCTCCGTCGCCCGGGCGATCCAGGCGTCCAGCTCCTCCAGGGTCTGGATGCAGCGATAGGCCTCGACGTCGAAGGCCTGGGCCTCGGCCGGGCCGGTCGCGACCTGGCCGTAGCGGGGCGCAGCCACCGGGGCGGAAGGGATTTTCGGCCGGGCGACGAAGGCCGTGCCGTTGGTCGCCGGGGCCTTGCCGTCGCCGACCCGGCTGCGCAGGGAGCGGAACTCCATCCGGTCGAGGAAGGCCGCGAGCGCTTCGGGGTCGGGGTCGCGGACGATGAAGTCGTCGATCGGTTCGGGGGCGGGGGCGCTGCAGTCGAGGCGGCAGAGCTCGCGCGAGAGGCGGATCTGGTCGGCGAATTCGATCAGGGTCTCGCGCCGCTTGGGCTGTTTGATCTCGCCGGCGCGGGCCAGCAGCGTGTCGAGGTCGCCGTATTCGAGGATCAGCTGGGCCGCCGTCTTGGGGCCGATGCCGGGGGCGCCGGGGACGTTGTCGACGCTGTCGCCGATCAGGGCCTGGACCTCGACCACCTTGTCGGGGGTGACGCCGAATTTCTCGAACACGGCCTCCTCGGCGAGGCGGCGCTCCTTCATCGGGTCCCACATGACCACCGAGGGGCCGATCAGCTGCATCAGGTCCTTGTCGGAGGAGACGATCACCGCCTCGCCGCCGGCGTCGCGGGCCTTGCAGGCATAGGTGGCGATCAGGTCGTCGGCCTCGTAGCCGGGCAGTTCGACGCAGGGGACGCCGAAGGCCGCCGTGGCCTCGCGGACCAGCGGGAACTGGGGAATCAGGTCCTCGGGCGGGGCCGAGCGGTTGGCCTTGTACTGGTCGTACATGGCGTTGCGGAAGGTCTTCTCCGAATGGTCGAAGACGGCGACCAGATGGGTCGGGCCGTCGTCGCCCTTCATGTCGCGGATCAGCTTCCACAGCATGTTGCAGTAGCCCTGAACGGCGCCGACGGGCAGGCCGTCGGACTTGCGCGTCAGGGGCGGCAGGGCGTGGTAGGCGCGGAAGATGTAGGCCGAGGCGTCGATCATCCACAGCCGCACGGCGGGGCCGTCCTGGGTGAGGGGGCGGTCGGCGGAGTCGGCGGCGGTGTCGGTCATCGGCGGAACATAGGCGGGCGCGGCCCCGCCGTCACCGGCTGAGCGTCAGGAGACCCAGGTCCTGCGGCATTCGCCGACGGTCCAGCCGTTGAAGCCGGAATGAACCCGGCATTCGTAGCCCATGCCGGCGAGGGGGCCGTGCATGATGCCGGTCGCCACCAGGGCGCCGCGTCCGTCGTAGACCGGCCGGGCGAAGCTGACCCAGCGCACCCGCCGGCGTGGATCGCCGGTCGCGTTGGGATCCCAGGCTTCGAAGGCCAGACCGTAGCGGCTCCAGTCGCAGCGCGGCGCGTAATCGCCCTCGAAGCGGAGCGGCGGCGGCCGGTTGTCGGTGGTGTTGAAGCGATAGTGATCCTTCGCCACGGCGGCGATCACGGCGCAGTCCTCGCCGATAACGACCTCAGGCGGTCCCTGGGGCGGCGGCGCGGCGGGGGTGGCGCAGGCCGCCAGCAGGGCGGCGGCGGTCAGGGCGAGGGCAGGGCGCATGACGGCTCCTGTTACGAGCGCAGGCCGGTGATCGTGCGGTTGGGCGCGATATCCTCGGCCGAGGTGATCAGGTGAACGAGGGCGGGGCGGCCGGCGTTCCGCGCCGCGGCCAGGGCGGCGGGGAAGTCTTCGGTCCGCTCGCAGCGGACGCCGAAGGCGCCGAAGGCCTCGGCGTATTTGACGAAATCGGGGTTCCTCAGATCGGTGGCAATGACCCGGTCGGGGCCCGGATAGTGGCCTTCCTGGTGCATGCGGATAGTGCCGTAGGTGCCGTTGTCGACGACCACGACCACGACGTTGATGCCGTACTGGACCGCCGTGGCGATCTCCTGGCCGGTCATCAGGTAGTCGCCGTCGCCGGCGATGCAGACGACGTCGCGGTCGGGATGCACGCTCTTGGCCGCGATGGCGGCGGGATAGCCGTAGCCCATGGCGCCGGATGTCGGGGCCAGCTGGGTGCGGCAGGCGCGGTGGCGATAGAAGCGGTGCAGCCAGGCGGCGAAATTGCCCGCGCCGTTGGTGACGATGGCGGTCGGCGGCAGGCTCTCGCCGAGATGGGCCATGCATTCGCTCATGTTCACCGCCCCGGTCACGGGCACGGGCGTCGAGAAGGCCTGATAGTCGGCGTGCGCGGCGGCGGCCTCGTCATGCCAGGTCCGGCCCGGATCGATGGCCGAGAGCGCTAGGGCGGCCAGGGAATTGTCGGCGGTGGCGCTCATCAGCGGGGTCCAGACCCGGCCCAGCTCCTCCGCGCCGGGATGGATGTGAACCAGGGTCTCGGCCGTCCGGGCGCGGTCGAACAGGGTGTAGCCCTGCGTCGGATTCTCGCCCAGCCGGGCGCCGATGGCGACGACGAGGTCGGCGGCCTTCGCCCGGGCCGTCAGCTTCGGATTGCAGCCGAGGCCCAGGTCGCCGGCGTAGTTGGGCCGGTCGTTGGACAGGATGTCCTTGCGCCGGAAGGACAGGCTGACGGGGAGGCCCAGCCGTTCGGCCCAGTCGCCGATGGCGGCGGCGGCTTCCTCGCTCCAGCCCGAGCCGCCCAGCACCAGCAGCGGGCGTTCCGCCTTGGCCAGACGGGCGCGGACCTGTTCGACGAAGGCCGGATCCAGCGCCGCCTGCGCGGGCGTGACCGGCCGGATCGGCGCCGGCCCCCCGTCGGCGTGCAGGATGTCTTCGGGCAGGGCGATGACCACCGGCCCCATCCGCCCCTGAAGCGCGGTGGCGAAAGCGCGCTCGACCACCTCGACGGTGCGTTCCGGGCTCTCGATCTCGGTCGCCCATTTGGCCAGGCCGCCGAACACCTCGCGGTAGTCGACCTCCTGGAAGGCGCCGCGGCCCCGGTCGGTGAGGGCGATCTGGCCGACGAACAGGAGCATCGGCGTGGAGTCCTGGTGCGCCGTGTGCACCCCGATCGAGGCGTGGGTGGCGCCGGGCCCCCGCGTGACCATGCAGACGCCGGGCCTGCCGGTCAGTTTGCCCCAGGCCTCGGCCATGTTGGCGGCCCCCGCCTCATGCCGGCAGGCGATCACCTGGATCCTGTCCCGCACGTCCGCCAGCGCGTCCAGCACGGCCAGATAGCTCTCGCCCGGGACGCAGAAGACGCGGTCGATCCCGTTCATGACGAGGGTTTCGACAAGGCGGCGGGCGGCGGTGTTCGCGGGCTGGGTCATAGGGGGCGGGTTAGCAGATCGACCCCCGGCTTGGCCATGCAACCCCGCCGCCACGCTTGCGTTTAACGGTGAAGGTTCAACTCCCCCAAAGGAAACTCCCATGAAGAAGATCATCGCCCTGACCCTCGTCGCCGCCGCCCTGGCTGTCTCGGCCTGCAACACCGTCGCCGGCGCCGGACGCGACGTCTCGGCCGTCGGCAACGCCGTCGCCACGACGGCTGAAGACGCCAAGAACTAGGTTGTCATCCCGGACGCCGCGGCGCGGCGCTCCGGGACGCCGCAGAGCGAACGAGGGGCCCGCCGACGTCCGGCGGGCCTTTTCACATCAGTAGTCCACGCACGTCAGATACAGCCCGTCGGACGGCGCCACGGGCCCGCAGGCCGCGCGGTCGCGCGCCGCCAGCGCCGCCGCGACATCCTTGACCGCCCAGCGGCCCTGACCCACCTCGGCCAGGGTGCCAGTCATGGAGCGCACCTGCCGGTGCAGGAAGCTGCGCGCCTCGAACTGCAGATAGATCTCGTCCCCGTTGCGGAAGACGCGGGCGACGTCCAGCGTCTTCTCCGGCGATTTCGACTGGCAGTTCACATCGCGGAAGGTGGTGAAGTCATGCAGACCCACGAGGGCCTGCGCCGCTTCATGCATGGCCTCTTCGTCCATCCGCTTGCGGACGTGCCAGACCTTGCCCTTGTCCAGCGCCGGCGGACCGCGACGGTTGAGGATGCGATACAGATAGCGCCGCCCTGTCGCCGAGAAACGGGCGTGGAATTCGTCGTCCACCGCGGCGCAGTCCAGCACCGACACCGCCTCGCCGACCAGATGGGCGTTCAGGGCGTTCATCACCGTCCGCTCGGGCCAGGCCTTGTCGAGGTCGAAGCTGATCACCTGACCGGTGGCGTGAACCCCGGTGTCCGTCCGCCCCGCGGCGGCGATGCGCACGGTCTGACCGCTGAAGGCGGTGATGGCCGTCTCGACGGCGCCCTGCACCGTCGGCTGGTCGGGCTGGGCCTGAAAGCCGTTATAGTCCGAGCCGTCGTATTCCAGGGTCAGCCGGTAGCGGGCCATCAGACCAGCCGCGTTCCGGCGGGCAGGGGGAAGCCGCGCAGCATTTCATCCGGCGTCTGGACCGCCTTGCCGGCGCGCTGCACCCGCAACAGCCGAACCGCGCCATCGCCCGTGGCGATGCGCAGCTCGCCGTCCAGCACCTCGCCCGGCGCGCCTGATCCGCGCAGCGACAGACGCGACATCAGGGCCTTGATCCGCACCGGACCCTCCGGGCCCGGCGCCTCGAACCATGCGCCGGGGAAGGGCGACAGGCCCCGGATATGGGCGTCGACCTCGGTCGCCGGGCGGGTCCAGTCGATGCGCGCCTCGGCCGGTGTGATCTTTTTCGCATAGGTCGGTTCTCCGGCCTGTCCGGTCCCCTCCACCCCGCCGCGCTCGATCGCGGCCAGGGCGCGCGGCCACAGGCTGGCCCCCGTGTGCGACATGCGCTCCGACAGGGTCGCCGCGGTGTCGTCAGGCCGGATATCCATCACCTCCGAAAGCAGGATCGGCCCCTCGTCCAGACCCTCGGACATGCGCATGATCTGCACCCCGGTCTGGCGGTCGCCGGCCATGATGGCGCGCTGTATCGGGGCGGCCCCGCGCCAGCGCGGCAGCAAGGAGCCGTGCAGGTTGAAACATCCCAGACGCGGCGCGTCCAGCACCTCACGCTTGAGGATCTGGCCGTAGGCGACCACGCAGGCCGCGTCGACATCCAGGCTCCGGAAGGTGGCGATGGCTTCGGGGGATTTCATCGACTCCGGCGTGAACACCGGCAGGCCCATGGTTTCGGCGAAGGCGTGGACCGGCGACGGCGTCAGCTTCTGGCCCCGGCCCTTCGGTCGGGGCGGCTGGGAATAGACGGCCACGATCTCATGGCCCGAGGCGATGAGCTCGGCCAGCGACGGCACGGCGAAATCGGGGGTACCCATGAAGGCGAGGCGCATGGGAGGGCCTTTAGAGGTTGGCGCCGCTTACTGCCAGCGGGTCGAGACGCCGCCGCCCTCATCCCATTCGCCGCCCGCGTCCAGCGCGTCGTCGAAATCGAGCAGCCGGTCCAGGATGACCCCGGCGATGACGCCCAGGGCGGCGACGCCGATCAGGGTCGCGACGCTGGCGACGCCGACCTTCTCGTTGCGGGTCAGGCGGCGGCGGCCGGCCGGGTCGATGATGCGGTCGCGTGCGCGCTTGAGACGGGCCATCAGGCGGCCAGCCTTGCGTTCTTCTTCACCCTGGCCACGGCGCGGTCGCGCTTCAGCCGCGACAGGTGGTCGATGAACAGCACGCCCTCGAGGTGGTCCATCTCGTGCTGGATACAGACCGCATAAAGCCCTGCGGCCTCTTCCTCGACGGTATGACCGTCGTAGTTCAGGTATTTCAGGCGCACGCGCGCGGGGCGTTCGACCGAGTCGAAATACTCGGGCACCGACAGGCAGCCTTCCTCATAGGTGAACATCTCGTCGGAGGCCCAGACGATCTCGGGATTGACGAGGAAGCGCGGGTTGCGGCGTTCGGCGTCCCACTTCGCGCGGTCCTCATCGCTCATTTCGGCGGGGTCGAGGTCGTCGGCGGCGCCCCCCCTGTCGCCCAGGTCCATGACGATGACGCGGCGCGTGTCGCCGATCTGGACGGCGGCCAAGCCGATGCCGGGCGCGTCGTACATCGTCTCCAGCATGTCGTCCATCAGACGGCGCAGGTCGTCGGTCACCGGCCCTTCGACGGGGGTGGAGACCTGCTTCAGCACGGCCAGGTCGGCGGCGTTGTCGATGGTGAGGATGCGGCGAATGGACATGCCCGCGAGATAGGCGGAGCGGGCCGAAAGATCAAGATTTCCCAGTGTCGCGCTGGGTTTTATGCCGACAGATGCGGCAGGGGCCGCGGCTTGCGGTCCTGATCGATGGCCACATAGGTGAAGACGCCCTCGGTCACGCGCACCGAGGCGGCCGAGCCCTTGTCGCGGGGCCGTTTCCAGCATTCGACATGGACGCGGACAGAGGTCCGGCCGACCTTGATCACCTGGGCGTACAGCGACACCTCGTCGCCCACCGAGACGGGCTGGTGGAAGACCATGCCGTCCAGGGCGATGGTCACGCAGCGGCCCTGGGCCAGTTCGAAAGCCGGCGTCGCGCCCGCCAGATCCATGTGCGCCAGCAGCCAGCCGCCGAAGATGTCGCCCTCGGGATTGGTGTCCGCCGGCATGGCGATGACCCGCCCGACGGGCTGGCCGGTCGGCTGGGTCGGCAGGGCGTCGGTCACGGGGAGCTCCGGGCCGGAGGGCAGGAGAAGAATGGCGCACCCGAGAGGATTCGAACCTCTGACCCCTGCCTTCGGAGGGCAGTACTCTATCCAGCTGAGCTACGGGTGCGTCGGCGGCGAAAGCGCCGGACGAAGGGCCTTACAGCAGGACCGCGCCGCCCTCAATCCCGAATGCGCGCCCCTCGAACCAAAGCCGCCCGGGACGATTTACACGGTTCCGGCCCGGCGCATCGTGATCTAGCGTGCGCCCGCTTCGCCGATGGAGGTCCCCGATGCGCGCCTTTCTGCTTGGACTGCTGATGCTGGTGGGCGCCTGCGCCACCGCGCCGACGCCGGCGCCCGATCCGTCCGGGGACAATCTGGACGCCATCGCCCGCGACTATGTCGCCCTGATCCTCGAGATCGGCGAACGCGAGCCCGGCTATGTCGACGCCTATTACGGCCCCGCCGAATGGCAGGAGGCCGCGAAGGCGAACCCGCGCACCGTCCCGCAGCTGATCCAGGGCGCCGCATCCCTGACCGAACGGCTGAACGCTGTCGCGACCCGCGGGGTCGAGCCCGTCGTCGCCCAGCGCCGTAAATATCTGCTGGCCCACGTCTCCGCCGCCTCGGCGCGACTGCGCATGCTGTCGGGCGAGAAGATGGGCTTCGCTGACGAGGCCGAGGCCCTGTTCGGCATCCGCCCCGACCTCCTGCCGCTGTCGACCTATGACCCCATCCTGGCCGAGATCGACGCCCTGATCCCGGGTCCCGGCTCGCTGACCGACCGGGTCACGGCCTTCAAGGCCCACTATGTCATTCCGAAGGATCGGCTGCAGCCGGTGATGGAGGCCGCCATCGCCGAGTGCCGCCGCCGCACCGTCCGGCACATCGACCTGCCGGCCAATGAGCGGTTCACCCTCAGCTTCGTCGGCGACAAGCCGTGGTCGGGGTACAACTACTACCTCGGCGACGCGGCCAGCCGGATCGAGATCAACGCCGACTTCCCCATCTATACCGAGCGGGCGATCGACCTCGGCTGCCACGAGGGCTACCCCGGCCACCACGTCTACAACGCCCTGCTGGAAAAGACCTTCGTGCGCGACCGCAACTGGGTCGAGATGAGCGTCTATCCGCTGTTCAGCCCCATGTCCTTCGTGGCCGAGGGCAGCGCCAACTACGGCATCGACCTGGCCTTCCCCGGCGACGAGGCCACCGCGTTCGAGCGCGACGTCCTGTTTCCTCTCGCCGGTCTCGACCCGTCGATGGCGGAGAAGAAGGCGCAACTCGGCGCGCTGCAGCGCCGTCTGGCGCGGGCTGAATACACCATCGCCGACGATTATCTGGCCGGGCGGGTCGGACGCGACGAGACCATCGCCCGGCTGTCGAAATACAGCCTCGCCGACCCGGCCAAGGCCGCCCAGCGCCTGCGTTTCATCGACACCTACCGCAGCTACGTCATCAACTACGGCCTCGGTCGCGACGTGGTCCAGGCCTGGGTCGAACGGCAGGGGCCGAACCGCTGGGACGGCATGGAGACCCTGCTGGCCAGCCAGATTCTGCCCGCGGACCTGCTGCCGTAGTCCATGCCCGAACTCCCCGAGGTCGAAACCGTCCGCCGCGGCCTCGAGCCGGTCCTGACCGGGGCGCGGCTGACGCGCGTGCGCCAGAACCGGCCCGACCTGCGCTTCCCCTTCCCCGACCGGTTCGTCGACCGGCTGGAGGGGGCGACGGTCGAACGCATCGACCGCCGGGCCAAATATCTGCTGATGCCGCTGTCGACCGGCGAGACCTGGGTCACCCACCTCGGCATGACCGGCCGCTTCACCCTCGACGGCGAACAGCTGGGCGAGTTCGAGGAGCCGGCCCCCATCGCCGGCAAGCACGAGCACGTCAGCCTGTGCGCGGTGAAGGGCGGAGCGACCACCCGCCTCGGCTTCGCCGACGCCCGCCGCTTCGGCTTCATGGGCCTGATCCCGACCGGCGAGGTCGAGGCCCATCCTTGGTTCGCCGGTCTTGGCCCCGAGCCGCTGGGCAACGGCTTCTCGGGCGCCCGGCTGGCCGAGGCCTTCACGGGCAAGAAGCAGACCATCAAGGTCAGCCTGCTGGACCAGCGCATCGTCGCCGGACTGGGCAACATCTATGTCTGCGAGGCCCTGTACCGCGCCCGCATCTCGCCCCTGACCCCGGCCGGCAAGGTGTCGAAACCGCGCCTCGAAACCCTGACCGCGGTGGTCCGCGATGTCCTCAACGACGCCATCGCCGCCGGCGGTTCGACGCTGAAGGATTTCGCCAACGCCGACGGCGGACAGGGCTATTTCCAGCACCGCTTCGACGTCTACGGCCGCGAAGGAAAGCCCTGCCCCGGAGACGGCTGCTCCGGCGTGGTCAAACGCATCGTCCAGGGTGGACGTTCGACCTTCTTCTGCCCGTCCTGCCAGAAGCGGTGACGCCATGACCCACCGCATCATCCTGTTCCGGGGCATGAACACCGGCGGCGTCCGCGCGCCGGCCGGCGAGCAGCGGGCGATGGCCGAGGCCATGGGGCTGAAGAATCCGCGCACGCTTCAGGCCAGCGGCAATCTGGTCGTCGAAAGCGGCAAGGCGGCCGCCGCCCTTGAGGCCGATATCGAAGCCGCCATGGACAGGACCTTCGGCCTCAAGGTCGCCGCCATGGTCCGCACCCCGGAACAGTGGGCCAGGCTGATCGCCGCCAACCCCTTCCCCGCCGAAGCGAGGGCTCATCCGGCCAGGGTGCAGGCGATGGTCATGAAGGACGGGATCAGGGACGGCGCGCTGGAGGCCTGCCGGGCCCTGGCGGAGGACGGCGAGGCGGTCCAGGCCGTCGACGGCGTTCTCTATTTCTGGTTCCCCAAGGGACAGGGCGAGTCCGCGATCTTCAGGAAGGGGACGCCCCGCATGCTGGGCATGGGCACGGGCCGCAACTGGAACACGGTGCTCAAGCTGGCGGATATGGTAGAGCTGAAGGCCTGAACGCCGGCCACGGTCGAAAGGCGCACCGCGGCCCGGATCAATGACCCGGACAGGAAGCCCATGCGCAAGATCTTGATGCCTGCAGTCGCCGCCCTGGCGCTGGCCGCCTGTTCTCCCGCTCCGGAGCCGTCGGGGGCGCCCGGAGCGTCCGCTACGGCGGCCCCGGCCCCCGCGACGCCCGAGGCCTTCGTGCGGTCCCTCTACGGGGAGGGCGACATGCCGGGCGGCCCCGCCGAACGCATTGAGGAGCGCACGATCTGGTCCGCGCGCACCCGGGCCCTGCTCGCCGAGAGCGACCGGCTGACGCACGAGGGCGACGTCGGCTTCTTCGAGGCCCACCCGATCTGCGACTGTCAGGACGGCACGCCGGTGCTGCAGTCGGTCACCGCAACCTCGACCGGGCCGGACAGCGCGGACGTGGCCGTCGTCCAGGGGTTCGCCGAACCGGGCAATGCGGTCCACCGCAAGACCTACAACCTCGTCCTCGAGGACGGCCAGTGGCGCATCGACGACCAGCACTATGAATCGATGGGCCAGTTCCCGTATGAGCCGATGGTCCGGCGCCTCACCGTCTGGATCAGCGAGGCGAAGGCGGACCCCGCGACCTGACGGACGGAACCGCGAGGCCGTGCAGCGGTTGTGGCCCCAAGTCATTGCCTTGGAGGGACACCATGACCGACGCCTATATCTCCGACCCCATTCGCCACCCGCTTCACACCCTGATCTCGTGGCCGGCCGTCATCGCCGGCGCCATCGTGGCCGTCGCCGTGGGCGCGATGCTGAACCTGCTCGGCGTGGCCCTCGGAGCCTCGGCCTTCAATCCCTATGATTTCGACGGCGGCGACTCGTCCGGCTTCACTGCCGCGGCCGGCATGTGGATGGCCTTCGCCAACGCCATCGCCCTGTTCGTCGGCGGCGCGGTCGCGTCGCGCGCGGCCAAATACGCCGATCACCACAAGGGCGCCCTGCACGGCCTCGCCGTCTGGGCCCTTGCCTTCCTGCTGGCCATCACCATCGCCAGCGCGGCCGGCGCCGGCGGGGCCGCGGCCCTGGTCGGCGGCGACGCCCGGGACGGCGAGATCGGCGACACGGTGGTGACGGACGTTACCCCCGGCAGCCGCGTGATCGAGGGCGAGCTGGTCGCCCCGGCTCCGCTGCCGGCCCCGGTCGCCGCCGAGGAAGTCGCCGACACCACCGCCATGCTGGCCCTGTGGGGCTTCCTGACCATGCTGATCGGCGCCATCGCCGCGATCTTCGGCGGCCTCTACGGCGGCCGGAACCATCGCTGGATCGACCGGGCCGTGGACGGCCGCCACGACGACGTTCGCCGCGACGAGTCGCCCCGCAGCGTCCTCTAGTCGCCGAAACGGGGCGGTCTTGGCGGCCGCCCCGACTTCTGCAGGCGTGAGCCGGCGACGGCCAGGCCCGCCGACATCGGACTGAAGCGGACAGGGCCGGACTGAAGGGGTAAGGACCGCGCATGACCCATCGCCGGACCCACCTCTGGATCAGTCTCGTCGTCGGCCTCGCCGTCTGGGGCGCCTATTTCGCGCACTTCCTGCAGCAGATGCGTCGCGGAGAGACGGGTGGCCTGGCCCTGTGGTTCCTCGGCGCCCTGGCGGTGATCGTTCTCGCCGAGACCGTGGCGACCAGCCTGATCGCCTGGCTGTTCCGCCGCCGCGCCCGCCCTCTCGACGAGGGTCCCACGCTGCAGGCGGCGCTCAAGGCCAGCCATGTCGCCCTGATGCTGCTGATCCTCCTGGCCCTGACCGCCGCCGCCGTCCTCGCCCTCGCCTCCCTGTTCGGCTGGACGCTGAATCTCTCGGGCCCGCGCGGCCAGGTCGTCGCCGCCAACGCCCTTCTGGCCATGGTGGTTGTCGCCGAACTGCTGCGCGCGGCCCTGACGCTGGCGCTGATCCCGCGCCGCTAGAGTGGCGAGTGGCCAGTGGCCCGTGTTCAGCGGGTCGCCGGCAGGCTCTGGCGGCGCCCAAATCTCCGCCAAATCTGGACGCACCGCTCACGAGCCACTAGCCACTAGCCACCAGCCACTTCGGGAGCGCCCCATGTCCGACAGCTATTCCACCCTGCTCATCGAACGCCACGCCGACGGCTATGCGGTGGTGACCCTGAACCGCCCCGAGGCGCTGAACGCGCTGAACTCGGCCCTCTTCAGGGACCTGTCGGACTTCCTCGACGCGGTGGAGCATGACGACACGGTGCGCTGCCTGATCCTGACCGGCTCGGGCGACAAGGCCTTCGCCGCCGGCGCCGACATCAAGGAGATGTCGGACCAGTCCTATGCCGACATGTACAAGGCCAATTTCTTCGCCCTCGGCCACGACCGCATCACCCGCTTCCGCAAGCCGGTCATCGCCGCGGTCAACGGCTTCGCCCTCGGCGGCGGCTGCGAACTGGCCATGCTGTGCGACTTCATCGTGGCGTCGGAGAAAGCCAAATTCGGCCAGCCCGAGATCAACCTCGGCGTCGCCCCCGGCATCGGCGGCTCCCAGCGCCTGACCCGTCTTGTCGGCAAGTCCAAGGCCATGGACATGGTCCTGACCGCCCGGATGATGGACGCCGCCGAGGCCGAGCGCGCGGGCCTCGCCAGCCGCGTCGTCCCGCACGAGACCTTGCTGGACGAGGCGCGCAAGATCGCCGCGAAGATCGCCTCGCAGAGCCCCCTGGCCGTCATGGCCAACAAGGAGATGGTCAACGCCGCCCTCGAGACCACCCTGACCCAGGGCGTTCAGTTCGAACGCCGCCTGTTCCACTCCCTGTTCGCCTTCGAGGACCAGAAGGAAGGGATGGCGGCCTTCGTGGAGAAGCGGAAGCCGAACTTCACGGGGCGCTGAGCGTTGGGCTGACAGGGAGATCTGTCATGCTCAAGCTTCTCGGCGTCATTCTCGTTCTGGCCATCGGCTTCGGCGGCGGCTGGACCCTGCGCAGTTACCGCAACGCCGACGCCTGCCGTGAGGCAGGCGGGAGCATCGACACCAATCGCGGGATCTGCACAGGCGTGGGCGAGTCGACAGGCGCGCCGCCGCTGACGGCTCCGCCGGCGTGACCGAAACGTCCGGCCAGACTCGCGTTGACCCCCCAACCCCTTTCCGCTATAGCCGCGCGCTCTTCGAGATTTCCCCGCCGTGGACCGTGCTCCGCGGCGTTTCCGTTCGTAAGGTTTGACTGATGGCCAACAATGCCGGCGCCAAGAAAGCGATCCGCAAGATCGCTGCCCGCACCGAAGTGAACAAGGCGCGCCGTACGCGTGTCCGCACCTTCCTGCGCAAGTTCCAGGAAGCCGTCACGGGCGGCGACGCCGGCGCGGCCAAGACGGCCTTCGTCGAGGCTCAGTCCGAGCTGATGCGCGCCGTCTCCAAGGGCGTGGTTCACAAGAACACGGGCTCGCGCAAGGTCGGACGCCTGGCCGCCCAGCTGAAGAAAATGTCGGCTGCCTGACACAGCGGGTTACGGACGGCCTTTCATCGGCCTGTCATAGTTAATACCAACGATTTCAACGGCGAGGGAGCAGACGCTTCCTCGCCGTTTGCACGCGTGCGGCTAACCTCCCTGGCTGGAATTGGCGCTCTCGTCTGTGGCGAAATACGGTTTTTCGTTGACTGTGTTTGGCTTTAGCGGAGTCAACAATTTTAAGTGCAAATCGAGTCGCGAATCAGCGTTGACGCCCCCCTCGCCGGGCGTAAGTTTGGGGCGCTGACGCACTTCCATCCCCACACGGATGAAGACGGCGCGGAACTGGTTTTCGTGTCGGCGTGAGACGTCTGTTCGAGAGTTCGACCCCACCTGCGCGGCGCCATCGCCACGCGGGACAGGAGAAGTCGTCCCCGTTTCAGGCGCGCTCGAAGGACGTCAGCGGTGATGGCTTGAGTGGGTGGCTGATGGTTACGGGGAGCGCGGGCATGGCGGGGATGACGGATCCGGATCGCATCTGGACCGAGGCGGCGGGCCGTCTTCGCTCGGAAATCGGCGAGGGGCCGTTCAGCTCCTATATCGCGCCGTCGGCCGTCCGCGCCGACGGTTCGGGCCAGCTGATCCTGGTCACCCCGACCGCCTATGCCCGCGACTGGGTGCGCAAGAACGCCCTGCGCCGCATGAATGAGCTGTGGCTGGGCCTCGACGGCCTGTCCCGCCGTCTCGACGTGCGCTGCCGCGCCGAGATGGGCTCGACCCCCTCGGCGTCCCAGGTCGCCGCCGGTCGCGCCGAGGGCGCCAACGTCATCCCGCTGGCCCAGCCCCGCCCCATGGCCATGCCCATGGCCACCGTGCCGCCGGTCGCCGACGGCGCCCGCGCCGTGCGCGCCGCCGGCCTGCAGGAGCGGCTGACCTTCGACAGCTTCGTGGAAGGCCAGGGCAACGCCTTCGCCCTGGCCATCGCCCGCCAGGCCGCGGCCTGGGCCGACGGCCATTTCAACCCGATCTTCTTCTGCGGCCCCTATGGCTACGGCAAGACCCACCTGCTCAACGCCATCGCCTGGGAGGCCCAGCGGCTTCGACCGGATGCGAAGGTCGTCTATCTGACCGCCGAACGCTTCCTGTCGACCTTCGTGCGCGCCATGCAGGATCGCTCGACCGCGGCCTTCAAGGACAGCCTGCGCAGCGCCGACATGCTGCTGATCGACGACGTCCAGTTCGTCGGCGGCAAGACCTCGACCCAGGAGGAGCTGCTGTCGACGCTGACCGCCCTGATCGAGGACGGAAAGAAGATCGTCATTTCGGCCGACCGTCCGCCCATGGCCCTGACCGAGGTCGAGCCGCGCCTGCGCAGCCACCTGGCTTCGGGCCTGACCTGCCCGGTCGAGCCCGCCGACCGCGCCCTGAAACTGGCCGTGGCCCGCAACCGCATGCAGACCCTGGCGGCGCTCGGCGTCGTCTCGGGCGAGGCCCAGGCCGAGGTGCTGGAGCATCTGGTCGACCGCACGCCCGGCTCGATGCGCGAGCTGGAGGGCGCCGTGAACACCCTGGCCGCCGTCGCCGGCGCCCGCCTGTCCTCGCTCAGCATCGACGAGACCCAGGCCCTGCTCGGTTCGGCCCTGCGCGGCGGGCCCGAGCGCCGCATCACCGTCGACGAGATCCAGAAGACCGTCGCCGATCACTTCAGCCTCAAACAGGCCGACCTGCTCAGCGAGCGCCGCACCCGCGCGGTCGCGCGTCCGCGCCAGATCGCCATGTGGCTGTGCAAGCAGCACACGACCCGCTCCTATCCCGACATCGGCCGCCGCTTCGGCGGACGCGACCACACCACGGTCCTGCACGGCGTGCGCAAGATCGAGGAGCTGATGGGGCTCGACGACCAGATCGCCCGGGACGTCGAGACGCTGACGCGCAAGCTGCGGGGCTGACGCCGCACGGCTCTCCCCCCCCCGAAGTGGGAGGTGGTCGCGCAGCGACCGGGTGGGGAATTCCAGACGTACCCCACCCTGTCGCCGCTTCGCGCCGACATCCCTCCCCATGAAGGGGAGGGAGAAGTCTGTGGACCGCGTTCCAGACCGTTGCCCCGCCCGGCCAATCCGCTAGTGTCGGTGGCCCTATCTCTTTGCGGCGGCTTGTGAGTCGTCGACGGCGGGCGAGACGACATGCAACTGACCATCGAACGATCCGCGCTCCTCAAGGCCCTCGGGCACGTGCAGAGCGTCGTCGAGCGCAGGAACACCATCCCCATCCTGTCCAACGTCCTGCTCAGCGCCGGACGCGACAAGCTGGCCTTCGCCGCCACCGATCTGGACATGGAGATGGTCGACGAGGCCGAGGCCCAGGTGAATGTCGAGGGCCAGATCACCGCCCCGGCCCACACCCTGTACGAGATCGTGCGCAAGCTGCCCGACGGCGCCGAGGTCTCCCTGTCCTACAACGGCGACGACCCCCGCCTGGTGGTCCAGGCCGGCCGTTCGAAATTCAACCTGCCGGTCCTGCCGGCGGGCGATTTCCCGGTCATGTCGACCGACACCTCGGGCACGCGCTTCACCCTGCCCAAGGAAGACCTGGCCCGGCTGATCGACAAGACCCGCTTCGCCGTCTCGACGGAAGAGACCCGCTACTATCTGAACGGCCTCTACCTCCACACCGTGGCCGAGGCCGGCATCCCGCTGCTGCGCGCCGTCGCCACCGACGGCCACCGCCTGGCCCTGGCCGAGACGCCCGCGCCCGAAGGCGCCGCCGGCGGCCCCGGCGTCATCGTCCCGCGCAAGACCATCGACCAGGTCCGCCGCCTGCTCGACGACGGCTCCGGCCCGGTCGAGGTCATGGTCAGCCCGCAGAAGATCCGCTTCGAATTCGGCCAGGCCAGCCTGACCTCCAAGGTCATCGACGGCGCCTTCCCCGACTACATGCGCGTCATTCCCAAGGGGAACGACAAACAGGCCGACATCGACAACGCCCTGTTCGCCCAGGCTGTCGACCGCGTCGCCACCATCTCCGCTGAAAAGAGCCGGTCGGTGAAACTGGCCTTCGACCTCGACCGCGTCACCCTGACGGTGCGCAACATGGAGGCCGGGCAGGGGGTGGAAGAGGTCGAGATCGGCTATTCCGAAGAGCCCTTCGAGATCGGCTTCAACGCCCGCTATCTGCTCGACGTCGCCGGCCAGATCACCGGCGAGACCGCCCACTTCAAATTCGCCGACCCGGCCTCGCCCACGCTCGTCCTCGATCCGGGCGATCCGGGCGTGCAGTATGTGCTGATGCCGCTGCGGGTGTGACGCTACGGGATCCATGGCCGGAGCGTTTCATTCCGGGGTCAGGCCTGAAGCAAGCTGTCTTGACCGGGGCGGTGATGTTCATCCCGGTAGTGTTCGCCGCGACGTTTCTCCTGAGGGGATCTGATGCTCTCGGTCGACCGTTGGCTCCGTTCCAAGCTCTCTTCTTGATATGTGTATTGGCGTTGTCGATCGGCTTGGTCGTTTGGCGCACCATGGTGCCGCCGTCCCTTCTTCTCACGGCTGATGGGCTCGCTGATCCCGGCCGAAGGAAAATCTTCCCTTGGCGCGAAATGAGCCCGGCACGTCTGGTCCGACCAGCCTGGTGGTTGTTCATGCCCATGATTCGATTTGAGCGACTCGAAGGCGGCAAGAATCGCGCGGTGTATGTGCCCGATATCTACGGGCCGGCATTGGCCGAGGTGATGCGCGATCTGGAGGCTTCGCGGATCAGAGGTGTGGCGCACGAGCGCCAATGATCACCTCCCTCACCCTCACCGATTTCCGCTCCTACGCAGCGGCCACCCTGCCGATCGCGGCGGGGTCGGTGGTGCTCCACGGCCCCAACGGCGCCGGCAAGACCAATCTACTGGAGGCGCTCAGCCTGTTCACCCCCGGCAAGGGGCTGCGTGGGGCCACGGCGCCCGAGATGGGCCGGCGCGAACCCGGCGAGGCGACCGGCCGCGCCTGGGCCGTCGCCGCCGTCCTGACCGACGGCGAGGGCGAGACGAAGCTGGGCACCGGCGTCCAGTCCGCCGGCGCCGCCCGCCGCATCGTCCGCATCGACGGCGAGACGGCCCAGCCCGGCCGCCTGCTGGACCATCTGCGCCCCGTCTGGGCCACGCCCGAACAGGACCGGCTGTTCTCTGACGCCCGCGCCGCGCGCCTGCGCTTCTTCGACCGGCTGGTCTTCGCCGCCGACCCTGCCCACGCCGCCTCGGTCTCGGCCTATGAGAAGGCCCTGCGCGAGCGGCTGCGCCTGCTGACCGAGGGGGCCCCCAACGAAAGCGGGATGAACCGCGCCGCCGACCCGCTGTGGCTCGACGCGCTGGAAATCCGGCTGGGCGAGGCCGGGGCCGCCGCCGCCCACGCCCGCGCCGCCGCCCTGACCACCCTCCAGTCGGCCATCGACGCCCGCTCCGACCGGCCCTTCCCTCAGGCCGACCTGGGCCTGACTGGCGAGGCCGAGATGCAGGCGGCCGAAGGCGCCGACGAAGCCGCCATCGCCGCCGTCATCCGCGACGGCATGGTCCGTTCCCGCGCCCGCGACGCCGCCGCCGGCCGCTCGCTGTACGGCCCGCACCGCTCCGACCTGACCGCCCTGCACCGCGAGAAGAACCGCCCCGCCGCCGAGGGCTCCTCGGGCGAGCAGAAGGCCCTGGTGCTGAACCTGATCCTCGCCCAGATCGCCCGTCTGGCGGACCAGCCCGCGCCGCCTGTGCTGTTGCTCGACGAAGCGCCGGCCCACCTCGACACGGCCCGCCGCGCCGCCCTGTTCGACGAGATCGAGGCCTTGGGTCTGCAGGCCTTCATGACCGGCACCGAGGCCGAATTGTTCGCCCCGTTGCGCGGCCGGGCGCAGTTCGTGCGGGTGGCGGACGGCGGGTTCGCGGCGGAAGGCTGAAACCCTCCGCGCGCGGCCCTTTCCAGCGTCGCTTTTCCTCGCAATTCCGCCCGGATTTCCTATATGTTGCGGGCATCGGCGCGGATCGGATTCGCGTCCTGAAAACCGTCCGTTCAAGGCGGCCGAACCGCCGCCTTCCGAAGCCCTCCGCGAGGGCGTTTCACCGACCGAATATATGACCGACAACACCGAGACCGCGCGCAACGTCGACACCGCCGAAGAGGCCGCCTACGGCGCCGATTCCATCAAGGTCCTCAAGGGCCTGGACGCGGTGCGCAAACGCCCCGGCATGTATATCGGCGACACCGACGACGGCTCGGGCCTGCACCACATGGTCTATGAGGTGGTCGACAACGCCATCGACGAGGCCCTCGCCGGCCACGCCGACCTGGTCCAGGTCATCCTCAACGCCGACGGCTCGGTCACCGTGACCGACAACGGCCGCGGCATCCCCACCGACATCCACGGCGAGGAGGGCGTCTCGGCGGCGGAGGTCATCATGACCCAGCTGCACGCGGGCGGGAAATTCGACCAGAATTCCTACAAGGTCTCGGGCGGCCTGCACGGCGTCGGCGTCTCGGTCGTCAACGCCCTCAGCGACTGGCTGAAGCTGGTCATCTACCGCAACGGCAAACGCCACGAGATGCGCTTCGAGCGCGGCGACACGGTCGAGAGCCTGCGTGTCACCGGCGACGCCCCGTTGCGCGACAACGGCAAGGTCCTGTCGGGCACAGAGGTCACCTTCTATCCGTCGGTGACGACCTTCGCCCACATCGACTTCGATCTGAAGACGCTGGAGCACCGCCTGCGCGAGCTGGCCTTCCTCAACTCGGGCGTGGTCATCAAGCTGCAGGACCATCGCGGGGCCGATCCGTTCGAGGAAATCCTGCACTACGAGGGCGGGGTCGAGGCCTTCGTGCGCCACCTGGACAAGTCCAAGTCGCCCATCCTCAAGGACGTCATCGTCATCCGCGGCAAGAAGGAAGGGATCGAGATCGATCTCGCCCTGTGGTGGAACGACAGCTACCACGAGACCATGCTGTGCTTCACCAACAACATCCCCCAGCGGGATGGAGGCACCCACCTCTCGGCCTTCCGCGCCAGCCTGACGCGGGTCATGGGCGGCTATATCGACGCCGCCGGCGCGGCCAAGCGCGAGAAGGTCTCGGTTTCGGGCGAGGACGCCCGCGAAGGCCTGACCTGCGTCCTGTCGGTCAAGGTTCCGGATCCGAAATTCTCCTCCCAGACCAAGGACAAGCTGGTCTCGTCAGAGGTGCGCCCGGCGGTGGAAGGGCTGTGCTCCGAAGGCCTGTCGACCTGGTTCGAGGAACACCCCGTCGAGGCCAAGGCCGTGGTCGCCAAGATCATCGAGGCCGCCGCCGCCCGCGAGGCCGCGCGCAAGGCCCGCGACCTGACCCGGCGCAAGACCTCGATGGACATGGCCTCCCTGCCCGGCAAGCTGGCCGACTGTCAGGAACGCGATCCCGCCAAGTCCGAACTGTTCATCGTCGAGGGCGACAGCGCCGGCGGCTCGGCCAAACAGGCCCGCAACCGCGAGAACCAGGCCGTCCTGCCCTTGCGCGGCAAGATCCTGAACGTCGAGCGCGCGCGCTTCGACCGCATGCTGTCGTCGGAGCTGATCGGCACCCTGATCATGGCGCTGGGCACCGGCATCGGCCGCGACGACTTCAACGCCGACAAGCTGCGCTATCACAAGATCATCCTGATGGCCGACGCCGACGTCGACGGCGCCCACATCCGGACCCTGCTGCTGACCTTTTTCTATCGCCAGATGCCCGAGTTGATCGAGCGCGGGCACGTCTATATCGCCCAGCCGCCGCTCTACAAGGTCGCCAAGGGCAAGCAGTCCCGCTACCTCAAGGACCAGTCCGAGATGGACTCCTACCTCATTGAGGAGGGGTCGTCCGAGGCCGAACTGGACCTGCCGACCGGCGAGCGCCGCACCGGCCTGGACCTGCAGTCCCTGGTGCGCGAGGCCAAGGCCTTCAAGGCCGGCGTCGACCGTCTGTCTCAGCGCGCCCCGGCCTTCGCTATCGAACAGTCCGCCCTGGCCGGCCTGTTCGATGAAGACGCGTCCGATCCGGCGAAGGCCGCCGCCCGCCTGAACCTCTATGCCGAGGAAGGCGACGGCGACTGGACCGGCGAGCCCGGAGCGCAGGGGGCCGTGGCCTTCGAGCGCGTGCGCCGCGCCGTGACCGAACGCATCGTGCTGGAAGAGGCCCTGATCCGCTCGCTGGACGCCCGCCGTCTGGCCGAACGCTCGGCCGCCTTCGAGGGTCTGTTCGACAAGCCGGCCATCTTCCGCCGCAAGGACAAGGTGGTCACCGTCCGCGGTCCGCTGGACCTGCTGGAAGCTGTCCTCGACGCCGGCAAGAAGGGCATCGCCATCCAGCGCTACAAGGGCCTGGGCGAGATGAACCCGGAACAGCTGTGGGAGACCACCCTGGACGTCAACGCCCGCACCCTGCTGAAGGTGCAGGTCGAGCATCAGGAGGATGCGTCGGATCTGTTCGCCAAGCTGATGGGCGACGTGGTCGAGCCGCGCCGCGAGTTCATCCAGGCCAACGCCCTGGACGCCGCCGTCGACGCCTAGGATTCAGTTCCGTCCGGCGTCGACGAACGCCTTGATGTTGGGCCAGGTCGGCGGCTGGGCGCGCGTACCCTTGCAGACGATATCGTTGAGGAACTGGGGCGAGGTGTTGGGACGAACGTCCTCCCAGGCCGCCCCCTCCTCGGGATAGCGGTCCGCTTCCGCGCCGTCGGGACCGTATTCGATCACGCCGGCGGTGCGCCATTTGCCGGTGGCGCACTGGATTTCATAGGTCTCCACCGAATGGCTGTAGTCGCCCGGCGTCCCGGTCCTCGGCGCCGTGGCCACGTGAACGGTGGTGATGTCGCCATTGGCCACGATGCTGTCGACGTCGGCCATGAAGACGTTGTTCTGGCTGCGCGAGAAGGGATGCCAATTCTCGGCCGCCGCCGGCGTGGCCGCTCCCGCCGCCAGAACCGCAAGGCTTAGTGCAAGATATTTCACGATGATCTCCCCAGACCCCTGCACCGCATGATGCTCCGCTGCGCGGCTTTGGCAAGAGGCTGTGGGCGTGGATCAGGCCGCGCGGCGCGCGCCCCCCGCGGCATCGAGGATCGGTTCGAACAGCCATTCCGCCAGATGCCGCACGACGGGAACGGCGACCCCGTCTCCGGTCAGCCGGTATGCGGCGCTGCCGGACTCCGGCAGGCGGTAGCGGTCGGCCAGCCCCATCAGTCGCGCCGTCTCGCGCGGCGACATCAGGCGCGAGCGAATCTCGCCCCGATCGATGACCAGCACCGTCTGGCGACTTGACCCGCCCGCCGGGGTGCGCAGGCAGCCGGCGATGTCGAAGCGCACTTCCGCCCGCTGCAGCTTGCCGCCGTCGGCGCCCCGGCGGGTCCGCCGGTACAGCGCCCCGACGCGCCGACCGCCGTCGCCGCGGGCCTGCTCGACCTTGGCCAGATTGACCGGCGACATCAGGGCCAGCAGCCGCGCGGTCCGTTCGGGCGGACTCCAGGGCATATCAGCCGGATCGTCCTCGATCAGCGCCGCCAGGTCGGCCGGCCGCGCACCCGGCTCGGGCAGCCGCCACCAGACCATCCGGCCGCGCAGGCTCTCGGGCAGCCGGTCGACGGCGCGGCGCAGGGCGGCCGGATGAAACGGCGCGAGCGGCGCCAGCGCGGTCAGGCCGGACGGCGCCGGCAGATCGCCCCGCACGCCGACCACGAACAGCCGCGGCCGCGACTGGGGCAGGAACCGGTCGGCATTGATGATCAGGGCGCCCCAGCGGTAGCCCGCCTCGACATAGGTCCGGCAAACCGCCTCGAAATCCCGGCCGCCCCGCGAGGTCAGCGTGCCGCACACATTCTCGACCGCCACGATCGCCGGCGCCCGTCCGTCGGCCGCCAGCCCCCGGACCACGTCCCAGAAGGCGTGGAAGGTGCCCGAGCGCCGTCCGCCCAGGCCGGCTCCCGCACCGGCCAGCGACAGGTCCTGGCACGGAAACGAGCCCCACATCAGATCGGCCGCGCCCGGCAGATCGCTCGCGGCCACGGCGCCGATGTCGCCGAGGTGGAAATCGCCGTCGCCCCAGTTGGCGCGATAGGCCTGACCCTTCCCGGCGTCGATGTCGTTGGCGAACAGGCAGCGCCAGCCCTCGCCCAGCCCGGCCCGGACCATGCCGCCGCCTGCGAAGAACTCATAGAATCCGGGGCGACCGTCGGCCGGCGTTTCAGGGCGCGATTCGCTCATGATCCGACGCTGACGCCCCGGCGTCCCGAAGTCCACCGGAAGGGCGGCATCGCCCGCCTGTCATCGGGGCGATCCGGGCTTCCCCGCGCGGCGCCGGCATCAGGTTGATCAGCAGGGGCGCCACGCCCATCAGAAGAAACGCGGCGGCGAAGGCCAGGAGGAGACCGTCTCCGGTCCTGCGCCAGCGGTGCGTACGCCTCGCGCGCGACGCTGGCGTCCCGGGCCCGATTGGCGCGTCAAAATATGTTCCGTCTGTCGGAACCGTTCCGGTTCCTCGCGGTTTTTTGCAGTTGGTTCGGGGGAAGCGGACGGAAGGTGGGCGGGGGCGCGGCGATCGCGAAAGCGGGACCGCCTTCTTGCCGCCAGACGGCCGACGGAGCCTTCGGACGGTTGCCCCTGAGCTGAAGGTGAAAGATGTCGCTTGCCGCCGCCGTAGAGCCGAACCTCGACAATCGACAGCTGCTGACAGCCCTGAGAGCGTTCCGGAGGGGTGACTTCTCGGTCCGCCTGCCCGGGGGACTGACCGGGATGGACGGCGACCTGGCGGAGGCCTTCAACGACGTCGTCGAACTGAACGACCGGATGAGCCGCGAATTCAGCCGTCTCGGCGAGGCTGTCGGCCGTCAGGGCAAGATCAACAATCGCGCCCGGGTCCCGGCGGCGACCGGCGCCTGGGCCGACAGCGTCGAGGCCGTCAACACCCTGATCGCCGACATGGTCCACCCGACGGCGGAAATGGCCCGGGTGATCGGCGCCGTGGCCAAGGGCGACCTGAGCCAGACCATGGACCTCGAGAACGAGGAACAGCCCCTGCGCGGCGAATTCCTGCGCATCGGCCGGGTCGTGAACACCATGGTGGGCCAGCTGGGCTCGTTCGCCTCGGAGGTGACGCGCGTCGCCCGCGAGGTCGGCACCGAGGGCAAGCTGGGCGGGCAGGCCAACGTCAAGGGCGTGGCCGGCACCTGGAAGGACCTGACCGACAACGTGAACTTCATGGCCGCCAACCTGACCGGTCAGGTGCGCAACATCGCCGAGGTGACCACCGCCGTGGCCAACGGCGACCTCAGCCGCAAGATCACCGTCGACGTGAAGGGCGAGGTGCTGGAGCTGAAGAACACCATCAACACCATGGTGGACCAGCTGAACTCCTTCGCCTCGGAAGTGACCCGGATGGCCCGCGAGGTCGGCACCGAGGGCAAGCTGGGCGGCCAGGCCAATGTGAAGGGTGTGGCCGGCACCTGGAAGGACCTGACCGACAATGTGAACTTCATGGCGGCCAACCTGACCGGTCAGGTGCGCAACATCGCCGAGGTGACCACCGCGGTGGCCAAGGGCGACCTGTCCAAGAAGATCACCGTCGACGTGAAGGGCGAGATTCTCGAACTGAAGTCGACCATCAACACCATGGTGGACCAGCTCAACGCCTTCGCCTCGGAGGTGACCCGCGTGGCGCGCGAAGTCGGCACCGAGGGCAAGCTGGGCGGCCAGGCCCAGGTCACGGGCGTCACCGGCGCCTGGAAGGATCTCACCGACAACGTCAACCTGATGGCCGACAACCTGACCGGCCAGGTTCGAAACATCGCCGAAGTGACCACCGCCGTGGCCAAGGGCGACCTGTCCAAGAAGATCACCGTGCAGGTCCGCGGCGAAGTGCTCGAGCTCAAGGACACCATCAACGTCATGGTGGACCAGCTCAACGCCTTCGCCTCGGAAGTGACGCGCGTGGCCAAGGAAGTGGGCACCGACGGCAAGCTCGGCGGCCAGGCCCAGGTGGAGGGCGTCACCGGCGCCTGGAAGGACCTGACCGACAATGTGAACCTGATGGCCGACAACCTGACGGGTCAGGTGCGCAACATCGCCGAGGTGACCACCGCCGTGGCCAACGGCGACCTGTCCAAGAAGATCACCGTCGACGTGAAGGGCGAAATCCTCGAGCTCAAATCGACCATCAACGTCATGGTGGACCAGCTGAATTCCTTCGCCTCGGAGGTGTCGCGCGTGGCGCGCGAGGTGGGCACCGAGGGCAAGCTGGGCGGCCAGGCGAACGTGAAGGGTGTCGGCGGCGCCTGGAAGGACCTGACCGACAACGTGAATTTCATGGCGGCCAACCTGACCGGCCAGGTGCGCAACATCGCCGAGGTGACCACCGCCGTGGCCAATGGCGACCTGTCCAAGAAGATCACCGTCGACGTGAAGGGCGAAATCCTCGAGCTCAAATCCACCATAAACGTCATGGTGGATCAGCTGAACGCCTTCGCCTCGGAAGTGACGCGCGTGGCTCGCGAGGTGGGCACGGAGGGCAATCTGGGCGGCCAGGCCCAGGTCACCGGCGTGACCGGCGCGTGGAAGGATCTCACCGACAACGTCAACCTGATGGCCGACAACCTGACCGGCCAGGTGCGCAACATCGCCGAGGTGACCACCGCCGTGGCCAACGGCGACCTGTCGAAGAAGATCACCGTCGACGTGAAGGGAGAAATCCTCGAGCTCAAGTCGACCATCAACACCATGGTGGACCAGCTCAACGCCTTCGCTTCCGAAGTGACGCGCGTGGCCCGCGAGGTGGGCACCGAGGGCAAGCTGGGCGGTCAGGCCCAGGTGAAGGGCGTGACCGGCACCTGGAAGGATCTGACCGACAATGTGAACTTCATGGCCGGCAACCTGACCGGCCAGGTGCGCAACATCGCCGAGGTGACCACCGCCGTGGCCAAGGGTGACCTGTCGAAGAAGATCACCGTCGATGTGAAGGGCGAGATCCTCGAGCTCAAGAACACCATCAACACCATGGTGGACCAGCTCAACGCCTTCGCCTCGGAAGTCACGCGCGTGGCCAAGGAGGTCGGCACCGAGGGCAAGCTGGGCGGCCAGGCGCGCGTGGAGGGCGTCGGCGGCACCTGGAAGGATCTGACCGACAATGTGAACTCCATGGCCGCCAACCTGACCGGTCAGGTGCGCGGAATCGCCGACGTCGTCACCGCGGTGGCCAACGGCGACCTGAAGCGGAAATTGACCGTGGACGCCAAGGGCGAGATCGCCTCCCTGGCCGACACCATCAACGGCATGATCGAGACCCTCGCCATCTTCGCCGACCAGGTCACCAACGTGGCCCGTGAGGTGGGGATCGAGGGCAAGCTGGGCGGCCAGGCCCGGGTGCCCGGCGCCGCCGGCCTGTGGCGCGACCTAACCGACAACGTGAACCAGCTGGCCGGCAACCTGACCACCCAAGTGCGCGCCATCGCCGAGGTTTCGACCGCGGTGACCAAGGGCGAGCTGACCCGCTCCATCACCGTCGAGGCCTCCGGCGAGGTCGCGGCGCTGAAGGACAACATCAACGAGATGATCCGGAACCTGAAGGATCAGACCCTCAAGAACACCGAGCAGGACTGGCTCAAGACCAACCTCGCCCGCTTCACCCGCATGCTGCAGGGCGAACGCGACCTGGCCACGGTGTCGAACATGGTGCTGTCGGAGCTGGCCCCGCTGATCAACGCCCAGCACGCGGTGTTCTACGTCTCGGACCGGGACGCTGGCGACGAACCCATCCTGGTCCTCGCCGCGGCCTACGCCGCGACCGAGCGCGAACAGCTGTCGCCGACCTTCCGCCTCGGCCAGAGCCTGATCGGCCAGTGCGCCAAGGAGAAGGAGCGCATCCTTCTGACCAACGTGCCGCAGGACTATGTCCAGATCGGCTCGGGTCTGGGAACCTCGGCGCCGCTGAACATCATCATCCTGCCGGCCCTGTTCGAGGGCGAGGTCAAGGCGGTGATCGAGCTGGCGACCTTCGGCGAGTTCTCGGAGACCCACCAGTCCTTCCTCAGCCAGCTGATGGAGTCGGTCGGCATCGTGCTCAGCACCATCGCCGCCAACATGCGCACCGAGGGGCTGCTGACCCAGTCCCAGCTGCTGACCGCCGAGCTTCAGGCCCAGCAGGACGAGCTGAAGTCCACCAACGACCGGCTGGAGCAGCAGGCGGCCTCCTTGCGCCAGTCCGAGGAACTGCTGCGCGCCAAACAGGAGGAACTGCAGCAATCCAACGCCGAACTGGAGGACAAGGCGGTCCTGCTGTCGGCCCAGAACCAGCAGGTGGAAGCCAAGAACCGCGAGGTCGAGCAGGCCCGTTTCGCGCTCGAGGAAAAGGCCGAACAGCTGGCCCTGACGTCGAAATACAAGTCGGAATTCCTGGCCAATATGAGCCACGAGCTGCGCACGCCGCTGAACAGCCTGCTGATCCTGTCCAAGATGCTGAGCGAGAACACCCAGGGCAATCTGACGCCCAAACAGGTGGAATTCTCGAGGAACATCCACGCCGCCGGTTCGGATCTGCTGGGCCTGATCAACGACATCCTCGACCTGTCCAAGATCGAGTCCGGCACCGTCACCCTGGACATCGGCGAGATGGCGCTGGAGTCCCTGCGCGACCAGATGCACCGCACCTTCGCCCAGATCGCCCAGGACAAGCGGCTGGACTTCTCGATCGACATCGACCCCGACCTGCCGCCGTCGATGTACACCGACGACAAGCGGCTGCTGCAGATCATCAAGAACCTGCTGTCCAACGCCTTCAAATTCACCGCCAACGGTTCGGTGCGCCTGCGCGTCGACCGGGTGGCCGAGGGCTGGAGCCCCGGCAACGAACACCTCAACAAGGCCGGCCAGGTCCTCGCCTTCTCGGTGCAGGACAGCGGCATCGGCATTCCCGAGGACAAGCAGCGCATCATCTTCGAGGCCTTCCAGCAGGCCGACGGCACCACCAGCCGCAAATACGGCGGCACGGGCCTGGGCCTGTCGATCAGCCGGGAGATCACCCGCACCCTCGGCGGCGAACTCAAGGTCGAGAGCGAACCCGGCCAGGGCAGCACCTTCACCCTGTTCCTGCCGCTGAACTTCAGCCCGACGGCGGCCGCCGCCGGCCCCTCGGCCCGGGAGGCGTCCCGCGCCGTCATGGTGCGGACCGCGTCCGAGGAGGAGGTGGTGGAAACCATCGAGCCCGTGGCGGATGACCGCGACACGGTTGCGCCCGGCGATCCGGTGATCCTGATCGTCGAGGACGATCCCCGCTTCGGCGCCATCCTTCTGGCTCTCGTCCGCGACAGCGGCTTCAAGGGGGTGATCACCCATGAGGGCATTGCGGCGACCGCCTTGGCCCGCCGCTACGGACCCCAGGCGATCATGCTGGATGTCGGACTTCCCGACATGGACGGCCTGGCCCTTCTGGACCTACTGAAGCGGACTCCCGAGACGCGCCACATCCCGGTCCATGTCATCTCGGCCCACGACCATGCCGGCCTCGGCCTGTCGATCGGCGCCTTCGGCTTCACCGCCAAGCCGATCGACCGCGAAGGCGTGGTCGCGAGCCTCGACGAGGTGAAGAAATTCGTCTCGACCGCCAACCGGCGCCTCATCCTGGTCGGGCCCGCCGGCGAGGCCCAGGCCCTGCTGAAATCCGCCTTCGGCTCCGTCGTCCGGGTCGAGGCGCTCAAGGGTCTGGCGAGGACGAAGATCAAGCCCGCCGACAGCCTGATCATCGACGCCTCCGCCGCGCCGATCCCCGAATTGGTGGAATGGCTGAAGGCGGCCGACCGTCCCGCGGTGATCTACGCCGGCGACAGCCTGTCGTCCCTGGACGAGCGCCGGCTGCGGCTGGCGGTCTTCGCCGGCCATGCGCGCCTGGCCCGCACGCCGGAACAGCTGGTGGAGCAGGCCACCCTGCTGCTGCACGAGCCCACCGATCGCCTGTCGGAAACGGCCCGCATCACCCTGGCCCAGACGCGCAAGGAAGACGCCATCCTGACCGGCCGAACGGCCCTGGTCATCGACGACGACATCCGCAACATCTTCTCCATGGCCAGCGCCCTGGAGGAGTTCGGCGTCGACCTGCTCTATGCCGAAAGCGGCCGCGCGGGCCTCGACCTGCTGGCCCAGCATCCCGAGACCGACGTCATCCTGGTCGACATCATGATGCCGGACATGGACGGCTACGAGACCATGCGTGAGATCCGCTCGCTTTCGAACTTCGCCCGCATCCCGATCATTGCGGTGACCGCCAAGGCGATGAAGGGCGACCGGCAGAAATGCATCCAGGCCGGGGCCTCGGACTATGTCTCCAAGCCGGTCGACATCGACTATCTGATCTCGGTCATGCGGGTCTCGATCCAGCGGGCCGACGCCGGCCGCATGTCGGCCTTCGAGCAGTCCGCGCTTCCCGCCCCGGCGGCGATCTGATGGGCCGTCAAACCAGAACGAAACCGAAGCCGCTGACGGCGCGCGTCCTCATCGTCGACGACGACGAACGCAACGCCTTCGCCGCCTCGGAGGCGCTGGAGGTGCTGGGCCACGAACTGGTCATCGCCCGCTCGGGCGAGGAGGCGCTGCGGCTGCTGCTGCATCAGGAATTCGCGGTCATCCTGCTGGACCTGCACATGCCCGGCATGGACGGCTACGAGACCGCCAGACTGATCCGCGAACACCCCCGCACGCGCGACACGCCGATCGTCTTCGTCACCGCCGTGTTCCGCGACGAAGCCCACATCTTCCAGGCCTATACCGCCGGCGCCGTCGATGTGGTGTTCAAGCCGGTCGACCCCTTCATCCTGCGCTCCAAGGTGGCGATCCTGGTCGAGTTGCACCTCAAGACGCTGGAGGTGCGCCGTCAGGCCGAGGAACAGCACGCCCTGCTGGAGGCCAACGCCCGCATCACCGAGGAAAAGCTGGCTGCGGAACTGGCCCTGCGCGAGACGCGGGAACGGCAGGACACCATCCTGAAATCCCTGCCCGTGGTCTTCACCTCGCGCGCCAGCGCCCATCCGTTCGGCGCCCTGTTCGTCAGCGACAGCATTGCGCCCCTGACGGGCTTCGCCCCCAGCCGGTTCGTGGATGAGCCGGAAATCGGTCTCGGCCGCATCCACCCCGACGACGTCGCGGGCGTGATCAACTGCCTGATGCAGGCCTCCACAAGCGGGGCCTATGCCTGCGAATACCGCTGGCAGTGTTCCGACGGGACTTGGCGCACCTTCCTCGACCAGGGCGTCTGGGTGCCCGACGCCAACGGCGGGGAGGGGGAGATTCTCGGCACCCTGCTGGACGTCACCGACCGCCGACAGCTCGAGGAGCATCTGGCCCAGGCGCGCAAGATGGAGGCGGTGGGCCAGCTGACGGGCGGGGTCGCCCACGACTTCAACAATCTGCTGACGGTGGTGCTGGGCAACGCCGACATCCTGCTGCGCCGGCTCGGCGACGACGAGCCGCGGATCACGCGCCAGCTGTCCGCCATCCGTTCTGCGGCCGAGCGCGGCCAGACCCTGACCCGCCAGCTGCTGGCCTTCTCGCGCCGGCAGCAGCTCAACCCGCAGGTCATCGACCTGAACGCCCTGATCCGCGGCTTCGCCCCGCTGATGCAGCAGGCGGTGGGCGAGGGGATCACCATCGCCCTGGAACTGCACGGCGATCCGCTGCACGCCTCGATCGATCCCACCCATCTGGAGACCGCCCTGCTGAACCTGGCGGTCAACGCCCGCGACGCCATGGAGGGGGACGGCCGGCTGGTCGTGGCCACTTCGGCGGTGACGGACGACGAGGCGCAACCCATGGCGCGCATCCTGGTCGGCGACACCGGTCCGGGTATGGCGGAGGACGTCGCCCAGCGGGTGTTCGAGCCCTTCTACACCACCAAGGAAGTCGGCCGGGGAACGGGTCTGGGCCTGTCGCAGGTCTATGGTTTCGTCAGCCAGTCCGGCGGCCGCATCGACGTGTCGGCCACGCCCGGAGAGGGCGCCGTCTTCGAACTGATGCTGCCCCTCACCGATGAGGCGCCCGCCGCCGCGGCGGCCGAGATCGAGGCTGCCAAGGTCGAGGCCGGCTCGGAACGGGTGCTGATCGTCGAGGACGATCCGGCGGTGCTGAGCCTGTGCCTGGATATGCTGACCAGCCTCGGCTACCGCTGCGACGTCGCGTCGGACGCGGGCGGGGCCCTGCATCGGCTGGACAGCGACCCGGACTACGACCTGCTGTTTTCCGACGTGATCATGCCCGGCGGGATGAACGGCATCGAGCTGGCGCAGAAGGCGCAACAGCGCCATCCCGATCTGAAGGTGCTGCTGACCTCCGGCTACCTTGGCGAAACCGGCAACCAGATGCAGCACGACTTCCCGCTGATCGACAAACCCTACCAGTGCGCCGAACTGGCCAGCCGCCTGCGTGCGGTGCTGGGCGCCCCGGCCATGGCCGAAGCGCCCGCTGCGGGGCGTCAGGTCCGGTAGGTCAGGACCACCCGGCCCTCCTGCGTCGCCCGGCTGCCGGCCAGCGTCAGCTCGAGGGGCTTCTTCAGTCCGCCGAAAAGGGACTGGCCTCCGCCCAGCGCGATCGGATGAACGATCAGCCGCAGCTCGTCGATCAGGCCCTCATTGAGGAGATTGCGGACCAGGGTGGCTCCGCCAGCGACGTAGATGTTTTTCCCCGGCTCAGCCTTGATGGCGGCGAGGGTCTTCAGGTCTCGCACGATCCGCGCATTGGGCCATGGCGCTTCCTGAAGTGTGCGGGACATCACCACATGAGGCGTCCTGCTGGCCTGCTCGGCATAGGCGATCTCGGGCGGAGTGGGAGGGCGCTCCATGAAGGGCGCGAGGGCCTTGGGATCCCGGTGGATCGCCTCCCAGAACATGCCGTAGCCGGGATACATGCCGGCGCCGATGACGAAGACGTCGACATCGTCGATCAGGCCAAGGGCGTCCGCCCAGCTGCTGACCCAGTCCTGCTCGCCTTCCGGCCCCCGGGTGTAGCCGTCCAGCGAGACTTGAAGGGCCGCGATCATGGTTCTCGAAGCGTGCGCCAAAATGGCCTCCGTCGTCTGGTCCGGCCGCTCAGCAACCCGGATTCTCGGGTCAGGCGGAGATGCGGTCCGCGTATTCGGCCTTCAGGCTGTGCCATCGATCCCAGAAGGGATCGGCCTGCCCGCCCCTGAGGCGAATCCCCAGCAGGTCGAGATGGGCGTGCCATCCCGCGCCGATGTTCAACAGCGTCGCCCGGTCGGTCAGGCGGTGATGGGTCAGCGTCAGGATTACGTCGTCGCCGCTGGCTTCCAGGTCGAAGGTCACGCCGCCCGTCGAGCCCCAGGTGATGGCCAGCCGGGTCGGAGCCTGAAGTTCGGTGATCGTTCCTTCCAGACGGTGTTCCTCGGGCGCGCCGGCCGGCCGGGCGCCGGAGGGGTCGGTCAGTTCGTCATTGCGCCAGATGAACTGGAAGCTCCCGCCCATGGTCAGGTCCATCGCGCCCGCCGCCAGCCATTGCCGGCGCAGGTCGGCCTCGGTGAGATAGTCCCACACCCGCTCGATCGGTCCCGGGAGCAGCCGCTGGATGGTCAGGGTCATGGGTTCTGTCACGACGCCATAGGCGTCCTTGCTCGCGAGCCGGCTCATTGATCGTCTCCTTGTCGGGGTTTGGAAGTTGCCGCGCGCTCCTGTCGAAGCAGCCCGTCCAGCACGGACAGTCGGTCGGTCCAGAACCGCTCGTAGAAGCCCAGCCATTCATTGGCGCTGGCCAGCGGTCCCGGGTTCAGGCTGCAGACGTGCTGTCGTCCCCGTATTTCGCGCCGAACCAGCCCGGCTCTCTCCAGAACCTTGATGTGTTTGGACGCGGCGTTCAGGGACATCGAGAAGGGGTCGGCTAACTGGCCGACCGTGCGCTCGCCGTCGGCGAGGGCGCGGATCATCTGCCGTCTCGTGCCGTCGCCCAGGGCGTGGAAGACGTGATCCAGCGGTGTCTGCTGATGTTCAACCATGTGGTTGAGATTACGCGGGGGATTCCGAACAGTCAACCGTATGGTTGATCATTTTTCCGCATGCCCAAAGGTCACGCGGCCCGCAGTCTTCTACAGGTGCGACGTCCTTATGCCGGGGCCCACAGGCAGTCGGCGGCGAGGGCGTAGCCCTTGCCCTGCACCGTCTGGATCAGATCCGGATGAAGGGCGCGCCGGGCCGGGCCGCCTTCGATGGCCAAGCATTCGGTCACCCGCCGACCGAGGCTCGGGCCGGGGATGTTGAACCAAGGTCCTCTGCGATCGCCCGGCGGACGTCGTTGACGATGGGCGTGTGATCGGTGGGAAACTGCTGGACCATGACGACGGCGGCCAGGCCGGACTCGGGATCGATCCAGGCGGTCGTCCCGGCCGCGCCGTAGTGGCCATACGAGCCCGCCCGCAACCCGCCGGGCGCCGGATCGTCGCGCAGCCGCACATAGCCGCCGAAGCCATGACCCTGGCCGTCGAAGCCGGTGACCGCCTCGGGCAGGATGTTGGTGTGGATCAGCCGCGCGGTCTCGGGGCGCATGACCCGCCGGTCTCCGACGCGCCCCTCGTCGAGCAGCATGGTCAGGAACCGGAGATAGTCGCGCGTGCTGGATAGCAGCCCCGCGCCCCCCGCGAACAGGGTTACGGGCTGCGCATAGGCGGTGGTCGCCGGGCTGTCGATGCGGATCGGCCCGGAGGCGGTGAAGGCGTAGAAGGACGCGAAGCGGTCGGCCTTGTCCGCAGGCAGCCGCCAGTCGGTGTCGGGCATGCCGATCGGGTCCAGCAGGCGCGTCCGGACGAAGGCTTCGAAACTCATTCCGCTGACGCGCTGGATCACCAGACCGAGCACGTCGAGCGAGACGCCGTATTCGTAGGCGGTCCCGGGCTGGAACAGCCGGGGGATGTCCGCCAGCCGCGCGACCATCTGCTCCAGATCCGCGGCCTTGGGACCGTCGATCGCGGGCCGCGGATCGATGGTGGCGCCCGTCGACGGGAAGATCCCGGCCCGGCGATAGGCCATGTGAACCGGGCCCGCGCCCGAGAAATGATAGGTCAGTCCGGAGGTGTGGGTGAGCAGGTGACGGATCGTCATCGGCCGTTCGAGGGCCGTCCCCTCCAGTCCTTCGCCCGGATTGACCGCGACCTTGAGGGCCCGGAATTCCGGAATGATCTCGACGACCGGTTGATCCAGATGCAGGCGTCCGTCCTCGATCAGAAGCGCGCACGCCGCCCCAGTGATCAGCTTGGTCAGGGAGTAGATTCTGAAGATCGTCCGATCGTCGACCGGCGTCGGATCGTCGAAGGCGAGGGCCCCTGCGCGGACATAGGCGGGACCGGAGGTTCCGTGCCGCAGTCCGACCGTCGCGCCCGGGAGCCGACGGGCGGTGACATAGCCGTCGACGACCGCCTGGCAGTGTTCAAACGTCAGCGCGGCGTCCCGGGTCGCCGCGCTGACAGCGCCCGGCTTCACAGCGCCGATCATGAGCATGGCCGCGGCGCCGTTCATCCACTGGCGCCTGTCGGGCTGGACCGCCCATGTCGCGTGCGGAGGCTTCATCAGGCCGCTCCCGCAGCGCCCGGCGCGCAGCGCCGGTCGTCCCGCAGGACGCGTTTGAGCGACACGGGGACCTTGAGCAGGGCCGCCGCCGGCCGCGTGGGCCGCAGGACCAGATCGCCGCCGCAGTTCGGGCAGGCGCCAGCGAACGCGACCTCGGCGCAGGCCGCGCAGAAGGTGCATTCGAACGTGCAGATCCGCGCCTCCGGGTCCCCGTTCGCGAGGTCCCGGTCACAGCATTCGCAATTGGGCCGCATCTCCAGCATCGGACTTTCCTGCTGCGCCGCTGAACCGGCCGGCGCGCCAAAACCGCCTGTTCTTGAACCGGGAAACCGCCCTCGCGCTTCCATGTTTCGGCTAAGTTTCACGGGCTCGCCGGGATGGCCGGCGAGGTGGCGGTTCCGCGCTTCCATGATAGATTTTGTCCTCGGCCGCCGCCGATGCGGCGCAACGGCCGCAACCTTCCGGGATTGAAATTCGCATGGCCTCCCTGGATTCCGGCGTCGTTCAGCCGGCTTCGCCCGACGCCTCGGGAACGCGCCTGTTCGCGTGGGGCGCGCGGGCGATCTACCTCGGCCCGGCCTTCAATCTGTCGGCCCACAGGAATGCGGTGGGCGTGATCGCCCTCGGGCTCGACGAGCCGTTCGGCGTGGCGGAACCGCCCGCGGCCTCGTCCGGCCGATATCGCCTGTGCCGCAGCGCGATCATCCCGCCCAACACGCTTCATCATTTCGCCGACACCCAGGGCCTGATGGCGTTCATCTATGTCGACGCCCTGAGCCGTGACCTGCACCATCTGGGTGAGACCGCGGCAGCGCGCCTGTCCCACGCCGCCTTCGATCTCGCCGACGAAGCGGCCTTGATCGGGACGCTGCGGGGACTGGCGTCCGCAGCGATCGACTGGCCGACGGCGCGGGTCGTGCTGGAACGGATTCTGCTCGGACCCGACCATGCGCCCGTCGACCGGCGCGTCGCCGGCGCCCTGTCGCTGCTTCACGGCAGCCCCGACGATCGCCCCTCGCTGTCGGCGCTCGCATCCCGGGCCGGTCTCTCGGAATCCCGCCTGCGACACCTCTTCAAGGCGACGACAGGGGTCCCGTTGAGGCGCTACCGGATTTGGGTGGCGATGCGGGTGGCGCTTCAGGCCCTGTCGCGCGGAGCCAGCATCACCACCGCCGCGCTCGACGCGGGCTTCGCCTCTTCCGCCCATTTCAGCACGGCCTTCCGGGAGATGTTCGGGATGGAGCCCTCACGACTGACCCGCGGGGGCCTTGTCCTTGAGGGCGCGCGATCCAACAGTCGAAGCGCAGCCGCTTCCTGAAAGCCCGCCGCCCCGGCCGGAGTTAGCCTCTCCGCAAGGGGTCAGTCGGCGCACGGCGCGTCGGAGACGTCTCGTGGAGCGCCATGCCTGTGATGATCGACCGTCGTGACGCGCTGGCGATGCTGGCCGCATCCGTCGCCCCGGCCGAGACGGACCGGCAGGGCGATCCGGGCATTCGGGCCGCGCTGGAGCGGTATGCGACGGCCTGGCTGGCCAACGACCTTCCGGCCATCGTCGCCTGCTACCATGACCGGTTCACCCTCCACTATTTCGGCTCCAACCCGCTGTCGGGAGTTCACGTCGGCAAGCGGGCGGCGCTGACGACCCTGGCCGAATTCGGCCGCCTGACCGGACGCCAGCTCCTGGGCGTCGTCGACATCATGGCCGGCGCGACCCGAGGCGTCATCCTGGCGCGCGAGCGTCTCGGCCATGGAGGCGACGCCCGGGATGTGGATCGGGTTCTCGTCTACCGGATCGAGGACGGCCTGCTGGCCGAGTGCTGGGTCCACGACGCCGATCAGGCCCTGATCGACAGGTTGCTGACGCCGCCGGCTGGCTGAATGAGACGGCCGCCTCAGTCATTCCGAAGGCGAGCCTCCTTGGCTCGGACGCAATAGCGCAGCGTCGCTGGCGAGAAAAGAACCCCTGAGCGAACCGGCGACGTCTGGTGCGAGGCAAGGGTTTTCAGGGTCAATCCGTTAGTCGATCGTTGCCGAACCCGAATCTGAAGTGATCCATCGGGCAAGTCGCTCTGTAGCGCCCCGAGCATCGCGGCGAACCGCACATTCCCAGACGGTCGCAACCCGCCAGCCTGCCTTTTGCAACGCCACAAACGCGCGCTCATCGCGGAGGACATTGGCGCCAAACTTCTGGTCCCAGAACGCTGGTCGTGTCGCCGGTGTCGTGGTGAAGCGGCAGCCTTCATGCCGATGCCAGAAACAGCCATGAACGAAGATCGCAGCGCGCCACTTGGGGAGAAGCAGATCGGGCTTGCCGGGCAATCCGGGCGCGTGGAGCCGAAAACGAAATCCCGCGCGATGAAGACCTTGCCGCACCACCATTTCCGGCTTCGTGTTCTTCCCCTTGATGCCGGACATCATCCGAGACCGGGTCGCCTTGTCGACAACGTCAGCCATTCTGTCCTTTTCGCGTGGCGGTTTCGCGCGTCCCTGGTAGATACCGATCTAATTCAAGGCGCGAGAACTTCTGGGGCATGGCTTTAACGTATCAGGTCGTCGATCTGTTCGCAGGACCGGGCGGTCTTGCGGAGGGCTTTTCCTCGTTCACTGACAGGGACGGAACGAACCCATTCCAGGTAACGATCTCCGTCGAGAAGGAGGCGTCCGCACACAAAACCCTCCAGCTCCGGGCGTTCCTTCGCCAGTTCGATGAGTTTCCGGACGAGTATTATGATTGGCTGAACAATGGTGGTGCGGAGCCGGACTGGTCCGTGACGCATCCGGGCGAGTGGGAGACCGCCCTCGAAGAAGCGCTGCGGCTAGAGCTCGGCACACCGCACGCGGCCCGCGTTCTGGACAGTCGGATCGCAGAGCTGGTCGAGCTGGACGTGCCGACTGTCGTGATCGGAGGGCCGCCATGTCAGGCATATTCCCTCGTCGGAAGGTCACGTAATCAGGGCACAGAGGGCTATGTCCCTGAGGACGACAAGCGACACTTTCTCTATCGCGAATATATCCGGATCCTGAAGGGACTGCGGCCCGTCGCGTTCGTCATGGAAAACGTGAAGGGAATCCTTTCGTCGTCGGTCGAGGGGCGTTTCATCTTCGAACAGGTGCTAGCAGACCTTCGGGCTGCCGACGGCTCTCCCGACGCTTACGAACTGTTCGCAGTAGCCCTGGATGATGAGGGACACACAGTCCTTCGCCGGACATCACGTCACCAGGACTTCATCGTCCGAAGTGAAGATTTTGGCGTGCCGCAGGCTCGCCATCGCGTCATCGTCGTGGGTCTCCGCCGCGATGTTGCCGGGGCAATTTCGTCTGCCAGTGAGACAGCCGGCAAGTTCGTTGGCGAACCAGCCACTGTGCGCGATGTGATCTCCGGACTTTCAGTCCTCCGCAGCGGATTGAGCCGTGGAGACGATGCGGCAGCCTGGCGTGATGTCGTCACTGGTCAGATGGACACTGTCATCACCGCGCTCGAGGAAGTGCCGGAGACTGCTTCGGACCTGCTGACGGCAGCGCGCCGTTTCCGACAGATGTTCATGGCCGTGAATGACCTGCCGCCCCGGTCATCTAAGGCGCCGCCTTCGGTTTCGTCCGATTGCCCTGACGTTCTCGCAGGCTGGCTTGTTGACCCCCGCCTCGAGGTGACTTTGAACCATTCGAGCAGGGGCCACATGGTGGAGGACCTCGGCCGATATTTCTTCAGCTCGGTTTTCACCAGCGTCCGCGGTCGTGCGCCCAAGGCAGGCGACTTCCCGACGGCGCTTGCGCCCGATCATGCCAACTGGGGATCCGGCAAGTTCGCTGACCGTTTCCGGACCCAAGGCTGGGACCAGTCGTCCACCACGGTGACCAGCCACATCTCGAAGGATGGCCACTACTTCATCCATCCGGATCCAGTTCAATGCCGCTCGCTGACCGTGCGTGAAGCGGCGAGGCTTCAGACCTTCCCCGACAACTACCTCTTCCTCGGCAACCGCACCGAGCAATACGTCCAGGTCGGAAACGCTGTCCCGCCGTTTCTTGCACGGCAGATTGCCGAGGTTCTGCACTGCGCGCTGTCTTCGCAAGACTGAATTGCGGCTGTCGGGAAACCTGATGTCCGTGCGACTGGGCGCCCTTGTTGCGTGAGAACCCCCGCTAGTCGCCTCGGGTGAGGGGCGAGCGGCAATGATCGGAGCCCGTTGACGCCGGCCTCAGGCCGCCGTCTGCTCCGCCGCCACGATCCGCGCGCTTTCGTCGAAGATTTCGTCGATCAGATCAGCCAGCGCTTCGGCACCCATCTCGCCAAGGAAGATGATCTCGTTTCTCAGCCGCAAGCCGATTGTGGCCCGGCGCATGATCGCCTGCATCGCTGGTCGGCCATGTCGAAGAGCGGCGCGTACCCAGCCCTCTGCGAGCGCACAGGCGAGGCGGCGATCGCCGCCGATGGAAGGCCGTTCTGTGATGGCGACGAAAGCGTCCTCGGTCAGGGTCTCGAGCAGGGCCCAGCGATTGGGTGCGTCCTCCCCTCGATCGAGTGCCCTGGCCCGCATCCACAGGCGCTGGAAGGTATTGCGAACGCCGCCATGGTGGCGGTCTTCGGACAACTCGTACCGCCAGATCGTCACCGGCCGTAGTAGAGCCGTCGCAATGAATGTCCAGACGTCGTCTCGCAGGGCTTCGCCCGACTGCAGAAGGGGGTGACCCGCGAGCAGCTTCGCGCAGGCGACGTCGAAACGCGCGCGAGCCGCGATGGTGTTATCCGTCGGAAAGCCGGCCTCCCGGGCGACGCGGGTGACATCGTCACGAAAGCGCACCAGCTGCTCCGGCGGTATCGGGCTTCCTCCCACCGGGCCGAAGGTGATCGCGTCCGGCAGCACGTCTGAGGTCGGGCCGTTTCCCGGCAAGCCATGCGTCTCGCGTTGTTCGGCGAGCATCTGGTCCGCGGCGGCCTCGCTCAGCCGTGGCAGCAGGATAACCGGGTCGCTCATGCGTCGAATCCTACACTGGCGATAATAGCGGCGCGGAAATCGCCAGGGCGCTGTTCGAGCGTGGAGCCGGCCTCGGGCACGGAGCTGAAGGGCCGCAGCAGCCAGTGCCGGATCTGACCGCCCAAGGTGGTCTCTTCCGCACTCTGCAGTCGGTCCGCACCATCCGGCGATCGAAGTGCGCTCTCACACATCTGGGACACGACATCTCCCATCAGCGCCTGCAGGGTCAGCGGGTCCTGTTCCTGAACGCGATCCACGAACAGCGGCTGGTCTTCGTTGAGGTACAGCCGTACGGCGCTGTAGAAGTCCCGCTCCAGGTCCGCGGCATTCCAGCGAAGGTGCCACGGCGCATGCTGATGCGGACGACCCCGGAATAGTCCGTTGAAACTGACGACCTCCATCGGGAAACGGGGATCATGACCTTCCAGTCGGGATACGATCCGATCTGACCAGAGCCGAGACCCCTGCAGGGTCGGAGCCAGTCGATTGAAAGCGTCAGCGTCCGCCGCAAGCACTATCGTGGTGCGCAGGCTGAGCTGGCTCGACATCCAGCGGCTCGGCAGTTCGAACTCGACCCTGTGGTCGGCCGCATCGCGCAACAGCGGTTCGCGTACGCGGTGGATGATTTCGCGAGGCAGGGCGCCGGAGCCGGAGCCGGCCTCGACCACCAGGGCGAGCGCAAAGCCGTCGGCGGCAAGACCGAGCTCTTCGGCGGCGGCGGCATGATCCAGGCGAACCCGGCGGCTGACCTTCAGGGCGGCTCCATAGTCCCAGTCCGGCATCGTGTCGCCGAGCGGCAACGGGCTGCCGTGGTTCAGTTCGTAGACCCATCCGTCGAGGCGTGCGGCCTCGGACAGCTGAAGAAAGGGAGCGGCTGTCCGACGCTTCATGCCCGACCGCCTTCACCAACCATCGCCTGCAGCCCGACGGCGCAATTGTCGGGGACCGTCACCCGAACGGTAAAGGAGCCCTCGACCTGGCCGATCCGAATGAGGCTTCCCGGAGCCAGGACGTCGCCGTCTGGACCGGTCACCGAGACGATCTCGGGACAGGGGCCCTGCTCGAGTCGCGAAAGCGGCACGTGGCCGCCATCCATCGCGACCACCGGTTCCAGGAGCAACTGGTCTTCGCGACCGGTGCCGGTCACTTCGAAACTGAACAGCGCCGTTCGTTCGTCATGATGGAGCTCCAGTCGCTCGAAGACTGGTCGCGATGCGCGCCGCCGTGCAGAGCGTGCGCCGCCACCGCCGTTTCCCCGATCGCGGCTCGGTCCGCCATGGCCCCCCGCGTCGAGGAAAGACCCCAGGAGGCCGGAAACCGCAGCCAGCGGGTGGCTGTTGTCGCTCTGGCCCGCACTGGACATGACCGGGCTTGCGACCTCGTGGGCCGCGGCGTTCAGGCGTTTGAGCGCGACCGCCACATAGGTCTTGTCCCGGCCCTTCGGAAAGGCCGAGGGGTCCCAAGTGTCATGGGCCGCCGGTTCCGACAGGGCGAAGGCTCTCTCAACTTCAGGCTCGGCGCTGGCCACGAACACTCCCGCCCATTCGGCGCGGTCGTCGGGCAGTGCCCCGCCCTCGATATTGGTGACGACAAGCTCGGCCGGCCGCATCAGGGCGATGTGGCTGGCGGGTTCCGGGAACAGACTGTCCTCACGCTGGAAGATGGGGAGACGGTCCGATCGGAGCCCCTTCACGATGGCCAGGTGGCCGAGAAGCTTCTGCGGGCGCTGACAGCTTACTGGCACCACATCGGCGTGTTTCTCGCGGATCATGGTCATCGCCCGCGCATAGAGATCGAGTGGCGGGCAGACCTCGGGCAGGGGAACCTCGATCTCCTCTCCCTCGACTTCGACCCGCGCCACGATGCGTTTGGCCGGCTCCGCATTCTCCATCATGCGGGGCCAGAAATTCCACAGTAGCGCCTCGACAATCTCGATACCTGCGGTCTCAACGGTTTCGCCGGCGAGGTCAGGGTCAAGGATGATGATCGAGGTGCCCGTCTCCAAGGGGCCGCGTTCGGGCGAGCCCATGGCCGCGGCGATCCAGGCCGCCATCTCGCCGGTGGCCGGGTCGGTCGGTTCCTCGGCGCCCGACGAGACGCCCCACCAGTGTCGACCGGTATATTTGCGGGAATAGCCATCGCCGGATGATCGGGCGCCTGATGCGCCGAGATGACAGGCCATGATCCGGCGCTCGGGGTCGGCCGGACCCACGGCGAGCGTATCGACGATAATCGTCGAGCACCGGCTGGCCATGTACAGGGACGCCTTGCCAAAGCCGTAGGTGCCGCCGCCGAGCGCAGTATTGCGCTGGGTGCCGACGTTGCGCAGGAAGTCGATGAAATCGGTGCGGTCGACGCCATCCGGGATCCGGTCGGCCCGGGTCGGGCCGCCGAGCCCGGTCGTATTGAAATCGCAGATCTCCAGAACGCGCGGCGTTTCGGACTCCAGAAACCGAAGCAGGTCGTGGCGCGATTCTTCGACGAACGGCAGGTCTCCGAACACGCTCGCACGCAGGAACTCGACCTGCTCCGGCGTGAGCGTCCGAAGGCGGATCAGGATCGAAGGACCGATTCCCAGCTTGGCGGCATCACAGCTGTTCTGAATCGCTTCCCGAAGGACGAGCTGCAGGCCTTCCAGGGAGGGAGCTCCCAACAGCCGACGGAAGCCGCCATCGCCGATGTTGCCGGTGGCCGCATAGGGCTCGGAATAGAGCCTCCACGCCGTCATTTCAGGCACGCGAGTACCCGATCTTCGGTGAGTTTCATGTCGGCCTCGGTCAAGGCGAATGGGCCCGCCTGGGCCAGATCGATCTCGTACTTCAACGCTCCGATGCCCGCAGGCTTGCCGGCCGGCCCGAAGGTCTCGGCGACAATGCGCGGAAAGCCGGGCTCCACGGCGAAGGCGTCGATCGCCTCGCAGTTGAAGGACTGATTGTTCCAGGCGCCCGCAGACGGATCAGGACATCCCATTCCCTTGAGGCGTTCCCGCAACACCTTCGACGAGCCGGTGCGTGCTTCGATATCCTCGACAAGCCGCGCGACCGTAACCGCCCCATTGGAGGTCCGGTCCAGAACAACGCGCCAGAGCTCGAGTGAGCCGCCCATCGGGATGTCGAGCTGGTCGATCGACGAGATCGTAACCGTGCCGGAGCGCCGGCGACTGGATTTGACTTCGATGGCGTGCACGCCGCCCCGAAAGTCGTGGCGATCCTTGTCAGGTCCGAACCATACCTCCGGTGCGCGTGCATGCCGGTTCGCGAGCCGGAGCAGGACGAGGAGCTCAGCCACCAGTCCCTGCACCTGTTCGATGCCGATGCTTTCGTCTTCCGCCTGGACAAACAGGGCTCGCAGATCGCGCACGGCTTCGGTCAGCGCGGTGGATGGCGATTCCCCATCCTCAATCCGCGAAAGAACCGCCAGAACCAGATCGGCAAATGCGCGATCCAGCGACGCCTCTCTGCAACTCACGATCAGATAGGGTCGCGATCCTGACGCATCGGACAGCTGGTTGGCCCCGACCTCGATGACGGGGAGATCGGCGAATACTGGTCGTTTGGTTCCCGGCGCGACCGGCAGCAGCAACTGAGTCCAGCCCTCTGGCGAGATGCTGAGCATTGCGTTGCCATAGCCGGTCGTCACCCCGAGATCGGAGGCCGCGACCGAAGCGGGGTCCTCTTGCGTGGAGCCGGTTCGAAGCGTGGCCCAGCGGGTATGAATGTCAGACGTGGTTCTGGACACCGGCGGCCTCCAGAGCATCCATTTCGTCGGCTTCGATCTGCGCGAGCTCCTCGGGCGTCGGTGGGGCGAGGTGAACGCTGACATACCTGCCGCCCGCTTCGCGGGAGCCGGGCATGACAATCCCGAAGCCCAGGATGTCATGCTCGGCGTCGAGGTCGATGCGTGTCGTGCTTCCCGTTCGCGCCCGGGATGCCCGATCAATCGGATAGAGAAGGAGGAGCGGTCGCTCACCCACCTGCGTTCGGCGCTTCGCCTTGATCGCTTCCCAGTCATCATCCGTCGAGACTGTACCGGAGGGGCAATCGAACGCCGCATCCGCCTTCGACATCAGCGCCTTGATGTCAGCGATCTCACCCTTGTCCTTGAGCCGCGAGCGCTGAACCATTTTCACCGAACCCAGCACGCCCAGGGGCTGGCCGGATGGCTCGCCGTCGGCCGATTGAATCACGCCGACGTTCCACGTCGTCAAAGCGGGATCATCCAGCTGGACGAACTGAAGCAGGAGGTCGTCCTTCAGATCCTGGTGGCTGTCATCGATGCGGTAGCTGCGAAGAAACTGCGCGATCAGCTTTCGCGGAACGTCTGTGAAGAGGCGGCGACCTGGGATGCCTCCAGATTTCCCTTGCTGGTCCGCGAAGGAAACAAGCTCGGCTCCGGCCTGCCAGTTGTTCTGCAGCAGGCGCTCGTCCTTTCGCTTGAACCGCAGGGTCTGAACGTGGCGGCCCCAGTAACCGATGCTGCACTGATGGGCGTGTCGCATCTTGTTGCGGGCGACGATTGCCATGCCAGGTACGCTCCGGATGCGGATCGCGAAATCCATCGGCGTGACAGAGGGCGATCTGCTGTAGTTCGAGATGTCGTCCCGAATTTCCGCCTCGATGGCGGCAAGAGCGCGGAAGCGCGACTTGAGTTCTGTCGGCATCCAGAGACGAGGCAGATCCTCATAGCCGTGCCGATAGCCGAACCAGCGGCCCATCTGCAGCAGGGTGTCGTACTGGTTCGAGGTACGCAGGAAGTAGCTGACCGCGAGGCCCTCCAAGGTCAGACCGCGTGCAAGGATGCTGCCGCCGACGATGATGTAGGTCTTGGCGCCGCCGGTGTAGTCGATGCGGTCGTCGCTCGCCCCGTTTTCGATGACGACGGAAAGGGCCTGCAGCACAGCCGGCAGGTGGTCGCACAGCTCGTCAAACGACACTGGGCGCGCGGAGGTGAGGTCGTCGAGGCCGGCCGCCTGTTCGGCCTCCCAGACGGATCTCAGGGCTTCGAATGCTGGACCAGTCTGTTGCTCAATTCCGGCCCGTTCCTTGTCGATCCAGTTCTCGATCAGATGCGCAATGCTCTGGTGCATCCGGATCGCCGGCGACGTGTGCACAAGCATCGACATGTGCTCGCCCGCATGGCCCCGGGCCCGGCGCACTGCGCAAGTGGCGATGTAGTAGAGGATCGCGTCCTGGAGACTTGGGGTCATGCGAGGCACGAATCCCGCCTGAGCCGCTCGACCGCGTGGCTGAAGCGCCGCCTCATCTGCTTCATCCACTTCTCGGATGACGTCGAGGCCTTCTTCCTCCGGCAAGGGGTTCGCAGCGTCCTGCGGCGTGCGGCCGAACAGCCTCTGGGTTCCGAAATAGCCCTTGGGCAGCGCGAGCGAGGTGATGAAGTCCTTCGGATAGAGATCGTCGAGCGTGTCGGTCTGCTCGGCGTAGGGGTTGATCAGGACATTGGCGAATGGCGTGGCGGTGTATCCGACGTAGGACACCGCCGGCAATTTCTTCAGGATGAGCCGGATCTTTTCGTTGATCTTGCTGATGTCCATTTCGTTGCTGGCGGAGTTGACGCTGGCTTGATCACACTCATCGTCGATCAGCAGGATTTTCAGCTTGCGCATTTCCGCGGCAGGCGTGTCCTCGATGACGTCCAGCAGCCGCTGCAACGGCGCCACGTTCTTCTTCATCACCGCGAGTTGGGCCCGGTTCAGCGCCGAGATATGGCCATGGGCCGGGATCCGGAATTCGCCATGGATGTCGGTGGTGGTCAGCTTGTGCCAGAGAGTCGGGTGACGAACGACGATGTCCGATTCTAGCCGCCGCTGTGTTTGTTGCCGGAGCTTGTCCGTCAGACCGGCGAAAACCAGAATCAGGTTGTAACCGCGATCGACGGCCTTGGAGATGACGGCCGTCATGTTCGCGGTCTTGCCCGACTGGACATAGCCCACCACCAAACCACGGCAGGAAAACTGATCTTGAGCGGGATCAGCGAGGAGCGAGACGATCTCGTTTGAGCCCTCGTCGATGCTCTCGATGGTCTCGCTGTCCCAGTGCTTGGGGCCCAGGAAGTAGGATTTGAGCGCGGGCCAGTGACGATCGCCCGGTTGTGGCCCGTGGTACCAGTCGGGTCGCTTCGCGAAAATCGACGAGCGCCGCAGGATGGTGATCTCGTGCTCCTTGTGGAGCAGCGTCCGGGCCTCCTCGAGATCGTCCCCCAAGGGCCCGGAAAAATCGATCACCGACCCCAGGCTGGAACGTAGCCAGTCGGTCGCTTGGTCGATCCCGTCGTGGCCCGGGAGAGCGTTGCGGATCTGGGCCATGAGCGAAAGAGTCTGGGGGGAGGGCAAATCAACTGGTCCTTGTGGGCGGTCAGTCTTCGCCAACACGCGCCGAGCTTGCAACCACCAAGTGACCCCTCTGAACGATGCTCGCGTCGGACGTCACATCCAGGCCATGCGGCACCGAGGTCTGCATCGTTTGTCACGTCAACATTTCCGAGCCGACGAGCCGGGCAGCTTCCATGCGGGCATCAGGCCGGGTTGGCAGTGACGGGCGAAGAGCTCTACTCAAAGGTCGAGGCGTGCGGTCGCGGAAGCGGACGGAGGCCGGTCTCGACTAATCGACGGAGCGAAGAAGATGGCGGCATGCTCGACACGGTAGAGGTGAAGCCGCCGCTGAATGCGGCGCTGTGGGAGCCGGGACGGGCAGCGCCCGCGTACTTCCTCCGTTTGATACGTGGGGAACCTAGCGGCGAGCCGTTAGGCGCAACTCTCCTAGGCGGGGAGCCATCGTGAGGGAGTATCGCGTTCGGGTCTCCGACCGGTTCTTGGAGACGGCTACCCTGGCCGCCGTTGAAGCCTATAGTCATGGAGACGGCCGCAAGAAGCGCAAAGAGATCGAAACGCTTGGCCTGGTGTGGGGGCACTGTCGAACTCGAGCGGAGGAAACGGTCATCTTTCTAGATCGGCTTGCGGTGTCGCTGTCCGCCGAACGAGAAGCCGGCTCTGTCATGCCAAACGCCGGCGCGATCAGCCTAATGGCGGAGGTCATGGAGCGGTTGGCACCGGATCAGCTCTTGTTGGGGGACTTCCATTCGCACCCCTATAGAGATCTCGCGGAGGTCCAAATGATCAAAGGCTACGAATTCTCAGACGGCGATTTTGACGCATTCCTCGCCGATGATGCGATCTGGGACCGAACGAACAATGCACCTGTAATGGTAGTCGCTACGGTCTGCAGGCTCGGTCGGGTTCACGAATCGGGAGGCGATCACATCCGCAATAACGTCTGGTGGTTCGACGTGGGACAGTTCCGCTTTTGGCTCAATGTTTGCGTCGGTTTTCTGGATGAAGCAGGAAAGCGTCGCCATACCGGAAACAAGAGGTCTTGTGTCTGGCTGGATCTAAACTCACGGTTCTTCAACGACAGCGGCGACCGGGTGGAGGCCTGACCATTCCCCACTCCGCAGCCGATCTTTGACCGATGCTCAGACCTTCGAGGTTGGCGGCCGAGGGCAGATACGTTGGTCTGGTGCGAAGGCCAAGGCTCGCCATAGCTCGTGCAGTTGTGCAAGCGCTGGCTGACTTGCTGCGGGCGCGATTTCCTGCAACCTGTGTGCAGCCGCGCAGACCATCGCCAACCTGCATATCGGGTAAGGCGGCTCTCAATTGGGAATGCAGCCGCGGGAAGTTGGCATCAGGTTTGAGGGAATGCACGACGACCTTCTCGAGCTAGTGCCCGCCGAGTTGCACGCGCGCTCTGGCGGCGTTTTATATTCGGGCCGCTCAGCATTTCGTGGGCCCAGACCGCTTTACCTGCTTGGACTAAACCCCGGAGGGGATCCCGCTGCGCAAGCCGATGAGACTATTGGTCGATCTATTCGCAGTGCAACTGCGAGGAGCCGGAACGACTGGTCCGCTTATGCTGACGAATCTTGGCAAGGTCGCCCCCCGGGAACGGCAACGCTCCAACCGAGGGTCCTGCATCTCCTTCGAAACCTCGACCTTGAACCCCGCGCGGTCCCAGCCTCGAATGTAGTTTTCGTCCGATCAAAGCGGGAAGGATTGCTGGCGAGAAAAGCCGAGTTGTTGCGGGACTGCTGGCCCTTACACGAAGCTGTAATCCGAGGGCTTGGCGTCAGGGTTATCGCCTGCATGGGTGTAACCGCAGGAGCGTGGACAAGGGAGATGGTCGGGGCGCATGAGCTCGTGGAAAGCTGGTCCGAGCAGAACGAGCGCGGGTGGACCAGCCGCACTCACATTGGGCGGGACGGCCTCCAGGTGGTTACGATGACGCACCCTAGCGTTGCTGCATGGAATTCCGCCGCAGCTGATCCTTCCCCTCTTGTCCGGAGCGCCCTTGGGCGCTCGTGAAGTCGGCGCAAGTCGCGAACCGGGCGCCCGCAATGACGGCGGGATCGGGCCGATGGAGCACGAGAATTTGGGCTGCCCCCATCTAGACCCTGATCCACTAGGGACACTGGGCGTCACGGCAAGTTGTGTCGCCTCTGACGACAACTCTCAGGAAGGTCGATTTAGCCATTCCAGTAGGTCCTGCTCGGTAGGTAAGGGCTGATGTGGCCGGGAGCGCCGCTCAAGAGCCGCTCAATTTCATGGAGAACAGGGGCAGGCGGACGTTTGTTGCGCGGTCCGTTGACGTCCTCGACTTCCCAACCGAGACCCGGCACCTGTTCGAATTCAATGACTGCTCGGCCTTCGAGTTCGTAGAAGTAAGAATATCCGCGACGGACAAAATCGACCTGAGAAGCCAGGCAGTTCTGGAAGCGCTTCGCAGCGCTTCTCATGGCGGCAGGGCTATCGAGCGGCCGCAACCCTTCGGTTCCACCCCATGGCGCGGGCGGCAAGGGCAGGCCGGCCCAGAGCTCGGTTACGTCGCCACCGCCGAGAAGTTTCTTGCGGATGGCTCCGTCAAGTTGAGGTGCGACGGCCCTCAACCTCTCCAGGCGCCACACCCAGCGCCGGACCCTGCGTTGAGGCGACCCAAGCCGCTCCCCGACCTTCAGTGATTTCGCCAGGCCGGCATGCCGCAGGTCCGCGGGCAGGGCATGAAGGGTCTCAATGGTGGAGGCAGCGATGCGCTTGCGATGGCGGATAGTCTGCGCGCCCAAGCCGCCTTCCTCGAGGAGGTCCGCCAGCTTCAAATATTGCGCAGCGTCTTCCAATCCCGTCCACGGCAGTTTGCCCAAGCTCCCCAGCAGTCCGCGGGCTTCGCCGAAGCCTGCCAGCCGCAGCAGACATGCCGAGGTTTCCGACAGGAAGCGTTCGCGCCACAGGGTGAAGTCAGCGGGTTCGTCGAGTCGGTCCGCGCGCATCGACATCTGCGCCCAGATGCAGAGCCAGACGTGTCGGCGTTTGTCTGGCTCGTGGACGAGCGCCCTGTGCGCCTCTTCACGACCACCCCAGAACGCGATCGCCCAACCTTCGAGGCCCCCCGCGAGAGCGTGTAGCAATGTGTCTGTTTTCATGCCGACCACCATGGCGGCCTTTAGCGACAGAAGCGGTCGCGCATCACGAGCGGGCTCCGCAGTGGTTCTGGACTGTCTCGGGATCTGGTCGAGCTTATCTCGGGTTAGGTGGAGCGTCACACTTGAAAGACTGTTTGCGACCGCGGTTGTCGCATTTGTGCCCAAGCATCACTGGAACTTGGGTGGGGATGACAATGCTGCTGCGCGTAGTGGACTTTGAGACAACAGGCGGCGAGGGCAGTCAGGTCATTGAGGTCGGCACCGTCGACGTCACGGGCAACGGGCGCGACTGGAGGGTCGGAGCGCCGCGGACGCTTCTCCTGAAGCCGACCGAGCCCGTCTCGCCTCACGCCCGAGCTGTCCATCACATCAGTGATGATGAGCTCGCGATGGCTTCAACGTTTTCCGTCGAGGCCGTCGAGCGCTTCATCAAGGCTGATGGACCGCCGGACGTCCTCGTAGCTCACCATTGCGATTTCGAGCGAAGTTTCCTCGGCGACCTGGCTCTCGCGTCGTGGGTTTGCACGGTCAAGGCCGCTCGAAAAGCCTGGCCGCAGGCGCCGGGTCACGCCAATCAGGTGTTGCGCTACTGGCTTGAGTTGCCTCTCGACCCGCGCTTCGCATTGCCAGCACACAGGGCAGGACCCGACGCCTTCGTCACCGCTCATATTCTGGTTCAGCTGCTTCAGACCGAGACGGTGGGCGATCTGATTGAATGGACGACTCAGCCAGCGGTAGTCACGTTCGGCCGCCATCGCGGCAAGGCGTGGGGTGAGGTGCCGTCAGACTATCTGCGATGGATCGCAGGGGAGGAAGGAATGGATATGCATAAGTGCAAACTGGCCGAGACAGAGTTGGCGCGTCGCGACGGCCGGGTCTCGGAAGCCATGGCCACGGGTGACCGATGAGCGCTCGGCTTCATCTCATCTGTCGTGACGCCAAAGGTCTGGTGTGCCTCGACCCCAAGGGCGCGATCTACCGCAGCGAGGCCTGGGCGCTGACGTCGGCCGAGGTCGCCAAGCTTGCCGGCGGGCGCGTCTATTTCCATCAGACCAAGGCGGAGCCGTCCTACTTCGGTGGACATGTCCTCGACGCCGAGCCTTTCCAGGGTGGGAACTCGGACCCGGAACGGTTTGTGCTGCGGCTGAAGGCCGAGCGCGACGCCAAGGGCGTTGTCTGGGATGAGGCCGGGCGCTCCCACGCCATGGCCTGGTCTTCCGGCGTGCTGGACGACTGAGATGGGTCTGACAGATCATCGCGCCGAGCGCCCTCGCGGGGCAGCCAAGGTGGCCGCAGAGGTGCTCGGGCCAAGCCCGAGCGGCATTCAGGCATCGGAATGAACCACGACATCATCGGCGACATCCACGGCCATGCCGACCAGCTTGAGGCCCTATTGACCGAGCTCGGTTACCGCCATCGGTCCGGGGCTTGGCGACATCCCAGCCGCACGGCGATCTTTGTCGGTGACTTCGTGGATCGCGGCCCAGGTCAGCTTCGGACTCTCGAACTCGTCAGGGCGATGACTGACGCCGGATCGGCCCGCGCCGTGATGGGAAATCACGAGTTCAACGCCATCTCGTGGGCCACGCCGGATCCAGTCAGTGACGGTCACCACCTTCGTCCCCGTCTGGGCGCGAAGGGGGTGAAGAACCGCCAACAGCATGAGGCCTTTCTCGCTGAAGTCGGGGAGGACACTGACGATCATCGATCCTGGATCGAGTGGTTCCTGGACTTGCCGCTGTGGATCGAGGAACCAGGATTTCGGATCGTCCATGCCTGCTGGAGCCCTCGCCACGTCGCGGCTCTGAGGCCGCTGCTGAGCGAGGAGAGATTGACGCCTGAGATCGCCGAAGCTTCGAGTCGGAAAGGGTCGGTTGCCTACGAAGCTGTCGAGACACTTCTCAAGGGCGCGGAGGTGGAACTGCCTCCCGGCCACGGCTTTACAGACAAGGACGGCCACAGCCGCAGCGCGATCAGAACACGATGGTGGGACGCGAGCCTCACCACCTACCGGTCAGCCTACATTGGTCCGCCGGGCGTGGAGATGCCTGACCTTCCAATCCCGATGACCGAGAAGATTCCTGAACCTGACCGGCCAACGTTCATCGGACACTATTGGCTGAATCCGCGAGAGGCATTGGCGCCCCTTACGCAACGGGTCGCCTGCGTCGATTACAGCGTGGCGAAGGGAGGGCCGCTGGTGGCCTATCGGTTTGATGGCGAGGCGGAGCTGGCGGCCGACAAGTTCGTGGCCGTCCATTAGGGCGCGCACAGCGTGTGGGATGACCGAGGCCGCTCCAGGAGAAAGCATGTCGGACGCAAATATAGATCGGCTCGCGGACGTGATCGGTACCTTCCTGAACCGGGCCGCGCAACAACCCGTGACGGTTTGGGCGACACTGAGGGAGGATACTTATGAGACCCTCTTTGGCGACGGCTACTACGCCTACCTGGACAAGGTGTTCGATTCACCAATCGCGGCTCTCGGGCGGTCTAATGAGCCAAGGGGAGATTGGGTGAAGTTGCACGTCCGCCGCTACGAAATCAGCGTTTCAAGCAAGCAGCCTGTCCTTTCCCCTGAGCCGTCCGAGTCAGAGCCGGTCACGGTGAAGGACGTCGTCGAAAAGATGCTGCGGGCCGGCATCATCTAGCCGAAGACAAGGTGCCACCTGAGAGGCCCCAGTATGAATATGAGCAAAGCCTGTAGTGCTGGTTTTCTCCCGGTCGTCTCTTCGAAAACCACCCCCAGCCTGTCGCCAACTCCCTGTGCGGCGGGCTCGTGCAACTGTTTGTTGAGGCCGGAACATTAGGGGATGGTCTCTGCAATATGGGTTAGCGGGTCGACCGCATCCTCCTAAAACCCTAGGGTGTCCGATTGTGGAAGAGTGATGGGGGTAGTGTGGAGGGAGTGATCGACGCGGAAGGGTTCAGGTTTCTGGAGCCATTCTGGCCGGATCTGCACGAGACATCCCGAAAGGCCGAGCAGGCTGGACCGCAAGCACCTGACCTGGCCGCGATCCGCCTGCGCGCCTTCACCGAGTCGATGGTTGCGCACCTATGGGGTCATCTGGATCTTCCACCGCAGCAGACTTCTCAGTTCGATCGGCTAGTCCTCCTTGAGAAGGGGGATCTGCTCGATCGGCGACTGCTGGCCAAGTTTCATTCCATCCGCCGCCTGGGCAACAACGCTGCTCATAATCACCCGGTTACACCGGCGCAGGTCGAGACCATGCTCGAGGATGCCTGGTCGCTCGGCTGTTGGTTCTGTCGGTTCATGCGTCCGGACATTGAGTGGTTTACACCGACGCGAACTCCACATGCGTCCATTGGAGTGGGGATCCAGCAGGACGAAGCCCCCGAAAGCGCCGATAGGCAGTCAACCGCTTCGGGGCCGCCGAGCAGTATCGTGCCATTCCCGGTCGACCGCATCCGACGCGTTCGTGAGGAGGTCGCCAAAGCGATGGCGCAGATCGATCCCCGGGCGCGTTCCCTGCGCACGCGGATCAGCATGCAGGATGCGTTTTCGGAAGACTTGAATGTTGATCAGCGTGGCTGTCTGTCAGCGCTGTCCGACTTCCTCGGTGATCGCGAACAACGTCTGTTCCTTTTGAAGGGCTACGCCGGGACTGGGAAAACCTTCCTGGTGAAAGGGATCACGGAGTACCTCGCGGCTCAGGGTCGTGACTTCCAGCTTCTGGCTCCGACCGGCCGCGCAGCCAACGTTATGCGGGAGAAGACGGGACGCGAGGCACGCACTCTGCACGGGTCGATATACGATTATTCCGATCTGCAGGAGTATCGCGACGGAGACGCCGATGCGCTCGAGACGTTCAAGATCATTGCATCAATCAGGTCAAATCGAGATCAGGCTAATACCGTTTACATCGTAGACGAGGCGTCGTTGCTAGCCGATGTCTATGCGGAAAGTGATTTCTACAGGTCGGGAACGGGGTATCTGCTCCAAGATCTGATGACGTACATGTGCTTCGACCATAGCGAGAACGACAGAAAGATCATTTTCGTCGGTGATCCCGCTCAACTTCCGCCTGTCGGGATGGCCAGTTCACCCGCGCTCGACCCGGAATATCTCCGCAAGCACTTCAATCTCAGCCCAATCCAGTACGAGCTCAAGGAGGTGGTGCGCCAGAAGGCAGACAGCGGGTTGATCCGCAATGTCATGCCGCTGCGAGAAAGTCTGTCCAAGGCAAGTTTCAGCAGCCTCACCTTTGAATTTGGCGAGGACGTTGCGCGTGCGCACACCGATGAAGTCATCCCGCTGTACATGGCGGCTCGAGGGGCCGGGCGGCAACCAATCATCATTACGCACCCGAACGCCGAGGCCGCGGCCTTCAACCGGGCGGTGCGCGAACAACTGCATCCCCAGAAGGAGTTCGTGACCGCAGGTGACACCCTGATCGTCACGGCCAATGCGGTCGTTGGCGGCCGATTCCTTGCAAATGGCGAGTTCGTCGAGGTCATCCACGCTGAACCGGTCGTAGATCGTCGGACGCTGACCCTGAAGCAGCGAAATCCGGACACCAATGCCGTTGAGGAAATGGAAATCTCGCTGACGTTCCGGGATGTCGACGTGGCGATCACTCTACCCGACGGGACCAAATCCGGTATCAACGTCAAGCTATTGGATGATCACCTGCATCGCAACGAGCCCGGGCTGTCGTCGATAGAACAGCGCGCGCTCTACATCGACTTCCTGAAGCGCCATCCGGACCTGCGTGCGGATAAGGAGCGGGTTCGCCGGAGCCTGGTCCTGCGCCAGGATCCGTATTTCAACGCCCTGCGGGCCAAGTTTGGTTACGCCGTGACCTGTCACAAGGCCCAGGGCGGGGAGTGGACGGATGTCGTCGTATCCTGCCCGACCGGTCAAGACCCGCGGACGGCCGGCTATTTCCGTTGGCTGTACACCGCGATGACCCGATCGAGCCAAACCCTGCATCTCGTCAATCCGCCGGAAGTAAGGATCAAGTCAGTAGGCGAGCCTTGGTGGAGACAAACCAACAATAGCGGCCCGCCGCTTTCAATGACGATAACGGAAGGGCTTGAGGAGCTCACCGGATCATCGCCGCAGGAGCAGTTTCGCGCCGGCGTCCTCGCCAAGGTTCGGTCGTTACTTGTCGACACGCAGGTCGCTATCGATGATGTCGCCCATCACAGCTACCAGGAGGCTTATTACCTCAGTCGGGGCGTCGACTCCGGGCGCGTCAACATCGGCTACGATGGCAAGTACAGGATCAGGTCCATCACGACCCCCAGGACTGGAAATTTTGAAGACGAGTTACGTCAACTTTTTGCGCCGTTGCTCAACCACGGCAGCCTGGGGCTGCCACGCGCCGACAGCGTACCGAACCTCGGTCCCACCGCGCCCTTCTTGAAGGAACTGCATGATCGTCTGGTGCCGTTGCTTACGGCGCAGGGGATCATTGTGACTTCGTTGGAAGAGCTCCAGTGGTGCCAGCGCTATACCTTCTCTCGTGGAGACGAGGTCGCAAGAATAGATATCTTCTATGACGGCAGGAACCGGATCAGGAGTTGCATGCCCTTGAGGCCGAAGTCAGCGGCGCCACCTCCGCCGTTGTTGCCCCAAGTGATGGAAATCTTGACGATGGAGCTCGCCCCGTGAAACCGCTTCCGGTCGCTGGGCGGGGGGAGTGGTTTGCACATTTGTGCGCTGTTTTGCCCCCGAGGAATGGAGACGTCACCGCAATAGGCGTCCGGCGCAATGCGAGGCGCGTTCTCGAGAGCTGGCAGCCACTCGGCGCCGGCTGCCCAAGGGTCGCACCCCCTCCCGAAATCTCGGACGAGCTGAAGACTGAGATCGTCGCGTGATTTCCTCCAAGGACGTGTTCCAGAAGCGCAGGGATGGTGACCTTGATGCGGCCTATGCGCTGGCGTTGGAGCGTATGGCCGCGACCGACCGGGACGCATGGGATGTTCGCGCCTTGGGTTGGTGCCTGGTCGATCTCGTCAAGAAGTTCGCTGGGGACCGACCAAGCCCGGAACTGGAACGATACGCAGCAGAGCTCAATGATCTGATCGTGCCGCCGGACGACGAGGTGTTGACGAAGCAGCGGGACTACGCCCTGAGCCTTCTGCAGGCGGGCGCGACGGAACTGCAAGAGGCGAAGCGGCTTAGCAAGGCCGGCAAGTTTCGCGAGGCAGTAGGCATCTATGCGGTGCTTTTCAACGGAGGCACGCTCGATCGCTCGAACCACACCAACTATGGCTGGGACCTCTTCAAGGCGACGCGCGATGCTTTGCAGCAGGAACCGCAAGATCAGTGGTCTGGCAGCCCGGTGGCGGAGGCGAGACGTTACCTCGGCATCTATCTGAAGCTAGACGTCGAGCGGCCATCACTCCTGCACAGTTGCATCCTGCAGCAGGCTCTGCGCCTCGCGCCGAGCGGTCATCTCAAGGTCATGGCGTTCGTTCGTATGTGGGGCTTGGAGCACCTGCGCGCGGAGGATTTCGAGCGTTACGTGGCTGAGGACGGAAAAGCGCGGTCATCACTGGCTGAAACCGCTGTGCAGCACGCTGCGAAGGAAGCCGTTTTAGACGGTCAGGCCGGCAACCTCGAGTATGTTCAGCCCTTCGTCGACCTCGCCATGGCGCGCTTTCCGGACAATGCTTGGCTGAGGCTGAACAAGGCAAAGATCCTGCGCGCGCTGGGCCGGCAGGACGAAGCTCTCGCCGTGGCGATTGATTTCGCCAAATCGAAGGTAGGTGAATACTGGGCCTGGGAGCTCCTTGGCGATCTTGTAACGGATCCGGAGCAGCGAAGGGGTTGTTATTGCAAGGCTCTGATCTGTTCGCAGGACGATAACTTTGTAAGCGGTGTGCGCTTGAAGCTGGCCCGCGCCTTGGTCGGCGCCGGTGAATTTCCGGAAGCCAAAGGCGAAGTGTTGCGCGTGATTGAGCACAAGACGCGCGCGGGTCACAGGATTCCGGCCGAGGCGCACGATCTGATGCAGGGCTCGTGGTTCTCCGAGGTCTCTGCTCTAGAGCCCAAGGCGGCCTTTTACGCGCGCTTCGCGTCTCAAGCCGACGACTTGCTCCTCAGCGCCGTGCCTTGGATTGACGCCTGTGTGGGGGAGAGCTTCACGATCGAAGGCCAGGAATCCAAGCCGCGCCGCAAGCTCTATCTTCAGGGGACGCCTTTCCCGACCGAAGTGAGCGTTCACGCTTCCAAGCTGCGCCTTAAAAACCTGGCGGTCGGCCTGCCGATCAAGGTGAAGGCGGAACTTGAGCCCGGCGAGGGCCGACGATTCACGCTTTACGCAGCAGCTCTCAGAGAGGACGGGTCGGATTTTGACATCTTCCCTGAAACGATCGGCGTGATTGACTCTATCAACGCCGACAAGGGGCTTTTGCATTTCATGGCCGGTGTCGACGCGCACGGGACTTTTTCCCTGGCGGAGTACTCGGGAACGGCGTCCCTCGGAGGCAGCGTCGCCATAAGGCTCGCCACCTATCATTCGAAGCGAGGGGCATTTCTTCGCGCCTTGACCGTTGGCCCTTCCGCTGAGCCGGCGGGGCCAAACGTCTGCAGGTCATTCAAGGACAAGGTCCGCGTGGACAAAGGGATGGGCTTCACGCCCGACGGTGTGTTTATCCCTCCTGATCTCGTGTCCGCTCATGGCTTGGGCGACGAAGACTTCGTCTCGGGGACGGCTGTCCTGAGCCATAACAAGAAGCGTCAAACCTGGGGTTGGAAAGCGATCCTCATCGAATAGGTGCATGCCCCGGACGGGGATGAGACGCGCTAGGCTCCCGGCCTCCCAGGCTTCAAATTACCAAAACGATTGGTCAGCGACCCGATCGCTGAACCAGCCTTTCCGCCAAAATCCGCCATGGCGGAACCAGTCTTCCCGCCGAGATCTGCCATCGTCGTTCCGGTCTTGCCGCCTAGGTCGGCTAGCGATTTTCCGACCTTGGCCAAGCTGATCGCACGCTCCGCCCGAAACGTCGCTGCGATGGCGTCAATTGCATGATCTTCTCGCTCGTCGAGGACTCCATCGGCCTCGATCACCTCGCGCAGAAAGGCAAGCAGTTCGGCTTGCATGGCCTCGCCGTTGCAGTCGGGGCTGGCTGCGTGGAATTCGGCGAGCGATTTCGCGACGGCTTTCACCCGCGTCTCATCAGCTGTCTCTGAGAGCACGTCGAGCGCCCGCGCGCCGTACGCGCCGTTGTAACCCCATTCTTCAACGAAATGCCGTTCAATCGCGGCGCGCTCCACCGGGGCGATCGCGCCGTCGATCTTGGCGACGCGCAGAACCAGCGCCGCCACGAGGTCGAACAGCTGCATGCCGAGCAGGTCGATCGGCGTGTTGATGAAGCGCGGGATTGTGTCGACCAGCGAACCCGATTGTTGGCGTACGAGTCGGGTGACACCGTAGTACGCCCCACCCGTGGCCGCAGCGGCGGCAAGCACCCATCCAATCGGTGTGGCCGCCACTGCGCCGATGCCAATCGCAGACAACATCCCGCCCGTTGAGGCAAAAAACGTGGACACGACGACCTGAGATGCCGCGATGGACGCTCCGGTCGCGGCGACCCCTCCGACGTCCCAAAGGCTCTGCAAGCCGTTCTTTGCGCGCAAAACGGCATAGGCGTCTTCGCCGATGCGCAGTTTCAGCTTGAACTTCAGCGAGTCCGCAATGACGCACTCGACATTGTTGAGCAGCGAAAGCGCTGGATCTTCTTTCGTGCCGTCTCCGATCGTCGTCACGCTACACCCAGGTCTTTGAACTGCGCTTCCAGGCCCGACAGCCTGTTCCGCATCGGTCCATCGATCATGTCCTGAAGCGCACCCCACCCGAGCCCGATGATCAGCAGAATGGGCGTGAGGACCGGCGAGAGGAGAGGGCCGAGGAGAGGAATTGAGCTGATCAGGAACGAGAGGACCAAGGCTGCGACGACGCCGAAGGTGACTTTGGGGTATGATTTGGCGAGATCGAAGATGTACGCCAGCACTCGGCAGCCAATCTGGACAATCTTGCCACCCACCACGACCGTGGTTTCGATCAGGGTTGAAAGCAGGGCTTTCAAGTCCGCCGAGACATGCAGTCTCTCGATGCGCCTTACGATCTCGCGTCGATCGATGAGGGGCTCGACTTCCATGGGGCCTGGCATTGGCGACTCTCAAAATCGTAAGGACTTGGGGCACAGCTAACGCGTCCCCTGCGGCGCTACAACCGGTAGCGGCGGAAGCTTCGCTTCAACACCGTGAGTAATGAATGAAGCTCCTGCTCCTCGTGATCTGGAAGATCTTCGGAATAGTTCTGATCGCGTTCCTGATCATGAAGGTGCTGGCTTGGACATCCACAGGCCGGAAGAAGCGGGTGTTCCACGCGATCGCAGCGGGAGTGCTCTGGATGGGCATCCCTCTCTCTGTCCTCAGAGTGCTTCTGATGTTGAACGGAGACGCCTGACCGAGGATCGCCTCTCCCGACACGGCCCGCCGGTCGGCCCGCCGGTTATTCCGGAGCCCGGCTAACGGTGCCCGCAATATCGCGGCGTTAGCTGGCCGAACGTGGCCTGCCAGCGGTGGGTCAGGCTGACTGGCAACGTTGTGACAGCCACCCGCTCAAACCTCCGATGGCGAACAGGGCACATGCGACTGCCTGAGTTCGACGCCAGGCCTCAGGTTGGCGGGGCCGATTCAGAGCGGAGTGAGCGGTTCCGGCACGATTTCAAACCGCCCGTCGACTTCCTTGCACGACAGGTTGTTGTGCTCGCAGATGGCCTTGATCCCTTTGACGACTCCATAGCCCGCCGCGCCCACTGCCACCGGGAGCACCGCCACGACGGCAACGCCACCAAGAAGGCTTCCGCCGAGTGCCGCCAGGCCAGATGTGATCCCTGCGGCAGAGAATCCAGCCACGGTGCCCGTTGCTCCAATGGCGCCTATGCTGGCGACAACGCCGCCCGCGCCACTTCCTGCCGCAACCATCGTTTCAGTCAGAGCACTCCTGTCCGTCGAATTCAATTTCTTGAACCGATGGTATCCAATGATCTGGAGCGCCCTCAGCTTGTTCATGAAATCAATTGTCGGCTGGTGGATCCCTGACTCGAGGCGAGAAATCGTTGACTCGGAACAGCCAAGAATCTTCGCAAGTTCGCGGCGCGATATTCCAGACACTTGTCGGATCAGAGATAATTTTTTACCGCAATTTTCGGCGGTAATCTCCTCCTCCATCGCAGCGCGCTGATCCTCGTTGTCAAACGCCCAGTCGGTCATCGAAACCCCCACCCCAGTTGCAGTCAACCGAAGCTATGCGCGAGATCACAAGCGTATGCAAGCTTATGCATACGTGTGAATGGTTTTGAAGGCTGACTTCAGGCGTCGCTCTTTTCCGAGTCCCTCGCCAACGCAAGTGTGTCGGCAGACCGCATTGGAGAGGGTGTCGGGGGAGAGGCTCTGCGGCCTCAAGTAGCTGCGCCGAGCACCGTCGCGGCTAGGCGAGTGAATGGCCACTCCGTCGGGCGACTCTCTTGGTGTGCAGGGCGATTTACGCGAGCCGCGATCTGACGAGCCAAGCCGTTTGAGTCGGAAGTTGATTCTTTCCGGCGGCTCTGCCTAACGTTGTCTCTGCCTAGGGGGAAGATTATGTCCAAACAACATATCAGAGACCGGTCAAACCGGCTCATGGCGACCATCGAGATCAAGTCGTCGGGCAAACACGAAATCCGAGACTCTTCCAATCATCTCCTGGGCACCTACGACCCGCGTACGAACGACACACGGGACGCCAGCAACAGGATGGTGGCCAAAGGAAACGTCCTGACCTCGCTCATCAGCCCGTTCTCCTGACCCAAAAATATCTACGACCGATTCTGACGCAGAGGCTCATTACGCTGTCACTGCGATCAACAACCAATGGGACAGTATGAACTCCAATAGCGATGACCACCTCCAGGATTTTGTCGAGGACTCGGAACAGCCCGATCTCTCTGAGGACATTCGGGCAAGGCTCCTGAACACCGCGTCTGGTCGCCAGCATGCGATGTGGAGCCAGCGACTTCGGGACGGCTATGCCACCAACCGGAATGTGCGGTTGCCTGCAAAGGATCGGGAAACACAAACTGGCGAGATGATCCCCGGCCTGATGGAGGTCATCGGTGACAACGACACCGCCGAGATTCACCTCACGTCCGCAGCCATCCAGGAGAACATGCAGACTAACGCTGCAGCGTTCGAGGGTTGGGCCTTGGCCCTTAAACGCTGGGCCGGCGCGAAGAAGGTCGGGCTGTTCTGGCCAGCGGTCGAGCCCGTGGATGGCAGGTTTCCGCCTCACTACGAGCGGTTCCTCTACCGGGCTCGACGGTTCGCTGACTTGTTCCCAGACTGGTTCTGGTTGGACGGCGATACATCGGCTTCGGCCGCTCTCGGCAACATCGGCGAGCGTGTTCTCAACGTGGCGGGCGATCGCAGCCACCTGACCGGCAAGCAGGTCTGTGAACCGGGCAAGTGGATGAACGAAAACGAGATGGAGTGTTTCTTCCGTAAGGACGCGGCCTTCGCCGAACACTTCGGCTTCCGTCCCGGGTACCGAACCGACCAGCAGTTTCCGGTTGGACTGTTCGCATCAGAGGCGCCGAAAGACGGAACGCGCATCTTCCCCGGCGGCAAGGGGGCGATCGATCTGGTCTGCGCTGACGGGGACCGGTTCTGGCTTTTCGAGCTGAAAGCCGGAGACAATATTCCTGTCGGCACGATCAGCGAGCTGATCTTCTACGCCAGTGTCATTCGCGATGCGGCATTGGGCCATTTCCGGTTCGCACCGATGCGGGCACCTGGAAACGATGTGACCGGCGATGATGTGGTGAGCGCCAAGTCGATCGTCGCTGTCATGCTCGGCGACAAACTCCATCCGCTGCTGAGCGACGTGGACCTGCTCAAGATGCTGAACGACGCCGTTCAGGCCAGATGGAACGCCGGAGGGGCCGTTACAGTGGAGTTTCGGGCGGCCACAATCACAGACGGTCGGGTTATCAAGGATGTTGCTGCTTGAGCCTCACACTGACGGTTCACAGAGCGACAGACCAGATCGGCGGCAACTGCATCGAGTTGGCGACAGAGACGGGCCGCGTCCTGCTCGACGTTGGTCGCCCCCTGGACGCACCGAAGGATGCGACTGGTCTTCTGCCCGAGACGCTCTGTCTCGATCGGGCGGTCGATGGCGTGCTGATTTCACACCCTCACCAGGACCACTACGGTCTGCTGGATGAACTGCCGGCGACATGGCCGGTCTATTCGGGTGTATCGGCAGGCAAGCTCATGCACCTGACGGCGAGCATATTCGGCACCGCGCCGATCCGGGACTATCGGCACTGGGAAGGCGGGACGTCGGTCGAGATCGGTCCCTTCCGGGTTACGCCTTTCCTGACGGATCACTCCGCATTCGACGCCTATATGTTGCTGATCGAGGCCGCCGGGAAGCGTGTCCTGTACTCCGGTGATTTTCGAAATCACGGGCGAAAGGCTGCGCTGGTCCGGCAGATGATGTCTGCACCGCCGCGCGACGTGGACGTTCTGCTGATGGAAGGCACGAACCTGGGGAGTGACAAGCCGACCAAGAGCGAGCGCGATCTGGAAGAGGATTTCGTGGCCCTGTTCAGGGAAACACCGGGTCGCGTATTCACCTGCTGGTCCGCCCAGAACATCGATCGGACGGTCACCCTCTACCGCGCGGCGGTGAAGTCAGGCCGCACCCTCGTGATCGACCTCTACACCGCCGAGGTTCTCGAACTGCTCGCCGATGCCGGCAAATTGCCGAGGGCGGGCTGGAACAACGTCAAGGTCGTCATTACCCGCTCATTTGCCCGCCTCTACGAGATGAAGGGGCGCAAGGAGTTCGTCGAGCGCATGGCGGCGAACGGCATTTCGGCCGCCGCCCTGGCCCAGACGCCCAACAAATGGGTGGTCATGATCCGCCCGTCGCTCATCCGCGATTTCGCCGCGAAAGGCGTTGTCCCGACAGAGGCGGACGCGTGGAGCTACTCTCAGTGGCAAGGATATCTCGAGCAGCCGGATGGGGTAGCTTTGAAGGCTTGGTTCGATGAGGGAGGTTCACGGCCCCGCCACCTGCACACCTCCGGACACGCTTCCACGGCCGACCTGATGGCCTTTGCCACGGCAATCGGTCCAAAGGCCCTGGTGCCGATCCATGGAGTGGCCTGGGATACCGACCGCGACGGGTTCGAGAACGTCGTGCGGCTGCGCGACGGCGAGCCCTTGGCGATCGTTTGAAGGGGGCACAAGGGGCTGATCGTCTGTCGCAGGGCAGATAGCGCGACGGCGTACGGACTGGCCCTATTCGATGAGCGCGGGCGTGATCAGAACGGCTCCGGAGAGGTTCGGGGCCGGCGGCAGCGGAAACTCCAGATCCCGCATGTCCCCCATACGCCTCAGCGGCAGGTGGTCGAGTTGTTCCGGGGGGACCGCAGCGTATTCCTCCATCACGAAAGGAAGGGCGTTCTCCCTCTCAAGTGCCCCGAGCAGCTCACAGAGCCAGCCGGCGTAGGCCCAGTCCCGGCCGTATCCAGCGGCGCACACACCTGGAAAGCGCTTGATGAACTTGTCGGCAAGCTGTCGGGCGTTGTCGCTGCGGGCATCGGTCCAGCCGAAGTAGCGATTCGAACTGGCGCTGGAGTAGGCGGCACAGACGTCGTCGGTGGTGTGCTCCATCCAGGCGCCGTTGCGTTCGGAGAACAGATCCGCCGGTCCGATCGCCACCCGCCACGCCAACGGATAGATGTAGGGCATGACCCGCAGACGCTGATAGCCCAGCCGATGCAGGTCGCTGACCATGCGGATTACGCGTTGGGTCCGCCGGACTGAGGCTTGGAACTCGTCGCTCACGCGGTCTCTCCCAGAGCCGCAAGCACGCGGCGGAGGTTGTAGTGTTTAGGGGGGTGTCCGCGGCCGCGCGGGGTCGCTGCAGGCGGCTCCGACAGTTCGCCAGGAGCGAGCAGTCCCGCGGCGCGCTTGTAGAGATTTGAGCGGTCCACAACCCGGCCGATGGCGCGCTGATAGGCGGCGTGGAAGTCTGGATAGGTGAAGACCTCCGGCATCAGTTCAAGGAAGAGGTCGAGCTCGTCGTGGCGTTGGCGAATGCGGGCTTTCGCGTCGTCCAGGATGCGGTTGTGATCGAACTCCAGGCGGCCGATTTCGGAGAGCGCCGCCCAGTGCACAGCGCCGGCGTCTGAACCGGCTCGGGGCTCGCAGCGGCTGTCGTGAACGAACGTCCAGTAGGCCGCTGAGATGTAGCGCCCGCGCGGGTCGCGCGCGGCGTCTCCGTAAGCGCCCAGCTGATGAATGCGCAGCGGGTGAACGCCAGTTTCCTCCTCAAGCTCGCGAAGCGCGCAAGCCTCGAGAGATGGATCGACGTCTTCAGGGATCGCGCTGCCGCGAGCGACCGCATGTTCAACCTCGGGCGGGCCAACTCGTAAAAACCCGCCGGGCAAGGCCAGGCCCTTCGGCTCCTCCTTGCGATCGATGAGAAGCACTTCGAGTCCGTTGTGGCCGTTCCGGAGCACTACGACATCGGTCGCGACTGACGGGCGGGGGTGGCTGTAACGATAGCTGGTCATTTGTAGTGAGCTTGACACGAAATAATAAATGTGACAAGTACACAAAATCGAAATGACGGGGTACACAATGATCCGAACCAGCAAGACCGACCCTCTTCAGATCAACGAGGTGCTGTGCGCCGGGGGCGTGATTGGACTGACGCTGTGTCCCGGGAAGAAGGGGGGCAGCGTCTTCGGCGCGCCGTGGGATCGAGATCTGTCGGCCGACATCGGGGTCATTCGGGGTTGGGCCGCGACCACGGTTCTCACCCTGATCGAGGATCACGAGTTCGACCTTCTGGATGTCCGCGATCTGCCGGCGGCAGTGCGCGAAACCGGGATGACCTGGCTTCATGCGCCGATCCGAGATGTGGATGTTCCGGATGAAACCTTCGAGCGACGGTGGACGGTGGTCGGCCACAAGGTCCGCGCCGAGCTCCGGCGCGGTAACCGCGTCCTGATCCACTGCCGCGGTGGAAGAGGGAGGGCCGGCATGATCGCCGCTCGGCTCCTCGTAGAGTTCGGCGAAAGCCCGGCCGAGGCGATCCAGAGCGTGCGGCAAGCTCGATCCGACACCATCGAAACCGCGGCTCAGGAAGCCCACGTCAAATCGGTGCAGGTCCAACCCGATCGTGAGCGCGAAGATCGGGTTCTCGGCTGCCTTTTCGGAGGCGCGGTCGGTGACGCATTTGGCTACGCCGTCGAGTTCGATCGACTGCAGGAGATCCTGCGCCGCCACGGTCCCGACGGATTGACAGAGCCCCAGCTCCAGGCGGGCAAATTCATCGTCAGCGACGACACCCAGATGACGTTGTTTACAGCCGAGGCCGTGAACCGGTCCGGCTCACCGGAAGGGTTCATCGACGAGTGTCGGGCGGCCTATCTGCGCTGGTACGAAACCCAGACCGGCCGCCCAGGCGAAGGCCGCGACGGTCTCCTGGCCCATGCGCCGCTCTGGAAGCGACGGGCTCCGGGTAACACCTGCATGTCGGCTCTCGCCCAAGGCGGCACGGGAAGCGCTGAGCGCCGCATCAACGATTCCAAAGGCTGCGGCGGGGTCATGCGGGTCGCGCCGATCGGGCTGGTGCGTCACTGGGATGAGCGGACGGCCTTCGAGCTCGGAGCGGCCGCCGCTGCCCTGACACATGGCCATCCGAGCGGGTTCTTCAGCGCCGCAGCGATGTCAGCGATCGTTCGAAACCTGCTGGACGGCGCTGATCTCACGGTCGCGGTCGACCGGGCTTCGCATTTGCTCTCAGAGCATCCCGAGGCCAAGGAAACCCAGATTGCGATGGAGCGAGCCGTCTCGCTCGCCCGACAGAGTTCTGACGGTCAAGACGTGGCTCGCCGGGCGCTTGGGGAGGGTTGGGTCGGCGAGGAGGCTCTCGCGATTGCGATCTACAGCTGCCTCGTCGGCTCCAGCTTCGAAGACACGATGCGCGTCGCGGCGAACCATGACGGCGATAGCGATTCCACCGCGTCGATCGCCGGCCAGCTGTTTGGCGCTCGTTGGGGGTTCGAGCACCTTCCCTGGACCTGGGTCGGGCCGCTCGACGTCTTTGACGCGGTCGCCGAGACTGTGACGTCACCCAAAGGCTCGCCGAAGGCCGTGGTCCTAGACTGACCCTTGGCGGCCAAACATAGGCATCGAGGACGTCCAAAGGGCGTCCTCCAGATGCGGAAGCGCGAGGGGCGAGATCCCATCGCCGTAGCTGGCGCATTCCAGATCTAGTGGGACGCCGAGCGACTGCGCCCAGCAGGCGAGATTGAGCGCATATGTCCCCCGCGCGCCGAAGCCGAGATGCTCATAGATCCGCTTCCGGATACTGGACGAACGCCCCACGTAGAGAAACCTCGATCGAGGTCCGTGCCGGCGAGAAAAGCTTCTCTCGGCGGACTTGGTCTTTCCAGCGTCAAATGCCTGCAGGACCAGTTCTGGATTCAGGTCAGCTGGAACGCCGATGCGATAGAGCGTCGGGCTTTTGGCCGGGAGTTTGGCTAGCTCAACATCGAGGAAGTTCTTGGCGCCCGCTGGGGTCAGCGCCTGCGGATGGATCGTGAGCCTCCGGATCTCCGGCTCAGGGCAAACTTCCAACGCCTCGAGGGCCGTCTTCAGCGAGGCTGCGGCGAAACCGGGCAGGCGGGCAAGGTCTATCGGTGTCGAGAGGGGCGTCGTCATGGGCAATCGCATTTCTCTACGGGAATCATGATGTCGACCAGCGGTATACGGGAATCAAGGCGCCCACCAGCAGGATACGGGACGGAGCCGCCACTCGCCTGTTTCGCTCAGCCATTCGAGCCAGGCGGCGCATATGTCACCGTGCACTGCTTTCGCTCGTCGTAGAATGCCTCGACGCCTCGACCCAAAGTCAGCTCATGAATTCGGACGGCGCCGCCGGCGTGGCGCACCGCGATGTCCACGAATCGATCGTGGAAATCATCGTCTCTGGACCGCTTGCGTCGACGCGTCAGCGCCAGGCGCGGCATCGGTGTCAGCCGCCGGGTCAGCATGTCTCCCATCTCGCGTCGGCTCTGCGTATCAGAGGCGTCGCCTTCGACCTCTTCTGCGTACTCGATCGTCACGCTCTCGACAGAGCGCGCGACAGCTTTGAGATCTGCGATGAACTGGACTTGGGCCTCACGGTTTGAGCGACGCGCCAGCGCGTAAGGATCGCGGATGGAAATATCGACGAGGTCCTTGCCCGCGAACAGCGCCAGGATTTCATCCGTAGGCCTGATACCCCCGGCGGCCACGCGCCACTGACGGATCCCGGAATTGGTCAGTGCGGTTGGCAGGGTGAGCGTGGTTCGGACAGGCGGAGCCGCGGGTGGAACGATGACCGATGGCTCGTGGGGGGCAACAGATTCCGAGATCGCACTCGGAGCCGCAGTTTCTTCGGTTTCGTAGGCCTCTTCGACGTCGTTGGACGCCTCTCCGAGCGACACCTCACGGAACAGGTTCGCCAACTCGCCGTCGCTGGCATCCGGCGGCAGAAAGAGGTCGCGGGTGAGCTTGCGTTTGCGGTCGATGAGCGCGTTCAGGCGCAGGTCAAAGCTGGACGACCGGATCGCTGGATCGGGATGGACCGCCATTGGCAGGTGGACGTGCACGTCGCGCTTTTGGCCAATCCGGAACACGCGATCTGTTGCCTGGTCCTCCACCGCCGGGTTCCACCACCGCGACAGGTGGATCACGTGATTGGCTTCGGTGATCGTGAGGCCCACGCCGCCTGCCTTCGGCGACAGGATCAACACATCGAAACTGCCAGGGGACTTCTGGAAGACGTCCACCATCTCCTGGCGCTTGGGCCCAGGGACGGACCCGTTGATGCGCATGGGCATGCGAGGAAGGTGGAATCGCCCTTGGATCAGTCCGGCAAGACGTTCTTGCATGGCCAGATCTTCTACGAAGATCAGGGCCTTTTCCCCCTTTGCCGCGATATCCTTGAGGATGTCCAAGGTTCGCGACAGGCGGGCGGAATCCTGGGCATAGGCGTCGAGATCCGCAGGTGCATGACGGGGGTTGAGCGGGTGAAGGGAAACGCCGCGAAGTCCCGCGAGCGTGGTGAGCATACCGCCCTTGCCGACGGCCCCGTTGGCGCTGGCGGCAGCCGCGCGGACCACGAGATCCTTGTAGGCATCTGCCTGCGTCGCGGGCATTTCACCCTCGAAGGGGTGAACCGACTTGGACGGCATATCCTTCAGCGCATCGCTCTTCAGGCGACGAAGCATGTAGGGAGCTTGATCGGTCGGCGCCTCGGTCAGTTGTGTCTTGAGCCGAGAGAGCGCCGCAGTGTCACTGGCGGGATGACGCCGCTCAAAGTCGCGGCTGGCGCCGAGCAGGCCCGGCGCGATCACGTCCATGATGGACCACAGGTCCTGGAGCCTATTCTCGACCGGCGTGCCGGTCATGCCGAGCGTGAATGCGCCGTTGAGGGTCTTCGCCGCCCGGGTCATCTGACTGACCGGGTTCTTGAGCTTCTGGATTTCGTCATAGACGATCAAGCCGAAGCGGGTCCTCGCAAACGAGAAGTGATAATCCCGGAGCGTCTCGTAGGTCGTGAGCACGACCCCGGCATCGCGCCAGGCCTCGGCTTTCAGCGCCGCCCTGCCAGTCTCGATGTCGCGCTGGCCGAAACTGTCCTGCTCACGAAGCTGCTTCAGGTCAGAGCCGAAGGCGGGCACCAGTAACCCCAGCTGCGTGCCGGAGAGATGCTTCTTGATCTCGCCCCGCCAGGTGCCCAGCAGCCCTGTGGGCGCGACGATCAGGAAGGGCTCTTTGGGACGACGGCCGGCTTCCGCCTCTTCCTGGAGCCAGGCCATGAAGGCGATGGCTTGCAGGGTCTTTCCCAGCCCCATGTCATCCGCGAGCAGGGCGCCGGGATGAAGGGTTTCAATGGATCGGACAAGCCAGCGGAGGCCTTGCGTCTGGTGGGGCTTGAGTGTGCTGGACAGGCGCTCGGGTATGCGGAGCGGCGAGGGCGGCGGCGTCGCCTCTTCCGACCGGAAGGGCGCGAATTCGACCTCCTCGAAATTCTCGCGCACGACCAGGAAGAGTTTTCCCTGAAGGGCTGCGTCCCACCCGGCCGGCGGCGTGTCCTCGTCGACGGCGGGCGCATCCTCGCCACCCTTGGAGCGGCCAAATGGGCGCAGGCTCTCGAGCGACTGTATCAGCTGATCATTGACCGGCAGGCTTGACGGCGGAGGAGGACCATCTGGCCCGGTCGACTGCAACAGGCCCTCGACCCCGGCGGTGGCCTTGCCAGCTTCAGCGGCCGCGGCCACCTGGTCGATTACGGCCGCGACGTTCTCGGCTGGGATCTCGAAATAATCATCGCCCACTCGAAGCCCGAACCGCTCCGGCAACCAACTGTTCTTTCCGGCAGGCACGATCCAAGGCAGCACGGGCGTGCGCCAGACATCCACGCCGGCGACCCGGCTGGAAAACTGCTCGGTCTCGACGAAGAGCTCGTCGAGTGCGATCCGTTCAGCGACCTCCTCGCCCAAGGTCTCCTTGAGCACCTTGCGCGGGTTTAGGACGAAGGCTCGGCGTTCGCTCTCTGGCCGGTCTTGCAATCTACGCACCGCACCGAGAGCCGGGCGAAGCGAGGGGTCGATGAAGACGTATTCGCCGTCCCTCAGGACGTAGACTGGCCGTACGTCGGCCTCGCGCCTGAACCGATCTTCGGAGAAGAGCTTTTGGGCGCTGGGCGTCAGGACATTGTCAAACGCCTCGTCCAGCGCGCGACCGTCCGATTGGGCCTCGTCCGCAACGCCCAGACCAAACAGCACGGGATCGAAGTCGGTCCGGTCTGGTGTGAGCGTGCGCAGTGTCAGAGATAGCGAGGAGGCGTAATGTACGCGCATGTCTCGCAGGTAAGGTTCAGACGTGACCCCTGATGACGCATCCTCGGGCCAGTGACGGCGCAGGAGCGCCAGGAGCCGAAACCGCTCGGCCTTGTCGACAGGCACGGTGAGTGACCGGGCGATACTGAGGATGGACCAGAGGGGTTCGGGGATCCGGCGCTGCGAACCTTCGCAGGAAATGATCGCGCCATTGATCGAGACGCGACAGGGCTGGCCGCCCGGCTTCACCCATCGAACATCCAGCCGGAAATCGTCCTCATCGATCCGGCCGACAGGCTTGAGGTCGAGCGCCAAGGGCGTCGCGGGAGGGACCGTGAGCACCAGCGCCGTCGCAGCGTCGAACTCGGCCACGCAGCGAGGACTGAGAACAATCTCGTTGTCGAGCACCACGACTGAAGGCTGTTGTCCGGCTTCGAGCGCGTCCTCGGCTTTGGCGAACAGACCCCCCAGGGCCGTGGCAGCGTCCGGGCGTCGATTGGCCCATTCGGCAGTTGGGACGATCACGCCGCTTTGCGCGAGCGCCAAGTGGAGCATCTCACCGTCTTCTCTGACCGAGAATGATGCCTCTTCCGCCGTGCGGGCCTTGCGCCGGAATGGGTTGATCATGGCCGCAGGCCGGTTTCGTTCTTGATGATGTCAGCCACTCTCGATTGCCACCACGTCGTATGGGAACCGGAGGTCGGCGCGCGCATGAGTTCGGAAGAATCGTAGTCGGGCAATCGCCGACTATTGTGCCGGAACAGGACGGGGTGCTTCGGGTCGTTGCGACCCCAGATGTTCCATTTTCCGTTGTGGCTCCACTCAGCGATGGTCAGGTCGCCAATCTTCATTATGAGCGCGGCGTGTTGTGAGGAACGACCGGAGCCCGAGGCCAGTCGTCCGAACATCGAAAGACTCTTGTCGCCCGTTCGTTGGGCGGCGCGATCGGCACGGGCCGCACCGTCCGAGCCGAAGGCAACCCAGGCCGCCGAGATCATGTCGGCGTCCAGGTACCGGGTCCAGAATTTGCGCCGGTCTGCCCACATGTCAGGGCGATCAGTCATGGTTTCGTTGACGATGTCGAAAAACTGTCGGACCGAAGCCTCGGTTAGCCAGCGCAGAATGATGGCGTATGCATCGCCTGCGACCTCTTCTACCGGCCGCCATCGTGCGCGGTTGATGCGGGGGTCGCCTGCGTGCGCGACCGCCTTGTCGACGATCAGTGTCTTGTGGGCTCGGGCGGGCTCGCTTGCGCCCCAAGGCTCAAACAGAGCGCCCGCAAATTGCGGCCAGGCCTTGGGATAGGCGAGGGTGCCTGAACCGCCCGACCATTCAATAAGTCGTTCCTGGGCTGCGACCGCCTGGGCCGCCTTGAGCTTGCGCACCGTCTCGCAGGCCGCTGTAAAGCCGGCCAGCCCCAGGCCACCGATGCGACGGCCTTCCGTCGTCAGCCCAGCTTCGTCGAGGATGGACCGAAAGTCGCCTTTACCGCCGAGCACCGCTGCCGCCAGGCGGCCGGGCGCCTTTGAGGGCGTGAGCAACTCAAAAGCCTTGATCCGAGCCGGCCAGGGATCGGTTCCCCGCCATGGCCAGGACTTCGACGCGGTGGTCAGTCGCTTGGCGAGCCACGCGACGTCCGCATCATCTTGATCAAAGCCGTCGAGGTAGGCGTCAAGGAGAGCGAACAAGGCTGAACGGCGACGCAGCGTTTCGACCTGGTCGCAAATGGGGTTCGCGATGGTGGTGTCTTTGGCCGGTGGGTGCGGCGGGTGCAGAAATGTTCTGCAACTCTCCCGCAGGTCCCGCCGCGAAAGCGATGCGACCTGACCCTCAGATATCAGACCGGCCACTCGCTGCTGGAGCGCTTCGGTCGCCTCGAGGTTGATGGCCCTTGCCTCTCCACTGATCTGGGCGACAGCTCTAGGGAGCAAGACCAGCTCGGGGGCACGGACTCGCAAGGCGTCGAGGAGGCGTTCTGGGTGGTCCAGCAGAGAGGCCAGGCGGGTCATCGAGCGTCCAGCGCCCGCTCGACCCGGCGAACCGTTTGCCCGGAGTCGGGCGCGACCATGATGATGCGAAGATCGATGCGCCGGTTGCGGGCTTTGGCATCGATGGTGTCGCTCGGGTCAATTGGCCGTTGAGGACCATAGCCGCTGACGCTGAGAACAGGCTCGCACAGCTTGCCCTTCATGGCGCAAAGCTCTGAGAGATCGGCTCGGGAACCAACAAGCGTTCGATAAGTATTTGTCGCTCGGACGACTGACAGGTCCCAGTTGTCTCGACCGCCGCCGGAAAACGCGTCGCGATCGGTGTGCCCCTCGATGTAGACGGACTCGATCGCGTGCTCGGTGGCAGGGCATGTCGGGGGTACCGCGCGTCCCGACTGGTGGCGCGTGTAGCAGGGAAGCACTTCTTCCAGCGCTTCGGCCAGCTTGCCTACATTCTCCTGCCCTTCGACCTTCAGCTGATCGTCGCCGCTGTCGAACAGGATCTTGTCGGGCAGTCGAAGCACGCCATTCTGCGTATCTATAGATACCTCCACGCCCTTTTGCTTGAGGGACGCTTGTATCTGCGCCAGTATTTCCGCACGCGTGGTGTCCGCGCCAGTCAGTTCGTCAGTGACCTGGCGAAATTGCAGGGCGTAATACATCAGCAAAATGATGAAGATGAAGACGAGCCCCACCATCATGTCCGTCATCGAGACAAAATAGTTCTCTTCCTCGATGGCATGCTCGTGCGCGTCATCGAGGATCATCAGGCAGCCTCAGACAGCTTTTTGGCCTCGACATAGTCGTTGAGGGATTCTGCGTATTCCTCGATGGATGTCAGCGCGCCGGAGAGCTTGCCCACTGCGGACGCCAGCTCGCGATCGGTATCGGCAGCGAAGCGCTTGAACTCGCTGAAGGTACCCTCGAGCGTCTCTCCGAGACGAACGGTGGTTTGCTCGAGCGCCTTGTCGACATTCTCGAAGCGTGCGCGGTAGTCGGCCCAAGCGGTTTCTGCGGCCTCCTGCGTCTCGCGAATCCCATCGGCGAGTTTCTGCAGCGACTGCACCGCCTCCGCGTCCATTTGCTGATTGGCTTCCAGCGAACGCGCGATCCGACCTGCAGCTTCGTTGACGGCTTGAACTGCTTGGGCGACCGGCGCTGCCGCCGCCGCAAATCCCTTGGAAGCGTCGCCGATGGAGATTGCGACGGTCTTGGCATGCCCCGTCACGCCTTCCATCGCCTCAGCCGTTCGCACGGCGCTTTCGCCGCTCCGGGTGAAGCCCTGACCGGCGCGGTCAATCTGCTCCGCCGCTTCGCCAACCGCTTTGGCGAGGCCTGCGGCCACGCCTCTAAGGCCTTCCCCCGACTCCTCGAGCGCCACGCGGAACGTTTCCTGGCTCGCGGCCACACCCGCCGTCATCGCGTTCGAGACCTCCTTCTGCATCGTCTCTGCAGCGTTGAGGCCGGCTCCCTGCAATCGATTGACTGCTTCGGTGATGGCGTCAGCCGACTTGGTCTGGGCGCTCTCGAGGCCGCTCAGCATGCGCTCGAGCGTGTCGGACTGAGCCCGAGCCATTTCCTCGCCCTGGGTCGAGAAGCGCTCACCCATACCGTCGACCTGGCCAGTGAGCCGGTCGAAGGCCTCGCGAATGTCAGTCGCAGCCTGAGCGAAATCTGCGCCGGCGGCGCGGATCTGGCGGGCGGCGTCCTCTCCAGAGGAGCCCACCGACGAGCTCAAATCGTCCAGGCGTTCGCCCAAGGTGGAAAGCGTCTGACCCAGTGCTCGCAGCTCACCGCCTGACGCCTCCTCGATCGCCTTGGCGGCTCCTTGGCCGAGCCCCTGACCCATCGACGTCATGTTGTCATTGAGCAGGCCGAGCGAGGCGGTTACGGGTGCGATGGCTTGTTGGAATTCCACCCCCATGCGCTCACTGAGCTGGAGAGCGAAGTCGGTATTGAAGGCCTTGAGTTGATCGCGCTGCTCGCGAAGGACATCGAGCTGCTCGACCGCCAGGCGCTGGGGTGGCACGTACAACATGCCCCGCTCCAGCAGCGAACAAAGGGCATCCGTCACTCGGTTGGTGCGCTTCTGCAGCCCGTGCTCGACGAATCGCAGAACGAGTGATGTCCCGACACCTGCGACAGAGGTGAAGAACTTGGCGCCCGCGACGGTGAGCAGGTCAATCAGCGACTGCTGCATAGCCGTCTGGTCGCCCGTCGCCATGCCTTGGCTGGCTTTGTGCAGCGCCACGATGAGCCCGAGGAAAGTCAGGATCAGTCCCAGTCCAACCATGATGTTGGACCAGAAGATGAGAAGGCTTTGCCGCGGCGCGGCGCGGTTGAAGAAGGCCGCAGGTCGGTTCGTATTTCTGACCGGGGCTTCGGTTTCGTCGACGATCGATTCCTGGAACTCGCGCCAAGCCAGAATGAGAGGGTCTGCGCCCGGTGCAGGAGCGGCCATGGCGGCAGCGACGTCTCCATAGTTCGCGCTGAATGCGGCCCGTTCCGCAACGGGATCGCTTTCAGACCCAATCGCGCCTTGGAGAACCTCGACGCGCTTTGACGCGGCATTCAGATAGGGAAGGGTCCGCGTGCGTGCCTGGAACGATAGCCAGCCTGTCCATGCAAGCATCAGGGGCGCGATCACCAAGGGGGCTACCCAAGGGACGCCGAAGATAAGTTCCAGCCCAATCAGGATGAAGTCGAGAACGCTATTCATGTACCCCCCGTTTGAAGCAGCGCATCACAATGGTTGCGTGAAGTCCGCGGCCGCTTCGCAATCCAACCCTATCCCAAGGATCAGAAAGATTTGAAAAATTGCCCAATATTCGCGGCGGAATAACCACCGCTAGCCCCCTCGGCGTAAAGAACACTTCTACTTAAAGGCGCTGGCAGTGTCAGCCCCCATGACAGCTAACGGCATGCCGCTGCTTCGGCTCGTGCGAGCAGATCCAACCGCGGAAGGTCCGCAAGGCCCGGCGAAGACAGTTCCAACAATCGCTGCCCCTTGATCATGACGGCCAGGCACTTCGCTCGACTGATGGCGACGTTGAGACGATTGCGATTGAAGAGGAATTCCGTCCCACGAGGGGCATCGCCTCCAAAGGAAGTGGCCATGGACACCAGCACCACCGGCGCTTCCTGACCCTGGAATTTGTCGACCGTCCCGATGCGCGCGCCCTGAGGAAGCCGCTTCTTGAGCAGGGTCACCTGCATGTTGAAGGGACTGACGACGATGATGTCGCTGAGGGTGATGGGCGCGGCGACGCCGGCCGTGTTGACCCAGGATTGACCGAGCAGCTGTTCGATGAGGTGGCCGATTACGGTGGCCTCTTCCCCGGAACTCTGGGTGCAGCCCTGGTGGTCAACATCCACCGTACTGATGCCAGTAGGCTGCAGCGCGGGGTGCAGGCCGTCGCCGAGGACAAGCCGCTGGACAGCGGTCGAGGCTTCGGCCTGAAGGCGACCTTCGTAGACGGCGTCTGAGATGAAGCTGCAGACATCCGGGTGCATTCGCCATGACACGTTGAGGAGAATACCGCGCTCTGGCGGCACGGTCGGATGCTCCTGCATTGCGTAGTCCATGGATGACAGGCCGGTCTCGCCCGGATGTACGCCTTGTACGGGCTGGGGGAGCTGCATCTGATCGCCGACGAGCACCAGGTTTCTGGCGCAGCCGGCCATGGCCATGATGTTGCCGAGAGACACCTGACCTGCCTCATCCACGAACAGGTAGTCGAACGAGTTCACGTCGTGCTTGGCGAACTCGAAAGCGGTGGCGCCGACCAGCTGATGGCTGAGTTCGACGTCCTTGGATGCACCCACACTGATGATGCCATAGCCCTCGAAAACCGTCTCAGGGTCGCCCGGCGAGGCCTTCTTCACACCGTCGAGCTCAAACCCGACGTCCTCGCAGCGTTTCGAGACGCCCTTGAGCAGGTTGTTGATCGCCTTGTGAGAGTTCGACGAAACCGCCACCCGTTTACCGTCCTGCAGCAGGGCGGTGATGGCGCGGGCGGTGGTGTAGGTCTTGCCGGTGCCCGGCGGCCCCTGGATGATCAAGCTGCTTTCATCCAGGTCGCGAGCCGCGCGGATGGCACCTTCCACCAGATCTTCGCCGGCAGCGACCACTGCCTTGCCCTGCGCGCGTCCCGCGAGCCGAGGGGAGAGGCGGCGCAGCATGTCGAGCAGGGCCCGGTCGGATTCGAAGTCGCCCTTCGACACGCGCCTGGCGACTTCCAGAAGCCCCGCTTCCAGGACTGATTGGTCGATCAGCTGACCGGGCGAAAGTGATGCCCGCTCGGGGAAGTCTCCGCTCTTGGCCTGGCGGCGCAGGACCACGATCTGTCGCTCCATATCGAGCTTCACGATCGAGCCGGCGGGGTCGAGCGTGAGTGCGATACGCGGGCGGTCACCCTCCTTCACCTTCGTATCCTGCTCGGGGAAGCGATAGGTGGCGACCAGAGATTTTGCTTCCGGCTCCTGGTTTATGAGCTGCAGGCCGCCAAGGCTCTCAGCGTCTTCGATGAGCTCTTCATCGGTCCAGGTCTGGCGATCGAACAGCGCCCACCATTGGGGCTTCTGCGAGCGCTGGTGGAACCAGAGAAGCTCCGCCAGCAGCTCGCGCAGTTCAGGCTCCAGGCCCTCCTGTCCGCGAAGGGCCTCGGCGACCGCGATACGATCGCGTTCGAACTCGGCGCGCGCCTCAGCCTTGGCGCTCGGTTCCGGTTTGAGTTCGTCTGGCTCCGGAACTGCGAGGCCAAACGGCGCATCGGCCGGCCGCAGTGCCTCAAGCCAATCGCGCAGTTTGGCGGTGGAGACGCAGTCATCCTCGTTGTAGCGCTCAATGGCTTCCAGGATCGCCGGATCCGACAGCTCCCGCCAGCGCTCGTACTCCACAATACTATCTCCGGCGTTGGTTACTTCGCCGACGCGCTTGCCCCAGTAGATCTTCTCCAGATCCTTGAGCGAATAGCTCTCGGTCGAGGCCCTGATGCCCTGACGAACCACGGCGTAGAGATCCACGAAGCGGTGGTCGCGCTGCAGCTGGTCAAGCTCGGCCTCGCGAGTCGCGTATTTCGCGGACAGCCGCTTCAGCGCCGTCCTTTCGTAGGGGGCGTAGTGATAGATCCGCGCCCTCGGAAAACGCTCCAGGTGCTTCTTGAACAGATCCATCAAGCGCTCGAAGGACGCCTTCTCCGCGACGTGGTCATGAGCCCAGAGGGCTACGAAGCGATCAGTGCCGTCGTCGCCTAGAGGTCCCCACAGGCCGTGGAGGTACTCCAAGCCTTCGGGGTACAGCGGGTCTCCTTCAATGTCGTAGAACAGGTCGCCCGGCTGGGGCGGCGGAAGGATCGCAAACCCGCGCAGCGGCTCGCTCGGCAGGGTCTCAGCTAGGTGCTGGCCGCCCGCCGCGCCTCGCATCTGGAGCCGCGCCTGGTTCGCCAGCTTGGCCAAGGTATCTTCGCCGATGCCGGGAACCTTGGATCCAGTGGGAAGCGCAGCCACATCGGTCAGCGTGCGAACGCCGGCCTTGGCCAGCTTGATGATCTGATCGCCGCGCATGCCGGCTACGAACACGGGGCTGTCGGCCGTCCGCCATTCGCTCGTGCAGCGGTCGAGAAAATCGCACTGACCGCAGGCCCCGTTTTTGACGGCTTGGGTCTCCACTGGTGCGTCGATGAAGGCTTCGAACTGGCCCATCATGCGCCGGGTGATGTGTCGCGTGTCTTCGAGCCGGAACCGCTCGGGCGGGCCTCCCGAGCCGTGGATGGCGCCTTGTGGCGGCCGATGACCGCTCACGTGCTCCAACAGGGCGGCGTAGACGCCTAGCTGCAGCAGGTGTTCGGCCTTGGCCTTCTTGGCCAGCTTGGCGTCCTCGGGCGCGTATCGCCAAGTGCCGTCTTCCTGAGTGTCGCTACGCACCAGAAAGTCCGGATAGCCGACCCACCGACCGTCCGTGAGCGCGGCCTGGTAGATCACCGGAGCGCCGTCGTTCATCGCCTGGACGGTGAGCTGCACGCGGTGCTCCAGAGACCCTTCGCCAGGAATCTCGACCACCGCGCCGTACTTGGCTCTCAGCTGTTCAACCACGCGCGCTTCATGCTCGAAGCCTTTTGCTCGGATCAGGGTGATGGCGTCATCGGCGCGCTCCGGCGGTTTGACGCCCTGGAGCCAAAGAGCGGTCTGGTGACGGCAAGCCTGAAAGGCGTTGAGGCGCGAGGCGGAGAGTAATCTGGTCATGGTCTAACTCTGGACCAGATCTGCGACAGCTTCGGTCGGAATAGAGGAACTGTGCCGCGCGAGGGCTGAGTTGAGCTCTGCGACCATGATCTCGCGCAAGCCGGCAGGAGAAAGGATCTCCACCTCCGTGCGCCAGGTGAACAGGTGCCAGGCAAGCTCGAGCATGCCGCCGGTCTCAAACTCCACCAGCAGGGAACCATCGCCCTGAGCCGTAACCACCTGGCCGGGATGGAACCTCCAGCGCTTCGCTTCGGCGGCTGCGTCGCCTGTAAAGCGCAGCTTCACCTGCTCGACGCGGTCATGGAATACGCCAAACGAACGCGCCGTGTAGTCAGCAATCGAGAAGGTATCAGGCGCGGCGCCGGTCGCTTCCAGGACCTCGAAGTTCTGGATCCGGTCGAGCCGCCAGTTCCGCGGCTGATCCGAGCCTATCTCTGCGCCGACCAGATAGTTCATACGCTCGAAGAACAGGCCGTAGGGCACAAGGGTGCGAACCGATCCTGGGTTTGACCCGCCCAGATAAGAGAACCGGACCTGATACATGCCCATCAGGGCTTGGCGGATCCCTGTCAGAAGCCGCGGATCCTCCACGGGTTGGGGGCCTGCGCGGATCCCTGTCAGCTCCGCACGCGAAAGGGCCTCGACGTCGGGCGAGATGCGCCGACGATGCTCCGCCTTCAGCGCGGACTTCACCTTGTGGTCCAGGCCCTCGAGCGTCGCCGCCCGGTTCCGGTGTCCGCCATCGCGCAGGGTGTCGATGGCGCGCGACAGCTCCACCAGCTCGTCGATGGTGGGTGATTGGAAGAAGCCGTCGAGCCCCCTGGGAATCCGGAAACGCTTGCTGACGCCTTCCTGCAGCACCTCCATCTGCGGAAACACATGAGCGATCGCATCGCGCATGCGCTCGGCGGTCCTGCGGCACACACCCAGTTCCTCGGCCATCTCCTCGGTGCTCATCCCTTCGGCGCTCGCAGCCAGCCGGCGGGCGAGCTCCAGGACCAGGGTCACCTTTTCATGTCGCATCGAGCCCCCTCCGATTTACGACCGAACTTGTCGGAAAAGGACTCTAGCGTGTGGATCGTAGCCAACAAGGGAGGAAATCATGGGACTTCAACTGACCAACCACGCATCCGTCCGCGCTAACCAACGCGGCATTCCGCACGGACTGATCGAACAACTTCTCGCACACGCAGACATCGAGACCCGCGTCGGCGGAGGATGCGTGGCGCTGAGCGTCAGCCGTCGGCGCCTGGCGGACCGGGACGTGCGTCGCAGCATGGGGCGAGACCTCGACCGTCTGCGCAATCTGGCCGTCGTCTGCAATGCAAGCGACGGGTCGATCGTGACGCTGTTGCATGAACATGGCGCACGTGCCCGTCGCTATCACCGCGCATAGGGGCCGTCTCAATGACCAACTCGGTTGAACAGTCCGGTGGACGCCATCTGTATCGGGCGCAATATTTGCATCGGCCGACCGGGGAAATCGCGCAGTTCCATCCGACCTCCCGACCCGTCGCCTTGGACATCGCCCGTCAACTCGCTTTTGACGGCGAGGCGGAAGTGAAGATCATCGCCCAATCGGACGGAACAGTATGGACGCTCGCGGCTTTCGCGGGCCTTCGCTCGTGAACCGATCGAGGATCGGGGCGGGGAGCCGGCCATGACAATGTTCTCGTGCAGCTTGCTCGTCGTTGATCCGATTGCGGACCTGCAAACCCTCGAAAACTCCGCGCTACCAAACGCGCGTCACGTCAGTTTGGCTGGCTTGCCCTACCGGTTCGGGCCGAGTGAAGTCTCAGTCTGGGCCAGAAAACGCGCGATCGACATCTATTACGTGGACAACTGCTGGGTTCGCGTGCCGGTCACGCCGGAGGAGCTGCGGATCTTTCTGCATGACATGGGGGCGACGTGCTCCGAGCTGACGACGTTTTCGGAGCCGGACTTCCGACAATCGTTGATTATAGACGCTGACGAGTTCTAGCGTCGGATACTCCGGACATGACAGCCGAATTGCCAGGGAGGGCGACTTGGGGGCGTTTGACGAAAAGCACATCACCCGCGCGATCGAACGGTTGCCGACCATGGGGACGCGCGAGATCAGAGACCTACGGGATCGAGCCGAGCGGCAAGAGCTTGGAAGCCTTCTGGACGCTTGCGAACGAGAACTCGCTCTGCGGCCGATCGAGCTGTCGGCTGTTGACGCCGAGGCTCATGCCCGCATGGCGGACGAGGTCAATGACCTCGATCTGGTCGACACGATTGCAGTGGCGTTCAGCAAGGTGAAACCGCCGAACGAGGAAGAGCTGCAGTTCCTCCAGTGGGTCGCCGTAAACCCGGGCGGCACCTACCAGGAGGCGCTCAAGGTTCGCGGCAAAGGCGACGTCGGCCTGTTGATTGGTCATCTCGTATACGACCGGTTCGGGTGTTTCCGACGGTTCGTCATCGATGGGCAGGACCTTTCCAGCATCCTGCTGGTCAAGGAACGTTCGGGACCGAGCGTCAGCTACCGGCTGAAGGCCGAAGCGCGCGAAGGCTTGCAACGAGCCGGCGTATTGGCCTCGCAGCCGTAACCCCTCCCCATTCGCGCCAAGCCGAAGCACAAAACTCCTGGACCTGCCGCGGGCAAACGCCCCAGGGGTGATCCGAGCCTCGGCGTCAGCGCGGTGTTCGAATCTGCTCCGAGCAGTCAGCCGAAAAAGACGGAACGATGAGAGAAGCTTTCAGAGAGTGGCTTGGTCAGCGCGGGTTCACTGCCAAAACCCAGTCGGTTCAATGGTCCCAAGGCAACCGCTTGGAGACTGCGTTTGGAGATCTGGACGCGGCCTATGACCTTGACGCGTTGGCGGCTATCCGCACCACGCTCACCTACTCGAAACAGGACGAACGGAACGGGCGGCCCAATCCGGCTCCCTTCCAGATCGATGGCGATGTCTACGCCAACCTTGCCGGATATCGCGCGACGCTAACCTACTACTCGCAATTTCGAACGGCCGAAGCCGGTGGGGAAGTCCTTGCCCCCGCTCCCCTGAACCTGGCCGTACTCCAGGAAATGAAGACCCAGTTCCTTGAGCGATATCCCGACTTCCGAGAGCTCGGATTTCAAGCCAGGCACGGCGCCTATTGGGACGACGAACGCGCCTACAAGGATGTCGTGCTGGATCGTGTGGAGCAGGCTCTGTCGTCTGCCGACGCCGATGAATCAGCAGGCGCCAGACTTCTGAAGCTGATGTGGCAACCCCCCGCTAATTTCGTCGATTGGCGCGCGCTTGCCCACCTCGACAGCCTATCCCAAACGGACCGTCAGGCCGTCACCGATGCATTGGACGAGATGTTGGCCGATTCAGGTGCGGCATCGGCCAGCGCGGCGCGATGCGCAAGTCGGATCCACCCCACGTTCACTGGAGGGGCGCTTCGAACCCTGGTGACGACAGCGCAGGCGCTGACGCGTCCGCAGGATGCGATAGCGGTCAAGACACAGTATTTGCAGCGAGCCGCCAAGCGTCTGACGGGTCGGGGACCTTTCAAGTCGAACGTCATGACGGAGGTAGAGTACGGCGAGCTCCTGTCTCTGGTCCAAGGCGTATTCACCATCATGCGAGACGACTGGGGCTGGTCGCCGCGAGACTTCTGGGACGTCCAGAGCTTCCTGTGGGTGACGACCGATGTCGCATCCAACGATACCGATCTAGAGAAGGCTGCAGCGCCGATGACATCCGAACCAGCCGCGGCGGTCGCCCCAACCAATCTGATCCTTTATGGTCCGCCAGGGACGGGGAAGACGTGGACGACGGCCAGGCGCGCCGTCGAGCTGTGCGATGGCGATGCCCCCGAAACTCGGTCGGCGCTGATGGCTCGTTATCGCGAGCTCGTGGCGCGCAAGCGCATCGGCTTCGTCACCTTCCACCAGTCCTATGCCTATGAGGATTTTGTCGAGGGTTTGCGTCCCGAAACCGGTTCGGATGGTGAGGGCGCCGAAGGGGGCAGCACCGGCTTCTCACTGCGGTCTCAACCCGGCGTGTTCCGCAAGATCGCGGACCTGGCCCAAGCCAACCGAGGTCGGCCGCTTTCCGAGCCGACGTCCTACCGGGAGCGTCAGGTCTTCAAAATGTCGCTCGGTCGAAGCGGCCAGGATGAGGGCGCGCGCATTTTTCGCGACGCGCTGGAAGGTGAGTACGTGGCGCTGGGATGGGGCGGCGATATTGACTGGTCCGACCCTAGGTTTGAGGCGTTTGACGCCGTCAAGGCGCGTTGGCGGCAGGACCATCCTGACGCTACCGGCCAAGATCCCAACGTCCAGCAGCTCTATGCCCTGCGCTCGTGGATGAAGGTTGGCGACCTGGTTGTAGTCTCCGACGGCAACAAGGCGTTTCGGGCGATCGGCGAGGTCACCGGGCGATACGAATACGTCGCCGGCGAACACTCGGACTACAACCATCGGCGCTCGGTACGCTGGCTTTGGCACAGCGCTGAACCTCTGCCGCGCGAGCTGATCTACGGTCGCGGTTTCAGCCAGGTCTCTATTTATAATCTGGATTCCGAGCAGATCGCCTGGCCGGCTCTCGAGCAGATTATTGCAGGAGCCGGGGAGGCTGCAGCCGTGGGAGCCGCGCCCGAACCCTATGTCCTGATCATCGACGAGATCAACCGGGCCAACATTTCGAAGGTCTTTGGCGAACTCATCACTTTGATCGAGCCAGACAAGCGGACCGGCTGCACCAACGCCCTTTCCGTCACGCTGCCGTACTCGGGCGAGACCTTCAGCGTGCCTGCCAACCTGCACATCATCGGCACCATGAACACCGCGGACCGTTCGATCGCCCTATTGGACACCGCTCTGCGGCGTCGGTTCGAGTTTGAAGAGCTCCTCCCCGATCCAGAATCTCTTGCTGAAGCGAGCGCACGGACGGGGATTGATCTGGTCAGCGTCCTGAAAGGCCTGAACAGCCGTATCGAATACCTCTTCGACCGCGACCACCAGATTGGTCACGCCTTCTTCATGCCCTGCCAGACGCCGGACGATGTGGCCCAAGTAATGCGCACACGCGTCATCCCCCTTCTGACGGAGTACTTCTACGAGAACTGGGAGAAGGTCCGCCAGGTCCTTGGTGAGGTTGAGGACGAAGGCGGCTTCGTCACCCGCACGCGGCTGAAACCGCCAGCGGGCGGTGATGCCTACGAGAGCGGGGAGGGCCGTTGGCGGTATGCAGTTCGATCGAAAATTGCATTGGCTGCTTACGATCAGCTGAAGCCTTGAGCCGCCATACGCTCCGCGAATGGGAGTATCTCACCATCGGCGACGGTGCCGCCGGTGGTGAGATCACGCGCAAGGCAGCTGATCGGTTGGTGGCTGCCGCAAGGCAGTCTGAGCTGGGCGGCGCAGACGGTGAGACCATCCTGGTCAACGGGCACGCCCGGCTGCGCGCCCAGCAGACGGTAGGGGTTCTGGTTACGCCTGACGCGACCTTGGAGATCCTGCCCAAGATCGACGGACTGGATGATGGCTCCACTCGCCAACGGCTCATCCACATGTTGGCGCGCGTGTTGGATCTCGACATCGCCAGTGGCGCTCTGACGCGGCTGGGTTGGCAGCACCACGACCTTCTGGAGGTTTTGATCCGGCTCTTCTGCGATCAGCTCTTCACGGTGGTTCACCGCGGCCTGCCGCGGCGATACGTGCCCAAAGAGGATGATTTGCCGGCGCTTCGTGGCCGGCTGAATGTGCCGCGCCAGTTCACCGTTCTCGCAGCGAGTCCCCAGCGCCTCGCCTGCCGCTACGATGACCTTAGCGCTGATATCGCCCTCAATCAGATCATGAAGGCTGCGGTGACGCGGCTGCGCCGGATCGCCAAAGCCTCGGAAACCCAGCGTCGGTTGTCTGAGCTGGCGCTTGTGTTTGCGGACGTCAGCAGCGTCCCTGTTCGCAGCCTGCCGTGGAACGAGGTCATCCTTGATCGCACCAACGCGACTTGGGCGTCCTTGCTAGCCTTGGCGCGCCTCCTGCTCGGAGAAAAATTCCAGACTACGAGCCTGGGCGCAGGCGAAGGCTTCAGCCTGTTGTTTGAAATGAACACCCTGTTTGAGGAGTTCATTGGTCGGAGTCTTCAACGGGCTCTGGCAGGCAGCGGTTTGACGGTTCGGCTTCAGGGCCCGCGAGACCATGCTCTGCTGTCCGACGACAACGCCTTACGGTTCGCGACCAAGCCTGACATCGTAATCTCTGATGGAAATCGGGTCCGGCTAATCATTGATACCAAGTGGAAGCGGCTGACCGGCCCGGTCGAAGACCAGAAGCGCGGCGTCGGCCAGGCCGACGTCTATCAGATGATGGCATATGCGCATGTCTATGGCTGTGACCGACTGATGCTGCTCTACCCGCATCATGAGAAGGCAGGCAGTCTCGAGGGGCGACAGACAGGGCACCTAATCAGGGGGACCGATGATGCCCGCCTTGCGATCGCAACGGTTGGCTTGGCCGATTTTGCCGGCTTGGATGAGCGGCTGAGGTCTCTGGTGAGTTCGGGAGTCCAGCCGTCTCTCGCCTACGCAAACTGAGATCAAGTATCTGTAATGTTTATGTTTTGGAGTATCGATTAATCATGGAAACCGCACGGATCATCCTGACCGCAGGTAACGTTCGCAATCACCACTTCTACCTCCGCGGATGTTCACAGATCATTCCGGAAGGTGGCTTGGGCGGCAAGAACAAGGCCGACCTCGGCGTCCCCTTCACCGTCAGGTTTGAGCCCGGACCCACAGTCTTGACAGACGTTGACGCGGCCAAAATGATCTTGCGGGATCGGAAAGCAACGCGCGCGTTCTTCGAGGGTGCGGCGGCCCGGGAAGGCGACGTGGTCGTCTTGGATCGGTTAGGAGACCGTGAGATTTCGGTACGATTGGAGAAATAGTGTCCAGCGATCTGTTTTTGCAGGTGAGCAGTGGATAGACGAAGGCAGCGGGGCTGTGTTTTTAGGCAGGTCGCTCGTGTACGACTTGGCTGAGACGCCCGTCATTCTCGCCGATAATCCGGAGATCCATAAGATCAGTGAGGGAGGATTGAGCTGCTGATTTGATGATCCTCACGCAGTTCGATTGGAATGGTTAGCGCTGCCGCGCCGTCACGGAGAGGGACCAGATACTGACCGAGTCTTCAGACGCCGTGCGAGCCTTCTTCTCTGCCTTGGACAGACAGGAGGCGAAATTTGTGCCGGTGCTCAGGAAGGACCGACTTGGCCTCTACCTGAGGGCCACGGTCAACGAGCTGGATCTGGCCGAATACGTACGGAGGACACGCGCCAATCGCACGGACGAGGACAGTGAGCAGTTCTACATCATGCACTTGGGGGCCACGAGGCTCGTAAAGCTGGCGCTGGAGGCTCGTCCGGGTTTCGATGTTCCCACGCTCACCTATCGCAGGGACAGCAGGATCGCGCGGCCTGTGCTTCAAATCGTATCCGGAATGGGCATGATCGAGCATGGCCGACGGGTCGCGCAGACGGCCATGGCCGGCACGGGCGAGATCGAACATGTCGGCAGCAAAGAGTTCATGATCACGCTGCCCGCCAAGCTGTTTGACGACCAGTACTACGAACGATCAATCGCTGAGCACTACACCAGCGCCCACACGAGGATGGTCGAGGAAGCCCTTCATGGAGAGGCGTTCTCAAGCGCGCGCGAGGAGGTCGACCGACTGCTCGATGAACTTGTTTATCCGTTCAAGACCCACTTCATCGGTTACGGTGGAGACCCGCTGCTAGATGAGTACTTCTACGCGCTAGCCTTTCAGCGTGTTGCTCTCGAGGATGGGTACGACACCTTCAACTACGCGGTCGAGTTCGGCGGGGTCAGTTTCCAGAAATTCATTCTCGCGATCACGTTCCTGCAGTCACTGTCGCTGCGTCACGAGAGGTTTGCAGAAGCCCTGTGCGCCAAGGACAGCAAGGTGCGCATTGAGAACGTCCTCACGATCTCAGCTGACCCCGCCGCCTTTGTCGATACGATCCGAGAGGCGCTTTCACACTTTGGAGCGCAACTCGAAGAGTTCGGGGGAATCACCACGGAGGACGCTGAAACCATCTTCCGTGTGCTCTCGGTTGGTCGGGAAAATACTGCGCTTCTGGACCGGCCTGGGTGCTCCCTGCCGCCACTGATCAGAACGTCGGAAGGGGGGGTGATCAGATGTCAGACCGGATCCCTGAATCGCCCAGTGCTCTTCCTGCTGGACTCCCTTCGGTTTCATTTTCCGACAGACTACGACAGGAACCAGGCACGGCGCGAACAGTCGATGCAGGCAGCCATGCGGCGCGTCCTCGACGAGCTAGGACAAGACTTCACATACCTAGAAAACGTCAAGCTACGCCTCGGGGGAAGGCTGATCACCGATGTGGACCTTGTCGCGATCGACGGAGCCTCCGGGCAGATGATTCTCGTCCAGCTGAAGCACCAAGATCCGTTCGGGATGGACATCGCGACGCGCGAGAGCCGGTCAAGGCGTCTGAAGCAGCAGTCGCAGGCATGGCTTACCGCCACCTCGCAATGGATGGCCGAGGTCGGCGATCGTGGCCTCCGCTCGGCCTTCCGGCTTGAGAAGACTGTGCCCGATCCCACGATCTATCGGATGATCGTCGCCCGTCACTTCAGCTATCCCCTTCGCGGACTTCCCGACCAGCAGGATGTTGCGTTCGGAAACTGGCTGCAATTCTACAATGCCGTCGAGCTCGTCAGGATAAGAAACGAGGGAACATCTCTCGCCCGCGTCTTCGACACGCTGCAGGCCAGCCAAGAGCCCGGTGGGAGGCAGGAGCACCATAACGAGCCGCCAAGCGAGTGGGTGATCGATGATCTGAAGTTTACGATCCGCCAAGCGAGCTGATCAGCTGTAAACGCGCCGCCCCACCGGAGATGACCTTCCCTCCTTCCGGTACCTGACCATGCGCCTAGTCTCTAGGTTTGCGATCAGCAAGGCCGGGGTGCGCGTGGAGGCGGTCTTAATTGATAGTGGGTGCCGTCGCCTGTCTGGAGAGACGGGTGTCCAATCGAGTTCTGGAATAGTCTCGATTTTCGGATAGGTTAAGCGAAAGCGAGACCATTCTGGAGGTTTGGGATTGAGAGATCGGGGCGGGCTTCAGTGAGCAATGAAGCAGACACTTGCCGCAAGTTCATTGTACCCAGGCTCCAGACCGCTGGGTGGGACACCGCCCCTTGCGCCATCAATGAGCAGCGTAGCTTTACGGACGGTCGTGTTCTGTTCGTGGGCGGCGTAGCGAAACGAGGCAAGCGGAAGCGCGCCGACTACATCCTTCGCTATCGACCGGACTACCCGATCGCCGTTGTCGAAGCGAAAGCCGAATATCAGTCAGCCCAGGACGGCGTGCAGCAAGCGCGCGATTATGCCGAAGTGCTGGGGCTACGTTTCGCCTACGCGAGCAATGGGCGAGAGATTATTGAAATTGACCTTGTGGCCGGCGTCGAGGTCGGGCGGGAGGACTTCCCCACTCCGGCCGAACTATGGCAGCGCCACCGCGAAGCGCTTGGTCTCCCTAACGCCGAAACCGAAACCAAGCTGCTGACGTCCGGTTATCCCGATGCCGAACGACCACTGCGCTACTATCAAGAAATCGCCGTCAATCGCGCGCTGGAGGCCATATTGGCTGGTCGGCAACGCGCGCTGCTCAACCTTTGCACAGGTGCGGGCAAGACGGCGGTCGCATTCCAACTGTCTTGGCGGCTGTGGGCTGCTGGCTGGAACAAGCGGGGCGACCACCGGAAGCCAAAGATACTGTTTCTCGCCGACCGCAACATCTTGGTGGATGACCCGAAGGACAAGACCTTCGCGCCTTTCGGCGACGCCCGTTGGAAGATTGGGGCGGGACAGGCGATCCATAGTCGGGACATCTACTTCTCGACTTATCAGGCGATCGCCGAAGATGAACGCCGTGCTGGGCTTTACCGTGAATACACCCGCGACTTCTTCGACCTGATCATTATCGACGAATGCCACCGAGGCAGTTCGCGCGCGGATGGCTCTTGGCGCGAAATCCTCGAGTGGTTCGAGCCGGCCTACCAACTCGGCATGACCGCCACGCCTCTCCGTGAGGAGAGCCGGGACACCTACGCATACTTCGGGGAGGCGCTCTACACGTACTCACTTGCCCAAGGCATTGCTGATGGGTTCTTGGCGCCCTACCGCGTGCACCGCATCGTCACAGACCTTGATGCGGCCGGCTGGCGTCCGACCGCTGGGGAACTGGATCGCTACGGCCGCGCCGTCCCCGACGAGGAGTATCAAACCAAGGATTTCGAGCGCGTTGTGGCGCTACGAGCGCGAACCGACGCCATCGCGCGTCATCTGACCGACTTCCTGAAGAATACCGACCGCTTCGCCAAGACGATTATCTTCTGCGTCGACCAGGATCACGCCAGCGAAATGCGTCAAGCGTTGGTGAACCTGAACTCAGATTTGGTGGCGCGCTATCCCGACTATGTCGCGCGCGTCACTGCCGACGAAGGCGACATCGGTAAAGGAAAGTTGTCCCGTTTCCAGGACCTAGAAGCGGAGACGCCGGTGATCCTGACTACCTCTCAACTGCTCACGACCGGTGTCGATGCGCCGACGTGCAAGAACGTGGTTTTGGCGCGCGTAGTCGGATCGATGGCCGAGTTCAAACAGATCATTGGACGAGGCACCCGTCTGCGCGAGGACTACGGCAAGCTGTGGTTCAACATCATCGACTACACCGGGACCGCTACCGAGAAGTTCGCCGACCCCGCCTTCGATGGCGATCCGGTCGCGGAGGTGCGAATCGAGATCGACCCGAGTGGCGAAGTCGTAACGTCAGAGACCGAGGACCATGAACAGGCGGAGGAGCAGGAAGAGGCGAACGGGCCGACTGAACTGCCGCCTGATGATAACGACGTTCTCCCGCGCAAACTCTACATCGACGGTGGCCAGGTCGAGGTGGTGGCGCACTTGGTCTATGATCTCGACACCGAGGGTAAACGGCTCACCTGCCGCAGGCTGACAGACTGGACGGGCGAGAAAGTTCGCACTCTGTTCGCCACGCCGGCCGCGTTCCGTGCGGAATGGGCGCTGCCCGATAAGCGCGCTTCCGTTATCGAGGCGCTGGCCGATCGTGGGATTGACCTCCATGCCCTCCAGGCGGACGCTGAACGGCCGGACGATGACCCCTTCGATCTCCTCTGTCATCTGGCCTGGAATGCGCCGCTCCTAACGCGGGCAGAGCGAGCACAGCGGCTGCGAGTCGCGAAGTCGGACCTGTTCACCCGCTACGGGGAGGACGCGCGCGCCGTGCTGGACGCGCTCCTCGACAAATACGCTGGCAGCGGTCCGGACCAGCTTGCCTTACCGCAGGCGCTCAAGGTCCAGCCCGTATCCGATTTTGGCAACCCGAGCGAGATCGCGCGTCGCTTTGGTGGGCCGCAGGCGATGCGTAAGGCGGTGGCGGAGTTGACCCAAGCGCTCTATGCCGCCTGACCGCCGACTAGGGAATCACATGGCCCGCGCCAAGAAGACCGCCGCTCCCCAAGCTACCGCCCAGCGCCTGGATTCCATTGTGAAGTCGGCCCGCAAGATCATGCGGAAGGACAAAGGTCTGAACGGAGACCTCGACCGGTTGCCTGTGCTGACTTGGATCATGTTTCTCAAATTCCTCGACGATCTTGAGCGCGTTCACCAAGACGAGGCTGAACTGGCTGACGAGCCCTTCCACGCCGCGATCGAGCCGCCTTATCGCTGGCGCGACTGGGCGGCCGACAAGGACGGTATCACCGGCCCCGACCTCCTCTTGTTCATCACCGGTGATGAAACCACCCGGCCCGACGGCACGCGGGGCCCTGGCCTGTTCGCTTATCTTCGTTCTTTGCGGGGACAGAACGGCGGCCGGGATCGGCGAGACGTAGTCGCGACAGTCTTTCGTGGTGTCACCAACCGAATGGAGAGCGGCTATCTGCTAAGGGACGTGATCAACCTGATCGACGGCATCCACTTCGATAGTTCCGAGGAAATTCATACTCTCGGCCGTCTTTATGAAACGCTTCTGCGCGAGATGCGCGACGCGGCTGGCGACAGCGGTGAGTTCTACACTCCGCGCGCCGTTGTGCGGTTCATGGTGGAACGCGTCGATCCACGGATTGGCGAGACCGTGCTTGATCCGGCTTGCGGCACTGGAGGCTTTCTGACCGAAGCCTACGGCCACATGGTGCGTCAGGCTGATACCGTGAAGAAGCGTGAACAACTTCAGGCGGGATCGCTCAAGGGTGTCGAGCCAAAGTCGCTGCCCTTCCTGCTGGCCCAGATGAACCTTCTCCTGCATGGGCTGGAGGCGCCGGAAATCGATCCCGGCAACGCCCTGCGCCACCGCCTGACAGACATCGGCGAGCGGGAGAGAGTGGAGGTCATCCTGACCAACCCGCCCTTCGGTGGCGAGGAAGAGGCGGGCATCCTGTCCAACTTCCCCGACGATCGACGCACGGCCGAGACAGCGCTGCTGTTCCTCCAACTCATCATGCGGCGCCTCAAGCGTGGGGGCCACGGGCGAGCGGCGGTGGTCGTGCCACACGGCGTGCTGTTCGGCGACGGGGTAGCGGCTCGGATCAAGGCCGACCTGTTGGAGCGATTCAACCTGCATACGATCGTTCGCCTGCCGGAGGGCGTGTTCGCGCCTTACACCGACATCGCTACCAATATCATTTTCTTCGACACGACCGGACCCACCAGCGACATCGCATACTGGGAGCAACCGGCGCCCGAGGGGCGTCGCAAGTACTCCAAGACCGCGCCTTTGCAGTCGGCTGACTTGGCCGACCTTGCGAACTGGTGGGACACAAGAGGCGAAGACCCTTGCGCCTGGACCGTGCACGGTCCAGGGCTCATCGAGCGAGACGAGGCGGGCTTGGTTCGCGCCGTAAATCTCGACCTAAAGAATCCCCGCTCAAAGAGCACCGCGGACCATCGCGCACCCACAGAGATCGTCGACGCGGCCCTAGCCAAGGAGCGCGAGGTGGTGGCGGCGCTGGAGGAATTGCGCGTGCTGCTCGCGAAACGCGGTGCGGTATGACCAGTTGGCCCAAGGTGCCGCTTGGCGAAGTGCTCACTTCTGCCTCTAACCGTATCGTCCTTGATCCTGAATCGACTTACTCGCAGGTAACTGCTCGTCTCTGGGGCAAGGGTCTCAAGCTTCGTGGGCAACTTAAGGGTGCTGAGATTTCAGCAACCCAGCAGAATGAAGTGAAGACCGGGCAGTTTGTGATCTCCAAGATCGACGCGCGCCACGGCGCGTTCGGAATTGTGCCGCCCGAACTGGACGGGGCGGTGGTCTCGAATGACTTCCCATCGTTTGACGTCGACGATCGGCGGGCGGTCCCGGCCTACGTCGCGTGGGTAAGCAAAACCGACTGGTTCGTTGCCCTTTGCAGGCGCGCCAGCGAGGGAAGCACCAATCGCGTGCGACTAAAAGAGGCGCGGTTCCTTGCGCAAGAGATACCTCTCCCGCCCCTTGCTGATCAAAGATCCATCGTGGCGCGACTGGACGCGGCCGCGGAGGCGGTAGCCTCACGCGCCCATGCCGCTGACGCAGTAGGGGCAGAGACCGCTGCGGTCTTGCGCGCCGCTTTCACACGCATCGCGGCCGATGCCCCGCGCGTCGCAATGGCCGAGGTCGCGCCGCTCGTTCGCCGTCCTGTAGTCATCGACCTCGACGCGGCCTACCCGGAACTTGGTGTCCGTTCGTTCGGCAGAGGCACCTTTCACAAGCCTGCCCTGCCCGGCATCGAGGTTGGTTCGAAAAAGCTGTTCCGCATCGAAAACGGTGATCTGCTCTTCAATATCGTGTTCGCTTGGGAGGGCGCTGTCGCGGTAGCCCAACCCGAAGACACGGGTAGGGTGGGCTCTCATCGCTTTCTCACCTGCGTCCCCTGTCCCGAACGCGCCACATCGAAATTCTTGCGATACTGGTTCCTTAGCGAAGAAGGGCTTCTGGCCCTCTCGCAAGCATCGCCCGGCGGGGCTGGCCGCAACCGCACCTTGGGCATTAAGGCGCTGGAGAAAATCGCAATCCCCGTCCCCACGTTGGATGACCAATGCTGGTTCGACGACCTGCAAGTTAAGGCAAATGCTGCCTGCGTAGCTCAAGGACAAGCATCCGGCCATCTAAGCGGCCTGCTGCCGGCGATGCTCCATGAGGCCCTCAGTCCGGCGTAACGCCTAGCTTCTTGCGATCTTCGGTTCCGCGAACCACGATACCCTGAAGAAGGGGCCGGAATGACCGAGAAAACTCAGAACATTAACCTGCGACTCCTGCGAGAGGACGTCGAACCGGCCGGTGCCATTCGGGCTGGCGTGACCTTAGAACCGTGGGCTGCGTTCGAAGGCTCCCAAGTCGCAACCGGCGCCTTGGGCGGCGGATATCCAGGGTGGACAGACTTCCTGGATTTGCCGGCTGCCACCAAGAACAATCTGATCCAGAGGTCCGCCTACGGGCTCGCGTTTCTGAAGGCTGACGCAAGGTGGTTTGCCGTCTCTTTCGGCATGGGGCACTCCAAACTGGACCAGACGGCGTTCGAGCAGGACTTCGGCCTGCGCGTTGTTCTGAACGCTGTGGACCACACCAAGCTGCGCAGTGCGGACCTGCGGACGCCCGACTCCAACACACTAAGCCGTAGGTCCCAGACCAGCCGGGGATCGGAGCGGACGGCGTTCGAGATTGATCCGGAGCGCGACATTGTCCGGGGGCTGCTTGGCGAGCCTAAGGACAAGACATTCGCGACTCGGATCAGTGGAAGCGATGCGCTCACGATCCGACGTAAGGTCAAGCTGGACGATCTGCCAAGCATCTGCTCTCGGGCCTTGGCGTTGCACGGCCTCGACGACTACAAAACCGAGTTCGGGTGGATCGACCAAATCAAGCACGTTCGAGACGCTAAGGTGCTCGAAAGGCTGGACGGGGCCCTCGCAAGCGCCCTGACTGACGCGTTGGCGAACAACCCATCGGAGGTTGATGACATAGGGCTGGCTTACCCGGTCATCTACGACCCCGACAAGACCGACTGGGTTCGCTTTCGGGGCTTCTCGTCACAGTCGGTTTTTCCTGATCTGGAAATCGTCCACTATCTGTCAGACCTGAAGGCTAAGAGCTTAAGCGTCTACGATAAGGACTTCCTCTCTCGACACTCGGTCCAGGAGTGCGACGAGAAGGGCCAAGTAAACGGCCAAGCGTGGCCGGTGAAGGACTGCCTCGTCTTCGAAACCGTCCTCGACGGTGAAACCTTCACTCTGTCCGGTGGCCGGTGGTATCGGATCGACGCCGACTTGGCGAAGGAGGTCGCAGCGTACTTCGCCAACACCGATAAGGTGGCGCTTCCGGATGCCCACGCCGGTGACAACGAAAAGCGATATAATGCCCGTGTGGAGGCAAGCGGAGGGGACTTGCTGTCCTTGGACGTTAAACTGGTGAAGCCGAGCGATTCCTCTACTTCGATTGAGGTCTGCGACTTCCTCGGCAAGGACAAGCGGCTCATCCACATCAAGGACAAGTCCGAGTCTTCGCGGCTCAGCCACCTCTTCAACCAAGGCCTCGTGTCGGCGATCGCGCTAAAGCGGGACGGGCCATTCCGTGATCGCGTTCGCACCAAGATCGCCGAACAGCCGGGAGGCGCGGATTACGTCGACCTCGTGCCCGCCGCCGGCACTCACCTGGTGCCCGCCGACTACACCGTTGTGTTCGGCGTCCTCGTGAACGGCTCGCCGAAGAAGGAACCGAGGCTGCCCTTCTTCAGCCTGATCACCTTCCGCCATGCCGGCCGCCGGATCGCTGACGAACTCGGCTACAAAGTCGCATTCGCGTGGATAAAGAAGCCCGCAGCGGGGGTCGGGAAAAAGGCGGAGCGCCAGAAGAAGGAACCATAGTCGACGAGACGATCACGGCCTCCGCCTTTGCAACGGTTACCACTCATGGCTCTTCGTGCTTGGCTCCTTTAAGGCGTTCCGCGTGCCCGACGTGCTATCCCATTCGAGCAAAGGTCATGGCCGCCCGAAGCCCCGGTACTGAGTCCTTTTGGCTATGATGGAGGACAGCGACGGCATGTCGCGGCCCTTCCGCGGGGATGCCCCGCCGTTCCGCGCAACGCTCTGCAACATGATACACCCACAGCCGGGCCATTTGGCGCAGCGGCTCAACAACCTCCAAAGAAAGATCTTGCCGATCCTGAACGCGCTCAAGGATCCAGGCCACTTGGCGTCCCATCATTCGATAATCCATTTGCCTGTTCCGCCAGACTTCAAGACGCTCAAGGACGTAGAGACGTGATCGCGCTGCCTCGTAGAGTTCCCTTGAGGACATGTTGGGACCAGTGTCGAGCAGCTTGGCGTCCCTGAGCGCCCCGATCGCGATCTGCAGCGCAGACCACTGCTCCGGGAGGAGCATCTGCTTTCGAAAGTGGGAGAGCTGGACTGATGTCGACCGCCCCATCGTCCTTGCGGCGGCTGACCAGGAGACATGCCACAGGTCGAACCGCTCACGATCTTTTCGCACCAACAACATCCGTCGTACGATCCGATTCCGAAGCTGGATCGATTGATCATGCGCCACGGGATTCTTGATTCGATCACCCTCCAATGAGGCGGCGCGAAGCCGCAGGGACAGGTCGAGTACGAACACAAGTTCCGCTCTCAGATCGCATTCCGCCATTAGAGCAAAGGGATCCCGGCGCCCTGCGCGCGGACTCAACGGCTCGGCCAGCCGGAGCCTCTTCGCCCTGCGTTCCTCCTGCAGGGCCCGTTCGACGGCCTTGATCCGATTATAGAACGAGCTCTTGGGCACACTTGGGAAGGTCGCGCGGATCGGCCTCCAGTCCGGATCGGACTGCCTCCTGAGCTCTTTCCGGATTGCAGCGTCGACTGCTGGATATTTCGTGGTCGGCATGGTGAGCTTCCTGTTTCTGGAGCCCCATCATTTCGTCACGACCTGGATCCCCGTGAATCCGGGTTGCCGGGATTTGCTGATTAGCCTAGACAGATTGCGGCCGCATAACACGGCTCTCCCATGAAACTCATTTCTGCGGCCGTTCCGACGGTCGGAACGGCGCTCCAGTTGGAGGCGCTTCTGACAGACCATGCCGACAAGCGGGTTTGGGACCTGCTCGACGATTATCTCGCCAGTCCGGATTTCCTCCGGCTCTCGGCCAGCACGCGGCAGGAGTATCGCCGCGTCGCCGGCCATTTGCATGACCACATCGGGCACGTCGCACTGGATCAGGTGCGACGTCCATTCCTCCGCAGCTTGCGGGATCGCTGGGCCCTCGACGGACACCGGGCAGCCACCCTGCGACTACAGCTTCTGAAGAACGCATGTCGGCCGCTGATCGATGATGAGGTTCTTCCGCTGAATCTCTTCTTCGGTGTTAACCGCGTGAAGGGACGAGGGCGGTGCGCCGAACCGCACCCGGTGTGGACGCCGGCGGAGGTGGCGGACGTCTTGGCCGCCTGTGCGCATATGCCAGGTCTGGTGAGAGCGGTCGGCCTTGCCAGATACGGCGGCTTTCGGCGCGACGATCTGTGCCGCCTGCCCACAACGGCTCGCGTCCGGGAAGGGGCGCGGGTCCGATACAGGTGGCGATCGGGAAAGAGCCTGATCGGCATCGAACATCTCGAAGACCCGCGGCTGACCGAGCTCCTCGATGAGCGCACGACCTCCGCTGCGCCCACCATCGCCTACAATCGTCGCGGCGGCGCTTGGCGCCCGAGGCAGCTCAGTCAGGCGTTGGCCCGCGTTCTTGGGCGACTGGAGGGGAAGGGCAAGGTAAGGTCCGGGCTGACTTGGCACGGCCTGAGACACACGCGCGGCGTAGAGCTCGCCGAAGCCGGATGCTCCGACGCCATCATCATGGCCCAGCTCGGCCATACCACCGACCGGTCTGCGCAAATCTATCGGCGACAGGCCAGTCGCAGGAGACTGGGAGACGTAGGCCAAGAGCTCGTCAACGCCAGCGTTCTCTTCCATCCGACGGCCACCGTGAGTCCGGATGATGGCTGGCACATCAGGCCCCGGAGACCGTGATGTGCCAGCCCGCTATTGCGACGCCTCGGGCGGCGAGGGTGGCCGGCCCGCAGTTTTGCGGATTTGGCGCCCCGACACGGGTCGCGGTTGCCGGACCAGCCAGGAAAGTTCGCGATGGGGCGGCACATCACGGCGTTTTTGGCTTGTGATAGCTGGTCGATCACGAGGGCCGATCACGGGGACTGTGCGCCCGGCGGTCTCTCTGGCTGAAAAAGGGACCGCGATTCGGGTGAACAATGGCTGGTCACGAAAACCGACCCTTTTGTCCCCCGGGTGGACAGTTGAAACTTGAGAAGATCTTGATCTAAAGATCGTTTTCCCCGCTCAAGTAACGCCCAAGACGCCGGGTCGCGAGCCGGATTTGTTGGACTGCAAGCGCGAATTTGCGTTTCAGATTCGGGAATTAACCTTCCAAACCGCCGCATGGCGATGTCCCCCGACAATCCCGGGGGGACAGAGGAGCAGTTCACGAGTCCGGGGGACAAGCCCAAAAACGGTGTGTCCGGGCAACGCCGGCGTCCGAGCCGTTCTAGGTTATGTAACCAGCGGTTCCCGGTCGAGTGAGGCCTCAGAAGCCCTCAGACGCCTTCGGACTGGAACCAGTCCAGGCGGTGGACAATCTGGCGACCATTACTGTTGCCCTCGGTATAGAAGCGCTACTCGCCGCCCGAAAGCTCAACATATTCTGGAAGAAATGGCGCGCCCGGAACGATTCGAACGTCCGACCCTCAGATTCGTAGTCTGATGCTCTATCCAGCTGAGCTACGGGCGCGCTTGGCCGCGAACGGCGAGGCGGGTATCTAGCGGACGGGGGGGCGGGGGGCAAGAGCCACGCGACGGGTTTTCAACGATGAATTCCGGCGCCGATCCGCACGGGCGAAACGGCGGGGGGTTTCGTTCGGGCGGCCGCCGGGCCAAGTAGAGGCTTCTCCGCGCATCCGCCCTCGCACGAGTCAGCCATGAACCTCCTCCCGACCCGGTCCTTCCGAGTGCTGACGGCTGTCGTGGCGACGGCGCTGGCGCTGGCGGGGTGTGCGGGCGGGACGGGCGGATCAGCCGGCGCGGCGCCGGTCCCGGCCCCGGCGCCGGCCGCGCGCGGCCCCTTCGTGGCCGCCGCCAATCCGCTGGCGGTCGAGGCGGGTCTGAAGGTGCTGCGCGAGGGCGGTTCGGCGGTGGACGCCGCCGTGGCCATCCAGGCGGTGCTGGGCCTGGTCGAGCCGCAGTCGTCGGGACTGGGGGGCGGCGCCTTCATGATGGTGTTCGACGCCGCCACCGGCGAGGTCACCAGCTATGACGGACGCGAGACGGCGCCGGCGGCGGCGACGCCTGAACTGTTCTACGAAGACGGACGGCCGCTCGGCGTGGGCGAGGCGATCCTGAGCGGCCGCTCGACCGGCGCGCCGGGCGCCGTGGCCATGCTGGCGATGGCGCAGAGGGCGCACGGACGGCTGCCGTGGAGCGCCCTGTTCGGCGACGCGGAGCGTCTGGCGCGCGACGGCTTTGTGGTCAGCCCTCGGCTGGCGGGCATGATCGCGGCCCCGCGGGGCCAGGCGAGAAGCCGCTGGGCCAATGCCTATTTCACCAGGCCGGACGGGGCGCGCTACGCCGCCGGCGACGTGCTCAGGAACCCCGCCTACGCCGAGACCGTGGCCGAGCTGGCGGCGGGGGGCGCCGACGCCTTCTACAACGGCCGCATCGCGCGCGAGATCGCCGCCGCCGTGGCGCAGGAGCCGCGGCCCGGCGCGCTGACGACCGCCGACATCGCCGCCTATGCGCCGGTCGAGCGCGGGGCCCTGTGCCGGCCGTACAGGATCTATGTCGTCTGCGTGCCGCCGCCGCCGTCCAGCGGCGTGGCCGTGCTTCAGCTGCTGGCCATGGCCGAGCGGACGCCGGACGTCCACGAGGGGCCCGGCAGCGTGGCGGCCTGGACCGCCTTCGCCCAACTGCAGCGGCTCATGTACGCCGACCGCGACCGCTATGTCGGCGATCCCGGGTTCGTGGGCGTGCCGGTGCAGGGCCTGCTGGACCCCGACTATGTCGCCGCCCGCGCCGCGCTGGCGCCCGGCCTGACCGGCGCCGCCGAATCCGGCACGCCGCCGGGCGGCGCCTTCCCCGGCCCCGACGCGACGCGCGAACCGGCAGGGACCTCGCATTTCGTGGTCGTCGACGCCCGGGGCAATGCGGTCAGCATGACCACCACGGTGGAAAGCGTGTTCGGTTCGGGCCGGATGGCGGCCGGCTTCTTCATCAACAATCAGCTGACCGACTTCTCGTTCACGCCCGTGCGGCCCGACGGCGCGCCGGCGGCCAACGCCGTGGCGGCCGGTAAACGGCCCCGGTCGTCGATGTCGCCGGTGTTGATCCTCGACCGCGACGGGCGCCTGCTGGGGGCCCTGGGCTCGCCGGGCGGGCCGTCGATCCTGGCCTATAACGCGAGGGCCCTGATCGCGATCCTGGACTGGGGCCTGCCGGTGCAGGCGGCGTTCGACCTGCCCAATCTGGTGGCCAGGGGCGACGGCTTCGGAGCGGACACGGAACGCTTCTCCGAGGCCCTGCGCACGGGGCTGGCCGCGCGGGGCGTCGCGCTCCAGCCCAACGCCAGTGAAAACTCGGGCCTGCATGGCGCGATGTGGCGGCAGGGTGCGGGGGGCTGGGCCTGGGACGGGGGCGCCGACGATCGTCGGGAAGGTGTGGCGCGGACGCAGTAGCGGGCGCGGCTATTCCGGCTTGATGCTCAGCTGGAAGGCGATCAGGCCCTCGGACACGTCCGTATCGACGCCGTGGCCGGCGCGCAGGCCCTCGGTCTCGATCTCGCGATAGACGACGCTCAGGGAGCTGTGCACCGGGCCCCGGCGCATCGCCACGCCCAGCGAGGCGTCGCCGAGGAAATTGCCCGAGTCCTGGCTCACGCCCGAGCGGGCGAAGTCGCCGTCCCGGTTGCGGGCGAAATTATAGCCGACGGCCCGGCCCGAGCCCGCCGCGTACAGATACCAGCGGGGACGTTCGCCGAAGGCGTCGCCGCCGTCCGGGACCAGCTTTTCGAGGCCGCGGCCGATGCGCAGGGTGGCGCCCGCCTCTGTCGTGCCGCCGCGCGATCCCACCCCGACCCCCAGGTGCGGCGTCAGGGTGACGTCCAGCCCCGAGGCCGTCTGGCCCAGGGTTTCGGTCCAGCCGCGGATGTAGGTCAGATCGTAGTGTTCGGCGTCGAGGGTCGCCGGGTCCAGCGGTCCGGGCGGCAGGGGCGAGCCGTCGAGGCGGCGCAACGGCCCCTCGGTGCGCAGGCGCAACCGGTCGTCGAAGCGCTCCGTTTCGAACCAGACGTCCCGGCTGGACGCCGCCCATTGCGAAGACCGGTCGCGGTCGGGCGCATAGCCGGCCCAGCCATCGGCGGCTTCCCATGCACGGTCGGCGGCATACCGGGCGTCACGGTCGAGACGGGTCAGGAGATCGGCGACATTGGTCGGGCGCTCGACGGCGACTTTCCACGGGTCGGAAAGATCGGACCGGGCGGTCGGGGTGTCCTGCGATTCGGTTGCGAGCGCCGGGGCCGCAAGCGCCACAGTCGCCAACACTCCGGCCAGAATCGCCGCCATACGCATCAACGGTCCCTCCCCGATCCGTTAACGAATGCGACCCTGCACGATGCAGGCCGTTACGCCAACAGACTTTCGCTTCGTGTCCCGGAACGTCGGCCCCGACAGGCAGGTTCCGGCGGAGAGGCTGTCGGCGTGGTTACCGGCCTACTGGCAGGCCAGGCATTCGTCGTAGTCGGTGCGCGCCGCCGAGAAGAGGTCCGGCTGGTTCGGGTCGATCTCGGCCTCGACCTTGTTCTCGGCCCCGGCGAAGGCGGCCCGCTGAACCGATTTGGAGCGCAGGTAGTAGAGCGACTTGACGCCCTTCTCCCAGGCCGACCAGTGCAGCATGTGCAGGTCCCACTTGTTCACGTCGCCGGGGATGAACAGGTTGATCGACTGCGCCTGGCAGATTTCCGGAGCGCGGTCGGCCGACAGTTCGACGATCCAGCGCTGGTCCAGCTCGAAGGCGGTCTTGAAGATGGCCTTCTCGTCCTCGTCCAGGCCTTCGAGGTGCTGCACCGAACCCTCGTGCTCGAGGATGGAGGACCAGACCTCGGTGGTGTCGATGCCCTTCGCGCCGAGAACCTTCTCCAGATAGGGGTTCTTGACCGCGAACGAGCCCGACAGGGTCTTGTGGGTGTAGATGTTGGCCGGGATCGGCTCGATGCCGGCCGAGGTGCCGCCGCAGATGATCGAGATCGAGGCGGTCGGGGCGATGGCCAGCTTGTGGCTGAACCGCTCCATGACGCCGCGCTCGGCGGCGTCCTCGCAGGCGCCCTTCTCTTCGGCCAGGACGCGGCTGGCCTTGTCGGCCTCGCGGCGCAGGTGTTTGAACAGCCGCATGTTCCACGACTTGGCCATGGCGCTTTCGAAGGCCACGCCCTGGGACTGCAGGAAGGAGTGGAAGCCCATCAGACCGAGGCCGACCGAACGCTCGCGCTTGGCCGAATAGACGGCCGCAGCCATGGCCGGCGGGGCGCGGCGGATGAAGTCCTCGAGCACATTGTCGAGGAAGCGCATCACGTCCTCGACGAATTTCGGCTCCTCGCGCCACTCCAGGAACATCTCGGCGTTGACCGAGGACAGGCAGCAGACGGCGGTGCGATCGACGCCGAGGTGGTCGCGGCCGGTGTGCAGCATGATCTCGGCGCACAGGTTGGACTGTTTGACCGACAGGCCCAGCTCGCGCTGGTGCGGCGCCATCTGGCGGTTCACCGTGTCCGAGAAGATCAGATAGGGCTCGCCGGTCTGCAGGCGGATCTCGAGGATCTTCTGCCATAGGGCGCGGGCGTCGACGGTCTTCACCACCGCCTTGTCCTTGGGTGACAGCAGGTCAAAGGTCCGGCCGTCGCGGACAGCCTCCATGAAGGCGTCCGAGATGTTGATGCCGTGGTGCAGGTTCAGGGACTTGCGGTTGAAGTCGCCCGAGGGTTTGCGGATCTCGAGGAACTCCTCGATCTCGGGGTGGTGGACGTCCAGATAGACGGCGGCCGAACCGCGGCGCAGCGAACCCTGGCTGATCGCCAGGGTCAGGGAGTCCATCACGCGGATGAAGGGGATGATGCCCGAGGTCTGGCCCGCGCCCTTGACCTTCTCGCCGATCGACCGGACCCCGCCCCAGTAGGTGCCGATGCCGCCGCCGTTCGAGGCCAGGGCGACATTCTCGTTCCAAACCGACTGGATGCCGTCCAGGCTGTCGGCCACGGCGTTGAGGAAGCAGCTGATCGGCAGGCCGCGGTCGGCGCCGCCGTTCGACAGCACCGGCGTCGAGGGCATGAACCACAGCTTGGACATATAGTCATAGACGCGCTGGGCGTGGTCGTGGTCGTCGGCATAGGCGGTGGCGACGCGCGCAAACATGTCCTGATAGCTCTCGCCGGGCAGCAGATAGCGGTCCTCCAGCGTCTTCTTGCCGAAGTCGGTCAGCAGGTCGTCGCGGGACCGGTCGAGCTGCAGGGATTTCACCACGGACAGATGGGGACGCGCCGTCGCATCACCGTCCGTCGGGGACACGAAATCAACCGTCTTCAACGCTTCGCCGCCAGCCATGGTATTCGCCGCCCTGAACAAAATCGAATGGGTGTCCCCGCGCTCCAAACCACAAGACCTAGTGGCTGAAGCGCTCCCCAAGCCCACATATGGGGCGCAGATGGCTAACCAACCGTCAACGGGGTTGACGATCACTTTCTGCCCGAATCGGCATCATGGCGGGGGATGAGCCTGTGGACAGGCCGCGACGAGGGCGTGACGAGCCTTGCCGTATTCGATCACGAACGCGTGAGTGGAACGGTCCCACAAGCGGGACCGTTAGCAGCCGATGACATCGCAGCATACCCTCACCTTTTTGCGCCGAATGCTGCGCATCGCACGGACCGAAATCGCGGCGGTCTCCGCCCTGTTCGTCGTCGCCCTCGGCATCATGACCTTCGTCGAGGTCGCCGACGACATGACCGAGACCGACGGCCAGGCCTTCGATCAGGCTGTGCTGACCTGGATGCAGCCGGCCGCCGGAGACCCCCGCGGGCCGTGGTGGCTCAAGGAGGCGGCCGCCGACCTGACCTCCCTGGGCGGCATATCCGTACTGGCCCTGTTCGCCGTCATCGCCATCGCCTTCCTGCTGATTCAGAAAAAGCGACTGTCGGCCCTGCTGCTGGTGCTGGGTCTCGCCGGCGGCGTCGCCCTGAGCGAAGGCCTCAAGGAGCTGTTCGGCCGTCAGCGCCCCCCGTCGGACTTTCAGGCCGTCGACACGCTGAACGCCAGCTTCCCCTCGGGCCACGCCCTGCTGGCGACCGTCTTTTATCTGACCCTCGGGGTGATGCTGACCCGGGCCTTTCCGCGCGCGCACCTGAAGGCCTTCGTCCTGGGCGCCTCCATCCTGATCGCCCTGCTGATCGGACTGACCCGGGTCTATCTGGGCGCTCACTGGGCTTCGGACGTTTTCGCCGGCTGGTGCGCCGGCGCCGCCTGGGCCATGGCGCTCTGGCTGGTCGCCTACGCCATCGGGCGCCGGCAGGCCGTTCGCGACAAGGGTCTGCACGACGAGGTCTTGCCCCCGGAGCCCGTGACGGATACACCGCCCGCCGTCATCGGGGAGTAGCCGCCCGCGCCGATCAGCGGGGTTCGCGTCAACACACTTCCTCTCGCCCGGAGAGGATGGCGCGTTCTGGCCCGTCAGGGCCCTGGCAAGACCGCTGGCTTCGCAGGGTGCTTCCACGCGGGGGCCGGCTGCGGATGCCACTGGTCTGTCCGCCGAACCCCCGCGCATGACGTTGAGTTGGAAGCCTTCCTGATATCGACCGGCCTCGTCTCCATCGCGGAGATCGGGGACAAGACCATGCTGCTGGCCATCATGCTGGCGGCGACCTGGCGGCGTCCGCTGCCGATCATCCTCGGCATCCTGGCGGCCACGGTCGCCAACCACGCCTTCGCGGCCCTGGCGGGCTCCCTGCTGGCGCGCTTCATGGACGGAGAGTGGCTGCGCTGGGGCGTGGGCCTGGCCTTCCTCGGCTTCGCCGCCTGGGCCCTCGTCCCCGACCGGTTCGACGAGAAGCCCGACATGACCGAGAAGACCTTCGCCGGCGTGTTCTGGACCACCACCGCGGCCTTCTTCCTGATCGAGATGGGCGACAAGACCCAGGTCGCCACCGCCATGCTGGCGGCCCGGTTTCAGGATCTGCTGCCGGTCGTCGCGGGCTCGACCCTGGGCATGATGCTGGTCAACGGGCCGGCGGTGCTGCTGGGCGAGGCGGCCGCGCGCAAGCTGCCGCTGACGTGGATTCGCCTCGCCGCGGCGCTAGGTTTCGCCGCGACCGGGGTGTGGGTTCTGCTCGCGCGCTGATAGAAGCCCTTCCTCCCGTCGCCGAGTGTCGCCCAGATGAAGTTCCCCACGCGTCTCACGGCGCTCGTCCTGCTGGTCGTTATCATCGGTTCCATGGTCGGCCCTTTCCAGAACGTCGAGGCCGCCGCCAACCTCTGGGACAAGGCGCTCCACTTCATCGCCTTTGGCCTGATCCTGTGGAGCATCGGCGTGCTGTTCCGCCGCCTGCCGCGCACCCTGGCGGCGCTGTCCGCGCTCGCGCTGGGCGGCGCGGTCGAGCTGATACAGGGTATGGTCGGCCGCGACGCCAGCTGGGGCGATCTGCTCGCAGACGGCCTGGGCATACTAACGGCCCTGCTGATGTGGGCGGTCTGGCGGCGGTTCGAGCCGCGAACGGCGTTTCAGACCTCGAACACCCGGTAGGGCGTCTCGCCCAGCGTCCGCAGCACGGGCAGGGCGACATTGTAGACCGGCACCCCCTTGGTGGTCCGGCCCTCGGGCTGGCCGCGGTGGGCGTGGCCATGCACCACCAGGCTGATGTTGTCGTAGCGGTCGATGGTCTCGCCCAGCCGCGACGAGCCGAGGAAGGCGTGGATTTCGGGCGGTTCGCCCATCACGGTGTCGACCACGGGTGAATAGTGCAGCAACACCACGCTGCGCTCGGTGCGCAGCATGCGGATCGAATTCTCGATGTGATTGGCGTCCTCCACCGCCTCCTGCACGAAGGCCTTGATCGAGGCCTCGCCGAACGGGCTGAGCATGTAGCGCCCGAAGCCGCCGATGAAGCCCTTGCCGCCGGCGAAGCCGACGCCCTCGATCTCATAGGCCTGGCCGGTCAGCATCATGACCCCGGCGTCGCACAGCAGCTTCGTCACATGATCGGGCTGGCCGCACTCATGCTCGTGATTGCCCAGCACGCCGACCATGGGAATCTGGCAGCCACGCAGGTCCTCGAGCAGGATCTCCACCTCGCGGGTCTTGCCGAAATTGGTCAGGTCCCCGCACAGGCACAGGACGTCGGCGTCCTCGTGCACCCGGTCGAACAGCTCGCGATGCGGTCGGTCGTGGGTCTCGCCGACGTGCAGGTCGCCCACGGCCGCCACGCGCAGCTTCCTCGTCGGCCCCGCCTCCATCCCCGGCTGCGGCGTTTGCGGGTCGCCTTCGGCGCTGGCGCCCACGGCCGTCGCGGGATCAGTGGATGGGGTCATGACGTTCCTCCAGGCCCTTGCCGACGATGTCTCCGAAGCCCCATTCCGAGATGTCCGAGATATAGTCGCGGGCGCTGAACAGCCGGCCGCGGCACACCTTGACCCGCGGCGCCGGCAGATCGACCTGGGCCCGAAGCCGCTCGGTCAGTTCGTGCATCAGCCAGGCAGGGATGTTGTCCCGTTCGGTCGGATAGGCGAACCGGAAGTTCAGCAGGTGCGACATCAGCACCTCCCAATACAGGTCCATCTGGTCCAGCAGGCTCTTCCAGTCGATGGCGTCGGACTGTTTGAGGATGATGTGATTCACATCGGCCCCGTCGTACCGGTACCGGTCCTGGATGAAGACCTTGGACAGGATCAGGGCCGTCGGCGGGGTGATCGAAACCGTGTGGCCATAGACCTCGATCGTGTCCGGTCCGAACCAGGCGTCGTTCACCGCGATCGTGCCGTTCGACATGGCGAAGATCACGTCGAAGAAATAGTGGTCGTCCTTCCACACCTTGGCGATCCAGCGCTCGTCCTCGACGTCGGTGCGATAGCCGCGCGCCTGGAAGAAGGCGAGGATGCGGGGATAGTCCCCGGGCTTGCAGAAGATATCCAGATCCTTGGTGGGGCGGCGGATGCCGGTATAGGCGGTGACCGCATAGGTGCCGGACAGCAGGAAGGGGATGCCGCTCTCCTTCAGAAGCCGCAGCGATTCCTGGTAGAAGGCGACGGCCTCTGCGGGCGGATGGAAGCTGGGGTCGGCGACGGTGTCTGACATTGTCCGGCTCTCCATTCCCGGCCGGTGACGGCGCGGGCCTGAAAACGGTTGCGGTCGGACGAGGGTTCCTGCGGCCATGATCGCGGTCACGGATGTGACGGATTTGTTTACGTATTCGCCCTATCGCTCTGATTGTGCAGTGTGGGCCGGGGAGGCTCGGGTTGAAGGGTCGTTGGCGTCTGTTCAGGCATGAAGCGGGCCGCGCGGCGGGCCCGCCGGCCTGGGCCTATGTGCTGCTGTTCGCGGCCTCGCAGCTGATCGGCCACTGGAACGTGGCCACCTACGGCACGGTCCTGATCTGGCTTTCCAACGGCATCATGGCTGCGGCGCTGCTGCAGTTGCATCGCCGGCCGGCGATTGGCGTCCTGTGCGTCAGCTTCCTGATCAACCTCCTCAGCAACGCCGTCCGGGGCGACCCGGGCATGCTGATGTGGCTCAACGCGGTGATGAACGTCGGCGAGGCCGTCCTTGCGGCCCTGCTGGCCCGGCGGTTCTGCGGCGCCGCGCTGGACATGCGACGGCCGCGCCGGCTGTTCGCCTTCGGCCTGCTCGCCGCGGCGCCCGCGGTGGCCGCGACGGCTCTCGCGGGTTTCGGCCTGACCATGCTGATCCGCCACACGCCGCTCACCGTGGCCGGCGTTTTCGGCATCTATTCCTTCGTCATCGTCGAACTGCTCGGCCTCCTGCTGGTGACGCCGGTGCTGCTGCTGATGGCGCGGGCGCATCGTTTCCACGGCACGACGCGGGCCCGCTGGCCCGAGGCGACCGCCCTGCTGGCGCTGATGCTGGCCGTCACCGGCGTCGTCTTCTGGCAGGACGACGCCCCGCTGGCCTTCCTGTGCTTCCCGCCCATGCTGCTGATCGCCCTGCGGCTGTCGCCGACGACGGCGGCGATCGCCCTGATCGGCCTTGCGACCGTCAGCGGGGTTCTGACCCTGACCGGCCACGGCCCGGTGCACCTGACCCGGCTGCTGGACATTCCGGGGCTGGAGGGCGTGAGCCCGATGCTGCGCCGGCTCGGCGTCTACAACCTTTATCTCCTCGCCATGGTGATCACCGTGCTGCCGGTCTCGACCGTCATGACCGAGCGCCGTCGGCTCGAGTCCCGCTTGCGCGCCCGGACGGTCGCCGCCCAGGAGGCCCGCCGCAAGGCCGAGGACGCCGCCGCCGCCCGTTCCCGTTTCCTGGCCATGATGAGCCACGAGATGCGCACGCCGCTGAACGGCGTCGCCGGTTTCGCCGACGTGCTGGCCAGCCGGCCCGGCCTTGACGCCACGGCCTTGCGCCAGGCCCGCCAGATCCGCGAATCCAGCGACGGCCTGCTGATGCTGGTCGAGGATATTCTGGACTTCGCGCGCGGCGACGACACCGTCTCCCCGGAGGCCCTGGACCTGGCCACCGTGGCGCGCGAGGCCGTCGCTCCCAGCCGGACCGCGGCCGAAGCCCGGGGACTGGCTCTGACCATCGACGACCGTCTGCCCGAAAACGCGCGCTTCATGTGCGACCGGCGAGCGCTGCGCCAGGCGCTGCACCCCATGGTCGCCAATGCGGTCAAATTCACCGAACGGGGCGAGGTCACGGTCCGTCTGGACCGGTCGCCGGACGGCGTCTGCATCCGCGTTTCGGACACAGGCGCGGGCATCGAGCCCGCGCTGTTGCCGGAACTGTTCGAGGCCTTCGCCCAGGGCGACGCCTCGATTCGCCGAAGCCACTGCGGCATGGGTCTGGGTCTTGCGCTGGTCGCCCGGCATGTCCGCCGTCTGAACGGAAGCATCGACGTCGACAGCCGGCCGGGCGAGGGAGCGACCTTCATCATCAACCTGCCCCTGCCGCGTGCGCCAGACGCCATGGCGGAGCCCGCCCGCCCCGAGCCTGAAGCCGGCGGCGAGGATGCGGGCGAGGACGCTGGCGACCGCACGCCGCGCGTGCTGGTGGTCGACGACCATCCGGTCAACCGCGAGGTCGCCCGCATCATGCTGGAAGCCTTCGGCTGCGACGTGGTCGAGGTCTGCGACGGCCAGCAGGCGATCGACGCCGTCGCCGGCCAGCCGTTCGATCTGGTGCTGATGGATGTGCGCATGCCCCACATGGACGGGCTGGAGGCGACGCGCCGCATCCGCGCCCTGCCGGGGCCCGAGAGCGGCCTCGCGATCGTGGCCATGACCGCCGACGCCATGCCCGAGGACGTGGTCCGGTGCCTGGCCTCGGGCATGAACGCCCACATGGCCAAGCCCATAAACCAGGCCGGCCTTCTGGCCGTGGTCAACCGGGCCCTGGCCGGCGAGCTTCCGGAGGCCCGGGTCACTCCCGCCGCCGAGGCCGCCTAGCCCCCGTACCTTCCCGTCAACGGGAAGCGTTCGGCCCAGAAGGCCTCGAGCTCCGGCAGGGCGTCGACGCGCCGCATGACCGCGCCCATCCGCGGCGCGACCTCGTGAAAGCGCCTGCGGTGCGGGGTCCAGCGGCTGGCCACGGCGACATAGAGGTCCAGCACCGTCGGCTCGGGGCCGAGCAGGAACCGGTCGGGGACGATCTGGCTCTCCATCTTCGCCCAGCAGTCCGCGATCCGTTCGGCGGTGCGGGTCCTGATCAGCGCCTGGGCGGCCGGATCGGCGCCGGCCAGCCGGGCCGGATCGTCGCGAACCCAGTACATCGAGTAGACGGCGGCCGGGACGAAACACATCCAGCGCAGGAACTGCGCCCTCCGCGGATCGCAGGGCTCGGGCCCCAGCGCCGCCTCCGGATGCTGTTCGGCCAGCCAGATCAGGATCGCCGCGCTTTCGGTGATCGTTTCGCCGGCCGGCGTGATCAGCGCCGGGATCTGCCGCATCGGATTGACGACCGCGACCTTGTCGCGCTCCGCGTCGCCCTCCCAGGTCACGGCCTCGACCACGCGATAGGGCGCGCCGATCAGGGTCAGGGCGGCCTCGACCGGGACCGAGCCGGAACCGGCCGCGCCATAGACGGTGTAGGTCATCGGGACTCTCCTTCGATCACCCAAGGTAGACGCGGGGGGCCCCCGGCGCGCCCGAGAGTTCCCGCCCCCGCCATAGGCCAGGCTTGGGCTTGTCCCCAGCCGCGTCCCCAGTTGTCCGGCATCGGGACACCATATGTAGCGGTCGCGGAAAAAGTGATCGCAATATAGCCGCATTTCGGCTTGGCGCCGGGCCTGTCCGACCGCATGGTGAACCCACCCTCGGATTCGCCGACAGAGCCAGTACCCCGATGAACGCGCACGTCTCGATCACCCCCCCGACCGCCGGCCTGCTGACCCCGTCTGCGGCCTACAAGCCGTTCCGCTACCCGTGGGCCTTCGACATGTGGAAGAAACAGCAGCAGGTCCACTGGATGCCTGAAGAGGTGCCGCTGGGCGAGGACTGCAAGGACTGGGCGGCCAATCTGACGCCGTCGGAACGCAACCTGCTGACCCAGATCTTCCGCTTCTTCACCCAGGCCGACATCGAGGTCCAGGACAACTACATGGAGCGCTACGGCCGGGTGTTCAAACCGACCGAGGTCAAGATGATGCTGGCGAGCTTCGCCAACATGGAGACCATCCACATCGCCGCCTACGCCCTGCTGCTCGAGACCATCGGCATGCCCGAGAGCGAGTTCGGCGCCTTCATGGAATACGAGGCCATGCGCGACAAGCATGACTTCATGGGCAGGTTCGGGGTCGAGACCAACGGCGACATCGCCCGCACCCTGGCCATGTTCGGCGGTTTCTCCGAGGGACTGCAGCTGTTCGCTTCCTTCGCGATGCTGATGAATTTCCCGCGCCAGAACAAGATGAAGGGCATGGGCCAGATCGTCAGCTGGTCGGTGCGCGACGAGAGCCTGCACTGCGAGGGCATCATCAAGCTGTACCACGCCTTCAACAAGGAGACCGGCGCGGTCACCCCGGCCGTGGCCGCCGACATCGTCGAATGCTGCAGGACGGTGGTCGAGATGGAGGACCGCTTCATCGACCTGGCCTTCGAGATGGGGCCGGTCAACGGCATGGTCCCCGAGGACATCAAGCAGTACATCCGCTTCATCGCCGACTGGCGCCTGCGCCAGCTGCATCTGCCGGAAGTGTTCGGGGTCAAGGAGAACCCGCTGCCGTGGCTGCAGTCGATGTTGTCCGGCGTCGAGCACGCCAACTTCTTCGAGGCCCGCGCCACCGAATACTCCAAGGCCGCCACCACCGGCGCCTGGCACGGCGCCGAGGGCGTCTGGGGCAGCTTCGACGCCATGATGAAGAAGCGGGCCGAGGGCGCGGAGGCCTGAACGGCGGAATTCAGATCCCGGCGAACCACTCGTAGCCACGGTCTTCCCAATAGCCGCCCTTGCCGCCGCCGATGTGGTCGAAGCGCTCCACCGCCTCGATGCGCCGGATGTATTTGGCGTGCTTGTAGCCGATCTGCCGCTCGACCCTCAGCCGCAGCGGGGCGCCGTGCGGGACCGGCAGGGTCTCGCCGTTCATGCCGTACGCCAAGATGGTCTGGGGGTGCCGGGCGTCGATCAGGTCGATGCTCTCATAGTACCGCTCGCCGTCCTCGCGCTGATCCAGGGCGTCGAAACAGTGGAAGACGATGTAGCGGGCCTCGGGCTTCAGGCCCGCCTCGTCCAGCAGGGTCTCCAGCCGCACGCCGGTCCATTCGCCGATCGAGGTCCAGCCCTCGACGCAGTCGTGCTTGGTGATCTGGCTCTGCGCCGGACGGGCGCGCAGTTCGGCCAGGCTCAGCGACAGCGGCCGCTCCACCAGACCGTCGATGATCAGCCGGTAGTCGGCGAAGCCGCCGGCCTTGAGCGCCGCATAGTCGGCGGCCGCCGGATCGATCGAGCCATTGGTCCGGAAGTCCGGTGAAATCTCGGCCCGGCTGTAGGTCGGGGCCAGGGCGTCGCGCGGGATCAGCAGGCGTTGCGCCCGCCGCGTCAGTCCCTCGCCCATGCGCCGCGCCTGCTCCGCCAGACTGGTCCCCGCCTGCCCGCAGGCGGACAGCAGGGCGGTCGCGGCGGTGGCGACAGCGCCGGTCAGCCAGCGGCGGCGGTTCATGATCCGTCTCCCTCATCGACCCGGCGCCGGAGCTTCGGCCCGGCGGTCGAGCCGGGCGGCTGGATCACGAACCAGCCGGTGATCATCGACCGCATGTTGTTTAACGGGCCCGTCCAGATCACCAGGCCGACGTGGATGACGATGAAGCCGACGATCAGGCCGGCCGAGATGAAATGCAGCGTCCGCGCCGACTGCCGCCCGCCCATGATCTCCAGCAGCACACCGCCCACGGCGTTGAAGCCGGGCGACATCGACAGGCCCGTGATCAGCATCATCGGCAGGATGATCAGGATCATCGCCGCATAGGCCAGCTTCTGGATCACATTATAGGCGCGGGCGTGATCGTCGGTCGGAAAGTGAAAGCGGGCGTGTTCCGCCATCGATGCGCCCAACCCCTTCAGCTCCGTCGCGGTCGGCCAGATGCGGCGGCCGAGCCGCCCTGTCAGGACGCTGTACGCCAGATAGACCAGCCCGTTGGCCACGAAGATCCAGGCGAACAGGAAGTGATAATTCCGCGCCTCCGCAAGGTTGCGGCCCTGCGGGATCAGCAGCCAGTTCGGCAGCGGGGGGATGCTGACCCACGGATCGGCGAAGGTCGAGCGAACGCCCCAGTAGAGGTGGGGATGGGCCAGCAGGATGTTCAGCCCGCTCATGATCAGCACCACGACGGCGACAGCGTTCAGCCAGTGGCCGATCCGCACCGGCGGCGGATGGCGATAGGTATCCGTCCGGCCGCCCCGCAGAGAACGGTCAGCGCGCCGGCCGGAGCGCCCGGCGCGGCGGCTTTCAGCGTCGTCCACAGGCGGGTCCGCGGCGGTGTCGGTCATGGTCGCTCCGGCGCAGATCGACGCCTGCGTCGAAGCTACGACGAAGCGGGCCGAAAGGTTACCGGCCGACGTCAGTATTTTGCGGGCGGGGTCGTCACGCAGACGCGGCGCTCGCGCTCGCAGGCGGCGACCTCGGCTTCCCAGGCGGCGCGGGCCCGCTCATAGGCCGCGCGGGCAGAGTTGGAAGCCGCGAGGTCCGCTTCATACTGGGCGCGCTGTGTTTCCAGCCGGGCGGTCTCTTCGCGCCACCGGGCGCTCTGGCGCTCGAACGTCGCGGCGGCCTCGGCCTCGGCCCGTTCGGCGGCGGCGTTCCGGGCCGCGATCTCCGCGTTCAGCCGGATAGTCTCGGCGACCTCGGCCGGGTTCTGCTCGGCGTCCGGCGCCGATCTGTAGCTCTCGCCGCGCTGGCGCAGCCATTCCTCCGAGCCGGGCGCCGTGTTCACGGGCCCGGGCTTGCCCGAGACGGTCGCCTGCGGCGGAGTGGTCTGGGCCAGCACAGGCGTGGCGGCCAGCACGAGCGCGGCGCCGGCGGCGAGGGTGAAGCGGATCATGAAAGCCTCCTTCAGGCGAAAAAGCGTCGCCGTGAAGCTGGGCGGTTTCGCGGCGGTCCGCCAGCCATAACGCCGTTCAAGCGATTTGGAGCCGGCCCGGGCGTCAGTGCGGAAGGCGCAATTCAAAGGTGGTGCCCGCCGGTCCGGTCTCGACCAGCGTCAGCGCTCCGCCGTGACTGGCCGCCAGTTCGCGCGAAATGGCCAGACCCAGGCCGGCCCCGTCCGAGGCGCGGCCGCTGACGAAGGGCTCGAACAGGCTTCCGGACAGGCGCGGCGGAATCCCCGGTCCGTCGTCGGCGATGCGGATGATGCAGTCGCCGTCGTCGCCCGAGACGGTGACCCGGACCGCGCCCTTGCGGCCGGTGCGCCGGGTGGCGTCGCCCTCGATCGCCTGCCGCGCGTTGCGCATCAGGTTGACGAGGATGCGGTGCAGCTGATCGGGATCCGCCTGGACGGCGAAGCGGGCGGGAATGGCCCGGGTCAGGCGCACGCCCTCCGGCGTCAGGCCCGCGTCTTCCGCGGCGGCGGCGATGGCGGCGCCGAGGGGGATGCGGACCCGCTGGGGCGCGGGCTCCTCGCTCTTGCCGTACTCCAGCACATTGCGCGACAGGGCGGCGGCGCGTCCCAGGGCGCGCTCCAGCCGGGGCAGGACCTTCGCGACTTCGGGATCGGGAGAATCGGCCAGTCTCTCGGAGGCGAGCTGGGCCGAGGTCAGCATGTTGCGCAGGTCGTGATTGATCTTGGCCACAGCCTCGCCCAGCGCCACCAGCCGCGCGCGGGAGCGCAGGGAGACGCGCACCTCCTCCTGCATCCGCGCCAGTTCGCGCTCGACCCGCCCGATCTCGTCGTGCCGGTCGCTGGGCGGATCGCCTTCCGCCTCCGGATCGAGAGCGAAATGCTCGATGGAGCGGGTCACCCGCCGCAGCGGCTGCAGCACCAGGAAGGCCAGGCCGCCGTACAGCAGCCCGCCCGCCACCAGCGAGATCAGCAGCGACATCAGCAGGCTGTTCAGCAGGAAGGCCCGCAGTTCCTGCTTCAGCGGCTGGGCCGGGGCCAGGATCTCGATGAAGTCGCCCGAGCGGTATCGCGGCCGGGCCTGAACACGAATGGACCGGTCCGGATGGCCGAACAGGGTGCGCCACGGGTCCAGGGTGCGGGCCACGGGCCGGCTCTGGCGCAGATCGATCAGGTCGGGCGTGCGCGGCAGATTGGGCGCCTGCAGCAACAGCCGCCGCACGCCCTGGTCGCCGACGACCACGGCCTGCACCCCGCCGATGGCCAGCAGCTGTTCCGCCGTCTCGTCCTCGACCGCCGAATAGGGCAGGGCCTCGACCCCGACCGAGGCCAGTTCGGCCGACTGCAGCCGGTCCAGCAGCCAGCGCTCATGGAAGCTCGCGGCGCTGGGGGCGATGATCAGGATCTCCACGACCACGGTGAAGACGAAGGTCAGCAGCAGCAGCCGCCAGGCCAGGGCGTCCGGCGCGTGAAACTTCAGCCGCTCGCGCCAGTCGGCGGGCACGCGCAGGGTCCGCCGCAGGTCGCTCAGCAGGGGCCGGAAGCGGTTCATGCGCCGCTTAACGCAAAGCTCGGGCCAAAAGCTGCGCCGTTCATGTCGCCGCCTTCCGGCCCAGGGCCCTCTGCAGTCCCTTGAGACCGAACGGAAGGACCACCGCCAGCACGAAGACGCCCGCCATCGGGGCCCAGAACTGGCCGAACAGGGCCTGGAAGTCCGGGTCCGGGTTGGTCATCAACAGCTCGTTCAGCCGCGATCCGATCCAGCAGTAGATGATGTGGGCCGGCAGCAGGCCGACGACCGTGGCGACGGTATAGGGGGTCAGCCGCACGGCCATGATCCCAGCGGCGACATTGATCATGTGAAACGGCACCACCACGGCCAGGCGCGAGGCCAGGACGTACCAGAAGGTGTCCCGGTCGATGGCGTCGCAGACTTTCTGCATCAGGCCCCTGTCGCGTTCGGCCTTCTTCCTCAGCGCCTCGCCCAGCGCCGACCGGGCCACGGCATAGACGATCAGGGCGCCGACGGTGGCGGCGATGGAGGTGGAGACGCCGCCGACCCAGGGGCCGAACAGATAACCGGCCGTGATGGTGACGAAGAAGACGCCGGGCACCACGCTGGCCGTCAGGACGGCGAACACGGCCATCAGGATCAGCAGGCTCAGGATGTAGTTGGCGTCCTTGAAGGCGTGAAACCCGGCCCCGTGGTCGCGTATGGTGTCGAGGGACAGATAGCGGTTCCAGCCCATGGCGAAGATCAGGGCGATGACGCCGGCCAGTACGATCAGAGGCGCAAAGCGTTTGAACCGGTTCATTCTCTCTCCGCCGAAGGGCTGTTGGCGTTGACAGTTCAGGCCCTGCCGCTTATACGCCCGCCCTTCCCGCGACGGACGTCTTTCCGTCGCCCCTCTGTATTCAGTCCCAGGAGCCGAACGTGAAGCGGACCTATCAGCCGTCGCGACTCGTGCGCAAGCGCCGTCACGGCTTCCGTTCGCGGATGGCCACCAAGAACGGACAGAAGATCGTTGCGCGTCGTCGCGCCAAGGGCCGCAAGCGCCTGACGGCCTAAGTCGTCCGGCGCCTGTGCTCGGGCGCATGGCCGAACTCTTCAAAATCGAACGCATGACTTCGCGGCCCCAGTTCCTGGCGGCCGCGAAGGGCGTTTCAGAGGCCCGCGGCGCCGTGGTCGTGCAGCGGCTGGACCGCGGCGACGAACGGCCCGTCGTGCGGCTGGGTTTCACCGCCACGCGCAAGGTCGGCAACGCCGTCATCCGCAACCGCGCCAAACGCCGCCTGAGGGAAGCCGCCCGCGCCATGGCGCCCCTGTTGGCGGTCCCCGGCAGCGACTATGTCTTCATCGCCCGCGCGGGCACGGCCGACCGTCCCTGGGACCGTTTGCTTGACGATGTGAAATCGGCGCTTACAAGGCTCGCGACCCCGCGGCCGGCGCCAAAGACGGCGCCCACGACGCCCGCAACCGCCGGCCAGGATTCCTGATCTCCATGCCTCCTCAAGACAACAGCCGAAACACGATCATCTTCGTCGTGATCGCGGTCATCATGCTGCTCGCCTACAACGTCTTCGTGATGGCGCCCCAGGCCGAGCGCCGGAAGGCCGCGCAGCAGGCCGCCGCCGAGCAGACCACGGCCGCCGCGACCGCCGCACCGTCGCCGGGCGTCGTCGTCTTCACCGAGGACCGCACGGTCGCCCTGGGGCGTGGCGGGGCGCGCGTGCCGATCCAGACCGGCACGGTCACAGGCTCGCTGTCCCTGCGCGGCGCGCGGATCGACGACCTGTTCCTGACCAAATACCAGGAGACGATCGAAGAGGGCTCGCCCGCCGTCGAACTGTTCCGTCCCGAGGGCATGCGTCACGCCTATCAGGCCCAGTTCGGCTGGAACGGCCCCAATGTGCCCGGCGGCGTGCCCGGTCCGCAGACGCCGTGGCGCCTGACCGAGGGCGCGACCCTGACGACGGCCACGCCGGTCACCCTGACCTGGGACAACGGCGCCGGTCTGCGCTTCACCCGCCGCATCGCCGTTGACGACCAGTATCTGTTCACCATCACCGACACCGTCGCCAACTTCAGCGCCCAGCCGATCGCCATCGCGCCCTGGGGCCGGATCGAACGGCAGGGCGTGCCCGACGAACTGGGCCGCCAGCAGGTCCTGCACGAGGGCGGCATCGGCACCTTCGGCACGCCGGGCGACTACGCCACCCAGCAGCTGAAGTACAAGGCCTGGGCCAAGAAGCCGGTGCAGGAGCACACTTCGACCGGCGGCTGGATGGGCATCACCGACAAATACTGGCTGGCCGCCCTGATCCCGCAGCAGGACGAGCGCATCCAGGCCGCCTTCCGCGTCACCGACGCGGCGCACGCCGACATCCACTCGGCCACCATGCTGGGCGAAACGCACACCATCGCCCCGGGCCGCCAGATCACCGAGACCCAGCGCCTGTTCGCCGGCGCCAAGCGCAACGAAATCCTCTCCGCCTACGAGAAGCAGCTGAACCTTCCGCGCTTCATCTATGCGATCGACTGGGGCTTCCTGTTCTTCCTCACGCGGCCGATCTTCCTGCTGGTCGAGCTGTTCTACGGCTGGTTCGGAAACTTCGGCCTGGCCATCCTCGGTCTGACCCTGACCGTGCGCCTGATCATGTTCCCGCTGGCCAACAAGTCCTACGAGAGCATGTCCAAGATGCGGACCCTCCAGCCGAAGATGGAGGAGCTGAAGAAGAAGCACCCCGACGATCCGGCCGCCCAGCAGAAGGAGCTGATGGCGCTGTATCAGAAGGAAAAGATCAATCCGCTGGCGGGCTGTCTGCCCCTGCTGCTGCAGATCCCGGTCTTCTACGCCGTCTACAAGATGCTGTTCGTGACCATCGAGATGCGGCACGCGCCGTTCTTTGGCTGGATCCGCGACCTGTCGGCGGCCGACCCCTCGACCATCTGGAACCTGTTCGGCCTGATCCCGTGGGACCCGTCGTCGGCCCCGCTGATCGGCGCCTATCTGGGCGGGACCTTCGCGCTCAGCATCCTGGCCATCTTCTACGGCCTGACCATGTGGCTGCAGATGGCGATGAGCCCGCCGGCGCCGGACCCGATGCAGCGCCGCATCTTCCAGTTCATGCCGATCGTCTTCACCTTCATCATGGCCACCTTCCCGGCCGGCCTGCTGATCTACTGGGCCTGGTCCAACATCCTGACCATCATCCAGCAGTATGTGATCATGCACCGCCTGAAGGCCGAGAACCCGATCGACACCTTCCTGCTCAGATTCAAGAAGGCCTGAGTTGGACGATTTCACCGAGGAAGAACTGGAGCAGGGCCGCATCCTGTTCGCGCGTCCCGCCACCTTCGTCATGGGGTGCGCCAAGATCGAGCAGCTGCCTGATCCGGACCTGCCGGAGGTCGCCTTCGCGGGCCGGTCGAACGTCGGCAAGTCCAGCCTGATCAACGGCCTCGTCGGTATGCACAAACTGGCCCGCGCCTCGAACGAGCCGGGCCGCACGCGCGAGGTCAATTTCTTCGACCTCGACGGCAAGATGCGGCTCGTCGACCTGCCCGGCTACGGCTGGGCCAAGGCGTCGAAGTCGACGGTGAAGAAATTCCAGGACCTGGGCCGCGACTATCTGCGCGGGCGGGTGACGTTGAAGCGGGTCTATCTGCTGATCGACGCCCGCCACGGCCTCAAGAAGGTCGATGACGAGGCGCTGGACGCGCTGGACCTCGCCGCCGTCAGCTATCAGATCATCCTGACCAAGGCCGACAAGCTCAAGAAGGGCGAGGCCGAGAAGGTCCAGGCCGCAACGCTGAAGGCCGTGTCCAAACGCGGCGCCGCCTATCCGGCGGTGATCGTCACCTCGGCCGAAAAGGGCGACGGCATGCCCGGGCTCCGCGCCGAGATCATGCGCACCACGGGCGTGACGCTTTAGGCGCCAATCCACGAAGCGCGCCGAAGGCGAATTCAAGGAAGGCTGGTTCATCACCAAGGCCGCAAAGGAATCGCAAGGAACACTAAGGGAGCGGCGATCGATCCCCCTTGGTGGCCTTCGTGATTCCTTCGTGTTCTTTGCGAAGAACCTTCCGGCATTCGCCGGGCGAGCGAGGGTTGAGCCATGCGTCAACGCCTGATCCAGACCGACGGCCTGAAGCAGCAGATCCTCGAAGCCGGCTCAGGCCCGCTCGTCCTGCTGATCCACGGCTTTCCCGAACTCGGGATCAGCTGGCGGGCCCAGGTCCAGGCCCTCGCCGCCGCCGGCTTCCACGCCGTCGCCCCGGACATGCGCGGCTACGGCGGGACGGACAAGCCGGCCGACGCCACGGACTATTCCATCCTCCATCTCGTCGGCGACATGGTCGATCTGGTCCGGGCCCTGGGCGAGACGCCATGCGTCGTCGTCGGCCACGACTGGGGCGCGCCGGTCGCCTGGCACTGCGCCCTGACCCGGCCCGACCTGTTCCGCGCCGTCTTCGGCCTGTCTGTGCCATTCCAGCCGCGTCGGTCGAAGGGTCCGCCGACCGCGGCCATGGCGGCGATCTCCAAACGCCTCGGCCTCGGCGACCTGTACATCAGCCGCTTCCAGGCTGACGACGCCCATGCGGTGTTCGACGCCGATCCGGCGACAGCCCTGCGCAAGATGTTCTTCGCCTACGACGGCGCGACCCCCGACGGCCGGCGGTCGACCGGCTTCATCCCCGAGGGACAGAGCTTCATCTCGACCGTCCCCGACGACGCGACCCTGCCGCCGTGGATGAGTCCGGAGCATTTCGCCGAATACGTCGACGCCTTCTCAGGCGGGGGGTTTAAGGGACCGCTCGACTGGTATCGCAACCTCGACCGCAACTGGTCGCTGACAGCGCATCTGCAGGACGCCCGCATCACCGTGCCCGCCGCCTTCGTGGTCGGCGAGCGCGATCCTGTGCGCCACTATGCGGGGCAGCATGAGGCGGGGTTGAAGGCGTGGATCCCGGACCTGCGCCTGCAGGTCGTGGTCCCGGGCGCCGGCCACTGGATCCAGCAGGAGCGGGCCGACGAGGTGAACCGGCTGTTGGTCGCGTTTCTGGCGGGGCTTGTTCCGATCTCCTGATTCCGCTCATCCCCGCGATGGAAATTACAGTCCCGCCACCGCTTCCGCCGTGATCTCGAGGCTGCGGATGCGGTCGTCGATGTCGAACACCATGCCCGTGACCATGACCTCGTCGACCCCCGTCTGCTCCGCGAAGGCCGCCAGCTTGGCGCGCACCGTCTCGCGCCCGCCGATGGCGGCATAGGTCAGACGGCTCTGCACCGCCGCCAGCTGGCGCGCATCCAGCACGGCCGTGATGTCGTCCACCGGCGGCTTCACCTTGCCCGGCTTGCCGGTCACCACCGCGGCGAAGGCCTGCTGCATGGAGGTCGACAGCCGCTGCGCCGCCCCGTCCGTCTCCGCCGCGAAGACATTGATCGCCGCCATCGCATAGGGTCCGGCCAACGCCTGGGACGGCCGGAAACCGGCGCGATAGGTCTGCAGCGCCTGCATCAGCAACTCGGGCGCGAAATGGCTGGCGAAGGCGAAGGGCAGGCCCAGATGCGCGGCCAGTTCGGCGCTGAACAGACTGGAGCCCAGCAGCCAGATCGGCACCTTCGCCCCCGCCCCGGGCCAGGCCGTGACCCGCTGCCCCTCGACCGGATCGTCGAGGAAACGCTGAAGCTCCATCACGTCGCGCGGGAACTGGTCGGCGGCCTCGAAATAGCGGCGCAGGGCCCGGGCCGTCTCGCCGTCGGTGCCGGGCGCCCGGCCGAGGCCCAGATCGATCCGGCCCGGATACAACGCCTCCAGCGTCCCGAACTGCTCGGCGATCACCAGCGGCGCGTGGTTGGGCAGCATGACCCCGCCGGAGCCGACGCGGATACGCTCCGTCGCCCCGGCGATCTGGCCGATCACCACGGCGGTCGCGGCGCTGGCGATGCCCGGCATGTTGTGATGCTCGGCGACCCAGAATCGTTTGAACCCCAGCCGGTCGGCGGCCTGGGCGAAGGCCGTGGTCTCCAGCAGGGCGCGGCGGGCGTCGCCGCCCTCGACGATGGGCGACAGGTCGAGAACGGAGAATGCGGTCATGCCCGCTAGATCGGGTTCGCAGGTTGCGATTCAAGACCCACCTGCTTGGCCCGTCCTCTCGCCCGGCCTATTCTGAAGGCGGAGGGCCCTGACCATGATCCTGGCATCGATGATCGCCGTGGCGGCGTTGCAGGCGACAGCCGCGCCCCAACTGGCCGGACAATGGGACGGCCTGCTCTCCGTCGGCGGACAGAGCCTGCGCATCGTTTTGCGCGTCGACGCCGCGGGCGCCGCCGTCGTCGACAGCCCGGATCAGGGCGCCAGCGGCATTCCCGCGGTCGGTCCGACCCTCGAGGGCGGCGTGGTCCGCTTCTCGGTCCCGGCCGTGCACGCCGCCTTCGAGGGCGCCCTGTCCGGCGACGGACGAACCATCACCGGGGCCCTGACCCAGGGCGCGGCGGCCATACCCGTGGTCCTGACCCGCACCGCCGACGCCGTCTCGATCGCCGGGCCCTCGCGGCCGCAGACGCCGGTCGCGCCTTTCCCCTATCGCAGCGAGGACGTCACCTTCCCCAACGCCGGGGCCGGGATCACCCTCGCGGGAACCCTGACGCTGCCGCCGGGCGACGGGCCCTTCCCCGCGGCGATCCTGATCACCGGTTCGGGCGCCCAGGACCGCGACGAAACCATCTTCAATCACAAGCCCTTCCTGGTCTGGGCCGACGCCCTGACCCGGCGCGGCGTCGCCGTCCTGCGCTATGACGACCGGGGCGTCGGCGGCTCGGGCGGCGGCACGCCCGCGGAAACCACCGCCGACTTCGCCACCGACGCGGCGGCGGCCATGAGCTACCTCAGGACCCGCCCCGGGATCGACGGCGACCGGATCGGCCTGATCGGCCACAGCGAGGGCGGCCTGATCGCCCCCCTGGTGGCGCAGAACGGCGGCGAGCCGGCCTGGATCGTCATGCTGGCCGGAACCTCGGTGACCGGCGGCGACATCCTGGTGGAACAGCAGCGGCGGCTGGCCACGGCGGCCGGCGCGTCCCCGGCCCAGGTCGAGAGCGGCAATGCCCGCCAACGCGCCCTGATGGACGCCGTGGCCCGCAACAAGGACGACGGCGCGGCCGTGGAACGGGAGACGGTGGCGCTTCTGACGGCGGAGGGCATGACGGAGGCCCAGGCGAAGGAGGCGGTGCGCCCCATCGTCTCGGCCTGGTACCGCTGGTTCGTCGCCCACGATCCGGCCCCGGCCCTCGCCGCGGTGCGCATGCCCCTGCTGGCGGTCTACGGCGGCAAGGACCTTCAGGTGCCCGCCGACCAGAACGCGCCGGCCCTGGCCCGGATTCTGCCGGCGGCCGAGATCGTCGTCCTGCCGGACCTGAACCATCTCATGCAGACCGCCCGAACCGGCGCGCCTTCCGAATACGGAACGATCGAGGAAACCATCGCTCCCGAGGCCCTGAGGACGGTCGTCGACTGGGTGGCGTCGCGTTCGGGTCTGCCGCCGCAGTAGGCCTTCAGACCGGGTGCGTCGGTTCCGGCTTGACGGGCGCCGGCTCCGGCGTCGACGGCACGTCCGGCAGGGGGATGAACTCGACCGAATCCTCGCTCGGCAGGGCCATCCGCCCCGCCTTCCAGTCGGCCTTGGCCTGGTCGATCCGCTCCTGTTTCGAATGGACGAAATTCCACCAGATGATGCGCGGCCCGACCGGCTCGCCGCCCAGAACCATCACGGTCGAGGGCTTCAGCGCCTTGATGGTCGGCTCGGCCGTCGGCTCCAGCACGATCATCTGGCCCTCGTGGAAGGCCCGGTCGCCGACCTCGATCTCGCCCTTCGCCACATACAGGGCGCGTTCGGAATAGCCGCCCGCCCCCCGTCCCGGGGGCGGCGCGGTGCGCACCCCCTCGGCCAGCTCCCAGTGAACGTAGAACAGCGGCGACGACACCGGCACGGCGGCCCTGGCGCCATAGGCCTCGCCCGCCACCAGCCGCGCGAACAGGCCGCCGTTTTCATAGGCCGGCTGGTCGGCCTCGCCATGATGATGGAAGCGCGGGTCGGTCTCCTCGGCCTCTTCGGGCAGGGCGATCCAGGCCTGCATGCCGTGCATCGGGCCGCCCGTGGACCGCTTCAGCGGGTCGGTGCGCTCGGAGTGGACGATGCCCTTGCCGGCTGTCATCCAGTTGACCTCCCCGGGGCGGATGGCCTGGGTCGCGCCGGTGTTGTCCCGGTGCATGATCTCGCCCTCGAACAGATAGCTGAGGGTCGACAGGCCGATGTGCGGATGCGGACGGACATTGATCGCCTCCGCCCCCGGCGCGAACTCGGCCGGGCCCATCTGGTCGAGGAAGATGAAGGGTCCGACCATCCGCCGCGCATGGAAGGGCAGCACCCGCCCGACCTCGAATCCGCCGAGGTCCTTGCGGCGGGCGTCGATCACCATCTCGATCATGTCTTGTCCTCCGGCCCAGGCCTCCGCCCGGGCGCCGAACCGGACTATCCGACGTGCGGGGTGATGATGCCAAGGGGCAGGGCGGTCACATTCTTCACCCCTCGGGTGACGATGTGGCTCTCGCAGTCCGAGACGATGCCGAGGCTCAGCAGCTTGTGGCGCAGGAACTGGTCGAAGGCGTGCATGTCCGAGGTGATGATCCGCAGCACATAGTCCTCGCGCCCGGTGATGGTGGCGCACTGCACCACCTCGGGCCAGGCGGCCACGGCGGCCTCGAAGACGTCGAGGTTTTCGGTCGAGGGCAGGCTGAGCTTGACGATGGCGTAGACCTCGAAATCCAGGCCCAGCTTGGTCGCGTCGAGCAGGGTCACCCGCTTGCGGATGAAGCCCGTATCCTCCAGTCTCTTGATCCGGCGCCAGCACGGCGAGGCCGACAGGCCGACCCGGTCCGCCACCTCGGCCACCGACAGTCCGGCGTCCTGCTGCAGGATGTCCAGAATTCGGGCGTCGACGGGATCCAGATCGTCAGCCAAGGCGTTTCTCCTGAGTGTGTTCTCGCGCAATAAAATACCGCTAAACCCGCTAAGGCAAGGTCGAAATCGAGCGAGCCTTGTCTGGCGCCTCGTGCTAATTGCGCCGCAGGAAACGCGGTCGGATCAACCGGACGGCAGGACGGAATGAAGAAGCCCAATAGCCAAGCCTTGTCTTTGCGCGTGCCGGAGCCTTCGGGCCGGCCGGGCGACCCCACGGACTTCAGCCATCTGCTGATGGACCCGGCGGGCGTCGTCGAGCGCCCCGAGGTCTCGACCACGCCGTTCGACATGCGCGACCACGCCTTCCGGCTGATCCGTGTGCTCGACGACGACGGCAAGGCCGTCGGGCCGTGGAATCCGAAGCTCGACGCCGAGACGATGCGGCGCGGCCTCAAGGCCATGATCCTGACGCGCGCCTTCGACGACCGGATGCATCGCGCCCACCGCCAGGGCAAGACCAGCTTCTACATGAAATGCACGGGCGAGGAGGCCATCGCGGTGGCCCAGGGCATGATCCTGTCCCGCGAGGACATGGGCTTCCCCACCTACCGCCAGCAGGGCCTGCTGATCGCGCGCGGCTATCCGCTCGCGACCATGATGAACCAGATCTATTCGAACGCTGAAGACCCGATCAAGGGCCGCCAGCTGCCGATCATGTATTCGGCCAAGGACTATGGGTTCTTCACCATCAGCGGCAACCTCGGCACCCAGGTGCCGCAGGCCGTCGGCTGGGCCATGGCCAGCGCCTACAAGGGCGACGACAAGATCGCCATCAGCTGGATCGGCGACGGCGCCACGGCCGAGGGGGACTTCCACAACGCCCTGACCTTCGCCAGCGTCTACCGCGCCCCGGTCATCCTCAACATCGTCAACAACCAGTGGGCCATCAGCTCCTTCCAGGGCATCGCCGGCGGGCTGGAGACCACCTTCGCCTCCAAGGCTATCGGCTACGGCCTTCCGGCCCTTCGCGTCGACGGCAACGACTTCCTCGCCGTCTGGGCCGCGACCCAGTGGGCCGAGGAACGCGCCCGCTCGAACCAGGGCGCGACCGTCATCGAGCTGTTCACCTACCGCGGCGCCCCGCACTCGACCTCGGACGACCCCAGCCGCTACCGCCCCGCCGACGAGCACGACAAATGGCCGCTCGGCGACCCGATCGCCCGCCTGAAGCAGCACCTCATCGCCCTCGGCGAATGGTCCGACGACCAGCAGACGGCCGCCGAGGCCGAGGCCGTCGAACAGGTCCGCGCCGCCGGCAAGGAGTCCGAGGCCATCGGCACGCTCGGCCAGTCGCGCCCCTCGGTGAAGACCATGTTCGAAGAGGTCTATGCCACCGAGGACTGGCGCATCACCGAACAGCGCCGCGAGGTGGGGGTCTGATCATGAGCGAGCAAACCACCTTCACCGACGCAGACCGCCAGGACGGCATCGAGCCGGACATGGTCGACCAGAACCACGCCCCGAAGTCGGAGGCGCCCGGTAACGGCGTCCAGCCGATGAACATGATCCAGGCCCTGAACTCGGCCATCGACATCAAGATGACCGAGGATCCGAACGTCCTCAGCTTCGGCGAGGACGCCGGCTATTTCGGCGGCGTCTTCCGCGTCACCGACCATCTGCAGAAGAAGCACGGCCTCACCCGCAGCTTCGACGCCCCGATCAGCGAATGCGGCATCGTCGCCGCCGCCATCGGCATGGGCGCCTACGGCCTGCGCCCGGTCGTCGAGATCCAGTTCGCCGACTACATCTATCCGGCCTACGACCAGATCGTCTCGGAAGCGGCCAAGCTGCGCTACCGCTCGGGCGGCCAGTTCACCAGCCCGATCACCGTGCGCTCGCCCTACGGCGGGGGCATCTTCGGCGGCCAGACGCACTCACAGAGCCCCGAGAGCCTGTTCACCCACATCGCGGGGCTGAAGGTCGTCATCCCGTCCAACCCCTATGACGCCAAGGGCCTGCTGACCGCGGCCATCGAGGACGACGATCCGGTCATCTTCTTCGAGCCCAAACGCCTCTACAATGGGCCCTTCGACGGCTGGCACCAGAAGCCGGTCTCGCCGTGGAAGGCCCAGGAGCTGGCCCAGGTCCCGACCGGCAAATACGTCGAGCCGATCGGCAAGGCGCGCATCATGCGCGAGGGCGCCGACGTCACCATCCTCTGCTACGGCACCATGGTCTGGGTCAGCCTCGCGGGCGCCGAACACGCCGGCGTCGACGCCGAGGTCATCGACCTGCGCACCCTCGTGCCGCTGGACATCGAGACCATCGAGGCCAGCGTGAAGAAGACGGGCCGCTGCGTCATCGTCCACGAGGCCCCGAAAACCTCGGGCTTCGGCGGCGAGCTGTCGGCCCTGGTGCAGGAGCGCTGCTTCTATCATCTGGAGGCGCCGATCGCGCGGGTGACCGGCTGGGACACCCCCTATCCGCACGCCTTCGAGTGGGAATATTTCCCGGGACCCGAGCGGGTCGCCCTGGCCCTGAAGGCCGTCATGACCGGAGGGCGCTAGGATGGGCCGCTACGTCTTCAAACTGCCCGACGTGGGCGAAGGCACCGCCGAGGCCGAACTGGTCGCCTGGCACGTCACGGTCGGCGACACCGTCGCCGAGGACCAGATCATCGCCGACATCATGACCGACAAGGCCACGGTCGAACTGACCTCGCCGGTCGCCGGCAAGGTCCTGGCCGCCCACGGCGAACCCGGCCAGCAGCTGGCCGTGGGCTCGCCGCTGGTGGAGTTCGAGGTCGAGGGCGCGGGAAATGCGTCGGCCGAGGCCGCCCCGGCTCCTGCCAAGGCTGAACCGGCTCCCGCTCCGAAAGCTGAAGCGCCCAAGGTTGAGGCCGCGCCGGTCGCCCCGGCCGCCGCCGGCGGCAACTTCGTCTTCAAACTGCCCGACGTGGGCGAAGGCACGGCCGAGGCCGAGCTGGTCGGCTGGCACGTCAAGGTCGGCGACACCGTCGCCGAGGACCAGTTGCTGGCCGAGGTCATGACGGACAAGGCTACGGTCGAACTGACCTCGCCGGTCGCCGGGACCGTGGTCGCCCTGCATGGCGAAGCGGGCCAGCAACTCGCCGTCGGCGGCCCGCTGGTGTCGTTCAATGTCGAGGGCAAGGGCAATCAGGCGTCCGCGCGCGCGCCGGCCCCCGCGAAAGCGACCGAGATTTCGGCTACGCCTGCGCCTGTGAAGGCGGAGACTTCGAAGACGGCTTCGAAGACTTCGACGACAGCGCCCGTGAAGGCCGTCGCCGAAGCCTTCACCACCCGCGCCGCCGGCCAGCGCCCGCTGGCCTCGCCCGCCGTGCGCAACCGCGCCCGCGATCTCGGGATCGAGCTCCAGTTCGTGCCCGGCTCGGGCCCCGCCGGCCGCATCGAACATTCCGACCTCGACGGCTATGTCGCCTCGGGCGGTCGCGGATCGTCCGCACCCGGAGCATCGGCATCCTCGACCTACGCCAGGGCCGAAGGAACCACCGAAACCCGCATCATCGGCCTGCGCCGCAAGATCGCGGAGAAGATGGCCGAGAGCGTCCGCCGCATCCCCCACATCACCTATGTGGAGGAGATCGACGTCACCGCCCTCGAGGAGCTCCGCGCCCACCTGAACGCGACGAAGAAGAAGGACCAGCCCAAGCTCAACGTCCTGCCCTTCATCGCCCGCGCCATCGTCGTGGCCCTGCGCGACCAGCCGACCATCAACTCGCACTACGACGACGAGGCCGGCGTCCTGACCACCCACAACGCCGTCCATCTGGGCATCGCCGCTCAGACCCCGAACGGCCTGATGGTCCCAGTGGTCCGCAACGCCGAGGCGCGCGATCCCTGGGACACCGCCCTGGAAATCGCCCGCGTCTCGGGCGCGGCCAAGGACGGCTCGGCCAAACGCGATGAACTCAGCGGCTCGACCATCACCATCACCTCGCTGGGCACCCTCGGCGGCGTCGTCCACACCCCGATCATCAACCACCCCGAGGTGGCCATCGTCGGCCCCAACAAGATCGCCGAACGCGTGGTGGTCAAGGACGGCCAGATGGTCGTGCGCAAGATGATGAACCTGTCCTCCAGCTTCGATCACCGCATCGTCGACGGCCACGACGCGGCGGTCTTCGTCCAGCGCATCAAGGGCCTGCTGGAGCACCCCGCGACCCTCTGGATGAACTGAGAACCATGGCTGAATCCATCAAAACCAAGGTCCTGATCATCGGCGCCGGCACCGGCGGTTATGTCGCGGGCATCCGCTGCGGCCAGCTGGGGCTCGACACCGTGCTGGTGGACGGCGGAGACGGCCTCGGCGGCACCTGCCTCAACGTCGGCTGCATCCCCTCCAAGGCCATCATCCACGCCGCCTCGAAATTTGAGACGGTGTCCAAGGCCGCCGACGGCGGCACCCTGGGCATCACCGCCGCCAAACCCGCCATCGACCTGTCGCAGACGGTGGCGTGGAAGGACGGCATCGTCAAAAAGCTGAACGCCGGCGTCGCCGCCCTGCTGAAGAAGTCGAAGGTCAAGGTCATCAAGGGCTGGGCGACCTTCTCCGACGCCAAGACCTGCACGGTGAATACCGCCGAGGGCGACATCGTCATCAGCGCTGAACACGTCATCCTCGCCACCGGCTCGGAGCCGGTCGAACTGCCGTTCCTGAAATTCGGCGGCGACGTCATCTCCTCGACCGAGGCCCTGTCCCTTTCGGCGGTGCCGAACAAGCTGGTCGTGGTCGGCGGCGGCTATATCGGGCTGGAGCTGGGCATCGCCTTCCGCAAGCTGGGGGCCGAGGTCGCCATCGTCGAAATGGCCGACCGCCTGCTGCCGCTCTACGACAAGGCCCTGACCGATCCGGTCGCCAAATGGCTGGAGAAGCACGGCGTCGAACTGCATCTCGGCGCCAGGGCCGGCTCGTTCGAAAAGGGCCAGCTCAACGTCACCACCAGGGACGGCGCCGCTATCCAGCTCAAGGCCGACAAGGTCCTCGTCACCGTCGGCCGCCGTCCACGCACCCAGGGCTGGGGTCTGGAGAACATGGGCGTCGCCATGGCCGGCCCGTTCGTGAAGATCGACGACCGCTGCGCCACCTCGATGAAGAACGTCTGGGCTGTCGGCGACCTGACCGGCGAACCCATGCTGGCCCACAAGGGCTCGGCCCAGGGCGAGGTCGTCGCCGAGATCATCGCCGGCCATGACCGCCGCTTCGACCCCGTGACCATCGCCGCCGTCTGTTTCACCGAGCCCGAGATCGTATCCGCCGGCCTCGGTCCGCTGGACGTCGAGGGCCGCGACGACGTCATCACCGCCGTCTTCCCCCTCGCCGCCATCGGCCGCGCCCTGGCCATCGAGGCGGGCGAGGACGGCGGCTTCGTCCGCGTGCTGGCGTCGAAGGGCGACCACCGCCTGCTCGGCGTCCAGGCCGTCGGCCAGCACGTCGCCGAAATGTCCAACAGCTTCGCCCAGATGCTGGAGATGGGCGCGGTGCTGGAGGATGTCGCGGGCGTGATCCACGTCCACCCGACCCTCGGCGAGGCCTTCCACGAAGCGTCGCTCCGGGCCCTGGGGCACGCCATCCACATATAACCGGGTTCGACATTGTTCGTGATCTGGGTATTCTCCTGTCATCCACTGGGGAGGGGACAATGAAGGCATCCACACGTATCGTCGCAGTGGTCGCGGCCGCCAGCCTGACCGGCTGCGCCTCCCACCCGCGCGGCTTCTCGCCGGTGATGGCGATCGCCCCGGCGGATCAGGCGGCCTTCGAGACGGCCTTCAACGTCTGCAGCGCCGAGGTCGCGGCGGGCCGCCGGGACAGCTTCCGCTCGGGCCGCGGCGGCTCGGCGGCGGGCGGCATGGCCATCGGCGGCGCGGCCGCCCTCGCCACGGGGGCCTCTGCGGCCTCCGGGGCCGGGATGATGGCCGGTGCGGCCGCGGGGGCCGGACTGGCCATCGGCCTGGTGGTCTTCGCCCCGCTGGCGATCGTCGGCGTGTCGTACGTCCAGCGCGCCAACAAGGAGCGCGAGATCAAGACCGCGATGACCACCTGTCTGGCGGAAGAGGGTTATGTCGTCGACGACTGGCGCATTCCCGCCCGCGGCGCGACCGGTCCGGCCTCGCCGACGCGGGCGTCTCCCGTCGCCGAACCGTCACGTTAGCATCCACCCGACCGTCACAAACCTGTGCTCCAAGCGGCTCGACACCGCCTTTGTCCGGAGACTGACGATGACCCGCACCCTTCTCGCCGCCGCCTCGACGATCGCCCTGCTCGCCCTCGGCGCCTGCAGCAACGACCAGTCCGCGGGCGACCAGACCGCCCGCGCCGGCATCTGGGCCGCCGGCTCCTCGACTGTCTTCCCCTTCGCCACCCGCGTGGCCGAGAATTTCGCCCGCACCTCGGGCGGCGCCGCGCCGCGCGTCGAATCGCTGGGCACCGGCGGCGGCATCCAGGCCTTCTGCCAGGGCGTCGGCCCGAACACGCCTGACATCGCCAACGCCTCGCGGCCGATGAAGGCGTCCGAGTTCGAGCTGTGCCGGACAAACGGCGTCACCGACATCGTCGAGATCAAGATCGGCTTCGACGGCATCGTCATCGCCACGGCCCGCACGGGGAACAGCTTCAACTTCCGTCTGCAGGACCTCTACACCGGTCTGGCCAAGGAAGTTCCGGGCGCCGGCGGCGCCTTTGTCGCCAACCCGGCCACGAGCTGGAACCAGGTCAATCCGGCTCTGCCGAACCAGCGCATCCAGGTCTACGGCCCGCCCCCCACCTCGGGCACCCGCGACGCCTTCCTCGAACTCGGCATGGCCCCGGGCGCCGAATTGATCCCGGCCCTGAAGGCGATCAAGGACGCTGACAAGGACCGCTTCGAGACCCTCGCCCACACCCTGCGCGAGGACAACGCCTGGATCGACTCGGGCGAGAACGACAACGCCATCGTCCAGACCCTCAGCCGCACTCCCGGCTCGCTGGGCGTGTTCGGCTTCTCCTTCCTCGAGCAGAACCTCGACACGGTGAAGCCCGAGACCATCGACGGCGTCGCCCCGACGGCCGAAACCATCGCCGACGGCACCTATCCGCTGGCCCGCAGCCTCTACATCTACGTCAAGAAGCAGCACGTCGGCGTGACCCCGGGGCTGGAGCAGTTCGTCGCCGAATTCATGTCCGAGGCCTCGGCCGGCCGCGGCGGCTATCTGCAGGACCGCGGCCTGGTGCCGCTGCCCGCCGACCAACTGGCCGCCCAGCGCGCCGTGGCCGCGGCCATGACGCCGATGACCGCGCCGGCGAAGTAGGCATTCGCCTCTCCCTCCCCTTCATGGGGAGGGATGTCGACGCGAAGCGGCGACAGGGTGGGGGTGCGTCTGGAATTCCCCACCCGGTCGCTGCGCGACCACCCTCCCCATGAAGGGGAGGGAGAGGCGCGTTTAGGCCGCCGCCTTCCGCCGCAACCGCGCGATCCGGCGCAGACGTCGCCAGAAGCGGCCGCGCTCGGGCTCCGGATAGGGCTGCAGGTTCTCGACGAACTCCTCCGCCGAGGCGCGCCAGCTGAATTTTTCGGCATAGGCGCGCACGGCGGCGCGGTCGCATTCCAGCGCCTTCAGACAGGCCGTGCGCAGGTCCTTGTCGATGGCCCCCGCGTTGGAGCCCGGGATGATGTCGATCGGCCCATGCGCCGGATAGGCCGCGACCGGCGTGCCCGTGGCCATGGCTTCGAGGATCACCAGGCCGAAGGTGTCGGTCCAGCTGGGGAAGACGAAGACGTCGGCGTCGCGGAAACACCGCGCCAGCGCCTCGCCGAAGCGGGCGCCGAGGAATTTCGCCTCCGGATATTTCTCTTCCAGCTCGGCCCGCGCCGGCCCGTCGCCGACGACGATCTTGGTCCCCGGCAGGTCGGTCTCGAGGAAGGCCTCGATATTCTTCTCGACGGCCACGCGGCCGACATTGAGGAAGAAGGGACGCGGCCAGTCCTTGCCGCCCAGCTCCTCGTAGATGCGCGGCAGGTCGGGGTTGAACTGTTCGGTGTCGACGCCGCGCGTCCACGGCGAGACGTTCTTGAATCCGTGCGCCACCAGCTCGTCGCGCAGCGTCGGCGTGGCCACCATCAGCCGGCCCGACGGCTTGTGGAACCACTTCATATAGGCGTAGCCGACCTGCACCGGGATCGGGAACCGCGCCGAGACATATTCGGGGAATTTGGTGTGATAGCTGGTCGTGAAGGGCAGCTTCCACTCCACGCAGATGCGACGCGTGGCGATGCCGATCGGGCCTTCGGTGGCGATGTGCACGGCCTCGGGCTCGAAGGCGCGCAGCCGTTCGCGAATCTCTTCCTCGGCCCCCAGGGCCAGCCGGATTTCCGGATAGGTGGGGCAGGGGATGGTCTTGAACTGGCTGGGTTCGATGACGTCGACCTCATGGTCCATGCCCCGGCATTCCGCCACGGTGCGGGTCAGGGTGCGGACGACGCCGTTGACCTGGGGCTCCCAGGCGTCGGTGGCCAGAACGATGCGCATATGGGCCGGGTGGCTCCGCCGTTGATCGGTCGCAACCTCTAGCGCCTGATGCGGCCGTTGGCGAGACGCCGCATCCCCCTCCCGTTCCGTCGCAAAAGCGTCTAGGACGCCCGCCATGAACGCACACGTCTCGCCGCCGGTCGCCCTCTCCCAGGACTGGGATACGCTGGATCAGGGCAAGTTCGCCGACGAAACCGCCACGGTGCGGGGCCTGCTGGCCAATATGCCGCTCGACGGGGCCGAGCGCGCCGCCGTCCTGTCCGCCGCCGTCGGCCTGGTCGAACACGCCCGCCGCAGCGTCAAGAAGCAGGGGGTGGTCGAAAGCTTCCTGCAGGAATTCTCGCTCGGCACCCGCGAAGGCCTGGCCCTGATGTGTCTGGCCGAGGCCCTGTTGCGCACCCCCGACGAGGACACCCGCGATCGCCTGATCGCCGAAAAGATCGGCTCGGCCGACTGGTCGTCCCACCTCGGCCAGTCCGACAGCCTGTTCGTCAACGCCTCGACCTGGGGCCTGATGCTGACCGGCAAGCTGGTCGACGTCGACGAGGAGGCCCGCACCGACCTGCCCGGCTTCCTCAAGCGCATCGTCGGCCGTCTGGGGGAGCCGGTGATCCGCGAGGCCGTCGCCGCCGCGGTGCGCATCATGGGCGAGCAGTTCGTCGTCGGCCGCACCATCGAGGCCGCCCTGAAACGCGCCAACCGCGAGGGCTGGCTGTGCAGCTTCGACATGCTGGGCGAGGGCGCCCGCACCGCCCACGACGCCGAGCGCTATGAAAAGATCTACGCCGACGCCATCGAGGCCGTCGGCAAGACCGCGAAAGGCCAGGGCCCCGAGGCCGGCCACGGCGTCTCGGTCAAGCTCTCGGCCCTGTCGCCGCGCTACGAGGCCACGCACGAGGCGCGCGTCTGGGACGAACTCTATCCGCGCATCCTGCGGCTGGCCCGCATCGCCGCGAAGCACGACATCAACTTCACCATGGACGCGGAAGAGGCCGACCGCCTCGCCCTGTCGCTGAAGTTGCTGGACCGCCTCGCCCGCGAACCGGACCTCGGCGGCTGGACCGGCCTCGGCCTCGCGGTCCAGGCCTATCAGAAGCGTTGCCCCGAGGTGATCCGCCGCGTCGCCGACCTGGCGCGGACCTCGGGCCGCCGCCTGATGGTCCGTCTGGTCAAGGGCGCCTACTGGGACACCGAGATCAAGCGCGCCCAGGTCTTCGGCCGCACCGACTATCCGGTCTTCACCACCAAGGCCGCGACCGACCTGAATTACCTCGTCTGCGCCAAGGCGATGATCGAGGCCGCGCCCCACATCTACAGCCAGTTCGCCACCCACAACGCCCACTCGCTGGCCGCCGTCCGCCAGATGGCGTCCGAGCGCGGCGTGAAGATCGAATTCCAGCGCCTGCACGGCATGGGCGAGGCGCTCTACGACGCCGCCCGCGACGCCTTCGGCCCCGTCACGGTGCGCGCCTATGCGCCCGTCGGCGGGCATGAGGACCTGCTGCCCTATCTGGTCCGCCGCCTGCTCGAGAACGGGGCCAACTCCTCCTTCGTCCACGCCCTGCTGGACGAGCGGGTGCCCGCCGCCGCCGTCGCCGCCGACCCCATCTCCGCCGTCGAGGCCCACCCCGACCGCCACGCCAAGATTCCGACCCCCAAGGACATGTACATGGACCGCCAGAACTCGCTGGGCCGCGACTATTCCCAGGCCGCCGACCGCGACCGGCACGCCGCCGCCCTCGAAAAGGTCGACGCCGAGAAGCTGACCTCGGGCCCGATCATCGGCGGCAAGCTGAAGGCCGGGACCAACCCCCAGCCCGTGACCAATCCGTTCGACACGACCCAGGTGCTGGGCCACGTCTCGGAAGCGAGCACGGCCGACATTGACACGGCCGTGAACGCCGCGGCCAAGGCCCAGGTCGCCTGGGACCGCAAGGGCGGCGCGGGCCGCGCCCCCGTCCTGCGCGCCATGGCCGACGCGCTGGAGGCCGACATGGATCGTCTGGTCGCCCTGCTGTCGCGCGAAGCGGGCAAGACGCTGAACGACGCCGTCGCCGAGATTCGCGAGGCCGCCGACTTCTGCCGCTACTACGCCATGCTGGCCGAACGCGACTTCGGCGGCCGCACCGAGCTGAAGGGCCCGGTCGGCGAGATCAACCAGCTGGTCCTGCACGGCCGCGGCGTCTTCGCCTGCATCAGCCCGTGGAACTTCCCCCTGGCCATCTTCACCGGCCAGATCGTCGCCGCCCTGGCCGCCGGCAACGCCGTGCTGGCCAAGCCCGCCGAACAGACACCGTTGATCGCCGCCGAGGCCGTGCGCCTCTACGTCAGGGCCGGTCTGGACCCGAACCTGCTGGCCCTCGTCCCCGGACGCGGCGAGACCGTCGGCGCGGCGCTGGTTTCGCACCCCGGCATCGACGGCGTCGCCTTCACCGGCGGCACCGACACGGCGACGCTGATCAACAAGTCCATCGCCGCCCGCCCCGGCGCCATCATCCCCTTCATCGCCGAGACCGGCGGCCTGAACGGCATGTTCGTCGACACCACGGCGCTGAAGGAACAGGTCATCGACGACGTCATCCTGTCGGCCTTCGGCTCCTCGGGCCAGCGCTGCTCGGCCCTGCGTCTGCTCTATGTCCCGCACGACGCCGCCGACGCCCTGATCGAGGGCCTCAAGGGCGCCCTGGCCGCCCAGGTTGTGGGCGACCCCGCCGACCCCGCCACCGACATCGGCCCCGTCATCGACGCGGATGCGAAGGGCATGCTCGACGCCCACCTCAAGCGTCTCGAAGGCGACGCGAAGATCGTCGCCCGCGCCGAACTGCCGGCGGGCTCGGACAAGGGACACCTGTTCGCCCCGACCATCGCCGAGATCCCGACCCCCGACTATCTGGAGCGCGAGGTCTTCGGCCCCATCCTGCACGTCTGCCGCTATCACCCGTCCGAACTGAAGCAGACGGCCTCGAAACTGGCCCAACGCGGCTACGGCCTGACCCTCGGCGTTCACAGCCGCATCGAGGCCTTCGCCGAGGAGGTCACCCGCCTGGTCCCGGCCGGCAACGTCTACATCAACCGCTCGATCATCGGCGCGGTGGTCGGCGTCCAGCCCTTCGGCGGCGAGGGCCTGTCCGGCACGGGACCCAAGGCCGGCGGCCCCTACAGCCTGATCCGCTATGCGTCGGAGAAGGCCATCAGCAACAACATCTCCGCCCAGGGCGGCGACCCGGCGCTGCTGAACCTCTGACCCCTAGTGGAAAATCCCCACCGCGCCCTCGATCCAGACCAGGGCGACGATGGCGATGACGAACAGCGAGAACCCGATCCGGATGACCGGATTGCGGACACGCCAGGCGACCAGCTCGATCACGGCCCCGCCGCCGATCAGCAGCACGCCGGCGAAGACGAAGTCGCTGAGGGTCCAGTTGACCTCGCTGGTGAACTGCATGGCGACCAGAGGCGCCGTCATGATCAGGGCCACCGCCCCCCAGCCCAACATCCGCAGGGCCTTCCACAGCTGGTCCAGATCCTGGTTGGTCACGTTCATGTCGCCGTCCCTCGGTTACCGATGACGGGACGATGCCGGAGTCCCGCCTGAGCGGCATGAGCGAAATCTGAGCAGTTGCTGAAAAGCGGCCGTCAGCCCTTCGGCCAGCCGCCCGCCCGGCTCAGCGCGCTCGGCGCCGGCCGACCGATCTTCCCGCCGATCCAGCGGGCGGTGCCGATCAGGGCGTCGAGATCGTAGCCGGTGTCGAACCCCGCCCGCTCCAGCATATAGACCAGGTCCTCGGTGGCGATATTGCCCGTGGCGCCCGGCGCGAACGGACAGCCGCCGATGCCCCCGACCGAGGCGTCCAGCACGTCCACCCCGGCCTCGACGCCGGCATAGGCGTTGGCCAGGCCGGTGTTGCGCGTGTCGTGGAAATGCAGCCGCAGGGTCGCCTCGGGCGCGGCCTTGCGGGCGGCCTCGACCGTCTTCGTCACGCTCCACGGATCGCCGACGCCGATGGTGTCGGCCAGGGCGATCTCAGCCACGCCCAGGGCCGCGATCCGTCCGACCAGATCGGCGACCCGGTCCGTCGACACCTCGCCGTCGAACGGACAGCCCCAGACGCAGGACAGGGTGGCCGACAGCGAGGGCGTCGCCCCCGGCGCCCCTTCCGCGTTCTGTCGTCCGGCGACGATGTCGGCCAGCATCCCGACCTGCTGGTCCACCGTCAGACCCTGGTTCTTCAGCCCGAAGCCGTCGGTGACCGACATCGCCACATTGACCTCGTCCACCGCCGTGCCCAGGGCCCGGTCATAGCCCTTGCCGTTCAGCACCAGGCCGATGCGGCTGCGTCCCGCCTCCTGCGGCAGGGCGGCCATGACCTCTTCGGCCCCGGCCATCTGCGGCACGTATTTGGGATGGACGAAGCTGACCGCCTCGATCCGCCGCGCCCCCGCCGCCTCCAGTCGCCGGACCAGATCGGCGCGGACGGCGGGTTCGAGGATCGCCTTTTCGTTCTGCAGGCCGTCGCGCGGACCGACCTCGACGATGGTGATCGGGCGGCTCATGGGGCCGGCGCCGACGCAGGCGCGATCCCGGGCGGGGCGTAGACGGTCAGGCTGACGTCATCGCCCTTGGAATAGTTGTGGCCGTCGACCACGCCCACGGCGCGGCCGGTCACCCCCAGCCGGGCGGCGGCGTCGCGGAAGGCGTCGGCGTCGCCTTCCTCGACGATGGCGGGCCGTCCCTCGGCCAGGGCGCGGGCGGCCCCTTCGGCGTCGGTCAGTTCAGTGTCCTTGCCGATCAGGAAGACGAAGCTGGGTTCATGGAAGCTGGTGATCGCCACCGGCCCGGCGCGGCCCTGGCGCGGATGCAGGTCGGCCCGTTCGAGCACCTTCTCGAGCTGCGGCGCCACCGCCAGGGGGCGCAGCTGGCGCAGGGTCCCGGCCAGGGCGGCGTGGGCGAGAAGGCCGAGGGTCAGCGACACCAGCAGGGCCGTCACCGCCGCCCGGTGCAGCATCAGAAAGGCCCCGACCAGACTGGCCAGGATGGCGAAGACGATGGTCAGGGTCGCCCAGGTCTGGGCGGTGGACTTGCCATACTCGGTCAGCAGCCAGACCGCGCCGACGACGAGCAGGCCGCCCACGAACAGGGTCAGCCCCACCCCGGCGTAGCGCGATATCCGTCCGACCGGCCGCATCACGGCGGCGGCGGCCAGCAGGGCCAGTCCGCCGAAGGTCGGCAGGGTGTAGTGGGCCAGTTTGGTCGGGGTCAGCTCGAAGATCAGCCAGGCCGGAACCACCCAGCAGACCAGGAAGCGGACCGCCGGCTCGGCCCGCCGGCTCCAGCCGGTCGAGACGGCGGCGGGCAGCAGCAGGGTGGCCGGGAAGAACAGCAGCGGGGCGATCAGCAGATAGAAGCCGGGCAGGACGCCGTGGCCCTCATCGCCGCCCGCCACCTTGGGCGCCAGATCGCCGCCGATGGCCTCGCGCCAGAAGCCGCCGTCGGTGGCGATGGTGATGGCGATGGCCCACGGTCCGACGATCAGGGCCACCAGCGGCAGGCCCCAGCCCCAGCCCAGCCGCCTCAGCCACGAGCCGTCCCGGTCCCAGATCGACAGGGCCAGTATGGCGGGCGCGATGACCAGCAGGCCGATCGGACCCTTGATGAGGATGGACAGGCCCAGCCCGAGCCAGAAGGCCAGCTTCCACGGCCTTCGCGGCGCCTCGCCCGCCCGCGCCGCCAGATAGATGCGCGCCAGCCCCGCCATGGCCAGGGTCACCGCGCCGCACAGCATGGCGTCGGTCTTGGCGATGCCCGCCTCGGTCGATAGCAGGAAACTGGCCCCGAGAATCGCGCCGGCGAGGAAGCCGGCCCTCTGGCCGAACATGGCCGCGCCGGCCCAGGCGCAGGCGGCGGCGGCCAGCATGGCCCCCAGCAGCGACGGGATGCGATAGGGGGCGATGTCGCGGTTCTCGACCTTCGAGGTCATCGCCACCGCCACGGCCTGCATCCAGTAGATGCCGACCGGCTTCTTCCAGCGCGGCTCGTCCTGGTAGCGGATGTCGATGAAGTCGCCGCTCTCCAGCATCTGCGAGGTGGCCTGGGCGTAGCGGCTCTCGTCGCGGTCCAGCGGCGGCAGCAGCATCAGCACCGGCAGACCCGCGAACAGGGCGATCAGGGCCGCGAGCAGGGGCCCGCGCCAGCCGGCGATGTATCGGTCAAGGTCGGAGGCGATCATGCCCATCTTCCTATCACGGCCTTTCCGCCCGTCACATTGTTAGAGCGCCGGCCGCGGATGCGGAGGCGGGCGCCATCTCCCGCATCCCGCCGAAACCGGCTAGAGAGCCAGGATGAACGCAGCCATCCCCGACATCTCCGTCGTCGTCCCGGTCCATAACGAGGAGGGCGCCGCCGGTCCCCTGGCCCGCGAGATCGCCGAGGCCTTCGCCGGACGCTCGTACGAGATGGTGTTCGTGGACGACGCCTCGCGGGACGCCACCCTGGCCGAACTGCGCGGCCTGATGGCCGAACTGCCGGCCCTGCGGGTGCTCAGCCACGGATCGAATGCGGGCCAGAGCCGGGCCGTGCGCACTGGCGTCCTGGCCGCCCGGGCGCCGATCGTGGTGACCCTCGACGGCGACGGCCAGAACCCGCCGGCGGACGCGCCGAAGCTCGCCGATCTGCTCGCCTCGTCGCCGTCGTCGGTGGCTCTTGTCGGCGGTCGCCGGGCCAAACGGCAGGATTCCGCGGCCAAGCGTCAGGCCTCGATCTGGGCCAACCGCATCCGCAAGACGCTGCTGGGCGACGACGCCGACGACACCGGCTGCGGGCTCAAGGCCTTCCGGCGCGACGCCTTCCTGCGCCTGCCCTATTTCGATCACATCCACCGCTACCTGCCGGCCCTGATGATCCGCGAGGGCTATCAGAACCTCTATCTCGACGTCGATCACCGCCATCGCGAGACGGGCCAGTCGAAATACACCAACTGGGGGCGGCTGATGGCGTCGCTGTCGGATCTGATGGGCGTCATGTGGCTGAAAACCCGGTCGCGGCGGCCCGGCGCGATCAGCGAGTTCTGAGCGGCTCTCCGGGCGCGGCGAACCGGCATGGCTGAACGGATCGAACCGGGGTATGCAGGGTTAACAAGCGCGGCCGTTATGCGCGCTGACCGATGATGGAGCCCGCCATGCTGATCGCCATCCCGCTGCTGATGATCCCGGTGATCCTGTACAACATCGTCGTCCTGACCGGCGCGGTCGGCGGCGCCGGCGCCGTGGCGGCGGACGGCAGTCTCCGGGACGTTCTGTTCTCCATCCCCATGACCTCAGGCTCGGTCTGGAATGTCGGCGTGGGCGACATGATCCTGTTCCTGTCGCTGATCCTGCTGTTCTTCGAACTGCTGAAGTCGACCTCCAGCCAGAAGGTCGCGATCGTCAATCACGCCCTGTCGATGATCCTGTTCGTGATCTGCCTGGTCGAATTCCTGCTGATCAAGGGCTTCGCCACCTCGACCTTCTTCCTGATCGTGACGATGGTCATGCTGGACGTCCTCGCCGGCTTCATCGTCACCATCATCTCCGCCCGCAAGGACCTCGACTTCGCCAGCGGCGGCTGAGCGCCCTTGATCCGCCCATCCCGGCGGTGACCGCCCGACACATGACCCGTGCGCCCCCGCGAGGCGGGGATGCACGGTGATGGGGAGCGCGAAGGCGTGACGCTGCCGGCCGGATATATAGTCGGGTTGGCGGGAAAACATCCTGCCTTCTCAACACCTTACGATTTTCCCAAACTCTATTGTCAGCACCGCCCCCCGGCGACCCCATAATATCTGCATCCCGTCGCGGGGGAGGGCGTCTGGCGCCAGGGCCATCAACGTGCGGCGGGGTGCGATCGAGCGGGAAACCGCATCCGTATCGAGGTGGGGGCTCCGGCTCCGGCCCACGGGAGGGTGCGGGACTGTCTGCGGGGGAAACCGAAACCGCGGAGCCCGGGGAGCCTGGCCGCTCTCCGCCCGTCGCGGGCCTCGGGACGTCCAGGGAGTAAACGGTGAAAAGCGCAGGGGACTGAAGACCCCCGGCAGGCCGTGCAGAAGCCCTCAGCGTCCTGCCTGTGTGAACCGGTCGCGCGGAGCGAAGGCGGCGACGCCGAAAACACATCCCGGTCCCCGCAAAGCGAAAGCAGGGGGCCATCTCCGGTTCCGGGCTAGCCGCCCGCGCTCCGCGACCTCCCCGCACTTTCCGGCAGCGATGCCGGCGAGCGCTTCACCCTGCGCGGTGGTCCTCGGGACAAGCCCGAGGACGATGAATTTGAAGATCAAGCTCCTGGAGCTCGCCGATCCGGCCTTACGAAAACGCCACGAAAATCAGGGCGACGACGGCGACGTCGACGGTGCGGGCGATGAAGGTCAGCATGGCGGCGGTCCCGAACGAGGCTTGAACACCCGTCGTTCAGCAAGGACCGTGCCGCGGGCTCAGATGTCGGTGTCTTCCGCCTTGCCGGGCCGGGGACGCCGCTCGTTGGCGCCGGAGTGTTCGGTCCCGAGGTAGGCGGAGCGGGCCGCGTCGAGCACGGGCGGGCCGCCCTTGAGGCCGCGCCGTTGTCCGGTCTGTCCGATCATCTGGGCGGCGAAGGCGGCCGCCGAGGCGTCGGACGCCGGGGCCGGGGCAGGTCTTGCCGGGGGCGGGGCGGGCTCGGCGACGAATTCGGCGACGGTCAGGGCGCGCGACCCGGCCGCGGCCCGGCGTTCGGCTGCGCGCCGTTCGGCCGAGCGGCGCTCGTCGCGGCGTTCGACGGGACCCACGGCGCGGATCTCGTCGCCCATGTCAGTCGCCCTTGCCGGGAGGCTTGGCCAGTTTGTCCAGCTGGCTGCGCATCTCGTCCATCTGGCGGCGCATCTCCTCCAGCGGATCGGCGGCCGGCGCGGCCCTGGGCTCGGTCGCGGCCGAGGCCGCCGCCATCGCGCCGGGCGTCAGGGCGCCGAAGCCCGGCCACATCTTCATGGCGTCGCTGAACATGGCCATGTTGCGCTTGACCGCCTCGTCGATCAGACCCGCCCCCGGCGCGGCGCCGAAGGCCTTGGAGAACTGGCCGCGGATCTGCTCCTGCTGGCGGCTGAAATTGTCGAGCGACATCTCCAGATAGCTGGGCAGGACGCCCTGCATCTGGCCGCCGTAGAAGCCGATCAGCTGGCGCAGGAACTGCACCGGCAGCAGGGCCTCGCCCCGGCTCTCTTCCTCGAAGATGATCTGGGTCAGGATCTGGCGCGTCAGGTCGTCGTTGGTCTTGGCGTCATAGACGACGAATTCCGTCCCCTCGCGCACCATTTTCGCCAGATCTTCCAGCGTCACATAGGCCGAGGTCGCCGTATTGTAGAGGCGGCGGTTGGCGTATTTCTTGATGACGACGGTTTCGCCGGCTCCGGACTTCCTGTCAGCCACGCGCGATCCTCGTTCCTGTTGCAACGCCGCACTATGCTGCGCTGCGCACGGGAATGTCTAGCCGACGCCGGCGGCGGCGGGGGCCAGGACGACGCCGACCAGCACCGCGGCCCAGTGGACGGTCGCGCCGGTGACGACGAAGCCGTGCCAGATGGCGCGGCGGAATTTCACCCTCGGGCTGATGAAGACGAACACGCCGGCGGTGTAGATCAACCCCCCCAGCACCAGCAGGCCGAGCGCGATCGGGTGAACGGTGTCGATCATGGGCTTCAGGGCGATCACGGCCAGCCAGCCGAACAGGGCGTAGACCCCGGCCCAGAAGGCGTCGGAAATCCGCGGCGCGACCAGCTTGGCCCCGACCCCGGCGATGGCGATGGCCCAGACCAGCAGGGTGAAGCCGATCGACCAGGCGCCCTCGAAGCGCTGGGTGGTGAAGGGGGTGTAGCTGCCGGCGATCATCAGAAAGATCGCCGCCTCGTCCATGCGGCGCAGGATCGGCCGCGCGGCGCAGGGACGCGTCTGGTTGTAGACGGTCGAGGCGGCCAGCATGGCGATCAGGCACAGCGCATAGATGGCCGTGGCGGCGACGGCGCCGAGGCCGACGTAGAGGGCGGCCAGCACCGCCAGCACGATCCCGCCCACGGCGGCCAGCGTCAGGCCGACGACGTGCACGACGAGGTCGGCCGTCTTTTCGGCGGGCGAGCGGTAGTGCTCGACCATATCCAGTTCGTCCGGCACGCAGACCTGGACGAACACATTCTTCAATCGCGTGAGCATGGCCACCATCAAGCCTTTGTCGCTCTATTCGTTCCCGCGAACATGGAGCGGACCCGGTGACCATGCGGTGAACGGCGCTGTCAGGCGTGACGAAGGCGTTGCGATGCGGCAGAAACGCCACGACTTGTTTCCCGCGACCTAACGCCCCCGACGGGCGTAGAGGTTTCGTTTTCCATGGCCCGGCGCTCCCCCGCCCCGCGGCCCCGTTCCGAGGTTGCTGCATGTCCATCGACGTCGTCATCGTCTCCGCCGCCCGCACGCCGGTCGGCGCCTTCCTCGGCGGCCTGTCCAGCCTGCCGGCGTCGAAACTGGGCGAGATCGCCATCCGCGCCGCGCTGGAGCGGGCCGGAGTGGATGCGGCCGACGTGGACGAGGTCATCCTCGGCCACGTGCTTCAGGCGGCGGCGGGTCAGGGACCGGCGCGGCAGGCGGCCATGGGCGCGGGCATCCCGAAGGAGACGGCGGCCTGGAGTCTGAACCAGATCTGCGGCTCGGGCCTGCGCGCCGTCGCCATCGGCGCGCAGCAGATCGCCCTCGGCGACGCCAGGATCGTCGTCGCCGGCGGCCAGGAGAGCATGAGCCAGGCGCCCCACGCCCAGCACCTGCGCACCGGCCAGAAGATGGGCGACCTGTCGCTGATCGACACCATGATCCGGGACGGGCTGTGGGACGCCTTCAACGGCTATCACATGGGCCAGACGGCCGAGAACGTCGCCGAACAGTTCCGGATCAGCCGCGCCGACCAGGACGCCTTCGCCGTCGCCAGCCAGCACAAGGCCGAGGCGGCCCAGAAGGCCGGCCGCTTCGACGACGAGATCGTCCCCGTGACCATCGCCTCGAGGAAGGGCGACGTGGTCGTCGACAAGGACGAGTTCATTCGCCACGGCGCAACCCTTGAAGCCATGGAGAAGCTGCGCCCGGCCTTCACCAAGGAAGGCTCGGTCACCGCCGCCAACGCCTCGGGCCTCAACGACGGCGCCGCCGCCCTGGTGCTGATGAGCGCCGACGAGGCGAAGGCGCGCGGCCTTGAAGTCCTCGCCCGGATCGTCTCCTCCGCCACGGCCGGCGTCGATCCGGCGGTCATGGGCACGGGCCCGATCCCGGCCTCGAGGAAGGCGCTGGAGAAGGCGGGCTGGACCGTCGCCGATCTCGACCTGGTCGAGTCCAACGAGGCCTTCGCCGCCCAGAGCCTGTGCGTCCTGCGCGAACTCGGGCTCGATCCTGACAAGGTCAACGTCAACGGCGGCGCCATCGCCATCGGCCACCCCATCGGCGCCTCCGGCGCCCGCATCCTGACCACCCTGCTGCACGAGATGAAGCGGCGCGATGCGAAGAAGGGTCTGGCGACGCTGTGCATCGGCGGCGGCATGGGCGTGGCCATGTGCATCGAGCGGGACTGAACCGGCGATGACCGCCCCGGCGCGCGAGGCTGGAACCATCCAGCGCGTCGCCATCGTCGGCGGCGGCTTCTCCGGCGCCATGCTGGCCGCGCGGCTGGCCGAGCGGAGCGTCGCCTCGGTCCTGATCGACCGGACCGGCGTCTTCGGTCCGGGCGTCGCCTATTCGACCGGGTTCGACGGCCATGTGCTGAATGTGCGCTCGAACCGGATGAGCGCGGTCGAGGGACGGCCCGACGACTTCGTGCGCTGGCTGGAGGCGCACCATCCCGACCACGCCGATCCGGAAGGCTTCACGCCGCGCCGGCTGTACGGCCTCTATGTCGAGGACCGGCTCGCGCGGGCCGAGGCCGCCCAACCGGGCCTGATCACGCGGGTCGTCGGCGAGGCCGTCGCCGTTGCGGGAACGGCCGTGCGCCTCTCGGACGGACGGCGGATCGAGGCCGACGCCGTGGTCCTGGCCACCGGCAACCCGGCCCCGGGAACCGCGGATACGCTCCGCGCGGACGGCCCGGACCAGGTGATCGGCGATCCGTGGCGGCCCGACGCCCTGGATATTATCGGTCCGGAGGACGATGTGATCATTCTCGGCACCGGCCTGACCATGGTCGATATCATGCTGTGGCTGCAGGCTCGCGGCTGGCGCGGCCGGGCGACGGCGCTGTCGCGACGCGGGCTGACGCCCCGCGCCCACGGAGGGCGCCACGACCCTCCGGTCTCGCCGGGCGACGCGCTGACATCGGGGCCCCTTTCGCGACGGGTGGCCGAGGCCCGGCGGCTTTCGGCCGGGGACGACTGGCGCGGCGTCATGGAGGGGCTGCGCCCGATCACAGCCGCCGTGTGGGTCGCCGCCGACCCCGCGACCCGCGCCCGCTTCCTCCGTCACCTGCGCCCTTGGTGGGACGTTCACCGGCACCGCATCGCCGACAGCGTCGCGGGCACGATGGAGAGGCTGGAAGCCGACGGCCGGCTGGTCATCCTCGCCGGTCGCGTCCGCCGCGCCGAACAGACCGGCGAAGGGATCACGCTGGCGTGGACGCCGCGGCGGGGCGGGTCGCCCGCCCCGCTGACGGGCCGCTGGCTGATCGACTGCACCGGGCCGGGGCACGATCCCGCGACCGCGCCCCTGACGGGTCCGCTGATCGGATCGGGCCGGGCCCGGCTGGACCCCCTGGGACTCGGGCTGGATCTCGATGCGGAGGGCCGGGTCCTCGATGCGACGGGCGCGCCCGACCGCTCGCTGTTCGTCCTGGGTCCGCCGGCTCGCGCGGCCTTCTGGGAGACCGTCGCCGTGCCTGATATCCGCAAGCGGATCGAAGGCCTGGTCGGAACGCTGGCGGGTGCGCGGCTCTGAATCCAGCGACCGCGCCGAACCTCAGAAGACCCCGAGCAACCCGATCAGGCCGAGGGCCAGGCCGATCAGCGACAGCAGCGACAGGGTGACGACGGCGGCGATGCGGACGCCCGAGCGGGCGACGGCGCGGGCGTCGGTGCTCAGCCCCAGGCCGGCCATCGAGATCAGTGTCAGGGCGGTGGCGACCTCGGCCATCACCGGCAGGGCAGGGGCGGGGATCAGGTCGAGCGACCGCGCCGCCATCATCAGCAGGAAGCCGACGATGAACCACGGAACCAGCTGGCCGACCGAGATCCGGCGCGGCCGGGCCGCTCCCATATCGCCCTGGACGGGAACGTCGCGGTCGGACCTGCGGCCGAGGGCGGTGGCGACGGCCAGGAACAGGCAGACCGGACCCAGCATCAGCACGCGGACCAGCTTGATCAGCGTCCCGGCCTGGGTCGCCACCGCGCCCGTGGGCATGGTGGCGGCCAGCACCTGGGGCACGGCATAGACGGTCAGGCCGGCGAGGACGCCGTAGTTCAGGTCCGTCATCCCCAACGCCACGCCGAGCAGCGGGAGGACGAGCACCACGCCGACTCCGAGGACGGCGGTGAAGGCGATGGCGGCGGATACGTCCTCGGCGTCGGCGTCGATCACCGGGGCCACCGCGGCTATGGCCGAGTTGCCGCAGATGGCGTTGCCGCACGCGATCAGCACCGCCATCCGGTGCGGCAGATGCAACAACCGCCCGAGCCCATAGCTGACGGCGAGGGCGAGCACGACGATCAGGACGGTCCCCGCCAGCAGTCCGGGACCGATGGCCATGACCGTGGCGGCGCTGATCGAGGCGCCCAGCAGCACCACCGCGATCTCCAGCAGGGTTCGGGCGCTGAACTCGATCCCGGGCCGCAGGCCGGCGGGCGGAGTCCACACGGATCGCACGGCGGCCCCGATCAGAATGGCCAGCACAATGGCCTCGATCCATCCCCGGCCGAGGAGCCGCAGCTCAAGCGCCTGGGCGCCAACGGCCGCCAGGGTGACCGCCGCGCAGGCGATCACGCCTGGTATCAAGGACAGGGCGCCCCGAAGGCGTGCGGGAATCATCATGCGAGACTGCGCCGGGGAGGCGTCGTGATCCACCGTTCAGTTCGGAGCCGCTACCCCGCCGCCTTCACCGCCGCGACCACGTCGGCCACGACCGATTTCACCAGCGCCGCGTCATCGCCCTCGGCCATGACACGGATCAGTTTCTCGGTGCCCGAGGGCCGGACCAGCAGGCGCCCGACTCCGGCCAGACGCGCTTCGGCGGCGGCGATGGCCGCCTTGACCGCGGCGTCCTGCAGCGGCTTGCCCGCCGTGAAGCGGACGTTCTCGAGCAGTTGCGGCACCGGTTCGAACTGGCGGGCGAGGTCGCTCATGGCGCGGCCGCTTTCGACCATCACCGCCAGCACCTGCAGGGCCGACAGCAGGCCGTCGCCGGTGGTGGCGTAGTCGTGCAGGATGATGTGGCCGGACTGTTCGCCGCCCATGTTGAAGCCGCCCTGGCGCATCCGCTCCATGACATAGCGGTCGCCGACCTGGGTCCGCTCCAGCGTCAGTCCGGCCGCGTTCAGCGCGCGCTCCATCCCGAGGTTGGACATGACGGTCGCCACCACGCCGCCGCCGACCAGCAGACCTCGCCTGGCCCAGTCCAGGGCCACCATGGCCATGATCTGATCGCCGTCGACGACCTGACCTTTCTCATCGCAGATGATGACGCGGTCCGCATCCCCGTCCAGGGCGATGCCGATGTCGGCGCGATGGGCCTTGACCGCCTCGGCCAGGGCCTGGGGATAGGTCGAACCGCAGTTCGCGTTGATGTTCAGCCCGTTGGGATCGACGCCGATCGGGAAGACCTCGGCGCCGAGTTCGTACAGCGTCGTGGGCGCGACCTTGTAGCCGGCCCCGTTGGCGCAATCGACGGCGATCCGCAGGCCCTGAAGGCTCCGACCCTTGGGGAAGCTGGCCTTGGCGATCTCGATATAGCGGGCCTGGGCGTCGTCGACGCGCTTGACCCGTCCCAGCTTGTCCGGGGGCGCGAGGCCCGCGTCGAGGGCCTGGTCCATCATGGACTCGATCTTCAACTCGACTTCATCCGACAGCTTGTAGCCGTCGGGCCCGAACAGCTTGATGCCATTGTCCAGATAGGCGTTGTGCGAAGCGGAGATCATCACCCCGATGTCGGCCCGCATCGAGCGGGTCATCATCGCCACGCCGGGGGTCGGCAGGGGCCCGAAGGTCAGAACGTCCATGCCCGCCGAGGCGAAGCCCGCGACCAGCGCCGGCTCGATCATGTAGCCGGACAACCGCGTGTCCTTGCCGATCACCACCAGATGGCGACGGTCGTCGGACGACATGAACAGCCGCCCGGCCGCCAGCCCGACCCGCAGCGCCACCTCGGGAGTCATCGGATGGGTATTGGCGCGTCCGCGGATGCCGTCCGTGCCGAAATAGCGTCTCTCGCCCAAGCGTCGTCTTCCTCTCGTCGCGGTCGCAGAAACCTTGCGAAACCGCTTTTTAGGTGCAAACCGGGGCGCCTGTCGCCTACATCGGCGCCAGACAGCCGGGCTCGGCTTAGACCGTTACCCGTCCGTGCGCAAAGCACGGAAAGGCAGATTTCCGAGGGATTTATCTATGTGCGGCATCATTGGCGTGACGGGCGTCGGCCCGGCGGTTCCCCGTTTGATCGACAGTCTGAAGCGGCTGGAATACCGGGGCTATGACTCCGCCGGCGTCGCGGCCCTGGTCGATGGCCGCATCGAACGCCGTCGCGCCAAGGGCAAGATCCGCGAGCTGGAAGCGGTCCTGCTCGCCGAACCCCTGAACGCCACCATCGGCATCGGCCACACCCGTTGGGCCACGCACGGCGCCCCGACCACGGCCAACGCCCACCCCCACCATGCGGGGCGGGTGGTGCTGGTCCACAACGGCATCATCGAGAATTTCGCCGAGCTGAAGGCCGAGCTGGCCGCCGAGGGCCATGTCTTCGAAAGCCAGACCGACACCGAGGTCGTGGCCCATTTGATCGACCGTGCGCTGGGGACCGACAACGATCCGCTGGTCGCCTTCAAGACCGTGCTGGACCGGCTGACCGGGGCCTATGCCCTGGCGGTGCTGGTCGAGGGCGAGGACGGGTTGATCATGGGCGCCCGACGCGGCAGTCCGCTGGTGGTCGGCTGGGGAGAGGGCGAGATGTACCTGGGCTCCGACGCCCTGGCGGTCGGCCCCTTCACCCAGAAGATCTCCTATCTGGAAGAGGGCGACTATGTCGGCGTCGACCGGAACGGCGCGCGCATGTTCGACGTGGACGGCGCCGCGGTCGAGCGGCCGATCGTGCAGGTCTCGGCCTCGTCGGCCCTGGTCGAAAAGGGCGAGTACCGGCATTTCATGGAGAAGGAGATCCATGAGCAGCCCGACAGCGTTCAGCACACCCTGTCGCACTACCTCGATTTCGTGAACGGCAAGGCCAAGACAGACTCCGCAGACTTCGCCGCCATCGACCGGATCCAGATCGTGGCTTGCGGCACCGCCTTCTACGCCGGCCAGATCGGTCGCTATGCGTTCGAGAAGCTGGCGGGTCTTCCCTGCGACGTCGAGATCGCCTCGGAATTCCGTTATCGTCAACCGGCCCTGACGCCCGGAACGCTGGCCGTCGCGGTCAGCCAGTCGGGTGAAACCGCCGACACCCTGGCCAGCCTGTCCTGGTGCAAGGCCAAGGGGCTGAAGACCGCCGCCCTGGTCAATGTCCACTCGTCCTCGATGGCGCGTGAGGCGGGCCACCTGTGGCCCACCCACGCGGGCCCCGAGATCGGCGTCGCCTCGACCAAGGCCTTCACGGCCCAGGTCGCCGCCCTGCTGGCGCTCGCCGTCGCGGCCGGCGTCCAGCGCGGCCATATCGACCCCTTGCGCGAGGTCGCACTGGTCAAGGCCCTGTTCGAGGCGCCGCGCCTGATCGCCGAGGCCATGGCGATGGAGGACGACCTGAAGGCCGTCGCCCAAGACATCGCCAAGGCCACAGACGTCCTGTTCCTCGGTCGTGGGGCGATGTTCCCCCTGGCCATGGAGGGCGCGCTGAAGCTGAAGGAGATCAGCTATATCCACGCCGAGGGATATGCCGCCGGCGAGTTGAAACACGGCCCCATCGCCCTGGTCGACGAATTCACCCCGATCATCGCCCTCGCCCCGCTGGACGAAGTGTTCGAGAAGACCGCCTCCAACCTGCAGGAGGTGGCCGCGCGCGGCGGGCCGGTGATCATGATCGCGCCGAAATCCGCGCCTGATCCGCACGGCGCCGGCATCCGCCGCGTCGACGCGCCCGCGTGCCACTCGCTGATCGCGCCGCTGGTCTACGCCATCCCGGTGCAGCTGCTGGCCTATTACACCGCCGTCCAGAAGGGCACGGACGTCGACCAGCCCCGCAATCTGGCCAAGTCCGTCACCGTCGAGTGATCGCATCCGGGCGCGGATGCGTTTAGGCTGTCCGACCCCGCCGTTCAGGATTCCGCATGACCGCTCACAGCCGCCGCCTTCGCAAGGCCGTCCTGCCCGTCGCCGGCCTCGGCACGCGGGTTCTGCCCGGCACCAAGACCACGCCCAAGGAACTGCTGAACGTCGTCGACCGGCCGATCCTCAGCTACATCGTGGAAGAGGCGCGCGAGGCCGGGATCGAGCACATCGTCTTCGTCACCGGTCGGTCAAAGGGCGCGATCGAGGACTATTTCGATCACCAGATCGAACTCGAGGCCCAGCTTCTGGCCAAGGGCAAGACCGACATCCTCGACGCCATGATCGCCGAACTGGCGACGGCCGGCGAAATGAGTTTCACACGGCAGATGCAGCCGCTGGGCCTCGGCCACGCCGTCTGGTGCGCCCGCGATATCATCGGCAATGAACCGTTCGCCGTCCTGCTACCCGACGTCATCGTGGACTCCCAGCCGGGTGCGCTGAAACAGCTGGCCGATGTCTACGCCCAGGTCGGCGGCAACGTCATCGGCGTGGAGGCTGTGCCCGAGAGCGAAACCCACAAATACGGCATCGTCGATCCAGAGAATCGGGACGGCCGCCACATCCGCATGAAGGGGATGATCGAAAAGCCGCCCCGGGGCGAGGCGCCGTCGAACCTGTCGATCTCGGGACGCTATATCCTGCAGCCGGAAGTCTTCGACATTCTGCAAAATCAGCCGCGCGGCGCGGGCGGCGAGATCCAGCTGACCGACGGCATGGCCCGGCTGATGAAGGAACAGACCTTCACGGCCGTCGAGTATGAGGGCGTCACCCACGACTGCGGCGACAAGATCGGGCTGCTGAGGGCGAATGTGGCCCTGGCGCTGAAACGTCCCGACCTGGGCGAGGCGGCAAGGGCGGCGATCACCGCCCTGCTCTGACGAGGCTCAACCGCCGCTGGTCAGCCGCGAGGCGCCGCCGGTGATCCTGCAGACGTTGTCGGTCTGGGGTCGGCCCGATTGCTGGCCGGTCGGGGACAGAATGCCGCCCCGGGCGGCGCAGTCGTCAGACAGACGCTGAAGCTCGGAGGCGTAGCGGTCGACGCCGGCGGTCGGGGCGCAGCCGGCGGCGGCCAGCAGAAGCAGGGCGGGGGCGAAAGTCAGGACGCGCATGAGGGAATCTCCTTGCGATGCGGTCTGTATTTAAGCGCTCAACGACGCATCCGTTCAATCGCCTCGATCAGGCGCTCCAGGTCCGCCGGGCTGGACAGGCGATGGTCGCCGCCCTCGATCAGGTCCAGCCGGATGTCGCCTCCGGTCAGGCGCTCGACCAGACGGACCGCATGGCCCCAGGGCACCACGTCGTCGGCCCGCCCCTGCAGGATATGCACGGGCGCGGCGACCGGAATGGCCGCGTCCAGCATCAACCAGTCACGGGCCTCTTCGAACATGGCGAGGGTCAGGACATATTCGCCGAGCCCTTCCTCGGTGATCAGCGTCTCTCCATCGCGCAGGATGGCCTGCCGCTCGTGATCGGCAAGGCCGGGCCACATCAGCCGCTCGGTGAAGTCGTGGGCGGGATTGACCAGCGCGAGCCCCGCCATTCGGTCCGGCCGCGCCAGCGCCAGCAACAGGGCCACCCATCCCCCCATCGACGACCCGACCGGAATGACCGGCCCGTCCAGACTGTCGATCAGGCCGATGGCGTCCTCGCGCCAGCGGCCGACGGTGGCCTGGCGCCAGTCCCCGGTCGACTGGCCGTGGGCGAAATGATCGTAGCGGACATAGTTCCAGCCCCGCTCGCGGGCCGCCGCGTCCAGCACCAGGGCCTTTGTCCCTTCCATGTCGGAGCGGAAACCGCCGATCCAGACGACGGTCGGACCGTCGCCCTCGATCCGCCGGAAGGCGAGGGTCTCGCCGTCCGGCCGCCGCAGCCGCTGAATGCCGTCGCTCATGAGCCGCCTCTCGCGAAAACCGTCGCGGACTGATAGCGAACCCCGCGTAATGAAGCGAAGGCCAAAGCGCGTGCCCGATCCCCAGACCGCCCCGAAGGTTCTGTTCGTCACCTCCAACCGCATCGGCGACTGCGTCATCTCGTCGGGCGTGATCCGCGAGATCGGGCGTCAGCTTCCGGGCGCGCGGATCACCGTCGCCAGCGGCCGCCCGCCCGCGCCGCTGTTCCGCGCGGCGCCCGGCGTCGAGCGGGTCGTCATCCTCGACAAGAAGAAGTTCGCCGGACACTGGGTCGACCTGTGGAAGCAGGCGGTCGGCGTCCGCTGGGACCTCGTGATCGACATCCGGGGTTCGGCCCTCAGCTATCTGGTCCCGGCGAAACGGCGCGTGGTCTACAACCGGTCGTGGGAGACCGGAGTCCGCAAGGTGGAGATGGTGTCGCGCCTGATGGGCGCCGCGGCGCCGCTGGACCCGGAAATCTTTCTCGACGATCAGGCGCGGACCGAAGCCGCCGCCGTCATCGACCCCCAGCTGGCGACCGCTCCGGGGCCGATCATCGCCCTTGCCCCCATCGCGCACCAGCCCGGCAAGAGCTGGCCGGCGGATCGCTGGGGCGGGCTTGTCGAGAGACTGAAGGCCGATGCCCGGTTCGACGGCTGGCGTTTCATGCTGGTCGGCGGCCCGGGCGACCATCCTCCGGCGGCGCCGGCCCTGGCGGCGGCGGGCCTTCGGGGGATCGACTTTGTCGGCAAGGGCGACATCCTGGCCTCCGCGGCCGCGATCGACCGCGCCGCCCTGTTCGTCGGCAATGATTCCGGGCTGATGCACGTGGCGGCCGCCGCGGGCCGGCCGACGCTGGGACTGTTCGGTCCGACCGAATGGTGGCTGTACGGGCCCTGGGGGCCAAAGACCCGCACTGCGGCTTCCAACGAGACCCGCGGCGCGTTCGCCCCCATCGAGGCGCTGACCACGGAGCGTGTCTTCGACGCCGTGATCGACCTGCATACTGCGTTCATCGGCGGGGGCGGCCCCGCCAAACCTTGAAGAGACGGGCGTTCGCGGTCATATAGGCCGCTGGAGGGGAACGCGGCGAACCGTCGCGCGCTCCGGCCTGTCAGAACTCTACTTCTTCTTCCACGCAAGGAACCGACGCTCATTCGCCGTCCGATGAACCAGCCGCCCGTCAAGGACGGGCCCCCCATGAACCAGGATATCCGCGCGCCGCGCGTTCTGTTGATTGATCAGAACGGCGAGAAACAAGGCGTCATGCCGACGTCCGCCGCGCTGGAAGCCGCCGAAGAGGCCGGCATGGACCTGGTTCAGATCGTCTCGACGTCGGAGCCGCCGGTCTGCAAGATCCTCGACTACGGCAAATTCCGCTTCCAGGAGCAGAAGAAGAAGGCCGAGGCGCGCAAGCGCCAGAAGGTCGTCGAGCTGAAAGAGATCAAGCTCCGCCCCAACATCGACGTCCACGACTACGAGGTGAAGGCCAAGGCCATGCACCGCTTCTTCGACGAGGGCGACAAGGTCAAGGTGACCCTGCGCTTCCGCGGCCGCGAGATGGCCCACCCCGAGCTCGGCATGAAGCTGCTGAACAAGGTCCAGGCCGATTTCGACGAGATCGCCAAGGTCGAATACGCGCCGCGTATGGAAGGCCGTCAGATGATCATGATCCTCGCGCCGAAATAGGCCGAAGGGTTTTCAGGATGCAGAACGCCCCGGCCGGAAACGGCCGGGGCGTTTTCGTTTGTCGGCCGCGAGGCGCGGGATATGGTCGGGCCATGACAGCACCCGGCCCGGCCCCCGCCGCCTCCCGCTCCGCCCTGTTCGTCCTCTTCGGCGTGGTCTTCATCAATCTGGTCGGCTTCGGCATCGTCGTGCCGCTGTTGCCCTTCTACGGCCAGACGCTGGACGCGCCGCCGTGGCAGGTGGCGCTGATGTTCTCGGCCTATTCGCTTGGCCAGTTCTTCGCCGAGCCATTCTGGGGCCGGCTGTCGGACCGGATCGGGCGCAAGCCCGTGCTGCTGATCACCGTGATCGCCAACGCCCTTGGCTATCTGATGCTGGCTTTCGCCCCCAACATCTGGCTGGCCATCGGCATTCGGCTGTTCACCGGCTTGGGAGCCGGCAATATCTCGACCGTCCAGGGCTATGTCGCCGACGTCACGCCCCCGGAGCGGAGAGCCGGCCGCATGGGCCTGATCGGCGCGGCCTTCGGTCTCGGCTTCATCGTCGGTCCGGGGCTGGGCGGCCTTCTGACCCGCCCGGATATGGGGACACTCGGATATCAACTGCCGATCTTCGTCGCCGCCGGCCTGTGCGTGCTGGCCGCAGTGGGCATTGCGGTGCTGCTGAAGGAGAGTCGAGCCAGGGTCGATCCCGCCGCCCCGCGTGCGCCGTTCCTCAGCGGGGTGCACGACGCCGTCGCCAATCCGGTGGTGTCCCGGGTGTTGCTGGTCACCCTGATCTACATGGCGGGCTTCTCCGGCATGGAGTCGACCTTCGGCTTCTGGACCGAGGCCCGCTACGGCTGGGGCGCGCGCGAAGTGGGGCTCAGCTTCATGGCGGTCGGCATCGTCTCGACCATCTGCCAGGGCCTGATCGCCGGGCGCTTGGCCCGGCGCTTCGGCGAGGCGCGGGTTCTGGCGGTCGGCTGTCTCATCTTCGGAGCCGGCCTGGTGGGGCAGGTGGCCGCCAGCCGCCTCCTGCCGGACGCCGAGGCCCTGGTCCCGGTGATCATGGCCGCAGGAGCCTTCGGCATGGCGATGACCATGCCCAACATCTCGGCCCTGATCTCGCGCTCGGTCGATCCGGACCGCCAGGGCGCGATGCTGGGACTGAACATGGCAGCCAGCTCCAGCGCCCGCATCTTCGGCCCGATCGCGGCCGGCGCCCTGTTCTCGGGCCTCGGCCATGACTGGCCCTTCCTGATCGGCGCCGCCCTGACCGTTCCGGCGGCTGTCATGGCCATCAATGCCGGACGCGCGTTTCGCAAACGGCAGGCCGGGGTGGTCGCCGCGCCGGCTGAATAAGGCGTCGCTTGCAGCCGCGTCGCCCCCGCTCTTATGGTCGCGGACACAAAGGGGCGGGGGCCGCGTATGACTATCCGATACACAGCGTCTGCGCTTGCCGCAGCGGGCGTGATCCTGACGGCCGGTGCAGTCCGGGCCCAGGACGTCGCGCCGCTCGACGCCTATGGCGCCCTGCCCGCGCATGAACTGGTCGAGGTCTCGCCGAGCGGCGACCGCCTCGCCTATGTCACGGTCGTTGGCGAGGAGCGCGCGCTGGTCATCCACGACCTGAACGACATGAGCCTGATCGGCGGCGTCCGCGCCGGGCCGGTCAAGGTTCGTGACATCGGCTGGGTGGGTGAAGACCACGTCTATGTCTACAGCACCGCCACCCAGGTCGGAGCCTCCATCGGCCTGAGGCGATCCGAGCTGGCCGATGCGTCGATCTACGAAATCCCCACGCGACGGGTGGCGCTGGCGCTGAATCACACGCCCGGCGTCTTCGCCAAGGTGTTCGGTTCGCCGATCGTGCGCACGATCGACGGCGAGCCTTCGCTGATCGTGGTCGGCCAGGGACGCGAGGGCGGGGGCCTGTTTCGCATCGACCTTTCGACCGGCAGGGGCGAGGAGCATGTCGAGCCGGACCGGAAAGGCCCGCCGTCCCTGCTGGACGTCAATGGCGAGCCCGTCGCGCGGGTCACCTATGACGGCGAGACCTGGGAGGTCCAGGCCCGGCGCGGGGGCTTCTGGCGCACGATGTGGCAGACGGACGCGAAGATCGACACGCCCGGGCTGGCCGGATTCGGACAGACCACAGACAGCGTCGTCCTGCACGGTCGGATCGATGGCCGTGATGAGGGATTCTACGCCCTCGATCTCGCAACCGGAGCCATTTCCGATCTGCCGTTCGAAGGCCGGCCCACCAGTCTGATCCACCATCCGAAGACCAGGCTGCTGATCGGCGCGCGGACCGTCGGCGAAGACGACCAGGTGAGGTGGCGGTTCCTCGATCCCGACGCCGACCGGGCCTGGCGGTCGGTGCAGGCGGCGTTCCGGGGCAAGCAGGTGAGCCTGACCTCCTGGTCGGAGGATATGCGCCAGATCATCGTCTTCACCCAGGGGACGGGCGACGCCGGCACCTATCAACTGGTGGATCTGGACCGCGGCCTGGCCGAGATCGTGGGCGAGGCCTACCCGACCATCACCGGCGCCCGCGTCGGCGAGGTGCGGTCGATCAGCTACCTGGCCGCCGACGGGATGCGCATCCCGGGCTATCTGACGCTGCCGCCCGGCGTCACCGATCCGAAGGGTCTGCCGCTGGTGGTGTTCCCGCACGGAGGGCCGGCCGCCCGGGACTACAAGACGTTTGACTGGTGGGCCCAGGCGATGGCCTCGCGCGGATATGCGGTGCTGCAACCGAATTTCCGTGGCTCCGACGGCCTCGGCACGGCGCATCTGGAGGCCGGCTATGGCGAGTGGGGCCGCAAGATGCAGACCGATCTCTCGGACGGCGTGCGCTGGCTGGCGTCGGAGGGACTCATCGATCCGGCCCGGGTGTGCATCGTCGGCGCCAGCTATGGCGGCTATGCGGCGATGGCCGGGCCGACGCTCGATCCCGGCGTCTACCGCTGCGCCGTTGCCGTCTCCGGCGTCTCGGACCCGCGGCAGATGGTGCTGTGGGAGGCGGACCAGGGCGGACGGCGCGACTCGCCGGTGGTGCGCTACTGGAACCGCTTCATGGGCGCCGACCGGCTGGGCGACCGCGACCTGGACCAGATATCGCCGGCGGCCCAGGCCGCGCGCGCCGACGCGCCCATCCTGATGCTGCATGGCCGCGACGACACGGTGGTGCCGTTCGAACAGAGCCGGATTCTCGCCGAGGCCCTTCGCCGGGCGGGCAAGCCGTTCGAACTGGTCGAGCTGCCCAGCGAGGACCACTGGCTGTCCCGCGCCGCCACCCGGCAGTGGATGCTTGCCGAAACCGTCCGGTTCCTGGAGCAACACAACCCGCCGCGTTGAGCCTGCACCTTGCCTTTATGCGCCGCGTGGACTAGAAGCCGCGCCTTCGCGTACGAACCGCCGGGCTAACAGGCATGCCTGGGCGGTTTTCATCAGGCCTCTCGTCCGGACTTTGGTCCGGGCGGCGCAGGCCCACTTAGAGAGAGTGAAAATGCCGAAACTGAAGACGAAGTCTGGCGCCAAGAAGCGCTTCAAATTCACGGCGACGGGCAAGGTGAAAGCCGGCGTGGCAGGCAAGCGGCACCGCTTGATCAGCCACAACAGCAAATACATCCGCCAGAACCGCGGCACCTCGGTCATGGCCGACGCCGACGCCAAGAAGATCAAGTCCTACATGCCGTACGCCTGATCGGCGCGCGACATCCCGACCTGATCTCCACACAGAATTTGAAAGGATAGCGACATGGCTCGCGTCAAACGCGGCGTAGTTTCCCACGCCAGACACAAGAAGGTTCTCAAGCAGGCCAAGGGTTTCTACGGCCGCCGCAAGAACACCATCCGCACCGCCAAGGCCGCGGTCGACCGCGCCGGGCAATACGCCTACCGCGACCGCCGCAACAAGAAGCGCTCGTTCCGCGCCCTGTGGATCCAGCGCATCAACGCCGCCGCGCGTCTGGAAGGCTTCACCTATTCGCAGTTCATGCACGGCCTCGGCGAGGCCGGCATCGAGCTGGACCGCAAGGTCCTGGCCGCGATGGCCGCCGACGAGGCCGCCTTCAAGGCCGTGGCCGACAAGGTCCGCGACGCGCTGAAGGCCTAGGCTGAACCGCAGGACTGATGAACGCCCGCTCCGGTCTCCGGGGCGGGCGTCGTCGTGAGGGGCTCCCACGCAACCCCCGCCGCCCCGTCCCGTTGAGACGACAGCGCCGCACGATCCGGCGCGCCTTCAATCCCGGGGAATCCCATGTCCATCGCCAAGGTCACCGAAGTCACCGCCTCGTCCACCGTCAGCTTCGAGGACGCGCTGAAACGCGGCATCGCCCGGGCCGACAAGACCCTCAACAATGTCGCGGGCGCCTGGGTCCAGGAGCAGAAGGTCGTGGTCAAGGGCGGCGAGATCGTCGAATACCGCGTCAATATGAAGGTCTCCTTCGTCCTCGAGGACTGACCCGCCGCGCTTCCGTCCGGCGGGCGGGGTGACGAAACCGTCCGCGCCCGCTAGACGACGGTCGCAATGACCGATCTCGCCCAACTCGAACTCGACCTGATCAACGCCATCGGCGCGGCGGAGACCGCCGCGGCGGTCGAGGCGCTGCGCGTCGCCGCCCTCGGCAAGTCCGGCTCGATCTCCGGCCTGCTCAAGGGCATGGGCGCCCTGTCGCCGGACGAGCGCCGCGAACAGGGGCCGATGATCAACGGCCTGCGCGACCGGGTGTCGTCCGCCCTGGCGACCCGCAAGGCCGAGCTGGAGGGCGCCGAGCTCGACGCGCGGCTGCGGGCCGAACATGTCGATCTGACCCTGCCGGCGCGCCCGCGCCGCAAGGGTTCGGTCCATCCCACCATGCAGGTGATGGATGAGATGATCGCCCTGTTCGCCGACATGGGCTTCGCGGTCGCCGAAGGCCCCGACATCGAGGACGACTTCCACAATTTCACGGCCCTGAACTTTCCGCCGAAACATCCGGCGCGGGAGATGCACGACACCTTCTTCCTCAGGCCTGACCCCGAAACCGGCGACCGCAAGGTCCTGCGCACCCACACCAGCCCGGTGCAGGTGCGCACCATGATGACGCAGAAGCCGCCGATCCGGATCATCGCGCCCGGCCGGACCTTCCGTAAGGACAGCGACGCCACCCACACGCCGATGTTCCATCAGGTCGAGGGGCTGGTCATCGACCGCGGCATCCACATGGGCCACCTGAAGTGGACCCTGGAGACCTTCGTCGCCCGCTTCTTCGAGGTGGACGGCGTCGACGCCCGCTTCCGCCCGCACCATTTCCCCTTCACCGAGCCGTCGGCCGAGATGGACATCCGCTGCGACCGCTCCGGCGGCGAGCTGAAGCTCAACACCGGCGACAGCTGGATGGAGATTCTGGGCTGCGGGATGGTGCATCCCAATGTGCTGCGAAACTGCGGCATCGACCCGGATGAATACCAGGGCTTCGCCTTCGGCATGGGCGTGGATCGGCTGGCGATGCTGAAGTACGGCATTCCCGACCTGCGCCCGATGTTCGAGGCCGACACCCGATGGCTGGCCCACTACGGCTTCTCGCCCTTCGCCGCCCCCAATCCCGCAAGCGGACTGTCCTGATGACCGACCAGCCCTTCTCCCCCACGGCGCCGTCCCGCACCCTGGACCCGCTCGCCAGGGAGTTCACCGGCGCGAGCTTCTGCCTGTTCGACCTCTACCGCGCCAGCGTCCAGGCGGGCGGCGGGGTGATGATCGAGGGCCGGAGCTTCACGGATTGCGTCATCGAGGGGCCGGCGCTGATGCTGGTCCTCGACGGCGTCCACTTCGAGAGCACCCATTTCGGCCCGACCAGCGGCGACCTGCGCAACATGCTGTTCCAGCCTATGGGCAGTATGGGGATCGGCGCCATTCCGGTGCACAACTGCACCTTCACGCGGTGTCAGTTCCAGACCCTTGGGATCACCGGCAACGAAACCCTGCTCAAGATGCTGATCGAACAGGTCCCCGTCGGCTGATGGCCAGAACCGAAATCGAGAGACCCCAGGCATGACCGACCAGATCCCGACCCTGTCCCCGGAAGAGGCCGCCGGCCGCGCCCTGGTGGCGCGCACCAGTTTCGAGAAGGAGGCCGTCTGGCTTCCGTCCCTGGCCGTTCAGCACTGGAACGCCGGCCAGATGGCGATCGACGGCAAGACCTTCACCGACTGCGTGATCGAGGGGCCGGCGGTGGTGGCCGTCATGAACGGGACGACGTTCGACAACTGCGCCATGGGCACGACGTCGGATGTCCGCAATCTTCTGTACCGGCCCCTCAGCACCACCAAGCTGGCCGGGGTCGTCGGCATGTCGAACTGCCGTTTTGTCCGCTGCCGGTTCGCGCAGGTGGGCTTCACCGGATCGGACGATCTGCTGGAACAGCTTCGGGGCGGCGTCAAATCCATGTCCGACGTCGCGACACCTTCCGGAACCCTCGCGTGAAATTCACCCTCTCCTGGCTGAAGGAACATCTCGACACGGACGCCGAAGCGGCGGCCGTGGCCGACGCCATGACGATGGCGGGGCTGGAGGTCGAGGATGTCCACGACCCGATCGCGGCGCTCGCGCCGTTCACGGTGGCCCGGATCGTCTCGGCCGAACGCCATCCCAACGCCGACCGGCTGCAGGTCTGCCAGGTCGACACCGTCGATGGCCGCAAGGAGATCGTCTGCGGCGCGCCCAACGCCCGCGCGGGGCTGACCACCATCTATGCGCCGATCGGCGCCTATGTGCCCGGACTGGACGTCACCCTGGTCGAGAAGCCGGTGCGCGGCGTGGTCTCGCACGGCATGCTGTGCTCGGCGGCGGAACTGCAGCTCGCCGGCGAAAGCGACGGCATCCTCGACCTGCCCGACGACCTGACGGTCGGGACCCCGGCGGCGGGCGTGTTCGGGGCCGAGCCGGTGATCGATTTCGAGGTCACTCCGAACCGGCCCGACTGGCTGGGCGTGGCGGGCGTCGCGCGCGACCTCGCGGCGGCGGGTCTCGGCCAGTTGACGACCCCGTCCGTGGAGCCGGTGGCGGGCGCCTTTGCGTCGCCCATCACGGTACGGATCGAGGCGCCGGAGATGTGTGCGGCGTTCGCCGGTCGCCTTATCCGGGGGGTCAGCAATGGTCCGTCGCCGGACTGGCTGCAGCACCGGCTGATCGCCATCGGCCTGCGCCCGATCAACCGGCTGGTCGATGTGACCAATCTGGTCGCCTATGACCGCTGCCGCCCCCTGCACGTCTATGACGCGGCCAAGCTGGTCGGGACCGAGATCGTCGTACGTGGCGGGCAGATCGCTTCCGCCACGCCGGGCCACGAGGGCGGCCAGCCCGAGCACCTCATCGCCCTGGACGGCAAGACCTACGCCGTCGACCCGAGCATCTGCGTCATATCCGACGCCGCCGGCGAGCGTCCCATCGGCCTCGGCGGGGTGATGGGGGGCGAGTCGACCGGCTGTTCGGACGAGACCGTGGACGTCTTTCTCGAGAGCGCCTGGTTCGACCCCCTGGTGACGGCCCAGACGGGCCGGGCGCTGGGGATCAGTTCCGACGCCCAGTACCGGTTCGCGCGCGGCGTCGATCCGGCCTTCATGGCGCCGGGTCTTGAGCTGGCGACACGTCTGATCCTCGACCTGTGCGGCGGCGAGCCGTCCGAGGTCGTCCTGGCGGGGCAGGCCCTGGCCGATCCCGCGCCCTTCGCCTTCGATCCGGCCCGCGTCGGTCAGCTGACGGGCCTGTCTCTGGACGACGACAGGATCGCCGAAATCCTGACCCGCCTCGGTTTCGAGGTCGCCCGGGGCGCGCCATGGACGGTGACGCCGCCATCCTGGCGCCGCGACGTTGAGGGGCCCGCCGATCTGGTGGAAGAGGTCGCTCGCATCGAGGGCTACGCCGCCCTGCCGTCGACCCCGTTGCCCGACCAGGGCGCGCCGTCGCGCGGCGTGCTGAACCCGCGTCAGGCTCGCGTCCGCCGCGCGCGCCGGGCTCTGGCGGCCATGGGCTATGCCGAGGCCGTCACCTGGTCCTTCACCAGGCAGTCGACCGCGGCGCTCTTTGGCGGCGGCGACGAACGTCTGCTGGTCGAGAACCCCATCGCGGTCGATCTGGACTGCATGCGGCCCTCGGTCCTGCCGAACCTGATCCAGGCCGCCGCCCGCAACGCCGCGCGCGGTCACGCCGACGCCGCCCTGTTCGAGATCGGGCCCATCTATCTGGACGACAGCCCGACCGGCCAGCGCACCGTCGTCGCCGGCCTGATCGCGCCGCGCTCGGCGCGGCACTGGGGCGGAGCGGCCGAGGACGCCCTGTTCGGCCTCAAGGGCGACCTGATGGCGCTGCTGGAGGAACTGGGCGCGCCCGTGGGTTCGCTGCAACTGGTCCAGGGCCAGAACCGGGACTGGTGGCATCCGGGCCGCTCGGCCCGCCTGCAGCTGGGTCCGAAGACCGTCATGGTCGAGTTCGGATCCTTGCACCCCCGGGTGCTCAGGGCGCTGGACGCAGACGGGCCGATGCTCGGGTTCGAAATCGTGCTGGACGCGGTTCCCGAGCCACGCGGGGCAAAATCCAAGGCGCGGGGCGCGGCCAATCTGGCCAATCTCATGCCGTTGACCCGGGACTTCGCCTTCGTGGTCGAGGACGGCAAGGCGGTCGGTGACCTGACGCGCGCTGTGGCCGGGGCCGACAAGGCCCTGATCGCCGACGTGCGGGTGTTCGACGTCTATCGCGGCGCGGGCGTGGCCGAGGGCATGAAGTCGGTGGCGCTGGAGGTCGTGATCCAGCCCGTCGAGGCGACCCTGACCGAGGCGGAGATCGAGACGTTGTCGGCGAAAATCGTCGCCGCGGCGGGCAAGCTGGGCGCGGCCCTGCGGGGCTGAACGGCCTTTTCGGCAAGGTTCCGTTAACCTTGCCGCCGCAAGGCTGACGCAAAAGACGGCGACCTTGCCTTGTCCCGTCCGCGCTGAGAGATTCGCCATGCACCGTCGCCAACTGATCCTGTCCGGTCTCGCCGCCACCGCCGGCGCCGCGGGCCTGTCCGCCTGCGCGACCAACGGCCAGGCCGGCGATCCCAACTATCCGATCGCCTCCGATCAGCAGGCCCAGGCCTATACGGCCGACGAACTGGTCGCCGCCGGCTCGCGCGAGCTGGGCATCGCCGCCGAGGCCATCGGCGGCGCCATCGAGCGCATCTTCGCTGAACAGGGAGACCGCCCGACGGCCTACATCGCCGGCGAGGAGGGCTCGGGCGCGGCCGGCATCGGCCTGCGCTACGGCCGCGGCGCGCTGCACATGAAGGACCTGTCCGCCTCGCAGGAGGTGTTCTGGCAGGGCATTTCCATCGGCTGGGACGTCGGCGGCAACGCCAGCCGGGTCTTCACCCTGGTCTACGGCCTGTTCCACCCCGACATGATCTACCGCCGCTACCCCGGCGTGGAGGGCTCGGCCTATCTGGTCGGCGGTCTGGGCGTGAACTACCAGCGCGCCGACGGCATCGTCCTGGCCCCGATCCGCACCGGCGTCGGCCTGCGGTTGGGCGCCAACGTCGGCACCATGGCCTACAGCCGTCAGCGCAACCTGCTGCCGTTCTAGAACGGCTTCACCTTCCATCCGTCATCCCGGACTCGTCCCGGGTATGATGGCGGCGAGGTGGTTGTCGTCCTTGTGCCGGATATCGATGATGTCGCGCCCGCGATGTCGCGGATGTCGTCGCCCGATTGTCCTGTACCGATGTGGCCTATGTCGCGGTGTCCCGGACCATCGCCTCCAGCCCGTCGCGCCAGGTCGGATAGGTCGGCCGCCAGCCGAGCTCGGCCTTGGCGCGGGCGTTCGAGAGGCGTTTGGAGTCGAGATAGAAGCGCCGCATCGCCTCGCTGACCGAGGGGTCGCGCCAGTCGACTTCGGGCGGCAGGGGCAGGCCCAGCCGCCGGGCCGCGCCTTCCATCACCACATCGGCGGGCGCGGGCTCGTCGTCGCACAGGATGTAGGCCGCGCCGGGCCGCGGCCGCGCCATGGAGGCGAAAAGGCCCGACACCGCGTCGTCGACGTGGACGCGATTGAAAACCTGGCCCGGCTTCCTGACCAGCCGCGCCGTGCCGTCGCGCAGACGGTCCAGAGGCGAGCGGCCGGGACCGTAGAGGGCGGGAAGCCGGAACAGCTGCACGGTCAGTCCCATGCCCTGTCCCGCGTCCAGCCAGTCGCGTTCCGCCCTGACGCGCCGCGCCCCCTCGAGGCTGGCGGCGTTCAGCTCGCTGTCCTCGAGCGCCCAGCCGCCGGCGCGGTCGCCATAGACGGCCGTGGACGAGACGTAGCCGATCCAGTCGGGCCAGGATCCCGACGCCGTGATCGCGGGCAGCAACGCCTTCACGCCGGGACAGCCGGTCGCCTCCGGGGGCGCGGTGATCAGGATGGCGGAGGCGTCGGCGACCGCAGCCGCCAGCGCTGCCGGGTCCGCTGGATCGACGGCGACGAAACCGTCCGCGGCCAGGGCGGCGCGCCGTCCGGCGTCACGACTGGTCAGGACGGCCCGGCCGCCGCGCCGAATCGCCTCTCGGGCGGCGGCACGGCCCAGCCAGCCGCCGCCGAAGACCAGCAGGGATGCGGGAGCGTCCGGCACGCAGGTGTCTCAGGCCGATCGCGCGTGGACCGGAGTCTTCGGCGGCGCGGTCAATGTGGGCTCGGTCTGCACCGCCAGCGCCCGCTTGCTGTTCCAGGTCGAGACGCAAGGCACCTTCGACAGATCGGCCCGGCCGGCGTAATGGCGGGCGATGTCGGTGACCTCGTCCAGCAGGCCCTGGGCCAGGGTGATCGGCTTCAGGCCCAGGTCGCGGAACTGGTCATTGGCCACGATCAGTTCGTTCTCGTCGGCTTCCTGGCGGGGGTTCGGCACATTGTGCACTTCGGCGCCCGTCATGTCGGAGATCATGGCGGCCAGATCGCGGACCCGGCGGCTCTCGGTCATCTGGTTCAGGATCTTGACCCGCTCGCCGGACTTCGGCGGATTGGCGAGCGCCAGTTCGACACAGCGCACCGTGTCCTGAATGTGGATGAAGGCGCGCGTCTGGCCGCCCGTGCCGTGCACCGTGAGCGGATAGCCCACCGCCGCCTGCATCAGAAACCGGTTCAGCACCGTGCCGTAGTCGCCGTCGTAGTCGAAGCGGTTGATCAGCCGCTCGTCCCGGCGCGTTTCTTCGGTCTGGGTGCCCCAGACGATGCCCTGGTGCAGGTCGGTGATCCGCAGGCCGTCGTTGCGGGCGTAGAACTGGAACAGCAGGGCGTCCTGCGTCTTGGTCATGTGATAGATCGAGCCGGGGTTCGGCGGGAACAGGATCTCCTGCTCGGCCGGGCCGAAGTCGGTGTCGACCGTGACCTTCAGATAGCCTTCCGGGATGCGCAGGCCCGCCGTGGTGTAGCCATAGACACCCATGGTGCCCAGGTGCGCCAGGTGTACGTCCAGCCCGCTCTCGACGATGGCCGCCAGCAGGTGGTTCGTCGCATTAAGGTTGTTGTCGACCGTGTACAATTTGTGCCGCGCCGACTTCATCGAATAGGGCGCGGCCCGCTGCTCGGCGAAATGCACGACACTGTCGGGCTTCCACTCGCGGATCAGGGCGACCAGCCGGTCGAACTCCTTGCCGACCGTCATGTTGACGAAGTCGATGGTCCGGCCGCTGACGTCCTTCCAGGCGGCGATGCGCTCGCCCATGGTCCGGATCGGGGTCAGGGACTGGACCTCCAGCTCATTGTCGATGTTGCGGCGGCTCAGATTGTCGACGACGCAGACGTCCCAGCCCCGCGCCGACAGATGCAGGGCTGTCGGCCAGCCGCAGAAACCGTCGCCGCCCAGAACAAGAACCCGCATCCGACCATCCTTCGTGATTTGCGCCGACCTTGCGTACCGGATGGCGACGCGGGGTCAAAGCTTGACCTTGTAACGCGCGAAACGACCGGTCGGGCTCAGCCCGGCCTGCGCGCCCGCCACTCGTCCCGGCTCTGACCCCAGCGGTCAATCGTGAGCTCGTGGAACGGCGGGGGAAGGCGGGTCGGTCCCAGATTGCGTGAGCCGATCCGCTCGGCCAGCCGCTGCGACGGGACATTGTCCGGATCGATGCAGTGGATGACCTCGGTCCAGCCCAGGGTGTCGAATGCGTAGTCGATCGCCGCGGTGGCGGCCTCGACGCCGTAGCCCCTGCCCTGGGCGTCGGGGTGCAGGCCCCAGCCGACCTCGGTTCCCGGCCAGCCCTCGGGCCGCCATGGCCCGATCCGGCCCAGCCACTGGCCGGTCTCGCGCTCGATCAGCGAGAACATGGAAATCCCGGTCAGGCTCCAGGCCCCGGCCATGGTCATGAAGCCGCGCCAGGCCACCGCCGCCGGCTGGGCGCCGCCAAGGAATTTCGCCGCCTCGGGATCGCCCATCATCTCCGCCCAGCGGGGGAAGTCCTCGATCGCGATGGGGCGAAGGATCAGGCGTTCGGTTTGAAGGACCGGTCCGGTCAAAGCAGATACTCCCGCTCGAGTTCGTAATGGCTGCCGTCGTGGGTCAGGACGCTGGAAAAGAGGCCGAAGCGGTCAATCCGTATCGGCGGCGAATGCAGCAGGTTGTGGCCGGCGATCCAGGCGCCGATCCGATCCGGATTGGCGTGCGGCTTGAGATAGGCCAGCGTCAGGTGCGGGCGGTAGTCGCGGCGTTCTACCGCAATCCCGGCCCGATCGGCGGCGCTGCGACAGCGGCCGGCCAGGACCGACAGCCGCTCGCTCGGCTCGACCCCGGCCCACAGGGTCCGCGATTGGTGGTCGTCGCCGAACGAACCGACGCCCGTCAGGGCGACCTCGAATGGCCCGCCCGCCGCCGCCCGCTCCAGTTCAACGGCCAGATCGTCGGCGCGGCGTCCGTCGACCTCGCCATAGAAGGTCAGGGTGATGTGCAACTGGTCCCGGTTGCGCCATTTCGCGCCGGGCAGGCCGGTCTGGCGGCGCGCCAGCGTTTCGGCCACGTCGTCGGGAACGGACAGGGCGGTGAAGAGCCGGACCATGCGACCCTTGGTAGCGGTTGGGAACGGCGGGCCCAAGTCCGGTTTTCCTTGCGGAAGGGGCCAAGCGGCCCGATATTTGTGCAAAGGCCGGGACTGCCGGCCCAATGGAGGACCGATCTCGCCATGAGCGATTTCAGAAACGGCTACAACACCGCGCCTGCGACGGCCGATATGTCGACGGACGCGGGCCTGCGCAGCTTCATGCTGGGCGTCTACAACAAGCTGGCCCTGGGCCTGGTGGTCGCCGGCGCCCTGGCCTACCTGACCGGCAACGTCCCCGCCGTGCAGCAGCTGCTGTTTGCGGTGGGACCGGACGGCCGCATCGGCCTGACCATGCTCGGCATGATCGTCCAGTTCTCGCCGCTGGTGATGCTGTTCGGCTCCATGTTCTTTATGAAGAACCCGACGGCGGGCGGCGTGAACCTCCTCTACTGGGCCGTGGTCGCGACCATCGGCGCCGGGCTGGGCATCGTGTTCCTGCGCTACACGGGCGAATCGGTCGCCTCGACCTTCTTCGTCACGGCCGCCGCGTTCGGGGGGCTCAGCCTGTTCGGCTATACGACCAAGAAGGACCTGACCGCGATGGGCAGCTTCCTGATCATGGGCGTGATCGGCCTGATCATCGCCATGGTGGTCAACATGTTCCTGCAGTCCGGCATGCTGGCCCTGATCATCAGCGGCCTCGGCGTGCTGATCTTCTCGGGCCTGATCGCCTTCGACACCCAGCGGCTGAAGATGACCTATTACGCCCTGGGCGGCGACAAGGCGGCCATGGGCGTGGCGACCGGTTTCGGCGCTCTGTCGCTGTTCATCAATTTCGTGAACCTGTTCCAGTTCCTGCTGATGTTCATGGGCGGCAGCCGGGACTAGGCGGGCCGGCAACTCAAGATCGGAAAGGCCCCGGCGGAAACGCCGGGGCTTTTTATTCGACAATGGAGAACCGGCGGCTGTCGAACACCCGCAGCACCTGGGCCAGTTCGCGGCCCCGGCGCAGCACATGGCCGCCTTCGCCGATGACGGCCCACTGGCCCTGCTTCAGGCGCAGGGCGGGGCGTTTCTCGATCCGGTACAGGGGCGCGTCGCCCGAACGGCGGAAGACGGCGAATTCGGCGACGTCCCTGTGCCCGACCATGGCGTAGTCGCGCCATTCGGCGGCGGCGACCATCCGTCCGTAGACCCTGAGAATCAGGTCCAGCTCCTTGCGGTCGAAAAAGACCGGACCGGGCTGTGACTGCAGATCGGCGGCGTCGCTCATCAGCATCAGGTTACGCCGACATTCGCGAAACGCCAGCGCTCCCGCGCCGTCTCCAGGAGCGTCTCCACCGAACACTGTGTCGGCAAGAACAGCTCCCCGCGAAAATCGCGCCGAACATGAAATCGCCTCGCTTCGGCCCATCGCCCGCCGCGTTACGGGGTGAAGTCTCGGTATCGGCCCGCTGGAGTTCGGAGCAGTTCCGGATCTGAACAGCCCCCCCAGCCCCTCCTGGATTTCTCCACCAAGGGCTCCGACGGGCCGATGCTTCCTCCAAAGCGAGACGCCCGCTCCGCCACCCTCCCCCCTCCGGCAGAGCGGGCGTTTTGCTGTCTGGCGTCGACAGGGGTCAGGGCAGGCGGATATCCACCGTCGCTTCGCCTCGCGTAACCGACAGCGCCGCCTCCCCGGTCTTGTCCAGCGCCCGCGTGAGGCCCGCGAGGTCCACCGTCGCCTGACCATCGACCGAGCGAATCATGTCGCCGGCCTGCAGTCCGGCGGCGGCGGCGGGTGATCCGCCTTCGACAGCGAAGACCTGCAGGCCGTCGCTGGCCAGACGCACCGCCGCCCCGCGCGCGATCACCGCGTCCGCCCCGGAGATGACCGGGCGGTCGCTCGGCGCCTCCACGGTCAGGGTGGTGCGGGCCTCGTGTCCCTCGCGCAGATAGACCACGGCGACCTCGGTTCCCGGCGCGGCGATGCCGACGGTCGCGGCGACCGTGCCGGCGTTCGACACCGGGCGGTTCTGGATTCGGGTGATGACGTCGCCCCGGCGCAGGCCGCCCGCCTCGGCCGAGGAGCCCGGCGCCACGTCCTCGACCACCGCGCCGCGAACGATGCCGAGGCCGAAGGTGCGGGACCGCTCGGCGTTCAGCGATCCTAGGATGACGCCCGTCGTCCCGCGCTTGACCTGGCCGGTCTCGCGCAGCTGGGCCACGACATACATCATGATCCGGCTGGGCACGGCGAAGGCGATGCCGTCATTGCCGCCGCCGCCGCCGGACAGGATGGAGGTGTTGACCCCGATCAGCCGACCGCGGCTGTCCAGCAGCGGGCCGCCTGAATTGCCCGAGTTCACGGCCGCGTCGGTCTGGATATAGTCCTCGATCCGGTCGCCCATGCCGGACCGGCCCAGGCCCGAGATCACGCCCATGGTCAGGGTCTGGTCCAGTCCCAGCGGATAACCGACGGCGAAGGCAAGGTCGCCGGTCCGCAGGGAATCGGAATTGACGACCTCGATCTGCGACAGGCCGAGACCCGTCGAGGAGGCCGCCTCGATTTTCAGCACGGCCAGGTCCGTGGCCTTGTCGGTGCCGATCAGGACGGCGTCGAAGATACGGCCGTCGGTCAGGTCGACGGTGAATTTCCGCCCCCCCTCAACCACGTGGTTGTTGGTCACGACGATGCCCTCGCGGGCGTCGATAATGGCGCCCGAGCCGCTGGAGATCGGGCGCGGCTCGTTCTCGCCGGAGCTGGGACCCTCGGACTGGCCCAGGGTCGTGACCTGGACGACGGCCGGCAGGGCACGCTCCAGTCCGGTGGCGAAGGTGAACACTCCGCGCTGGGCGTCGAACGGCACCGGCGACTGCTGGGCCGCGACAGGCCCGGCCGCCAGCAGCGGAACCGCCGCAGCGAGCGCCAGCAGGGAAAGGCCGCCGGCCCGAAGATTGAAACGCCGCATCGCTGGTCCCCCCGTGATCACGCTGACCCTAGCGCGGGAAAGCGGCGATGACGACAGGGTGATGAAGCGAGGCCTAGAAGGCGCTTTCCCCGGTGATGGCCCGGCCCAGGATCAGGGCGTGGACGTCGTGGGCGCCCTCATAGGTGTTGACCGTCTCGAGGTTCATGGCGTGGCGCATGACGTGCATCTCGCCGGTGATGCCGGCGCCGCCGTGCATGTCGCGGGCCTCGCGGGCGATGGCCAGGGCCTTGCCGCAGTTGTTGCGCTTCATCATCGAGATGGCCTCGGGGACCCAGGCCCCCTGATCCAGCAGCCGGCCCAGCGCCAGGGCACCCTCGAAGCCGAGGAAGATCTCGGTCTGCATGTCGGCCAGCTTCTTCTGCACCAGCTGGCGCGAGGACAGGGGGCGGCCGAACAGCATGCGCTCGCCGACATAGTCGCGGGTCAGGTGGAAACAGGCCTCGGCGGCGCCCATGGCCCCCCAGGCGATGCCGTAGCGGGCCTTGTTGAGGCAGGAGAAGGGACCGCGCAGGCCCTTGACGCCGGGCAGCAGGTTCTCTTCCGGCACGAACACGTCGTTGAGGCCGATGTCGCCGGTGATGGAGGCCCGCAGGGACAGCTTGTCGCCGATCTTGTCGGTGGTGAAGCCGTCCATGCCGCGCTCGACGATGAAGCCGCGGATCACGTCGTCCAGCTTGGCCCAGACGACGGCCAGGTCGCTGATCGGCGAATTGGTGATCCAGTATTTGGCGCCGTTGAGCCTGTAGCCGCCGTCGACGGCGACGGCCTTGGTCTTCATGGAGGCCGGGTCGGAGCCGCCGTCGGCCTCGGTCAGGCCGAAGCAGCCGACCAGTTCGCCGGCGGCCATGCGCGGCAGGAAGCGCATCTTCTGCTCTTCGGAGCCGAAGGCGTAGATGGGGTACATGGCCAGGGACGACTGGACCGACATGGCCGAGCGATAGCCGCTGTCGACCGCCTCGATCTCGCGCGCGATAAGGCCGTAGGCGACGTGGCTGACCGAGGAGCCGCCGTACTGTTCCGGCAGCATGGCGCCGAGGAAGCCCATCTCGCCCAGTTCGGTCATGATGGCGCGGTCGAAGGTCTCGTCGCGGAAGGCCTCGACCACGCGGGGCAGCAGCTTCTCGCGGGCGTAGGACCGGGCCGCGTCCTGGATCATCCGCTCGTCGTCGGTCAGCCGGCCCGACAGGTCCAGCGGGTCGTCCCAGCGGAAGGTCTTGTGGGAAGCGGGGGCGCCGTCGGCCATGGGGGTCTTTCCTGAGCGTGTCGGGGGCGCGCGGCGGAATCGTCCCGCGATCCGGCCTCCCCCTGTTCTGGCGCGCGGTTTAGGCCAAAATACATCGGTCGGGTAGAGGGACGGCCCGACGCAGGCTAGGCTGTCGCCATGATCCGCACCTTCCATCGACTCTTCGTCGAACACCCGCGCCAGGTCGAAGAGGGCTATTTCGAACATATGGCCGCCTCGTCACGGTTCGGCCTGCGCCTGCTCAAGCTGGCGGCCTGCGCCTTCACCCACGCCCTGGTGCCCGGGGTTCACAAGGCCACGGTGTCCAGGGCCGTCTGCTGCATGGCCGAGGAGATGGACGGCCGGGCGCGCGAGGCCCGCGAATGCCGTATGCGCGACGCCGGCGTGTGGGATCCGGGGCTCTGACAGTCACTCCGAAAGGCCCGCTCTCCGGCGTTCGCGTCCTCGACCTCAGCCGCGTGCTGGCGGGGCCGTGGGCGACGCAGATGCTGGCCGACCTCGGGGCCGAGGTGATCAAGATCGAGCGGCCCGGCGTCGGCGACGACACCCGACACTGGGGTCCGCCCTTTACGATGAAGACGGACGGGTCGAAGGGCGACGCCGCCTATTTCCTGTGCGCCAACCGGGGCAAGAAGTCGGTCGAGCTGGACCTCGCCACGCCCGAGGGGGCGGCGGTCATCCGCGAGCTGGCGAAGACCTGCGATGTCGTGGTCGAGAATTTCAAGACCGGCGGGCTGAAGAAGTACGGCCTCGACCACGTGGCCCTGTCGGCGATCAATCCGAAACTGGTCTATTGCTCGATCACCGGCTTCGGCCAGGACGGGCCGGACGCCCACCGCGCCGGCTACGACTACATGATCCAGGCCATGGGTGGGCTGATGTCGATCACCGGCCAGCCCGACGGCTCAGCCGGGGCCGAGCCGATGAAGGTCGGGGTGGCGGTCGTGGACCTGTTCACCGGCCTCTACGCCTCGAACGCCATCCTGGCGGCCCTGATGCATGCGCGGGCGACAGGGCAGGGGCAGCATGTCGATATCGCCCTGTTCGACGTCCAGGCGGCCATGCTGGCCAATCAGGCGACGAACTTCTTCGTCTCGGGCAAGGCGCCGACGCGGATGGGCAATGCGCATCCCAATCTGGCCCCCTACCAGCCCTTCCCCTGCACCGACGGCATGGTAGTGATCGCCGTGGGTAATGACGGCCAGTTCCGGGCCCTGTGCGGGGCGCTGGGGGCGGAGGGGATGGGCGCCGATCCGCGCTTCCTGACCAACGCCCTGCGCATCGAGCACCGCGCGGTCCTGACGGCCGAGCTGTCGGCCCTGACGGCGTGGCAGACCATGCACGGGCTGATGGCGGCGCTGGAGGCGGCGGGCGTGCCCTGCGGGCCGGTCAACACGATCGACCAGGTCTTCGCCGAGCCGCAGGCGAAGCACCGTGGGCTGGAGGTGACGCAGTCGCGGGCGGACCTGTCGGGGACGGTGCGGACGGTGGCCTCGCCGATCCGGATGTCGCTGACGCCGGTCGCCTATGACCGGGCGCCGCCCGCGCTGGGCGCGGATACGCAAGAGGTGCTGGGCAGCCTCGGGACCTGAAGCCGACCCCTCTCGAGACGGGCGGAAAACGCAGTCTCATGAGTCTCATGAGTCTCATGAGTCTCATCCGTCCCCTGAAAAACACCGTCCGAAGCGTCCGAAGAGTCCACTCCGTCCACCCGGGGTCTCGCGCGACCACGCCGAACTCAGTTGTCAAAGACCAGACCCTGCGGGGTTTTCAGCCATCACAGCATGCGCATGCGTCAAATCTGGACGTAGCCGTTCACGAGCCGACCAGAAATCCAGGTCCGATCGCCGCGAGGAGCGCCAGCGGACCTGCCTTGCGCACGGGATCGGCGGTGACGGGGTCCGCGTCCTCAAGCCGCTCGGCGCCGCCCCGAAGGCTTTCAAGCAGCGTCCGCGCGGCGATCGCCTGAGCATTCGGCACCGACAGGTTCACGCCGCCCAGGGCCTGGAGGACCAGCGGATTGACCTTCACATGCTCGGCTCCGCCCAGCACGGCGTCATAGCCGTCGGCCCGCAGGCGCGACGCAGCGATCTCGGCTTCGTAGACGTCGGCGAACCGGGCGATCTCGATCATCGTCATGCGTCTCAGGTAGTCACGAACCGGACGATTGCTCGCCCGACTGCCCCTGCGGGACTTCAGGCCGAGCGGAACGGCTGTGGCAGGGCCTCAAGCAGCGCCCGGTCCAGGGTCAGGATGAGCATGCCCGGCAGGAAAAACCGGACCCAGTCGACTAGGACGTCAAACGAGATCATCGCCGCCGGGTCGATCCCGCCCGAGACCAGGGCGCCGGCGAGCAAGAAGACGAAATGGCCCGCAGCGCCGATCAGCCAGGGCTGAAGCGCCGGGCGGCGGCGCCAGCAAGCGACCGCGGCCACTCCGTATCCGCCGATCGCAACGAGTATGGGGACATCAAGGATCGGCAGCCACGGGAGCGGCAGATCGAATGGAGGCTGCGAGACCGGCCGGTCGAACCAGCCGAGCCAGACAAGGCTGCCGCCAAGGAACAACAGGCCAAGGACGCTCGCCGCGAGCCACAGGATCACCAACCACCGAGCAAAGGGCGGCGGGGCCGCGCCGACGCCCGGCCGAAGCGGCGCCCCCCAGCCGCCCATCACAGGTCCAGCAGCGCCCGGGCCGGGTCTTCCAGCAGTTCCTTGACCCGGACGAGGAAGGTCACGGCCTCCTTGCCGTCGACGATGCGGTGATCGTAGCTCAGGGCCAGGTACATCATCGGCCGGATCACTACCTCGCCGTTCACCGCCATGGGGCGCTGGACGATGTTGTGCATGCCCAGGATGCCCGACTGCGGCGCGTTCAGGATCGGCGTCGACATCAGCGAGCCGTAGGTGCCGCCGTTGGTGATGGTGAAGGTGCCGCCCTGCAGTTGATCGAGGGTCAGGGCGCCGTCGCGGGCCGCCTTGCCGAGGGCCGCGATGCCCTTCTCGATGCCCGCCAGCGACAGCGCATCCGCGTCGCGCAGGACCGGCACGACCAGCCCCTTCTCGGTGCCGACGGCGACGCCGATGTCATAGTGGTTCTTGTAGATGATGTCCGTGCCGTCGATCTCGGCGTTGACCGCCGGAATCTCCTTCAGGGCGGCGACCACTGCCTTGGTGAAGAAGGACATGAAGCCCAGCTTCACGCCGTGGCGCTTCTCGAACACCTCCTTGTACTGCGTCCGCAGGGCCATGACGTTGGTCATGTCCACCTCGTTGAAGGTGGTCAGCTGGGCGGCGGTGTTCTGCGATTCCTTGAGGCGGCGCGCGATGGTCTGGCGCAGCCGGGTCATCTTGACCCGCTCCTCGCGCGGCTGGTCGGCGCGCGGCGCGGCGGGGGCTGCTGGAGCCGCGGCGGCCGGAGCCGGAGCGGCGGCGCCAATGGCCGCGATGGCGTCCGCCTTGGTGATGTTGCCCTTGGGCCCGGTGGCGGCCAGCGCCTTCGGATCAAGGTTGTTCTCGGTGACCACGCGCTGGACGGCGGGCGACAGGTGCGGGGCGTCCCCGCCTGCGGCCCTGGCCGGGCTGGCGGCGGCCGGAGCCGGCGCGGCTGCGGCGGGCGCCGCGCCTTCACCGGAGGCGGCGATCGAACCGATCTGCTGGCCGGGCGTGACCGTCGAACCGGCCTCGGCGGCGATGGTCAGGACCCCGGCGGCGGGAGCCGACACCTCGACCGCGACCTTGTCGGTCTCGATCTCGACCAGCATTTCGTCCTTGGCGACGACATCGCCGGCCTTCTTCAGCCAGGTTCCCATCGTGCCCTCGGCGACGCTCTCGCCCATGGTCGGGGTCATGATGGCGACCGAGCCGCCCGAGGCGGCGGCGGGCGCGGGGGCAGGTGCCGCGGCGGCGGGGGCCGGAGCGGCCTCAGCCTTCGGCGCCGGAGCAGCTTTCGCCTCGGCCTTCGGCGCTTCGGCGGACGGCGCGGCGGCGGCGCCCTCGGTGACCACGCCCAGGACGGCGCCGGGGGTCACGGTCTCGCCGTCGGGCGCCTTGATCTCGGACAGGACGCCGTCGGCGGGCGACACGACTTCCAGCGACACCTTGTCGGTTTCCAGCTCGACCAGGACCTCGTCCTTCTTCACGGCGTCGCCGGCCTTCTTCGTCCACTTGCCGATGGTGGCTTCGGTGACGGATTCGCCGAGGGCGGGGGTCAGGATGTCGGCCATGGGACGGGCTCTCTCAGGTTCGTTCGTTTGTCATCCCGGAAACGGCCCAGCCGTTGTCCGGGACGGGATCAGGCGAAGGCGTCGGTCAGGAAGGCGTCGAGTTCTTTCAGGTGCCGGCTCATCAATCCGGCGGCGGTCGAGGCCGAGGCCGGGCGGCCCACATAGCGCGCGCGCTTCGACTTCACGGACAGCTTCTCCAGCGTCAGTTCGATCCATGGATCGACGAAGGTCCAGCCGCCCATGTTCTTGGGCTCTTCCTGGCACCAGACCAGCTCGGCGTTGGGGAAGCGGCCCAGTTCGGTCAGCAGGGACTTCATCGGCCACGGATAGAATTGCTCCAGCCGCATCAGATAGACGTCGTCGATCTGGTCGCGTTCGCGCCGCTCCAGCAGGTCGTAATAGACCTTGCCCGAGCACAGGACGACGCGACGGATGTCCTTGTCGGCCTTGATTTTGATCCCCGCGACCTCGGGCCGCGTCTGGGCGTCGTCGTGCAGCACGCGATGGAAGCTTGATCCCTCGGCCATGTCGGCGAGGGTCGAGACCGCCTTCTTGTGCCGCAGCAGGCTCTTGGGCGTCATGATGATCAGCGGCTTGCGGAAGGGCCGGTGCATCTGGCGGCGCAGGATGTGGAAATAGTTGGCCGGGGTCGAGCAGTTGGCGACCTGGATATTGTCCTCGGCGCACTGCTGCAGGAAGCGTTCGAGACGGGCCGAGGAGTGCTCGGGCCCCTGGCCCTCGTAGCCGTGCGGCAGCAGCATCGTCAGGCCGCACATGCGCAGCCATTTGCGTTCGCCCGAGGTGATGAACTGGTCGATCACCACCTGGGCCCCGTTCACGAAGTCGCCGAACTGGGCTTCCCACATGACGAGGGTGTTCGGGTCGGTCAGGGCGTAGCCGTATTCGAAGCCGAGGACGGCTTCCTCCGACAGGGCCGAATCGATGACCTCGAACTCGGCCTGGCCCTCGCGCAGGTTGTTGAGCGGAACGTAGCGGGCCTCGGTGGTCTGGTCCACGATGCCCGAGTGGCGCTGGGAGAAGGTGCCGCGCACCGAATCCTGGCCCGACAGGCGGACGGGGAAGCCCTCGTCCAGCAGCGAGCCGAAGGCCAGGCTCTCGGCCGTGGCCCAGTCGATGTTCTGGCCCGAGGTGATCATCTCGCGCCGGCCGTCCATGACGCGTTTCAGCGTCTTGTGCATGTCGACGTCGTTGGGGATGGCCGTCAGCCGGTGTCCGAGATCGGCCAGTTTCGCCGCCGGGACCGAGGTCTCGCCGCGGCGCTCGTCGCCCTCGGGCAGGCCGATGCCCTGCCACTGGCCGTCCATCCAGTCGGCCTTCTTGGCCTCGAACGCCTTGCCGGCCTCGAACTCGGCGTCGAGGAAGGCCTCGAAGCGAGCGACCTCGGCGTCGACATCGGCCTGGCTGATGACGCCTTCCTTGATCAGGCGCTCGGCGTAGATCTCGCGCGTCGAGGGCAGGGCGCGGATCTTCGAATACATCAGCGGCTGGGTGAAGGTCGGATCGTCGCCCTCGTTGTGGCCGAAGCGGCGGTAGCAGAACATGTCCACCACCACGTCCTTGTGGAATTTCTGCCGGAACTCGGTCGCCACCTTGGCGGCGAAGACCACGGCTTCCGGATCGTCGCCGTTGACGTGGAAGATCGGCGCCTGGACCATCAGGGCCACGTCGGACGGATAGGGCGAACTGCGCGAGTTGCGCGGGCTCGTCGTGAAGCCGATCTGGTTGTTGACGACGAAATGCATCGTCCCGCCGGTGCGGTAGCCCTTCAGCCCCATCAGGGCGAAGCATTCGGCCACCACGCCCTGGCCGGCGAAGGCCGCGTCGCCGTGGATCAGCAGGGGCATGACCCTGGAGCGGTCCAGCGCGAGTTGCTCGTCGGGGTCCCCAGACCGCGCGGCATTGGCCTCGCGGATGTCGAACGCCTGTTTCGCCCGCGCCTTGCCCAGCACCACGGGATTGACGATCTCGAGGTGCGACGGATTGGCGGTCAGGGACAGGTGGACGGTGTTGCCGTCGAACTCGCGGTCCGACGATGCGCCCATGTGATATTTGACGTCGCCGGAGCCCTCGATGTCCGAAGGCACGGTCGAGCCGCCCTGGAACTCGTGGAAGATGGCGCGATAGGGCTTGCCCATCACGGCGGCCAGGGTGTTCAGGCGGCCCCGGTGGGCCATGCCGAAGACGACCTCGTCGACGCCGAGGGCGCCGCCGCGCTTGATGATCTGCTCCAGCGCCGGGACCATGGCCTCGCCGCCGTCCAGACCGAACCGCTTGGTGCCGGGGAAGCGTTTGTGCAGGAAGCGTTCGAAGCCCTCGGCCTCGATCAGCTTGTTGAGGATGGCCAGCTTGCCTTCCCTGGTGAAGGCGTTCTGCTCGAACTTGTCCGGGCCTTCGAAGCGCGCCTGCAGCCAGGATTTCTCCTCCGGCTCGGCGATGTGCATGAACTGGATGCCGATATGGCCGCAGTAGGTGCGCTTGAGGATGGCCAGCACCTCGCGGATGCTGCCGGTCTGCAGCCCCAGCACGCCGTCCAGATAGATGGGTCGGTCGAGGTCGGCCTCGGTGAAGCCGTAGAATTCGGGGGTCAGTTCAGGGTTGTGGGTGGCCTGTTCTATGCCCAGCGGGTCCAGCGTCGCCTGCAGGTGGCCGCGCACGCGGTAGCTGCGGATCAGCATCAGGGCGCGGATCGAGTCATGGGCGGCGGCGCGGACGGCCTCGGCGGAAACGGCCGGCGTCGCCGCGGGCGCAGCAGCGGCGGCGGCGGGCTTCTTCGGGTCAGGTTTCGGAGCGGGCCAGCGGCCGTCGAACACAGCGGCGGCTTCGGTCGGCTCATCAGCGGCCGAACGGCCCCACGCGCCCGCGGCGCCCGAGGCGCGCACGGTGTCGGCGGTGTCGCGCAGCTGGTCGAAGAAGGCGCGCCACTCGGCCGAGACCGAGGCCGGATCGGCGGCCCATTTCCCGTGCAGGTCCTCGATGAACGAGGCGTTCGAGCCATACAGGAAGCTGGTCTCGGCAAAGACCTGGTTCAGCCGACCGGCATCGTCCGCCATCGTATCGTCACGTCCCTTGGATCGGTGCGCGCACGCCTGCGTACAACCGGCGCCGCTGATATAGGCGCTGTTTCCTTATCGGTCATGACCGAATGGGGGCCAAAGGGTCGAAATTCGCCTAATTCGGGTGAAATTCGTACGTCTCTTGTCCCGGCGCCGGGACAAGTCGGGCTGCACTCTCAGACCGTGATCCTCGGGTCAAGCCCGAGGATCACGGTCGGGAAGGGAGGCGGTGCGCCTAGCCCTTGAGGACTTCCACCAGCGTCGTGCCGAGACGCGCGGGCGACGGCGAGACGCGGATGCCTGCCGCCTCCATGGCCGCGATCTTGGACTCCGCGTCGCCCTTGCCGCCCGAGACGACGGCCCCGGCGTGGCCCATGGTGCGGCCCTTGGGCGCGGTGCGGCCGGCGATGAAGCCGACCATCGGCTTCTTGCGGCCCTTCTTCGCCTCGTCGATCAGGAACTGGGCCGCGTCCTCCTCGGCCCCGCCGCCGATCTCGCCGATCATGACGATGGATTGCGTCTCGTCGTCGGCCAGGAACAGCTCCAGCACGTCGATGAATTCGGTGCCCTTGACCGGGTCCCCGCCGATGCCGACGGCCGTGGTCTGGCCGAGGCCCTCGTTGGTGGTCTGGAACACCGCCTCATAGGTCAGGGTGCCCGAGCGCGAGACGATGCCGACGTTGCCCTTCTTGAAGATCGAGCCCGGCATGATGCCGATCTTGCACTCGTCCGGGGTCAGGATGCCGGGGCAGTTGGGGCCAAGCAGGCGGGACTTCGACCGATCCAGCCGCGCCTTGACCCGCACCATGTCCAGCACCGGGATGCCCTCGGTGATGCAGGTGATGAAGGGGATCTCGGCCTCGATGGCCTCGATGATGGCGTCGGCGGCGCCCGCCGGCGGGACATAGATGACCGAGGCGTCGGCGCCGGTGGCGTCTCGCGCCTCGGCCACCGAGGCGTAGATCGGCAGGGTCTCGCCGCCCGAGCCGGTCCAGGTCTGGCCGCCCTTGGTCGGGTGCACGCCGCCGACCATCCTGGTGCCGTGATAGGCCAGCGCCTGTTCGGTGTGGAAGCCGCCGGTCTTGCCGGTCAGGCCCTGGACGATGATCCTGGTGTTGCGGTCGACGAGGATGGACATGGATATTCTCTGATTATTCGGTCAGCGGGACGGTCGGTGGCGAAGCCGAAGCTTCAGCCGACCGCCGCGACGATCTTCTGGGCGGCGTCGTCGAGGTCGTCGGCGGGGGTGATGTCGAGGCCCGACTCCTTGAGGATTTTCTTGCCCAGCTCGGCGTTGGTGCCTTCGAGGCGGACGACCAGCGGCACCTTCAGCCCCACTTCCTTGACCGCGGCGACCACGCCCTCGGCGATGACGTCGCACTTCATGATGCCGCCGAAGATGTTGACCAGGATGCCCTTCACGGCCGGGTCGGCGGTGATGATCTTGAAGGCCGCCGCGACCTTCTCCTTGCCGGCGCCGCCGCCGACGTCGCAGAAGTTGGCGGGCTCGGCCCCGTACAGCTTGATGATGTCCATCGTCGCCATGGCCAGGCCGGCGCCGTTGACCATGCAGCCGATGTTGCCGTCCAGCGAGATATAGGCGAGGTCCCACTTCGAGGCCTCGATCTCCTTGGCGTCTTCCTCGGTCTCGTCGCGCAGCGCCTTCATGTCCTCGTGGCGGAACAGGGCGTTGCCGTCAAAGCTGACCTTGGCGTCCAGCACCCGCAGACGGCCGTCCTTCATGACGATCAGCGGATTGACCTCCAGCATGGCCATGTCCTTGTCGACGAAGGCCTTGTAGAGGATCGGGAACAGGGTCTTGCCGTCCTCGGCCGCCGCGCCCGTCAGGCCGTAGGCGGTGTTGATCTCGGCGACATTGGCAGGGGTCACGCCGGCTTCCGGATCGATGTCGATGGTGAGGATCTTCTCGGGCGTGTCGTGGGCGACCGCCTCGATGTCCATGCCGCCCTCGGTCGAGACCACGAAGGACACCCGCCCGGTCGAGCGGTCGACCAGCAGGGAGCAGTACAGTTCGCGGTCGATGTCGGCGCCGTCCTCGATATAGAGGCGGTTGACCTGTTTCCCGGCCGGGCCGGTCTGGGCGGTGACGAGCGTATTGCCCAGCATCTCTTTCGCATTCTTGACCACGTCCTCGATCGAGAAGGCCAGGCGCACGCCGCCCTTGGCGTCGGGCCCCAGTTCCTTGAACCTGCCCTTGCCGCGGCCGCCCGCGTGGATCTGCGACTTCACCACATAGAGCGGGCCGGGCAGCTGTCGCGCGGCGGCCTCGGCCTGGTCGGCCGAGGTGATGGCCACGCCGGCCGCGACCGGTGCGCCGAAGCCCTTCAGGACCTGTTTGGCCTGGTATTCGTGAATGTTCATGGGGAGGCGCCGCCGGACTGCTGGGAGGAGTTGCGGCGCTTATAGGGGCTGCGCCTTCGCAGGCGCAACAGGCGAGGGAACAGGTTCCAGGGGATAGGGGCCAGGGAGGATCGGAGCTCCGCCGCGGTCGCAGCGCCAAAACCTGATCCCTGGAACCTGGAACCTAAAACCTGGAACCTTCTAGTCGACCCAGTCCCTCTTCAGCGTCCGCGAGGCGCCGATCAGCAGCACCGCCGCCAGCAGATAGAAGCCCATGCCGGTGTAGATGGCCCAGCGCAGGCTCTCCTCGCCGAAGCGGGGCGCCAGCAGGTCGCTCATCCAGCCGAAATAGTAGAAGCCGACGGCGATCCCGAGCAGATTGTTGATCAGCAGGAACAGGGCCGAGGCGGTCGAGCGCATCGGCGCCGGAACCAGGTGCTGGATCGAGGCGGTGATCGGCCCCAGCCAGGCCAGGTTCAATCCGGTCGGGATGATGAAGATCAGGAAGGCCAGGATCAGCTGCTGGGCGTTGGTGCCGCCGCCCGGGATCACCAGGCCGATCAGCCACGGCGAGTTCATGGCCAGGATGAACATGGGCGCCGAGATCAGGAAGGCGATGGCGGGGGTCAGGGGATAGGCCCCCTTGCCGCGCTTCGACAGCTTGTCGGCGATGGCGCCGCCGGCCCAGATTCCCAGGGTCCCGCCGATCAGGGCGATGCCGGCGTAGTACCAGCTGGTCTGAGACAGGGTCAGGCCGAAGCTGCGCATGAAGAACAGCGGCAGCCAGCCGGCGACGCCGTAGCCGCACACCGAGGACGAGGCCGCGCCCAGGGCCAGAAGCCAGAAGCTCGGCTTGGGAATGACCGCCGAGGCGGTGCGGCGCGCGATGGTCAGGGAGATGCCGATCACCATGGCCAGCAGCCCGCCGAAGGCGAACACCAGCGGATTGCCGAGGGCCAGGCCGGCGAAATGGATCAGGGCCGCGAGGGTCAGGGCGCCGGCTCCGATGCCCAGCATGATCAGGGCCGCGATCGCGCCCGCCCGGCCGGAGCCGACCACCGGCGCGGCGGCGATGACCGCCAGCTCGGCCTCGGTCTTGGCCGTGTCGGTTCCGCCGCGCGTGGGATTGCGCACCGTGAACAGAAGCACCGGCGCCAGCACCACGCCGAGCAGGCCGACGGCGATGAAGGCCGTGCGCCAGCCGTAGGTCGCGGCCAGCAGGCCGCCGACGAGCGTCCCTGCCGCCGTGCCCAGCGGAATGCCGAAGGCGAAGGCCGCCAGGGCCCGCGCCCGCTGATGCGGCGGGAAATAGTCGGCGACGAGGGAATAGGCCGGGGCCACGCCCCCCGCCTCGCCGACGCCAACGCCCATGCGGAACAGGAACAGCTGGGTGAAGGATCCGGCCACGCCGCACAGGGCGGTGAAGCCGCTCCACACCGCCAGGGCGCCGGTCATGATCCAGACGCGGCTGTAACGGTCGGCCAGCCAGGCCAGGGGAATGGCGAGGGTCGAATAGACCGAGGCGAAGGCGATCCCGCCCAGCAGGCCGAACTGGCTGTCGGACAGGCCGAACTCCGCTTTCAGCGGCGCCGCCAGGATGCCGATGATCTGCCGATCCAGGAAGTTCAGCATATAGACGAGGATCAGGATCGCCAGGACGTAGAAGCGATATCCGGGCCGAACGGCGGGCGCGGCGGCGTCCGTGGCGGTCATGGCGTTTCCCTCGATTTGGTCTTCTGGTTGGGCCGAACGGTAGCGGCGCTTTTCAGCAGCGCCAAAGAAAAAGGGCGGCGGCTCAGGAGAACCGCCGCCCATGATCAGATGGATCAGGTTTCAGGAGTCGTGGTGATCAGAACTTGACCTGCAGCGAGGCGGTGACCGTCTGCGGCGGGCCGTAGTAGCCGATGATCGAGTTGTCGAAGAGCGCGCCCGGGAAGTTGTAGCCGCCGACGCGGTACTCCTCGTCGGTCAGGTTCTTGCCGTAGAGGCCGAGGGTGTAGCGGTCGCTCGGGTCGGTCCAGACGATCGCCAGATCGACCAGGGTGTAGGCCTGCTGATCGAGGATCGGGTTCGGGAACTCGAACATGCTGGAGTCGCCGCGGTAGCTGACCGAGGGTGTGACCGCCAGGCTGCCGCCGGCCACGTCGCCGATCCAGGTCAGGCCGAGGTAGCCGGTCCACTCCGGGGCGTTCTGCAGCACGACCTGATCCGAGATGTCCTCGAACGCCAGGGTGGTCAGGTTGTAGCGCAGGAACTCCTCGAAATCGGAGTTCAGATAGCCGACCGCGAAGTTGGCCGACAGGCTGTCGAGGATACGCAGCTGGCCTTCGAACTCGGCGCCGTAGAAGGTCGAGGACCCGACGTTGTCGACGAAGCTGGCGATGCCGGCGACAGCCGGAACCTGGGTGGTGACCTGCTGGTCCTTGTATTCGTTGTAGAAGATCGAGGCGGCGAACGTCAGGCGGTCGAGCGCGCCCTTCAGGCCCATCTCATAGGAGTTGACCGTTTCGGGATCATAGCCGTTGACGGTGTTGGGCGTGAGGATCGCGTCGCCCCGCATGTCGAAACCGCCCGACTTGAAGCCCTGTGAGTACGAGGCGTAGGTCGTCATGTCGTCCGTCAGATCGAAGGACAGGGCGATGCGCGGTGTAAACTGGCTGAAGTCCTTGGAGCGGGTGTAGCTGGTCCGGAGCAGGGTCGGCGCGCGCGGCGTGCCGCCGAGCAACGGGCTGCGGGTGGCCGTGGCGTAGTTGGCGCGGAACACGGTTCCCTCCTTGTCGTCCAGCGTATAGCGGAGGCCAAGGCCAAGGTGCAGGCGGTCGGTCAGGTCGAGGTTGACGTCGGCGAAGCCCGCCCAGCTCTCGGTGTTCACCTGGCCGTTGGTGCCGATAACGAAGCCCGCATTGCCCAGGACGGTGTCGAAAGCGCCCTCCGCATGGCCATCCAGATAGAAGAAGCCGGCCACGCCCTGGATCCGGTCGTAGTCGAACAGGAACTGGAACTCCTGCGTCAGCTGATCGTCGGCATAGAAGCCCGGGATGTCCAGCGTCGCCGCCGGGGTGTTGTCGAAGTCGATCACCGTCGTGGTTTCGCCTTCGCGCCAGGCCGTGATCGACTTGAAGGTCCAGTGGTCGTTCAGGTCGATCTGGACGGTGGCGGAAGCGCCCTGGCTCATCACCGAGTTGTCGTCGCCGAGGCCGGCGTTGGTGTCATAGACGCTGGGCAGAACCGCGCCGGCCGGGGTGGCGCCGGCGACCAGACGGTGGCCGTGGCGGGGGTTGGAGTCGTCCTGGACCCGGTCATAGGCCAGGCGGATCGACATCTCCTCGCGGGGTTCCCATTCGGCGCTCAGGCGGCCGGCCAGAACGTCCTTGTTATAGTGCTCGGCGCCGGTGTTGATGTTCTCGCCGTAGCCGTCGCGCTGATAGCTGGCGATGGCGGCGCCGACGCGGAAAGTGTCGGCCAGCGGCAGGCTGCCCGAGGCCATCAGGTCGACCTGGTTATAGCTGCCGTAGGCGCCGCGCAGCGTCAGTTCGGGGTCATGCGACAGGCGGTTGGTGACGTATTTGATCGCGCCGCCGACCGTGTTGCGCCCGTAGAGTGAGCCTTGCGGACCGCGCAGCACCTCTATGCGCTGGACGTCGTAGATGTCCAGCACGGCGCCCTGCGGGCGGGCGACGTAGACGTCGTCGACGTAGAGGCCCACGCCGGGCTCGAAGCCCCACAGGGGATCCTGCTGGCCGACGCCGCGGATGAAGGAGATCAGGGTGGAGTTGGAGCCGCGGGCGACCTGTACGGTCGCGTTCGGCGTCTGCTGCTGCAGGGCGGTGATGTCGGAAGCGCCGGTCTGCTCCAGCCGCTCCTCGCCGAGGGCCGAAACCGAAATCGGCACGTCCTTCAGCAGTTCGTCGCGGCGGCGGGCGGTGACGACCACGTCGTCCAGCGCGGACGCCTGGTCCTGCGGTCCGACATTCTGGGCCACGGCGAAGGTCGAGAGCGCGCTCCAGGCGGCCCCCGCAAGCAAGGCGGTCTTTACGTAGCGATTCATGTGTAGCCCCAATCCAATGATTTCCAGCCCGAGACGCTTTTATTCAGCGTTCAATGATTTTCGCGGAACGTAATCGTTTTCGGCCGCCTGTCAAACAGCGCAGCTTCCCCGAAGTCAGCAGCGTCCCGACCTGTGGCGCCGTTGCACAGCCGGGGGAATGCAGCCTAGCTTGGCTCATGACCAAGCTCGATGCGCCGGCCGCCAGACGCGGACGTCCCCCGAAAGCCAAGGCGGCCGGTTCGGCCGACACTCGCGACCTGATCCTGGACGCGGCGGAGGACCTGTTCTCGAAGCACGGCTTCTATGGGGTCACGATCCGGGAGGTAGCGCGCGAGGCCGGGGTCGATACGGCGCTGGTGCACTATTATTTCGGGGCCAAGCGGGGGCTGTTCGACGCCGTCTTCCTGCGCCGGGCCGAGGTCTGGAACAACGAGCGGGTCGATGCGGTCAACCGCTATGCCCGCGAGGCCGGGCCGGGCGGGATGACGCTGGAGGGGCTGCTGGAGGCCTTCCTGCGCCCGCCGTTCCAGTGGTCGCTGAAGGGCGGCCCCGGGTGGAAGCACTATTCCGCCCTGGTGGCCCAGACCAACGCCAACCCGACCTTCGGCGGCGAGACCATGGCCCGCTATTTCGATCCGGCGATCCGGCGGCTGATCGAGCTGATCAAACAGATCATGCCCGAGGCGCGGGAGGTCGATCTGTACTGGGCCTATCACAACCTGTCCGGGGCCCTCACCCTGACCCTGGGCGAGACGGGGAGGCTGGACCGGCTGTCGGGCGGCCTGTGCCGCTCGGGCGATCTGGAGAGCGCCTGCGACTATATGGTGCGGTTCGCGGCGGCGGGGTTCCGGGCGGTGTGCCTGCCTAGCGAAGACTGATCTCCTGGCGGGCGCCGGCGGCGGGCAGGTCGAAGGCGGCGGCGTCGAAGGCCGGCGGACCGAAGCGGCCGCGGGCGTTGCGGGAAAAGCCGTAGGCCTCCTTCGGCAGGCCGATCGGCCAGGTGCTGAGGCGGCCGTTTCCGTCGGTGTCATGGAAGGCGGCGACGGCGTAACGGCCGGGCGTCAGGCCGGCGAGCGTGGTCGTCGTCACCCGGCCGGTGCGGGGGATCAGGGCGGTGCGCACGGCGCCCTCGCCGCGGCGCATTGCGTCGGCGTCGCGGTAGACCGCGATGGCGATCCGCCCCCCGGACGCGCGGGTCGACAGGGCCAGCGTCAGCTCGGCCGCCGCGGCCGGGGCGGCGGCCAGCACAAGGGCGGCGGCGAACAGCGATGCGCGCTTCATTCCGGGTCCGTTTCGTGGTCTCAAGGGCGGATCCACAGACCACGCCTGGAGGAGGCCGTCCAGCATGAGCGCGAGCGAGACCGGGCCGGATGTCGTGCGCATCGCCATCGACAGGCGGCTGTTGCGCGGGATCGCCGTGGCCCTGGCCGGCGGCGTGCTGCTGGCCCTGACCGGGGCCTTCGGCATGCACGACGTGTCGCTGGGGTTCCGGCTGACATACTGGCTGCCGGTGATGCTGATGGGGGCCCTGTGGGGGCATCTGTGCTCGCGGCTGGTCGAGCGGCGCGTGGACATCGACGCGCGGCCATGGCTGGCGGTGGCGGCCCTGACGGTGGTCATCTCCGGGCCGCTGGCGGTGATGGTCTGGGCCGTCACGGGCTGGTTCTTCGACGACGACCGGTCGGTGACGCTGGCGCGGCTGCCGGACTTCCTCGGGCCGGTGCTGGTGGTGACCGGGACGCTGAGCGCCCTGAACGTCTTTCTGGGGCGGACGCCGGTCCAGACGCATGCGGCGGCGGCGGGGGCGAAGCCGGCGCGGTTCCTCGACCGGGTGCCGTTCAGGCTGAGGGGCGCGGTCATCCGGGCGGTCCAGTCCGAGGACCATTATCTGCGCCTCCATACCGACCGCGGTTCGGACCTGATCCTGATGCGGCTGTCCGACGCCCTGGCCGAGCTGGAGGGGCTGGAGGGCGCCCAGACGCACCGCAGCTGGTGGGTGGCGAAGGACGCGGTGCGCGGGGTGAGCCGGCGCGACGGCCGGGCCACCCTGACGCTCGAGGGCGGGCTCGAGGCGCCGGTGAGCCGCCGCTACGCCAGGGCCCTGCGCGAGGCCGGCTGGTACTGAGCTCCTTCCCTGGCCTGCCGCGCCTCGCGCTGCCTGAGGCCATTTCCTACCCCGCCCAGACGCCATGGAAGCCGGCCGGCAGGGCGACGTCGGCGCGCCAGGTGGCGACCGGGCCGTCGGCGACGCAGGCGGCGTCGAAGGCGTGCAGCTCGGTGACCCCCTCGCGCAGATTGATCGACGGGGCGATCAGCCAGGCGTCGGTTTCGTCCGGGCCGCGGGGGACGAAGACGGCCTCCTCGACGATCTGGGTGACCCCGAAGTTGAAGTAGTCGGATACGCCGCTGTCCCAGTTCCAGGTCGCCAGACCGGTGGGCAGGGGGCGGTCGGGGCGCTCGCCGGCGACGTGGACGGTCAGGCGGCGGGGCAGGCCGGCGCGGCGCGGGTCGTTCTTCGGGAACTCGGCGGTGACGCCCGAGGAAGCCAGTTCGGCGCGGCCGTCGGCGTGGAGGGTGACCAGCTTGAGCACCGCATGCTCGCCGGGGACCGAGCCGCGCTGCTCGACCAGGACGCGGGCGCCGTCGATGGCGAAGGCGACGTCCTTGCCGGCGGCGACGTCGAAGCGGATCGTGCCGGACCTATCCTCCCAGGCGTCGCCGAGATGGAAATAGCTGAAGGCGGGCAGGTCGAAGAGGCGGCGGCGCGACAGGTCGGCCTTGTCGACGACGAGGATCTGGGTGCCCAGCTCGGGCTTCCAGGCGAACTGGCTGGCGTAGGGCATGCCGCGGTGGTCGAAGACCCAGGGCTGGAGCACCAGGATCAGGTGGCGGGCCGTGGCGGTGAAGTCATGCATGAAGCTGGCGCGCGGCAGGTCGATCAGCTGGGCCGTGTTAAGGCTGCGGTCGGCGTTGAGGCGCCAGACGATGGCCTTGTCGCCGTTCAGGCCGATGTTCCAGATCGTGCCGTCGGGGTCGTAGCGCGGGTGGGCCTGGAAGGGCATGCCCTTGAGGTCGTCGCGCAGGCTGACGAAGCGCCGGGTCGACAGGTCAGCGGCGGACATGGCCAGGGGCGAGCCGCCTTCCCATAGGGCCCAGACCTCGTCGCCGGCCAGCATGACGGCGGTGTTGGCGGCGTTGACGTCGTCGTTGGAGCCGACCCGGGCGCGGGCGTCGCCGGCGGTGCCGAAGCCGGGCGAGACCACGGCCCCGATCTCGCTCTCCCAGCGCCGCTTGGGGGTGTCGGCGAAGCGGGCGTCGAGGGTCACCTGGCCGTCGTTGATGCGGAAGGCCCGCATCAGGCCGTCGCCGTCGAACCAGTGGGTGGCCGAGCCGCCGGGGCGGCGGAACTTGCCCGGGCCGTTGCGGAACAGCGTCCCCGTCAGGCCCGCCGGGGCGCGGCCGTGGACGAGGCGCAGGACCCGCGGCGCGACGTCGGCCTCGAGGTCGGCGGTGGCCAGGGCCCAGTCGGCCGAGGCCTGCATGGCGGCCATGGCGCGGACCGTTTCCGGCGTCACCACGGCGGCGGAGAGGGCGGCGGCGCCCATGAGGAAGTTCCGGCGGGAGGCTTGCATCAGGGGGCCCCTAGCGGATGCTGATCGTCTGGGCGGTTTGGCCCGAGACGGGGAAGCGGGCGGCGGCCCAGCGGGCGGGGCCCATATTGCCCACGGCGTTGTTGGAGAAGGCGTAGGGCTCGATCGGGATGCCGAAGGGGTTGGCGTTCATCCGGCCGTCGCCGTTGACGTCGTGGAACGCCTTCACGGCGTAGTCGCCGGCGGGCAGGTGGTCGAAGCGGGCGACGACGGGGCCGTCGGCGGGGACGGCCAGGCGGGCGACGGCGGGGCCGCCGTTGTACGCGGCCTCGGAGTCATAGAGGGCGACCATGACCGAGCCGGTGCGGGCCCCGGTCTCGAAGGTGACGACGACGCTGGAGTCGGCGGGGGCGGCCTGGGTGGTCAGGAGCAGCAGGGCGGCGGCGAGGAAGAGCATGGGGCGGTCCTTGAACGGGGCCCGACGACCGGGCCGTTTCGATGGACCGACCCTGGGGCGGGGCCGGGGCCCCCGTCCTCAGGATTGCGGGATTTGCAGGCGGCCGTTCGCGAACGGCGGCGGGCGTGCGTTCACGAAGCGCGGGCGGACAGGCCTCCGGGGGCAGGCGGCGCGGGGCAGGCGGCGCGGAGTTCGGCGAGGGTGGAGCCGACGTGGCCTAGCCGCAGGCGCAGACGGCCTCCCGGACGCAGGTCGAGGCGCGGCCGGACCCCGGGGCGGCGTAGCGGGTCACGCCGGTGGCGCACCGGGCCGGTTGTCCGGCGGGGCAGACGGCGGTGCAGCCGCCGCAGACGCCGGTCGGGGCGGCGCTGCAGCCGGCGGCCTGGGCCGCGCCGGCGCCGGCCTCGACCCGGGTGATGACGGCGTCGACCTGCGAGGGGTGATCGCCCGCCGGCTGGCCGAAGGTGCCGAGGAAGCCGGCGCCGGGAATGCCGCCGGCCGGCACACAGCCCGCGAGCGCCAGGGCGAGCGTTGCGATAGCCAGGACGCGTTTGAACATGGGATCCTCCCCGGGATGGTCCTCAATGGGTAGGCGATCAGCGGTATTTGAGCAAGGCGGGACAGGGTCGGTCATGAGGCCGGATTTGCGGATTGGAGGTCGTCGTCCTTCCCCCATTTCGGGGGAAGGTGGGCCGCGCAGCGGCTCGGATGGGGGCTCTGTCCGGTTCGCCGTCAGCGAGCAGCGTTCGCCGCCGACAGCCCCCATCCGTCAGGCTTCGCCTGCCACCTTCCCCCGAAATGGGGGAAGGGCCATATGCGGCGGACACGGAGACCGCCCCATGCCCAAGACCCTCCACATCGACTTCGTCTCCGACATCGTCTGCCCCTGGTGCGTGGTGGGGCTGGGCGGGCTGGAGACGGCGCTGGCGACGCTGAAGGCCGAGGGGATCGAGGCGGAGGTGCATTTCCAGCCGTTCGAGCTGAACCCGCAGATGCCGCCCGAGGGCGAGAACATCGTCGACCACATCGGCCGCAAATACGGCTCGACCCCCGAACAGTCGGCGGCCAACCGGGCCATGATCACCCAGCGGGCGGCGGAAGCCTGGCCGGGGTTCGAGATGCGGATGGGGCCGGCTGGGCGCATCTGGAACACCTTCGACGCCCACCGGCTGCTGCACTGGGCGGGGACGGTGGGGATGGCGGAACAGAGGGCGCTGAAGGCGGCGCTGTTCACGGCCCATTTCACCGAGGGCCGGACGATGACGGACGCGGTGGTGCTCGCCGAAGCGGCGGCGGCGGCGGGGCTGGACCGGGACAAGGCGGTCGAGGTGCTGGCCGACGACCTCTATGCGGCCGAGGTGCGGGCGGCGGAGGCGCTGTGGGTCTCGCGCGGGATCACCGGCGTGCCCGCCGTGGTGGTGGAGGGGAAGTGGCTGATCTCGGGCGGGCAGCCGGCGGGGGTGTTCGAGGAGGCCCTCAGACAGATGGCCGCCGGGGGCTGAGTCGGCGCTCACGCGCCGGGTCCGGAAACATCGTTCACACCGTTCACATCGTTCACATCGTGCGCCTCGCGCGGGGGGCCGCTCTCCTCGAAGGCGCAGCGCAGGACCTCGTCGGCGTGGATCCGCCGCGCCAGCTCCCGGGCGTCGGACTCGATCACGGCGCGTACCCGGCGCCAGCGCAGGGCCTCGACGGCGTCGCCGCGCAGGACGGCCCGCATCATCCGCCGGTCGGCGATCCATTCGAGTTCGTGCAGTTCGACCTTGTCGAGGTCGCCGGCGACCCGGTCCTCCAGCAGCACGCCCTCGTCCCACGGGTCCAGCCGGACCGGCGGCGTCCACGGCTGGTCGGCCCGCCGCCAGCCCTCGCCGGCCGCCCGCTTGCGCAACGCGGTCAGCCCGACTCCGTGACGCCGGCAGCATTCGGGGGCGGAAATCCCGGCCAGATAGTCCTGGCGCACCTGGGCCCAGACCTCATCGGGCGCGCTGCGATGGCCGTTGGTGGATGTGGCGGGGGCGCCGTCGGGCATGGGGTCCTCCCTTGTGATCAGGAGGGAGGATAGACCCGGGGTACGTCAGATTTGGACGGGGGCGGGCCAGCGCCTGCCTTGTCATCCCGGCCCAGCCGCGCAGCGGCGCAGAGCCGGGACGACGGGGGTTTCCCCGTCCGCCCTCCCGGACAGCCCGTCAGGGCTGAGCCGGGAGCCATGCGGCGCGGCCCTGACCTGTCGCCCGGACAGGCGCGGTGCGCCTTCCGGGCGGGCGGGGGGTGGATGCTGTGCCGTCCCGGATAGCCGCTGCGCGGCTTCCGGGATGACAAGGGACCGGTGAGGTGCGGGCGGCGGAGGCGCTGTGGGTCTCGCGCGGGATCAACGGGGTGCCCGCCGTGGTGGTGGAGGGGAAGGGACTGATCTCGGGCGGGCAGCCGGCGGGGGTGTTCGAGGAGGCGTTGAGGGGGATGGCGGGGGAGTGGTGATTCCGCCCCATACGGCGAAGCCTGTTTATGTTTATTGGATTGACAAGACGATCTCGTTCATGCATAATGTGAGCATGACGGAGAATTCCCATGTCTGATCGCTCTCTTTCCGCCCTGCTGAGTTTCTTGGAATACCTCGGCTCTAAAGGCCTGATGCCCCGGAACACGGTCGGGGGGCGCCGCGCTGCGGTGTCGAAGATGCTTGGTGTCCTTGATCCGGAAGAGACCGGGGACGTGACCGCCCTGAACCTCGACCAGGTCATGACGCGGTTCGTGAACCTTGAGGGCAAGAACTACACGCCGGATAGCCTGACCGTTTATCGGAGCCGGGTGAATGCCTCGATTAATGACTTTGTGGCCTATCTGGACAATCCGGCCGCCTTCAAGCCTGGTGGTTCCAGCAAGAAGCCGAAATCAGAGGGAGGCAAGAAGCCTTCTCCGCCGAAGGCGCATGTTCAGACCAAGGTTCAGGACCCGGTGCCGCGTTTCGACACGACCCACGTCTCTCCGACGAACGTATTCCCGATCCCCATCCGTCCCGATGTGGTTGTCCGCATCCACGGCATGCCGTTCGACCTTACGACCGCCGAGGCCGAGAAGATCGCCGCCATCGTGAGGGCCATGGCCATGCCGTAGAATTAGAAAAGCCCGGGCGGACACCCGGGCTGATCCATTTCCTTATCGGGCACAACGGGGCTCGCCGGTAAGGAAGCCTTGGATGCACCAAAGAAGGTCTGTCGCAAGTTCTTCTTATGCCACGACGGCGGTAAATTCAAGGTTCACAGCGCCCCGGGAGGGCACAGGATGGCGCGCAAGCTCCCTCCGGCGCCCCCCGGTTACCGGTACATCTTCCGCGCTTCGCGGAAGTGCCGGTCGACTGGGGACGTGCTCTACGCCAAGGACTTCGGTCTTAGGGCGTGGCCGATTCTTATTCCCCGATAGGGAATAAGGAGCGGGTGGGCGGCACCTAGTTGGTGCCGCCCACCGTCTGGCTCATAGGCGAAGGCTATGATGTGGTCGAGGTTGAGGCGTACTTACCCGACTAGAAGCTGGAGCCGGCTAAGAAATCTTGTGTAGTCGCGAAGGCGCTCCAAATCAGACGGTGGCACCCCGTCAGGGTCGAAATGCATAACGTCGTTTCTTATCCGGCGGACGTCATCAAGGCCCTTGCAGAATATCGTTCTGTCGATTGCAATTCCAAATTTCGCCCACCGCTCTGGGTTCTCTAAGAGGCGAATATATTCTCCGAAGGTTAGATCCGCGACACCGATCACTTGTCGCTCTGCGTCCTCTTCATCGACACATCCGCGGAGCTCTTCAACGTCAAAACGGCGATCGATCATTATACGTAGGAGATTCTCGATCTCACTAAGCAGTAGAAATGGTTCCGATAGTTGCCGAAACTGAACGCTTAAATCACTAGCTGTGATGATGCCAGAAATACGGTTCTCTTCAGAGCGGACAAGCACGCAGTCTCGAGCAACTATAGTCTGTATAACATCAAACATGGAATCAGAGTGCCGAACCTCGTAGGCCTTCTCCATGTAGTCGCGAGCAAACGGCGCTTTGGTAGATAAAGCAATTTTGGCACCTATCGAGCCCCACGAAATTATACCCTTAACTTCGCGTTCGCTAGTCATAACCGGGATTTGGGAGAAATCACGTTCGAGCATAACGGTCACGACTTGCTCAATAGTCGAGTCTGGCTTGACGCTTATAACCCCTTGGTTAGCCGCAGCGAGCTTGCTGACGCGATAGGTCGGGTCTTGGCGGACCAGTTCGTTCTCTGCTGAAACCGCCCCCGAAGGCTCGGCTGGCGGAAGCTCGGTGGCGGCGGCATCGATGGGCTTCTTCTTATTGTAATCGTGTAGTTCGAAGGAGATGAGCGCATCTATATAGGCTGACTCAAAATCCGGGACCGTAACCAATCCCGCATCTTTCAACGCCTTCCGAATCTTCCAAACGACGACATATCCTCGACGCTGAGCACCGAACCACCAGAGAAATTGGCGGGTGGAAACGACCGGAGCCTCACCCTTGCCTTTAAGGGTTTTCGCGATCTGGTTTAGCTTATCGCCGTTCATTACCGCTCCTCGGTCCGCAACCTTCAAAGCCCAACGTCCAAGGGGCGGCGGTCTGCTTCATCTCAACCGAATAACTGAAGGTTGGGAAGACATTTGGCTGCGGCCAGAAATGAGGACCACGTTGCCGGCACCCTTTTGGATCACAAAACCACAGAGTAAGGCGGGCCTCACACCTTCACCTCCACCACCCCGCCGCCGGCCCTGAATTTCGCGCTCATCTCCGCCATCCCGGCCTCCGCCTCGGCCAGCGAGCCGCCCGCGTCGTTCTGCGCCGCCGCATCCCGCCGGATGTCCTGGCTGATCTTCATCGAGCAGAATTTCGGGCCGCACATGCTGCAGAAATGGGCGGTCTTGTGGGCCTCTTTCGGGAGGGTGGCGTCGTGGTATTTGCGGGCCGTCTCGGGGTCGAGGCCGAGGTTGAACTGGTCTTCCCAGCGGAACTCGAACCGGGCGCGGCTGAGGGCGTCGTCGTGCAGCCTCGCGGCCGGGTGGCCCTTGGCCAGGTCGGCGGCGTGGGCGGCGATCTTGTAGGTGATGACGCCGTCCTTGACGTCCTGACGGTCGGGCAGGCCGAGGTGCTCCTTGGGCGTGACGTAGCAGAGCATGGCCGTGCCGAACCAGCCGATCATGGCCGCGCCGATGGCGCTGGTGATGTGGTCGTAGCCGGGGGCGATGTCGGTGGTCAGGGGCCCGAGCGTGTAGAAGGGCGCCTCGTGGCAGTGCTTCAGCTGCTCATCCATATTGGCCTTGATCTTGTGCATCGGCACATGGCCGGGGCCCTCGATCATGACCTGGCAGCCCCTGGCCCAGGCGATCTTGGTCAGTTCGCCGAGGGTGCGCAGCTCGGCGAACTGGGCCTCGTCATTGGCGTCGGCGATGGAGCCGGGGCGCAGGCCGTCGCCGAGGCTGAACGAGACGTCATAGGCCCGCATGATGTCGCAGATGTCCTCGAAATGCTCGTAGAGGAAGCTCTCGCGGTGATGCGACAGGCACCATTTCGCCATGATGGAGCCGCCGCGTGAGACGATGCCGGTGACGCGTCTGGCGGTCATCGGCACGAAGGGCAGGCGGACGCCGGCGTGGATGGTGAAATAGTCGACGCCCTGTTCGGCCTGTTCGATCAGGGTGTCGCGATAGACCTCCCAGGTCAGGTCCTCGGCGACGCCGTTGACCTTCTCCAGCGCCTGGTAGATCGGCACGGTGCCGATGGGGACGCTGGAGTTGCGGATGATCCAGTCGCGGATGTTGTGGATGTTGCGGCCGGTCGACAGGTCCATGACGTTGTCGGCGCCCCAGCGGGTGGCCCAGACCAGCTTGTCGACCTCGTCGTCGACGCTGGAGAGGACGGCCGAGTTGCCGATGTTGGCGTTGATCTTCACCAGGAAGTTGCGGCCGATGATCATCGGCTCGACCTCGGGGTGGTTGATGTTGTGCGGGATGATGGCGCGGCCGCGGGCGATCTCCTGACGCACGAACTCCGGCGTGACGAAGTCGGGGATGCTGGCGCCGAAGTCCTCGCCGTCGCGGATGCAGGGGGCGGACTGTTCGCGGCGCAGGTTCTCGCGGATGGCGACGTATTCCATCTCGGGGGTGATGATCCCCGCCTTGGCGTATTCGTACTGGGTCACCGGGCGGCCCTCGACGCCCTTGAAGACCTTGTGGTTCGAGGTGTCGAAACGGGGGGCGAGGTTCTTGCCCGAGGCGTGGCCGTTGTCCTCGGGCCTGACCTCGCGGGGGTTGAGGACCGGGGCGATGTCGCCGCGGTCGAGCTGCCACGACGACTTCACCAGCGGCAGGCCGCGCTTGATGTCGATGGTCACGGTCGGGTCGGTATAGGGGCCCGAGGAGTCATAGATGGTCACCGGCGGCTCATTGGCGCTGGGGTGGACGGCGACCTCGCGGAAGGGGACGCGGATGTCGGGATAGAGTTCGCCGGCGACATAGACCTTGCGCGACCCGGCGCGTTCGCCGGTCGGGATGGTGCCGGTCTCCTTCATCACCGCCTCGCGGGCGTCCTTGAGGGCCAGATCCACATTGGGCTCGGCGGGCGTGACGGGCGGGGTGACGGCGATGTTCATGGCGGCCTCGGTGTTGAGGGCGCCGACGTCGGCATGGTGGTCCTGTCGTGTGGACCGAGCGTTTCCCATCCCTTCGCCGGCATGACCCGGATCAGGTTCGACGGGTCAGGCGATCACGCCAATCTCAGCCGCTCGGATGCGACCCCCCGGAGAACGGCGCGACCCTACGCCCGACCGGCGCGCGCTTCAATCGGCAAGGCTCAGGGCTCGGACCAGCCGCGCACCGTCAGCTCGAGCCGGCCCTGATGCGGGTCCTCGCGGAACAGCAGGGTCAGGGTCTCGCTGCCGCCCCCGGGGGCGTAGTCGAGGGTGGCGGATGCGGTCTCGGGGGCGCCGGCGGGCGGGGTCAGGACGCCCTCGACCTCGACGGCGGCGGCGGTCTCGCGGCCGCTGTTGCTGACCTCGACCTCGACCCGGAAGCCGGCGGCGACCGGGGTGACCGAGGCCGCGCGCGCCGAAAGCTCCGGCGGCGAGGCGGGCGCCAGGGCGGCGAGGGCCAGCACGATCAGCACCCCGACGGTCACGACCAGGCCGAGGCCGGCGACGGCCCATTCGAGCAGGGGCCGCGACGCAGGGGGCCTGCCGGCGGGGGACGGGCGGGCGGAGGCGGGCTTTCGGGCCATGGGATCAGACCAGCAGCCGCGCGACGGCGGCTCCGAGGGCGGCGGGGAAGGCGAGCACCGCGGTGGTTGAGACGATCATCGCCGGCGCCTGGCCGTCCAGCCGCCCGAACACCCACAGCACGAACAGGCTGACCAGCAGGGCGATGGCGTAGCCGACGATGGTGAAAAGGAACAGGGCCGCGCCGGGGTGGCTGGCGGACTCCTGACCCGCGAAGCCCACCGAAAACACCAGCAGGTGCAGCAGGACGATCGAGAGCAGGGCCAGCAGCAGGATCTGCCAGCCGGCCATCTGCCAGGCGATCAGTATGACCTCTTCCGTCGGGGCGACATTGAAGGCCAGCACCAGGGCGCCGGCGGCCATCAGGAAGAGCTCGCCATAATAGGGCGCGGTGTCCTCGGCGCCCTCCTCGGCGCCGGCGCTGAGCTGGCGGCGGGCGAGGGTCGCGCCGATGGCGGCGGGCACGCCCTGCAGGGTTATCCGGCCCATGGCCTCCGCCGCCGTGACGTCGGGACCCAGCAGGCCGAACAGGGCGAGGAAGGCCGCAGCGGTGGCGAAGCCGACGGCCAGGGCGGACAGGGTGTTGAACAGGTCGTTGCGCCAGCCGCGCCGGGCGTCGAAGCCGGCGTAGTCGGACAGGCCGTACAGCAGCGGCAGACCGAGCAGGACGAGGGCGATCAGGCGTGCGGGCGGGATGGCGACGCCGAACGCCCACATCTCCATCGTCATCAACAGGGGGAAGGCGAAGATCAGGGCTCCGCCGAAGGCGCGCCCCAGGCCCGCGGCATAGGTGCGCTCCCGGCCGGGGTTGATGGCGAGCCTGGCGATCATCGGGTCCCCAACGCCTCCGGAGCGCCGAAGCTCCCGATCAGTCCGGGAAGGCGAGCAACAGGCGGTCCAGCGCGGCCTCGGCGCGGGGCCAGCCTTCCGCGTCGAGGGCCAGACCGGCGACGCCGCCGCGGCGTTCGGCCGAAAGGGCCAGGTGCTGGACGGCGGCCAGGAGGACGGCGTTCAGGGCGGTCGGATCACCCTCGGGCGGGACGCGCAGACGGGGACGCCGCTCGCGCATCCAGTTTTGCAGCACGGCGGCGCGGTCCGCCTCTATCCGGCGCAAGCGGTCGGAATCCTCGACCAGGGCCCAGGCCATCAACCGCAGGCTCAGGGGGCTGGCGCGCAGGGCGGCCAGCCAGGTCAGCAGGCTGATGCGGGCGAAGGTCCGCAAGGAGGCGGTTTCGACCTGCGGAATGGAGGCGAGGCTGGCGGCGAGGGCCGCGTGGGCGCGGTCGGCGATGCGCGTCACCACCCCGTCGGCGCCGTCGAAATAGCGGTACACCAGCTTGCGATCGCAGCCCGCTTCGGCGGCCAGGGTCTGGACGTTCAGGCCGGGAAAGCCGTCGCGCAACAGGATGCGCTCGCCGGCCGCGACGATGGCGGTCTCGGTGGCGTTTCGGTCACGCAGTCTCGCGAGGACGGGGGCGGGCGATTCGGCCATGCGCACAGCATCGGTCCGCGCGACCTGAGTCGGCAAGCGGGGCCGGGTTAAGAGGAAGATGCGGCCCGGTCTGCGTCGGGGGGCGTGGCAAAGACCGGGCCGCGGAGGACTCTGTCGAGCGCGCATCGCCGCAAGGTCCGATGGGGAAACTGCGGTCTTCAAAAACCGTTCCGCGCCGGTTAAAAATTTTCCCGGGCTCGCGCCGGCGCGCCGGACGAGCGGATGTCGGGAAACGGACATTTCCGTTCAGGGGCAAATCTTTAGCGGCCTGCAACCGGGACGGCGGCCCCGCATTAAGGCTCGACGCAAAGAGGGTGAACATGAGTCTGGGTCTGGAACGGCTGGTCTATGAAAGCACCGCGACGGGCACCACCGCCTCGTTTGGCAACCTGGCGGTCATTCTGGCCGAGTCGCAGCGCAACAACGACCGGGACGGCCTGACGGGCGTGCTGGCCGCGCACCGGGACCGCTATATCCAGGTCGTCGAGGGATCCGGGCAGGCGCTGGACGCCCTGCTGCGGCGGCTGGAAAACGACCCCCGTCACCGCGACGTCACCCTGATCGGTCGCGAGCCGATCTCCGAGCGGCTGTTCAGCCGCTGGTCCATGGCCAACGCGCGGATCACGCCGGTTCACGGCGCGGCCCTGGACAGTCTGACCGACCATGACGAGCTGACGCCGCGCGAGGTGGTCGCGATTCTGCTGGACGCGCTGCAAAAGGCCGACGCGGCCAGAGCCTCCGCGCCGGCCTGATCAGCCGGCGACAGCCGCGGATCCCATCCGGACCCACGGCGCGCCGGGGCTGGCGGGCCCTCAGCCCGGGACAACGGCGAAGCGGTTCGGCAAATCGGGCGGAGGCGTCTAGAAGGGGCCCACATCGGAGCTCCACCATGCATCTCGCCCGCTTTCCCCGCGTCCGTCTCGCCCATCTGCCGACCCCGCTGGAGCCGCTGCCGCGGCTGAGCGAGGCGCTGGGCGTCGAGATCTGGATCAAGCGCGACGACTGCACCGGCCTCGCCGGGGGCGGCAACAAGACCCGCAAGCTGGAATTCCTGCTGGGCGACGCGATGGAGCAGGGGGCCGACACCCTGGTCACCCAGGGCGCGGTGCAGTCGAACCATGTGCGCCAGACGGCGGCGGCGGCGGCGGCGCACGGCTTCGCCTGCGAGGTCATCCTGGAAGAGCGGACGGGGTCGAAAGCCATCGACTACACCCGCAACGGCAATGTGCTGATGGACCGGCTGTTCGGGGCGGGCATCCGCACCGTGGCCGGCGGCAGCGACATGCCGGCCGAACTGGAGAAGACGGCGGCCGAGGTCCGGGCCCGGGGCGGCAAGCCCTACATCATCCCCGGCGGCGGCTCGAACCCGGTCGGAGCCCTGGGCTATGTCGACTGCGCCCGCGAGATCGTGGTCCAGGCGGACGAGCTGGATATGCAGATCGACCGGATCGTGACGGCGACGGGCAGCGCCGGGACCCACGCCGGCCTGGTGGCCGGGCTGGCGGTCATGGGGGCCGACATTCCGGTGCTGGGCATCGGGGTGCGGGCGCCGAAGGCCAGGCAGGAAGAGAATGTGCTCAAGCTGGCGCGCGAGACGGCGGCCCTGCTGGGACGGCCGGACGCGGTCGAGGACCGGATGGTGGTCGCCGACTGCGACTATGTGGGCGAGGGATACGGCCTCATCGACGGCGCCGTGATCGAGGCGCTGAAACTGGCGGCCCGGACCGACGCGATCGTGCTGGATCCGGTCTATACCGGCAAGGCGATGAAGGGGCTGATCGCCCTGGCGAAGGCGGGCCGGTTCGAGAACGAGACGGTGGTTTTCCTGCACACCGGAGGGGCGCAAGGCCTGTTCGGGTACCAGGCCGAGATTGAGGGTTCGCTCTGATGGGCAAGGTTCTTGGAGTGCTGGGCGGCATGGGGCCGGCGGCGACGGTGGCGTTTCTGGCGCGGGTGCAGGCGCTGACGCCGGCGCAGGGCGATCAGGATCACATCCGCATCATCGCCGACATCAACCCGCAGGTGCCGGACCGCAACCGCCAGTCCGACGCCGCCGAGGCGACCCTGGGGCAGATGGCGATGCGGCTGCGCGACGCCGGGGCCCAGGTCCTGTGCATGCCGTGCAACACCGCCCACGCCCAGGCGGCGGGGATCAAGAAGGTCGGCCTGCCCTTCGTCGACATGATCGCCGAAACGACCGAGGCCGCGGCGGCGGGCGGGGCGAAGAAGATCGGCGTCCTGGCCACGCCCGGCGGCGAGGCCCTGTACGCGCGCGCCCTGCAGGGCAAGGGCGTGAAGATCGTGCGCCTGAGCGGCCCCGCGCGCGAGGCCTTCATGGCCTGCGTCTATGCGGTCAAGCGCGGCGACCTGGGCGAGGCGCCGCGCGCCGAGATGCGGCGTCTGGCGGCGACCCTGGTCGCGGCCGGGGCCGAGGCGGTGATCGCGGGATGCACCGAGGTGCCGCTGCTGCTGGGGAGCGAGGACGTGTCCGTGCCGCTGGTGGATTCGGCCGAGGTGCTGGCGCAGGCGTGCGTGAACCGGTGCAAGTGACCGGCTGAGAGTTGCCTATCGGGGCGACCCGCTTCAAACCTGATCCGGTGAAAACCCTGTCCCTCATCATCGATTGCGATCCCGGCGTGGACGACGCCGTGGCGCTGATGCTCGCCTTCGGGTCGGGCGAGCTGGAGCTGCTGGCCGTCACCGCCGTGGGCGGCAATGTGCCGGTGGAGAAGACGGCGCGAAACGCCCGCATCCTGCGCCAGATCGCCCGGCGCGAGGACGTGCCCGTCTTCATGGGGGCGGAGCGGCCGTTGCGGCGCGAGCCGGCCGGGGCGGGCGAGTTCCACGGCGCCGAGGGGCTGGGCGACCTGACGCCGTTCGAGCCGGATGCTCCGTGCGCGGATGGCCATGCGGCGGACGCCATCATCGACCTGGTCATGGGCCGGCCGGAGAAGTCGGTCGCGATGGCGGTGCTGGGGCCGATGACCAATCTGGCCCTGGCCCTGCGCAAGGCGCCCGGGCTGGCGGACCGGTTGGGGACGGTGGCGGTCATGGGCGGGGCGAGATCCGAGGGCGGCAACATCACCGCCTCGGCCGAGTTCAACATCTGGGCCGATCCCGAGGCGGCGGCCGAGGTGCTGGCGACCGGCTGCGACCTGGTGATGTTCGGGCTGGACGCGACGCATCAGGTGCGGGCGACCGACGCGCGGATCGCGGCGCTGGAGGCGGTCGGGACTCCCATGGCGGATGCGGCGGCGGCGATGATGCGGTTCTCGCAGAGGGTCGAGCGCAGGATCGTCGGCTGGGACGCGCCGCCGGTGCATGATCCGTGTCCGGTGGCCTGGCTGCTGCGGCCCGGGCTGTTCGAGCTGAAGGCCTGCCGGATCGCGGTGGAGACGCACAGCGACCTGACGCGCGGCCATACGGCGGTCGAGTTCCGCGAGGCGGTGGCGGGACCGCTGCCGCACCGCTGGGCGGCGGCGGCGGACGCGGACGGGGTCTTCGACCTGATCGCGGAGGCGGTGAGGTGAGGCTGACCGTCATCGGTTCGATCAATCTGGATTTCGTCGCCTCGGCGCCGCGTCTGCCGCGCGCGGGCGAGACCGTGACCGGGGCGACCCTGGCGCGGCATCCGGGCGGCAAGGGCGCCAACCAGGCGCTGGCGGCGCAGCGGCTCGGCGCCGAGGTCTGTCTGATCGGCCGGGTGGGGCGCGACGGCATGGCCGAGGAGGCCATGGGCCTGCTGCTGGCCGAGGACGTCGATGTCGCCGGGGTGATCACGGACGCCGCGGCGCCGACGGGCGTGGCCCTGATCGCCGTCGATCCCCAGGGCGAGAACCAGATCGTGGTCGCGGCGGGGGCCAATCACAGCGTCATGCCCGAACAGCTGCCGGCGCGGATCGAAACCCCGCTGATCCTGCAGCTGGAGCTGCCGGTCGAGACGGTCGAGGCGGCGGTGGGGCGGGCGACCGAGTTCGTCTGCGTCAACCTGGCCCCGGCGGCGCCGGTGTCGGACCAGCTGCTGCGCCGCGCCGACCTGCTGGTGGTCAATGAGACCGAGGCCGAATTCTACGGCGACCTGCTGCATCACGGCGGCGGTCGGGTGGTGGTGACGCTCGGGGCGCGGGGCGCGGTCATGTACCAGCGCGGGGCCGAGGTCGCCCGGGCGACGCCGCCCAGGATCCGGCCGCTGGACGCGACCGGGGCGGGCGACGCCTTCGTCGGGGCGATCTGCGTGGCCCTGCTGGAGGGGATGGCGGCCGAGCCGGCGTTGCGGTTCGCCTGCGCGGCGGGGGCGGTGGCGGCGACGCGGGCCGGGGCGCAGCCCTCGCTGCCGACGCGGGCCGAGGTCGAGGCGATCATTACCGCGACGTAACTATGGCCCGCGAGATCGGCTGATAGGGTCCCGCATCCGTTCAGACGCCGCTCCGGGGATCGCCGACATGACACGCACCGCCGCCCTTCTGGGGGCTTCGCTCCTGACGCTTTCTACGCTCGCCGCCGGACCGGGTTTCGCCCAGACAGCGCCCGCGCCGATCAGCGTGCCGCCGCTGGAATACACCCACCGCGAGCTGGCCAACGGGCTCGACGTCTACGCCATGCCGGACGCCACGGCCGGCACGGTGACGGTGACCCTCTGGTACGACGTCGGCGGCAAGGACGATCCGCAGGGCCGCAGCGGCTTCGCCCACCTGTTCGAACACATCCTGAGCCGCAAGACGGTCAACCTGCCCTATGGCCAGATCTCGACCCTGGTCGAAAACGCGGGCGGCTCGCGCAACGCCTCCACGGGGCAGGATTTCACCAACTATTACGAGACCGTGCCGCCGCAGTACCTGGAGACGATGCTGTGGACCCACGCCGAGCGGATGGCGCGGCCGGTGGTCGATGACGCCGTGTTCCAGGCAGAGCGTTCGATCGTCAAGGAAGAGCTGCGCCAGCGGGTGCTGGCCCCGCCCTATGGCCGCTTCCAGCGGTTCGTGATCGGCGACAACAGCTTCGACGAAAGCATCTACCGCCGCAGCGTGATCGGCTCGATCGAGGAACTGGATTCAGCCGTCATCGACGACGCCCGGGCCTTCCACGAGGCCTACTACCGCCCCGCCACGGCGACGATGATCGTGTCGGGCAATTTCGATCCGGCGCAGCTGGACCGCTGGGTCGACCAGTATTTCGCCGGCATTCCGAACCCGGAACGTCCCGTGCCGGTGTTCCAGCGGCCCGTCGAAACGCCGCGCACCGCGCCGCGCAGGGTCGAGGCCTATGCCCCCAATGTGCCGATGCCGGCGGTGGGCGTCCTCTATCCCGGCATTGCGGCGAACCACCCCGACGCCGCCGCCCTGGACGTGCTGCAGGCCATCATGTCGCGCGGTGACAGCTCGCGCCTGTATCAGGCCCTCGTCTACGGCAAGCAGCTGGCCTCGACCGCCAATTTCGGCGCCAACAGCATGGAGGAGGACGGCTCGATCGGCGTGACCAGCACGGTGGCGCGCGGCAAGTCGATGACCGACCTCGAGGCGGCGCTGGACATCGAACTGGCGCGGGTGCGCGACGAGCCGGTGACCGCGGCCGAACTGGCCGAGGCCAAGACAGAGATCATCGCCGCCGAGCTGCGCCAGCGCGAGACGGCCTCGGGCCGGGCCTTCATCCTCGGTCAGGCCATCGTTTCGGAGAATGATCCCGGGGCGCCCGACGCACGGCTGGCCGCGGTGCAGGCCGTGACCGCGGCGGACGTGCAGCGGGTGGCGCGGACGTATCTCGACGACCAGGCCCGGGTGGCGGTGCGCTATCAGGACGAGAGCGCCCGGCCCGCCGGCGCGCCCGAGGACAGCTGGCGCAATCCGGCGCCCGTGCCGACCTATCTGACCGTGCCGCCGGCCATCCTGCCGGCCAATGAACTGCTGCCCGAGGGCCAGCGGATGGCCCCGCCGGCGCCGGGGCCGGTCCGGGCCATGGCCACGCCGCGCGTGGTGGAGCGGACCCTGTCCAACGGCCTGCGCGTCATCGCGGCCAAGTCGACCAACCTGCCGATCATGAACGTCCAGCTGAGGATGGCGGGAGGCGCGGCCGGGGATCCCGCCGGCCAGCCGGGTCTGGCCTCGATGACCGCCAATCTGGCGACGCGGGGCGCGGGCGAACGGTCGGCCCCCGAGATCGCGCGGGCGCTGGAGGCGCTGGGCGCCGACCTGAACAGCGGCGCGGGCGCGGATTCCAGCTCGGTGTCCCTGTCCGCTCCCATTGCGTCCGCGGACCAGGCGGGATCGGTGTTCGCCGACGTGGTGATGCGGCCGACCTTCGCCGCGGCGGAGCTGGAGCGCAGCCGGACCCAGACGGTCACGGGCCTGACCGTCGCCCTGCGCGATCCTGGAAACCTGGCGTCGCAGGTGCTGAACCGGCTGGCCTTCGGGGGCGCGGCCTATGGAGCGCCGGCCGCGGGGACGCCGACCTCGGTCGCGACCCTGACGCGCGACCAGGTCGTCGACTTCCATGACCGCTGGTGGCGGCCCGACAACGCGGCCCTGATCATCACGGGCGGCATGGAGCCGGAGCAGGCCTTCGCCTTCGCCGAGCGCACCCTGGGCGGCTGGGAACGGCCGTCGGACCCGGTTCCGACCGTCCCGAACCGGGCGGGTGGACGACCGGCGCCGCGCATCGTCGTGGTCGACCTGCCCGGCGCCGGACAGGCGGCGGTCGCGGCGGCCGTGCGTGGACCGCGCCGGTCGGACGAAGCCTTCTATCCGCTGGCGGTGGTCAACAGCGTCATCGGCGGCGGCCAGAACGGTCACCTGTTCCAGGAGGTGCGGGCCAAACGCGGCCTGTCCTACGGCGCCAGCTCGACCCTGGGCGCGCGGGTGGACGGCGGCCTGCTGTCCGCCGCGACCCAGACCAAGAACGAAAGCGCCGCCGAGGTCGTCGCCCTGGTGCTGGCCGAGTTCGACCGGCTGAAGACCGAGGCGGTGACCGACCAGGCCGTGACCGACCGCGAGGCCTTCATCACCGGCGGCTTCTCGCGCGCGGTCGAGACCACGGGCGGTCTGGGCGGGGTGCTGGCGGACCTGGTCACCTATGGCCTGCCGCTGACCGAGGTCGAGACCTATCCCGCCAGGATCAACGCCACCACGCCCGAGGGCGTGATGGCGGCGGCGCAAGGGGTCGGGTCGGATCAGGCCTATGTCGTGGTCGTGGGCCAGTCGGCGATGTTCATCGACGCCCTGCGGGCGGCCCATCCCGACGTGGTGGTGATCCCGGCGGCGGAGCTGGATCTGAACAGCGCGACGCTGGGGCTGTAGGGGAGCTCCGTCTCCTCCCCATCGCTGCGCGACAGGGAGGAGACGGTTCAGCGTCCCCGGAAGCTCGCGATCGCGTCCACCGTCCTGCGCACATTCGCCTCGACGCCGGCCCAGTCGCCGGCCTTGACCGCCGCGTCGGTGATCAGTTTCGAACCCATGCCGGCGGCGACGATGCCGCTGCCGAACCATCTGGCGATGCTGGCCTCGTCGGGGTCGACGCCGCCCGTCGGCATGATCTTCGTCCAGGGCATGGGGCCCAGCACCGCCTTGACGAAGTCCGGGCCGCCGACGCTGGCGCCCGGGAACAGCTTGACGATCTCGCAGCCCAGTTCATGCGCCTGGCCGATCTCGGTGACTGAGCCGCAGCCCGGGAAATAGGCCGTCATGCGCCGGTTGCAGACGCGGGCGACATCCGGGACCAGGCAGGGGCTGACCACGAAACGGGCGCCGCGGTTGAGGTAGAGGCTCGCCGTGCCCGCATCGACCACCGAGCCGATGCCGAGGATGATGTCCGGGTCGGTCTTCTGCAGTTCGCGGGCGATGTCGCCGAACAGGTCGCAGGCGAAGTCGCCGCGGTTGGTGAATTCGATCACGGGCGCCCCGCCGCGGGCGCAGGCGCGGATCACGTTCAGGCAGACCTGCGGATCCGGATGATAGAAGACCGGGGCCACGCCCTGGGACTCGAGGGCGGTCAGGACGGAGAGGCGGTCGTGGCGCATGGTTCTTCCCCCGCCGATCGGTCCGGCGATGCGCCATGCTTATCCCACCCGCCGCATCGCGGGAAAGCGCCGGCGCGGGGAGCGGGGAACTTTGTGTTTCGAAACCCGGTCCGGACGCTCAGTTCACCCGTCGCCTGGCGCCGCAGAGGTCGCAGAACTCACGCCCCGAGACGCGGCGGTCCGGACGCCAGCGATGGCGTCGGCAGCGAAGGCGGCGGAGGAACTTTCGAAGAAGGCGAAACATGAATCCCCGAGTACGCAACCGACCGCGAGGAGAGGCGGCCGACCGCGCGCAGACACGACCATTCTTCGCTTCGGTCAAGCGATGAATCGAGGAGCGCAGGCCGATAGAGCCCTGGGCTCCGCAGCCCCGGCCAGGATGCCGGAACCGGAATCCCGCTGACGACTTTTCCATCCCATGATCGCCGCATTCTCGTCATTTTTTCTCGCCGCCGCAGGGCAGGCGTCGCCGGTCGCAATCCCGCCGCCGTCTGCCGCTGAGCCGGATATAAGCCTGTCGATATCGGCCCATGCCGACCAGATTCGATGGCGGCAGGTCGGGACGGTGAGAGTCCGGGCCTGGGCCGAGCCGTCGGGATCCGTGATCGAGGAAAACCTGTCGACCGGCCTGCCGCGACCGATTCCCGGTCAAAGGACATTCCGGAACGTCCAGTGGAACCTGACAGCGGCCGCGACGATCGCCGTCCCCGACGCCGCCCCGGCGTCCCCCCAAGCCGATGTGCGTCCGAGCGACGCGCCTGACCCACCCCAAGGAGACCCTCGATGAAGCATCTACTGGCGAGCGGCGCAGCCGTAATTCTTCTGGCCGCCGCAGGCCACGCCGCGGCCCAGTCCCCGGCCGGAGGCATGCAGGTCCAGCCGGTTCAGCCCCTGTCCGCGCAGAGCGCGACGCCGCCCTCCAGCCCCTCGGCCGAGCCGGATGTGCTGCTGGATATCCCGAACCTGTCGGTCGAGGAGATCACGATCGAGGTGGAAAACCTCCAGGCCAAGATCGCTCTGGAAGCGCGGCTGGCCAATCTGCTGCACCTGAGCGCCGGCGCCGACGTCTCGGTCGACAACGTCAAGATAAGCATCAAGGGCGTCAGCGCCCAGGTGCTGCTGAAGGTGCGGCTGGACAATGTCCAGGCCATCATCGACCGAACCCTGACGACCATCGACCGGAATCCGGAAATCCTCGAGCGGCTGCTCACCACGGTGGACAATACGGTCAACACGGTCGGCGGCGTGGCCAATACGACCCTGCAGCCGGGCGGTGTGGTCGATAACACCGTCGGCACGGTGGGGCAGGTCGCGGGCGACGCGACGCGCCGTTAAGCCGACAGGAAGCGGATCAGGCGGCCTTCGCCAGGCCGACGATCCGCTTCACCAGCGGGCTGTCCGCGTCGAACAGCGGGTCCAGCACGGTGAAATGGTTCAGGCCGGGCAGGGCCTCGTAGCGGGTCTCGACGCCGTTGGCGGCCCAGTGGTCGGCCATCAGCCGCGACTGGCGCAGGAACTCCGGGCTCTCTTCCCCGCCCACGACGCAGTCCAGGATCGTGCCCCCGGGCGTCGAACCGTTGGGCACGGGCCAGAAGAGGGGCGACAGGGCGGCGGCCTCGCGCTCATCCAGATCGAGCGCCTTGTTCAGGGAGGTGGGGACGAGCCGGCGCAGGTCGAAGACGCCGCTGATGGCGACGGCGGCCGAGGCGCGGCCCTCGGACAGCATGCAGGCCGCCATATGCCCGCCGGCGGAGTGGCCGAACACCACGGGGCGGGTCCCCGTGCGGGCGCGGATAATCGCCACCGCCTCGCGCGCCTGACCGAGGATGCGGCCGAGGCGGACGGCAGGGGCCAGGTCATAGGAGGGGACGGCGAGGCTGACGCCGTGGGCGAGGAAGGCGGGGGCGAGGCCGCTGAACCAGCCCTTGTCCAGCGCCTGCCAGTAGCCGCCGTGCAGAAAGACGGCGACCGGGGCGTCCGGGTCGGCCTCGAACAGGTCCATGACCTCGCGTTCGCCCTTGCCGTAGGCGATCTCGACGGGCGGATGGGCGGTGCGGGCCGCTTCGGCGGTTTCGCGCCACATGGCCATGACGGCGGGATGGTCGGGCACGCGGGCGCGGTTGTTGTATTCGGCCTCGAGGTCGATGACCGCTTCGCTCTTACCCGTCACGCAACCATCCGCTAGATGAACCTCCACGCACCGGAGGACCGCCGCCATGATGACCGCCATCTTCGTCTTCATCAAATGCGAGCTGGGTCACGCCAACGACGTGGCCGCCGACATGGTGGACAATGTCGAATTCGTCTCGGAGGTCTATTCGACGTCGGGCCAGTATGACCTGCTGGCCAAATTCCAGCTGCCGAAGGAGATGGACATCGGCACCTTCGTGACCAAGTCGGTGCAGACGCGGGCCAATATCCGCGACACCTTCACGGTCATCACCTTCTCGCCCTTCCTGCCGGGCGGGGGCTGACGCTACGTCACTCGTGAATCGCTGCTAATGTTCCGGCTTTCGCCGGGATGACAAGGGTTCAGCATGACCGATCTTGATGCGTTCCGCGCGGAGACCCGCGCCTGGCTCGAGGCCAACTGTCCCGCGGAGTGCCGCGGGCCGGTGGAGAGCGACGACGACCGGGTCTGGGGCGGGCGCAACGCCGTCTTCCCGACGCCGGCGCACAGGACCTGGCTGGAGCGGATGGGCGCGCGCGGCTGGACCGCGCCGGAATGGCCGGCCGAATACGGGGGCGGCGGGCTGAGCCGGGAACAGGCCAAGGTTCTGGCGTCGGAGATGCGCCGCATCGACGCCCAGGCGCCGCTGGCCAGTTTCGGGGTCTGGATGCTGGGGCCGGCGCTGCTGGCCTTCGGGACCGAGGAACAGAAGCAGCGTTTCCTGCCCGAGATCGTGCGCGGCGAAATCCGCTGGTGCCAGGGCTATTCCGAGCCGGGGGCCGGGTCCGATCTGGCGGCGATCCAGACCCGGGCGGAGGACCGGGGAGACCACTGGATCGTCAACGGCCAGAAGGTCTGGACCTCCTACGCCGACAAGGCGGACTGGATCTTCTGCCTGGTGCGGACCGATGCGGAGGCGCCCAAGCATCTGGGCATCTCCTTCGTCCTGTTCGACATGGCGACGAAGGGCGTAAGCACGCGGCCGATCACCCTGATCAGCGGCAAGAGCCCGTTCTGCGAGACCTTCTTCGACGACGTGCGGGTGGAGAAGGCGAACCTCGTCGGCACGCTGAACCGCGGCTGGGACGTGGCCAAGCACCTGCTGGCGCATGAGCGGACCATGATCGGGGCCATGGGCGAGGTCGGCGGCGGGCGGCCGCTCGGTCAGGTGGCGACCGGATCGATCGGCCTGGACGACGACGGGCGGCTGGACGCGCCTATGCTCCGGGCGCGGATCGCCGAGCTGGAAGTGGACGCCGCCGCCTTCCGTCTGGCCATGGAGCGGACGGGCGATCAGGTGAAGGCGGGGCAGGCGCACCCGGCGATCGCCTCGATGCTGAAATACTATGGGTCCGAGCTGAACAAGCGACGGCATGAGCTGCTGATGGCGGCGGGCGGGTCGGACGCGCTGGAATGGGAGGGCGAGCGCTCGCGCCACGGGGCGGCGGCGCGCGACTGGCTGCGCACCAAGGCCAATTCCATCGAGGGCGGGACGAGCGAGATCCAGCTCAACATCATCGCCAAACACCTGCTGCAACTGCCGGGGGCGTAGCGCCCCATGCCGCCGTCACCCCCGGGCTTGACCCGAGGGCCAGACGTCGGGGCGACGAGTGGCTGAGGGGCGGACGGGACCGTCGGACCATCCCTCATGAACGAGCGACGGAACATCTGATCCTCGGGTCAAGCCCGAGGATGACGACGAGAAAGACGCGGCCGAAAATGCCCCTGATCCTGACCGAAGAGCAGGCGATGCTGAAGGCGGCGGCCGACGGCTTCCTCAACGAGCACGCGCCGATCGCCCATCTGCGCAAGCTGCGTGACAGCAGGGACGCGGACGGCGTGTCGCGCGACCTGTGGCGGGCGTTCGGGGAGATGGGGTTCGCAGGGGTTCTCATTTCGGAGGACCACGGCGGTTCGGGGCTGGGCGCGGTCGAGGCCGGGGTGCTGGCCGAGGCCCTGGGGCGGACGCTGACGCCGTCGCCCTTCCTGGGGACCGGCGTGCTGTCGGCGACGGTGCTCAAGGGCGGATCGGCGGAGCAGCAGGCGGCGTGGCTGCCCCGGATCGCGGCGGGCGAGGCGATCGTGTCGCTGGCCGTGGACGAAGGCCCCAAGCATGCGCCGGCGCGGATCGCGACGACGGCCCAGCGGTCGGGCAACGGATTCAGGCTGAACGGGGCCAAGGGCTTCGTGCTCGACGGCCATGTGGCCGACGCCGTGATCGTGGCGGCGCGGACGGATGCGGGGCTGACGCTGTTCCTGGTCGATCCGACGACGGCGGGCGTGGAGATCGAGCGCACCGTCATGGTCGATGCGCACAATGCGGCGCGGGTGACCCTGACCGATGTCGAGGTCGATGCGGACGCCGTGATCGGCGCGGTCGACGGCGGCGAGGCCCTGCTGGAGGGCGCGCTGAATCTGGGCCGGGCGTGCGCGGCGGCGTCGCTGAACGGGGCGGGGGACCAAGCCTTCCAGACGACGATGGCCTATCTGCGGACGCGCAAACAGTTCGGCAAGCTGATCGGCGAATTCCAGGCCCTGCAGCATCGGGCGGCGCATCTGTTTTCGGAGATCGAGATCGCCCGGGCGGCGACGGCGGGGGCGCTCAACGCGCTGGACGTCGGGCGCGAGGACGCGGGACTGGTGGTGTCCGTGGCCAAGGCCAAGGCCGGGCGGGTGGCCGAACTGGCGGTGCAGGAAGCGGTGCAGATGCACGGCGGCGTCGGCATGACCGACGAATTCGACGTCGGCCTGTTCATGAAACGGGTGCGTGTGCTCAACGAACTGCTCGGCGACGCCGGATTCCATCAGGAGCGGATGGCGCGAAGCCAGGGGTTCTAGTCGGCGCCCGCGCCTCCGGATCACGCCGGAGTGGCCAATCGGTCCGGCCTGTCCTAGATCGATGGACAGGGAGACACTCGCCATGACGACGCGAACCAACGCGCCTCGATACCTGACCGGCTTCGGCAATCATTTCGCCACGGAGGCCGTGGCCGGCGCCCTGCCCGAAGGGCGGAATTCACCGCAACGGGCGCCGATGGGGCTGTACGCCGAACAGCTGTCGGGGACGGCCTTCACCGCGCCGCGCAGCGAGAACCGGCGGTCGTGGCTGTACCGGCTGCGGCCCAGCGCCCAGCATCCGGCCTATCAGCCGTTTCCGCAGGCGCGTGTGCGGTCGGGGCCGTTCCATGAGGCGCCGCCGTCGCCCAACCGGATGCGTTGGGACCCGCTGCCGATGCCGACAGAGCCGACCGACTGGGTCGAGGGGCTGACGACCTATGGCGGGACCGGCGATCCCGAGGCGCTGTCGGGGATCGGCATCCACCTGTACGCCGCCAACCGGTCGATGACGGACCGGGTCTTCTACTGCGCCGACGGCGAGCTTTTGATCGTGCCGCAACTGGGCGACCAGGCCTTCGTCACCGAGATGGGGCGGATCGACGCGAGGCCCGGCGAGGTCGTGGTCATTCCCCGCGGGGTGCGGTTCCGGGTGGAGTGTTCGGGAGCGATCCGGGGCTATGTCTGCGAGAATTACGGCGCCGCCTTCCGCCTGCCGGACCTGGGGCCGATCGGTTCGAACGGCCTGGCCAATCCGCGCGATTTCCTGACGCCCGTCGCGGCCTTCGAGGATGTCGATCGCCCGACCGAGTGCATACAGAAGTTCGGCGGCCGGCTGTACGTCACGACCTTCGACCACAGCCCGATGGATGTCGTCGCCTGGCACGGCAACCTGGCGCCCTACAAATACGACACCGCACGGTTCAATACGATCGGCACCGTCAGTTTCGACCATCCGGATCCGTCGATCTTCACGGTCCTGACCTCGCCCAGCGATACGCCGGGAACGGCCAATTGCGACTTCGTCATCTTCCCGCCGCGCTGGATGGTGGCCGAGGACACCTTCCGTCCGCCGTGGTTCCACCGCAACGTCATGAGCGAGTTCATGGGGCTGGTGACCGGCGAATACGACGCCAAGGAGGGCGGCTTCGCCCCCGGCGGGGCCTCGCTGCACAATTGCATGAGCGGGCACGGGCCGGATCAGGCGTCCTATGACAAGGCGGTGGCCGCGGATCTGAAGCCGGTGAAGATCGCCGACACCCTGGCCTTCATGTTCGAGACACGGCTGCCGATCCGGACCACGGAATGGGCGCAAACCAGCCCGACGATGCAGCTGGACTACGACGACGTCTGGACCGGGTTCCAGAAGGGACAAGTGGAATGAAGCGCCTTGCCATGATCGCGGCCGTTCTGCTGGCCGCCTGCCAGCCGGTTCCGGAGAAGGGCGACCTCGGCTTCGGCAACGAGCCGGCGCCGGTGGCCGTCCCGGAGAGCGCGGCGGCGGCGGACTGTCTGGCGCGCGGCGGGCGGATGCAGCCGGTCGGCCGGATGCAGACGATGCAGTGCGTGGTGCGTTACGCCGACGCCGGCAAACGCTGCACCGACAGCGACCAGTGCGCGGGCGAGTGCCGCGTCGCGGACGTCGCGGCGCGTCCGGCGGAAGGCGCGGCGGTGGCGGGTATCTGTCAGGCCGACAGCAACCGCTTCGGCTGTTTCACCCGCGTCGAGGACGGCAAGGCCGAGGCCACCCTGTGCGTCGACTGACCGTGCATCCGAACCTCTCGCGGCGCCGTTCCTGAGCCATGAGCCTGATCGAGATCGCCGCCCTGCTGGGCCTGAACCTGGCCCTGATCGTCGCGGTGATGCTGGGGCTGTGGCGGGTCGCCCTGCGGCTGAAGGACGTCAGCTTCATCGACGGCGTCTGGCCGCTCGGCATGCTGATGCTGGCGCTGGCCACCTTTCCGCGCACCGATGGCGATCCGACGCGCAAATGGCTGCTGGTCTGGCTGGTCGGGGTGTGGGCGATCCGGCTGGGCTGGCACCTTTTGAGTCGGTGGCGGCGCAACGGCGCGGACGCACGCTATGTCGAACTGGTCGAGACCCAGGAGAAGACCAGGGGCTGGGCCTTCGGCAAGACGGCCCTGTTGTTCGTCTTCCTGCCGCAGGCGGTGCTGGCCTGGCTGACATCGCTGCCGGTGCAGCTGGGGCAGGTGGCCTATGCGCCGACGGTCGGCTGGATCGGCTGGACGGGGGCGGTGCTGGCGGTCATCGGCATCGGCTTCGAGAGCATCGGCGACGCCCAGCTGGCGGCGTTCAAGAAGGACCCGACGAACAGGGGCAAGGTGCTGGACACGGGCCTGTGGCGCTGGACCCGGCATCCCAACTATTTCGGCGACGCCTGCGTCTGGTGGGGACTGTATCTGATCGCGGCCGAGACGGGGCCGGGGGTCTGGGCGATCGCCGGCCCGATCTTCCTGACCTTCACCCTGACGCGCTGGTCCGGCATCGGCATCACCGAGAAGGCGACGGCGAAGTCGAAGCCCGGCTACGAGGATTATGTGCGGCGCACCAGCGCCTTCATTCCGTGGCCGCCGAAGAAGGTTTGACCGCCATTCCGCACCAGCCCCTGGCCTGGCCACGGTCTGTCGAAAAGCGGGGCGCCTGAACTGTCGCTTGCTTGACCGCTCCGGCCAAGATGTGTGTTCTCGTTCACTGGGAGCGGGGACCTCGAATGAATGGATTGATCTGGGCCGGACTGTGGTCGGCCTTGTCGATGCTGGCGCCGACCGGTCTCGCGACGAACCCGGTTATGCCGCAGGACGACGACTGGGAGTTCGCCGCCGATGCCGCACGAAACCTGTCGGCGGCCACCGTGCGCTATGAGGACGGCCAAGCAGTCGTGGTCCAGTGCGCGCCGGCCGGCTTGCGGGTGGTCCTTGTGGGTCTGCCGGCGTCAACGGAACGAACCCGCATCCTGGCGGCGTCGCGAGCTGATGGGCGGCAAGATACCCAGACATGGTTCGCGGAGCCCGGAACAACGGCCTTCACCGCTTCGGTGAGCGGGCGCGACGCTCGTTTCCTGCGGGGAGGGGGCGTATTTGAGCTGAGGTCGCGGGCCGGGAGCGCCGCTCCGGTTCATGCAATCTTCGACCTGCCGACCCAGAACGGGAATCTCGATCGGGTGCTGACCGCATGTGGATACGCGGCGAGCGACGAACGAGACCTGCTTCCCCGGGCCGGCGACGATCTGAAGAGCCAGTGGCAGGTTGACAATGCCGAGGAGATTGCGCGCGGGCCGCGGCGACAAAGGCGTAGCCGCAGTGTTAGCGGTGGAGCGCGAGGTCGCGACACAGCACCTCCCGCGCCCCCGCCGCCCGCGCCTGCCGATCTCAGCTGCGTGGTCCGTGAAGGGGGATTGTCCGACTGTCGTTTTGACCACACGCTTGCGGGTTCCACGACGGAGGCCGAGCGGCGACTTCGCTTCTTGAGCGAGATGAAACTCGAACAGGTCGGCGCGACCGCGAATGAGGGCCGGGTCTATTATCCGAACGCGGAGGGCCAGCCCCTGATTGTGGTGACCTACGAACGCCTGATGTAGCGCGCTCCGCCTGGAGCTTGTCTCACCGCCCTCTCCCAAACGAAAAACCCCCGCCGCTTGCGCGACGGGGGCTGACTTTCCGAAGAAAAAACCGGGGGTCATGAAGGCCCCGGCTGTCCGGGTCTTACTGGCCCGGGTTCGCCGTCGACGGCGAGGTGTTCGGCGTGTTGGCGGTGGTGGCGCCGCCGTCAGCGTTGCCGGCCTGTTGCTCGATCATGTCGGCTTTTTCGTTCAGGGCCGTTTCAGCGGCTTCGGTCGGAGCCGCAGCAGCTTGTTCTTCCAGGGCGTCGGCCTGGACTTCGGCGGTCTTGTCGGCCTGGCTTTCGCAGGCGGCGACGCCGGCCAGGGCGAAGATGGCGGCGGAGGCGATGATCAGTTTACGCATGAGGATATCCTTCCAGAGTGGAAACCGGATAACTCAGCCGCGACGCTTCGGTTCACGGTCCCGTGAGAAAAAAGTGTTGGAACGTCAATTTTCTTCGGCGAAGGCCACGCGGGCGGCCCCCAGCAGGGCGGCGTGCTTGTGCAGGATCACCTTCGTCGGGATGGCCGCCATATAGTCCTGGAACCGGCCCTTGCGCTCGAACCGCTCGCGGAAGGGGCTGGCCTTGAGGAAGGGCAGGATGCGCGGGGCGATGCCGCCGGCGATGTAGACGCCGCCGCGCGCCCCCGTGGTAAGGGCGATGTCGCCGGCCACGGCCCCGAGGATGGCGCAGAAGCGGGCGAGGGTGGCGCCGCACGGACTGTCGGCGTTCTCCAGCGCCTCGGTGGTGATCTGGGCGGGGTCGTCGATATGGCTCTCGCGCCCGTCGATCTCGGCCAGGGCCCGGTGCATGTTCAGCAGGCCGGGACCGCAGATCAGCCGCTCGATCGAGACGCGGTCGTAGCGGCGGCGCAGGATGCGCAGGATCTCGTCCTCGACCGCGTCGCCCGGCGCGAAACAGGCGTGTCCGCCCTCGGACGGCATGGCCATCTCGCCGCCCCGACCGTCGCGCACCAGGGCGGACACGCCGAAGCCGGTGCCGGGGCCGAGCACGGCGATGGCGGCGTGGGGCTCTCCCTCGGCGGGGCCGCCCAGCGAGGCCAGCATGTCGTCGGGCACCACCGGCGCGCCCCAGGCGAGGGCCTCGAAGTCGTTGATCAGCCGGACAGGATTCAGGCCCAGCGTCTGGAGCTCGGACTCGGACACGCGCCATGGCGAGTTGGTCAGGTCGATCTCGCCGTCGGTGACCGGCCCGGCCACGGCGATGACGCCGCCGGTCGGCTTGATCTCGCAGCCCTCGATGAAGGCGGCCACCCCCTTGAGGAAGGTGGGATAGGTCTCGGCGGGGAAGCTTTGGTGGTGTTCGAGCACCGGCCTTCCCTCGACCATATGGGCGAGGGCGAAGCGGGCGTTGGTGCCGCCGACGTCGCCGACGAGCAGGGTCTTGTCCCAGGCGATGGTCATCCTTGGTCCCTATCGTTCGCCGCGCGGCGGCTCTCTGTTTGAGGGCGGGTCATGCGTCGACCGCGCGGTCGACGAGGTTGTTGTCGGGCGGCGTGTCGATCTGGGCCGGGGCGCCGACGGGCGGGGCGAAACAGACCGAGGCGCCCTCTTCCGCGGTCGAGACGACGTGGCGGAAGGCGGCGAAGAGTTCGCGGCCATAGCCCCAGCCCGAACCCTCGGCGTGAACCGTCGAGCGGGGGACGGGCGGTCGGGCGGTCAGGTCGGGCGCGCCGATGGTGGTCAGCACGCCCGCGTCGGCGTCGAGGCGGATGATGTCGCCGTCCCGGACATGGGCCAGCGGTCCGCCGGCGAGGGCTTCGGGCGAGACGTGGATGGCGGCGGGCGTCTTGCCCGAGGCGCCGGACATGCGGCCGTCGGTGACGAAGGCGACCTTGAAGCCCTTGTCCTGAAGCACGGACAGGGCGGGCGACAGGCTGTGCAGTTCGGGCATGCCGTTGGCCTTCGGGCCCTGGAAGCGCAGGACCACCACGACGTCGCGATCCAGCTTCCCGTCCTTGAAGGCCTGGAGCGCGTCCTCCTGGGTCTCGAACACGGCGGCGGGGGCCTCGACGATGCGGTTTTCGGGCTTGACCGCCGAGACCTTGATCACGGCCCGGCCGAGGTCGCCCTGGACGAGCCGCAGGCCGCCCTCGGTGTCGAACGGGTTGGAGGCGGGGCGAAGAATGTCCGTGTCCAGACTTTCCGTGATGCCGTCCTTCCACACCAGCTCGCCGTCGATCATGACCGGCTCCCGGAAATAGGGATGGATGCCCTCGCCCATGACGGTCGTGACGTCGGAGTGGATGTGGCCGGCTTCAGCCAGTTCGCGCGTCACGAAGGCGACGCCCCCGGCGGCCTGGAAGGCGTTCACGTCGGCGGAGCCGTTGGGATAGACCCGGGCCAGAAGCGGGGTGACCGAACTGAGCTGGTCCATGTCGGTCCAGTCGATCAGCACCCCGGCCGACCGGGCCATGGCGACCAGGTGGATGGCGTGGTTGGTCGAGCCGCCGGTGGCCAGCAGGGCGACGATCATGTTGACGATCGACTTCTCGGAGATGACGTCGGCCATCCGGCCCTGGCCGCTGCGGGCCAGCTCGACGGCCCGTTTCGCCGCCGCCGCCGTCAGGGCGTCGCGCAGGCCGGTCTCGGGGTGGACGAAGGCGGTCGAGGGCAGGTGCAGGCCGCCCAGCTCCATCATCATCTGGTTGGAGTTGGCGGTGCCGTAGAAGGTGCAGGTGCCCGGTGAATGGTAGCTGCCGATCTCGCTTTCCAGCAGCTCGGACCGGCTCACCTTGTTCTGGGCGTAGAGGGCGCGGACGCGGGCCTTTTCGGCATTGGCGATGCCCGAGGGCATGGGGCCGGCCGGGGCGAAGACCACCGGCAGGTGGCCGAAGGCCAGCGACCCCATGAACAGGCCGGGCACGATCTTGTCGCATACGCCCAGGGCGACGACGGCGTCGAAGGCGTCGTGGGTCAGGCCGACGCCGGTCGACATGGCGATGACGTCACGGCTGAACAGCGACAGCTCCATGCCCGGCCGCCCCTGGGTGACGCCGTCGCACATGGCGGGCGTGGCGCCGGCGACCTGGGCGGTGGCGTTCACCGCGCGCACGGCGTCGCGGATGATCTGCGGGAAGCGCTCGAACGGCTGATGCGCCGACAGCATGTCGTTGTACGCCGTGATGACGCCGACGTTGGGCTGGGTCCCCGACATGGCGGTGAGCTTGTCCCTGACCGGGGCGCCGGCGAAGGCGTGGGCCCAGTTGGCGCAGGAAAGCTTGGCGCGGCCGGCGCCGGAGTCGCGGGCTGCGTCCATGCGGCGCAGGTAGTCGGCGCGGGTCGACCTCGAACGCTCCACGATGCGGGCGGTGACCTCGGCCACGACGGGGTGCAGTTTCGGCATCACGCTTTCTCCGTCCACAGAACGTCGAGCGGGACGTTTGCCGCGACAAGCGCGGCGATGGGCTGGACGCGGGGGTCGCCGGCGGCCTCGCGCTGGAACACGGCGCGCTTGGCGGCGCCGGTCAGGGCCAGCACGACGCAGCGGGCGCCCATGAGATAGGGCAGGTTGATCGACAGCCGCTCGAGGCTGGGCGCCGCGCCGTCGCGCCCCGGGGGCACGCCCAGAACGGTCGGCGGCAGGGTGGGGGAGAGCAGGGTCTTCAGGGTCGGGCTGTTCGGGAACATGGAGCAGATATGGCCATCCTCCCCCATGCCGAGAAGGACCGCGTCGAGACGTCCCCCCTCGGCGGCGAGGGCGTGGGCGGCGAAGGCTGCGGCGCGGTCGACGGTGACCTCGGAATGGTACAGCGGCACGAACCGGGCGGCCTCGGCCAGGCCGGTCAGCAGGGCCTGTTTGATCAGGGCGGCGTTGGACTCGGGCGAGGTCTCGGGGACGTAGCGCTCGTCGACCAGGGTGACGGCGACGCGGGACCAGTCGAGATTCGCCTGCGCCATGCGGCGATAGATCGGCGCGGGAGTCGAACCGCCCGCGCCGGCGAACACCGCCTTGCCGGTTTCGGCGAGGGCGGCGGCGAGGGTGTCGGTCAGGCGTGCGGCGCAGGCGGCGGCCCAGCTCGAACCGTCAGGGAAGGTCTGGATCGTGGGAGCCGTCATCGCGCGTCGCTTCTAAAGCCGTCATCCGCGGGCTTGAGCCGAGGATCGGATGATCCGTCGCTCCGCGCCTGACCGGCAGACAACGCTCTCGCCGTCGCCTCTGATCCTCGGGCCAGGCCCGAGCATGACGGACAAAAAAGGAAAACGTCACGCATCGCCCGTGTTCCACTGGCGGCCCGTGCGGGAGAGGAGATACTCCGCCTCCTGAGGGCCCCAGGTTCCAGCCGCATAGTCCTTCGGCTTGAAGGCCGCGCCCTGCCAGGCCTCGGAGACCTCGTCGACCCATTTCCAGGCCTGCTCGGCCTCGTCGCGGCGGACGAACAGGGTGGAGTCGCCGTTCAGGGCGTCGAGGAGCAGCCGCTCATAGGCGATGCGGCGGCGCGGCGGCCTGGCGTCCTTGTCGTTCTGCCCCCAGGACAGGGACATCTGGATCGGCTGCAGCTGCATGCGCTGATCCAGTCCGGGCTTCTTGTTCATCACCGACAGGGAGATGTCTTCCTCGGGCTGCAGGGCGATGACGAGGCGGTTGGCCTGCACCTGGCCGCGGTCGTTGTCGAAGATCGAATGCGGCAGCGGCTTGAACTGGATGACGATCTCGGTGCGCTTCTCGGGCAGGCGCTTGCCGGTGCGCATGAAGAAGGGGACGCCGGCCCAGCGCCAGTTGTCGATGTCGGCGCGGATGGCGACGAAGGTCTCGGTGTCGGAGGCCGCGCCGCGTTCCTCGTCATAGCCCTTGACCGGGTTGCCCTCGACGGTTCCGGCGACGTACTGGCCGCGCACGGTGACGCGCTCGGCCTCCTCGGGACTGATCCGGCGCAGCGAGCGCAGAACCTTGACCTTCTCGTTGCGCACCGAGTCCGGGTCGAGGTCGGAAGGCGGCTCCATGGCCACGAGGCAGAGCAGCTGGAGCATGTGGTTCTGGAGCATGTCGCGCAATGCTCCGTACTCGTCGTAATAGGGCCAGCGGTCGCCGACGCCGACGGTCTCGCCGACCGTGATCTGGACATGGTCGATCGAGAGGTTGTTCCACAGCGGCTCGAAGATGGTGTTGCCGAAGCGCAGGGCGATGAGGTTCTGGACCGTCTCCTTGCCGAGATAGTGGTCGATGCGGAACACCTGCTGTTCCGAGAAGGCGTCGGCCACCGCGTCGTCGATCTCGCGGAAACTCTCGAGGTCGTGGCCCACCGGCTTTTCCAGAACCACCCGGTCGTCGGATTCGGCCAGGCCGGCGGCGCGCATGGCGGTGACGATGCGGGCGTAGAGCGAGGGCGAGACGGCGAGGAAGCTGGTGCAGGCGCCGTCGCCGACCTTGTCCTTGAGCGGCTTCAGGCTTTCCGCGCTGGTGGCGTCGACGGCCAGATAGTCGAGGCGGGCCTCCATGCGCGTCCAGGCCGCGTCCGACCAGGCGTCGTCGGCCTGGGCCTTGCCCTCGACCGCGGCCCGGACCCTGGCGACGTATTCGTCACGGCTTTCGTCCGAACGGGCCGCGCCGATGATCTTCAGGCCGTCGGGCAGCAGCCCGTCGTGCTCGAGGAAATAGAGCGAGGGCAGCAGCATCCGCATGGCGAGGTCGCCGCCGCCGCCGAACAGCACCAGGGCCGCCATGCGCTCTCCTTCGTTCAGGTCCCGGCTGGACCGGGCTTTTGTCTGGCCGCTTCCGCCCGTTGAGCCAAGACGTCGAGGACGTCCTGAAACACCATGTTACGGGCGCGAAGAAGCACCAGCAGGTGATAGACCAAATCCGCGGCCTCGGATGCGAGTTCCGAATCCGGCCCGGCGGCGCCGGCCAGGGCGGTCTCGACGCCCTCCTCGCCGACCTTCTGCGCGGCGCGCCTGGGACCTTCGGACAGCAGGCGGGCGGTCCAGCTTTCGGCGGGGTCGGCCGCGGCGCGGGCGGCGATGGTCGCCTCGAGCCGGGCGATGCGGCCGAGACCGGGCGCGTCCTCGTCGCCGAAGCAGCTGATGCGGTTCAGGTGGCAGGCGTTGCCCACGGGGCGGACCTTGAGGACCAGGGAGTCCGCGTCGCAGTCGGGCGTGATCGACACGACGTGCAGCCGGTCGCCCGAGGTCTCGCCCTTGCGCCAGCGGCCGCCGCGCGAGCGGGAGAAGAAGGTCGCTTCGCCGGAGGCGAGGGTTTCCTCGAGGGCGGCGCGGTCCATCCAGGCGAGCGTCAGCACCTGCAGGGTGGCGGCGTCCTGGACGACGACGGGGATCAGGCCGCCGGACTTGTCGAAATCGAGGGTCGCAGGGTCGATCACAGTCTTATCTCCTGCCCGGCGTCCGAGAGGAACGCCTTGAGGTCGGGAATGGCCAGGGTCCCGGTGTGGAAGACGCTGGCGGCGAGGGCGCCGGAGACGTCGGCCTGTTCGAACACGTCGAGGAAATGGACCGGGGCGCCGGCGCCGCCGGATGCGACCAGCGGAACGGTCAGACAGGCGCGAGCGGCGGCCAGCTGGGGGATGTCGTAGCCGCGGCGGACGCCGTCCTCGTCCATGCAGTTGAGGACGATCTCGCCGGCGCCGAGGGTCTGGGCCTCGACGATCCAGTCCAGGGTGCGGCGACCGGCGCCGCGGCTGGCCTCGGGGTCGCCGGTGTACTGATGTACGAACCAGTCGTCGCCGGCGCGCTTCGAATCCACGCCGACGACGACGCACTGGCCGCCCAGCCGTTGGGCCATCTCGCCGATCAGCTCCGGGCGTTCGAGGGCGGGGGAGTTGATCGAGACCTTGTCGGCGCCGTGGTCGAGGCAGCGGGCGGCCTGATCGACCGAGCGGATGCCGCCGGCGACGCTGAAGGGGATGTCCAGCAGGCGGGCGATGTCGCGGACCCAGCCGTAGTCGAGGGTGCGGCCCTCGGGGCTGGCGGTGATGTCGTAGAAGACCAGTTCGTCGGCTCCCTGGTCGCGGTAGCGGGCGGCGAGTTCGGCGGCGTCGCCCATGTCCGTGTGGCCGTGGAAGCGGACGCCCTTGACCACGCGCCCGTCCTTGACGTCGAGACAGGGAATGATGCGGCGAGCTGTCATGCCGTCGCCGCCACGGCCTCGGAGACCGTGAAGCGCCCTTCGTAGAGGGCGCGGCCGACGATGACGCCGTCGCAGCCGGCGTTGCGGGCGGCGGCCAGGTCGGAGAGTTGCGACACCCCGCCCGAGGCCTGGACCTTCAGGTCCGGCCGGCGGCGGGCGATCTCGCCCAGCAGATCGATATTGGGACCGGTCAGGGCGCCGTCGCGGCCGACGTCGGTGACCAGAAGGTGACGCGACAGACCGGGAGGGTAGCGGTCCAGGGCGGCCCACAGGTCCACCTCCGCAGCCTCGGTCCAGCCCTTGAGCGCGGGCGCCCAGCGGTCGCCGTCCGCCTTCACATCGATGGCCAGGGTGATGCGGTCCGGGCCGAACCGGGTCAGCCAGTCGGCGACGGTCCAGGGCTGCGACACCGCCAGCGACCCGACCACCACCCGGGCGACCCCCGCGTCCAGCAGGGCCTGGACATCGTCGGCGGAGCGGACGCCGCCGCCCGACTGGATGCGGATATCGACCGCGCCGGCCAGCTCGCCGATCAGGGCGTGCTGCATGGCGCGGCCGGCCTCGGCGCCGTCGAGGTCGACGATGTGCGCCCACCGCGCGCCCGAGGCGGCGAAGCCGGCGAGGCGCGCCGCCGGGGCGTCGTCATAGCGGGTTACGGCGTCAAACCGCCCGTGCATCAGCCGGACGCAGACGCCTTCACGCAGGTCGATGGCGGGGTAGACGATCACGCGGGAAGCTCCAGGAAATTGTTCAGGATGCGGGCTCCGGCCGCCGCCGAGCGCTCGGGGTGGAACTGGCAGCCCCAGCGGTTCCCGGCGCGGACCACCGCCGGAACCGGGCCGCCGTAGTCGGCGCGGGCGAGAGTCGCCGGCCCGTCCGGGCAAACGAAACCGTGCACGAAATAGGCCCAGGCGCCGTCCTCGACGCCGTCCAGAAGCGGGTCGTCCCTGAGCCGGGACAGTCGCGACCATCCCATATGTGGGACAGGTAGACCACGGCCGGGGGTCAGGGGCCGGACCTGACCCGGGATGAGGCCGAGCAGATCCACCGAACCGCCTTCGTCGCTTGTTTCGAAGAGCAGTTGCTGACCGAGGCAGACGCCCAGCAGAGGCCGGGGAAACGCCCGTATCGGCTCGATCAGCGACAGGTCTCGGAGCCGGGACATGGCGTAGCCGGCGGCGCCGACGCCGGGCAGGATGAGCCGTTCGGCGTCCGCGACGGCGGCGGGGTCCGCGGTCAGGCGCACGGTCGCGCCCAGACGCTCCAGCGCGAACTGCACCGAGGCGACGTTGCCCGCGCCATAGGCGAGAATGGCGACTTCGCTCACAGCACGCCCTTGGTCGAGGGCACGGCGTCGCCCTCGATGCGGATGGCCTGGCGCAGGGCGCGGCCGAAGGCCTTGTAGACGGCCTCGGTCTTGTGGTGGTCGTCGACGCCGGTGACCGAGACGTGGACCGCCGCCCCCATGGCCTCGGCGAGCGAGCGGAAGACGTGGGCGGTCAGGTCGGTGCGGTAGTCGCCGATGAAGGGCGTCGAGAACGTCCCTTCGAACACCGGATAGGGCCGCCCCGACAGGTCGATGGAGACCGAGGCGTTGGCCTCGTCCATCGGCACGGTGAATCCGTAGCGGGCGATGCCCCGGCGATCGCCCAGCGCCTGTTTCAACGCCTGCCCCAGGGCGATGGCGGAGTCCTCGATGGTGTGGTGGGGATCGGTGTGCAGATCACCCTCGCAGGCGAGGCGCAGGGAGAAGCCGCCGTGGGTCGCCACCTGTTCCAGCATGTGATCGAAGAAGCCGACGCCGGTCGCGATGGAGATGGGGGCCGTCGCGTCGAGATCGACGGCGCAGACGATGCGGGTCTCCTTCGTGTCGCGCACGGCCTGGCCGGTGCGGTGCGGGCGACCGGAGACGGCGCCGAGACCCAGGGCGGTCAGAAGCCGGTCGTTGATCTCGACCCTGGCGGAAACCGGCAGGCGGACGCGCTCGCCGGCCCTGTCGGCGGCGACGCCCAGCCGGGCGAGGGCGGCGACGACGGCGTCAGGGTCGGCGGGCCGCGCCATGATGACGGGACCGAAGCCGGGCTCGACGGCCATCTCGCGGCCCAGCGTCTTGACCAGCCGCTCGCGCTCGCGGCGGACGGCGGCGAGGCGTTCGCCGCTCTCCATCATCCGCGACGGGTCGAGGGCCTGAAGGGCGAGGCGCACCGAGACCTCGGGCACGGCCCAGGGTTCCAGCACAGACGCGAGGCGGGCGAGAGTTTCGGGCTGGGCCAGGGCGGCGCCGACGCGGGCGCCGGCGAGACCGTAGGCCAGCGACAGGCTGCGCAGGACGATCAGGTTGGCGTGGTCGGCGACGACGGTCGCGGCGGAGGCGGCGTCCGCGAACTCCGCCAGACCTTCGTCGACCACCAGCAGGGCGGGGGCGACGCGTTCAGCCATTTCGGCCACGGCCTCGGGCGAGCCGAGGGCGCGCACGATGACGGCGGCTACGGGCGCGCTCGCGGGCGGCGCGGCGTACAGGCCGGAGAGGGTGCGGTACGGCTCGGCGTCGGGGGCTTCGACCGCCTGATCGTCGCGGGCGGCGAGGCGGAAGACCAGTTCGAGGCCGTGGGTCAGGCCGCGCACGGGCAGGACGCTGTCGGCGGGGACGCCATAGACCTCGGCCATGCGCGCGGCGAGGGCGCGGGGTTCGGCCGGATAGCGGTCGAGGCCGTCGCCGCCGGCGACCAGAGGGGCGAAGGGAGCGGGGAGGTTGTTCATTCGCCGGTCCTCAGATCGGCGGCGCGGGCGTGGGCCTCGAGACCCTCCAGCCGGGCCAGCCGGGCGGCGATCGGAGCCAGCTCGGCGGCCCCGGCCTCGGTGACGCTCTGTACCGACATGGAGGTCATGAAGCTGGCGGTCGTCAGGCCGCCGAGGGTGCGAGCGGCGCCGTCGGTGGGCAGGACGTGGCTGGGACCGGCGGCGTAGTCGCCCAGGGTCTCGGCCGCCCAGGCGCCGAGGAAGACGGCGCCGGCGGCGGTGATCTGCGCCACGCGGTGGTCGGCGTCCTCGGTCTGGAGGGCGAGGTGTTCGGGGGCGTAGGCGTTGGCGACGGCGCAGGCCGTGTCGAGGTCGGCGACGCGGATGGCCCGGCCCTCGGCGAGGGAGGCGCGGGCGATGTCGGCGCGCGGCAGGGACGGCAGCTGTTCTTCCACCTCGGCGAGGATTTCGTCGATCATCCGCTCGCTGTCGCAGACCAGAACCACCTGGGCGTCGGCGTCGTGCTCGGCCTGGCTGAGCAGGTCGGCGGCGGCGAGGACCGGATCGGCGCGGCGGTCGGCGATGACCAGCAGTTCGGAGGGGCCGGCGGGCATGTCGACGGCGGGGCCGCCGGGGCGGGAGGCCGCCTGTTTCTTGGCCTCGGCCACCCAGGCGTTGCCGGGGCCGAACAGCTTGTCGCAGGGTTCGATGGTTCCGTCTTCCAGTTCGGCGCCGAAGGTCAGGGCGGCGATGGCCTGGGCCCCGCCGATCAGCCAGAGCGAATCCAGACCGGCCTCGGCGGCGGCGTAGATCATGGCCGGGTGCGGCTCGCCGGACTTCGACGGCGGGGTCACCACAACGCGGCGGCCGACACCGGCGACGACGGCGGGGATGGCCATCATCAGCAGGGACGAGAACAGGGGAGCCGAACCGCCGGGCACATAGAGGCCGGCCGATTGCAGCGGCCGCCAGACCAGACGCGAGCGGACGCCGGGGGTGATCTCGACCCAGTTCGAGTCCTCCGGGCGCGTGGCCTCGTGGAAGATGCGGACGTTCTCGGCGGCGATGCGGATGGAACGGGTGTCGGCGGGGCGCAGCCGGTCGCGCGCGGCTGCGACGACGTCGGACGTCAGGGCGATGCGGCGGGGCGGGGCGCCGTCCAGCCTGACGCTCCAGTCGGTGACGGCCTGACCGCCGCGCGCGGCGACATCCTCGAGGATCTCGCGCACCGTGTCGACGACGCGAGCCTCGGCGCGTTGCTGCGGGCGGGCCAGGGCGGCGGCGCGGCCGGCGGCGTCGAGCGCATTCCAGTCGAAACGCTTCATCACATCATCTTCTCGATGGGGAGGACGAGGATGGCCGAGGCCCCGGCGGCCTTCAGCCGTTCCAGGGTTTCCCAGAAGACGGCCTCCTGACAGACCGCATGCACGGCCACGGCGTCGTCGCGGCCGGAAAGGGGCATGACGGTGGGAGCGCCCGCCCCCGGCAGGATGGCGGTGATCTCGTCGAGGGCCGAGCGGGGCGCGTTCAGCATCACGTATTTGGCGCCCTGGGAGGAGACCACGCCGGCCATGCGCTCGACGATGCTGTCCAGCAGGTGCTGCAGGCCGGGTTCGGGGGCGACCGGCGATTTGATCAGGACCGCCTGGCTGTCCAGCACCGTTTCCTTTGCCGAGAGGCCGTTGGCCTCGAGCGTCGCGCCGGTGGAGACGAGATCGCAGATAGCCGAGGCCAGTTTCAGCCGCGGGGCGACCTCGACGGCGCCGCGCATGGTGACGATGTCGGCCTGGACCCCCCGGGCGTCGAGCCAGCGGCGCAGGATCTTCGGATAGGAGGTGGCGATGCGCAGGCCGTCCAGCGACGCCGGGCCGTCGTAGGCCAGGGTCGGGGGCGTGGCGATCTTCAGGGTGCAGCGGCCGAAGCCGAGCGGCATCAGGACCTCGGCGACCGGGCCGCCGTTGCGGACCTCCTCCAGCACATTCTCTCCGACGATGCCGAGATCGCAGACGCCGTCCGCGACAAAGGTCGGGATGTCGTCGTCACGGACGCGCAGCAGGTCGATGGGATAGTTCTCGACCCGGTACAGAAGGTCGTTGTTGCCCTTGACCACGCGCAGGCCCGCGTCGCGGACGAGGTCGAGACTGCGGTCGGACAGGCGGCCGGATTTCTGGACGGCGATGCGAAGCCGGCCCTGGACGGTGCTCATGGTTTTCTACTCAGGCTTTGATGCGGTCGAGGACGAGGCGATAGCCCTGGTGCGGCATCTCTTTCAGGAACCGGGCGACCCGGACGACGGTGGTGGGGCTGGCCTGGGCCTCTGCGGCGATCTCGCGATAGGATTTGCCGCCGGCGTCGAGCAGGCGCGCGACGGCCCAGCGCTCGGCGAAGGCGCGCAGTTCCGACGGGGTGCAGAGATCGGCCAGAAACGCGTCCAGCTCTTCCCGCGAACGCAGGGACAGCAGGGCGTCATAAAGGGCGATGCGATCGTCGGCGGCCGCGTCGAGCGCCTGGCTGGAGGGTTTGTCGTTCATTGCGTTCCACTAAGCTGTAACAGTGGAACAGTCAAGCGGCTCAGGCGGGCGTCTGGACGTCGTCGTCCGAGGCGGTGTCGAGCGCCTGGGACGTGAGCTGATCGACAAGGCGGGCCCGGTGCTTGGCGCCGGCCGCGCGGGCGGAGGCGGCCTGCCATTTCAGGGCTTCGGCCGCGGCCTCCATCTCTTCGCTGGAAAATGAGGGGGACTCGGGAGGGATCTTCATCGGAACTGAACTGAATACTGCCCGATCTGTCGGGTACCGATCATAACAGCGGACCCGCCTGTTGGTTTCCCGGAGAGTCGGGGTTTTCCGGCGCGCGGGTTTCCCCTAACCCGGTCAGCGAGGCGGCTGCGGCCCGCCCGGAAAACCGGCTACAGGACCTGAATGGCGAACAGGGTGCTCATCATCGGCGCGGGACACGCGGGCGGGACGGCGGCGGCGCTGCTGCGTCAGTATGGTCACGAGGGTCCCATCGTCCTGGCGGGCGAGGAGCCGGCGGCGCCGTATCAGCGGCCGCCGCTGTCCAAGGCGTGGCTGAAGGGCGAGGCCGATCTCGAGGCGCTGCTGCTGAGGCCCGAAGTCTTCTATGCGGAACACGGGATCGAGCTGCGGACCGGCGTGACCGCGACGGCGATCGATCCGGCGGCGCGGACCGTCAGTTTCGCCGACGGGACCGTCGAACCGTATGACGCCCTGATCCTGGCCACCGGATCGACGGCGCGGCGGCTGGCGATTCCGGGCGCGGACCGGCCTGACCTGCTGGAGCTGCGGACCCTCGCCGATGCGGAACGGCTGAAGGCGGCGCTGGGACCCGGACGGCGGCTGGCCATCGTCGGCGGCGGCTATGTCGGGCTCGAGGCCGCGGCCTCGGCGCGGGCGCTGGGAGCCGAGGCCGTGGTGATCGAACTGCTGGACCGGGTGCTGGCGCGGGTGGCGTCGGCGACCCTGTCGGCCTTCTTCACCGCCCGCCATCGCGCGGAGGGCGTCGGGATCCTGACCGGGGCGGAGGTCACGGCCTTCGAGGACGGGGGCGTTCGACTGGCGGACGGGCGGCTGATCGAGGCCGATGCGGTGCTGGTCGGGGTCGGCGCCCTGGCCCGCGACGCGCTGGCCCGCGCGGCGGGTCTGGCCTGCGACAACGGCGTCGTGGTGGATGAGCAGGCGCGAACGTCGGACCCGGCCATCTGGGCCGTCGGCGACATGACCTTCCGGCCCGTTCCGGTGCACGGCGGCCGGCGGCATCGTCTGGAGAGCGTGCCGAACGCCCTGGAGCAGGCCAAACAGGCGGCCTCGGCCATCGTCGGCCGGCCAGGGCCGACGCCGGAGGTTCCGTGGTTCTGGTCGGACCAGTACGACCTCAAGCTTCAGATCGCAGGCCTGCCCGACGGGGCCGATCGACAGATCGTCCGCGGCGATCCGGGCGTGACCGGAGCGGGGGCGTCGTTCGCCGTCTTCCACCTCGCGGGCGACCGGATCCTGTGCGTCGAGGCCGTCAATGCGCCGGCCGAATTCATGGCCGGGCGGATGATGATCGGCAAGGCGACGCCCGTCGACGCGGCGAAGCTGGCCGATCCCTCGGTGTCGATGAAGTCGGTGGCGGCGGACTAGCGGACGGCGGCCCGGGCCCCCTCGGCCGAGGCCGCCAAGCGGTCCAGAAGGGCGCCCATCGGCACGGGGCGGCCGATAAGATAGCCCTGGGCCATGTCGCAGCCCATGCCGCGCAACAGGGCCAGGGCGGTCGGCGTCTCGACCCCCTCGGCGGTCACCTTCAGGCCGAGGCCGTGCGCCAGGTCGATGGTCGACTTGACCAGCAGGCCGTCGCGCGCCGACTCGTCGAGTCCGAGGATGAAGCTCTTGTCGATCTTCAGTTCGTCGGCGCGGATGCGCTTCAGATAGGTCAGGGACGACAGGCCCGAGCCATAGTCGTCCAGCGAGACCGAGATGCCCGCGTCGGCGAACCGGTCGACGATGCGCAGGGCCATTTCGGGGTTGTCCATGACCGCCGTCTCGGTGATCTCGAAACAGAGGTCGGCGCCCGAGGCCGCCACCTCGTTGACGGCGAAGTCCGCGAAATTCTCGTCCGAGAGCAGGCGGCCCGAGATGTTGACCGAGACGGTCAGGACATGGCCGGACGCGGCCAGGATCTTCTGGTCCTCGATGGCGCGGCGGATGGCCCATTCGGTGAGGGGGCGGATGTGGCCCGTCTCCTCGGCCATGCCGATGAACAGGTCGGGCGAGACGACGCCGCGGCGCGGGTGGGTCCAGCGCATCAGGGCCTCGACGCCGGTGACGTCCTCGGCGCGGAAATCGTATTTCGGCTGATAGGCGAGGGCGACCTCGCCGTCGCTGAGCGCGGTCATCAGTTCGGAGATCAGCGACAGGTTGCCGCCCGGATCGCCATAGGCGGCCTCGTCGAAGGCCGCGGCCGTGCGCCGGGCCGCGCGGGCCTGGTCCAGGGCGATGGCGGCGCGATCGACGGGCGAGATCAGGTCGGAACCGGCCGCGCCGTGCCCGGCGACGCCGGCGGTCAGGGCGATATCGACCGGCGCGCCATTGACGTTGATCGGAGCCTGGGCCGCGCCTGCCAGACGCTCGGCCATCTCCAGCGCCTGCACCTTGCCCGTCGCGACGACAATCAGGCCCAGCGCGCCGGCGCCGACGCGGGCCATGGGCGCTCCGTCGGCCAGGGCCGAAAGCCGCGCGCCGAGGGCGGCCAGAAGCCGCGCCATTGAGTCGTAGCCAATGGCGTTGCGGACGACCTCGAACCGGTCGACCCCGAACAGGATCACCCAGGCGTCGGCATGGGCGCCGGCCTGACGTTCGAGGGACAGGCGGTTGGGAAGACCCGTCTCCTGATCATGCAGGGCCATGTGGGTCAGCCGGGCCTCCCGGTCCTTCAGATCGCCGATCATGGCGTTGAAGCTGGCGGCCAGACGGCCGATTTCGTCGTCGGAGGTGACCGGCGCCTCGACGTATTCGCCCTGCTGCAGGCGATGGACGGCCTCGTCCAGCGCCGTGATCGGCCGGGTCAGTCCGCGCGACAGGGCCCAGGCGCCGCCCATGAGCAGGGCCAGGCCGGCGCTGCCGATGCACAACAGCCAGAGGAACAGCGATTCATAGGGCTCCATGACCCGATGCAGGGGATAGGTCAGCAGGAGGGCCGCCCTCGCCCCGGGATCGAAGCCGGGCAGGGGGTGGGCCAGTTGCAGGGAAGGCCCTTCGCCGGTCTGGACCCTCGCCGGCTGTCCCTCCGGAGCGGACCGCGCCGGCGTCACGACGACGGCGGCCGAGAGCGCGATGGCGGAGAGGCGTTCGAGATTGCGCATCTGAGCCGCATCCAGCCGCTCCGCGGACACGATCCAGCCGTTCGGCGCCGCCGTATCGACGGGCGCGGCGACGACCTGGAACGGCGCGCCGCCGATGGTCAGGACGCCTGTCTCGATCGTCCCCGACTCCAGGCCCCTGAACAGGGCGTCGAGAGCGGCGGCGTCGGGATGAATTCCGGCTGTGACGACATGGCCGTCGGCCCCCAGGACCAGGACCCCGTCGACGCCCTGGCGGGCCCGCAGGTCTTCCAGGGCCTGACGCACCGCCCGCGTGTCGGCGGCGGCGACGGCTTGGCGGAAGCCGTCGTCCCCGGCCAGCCCGTCCGCGGCTTGACGGAGCAGGTCCGAGCGATTGTCCCACAGCCGGCCATAGACCGCGCCGGCGGCGGCCATTTCCTCACGTGCCGTATGACGCGCGCTGCTGGTCACGGCGGTGACCACCGCGACAGCGCTGAGGCTCAGGGCGAGACCGAACAAACCCATGTAGAGCACGGTCAGACGGGTCCGCAGATTGCGGAAGGTCAGACGGCCGTGGGTCGCTCCGGACAGCGTCATGGCGCGGGCGCCGCTGCCCGGACATCGCCGGACATCATGCGGCGCGGTCTCGCGGCGGGGCCTCCGGCGGCCGTCGGACGGGCGTATACGGACGCAACTGAAAGGGCGAGCGGGACACGCATCCTCACGCTTGTAGGAAATCAAGATGAAACCGAGGTAAATCACCGCCGGGCGAGGTGAACGACCGAGGGCGAGCACCCGAAGATTGCGAACCGGTCAGGAAGACGTTCGAGCCTCCGGGAGAATCAACAATATTGCGACTTATTCGCAATTCTCATTGCGCGGGTCAGTGAAGCTGATAATGCGAGCGGATCGCATTTAAGCCTTCCGGAACGCCCCATGACCTCCCGCGCCGACGCCCTTCGCGCCCTTCTGTTCGCCTCCAGCGCCGCCGGGATGCTGATGGCGGGTCCCGCGCTGGCCGGCCCGGACCCCGAAGGGGAACCCCAGGAGGCGACGACCCTGGAGACCATCACGGTCGACGGCCAACCGGTGAAGCGTGAGCCGACAGGCTCTGAATTCGTGGCCCCCCTGGTCGACACCCCGCGCTCCATCACCATCATTCCGCAACAGATCATCGAACAGACCGCGGCCACCTCGCTGCAGGACATCCTGCGCACCTCGCCGGGCATCACCTTCGGCGCGGGCGAAGGGGGCCAGCCGCTGGCGGACCGGCCCTTCATCCGCGGCCAGTCGTCGGGCAACAACGTCTTCGTCGACGGCATCCGCGACAGCGGCGGCCAGCAGCGGGAGGTGTTCAACCTCGAACAGGTCGAGGTCATCAAGGGGCCGGACTCGGTCTATGCGGGGCGCGGCTCGGGCGGCGGCAGCATCAACCTGGGCTCCAAGGCCCCGCGGCTGACCGACTTCACCCGTCTGGGACTCGGCGTCGGGACGGACGGCTATGTGCGGGCGACCATCGACCAGAACTGGAGCCTCGGCGAAACGGCCGGCCTGCGGATCAACCTGATGGGGTCGCAGGGCGACGTGCCGGGCCGCGATACGGTCGACTATGACAAATGGGGCCTCGGACTGTCGGTGGCGGCGGGTCTGGGAACGGCCACGACCGGGACGTTCAGCTACTATCACCTGACCGCGCACCAGATGCCCGACTACGGCATCCCGCTGTTCACAAAGATCGGCGTGCGGACGACCGACAGCGGCATTCTGGATGTGCCCTACAGCAGCTTCTACGGGCTCGACGACCGGGACTATCTGACCAATACGGTCGACACCTTCACCTTCGATTTCGAGCACGCGTTCAACGACAATCTGACCCTCCGGAACGTCAGCCGCTACTCCGAGACGCTGAACGACTACATCGTCACCAACCCCGGCGACGGCGGTCCGGCCCAGCGGATCAACGGCGAGTACTGGATGAAGCGCGCGACCAAGTCGCGCTGGAATCCGGTGACCACGGTGGCCAATGTCACCGACCTGCGCGGGTCATTCCGGACCGGCGGCGTCGGTCATGAGTTCGACCTGGGGCTGGAACTGGCCACCGAGAGAAACCGAAACGCGTCGTATTCGACCTTCACCACCGCGGGTTCGGCCTGCCCGACCGGTTTTGTGATGTCGGCCGCCAACCTGGCCAATCTGGGCGCCGGCGACTGCACGCGGGTGTATGCGCCGAACACGGACGACGCCTGGGCCGGCGTGATCAACCGCGGCCCGATCAGCCGGAACACGACCGACACCGTCGGCGTCTATGCGCTGGACAGCGTCAGCCTGACCTCGACTCTGATCCTGAACCTTGGCGTGCGCTGGGACCAGTACACCGTCAACGGCGCCAATCTGACCGGGACCCAGGCGAACGGCGTCTGGACCCTGAACGCGCAGAATGCGGCGACGCCGGGGATCGTGGTCCTGCCGGAACGGGCGTGGGACTTCGTCAACTACCAGGTCGGGCTGGTGTTCAAGCCGAGCGCGAACTCCAGCGTCTATGTGTCCTGGGCCACCGCCTCGACGCCGCCGACGATCTCGGCCGGCGACCAGAACGCCTCGGGCGGCACGGGAACGGGCAACCTGCTGAGCACCGTTCTGGAGCCGGAAGAAACGACCAATTTCGAAGTCGGCGCCAAGGCCAATCTGTTCAACGACCGTCTGGCGGTGTCGGCGGCGGCCTTCATGCTGAAGCGCGAAAACGCCCAGATCCAGGTGTCGCCCGGTGTGTTCGAACAGGCGGGCGAGGCCGAGGTGAAGGGGATCGAGCTCGGCGTCTCGGGCAATATCACCCGCCAGTGGCAGGTGTTCGGCGGCTACACCTGGATGGACAGCGAACTGGTCTCCGGCGCCTACAACAACGTCAATGTCGGCGACCCGCTGGCCAATACCCCGGAGCATGCCTTCAGCCTGTTCACGACCTGGCGGGTGACTCCTGCGCTCAGCCTGGGCGGCGGCGCCTACTATGTGTCGGACAGCTTCGGCGGCAACCAGGGCGGGGCCGGCGGCGGCGCCAATCGCATCCATGCGCCGGCCTACGCCCGGTTCGACCTGTTCGCTTCATACGACCTGACCGACGCAGCCTCGCTGCAGCTCAACGTCCAGAACGCGACCGATGAAGCGTACATCCTGCGCACCAACGGCGTGCACCACGCCGACGTGGCGCCGGCGCGGCAGGCTATCCTGACGCTGAATCTGAGGTACTGAACGAACCATGCTGCTCCACATCCCCGGCGTCTTCACCAGGGACGAGGTCGCGACCCTGCGGTCGCGCCTCGACGCCGGGCCGTGGGTAGACGGCAACGTCACCTCGGGCCACCAGTCGGCGGGGGCCAAGGTCAACCGGCAACTGCCCGAGGACAGCGCCGAGGCGCGCGAGGTCGGGGCGGTGATCCAGCAGGCGCTGAACGCCAATCCGATGTTCGTCTCGGCCGCCTTGCCGCACACGGTCTTCCCGCCGCTGTTCAACCGCTATGAGGGCGGAGAGCGGTTCGGCCTGCATGTCGACAACGCCATCCGCCAGCGGGGCGCGATCCGCATCCGCAGCGACCTGTCGGCGACCCTGTTCCTGTCGGAGCCGGACGACTACGACGGCGGCGAACTGGTGATCGAGGAGATGTATGGCCCGCAGAGCGTCAAACTGCCGGCGGGCGATCTGGTGCTGTATCCGTCGAAGAGCCTGCATGAGGTCACGCCGGTGACGCGAGGCGCGCGTGTTTCCAGCTTCTTCTGGATCCAGAGTCTGGTGCGCGACGATGCGGACCGCGAGACCCTGTTCCGGCTGGATGTGGCCATCCAGCGGGTCAGCACTGACAGGGGGCCGCAGGACCCGGCGGTGCTGGAACTGACGGCCGTCTATCACAACCTGCTGCGACGCTGGGCCGAGGCCTGAGCCTCAGTAGACGTCGCGGCGGTAACGCCCGGCTTCGGTCAGTTCGGTTAGCCGCCCGGCGCCGAGGACGTCCGCGAGCGCGGTCTGCACCCCTTTCGACATGCCTTCGAGGCTGCCGCAGACATGGATGGCCGCGCCGCGGTCCACCCAGTCCCTGAGCGTGTCGCCATGCTCGGCGATCAGCGCCTGGACATAGCGGCCATCCCCGGCGTCGCGCGAAAAGGCGCGGTCGAGGCGGGTCAGGTCGCCGGCCATGACGGCCGCCTGAAGCTCCTCGTCTAGGAAGGCGTCATGGGCGCGGGTGCGCTCGCCGAAGAGCAGCCAGACGCCGCCGTGCGGCTGACCCCCGCGGGCCTTCCAGTGGGCGCGCAGACCCGCCAGACCCGTGCCGTTGCCGATCAGGATCAGGGGAGTCCCCGGCGCGGGGCCGTGGAAGCTCCGGTTGGGGCGGATGCGCATGTCGACGGCATCGCCCACCGCGAGATCATGCGTCAGCCATCCCGAGGCGAGGCCCGGGGAGCCGTCGGGGCGGATCATCCGCCGGACGATGAATTCCGCCCGGCCGTCGTCCGGCAGGGAGGCGACGGAGTATTCACGGCTGCCGGGGTCGGTTCCGTCGGCGCGGGCGGGCAGGCCGATTTCGGCGATGTCGCCCGCGACCCAGGCCGGCGTGTGCCCGTCGGGGGCGAAAGCCAGCAACCAGGCTTCGCCGCCCGGGCTGCCGGGATTGAGGTGGCGGCGCTCGACCAGGGTCCAGCGGTCGTAGGCGGGCGGCGTCCAGTCGGGGTGGATCGTGGCTCCGGTCAGCAGGCCCAACTGATGTTGCCAGTGCCGAACGGCGCCCGCGTCGCCGTCGTCGACCTCGACGCGGTCGAACAGGGGTTCGGCCCCGGACCGCTGCAGCCAGCCGTCCAGGGCGCGGCCGAAGCCGCAGAAGTCGGCATAGGTGCGGTCGCCGAGCGCCAGGAGGCCGTAAGCGAGGCCGGACAGGTCGACGGGAGCATCCATGGTCTGGCGCACGAAGCGCGACACGCCGTCCGGGGCGTCGCCCTCGCCGGTGGTGGAGGCGACGATCAGCAACCGGGTCGCGGCCCTGAGCGCGGCGGCGTTCATCTCGCCCAGAGGCGTGACGCGGGCGCTTGTCCCGGCCTCAGACAGGCTGCGGGCCGTCATCCACGCCAATTCCTCGGCGAGGCCGGTCTGGCTGGCGAAGGCGACGGTGACGGCGTCGCCGCCCGAGGCGAGCGCGTGCGTACGGGCGGCGGCGGCCCGGCGGGTGCGGGCGCGGCTCCAGGCGACGGCGGCGACGACCAGCAGCCAGAGGCCGACAGCGACGGCCGTCCACAGCCAGCGAACCGGATCGCCGGTCACGCGCCCTCGGCGGCCATGGCGGCGAAGGCCGGCGAGACGATCTCGATCAGCCCGGTTTCCGTCCGCACCACGAAGGCGGCGGCGATGTTCAGCGCGTCCGCGTAGGCCGGGCCGTCATAACGCCCCATGACGGTCAGGGCCGTGGCCATGGCGTCGGCGTACAGGGCGGTCTCGGCCAGGACAGTCACCGAGGCGACGCCGTTGTCGACCGGTCGGCCCGTGCCGCCGTCGATGGTGTGGCTGTAGATCCGGCCGCCGCTTTCGAACCGGCGGACCCAGTCGCCCGAGGTGGCGACCGCCATGTCGAACAGGGCGGCGGCGGTGCGCGGGGCCGGCGTTCCCGGCGCCTGCTGCAGCTCGACCCACCACGGATGGCCGCCCGGCTTGACGCCGGCGCCGCGCAGCTCGCCGCCGATCTCCACCAGATGCTGGACGGCGCCCAGGGCGGTCAGGCGTTCGGAGACGCGGTCGACGGCGTGGCCCTTGGCGATGCCGGACAGGTCCAGTTTGAGGCCGCCCGGCTGCTGGACGGCGCGGGCCTCGCGGTTGAGACGCAGGGCGCCCCAGCCGCTGACGGACAGGGCCGCCGTAATCTCATCGTCTGACGGAACGTCCGGGCGCGGGCCCTGAGGGCCGAAGCCCCACAGGTCGACCAGGGCCCCCAGGGTTGGATCGACCGAGCCGTTGGTGTCGTCCGCCAGGTCCAGCGCGCGGTTCAGAAGGTCCCAGAAGGGTTCGGACACGGCCCAGAATCCGGGCGGCGCGGCATTGAACCGGGCCAGTTCAGACGTCGCGTCCCAGTGGCTGAACAGGGCGATGATCGCCGCCAGCTCCTCCTCGATCGCGGTCTGGAAGCCGGCGCGGTCCAGACCCGCGGGCGGGACCAGCCGCACCGCCCAGGTCGTGCCCATGGTCTCGCCCGCGAAGTCCCAGATCCGGTCGGAGGTCGGCAGCGCCGGCGTCCGGCCATGGGTCGGAATCAGGACGCGGTTCTCCGGCTGCGCCGCCGGCTCGCCGAGGGTGATCGGCGGCGGCGCGCCGTGCGGGCGCGGAGGAGCTCCGGTCAGGGCAGGACTTCCACGACGCCGTTGTAAGCGGCGTTGTAGGCCATCTGCGAACCCGAGGCGGGCGTGCGGATCGAGGCGTTCATCCAGTACATCCCCGCTTCGGGCCAGGTGACGGTGAAGGATCCATCGGCCCCGGTGCGGACCGTCATCTCTTCGGGACTGTTGCGATAGCGGGTTCCGCCGCGGGCGATGGTCACGTCCAGGTCGGCGGCCGGCCGGCCGTCCCGGACCAGCTTGAAGGTGGCCGGCTCGCCTGCGACGAGGTCATTGGGGTGGGTGACGGGGACCAGTTCGACGCCTTCACCGGTCGGGGTGATGGCCGAGGGCTCGCCCAAGGTGACGAAGGTTTCGGTGCGGCTGTTCGAACGGGTCGCGACCACCTCGGTCGCGTCGGCCGGAATGGCGGCGGCCATGTCAGCCTCGGCGCCGCGCCAGCGCTTCGCCTCGCCGCCCTGCTTGTAGGTGACCATGACGCCGCCCGAGACATTGGCGATCCGGTAAGTCCCGGCCTGGGTCAGGTGCAGGTCGAAGGTCGAACGGTATTTGCCGGTCATGGCGTTGACGGGAGATGCGGTCGAGCCGTCAGGGGCGGTGATGACCAGGCCGGCCATGTTCATCGCGGCGTGGTCGGCGATGAAGACGCCGTTCGACATGCCGGCGTCAAAGCCGACCCAGGCCTCGGCGCCCGACAGGACGGTGGAGGTCGGGGCCAGCCAGGCGCGGTGGGCCTGGGCGGACATCGGCAGGGCGAAGGCGGCGAGAGCGGCGAGGAGGGCGATGCGCTTCTTCATGGTGCAGGTTCCTTAGCGGGTGACGGTGACGCTGACGGCGCCCAGTTCTGTGGTGCCCGAGGCGCGGGCGGTGTTGGCGGCGCCCCAGCGGAAGGGCACGCGGACGGCTTCGCGTCCCCCCAGTTCGCGGGCGGCCTCGACGACCATCACGTAGTCGCCGGCGGGCATGTCGCGCAGGCGGGCGCCCGGCACGCTGACGGCGTGACGACCGGGCGCCTTGGTGGCGCTGGAAACGCCATCCATGGGCAGGGTCAGGGAGCGGCCGCCGCGGCGCCACCAGGTGCGCATGTCCTTGAGCCAGTCCCTGCCCTCGGCGACGTTGGAGACCTCGTACCAGACGGCCAGCGTGCGCACGGCCGTGTTGTCGGGGCGCTCGATCCAGACCGAGACATAGGGGCGGTGATAGGCGGCCACGGACAGGCGCGGAATCTCGACCGATACGGTGATGTCGCCCGCCAGGGCGGGGCCGGCGACGGCGGCCGCCGCGGCGGTGGTCAGGATCAGGGGAAGCTGGCGCATCGGAGAACTCAGTGAATGAACAGAAGGGCGATGACGGCGGGGATCAGCAGACCGAGGCCGACCAGCGGCCAGGTCGAAGGGCGCTGGCGGGCGTGCAGGAAGGTCAGGCCGAAACCGGTGATGGCGAAGACGATGCAGGCGGCGGCGAAGACATCGATGAACCAGTACCAGACCACGCCCGTGTTCCGCCCCTTGTGCAGATCGTTCAGCCACGCGATCGCGCCGCGCGTGGTGCGTTCGCGCAGGGCTTCGCCGGTGGCGCGGTCGATGGTCAGCCAGCCGTCTCCGCCGGGCTCGGGCAGGGCGACATAGACCTCGTCGGCCGTGGTTTCGGTGGGACGGTCGGCGATCTGGACCTTGAAGGTCTCCGAGGCCCAGCGCGCGACGGCCTCGGGCACGGGGTCGGTGGTGTCCTCTGGCAGGGCGGACAGGCGGGCCAGCAGGGGGGCGGGCAGCTGGCCCGTCTGCTCGACCGTGGCCGGCGTCGCGGGAATCTGGGCCGCGTGATTCAGGGTGACGCCCGTGATCGCGAACAGCAGCAGGCCGATCAGGCTGAGAGCCGCCGAGATCCAGTGCCACTGGTGCAGTTGTTTCAGCCAGAACGAGCGCCTGGCGTTCAGGGCCGGCTTTGGCTTGGCAGGGGCGGCGGGTTCGGTCACCCGTGGCTTGTGCCGAAGTTGCGAACGATTTGCAATGGCTCCGGCCGAACGGTTCAGCGCGACAGTCTGACGCCGACGGAGAGGGTGCGCGGCGGCCCGAAGCTGCTGACGCCGGTTCCGGTTTCGCCGGTCTCGACGTCGGCGTCCAACAGGTTGTCGGCGGCGAGCCAGAGGGTGGCCGACGGTGAAACCCCCCATTCGGCGCGCATGTTCACCGTGACGGCGGCGTCGAGGACGCGGCTGTTCAGGTCATCCTCGAACCGGCGGCTTTCCCAGCGCAGGTCGGCGGCGAGGGTCAGCTGTTCGACGGGCCGCCAGTCGAGGGCGGCGACGGCGCTCCAGATCGGGGCCTGGGCCGGACGCAGGCCGGTCAGTTGAGGCGCCGGGGCGCCGCCGTCGAGGCGGGCGTCGGTGGCGGACAGGGCGGCGTGCAGGGACAGGGCGTCGCTCAGCTCGAAGCGGCCGTCCAGTTCGACGCCGGTCGCCTCGATCGTTCCCGCGTTCCGGCGCTGGCGCAGGACCCCGCCCGCCGGCACGAAGCCGGCGCGGGGGAAGGTCCCGGGGCCGGCGCCGATGGTGACGTTGACGATGGCGTCCTCGATCCGCGTCCAGAAGGCGGTGGCGGTGAGGGAGACGCGCTCGCCGGCCCAGGCCCAGCCCGTTTCGACGCCGGTTAGCCGTTCGGGCGCCAGCGCGGCGTTGGCCTCGGTCAGGTCGTTGCCGACCCGGAAGGGGCGGTGCAGCTCGTTCAGGGTGGCGGGACGGAAGCCTGTGTAGCCCGCGAGACGGACAGACTGTCCGCCTCCCATGTCCCTGCGCACGGCGAGACGGGCGCTGACCACCTCGCCGGAACGGTCGGGATCGCCTTCGTCCAGCGTCGGCAGGCCGGTGGCGAGGTCGCGCTCGAGGCGCCGGCCGTTCTCGTTGCGCCAGCCGTCATAGCGCAGACCGCCGGCGGCCAGCCACGGGCCGCTGTCCCACGAGCCCTCGGCATAGACGCCGGCGACCGAGGTCTCGCCGCCCGCGACCCGGTCGCGGGTGAAGGCGCCGGCCATGTAGCGGAAGCGCTCCCGCGTCTCGCCCTCGTTGAACCGGGCGTCGGCGCCCAGCTCCCATTCGACCCGGGCCACGCCGCTGACGGCGATGCGGCGCAGGGCGGCGTTGACGCCCCACCCGGCGGCGGGCGTCTCATACTGGTCGTTGGCGGGCGTGGTCGATGTGCGATCGGCGGAGACGGCGACGGAGGTGTTGGCCAGATCGCTTTCGCGCCGCCAGGCCTGAAGCCGCCAGCCGGGGCGGTCGGCGCGGGGCCGCAGGGCGGCGGTGGCCGACAGGCTGTTCCCGCTGGCGGTGGCGCGGGCGCCACCAAGACCGGAGCCGCGGTCCTCCTCGAAGGCGGCGGCGCGAAGGGAGACCACGGCCTCCGCGAGAGGCAGGTCGGCGCGCAGGGCGGCGCTGCGGACCTCAAGGTCCAGCGGCGTATCGGCCGCGCCGGCCGCGGAACCGCGCACGGGGACGTAGCCGTCGCTGGTCTCGTACAGGCCCGAGGCGACGATTCGCACCGGGCCCAGCGCCGTCGCGCCGGAGCCGGCGACGCGGGCGCCGCCCCGCTCCGCGACCGAGGCGTCCAGCACCGCGCCCGCATCCCGCTCGCGCAGGGCGATCACGCCCGTCAGGGCGCCGGCGCCGTAGGGACCCGCGCCCGAGCCCCGGACGATGTCGAGGCCCGACAGGCTTTCGGTGGGGACCTGGGACCAGATCACCCAGCCGCCGAACGGATCGTTCAGCGGCGCGCCGTCGAGCGTGACCAGGGTGCGGCCCGCGCCCGAAGGGGCGATGGCGCGCAGGCTGATCCCCTGGGTCGTCGGATTCGCCGCCAGGCTGGAGTTGCGGCGGAACAGGGAAACCGCCGGCACGGCGGCCAGGGCCTCGTCCAGCCTCCGCTGGCGCCGCAGGTCATCGGCGTCGAGGCGGATGACCGAAAAGGCCGCCTCTCCGGCCGCCCGAGGCAGGCGGGCGCCGGTGACGACGATATCGGGAAGCGGGGACGGCGGGGGAATCTGCATCGACCTTCACCTAGGCCAGACGGCTCGACCGGGTTCAAGCGGCTTCCGACACCAGGGCCCGAGCCGCGACATCGCTGAACACCAGACGGATGGCGTTGAGAAGGGCGTCGGGCTGGATCGGCTTTTGCGACACGCCGTCCATGCCGGCGGCGAGATATTCGATCTCGTCCCTGGGATCGGCGTTGGCGGTCAGGGCCAGGATCGGAATACGGCTGACGGAGCCCTGCAAGGCCCGAATCGCCCGGGTCGCCTCGAGCCCGTCCATCACCGGCATCTTGATGTCCATCAGCACCAGGTCGTACGGCTTGGCCTGGACCTTGCGCACCGCCTCGAGCCCGTTTTCGGCGGTGTCGGAGGTGCAGCCGAACAGCGTCAGGACCCGCCCCGCGACGAAGCGGTTGGTCGCATTGTCGTCGACGATCAGGACATGCAGGGTCTCGTGCGGCGTAGGTTCGGCCGCCCTGGCCGAGGCCGCGAGCACTTCGGGCCCGGCGCCGGGCAGGCAGAGGGTGAACTGGAACCGGGCCCCGCCCCTGGGGGAACGCTCGACGCCGATGTCTCCGTCCATTCTCTCGACGATCTGACGGCAGATCGCCAGACCCAGGCCGGCGCCGGCGCCCTCGCGGCCCGGACGGCCGGTGTTGAACGGCTGGAAAACGGCCTCGGCGACGTCTTCGGCTATGCCCGGACCGCTGTCGTCGACCCTGCCCGTGACGGCGACGGCGCCGTCCTGCCAGCGGCTGGAGATCACGACGCTCACCCCGCCGGAGGGGGTGAATTTCAGTGCATTGCCGATCAGGTTGTTGAGCAACTGCTTGAGCCGCATCTCGTCGGCCACGACCCAGTCGGCGCCGTCGGACTGGTGCACAACGGTCAGGTCGAGGGCCTTCTCCTGGGCGCGGGGGCTCCAGAGAGCCACCAGGTCGGCGGCGAGCGTATCCAGATGGACGGGGGCGGGCTCCAGCCCCATCTGCCCGGCCTCGGCGCGTGACATGTCGAGCGCGTCGGTGAGCAACCGCAGCAGGTTCCGGCCCGAGTCCAGGATGGTGCGGACATAAGGCTTCATCGCCTTCTGGGTCAGTTCGCGCTCCATCAGGGCGGCGACCCCCAGCACACCGTTCAGCGGCGTGCGGATTTCGTGGCTCATCACCGCGAGGAATTCGGACTTGGCCCGGCTGGAGGCGCGGGCCTCGGCCTCGGCCCGGGCCAGGTCGCGGATCAGGGCGCCCATCTCCTCGGCGCGGCGGCGGTGAATGGCGCTGCCGGCCTGCAGCACGTGCACGCCTGCGCCGACGCCGACATAGCGCCCGCCCGAGGTGACGACGAAGCCGTTCAGCAGGGCGCCCAGATTGGCGGCGTCCATGCTGTGGAACAGGATGTCGGCGTCCGCGTCGGCGTCCAGCACGCGTGGCGCCGCATCCATGAAGGTCGCCGCCGGCCGTTTGGCGTAGAGGGCGCGGCCAAACTCCGCGGCCATCCGCAGGGTGAAGGTGTTGCGCTCGATCAGCCCGACCGGGCGCCGGTCGGCGTCGACGACGGCGATGACGAGGGTGTCGGGCTCGCGCTGGAAACGGTCGAAAACGGCGGCGCCGGGCGTGTCCGGACCTATGGGGTCCGGGGCGCTCGCGAAGTCTCCGATCCGGGCCATATGCAACTCCTGCCTGGCCGGATGGATTAGGGGGCAGCCCTTAACGCGAGCTTTGCCGTATGTGAATGTTTTGCGAGATTGTCTTGAAAATCAATCAGTAACCTGATGACCCAGGCGGTCGAGGAGGGCTGCGGCGAAGGTCGACAGAGTGTCGTCCCGGGCGCCCATGATGATGATGCGGTCGCCGGGGCGAGCCAGTTCCACCAACCGGTCGCCGCAGGCCTCGCGGGTCGGCAGGGCCTGGGCCTCGCGGCCTGCGGCGCGGACGCCCGAGGCGATGTCCTCGGAGCCCACGCTGCGGTCGGTGGTTCCGCCGAAATAGACGGGCTCGGGCATCAGCAGGACGTCCTCGGCGCGCAGCAGACCGGCGAAACCATCGATGAACTCGTTCTTCATCAGCCGCAGCGGGCCGAAGCCGTGCGGCTGGAACAGGATCAGCAGGCGGCCGTCGAAGGCGTGAAGGGTCTTGAGCGTGGCGGCGATCTTGTCCGGGTTGTGGGCGAAGTCGTCGATGACGGTGACGCCGTTCGCGGTCCCGACCACTTCCATGCGGCGGCGGATGCCGGTGAAGGATTCGAGCGCGGCGATCGCCTCGGTCAGCGGCACGCCGATGGCGCGGACAGCGCCGATGGCGGCAAGTGCGTTGGCGGCGTTGTGTGCGCCGGGCACTTGCAGTTCAAGCAGGCGCATTTCCCCGCCCGATTCCGTGACGCCAAAGCGCATGCCCGTCGGCAGCGGTTCGAGGTCGTGGGCGTTGAGAGTCGCGGGTTCTTCACCCAGGGCGAAGGTGATGACCTTGTCCGACGGGAGCCGCTGGGCCAGGGCCTGGGTCTCGACATTGTCGAGGTTCAGCACGGCCTTGGCCGCCCGGCCGGTGAAGCCGCCGAACAGCTCGCGCAGCTCCTCCATCGACTTGTGGTCCAGCGAGATGTTGGAGACCACGGCGACCGTGGGGTCATAACGGGCGATGGAGCCGTCGGACTCGTCGACCTCGGACACGAACAGGTCGGGGCCGCCGATCAGGGCGCTGGCGAAGGGATGGTCGGCGTCGGCGAAATTCTTCATCACCGCGCCGTTCATGACCGTGGGCGCCCGGCCGGCGCTGTGCAGGATCCAGGCGATCATGCCGGTGATGGTCGACTTGCCGCTGGTCCCGGCGACGCCGATCGAGGCCGGGGCGGCGTTGAACAACTGCGACAGCAGTTCGGGCCGGGTGACGATGCGGGCGCCGGCGCGCCGGGCCGCGCCGATGTCGGGCACCGACTCCTCGATCGCGCCGGTGGCGACTACGATCTGCTCGGCGCGGGTGACGCCGGAGCCGTCCTGCGGATGCAGCGCGACGCCATGCGCTTCCAGCCAGGCGAATTTCTCGGGCGTTCGGCCCTGGTCGCGGGACCGGTCGGAGCCCTCGATTCGCCTGCCTTGCGCCTGGACGATCAGGGCCAGGGGCAGCATTCCGGACCCGCCGATGCCGCAGAAGAAATAGTCGTCTTGATTCATGAGGGCGAAACCGGGGAATGTCCGGCGGCCTGACTAGCACGGGCGACGCCTGAGGCCAGACACGTCCATGAAGATCGGCATCGTCAACGCCAGTTCGCGCTTCAACCGCGCCCGCGCCGACGCCGTGGAGGCATGGTTCGCCGCCAACATCCCCGACGGCTCGGTCAAGGTGGCGTTCCACCCCGCCAGCTTCGGCAAACATGGCCATTTCGGCGGCGACGACGCCAGCCGGGCGGCGGCCTTCGTCGAATACGCCAATGATCCGCGGCTGGACGCGGTGTGGTTCGCGCGCGGCGGCTACGGCTCGTGCCGCATCGCCGAGGCGGTGCTGCCGCGGCTGGAGCCGGTCGCGCGCAAGAAGCGGTATCTGGGCTATTCCGACGCCGGCAGCATTCTGGCCCTGCTGTACAAGGCCGGCTTCCCGCATCTGGCGCACGGGCCGATGGCCTCCGACGCGGTGCGCAACGACGCCACGGCATGGCGGGCGATCAACTGGCTGAAGTCGGGCGATCCGGCGTCGTGGGAGCCCTCGCTGGCGGACGACCCGCGCCCGGCCGCGGCCTTCAATCTCAGCATATTGGACGCCCTGGTCGGCACCGCGCTGGAACCCGACCTGACCGGCCATGTCCTGATGCTGGAGGACGTATCCGAACCCCTCTACCGGGTCGACCGGATGATGTTCCACCTGACCAGCCAGGCCTCGATCCGGCGCGTGGCGGGCATCCGGCTGGGGCGGATTTCGGACATCGTCGCCAACGATCCGGACTTCGGCCTGACCCCCGAGGAGATCGTCCGCTACTGGTGCCAACGGTCGGGAATTCCGTATCTGGGCCCCGCCGACATCGGTCACGACCGCGAGAACAAGGTGGTTCCCTTCGGCCACAGGTAGCCGGCCTTCGTTTCGCGCGGGCGGGGAACCGTATCGACACCGGTGAAATCCGAAGGCCAGATGCGGTCAGCGAGCGGGCGCGTCCTTTCGGACCCCGCCAGCACCGCGTCCTTGGGGGATGGGCGCGCGGTGGCGGTCCGGTCTGCGTCGGGGGGCGTGGGCCGGGCCGTCTCCCACCGCCGCGACAACGGCGCCGCTGGCGTCCGGGCGGACCGCACGCCATCTTCAACGGGTATGAACCGCCGCTCCCTCCTGATCCGCACGGCCGGTCTGGCGTCCGTCCTCGGCGGCGCGTGGTGGGCCCGCGACCATCTGTTGTGGCCCAGGCCGACGCTTGCCTTTGCGAGCGGCGGGGCGACGCCGTGGATGCCCTATGCGCGGCCGGGTCCGGCGCCGACCGTCGCGGTGCGGCTGGGTGGACGGCAGGTCGTCGCCCTGATTGACAGCGGGGCCCAGTATTCTGTCATCGACCGCGCCCTGTTCGCCGCACTGCCAGACTCGGGCCGGTCGCTGTTCGACATGCCGCTGGTCGCCTATGGCGTGGGCGGCGGAGCCCAGGTGGGGCGAGGCACGGCGCTGGATATCGAACTCGCGGGCCTGAAGGTCGGCGGGCTGAGAGCCGCGATCCTCGATCTGGGGCCGCTGGCGTCCGTTCAGGGCCTGAGGACGCCGTTGATCCTCGGCCAGGATCTGCTGGGCGAGGCCGTGCTGGCGCTGGATCCGGGGCGGCGGCACACGCGGCTGGTCTCGCGCGACGCCTTCCTGCGCCCGCCCGACCTGGCCGAGGTTCCGGTGCGGCGCGCCGGCCGGGCCCTGACCGCCCAGGTCACGATCGAGGGCGCGCTGGTCGAGGCTGTGGTTGATACCGGCGCCTCGTCCCTGCTCGGATTGAACCGCGAGACAGCGACCGCGGCGGGCCTGTTGGACGGACGCCCCCAGAGCAGCGGGGTGAACCTGGTGCTGGGCGGCGCAACCCGCACGGCCATCGTCGAGGCGCGGACGGTGACCTTCGCCGATCATCTGTACCGCCGCGTGCCGGTCGGCGTGTTCGACCAGCCGCCCCTGCCCAACTTCCCGGGCGGGCTGGTCGGTATGGAGGCCTTCGCCGGCCGTCGGGTGGCGATGGATCTGGGGGCCGGGACGCTGCATGTGTCCCGGCCGCTGGACCTGACGGTGGGCTAGAGCGACGCGAAGGTGTCGCAGGCGGCAGGATCGCCCGATTCATAGCCGCGGCGCAGCCACTCGACCCGCTGGGCCGACGAGCCGTGGGTGAAGCCGTCGGGCTGGACCCGCCCGCCCTGGCGGCGCTGCAGGGTGTCGTCGCCGATGGCCGAGGCGGTCTGCATGCCGGCTTCCAGATCGCCGGCGTCCAGCGCCACCTCGCCGTTCGACACGCTGGCGGCGTTGGCGGCCCAGACCCCGGCGTAGCAGTCGGCCTGAAGCTCCAGCGCCACCGAATAGCGGTTGGCCTCCGCCTGTCCCGAGGCGCGTTGCTGGGCCTGCTGCACCTGCTGCGAGGCGCCGGTCAGGGTCTGGACGTGGTGGCCATATTCATGGGCGATCACATAGGCCCGGGCGAAGTCGGCGCTGGAGGCGCCCAACTGGGTCTCCAGCTGCTGCCAGAACGAGAGGTCCAGATACACCTTGCGATCGTTGGGGCAGTAGAAGGGCCCCATGGCCGACTGGCCGAAGCCGCAGCCGGTCGAAGTACCCTGGTCGTAAAGGGTGACGGTCGGCGGCTGGTAGCCCTGGAGTTTCGTCTTCCAGACGTCGTCGACATTGGAGCCGATCACGTCGACGAAGGCTCCGGCCTGGTCGGTCGGGCTGCCCTGCTTGCCCTGCTCGGACGCGCCAACGCCGCCGAACTGGCTGGCCAGTTGCGTCGTGGTGGACGGGTCGATGCCGAAGACGAAATAGCCAATGGCCGCGAGAACCAGGGCGCCGACGCCCCCGCCCGCGATGGCGCCGCCGCCCATGCCGCGCCGATCCTCGATATTTCCGCCGCGCCGTCCGCCCTGCCACCGCATATCGTTCTCCCGTCCTGATCCAACCCTGGCCGGAACGCGGACGGAGGGGAAGGGATGCAGCGGCCGTGACGCTAGTTGACCGGGCCGTCCAGCCAGGCGTCGATCTGGCCGACCCCGCTCACCAGGGCGCGCCGGCGCTGTTCCGCCGAGCGGCGCAGCGCCCGTTCCGCCTCCGGGGCGCGCAGGGCCCGGGGCGAAGAGGGCTGGAGGGGTTCGGGCTGGCGCGCGGCCTCGAGACGCAGGCGGGCGAGGCGGGATTCCGTTTCCTGCTGGCGGGCGAAGGCTTCGCGCTGGTCGGCCTGTAGGCGCAGCCGCTCCATTTCAAGCCGGTGCTGATCGGCCTGATAGCGGTTCTGGTCGAAGGCGGGCGCACCCGGGCGCGGCTGCCACGTCTGCGGAACCTGGGCGTGGACCGGGGCGGCCACGAGCAGCAGGACGGCGGCGAGGGCGCGAAGGGCGATCATGCAAGGATGATGGCGCCGGACGCGCGCCTGGCCAAGCGTGGCCTTGAGCGGTTCGCTCAAGCCGTGGCGGAGAGGGCCCAGACGCGGGTGCGTTTGACGCAGGCGTCCTCGAGCTCCCGGGTGGTGGGCACGGCGTATTCGGCCAGCAGATCGAAGCCCTCCTTCGGGAAATAGGTGCGCAGGGGATCGCCGACGAGGACGCGCGTTCCGCGGTTCGCGGCGGCTTGCAGCCACGCCAGAACCCGCCCGGACATCGGTTGTTCGTAGAAGACGTCGCCGGCGCAGATGACCTCGACGGCGGGCGCCGGGGCATCCAGCAGGTCGACCGCGCTGAAGTCCAGGCTCACGCCGTTGGCGGCGGCGTTCCGCGCGACCGCCGCGCCGCAGAACGGATCGATGTCGGCGCACAGGGTCGAGGCCGCGCCCGCCTTCATCGCCGCGACGCCGACCAGGCCTGAGCCGGCGGCGAAATCCAGCACCCGCTTGCCGACGACCTCGGCCGGATGATCCAGCAGCCAGCGCGCCAGCCCCTGACCGCCGGCCCAGGCGAAGGCCCAGAATGGCGGGGGCAGGCCCAGTTCGCCCAGTTCCTCCTCGGTCAGGCGCCAGATGGGCGTGACCTCGTCCGCCAGCCAAAGCGAGATTTCCGGCGCGTGCGGCACGGACTGCAGGCGTGTATTGGCGGCGATGAAGGCGGCCGGATCGGCGATGCGGGTCAGGACGAAGCCTGCGTTCGACCGGTCATGCGGCGTTCCTGGCGCTGGCCGTCCTGAGCACCTCCAGGTAGCCCCCGGCCAGCTCCATCCCCTCGCCCTGCGGCCGTGCGTGCACCGCGCGGTGCAGAGCGGGCAATTTCCAGCAGGGGACATGCATGAACAGGTGGTGCTCGGCGTGGAAATTGACCCAGTAGGGGGCGATGAAGGCGCGCTCCCACCAGGAAGCGCGCGTGGTGCGGGCGGCCCGGAACGGATCGACCGCCGATCCCTCGACGCAGGCGTGCTCGGCGATGTTGCGCAGGCGGGTGACCATGGGGAACCAGGTCGCCATCGGCAGCAGCCACAGGACGAACCAGGCCCACCAGACGCCGGCCAGCGTCAGGCCCAACAGCAGGGCGGCGTTGAGCAGCAGGAAGGGGACGACCGAGCGGCCGGTGACAACCGCGCCCTCGGCGATGTCCTCGTCGCGGTGACTGGCGAACGACCTGAACAGGAAGAGCACGCGCTGCTTGAAGAAGGTCTGGCCGGTCAGGTCACGGACGATCTTGCGGCGCAGGGAGGCGCGGGTGACCGGGAAGGGCGCGGACAGGACGAGATCGGGGTCCTCGCCCTGCTGGGCGTATTTGTGGTGGGCCAGGTGGTAGGGACGGTAAGCGGTCAGCGACGCGCCGACCGGAACCGCGCACAGCCAGTGGCCGAGAAAATCGTTCAGCCGGCGATCCGGTGACAGGCCGCCGTGCGCCGCCTCGTGCATCAGTATGGCCAGACCCAGCTGCCGCGTGCCGATGACGGCGACGCTGAGCGGGATCAGGATGGGCCAGAGGACACCCGCCGCCACGGCGGCGGCGATGACGGCCCAGCAGTGCAGCACGAGCAGCGGGCCGGGCCAGCGCGAGCGCGACTGGAAGGGAGCCCAGGCCTCGGGCGTGAACAGGTCTGAGGGCCGGATGCGGGGCGCGGCGGGCATGGCGGCACTATAGCGCCTCACGGGCCGCGACGCGAATGCCGACGGTCTTCGACCTCGTCAGGCGCTCCTGACTTAAAGTCAGGTTGACATGACAAAATGATTCTGTAAGGTTCGCCTTACAAACAGGGAGAAACCCATGCTCATCATCGGCCGGCCGACGACAGCGGCGCAGCGAAAATACGTGCTCCGGACGGTGGCCTTCATGGGCGGCTACGCGGCCATCATGATGGCGGTGATCTTCGGCGCCTTCGACGACATCCAGGGGAGGCCTGCGGCCTGGCTGCTGGCGGCGGCGGTCACGGCCCCCGTCGTCGGGCAGATCTGGACCACCCTGGCGGTGATGCGGGACTCGGACGAGTTCGTGCGGGCGGTGATGGCCAAGCAGTTCATCCTCGCCGCAGGGGTGGCCATGGCCCTTTTCACCGGCTGGGGATTCGCCGAATCCTTCGCTGATGCGCCCCATGCCGAAGGCTGGCTGATCTATCCGCTGTTCTGGGGCGCCCTCGGCCTGATCGCGCCGTTCGTGAAGTCCTCGAACTGATGAAGAACCGCCTCAAACTCCTGCGCGTCGAGCGCGGCTGGACCCAGGAGCGGCTGGGGCAGGCGCTGGGCGTGTCGCGCCAGGCGGTCAATGCCCTGGAGACCGAGAAGCACGACCCCTCGCTGGACCTGGCCTATCGTATCGCCGTGCTGTTCGCCCGGCCCGTGGAAGAGATTTTCGACAACCCCCACGCCTGACAAAGTCAGACGAACCTTACAGGAAGATCGCCATGATGTTCATGTCCCGCCACGGCGGCGGCCGCCGGCTGCGCGCCTTCGCCATCGCCTCCGCCGTCGCCCTGGGGGCCGGAGCGGTCGCCTTCGACGTCCGGGCGGAGCCGGTCCCCGCCGCCGTCCAGGCCGGGTTCGCCTCCGACCGGCTGTCGGTCGAGGTGATCGGGTCCGGCCCCGACGTCATTCTGATCCCCGGCCTGCTGTCGTCCCGCGAAGTGTGGCGGCCGCTGGCGGAGCGGCTGGCGGCGACGCACCGGGTGCATCTGGTGCAGCTGGCCGGATTCGCCGGCGAGCCCTGGAGCCATGGCGACGGGCCCTTCGTGGCCCCGGCGGTCGAGGCGCTGGGCCGCTATATCGCCGAGACCGGGCTGGACCGTCCGGCGGTGATCGGCCACTCGATGGGCGCGTTGGTCGGTCTGAAGCTGGCGCAGGACCGGCCGGGGTCCGTCGGCCGGTTGCTGAGCGTCGACAGCCTGCCGTTCTTCAGCGTGCTGTACGGGCCGACGACGACGGCGGAGAGCGTGCGTCCGATGGCCGAGCAGGCCGCCGCGGCCATGGCGGCCATGGACGACGCCGCCTTCGCCGCCGGACAGGCCCAGATCGCTTCGGCCTCGACCCGCTCGCCCGAGGTGCAGGCGGCCATCGTCGCCTGGTCGGTCGCCTCGGACCGTCGCGGAACGGCGGCGGCGTTCCGCGACGTGATGCTGACCGACGCCCGGCCCGGCCTGGCGGGCATGAGCATCCCCGTGACCGCCGTCTATGCGGCCGATCCGAACGGCGGGACGCCGCCGGCGATGGCCGACGCCCTGTGGACGCGCGAGTACGCGGCCCTGCCGGGCGCGCGGCTGATCCGGATCGACGACAGCCGCCACTTCATCATGGCCGACCAGCCGGAGCGGCTGGCCGGGATCGTCGATCAGTTCCTGGCCCGGGCGGACTGAGACAGGCCCGTGTTGCCGGGCAGGGCGCAGCCGGCGATGACCCGGCGGCCGCGCCCGCCCTGGCCGGTGTCCGGCGCGAGGTCGAGACAGTCCGTCACCTGGACCGGGTCGCCCTCGACGGCGATGACGCCGCCGCCCTGGACGCAGTCGATCTCGATGACCGCCTCGCCGGTCCGGCTCCGGCCGACCACGGCGGCGTCGATCACGTCGCAGACGAGGCCCGCCCGGGCGACGAGGGAGGCGGCGCGGCCGAGGGCGGCGCTCCGGCCCGGACTCGCCGAAGCGCCGAGCGGAGGCCGGCCACGGTTCATCTCGATCCGCGAGCGCTCGAGACGGCTGGGCGTCACGGCCACGGCGCCGATATCTCCCGGCGCGTGGATGGTGGAGTCGCCCGGATCGCCGGTGTTACCCTCCTGGGCCGCAGCCGGAGAAGCCAGCACCACGCCGGCGGCGAACAGGGTTGCGAATGTCCGGGTCACTGCGCCACCGCCGCAGGCGCAGCCGCCGGCGTGACATCTCCGACCTTCACCAGCCGGCCCCCGAACTCGCCGCTGTAGGCGACGGCCAGCAGGGAGCGGAAGACCGCGGCCGGGACGGCGATCTCATAGGCGCCCTCGGCGTAGGGTCCGACCTGATACGGCCCGATCAGGAAGGTCAGGCCCGCCGCCTTGCCCGGCGTGTCGCCCGGCGTCAGGATGAAAGGCGTGTCGACGGCGCGGGGACAGGAGAAGTCCTTGCCGCCGAGGGTGACGCTGGCGCCGTCGGGCACGCGGGCGCGTTTGGCGGCGTTGACCGCGGAGCACAGGGCCTGGTCCAGGATCGTCAGGTCCACGCCCTTGCCGAACAGGTCGGCGATCCCGACCCGGCGCTTCAAGGCCTTGTCCCACAGCAGGCCGTCGGTGAGGGTGTTGGGGTGGGCGCCGCCGGAATAGTCGAAATCGACGCGCTTGAGGCTGAGCAGTTTGGCGGTCTCGGCGGCGACGGTGATGGCGATGGTCTTTTCGTATTTGGGCCGGTCGGTGTCGGCCCCGGCCTCGGTCAGTTCGCCCTGTGCGCCCTCGGTGAACTGGCGCAGGCGGCGCACCTCCTCGGCGTAGAGACGGGCGTGCAGGTCGGTCTGGGCCTTGAGGCCGTCGGGCAGGGTCAGGCGGACGTCGGCCCAGGGGGTCTTGCTCTCGAAGCTCATGGGCGCGGCGGCGTCGGCCGGAGTCACGACGGCGGCGGCGCCGGGGGCGGCCGGCTCGGGCGCGGCCGGTTCGCGGTCGCGGTTACAGGCGGACAGGGCCGCGGCGGCGACGGCGGTCAGGAGCAGGGCGCGAAGGCAAGGCGGGGCGATCGAGGGCATGGGCGTCTCCTGATGCGTCGCGGTCATCGTGCTGTTTCGGCGCGAAGCCGGTCAAGGAATTCCGGCGCCGGCGCGCCCCCGAACTGATCGGCCCATTCGGGCGAGAGCAGGGCGGAGAAGGCGGCCGCCGGCACCACGGCGGTGTAGACGCCTTCGGCATAGGGGCCGACGATGTAGGGGCCGATCAGGAAGACCAGGCCCCCGGCCTTGCCCGCCGTGTCGCCGGGGGCGAGGGAGAAGGGTGTCTCCAGCGCCGCCGGGCAGGCCCAGAGGTCTTCGCCCTGTTCGCCGCGATACGGCGCGGGGTCCCAGGCCTGGTCGCCGCCGCGCGCGGCCTTGGCGGCGTTGATCGCATCGCACAGGGCGTGGTCGAGTTTCGAAAGATCGGCGTCGGCGCGGAACAGGTCGGCGGGGGCGACCTCGCGAAGGGCGGCGCGGTCCCAAAGGATGGCGTGGAAGCCCGGATTGCCGTGGGCGCCGCCGGTGAAGGACCAGAACAGTCCGTCCGAGCTGACCAGCCGGGCGGTCTCGACCGGCGCGTCCCAGCGCAGGGTCAGGTCCATGTTGGCGTCGAGCTCGCCGCCTTGCTCGACGCGAGCGTCGCGGACCTCGGCCTCAAACTCGCGGATGGCGGTCATGCCGTCGTCGTAAAGGCGGGCCCGGAGTTCGGGATGGGCGCGCAGGGCCGGGTCGAGGGTGAGGGCGGTGGTCATTCGCCCGTCCTGCAGCCTGTAGGCGACGGGCTGGGGTTCGGGGCTCGCGGTCTGGGGTGCGGAGGCGCAGGCGGTGGCCAGCAGCCACACCGCCGCCATCAGGATGCGGGGAAGAGCGGACGGGGCGGTCACAGGGTCAGGGCTCCGAGACCGATGGCGGCCAGCAGGATCAGGCCGGCGTCGCGGTTGGACTTGAACAGGCGCAGGGCGAGGGCGGGGTCGTCGGTGCGGACCCGGCGGGCCTGCCGGGCGAGATGCAGGGCGTAGCCGGCGAGGCCAAGCCAGAACAGCGGGCCGAGGTGGGCCATCCAGCCGGCGGCGGCGGCGCAGGCGACGGCGAGGGCGTAGAAGACGGCGACGCCGCGCGGCACCTTCTCACCGAGGCGGCGGGCCGAGGATTTCACCCCGACCATGGCGTCGTCCTCGATGTCCTGCAGGGCGTAGATGGTGTCGTAGCCGAGGGTCCAGAAGACTCCGCCGAGGTAGAGCAGGAGGGCGGCCCAGGTCAGGTGACCAGGCAGGCCGGCGTGGGCGTGGAACACCGCGACGCCGGTGCGCCAGAAGGCGGGCATGCCGGACCAGGGGAAGGCGCTGGTGAAGGCGGCGAAGCCCATCAGGGCGCCCCAGTTGAAGGTCAGGCCGAGCCAGGCCTGGGGCCACCAGGTGATGCGCTTCATGAAGGGGTAGGCGGCCACCAGGGCCAGCGACCCGATCCCGAGCATGACGGTGGTCCAGTTCATCGCCAGCAGGATCTGCAGGCTGATGAAGCTGCAGACGACGACGAAGATGCCGGCGTGGCTGGCGCTGATCTGGCCGGAGGCGACGGGGCGGGATGCGGTGCGGGCCACCTGCCGGTCGATCTTGCGATCGATGATGTCGTTGAAGGCGCAGCCGGCGGCGCGCATCAGGCAGGCGCCGAGACCGAACAGGACGGCGAGGACAAGGGCGTGTTCGACCGCCATGCGCGGGGTCGCGAAAAGCTCCGGGTTCGACGCCAGCCCAAGGGCGATGCCCTGCCAGCCGGGAATGAGCAGCAGCCAGATGCCGACGGGGCGGTCGAAGCGGCCGAGCTTGAGCCACGGTTTGAGGGGCTCCGGCGCGTGGCGGTCCACCCAGTTCGAACCGGCGTCGGGAAGCGGGGCGGAGATCATCGGTTGGAGATAGCCTGTCGGAGGAGGGGGGAGAAGGGTTCGGTGTCCTCCCCCGAAGTGGGGGATGTCGGCGGGCCAGCTTCCAGTCCGCTCATCCCGGCGAAAGCCGGGACCCAGTGCTTTGGGTGATCCGGCGGCTCCGGTGATCTTCGTCCGCCAGTCCCATGCAGCGTGCGCCGCGAAAGAACCGGGTCCCGGCTTTCGCCGGGATGCACGGAATCCATCGCCATTTTCAAAGACCGGGCAGGCTGAAGCGCTCGCCGGCGTTTCCGCCGGAAAGGGACGGGGAGGTCGCGGAGCGCGGGCGGCTAGCCCGGAACCGATATGTGGCCCCCTGCTTTCGCNCGGGCAGGCTGAAGCGCTCGCCGGCGTTTCCGCCGGAAAGGGACGGGGAGGTCGCGGAGCGCGGGCGGCTAGCCCGGAACCGATATGTGGCCCCCTGCTTTCGCGTTACGGGGACCSGATGTGTTTTCGGCGTCGCCGCCTGTGCTCCGCGTGATCGCGGCTTCCGAGCGCTTCGGGGCGGGCATCGCATGGCCRGCCGGGGTTTGCCTGTTTTCGGCCCCCGACCTCTCGCCATTTAGGCCCTTTCGAAACGAAGCCCGGACGGGCGGGAGCGGCCAGGCTCCCGGGCTCCTCCGTTTCNGCCGGGGTTTGCCTGTTTTCGGCCCCCGACCTCTCGCCATTTAGGCCCTTTCGAAACGAAGCCCGGACGGGCGGGAGCGGCCAGGCTCCCGGGCTCCTCCGTTTCAAACCGGAGGACAGTCCCTTCGCACGCCGGAGGGGGGAGCAACCCGTCCTCCAGGATGGTCCGGTTCCGCCGCCCGCCGCCGAAAAGGCGACGCGCGACGTCCCGCAACGATCACACCCCGCCGCACGTGGTTGGCCCTGGCGCCAGACGCCCTCCCCCGCGACGGGATGGCCGAAAAGGCGACGCGCGACGTCCCGCAACGATCACACCCCGCCGCACGTGGTTGGCCCTGGCGCCAGACGCCCTCCCCCGCGACGGGATGGCAAAAGCATACGGCTGCCGGGACCCCGTGCTGACAATAGAGTTTGAGAAAAGCGGAAGGTGTTGAACAGGCGGGATATTTTCCCGCCAACCCGACTATATATCCGGCGAGCAGCGTCACGCGATCGCACGGTTGGAGGGGCGGTCCCCGCCTTCGCGGGGATGCACGGATAGGGGATTGTCTCCTCCCCATCGCCTTCGGCGACAAGGAGGAGACGGGAGTCACAGCACCGTCTTCAGCACCGGCCGCAGGTTGACCGCGCCGGCGCGGAAATCCTTCCAGGGGTCGGGCTTCTTCAGCAGGGCGCGGGCGTCGTGGAGGGTGAAGGCGCGGGGGTCGAGGCCGGTCTTCACCTGGGTCCATGACAGGGGGAAGGCGAGACCGGCGCCCGGGCGGGCGCGGGGGGACCAGGGGGCGACGGCGGTGGCCATGCGGCCGTTGCGCAGATAGTCGAGGAAGATCTTTCCGCCGCGCGCCTTCTTGGCCAGGGTGGTGGTGAAATGGTCGGGGTCGGCGACGCGGACGCGTTCGCTGACGGCCTTGGCGAACGCCTTGCACTGGTCCCATTCGATGCGGCTGCGGGCGTCGGCGAGGATGGGCACGACGACGTGCAGGCCCTTGCCGCCGGTGGTCTTGACGAAGGGGTTGAGGCCGAGGCTCTCAAGCTCCTTTTTCACCGTCTTCGCGGCGGCGATGACGTCGGCGAAATTCAGACCCTCGTCCGGGTCGAGGTCGAAGGTGATCTGGTCGGGCGTCTCGGGATCGTTCGGCTTGCAGCCCCAGGGGTGGAGTTCCAGCCCGCCCGACTGGCCGATGGCCACCAGACCGCCGACGTCGACGACGCCGATGTAGGGTTTGCGCTCCTTCACATCGATCAGCTTCAGCCGCGGATTGGAGCCGGGCATGGCGTGACGCTGGAAGAATCTCTCGCCGCCGATGCCCTCGGGCGCGCGGATGATGGAGACGGGGCGGTCGGCGACGTGGGGCAGGATGCGTTCGGCCGCCATTTCGTAATAGCGGACGAGGTCGGCCTTGGTCAGGGCCGGTTTGCCGTCGGCGGCGGGCCACAGGATCCTGTCGGGACTGGAGATGGTCACGCCGGCGACGACCAGCTTCGACTTGCCGCGCGGCTCGCCGGGAATGGACAGCTGGGGCGGGGCGGAGACCTTGCCGGTCTCCTTTGACGGCTTCGACGGGGCCTGCGGTTTCTCGGTCACTTCGGGCGCGGTCTTGTCCTCGCGCAGGCCCTTGAACGACGCCTGCCGCAGGGAGCCGGTGTCGGTGTAGCCGCCGTGTTCGATCTCGGCGACGAGGGTGGGCGTGACCCAGTGGATGGTCTGGCCGGCGGCCGATGAGCGGCGCGGGGCACCCTTGCCGACGAAGGGACTGTGGTCGGTCTTCGCCTTCTTCAGGGCGGGCAGCAGGGTCTTGAGCAATGGTTGAGCGTAGCCGGTGCCGACGCGGCCGAGGTGGCGCAGGCCCTTTCCGTCCTTCGCATCGACGTCTTGCACCCCGACGATCAGGGAGCGGAAGCGGTCGCCCTCCGAGGTCCAGCCGCCGATGACGACCTCGTCGCGGCCGCGGCATTTGGATTTCAGCCAGGTGGTCGAGCGGCCGGGGGTGTAGGGGGCGTCGAGCGACTTGGAGATGACGCCTTCCAGATCCATGCGGCAGGCGCTGTCCAGCACCGCCTGACCCGTGGTGGCGAAATGGTCGACGTAGCGGATGCGCTTTCGGGCCGTCTTGGGGATGCGGTCGATGTACGCCTGCAGCCGCGCCTTGCGGTGCGACAGGGGCAGGCCGCGCAGATCCTCGTCGCCCTCGAACAGAAGGTCGAAGGCGAAATAGATCAGGTCGCCGGTGTCGCCGTCCGAGATGGCGGCCTGAAGCGCCGAGAAGTCGGGCATGTGGTCTTCGGCCAGGGCGCAGAGCTCGCCGTCGACGACGCCGTCGGGCCAGTGCGCCGCGTCGTCGGCGTGGGCCTGGAATTTGGCCGACCAGTCGAGGCCCTTGCGGGTGCGCAGCGTCGCCTTGCCGCCGCCGACGCCGATCTGGATGCGGTAGCCGTCGAACTTGATTTCATGGGCCCAGCCGGCGCCGCGCGGGGGGTAGTCGGCGATCTTGCACAGCTGGATTGGGACGAAGGCGGGCGGTTTTTTCGATGTGCTCGCGGCCGCCTTCGTGGGTTGGGGTTTGGGCGGGGCCTTGCGGGTGGTCGCCTTCAAGGATTTCCATTCCTTCGAACCGCCCGCGATCTCGGCGAGGGTCCGGCCCGAGACGATGGAGGCGTCGATCTCCATATTGGCGTCGCCCTCGCCCTCGACGGTGTATTCGTCGCGCTCCTTGATCAGCAGCCAGTTGTTGCGTTTGGAGGGCTTGCCGCGATCGGCGCGCAGCCGGATCAGGGACCATTTTCCCTTCAGCCGTTCGCCGTGCAGGACCATCTTGATCTGACCCTTTTTGAACGCCGCATCGAGGTCGGGCTCCTGCGGCTCCCATGTGCCGCGGTCCCACATCTGCACCGTGCCGGCGCCGTAGTTGCCGGCGGGGATGGTCCCCTCGAACGAGCCGTAGTCGAGCGGGTGGTCCTCGACCTCGACGGCCAGGCGTTTGACCAGGGTGTCGCGCGACGGAGCCTTGGTCACGGCCCAGGACTTGAGCACGCCGTCGACCTCGATGCGGAAGTCGTAGTGCAGGCGCGTCGCGGCGTGGCGCTGGATCAGATAGGTGAGGGCGGTGGTCTTCGCCTTGCCCTTGCGGCCGGACGGCTCGGGCGTGTCGGCGAAATTGCGTTTCGCCTTGTAGGTCCTGAGTTCGCCCTGGGCTGCCATGGGGGGTGAACGCGGGTCGGCGGGGAGCGTTGCGGGGGAGGCAGCAGGCAGCAGGCAGCACGAGGAACGCAGGCGGGGCCGGGACTCCGTCGACCCTGCTGCCTGCTGCCTGACCCCCGCTGCCTCGCCCTACGGGTGGATCGTCTCCCCGTGCTGCGTGTAGTCGAGGCCCTCGATCTCGGACTCCCTGTCGACGCGCAGGCCGGTGGTGAATTGGCAGATCATCAGGATGACGAAGGTGCCGATCCCGCTCCAGGCGATGACGGCGGCGAGGCCGATGGCCTGGTTGAGGAGGTTGGCGTTCTCGCCGGCGGGGTTGATGGCGGCGGTCGCGAGGACGCCGGTCAGCAGGGCGCCGACGACGCCGCCGACGCCGTGGACGCCGAAGGCGTCGAGGCTGTCGTCATATCGGAAGGCGCGCTTGAGCCAGACGGCGCCGGCGTAGCAGGCGGGGCCCGAGAGAATGCCGATGATGAAGGCGCCCTTCGGGTCGACGAGGCCGGCGGCGGGGGTGACGCCGACGAGGCCGGCGACAATGCCGGACAGCAGGCCCAGCAGGGTCGGGCGCCTGTGGTCGATCCACTCGACGGCGGTCCAGCCGATGGCGGCGGCGGCGGCGGCCAGGATGGTGTTGAAGGCGGCCACGGCGGCTATGCCGTCGGCGGCCCAGGCCGAGCCGGCGTTGAAGCCCAGCCAGCCGACCAGCAGCAGGCCCGTGCCCATGGCGGTGAAGGCGAGGTTGTGCGGGGCCATATTGTCCCGCCCGTGGCCGTGGCGCGGCCCCAGCACCAGGGCGCAGACGAGGCCCGCGACGCCCGCATTGACATGGACCACCGAGCCGCCGGCGAAGTCGAGCACGCCCAGCGACCCCATCCATCCGCCGCCCCAGACCTGATGGCAGATCGGGACGTAGACGATCAGGTGCCAGAGGAAGAAGAACAGGATCGCGGCCGGGAATTTGATCCGCTCGGCGAAGGCGCCGGCGATCAGGGCGGGGGTGATGATGGCGAAGGTCAGCTGGTAGGCGATCCACAGGAATTCGGGCAGGCCGGGGGCGAGGCTGTGGGCGGTGGCCGGGGTGACGCCGTCGAGGAAGGCGGCCTGGAAGCCGCCGATGAAGCCGTTGGCAGCCCCGCCGCTGGAGCCGAACGACAGGCTGTAGCCGACGGCGAACCACAGCACGGTGACGATGGCCAGGGCGGCGGTGGAATGGGCGATGGTGGCGATGACGTTCTTGCGCCGCACCATGCCGCCGTAGAACAGGGCCAGCCCCGGCAGGGTCATCAGCAGGACGAGGGCGGTCGAGGTCAGGATCCAGGCGGTCGAGGCCTCGTTCAGCACCAGCGACGTCTGATGCTCCAGCAGCGCGGGCCGGGGCGCGGCGGCGAGGGCCGGCGCGGCGCCGAGGGCCGCAAGCGCCGCGGGGATGAAGGCGGGAAGGCGAACGGTCATGCGCGGGTCCGGTCCGGAGGTCTGTATGGCTCGGCCCGAACCGCGTTCGACGCCGCGGAAACGGATTGGACGGCATTGCAGCGCACAAGGCAATTCATTTCGTGTGCGGTGCAATATTGCGCGGTGAAGCTGCGAGATTCAGACATGCACACTGCCGTACGGCACGAAGTCACCGCCGGGTCTCGCGTCCGCACATTCATTACAGCGTTGCAATGATTCACATATTGCGCGCGGGGGCTGTCCGGGTGTCACTTCGGCCAGGCCAACCGCCGCTGACGCAGTTCCAGGGGGAATTCCATGCATACCGCCCGTCGTCTCGCCTTGCTCGGAGGGGTCGCCACGACCCTGCTCATCGCCGCTTCCGCCCATGCCGAAAGCGTCGCCGCGCCCCGGCCGCCCGTCGCCGCCGCGGCCGCGGCCGCCCAGGAACGCCTGGCGCCCCTGCCGGCGGTGGACATCCCCTTCACCAAATTCGTCCTCAACAACGGCCTGACCCTGATCGTGCACGAGGACCGCAAGGCCCCGATCGTGGCGGTCAACATCTGGTACGGCGTCGGCTCCAAGAACGAGCCCGAGGGCCGGTCCGGCTTCGCCCATCTGTTCGAACACCTGATGTTCAACGGATCGGAGAACTACAACACCGACTTCTTCAAGGGCACCGAGCTGCTGGGCGCCACGGACCAGAACGGCACCACCAACACGGATCGCACCAACTATTTCCAGAACGTGCCGACCTCGGCGCTGGACGCCATGCTGTGGCTCGAGAGCGACCGCATGGGCCATCTGCTGGGCGCCATCGACCAGGCGCGCCTGGATGAGCAGCGCGGCGTGGTGCAGAACGAGAAGCGCCAGGGCGAGAACCAGCCCTATGGCCGGGTCTTCAACGCCATCACGGCCGCGACCTGGCCCGACGAACACCCTTATGGCCACACCGTCATCGGCTCGATGGACGACCTGAACGCCGCCGACCTGCCGACGGTGCAGCAGTGGTTCCGCGACTACTATGGCGCGGCCAACGCCGTCATCGTCCTGGCCGGCGACATCAGCCCCGAAGAGGCGCGCGAGAAGGTCGAGCGCTATTTCGGCGATATCCCCTCGGGCCCGCCGGTGACCCAGCCGCGCCGCATGGTCGCGCCGCTGGTCGGGGCGCAGCGGGAGGTCATGTATGACCGCGTCGGCCAGCCGCGCCTCTACAAGGTCTGGAACACCACGCCGCAGGGCGAGGCCGACACCGACTATCTGGCCATGGTGGGCCAGGTTCTGGCCTCGGGCCGGTCGTCGAGGCTGTACAAGCGGCTGGTGATCGACGAGCAGCTGGCGACGGCGGTCTCGGCCGGGGCCGGGGGGCGGCAGATCGCCGGCCAGTTCATCGTCACGGCCACGGCCAAGGCTGGCGGCGACCTGAACCGCATCGAGGCCATCGTCGACGAGGAAATGGCTCGGCTGTTGCGCGACGGGCCGACCTCCGAGGAGCTGGAACGCGTCCGCACGCAGACGGCGGCCGCCACCATTCGCGGACTGGAGCGGATCGGCGGGTTCGGCGGCAAGTCCGATCTGCTGGCCCAGTCCGAGGTCTTCTTCGGTGATCCGGCGGCATGGCGGACCAGCTATCAGCGGATCGTGGAGGCCCGACCCGACAACCTCACCGAAGCGGGCCGCCGCTGGCTGTCCGACGGCAGCTATTCGCTGGAGGTCCTGCCCTTCCCCGACTATTCGGTCTCGGCGGGCGTGGACCGTACGGCCGGCGTGCCGGCGGTCGGTCCGGCTCCGGAAGCGGTGTTCCCGACCATCGAACGCGCCCAGCTGTCCAACGGGATGAAGGTCATGTTCGTGCGGCGCGAGAGCGTGCCGACCGTCAGCATGAACCTGATCCTCGACGCAGGGGCCGTGGTCGATAGCGACGACAAGGCGGGCCTGGCCCAGCTGACGCCGCAGGTGATGACCAACGGCACTGACGACCTGACGGCGATCGAGATCAGCGACCGGCTGCAGCTGCTGGGCGCGACCCTGGGCGCGGGTTCGGGGACGAACTCGACCAATGTGACGATGACGGCCCTGTCGGCCCGGCTCGAGCCGTCACTGGATCTGTTCGCCGACGTGGTCCTGAATCCGGCCTTCCGGCAGGAGGATTTCCAGCGCACGCGCACGCTTCAGATCGCGGGCATCCAGCAATCGAACCGCAACCCCGGCGCCATCGCCTCGCGGGTTCTGAGCCGCGAGATGTACGGTCCGGAAAGCCCCTACGGCCGTCCCGGTTCGGGCACCGAGCAGACGGTGGCGAGCCTGACCCCGGCCGACGCCGAGGCCTGGCACCAGACCTGGTTCCGGCCCGACAACGCGACCCTGGTCGTGGTCGGCGACACCACCCTGGCCGAGCTGACGCCGAAGCTGGAGCGGGCCTTCGCCGAATGGCGGGCGCCCTCGACGCCCATGCCGGCGCGACCGGGTCCGGCGGACGCGCCCGAGCCTTCGGGCCAGCCGCGCATCCTGATCGTGGACCGCGCCGGGCCGCAGTCGACCATCCTGGCCGGCCGCGTCGCCCCGGCCTTCGACCCCGCGACCGAGGCGTCCATCGAGACCATGAACACCGCCCTGGGCGGCGCCTTCACCAGCCGGATCAACATGAACCTGCGCGAGGACAAGGGCTGGTCCTACGGCGCCGGCGGCGGCGTGCCGTTCGGCCGCGGCGACCGGATCTATTCGGTCAGCGCCGGGGTGCAGTCGGACAAGACGGCCGAGAGCCTGGCCGAACTGCGCCGCGAACTGACCGAGGTCGTCGGATCGCGTCCGCTGACCGATGCGGAAATCCAGGCCGCTCGCGCCAATATGGTCCAGGGTCTGGCCGGCAACTGGGAGACCAATGCGGCCATCGCCGGCGAACTGCAGAACATGGTCGTCTGGGGCGTGCCGGAAAACTACTATGACACCTATGCCCAGAGGGTGGGGTCCATGACCGCGGCCCAGGCCGCCGTGGCGGCGCAGGCCGTGGTCGGCTCCGGGCCGACGACCTGGGTGGTGGTCGGCGACCGGGCCTCGATCGAGCCGAAGATCCGGGCGCTCGGTTTCGCCGACGTCCAGGTGGTCGATATCCACGGCCGTCCGGTCCAGTAGGGGCCGGGCGTCGGACGACGGGGAAGGCGGGACCGGCGACGGTCCCGCCTTTTCACGTCCCTGGGCCGCCTGGGGACATGGCCTATCGGGCGTATCGCGCCTCCACCGGCGCATAGCGATCCCAGACCGCCCGGTCGGCGAGGGAGCGCAGCAGCTTGATGTATTCGGCGTGGGTCCAGGCCAGGGGGGTGGCGGAGTTGGTGCCCTGGCCGGGCCGGTAGCCGTGCGGCGTGGCGTCGCCGACGCCGTCCCAGACCTGTTCCGGCAGCAGCAGACCGTCGTTGCCGAAGGACTCCATGCCGCGCACGTAAGTCTGGCGGATGAGGTTCAGCTGCGCCCGGTTCCAGTCCTGATCGGCGGACGGGTTGGCCAGCAGGGCGGCCAGTTCGTAGTGGCCGCGTTCGCCGGTGAAGATGGGCCAGACCCGGCCGCGCTGGCCCGGGGTCATGCCGCCGACGCCGTAGTTTCCGCCGGTGTCGGCGTTCTCGCCATAGCCGTCGTTGCCGTAGCGGCGGAAGCCCGGGACGCCGTTCAGGTCGTAGCGGACGCGGAAGCGGGCCTCGCGCGTCTGGTCGTCATATTCGGGCAGGCTGGCGACGATCGAGGGGGCGTCGGCGGCGCGCACGCCGTAGCGGACCAGCTCGAGGAAGCCGCCGTCGATGATGCGGTCCTCGGGCATGGCGGGCTGGCCGTTGTTCTCGCCCAGCGGCAGCTTGTCGTTGGGGTTTTCATTGCGGCTGAGGCGCAGGAAGTAGCGGCCGTCGCCGTATTCGCCGGCGGTGGTGAACATGCGCGCCTCGACCTTGGAGGCATAGTCGTCGGCGGCGGCCAGATAGCGGGCGGCCGAGGCGGGATCGCCCGAGGCGCGGGCGATGTCGGCGGCGACGGTCAGGCCGGTGATGACGGCGGCGGTGGTGGAAGGAGAATAGCCCTCCTGCTCCTCCCACCGTTCCTGCTGGGTCCAGGGCGGGGTGATCCGGCGGTCGTTCCACAGGATGCCGGCCGTGCCGCCGTCGACGAGGAAGTCGGCGGCCGGCTTGATCATCCGGGCGTAGATGGCGGCCAGTTCGGCGTCGCCGATGCGGCCCGCCTTCCACAGCTTCCAGCCCAGCATGATGGGCATGGCGGTCTGGTCGAGCTGGACCCCGACCCATTCGATCTCGCCGTCGACGTGGGTCTTCTGCAGGAACCAGCCGGTCGCGCCGGTATTGCCGGGCGTGTCGGCGCGAACCTGGACCCGGGGCAGGTAGCGGAAGGCGGCGACGGGCGTCTCGGCGTCCCCCAGGGCCATCAGGGCCATGGCGACCTGATAGAAGTCGCGCGGCCAGACGGCCTTGTAGCCGGTCGAGGATTCGGTGGCGTCGACGGTGTCGCCCCACGGGTTGGACAGCGACGCGATCAGGGCCCCGGCGTAGGTGCGGTCCTCCTGCACCTTCAGCATCAGGGCCGAGGCCCAGGCGAGTTTGCCGCCGTCGGTGGACTGTTCGGCGATGCGGGGGAGGTCGGTCAGGGAGGCGATGTAGTCCTCCCAGCCGACGCGGTCGCCCTCGCCGTTGAAGCGGGCGAGGACCTCGTCGAGGCCGGTCGCAACGGTCCGGTTCGCGGCGCTGCTGGCGGCCGTCCGGGTCGAGCCGAAGCCGATGACGAAGTCGCGGCTCAACGACTGATTCGGCCCGAGCCGCGGCAAGCCGCCCGTCAGCATGATGGCGCCCGGCTGGTTTCCGGTGGTCTCATGGACGTTGTCCAGGCGACCGTCGGCCAGATCGGTCAGGCCGTCCGACGCGCCGACGAAGCCGACGCTGGCGGTCTCGAATGGCAAGGTCGGCCGGAACGTCAGATGGACATCGCCTTCCGAGGCATGGAGCGCGCCGCGCTGGGCCTCGCCGGAATCACCGACGCCGGTATTGGCCATGTGGGGTTCGAGCAGGACATAGGGTGTGACCTGGCCCTTCAGGGCCCGGATCGTCGCGCGGACCACGAGCGCCTGATTGTCCGGATCGGTGAAGATCCGCTTCTCGATCTCGTACCGGCCCTGCTTGTCCGTGGTGATGACCCGGTAGGCCGGCGACAGCGGGCGGCCGTGATCGTCCGTGTGCAGATATTCGGTGCGGCTGGTGGTGTCGGTCCCCTCGACCGACAGGCCGGTGTCGGTGACGACGGCGAAGCGCAGCTGCTTGATCTGGGCTTGGTGGATCAGGCCGTACATGGTCTCGGTCAGGACGCCGTCGGCGAGGGAGAACCAGACGCGGCTGACGTCGCCGGTGCGGCCGCCGTCGCGGTACTGGCCGTCGACATAGGCTTCGTACGAGGCGCCCGCGCCGGTCTTGGCGGCGTTGGACCAGGTGGGGCGGTCACCCGGCGCGCCGGGGGCGACGGCGGAAATGACAGGCGCGGGCGCGTCCGCGACCGGGGCGGCGTCCAAGGTGGCGCAGCCGGCGAGGGCGGCAAGGGCGACGCCGGATGCGAGGCGGGAGATGATGCGCATGGGAGGACTCGTCAGGCAGGGGGAAGCAGGAAGGCGAGGGGCACGTCGAGGCGCTGGTTCCACGAGGCTTCGTTGTGTTCGGCCCCGGGGAAGACGAGGCTGCGGAAGCGGTCGGGGCCCCAGCCTTCGTCGCGGATGGTCTGGTCGATGCGCGACTGGAAGACGGCGTAGAAGGCGTCCAGGGTCTCGTCGCCGCGATCGAAATAGAGGCGGTGATTGCGCCGGTTCGGCAGGCCGTCGAGGACGACGCGGGTCCAGGCCGAGACCAGCCGTTCGCGCCAGGCCGCCAGCGCCGCCTCGTCCGTGATCTGTTCGATGCGGAGGGGCCAGTGGGTCGAGACGCAGCCGGCGGCGCCGAAGACGCCGGGGTATTTCATCAGGGCGTAGAGCGAGATCAGCCCGCCCATGCTGGAGCCCATGACCACGGTGTCGTCGCGGCCCGCGCGGGTCCGGTATGTGCGGTCGATGAAGGGTTTCAGCTCCTCGACCATGAAGCGCAGATAGCCGTCGGACAGGGGCTCGCCGCCGTAGATGGACTGGATGTCGGCGCGCATGTCGTCGGGCAGGGCGCGGATCAGGTCGGCGGGGATGTATTCGCGCAGCCGCAGCGGCGTGTTGCCGATGCCGACGACGATGGGCGTGCGGATCTGGCCGTTGGCGGACAGGCGGGCGACGTGCTCGTCGACGCCCCATTCCTTGCCGTAGGACGCCCGCGCGCCGTCGAACAGGTTCTGGCCGTCGTGCATGTAGAGGACGGGGTAGCGGGCTTCCGAGCCGTCGTAGCCCGGGGGCAGCCAGACGGTGACGTCGCGCGGCTGGACGTGGGCCGAGGCCATCTGCTGGTGTTCGAAGAGGCGGCCTTCGGTCGGGGCGTCGGCGCGGGCGCGGGACGCGTGCGCCGCCATGGGAAGGGCGGCGAGGCCGGTCAGAAGCGTGCGGCGCCCGATCACGCCGCGGTCTCCGTCTTCGGCTCGGTGACCTTGAGGCTGCAGGCGGCGGCGATGAAGAAGCTGACGCCGCCGAGGACGAGGGCCCAGATGGCCTGGCCGTCGAACAGGCCCTTGAGGATCAGGCCCAGGATGGTGGCGGCAAGCAGCTGGGGCACGACGATGAAAATGTTGAAGATGCCCATGTAGACGCCCATTTTCCGGCCCGGGACGGCGCCCGCGAGGATGGCGTAGGGCATGGACAGGATCGAGGCCCAGGCGACGCCGACGCCGATCATGGGCAGCCACAGCAGCTGGGGATCGCGGATCAGGAAGACGCCGACCAGGCCGAGGCCGCCGAGGGCGAGATTGATGGCGTGGGCGGCCTTGCGGCCCGTGCGGCGGGCGACGACCGGGATGGCGAAGGCGGTCAGGGCGGCGACGCCGTTGTAGACGCCGAACAGGACGCCGACCCAGTTGGCCCCCTCATTGTACGCCGTCGAGGTGGGGTCGCTGGTCCCGTAGTGGACGGCGGTGACGGCGGCGGTGGTGTAGATCCACATGGCGAACAGGGCGAACCAGCTGAAAAACTGGACTACGGCAAGGCCGCGCATCGTCTTCGGCATGCGGAAGACGTCGTCGATGATCTCGGTCAGGCTGTTCGAGCGGCGGGCGGCGTGCAGGGCGCCGACGGCCAGCTGGAGCAGGCCGAAGCCGACGAGGAAGCCGAACAGGACGTAGAGCTCCTTCTCGAGCCCGGCCCATGACACCACGCCGATGCCGACGGCGCCGATGAAGCCCCAGACGACGCCGCCGATGTAATATGCGCGGTGCGAGCGGGCGGGGGCCTGACGGTCGTCGGGACCCCGTGCGGTGCGGGCGGTCTCGAAGGCGTCGATCTGTTCGGGGCTGTATTCGCGCGTCGAGACGACGGTCCAGAGCACGGCCAGAAGCAGGCCGGCGGCGCCGATGTAGAAGGACAGTTTGACCGAGTCCGGCGTCACCCCCTCGGGCGCGGTCGAGACCACGTGGAAGACGTTGGTCAGGAGCCAGGGCAGGCAGGAGGCCAGCACGGCCCCGGCGCCGATGAAGAAGGTCTGCATGGCGTAGCCGCGGGTGCGCTGCTCGTCCGGCAGGTTGTCGCCGACGAAGGCGCGGAACGGCTCCATGGTGACATTGATGGCCGCGTCCATGACCCACAGGGTCGCCGCCGCCAGCCACAGGCTCGGGGCGTTGGGCATGTAGATCATGGCCGCCGAGGTCAGGATCGCCCCCACCAGGAAATAGGGCCGGCGGCGGCCGAGAGGGCCCCAGGTCCTGTCGCTGAAATGGCCGATGATCGGCTGGACCAGCAGGCCGGTCAGGGGCGCGGCGATCCACAGGATGGCGAGGTTGTCGACCTCGGCGCCCAGGGTCTGGAAGATGCGGCTGGCGTTGCCGTTCTGCAGGGCGAAGCCGATCTGGATGCCGAAGAAGCCGACGCACATGTTCCAGATGGCGAGCTGGCTGAGGCGCGGCCGCGTCCGCCAGACGTGGTCGGCGGCGGTCATGCGCGGCGTCCCCGGCCCAGCGGAACGAAGCGGATGGCCTGGCCGCCGCCGGGGGCGAGGCGCAGGCTGAGGGTGTCGGCGCCGGTGACCTCGCGCTGCTCGATGACGATGGCTTCGCGGTTGGTTCGCCAGTGGGCGTCGGGGGCGTCGCGGTAGATTTCGGCGCGGTAGCGGCGGCCCGGGTCGAGGAAGGACAGGGACGCGTCCAGCGCGCGCGGATGCTCGTCGGTGATGGCGCCGAGGAACCACTGGTCGGAGTTGCGGTCCTTGCGGGCGATGGTGACGAAGTCCCCGATCTCGCCGTTCAGCACGCGGGTGTCGGACCAGTCGACGGCGACGTCCTTGATGAACTGGAACGGGCCGGGGTTGGCCTCGTAGTTCGCCAGCAGGTCGGCGGCCATCTGGATCGGGCTGTAGATGGTCACATACAGGGCCAGCTGTTTGGCCCAGGTGGTGGCGATGCCGTCGGGCGCGCGGGTCTGCATGCCGAAGACGCCCGGGGTGTAGTCCATGGGCCCGGCCAGCAGGCGGGTGAAGACCAGGTTCACCTCGTGCTCGGGCGGATTGCCGGGCTGGCCCCAGGCGCTGAACTCCGTGCCGCGGGCGCCCTCGCGGGAGATCATGTTGGGATATGTCCGGCGCAGGCCCGTGTCCTTGAAGGGCTCGTGGGCGTTGACGGCGACCTGGTATTTGGCGGCGGTCTGGACGACGCGGAGATGGTGCTGCGCCATCGGCTGGCTTTCGTGCCAGGCCAGCCGGGGCTGGCCGTCGGGGCCGCGCACCCGGGCGCCGGCGGCGTCGGCGACATAGCCGGTCTTGACCGAGTGCCAGCCGAACCGCTGCATCTGGGCGAAGGCGGCGTCGAGCTGTTGCTCGTAGTGGAAGGCGTTGCCGCCGGTTTCGTGGTGGCCGATGATCTCGACGCCCCTGGCGCGGGCGTAGGCGGCGACGCGTTCGATGTCGAAATCGGGATAGCTCTGGGTGAAGCTGTAGTTCCAGCCCGTGCCGAACCATTCGCCGTCCCAGCCGACGTTCCAGCCCTCGATCAGGACGCCGCCGAAGCCGTGCTCGGCCGCGAAGTCGATATGCTTGATGGCGTTTTCGGTGGTGGCGCCGTGCTTCGGACCCGAGTTCCAGGTCTTCAGGTCGAGGTGCATTTCCCACCAGATGCCGACGTATTTCATCGGCTTGAACCAGCTGACGTCGCCGAGCCTGTTCGCCTCGTTCAGGTTCAGGATCAGGCTGGATTCGACCAGGTCGCCGGCGCGGTCGGCGATCTGCAGGGTGCGCCAGGGGGTGGTGAAGGGGGTGGTCAGCTCGACCGCCGCATTGGTCAGGCCCGGCGTCAGGGCCGCCTTGAACCGCCCGCCCTCGACCCGGCGCAGGTTCATGCCGGAATAGTCGATCAGGGCGGCCTCGTGGATGGAGACGTGCAGGCCGTCGTCGGTGCGGAGGGTGAGCGGGGTCTGGGCCACGCCGACCGAGTCGATGCGGGTGCGGTTGTAGAGATATTCCTCGCGGTTCCACTCGAAGGCGGGAATCCACCAGGCCGTGCCGGAATCGACGACGGCGAACTCGGTCAGCTCGTCGCCGATGCTGACGGTCTTCAGATTGGGCTGGTCGGGGAATTCGTAGCGGAAGCCGAGGCCGTCGTCATACAGGCGGAAGACCACGTCGATCCGCCGCTCCAGGCCCCCCTTCTCGGTCAGATGGACGCGCAGCTGGGTGTAGCGGTTGCGGATGAAACGGCGCTCGCCCCACGGCTGCTCCCAGGTGTCGTCGTGGGACGTCGGGGCGTCGGCCGTGACGGCGAAATTGCGCTCCAGCTTGGCCGCGTCGGTCAACAGGAAACCGAGGCGGGAGGGGGCGATGACGGGGCGGCCCAGGCGGCTGACGCTGTATTCCGGACGGCCCTCGCCGGTGACCGTCACCGACACGGACAGGACGCCCTCGGGCGATGCGGCCCCGACCGCCGTCGCAGGCTCCTGCGCCTTCGCGGCGGCGGGCAGGGTCGCCAGAAGGGCGGTGGTCGAGATCAGGAACCGGCGGGTCAGCATGCAGGGGCGCTCCAGGTGAGGGCACTTGCCAAGCGCGGCCGTAACGGCGCAGAACAAGCAAGGTTTGCAGCAAAATTTGCAGACATGATATCGACCGGAGTCCGCGCTTGAGCCGCCGCAACACCCGTCTGGAAGACCTGGCCAAGCTGGCGGGCGTGTCGATCTCCACGGCGTCGCGGGCGCTGAACGACAGCCCGGCGGTCAATGCGCGCACCAAACAGCTGATCTGGAAGCTGGCGCGCGAGCACGACTATCCGTTCCGCCGCTACATGCCCGCCGGGCCGATCGGCGCCGACGGCGTCATCGCCCTGGTGACGCCCCGGCCGCAGGGCCGCGAGGGCCGGCTGAGCGACCCCTTCTTCCTCGAGCTTCTGGCCGGCGTCGGCGAGGCGGCGCGGGAGCGCGGCTGCGACGTGATCATGAGCCATTTCTCGCCCACCAGTTACGACGACCTGTCGGCGGCGATGAACACCAGCCGGGCCGACGGCGTGATCTTCCTCGGCCAAAGCGCCCTGCACCAGAGCCTGAACCGGCTGGCCGAGACCGAGGGCCGTTTCGTGGTCTGGGGCGCCCAGATGCCGGACCAGGCCTATTGCTCGGTCGGGTCGGACAATCTCGCGGGCGGCCGGCGCGCGACCCTGCATCTGGCGCGGCTGGGGCGCAAACGCATCGTCTTCCTGGGCGATCTCGAGCCGCCCGAGGCCATGCAGCGCCACCGCGGCTATCTGGAAGCCCTGGCCAGGTCGGGGATCGAGGTCGATCCCGACCTGATCATGGAGGCCCATTTCGAGGTCGAGTCGGCCGAGGCCTCGGTCGACAGCCTGATCCGGCGCGGGGTGAAGTTCGACGGCGTCGTCTGCGCCTCGGACCAGATCGCCCTGGGCGCCGTGCGGGCCCTGCTGCACGCCAACCTGCGCGTGCCCGAGGACGTGTCCGTGATCGGCTTCGACAATGTGCCGTTCAGCCGCTACGCCCGCCCGGCCCTGTCGACCATCGCCCAGGACACGATGAAGGCGGGCCGGCTGCTGGTGTCCAAGCTGCTCGACAACCCCGGCGACTCCGTCGGCCGGTCGGAACGAATCCCCACCGACCTGATCGTGCGCGAGAGTTGCGGCGGCTGAGGTCATCCGGCCGCCAGAACCAGTCCCGCCATGGGGGGCAGGGTCCCCGTCGGCGGTGAATCCAGATTGACGGCCTCGATGATCCGATGGCCTGCCGGCAGGGTCCAGACCGCCGGCTGACGGCCGAGGTTGAAGACGCAGACCAGTCGCTCGCCGCCATGGACGCGTTCGAACGCCAGAAGGTCGTCGCCGGACTCCAGCAGGGTCATCTCGCCCAGCGTCAGGGCGGGATGCGCCTTGCGGAAGGCGACCAGCCGACGCGTGGCGTGCAGCATGGATGAGGGATCGCGTTCCTGGCGGTCGACGGACAGGGGCACATGGCGCGGATCGACCGGCAGCCACGGCTCGACGGTCGAGAAGCCGGCCTGCGGCTTGTCGGCGGTCCACGGAATGGGGGTGCGGGCGCCGTCCCGGCCGAGAGTCTGGGGCCAGTTGGCGATGGCCTCGGGATCGACCAGCCGGTCGAACGGGACCTCGGCCTGGGGCAGGGCCAGTTCCTCGCCCTGGTAGATGAAGACGTTGCCGCGCAGGGTCATCAGCAGCAGCATCGCCATCTCGGCGTAGGCCCGCAGATCGCGGTCCCCGGCCCAGCGGGAGATGGCGCGCGGGGCGTCGTGGTTGGAGAAGGTCCAGGACGGCCAGCCCTGACCGTCGCGGCCGTGCCAGGCCTCGGCCCCCTCGCGCACCAGCGCCGCTCCGAGCGTCGGGGCGTAGAGGTAGAGGAAGCCATAAGCGCTGTTCAGATGGTCGTCGCCCTGGGTGAAGGCCTGCATCTCGCGTTCGGCGTGATCGCCGCCGACCTCGGCCACGCTGAAGCGACCGCCGTAGCTGTCGGTCAGGGCGCGGATGCGGGCGAGGAAGTCGACGATGCCGGGCTGGGACTGGTTGTGGACCTTGTCCTGGAAGTCGAACGGCCGGGTGCGCTTGCCGCCGGGCGGCAGGGGCGGATTGTCGGTCAGCTTCGGGTCGTGCATCGAGAAGTTGATGGCGTCGAAGCGGAAGCCGTCGACGCCCCGGTCGAGCCAGAAGCGGGCGGCGTCCAGCAGGGCGTCCTGGACGTCGGGATTGTGCAGGTTCAGCTGCGGCTGCTCCGGCAGGAAATTGTGCATGTAGTACTGGCCGCGCCGCGCGTCCCAGGTCCAGGCCGGGCCGCCGAACACCGACTGCCAGTTGGACGGCGGCGAGCCGTCGGGTCTGGCGTCGGCCCAGACGAACCAGTCCGCCTTCGGATTGGTGCGCGACTGGCGGCTTTCCCCGAACCAGGCGTGCTGGTCCGAGGTGTGGGCGAAGACGAGGTCGGTGATGATCTTCAAGCCGAGGCGGTGCGCCTTCTCGATCAGGCGGTCGAAGTCGGCCAGGCTTCCGAAGATCGGATCGACATCGCAATAGTCGGCGACGTCATAGCCGAAATCCTTCATCGGCGAGGTGAAGAAGGGGCTGAGCCAGACCCCGTCCACGCCCAGGGAGGCGATGTGGTCGAGGTGTTCGGCGACACCGGCCAGATCGCCGACGCCGTCGCCGTTGGTGTCGGCGAAACTGCGCGGATAGACCTGATAGATGACAGCGCCGCGCCACCATTCGGCGGCGTCGGGCAGGGCGGTCGGATGTTCGAGAATCTGGGCGGTCACGCTGGTCTTTCGGATACGCAGACAAGATAGCCCAGGGCGGGCACGGAAACAGAGACGGCGCCCGGAGCGGCGCTGCGGGCGGGGCAGGAGCCGATCAGGGCGCGCCAGTCGGCGGACCCCGTCTCGACCGCGACATTGACCTCGCGCGCTTCCGTCGAGGTGTTGAACACCACCAGCGTCTCGCCGTCATCATCGAGACGGGAGAGGGCGAGAACGCCCGGGGTCTGGTCGGCGGTGCGGACCACGACGCGCCCGCGGCGCAGGCGGACGTCGGCGGCCCGGGCGCGGGTCATTTCGGCGATACGGCGGTACATGTCGGCGTCCGCGTCGAACGGGCCGACGGCCGCGCCGATGCGGCGGTCGTCGGCATAGGAGGGGACGCGGGTCTCGAACATGTCCTGACGCGACCGGCGGTCGTCGCCGTCGCCGGTGAAGCCCTGTTCGTCGCCGTAGTAGATGACCGGCACGCCGCGGCCCAGCAGCACCAGGGCATGGGCGAGGGCCGACCGGTCCAGCAGCTCGGCGTCGGAGATGTCGGGCTTCGCGGTCAGGATCAGATGGCCGATCCGGCCCATGTCATGGTTGCCGGTGAAGGTCGGCAGGCGCAGCGCCGTCTCCGCCCCGCCGGCGTAGATGGCGTCCTCCATCAGCAGATAGCCCATGGCGTCGGGGTGCTGGACGCCGGTGACCATGTTCTGGACGACGCGCTGATAGGCGAAGTCCAGCACCGTCGGCAGGCCGTCGACCACGGTGTGCATGGCCGCCGTGCCGGACTGGAAGTCGTAGGTCTCGCCGAAGATGTGGAAGTTCGGGATGCCCCTGGCGCGGGCGCGTTCGAGGATGGCGGGGACGAAGGCCCGCCAGAACTCGGGGTTCACATGACGGGCCGTGTCGATGCGGAAGCCGTCGACGCCGTAGTCGTCGATCCAGCCGCCGTAGACGTCGATGAAGCCCTCGACGACGCGCGGATGTTCCGTGAACAGATCGTCGAGGCCGGAGAAGTCGCCGTCCATGCGGGCTTCGCTGTACCAGGCGCTGTTGCCGCGGTTGTGATAGAGGCCGACGTCGTTGAGCCAGGCCGGGACCTTGACCGTCTCCTCGCCCGCGGGGACGTACGGGGTGTACGCATAGTCGGGCCGGGTCAGGCTCGAGAAGTCGCCGCCCGGGGCGCCCGTGAAGCCGGGGTTGATCGGTTCGCCCGTCAGGCCGCCGCGACGCTGGTACGGATAGTCGCCCTTCCAGCGGTAGCCGCAGTCGTTGGCCGGGCATTCCCGGTAGCGGATGACGTCGGCGGTGTGGTTGATGACGATGTCGAGATAGACCTTCATCCCCCGCGCATGGGCGGCGTCGACCAGGACGCGGAAGTCGGCGTTGGTCCCGAAATGCGGATCGATCCGGGTGAAGTCGGTGATCCAGTAGCCGTGGTAGGCGGCGCTTTCCTGGCCCGGGGGACCCTGGACCGGCTTGTTGACGAAGGGCGGCGCGATCCACAGGGCGGTGGCGCCCATGCCCTGGATATAGTCGAGCCGCGCGGTCAGGCCCTTGAGGTCGCCGCCGTGATAGAAGCCGGGATCGGCCGGATCATGGCCGGTGGCCAGGCGGTCGCCGCGGGCGCCGCCGCGGTCGTTGGCGGGATCGCCGTTCTCGAACCGGTCGGGCAGCAGGAAATAGACCACCTCGTCCTCGGCCGGGCGCTGGCGCAGCGCCTCGAGACTGTCGGGAGAGGGCTGGGCCCAGGCGGTCGAGGCGATGCCGGCCGCCAGGGCGGCGACGCAGGCGCGAGTCCACCGGCTGGCGTGTCCTGTCATGTCTGGCGTTCCTCAATGTCCGTGGACGTCGTGGCCCGGCGGATCGGTTTGCAAGATTTTGCAGCGTCGGAGCCGTCTGTCAATCCGTCCAGCCTTGGCGTCCGAAATGCGGCGCTGCAAGGGAAAGTCGCCTTGTGCAGTGCAATATGGCGTCGCCGCGCGTCACATTTCGGCCACGTCCATGCCTGTCCCGAAGATTACCGGCTTGCAACGTTCCCATAAGTTTGCATAACTTTGCGATGACAGACCGGACGCTTCGTCAGAAATGCGCCGGCGCCAGGGAGAGAATGACGATGAGAACCCCCATCACGCGACGCGCCCGTCTGCTTGCGGGCGCCGCGATCGGCGCCGTCGGCTTCATGGCCGTTGCGGGATCCGCCGCGGCGCAGGAGCCCGTCCAGGACCCCGATGCGACCGAGATCGACGAGGTCATCGTCACCGGCATCCGGGCCTCGATCCAGAATTCGATCGCGGCCAAGCGCAATGAGACCTCGATCGTCGAGGTCGTCACCGCCGAGGACATTGGCAAGCTGCCGGACGTGTCGATCGCCGAATCGCTGGGCCGCCTCCCGGGTCTGGCGCTGCAGCGCCTGGACGGCCGGGGCCAGAACATCTCGATCCGCGGCCTGGGTCCCGACTTCACCACGGCCCTGCTGAACGGGCGCGAGCAGGTGACGACCAGCGACAACCGCGGCGTCGAGTTCGACCAGTATCCGTCCGAACTGCTGGGCAGCGTCGTCGTCTACAAGACGCCTGACGCCGCCCTGATCGGCCAGGGCCTGGCCGGCACCGCCGATCTGCGCGTCATTCGCCCGCTGGAGTACGGCCGTCAGGCCATCGCGGCGAACCTGCGCTACGAGCTCAACGACATCGGCGCCCTGAACGCGGGGAGCGACGACAGCGGCTGGCGCTACAGCGTGTCCTACATCGACCAGTTCGCCGACGACACGATCGGCGTCGTGCTGGGCTATGCGCACATCGAAAGCCCCTATCAGTCCGAACGCTTCAACGCCTGGGGCTATCCCGAGGTCACCGGCGGCGGGCCGCGGGTGATCGGCGGCTCCAAACCCTATGTCATGTCCGCCAACCTGGAGCGGAACGGCTACATCGGCGTGCTGGAGCTGAAGCCGAACGATCGCGTCCACATGACGTTCGACGCCTTCTATTCCGAGTTCGACAACACCCAGATCCTGCGCGGCATCGAACTGCCGCTGTTCTGGTCGGCGGCCCAGCTGCAGCCGGGCTTCACCGTCGAGGACGGGCTGGTGGTCGCCGGCACCTACACCGGCGTCAAGGGCGTGGTCCGCAACGACGTCAACGAGCGTGAGAGCACCCTGACCTCGCTGGGCTGGAATGGCGAGTTCCGGCTCAATGACGTCTGGTCGCTGAACGCCGACGTCAACTACTCGTCGGTCGAGCGCACCGACCAGATCCTGGAAACCTATGCGGGCACCGGCCGGGGCCCCGTGGGCGCGACCGACACGATCGGCTTCCGGACCAGCGACGACATCACCCGTTTCTCGGCGGGCCTAGATTACGGCGATTTCAACCTGATCCGCCTGACCAGTCCGCAGGGCTGGGGCGGGGACGTGATCCCCGGCGGCCAGGACGGCTATCTGAATTCGCCGACCGTCAATGACGAACTGACCGGCGCCCGCTTCTCGCTGGAAGGCGATGTCGACTGGTCCTTCATCAGCGGCGTCGAGGTCGGCGTCTATGCGTCGAAGCGCGAGAAGGAATTCATCAACGACCAGTTCTACCTCGGCGTCCCCGGGGGCGCCTCGGCCGTCGTACCGACGGCCTTCCGCCTCGATCCGACGTCGCTGGCCTATCTCGGCATTCCCCGGATGATCAGCTACGACGCCCTCGGCCTGGTGCGGAGCGGCTTCTACAACATGATCCGCAACCCCAACGCCGATGTGCGCGCGGGCAACTGGTTCGTGGAGGAGCGGGTCACCACCCCGTTCGTCAAGTTCGACATCAACACGACGGTGGGGCCCTTCCCCCTGACCGGCAATTTCGGCATCCAGGGGCAGTATACCGAGCAGAGTTCCGACGGCTTCGCCGCGCGTCAGATCGGCACCGGCGTGTCTGAATCCATCGCGATTTCCGGCGGCGACGACTACTGGGAGATCCTGCCGAGCGCCAACCTGATCTTCGAACTGGCGGAGTCGCGCTTCCTGCGCCTGGCGGCCGCCCGGACCCTGTCGCGCGCCCGCATGGACCAGATGCGCGCCAGCCGGACCTTCAGCTACAACGCCAGCCGCGACGACCCCGCCGCGCCCGGCGCGAACCTCCCGGCCTACGATCCGCTGAACCCGCCCTTCACCGGCGGCGGCGGCAACCCGCAGCTTCGTCCCTGGATCGCCAACGTCTTCGACATCTCGTTCGAGCAGTATTTCGGCCGCTCGGCCTACTTCTCGGTCGCGGCCTACTACAAGGACCTCGAGACCTACGTCTACGACCGGACGACGCCCTTCGACTACACCGGCTTCCCGCCGGCGACCGGGGTCTACCGCCAGGGCACCTACACCCAGCCGGAGAACGGCGAGGGCGGCGAGATCTACGGCATCGAGCTTGCGGTCTCGACCCCGTTCGACTTCATCTCTCCCTGGCTGGAAGGGTTCGGGGGTCAGCTGTCGGTTTCGCAGACCGAAAGCAAGATCCAGCCGGACCTGGGGAATCCCGCCGAGCCGATCCCCGGTCTGTCGGAAACGGTCGCCAACCTGACGCTCTACTACGAGAAGGACGGCGTTCAGGCCCGCGTCTCGAACCGCTACCGGTCCGAGTTTGTGGGGGAGGTCGCCGGCTTCGGCAACGGCCGCACCTTCCGCCGGGTCGCCGCCGAGAACATCGTGGACGCCCAGATCGGCTACGAATTCCAGGCCGGACCGCTGGAAGGCCTGTCGGCCCTGTTCCAGGTCAACAATCTGACCGACGAACCATTCTACACCTACGAGGGCGGCGACGAGCGCCGGATCATCGACTACCAGTCCTACGGCCGGACCTTCCTGTTCGGACTGAACTACCGCTACTGACCGTCCCAACCCGGTCAGGAAGGGGCCGCCGCGGGAAACCGGGGCGGCCTTTTCGTTTCCGGCGGCGGCGTCCGGCCACTTTTGGTTACGATTTCCCTCAAAGCGCTGGACGCAACCGCCCACGGATGAAACCAAAGACGCCAACAGCCGCGCGTGGGGACGCCGCGGCGATCAGGGGAGTGAAATGACCGACACCCAAGTTCCGGCCACCCAGAAGACCGGCGTGGCCTTCGCCTATGTGACGACCCTGTTCTTCGCATGGGGCTTCGCCACCTCGCTGATCGACCCGCTGATCGCGGCGGTGCGGCGCGTCTTCGACCTCAGCTACACCGAGGCCTTCTTCACCACCTCGGCCTGGTTCATCGCCTATGGCGTGGCGTCGATCCCGGCCTCCTATGTGCTGGCGCGGCTGGGCTACAGCCGGGCGATCATCGCCGCCCTCGCGACCATGGTGCTGGGGTGCCTGATCGTGCCGGTGGCGACGATGATGGATCAGTACGCCGGCGTGCTGCTGGCCCTGTTCGTCATCGCCTCGGGCGTCACCCTGCTGCAGGTCGCGGCCAATCCGCTGGTGGCCGAACTGGGCGCCCGGAAGAGCTCGCATTTCCGGCTCAACTTCTCGCAGGCCTTCAATTCCCTGGGCACGACGATCGGGCCCTGGCTGGGGTCGCATGTGCTGCTGACCGGCGGCGTCTTCGCCGCCGGGGCGGTGGTCACCGTGGCGACGCGCAACGAGTCCCTGCGCAGCATCGACACCGGCTTCCTGGCCATGGGCGCCTTCTTCGCCCTGCTCGCCGCCTTCATCTTCACGGCGCGCAAGAAGATCAACGCCGCCGCCCCGGCCGCCGTGGCGGGCGCCTCGCCCCTGGCGGCCTTCGGTTCGCCCTGGGCCCTGTTCGGCGCCCTGGCGATCTTCATCTACGTCGGTTCCGAAGTGGCCATCGGCTCGATGCTGACCAACTTCCTGAACAGCGAGGGCATCCTGAACATCCCGCTGGAAGAGGCCGGAAAGATGGTCGCCTTCTACTGGGGCGGCGCCATGATCGGCCGGTTCGCGGGCAGCGCCCTGCTGACGCGGGTGCCCGCCGGGGTCCTGCTGGCGGTCTGCACGGTCTGCGCCGGCCTGCTCTGTGCGGTCGTGACCCAGACGGGTGGAACGACGGCGGCCTATGCGGCCCTGTCGATCGGGCTATTCAACTCGATCATGTTCCCGACCATCTTCACCCTGACGCTGGAGCGGTCCAGCGCACCGGCCGCGGCGACGTCGGGCCTGCTGGTGTTCGGCATCATCGGCGGCGCCATCCTGCCGCTGATCGCGGGGCAGATCGCCGACGCCGCAGGCGGGGTGCTGACCCCGGCCTTCTATGTGCCGATGCTGGGCTATGCCGCCCTGACGGTGTTCGCCATCGCGGCGGCGCGGACGCGGGTGCGCAACGGCGACGGCGCGGCGGCTCCCGCGCCGCACTGATCCACCGGACCAAACGGCAGGGCCGCCGACGGCATCGTCGGCGGCCCTTGCGCGTTTGGCTCCCTGTCGCCCAGGATAGGGCGGGGCGCGGAGAGTTGAATGATCGCCATGATGAGACGCGCCGGACTCCTGGGGCTGGCGCTGGCCCTGATCGCCGCCCCGGCCTGGGCCGCGGTGACCCTGACCTTCTACGCCCATCCCGGCGCGCGCATCCGCGGCGGCGATCTGCTGTTCCCCCACGCCTATGTCCATGCCTCGGGAACGCTGGACGACACCGGCGACGCGGTCGACTGGGCGGCGGGTTTCACGGCGAAATATCCCGGTCCGCACCTGCTTCTGGCCACGGGCCCCGGCGTCGTCGCCACGCCCGAGGCCCGCTATGTGGGGGAGGGCAAGCCCTATCTGCGGATGACGGTCAGCGACTCGGTCTATCGCGCGGTCCGGGCCCGCGCCGACTGGTGGCACGGGCCGGAGGGATCGCTGTACGATCTGCGGCGCCGCAACTGCATCAGCTTCATCGCCGACCTCGCGCGGGTCGCCGGGCTGCAGACGGCGAAGGAGCCGTCGATGAAGCCGGGGACCTTCCTGGAGGCGACGGCGGCCCTGAACCCCGCCGCGGCATGGCGCGAGACGCCGGTTGTCGTCGCGGCCGACAGTCCCGGCGCGATCGCCGATCCCGCGCCCTAGGCGTCCTCCGCCCACATGGCGTTGGCCCTCAGATAGGCCTCGTGTTCCGGCAGGCCGTCGACCGTCCGCGCCAGCACCTCGGAGATGTTGCGCAGGCCGGCGGCGGCCTTGTCGGCGTCCTGGTACGCATAGAGCGGGCTGGGCCCGCGCGGGGTGATCCCCTGGCCGTACATGACCGCCAGCCACGACCCCTGGCTGAAATACTCGTCGGCCCAGACCTGATACAGCAGGGCCCGGTCGCGAAAGGCCTCGACCCGTTCGGAAAGGCTGTCGGGGATCGGCATGACGGCTACCTGGCGCCAGAACGGAGAATCGTCCCTCCGGCTGGCGTGGTAGTGCAGGATGACGAAATCGCGGATCAGTTCGACCTCGCGGCCGAGGCGGCGGTTGTAGCCGTCGATGTTGACCGGGCTGAAGTCCATGTCCGGGAAATGCTGCAGCAGGCGGTAGATGCCCGCCTGGACCAGGTGGATGCTGGTCGATTCCAGAGGCTCGATGAAGCCGCTGGACAGGCCCAGGCTGACGACGTTGCGGTCCCAGTATTTCCTGCGCCGACCGGTGGCGAAGCGAAGCAGCCGCGGTTCGGCCAGCGGCTCGCCGTCGAGATTGGCCAGCAAGGTCTCGCGCGCCGCGTCGTCGGACAGATGGTCCGAGCAATAGACATAGCCGTTGCCGGTGCGGTGCTGCAGGGCGATGCGCCACTGCCATCCCGCCTCGCGCGCGGTCGACAGGGTGTAGGGCGTGAGGGGTTTCACGCCGGCGCAGGGCACGGCCACGGCGCGGTCGACCGGCAGCCAGTGGGACCAGTCCTCGTAGCCGGCCTTGAGCGCGCCCTCGATCAGCAGGGCGCGGAAACCGGTGCAGTCGATGAACAGGTCGGCCTTCAGGACCCGGCCGTCTTCCAGGGTGACGCCGTCGATGAAGCCGTCCTCGCCGCGCTGGACGACGTCGACGATCTTGCCTTCGATCCGCTCGACGCCGCGGCCCTCGCAGACCTTGCGCAGGTATCTGGCGTAGAGGCCGGCGTCGAAATGATAGGCGCTGAACAGGCTGTTCCTCGGCGAGCGCGGATCGGGATCGCGATCTCCGACCTTGCCGGCGTCGGCGGCGCGCCAGCACACGGAATAGTCGCCCAGGTCGCCGGCCAGGCCGCGGGCCTTGAGCGAGAAATACGTCTGCTGGAAATCGGCCAGGGTCGGCCCGCGGCCGAAGGTGCCGAACGGGTGAACGTAGCGATTTCCGATATGGCCCCAGTCCTTGAAGACGATGGCGACCTTCAGCGTGGCCCTGGTCTCGCGCATGAACTCGGCCTCGTCGAGGCCGATCAGGGCGTTGAAGTCGCGGATGGGCGGCACGGTGGCCTCGCCGACGCCGACGATGCCGATGTCGTCGGATTCGACCAGCGACACCTTCGCGTGCGGCCCCAGGGTGCGCTGCAGGGCGGCCGCCGCCATCCAGCCCGCCGTGCCGCCGCCGACGATCAGAATGGAGCGGATGGGTTCGGACATGATGGGCTCCCCGTCTGCTCCAGATGTGCCCCAGTCACGCCGGCGTTCCAAGAGCGGCCCGCGGGTTCGCGATTTGTTTACCGGGACCAAAGCCATTGTAGCCATTGCCTAAACGGCGACCCCGGTCCAGGGTCGCGGTGGGGCCTGGTCGGGTATTTCAATGCGCAACCGATTTGCAGTGGGACTGGTGTCCCGGGCCCTCTTCCTCGCCGCGGTTCTGACGCCGCTCGCCGCCTGTGGCGGCGGGGGCGGCGGCGGCGGAGGGGGCGGAATCGTTACGCCGCCTCCTCCGCCCCCCCCGCCGCCTCCTCCCCCTCCGCCGCCGCCGCCCCCTCCGCCGCCGCCCGCGCCGGGACCGTCCGCGACTTCGGCGGAATATCTGCGGAACTATGGGGTCGCAAACATCAATGCGATCGCCGCCTGGGACACGGGCGCGACCGGTCTGGGCATAAATGTGGGGGTCATCGACTCGGGGATCGACTTTAATCAGGCCGATCTCGTGGGAAGGATATCGCCTCTGTCGACCGACGTTGTTCCCGGCCGCAACACCCCCACGGGGACGGTCGGAACCAACGGAGCACCTGCCCACGGCACGATGGTGTCCGGCGTGGTCGCCTCCAATTTCAACGGCTTCGGCACCATCGGCGTGGCCTATGAGGCCACCGTCATTTCCATCCGTTCGGACATCAGCGACTGCACCGATCCGGACGATACGGTCTGTTTCCGGTCTTCCGACCTGGCGCGCGCCATCGACTATGCGATCGCCAACAACGTCCGCATCATCAACATGTCGCTGGGCGGCGACACACCGCTCGGGGGCGTGTTCGAGGCGGCGATGCAGCGGGCGGTGAACGCCGGGCTGGTCTTCGCCATCGCGGCCGGCAACGAATCCGGCCCCAGCCCCGAATGGCCGGGCCGCTACGCCACCGATCCGCGGTTCCTCGGCAACATCATCGTCGTCGGCGCGCACGACAGCGCCAACCAGATCGCCGGGTTCTCGAACCGGGCCGGCGTCTCGGCCAACGAATTCATCAGCGCGCCGGGCGTGGACGTCATCACCAACTGCGACGGGACCGTCTGCTACCGGATCAACGGCACCTCCTTCTCCGCGCCCGCCGTCGCGGGGGCCCTGGCCCTGCTGCTGGACGCCTTCCCCAACCTGACGGGCCGTCAGGCGCTCCAGATTCTGCTGACCTCGGCGCGCGACACGGGCGACGCCGGCGTCGATCCGATCTACGGGCGCGGCCTGCTGGATCTGGCGCGCGCCTTCCAGCCGATCGGTTCGACCGCGGTGGCGATGAGGAGCGGCGAGACCGTCTCGGTCACCTCGCAACGCTACGCCTACACGGGCGGGGCCTTCGGCGACGCGATCCGCTCCGCTCCGGGCCTGCAGACCGTGGGCCACGACGACTTCGACCGCCTGTTCCGGGTCAATCTGGCGGCCAGCTACGGCCTCGCCCCGCGCGGCGTCGCCAACATGCTGCCCCAGGCGCCGCGCGAGCAGGCGCGTCTGACCACCGCCGGCCCGATGGGATCGACGCTGTCGCTGACGACCAGCGCCGCCGTCGAGGACAGCGCCTACGACCTCGTCACCTCGACCGGCGTCATCACCCCGTGGCTGGACGAACGCCGGCGCGAGGACGTGATGATGGAGTTCTCGGCCGGCCCCGGACTGGTCGCCGTCTGGCAGGGCCGCAACGGCGCGCGCTCGCCCTTCTCCCTCGGCGCGGCGGACAATTTCGCCTCCCTGGCCCAGGTCGACCGGGCCTGGCTGGGCGCGGTGCGGCTGGGCGCCGTGACGCTGACCGCGGACACCGGCGTCGGCGACCGGGCCATGCCGTTCCAGACCCGCGAGGAGGACGTCTCCCGCTATGCGCGGTTCGTGGCCGACTGGCAGGCCTCGCCGACCAGCCGCCTGCGCTTCGCCGTCGGCGGGCTGGACGAGAAGATGGGGCCGCTGGGCTCCTATGCGCCGCTGGACTCGGGTTTCGCCCTGCCCAGCAACACCACCTTCGGCTCGGTGTCGGGCCAGTTCGCCCTGCGCTCCAACCTGTTCCTGAACGCCGAGATGGGCTGGGCGCGCACCGATCTGGAGGGCCGGTTCCTGAGCCTGTCCGAGACGGCGCTGAGTTCGACCTGGGCGCTCGGCCTGACCACCTTCTGCCACCGGCTCGGCTTCGCCTGCGAAAGCCTTACCTGGTCCATCGCCCAGCCGCTGCGCACCGAAAGCGGGGTCTTCAGCGCCTATCTGGCCGATGCGCCGGCGAGCTATTTCGATACGCCGGCCTTCTCGGAACGGACCTTCTCGGCGACGCCGAGCGGACGCCAGATCGACATGTCGCTGGGCAGCGTGCATCGGCTCGGCGACGGGTCGGCCCTGAATCTGCGGGCGCTGGTCACCCGGGACGATCAGAACGTCCGGTCGTCGCCGACGACCTGGACGCTGATGGGAAGCTGGGGGAAGACGTTCTAGGGCGCGGGTCGGCGGGCCGGGGCGGGTTTGCCGTCGGCCAATCCCGCGTCTATGGCTCCTGAGAGGGGGCGAGCGTGGCGATATTTCCAGTCATCCTGTGCGGCGGAGCGGGCACGCGGCTGTGGCCCGCGTCGCGTCCGGCCCGGCCGAAGCAGTTCATCGACCTGGCCAGCGACCTGTCGCTGTTTCAGGAAACCGCCCGACGGACCGCGCCCCTGACGCAAGGGGGCGGGCGGCTGCTGGTCGTATCGGGCCAGGCCCACCGCGGTTTCGTCGATGATCAGTTGGCGGCGCTCGGGCTGGACGCCACCGTGCTGCTGGAGCCCGAGGGCCGGGAGTCGGCCCCGGCCATGGCCGCCGCGGCCGCCTGGATCGCGCGCGAGGCGCCGGACGGCGTGGCGCTGTTCGTGGCGTCGGATCATCACATTCCCGACGCCGAAGCCTTCCGGCGGGCGGTGCTTGAGGCGCTGCCGACGGCCGAGGCGGGGCGGATCGTCACCTTCGGCATCCGGCCGACCGGGCCGTCGTCGGCCTATGGCTATATCCGGCCGGAGCGGCCCGGCCTCTCGCCCGTGGCCGCCTTCGTCGAGAAGCCGGACCGGACGCTGGCGGAAAGCCATGTTCGCGACGGCTATCTGTGGAACAGCGGCAACTTCATGGTGCGCGCCGCGGACCTGCTCGACGAGCTGGACGCCTTCGCGCCCGAGGTCGCCCGTGTCGCCCGCGTGGCGGTTCCCCGGGACGCGGGCCGTGTCGTCCTGCTGTCGCCGGCCTTCCGGACCGCGCCGAAGATCTCCATCGACTATGCGGTCATGGAGCACAGCCGCCGGATCTCGGTTCTGCCGGTCGATTATCGCTGGTCTGACCTGGGGGCTTGGGACGCGGTCGCGCAGGCCGGCTCGGGCGGCCGCGGCGTCTGGATCGCGGCGGACGGCGACAGCGGCCTGGTGCGCGCGGCGGAAGGCATGGTCGTCGCCACCGTCGGCGCGACCAACCTGGCCATCATCGCCGAGCGCGACGCCGTCCTGGTCTGCAGCCTGGACCGGGCGCAGGAGGTGAAGGCGCTGGTCGAGCGGCTCCGCGAGGTGTCTCCGGCGCATGCGCACGGCCGGTGGGAGGCGGGCGGGACGCTGGCGGAGCGCGCACGCTATTTCGACAGCTGGATGCGGTTGAACGCCCTGCCGGTCTGGGCGGCCCTGGGCGTGGACGAGGACGGCGGCTTCCGGGAGGCGATCGACCTTTCCGGCCAGCCCGTCGGCGACTTCCGCAGGGCGCGGGTGCAGGGGCGCCAGGCCTATGTCTATGCGGTCGCGGGCGCGGCCGGCTGGGCGGGGCCATGGCGGACGCTGGTGACCCGGGGCCTCGAACGGTTCGAGGCGACCAACCGGCGCGCCGACGGTCTGTACCGGACCAGGGTGTCGGCGGACGGCGCGGTGCTGGACGACAGCGCCACCCTCTATGACCAGGCCTTCGCCCTGTTCGCCTTCGCCGCCGCGGCCAGGGCGGGCATCGCTGCCGACATGATGGCCGAGCGGGCCGAGGCCCTGCGCGACGCCCTCGCGGCCCTGCGGGCTCCCGCGGGTGGATGGCGTGAGACGGGCGATCATCCGTATCAGGCCAACGCCCACATGCACTTGCTCGAAGCCTGTCTGGCGTGGGAGGCGATCGAGCCCGAGGGCGGATGGGGGGAGATGGCCGACGAGATCGTCGCCCTGGCCCGGCGCGCCTTCATCGACGCGAAGGCCGGCTTCCTGCGCGAGTTCTTCGACGCCGAATGGCGGCCGGCGCCGGCCGACGACGGCCGGCTGATCGAGCCGGGGCATCAGTTCGAGTGGGCCTGGCTGCTGACGCGCTGGAGCCGGCTGCGCGGCGACACATGGGCTCGGGAGGCGGCGGTTCGACTTTACGACATCGGCGCGCGCGGCGTGGATCAGGGGCGCGGCGTGGCCATGGACGCCCTGAACGACGACCTTTCGGTGCGCTCGGATCAGGCTCGGCTGTGGCCACAGACCGAGCGGCTGAAGGCGGCGCTGATCCTGGCGGAGACGGCCGAAGGCGGTCGCCGGATTCTGCTGCTGGACGACGCGCGCAAGGCGATGGCGGGGCTGCAGCGCTATCTCGAGCCGTCGGGCCTGTGGCGCGACAAGATGCGGGCCGACGGCGGCTTCGTCGACGAGCCCGCACCGGCCAGTTCACTGTACCACATCATGGTCGCGTGGGAGCAGGCGAGGGCGTCGGCGGGGGTTCTGCCCGAATCCGGGCTGTCCATGCCGGCGTGAGTCTGTTCAGCGGTGCGGCAGAGTCAGGGCTGGAGTTCGCCGCCAGTCGCCCGCTTGAGTTCGATCTCGCGGTGAACGGCCTCCAGCGCCGATGCACGAGTTTCAGCCGTCGGATGATTCAGCTGTGGAAACCGGACACGCCAGTTCGCCCGCCCGAAGGCACGCCAGAAAGCCGCAGCGCCCGAAGTATCAAAGCCCGCGCGTGCCATCAGATACAGCCCCGCCCGGTCGGCGGCGCGTTCCGAGCCACCTTCGCTGGTGATGCTTGGGCGGCCGGTCTGACGTCCGTACTCCCCCGCTTCGTGCCACACGCGGTGCCCGAGCACGTGATGGGCAAGCTCGTGACCGAGCACCAGGGCCAGGTCCTCCCTGCTGGCCGCATAGGCTGCCATGGCGCTGGTTATGTACAATCGCCGACCGTCGGCGCGAGCGTTCAGTTCGTCCGATGGATTGACCTGAACGTCGTAGCCACATGCGGTCCGAGGCTCGAGCCTGACTATCCGGCTCTCGCCGTCCCTGCTGACGGAGAGCACCACGGGCCCCTCTGCCAAAGCCCGGTCGATTTGCTGTTGGTGATGATCGAGACCGGTGATGGAGGGCCCGCCGCCAATCACGCCCTGGCCGAGGCTACGGCCGTTTACGGCCATGATCAGATCGCCGACGCCGAGCCCCGCAGCCGCTGCGGGGGAACCATCGGGCACGGCGAGAATGCCCGGCAAGTCGCCGGTCAGGCCGAACGTGGCTTCGGCAAAAGGTCTAAGTTCCCGGCTGTACTGGTTGGCGGAATGCAGCATCCACCCCGCAGACTGGCGCGTCAGTGGGCACAAGGCCGCATTAGCCAGACTCAGTCGCCACGCAGCATCAGCAACCCTCTGGTCAAGCCCCGTCAACGCCATCAGCCGGGCCTGGGGACCATTGTCGCCAGGCCGGGAGTCCAGGGCTTCCCCCACGCGCGCAGGACTGCAGGCCGCCGCAACGGCCGCCATCGCGATCACAAGCATCCGCTTGGAGGACCGACGGTATTGCTCAGCAGAAGAGAGCGCGAAACCCATTTGCCCGTCATGGCCGACGTCTTGCAGACGTTCAAGACACAATGGACATGCGGGGCCCCGGCGTCTATCCGTGGCTGGCGGCGGACCACGTTACCGACACAAGAAGGCGATAAGAGCTGGTCCCATGACGTATGCTACCGGACACGCGCCGAGCGCGAGCTTTTGTGAAGCATGATCTCACGATTTCTGAAGCGTAAAGTCCCGTCAGGTTCCCCCACCAGGCCGGCGGTCCCGGCTGGCGAGACCATATGGGCAATCGGCGACGTCCATGGTCGGCTGGATCTCCTGGATGCTCTCGTGAGCGCGATCCGTGACGAGGCGCGCGCGGCGCGCGGTCGCAAAATGGTAATTTTCCTGGGCGACTATATCGACCGCGGGCCAGACTCCCGCGGCGTGATCCGGTTTCTGACCGAGCTGGACGGGGGGGAGGGGATCGAGTGGCGTTTTCTGATGGGGAACCATGAGAGGACGATGCTGGATTTTCTGCAGGACCCATCCGTCGGCGTCCAGTGGTGCGAGTTTGGCGGAGAAGCGACCCTGGCCTCCTATGGCCTGAAACTGCCTCACCTCAGACACAAGCCCGAGGCTTGGGCACGCGTCAGCGCCGACCTGGATCACATGCTTGCCGAGCCTGAACGCCATTTTCTCGAGAGCCTCGAACTCTCCATCACGGTGGGGGACTACTTCTTCGTTCACGCGGGCGCTCGGCCGGGACAGCCCCTGGACCGCCAAACCTCCCGGGACCTCATGTGGATCAGGAATTCATTTCTCGACAGCGAAACGGCCTTCGAGCGCGTCGTCGTTCACGGGCATACGCCAACGCGGTTCGTTCACTCGGACCACAGAAGAATAGGACTCGACACCAAGGCCTACGCTTCTGGCGTCCTGTCCGCAGTTCGTTTCTCCGGCGAAAGTCGTTGGCTGATCCAGGCCACGAAAGACCCGGAAGGAGACTCGGTCTCGGTAAACGGTTCGTGCCTCAGCGCCGTCTGACGCCGGCTGCAGACAAGACCGGCGGAGTCAGACCCGCCCCCGCTCGGTCCGGCGTGCAGCTCCGTCCCCGTCCGTTCGCCCGGCCAGCTCAAGAATCGCGCAACACACGGCGAAGATGGTGGCGATTGTCACGGTCCGCAGGGGATAATCGACCACGGAGTGAGCCAGCACCGCGACTATGGCGATGGTCGAAGCGCGCTGCAGGTCCCGATCGGTTCCGACTTCGCCCCGCCACGCACTGAAGGCCCGTCGTGCAAACCATGCAAGAAAACCGACCATCAACGCGAGTCCGAACCAGCCGGTTTCGAGCCATGTCTCCAAATAGTCGTTGTGCGCCTGGTTAAAGAAGGTCGGATCAAGTTGGGCGAGCGGCTCAACCGAGCGGAACACCGCGTCAAACGATCCGATGCCCGAGCCAAACGGCAGATGCGCCTCCGCAGCGGCGGTGACGATTGGCCAGTTCTCCAGCCGCCCTTCCGTTGCGCTCAAACGGTCAAAGCGGTCCAGGATCGGTCCCAGGGCGAGAACGCCAACGGCCGTGATTGCCGCGGCGGAAACGCCCGCTGCGCCCCATAGAAACGCGTGAGGCCGTCCACGGCCTGCGGCGGTCCATGCGGCGAGCAGGCTGGCGATGAGTACCGGGGCCAGCAACAGAATCCCCGTCCGCGACCGGATGACCCCGAGCGCAACAACGATCAGGCCCATCAGCAACAAGGATAGCCAGAGAGCCCAGGGGTTGGAGCCGCGGCCGCGCCGCATGACCCGCGCTCCGAGAACCGCCGCGAAGGGCAGTGCGATGAGACAGAGGGTGGCCAGATGATTGCGGTTCGCGAAGAAGCCCACGACGGCTCCCGCGTCGGTCGTGCGCCAGGGATAGAGTTGCTCCCCCCCGCTGGCGAGTTGCGCCGTACCGAGCATGATCGCCGCCGTCGTAGCCGCCAGTATCGCATAGACGAGCCGACGTCGGGACTCCGCCGTCACGACAAGGACGCCGAGGAACATGCTGACGGGCGGAAGGAGCGCCAGGAAGGACCGCCAAGTCTTGTCCGGGGTCAGAGACCAAGGAGACCATCCAGCAGGGAGGCCCGCGAGATCGAGCGCCAGGACCAATTGCTCGCGGTTCGGGAGCGAGGTCCACAGGCCCGGTGGCAAGGGCAGGATCTGGATCAGGGGAAGGGCCGCCAGACCACCCAGAAGAGCCAGGCTGAATCGATGGATGCGCCATCCATCCGATTGGGACATTTGGCCAAAAGCAAAAACGAGAAGCGGTAAGGAGGCCAGTTCAACAAGCGCCAGACGGAGCTCGTGAGCCCGGCTGGCTCCGCCAAACAGCACAGCAAAAACCAGCAAAACCATCGCCGCGATAGCGGCGAGACTTTGCTGGTCCTTTAACCTCAATCTGTAGCGCACGAAAAGTTACAGGCTTTTCTATGCGTCCAGAACAGTCTTAGTCGCTTTCGCTGTCGTCGTCGGTCGCGACCACGATCGTGGCGATCAGAACGGCAGTGCCGATCAGCAGAACCGGCAGCGGAATGCCGGCAAATTCACTTGCTTCTCCGGCCGAGGCGCCGACGCGATCGCCAACGCGAGCGCCAACATCGCTGGAACCAGCCGCGGCGGCCTGGCCGGCAACGAGCAACAGACCCGCCGTAACGGCAGCAATAGTCTTACGCATCTCAATCCCCTTCTGTGGTGAATTTGGCCCTGGAGCCAATCATTCGGCTGTATTCTATATGTTCAATCAATCGGAGCGGCAAGGCGGAAAAGTGCCCGTCCGCCACTAAAAGGTTGGTTCGGGCGGTTCTGTTCCCGGTCAGGCGGGATCAGGGCCGGCGACCGGCGCTGATCCGCAAACGATCAAACCACACAACGCTTTGTGTCCGGCGGTCACCCGGAACGGCCTCAAGGCGCAGCCATTGGGCTGAGCAATTCTCGCCCGGCACGGCGATAGGGATACTGAAGGCTCGCCAGGTTCCACCGACGGCCCGCGAGGCATCCACGCCGGCTTCTCCGATTACCACGCTGGATTCTGCACACAGCACTCGCCATTGCATGCGAACGTCCTGGGTCGCCGTCTCCACGCGAAGTTGTCCGGTCAGGACGTGCGGGCCGGCGTCCAGAACCAGGAGTTGCTCGGCGAAGACATCGTTGCGGCGCCCGTCATACTCCACGCGGAGAGCATTATCGTCCTGTCGCACGTCGTCCTCGGTAATCTGGACCGAAATCCCCGCCGCGGTTCCCAGGCGCCATCCGAATGGCAGAAAATCGGGAATTGCTTCCTGGCTAAAGTCGCCGTTCTGCAATGCCTGTCCCACCGCAGGACGGTTGAGTTGACCCCGCAGGAAACGAATGCCCGGATAACGGCCTTCCGAGGCCCACATTCGATAAAGATGGCCCAGCTCGGAATCGGTAAAGGGCCGGGCGGAGGGCTGAAGGGCGATCGCCAGCGACGCGAGGACCGGATCGCCGTCCTCTCGCGCATGAAGGGAGTTCAGGTACGCGGGACGCCAGGACGGGCCGGCCGCCAGAAGGCGGGTAAGGTGCGGCGTCGACCGGGGATCCGACAGGGCGGCCGTCGTGAACAGGTTAAACACCTGCGGTTGCAGGTCTTCCCTGCGCCTGACCAAGGTATCGGCGTGCGCGAAGGACGAACCATAGTCCCCCCGGCGCAGGCGGTTTTCCATCAACCAGGCGTGTGCGGGATCGTCGCGCAAGCTCCAGTTTCCCGCCAAGGTGAGGATATCATCGGCGCGCTGTTCACCAGCGTCTTGAGCTTCGACCAAACCCCTGACCCGCAAGGCGCGGGCGTTGAAGGGCGCTCGCGACAGGGATTCGTCCGCCAGCGCCTTGGCGTTTTCAAAGCGCTTCTGGGCGAACTCGCTCTCGGCCGCCTTGCGAAGAACTTCGGGGGAGGCGGGCGAAAGCCTCACCGCCAGAGCTGGCGCCGCACGGTCTGCAACCGGAACCTTGACGATCTCCCAGCCCAGCCACACGGCGGCAACCACGCAGCCATACCAAAGCAGCCTCTCGCCCGGGAACCTCCCCGGCCCCCGGCGGTTGGCGACCTCCTTAATCACCGCTTTTTGGCCTTACGGCTCTTGTCCTTCCCTTCGGAGCCAGGGCCGTAATTATAGTCGTAGGCGTACTCATAGCCGCCGTACTGGACCGTTTTGGTATTGAACTTGGTCAGAACGGCCCCGAGAATCCGACCGCCCCCGATCGACAGCCGGCGAAGGGCGCCGCGAGCCTGGGCCCGTCGGGTGCCTTTGGATTCCAGAACGAACAGCGTTCCTCTGACGGCCGAAGAGAGCAGCGGCGCATCTGCGAAACCCAGGACGGGCGGACCATCGATTACGATGTGGTCGTAGACGCCTTCGGCCTCCGCGAGCACCAGCTTCAAGCGATCCCCGCCCCACAGTTCCGCGGGGTTTGGCGGGAGCGGGCCGCAGGGGATGAAGTCCAGGTTCGGCTGGGAAGTGGGCTTGGCGAGCGTCTGCAGGTCGGCAGAGCCCGACAGCAGATTGCTCATCCCCACGTCGTTCTCGACGCCCATCACGCGGTGCATAGACGGGTTCCGGAGATCCCCGTCGGCAAGCAGCACGCGCCGGCCGAGACGAGCCAGATTGACCGCCATGGCGTAGGCGGTGGTGGACTTGCCTTCAGCGGGTTTGGAACTGGTGACCAGTATTGTCGAAGGCGCGCCGTTCGGCGTTGAGAACTGCAATGCAGTTCTCAACGAATAATAGGCCTCGGAGAAATTGGACCTTACGTCGTTCAGGGCCGTGGCCGGAGTCTCGCCTCGGTCCAGCAGCGGGATGACGCCGAGGGTGGGGAGGCCCAACTTGGATTCCACGTCGTCGGGCGACGCCAACGTCTCGTCCAGTGCTTCCAGAATGAAGGCGGCGGCGACGCCAAGCCCCATGCCGAACAGGGCCGCGAGGAGGAGGTTGAGCAACAGACGGGGCTCGGAAGGACTTCCCGGAATTTCTGCCTGATCGATGATCGAAATGTTGTTGGAAGCGATGCCGCCGGTCACGCCGACTTCCTTGTATCGCTGCAGAAGCCCGTCATAGAGCGTCCGGCTGGTGTCCAGTTCGCGCTGAAGGATGTTGTACTGAACGCTTCGGTCCCGCAGGTCGAGAACCTGGCCTTTCAGCCCCTCCACCTGGTTCTGCAGGCCGCGCTCCTCGCCGACAGCCACGACATACTGACCGCGGATGGAGTTCCGGATCGACCCGGCAATCGTATTGATCTGGCTATCCAGCTCTTCGCGCCGCGCGTTGAGCTGGACCATTTCCGGCCAGGCAGGCTGATAGACTTGCAGCTTTTGCTGATACTCGGCGTCCACTTTCGCCCGCTCTTCCGCCAGACGCTGGATGGCCGGATTCTGAAGCACCTCGGGGAGGCTCATCAAGGGCGCGCCGGATGCCTGCCGCCATTTTGCTTCGGCCGCAAGGCGCGCTGCCCGGGCAACGCCGAGGGCGTTGTTGAGGCTGGAAAGGTTCGCCGAGGCCAGGGACTGGGATTCGGCGCCGGTGGCGCTATCCGCTTCGCGGACGTTGATGATTTGCTGGGCGGCGGCGTAGGCGACCAATTGCCGTTCAGCGGCTTCGAGTTTCGTCTTTGTCTGGGCGATCAGGTCTTCCAGGAAAGTGCGGGCGTAGGCCGAGGATTCGTACCGGCGATCGAGATTGGCCTGGATGAAATTCTCGCCATATGCGTTCGCTACACGAGCGGCCAGACGGGGGTCGGCGCTTTCGAACGAGACGACGACCAGCCGCGACCCCCTCACAGGCGCCACGTCGAGATTGCCGAGCAGGGTCTGGACCACTACCTCACGGCGAAGGGCCGCCCGGGCGGCCGCCGTGCCCTCTTCGGCCGGCGGCTCGACCTTCATCTGCTCCAGAAAGGCGTCCGAGTTCGCCAGGCCCAGAGAATCGACCACACGCTCGGCGAGCGAACGACTGCGCAACAAGCCGTATTGTGTCTGAAAGAACTCTTCGCCCTGGACCATGGATTCCCGGGGCTGCACTTCGTCGACATTCAGGACCCGCGCCGATTCCCGATCGATCTGCAGTGTCGCCGACGCCCGGTAGATTGGCGTCATGAGGAGTGTCGCCACCGCGCCCAGAACCAGGGCCGCGATCAGGGAGCCGAGGATCAGGAAGCGGTGCTTGACCGCGAGTCGCCAATACTCCGCGATATCGAATGTCGCCTCGTTTCCGCCGAACATCGGGGCGCGGTGTGTATCGACCGGGCCAAACGGCCCGGGGGCAGCGGCACCCCTGAAAATTCCGCCCTGTTTCGCAGCGTCGCCTTCGCCGAACATTCTTGATTACCTAGTTTTGACTTGGATACGATGCCCTACACGCCTCTAGCGTATGGACGTAGTGAGCGCGAGTTTTCCCGCCGGCCCGATGAACACGCGTCACGTTGGCAGCCTCGCCGCCATTCCGCTGACCCTACAGATAGCTGAAGACAGCCAGCCCCGGAAGCGCTGCGAGAATCTCTCGCAGGGTGACGCTGAGACGGGAGGTATCGACAATGACGATATCGTCGCCCTGAAGATAGGGATCTGTCATCTGACCACCCCGGATCTGGCCAAGATCAAACAAGGCGACCATTCGCCGTCCCTCTACAGTCCGGAAAACCGCGACGCTGGAAAGATTTGCGACGCGGGTAGGTCCCTCCGCCATTGCGACGGCCTGCAGCAGGGTTGTGCGGCCCCGCATCTGATAGACGCCGGGCTTGGTCACCGCTCCGTCGATCGTCACCTTCTGGTTGGCCGCTTCTATGACCGTGACGCTCACTTGGGGATTCCGCAGATAGCGTTCCCGGAGGAGTCGCTCCATCTCGCGGGACAGGTCCTCAGGCGTGAGTCCGGCAGCCTTTATCGTTCCGATCATCGGCATCTGCAGGTTGCCGGAGGCGTCTACAAAGATTTCCTCGAAGCTGAGGTCCTCAATCTGGAACACCGCGACATTCAGTTTGTCCGACGGTCCGATACGGTATTCCGGGTCCGAGGCCGTTGCGGCGCTGACCTGCAGCGCGTCGGCGTTCACCGTCGTCGCCACCTCGGGCGAAGCCTGGCGGGGCGCGCCAGCGCAACCGACAACCAGCACCGCCAAAAGAGCCATGAAGGGAAGACGCATCAAGATAATCCAGCTTGAGACTGAGGGGTTACAATATGATAGCCACCGGTCTCACCGACGACCCCAGCGGTCTACGACACGGACGCTCTGAAGGCAAAGGCTGGTTCAGCGTTATGGCGGGTGATGCGTCCGCGGCGGCTTCGGGCTGTCCAGTCACGCTCGATTGCGCTGGCGACCGATCTGATGACCCGTCAGGCCTCGAGGGGTGGCGGTCAGAACATTCAACATGTAGTGACCGCTGGTTCCGAAAGCCGGTCACAGCCAAACCGGGGTTTCAGAAGAGAGGCCGCGATGTTTCGAGTTTTGAAGTTCACCACCCATCTTCTTGTGGTGATGGGCGCCTTTCTGCTTGCGTATCAAATGCGGCGCGCGCTTGATCTTGACTGGTGGCTGACGAACGACGACGCACAGCGTGTCATCGGCTGGGCGGCTCTCTACGCCCTCATCGCGGGCGCTATTGAGCTGGTTTCCCAAACCGAGCGCGGAGCCTGGCGTTTTGCCTCGGCGCGGGAGGTAGTCGTTCTGCTACGGAACACCATCGTCACGGCGCTGGTGTTTGTTCTTCTGATTTTCATCCTCGATCGAGGGGTGGATCTGCCTCGATCCGTGCTGCCGTTGGCCTGGGGATTGAGCTTCGCATTTCTCGTCGGACTGCGCTTGTCCTGGCGGCTCGTGTACGACCGAAACCTGGCCGCAAACATCCTGCCGTCCTGGTGGCGGGGCAAGGCTCCGCATGGCAAGGCCCTTGTGATCGTAGGACCGCTCGCCGCAGCCGAAAGACATGTTCGACATTTGAGATCTGACGCGGACCGGGGCTACTGGCCCGAGATCGTTCTGACGCCGAACCTCCAGGAGCAGGGTCTGAAGCTGCACGACGTACCCTGTGTCGCGGGGTACGCGAATCTCGAAAAGGTCCTGGCTATGCGCGGGAAGGAATCCCAGCGCCCGCCCTCTATTCTCTTTCTCGCGGAACCGGTCGCAGAGATGGGGTTCACCGCTGAACGGATCGGCCGTCTCCGGGCCGCCGGGCACGCGTTGCTGCGTCCGCAATCGCTGATCGGCCTGAATGAGGTGGACGGCGGCGGATCAAACAGGTTGCGGGAAATTTCCCTCGAGGAATTTCTCCCGCGCGAGCCCGTTCGTCTGGACCCAGGGCCCATCACCGCACTCATCGAGAACCGCCGCGTGATGGTGACCGGGGCGGGCGGAAGCATTGGTTCGGAACTGGCGCGTCAGCTGACGGCGTTACGCTGCGCTCATCTCAGTCTGGTTGATCATTCGGAGTTTCTGCTTTTCGAGATCAATCGCGAGTTGGCCGAGCGTTATCCTTCCGGCTCGCGGCGCGCCCTTCTTGCAAACGTGCGGGACGAGGATCGAGTTACCGAAATCATGCACCAGGAACGGCCGGACATTGTGTTTCACGCCGCCGCCCTCAAACATGTCGCCCTTGTTGAGGGCAATCCCGCCGAGGGCGTACTGACCAATGTGCTGGGCACCTCGAACGTGATGACGACGGCGATCAAGGCCGGGGCTGCCCAGTTTGTGCTGATCTCGACCGACAAGGCCGTGGCCCCCAGCAACACGATGGGCGCGACCAAACGTATTGCGGAAACACTTCTTGACCTAACCGCATCGGGGAAGACCCGATTGTCGGCTGTCCGCTTCGGCAACGTCCTCGGATCAGCCGGGTCGGTCGTGCCGATCTTCCGTGACCAGATCGCGCGCGGCGGTCCGGTCACCGTGACCCATCCCGATGTCGACCGCTACTTTATGACCATTCCGGAAGCCGTCCAACTGGTGCTGCACAGCAGTGCGATCAAGGCCAGTCAATCCGGGCGTGAGCCAAGCAAATTCCTGCTCGAGATGGGACAGCCCGTGAAGATTGCGGACCTCGCGCGGCAGATGATTGAACTGAGCGGCAAGGTGCCCGACATCGACATCGAGATCGAGTTCACCGGTCTCAAGCCGGGCGAAAAGTTGTCGGAGATCCTTTTTGATGAAGGAGAAAGCGTAACGGAGTGCGTTCCAGGCATCATGGAGATTCGCACTGCCAGCGCCCCCGATCTGACCGAAGCCGACGTCAGGGATCTGATAGCGGTGGCCAAGCGTCGCGACGAGCCTCGCACTCGCGAAGCGATCGCCGGCGCCATTGAGGCCATCCGCGGTGTCGATGTCAGGCGGCCCAGAAAACCTCGCCCGATGAGCATTGTTCCCGATACCCGGGCAAGCCGGTCCTGACCGGCTCCGCCCACGGAACAGCGCTCGCCTCTCCGCCCTTGGCTTGAAGGGGGACCGATGTCTGATGCATCCCTCTTCATCCGCCCGGGCACCGATCGTACCCGCGTCCTGGTGGTGCTGACCCTTGTTGTCTCGCTGGTGGCAAAGCTGCTGGGCTTCGTTCGGGTCCAGCAGATCGCGGCTCTGCTCGGCGCTACCATCTACGCCGACGCCCTGCTGCTGACCTTCCAACTGATATGGCTGCTGGAAACGGTGTTGGTCGCCGGGGCCGTCGTCCCGGCGCTGGTGGCGCGAATCTATCGGGTGGAGTCAGAGGAAACGGCCGAGGCGGCTGCCCGCCTGTTTCTGCATGCTGCCCTGTGGGCCACGTCCGCGACAGCTGCATACGGGGTGGGATTGTGGCTGTTCGCCGATCAGATCATCGCCCTCGCCGCGCCAGGCTTCGACAGTCAGGCCCGGCAGCTGTTTCGGGATCTCCTCGCCCTCAGTGTGGTTGCCCCCCTGTTTTTGACGCTTTCAGAATTTTCCAGCCTGGTGAACAGGCTGACTGGAAACGGCGTGTGGTATTCGGTGCCCCAGCTGGTCACTAATCTGACGGCTTTGGCGGGCCTGGTTCTGGGATTCCGTTGGCACGGCCCCACCGGAGCGGCGCAAGGAATGATCGCGGGCCTGTCGGTCGGCGCGATGGCAGTGGTGGGGCTGCAAGTTTCGGTCATGCCGCGCGATGCGGTCTCGAGCTTGTGGAGATTTCTCAAGGGGAAGGCTTCAAGGCCGATCACCCTGCCCCACGGAAAGGCCTACTGGGGCGCAGTCCTGGCGCTGGTCCTGTCAGTCCTGGTCGGGGAGTTGTACGTTTACATAGATTTCTACTTCGCTTCGACGGTCCGCCCGGGCGGAATCGGTTTGATCAGCTATGCGAGCCGATTGGCCAATCTGACCAACATGCTGCTCGTTTCGTCAGCATTCATCATTCTCGAACCCCGCTGGGCGCGCGCCTTGGCCGAGGATGGGTCCGGCGCATGGCGCAAGGCGGTCGCCCCTGACGCCGCGGCCTTGCTGAGCCTGCTTGCCGCACCGGTGGCGGTCCTGGTCTTCTTCGCGCCTCAAGCCACCGCCCTCATTTACCGAACCGGCTCGATGGCTCCGGCGGATGCAGCAGCGCTTAACCAACTGACCCAGATCTATGGCTTTTCTGTCCTCACCATCAGCGCCGCCTTAATACTCGCACGTATTCTCGTTCTTCACAGACAGACCCGCTGGATCGTCTGGACCAGTCTGGCCGTGCTTCCGATCAAGATCGGTTTCAGCATGGTGCTGGCCCCCCGTTTCGGGCTGAACGGCCTGGCCTGGGCGACGATCGGCGGGCTGACATTGCAGGTCGCCGCCTATGCCGTGATCCTCGTCCGGTCCGGGCTTGGGTTCAGCGTCTCCGGCGTGACGCCGAGGACGCTTCGATTGATCGCCGTGTTCGCGGCGGTATTCATTGCCGCGGGGAGCGTGGCCGCGCTCGGTCTGACACACCCGGTGCTCGTCGTCATGGCATGGGGGGGGATCGCATTGTTGAACATTGCGGTGGGCGTCGGGCTCAGTTTCGCCTATTCCGGCGCTGTTAGGAGCCTGTTGTCGTCCGCCGGTTGGCGGTCCCGGCTGGCGAAGCTTCTGGGAAGACACTGATGTGCGGGATATGCGGCGTCGTGTGGCGGCCGGATCAGAAGATCGAAGCCGGCGCGTCGGAACGTGTCACGCGGGTAATGATGGCAGCCATGAAGCATCGTGGCCCCGACGGGGAGGGTGTGCACCTCGGCCAGCGCGTCGCCTTGGGCCACCTTCGGCTGGCGGTCATTGACGTCGAAAGCGGCGCTCAGCCGATGTCGGCTCCGGATGGCCGGACGACGTTGATATTCAACGGCGAAATCTACAACTTTCAGGATCTCAGGCCCGATCTGGCAGCGCGAGGCTGGAACTTCCAGACCCGGTCTGACACCGAGGTCGTGTTGGCCGGCCATGTGCTGGAGGGTGACGCGGCGGACCGGCGTCTTAACGGAATGTATGCCTATGCCCGTCTGGAACAGACAGGCGGGTCCGAGGTCGTGACCCTGGCGATCGACCCCATAGGGATCAAGCCGCTTTACGTAGCTGAAACCGGGTCGGCCATCGTGTTCGCGTCGGAACTCCGGGGCATAATCGCGGCGCTTGAGACACTTGGCGAAACCCCCGAACTGGATGAGCAGGCTGTTGCCCAGTATCTGGCCCTGGGCTGGACCCCCGCGCCGCGCACCCTGCTCAGGGGCGTGCGCAAGATTCCTCGCGGCGGGCGATTGCGGATACATTCGGCAACCGGCGCAATCGATGTTCTCGAGCCCCAGCCACTGCCCGCGAAGGCGGAGTCGGCGACGGTCGAAGACCTCGAGGCCGCGCTTCGGGCGGCCGTCCGGCGCCAGATGATCTCCGATGTACCGCTCGGCTTCTTCCTGTCAGGAGGCGTGGACTCGAGTTTGCTGGTGGCGCTGGCTGCCGAGATGGGTCTCGAGCCGTTGACCTTCACCGTTCGTTTTTCTGGCGAGGGTCATGGCGTCGCGGCCGCGAATGAAGCCGATGTCGCGCGTGCCGTCGCCTCTCATTTCTCGACACGACATCACGAGTGCGAAGTCACCGGCACGGTGCTGACGGAGAGCCTGGACGACGCCCTGTCGGCAATGGACCAGCCGATCGCCGACCCGGCCTGCCTTCCCCTGCTGCTGTTATCGCGTTTCGCCCGCGAGCAAGTGACTGTTTGCCTGTCAGGAGACGGGGGTGACGAACTGTTCGCCGGCTATCCGAGGCATCAGTGGACCGGCTGGAAGCAGCAATGGAGAGGATTGCCGGGCGCAATCCGTAGCCCGTTGCGAGCGGCTTCGGCGTTTCTGCCGCAGGCCCCCGCCAGCGGCGTTGCGGAATTTCTTCGCCGGGCGCGAGTGGGTTTCGATCTGATCGATGACGAAAACTACTTCTCGGGGCCGTTTTCGGGATTGCGGGGGCGAGAGCTCGATCCGCAACCTGAGTTGCCGGACTGGGCCCGTAACGTCGCTTACGACGGCGACAAGATGCTGGAGGCGGACTTCGCGGGAGAGTTGGTCGGGCAAATGTTGCCGAAAACCGATCACGTTTCCATGTCGGCCAGCCTGGAATGCAGGGTGCCTCTGCTCGACCTTGAGGTCGTCTCGATCGCCAGGGCCATGTCGCTCTCGCAGAAGCGGCGAGGAGCTCGGGGCAAGCTGCCGCTCCGCGAACTGTTGGGCCGGCGCCTGCCCGCAAGTATCGCCGAGCGACCCAAGCACGGGTTCCGTGTTCCCCTCACAAGCTGGTTTCGGGGCGAGCTCTCGAGCCTGGTTCACGAACGGTTGCTGTCAACAGATCGCCCCGCAGCGGGACTGTTGCCCGTGTCCGCCGTGCAGCGCCTGGTCGACCAGCACATGTCGGGCGCCGCCGAACACTCCAGCCAGATATGGAGCCTTCTGGCGCTGCACACCTGGATGGACCGTCACGGGTTGAAATAGGCCATCTGACTGCGTCAGCCGCCGACGACCTCCGGCTTGGCTCCTGCCGCCCGGAACGCACCCAGAATTCGGTCTGTGACCTTCTCGATCGTTAGTCGTTCCATGACTTCGCGTCGTGCTCGCTCTCCCCTTGAGCGCCGTAGCTCGGGATCGGAGACCAGCCTGTCCAGATTGACGGCGAGGGCATCGACGTCGCCGATCGGGGTCACCCACCCGGCTTCCCCTTCCGCAGTAAGCTCGCCGAGGCCGGCTATGTCGCTGCCGATCCACGGAAGGCTCATGCACATGGCTTCTACGATGGAGTTCGGAAAGAACTCTCCCTGCGTGGAGGCCAACGCATAGATGTCCATGGCGTCGAGCAGCTGGGGCGTGTCGAAGCGTTGCCCGACGAAGATCACCCGATCCTCCATCCCGACTTCCCGCGTAACGGCCTCGACCGAAGGGCGTCCGCTGCCGTCGCCGACGAGGAGAACCCGAAGGCGGGGGTGCTTGTCCTTGAGCTTTGCCGCCGCGCGTACCAGCAGGTGTTGACCCTTGCCCGCCCCTTCCTCCCCAGGGAAGGCGACCATTGCGCCGACCGACCCCACGACCACCTCGTCGGTCAGGCCGAGCGACTTTCGCTGATCGGCGCGTTGCCGCGTACTGGGCACGAAACGAGTGGTGTCCACCCCATTGTAGGTGACCACGATCTTCTCGGATGGCACTCCGAAACTGATGAGCCGTTGACGGGTCTTCTCACAGACGCCCAGGAGGATGCCGGGAACCCGCTGCCAGACCTGGTTCCGCCAGTTGTGTGACGCTCGCTCCTCCACGCCGCGCACGCTCGTCACACAGGGTAGTCTGGTCCCCACAGTCAATCCCGCGAGCCAACCGCAGATGGTTGCTGCGGCGTTGTGACCATGAATCACGTCTGGTCGTTCCCGGTGGATGATTCGGGCCAAGGCTGCGATGCCCTTGGCCACGCTCACCGGATCATGCCGGTCATGAGCCAGCTCGGGGATGACGTGTACGGCAAAGCCGGCCTCGATCACCAGCGGCATGAGAACGCCGCCGCTGGTCGCGAACGACACCGTGTGGCCTCTGGCGCGCATCTGTTTGGCCACGGTCAGGGCCTGGGTGCCTGGCCCCATATCCGGCAGGTTCGACCGGATGACGAGAATGTGCATGATAGTCCTCTGATGCTAGTGGAGGCCGTCGATCGAGGCTGCAAGGCGCTGCAGCAACCGGATGACGTTCGAGGTCGCGGAGCCTAACGGCGGCATTGAAAAGTCCTTCGAGGGCAATGCAAAGCGCCGCCCGGCGATCAGGTCTACGGCCCCATCGAGCGACTCGACGACTTGCGCCAGGCCATACCGCGGAAAACCCGCTTCGTGGGCGAAGGTGACGCAGACAACAGGTTTTCCGAGGAGAGCGGCCTGAAGTCCCATCGTGCTGACCTCGACGCAGACAAGGTCTGCCGTCAGCAAGGCTTCCTCCGGGGTCAGAATTCCAAGGTCCAGCACCCCGTTCCGGGCCCCTTCCGGCATTTCAAACGGTGCATTCGGGTGGGGTCGCAGCAGGTAGGCGAAACCCGGATCCCGCTCGCAGATGCGCTCCATCGCGGCAACGACCTCGTCGGGCCGGGCGTAGGGGCGCTGATCGCTCGCCACTGCTCCCAGCTGCGCAGCGGGCCAGAGAATGACAGTGCGATCCGACAGTCCCAGCCGAAGACGAAGCGCGTCGCGGCGCGCGCCGTCGTCCGGTCGCGGCCTCATTGTGTCGAACGCCGGATTTCCGGTTACGTGGGTTTGGGTTCCGACCAGGCCGTCGCGCGCCAGCTCTTCCGCAACGACCGGACTGATCACCGTCAGGTGGTCGGCGTAATCGCCTGACAGGATCCACTCGCGCTCATCGACCAGGAAAAGGTCCCCCATCGCTACAGAAGGGATGCCCTGGCGGCGAGCGGCCCGGAGGAGAGCGAGTTCGAACCGCGGACTGGTGGTCGAGATCACCAGATCGGGCTTCGTTTGCAGAAGATAGCGTTCCATCGCCGAGACAGGCAAAAAGGCCTTGCGACCTTCTATCCGCACCCGGCGCATAGCCTCGTCGAGACCCAGTTGTTCGGCCAGGTCTCTCAGGCCGATCGTGAAATAGGCCTCGGTTTCTTCACGCGTGACATCGGCGTGGCCGTCGCCTGTCAGAAGCGTCAGCGCCGCTTCCCGGTAGGGTGCGTCGGCGGCAGGATCCGGGTCGAGCATTTTGATTACCGACCCCGCTTCAAGATCGGCGCGTTCAAAGGCGGCGCGCGCGGTTGTGAATCCGACCAGATCGACATCCGCGCCGAGCGCTCGAAGGCCCCTGGCGACGGGCGCGATCATCGCCGCATGCCCCCCACCATAGGCGGCCATAAGGATGCGCGGCGGTCGAACGGTCACGACGCCGACCGGCGATGCCGCCGCTCGGCCGCCACCGCTTCTATCGCCCTGGCCGAATCGACCCGGTTCCGCTCCAGCTCAGCGGCGCTTGCTGTGTTGAACCCGGCATAGATCGCCTGCAGCTTGGCGACCTCGGAATCGAAGTTCGCCGCGAGCAGTTCCGCCAGATTGGCGGCGCCGTTATGGAAGCCGCGCGACAGGATCGTCGCCGTCGAGCCAAGACGAACATGCTCACCCAAGATCTGTTCTGGCGGAACCAGGCCCTCCCCGGCGCGGGCGATCCCACCCAGCCCAAATGGCACGCCGGCCTGACGCAGCGCCGCGCACGGCTCCTCAAGGAGGCCCTGGGCCAGCGGTTCGAACATGAAGTCCATGCCGAGATCGAGGTGAAGGTCATTGAGGCCGATGTGCAGTGCGGTGAGTGGAACGGTCCGCAGAATTTCGGGGACCGCCGACAGCGCCCCGGCCGTCTCGACCAGCGGCAGGGCTTCGACCCGGCCCGCAAGCAAGTCCACGAATCGCGCCAGTTCGTCCCGACTTCGAAACATGGGCAGCATGACGCTGTCCGCCCCGCGCGCCAGGACGTCATCGATCTCTGCGCGGCTGCCGGCGTTCAGCGGGTTGATACGGACCAACAGATGAGCGTCAGGCGCGGCATCCCGAATTCGACTGAGATCATTGGGGGTCTGGCGACTCTTCCAGGTGTCCAGGTGACCCTGTCTCTGGTCTTTCCCCAGATGCTCAAGGTCGATGAACAGGCGCGTCACGCCATGCCCGAAGACGTAGCGCGCGATGTCCGGGTCGTTCACGATCATCAGAAATTGAAGCGGCCCGGGCTCCGGCTTCGAGCTCGTGCGGGTCACGTCGCCCCCCCTGGCGGGGTCGCGGTCGCCTGCGCGAGCGATTGGGGATCGCGATCGACGAACAGGCGGAACCAGATCTCGAGGGAAATCAGCGCCCGCAACTGCCGGGTATGGTTGGCGACGCCTGAAAGATGCGCATTCAGCATGTCGTGAACCGCGCTCTCTGCGACGAGGCCCCGTGCTCCCAACCGCCCGTCCAACAGCATTTCCCTGCAGTATCCGGCGAGCTTCTGGCGGAACCACTCGCCCACCGGCACCGTGAACATCTGTTTGGAGCGGCGGGTGAGGGCGCGACCCAACATAGGCTCCACAGCGTCCTTCAGGATCGCCTTCGTCTGGCCCCCCGCCAACTTCATGTGGCCGGGAATGGAGAAGGCGAACTCGGCCAGCCGGTAGTCAAGGAACGGGGATCTGACCTCCAGCGAGTTGGCCATCGCCATCCGGTCGGGCTTCACCAGGTTGTTGCCTGGCAGCAGGGTCAGCGTTTCCGCCATCAACACACGATTGATCGGATCCTGATGGTCGGCGCGACGAATCTCATCGGTCAAAGCCTGATGAGGACGGGTATCCCGGAAGGCTTCGTGCAATGCGCCGATCAGCAGCCCCTCATCCTGACCAGGCAGTAGAAGACCCGAATCGCGCGCAAAACCCTCCTCCCACCCAGGGCCGAGGTGGTCTGTCTGTCCGTTCGGGAAGATGTTGAGATACTTCTCATAGCCAGCGAACAGCTCGTCGCCGCCATCGCCGGTCAGGACCATCTTCACGTCCCGCGCGGCAAGGCTGGAGACCTGGTCGGTCGGAATGAATGACACGTCGCCGTGAGGCTGGTCGCAGTGCCAGATAAAGCGGGGCCACCGATCGACGCCGTCGTTCGACATCTGCTCGGTCCGGTGATCGGCGCCAAAAAGACGGGCGGCCTCGACTGCGTACTCGGTTTCGTCGAACCGCGGATCGTCGAAGCCGATGGAATAGCTTCGCACGGGTTCACGCGCGTGTCGGCTCATGAAGCCCACGACCGTACTGCTGTCGAGCCCGCCGGACAGGAAGGCTCCGAAGGGAGCATCCGAGCGCATGCGAATCCGGGTGGCGTCGTCCAACAGCGCCAGGATCCCCTCTTTCGCCTCGCCTTCCGACATGCCGGCTCGGGGCTGGATGGTCGCGAGGTCCCAGTAGCGGCTGATCTTCAGGCCGCCCAGGGCGCTGATCTCGGCCATGCAGCCCGGCGGGAGATGCCTGATGCCCTCGAAGACCGTGCGCGGCTGAGGGACGTAGTTCAGGGCAAAGTATTGAGCGAACGCTGCGAGATCGGGCCTGACCTCATACCCCGTCGTGAGGATCGCCTTGATCTCCGAAGCGAACCAGAGACGGTCACCGTCTCCACCCGCCAGATACAGCGGCTTCACGCCCAAGCGGTCTCGATACAGGCGCAAGGTCCTTTGTCGCCCGTCGTAAACCGCAATGGCGAACATCCCGTTCAGGCGTCTGACGAACTCCGGACCCCAGTGCTCGTAGGCGCGCAGCAAGACTTCCGTGTCACCGGACGTATTGAACCGGGCTCCCGTCTGTTGAAGCTCCTCACGCAGTTCGATGAAGTTATAGATTTCGCCGTTCTGGACGATGACCACTTCGCCGTCGTCGGACAGCAGCGGCTGATTGCTCGCCTCGCTGAGGTCGAGAATTGAAAGCCGACAGTTGCCCAAGGCGGTGTCGTCATTGGAGAAGCAGCCGGTGGCGTCGGGGCCACGGTGGCCGATTGATCGAGCCATCGCATCGAGCGTGGCGCGATCTGTTGCGCCCCGCCCGAAATGGAAGGTTCCGAAAATGCCACACATCAGATTGAAGCCTTGCTGCAACTTTGAACGCGCTCGGTCACCGTGCCCAACGGCTCTCCGAGAGGGGGACCTCCGGCTTGCTGCAAACACTCGAGGTCGGTACTCGGGACGAAAGCCGGTCCGACGTCTGTCCGCTGGTCAGCGTCGATACAATCGAGCACGGGGCCTCATGCTTACAGGGGGGGGCAGCCGGGTGAGACCAAGGTCCCTACAATACTCGATCTCATTAGGCTACATCGCGGCAAGCCTGTCCCGTCCTCCGTGAATCGAACAAATGTCCCAGACCATGAGACGTCTCGACCCCCTGTTGATCCGGTCCGTCGACCTGCTGTTCGCATTGGGCCTCCTGATTGTTCTGGCCATTCCCATGGGGGTCATCGCCCTGATGATCCGGGCCGAGGATCGGGGCCCGGCGCTGTTCGTCCAGCGCCGGGTCGGCAAGGGCGGCAGGGCGTTTGAAATCCTCAAGTTTCGAACCATGCGGGTGAACCCGGTGAGCGGTTCGGGACGGGTCGAGGGCAGCGGACCAGCCGCGTTGGCGGAGGCCCGCAGCCGATTTCAGACCACCACCGCCAACGACCCCCGCATCACACGGATCGGCGGCCCTCTGAGGGCCATGCATCTGGACGAGTTGCCCCAGGTGATCAACGTGCTCGCGGGACATATGTCGGTTGTCGGAGTGCGGCCCGACACCCCTGCCCAAGAGGCCGACTATGCGCCAGCCTACTGGATCGAACGCCATAGTCTGCGTCCGGGCATCACCGGGCCAGCCCAGTTGTACAATGTTTCAAGTCTTGACGAACGTACCCGTCTGGAGCGCCTTTGGCTGCGTGATCCCACCTTCAGAGCCTATATTCACGCCGTGGTGGGAACCGTGGGAAAGGTGCTGCGGCGATCAGGCGTGTGACGACCGCCACGATCGCCGGTCCTGGCGCCGCCCGCTACGGCGCCGCCGTCGAACCCGAATAATTTGTCGAGACATCCCGGGCAGCCGTGGCGCTGACGGCTCGCGCTTCACGTTGAGCCTCCAGGCCGAGGGAGATCATGTTGCCCATGATCGGCAGCATCAGCACCAGCTGAACCATCCGGTCTGCGCCAAAGGTCAACGCCTCGAAAAAGCCGAGCCAGACGATTCCGACCAAGGCGAAGCAGACGTATGCTGAAATGGCGGGGCTCCGCAGACGAACGATGCTGATCCAGACGCAACGTATGCCGAACCATGCGAACAGAGCGATTATCAACCACCCAACCGCGCCTGTTTCAGCCAGGATCTGGACCCAAGTATTGTGAAAATGCGGGTACTCGATGTCCACCAGCATTGCCTGCGGCACCAGATTGCTGGTCGATCCCCACCCCCATCCGGTCAAGGGCCGTTCTGTCCACAAATCCCAGCCATATCGGGTCAGTTCGATGCGTTGCAGCGCAGAGTAGTTGATCTGACCGCCGATCTGGAGACTGAGCAGGTCGCGGCTGTGGTAGATGATGGCGCCCGCGGCGACCAGCATTGTGGCCTTAATGAGCGGTCGGTTGAACAGGAAGTAGAAAGTGCCGGCGAGCATGACCGCGGACACGGCGGTGTTGCTTCGGCTGACCGCGAGCAGCGGGGCGATCGCCAGCATGGCGGCGAGGGCCAAATAGTGCGGACGACGCTCCCAGAGCATCAGGGTCAACGCCGGCAGCACTCCCATGAAGGTCACAAAGATCGAGCCTTCGTTCGACCCTCGCGCCAGATAGATGTGCGGGGTCTCGGTCAGACCCACGAACGAGAGGGCGATGGCCAAGAGCGCCATGGCGGTGGCGCCGTACACCATGCAGCGGAGATAGAAGCGGATCCGTTCGGCTGATGCGAATTCGTGCATGAGCTGGAAGGCGATGAACACGAAGAGTCCGAGGTGAAGGAGCTTGGTGATCGTCCGCCCGGTTATCGGCGAGAACAGGGAGATCAGGGCGATCAATCCCACCATCCCGAGGACGATCAGTTCAGTTCGCCCCAGCCGACGTATCGGTAGCCGGTAGCCGCTGTTCACAAACAGCAGCACCGCCAGGGACACCACGGCAATGTGGATGTTGCCGGCGCCAAGGGCAAAGAACACCAGCCAGTGCCGCACGAACTCGAAACGTGGCGTGCGAATCAGGCTGGCGAGCAGCGCCAGGAGCGAAATGGCGATCGAAGCGGCGGTGAGTATCACGGGTGCGACTTTGCAGGTGAGTTGTTGCGCCAGACTGGCGTCGGAGTGTGGCAGGCGCCCAACGTCAATGTCGGATAGGATCAGAGGGCGCCAGACAAATCACAACCCCGGGCCTTCATTATTGGAGGATGGCGCGACCCTCCTGGCGCCACCAGTCGACAAAGCGCTGTGCGCCCTCGTCAAACCCGATCCGCGGAGAGTATCCCGTCAACGCCTTGATCTTGGAGATATCGGCGAAGGTGGAGGTGACATCGCCGGCTTGCGGCGGGCGCATGATCTTCACCGCTTCACGGCCGAGCACCCGCTCCAGCGAGCGGATCATGTCCATGAGGCCCACGGGACTGCTGTCACCGATGTTGTAGACTTCGTGCAATCCCGGCCCCGCCGGTGCGTCCAGCACCCCGATCACGCCGTCGACGATATCGTCAATGTAGGTGAGGTCCCGGGCCATGCGGCCCTCTGCGAACACTTCGATGGGTTCGCCGCGCTCGATTTTCCGGGTGAAGCTGAAATAGGCCATGTCCGGCCGACCCCATGGACCATACACGGTAAAGAAGCGCAATCCCGCCTGGGGTATGCCGTACAGGCTGGAGTAGCAGTGGCTCATGAGTTCGCACGAGCGCTTGGTCGCCGCATAGAGCGAAACAGGCTGCACCGACGGCTCATCTTCACGAAACCCCTGATTGCCGATCGGTCGGTCGCCGTAGACGGAACTGGACGATGCGTAGACCAGTTTTTCCACCTGGCCATGGCGACAGGCCTCAAGCACCGCAAGGTGGCCGGCCAGATTCGAGCGTTCATAGGCAAAGGGGTTCTCGAGCGAGTAGCGAACCCCGGCCTGCGCGGCGAGGTGAACCACACGCCGCACCCCTCGCTGCCTGACGATATCCGTCACAAGCCCTTCCTCGGCGATATCGCCGCGCACCATCGTGAAGCCGGGTAGGGCAGCCAGCCGTTGCTCCCGCGCGATCTTCAAGCGCGGATCGTAGTAGGCGTTGAAGTTGTCCAGACCAATGACTGTCTCGCCCCGGCGGGCCAAACGCTCCGCGACATGCATTCCGACAAAGCCGGCGGCGCCGGTCACGAGGATGGTCATTCAGCGCGCTCCATGGCGGATGCGGGGCTTTACCGGACACAACGGAGCGGCACAATGAGGCCCTGGACGCAACATGCGCCATCTACCGTTGCGCTCGCGTGCCCCTTGCCGTTACAGACCACCGGCGCGACTGGACATCGCCAATAGCGAAATGATGCTGGCCGCGGCTTGAGAAGCGTCTCCGCCGGCGTCGGGACTGGATATAAGGGGATTGGCCGTGAAGCTTGCCGGAAAACGGGTTCTGGTTACCGGTGCCGACGGTTTTATCGGGTCTCATCTGACCGAACACCTTGTTGACATCGGCGCGGACGTTCGGGCGTTCGTCTACTACAACAGCTTCAACTCATGGGGCTGGCTGGATGATGTCGATGCTCAGCATCGTGATCGTTTCGAGGTGTTCGCGGGGGACATCCGCGATCCCAATGGCGTCCGGACCGCGATGAAGGGATGCGATGTGGTCCTGCATCTGGCGGCCCTGATCGCCATCCCTTATTCCTATCATTCCCCTGACACCTACGTTGACACAAACGTCAAGGGGACGCTCAACGTCGTGCAGGCGGCGCGCGACCTCGGGGTCGAGCGCGTCGTTCACACCTCCACCAGCGAGGTCTACGGAACGGCTCGTTTCGTGCCGATCACCGAGGAACATCCCCTGCAGGGCCAGTCGCCCTATTCGGCCAGCAAGATCGGCGCTGACCAGATCGCGCAAAGCTTCTTCCTGTCGTTCGAGACGCCTGTGGCGACCATCCGGCCATTCAATACCTATGGTCCGCGACAGTCCGCCCGTGCCGTCATCCCGACGATCATTACCCAGATCGCAGGCGGAGCCGAGAAGATTCAGCTCGGCGCCGTTCATCCGACCCGGGATTTCAACCATGTGAGAGATACTGTGCGCGGTTTCGTCGCCGTCGCGGAGGCCGACGCCGCTGTGGGCGAGGTTGTGAATATCGGCAGCAACTTTGAAATCTCGATTGGCGACACGGCGTCGCTCATCGCTGAACGCATGGGCCGGGAAGTTTCGATCGTTGCGGACGATCAGCGTATGCGGCCCACCGGGAGCGAGGTGGAGCGGCTCTGGGCGGACAATGAGAAAGCCGCCCGCCTGACCGGGTGGACACCCGACTACGCCGGCCGGGACGGCTTTAGACGCGGCCTCGACGAAACCATCGCCTGGTTCACCGACCCGGCCAACCTGCGTCGCTACAAGGCCGATGTGTACAATATCTGAGGAGAACGACGTGCTTGCTCGAAGGCTGGCTCCCCCCGCGACGGTGACGACGGAAATCCTGCTGGCCGTGCGGTCCGTTCTCGGCGAGACCCAGGCCCAGATACCGCTCCACGAGCCGGAATTCGCCGGCAACGAGTGGGCCTTCGTGAAGGACTGTCTTGATACGGGCTGGGTGTCGTCGGTCGGCGCCTACGTCGATCGGCTCGAGCGCGACCTGGCGGCCTATACGGGGATCTCGCACGCTGTCGTGACAGCGAACGGTACGGCAGCCCTGCACATCTGTCTGCTGGTCGCCGGCGTCGAGCCCGGGGACGAGGTGCTGGTGCCCGCCTTGACCTTTGTGGCCACCGCCAACGCGGTGTCCTACGCTGGAGCGATCCCCCATTTCGTCGATTCGGAGAGCCGGACCCTGGGCGTCGATGCTGATCGCCTTGAGGACCATCTGGCCTCCACGGCGCGTGTCGAAGGTGAACGATGCGTCAACCGCTCGACCGGGGCGACGATCCGGGCCCTGGTCGTGATGCACGCCTTTGGCCATCCCTGTGATCTTGACGCGCTGTCCGCCCTCGCGGAGCGCTGGAAGCTGGTCTTGATCGAGGATGCGGCGGAGTCGCTCGGTTCACTTCATCGCGGCGTCCACACGGGCAATGTCGGCGCCGTTTCTGCTCTGAGTTTTAACGGAAACAAGGTGCTGACGACGGGTGGGGGCGGAGCCGTCCTGACCAACGATGCAGGGCTGGCGCGCCGCGCCAAGCACCTGTCGACCACTGCTCGGGTCCATGATCGCTGGAACTTTGTGCATGACGAGGTGGGATACAATTACAGGATGCCCAACCTGAACGCCGCCCTGGGTTGCGCTCAGCTCGAACAACTTCCGGACATGCTGGTTCGCAAGCGGGCGCTGGCCGCCCGTTATGCCGAAGCGTTCCGGCCGATCGTCAGCGCGGACTTTCTGGCGGAACCTGAGGGGTCCACCAGCAACTATTGGCTCAACACGATCGTCCTGGCCCCGGGGGAGGCAGCCGCGCAGGAACACGTGCTGGAGGGGTTGAACGCCGCAGGTTACATGTCCCGACCCGTGTGGACGCTCATGCACCGGCTTCCGATGTACGCGGCCTGTCCGCGGGCGGACCTGACGGTGGCCGAGGACATGGCGACACGGGTGATTAACGTGCCCAGCAGCCCTCGCCTGGTGAACCGGGCCGGGTCATGAGCGGGGTGCTCGCCCTCATTCCCGCCCGGGGTCAGTCGAAGGGCATACCGCGCAAGAACATCCGCGATCTCGCGGGAAAACCCCTGATCGTCTGGACGATTGAAGCGGCGCTTGCAGCGCGTGGGATCGACTCGGTGGTGGTCACGACCGACGACGAGGAGATTGCGGAGATTGCACGCGCTGCGGGCGCGGAAGTTCCGTTCCTGCGGCCCGGGAATCTGGCCACCGACGGGGCGCCCGGGATCGCTCCTGTCATGCACGCGCTGGAAATGTTGCCGGATGCGACGAGCCTGCTCCTGTTGCAGCCGACCTCGCCGCTTCGCGGGACCTCGGATATCGAGGGTCTGTTGGCGATGGTCGAAGCGACGAAGTCGGAGAGCGTCGTATCGGTATGTGCGGTGGCGGAGCATCCTGCATGGATGTTCGCGCGCTCCATGGAAGGCCGTCTGACGCCGTTTCTGGAGAGTCCGTCGGCGGCGCGGCGGCAGGATCTCGAGCCGCTCTACGTCCTGAACGGGGCGATGTATTACGCGCAGCGGGATTGGCTGATGTCTCACCGTGCGCTCACGGGGTCCGGCACGTTGGGATATGTCATGCCGGACGATCGCTCGCTGGATATCGACACCCCCTTCGATCTGCGGCTCGCCGAAATTCTGCTGATGACCCGCAGCGCCTGAGAGGTTGGCTTGGAACGACTGTTCATCTTCGGTGTGGGAGGGCAGGCCCGGGAGTTGGCGGGTGTAGCCGCTGCTCTGGGCTATGTGCCGGTTCTGCTGTCGCAATCGGCAGACAAGGCTCCGTCGATAACGTCGGACCTGGAAGTTATCGAAGAGGCGGAGGCGGTCCTTCTCGACGGTTCCGCATTCGCAATCGGCATCGGGGACAATATCGCCCGCGCCCGTGTCGCGGCTCGATACCAGGACCGTCTGACCTTTCCATCCCTGTTGCACCCGGACGCCAGTTTCGGCTTGGGCCAACGGGAATTCCTGAGCGCTTGCCGGGGGGTCGTCGTTCAGGCCGGTGTGCGAATAACAACCAACGTCGCGGTCGGCGACTTCTGTAATTTCAATCTGAACGCCACCGTTTCCCATGATTGCAGGATCGGCGCTTTCAGCACTCTTTCTCCCGGAGCCTCTGTGGCCGGCTCCGTGCACATGGGGGCTGGCGTCTGGATCGGTGTCGGGGCCGTCGTGAGCAACGGCACGGCGGATCGCCCCCTTTCCATTGGAGACAACACCGTGATTGGCGCTGGAGCAGTCGTGATCCGGGACTGTCAGGCTGATGCAGTATATGCAGGCGTTCCAGCGAGAAGAATAAGATGAACACCCTCATTATCGCCGAGGCGGGCGTGAACCACGACGGCGATCTGGATGTCGCGCTGCAACTTGTCCGGGTCGCGGCGGATGCGGGCGTCGACATGGTCAAGTTCCAGACTTTCGTGGCCGATCGAATGGTCGCGCATCACGCGCCAAAGGCCGGCTATCAGGTCGCCACGACCGATGCTGCCGAAAGTCAGCGGGAGATGATCAGCCGGTTGGAACTGTCGCGTTCCGATCACGAGGCCTTGATCAGGGAATGCGAGAAGCTCGGAGTCCGGTTCTTTTCAACCGGGTTTGATCTCGAAAGCCTCGACATGCTGATCGAACTCGGGATCGACCGCATCAAGGTGCCATCCGGCGAACTGACAAATCTTCCATACCTGCGCCACGTGGCCACCAAGGGAGTTCCTGTCATCCTCTCGACAGGCATGGCGACCTTGGGGGAAATTGAGGACGCGATCATGGTCATGGAGGAGGGTGGAGTGCGGCGCTCCGATTTGACTGTGCTCCACTGCAACACCGAATACCCGACGCCGATGGGGGATGTGAACCTGCGCGCGATGGGCAACATCGCGTCGGCCTTCAACATCGCCGTGGGCTATTCTGATCATACGCTTGGCATTGAGTTGCCGGTTGCGGCTGTGGCCTTGGGGGCGACCGTGATCGAGAAGCATTTCACCCTGGACCGAAACCGCGCCGGCCCAGATCATCGCGCCAGCCTGGAGCCGGCTGAATTGAAGGCTATGGTTTCGGCCATTCGCAACATCGAAAAGGCCATGGAGGGCGACGGCGTCAAGCGGCCCAGTCCGAGCGAGATCAAGAACCGCGATATCGCTCGCAAATCTCTGGTCGCCCAGACGCCCATCAGCGCGGGTGAACAGTTCACGGCCGGCAACGTGACCGCCAAGAGGCCCGGCACCGGCATCTCCCCGATGCGGTGGGACGAGGTCATGGGCCGCACGGCGTCGCGCGACTTCGCGGCTGATGAACTCATCGTCCTATGAGCCGGAGGGTTTGCATCGTCACGGGCACGCGCGCCGAATATGGCTTGCTGAGAGGCGTGGTTGAAGGGGTAGCCGAGGCTCCGGACCTGATCCTGCAGACCGTGGTCACCGGCACGCACCTGTCCCCCGAGTTCGGCATGACGGTGGGTGAGATCGAGGCCGATGGCGTCGTCATCGACGATCGCGTCGAAATGCTGCTGAGCTCCGACACCGCGGTCGGCGTCGGCAAGGCCATGGGGCTGGGACTGATCGGCTTCAGCGACGTGTTCGCGCGGCTCAAGCCCGACGTCGTCGTGGTGCTGGGCGACAGGTTCGAAATCTTCGCCGCAGCCGCGGCTGCGATGGTGGCCGGCGTGCCGCTCGCCCACATTCACGGCGGGGAAACAACGGAGGGCGCGTTCGATGAATCGATCCGCCATTCAATTACGAAGATGTCTCACCTGCACTTTGTTGCAGCGGCCCCGTACCGTGATCGCGTCATTCAGCTGGGGGAGGATCCTGACCGGGTGTTTCTCGTCGGCGGTCTGGGCGTGGACGCCATCAATCGGCTGACGTTGATGGATCGATCGGCGCTGGAGGCCGATCCCGGCGTCCGGTTCCGATCCCGGAATCTGCTGATCACCTTCCACCCAGTTACGCTGGACGACGATGACGCCGATGCGCAGGTGCAGGCCTTGTTCGATGCCTTGGACTCTATGGGGCCGGACACCGGACTGATATTCACCTTGCCGAACGCCGACACGGGCGGTCGCGCCCTGGCGCGGCAGATCGAAGACTACGCCGCCGCGCGTCCGAACGCCGTGGCCTATCCGTCGCTCGGGCAGCTGCGTTATCTTTCCTGCATGGCCCAGGTGGACGCGGTGGTCGGCAACTCCTCCAGCGCCCTGCTGGAGGCGCCGTCGTTCGGCATCCCCACAGTCAACATCGGAGACCGTCAGGCTGGACGGTTGAAGGCGGCCAGCGTAATCGATTGTGCGCCGCAACGAGACGCGATAGAGGCTGCCTTGGCCCGTGCTCACTCTCCAGAATTCCGGAAGCAGACGGCGACCGCCGCCAATCCTTACGGCGAAGGGGGGGCTTCGGAGGCCATCGTGCGGGTCCTGCAAGAGCATCCGCTTCGGGGGCTTTTAAAAAAGCGCTTCCGCGACGTAGCGGTGTACGGCGCCTTCCCGCACGTCGGGAATGGCGTCAGGGAATAGGTCGATGGTTTCCAATCAGTGGCGCGCTTGCCTGCTGCCCGCGGGGTCGACCCTGCAGCAGGCGATCCAGCAGCTGGATGTTGCCGGCTTGCAGATCGTCATCGCGGTTGACGAAAGGGAACGGCTGGTCGGAACTATCACTGACGGTGACATTCGTCGCGGGCTGTTGCGCGGTCTCGGGCTGGATAGTCCGGCCTCCCTCATCCTGAACACCTCGCCCCTGGTGGCGCCGCCTGGCCTGTCGGCCGACGCGATCAACAAGATCATGTACGCCAACAAGGTGCATCAGCTGCCGGTGGTCGACGAGACCAACCGCGTCATCGGGCTCCACGTTTGGGACACGCTGATCGCCTTGGCGAAGCGGCCCAATCTCATGGTGGTCATGGCCGGTGGGCGGGGCGTGCGGCTGCGCCCGCATACCGAGAACTGCCCCAAGCCCTTGCTGGCCGTCGGAGGCAAGCCGATGCTGGAGCATATCATCGAGCGCGCGTCGGCGGACGGCTTCGACCGGTTCGTGATCGCGGTACATTACCTCGGCCATATGATCGAGGACCATTTCGGTGACGGCTCCGCCTGGAATGTCCACATCGACTACGTGCGCGAGGATACGCCACTCGGCACGGGAGGGGCGCTGAGCTTGCTGGAGCGGCCGGACAGTCCGTTCCTGGTGACCAACGGCGACGTCCTGACTGACGTGCGGTACAGCGATATCCTCAGCTTCCATGACCGGAACGCCGCCGCAGCAACGATGGCGGTGCAGTCGCATGAATGGCAGCACCCTTTCGGCGTCGTCCGTACGGAGGGAGTCGACATTGTCGGATTTGAGGAAAAGCCCATATTCAAGAGCCATGTGAACGCAGGTGTTTACGCTCTCAATCCGGACGCGCTCGACTGTCTGGAATACAACAAGCACTGCGACATGCCCGCCCTTTTCGAGCGCCTGCAGGCGGCCGGACGGCGCACTATTGTCTACCCCATGCACGAACCTTGGCTCGATGTTGGTCGACCGACTGACCTCGAGCAGGCGCGCACCGCCCATACGGACGCCTGAAGGCGCCGTTCACCAAGTTCTGAGAAGGCCTCGCCATGAAGATCGGTCCCAGTCCCAGCGTCGATATCTCGCGCTTCAACCGGCCAGAGCCGGAGCTGGAGGTCTATTACGGCCTGCCGCGTGAAGTCCGCTTCTGCGTGCAATGCAACATGTCCAATCAGCAGCCGATGTCAGCGAACGAATACACGCACGGGCACGGCTCAACCAAGACGACGATCAGCTTCGACGAAGACGGCGTATGTCACGCATGTCGCTTCAATGCGATGAAGGACGATGGCGAAATCGACTGGGACGAGCGCGAGCGCGAACTGATCGAGCTCTGCAACAAATATCGTCGTACCGACGGCGGCTACGACTGCATCGTGGGCGGGAGCGGAGGCAAGGACAGCGCCATGCAGTCGCACCTGCTCAAATACAAATACGGAATGAACCCGCTCACGGTGACCTGGTCACCGCATCTCTACACTGACATTGGGTGGAAGAACTTCCAGCAGTGGCTGCACGTGGGAGGGTTTGACAACTATCTCTACACGCCAAACGGAAAGATCCATCGATTGTTGACGCGGAATGCAACAATCAATCTTTTGCATCCCTTCCAACCGTTCATTCTCGGCCAGAAAACATTCGTGGCCAAAATGGCCGCCCAGATGAATATCCCGTTGATATTCTATGGTGAAATGCCTGGCGAGTATGGGGAACAGATCAGTCACAAGACGTCCAGTTATGCGGCCGCCGGCGAAAAAGCCGAAAGCGAGGGCTTCAAGCTCGATTATTTCGGTGATCGTGATCTGAGAGATATATTGCTGGGTGGAAAACCGATCGGGGAATATCTCGATGAAGGTGTCGCTCTTGTTGATCTCAAGAGCTATCTACCTCTGGATCCGGATGTGCTCACACAGAAGGGCATCGACTGGAAGTATCTGGGTTATTACAAGAAGTGGGTGCCCCAAGAGGCCTATTACTACGCCGTTGAACACACCGGGTTTGAGGCCAATCCGGTGCGTACCGAGGGGACCTATTCGAAGTACAATAGCCTGGATGACAAGGTTGACGGGTTCTTCTACTTTACTCGCTGGATCAAATTCGGCGTCGGGCGCGCCATGATGGATTCCGCACAGGAAATTCGTAACCACCATATCACGCGCGAAGAAGGCCTCTCGCTGATGGAGCGATATGAGGGCGAATACCCTGCTCGTTATGAGGCCGAGTTCCTCGATTACATCGGAATGTCGCGCGAGGAGTTTCTTGCCGTCTGCGACCGGTTCCGTTCCCCTCATCTCTGGTCCGTGCAGGACGGGGAATGGAAGTTGCGCCACACGCCCTGGGGGCGAACGGATCAGCGTGCATGAGAAATACCCGGTTGATCGCAAGGCTGGACGTCAAAGGTCCCAATCTCATCAAGGGGATCCATCTCGAAGGGCTGCGGGTCATCGGCGATCCGCAGGACTATGCCCGGCGATACTATGAGCAGGGCGCCGACGAACTGATCTACATCGACATCGTGGCCAGTCTTTACGGTCGCAACAGCTTGGGCGACATCGTCTCGCGGACCGCACGGGATGTCTTCGTGCCACTGACGGTGGGGGGCGGACTGCGTTCTATCGATGATGTCCGCGCCATGCTCAGGGCCGGCGCCGACAAGGTGGCGATAAACACAGCGGCTCTTCGTCGCCCCGAACTGGTGACCGAGATCGCTCAACGGTTCGGTTCCCAATGCATGGTTCTGGGAATCGAGGCCAAGCGGAGCGGCCCCGGCCGGTGGGAGGCGTTCACGGACAACGGCCGAGAATCCACGGGTGTCGATGTGGTCGATTGGTGTCGGCTCGGCTACGAGCGGGGCGCTGGCGAAATTCTTCTGACGTCTGTCGATCAGGAAGGAACGCGCAAGGGGTTCGACACTGAATTGATCGAGGCGGTTACGCGCGTTGTGCCGATCCCGGTAATCGCCAGCGGCGGGATGGGATCGGCGGCCCATATGATCAGCGCTGTCGCCCATGGCGCCGACGCGGTCGCAATGGCGGACATCCTTCACTACAACCGGTCAAACCTGTCCGACATCCGGGAGGCGGCGGTCGCGGCGGGCCTGCGCGTCCGGCGCGATGCGGAGGTTCGGCCGTGACGGCGATTGTCCATGTAGTCGATTATGGAATCGGCAATCTTTACAGCGTGGCGCGCGCCATCGAGCGCGCTGGCGGGGAGGCTCGTCTGGTGTCATCAGCGGCCGGGATAAGGGCTGCTGACCGGCTTGTCCTGCCCGGAGTCGGAGCCTTCGAACCCTGTATCCGCACGCTCTCAGACAGCGGGCTGACCGACGAGGTTCGGGCGTTCGCCGCGAGCGGGAGACCGTTCCTCGGCATCTGCGTGGGCATGCAGCTGCTGTTCGACTACAGTCTCGAGTTCGGACGGCACGAGGGGTTGGGACTGGTCGCCGGGCACGTCGCGCCCATTCCGCCGGCGGACCAGGCGGGGGTGCGAAAGGTTCCTCATATCGGCTGGAGCCCGCTCCTGAAGCCAGAGACGCGGACCTGGGACGGCACCCTTCTTGACGGCGTTGAGCCCGGGGCCTCCTCCGCCTATTTCGTGCACTCCTATAGCTGCATCCCGGAGGATGATGATCGACGCCTGGCGAATGTCGACTACGCCAACTATCCCGTTTGCGCGGCTGTCCAACAGGACAACATCACGGCATTTCAATGCCATCCCGAGAAGAGCGGACCTCTGGGCCTCCGTATTCTCGAGCGATTTCTTCATACCTAGCTGGCTCGGCCAGGCCCCGAATCCAGAGGCACCAGATCCCAATCGATGAACGCAACATTAGGCCGGGCTCAGTGTGGTCCCTGTGCCGGACCTGCGGTATGACCCGCAGGGGAGCAGATATGACGAAGACACTCGAACGCATAAGCCAGCACAGCTTCTTGCCGGAATTTCTCCCGGCGGGTGCCCGAGTGCTGGACCTTGGCGGCAACCGGGGCGAGTTCACTGTTCCGATGGCGCTTCGCTATGGCTGTCTGGTGACCGCGGTGGAGCCGGTTCCCCAGCTCGCCCGAGACCTCGAGGCGCGCGGCATCGATGTTATCCAGGCCGCGATCACGGCCTACGACGGCGAAGTCGCCCTTACCTACGACATGGACAAGGAGTTGACAGGTTCGGTGATGGATCTCGCCGTGGTGGGCGGTCTCCTTGAAGCTACCGGCTCAAGAACCACAACCATGGTCGCAGCGGCGTCGCTGGAGTCGATCCTCAAGAGGACCGGCCCGGTTAGTCTGCTGAAAGTGGATATCGAAGGCGCGGAACTCGATATGATTCTGGAAGCAAACGCGGACACCTTGCGGAGTATCGATCAGATCACCGTCGAATTTCACGATTTCTGGTATCCCGAACTCAGGGATCGAACTGAGGAAGCCAAGCAACGTCTCAAGGACATCGGTTTCCATATGATACGGTTCACGCCCAACAATAAGGACGTTCTGTTCATCAACAAGCGCCTGCCGTTACCTACGTGGAAACGGCTCTATATTTCCAGCTGGCTAAGAAACATCAACGGCTTGTGGCGCGCGGGGCGTGTCGGCATGACCGCAGTCACTTCGCGATTAGGCCGTGCGCGCGCAGGCATTCAAGAACAGCATTCAGCTGCCTGACCGTGCTGGCGGCGTCTGTCGCGTCGTCGATGGCAGGATGTTGCGCTCCCACCACCTGCTTGCCTGCCACCCGAACGCCTTCGCTGAGGTTCGCCGTCCTGAATCTTCGCGAGTCCTTGCCCAGACTCGTTACGCCGGTTCCCAGCGGATTGATCGATTCTCCCCCTCCGATGTTGACGTCGCGATAGGCTCGAAGTTTTCTGTCGAACCCCAGAATCTCGAGTTCGTTGCTCGTGTTCCCTCGGAGCATGAGAAGGGTGTCGTCGTTGCTGGTATTCACAGCCTCCAGGCTAACGTCGTTGAACAGCACGGCTGTCTGCGTGAAGAAGGCCGTCGCGTTCACTCCAGCCGGCAAGGCGGGCGCTGCGGCCTGACCTACTCCGGAGAAAACATGTACGCCCTGCATGTATTTCGCGCCGTCGTGGGTCTCGAACCAACCCAGATCGCCGGCGATGCAGACAAGGTTTGTACAGTTTTCCGGCGCCAGCAGGGTGACCCGGGACGACGCCGAATAGCCACCCATGATCTCACAGCGATCGGACCCCTTCAGGAATTCCACGTCAGCTACAGCGCTGTCCTCGAAGCGGACAGCGTGGAGCTGGGCCCCCAAGGCCCTGATCCTGACCGAGACGCCGCAACCCTCGAAGCGCGTCCCGATAATGCGGGGTGTGTCCAGATAGTCGTCCGGGCCCGCATCGGCCCCCACCGTGCAGTTCAGGTATTCACCCCCGACGACCATGCAGGAGTTGGCGCCCCTGCCAAACTCAAGCCCCTTGGAGAGAGCGTGCCCGGAACAGTTGGTGACGGTGTTGGTGTAGGCCCCCTGGTTTCTGGGGGATCCGAATCGGACGCCGGTTCCGAGTGCAGATCTCCGGTTGCTCCCACCTCGAAAATGGCAACGGTTGACGTTGAAATTGTTGCATGAGGACAGGTCGATGCAAATGCAGTCCTGGCCCGACAGGTCGAACCCGATGTCCTCGATCAGCCCATAGGCGGAGGTCCCCTCGGTCGCCGATCCATTGTAGAATATCGCTTGGCCTGACCGCATGGATGCAGCCGGTTTTATGATCGAAGCATAGCGGCCGGCCCCCCGGAAGCTCGTGCCGGCCTCGTTCAGATTGCCGACCTGGCCGAGTCGGTAGGTTCCCGCGGGTACATGGATAATCTTGCCGGGATGCGCCGCCGCCGCCGCGACAAAGGCTGCCGTGTCATCTCCGGTTCCCTCGCCCGTCGCCCCGAAGTCTGCCACGCTGACGAGTTCCTGAGCCTTTGCCCTGGCCGTGCGGCGGACGGCGCCGGCTCCCGATTGAACGAAGCCCAGGTTCCCAAACGCTTCCTCGCTGTCCGCCAGATCCGAGAGATTCGCGGTTCGATCGACCTTCCGGGACAGATCGGAAACGTTGGGCGCCGGCAAGGCGGGGGTGACGGTCTGGCGCCCGTCCTTCGCCAGGGTGTCCGGCGCGGTTGGTTTCGCGTCCGCGGAGCTTGTAAGCGCCCCTGCGAGGCCGGCCGCGCCCAGAGAGACGAGGGTTCGCCGGTTCAGCCGATCGCCGTCGGTATGGGCCATGTAAGTCCTCCTGCCGGGACACAAATTTCACTGATGATCGTTCGGGCTGCCATATAACTCCGCGACCCGACCCCCGATCCCGGCGGGCCCATAACGTCGCCGCGGCGGGAGACCGAGGAGGATCGGAAGCGGCCTCCGGCGCTTCGCCTCAGGACAGACTGATACCGCAGGATGATCACCCACCGGGCAGCGTCGCGCCTGGGAGCCTCACGAGGGTGCGTCGCGCAGCAGTTCCCCCACCACCCCCGGATCGGCCAGCGTCGACGTATCGCCCAGGTTCCCCACGTCCCCCTCGGCGATCTTCCGCAAGATCCGCCGCATGATCTTGCCCGACCGGGTCTTGGGCAACCCCGGCGCCCAGTGGATCACGTCGGGCGCCGCGATCGGCCCGATCTCCTTCCTCACATGGACGACCAGCGCCTTCTTGAGGTCGTCGGTCGGCTCCACCCCCGCGTTCAGCGTTACATAGGCGTAGATGCCCTGACCCTTGATGTCGTGGGGGAAGCCGACCACCGCCGCCTCGGCCACGTCGTCGTGCAGGACCAGGGCGCTCTCGACCTCGGCCGTGCCCATGCGGTGGCCCGAGACGTTGATCACGTCGTCGACCCGGCCGGTGATCCAGTAGTAGCCGTCCTCGTCCCGACGGCAGCCGTCGCCGGTGAAATACTTGCCCGGATAGGCGCTGAAATAGGTGTCGAAGAAGCGCTGGTGGTCGCCCCAGACGGTGCGCATCTGGCCGGGCCAGCTGTCGGTGATGCACAGGTTGCCCGAGGCGGGGCCCTCCAGCACCCGGCCCTCGGCATCGACCAGCTCCAGCTCGACCCCCGGCAGGGGTTTGGTCGCCGAGCCCGGCTTGAGATCGGTGGCGCCGGGCAGGGGCGAGACCAGAATTCCGCCGGTCTCGGTCTGCCACCAGGTGTCGACGATCGGGCAGCGGCCGTCGCCGACGACCTCGTGATACCAGCGCCAGGCCTCGGGATTGATCGGCTCGCCGACGCTGCCGAGCAGGCGCAGCGATTTGCGGCTGGTCGCCTTCACCGGTCCGTCGCCCTCGCGCATGAGGGCCCGCAGCGCCGTGGGGGCGGTGTAGAAGATCTCGACCTGGTGCTTGTCGATCACCTGCCAGAAGCGGCTGTAGTCGGGATAGTTGGGCACGCCCTCGAACATCAGGGTCGTGGCGCCATTGGCCAGCGGGCCGTAGACGCAATAGCTGTGGCCGGTGACCCAGCCGACGTCGGCGGTGCACCAGAAGACCTCGCCGGGGCGGTAGTCGAACACCAGCTCATGCGTCCACGCCGCCCAGAACAGATAGCCGCCGGTGGTGTGCAGCACCCCCTTGGGCTTTCCGGTCGAACCCGAGGTGTAGAGGATGAACAGCGGGTCCTCGGCGTTCATCGGCTCGCACGGGCAGTCGTCGGAGACGCCGCGCCCGGCCTCGCCATAGCGGACGTCGCGGCCGGCGACGATCGGGATGGCGGCGTTGGTGTGCGAGACGATCAGGACGTGCTGGACCTCGCTTCCCGGCGGAAGCTTCTCCAGGGCCGCGTCGACATTGGCCTTCAGCGGCACCCGCTTGCCGCCGCGCAGGCCCTCGTCGGCGGTGATGACGACCTTCGAGCCGCAGTCCTCGATCCGGCCGGCCAGGCTGTCGGGCGAGAAGCCGCCGAAGACGACCGAGTGCACCGCGCCGATGCGGGCGCAGGCCAGCATGGCGACCGCCGCGGCCGGGATCATCGGCATGTAGAGGGTCACCCGGTCGCCCTTCGCCACGCCGAGGCCCTTCAGCACATTGGCCATGCGGCAGACTTCGGCGTGCAGTTCGCGGTACGTCAGACCGCCGGACCGGGTCGGTTCGTCGCCCTCCCAGATGATGGCCGTCTGGTCGCCGCGCTCGGCCAGGTGCCGGTCGAGGCAGTTCCAGGCGACGTTGAGGACCCCGTCCCCGAACCAGCGGATGCGGAAATCGGCCTTGTTGAAGGACACGTCCTTGATCACGGTCGGCGGGGTGATCCAGTCGAGCCGACGCGCGCACTCGCCCCAGTAGGCGTCCGGCTCCTCGCGGGCGGCGATCCGGGCCGCCGCATGGGCCGGGGCATCCATATGGGCGCGCTCGGCCCAGCCGGTGGGGACGGGATAGAGGTGGGAATCAGTCATGCTTCCTCACTCGGGAACATGGGCATGATGCACTCTCGGCAGCCTGGCGAGTAGCTAGTTTCGTCCGATCGAGACGTAGCGGAAGCCGCGGGCGCGCATGTCCTCGGGCCGGTAGACGTTYCTCAGGTCGACCATGACGGGTTCGCGCAGCAGCAGCTTGACCCGGTCCAGGTCGAGGGCGCGGAACTGGTCCCATTCGGTCAGGATGACGACCGCATGGNCTCAGGTCGACCATGACGGGTTCGCGCAGCAGCAGCTTGACCCGGTCCAGGTCGAGGGCGCGGAACTGGTCCCATTCGGTCAGGATGACGACCGCATGGGCCCCTTCCACGGCGTCGTAGGGCCCGTCCTTGAACACCACCCCGTCCAGCAGTCTGGCGGCCTCGTCCATGCCCTCGGGATCGAAGGCCTGAACCGTCGCGCCCATGGCGATCAGGGCGGGGGCGACGTCCAGCGACGGCGCGTCGCGCATGTCGTCGGTGTTCGGCTTGAAGGTCAGGCCCAGCAGGGCCACCGTCTTGCCCTTCAGGTCGCCGCCCATCGCCGCCGCCACCTTTCCGGCCATGGCCTTCTTGCGCGCGTCGTTGATCTGGACCGTCGTCTCGATCAGCCGGACCGGGGCGCCGGCGTCGGTGGCCGTCCGCACCAGGGCCAGGGTGTCCTTGGGGAAGCACGATCCGCCATAGCCGGGCCCGGCGTGAAGGAATTTCGCGCCGATCCGCTTGTCCAGTCCGATGCCGCGCGCCACCTGCTGCACGTCCGCCCCGACCGCCTCGCACAGGTCCGCCATTTCGTTGATGAAGGTGATCTTCATCGCCAGGAAGGCGTTGGCCGCGTATTTGATCACGCGCAGGAACTCCGGGTTGGACACGACCGCGAAGTCGGCGTCCGGCCGACGCGCGCGGATGATGCGTTCGATCTCGTCGCCCGTGCCCACCGGCACGGTGGACTTGGTCACCACCACGGTGAAGCCCTCGATCAGGCCGGCGATCTCCTCGGCCGCGGCGTATACATAGGAAAGGTCGGCGTGGCCGTCTCCGCGTCGCGACGGCGTSCCCACGGCGATGAAGACCGCGTCCGCCGCCCGGATCGCGTCGGCGCCGTCCAGGGCGAACGACAGTCGCCCGCTGCGCACATTGGCCGCGACCAGATCGTCCAGGCCGGGCTCGAAGATCGGGATCTCGCCGCGCTTCAGCCGCTCGATCTTGGAGCGGTCCTTGTCCACACACACGACYTCGTGGCCGAAGTCCGCGAAACACGCCCCTGAAACCAGCCCCACATAGCCGGTACCGATCATCGCCACGCGCATGGAAGTCTCCGTTTAACAGGGCCCCGGGATAACGAGCAGGCGCCGCCTTGGCCACGGCCATTTTGGCAAGCGCTCGATCGCAGGCCGGTCTGCTCCCTCGCGCGGTGTTTTACGGGACTGCGACCCTGGACGTCCGAGACGGGGATCCGCCGACCTTGCCATGAAACGGAGCGATCGCGTCTCCATCAGCCTCCGATCTTCAGTGTGCCCAGCCGGGTCGGAGGGCTGTGACCGAGGCAGGACGACGCTCGTCGCTGAGGCCGTCCCTACAATCTCCCGGAGACCGGACCCTCGGCAGGTCGCCGTGAAGAGGACTTTGCCAACCGTGCCGGAAGTTCCCTTACTCGGCGCCAGAGAGTGGGGCCGGCGGGTTCGGTCAGGAGCGAGGAAACAGCAGTTGCTTGGCCAGTTCGGGCTCGATCACATGGCTGGTGGATTTGACGACTATCACGTTCGGCCAGCCGAATCCGAGCATGTCCTGTCGGAAAGCTGAGGCTGCGGGGTCAGCAAAGCAGCAATCGTCTTGGTCATTGTAGACAAGCACAACCGAGCGGGTTGAACGGCCAGCGGCGTCAATCTCGCCCATCATGTAGAGGGTCCAGTAATCGAAGCGGTCGAAGAACGGCCCGTCCTGCTCGAAATCTCCGATATCGAGGCCGAACAACCGGTATTCCCTTGGCAGGCTTCCTGCCCATGAAATCGAGCGGTCGATCTCCGGCGTCATCGCCGCAAGCATTGTCGTCGCCCAACCTCCCCCGGAAATCCCGATGATCGACACGTCTTCATAGCCCCTTACCGCTTCGCGGAGAATGGCGTAGTGGCCCGAGAGAAACAGGCTTAGCGGCGTCGCTTGTGGGTGCAATTCGTCCGCAAACAGCCGGTAAGTCTCATGGTTGGCCGCTTCGGATGCCGACAGATGAACCGTCTGCCCCAATCGCGCGGACGGGAAACTGACCGGGCCCGCATTCAGACCGATTCCCACGAGTGAAAAACCCAGGACGTCGCAACCGCGAGCATGTGCGGCACGCGCGATCTCGCGGTAGTAGTCAAAATCGTTCGGACTGCCGGTGTGGCCCTGCACGTACACGACAAGACAGCGTCCACCGCCGGGGGAGAGCAATCCTCTGACCCGAAACCCGTAGTAGCTCGCCAGAAAGCCTTCTTCCGTCCGCTGGACCTGGACGTTCTTCAGGACGATTTCGTCGATCATCGCCTGGCGCAGGGCGGGCCCGTTGTCGCGTGCGCGATTCATGGCTGCCTGCACTTTCGCCCGGTTTACGGGATACGTCTGACGGGGGTTTCGCCTCTGTTCCCGAGCTTCGGCCTGCGCCCGAGCGCTGAGCAAGCCGGCCGCCACGTATCCGCCGGCCGCAGCGCCGAATGAAAGACAGGCGGCGACAAGCACAAGAAGGCCAAAGTGCCGGCGGATAAATCTGACGGCGCCCATGAATGTCGACTCTCTCGCTGGCGGCCACGGCCGGGACTATTGGGTGCTGGGACGGGGTGGCTGTCAACGAGCGAGATGTACGGCCGTCGGCGTCATGAGCGACGGGCCTTCACGCATGCAGATCGACGTCCTTCCGGTCGCGGACGAACAGGAAGCCGACCACGACGGTGACCAGCGCCACGACCACCGGGTACCACAGGCCGTAGTAGATGTTGCCCGTGGCCGCGACCATGGCGAAGGCCGTGGTCGGCAGGAAGCCGCCGAACCAGCCGTTGCCGATATGATAGGGCAGGGACATGGAGGTGTAGCGGATGCTGGTCGGGAACATCTCCACCAGGGCCGCCGCGATCGGCCCGTAGACCATGGTCACATAGAGGACGAGCAGGAACAGGATGCCGACGACCATCGGCCTGTTCACCAGGCCGCTGTCGGCCTTGGCCGGATAGCCGGCGACGGTCAGGGCGGCGCCGAGGCCGGCTTCCCATTCCGTCTTGCGGACGGCGAAGTCCGGGCGAGGCAGGGCGGCGCCGTCGAAGCTGGGAACCCTGACTTCGCCGATGCGGACCTCGGCCGTCGAGCCCGCGGGCGCGGCGACGTTGACATAGGTGACGCCGGCCTTGGCCAGATACGACTTGGCCAGGTCGCAGGAGCTGTCGAACACGGTCTTGCCGACCGGATCGAACTGCAGGGCGCAATCGGCGGGGTCGGCGTATACGCTGACGGGCGCCGTGGCCGTGGCCGCGGCCAGCTGCGGATTGGCCGCCTGGGTCAGGGCGTGGAACAGCGGGAAATAGGTCAGGGCCGCCAGCAGGCAGCCGGTCAGGATGATCGGCTTGCGGCCGACCTTGTCCGACAGCCAGCCCCAGAAGACGAAGAAGGGCGTGGCCAGCAGCAGGGCGATCGCCACGAGAATATTGGCCAGCGGGCCGTCGAGCTTCAGCGTCTTCTCGAGGAAGAACAGGGCGTAGAACTGGCCCGTGTACCAGACCACGGCCTGACCCGCCGTCAGGCCGACCAGCGCCAGCAGCACCAGCTTCAGGTTCGGCCAGCGGGCGAAGCTGTCCTTCAGCGGAGTGCGCGATCCGCGCCCCTCGGCCTTCATGCGGGCGAAGGCCGGGCTCTCGGCCAGCTTCAGCCGGATCCACAGCGACACGCCCAGAAGCAGGATCGAGACGAGGAAGGGGATGCGCCAGCCCCACGCCTTGAAGGTCTCCTCGCCGAGGGCGGTGCGCACGCCGAGGATGACCAGCAGGCTCAGCAGCAACCCTGCGGTGGCGGTGATCTGGATGAAGGAGGTGTAGAAGCCGCGCTTCCCGGGCGGCGCGTGCTCGGCGACATAGGTGGCCGCCCCGCCGTACTCGCCGCCCAGGGCAAGGCCCTGCACCAGCCGCATGGCGATCAGGATGGCCGGAGCCGCGACGCCGATGGCCGCATAGGACGGCAGAAGGCCGACGACGAAGGTCGACAGTCCCATCAGCAGCATGGTGACCAGAAAGGTGTTCTTGCGCCCCCACAGGTCGCCCAGCCGACCGAAGAAGACGGCCCCGAACGGCCGCACCGCGAACCCCGCCGCGAAGGCCATCAGGGCGAAGATATAGCCGGTGGTCTCGTTGACCCCCGAGAAGAACTGGCTGGTGATGATCGCCGCCAGCGACCCGTACAGATAGAAGTCGTACCATTCGATCACCGTCCCGACCGACGAGGCGAGAATAACCAGGCGGTCGTTGCGGTCGACGGTGTGTTCGGCGTCGTCGGTCATGCGGCCTCCCCAGGGTGCGGGGAGCCTGAACGGCGAAACCGGCGGAGTCGAGCCAGATATCCGTGCGTCCCCGCCAAGCCGAGGACCCGGGTTTGAACGACAGCGAAACTGTTGAACGAACCGGCGCTCAATCCAGCACCGGCCGAGGGACAAAGCCCCGGTCCCCGCCTTGGCGGGAATGCACGGACTAGGTTGTCGCCTCGCTCCAGCCCCCCGCCAGCGCCTTGAACAGGGCGATCTGGTAGGTGGTGACCAGGGCTTCCGAGGCCGCCAGCTGGGCGTCGGCAGAGGCCAGGGTTCGCTCGGCGTCCAGCACGGTCAGGAAGCTGTCGGCGCCGGCGTCGAAGCGCAGGCGCGACAGGCGGGCGGCGGTGGCGGCCTGACCCCTCGCCGCCTGCAGGGCCGCACGGCGGTCCAGCTCGTTGGCGTAGTTGGCCAGCGCCGTCTCGGTTTCCTGCAGGGCCACCAGCACGGTCTGGTCGAAGGTCGCCAGGGCGGCGTCGGAGCCGGCGCTGGCCTGCTCGATCCGCGCCCGGGCGGCGAAGACATTGGGGAAGGACCAACTGATCAGCGGCCCCACGCCGAACCGGAAACCGGAGTCTCTGGACAGATCGCCCGCGTCGAGCGCCGTCGATCCGACCGATCCGCCGAGACTGATCCGGGGATAGAGGTCGGCGGTCGCTACGTTCACGCGCGCCGCGGCGGCCGCGAGAGCGCGCTCGGCCCGGCGCACGTCGGGCCGGCGCGCCAGCAGTCGGGCGCCGTCGCCGACCGGAATGGGCCGGGTCAGCTGCGGCGGACGGGCGCAGGCGCGGGCCGCTTCCGAAGCCTCGGCGGGCGTGCGTCCGGTCAGGGTCGCCAGCCGGAACAGGGCGCCGTCGCGCTGGGCGCGCAGCGGCGGCAGGGTGGCGCGGGTGCTTTCCAGGGCGGCGCGGGCGCGGGCGGTGTCGAGCCCGTTGCCGGCGCCGCCGGCCAGCAGGCGCTGGGTCAGGTCGGCGGTGTTCGACTGCAGCTCGATGGTCCGTTCGGCGACGGCGATCTGTGCGTTGGCGGAACAGGCGTCGGCATAGGCCCGGGCGGTCTCGGCGGCGACCGAAACCCGCGCCACGTCGAGCGCGGCGGCCGCGGCATCGGCGTCGGCCCGCGCCGCCCGGATCGCGCTGCCGACACGGCCGAACAGGTCGATCTCGTAGGAGACGTCCAGGCCGACGTCGTATTGCTCGCCCTCATCCAGCGGCTGGCCCCCGTTGCCGCCGGGGACCGTGGCGGCCGAGGCGCGGCCGTACTGGCCGCTGGCCCCGACGGTGGTGGACGGCAGCCGTCCGACCCGCGCCTCGCCCAAGGCCGCGCGGACGCGGCGCAGATTGGCCGCCGCGGCCTCCAGCTCGTTGTTCTCGCTCAGGGCCTGACGGATCAGGCTGTCCAGGGTCGGGTCGTCATAAAGCCGCCACCAGTCGTCGCGCACCGCCTCGGCGGTCACGGCGGTCACGGCGGTCACGGCGGGCGTAGCGGCGCCGACGAAGGCGCCCGACGCGGAGGGGGGAAGGGTCGCGTCGGGCACCCCCGGCCCGACCGCGCACGACGCCAGCGCAAGACTGGCGAAGGCGGTTGCGGTCAGGAACCGAAGGGGAAGTCGGGTCGTCATCAGGCGTCTCCCGGCCGGAGCGTCGCCGGCGCCGGATCGGCGTCGTGCGGCGGCAGGCCATGGGTGGTGGGCGCATTTCGCGGCTTTTCGGGCCGCTGCGGGATCTTCGAGGCGGCCCAGCGGCTGACCACATAGAAGACCGGGGTGAAGACCAGGCCGAACAGGGTCACGCCGAGCATGCCGGAGAAGACGGCGGTGCCGAGCGACTGACGCATCTCGGCCCCCGGACCCGTCGCCAGCATCAGCGGCACGACGCCGAAGATGAAGGCGAACGAGGTCATCAGGATGGGACGCAGACGAATCCGCGCCGCCTTGATGGCCGCGTCCCAGCGGCTCAGCCCCTCGTCCTCCTCGGCCTGTTTGGCGAACTCCACGATCAGGATGGCGTTCTTGGCCGCGAGCGCGATCAGCACCACCAGCCCGATCTGGACCAGGATGTTGTTGTCCAGCCCCCGCAGGCCGATGCCAACCATGGCCGCCAGAACGCACATCGGCACGATCAGCACCACGGCCATGGGCAGGGTGAAGGCCTCGTACTGGGCCGCCAGCACCAGGAAGACGAAGACCACGGCCATCAGGAAGACCAGGGTGGTCCCGCCCGAGGACGACTTCTCCTGCAGCGCCAGGCCGGTCCATTCGTACGAGAAGCCGGCCGGCAGGGCCTGGGCGGCCAGGCCTTCCATGGCGTCCAGCGCCTGGCCGGACGACACGCCCGGCGCGGCCTGTCCCTGAAGCTCGGAGGCCGGGAACAGGTTGTAGCGCACCACCCGCGCCGGGCCGGAGTCGTCCCTCAGCGTCGCCACCGAGCCGATCGGCGCCATCGCCCCCGAGGCGGTTCGAACCTTCAGATTGGCGATGTCGGCGACGTCGTCGCGCGAGGTCGGCTCCGCCTGCGCCGTCACCCGGAAGGTGCGGCCGAGGAAGTTGAAGTCGTTGATGTAGGACGAGCCCAGATAGATGCCGAGCGTCTCGAACACATCGGCCGGCTGGATTCCCATCATCAGGGTCTTGTCGCGGTCGATGTCGGCCGAGATGCGGGGCGAGCCGGTGTTGTAGGTCGAGAACACCTGCTGCACCTGCGTCGGCGCCTGGGCCGCCGCGCCCATCATGGCGAAGGTCGCGCCCTCCAGTCCGCGATAGCCGGCGCCGCCGCGGTCCTGGACCATCATCTGGAAGCCGTTGCCGTTGCCCAGACCCTGGACCGCGGGCGGGGCGATGACGAAGATGTTGGCGTCCTCGATGCCGAAGGTGGCGCCGGTGATGGCGCCGGCCAGGGCGACCGCCGACTGCTCGGCGTTGCGGTGGTCGAACTCGTCCAGCCGCACGAAGATGGTCGCGGCGTTGGAGCCGAACGAGAAGCTGGCGCCGTCGAGGCCGGCGAAGGCCACCGTGCCGTCCACGCCCTCGGTCTTTTCGATGATGTTCCGGGCCTGGCTCATCACCGCCTCGGTGCGTTCCAGCGACGAGCCGGGGGGCAGCTGGATGACGCCGATTAGATAGCCCTGGTCCTGGTCGGGGATGAAGCCCGTGGGCGTGTCCACGACGCGCCAGGCGGTCAGGGCCAGCAGGCCGACATAGACGGCCAGCACCACGCCCACCGTCCGCACCAGCCGCGCGGTCAGGCGGCCGTATTTGTCGGACAGCCAGTCGAAGCCCTCGTTGAAGCGCCGTCCGGCCCAGCCGCCATAGTAGGTGGCGGTCCCGAGAAGGCCCGGCTTGCGCGCGGGTTCGCCGTGCATGTCGTGCGGCTTCAGCAGCACCGCCGCCATGGCCGGGGACAGCGTCAGGGACACCAGCAGCGAGATGACCGAGGCCGAGGCGATGGTCACGGCGAACTGCTGGTAGAAGATGCCGGGGATGCCGGGCACGAAGGCGGTGGGCACGAACACCGCGACCAGCACCAGGCCGATGGCGATCAGGGCCCCGGACACTTCCTTCATCGACCGGTAGGCGGCCTCCTTGGGCGTCAAACCCATGCGGATGTATCGCTCGACGTTCTCGACCACGACGATGGCGTCGTCGACGACGATGCCGATGGCCAGCACCAGGCCGAACAGCGACAGCGAGTTGATCGAATAGCCCAGCGCCAGAAGCACGGCGAAGGTGCCCACCAGCGACACGGGAATGGCCACGATCGGGATGATCGCCGCCCGCCACGTCTGCAGGAAGACGATCACCACCAGCACCACCAGCAGCATGGCCTCGAACACCGTGTGCTGCACCGCCTCGACGGATTCGGCGACGAATTCGGTCGGATTGTAGGGGACGGAGATCGCCATGCCCTGGGGGAGTTCGGCGCGCACGGCCTCGATCTCGGCCTGGACCAGCTCGGCGGTTTCCAGCGCATTGGCGCCGGGCTGCTGCTGGATCGCCAGGGCGACGCCCGGCTGGCCGTCGAAATAGCCGCGGATGCCGTAGTCCTGCGACCCCAGCTCGACCCGGGCCACGTCGCGCACGCGCGTGGTGCGGCCCTCGGCGTCCGTCTTGATGACGATGTCGCCGAACTCGTCCGGATCGCTCAGGCGCGACTGCACCTGCACCGGCAGCTGGAAGGCCGCGGCGTTGGTCGGGAAGGGCGGCTGGCCGATGGCTCCGGCGGCGGCCGAGCTGTTCTGGCCGCGCAGGGCGCCGACGATTTCCTGGGCCGTCAGATTGCGCGCGGCGGCCTTGCCCGGGTCGATCCAGACCCGCATCGAATAGTTGCCGCCGCCGAACACCTGCACCGCGCCGACGCCGTCGAGACGCAGCATCCGGTCGCGGATGACCGAGTTGGCGTAGTTGCCGATATAGTCGTTGGCCAGGCTGCGGTCGGGCGATGTCAGGCCGATGATCAGCAGGAAGTCCTGCTGCTGCTTGTTCACCGTCACGCCGATCTGGCGCACGGGCTCGGGCAGGCGCGGCTCGGCCAGGGAGACGCGGTTCTGGACCAGCACCTGGGCCGCGTCCAGGTCGGTGCCCGGCTCGAAGGTGACGGTGATCGTCGCCACCCCGTCCGAGGTCGAGGACGACGAGATGTAGAGCATGCGCTCGACGCCGTTGATCTCCTGCTCGATCGGCGCGGCCACGGTTTCGGCCATGGTCTCGGCCGAGGCGCCCGGATAGACGGCGGTGACCGCGATCGTCGGCGGCGCGATCTCCGGATACTGCGACAGCGGCAGCAGCGGATAGGCGAACACGCCCAGAAGGGTGATGAACACCGAGATCACGGCCGCGAAGATCGGCCGGTCGATGAAGAAGCGGGAAATGTTCATGACCGGATCAGTCGACCGACGACAGGCTGTTGGCGAAGGTGGCGCTTGAGGCGGGCGCCGCCTGCGTCACCGGGGCCTGCGAGGCCTGCGCCGCGGCGGGCCGGATCTGGCCCAGTCTGGCCTGGACCTTCATGCCGGGCTGCTGGATGCGCTGGACCCCGTTGATGATGACGCGGTCGGTGGGCTGCAGGCCCGAGCGGATAACCCTCAGACCATCGACCAGCGGCCCCGGCTGCACCGGACGCGGCGCCACCGAGCCGTCGCGGGCGACGACATAGACGATGCGCCGGGCCTGATCGGTGGCGATGGCGGCGTCGGGCACCAGCATGGCGTTGTAGGTGCCCGCTCCCGCCAGCCGGGCCTGGCCGAACATGCCGGGCTTCAGGAAGCCGTCGGCGTTGGGGATCAGGGACCGCAGCCGGATCACGCCCGAAGACGTGTCCACCGCATTGTCGGTGAAATCGAGCGTGCCCGCGCGGGTGAAGTCGGTCTCGTCCTGCAGCCGCACCTGGATCGGGGCGGCGCCGCGGCGGGCCTGACGCTGGTATTTCAGCAGCACGGCCTCGGAGCCGTCGAAGACGAAATGGATCGGCGCGCTGGACACCACCGTGGTCAGGACGTCGGCGGCCGACGACCCGCCCGCGACGAGGTTGCCCGCATCGACGCGACGATCGGACACCCGGCCCGAGATCGGGGCGGTGACGCGGGTGAATTCAAGGTCCAGCTGGCGGGCGCGGACATTGGCGTTGGCCGCGGCGATGGCCGCCCGGGCGGTCTGCAGGGCGCCGCGCCGGGTGTCGACCTCGGCCTGGGACACGGCCTGCGACTCCAGCAGGGTTTCGGACCGCGCCAGCTCGCTCGTGGCCAGCGCCAGCTGCGCCTGGGCCTGCGACAGTTGCGCGCGGGCCGAGGCCAGGGCCGCCTGGGCCGGGCGCGGGTCGAGGCTGAACAGCAGCTGGCCGCGCCGCACATAGTCGCCGTCGCGGAAATGGACGCCCGAGACATAGCCGCCGACACGGGCGCGCACCTCGACCGACTGGGTCGCCTCGAACCGGCCGGTGAATTCATCCCAGTCCTGCACGGCGCGCACCAGCGGCGTGGCGACGGTCACGCTCGGCGCCGGCGGCGCCTGGGCTTCGCTTCGCTGGGAGCAGCCATGGAGCACGGTCGTCATCAGGACGGCCGCGGCCACGATCTTCGCGGTTCGCATGAGAGGTAGATCCCTGTCTCTGTCGACGCGGCGAACGGGGAGGAAGCCGGTAGTCAACGCCCGGTGACTTAATGGTGATCGTGGTTTCGCTTGTCAACGCCGGATGACAAAGCCATATGGATTTTGGGGCTTTGCGGAGATCACGAATTGTTTTGCCATGTCGCGCCCCGGCCCCGGAACGCCGAGGCGACACGCGCCGCCATCCTGACCGCTGCTCGCGAACGCTTCGCGCGTGAAAGCTATGACGACGTCGGCATGCGCGACATCGCCGGGGACGTCGGCGTCGACGCCGCCCTGGTGTCCCGCTATTTCGGCTCCAAGGAAGACCTGTTCGTCGCTGTGCTCGACAGCTGCGAGAACGGCGCCGAACTGATGGAAGGCGATCGCGCCGGCTTCGGCCGCCGCATCGCGCATGAGGCGATCTACGAGGGCAAGAGCGAAAGCAAGCTGAAGGGCCTGCTGGTCCTGCTGCGCTCGGTCGGTTCGACCAAGGCCATGGAGCTGGTCCAGCGCACCGGCAACGAGCGCTTCTTCAACCCCTTCGCCGAATGGGTCGGCGGTCCGGACGGCGCCGTCCGCGCCCGGCTGGCCGCAGCCTTCATCATGGGCATGGCGGTCAGCCGCGAGATCACCGGCGGCTTCGGCCTGACGCCGGAACAGTGCGCCCAGATGCGCGACCGCATGGCCGCGATCCTGCAGGACATCGTCGACGGCTGACGGTTCAGTCGCGGGGCCGGAATTTCCGGATCACGCCCGAGAAGGTCATCAGCACCCGCGCGCCCGAGGTGATCTGCCCGCGCACGAAGATCAGGCTCTTGCCGGCGCGCACCACCTCGCCCGTCGCCTCGACCAGTTCGCCGACATAGGCGCCGTCGATGAAGGTAGAATCCAGCGACACGGTGACGCCCGAGGCGCCCTCCATCTCCTGGTAGGCCATCTGGAACAGGGCGATGTCGGCGAAGGTCATCAGGCAGCCGCCGTGCATCCGGTCGCCGGCGTTCATGTGCTTGGGCTCGGCCCTGAAGGCGCAGCGCATGCCGCCGTCGGGGTCCGGCCGGAAGTAGAAGGGGCCCACCACCTGATCGAAGGTGCCGTGCAGGTCGTACATCTGCCAGCCGGCGAACTCGCCCTCCGTCACCGTGACCTTCTGAACCATCGTTCGCGCTCCGCCTTACTATCGCTCTCGCAATGCAGCATATAGGCGCGATGAGCGACCCCATCGAAACCGCCATCTTCGAAAAACTGGCGAAGGCCGACCCCAAGGGCGTCGGCGGCAAGAGCATTGAACCGGCCGATGTGGCCAAGGACCTGCAGCCCGAACAGTGGCAGCGGATGCTGCCCAAGGTGCGGCATTGCGCCCTCGGCCTGATGCGTCAGGGCAGGCTGACCATCACCAAGAAGGGCAAGGCCATCGATCCGAACGCCTTCAAGGGCGTGATCCGCCTGCGCCTGCCGACCGAGGCCGAGACCGCCGCGGCCCTCGCGGCGTTGCCGCCCGTCGTCGAGGACGATGACGACTTCGGCTGATCATTCCGTTCTCCCTCCCCTTCATGGGGAGGGATGTCGGCGCGTAGCGACGACAGGGTGGGGTACGGCAGGGCGGCGCCCGCCCTTGCGGCGGTTCCCCACCCGTCCGCTTCGCGGCCACCCTCCCCACAAGGGGGAGGGAGAACGCCGGTCATGACCCTCGACACCCTCCTCACCGACATCCGCGCCTGCCGGGCCTGTCTCGGCCAGCTTCCCCATACGCCGCGTCCGGTGGTCCGCGTCTTTCCCGAAACCCGTCTGCTGATCTGCGGCCAGGCGCCGGGGCGGCGGGTGCATGAGAGCGGCCTGCCGTTCACCGACCCGTCGGGCGACCGGCTGCGCCAGTGGCTGGGCGTCGACTACGGGACCTTCTACGCCGATCGCCGGCTGGGCGTGGCGGCCCAGGCCTTCTGCTATCCCGGCACGGCCCCGAAGGGCGGCGACTATCCGCCGCCGCGCCGCTGCGCCGAACTGTGGCGGCCGCGATTGCTGGCCGAACTGCCGGACGTCGAACTGACCCTGCTGGTCGGCGGCTACGCCCAGGTCTGGGCCCTCGGCGACCGGGCGAAGGTCAACATGACCGAAACCGTGCGGGCGTGGCGCGACTACGCGCCCGCCATCCTGCCCCTGCCGCATCCGTCGTGGCGAAACACCGCCTGGCTGCGGAAGAACCCGTGGTTCGAGGATGAGGTGCTGCCCTACCTAAGGGGACGGGTCGCGACTATTCTCGCCTGATGCGCTCCCGCTCCTCGCCGTTATCCCGCATCCTTCTCCCCTCGGGGGAGAAGGTGGCTCGCGCAGCGAGACGGATGAGGGGGCTCTTGGCCGCGGGCTGGCTCCCGACCGATGTGCGAGGAGACAAAGCCCCCTCATCCGACCGCCTTCGCCGCCCACCTTATCCCCCGAGGGGAGAAGGGCGCACCCGCCGCGTCTTGCCGTTGGCGCTGTCACTCACCCTCTCCGCCTGCGCTACGCCCGCGGTCCAGCCGCCCCTGACTCCGCCGCCCGGTTTCGCAGGACCCGCAATCGAATCCCGGACGCTGGTCATGGACGACGGCGCGCGCCTGCCGCTGGCCCGCTGGACGCCGGAGGGGGGCGAGCCCTGGGCCGTCATCGTCGCCCTGCACGGGATGAACGACAGCCGGGCCGCCTTCCGTCTCGCCGGGCCGTGGTGGGCCGAGCGCGGAATCGAGACCTGGGCCTTCGACCAGCGTGGCTTCGGCCGTGCGCCCGGCCGCGGCGTCTGGGCCGGCGAGGCGCGGATGAGCGAGGACCTGCGCACCGCCGTCGCCCTGGCCCGGGCCCGTCATCCGCGCGCGCTGATCGCCGTCGCCGGCGAGAGCATGGGCGGCGCGGTCGCCGTCGCCGCCTTCGGTTCGAACCACCCGCCCGCGGCGGATCGCGTCATCCTTCTCGCCCCGGCGGTCTGGGGCTGGACGGCGCAGGGGCCGGTCAACGCCATCGGGCTGTGGATCGCGGCCCGCGCCATGGGCGACCGCGCCGTCGGCGCTCCCGAATGGGCGGTGCGGGACCTGCCCGCCTCGGACAACCGGTTGGAGCTGATCCGCAACGGCCGCGATCCGAACAGCATCCTGCCGACGCGGTTCGACACCCTTTACGGCCTCGTCGACCTGATGGAGACCGCCTCGGTGCGGCTCGGCGACGTGCGCGCCCCGACCCTGCTGCTCTACGGCGCCCACGACAACGTCATCCAGAGGGACCCGATGCGGCGGGCGCTGGAGCGGGCGGGCGAGAGGCCGGGTTTCCGCACCTGCTTCTATCCTGACGGCTGGCACATCCTGAACCGCGACCTCCAGGCCGAGACCGTGTACCGCGATGTCGAGGCCTGGCTCAGGGACGCGTCCGCGCCGCTGCCGTCCGGGGCGGGGCCGGTCCTGCCGGCGCTCACGGATATGGCCCGCCCACGCTGACGTGAAACCGCCATGCTTGCGGTATTACCCGTCGAGGCGTAAACGCCCGCCAACAAAAAAACACCCCGGGAGACGCTCAAGTGAGCATGACGCTGTTTGATTCCCCGTCCTTCGCGAACCACGAGGGCGTTCACGCGGTCTTTGACGAAAAGACCGGCCTGCGCGCCATTATCGCTGTTCACTCAACCGCGCGCGGCCCGGCCGTCGGCGGGACCCGGATGTGGAACTACGCCTCCAGCGCCGAGGCGCTCGAGGACGTCCTGCGTCTCTCGCGCGGCATGAGCTACAAGAACGCCGTCGCGGATCTGGAGATGGGCGGCGGCAAGTCGGTCATCATCGGCGACAGCAAGACCCAGAAATCCCCCGAGCTGTTCCGCGCCTTCGGACGGGCGGTCCACACCCTCGGCGGCATCTACTATGCGGCGGAAGACGTCGGCGTGTCGGTCGCCGACATCGCCGAAGCCCGCAAGGTCACCCCCTATGTGCTGGGCCTGAGCGACGGTCCCGAGGCCTCGGGCGATCCCAGCCCCGTCACCGCCGAGGGCGTCTACCGCTCCACCCTGCTGGCCGCGAAACGCCTGTGGAACCAGGACGACCTGAGCGGCCTGACCGTCTCGGTCCAGGGCATCGGCCATGTCGGCGGCTATCTGGCCGACAAACTGTACGCCGCCGGCGCGAAGCTGATCATGACCGACGTCAACACGGCCCTGCTGGCCGAGGTCGCCGCGCGCACCAACGCCGAGATCGTGGCTCCCGACGCCATCTATGACGTCAAGGCCGACATCTATGCGCCCTGCGCCCTGGGCGCGACGCTGAACCCGCAGACGCTGGACCGCCTGACGGTCAAGGCCGTCGTCGGCGCCGCCAACAACCAGCTGGCCACGCCTGACATCGGCCAGACCCTGTTCGAGCGCGGCGTGCTCTACGCCCCCGACTATGTCGTCAACGGCGGCGGCATCATCAACGTCGCCTCGGAACTGCGCGCCCGCCAGAGCGGCGGCGCCTACGATCCGGCCTGGGTCGAGACCAAGCTGTCGCGCCTGATGGACACGCTGGAAGAGGTCCTGGACCGCTCGGCCGTCGAGAAGCGCCCGACCCACGAGATCGCCGACGCCATCGCCGAGGCGCGCATCAACACCGCCCGCGACGAAAAGGCCGAGCAGCGCAAGGCGGCCTAGCCCTGCTCCATCGGGGCGCCCCGGTGAAGGCCGGGGCGCCCCGATGGCGATTCCAGGCTGACGGGCCGGCCTACGTCCCGATCTGACGTACCGGTCGCCTAATCTGCGGGGATCGCCGCCGCCCCGGCCGGTCGACGTGCGCTCATGAGACTCATGAGACTCATGAGACGGTGTTTTTGGCTTCGGCGCCCCCGGATTCGCGCGCCGGGGGCATACGGACCACTATCGCCGGAACCGCCCTTCTGATTCGGGCCGAGGCGCCATGACCGCAACCTCCAGGACCGCACCGCCGACCCGGGCCTTCGACCCGCTGCTGCTCCTGATGGCGGTCGGCTTTGTCGTGGCCGTCGGGGCGCTGGCCTATCCCGCCTTCCGCTCGGACCCGATGAGCGCCCCCGGCCTGGTGCTGATCTTCACCGTCGGGGCCGTGGCCCTGATCGGCCTGTTCTCCCACACCCGCGGCGAGAAGCGCCAGCCGATGGGCGACGCCGCCGTCGATCTGCTGGACGCCATGGCCGAACCCGCCGCCCTGGTCTGGGCGACCGGCCAGGTGCTGGCCTTCAACGGCGCCTGGGCCGAGGCCAACGGCGCGACCACGTCCCTGCCCAAGGGCAAGTCGGCCTCGGCCCTCTACATGGCCTTCGCCCAGGCCCGCGCCGGCGAACAGGGCCGCGCCATCGTCGTCATCGGCGACCGTGAGCAGGAAGTCCTGATCGGGGCCGCCGGCGAAGGCCGCTTCCTCGTCCGCGCCGCGCCCGAGTCCGTGCTGCCGGTCGGCGCCATGGCCAGCCACCGGCCGGCGACCATCTCGAACGCGATCGAGAGCCGCGCCATGGCCGCCGGCGCGCCGTTCGGCTCGGCCGTCATCGCCGCCGAAGACCTGTTCGCCGGCAAGGTCGAGGAGGCCAACGCCGCCCTGTCCGTCCTGACCGGCCCCGCCGCCGCGCGCGACGCCGCCTTCGGCCACCTGTTCGACCCCGCCCTTGTCACCGAGGCCCGCGCCCGGCTCGACGACGGCTCCTCGGGCCCCATCGAGCTGATCGCCCGCGCCTTCCCCGACAAGATGCTGCACCTCTACGTCGCCCCCGAGGGCGACAAGCGGCGCATCTGGCTGTTCGACGTCTCGGCCCAGAAGTCGATGGAGCTGCAGCTGTCGCAGGCCCAGAAGATGCAGGCCGTGGGCCAGCTGGCCGGGGGCGTGGCCCATGACTTCAACAACCTGCTGACCGCCATCCAGCTGCAACTGTCCGGCCTGCTGGAGCGCCATCCCGTCGGCGACCCCTCCTACGAGGGCCTCAACGAAATCCGCCAGACCGCCATCCGCGCCGCCGACCTGGTGCGCAAGCTGCTGGCCTTCTCGCGCAAGTCGACCGTCCGCCGCGAGCGCCTCGACCTCGGCGAACTGGTCGGCGAGTTCGCCGTCCTGCTGCGCCGCCTGCTGCGCGAGGACGTGCGCTTGGAAACCGACTACGGCCGCGACCTGCCGGTCGTCCTCGCCGACAAGAGCCAGCTCGAAACCGCCGTCATGAACCTCGCCGTCAACGCCCGCGACGCCATGCGCGGCGTGGTCGAGCCCGGCGCGGGCGTGGTCACCATCCGCACCGCCCGCCTGACCGCCGACGAGGCGCGCGCGCTCGGCTGGACCAGCCCCGCCACCGACGCCGTCGCCCTGATCGAGGTGGCGGACAGCGGTCCCGGCGTCCCGCCCGAAATCCTCGACAAGATCTTCGAACCCTTCTTCACCACCAAGGCGGTGAACGAGGGCACGGGCATGGGCCTGGCCACGGTCTATGGCATCGTCGAACAGGCCGGCGGCCACATCAATGTGTCGAACGCGGCGGCAGGCGGGGCGGTGTTCCGCATCTTCCTGCCGGAGGCGGCCGAGGCCGAACTGGCCGAGATAGCGCCGGTCGAGATCAAGATGAAGACGCCGCGCGACCTGTCGGGCGCCGGCCGCATCCTGTTCGTCGAGGACGAGGCCGCGGTGCGCGGCATCGCCGCCCGCCTGCTGCGCCAGCGCGGCTATGAGGTCATCGAGGCCGCCGACGGCGAGGAGGCCCTCGAGCTGGCCGAGCAGCACGCCGGGACCATCGACATGATGATCTCGGACGTCATCATGCCCGGCCTCGACGGCCCCGCCCTGCTGAAGAAGGCGCGGCCGTTCCTGGGCGACGCGCCGGTCCTGTTCATCTCGGGCTATGCCGAAAGCGACTTCTCGGACCTGCTGCAGGACGAGGTCGGCGTCTCCTTCCTGCCCAAGCCGCTGGACATCAAGACCCTGGCCGAACGCGTGAAGCAGGAACTGCACGCCGGCTGAACCATCGGTAACTTGCCAATCTTCGTCCGGCGCCATCCTCTGGCGCCTCGCGCCACGGAGCCCCCCCGCCATGATGATCGATCGCCGCCGCCTGCTGTTCACCGCCGCCGCCGGTGCGGGCCTCGCCGCCTGCGGCCAGGTCCTGGCCCAGACGCCCGCCGCCGCCGCCTCGGCCTCGGCGGCGCTGAGCGCCCTGATGGACGGGATCGTCCAGACCTTCCTGCTGCAGTCGCCCGAGACCCTGACCTCGCTGGGCATGGACAAGGGGCCGATGGCGGCGATGAAGTCCCGGCTCGACGACCGGTCCCAGGCCAAGATCGACGCCGACCGGGTGGTGTTCAGGGGCCAGATGAACCAGCTCAAGGCCATCGACCGCTCGGCCCTGCCCGAAACCGAAGGCGTCTATCACGACACCCTGACCTTCTTCGGCGAGACCCAGATGATGGGCGACCGCTTCCCCTATGGCGGCGGCGGCTTCGGCCCGGCGCCCTACACCGTCTCCCAGCTGACCGGCTCGTATCAGAACCTGCCGGACTTCCTCGACACCCAGCACGCGATCGAGACCGCCGAGGACGCCGAGGCCTATCTGGCGCGCGTCGCCGCCTTCCCGACCGCCCTGGATCAGGAGACGGCGCGGATGCAGGCTGATTTCGCCGCCGGCGCCGTGCCGCCGGACTTCGTCATCGACAAGACCCTGCTCCAGCTCGCCAACCTCTATGACACCCCGCCCGACCAGTCGGTCCTGACCACATCCGTCGTGCGCCGGACCGGCGAGAAGAACCTCGCCGGCGACTGGGGCGACCGCGCCCGGCGGATCGTCGAGGGCGAGGTCTATCCGGCCCTGCGCCGCCAAGCCGACGCCATGCGCGCCCGCCGCGCCGACGCCGTCCATGACGCCGGCGTCTGGCGCCTGCCCGACGGCGAGGCCTATTACGACTGGGGCATCCGCAGCTACACCACCTCGACCTTGTCGGGCGCCGAGATCCACGCCCTCGGCCTGGAACAGGTGGCCGAGCTTTCAGCCCGCGCCGACGTGCTGCTCAAGGCCCAGGGCCTGACCCAGGGCTCGGTGGGCGAACGCATCTCCGCCCTCGGCAAGGACCCGGCCCAGCTCTATCCCAACACCGACGCGGGCAAGGCCCAGCTGCTGGCCGACCTCAACGCCCAGATGGTCGACATGGCCAAACGCCTGCCCGAGTATTTCGGCCGCATCCCCGCCGCGGCGGTCGAGATCCGCCGCGTCCCGACCTTCATCGAAGCGGGCGCGCCCGGCGGCTACTACAACTCGCCGGCGCTCGACGGCTCCCGGCCCGGCGCCTACTACATCAACCTGCGCGACACGTCGGAATGGCCGCGCATGCAGCTGCCGACCCTGACCTATCACGAGGCGTCCCCGGGACATCACCACCAGATCGCCCTGCAGCAGGAACAGGCCGACCGGCCGTTGCTGATGAAGGTGCTGGGCTTCTCGGCCTATTCGGAGGGCTGGGCGCTCTATTCCGAACAGCTGGCCGACGAGATGGGGGTCTATGCCGACAACCCCATCGGCAAGATCGGCTATCTGCAGTCGCTGCTGTTCCGCGCCACCCGGCTGGTCGCGGATTCCGGCCTGCACCACAAGCGCTGGAGCCGCGAACAGACCATCCGCTACATGGTCGAGACCCTCGGCGATTCCGAGACGGCGGTCACCACCGAGGTCGAGCGCTACTGCGTCTGGCCGGGTCAGGCCTCCAGCTACAAGGTCGGCCACAACAAGTGGGTCGAGCTGCGCGCCCGGGCCCAGGCCGCGCTTGGCGACCGCTTCGACATCCGCGCCTTCCACGACGCGGGAATGAACGCCGGCGGCGTGCCGCTGACGGTGCTGGACAAGATCATGAGCGACTGGATCGCCGCCCGGCGCGCCTGACCCTGACAAGCGTCGATCCGGGCGCGCCACGGCGGCCCGGATCGATGGCCCCTTTCGCCTGAGGACTCCCCATGATCGACCGCCGCCGCCTGCTGCTGTCCACCGCCGGCCTCGGCCTGATGGCGGCCCTGCCCGCCGCCGCCCAAGCCCCGGCCCTGTCCGAAGCCGACGCGCGGCTGGACGCCATGCTGACCCGCTGGTTCAACGAGAACGTCGACCTGGCGCCGGAATATGCCACCAACCTGGGCCTCGACCGCGACGCCCGCGCGCCCCTGTCAGGGAAGCTTCGGCAGGTCGGTCTGGCCGACGCCGAGGCCGACCGCGTTCGCGCCCGCGCCCGCTGGGCCGAGATCCAGACGGTGTCGGAGGAAGGCCTGTCGGACCAGGCGAAGGTGTCGCTGGCCGTCTATCGCTTCACAGCCGAGGGGGCGGCCCGGGCGGCTGACATTCCCTATGGCGGGGGCATCGGTCCGTATGTCGTGACCCAGCGGTCGGGGGCCTATTTCTCGGTTCCGGACTTCATGGCCAACCAGCACCGGCTAGAGACCGAAGCGGACGCCGAGGCCTTCATCTCCCGTCTGTCCGCCTTTGCCCGGGTCCTGGATCAGGAGAGCGAGCGGATCACGGCCGACGCGGCCCTGGGCGTGATGTTGCCCGGCTTCCTGATGGACAAGACCCTGACCCAGCTTCGGACGCTGCGGGAAACCCCGGCCTACGACATGGCCATGGTCCAGGCGCTGATCCGCAAGACGGACGAGCGCGACATGATCGGCGACTGGGGCGCCCAGGCGGCCAGCGTGGTCGAGACCGAAATCAAGCCGGCCCTCGCTCGCCAGATCTCGGTCTTCGAGGCCCTGCGCCCCAGCGCCACGGACGATGCGGGCGCCTGGAAGCTGCCGCAGGGCGACAAGGCTTACGCCCTGGCCCTGCGCGCCTACACCACCACCGACTACGACGCCCAGGCCATCCACGACATCGGCCTCGAACAGGTCGCCTCCATCCAGGCCGAGATCGACACGATCCTGAAGGGCATGGGCATGGCCGAGGGCTCGGTCGGCGAGCGGATCAAGACGCTCAGCGAGGATCCGCAACACCTGTGGCCCAACACGGACGAGGCCAAGGTCGAGCTGATCGGTTCGCTGAACGAGCAGATGGCGGCGCTGGCGCCGCTGCTGCCGCGCGTGTTCAACACCCTGCCCACGGCCGCCGTCGAGATCCGGCGCGTGCCGCCGGCCATCGAGCTCGGCGCGCCGGGCGGCTACTATCAGGCCGCATCGCTGGATGGCTCGCGGCCGGGCGCCTACTACATCAACCTGTCGAATACGGCGAACTGGCCCAAATGGGGCCTGCCGACCCTGACCTATCACGAGGCTTCGCCGGGCCACCATTTCCAGATCACCGTCGCGCGGGAGGCGGGCAGTCTGCCCATCTATCGCCGCGTCGCCGGCAACTCGGCCTATAATGAAGGCTGGGCCCTGTACGCTGAGCGGGTCGCCGCCGACGACCTCGACGTCTACGCCGGCAATCCGCTGGGCCGGGTGGGATACCTGCAGTCCTACCTGTTCCGCGCCGTGCGTCTGGTCGTCGACACCGGTCTGCACCACAAGCGGTGGAGCCGGGATCAGGCCATACGCTACATGATCGACGAATGCGGCGAGCCGCCCGAGTCGGCCGAGAAGGAGATCGACCGCTACTGCGTCTCCATCGGCCAGGCCTGCTCCTACAAGCTCGGCCAGACGGTCATCGCGCGTCTGCGCGCCGAGGCCGAGGCCCGTCCGGGCTTCGATCTGAAGGCGTTCCACGACCGGGTGCTGCTGAACGGCTCGGTGCCGCTGGCGGTGCTGGAAGGGCTGATGCGGGCCTAGGCGGTCCCGCCGAGCGCTTCCCGGGCCGCGACGATCGTCGGATCGGCGTCGGCCTGGACGGCCAGCCATTCGCGGAAGCGGGCGATCTTGGGCGAGCGCCTGCGGCCTTCGGGCCAGACCAGATAGTAGCCGGTGTGGAACGACACCGTCTGGGCGAAGGGCCGCACCAGCAGGCCGTTGAGCAGCTCGCGCGCGAACAGGATCGGGGAGGCGAGGGCCACCCCCTGGTCGCCCAGCGCGGCGGCGACTTCCAGAACCTGATAGTCGGCGGTCAGTCGGCTCATGGGCTGGGCGCCGCCGCTGATCCCCGCCGCGGCGAACCAGGCGGCCCACTCCTTCTCCATGCCTATGCGCGGCGCGTTCAGCAGGTCGGCGGGGTCGGTCAGCTTCAGCCGCTCCGCCATGGCCGGGCTGCAAACCGGCGTGAACACGCTGGGCATCAGCAACTGGCTCTCCATGCCCGGCCAGTCGCCGGAGCCGGACCGGATGCCGACGTCGAACCCTTCGCGCGACAGGTCGAGCAGGTTGGGATTGGTGTCCAGCCGCACCGCCAGCCCGGGGTTGGCGACCTGGAAGGCCCCCAGCCGCGGGGCAAGCCACTGGGCCGCCAGCGAGGCCAGGGTGGTGATCGACAGGATGTGCTCGTCGGCCTCGGTCAGGTCGCTGACCGCGCGGCGCAGCAGGGTCATGGCCTCGGTCGCGGCGCGGGACAGCCGCTCGCCGCCCTCGGTCGGCTGGACCTCGCGCGGCAGGCGACGGAACAGGCTCTGTCCCAGCCGGCCTTCCAGGGCCTTGATCTGCCAGCTGACGGCGGCCTGGGTCATGCCCAGTTCCTCGGCGGCGCGGGTGAAGCTCTTCAGGCGGGCGGCGGCCTCGAACACGCGGATCGAGGCGAGGGGGATGCCGGCAAGGGGATCGGCCATAAGCGAACCTTATGTGAGGCAGCCACAATCTGGTTTGAAAGGCTCTGCTGTCAAGCCCATCTTGGTCATATCAGCAAGGCAAGGCCAGAGGAGGCCACGATGGAAGAGATGCATCACACCCATAAGGAGCCTGCATGGGGCTGGGTCACCGTCCTGCAGGACTGGCGCCGCAGCCGGACCCGTCAGCGCCTGCGGACCCCGGACCGTATCGTCACGCCCTGGAGCCGCTGAGGCAGGTTTTCCGATCCGGTCTGCCGCAGGCGAACTTCCCTTCTCCCACGCATGACCGTCGGCCCGATTGATGGGTCGAGGCCCGGATCCTGGAGTCTCCTGCTCCCGGGGTCCGGGCCGAGCCGTGTCCGGGCCTCAATATTCCGGCGGCTCGGTCGACCCGACGGGTCTGGATCAGCAAAGCATGCGCCTGCGTCGTTTTTGGATGCAGGCTTGTGAACCTAGTCGCGCACCGTCCAGCCGTCGGCCTCGCGCAGGGCGTTGTGGATGGCGGTGGCGGCGACGGCGGCCTCGGCCCCCGCGACCGCGATCTGGTTCAGGCCGCGGACGACGTCGCCCGCGGCATAGAGGCCCTTCACGCTGGTGGCCTGGTGGGCATCGACGAACAGGCGGCCGTCCTCGCCGACCCGCGCCCCCAGCCCTTCGGCAAGGTTCGCATTGGGCGAGGTCCCCAGCGCTGAATAGACGAGGTCGAAGCTGCGGAAGGTCCCGCCCCAGCTCAGGGCGGTGACCCGATCGCCCTCCAGCCGGACGTTGTCGATCGGGGCGCGGATCAGTTCGATCCCCATGCGCGCCATTTCTCCATGCTCGGTCAGGGCCTCGGCGGGCCCGACATGGATCAGCGTCACCCGATCGGAATAGGTGCGCAGGAAGGCCGCCTCGCGCACGCCCTTGTCGTCGTCGCCGATCACCGCCACCGCCTTGTCGATGGCTTCATAGCCGTCGCAGATCGGGCAGATGCGGACCAGGGCCCGTTCGATGGCGCGCTCGACGCCGGGCAGGTCGGGATGATGATCGACCACGCCGGTGGCCAGCAGCACCGCGCGGACGCGGAGGTTACGTCCGTTCAGGCGGGCGACGAAGCCGTCGCCGTCGCGCGCCAGATGCTCGACGCGTCCGGCCTCGATGACGGCGCCGTATTCCCCGGCCTGTTCGGTCATCCGTCTCAGGATGGCGTCGCCGGTGATGCCGCTGGGAAAGCCCGGCATGTTGTGGCTGAGCGGTATCCAGCAGGCGCGCGGCGCGCCCCCGTCAGCCACAAGCACGCGCCGCCGGAACCGCGCCAGATAGGTGGCCGCGGTGAGGCCCGCCGGACCGGCGCCGACGATCAGGACCTCGGCTTCGTTCACCGCGTGCGCCAGGTCGTCGGCCAGAAATCGGCCGGGACGCCCCAGCATTCCGTCATTTCGGACTCCGCACTCAGGACGAAACTCCGGCCCGTCCATGTCCAGGTCGAGGCTGTGCCGCAATCGCCGATGCCTCGCCCCTTGGAGAAGGCGGACAGGGTCCGGGTTCCGGCATCATAGCCGCCGTTGATGGTGCCCGCGCCGGTTTCGCCCCCCGCCGACGCCAGGCTGACGGCGCGCGGGTCCCGCCCGCCCGGCCCGGTCAGATACCAGTCGTGACCGACGTTGTAGGCCCCGGCGAAGCAGGGCACGGCCCAGAGTTCGGTCGAGGCGTCGAGCCGCGCGGACATGACCTCGTTGCTTACCGCAGTGTCCGCGGTCTCGGCCCGGCAGGCCTTGACCGCGGCCACGGCCTCCAGCGCCGGGGGAAGGGTCTGGCCGCTGTCGCCGAAACCGGTCTGGGCGATCGGCGGAGCGGCGATCACATGCGGCGCGGACTCCGGGCCGGGGACGGGCGACGGCGCGCCCGTTCCCTTGCGGACGAGGGCGGCGGGGGTGTTCAGCCGTCCCTGACGTTCGTCGATCCAGAGCATGGCCGCCGATGCTCCCGACAGGGACATCGTAACGGTCTCGCCGCCCGCCGCCAGCGTCAGGGTCTCGCCAGCCGCCAGACCGGAAGCGACGGCGGCCGCGTCGGCCGCGCGAACCTGCGCCACGCCGACGGGTTCGTGATCCCCGGCGACGGGCGCCGCGACATGGTTCCTACCGTCGAGGGTGAGGGTCATCGGGCCGGTCAACCCCTCGCCGCTGGTAGGCCAGAAGCCGACCGAAACGGTGCGCGCGCCATTCGGACCCGGCGCCGAGCCGACCCGCACCCAGCCTGTGCCCTCGCTGGCAGGCCCGAAGGCGACGCAGTCATTGGTGTTGTCGCAGACGGCCAGCCAGTCGCGGAATTTGCGGCTCTCGCTGCGCGCGCCCGAGGCCGCCGCGGCGTTCTCGGCGGACGCCGTCTGCGAGGGCGCAGAGGCCGCCGCCGTCTCATCCGCCGGCCCACACGCCGCCAGCGCCATGGCCGCCAGGCAAGCTCCCCCAAGATGCCGCATCATTCATCCCCCGTCTCGCCAGGCCCTGCGCCTTTCGGAACGATAACCGGAATCCGCGAGTGAGGTCTCCTCTTTATCGAGTCCCGGTGCGACGATCATTTTTCGTCGCGGAAGTCATGTCCGTCCGCGCCCTTTGCACCGGCCCGCGCGCGCCGCTATACCGCGCGCTCACTCCCCCATCCCCAGTCAAAGGCGAACACCCGCATGGCCAAGATCAAGGTCGCCAACCCCATCGTGGACATCGACGGCGACGAGATGACCCGGATCATCTGGCAGATGATCAAGGACAAGCTGGTCTTCCCCTTCCTGGACCTCGAGCTCGACTACTACGACCTCGGCATGGAGAACCGCGACGCCACCGACGATCAGGTGACGATCGACGCCGCCAAGGCCATCCAGAAGCACGGCGTGGGCGTGAAATGCGCCACCATCACCCCCGACGAGGCGCGGGTGAAGGAGTTCGGCCTGAAGAAGATGTGGAAGTCGCCCAACGGCACCATCCGCAACATCCTCGGCGGCGTGGTCTTCCGCGAGCCGATCATCTGCTCGAACGTGCCGCGTCTGGTGCCCGGCTGGACCCAGCCGATCGTCGTCGGCCGTCACGCCTTCGGCGACCAGTACAAGGCCACCGACTTCCTGATCCCGGGCCCCGGCAAGCTGACGATCAAATTCGTGGGCAACGACGGGCAGGAGATCGAGCACGAGGTGTTCGACTTCCCCTCGGCCGGCATCGCCATGGGCATGTACAACCTCGATGACTCGATCACGGAGTTCGCCCGCGCCAGCTTCGCCTTCGGTCTGGGCCGCAACTTCCCGGTCTATCTGTCGACCAAGAACACGATCCTGAAAGCCTACGACGGCCGCTTCAAGGACATCTTCCAGAAGGTGTTCGACGAGGAATTCGCCGCCGACTTCAAGGCCAAGGGCCTGACCTATGAGCACCGCCTGATCGACGACATGGTGGCCGCGGCCATCAAATGGTCGGGCGGCTTCGTCTGGGCCTGCAAGAACTACGACGGCGACGTGCAGTCCGACGTGGTGGCGCAGGGCTTCGGTTCGCTGGGCCTGATGACCTCGGTGCTGATGACACCGGACGGCAAGATCCTGGAATCGGAAGCCGCCCACGGCACCGTCACGCGCCACTATCGCCAGCACCAGAAGGGCGAGGCCACCTCGACCAACTCGATCGCCTCGATCTACGCCTGGACCCGCGGCTTCTCGCACCGGGCCAAGCTGGACGGCAACGCCGAACTGGCGACCTTCGCCGACACGCTGGAGCGCGTCGTCGTCGAGACCGTCGAGGCCGGCCACATGACCAAGGATCTGGCGCTGCTGGTCGGCGACCAGCAGGGCTGGCTGACCACCGAGGGCTTCCTCGACAAGGTGGCCGAGAACCTGACCACGGCGAAGGCTTCCTAGAAGGGGCGCTATCGCTCGCGACGCGGTCGCTCGCTGCTTGAGTTGGGACCGCGTCAGACCAACCAAGGCTCGCCGGACTCGCGTCCGGCGAGCCTTTCGTTTGAGCGGAACCGGCGTTCATGCATTGTGATGGCGAACTTCGGGGGCTGCGATGAAGAAGCTTTTCGGCAATCTGCTGCTGCTGGCCGTCATCGCCGGCGTGGTCAGCTTCTTTCTGGCCCCGGCCGTGGGCTTCTTCGCCATCCGCTCGGCGGCCGACGCGAACGACGTGGCGGGCCTGTCCCGCCTGATCGACTTCGCGGCGGTGCGACAGTCGCTGCGGCCGCAACTGAGCGGCAATCCGGCGGCCATGGCCCCCGCGCCGTCCTTCATGGAAGACCCGATCGGCGCGGTGCGGCGTCAGCTGGAGCAGGCCTCACCCGCCGCGGCGCCCGACGTCGATGTCTATCTGACGCCCGCCGCACTCGGGGCCCTGACGCGCGGCGAGGGTCGTTACGCCTCGCAGCGCACCGGCGCGGCGCCCGAGACCGAACGCACCAATCCCATGCCCGGCCCGGTGTTCTGGAGCATCAACCGCGCCCGGATGGCGGTGACCGACGAGGGCGGGTCCCGGACCATCTTCACCTTCGAGCGCCGCGGCCCGTTCGAATGGAAGCTGGTTCACATCGGCCTGCCCGAGGGGGTGGCCCCCGCTCCGGGCCCGGCGCCCCCGACCGTGGGCCACAGCGGCGGCAAGGGCGGCTGATCGCGGGCTGGCGCCGCCGGCCGATTCCCGGGTACCGTGACGGCGGGAAGGCGTTTCGGCGCCAGAGGGAAGCATGACCAGAAAGATCATCGTCGGCGTCGCCGTGGCGGCCCTCTGCGCATTCGTGCTCGCCTGGGCCGCGTCGCCCATTCTGGCGGCCAAGGCCCTGATCAATGCGGCCAAGGCCGGAGACTCGCGCAAGATCGAACAACTGGTCGACTTCCCCTCGCTGCGCGCCAGCCTGAAGGATGAGCTGAACGATGAGCTGATCGCGCGCATGCGACGCGACCCGCGGGTGGTGGAAAGCGGGCTGGGCGGGCTGGGCATGATGCTGGCGCCCATGCTGCTGTCAGGCGCGGTGGACACCCTGGTCACGCCCGAGGTGGTGGCGGACATGGTCATGACGGCCGAGGCGCCCGATCCGACGAAGCCGGGCGACCCGAACCCCGCCGACGAGCGGGATGGCAACGACATCCACCAGTCCTGGGGCTATCGCAGCCTGAATGAATTCGCCGTCACCCTGACCGACCGCGACCGGCCCGACGACCATCTGGCGCTGATCCTGCAGCGGCGCGGCCTGTTCGACTGGAAGCTGGCCGCGGTGGACCTGCAGAGCGCGCCGGCCTAGGGGGCCAGCGCCGCCCGCACCGCCGCCAGGCCGGCCTCGGCCTTCGATCCGTCGGGCGCGCCGCCCTGGGCGAAGTCGGCCTTTCCGCCCGCGCCCTGTCCTCCCATGGCGATGACCGCGGCCCGCGCCAGATCGGCGGCGTTGACCGTGCCCGTCATGTCCGAGGTCACGGCGACGGTGACCGCCGCCTTGCCGTCGGTGAGCCCGATCAGTGCGACGACGCCCGAACCCACCTGTTTGCGGAAGTCCTCGGCCACGCCGCGCAGACCCTTGCCATCGACGCCGTCCAGGACCCGGGCGATCAGCTTGACGCCGTTGATCTCTTCCGGCGCGGCGTTGGCGGCGGCGCCGCCGCCGCCGAGGGCCAGCTGCTTCTTCAGGTCCGCGACCTGCTTCTCCAGAGCGCGGCGGTCGGCGGTCAGGGCCTCGACCCGGGCCGGGACGTCGGCGACCTGGACCTTGAACGACTGGGCGAGCGACTTCGCGACGCCGGCCTGGCCCAGCAGATACTGGCGGGCGGCCTCGCCGGTCAGGGCCTCGATGCGGCGCACGCCGGCGGCGATGCCGGTCTCGGAGGTGATCTTGAACAGGGCGATATCGCCGGTGCGGGCCACGTGGGTGCCGCCGCACAGCTCGACCGAATACGGTTTGTCAGCCTCGACAAGGTCGCGGCCGAGGGTCAGGACGCGGACCTCGTCGCCGTATTTCTCGCCGAACAGGGCCACCGCGCCGGCGGCGATGGCTTCCTGCGGACCCATCATCTTCGTTTCGGCGGGCAGGTTCTGGCGGATGACCGCGTTCACCTCATCCTCCATCCGGGCCAGCTCGTCCTCGGTGACCGGGGCGTTGTGGCTGAAGTCGAAGCGCAGGCGTTCGGCATCGACCATCTGGCCCTTCTGGGCCACGTGGCCGCCCAGAACATTGGCCAGGGCCTTGTGCAGCAGGTGGGCGGCCGAGTGGTTGGCGCGGGTGGTCAGGCGGGCGTCCGGCGCGGCGCGGAGCCGGGCCCGGGCGCCGACGGCCAGCGTGCCGGAGGTCACCTCGATGCGGTGGGCGAACAGGTCGCCGGCGTGCTTCTGGACGTCCAGCACCGTGGCCGAGGCCTGCTGGCCGTGGGCGTCGGTCCATTCGATCTCGCCACGATCGCCGGCCTGGCCGCCGCCCTCGCCATAGAAGGGGGTCTGGTCGAACAGGACCTCGGCGGTTTCGCCGGCCGCCAGTTCGTCGACCGAGGCGCCGTCGCGCACGATGGCCAGGACCTCGCCCGAACCCTCGACGGCGTCATAGCCGGTGAAGACGGTGGGCCCGAGGCGATCGCGCAGGGCCAGCCATTCGCCGGTCGAGGCGGTCTGGCCCGAGCCGGTCCAGTGTTCGCGCGAGCGGCTGCGCTGCTCGTTCATGGCCGCGTCGAAGGCGTCGGTGTCGACGGTGAAGCCGCGGCGGCGCGCCTCGTCCTGGGTCAGGTCGAGCGGAAAGCCGTAGGTGTCGTACAGGGTGAAGGCCGTCTGGCCCGACAGGACGCCGCCCTCGCCGAGGTCGCGCGACGCGTCCTCCAGCAGGCCCATGCCGCGGCCCAGGGTGGTGCGGAAGCGGATCTCTTCCTGCTTCAGGGTGTCGGTGATGAAGGCCTCGGCTCGGCGCAGCTCGGGATAGGCCTCGCCCATCTCGGCGACGAGGGTCGGCACGAGGCGGTGCATCAGGGGATCGGCGGCGCCCAGCAGGTGGGCGTGGCGCATGGCGCGGCGCATGATCCGGCGCAGGACGTAGCCGCGGCCCTCGTTCGAGGGCGTGACGCCGTCGGCGATCAGGAAGGACGAGCTGCGCAGGTGGTCGGCGATGACGCGGTGGCTGGGGGTGCGGTCGCCCTCGGCCCGGGTGTTGGTGGCATCTTCGGAAGCCGCGATCAGGGTGCGGAACAGGTCGGTCTCGTAGTTGGAATGGACGCCCTGCAGCACGGCGGCGATGCGCTCGAGGCCCATGCCGGTGTCGATGGACGGCTTGGGCAGCAGGGTGCGGCTGCCGTCGGCGGCCTGTTCGAACTGCATGAAGACGTTGTTCCAGATCTCGACGAACCGGTCCCCGTCCTCGTCCGGCGAGCCGGGAGGGCCGCCGGGGATGTGGTCGCCGTGGTCCCAGAAGATTTCGGTGCAGGGGCCGCAGGGGCCGGTGTCGCCCATGGACCAGAAATTGTCGGAGCCGGCGATGCGGACGATCTTCGATTCCGGCAGGCCGGCGATCTTCTTCCACAGGTCGAAGGCCTCGTCGTCGTCGATGTAGACGGTGACCATCAGGCGGTCGGCGTCGAGGCCGAATTCCTTCGTGCACAGGTTCCACGCCATCTCGATGGCGTGTTCCTTGAAATAGTCGCCGAAGGAGAAATTCCCCAGCATTTCGAAGAAGGTGTGGTGGCGGGCGGTGTAGCCGACGTTGTCCAGATCGTTGTGCTTGCCGCCGGCGCGAACGCATTTCTGCGAGCTGGCGGCGCGCTTGTACGGGGGCGTGGCCGCGCCGGTGAAGAAGTCCTTGAACGGCACCATGCCCGCGTTGACGAACAGCAGGGTCGGGTCGTTCTGCGGCACCAGGGGCGCGGAGGCGACCTTCTCGTGACCGTCGGCCGCGAAATAGTCGAGGAAGGTCGAGCGGATCTGGTTGAGGCTGGACGAACGGGTCATGGGCGTGCGCGGTCAATCGGGGAGGCGGAGGGAAGGCGCGTCATATAGGGGTTTCGGCCCCAATGCATCACCCGCGCGTGACCACGCGCGAGGCCTGCTCAGGCCGGCGGGCCGCGCAGCAGCCGGGCGGCCGTGAGCGACATGGCCACGCCGAAGAAGGCGTGCGCCATCAGGCCGAGGGCGATGATGTCGGCGGGCGGCGGGGCCGGGCGCGGGGGCGACAGCGACAGGGGCACGACGATGGCATCCATCACCCCGTAGACGGTCACGCCGAACAGCAGGCCTGACAGCACGGGCCGGCGCAGGGCCACCGGGGCCTGGAGGGCGGCGGCGACGAAGATGGCGGCGAAGATGACGGCGAGGACGAAGTGGGCGGCGAGGCCGATGGCCGCGGTGGTCCGGCCCCCGCTGAAGGCCTCCGCGCCGAGCAGGCCGCTGGCCACCGACTGCAGGATCCGCATCGGCGGGGCGGGGCGGTAGATGACGAAGGCCGTCAGGATGTCGGCCGCGCCGCCGGCCAAGCCGGCAAGGAGGACGGCGCGCGCCAGGGCACCCGGTCTGGTGGTCATGATGCGCGGTCCTCCCGGCGCGTATGGTTACGCCTGGCCGGCGGGCCCGCAAGAAAAAAGGCCGCCCGACCCGGGTGGGGGTCGAGCGGCCGCTCCGTCCGGCCCGGCCCGGCGGGGTCGGTGGCGGGTCGGCGGACCCGGCCGGAGAAGGTTCGGATGAGACTCCATGGACTTCAAAAAAAAGGCGTCTCATGAGTCTCATGAGTCTCGCCAGGATCAGCCCTCGAGGTCCTGGCCCTCGTCGGGTTCGGGCGTGCCCAGCAGCTCCTCGGCGATCTTGGTGGTCGAGGCGCGCACGGCCTTTTCGATCGAGTCGGCGATGTCGGGATTGGCCTTGAGGAAGGCGCGCACATTCTCGCGGCCCTGGCCGATGCGCTGGCTGTCGTAGGAGAACCAGCTGCCCGACTTCTCGACGATCCCGGCCTTGACGCCCAGGTCGATGATCTCGCCCAGCTTGGAGATGCCCTCGCCGTACATGATGTCGAAGATGACCTCGCGGAACGGCGGGGCGACCTTGTTCTTGACCACCTTCACCCGGGTGGTGTTGCCGACGACCTCGTCGCGGTCCTTGATCGCGCCGGTGCGGCGGATGTCGAGGCGTACCGAGGCGTAGAATTTCAGCGCATTGCCGCCCGTCGTCGTCTCCGGCGAGCCGTACATGACGCCGATCTTGTGGCGGATCTGGTTGATGAACAGGACGATGCACTGCGACTTGTTGATCGAGGCGGTCAGCTTGCGCAGCGCCTGGCTCATCAGACGGGCCTGCAGGCCGGGCAGGCTGTCGCCCATCTCGCCCTCGATCTCTGCGCGCGGGGTCAGGGCGGCGACGGAGTCGACGACCACGATGTCCACGGCGCCCGAGCGCACCAGGGTGTCGACGATCTCGAGCGCCTGTTCGCCGGTGTCGGGCTGGGACACCAGCAGGTCGTCGAGATTGACGCCCAGCTTCTGGGCGTAGCCCGGATCGAGCGCGTGTTCGGCGTCGACGAAGGCGGCGGTGCCGCCGGCCTTCTGGATCTCGGCCACGGTGTGCAGGGCGAGCGTCGTCTTGCCCGAGCTTTCCGGCCCGAACACCTCGATCACCCGGCCGCGCGGCAGGCCGCCGATGCCCAACGCCATGTCGAGGCCCAGCGAGCCGGTCGAGACGGACGGAATCTCCGCCACCACCCCGCCCTTGCCGAGCTTCATCACCGAGCCCTTGCCGAAGGCGCGGTCGATCTGGGCGATCGCCGCCTCCAGGGCCCTTTGCTTGTCGCCGTCGTCCCGGGTCACCAATTTCAGATTCGCCTGTGCCGCCACCTTGCCGCTCTCCCTTGCCATGATTCCCAACTGGTACCCGGGGGAGAGGCCCGCCTTCGGTCCGATGACCGTGACCCACTCCCTGTGAGCGGCAATATGTGCACGGTTTGTTCCGGTTGCCAATATGTTCTTTTTGGAATGGCGGAGAGGTACGTCCAAATTTGACGTATCGGGGCGGGCCTGACGGTGCGCCCGGTCATATTCGCTTGGCTGGCCGGAACCACGACGTTCTACCGGCGGGTCTCGTTCTGACGTCCCCATCTGTCGAAGATCTCAACTCGTCCGCGGAGCATCACCGTGCCCAGGCTCGCGCCGACCGGAAACAGATAGACGCCTCGGGCGTCGGGCCTGACACGCCGCCCATCAACAGCGAGCGTCAACTGCCTGTCTGGCGGGCAGGTCTGTCGGGGAGAGCAGGCTGTCGAAACCGTGTATTCACCCCGCTCGACCCTCACCCGCGCCGAGAAACGGCCTTCACGATCCGTGGTCGCGACCACCGATGCCGAGCCACCGGGATTCTTCCCCAGTTTGACATCGACTCCGTCGATCGGTTCGCCCGGGTTGATCGCCGCCCCCGAGGTCGCCAAGGCGAGGCCGATGAGGGCGACAAGTCTGAGTTTCGATGTCATGCCGGGTTTCCCGCAAGGCCATGTCGGCCGCCGTTCGCGGTCAGACAACGCTGGTCACCGAGAGGCCTCGCTGTCAATGCGGCCTGTGATCCATGCGCGAGCTCCCTGAGCCGGCGGGCCTTCAGGTCAGACTCGACGAGCGCCGTCCCCAGGCCTGGATCAGCGTTCCGCCCGGATCTCCAGACGACGACTGTCGCTGAAACCGTGCTCCGGGTCCTGACAAATTCAAGTCGCATTGACAGCCAAGCTCAACCGTGACCAGCCTGAGAAACCGCCGATATTCAAGCGGCTGTCGGAACTGCCATCATGACATCGCGAGTGGGTCTGATCGGGCTGGCCAGTCTGGTGGGCCTGGCGTTGTCGACATCCGCCAGCGCTCAAACGACGCGAGGCGCCGGCGGCTATATCTTCACGGACATCGTGATTTCCTCCATGCGCGGGGGGCGCACAGTCGCCACCACCCGCACCGACGGGCAGGGCGGCTTCCGGTTCGAAATGCCCGCGGGCGACTACGACATCTGTCTCGACGGACCCGGCCTCAGGTCGGCGATCGGCCGCTCTGGCGGCGGTCAGGATGAGAATCACATCATCGGGGTCCTGATCGGACTGCTGCTGCCGGCGGTCCAGACCGCACAGGCTGAGCGACAACTGACTCTTGGCGGCGCCGCCCCGGGGCCGGGACGGGACGGGGGCCGCGGCCCGTCGCCGGCCGCTCGCGACCTGTGCTTCCCCTACACCGCCGGTCCGGTCGACAGCGCGCGCGCCGGGGTTCACGTGGAGCCCGGCGATATGAACGGCGACGGCCGCCCGGACCGCCGGGTCGATCCGCGGATTCCGCCGCCGGACGCCCGGGCGGCCCCGGCGCGCGCCGCCCCCCTCCCGACCGTGGCCATCACCGGCTCGATCCGCCTGGTGCGATGAGCATGACCGACCTGACCCTGAACCGCCGACGGATGCTGACAAGCGCGACCCTGGTCCTGGTCGCCGGCGCCGCCGCTCCGGTGGAGGCCCGGTCCCAGAACCGCGCGACCTTTGACGGGTTGAGAAAGACCATCGCGGTCGACCTGTTTCAGGCCACAGAGTCCGTCGGCGGTTCGGTCACCGCCGTCGGCATGACCGCCATGCTGACCCAGGCCCTGGTCGAGGACGGGCGTTTCCTGGTGGTGGAGGGGTCCGGCGAGGGGATCGCGCCAAGCGCCATCGTGCGTGCGACCGTGACCAAGTATGAAGCGGCGGCGGGCGGCGGCGGCATGAGCATCAGCGGCGGCCCGTTGGGCGGCCTGCTGGGCGGCCGGGCGAGCACCCGCAGCCAGACCGCGGTGATGGAGATCGCGCTGCGCCTGATCGACGCCGCCACGGGCCAGGTCGTCTCGACCTCCAGCGCCCAGGGCCGCGCCTCGTCGCGCACCTCGGAGGCTGGATTGGTCGACAACTGGGGCGGCGCGCGCCTGGGCGGCGAGATCTTCCGCGCCACCCCCATCGGCCAGGCGGGCCAGGACGCCATCATGAAGGCCGTGGATCAGATCGCCGGGGGAATGCGCGATGTGGAATGGTCGGCGCTGGTGGTCGATGCCGCCGAGAACGGCGTCTATCTGAACGCCGGCGCCGACCGCAACGTCCAGTCCGGCCTGACGCTGAGCGTCTGGCGACCTGGCCGCACCCTGACCGATCCCGGCACCGGCGAGGTGCTGGACGTCGAAATGGCCCGCATCGGACGGGTTCGGGTCGAGACAGTGCGCCCCCGACTGTCGACCGCCAGCGTCGTCGATGGCGAGCCGCCGATCCGCGGCGACGTGCTGAAAGCGGATTAACAGCCTCGAGAGATGACCATGACCGTCAGACCTGTCGCCATCGCCGCCATCGGCCTGTTCCTCGCGGGGTTCGGGCAAGCCACGCCGGGCACGCCGATCCAGGGCATACCCATCGGCCTAGAGGGCGAGCCCGAGTGGCTCGCCGCCCCCGTCCAGACCGACGCCCGGGGTGAGGTCATCTTCTCCGTCGGACCCGGCCGCTATTCAGTCTTCCTGACCAATCCCACGGCGCCGGCGGTCGTGACCGTCACGCCCGTCAATGACGCGCCGTCGATGACCTCCGCGCCGATCAGGCCCGGCCGGGGGAGGGTCTACGCCGTCGATCCTGCAGGCCGTCGGCTGATGACCGTGGTTGCCCGCGGCGGCGGTCGCGTCCGCGTCACCGTCACAGAGGCCGACCCGCGCACCATCGTCACCAGCCTATCAACCGGCGGCCAATCGGGTTCAGAGACCGAAGACGCGCGGGCGACCGCCAACCCATCCGGCGGACCCATCGACATCGAGTCGTGGTCATGGGGGCGGATCGATCGGGTGAATCCAGCCCAGGCATGCACGGCGCGACGGGGGGTTGTCGTCATGCATGAGGGCGTCCTGCAGTGCCGCCTGCCGGCGACGGCCCGCCGCGAGGAGGGCGGTTCGGCCCTGGGGGCAGTGTCGACCACGCGATAGACACGACCGAGCCCCGCCGACGGTTCGCCCGTCCCAATGACCGTAACAAGGAACTGAACACCATGAGGAAAGCAGCGATCATCCTGGCCGGCGCGGCCATATTCGACCTCGGCCTCGTCGTCGTATCGGTCCAGGCCCAGGAAGGCCTGCGTCCGTCTCCAGGGACCGTCGGCACGGCGCCCGGAACGACCTCGAACCGGGATCACATCGATCAGGACGCCCAGCTCACGGCCTGCGCCACCGGCAAACATATTCCGGAGGCCCCACTGAGCGCATGTCGGGCCGCCCCGCCGGAGTCATCGGGCCCTGCCGGTCAGACGAGATCCGTCGACATGTTCCTCAAGATCGACCGGGTGAACAGCGTCCAGGCCTGCACGGCCCGGCGCGGCGAGGTCGTCAGGCATGAAGGCGTCCAGCAGTGCCGCCTGCCGGCGCCGGGTGACCTCGACATCCACAAACAGGGTGTCGCGTTGAACTTTACGAAGATCGACATCGACTACACGGCTCGCGCCTGCATCGCCCGGCGGGGCGAGGTCGTCACACGGGATGGCGTTCAGCAGTGCGCCCTGCCGGCCGAACCCGGAAACAGCGGTGCGAGTCCCCGCCGGCGATAGTGGCCGATGAAACGCGTTCCAGGCGCGCCGGCGTACGCCGCGAGGACGCCGCCGCAACGGGTCGAGCCGGACGAAGACGCGGTCGTGCGCCTGTCGGCGGCTCCGTGCGACGGGGGGACGACCGCGACCGGCCGGGTGGTGCTGGAGGTAGGGGGAGAGCGGATTCCGGTCGAGATGACCGTGCCCGCCGGCTCCGTCGCGGTCGAGGACGTGCTGCCGATCCTGCATGGCCTCAGCAGCCTGTTCGCGACGCGGGCGACGGCGCGGGCCGAAGCGGATGGGCGCGAGATTTCCTGCCGCGCCGGCTGCGGCGCCTGCTGCCGCCAACTGGTGCCGGTCGCCCCCGCCGAGGCCCGCGCCCTGGCCCGGCTGGTCGAGGCCATGCCCGAACCCCGGCGCGAACGGGTGCGCCGCCGTTTCGACGCGGCCCTCGACACCCTGGAGCCGCTGGGCCTGATGGAGCGCCTCGATCAGAACCACGATGACCGCCAGGTGATCGCGCGGGACTATTTCGCCGCCGGCGTCGCCTGTCCCTTCCTGGAGGACGAGGCGTGTTCGATCCACGCCGACCGTCCGCTGTCATGCCGCGAATATCTGGTCACCTCGCCGCCGGACCTGTGCGCCGCCCTGGCTCCGGGGATCGAGAAGGTGGTCCTTGAGGCCCGGCCGTCGCTGGCGCTCCTGAACGCCGATCTCCGGGACGGCTGGCTGCCGCTGGTGCTGTCGCTGGTCCAGGACGCCCAGGCTCCGCCTTCGCCGCGTGACCGGCCGGCGGCTGAGATCCTGAAACAGGTGATCGGCGGCCTGTGAGACCGGGCTGGCAGTCGGTCATCACGGGACGACTGCCAACGGTGAAACGTCCTGTGTGGACGCGCGCGATTGCTGACCCGCACAGCGGACCCCTTCAGGTTTGCGAGGAGTCACAGGCTGCATTCGTGCTGCCTCTCCCCCCCCAGGGATTGATCTCCAAGCTTCGCCATGCGTTCAGGGCGGATGACAAAACCCTCCAAGCCCGCCGTCCTTTCCATCCGCAACGCCAAGCTGGCCGATGTCGGGGCCATCTCGGCGCTGGTGGCCAAGGTCTACAAGGACATGCCGGCCTATACGCCGGGGATGCTGCGGGGGCAGATCGCCGCCTTTCCGGATGGTCAGTTCGTGGTCGAATACGCCGACGAGATCGTCGGCTACGCCGCCGGCTTCCGCATCGACGAGAAGACGGCGATGTCGCCGCACACCTGGACCCAGATCACCGGCGGCGGCTATGCGGCGCGGCATGATCCGGTCGGGGACTGGTTCTACGGCATGGAGGTGTGCGTCGATCCCGACCGGCGGCGGCTGCGCATCGGCCAGCGGCTGTATGACGCGCGGCGCGACCTGTGCGAGGCCGAGAACCTGCGCGGCATCGTCTTCGGCGGGCGGATGCCGGGGCTGGCGCGGCGCAAGGCGGCCTATCCGGACGCGCGCGAATATCTGGACGCGGTCACGGCCAGGAAGCTCAACGATCCGGTGATCGGCTTCCACATGCGTTCGGGCTTCGAGCCGATCGGGGTGCTGGAGAACTATCTGACCTCGGACACGGCCTCGATGGGCCATGCCGCGCACATGGTGTGGCGCAATCCCTATTACACCGAGACGCACGGCCGGGGCGCGGCCTTCGCGGTCAAGGAGACGGTGCGGGTGGCGACGGTGCAGCTGCAGGCCCGCAAGGTCGCCAGCTTCGAGGAGTTCATCGCCAACATCGAATATTTCGTCGACGTGACCTCGGACTATCGCTCGGACTTCGTGGTCTTCCCCGAGCTGTTCACCCTGCAACTGCTGTCGCTGGAGAAGAAGAAGCTGACGCCGGTGGAATCGATAGAGGCCCTGACCCGCTACACGCCGCGCTTCGTCGAGGCGATGCGCAAGATGGCGGTCGAGTACAATATCAACATCATCGGCGGCTCGCACCCGACGCAGACCGACGACGGCGACATCCAGAACGTGGCCTATGTCTTCCTGAGGGACGGCTCGGTGCACGAGCAGGAGAAGATCCACCCGACGCCGAACGAGCGCCACTGGTGGAACATCAAGGGCGGCGACCGGGTGCACGCCATCCCCACCGACTGCGGCCCGATCGGGGTGCTGATCTGCTACGACTCCGAGTTTCCGGAACTGGCGCGGCGGCTGGTCGACGAGGGGGCGCGGCTGCTGTTCGTGCCGTTCTGCACCGACAACCGGCAGGGCTATCTGCGGGTGCGCTACTGCTCGCAGGCGCGGGCCATCGAGAACCAGTGCTACGTCATCCTGTCGGGCAATGTCGGCAATCTGCCCAACGTCGAGAACATGGATGTCCAGTATGCGCAATCGTGCATCCTGACGCCGTGCGACTTCCCGTTCGCGCGGGACGGGGTGGCGGCGGAGGCGTCGGAGAACGTCGAGACGGTGACGGTGGCGGACCTGGATCTGTCGGACCTGGCCTGGGCCAAGTCGCAGGGGACGGTGCGCAATCTGCGCGACCGGCGGTTCGACCTGTACAAGACGGTGTGGACCGACGGAGGCTGAGGCGGCTTGGGCCCTTGCTCGCGCGGTAGCTGGTTCATCACCAGGGGCACGAAGGGTCACGAAGGACACGAAGCGGCCGGGGTGAAGGATGGGGCCGGGTTCGCCGCAGATAATTGAATGCGGCGAACCCGCGATCTCATGACCGGCGGAAGAAAGCGCTCGCTTGACGCAATCCCCGGTCCCGTTGTGCCCTTCGTGCCTTCCTTCGTGCCCTTGGTGAAGAACCTGCCGGCCTCCGCCGTCACTAGGCGGGGCGGCGCCAGGCGACGATGCCGAGGCGGGAGATCTGCACCGGCTCGCCGTGCTGGTTGCGGGTCTCGTTGCGGGTGCGGACCATGCCGCGGTCGGGACGCGACTTCGAGGGGGTGATCTCCAGCACCTCGACGTGAACCGTCAGCGTATCCCCCGGCCGGGTGGGGCGGGGCCAGGTGGTCTCGCCGCCGACGCCGATCAGGCCGCCGGCGATGGGCAGGCCGTCGACCAGCAGCCGCATGCTCAGCGCCGCCGTGTGCCAGCCGCTGGCGGCCAGGCCGGCGAACAGGCTGTCTTGCGCGGCATCCTCGTCGAGGTGGAAGGGCTGGGGGTCGAACTGGCGGGCGAAGGCCTTGATGTCCTCGGTCGTGACCGTGACCGAGGGGGTGACGAAGGTCTGGCCGACGTGGAGGTCTTCCAGATACAGGGGCGTCGGCGCGGTCATGCCGAGGCGACCGTCGCGGGGGCCGGCCGGGGCTCGGCGAACCGGGCCGTGCCGGACAGGGCGGCGCCCAGCAACAGAACGGCCAGGGCCGTCATCAGCAGGGGCCGCGCCATGGCCCGCTCCGGGCTCAGCGGCCGGACGAACATCAGGACCAGCAAGCCGAGCAGGACCAGCACGCCGGGCAGGTCCATGCCGATGCCGAGGAAGACGGTGTGGGCCAGTCCGGCGATCCAGCCGGCGCCCAGGACGGCGGCGGCCGCGATGGGGGCCAGCGACCGCGCGCCGGTCAGGCCCGGATCGAGGAAGGCGGCGAGCGCGGCGGTCAGGGCGGCGAGCAGGCCGGTCCAGACGAACAGGAAGGCGGCCTCGGGCGCGGAGGCCTGGGCGGCTGCCGCGACGATCAGGATCAGGCCGATCGATCCTGTCCATCCGCCCCAGGTCGTGCGGGCCGCGAGGGTCGGCGTGAGGGACAGTCCGACGGCGACGACGGCGGCGCCGATGACGATGAGGTTCAATCCGCCCAGCGCCACCGCAAGCAAGGCGGAGGCGGCGACCCCCACAGCGACGACGCGGCGGTCGGGCCGGGTCCGCCCGCCCAGTAGGGCGAGCGCGAGGGCGAGGACCGTCAGCGCGACTCCGGCCTCCATCCACGGCAGGCGGGCCAGCAGGGTGTAGTAGGCCTCGGCGCTGTCGGCGCGGGCCGACAGCGGTCCGGCCAGCAGCCGCACGGCCTGGGTCAGGACCAGACCCGTCGACAGGAACCACAGGCCGTCGACCATGCCACGCCCGAGGTCGGCGAAGGTCAGGCCGGCGCGCGACCGCGCCCGCCACATCGCGGCGCCCAGAGCGAGGAAGGCCAGGCCCAGCAGCAGCCAGCCGGTCGCCGGCGCGTGGCCGACGATCAAGCGTCCGAACAGGTCGGCGTAGACGAGGTTCTGCGTCGCGGCGGGCAGGGCGGGCGCGCGCAACAGGGCGTCCGCGGTCTCCAGCGCCTGGGAGCCGATGTGCTGGACGCTGCCCTGGTCGAGCGCGTCCGGCGTCGAGGCGTCGGCGTGATACTGGGCGGGGCGGCCGATGAAGGCGAGGTTGATCCCCTGGACGCCGCGGTCCTTGGGGATGGTGAAGTCGGTGCCGTTGGGCATCAGCTCATAGACGAACACCGCCAGAGAATTGGACGAGACGCCGCCGGTCGCCTTGACGGCCGCGCGGGCGAACAGGGCGATGGTCGGGGCGTTGCCACGGCCCGTCTCGAACATCATGGCCCGGCCGCCGCCACCGCGCGCCTCGAGATTGACCACCGCGCCGATGCGGTCGCGCAGGGGATGTCCGCCCCAGAAGACGCGCGCGCCGTCGAGGTTCAGCTCCTCGCCGTCGGTCAGCAGAACGACGAGGGTGCGGTCGGCGGCGCCGCGGGCGCGGAGGGCGCGGACGGTCTCGAGAATGGCGGCGACGCCCGCCGTGTCGTCCGCGGCGCCGGCGGAGTCCGGCACGGTGTCGTAGTGCGCCATCAGGGCGACGGCGGGTAGGCGCGGGTCGCGTCCGGGCAGGACGCCGATCAGATTGGTCAGCTCGAGACCGGAGGCCGACCGTCCGTCGCGCTCGATCCGCTGCACCGCCTCGGGCGAGAGGGGGCCGGTCTGGGTCGAGGTCTGCAGGCCGAGGGCGGCCATGCGCTGCAACAGCAGGGTCTGGACCCGGATGTGGTCCGTCGAGCCGACGGGATGGGGGCGTCGCGCGATCTCGCGCACGTCCGCCATGGCCCGTCCGGCGGAGAAGGCCGTCGCGGGTGCGCTGGCCGGGACGGGGCGGGGACTCTGCAGGGTCAGCGCCGCGATCAGCAACCCCAGCGCCAATGATCCGACCAGCCAGAGCAGCCGCATGACCCATCCTCCCCGATGAACGGCCACGCTAGCGGGCTATGTCGGGTTCGTCATCCTTCGGCAGCCGGAGCGAGGACGGGTTCCGACCCGTTGCGGAGATTGAAGCAGACGCCGGGACGGGATCGCGACGCGATTTCCACGGCTACAACGGCAGGACGGGTGGTTCCGGTCTGGCCGAGCCCGCCGCCAACTCGTCCAGGCTCGGCTGGCTGTCGCGCTTGAGAGAGCCAACCATCTGGCCGTCAAGCGAGACGACGGCATGGGTGAACGCCGAGCTCAACAGCAATCGAATCTCCCCAAGAACAAGCGCCTCTACATGGTCGTTCGCCGTCACGATCTCGGCGGCAGGCGGAGTGTCGGGTCCGTCGTGCAGGTAGATGCGATAGTCCGGCATTTTAACGCCTCAGGCTGGGGAAATGATGATCGACCGTTTCTGTTGGGGCGGCGGAATAGCCGCGGTTGGCGAAATAGAAATACGCGCGAAATTCGGCAGGCGCAACATGAGGGGCTGGCCCCAAATCCGCCGTCCGGAGGCGATGGCCCCGCCAAGGCGCCGCTGTCCTCCAAAGGGGACACTCCGCCCGGCCCAGACACAAAATGCGATGCCGCCGCCGGGACATTTCTGACGACACATGCGCGACACCGGAGGCGTGACGGCCGCTATATCCGCACCCGGTACAGGCATCGCCGAATGGCGAATGTCCGCTGCGTCAGGCCGCGCGGCGCAGCGCCGCCGTCGATTTCACGAACAGGCCCTTGCGGCCGGCGACCGCGCGGAAGGCGATGCTGTCGCCGTCCGGCTGTTCGTCGGGGCCGAGGAACAGGCAGCCGTCATCGACGAGGCGGCGTTCCAGATTGTCGAACATGTCGCGCCGGCGCGCGGGATCGGCGTCGCCCAGCACGTGGCGGCAGAAGATGACGTCGAAACGGTGATCGTCCGTCGGGGCGTCGGTCAGATTGGCGCGGGCGAAATGGACCATGGCGCGCAGCTCGGCCCTGGCGATCCAGGCGTCCTCGGCCTGATCGAACCAGCGCAGCATGGTTTCGGCCTTGAGCCCGCGCTGGATTTCGAACCCGGTGTAGGCGCCGGACCGGGCCTTTTCGAGCGCGCGTTGCGACAGGTCGGTGGCGACGATCTCGACGGCGACGCCGGCTTCCTGGGCCGCGATGGCCAGGGACCAGGCTTCCTGGCCGGTCGAGCAGCCGGCGGACCAGATCCTGACCGGTTGACCGCCCCGCGCCTTGCCCAGCGCCGGCAGGAGCTCCCCGGCCAGGGTGTCGAAACTCGTGCGGTCGCGGCGGAACCAGGTTTCGGGATTCAGCAGGGCCTCGATCACCGCCCAGCCCAGGGAGGCGACGGGTTTGGCCCACAGCGAGGCCAGCATGGCGTCGACCGTCTCGAACCCCTCGCGCCGGGCCACGGGGCCCAGACGATGTTCGGCCAGCTTCATCCGGTCGCGCGTCAGCCTGAACCCCGCGCGCGAGGCCATCAGGTTCTGGAGGCGATCGAAATCGTCCGGCGTCATGGGGTCAGACGGCCCCCACTTCGGCGAATTTCGAGGTCAGGATCTCGCCGTCGAACGGCTTCATCACATAGTCGTCGGCGCCGGCGGACAGGGCCTCGGCGATCCGCTCGGCGCGGGTCTCGATGGTGCAGAACAGAACCTTGGGGGCGAGGCCGCCGGGCAGGGCGCGCAGGCGGCGCAGGAAGGTCATGCCGTCCATGACGGGCATCGACCAGTCCAGCAGAACGACCTCGGGGATCACGCCGACGCAGAAGGCCAGGGCCTCGGCGCCGTCGGCGGCTTCATCGACCTCGAAGCCGAGTCCTTCGACGATGCGCCGGGCGACCTTGCGGATGATCCGGCTGTCGTCGACGATCAGACAGGTTCTGGGGGTCAAGGTCCGTGTTCCAATACTGCGTCTCACAACGCCCGGTGTGCGACATCTCCATAGTCGCCCCGAGCCGGTTAATGAGTCCTTGGGAAACCGGCTTAAGTCTCAGTTAGGCATGCGGGCGGAGAGGACGACGCGGCCTTCCTCGCACTGGACGTCGAGCGAGCCGCCGGCGTCGTGCGCGGTCAGCCACAGCCAGTAGGGTTGTATCCACTGGCCCGGCAGGCCCTCGCCCAGGGCCTGTCCCGCCAGACCCGCGACGGCCTCGGCCTTCAGGCGGGCGCGGTTTCCCTCGGCCAGCCCCTCGACGATCAGGTCGTCCCCGTCCCGCCGGGTGACGATGACGGCGTTTCCGCCGGACGGCAGGGCCGCCATGGTCAGATACGCCAGATTCACCAGCGCCCGCGACTGGGCCTTGGAATAGCTGCCGTCCCCGACCTTCCAGTCGAGAGTCGCGCGGCCGCCTTCGGTCAGGCCGGCCACCAGATCGCCCAGCTCGGCGGCCGAGAACCGCTCGGCCGATGTCGCGGCGCCGAAGGCCACCCGGGCGAACGAAACGAGGGCGACCATCTTCTTCGCGCTGGCCTCGATCAGGCTCATGGCGTCGTCGCGCATATCCTGGGCCGAGGGATCCTTGAGCAGGTCCAGGCCGGAGCTGATCGCGCCCGCCGGACTGATGAAGTCATGGCACAGCTTGCCGGCGATCAGCGCGGCCAAGGCCTGGCCGTCGGGAAGGGCCGGGCCGTCGGGCCGGGCGGTGGAGGTGTCGGTCATAGGGCCCCGGAGCAACAGTCGGACAACAGGCCGGACGCTGACCTGATTTGCCGGTTCGCGAAACCGGTCCGATGCTCTAATCCCGCGCCATGATCAAACGACTGACCGCCGACCTCGCGTCCGGCGCCCTGGCCGAGTCCCTGGCCGACATCGCCGAGGACGCGGCGCGCGTCATCCTGCCCTGGTGGCGCAACGGCGTGGTGGCCGACGCCAAGGCCGACGACAGCCCCGTCACCGGGGCCGATCGCGAGGCCGAGGCCCTGATCCTCGCCCGGCTCGAGGCGCTGTATCCCGGCGTCCAGACCGTCGCCGAAGAGGCCGTCGAGGTCCACGGAGCCCCCGACCACGCCGCGGACTGGTTCTGGCTGATCGATCCGCTGGACGGCACGCGGGGCTTCGTCGAGGGGCGCGAGAGCTTCACCGTCAACATCGCCCTGATCCACAAGGGCGCGCCGGTCGCGGGCGTGGTGACGGCGCCGGCCACGGCCACGACCTGGCGCAGCGGCGCGCCGGGCGGGGGCGCCTTCCGCCGCCGTTTCGGCGAGGGCTGGCAGGCCATCAAGGTGCGCAACCGGCCCGCCTCGCCCATGGCGGTGATGAGCCACAGCATGACCGACGCGGAGGCCCAGCGCCTCGCTTCGCGCCACGGCTGCGTCCATTGGCAGGGCACGGATTCGTCGCTGAAATTCTGCCTGATCGCCGAGGGGCGGTTCGACGCCTATCCGCGCACCGGGCCGACCTCGGAATGGGACACGGCGGCGGGGCAGGCGGTGCTGGAAGCGGCCGGCGGCCGGGTCATGGCCGAGGACGGCCAGCCGCTGCGCTATGGCAAGCCCCGCTTTGCAAACGGCGGGTTCGTGGCCCTCGGCGGCTAGGCCGAACTAGAGACCGACCGTCTCCGGCACGGCCAGCAGGGCCCGCTCGACCAGCGCCGGCGCGCCCCATTCGCGGGCCGTCTCCATGGCCTCGGCCAGCATCAGGCCGACCGCGCGCGGCTCGACGCCCATCAGGCGGCCCCGGGCCATGGCCAGCCGCGCCATGCCGATCTGGTCGGCGGCCCAGTCGAGAGGTTGAGACTCCCGGGCGGCGAGGCGCTGGCGGACGATCGTCTCCAGCCCGAACAGGGCGGCGACGTCGCCGGCGTCCTCGGCCATGTTGGTCGCCGCCGCCAGCCGTCGCTCGCGCGCCAGGGCGCCCAGGACCAGACCCGGTTCGCGAGTCAGGGTCTCGGCCTGTGTGAGCGGCAGCAGCGGGGTGTCGCCCGGGCTCTGAACCAGCTGTACGGCGACCCAGTCCAGCGGACTGTGGTCCGGCGTGAACTGGTCCGCGGCGGCCCGGAACAGGGCCTGGCCCTGCTCGACCGCGGCGTCGTTGCGGGCCAGCCGGGCCAGGGCCATCAGGCCGGCGCCGGCGAGCGCCAGGGCGCGGGCGCGGGTCAGGGGGCGGTAGTCAGGCGAGGCGGTCTCGACCAGCACCCGCAGGTCGCGGCCGGCCTGATCCAGCAACCGGCCGTCGCGTCGCGCCACCCCGGCCTCCAGCGACAGCGCCGCGCGCTCCAGCCTCAGTTCGTCGCCCATGGTCCGGGGCAGCCCGCGGGAGCCGTGCACCGCGGCGTCCAGCAGGGCCGCGGCGTCCAGCATGACCGAGGGCTGTCCCGACAGCCGCGCCCGGCGCGCGGTCAGACGGGCGTGCAGCGCGGCCGCCGCCGATTGGGTGGCGGGGCGTTCCGCGGCCAGGGACTGAACATCCGCCAGCGCCGCCGTCAGCTTCTCCGGCCCGCCGAACAGGTCGAAGCGCAACAGGTGAATTTCGCCCGATTCGACGGCCGCGGCCGCCGTCTGGTCCGGCGTCGTCGTATGCCGTGCGGCGTCGGAAGCGGCGGAGGCCGCGCGGTCGAGGCTGCTCTTGCGACCGGTGCGGCGCGCGTGCTCGCGCCACAGGGCCGAGGCGCGCATCCAGCCGGCGAAGGGACGGGCGCTGGAGACCCGGCCGGCGTCGATGGTCTCGCGTCGGGCCTCGGCCTCGACCAGGTCCGCGCCGATCAGCTCCAGCCAGCCGAGGTCGTCGCTCTCGCGCGCATTTTCGAACAGCTTTCTCAAATCCCGGCCGAATTCGAACATGGGTTCAGACGCTCCGTCGTCCCGCTTCGGGACCAAACAGGCGTCCCGGGGCTGCAGGGTGCAAACGCAGCGCCGCGCCGGGAGTTCGACCGTGCGCTGAAAGTCTGTCCGAACGGTCGCCGTCTGTTCGATCTGCCCGATCAAGCCATGCCTCCCGGACCGGTGGCCGGGCTGACCGCTGGTCAGTCGCGCCCATACCGGCGGAACCGCGCCTGGGCCGTGTAGACCCGATGGTCGGTGGGGTCGGCCTCCAACGCGCGGCGCAGGAAATCCCGCGCCAGATCCCGCTGCCGCGTCCGCTCGGCCTCGTTCGCCGCGGCCTCCCCGCGCTCCGTGGCGAGATCCGCCATCAGGAGAAGGCCCTCGACGTTGTCCGCCTGGCGTTCGAGCGCGCGAGTCAGGGCTGTTTCGGCGGCGGCCTCGTCTCCCCAGCGCTTTTCCGCGCGGCCCAGGGCGACCAGGGCCAGGGGATCGTCAGGGAAACGGGCCGCGGCCGCCTGGAGTGTTCCCAGAAGCGCGGGGCCGTCGAGCTGTTCGGGATCCCACGAGCGGGCGTTGATCGCCGGCAGAATGACCGCATCGGCCGCGGGCGACAGGGTCGTCACCGTGATGACGGGACTGATCGGGGGGATGTCCAGCTTTGTGTAGGAAAGACGCCCGCGCACATGGGCCCGAAGCTGGGCCGTCAGCTGCTCGGGCGTCATGGCGTAGATCGCCTGCCAGGCCTCGACGGGGTCCCGGCCGCCGTTCACCGCGGCGACATAGGCGGAGAGGTTTCGTATCCGCCCCGTGTCGGACAGCAGCCAGTGGGTCAGGGCCCAGGACTGGGCGTAGTACATGTTCATGCCCGTCTGGCTGTCGATCGCGAGAGGGCTGTCGGCCCGCAGCACGGCGTCCATCGGCAGCCAGCGGTTCTGCTGCAGGGCGTACAGCCGCCCCCGGTCAGGCAGGCCGAAGGACGCCTCGCCGCCCTCGGTGACCGTCGCGGTGGCGAAATACTCGGCGAAGCCCTCGCGGAACCATCCCGGATACCGGGCGTCGCCGGCCCTCGCCATGACGTGATGGCTGTATTCGTGGAGCAGGATGTCGTCGCTTTCGCCGCGCACCAGCACGGCGAAGACGTCGATGTCGCTGGAGGAATAGTAGCCGGCGATCCCGGGCGGAAGGCCCGGAACGGCCACGCGAAGCGCCCGGCCGTCGCCCACCAGATAGACCGGCAGCCTGCGAGCCTCGGTCGCGCGCCCGGCGCCGAAGCGGGCCGTCAGGAGCGCATCGAACCGCTCGAGCCTGGCCGTGTAGTCGCGCAGCGACCGTTCCGAGCCGTCGCTGTAGACGACGAAATGCTCGCTTTGGGCGCGACGCCATTCGGCGAGGGCGGTCGTCGGCGCCAGGGCGCTCAGCGACAGGGCGAGCAGAAGGCAACGGACAACTGGACGCAAAACGGAACTCCCCCCGGAACGTCCGTCACCCAAGCCTGTTTTGGGGCATGCGGTCCAGCCTCAGCTTGACTGAACCCACAGGCGCGTGAGCCTGCGGGCCTAGCCGCGTTCCTTCGTCTTGGTGAAGGCCACGACGGGGAAGCGTTCCATGACGTAGCCGGTCTCCCAGCTCGACTTGGCCAGGAAGACCGGGTCGTCGTCGATGTCGCGGGCCATCTGGCCGCGGTATTTGCCCATGAAGTCCTCGACGTCGGCCTTGGTCCCGCCGATCCAGCGGGCCTCGGCCCAGGGCGAGGGCTCGAAGATGACTTCGAGCCCGTATTCCTCGCCCAGCCGGTCGGCCATGACCTCGAACTGCAGCTGGCCGACGGCGCCGACGATGAAGTCGGAGCCCATCTCGGGCCGGAACAGCTGGGTCACGCCCTCCTCGGCCAGGCCGTCCAGCGCCTTCTTCAGGTGTTTGGCCTTGAGCGGATCCTTGACCCGCACGCGCTGGAGGATTTCGGGGGCGAAGTTCGGCAGGCCGGCGAAGCGGATCAGGCCGCTCTCGGACAGGCTGTCGCCGACGCGCAGGACGCCGTGGTTGGGGATGCCGATGACGTCGCCGGCATAGGCGTCCTCGGCCAGCTCGCGGTCCGAGGCGAAGAACATGATGGGGGCGTTCACGCTCAGCTGCTTGCCGGTGTTCTGGACCTTCAGCTTCATGCCGCGCTGGAACCTGCCCGAGGCCATGCGGAACATGGCGATGCGGTCGCGGTGGTTGGGGTCCATGTTGGCCTGGACCTTGAAGACGAAGCCGGTGACCTCGGGCTCGCCGGGCGCGACCGTCAGGGGGACCGGTTCGGCGGCGTTGCGGGTTCCGGCCGGGGCGGCCTTGTGCGCCTTCATCACCTTGGGCGGCGGGGCCCATTCGCCGATGGCGGCCAGCAGTTCGTCGATGCCGAAATGGCGCAGGGCCGAGCCCCACAGCACCGGCGTCATATGCCCTTCGAGGAAGGACTGGCGGTCGAAGGCCGGATAGCCGCCCTCGACCAGCTCCTGCGCCTCCAGCAGGGCCTCATGCTCGCCAGCCTCGAAATATTGCGCGGCTTCGGCCAGCGGCAGGGCGTCTGGGTGGGGCACGTCCTCAGCCGAGCCGGCGGGCTTGCGGGCGTAGGGCTGGAACTTTCCGGTGCCCATCTCGACCATGCCGCGCAGGCGGTTTCCGCTCTGCGCCGGCCACCAGATCGGCGCCGGATCGAGTTGCAGGCGCGAGGCGATCTCGTCCAGCAGGGCCATCGGGTCCTGGGCCTCCCGGTCCAGCTTGTTGATGAAGGTGATGATCGGGATGTCGCGCAGGCGGCAGACCTCGAACAGCTTCAGCGTCTGCGGCTCGATGCCCTTGGCGGCGTCCAGCACCATGATGGCGCAGTCGGCCGCAGTCAGGGTGCGGTAGGTGTCTTCCGAGAAGTCCTCGTGCCCGGGCGTATCGAGCAGGTTGAACATCTTGCCGTCGTGCTCGAACGTCATGACCGAGGCCGAGACGGAGATGCCGCGTTCCTTCTCGATCTTCATCCAGTCGGACTGGGTGCGCCGGTTCTCGCCGCGCGCGCGCACGGCCCCGGCCGCGCGGATGGCCCCGCCGGCCAGCAGGATGTGCTCGGTCAGCGTGGTCTTGCCGGCGTCGGGGTGCGCGATGATGGCGAAGGTCCTGCGGCGCAGGGCCTCCTGTTCGAGAGGGAGTTTCGACATGTTCGATCCGTTGGGCGGCGGGACGTAGCGCGGACCGGGCCGAAAGTCACTCGCCGGCGAATAACCCCTCGCCGGACAGGGCTTTTGGAGTCATCGTCCGTTCCGGCGAGACGACCCGGTCACGCAATCGGGCGCCGCCTTTGGAAACGAAGGAACGGCCATGGCCCCGAACCCCTCCGTGGATCCGCCGCCGCACCACGACGGACCGCATCCCGCCCTTTCACTGATTGTCGGCTTCGGCGTGATCGTCCTGGGCGCGACCCTCGTGCACATCGTCTTCAACGTGCTGGTCTGACGGCAGGCGCGTCGTCTCAACTGCCTTGCGGCGCAGGGTCCTCATCGACCGAATCCGCCGCCGCGTCTTCCGCCCGGGCTTCGGCCTCGCTGAGGCCGCGCGCCTCGTTCAGCAACGTCTGGGCCGCCTTGGCGTCATCGCCCCCGTGCGGGTCGTTGGCCAGGACCTCGATGGTCCGGATGGCGTCCTCCCGGCGTCCGGCGGCCAGATAGGTGCGGGCCATGTCGATGCGCGCCTTGTCCAGCTGGGGGGCCAGCTGCAGCGCCAATTCGCGGGTCAGGATGTCGTTTTCGCTGGGGTAGCCGGGGCTGCCTTCGCGCGTCTCGGCCAGCAGCATGAAGGTGCGGTAGTCGGCGTCGTCCAGTTCGAACGCCCGGCCCAGCAATCTCTGCGCCTCGGCCTTCAGGGGGCGGACCTCCGCCCCGTCCTGGGCGGCGCGTTCGAGCAGCGACCTGGCCAGATACTGGTGACCCTCGACGTGGTCGGGGTGGGCGGCGATCAGCCGCCTGAGCACCGCTTCGCCGGCGTCGCGGTCGCCCAGATGCATTTCGGCGTGCCCGAGGGCCAGCATGGCGGCGGCGTCGCCGGGATGACGCGCCGACAGACGGCGAACCTCGGCAAGGGTCGAGTCGCTGTGCGACGTCGGCACGCCGGTCAGTCGTTGGGTCATGAGCAGAAAATCGCCCGACGAGGCCGGAAGCGGAGTCACCGTCACCTGGGCGCGCGGAAAGAAGTTCTGGATTTCGACGTAGGGTATCCGACCCATGTAGTCGCGCAGTTCCCTACGCAGCTCGGCGTTTGTCATGCCGGTCGCCCGGGGCATGGCCTCGATCGCGTTTCCGCCGGCGCCGACGTCCAGAAGATAGGCCCGCAGCTGATTGAAGCGCGCGTCATTGCCCATGAACCAGTGGGTCATCAGCCAGGCGAGCGGATAGTAGGTCGCGTTCCGCCGCCGGACCTCGCCGGAGCGCTTGGCCAGCAGGTCGTTCATCGAGATCCAGGTGGCGCCCCGAAGCCACGATCCGCGGGCCGCGTTGGGTTTTCCGATCAGGATCCGCGTCTCGTTGATGTCCGCGGTCATGAAATATTCCGCGAAACCTTCGATGAACCACGCCGGATAGGCGAACGGCACGTTCTGCATCATGAAATGGTGCGCGTACTCGTGCAGCAGCACGTCGTCGCCCATGCCGCCGCGGAGGGCCACGGCGAAGATGTCCTCTTCGCGCGCGGCGTAGAAGCCCGCGACCGTGTCGCCGATCGCGGGCGACACCCGACGCAGGCCGGCGGAATCGACCAGATAGATCGGCAGCTTGCGCGGCGGAACGTCGTCGATGGGCAGACCCATCTTCCAGCGCAGCAGCCGGTCGAACGTCTCCAGCTTTTCGGTATAGGCGATCAACTGGCGCGGGTTGCCGTCGCCATAGACGATGAAGCGCTCGCTCTCGGCCTTCAGCCATTCGGCCCGGGCCGGCGAGACGCCGATCAGAGTCAGTGCAAAGGCGGCCAGGACCATCGCCCCGACCCGATTCATGAAGCGCATGCCGACTCCCCGACTGGAACGGTCACACTATCCAGCCCCGCCGATGCTGTCCAAGGTTGTGCGGGGATAATTCTCGATCAGGCGGCGAGGCGCATCCACACGGCCTTGTCGGCGGCGACGGCGTCCAGCTTGCCCTTCGAGGCGCGTGTCTTGAGCTGGCGCATGATGGCGGCGGGCAGGGCGCAGAACTGCGGCTCGACCAGCGCGGGATCACAACCGGCGGCCGGCGCCGCGAACAGGGCGGCGTTGACCTCGGGCGACCGGTCGTGGATCAGCCAGGCCAGACGGCGGGCGCGCTGCGGATCGTTCTGATGCATCAGAGGATCCTCGGCGAACAGTTCGCAGCCCAGCTCCAGAACATAGTCCAGACCCAGGTTCTCGAACCGGCGCGCGTCGCCGGGCGTGACCGGGGAGGCCTCGTCCAGATCGAACACGACGTCGTTGAGAAGAAAGAGCATCGACAACACCCACCATCGCCGGGCTCGTTTCCCGGCCCGTTGAAGATGACCCTAGGCCAGGGCGCTTGCGGTTCCGTTCCCGAACGCGGTTAAGTATTTCGCACCGGCGGCGGCGGCGTTAACCTCGCGGTTTCCATGCCGACGTCCGGATCAGACCGCCACCTTCTCGGTGATGAAGTGGCGCCCCTCGCGGTCCTCGATCTCGACCACCCAGATGTCGGGATCGTAGCCGGCCTGGCGCTGGATGTAGGCGTCGAGCTCGCTTTCGAACTCGCTCTCCACCGGCTGCATCCACAGACGTTCGCCGTCGGGGCCGAAAGCCTCACTATAGAGTCTGGCGCGGCGGGTGGAGGTGTCGAACGCCTTGACGATGACCGTCCCCGCCCGCGCGTCGCCCTTGCGCGCGACCGTGGCGAAGGCCCCCGCCAGTTCGGCGCGGCGGATCAGGGCGGACACCCACAGGTCGCTGGACAGAAGCATTTTGATAACCGTGCCCGGAAACCGTACCGGAACGCATGGCGCGTAGACTGCGCCTCATGAGGATAGGCCAGACCGCCCTGAAGACCAAAGCCGCCCTGCTCGCGGCGGCCGTCCTGTGCCTGCCCGACCCGGCGCGGGCGGGACCGGCCGACACCTATTACGAACGGGCCTTCATGGTCGCCGCCGACCAGCGCTGCGGCCTCTTCGAGGCGCGCATCGACGCCGCGCTCGGGGCTGCGGCGGCCCAGGCCCGGGGCGCGGCCCTGCGGTCGGGCGCGGCCGAGGCCGACCTCAGCGCCACCGCGGCCCGCGCCCGGTCACGGGCCCACGCCGTATCCTGTCAGGACCCGCAACTGGCGACGGCGCGGAGCCGCGTCGACGACGCCTTCTCGGGCTGGCTTCGGACGCCGCGCATGAGCTTCCCCGGTGAGCGTGGCGACTGGACCGCCAACCGAATGCGTTCCGCCGGCCCCGGCTGGCGACTGAAACAGACCTCGGTGGTCGGCGCCTCTCCCGTCGCCTTCGGCTATGCCGGGCAGGGGGACGCCCAGGATATGGTCGCCGTGGTCAGCTTCGTCGGTCGCTCACGCCCCAACGCCGCGCGGATCGTGCTGCGCGACCCGACGAGGGTTCCGCGCGCCTGGCTGGCCGGAGAGGGGCTTGTCCCTGCGTCCTCACGCGCCAGCCTGTGGGCGGCGGGCGTCGCGCCGGCCGAGCGCGAACTGCTGGCTGAAGGCCGCCGCGCCGGCGAGGTCTGGCGCTTCCCCGCCTCGACCGCCGCCGCACTGGAACGGCTGGATCCCCGCGAGACGTTCGCCATTGAATTCCACTTCCGGGACGGCAGCGTCGCGACGGCGAAATTCGAGGCCGGCGATTTCGCCGCCGGCCGGGCCTTTCTGGCGATGGGTCTGATCTAGGGTCACACCCCGTTTTTCATCGGCATCGGGATGATCTCGGCCCCGCCTTCCGGAGCGGGTGCGCGGGCGACAAGCGCCACAGGCAAACGGACCGTCACCGCCGTGCCTTCGCCCAGGGTGCTGTCGATGCTCATCCGACCGCCGTGCAGTTCGGCGAAGGCGCGGACCAGCGCCAGACCCAGGCCGGTGCCCTGACGGCGCTGCTCGATCTCGCCGGCCTGTTCGAACGGGCGGCCCAGACGGCGCACGTCCTCGGGCGCGATGCCCACGCCCGTGTCGGCCACCACGACCTCGAGATAGGGGCCGATGGCCTCGACCGTGACCGTGATCGTCCCGCCTGGAGGGGTGAATTTCACCGCATTGGACAGCAGGTTCAGCGTGATCTGTTTCAGCGCCCGCCGGTCGGCCGAGACCTCGACAGGATCGCCGGGCAGGACGCTGGACAGGCTGACGCCCTTGTCGTCGGCATTGACCCGGACCAGGGCCATGGCCGCGGACACCGTCTCGCGGGCGTCGAACCGCTCCAGCGTCAGGGTGTAGCGTTCGGCCTCGATCTTGGCGACGTCCAGCAGGTCGTTGATCAGGTCCAGCAGGTGACCGCCGGCCTGGTGGATATTGTCGGCGTACTCCCCGTAGCGGTCGGGCAGGGGACCGAAGATGCGCTGGCGCATGATGTCCGAGAAGCCCAGCACGGCGTTCAGCGGCGTGCGCAGTTCGTGGCTCATATTGGCCAGGAAGCGGGTCTTGCCGGCCTCGCGCGCCTCGGCCTCGTTACGGGCGGTCTCCAGACCCAGTTCACGGGCGTACTGGGCGGTGGCGTCGAACACCTGGGCCACGAGCCGCGCGCCCGCGGCGTCGTCGAGCCGGCGGACGATCATCTGCGCGCGGCGATCAAGGGCCAGACGAGGCGCGAACACGACCACGCCCTCCTGCCCGCCCATGGCCCGTTCCATGGCCCCGAGCAGGCGGGGGCGATCGGGCGCGTGCACCGCCGCGACCAGGCCGCTCTCGAACAGCGGATCCACCGGCAGATAGACGGGCGGCGCGCCATAGGCGGCGACGACCCGGCCCGACGGCTCGAGGATCAGCATCAGGCCGGGCTGGGCCGCCAGCAGGGTTTCGATCCGGGCGGCGTCGGCCTCGGCCGTCTCCAGCCGTCGCTCGCGCTGCCGCCAGGACAGGCGCACGGCCAGCGCCGCGGCGCCCGCCGTCAGCAGGGCCGAAATGGCCGCCAGCGCGGGCAGATGAGGGCCCGGTCCGCCCCACCAGGCCGACAGCAATCCGGCCACGGCGGCGAGGCCGACGGCCAGCGCGCCGGCCTGGACCGGCCGGGGACCTCCCAGGGCGATGCCCGCCGCCAGCGGCAGGAAGACAAAGCCGGTCAGGGGGCCGGTCAGGCCGCCGGACAGGGCGGCCGACAGGAAGGCCGCCAGCCCCCATACGCCCAGCAGCATCATCCGTTCGCCCGCGCCGTCGCGCCGCAGCAGGCCCAGGCCCGTCAGGCCGGGTATCACCATGGCGAGCACGCCGTAGAAGACCGGGCCGTCGACCCCGCCGATCCATCGTCCGCCCAGCGCGAGCAGGGCGGCGGCCACGGCCCAGCCGGCATGCCACGCGGCCAGCGCGGGGCGATCGCCCGGGTCAGGGGGCGCGGCAGGTCCGGGATCGGGGCGGGCGGACTGGATCAAGGGCGCGACGCGAGAAGCCGGGGACGCCGGCGGCCGTCCAGCCTAGCCTTGCGGATGAGTCGTCCAAAGCACGCACGCGTTCCAGGCGACTGGCCGCAGCCCGGGTCGGCGCTTTTCCGGGGACAGGTCGAGAGGTTGTCGTTAACGCCGGCCCGGCCTATCTGGCCCGCATGACCGCTGATCCCTCCATTGACGACGCCCTGGCCGAGCTGGTGGACGAGTTCGACCTGCTGGGCGACTGGGAGGGCCGGATCGAATACGTCATCGAACTGGGCAAGGGGTTGGCGGCCCTGCCGGACGCGGACCGGATCGAGGCCAACAAGGTGCCGGGCTGCGCCGCCCAGGTCTGGCTGGCCGTCCGTCCCCGGGGGGACCGTCTGAGCTTCCTCGCCGACAGCGACAGCGCGCTGTCGAAGGGCAATATCGCCCTGCTGCTCAAGCTCTATTCGGATCGCCGGCCCGAGGAAATCCTGGCCTTCGACGCCCGCGCGGCCCTCGACCGTCTCGGCCTGCCGTCCGCCCTGACGCGCCAGCGCGCCAACGGCCTGAATGCGATGGTCGGGCGAATTCGCGACGCCGCGAAGGCCGCCGCCTAGAAGTAGTAGCCCGTCACCGTCATCGTCGGCCGTCGTTCCGCCGGCTCGGCGACTTCGACGGCGAGGCGATGCTCCGCGGGACGACGCGTCCGGCGTTCCCAGCGCCGGGGATGGTCCGGCGAAGTGGTCCAGCGCTCGGGGTCGCCGAAGGCGCGGCGGCCCAGGTCAGCCAGTTCCCGCGCGCTGGCGTGCCGCGACGAGATGGTGCAACTCGCCGCATAGACCTGGGCGTCGCCGTGTTCGAGCGTGCCCTCCTCGATCCGGAGCCGCCAGTTGCCGTCGTCCGAAACCAGATCGATCTCCGCCGCCCATTCATCCAGGGGTTGGACGTCGTCGATGGGCCGCCGGAAGTTCAGGTCCCGAGCCGCCTTGATCGCCTTCTCGAAACTCCGGGCCCGGGCGGCGTAGGGCAGGCAAACGTCTGTCAGCATGCGAGCCACCAACAGGTCCTGTGCGACGGCCGGGGCGTTGATCAGGCACAGACTCGCCGCCGCGACACAAACAACAAACTTCAAGGTGATCCCCGTTCGCCGACTGTTGAACGCAGTCCGCTGAGCTATTTGAGACGCCGCGCGCTGATGCGCGGCCGTTCACTCTAGGGCTGAAGGCCCCGCGGCGACAGTTACGAGCCTGTAACGTCAGCCGGGGCCGGCTCCGTCGGTCAGCCGATGCGGTATTGGGCCGCCAGGGCGGCCAGTCCTGTTTTCAGCAAGGCCTTGCCGCGCCGGCGGCCAAGGCCGAGGTCGCGTTCGGCCGCCTGCAGCGCCGAGGCGCGGATACAGATAGCCTCGACGATTCCGCGCGCGGGTCCGCAGGCCGCGAGCGCCGTCTCGACCCGACGGGCCGCGGCCAGGGCCGCGGCGCCGGGTCCGTCCCGCCCCGACAGGCCGCCGCCGGCGCCGGACCGCGGCAGCGCGTCCCACCGCATGGTGAGCGACGGCCCGCGCAAGGCCGCCTCCGCGTCCCGGGCAAGGCGATCGGCGGCGGCGATCTCGGCCGGGGCCAACCAGGCGCGCCCGTTCGCGTCCGTGCGGCGCGCCAGCCAGGCGATCGCCGACTGGCCCAGGTTGGCGCGACGCGTGGTGATCCGGCCGTCGCCTTCCGCCAGCGCGCGGACCCCCTCGATCACGCCGGGCCGGCCGGCCTCCGGCGCGGTCACAGTCCTCGTCGCGCCGGGGCGCGCCACCCAGCCTCCCCCTGGCCGGGTTTTCAGTCCCGGCTCCTCCGCCAGCTCCCGAAAGACCCTCTCGTCGACCGCCAGAAGGATGCGGGTTCGCCGGTCACGGCCCACCCTCAGGGCGTAGCCGCCGGGCGCGGTCTCGATCCAGCCGCCGCGCCGCGCCAGCAGGCGACGGGCCTGTCCCGCGGTCCCGGCGGGCGCATCCCGCCCCGCGGGGGTCACGCCGGCACCTCGCACACCGGCGCGTCCAGGACGTCGCGCACGCAGCGCTCCAGCCGGTCCAGCATGGCGTCGAGGGTCGGACGGTCGCGCTCCTCCTCGGCCCATCGGCAGGCCGCCGCCGCCGTCGCCCGATTCAATCCGAAGGCGTGGCCAACCCGTTCCAGGGGCCAGCCGAAGGCGATATAGGCCAGGTACATCGCCAGCCAGCGCGCACGGCACTCCGTCCCGCCCAGGCGGACCTGGGCCCGCATCCGCTCGGCCGTCACCCCCGTCGCGGCGGCCACGAGCTGGATCGCCAGACCCGCGCGAATACGGTCCCCGTCCGCGACGGGCACGCGATACGTCTCATTCATCCGAAATCTCCCATCATCCATGACGTCCGCGGTTCAAAGGCATGCCGCGTCGGATAGGAATATAATCCGGACCTGCGTCGAATCCGGACGTACAGGGAAAGGGAGGCGAAGATCGCCCGTTCCGGAGGAAAATGCGTCCGCTTGACTCAGGACTCTCGACGCCGATTCGCAAATCAGCCTACGATTCGCCTCAATGGGATGGCGTTAACCTTTCTTAAGTTTTTACTCGGTTAACTCTCGAACAAGGTTACCCGGCAGTGGATGTCGGGAACTACTGTCAAGCTTTGCCTGGAGGGGCATCAATGCGCGTTCTGCTTATCGAAGACGATCACGCGACCGCGCAGAGCATCGAGTTGATGCTGAAGTCGGAAGGCTTCAACGTCTACACGACCGACCTCGGCGAAGAGGGCATCGATCTCGGCAAGATCTATGACTACGACCTGATCCTGCTCGACCTCAATCTGCCCGACATGAACGGCCTTGAGGTTCTGCGTCAGCTGCGCGTCGGCAAGGTCAACACCCCGGTGATGATCCTGTCCGGAACCTCGGAAATCGAGACCAAGGTCAAGACCTTCGGCGGCGGCGCCGACGACTACATGACCAAGCCCTTCCACAAGGACGAGCTGATCGCGCGCACCCACGCCGTGGTCCGCCGTTCGAAGGGCCACGCCCAGGCCATCATCCACACCGGCGAGATCGCCGTGAACCTGGACGGCAAGACGGTCGAGGTGCACGGCCACCGCGTCCATCTGACGGGCAAGGAATACCAGATGCTGGAGCTGCTCTCGCTCCGCAAGGGCACCACCCTGACCAAGGAAATGTTCCTGAACCACCTGTACGGCGGCATGGACGAGCCCGAGCTGAAGATCATCGACGTCTTCATCTGCAAGCTGCGCAAGAAGCTGGCGACGGCGGCGGGCGGCAAGCATTACATCGAGACCGTCTGGGGCCGCGGCTATGTGCTGCGCGACCCGTCGGAAACCGCCGCTCCCGCCCCGGTCAGCGCCGCGGCCTGATCGACCGACAAACGAATATGAAAAGCCCGCCGGTTCGCTCCGGCGGGCTTTTTCGTGGTCGCTTGCCGAGAGCAGCCGTTTGCGACGTCCGCTACGGGGGGGAAAGCAGACATTCAGCGGGGCAGGCACTCATAGTCCAATGGATCGGACCCATAATTCGCAGGGTCGCCGTCTATCCGCGCAACGTCCAGTGCGACCGGCCCGCCGCAGGCGGCCTTGGCTTCGGCTTCGGCTTCGGCTGCCGCGATAGTCCTGTCGATGGCCCTCGGGATAGAGCGCTGGTGTACCGCGATGAGACTCTCGGCACGCGTCGGCGAACCCATACATGCGCCAGCCCTCCGGGTGCTGAGCGAACAGCCCTATGCAATCGTATTCCTGGCCCGTCAGCGCCAAGCCGCGGATGCGCCGATAACTGATCTCGACGCGGAAGGCGCACTGAGCCTCAGCGGGGAGCTCCTCATCAGAACGCTGACACGACACACGGCTCACAGTTCGCACAGGCGGCACTCCGCAGTAGGCCTGATCAGGGCACCGCTCCCGCGCGATAAAGTCCAGATACAAGCGGGGCACATCCTCTACCGCGGGAACGAGCTTCGCCTCTTTCAGCTCGCTGACTGCTGCTGCCGAGAGGCACTCTCCGGCAGGGCCAGGTGTTCGGCCATCTGCGCATCCCGGCGAGGGCAGGCTCGGCGTGATCACGTAGCCGGTATTGTCTGCGCACCCCGCGCACGCCAAGCCGAGCGCAAGCACTGTGAGAGCCAGCCGGATCATCATGCCCCTGATCTCCTCACTCGCTTTCGAGATACCATGTCGTCGCATCGAGCGCTGGCGTTCGCAACGGGTCGGGAGCGGATGGTCGCCTAAGGTGGGAAGCGGACATCGCCAAGCAGTTCAGTCAGGGAGCCCGCGGCGAACTTGCCGCTGTGCTCGTCCCGTTCGCATTCGTCGGAGACCTTCCCGTACGCGACTCTCCGTCGGCTCCGCCCAATTAGGGCATCTTGCAAGCTGTGCTGAAGATGCCGGCGTCCTCTGTCATCACGCAGTCGCCGCGGCGAGAGGCGCGGCTCTGCTGAAGGCTCTCCCGTTCGCGAGCCATTCTGGCCAACTCGGCCGCACGCTCGCGGTTAGACTGCGCGAGCCGCGCCAGCCGTTCGACCTCCTCCCGCGCCTTTCGGTTCGCCTCCGCCGTCCGAAAAGCGGCCTCCTCGCGCGCCGCCACGACCGGATCCTCGCCGAGCCGTGGCGGTCCTTGCCGCTGGTGCAGTCCCAGCGCCCCTGCAACGACGCGCGCCGGATCGGCGTCGCCGCGCCGGATAGGGACACGTTCAAAATCCGGATCGATGTACATCCCATCGCCCGAATAGGCGATGCGCAGAGGCACGGCGAAGCGGCGCAGCTTGAACTCGGTCTGGCGGGCCACCAGGTGACATTGCGGCTCGCACTTCCATACCTCGATCCGCCTGCGCCCATGATTGCGGCCAGTGCCGTAGTAGCCCTCGAAGTGGATCACCGCACCGAAGACAGGCGCCTCGATCACGCGCTCCACCAGGCACCAGCCTGGCTGGTCTGGCAGCGCGGAGAGCTTCTCCCGCCGGTCCTCGTCGCAATAGGTCGAGGCGTAGCTGAGCCGCGCGCTTGGATGGCTGCCGTCACGCCAGTCGTAGTTATAGCGTTCACCCATGCCGTAGTGCTCGGCACGCAACACCCGCTCCACCGTTCCGCCGGTCACGAGGCGCGTGCACTCGGCGCCGCAATCTCCCGAGATAAGTATGGGCCCGTCGAACGCGGCGAGCCGGGCGGGGGGCTGATCCCCAACTCTGCCGGCGGCAGCGCGAGCTTCCTGCCATAGGTTGGCGGCGGTCGGAAAGCCCAACGGCCAGACCAGGGCCGCCCCGAACCAGGCTCCGACCCACTTTGGACTCCGCGTCCGTCGCCAAGCCGTCAGCGGCCAATCAACAAGCGGCAGGACCAAGAACGCCCACTGGATCGCGACCATGGCCAAGGCGGGAATGACCAGTAGATAAAGGCCGAGAGTGAAGGCCTCCCGACTCATGGTGATGGCCGTCACGAGCGCAAACAGCAGATAGAAGACCACGCGGCGAGCGATGGGCCGCCGAGCCTTGGACGTCCGCACGCTCCCAGCCGAGTCAGCGGTCAAGCTCGTCTCTCCAGTCACTTGCCCCCTCGCGCCCAGCCCCTCTGGAGGCGGCAAGTCGCATCCAACGTTGGCGGAGCCGGCGAGATGCCTAACCGGAGACAGGATACCAGCGAGAACCTAACGCCCAGTTTAGTCTGAGATACCTAGCGCCTTGGCTCACCTGCGGGAGCGGTCGCTCGAGATCGCGAATGTCCGCTATTGGTGGGAAGCGGCCCTCCAGCACAGGGGACGATCCGGAACGAAGGGACTGCCCTTGCTGGGCCAAGATCAGGATGAGACTGTCCGACAATGGGGATTAATGCTGTCCAAGAGATTTCGCGTGGACTGCTCGTGACCGCGCTCGCGTCAATCGGGGGGTGCTTGCTGGCCGCGCTACCTTTCGGAGAGAACGCCTTATCGCGCCTCGGGCCTGCCAATTGAACACCAGCCGCCCTCGGAGGATGGACGCAAAATCAGCCGCTGGTCCGACCACGGTCCAATTTCTTCTTAGAAATCGGGATAGGTGGTGATGAACCGCGTCTCGAACCGGCAAGTCGCCCGATAGCCCGTCCGCTGCCATTCACATCTGAGAGCGCGAACCTCCACCCGGCCGGCGACCTGCTCAAGCTGGATGCAGTTTCCTCGCTCCTTGCAAGCACAGCTTTCCACGGCGGAAACATCTGCGCTTGCAGGAAGCACATCGGATTTTGGTGCCGGCGAGCAGGCGGAAAACAGAATGGCCAGCGTAGAGACAAGAGCGGCTCGGAGCATTGCGTAATCAGGCCTTGGGCATCGGTTAGACCGTTAGAAGTGCTGCGGCCCGGCATTGTCCGCAATGGGTGGGAAGCGGACCCTCGCTCCGATCCAGGAACACGACAACGCCCGCCGGATCGCTCCGGCGGGCGCTTCTGTATTCACGTCAGCGGAGGCTCAGCCCTTGGCGACGTAGCCCTTGCCGCCGTTGGACGGGCGGCGGCTGCGGGGACGGCGCTTGATCTCGCCGGCCGGCTTGGCTTCGGCCGGGGCCGAGCTGTGGCGCGGGTCGTTGTTGCTGGTCCGCGGACGCTCGCGCGCCAGCGGGTCGAAGGCGCGTTCCGGCATCGGACGCGCGTCGCGGCCCGGACCGGGCTTGCGGACGCGGTGCGGTTGCCCGCCGCCTTCCAGCTTGACGCCGTCGCGGCGCGGGTTGCGCGGGCCGCGCTGCTGCTGGCGGTCGCCGCGACCGTCGTCCGGCATCGTCGCCTTGGACTTGACCCCCGAGGCCATGATCGACTGGTCCAGCAGGGCCAGCGACTTGTCGTTGCGGCGGTCGGTCGACGGGATCTTCTGGCGCGTGACCTTTTCGATGTCGCGCAGCAGTTTCATCTCGTCGCCGGCGACGAAGCTGATGGCGGTGCCGTCGGCGCCCGCGCGGGCCGTGCGGCCGATGCGGTGCACATAGGCTTCCGGCACATAGGGCAGCTCGAAGTTCAGGACGTGCGAGACGCCGTCGACGTCGATGCCGCGGGCGGCGATGTCGGTGGCGACCAGAACGCGCAGCTTGCCGGCCTTGAAGGCGGCCAAGGTGCGTTCACGCTGGGGCTGGCTCTTGTTGCCGTGGATGGCGCCGGCTTCGACGCCGCCCGCTTCCAGATAGGCCGCGACCTTGTCGGCGCCGTGTTTGGTCTTGGTGAAGACCAGGCAGCGAGTGTAGTGCGGATCGGCGAACATCTCGGTCAGCAGGGCGCGCTTGCGGCCCTGTTCGATGTGGATGATCGACTGGCTGATGCGCTGGACCGTGGTGGCCTGGGGCGTCACCGACACCTTGACCGGATCCTTGAGCAGTTCGCCGGCGAGCTTGCCGATCTCGGTCGGCATGGTGGCCGAGAAGAACAGGTTCTGGCGTTTGGCCGGGATGCGGCTGACGATCTGGCGGATCGGCTTGACGAAGCCGAGGTCCAGCATCTGGTCGGCCTCGTCGAGGACGAAGATTTCCGTCTGGCTCAGGTCCAGCGTCTTCTGCTGCATGTGGTCCAGCAGGCGGCCCGGGGTGGCGACCAGGACGTCGAGGCCCTGTTGCAGGGCGCGTTCCTGCGGCCCGTACTTCACGCCGCCGAAGATCACCGCGACGCGGAAGCCGAGGTGTTTGCCGTAGCTCTTGAAGCTCTCGGCGATCTGGCTGGCCAGTTCGCGGGTCGGCGACAGGATGAGCACGCGCGTGGTGCGGGGCACGGGCGGAATGCGGTTGGCGGCCAGGCGGTGCAGGATCGGCAGGGCGAAGGCCGCCGTCTTGCCGGTGCCGGTCTGGGCGATGCCCAGCAGGTCCTTGCCGGCCATGACGTCAGGGATGGCCTGGGCCTGGATCGGGGTCGGGGTGGTGTAGCCTTCGGAGGCCAGCGCCTGCAGCAGGGCCGGGTTCAGGCCGAAGGAGTCGAATGTCTTGCTCATGGGAGCGGATGTCTTTCGCGTATGCGGCGACGCGCATCAGCCATGGCTCAACGCCGATAAGGCCGCGCACCGCCAGTCCCGATTTGGCTCCGGAAAGGGAGCCGCGACGGGGTGGATCGGGCGCCGCCCCGCGTGTCCGGGCAGCGAATGAATCTTGAGGAGCCGGCGACTGCTACAGTCAGGTCTTCGTCGTTGGACAAGACCCACACGCGCTGGAGGCGCCGGACATCGCAATTGTGCGACGCAGCGCAAATGGGCTTCCAATGCGGCCAAGTCAAGGCGCGGAGGTTAACCGCCGCCCAGCAGGCTGACCGCCATGTTCACCGTCAGGGCCACGATCACGGTGTTGAAGAGGAAGGCCGTGACGCTGTGAACCGTCGCGGTGCGGCGCAGCCCCTTGTCCGAAATCTGGATGTCCGCGGTCTGCTGGGCGACGCCGATGATCAGGGAGAAGTGGACGAAGTCCCAGTAGTCCGGCGCTTCGCCGCCGGGGAAGATCAGGCCGCCCCGATCCCGCGTCGCGCCCCTGGCGCGGCTGCCGCCGGCGGCAGCCGGCGCATAGAATATGTGGGCGTAGTGGAAGGCGAAGATGGCGTGGACGAAGGTCCAGGACAGGGCCACGGTCGCCAGGGCCAGAACGGCCGCGCGGCCCGCCCGATCCCTGTCGCCGGCGACCTGGACGGCCTCGCCCACGACGACGGCGATGCTGGCGAGGGCAGCCAGCAGCGCCAGCGGCAGGACGGCTCCGCCAGCCTCGTCCAGCGCCGCCGCGCGCTGGCGGATGTCGTCGGCGGATCGCTCGCGCATCAGCTTGAAGACGCACTCGACCAGAAACAGGCCGACGCCCACGTCCCAGCCCAGCGCCAGCCGCGACAGCCCGCCGCCGCCGATGGGCCAGGCCAGACTCGACAGGGCGATAAGCAGGAGGAGGATCAGCGGCTAGTGCAGGCGCAGCCAGGCGTATGCTTTCATGGGGCGATGTTGCGCCTGTTCCCGGCCTCGGCAAGCGTCGTGTTCTTCGCGCCTGCGAAAAGCGCTCGACTTCCCCCGGGTCATCACGGAATGTTTCAGGCTTGTTCCGAGGGAGTGCTCCATGGCGATGACGCCGCGCGCCGGATTGCGGGTCGCTGACGAACTGGCCGCCTTCATCGAAGCCGAGGCGCTGCCCGGGACCGGCGTCGAGCCGGAGGCTTTCTGGACCGGCGTCGCCGCCGTCTTCGCCCGGTTCGCGCCAGAGAACAGAAGGCTGCTGGCGGTTCGCGACGACCTGCAGGCGCGGATCGACGCCTGGCATGTTCAGCGCCGCGGCCAGCCCTATGACCTTCCCGCCGCGACCGCCTTCCTGCGGGAGATCGGCTATCTGGCCGACGAGCCCGGCGACTTCGCCATCGGCACGCGCAACGTCGACGCAGAGGTGGCGACCTTGGCCGGGCCGCAGTTGGTCGTGCCGAGCCTGAACGCCCGCTTCGTGCTCAACGCCGCCAACGCGCGATGGGGCAGTCTGTATGACGCCCTCTACGGGACGGATGCGCTGGGCGACCTGCCGCCGCCCGGGCGGTTCGACCCGGCGCGCGGGGCCAGGGTGGTGGCGCGGGCCAAGGCCTTACTCGACGAGGCTGTTCCGCTGGCCGAGGGCCGCTGGGCCGACCTGACCGATCCGCACCGAGGCATCGCGATCCGCGACCCCGGTCAGTATGTGGGCCGCAGCGAACGGTCGCGGCTGTTCCGGCACAACGGACTGCATATCGAGGTCGTGTTCGATCCGGACCATCCGATCGGCGCGACCGACCCGGCGGGCATCTCGGACGTCGTGCTGGAGTCGGCGTTGAGCACCATCGTCGATCTGGAGGATTCGGTTGCGGCGGTGGACGCCGCCGACAAGACGGCGGCGTATCGCAACTGGCTGGGCCTGATGAAGGGCGATCTCAGAGAGACCTTCGACAAGGGCGGGCGGTCGATGACGCGGGCCCTGGCGCCCGATCGGGCGTTCACCGCGCCGGACGGATCAACGGTGACCCTGCCGGGGCGGTCGCTGCTGTTCGTGCGCAACGTCGGCCATCTGATGACCACGCCGGCGGTTCGGCTGGCCGACGGGTCGGACGCGCCCGAGGGCGTGCTGGACGCCATCGTCACCTCGTTGATCGCCATGCACGATCTGAAGGGGCAGGGGCGGTTCCGCAACAGCAGGGCCGGCTCGATCTATATCGTCAAACCCAAGATGCATGGACCCGAGGAGTGCGCCTTCACGGACGCCCTGTTCGACGCGGTCGAGGACCTGCTGGGACTGGCCCGCCATACGATCAAGGTCGGGGTGATGGACGAGGAGCGCCGCACCTCGGCCAATCTGGCGGCCTGCATCCGTGCGGTGAAGGACCGGATCGTCTTCATCAACACCGGCTTCCTCGACCGCACCGGCGACGAGATCCACACCGCCATGCAGGCCGGGCCGGTGGTGCGCAAGGGCGAGATCAAGTCGTCCGCCTGGATCGCCGCCTATGAGGCCCGCAACGTCGCCATCGGGTTGAAGTGCGGTCTGTCGGGCCGGGCCCAGATCGGCAAGGGCATGTGGGCCGCGCCGGACCGGATGGCCGGGATGCTGGAGCAGAAGGCGGCGCACCCGAAGACCGGCGCCAACACCGCCTGGGTTCCCAGTCCGACGGCGGCGACCCTGCACGCCCTGCACTATCACCAGACCGACGTCTTCGCCCTGAGGGACGCGATCGCCGCGCGCCCGATCCCGGGTCTGGAGGACCTGCTGACCCCCTCGCTGGCCGCGGGCCGCAACTGGTCGGAGGCCGAGATCGCCGAGGAGCTGGACAACAACGCCCAGGGGCTGCTCGGCTATGTCGTGCGCTGGATCGATCAGGGCGTCGGCTGTTCCAAGGTGCCGGACATCCACGATGTCGGCTTGATGGAGGATCGGGCGACCCTGCGCATCTCGTCCCAGCACATGGCCAACTGGCTGCTGCACGGCGTCTGCACCGCCGAACAGGTCGATGCGGCGCTGCTGCGGATGGCGGCGAAGGTCGACGCCCAGAACGCGGGCGATCCGCTGTACCGCCCGATGGCGCCGGACCCCGCGGGCAGTCTGGCCTTCCGCGCCGCGAGAGCCCTGGTGTTCGACGGCGTCGCCCAGCCGAACGGCTACACCGAGCCGCTGCTTCATCAGTTCCGGCGGATGGCCAAGGACGCCGGCTGATCGGGCCGGACGCCAACCTGACAGAACCGTAACTTGCGGGTGGCAGGCCGCGATGACAAGGTTCCTTTACTTCACGAGGGGGCTTCCATGCTGACGATCGAAAACCTGACCCATGTCTATGGCAACGGCGTGCGAGCCCTGGACAACGTCAGTCTGACGATCCCGAAGGGCATGTTCGGCCTGCTGGGTCCGAACGGCGCGGGCAAGTCGACCCTGATGCGCTCGATCGCCACCCTGCAGACGCCGACCTCGGGCTCGATCCGCTTCGGCGACATCGACGTGATCAAGGACCCCGAGCAGCTGCGCCGCGTGCTGGGCTACCTGCCCCAGGACTTCGGCGTCTATCCGCGCGTCTCGGCCTACGACATGCTGGACCACATGGCGGTGCTGAAGGGCGTCTCCAACGGCAGGGACCGCAAGCAGACGGTCGAGGCCCTGCTGAACCAGGTCAATCTGTGGCCGGTGCGCGGCAAGGCGCTGGCCGGCTTCTCGGGCGGCATGCGCCAGCGCTTCGGCATCGCCCAGGCGCTGATCGGCAACCCCGAACTGATCATCGTCGACGAGCCGACAGCGGGCCTCGATCCGGAAGAACGCAACCGCTTCCTGAACCTGCTGGCCGAGGTGGGCGAGAATGTCGTCGTCATCCTGTCGACCCATATCGTCGAGGACGTCACCGACCTGTGCCCCCGCATGGCGGTGCTGGCCGGCGGCAAGATCCAGCTGGAGGGCTCGCCTCTCGAACTGACCCATGCGCTCGAAGGCCGGGTGTGGCGCAAGACCATCGACAAGGCCGAGCTGGCCGACCACCAGACGCGCTACAATGTCATCTCGACCCGCCTGTTCGCGGGCCGGACCGTGATTCACGTCCTGTCCGACGCCAACCCCGGCGACGGGTTCGAGCGGGCGCCGGGCGGTCTGGAAGATGTCTATCTGGCGACCGTCAACGCCTCGCGCCGCGCGGCCTGAGGGACGGATCATGTTCGCCAAGATCGCCAGTTTCGAATTCCGCTACCAGCTGCGCCAGCCGGCCTTCTGGGTCATCGCCATCGTCTTCGGCCTGCTGGCCTTCGGCGCCGTGGCCAGCGACAACGTCTCGCTGGGCTCGGGGGGCAACGTCCTCAAGAACGCGCCCTACGCCCTGGCCGGGGCCCACATCGTCTTCAACGTGTTCTTCATGCTGGCCACGACCGCGATCGTCGCCAACGTCGTGGCCCGCGACACCCAGACCGGGTTCGGGCCGATGATCCTGTCGACGCGGATCACCAAGGGGGCCTACCTCTACGGCCGCTTCTTCGGCGCCTTCGCCGCGGTGGCGCTCTGCTATCTCAGCATCGCGCTGGGCACACTGATCGGCACCTTCATGCCGTGGGTCGATCCGGAGACCATCGGGCCGCTGCGCGTCGGCGACTACGCCTATGCCTATGGCGTCTTCGGCCTGACGGGTCTGTTCCTGACCTCGGCCCTGTTCTTCATGCTGGCGACCGTCACCCGGTCGATGATGGCCACCTATATCGGCGTCGTCGCCGTGCTGATCGCCTACCTGGCCTCGACCGGCGTGCTCGGCCAGCGGCCCGAGTTCGAGACCGCCATGGCCTGGGCCGAGCCCTTCGGTTCCGGCGCCTACGCCCTGGTCACCAAATACTGGACCGCAGCCGAGCGAAACACGCTGAACGCGCCGTTGGAAGGCGTGCTGCTGTGGAACCGGGTCATCTGGACCGCCGTCGGCGCCTTGCTGCTGGCCGCGTCCTACGTGCTGTACCGGCCGTCCCCGCGCGGCGCGAAATTGAGGAAGCAGGAGCGGCTCAAGGCGCTGGTCGAGAAGGACGTCGCCGTCACGCCCGTCGGCGCCCTGCCGCGCCCGACCTATGGTCTGTCGAGCGCCCTCACCCAGCTGTGGTCGCGCACCGTCTTCGAGACGGTCCTGATCTTCAAGAGCCCGGCCTATGTCGTGCTGATCCTGCTGGGCTTCGCCTTCGCCATGGCGACGCTGTTCTTCACCGGGGAAATCTATGGAGCCCCGATCCTGCTGGTGACCCGGGTGGTGATCACGGGCCTGACCGGCGCCTTCGGCCTGATCTCCATCGTCATCGCCATCTACTACGCCGGCGAACTGGTCTGGCGCGACCGCGACCGCAAGGTGCACGAGATCGTCGACGCCTCGGCGACGCCGGACTGGACCTTCCTCGTGCCCAAGACCCTGGCCCTGGCCCTTGTGCTGGTCTCGACCGCCCTCGCCGGGGTGCTGGCCGGCGTCGTGACCCAGACGATCAAGGGCTACACCGACTATGAGCTGGAGAAATACCTGCTCTGGTACGTCTTCCCGCAGGCCGTCAGCTTCGGGCTTCTGGCCGTGCTGGCCATTTTCATCCAAGCCCTGTCGCCCAACAAATTCATCGGCTGGGCCATCATGGTGGTCTATCTGATCTCGACCATCGTGCTGTCGAACCTGGGCTTTGACCACGTCCTGTACCGCTATGGCGCGGGCATCGGCGTGCCGTTGTCCGACATGAACGGCCAGGGCGATTTTGTCGTCTTCTCGGGCTGGCTCGACGCCTACTGGACCGCCTTCGCCATCATCCTGCTGGTCCTTGCCTACGGCCTGTGGCGTCGGGGAACCGAGCAGCGGCTATGGCCCCGCCTGAAGCGGCTGCCGCATCGACTGATGGGGCCCGCGGGCGTCATCGGCGGCGCGGCCCTGGCGGTCTTCATCGGCCTGGGGGTCTTCATCTACACCAACACCAACGTCTGGAACGAGTATCGCACGCAGAGCGCGCAGGAGAAGGAACAGGCGGCCTATGAGAAGGCGCTGCTGCGCTATGAGGCCACGCCCCAGCCTTCGGTCGCCGACGTGCGGCTGGTCATGGACCTGCGGCCGCATCAGCCGAAGCTGACGACGCGCGGCGCCTATGTGCTGGTGAACAACACCGATGCGCCGCTGACCGAGGTTCACCTGCGCTGGCAGGACGATCTGGACATGGTCGGTCTGACCGTCGAGGGCGCCTCGGTGGCCCGCGAGTGGGAGGATTTCGAGTACCGCATCTACCGCTTCGCCACGCCGATGCAGCCGGGCGAGCGGCGCAACGTAACCTTCGAGACGGTGCTGGAACAGCGGGGCTTCAAGGCCCGTGGCAACACCACCCGGCTGGTCGACAACGGAAGCTTCGTGAACAACATGGAGTTCGCACCGATGATCGGCATGGACCGCCAGGGCCTGCTGACCGACCGCACCAAACGCCGCAAGGCGGGACTGCCGGCTGAACTGCGTCCGGCGAAGCTGGAAGACACCGCGGCCCAGGCGCGCAACTACATCGGCGCCGACTGGGTCACCGCCGACATCACCGTCTCGACCGACGCCGACCAGACCCTGGTCGCGCCCGGCCGGATGGTGTCGGACGTGGTGCGCGACGGCCGCCGCACCAGCCGGTTCGTCACCGAGTCCCCGGTGCTGAACTTCTTCTCGATCCAGTCCGCTCGTTACGAGCAGACCCGGCGCATGCACAATGGCGTCGAGCTGGTGGTCTTCCACGACCCCGGCCACGATCGCAACGTGCCGCGGATGCTGGACGCCCTGTCGGCCTCGCTGGACTATTTCCAGGCCAACTTCAGCCCGTACCAGTTCACCCAGGCGCGGATCGTCGAATTCCCGGACTACGCCAGTTTCGCCCAGTCCTATCCCAACACCTTCGCCTGGTCGGAAGGGCTCGGCTTCATCGCCGACCTGCGCGATCCGGAGAAGATCGACTACGTCACCTATGTCGCCGCGCACGAATTCGCTCACCAATGGTGGGCGCACCAGATCGTCGGCTCGAACCAGCAGGGCGCCACGTCCCTGTCCGAGACGCTGGCCCAGTACTCGGCCCTGATGGTCATGGAGAAGACGTACGGCAAGGACCAGATCCGTCGCTTCCTGAAACAGGAGCTGGACCGCTATCTCCGATCGCGCGGGACCGAACGGCTGGAGGAACTGCCCCTGATGCGGGTCGAGAACCAGCAGTATATCCACTACCAGAAGGGCGGGCTGGTCATGTATCTGCTGCGCGACCAGATCGGCGAGGACGCCGTCAACCGCGCCCTGCGCCGGGTGCTGGCGCAGTACGCCTTCAAGGGCGCGCCCTATCCGCGGTCGCTGGATCTGGTGGCGGCCATCCGCGCCGAGGCGCCGGCGGACAAGCAGGCCCTGATCACCGATCTGTTCGAGAAGATCACCGTGTATGACGTCAAGACGACGGGGATGACCTCGACGAAAAGGGCCGACGGCCGGTGGGACGTCACGGTCACCGTCGATGCGCGCAAGCTCTATGTCGACGGCAAGGGGGTCGAGACCGAAGCTCCGCTGAACGAGACCTTCGACATCGGCCTGTTCACCGCAGAGCCCGGCAAGGGCGCGTTCAACGCGCGCAACGTCGTGCTCCTGGAGCGGCGGCCGATCCGGTCGGGCGTTCAGACGCTGAGGTTCGTGACGACGCGGGCGCCCAGCTTCGGCGGCGTCGATCCCTACAACAAGTGGATCGACCGCAACTCGGACGACAATCTGCGGGCAGTGGAACAGGCGGGTTGACGCCCCGCTTGTCTGGCCCGGGATCCGCAGCTTAACGTTGACTTCATGGCTTGTGGCGTTTGCTGCGCCTGAGGGGGCGTAGGCCATGCGTCAGGATTTGCTGGGCTTTGACGAAGCGTTCGACCGCACGGCGGTCGAGACGCGGAGTCAGGCTGGCGCCCGCGCCGCCATCGGGGTGGCTGTGTTCCTGTCGGGGCTGACGGCCATTCCCCTGTCCGCCCTGCTGATCTGGGCGGCCATGTATGTCACCGGCGATCTGACCCTGTGGATCGCGACGAATCCGGCGAACCAGTTGCGGCGGCCGCTGCTTTTCCGGACGCTGAGACTGGCCGCGACCCTGCTCTCGACGTGCGCGTGGGTCACCATCGGCGCGCTGTGGTGGATGTCGCCCGGGGACTACGCCAAGGCGGCCGGGGTCGGGCTGATCGCGGGCGTGCTGTTGTACGTCGTGAGAGGGTGCCACCGGTCGTTGGCCCAGATGCTGGTCTCGGGCCTGCCTCCGGTCATCGCCCTTGTCACCCTTCCGTTCGTCGGCGGCGTGACCACGGCCAAGATCGGTCTTTTCACCGCGCTTGCGCTGCTGGTGACCTACGCCGTCAGTTCCGGCGTCAACGCCTGGCGCGGCTACCGCCGGCTGCAGCTGACGACCCTGGCCCTGGTCCAGAAGCAGCAGGAGGCCGAAGCGGCCAGCGTCGCCAAGAGCGAGTTCCTGGCCAATATGAGCCACGAGATCCGCACCCCGCTGAACGGGGTCCTCGCCATGGCCCATGTGCTGTACCGCGCCGACCTGCCGCCCAGGGAAAAGGAGGCCGCCGGCGTCATCTGCGCATCGGGGGAGATGCTGGAGCGGCTGTTGTCCGACGTGCTCGACCTCGCCAAGGTCGAAGCGGGCCAGATGGCCATCGAGGCCGCGCCCTTCGACGCGGCCGATCTGACCCGCAGCGTCGTGGCCTTGTGCCGGACGCGGGCCGAAGAAAATCAGGTCGACATGAATGTCGAAATCGACCCCGCCGCCGAGGGTCACTATCTGGGCGACACCGTGCGAGTCCGGCAGGTGCTGAGCAACCTGCTGGCCAATGCGGTGAAATTCACCAGCCGGGGCGAGGTTCGCGTCCGGCTGGGGGTCAATCCGGGCGGGACCCTGCGTTTCACCGTTTCGGACACCGGGGTCGGGTTTGATCCGGTGATGAAGGCGCGCCTGTTCGAACGTTTCGAACAGGCGGACGGATCGATCACGCGCCGGTTCGGCGGCAGCGGTCTGGGTCTCGCGATTTCGCGCAGTCTGGTGGAGATGATGGGCGGATCGCTGGATTGTGACAGCACGCCCGGCCTCGGATCCCGATTCTGGTTCGATCTGCCACTGCCCCGGAGCGGCGCGGCCGAGCCGGCCGCGGCGGCCCCTGCCGAGGTGGTCCCGGAACCGGCGCAAACGGATCAGCTCAACCTGCTGGTCGCCGACGATCACCCGACCAATCTGAAGGTCGTGGAGATCATCCTGGCCCAGAGCGGGGTGGCGGTGACCGCCGTGACGGATGGCCTCCAGGCGGTGGAGGCCCATGCCCTGCATACCTTTGACCTGATCCTGATGGACATGCAGATGCCCGTGATGGACGGCTTGACGGCCGTGGCGACGATCCGCGCCGCCGAAGCCGCCGCGGGCGGGCGCCGGACGCCGATCATCATGCTGACCGCCAACGCCGGGCCCGAGCATGTGGCGGCGGGGCGGGCGGCCGGCGCGGACCGGCACCTGACCAAGCCGATATCGCCGGCGGTCCTGCTGACCGTCATCGCCGAAGCGACCGCATGTGCGACGGAGACCGCGGAGGCCGCGCCGCGCGAACGGCTGGCCGGCTGATCTAGCGGGTCCCGAACAGCCGGTCGCCGGCGTCGCCGAGGCCGGGCACGATGTAGCCGTGCTCGTTCAGGCGTTCATCGACCGCGGCGGTCCAGATCGGCACGTCCGGGTGCCAGCCGCGCAGCCGTTCCAGGCCTTCGGGAGAGGCGACCAGGCAGACGAAGCGCAGGTTGGTGACGCCGCGCTCCTTGAGCCGTTCAAGGGCGGCGACGGCGGTGTTGCCGGTGGCCAGCATCGGGTCGATGACCACGCACAGGCGCTCGGCCACGTCGTCGGGCGCGCGGAAATAGTATTCGACGGCGTCGAGCGTCACCGGCTCGCGGTACAGGCCGATGTGACCGACCCGGGCCGAGGGGACCAGCTCCAGCATGCCGTCGACCAGGCCGAGGCCGGCGCGCAGGATGGGGACGAAGACCATCTTCTTGCCGGCGATGCGCTGGCCGGTGGTCGGGCCGACCGGGGTCTCGACGGGGTAATCTTCCAGCGGCAGATCGCGGGTGACCTCGTAGCAGAGCAGGGTCGAGATCTCGCGCAGCAGCTGGCGGAAACGGGCGGTGGAGGTGTCCTTCGAACGCATGATGCTGAGCTTGTGGGCCACCAGCGGGTGGGCGACGACGGTGACGCCGTCCATCTTGAAGGTCTTGCCCGGCATCAGAATACGGTCCCGTCGGAGAGGATGATCAGGGGCGGTCCGCCGCCCGGTCTGCGTTCGGCGGCGGCGCGGCGGCCGGCGGCCCAGGTGCCGCCCTCCAGCACGCTGGCCAGCGGCATGGCCGGGACGCCGACGCCGAGCTCGGCGCGAACCAGAGGCGCGAGCTTGTCCAGCAAGGCCACGGTCATGGCGCGCCAGCCGACCACCAGCGGATCGGACACGGGCCACGGTTTCGCGGCGTCGGCGGGGTCCTTCAACGTCAGCACGCCGAGGTCCATGAACAGGCCGCCGTTGCGGTATTCGGCCAGTCCGGTCAGGCCGTTGAGGTCGGTGACCTGGACGCCCGCCGTCTGCAGCGGCTCGACCAGCGAATAGCTGAGCCACTGCGACAGTTTGTGGATCGGCACGAGGGCGTCGGTGGCGTCGCCGCGCTTCAGGGCCGGATGCGCCCAGCAGTCGCCGAGGTCGACGCCGCCGAGCGTCAGGCGGTCGCGCCAGACGGGGCCGAGGGCTTCCAGCAGGACCTCGAGAATGACGGGGGCGGGCAGGCGGTCCTGATCGTCGGCCCGGTCGACCATGGCGTCGAACAGGCCGCCGGGACGGGGCTCGTCCTCGAGCGCGAACAGGTCGGGCTCGGCGAGGCAGGCCTGACCGAGGCGGCGCAGCAGCGCGGCGCGGCCCTCGAGGCCGACCAGCGGATTGTCGGCCGTGACCTGAAAACCCTTCGCCAGATCGGCGGCGGTGAGGAAGGTCAGGGCCACGGCGTCGACGCGCCAGGGATCGCCCTCGGTGATGGAGAAGGCGCCGGCCTCGAACATGCGCAGGGAGGCGATGGCCAGACCCTCTGACCGGGTCAGGACGCGGCCGGTCTGCTTGTCCTTGTACGACCAGTCCGGGCCGGAGCCCGCGTCGAGCAGGACCGAGACAATGGCCAGGTCGAACTCGGCCCGGGCGCGCGAGGCCGGGTCGAGCCAGTCGCGGGCCTCGGCCGCCGGCCCCCAGAGATCGACGCCGTCCACGGCGAAATGCCGCCAGCGGGCGTGGAAGGGGACGGCCAGGGTCGGATACTGGTCGCGGATCACGGCGGCGACGTAGCGGGCGACCTCGGGCAGGCGGTCGAGGTCGACGGTCCAGTGATCGAGGCCGCCGGCGACCCCGATCTCCAGCATCTCGTGCGCCCGTTCGCGGACGGCGGCGGCGCTGAGCAGGCTGTGCGCCTGCGCGGTTTCAGAACTGCTCAAGGTCGCGGCCCACCACGCGGGTCAGGTCCTCGGCCGAGGGCGGCGCGTCGGGGGTGAAATAGCCGGCCGCCTTCTTGGCCTCCATCTCCACCGAGGCGTCGGGCGGCACCAGATAGTCGGGGATCGGCACCCGCTCGCCGATCTCGATGCCCGAGGCGGTCAGGGCGTCGTGCTTCATGTTGGACATGGAGACGAAGCGGTCGATCCGGGTGATCCCCAGCCAGTGCAGGATGTCGGGCATCAGTTGCTGGAAGCGCGCGTCCTGCACCCCGGCGACGCATTCGGTGCGCTCGAAATAGGTGGCGGCCTGGTCGCCGCCCGGCTGGCGCTTGCGGGCGTTGTAGACGAGGAATTTGGTCACTTCCCCGAGGGCGCGGCCCTCCTTGCGGTTATAGGCGATCAGGCCGGCGCCGCCGTCCTGGGCCTCGCGGATGCACTCCTCGATCCCGTGGGTCAGATAGGGGCGGCAGGTGCAGATGTCCGAGCCGAAGACGTCCGAACCGTTGCACTCGTCATGGACGCGGCAGGTCAGGCGGCGGTGCGGGTCGGCGATCGCGGCTGGGTCGCCGAAGACGTAGAGGGTGATGCCGCCGATCGGGGGCAGGAAGACCTTGATGTCGGGCCGGGTGACGAGGTCGGCGTACATGCCGCCGGTCTGTTCGAACAGGGTGCGGCGCAGGGCGGTCTCGGTGACGCCGAAGCGTTCGGCGATGCCGGGCAGGTACCAGACGGGGTCGATGGCGGCCTTGGTGACGGCGACGTCGCCGCTCTCATGCACGATCTGGCCGTCGGCCTTGAGCCGGCCGGCGGCGAGGGCCTCGCCGATCTCACCAAGCTGCAGGCGGGCGCGGGTGACGGCGATGGTGGGGCGGATGTCGACGCCGTCGCGAATTTCGTCGGCGAAATCCTCGGCGACGCGGGCGCCCCAGGGGTCGAGCGAGACGATCTTCGACGCGTCGGTCCACTGTGGGAACGGGCCCATGGGCGTGGTCGGCGAGGTATTGGTCAGGTCGGGCCGGTTGTCAGCGCTCATGGCGCCCGAAGAGACGGCGAGCGCGCGGTAGACCGAATAGGCCCCGCCGTGGGCGCCGATGGCGTTGCGGTCGCTGCCCGAGTTGACGGTGCCGATGACGGGCCCGCGTTCCTTCGCGGTCGCCGCGCCCCAGTTCAGGGGAAAGCGGCTGACGGTCCCCGCGCCGGGGTGGGAGTTGAGCCGGATGTGGCTCGGTCGGTTGGACATGGTTCCTCACTCGATGCCGGCTTGTTGTTTTTCTTGGGCCGGACTCTGCAGGACACACCTGTTGCGACTCGCTGTCCAGAGGGCTTGAGGTTGTCTCCTCCCTGTTCGCGCAGCGAATGGGGAGGGGTGGAGGGGCGCCAACCGCGTTCCTGCTTCTACCCTTCCACCGCTTCGCGGTCCCCCTCCCCATCGGCTTCGCCGACAGTGAGGAGACGAGCCCGCTGAACCCCTCCCGCCCACCTGCGTTCTGCCGCCGCAACACGGAGTCTGCACCATGGCCGCCCGACCCACCTGGCAGGGACATCTGAAGCTGTCGCTGGTGACCTGTCCGGTCGCCCTCTACACAGCGACGTCGAGCGCCAGCCACGTCAGCTTCCACCTGATCAACCCCGACACCAACAACCGCATCCGCATGGTGCCGACCGATCCCGAGACCGGGCCGGTCGAGCGCTCGGACCTGGTCAAGGGGTTCGAGGTGTCCAAGGACGAATACGTCCTGTTCGACGACGCCGACTTCGACAAGGTCAAGCTGGAGTCGACCCGCACCATCGACATCAACCAGTTCGTCGACGAGGACGAGATCGACCGGCTGTACTGGGACGACCCCTTCTATGTGGTGCCCGAGAAGGGGGTGGGGGCCGAGGCCTTCGCCGTCATCCGCGACGCCATGAAGGCCGCCGGCAAGATCGCCATCGGCTGTCTGGTGCTGCGCGGTCGCGAACGGCAGATCGCGCTGGAGGTGCGAGGCAAGGGACTGGTCGCCTACAGCCTGCGGCCCCACGACGAGGTGCGCGACGCCGGCGAGTATTTCGACGACATCCCGGCGGTGAAGGCCGATCAGGACATGGTCGAGATCGCCACCCGGATCATCGGCCAGAAGGAGGCGGCGTTCGATCCGTCGAAATTCACCGACCGCTACGACGACGCCCTGAAGGAGATGATCAAGGCCAAGCAGAAGGGCGGCAAGGGCCTGGTCGAGGCGCCGGAGCCCGACGACACCAATGTGGTGGACCTGATGGCGGCGCTGCGGGCCAGCCTGAAGGGCTCGGCGGGAGGCAAGGCCGCCCCGGCGAAGAAGGCGGCGGCGAAGAAGCCCGCTGCGAAGACGAAGGCGGCATAACGCCTCGCCGTCCTGCGCCGCTTGACCATTCGGCGGTGCGGGTCGCTGATCGCGCCATGACGGATACACAGGATCAGGCGGCGGTGGTCATCGGCGCCTCGGGCGGCATCGGCGCGGCCGTCGCCGGGTTGCTGCGGGCGTCCGGGCGGTTCGCCGTCGTGCACGCCCTGTCGCGATCGGAGACCGGCCTCGACCTGGAGGCCGAGGCGTCGATCGCGGAGGCCGCCGGGCGGGTCGCGGAGGGGGCGCCGCCGACCCTGGTCTTTGTCGCCACCGGCGTGCTTCACCACGGATTCGAGCCCGAACGCGGCTATCGTGCCCTGACGGCGGACCACATGATGCGCGACTATCGCATCAACACGGTGGGGCCGGCGCTGGTCGCCAGACATTTCCTTCCGCTGCTGCCGCGCGACCGGCGGGCGGTGTTTGCGGCCCTGTCGGCGCGGGTCGGGTCGATCGGGGACAACCGGCTGGGCGGGTGGCACAGCTATCGCGCGTCAAAGGCGGCGCTGAACATGGTGCTGCGCAATCTGGCGGTCGAGCTGGGGCGCACCCATCCGCAGGCGGTGGTCGCGGGGCTGCATCCGGGGACGGTGGACACGGCGCTGAGCCAGCCGTTCCAGCGCGGCGTCAAGCCGGAGACGCTGTTCACCGCGGACTATTCCGCGGAGCGGTTGCTGGCGGTGATCGACGGTTTGACGGCCGCCGACAGCGGCGGCGTCTTCGCCTGGGACGGCGCGCGCATTCCCGAGTGAGGTGCGGGTCCGGCCGTCATCCTCGGGTCAAGCCCGAGGATAACGGACAGCGGGAGCTCTTGACTCGCTCACACAGTATGCGGCATACACTGTGCGTGACACACTATGTGAGATGCAGGGAATCGGCATGAGCCTCGATCCGGACCTTTATGAATCCATGCGGCTGGAGCTGCGGCGCGGGTCGCTGGTGCTGGCGGTGCTCGCCTGCCTCAGGACCGAGCGGTACGGCTACACCCTGCGTCAGGCCCTGGCCGCCGACGGGCTGGAGATGGAGGAATCGACCCTCTATCCGCTGCTGCGAAGGCTCGAGAGCCAAGGCCTGCTGAACAGCGAATGGCGCGAGGAGGAGAAGCGGAAGAAGCGCTTCTACGTCCTGTCGCCGGGCGGCGTCTCGATGCTGGCCGCCCTGACCGACGAATGGCGGGGCATCAACGCCTCGCTCGACAAGATTCTCTGAAACCGGGCTGAAGGGGAAAAGCCATGGACATGATCGACCGCTATCTGAACGCCGTCGCCGCGCAACTGCCGCAGGACGAACGGGCCGACATCGTCGCCGAGCTGCGCGATCTGATCCTGAGCCGCTTCGAGGCGAAGGAGGAGGAACTGGGCCGGCCGCTGACCGAGGACGAGCAGGAGGCCATCCTGAGGGAGATCGGCCATCCGCTGGTCGTGGCGGCGCGATATCGCAAGGGGCCGGACCATCTGGTGGGGCCCGAACTGTTTCCCTACTGGCTGTTCGGAGTGAAGGCGGGACTGCTGGTGTTGCTGGCGGTGCAGGCGATCGGCCTGTTCATCCATCTGATCAGCGGGACGGCGGATTCGGGTCAGGCGATCGCGCAGGCCTTCCACGGCTTCTTCGGCTCGGGCCTGACCCTGATCGGCGTGGCGACGGTCGCCGCCGCGGTGTTCGAACACTACGATATCCGGCCGAAATGGATGACGCAGTGGCGGGTCAAGGATCTGGGGGCCTTCGGTCTGTCGGATCCGGCCGCCTGGGGCGCTTCGGTGGCGGGGACCGAGACGGCGAAACAGACGTGGAGGCTCCGGCCCGCCAAGGCCTGGCCTGGCGCGGAATACGCCTTCTCGTTCATCGCCGTGGGCATGTTCTGCCTGTGGTGGGTCGGTCTGCTGCACTTCCCGGGCCTGGTGCATGTCGAACTGCTCGGCGCCGATGCGACCGTGACGCCCGCGCCGGTCTGGACCACCCTGTTCGCGCCGATCCTGATCTACGCCCTGATGCAGATGACGGTCGACCTGAACAGCCTGTTCCGTCCCCATGCGGTGCGGCTGCGGGCCGCGGCGCGACTGGGGATCGCGGCCGGCGGCCTGTGGCTGACGTGGATGATCCTGCAGGCCGGACACTGGTTCACCCTGACCGCCGACGACGGCGAGACCGCGCGCGTGGCCGGCGACTGGGGCATGCTGGACGCGGAGCGCCTGAGAACGCTGGGCGACGGCGCCCGCGATCTGGCCGGGGTGGCGGACACCCTTTCGGTGGTGATGGTCTGGGCCCTGGCCTTCTCGGCGATCAGCCTGATCTTCAGCCTCTTCGCCAATCTGTGGCGGCTGGCGCGGGGGTGATCCCACTCAAATGTCCGAAAACCGCGAGACATCCGGCCTGCTCGGGCTCATTCTGCGGGCATGGAAAACGCTGGCGAGCTCGATCAGGAGGCCTGTTACCGCGCGGTGCTGACGCGGGACGCGCGGTTCGACGGGCGCTTCTTCGGCTGCGTCAAGACCACGGGCATCTACTGCCGCCCGGTCTGCCCGGCGCGGACGCCCAACCGGGAGAACATGTTTTTCGTCGTCACCGCCGCGGCGGCCGAGGAGGCGGGCTTCCGCGCCTGCCTGCGCTGCCGGCCCGAGACGGCGCCCGACATGGGGGCCTGGCGGGGAACCTCGAACACGGTCAGCCGGGCCCTGGCCCTGATCGAGGCGGGGGCGCTGGATGAGGGCGACGTCGACGGTCTGGCCGCGCGGTTGGGGGTGGGCGAGCGGCACCTGCGGCGGTTGTTCCGCCAGCATCTGGGCGCCGCGCCGGTCAGCGTGGCCCAGACGCGGCGGGTGCTGCTGGCCAAGGCGCTGATCCACCAGACGGACCTGAGCATGGCGCAGGTGGCCCTGGCCTCGGGCTTCGGCAGCGTACGGCGGTTCAACGAGACGTTCCAGGCCCTCTACGACCGCCCGCCCTCGGCCCTGCGCCGGCGCGGCGAGCGGGTGCATGAGGGCGGGGTCAAGCTGAGCCTGTCCTACCGCCCGCCCTATGACTGGGACGCCATGTTCGCGGCCCTGACCGGGCGCGGCGACATGGTCGCGGGGACGCGCTGGTCGCGGCGGCTGACGCTCGATGGGGAGGGAGCCGACGGCTCGGTCACGGTCGAACCGGCCGAGGCCGGCAAGGTCTCGATCTGTATCGAGGCGACCGATCTGAAGGCCTTGCCGGGGGTGCTGGCGCGGGTGCGGCGGGTGTTCGACCTGTCGGCCGACCCGGAGGCCATCGCCCGCGACCTGTCCGCCGATGCGGTGCTGAAGCCGCTGGTCGAGGCGCGGCCGGGGCTGAGGCTGCCGGGCCAGTGGATCGATGACGGAGTCGAGGCGCCGAGCGACCGGTTGAAGGACGAAACCTTGACCGCCCGCGCCGAAGCCTGGCGTCCGTGGCGGGCCTATGGCGCGCTGTATCTCGCGATGGCGGGGATCAACGGCGCCCAGTTGATGGAGAGAGACGATGCGAAACGCGCAGCCTGAAACCCTGACGCTCGACCGGGTCGCCACGCCGACCGGAGAGGTGCTGCTGGTCACCGATGCGGAGGGCGTCGTGAGGGCGCTGGACTTCGCCGGCTACGAGGAGCGGATGATGCGGCTGCTGCGCCGCCACTGGGGCGAGGCGGCGCTGGTTGAGGGCCGGGCGCCGGCGAGGGTGCGGGCGGCGGTCGAGGCGTATTTCGGCGGCGATCTGACCGCCCTGGACCGACTGGCGGTCAAGACCGGCGGCACCGTTTTCCAGCGCGCCGTCTGGGACGCCCTGCGCGCCATTCCGGCGGGCGAGACGCGGACCTACGGCCAGCTTGCGGCGGCGATCGGCTCGCCGAAGGCGGTGCGGGCTGCGGGCCTGGCCAACGGCCAGAACCCCGTCGCGGTGATCGTCCCCTGCCACCGGGTGATCGGGGCCAACGGAACGCTGACCGGCTATGCCGGCGGAATCGAGCGCAAGCGCTGGCTGCTGGAGCACGAGCGGGCCAGCGCCCGCGCCGCCGTCTAGAATTTGTAGTTCAGGCCGACCTGGACGACCGGGAACAGGCCGTAGCCTTCGGTTTCCTCGGTGATGCGCTGGCTTTCGTCGCGCAGCCGGGCCTGGAAGGCCGCGTCGTTGGACAGGCTGCCGCCGGTCGAGGTCAGGGCGACCTCGGGCTCGTCGCTCCAGGCGACGCCGGCGACGGCGCGGAAGCCCCAGCGGCCGCGGCGGTAGAAGGTGTCGTCCCAGCCGATGCCGACGAAGGGGGCGACGTCGCGCAGCTTGACCGCGCCGTTCAGGGTTCCGACCTGGGACGGCGTATAGGTCTGGCCCCCGATCTCCACAGGCCCGGTCGGTGTCGCGGCCAGGTCGATGTCGCGGTCGCCCATATAGGCGCCGCCCGAGATCAGCAGGCCGTTGGCCATCGGGTGCATGTCGATGAAGCCGCCGATGGTGTCGAAGGCCAGGTCGGCGTTGTAGTCGACCCCGTCATAGCTTTCGTCGGCGCTGTGGGTGAGGCGGTCGATGGATCCGCGAAGCGTGAAGATGGGACCGACCTTGACCTGGACCTCGACGCCGAGACCGGTGGTTCCCGCCGTGGCCCCGACCGCGATGCCGGGCTCGGACGATTGCGCCATCGCCGATCCGGCGGACAGAAGCAGGACGACGGCGACGACGGGGATCAGGCGCATGGGGGTTTCTCAGGCAGTTTCATCCCTTGCAGCCGGTTCCGGTTAAGATCGCGTTTCCCATAATCGGCATACCCGGCATCGCGCTTGCGTTTTCCGGCCAGCCGCCTACATTCATCCCGACTTATGCTAACTTTGAGCATAAGTGGAGGAAACGAGCGATGGCGGACGGCATGTTTGGCTTGTCGAAGGAACTGGAGCGGGAGACCGCGCCGGTCTGGGCCAAGGTCAAGGATCACGTCACCCCGATGGAGTGGCCGGCGCAGGCCGCGCTGATCAGCGAGATCAACGCGCTGAAGAAGTCGCGTGACGCCGTCATCCTGGCCCACAACTACATGACGCCGGAAATCTTCCATGGCGTCGGCGACTATGTCGGCGACAGCCTGGGCCTGGCCAAGGAGGCGGCGCGGTCGCCGGCGAAGGTGATCGTCCAGGCCGGCGTGCATTTCATGGCCGAGACCTCGAAGATCCTATCGCCCGACAAGACGGTGCTGATCCCCGACCTGAAGGCCGGTTGTTCGCTGGCCGAGTCGATCACTGGCGCGGACGTGCGGCTGATCAAGCAGCGCTATCCCGGCCTGCCGGTGGTGACCTATGTGAACACCACGGCCGATGTGAAGGCCGAGACCGACATCTGCTGCACATCCGCCAACGCGGTCCAGGTGGTGGAATGGGCGGCGAAGGAATGGGGCGTCGACCGGGTCATCCTGATCCCCGACGAGTTCCTGGCGCGCAATGTGGCGGCCCAGACCAATGTCGGCATCATCGCCTGGAAGGGCCGCTGCATCGTCCACGAGCGGTTCACCGCCGCGGACATCGCCGAGATGCGCGAGGCCTATCCGGGCGCGGAAATCCTGGCCCACCCGGAATGTCCCGAGGAGGTTCTGTCGGCCGCCGATTTCGCCGGCTCGACCGCGGCGTTGACGGACTACATCACCCGTCACAAGCCGAAGCAGGTGGTGCTGCTCACCGAATGCTCGATGGCCGCCAACATCCAGGGCGACGTGCCCGAGGTCAGCTTCATCGGCCCGTGCAACCTGTGCCCCTACATGAAGCGGATCACGCTGGAGAACATCCGCGACTGTCTGCGGGACATGAAGTTCGAGGTGACCGTGCCGGAAGAGATGGCCGAGCGCGCGCGTCTGGCCGTGCAGCGGATGATCGACCTGCCGCCGCCGGCGGTCCCGGCCCGCTACGACCTGTTCAAGGCGAAACACCACGTCGCGGTGGAGCTGATCTGATGCACTACGTCGCGCCCGTGCGGATGGTCGCCAATGTCGATCCGAAGAGCCTGCGGCTTCTCGCCCTCCTGGCCTTGTGGCTGAGGACGGAGAAGGCCACGTCTTCGCGATGACAGATTCGGATCAGACGCGCCGCCCCGGTCCCTGGGAAAACCTGCCCCCGGCCGCGCCGGCCGAGCGGGAAATCGCGCGTCCGCAGGCTGGCGAACCGCCTCTGGACAAGGGTCAGCATCCCGTCTGGGCGGTGGTTTCGACCCTGCTTCTGGGCGGCTTCATCTGGTGGGTCTCGGGCAGCTGGGTCATCGCCGTCGCGGCGATCTGGGGCCTGCTGGTGCATGAGTACGGCCATGTGCTGGCGATGAACGCGCTCGGCATGGGCCCCGCGAAAATCTACATCATCCCGTTCCTCGGCGGCGTGGCGAAGAGCCAGCGCCTGCCGGTCAGCGAATGGCACGGCGTGCTGGTCTCGCTGGCCGGTCCCGCGTTCGGCCTGCTGGCCGCCATTCCCTTCTTCGGCCTGTACATCGCGACGGGACAGGGGCTGTGGCTGCAAGGGGTGTTCATCATCGCCATCATCAATCTGGTGAACCTCGCGCCCGCGCCGCCGCTTGATGGCTCCAAGGCGCTGGGACCCGTGCTGGCGCTCATCCATCCCATGGTCGAGAAGGCGGCGATGGTCGTCGTCGGCGCGGTGGTGGTGATCTGGGGCGTGACCAACGGCAGCTATATCTTCGCGGCCTTCCTGGCCCTGGCCCTGATCGGCCATCTGCGGCGTGGGGCATGGCGTCCCGACGGGCGTCCGCTGACCTGGCCCGAGGCGGGGCGCAGCGTGGGCCTGTTCCTGCTGGTCGCCGCGGCCTGCGCCGGCGTCGCCCTGGCCGGGCTGATGCCGGGCGCCGGATCGTTGCAGCAGGCGCTGGCGCTGGGCGCCAGCTATTTCGAGTTCGGCCGGTGAACCGCATCCGTCATGACGGACCGCTGATCATCGGCGGCGGTCTGGCGGGCCTGTCGGCGGCGCTGGAAGCGGCGCCGCGCAAGGTGCTGCTGGTCACGCCCGCGCCGTTGCTTGAGGCCTGTTCCTCGGCCTGGGCCCAGGGCGGAGTGGCGGCGGCCCTGTCGGCGGACGACGCGCCGGCCCTGCATGCGGCCGACACCGCAGCGGCCGGCGCCGGCCTGGTCGAGATCGAGGCCACGCGCGCCCTGACCGGCGACGGGCGCGAGACGGTGGAATGGCTGGCCGCGCTTGGCGCGCCCTTCGACCGCGACGCCGCCGGTGGTTTCGCCGTCAGTCTGGAAGCGGCTCATTCCCAGGCCCGGGTCGCCCGCGTCGGCGGCGACGGGGCAGGGCGGGCCATATTGTCGGCGCTGGTGACGGCGGTGCGCGCCGCGCCGCACATCGAGGTGTGGGAAGACGCGCGCCTGCGCGGCCTGATCCAGGACGCCTCGGGCCGGGTCTGCGGCGCCCTGATCGAACGGCGGGCCGGTCGCATGGTCGAGGTCACGGCCCCCGCCGTGGTGCTGGCCACCGGCGGAGCGGGCGGTCTGTATGCGCAGACCACCACCCCGGCGGCCCTGCTGGGCGAAGGCATGGCCCTGGCCTGGGCGGCAGGCGCCGAGATTCTCGATCCCGAGTTCGTGCAATTCCACCCAACGGCCATCGATGTTGGGCTGGACCCCATGCCGCTGGCGACCGAGGCCCTCCGCGGCGAGGGGGCGCGGCTGATCGACCGCGAGGGCCGCTTCCTGCTGGGCCCGGCGGCGGACGCCGACCTGCAGCCGCGCGACATCGTGGCCCGGGCCGTCCACGCGGCCTGCGCCGAGGGCCGCGGCGCCTTCCTCGATGCCCGTACAGCCGTCGGCCACGAATTCCCCGAAGCCTTCCCGGGCGTTTTCGCCGCCTGCATGCGCGCCGGGCTGGACCCGCGCGAGACGCCGATTCCGGTGGCGGCGGCGGCCCACTATCACATGGGCGGAATCGTCGCCGGGCCGGACGGCCGTACGACGCTGCCCGGGCTGTTCGCGGTCGGCGAATGCGCCGCGACGGGTGTGCACGGGGCCAACCGTCTGGCGTCCAACTCGCTGCTGGAGGCGGCGGCCTTCGGCCGGCGCACCGGCCGGGCCGCGGCGGCTGAACATGGCGCAGCCGGCGCGCCGATTGCGGTCGCGCCGGCGCCTGACCTGTCCGAATCCGGCTTGCAGCGTCTGCGCGCGGCCATGAGCGCCGACGTCGGCGTGGTGCGCGATGCGGCCGGGCTGACGCGGGCGCTGAGGCTCATCGCCGACCTTGAGCGGATCGCGGGGCCCGCCCTGCCTCTGGTCACGGCGCGGTTGATCGCCGGGGCGGCGCTGGCCAGGCGCGAAAGCCGGGGCGGGCATTTCCGCCGCGACCATCCGGCGCCGGTCGCGGCGGCGCGGCATACCCGCCTGACTCACGCGCCCGACTCCGCTGTGGAGTCCGGCGTTCTGGCCGCCGCAGGATAGAGCCATGATCCGACAACTGCCCGACCTGCTGATCGAGCCGGTGATCCTGATGTCCCTGACCGAGGATCTGGGCCGCGCCGGCGATGTGACGGCCCAGGCCTGTATCCCGGAAGGCGCCGACATGCGGGCGGCCTTCGTCGCGCGCAAGCCGGGCGTTCTGGCCGGGATCGACTGCGTCCGCCTGACCGTGCTGGCCATGGATCCCGAGGCGACGATCGAGCTGAAACGTCGGGACGGCGACGCCTTCGAGGCAGGGGCCGTGCTGGCCGAAGTCGAGGCCAACGCGCGGGCCTTCCTCGCCGCCGAGCGGACAGCGTTGAATCTTCTGGGACGTCTGTGCGGGGTGGCCACCCTGACGCGGGCCTATGTCGAGGCCGTGGCGGGGACGAAGGCGCGCATCGCCGATACGCGCAAGACCACGCCCGGCCTGCGCGCGCTGGAGAAGCACGCCGTCCTGTGCGGCGGCGGCGTCAACCACCGCTTCGGCCTGGATGACGCGATCCTGATCAAGGACAACCACGTCGCGGTCTGCGGCGGCGTCGGCGAGGCGATCCGCCGGGCCCGGGCCGCGGCGGGCCATCTGATGAAGGTCGAGATCGAGGTCGACGGGCTGGATCAGCTGGACGAGGCGCTGGCTGAGCGGCCCGACGTGATCATGCTGGACAATTTCACCCTGCCCATGCTGCGCGAGGCCGTGGAGCGGGCCAAGGTCTCGCCCTTCGGCCGGCCGGTGCTTGAGGCGTCGGGGGGGGTCAATCTGGAAACGGTGCGCGGAATCGCGGAGACGGGCGTGGACGTGATCTCGGTCGGCGCCCTGACCCATTCGGCCCCGTCGCTGGATATCGGTCTGGACATCTGACCGGACGGCGAACGCCGCTACGGAACGGCGCGTTCGGCACGGGGTTTATCCGGGGACAGAAGGAGACTTCGATGACCCACGCCCCCCGAATTCCCAAGGAACAGCGCAGCTACGCCGACAAGGGCGCCAATGCGGCCCCGGACGCCGGCGACAGCGACCGCCGCGATCTCGAGACCGAAATCCAGACGGGCCAGCCCGGCGACTCGGACGTCAATCTCGATGAGCAGGGACGGTTCGGCAATCTGAAGCAGAACCTGACCAACCAGTGGAAGGTGCAGGATCGCTGATCATGGCCAACAACCAGCACACACCCGAACCGGTCGATGAAAAGCGCTGGGGCGGTCCCGGCTCAAGCCATCAGAACGCCGACAGGGAGCCGCCGACGTTCAGCGACCCGCGACAGGGCGGTCCTACCAATCCGCGCAACAGCAAGGTCTCCGGCGGCGGCGGCGAGCGGGATTTGAAACACAGTCACGACGACGCGCATCGCTCGTCGAAGGGCGACCGGGACGCCTGACGGATCAGGCGGGAGACGAAGGTGCGGCGGCTTCGACCGTGACGACCGCGGATTCGGCCGGAGCGGGGGCCGGGGACGACGTGGGGGCGGGCGGCGCCTCGGCCGGGGCGCTGCGGCTGTCCTGCGACACCAGCAGATTGTAGGCCACGGCGCCGGCCTCGCGGACCGTGCCGGTCGGGTCCATGCTGGCCTGGATCAGGCGCGGACCTTCGACGGGGGCTGAGGGACGGGCGGCGTAGGTGAAGGCTCCGCGCGAGCCCGTCCGGCCGCCGAAGCGGTAGAACAGGTGGTCGCCGACCTGGTTGACCCGCACCATGGCATGACGCCAGCCGGGCGAGACGCCGGTGGTGTGGAAGAAGGTGGCGTTGCCGACGGGCGCGAAGACGCCGCCCGACAGGGCGCTGGAGGCGACCTCGCGGGCCCGGTTCCAAGCGGCGCGATTGACGGCGCCGCGCATCGAGCCGTCGCAGGTGAAGCTGAACTGGCAACCCGTGCGGCGGCCGGCGCCTTGGAAGACGACGCCGCAGACGCTCTTGGGAAAGGCGGGGTGACGGACGCGGTTCAGGACCACCTGGGTCACGGCGCGCATGCCATCGCGGCCCTCGCCGCGGGCTTCGTAATAGGCGGCCTGGGTCAGGCACTCGAGATCGCGCGAGGCGTCCAGGGCGCCGCCGAGGCGGAAGGGCTGGGCCGCGACGGGGCCGGTCAGGCTGACCTGGCGCAGGGCGGCGTTGCCGGGCTGGGCGCGCAGCTGTTCGAGGCGCGCGGTCATCAGTTCGGCCTGGCGGTCGCGCTGGGCGCCGCCGGCGACGGTGTAGGGATCGTGGCGCCGGGCGATGGCCAGGGCGCTTTCGTCGAGACCGCCGGCCGCCGCGGCCAAGGCTTCCTCGGTAAATCCGGCCGCCGTGGCGCCCTCGATCCGTTCCGCCTGATTCCGCACGGTTGTGGCCTTCGCCGCCGTGCCGCCCAGGTAGGCGCAGCCCACGGCCAGCCCCATCACAACGCCGAAAGCCGCAGCCGCCGAGCCGGGCCGGATACGGGCCAGACGTTCGACAGGGGTCTTCGCGCACGTGTGCGGGGCGTTCGGCAAGGGCTCAGTCCTGTTCGGCAGGGCGCAATGCCGCCCCCGGGTAGTCTCGCAACCGGGCGACCCTCTCCAATCTCGTGGAGATCGGCGTCGCGATCCGTTTGCGGTAAATCGGCGGTCGGCGAATGGGGCCGGCCGTCGAGGACGCGCCTTAAGCCAGCCGTTTGTGGCGCCAATGTGGTTGATTCGCAAGATTCGCGTGCGACGCAACATCGCGAGGGACGCAATGTGCAACGTCCAGTGTTTCTGATGAGCTGGCTATGTATGAGGTTGATAATCTATCTCACGTGATCTGTATTGCGGAACACAGAAACAACATGATCATCCGATGAATCTGCATAATGACGATTAACAGGACTAGCATCTATTGTCGTCGTTATGGTTTCGTTGACGATTTTAACTTTGCTCTCGGAGCCGGAACCGGCGGAGCGGCAACCGCGTTCCGCCTGCACTACCGGGAGAATTTCGTATGAAACGCATGGCTGTCACCCTCGTCCTCGCCCTCGCCGCGGTCTCCGCCGCCGCCTGCGGGCAGACCATTGAACAGAAGGCCGCCACAGGCGCGATCGCCGGCGCACTGGTCGCCGGTCCCGTCGGCGCCGCAGTGGGCGGAGCGGCGGGCGCGGCCGTCGGCCAGGCCGAGAAGCCGAACTGACACACTTCCTCGTCGAGTGAGCGAGGCGGGTCGGATCCCGCCTCGCAACCTTGATTTCGCCGCCTATATAGGGTTAGCCGACGGCCCGGGGCCGGGTGATGCTCGCCCCGAGGCCGTTCCGCGTACTCCGACAACCGATCAAGGACATCGACGACCTCCGCATGAGAGATCTGAAACAAACCGGCTTCGCCGACCGCCTCACCACCCAGCAGGAGGCCAAGAAGGCCCTGCTCGCCCGCTTCAAGGCCAAGCCCGCCGCTCCCGACCCCGAATTCGAGAAGCTGGCGCTGAAGCGCGCCGCCGAGAAGGAAGCCCTGCGCCAGCAGCACGAATTGGCCAAGGCGGAAGCCCGTCGCGAAAAGGCCGACAAGGAAGCCGCGCGCATGGCGGCCGACGCCGAGGCCCAGGAAGCCATCGAGGCCGAGAAGCGCGCCGCCCGCAAGGAGCGTAAGGCGCTCACCAAGGAAGAACAAAAGGCCGCCCGCGACGCGCGGTACGCCGCCCGCAAGGCCCGCACCCGCTGATTTATTCGCCGGCCGGCGCATCCCCGGGAGCGAGATCGCCCAGGATGTGCGCCAGCTGTTCACCCGAATAGGGCTTGCGCAGGAACGGCCAGGGTGCGTTCGACAGAGCCGCGTCGACGTCGTCTCCCGCGTAGCCGGACGTCAGGACGATGCGCATGCCCGGATAGTCGCGCTCGCACCGGCGCGCCAGTTCGATCCCGGTCATGCCGCCGGGCATGACCACATCGCTCAGCATGATGTCGAACCGTTCGCGCTTGAGCAGATCCAGCGCCTGGGGCGCGGTTTCGACGGCGCGGACCTCCAGTCCCAGCCCCTCCAGCAGTTCGAGCACGACCACGGCGACGCTGACGTCGTCCTCGACCAGCAGGAGACGGCGCCCCGCCGTCATCGCCTGGGCGGCGGCGGGCCCGGGTTCGATCGCCGGCGTCGCGCCGTCCGCCAGCGGCGGCAGATACAGCTTGATTTCGGTTCCGCGCCCGACGGTCGAGGCGATGTGGGCGGCCCCGCCGCTCTGGCGGGCGAAGCCGTAGACCTGGCTCAGACCCAGGCCGGTGCCCTTGCCCACCGCCTTGGTGGTGAAGAAGGGTTCGAACACCCGGGCGATGACGTCGGGCGGCATGCCGGTCCCGTTGTCCGACACGGTCACGCAGACATAGTCGCCCGGAGGGAGGTCGGCGACCTCCCCGGCCGCAACGGGGCAGGACATGGTCCGGACCGTGATCCGGCCCTTGTCCCCGACCGCGTCGCGGGCGTTGACGACCAGGTTCAGCAGGGCGGCCTCGAACTGGGACGGGTCGACGCTGACCCGGGCCCCGCCGCGGCGCAGCTTGAGCTTGAACTCGACCGCCTCGCCGACGGCCCGGCGCAGCAGCGGCTCGCTCTCGCGAATCTGGGCGTTCAGGTCGACGGGCTCGGGACGCAGGGCCTGCCGGCGCGAGAAGGCGAGCAGCTGGTGGGTCAGGCCCTCGCCGCGTCGGGCGGCGGCCAGGGCGGCCTCGCCGAGCTTCTGGCGCTTGGCGGCGTCGTTGGGCGAGCGCAACATGATGTCCAGCGCCCCGATGACGACCGTCAGCAGGTTGTTGAAGTCGTGCGCCACGCCTCCGGTCAGGCGGCCCACGGCCTCCATGCGCTGGGCGTGCATCAGGTCGGCCTCGGCCTTGGCCTTCTCCGCCATCGCCTCGCCGACCCGCTCCTCCAGCAGTTCGTTGATGCGCTTCAGATCGTCCTCGGCGCGCTTGGCTTCGGTGACGTCCACGTTGGCGCCGACATACCCCTGGAATTTTCCGGCGCCGTCGAACCGGGGCAGGGCCTCGCAGCGCAGCCAGCGTTCGCCCATGACCGGGTGTTGCGTGCGGATCAGGCTCTCGAAGCGGTCGTGCCGGTCGACCGCGTCGGCGAAGGCGGCGGTGAAGGCTTCGATATCGTCGGGGTGAACGAGACGGCGCCAGCCCTCGGCGACGTCCAGTTCCGACTCGATGCCGAAGAAGGTGCGGTAGCGGCGGTTGATGAAGCTGGGCTTGCCCTCGGCGTCGAGCATCCAGATCAGGGCGGGCGCGCTGTCGGCCACGGTGCGGAACCGGGTCTCGGACTCCACCAGCCGGTCGCTGGTTTCCCGGATGTCCGTCACGTCGAACGCGACGCCGACGAAGCCGAGAACCGCGCCCCCCGCGCCCAGCCGCGGTCTGGAGAAGGACTTCAGCCAGCGATACTGGCCGTCGTGACGCAGGTAGCGCGCTTCCATCGAAAAGGGCTGACCCGTCGACTCGCCGGCGAGCGACTCGGCGATGATCCGGTCCTGGTCGTCGGGATGGACGATGCTGCGCCAGTCGGCCAGCCGCGCCTCCTCATAGGTCCCGCCATTGAAGGCGACATAGGCCTGGTTGACGAAGGCGCGCGTGCGGTCCTGCTGGGTGACCCAGATGAGAACGGGCGCGGTGTCGGCGATGGCGCGAAAACGCGCCTCGCTTTCGCGGACCTCGGCCTCGGCGCGGGCCCGTTCGATCTCGGTCCAGGTGCGGACCGCGACCTCCTGCAGAAGGCTGGCTTCCGCCTCGCTCCATTCGCGCACGCTGGCATGGTGGGCGTACATGAAGGCCCGCAGGCGTCCAGCCCGAATAACCGGCGCACGCAGCAGAGCCCGCGTTTCCAGCCGCCGGAAGACGTCCAGGGCGTCCCTCGTCCGCTCATCCATCTGAACGTCGGGAATGCGAATCAGCCGGCCTTCGGCAAGGTCCGCGATCAGGTCCCCGCCGAGATCCTCGAGGCGGAATTTCCCTTGGGCGCTGACGACGCCCGCGGTCCAGTCGCGGGTCATGGAGACCACGCCGCGTTCCTCATCCACCTCGCCGTAGCCGACGCGGTCGGCGCCCAGTTCGGCGCCCACCGCTCGCCCGACCTCGACCATGATCTCTTCGGGGGAAACGAGGTCGCGCAGCCTGTCGGCCAACTCCAGCAGGAAGCTCTGGCGCCGTTCCAGCGCCGCCAGCGTATCCAGCGCCTCGCGTGTCTCGCTGACGTCGAAGGCCATGCCGACATAGCCGAGGAAGGTCCCGTCGGAGCCGAACCGCGGATTGACGGAGACGCGCATCCAGCGCCACTTGCCGTTCGCGTGCTGGAACCGGGCCTCGAAGCCATAGGGCAGATGCTGCGGCCGATGGGCCGCCATCACCGCCTCGACCGCGGCCTGATCGTCCGGATGGACGGTCTGTTTCCAGACGTGGCCCAGTATCTCTTCGGCGGGCCGGCCGTAATATTCCACCAGGGCCGTGTTGACGAATTCGACCTCGGCGTTCGCATTGGTCATCCACACCGGAGAGGGCGCCGTATCGGCCATCAGGCGGAAGCGGGCGTCGCTCTCGCCGACGCGGACGTCCGCGGCGGACAGCTCGGCGACCGACTGGTTCAGCTGCGCCACCGTCTTGCGCAGGGAGGCGGCGACGACGGCGACGAACAGCCCTACGACGATGAAATTCGTCGTCGCGATCACGCCCATCGGCGTCGAGATGCCCACACCCTGGGCGCCCGGCCCCGCGATCGCCCAGCCGCCGAGCAGCGCGGCGACGACCGTGGTCGCGCCCGCCAGCCGGCCCGCCGCCAGAGCCGCCAGAACCACGCCGGGCAGAAGAATGATGAAGCCGCTTATCTGGCCATAGAAGCCGGACAGCGCCCAGCGCAGCGCCAGAACCAGGGCCGCGAAGGCCAGGCCGATCAGGATGTTGATCCACCACGGCCGGGGCGGAATCCGCGCCAGTCCGCTCAGGGCGGCGTCAGCACTCGACAAATGTTTGGGAAACCCGGCCCCGCTCACTCAACAGCCCCCGCTCGCGCCCTGCGCGATCCGCTGCAACGTATTGGGAAGCATCACGTTCCCTCAAGCGTCGCCATTCGCCCCGCTGTCGCACGAACGCCCGGTCTTGGCGAATGCCCCCGCCATGCCCACCTGCGTACTGACCGTTTCAATCCCCCGAGGAGCCCGCATGACCGCCACGATCGACACCGGCCTGACAAAGACCGAGCGCGCCGACGTCGCCCAGGAACTGACCAAGGTGCTGGCCGACAGTTTCGCCGTCTATCTGAAGACCCACGGCTATCACTGGAACGTCCGCGGGCCCGAGTTCTTCAGCTTCCACAATCTGCTGGAGCAGCAGTACCGCGACATCTGGGCCGCGCTCGACGACCTCGCCGAACGCATCCGCGCCTTGGGCGTCCTGGCGCCGCAAAGCTTTTCGGGATTCGGCAACCTGACCTCGATCAAGGATGGAGACCCCGAGAAGGAGGCGACCGCCATGCTCAAGGAGCTGATGCAGGACCACGAAACCCTGATCGCCACCACGCGCAAGGCGCTTGAGGTCGCCGACGAAGCCGGCGACGAGGCGTCGGCCGACCTGATGACGCAGCGGCTGGCGGCGCATGAGAAGTTCGCCTGGATGCTGCGGTCCACCCTCGGGGGACGTTGAGGCTTGACCTAACGGCGCTTTTCCGCCTGAAAAGCGCCCCGCTTGCCGGGCATGGAAGACATTGGGTGGCCCAGGCCGCCTCTGGAGCTGGATTTGGCCGCAATCGACTGGAGATCGATGCTGAAAGGCACGCGACGGCTGGCCGCCGGCGCGCCCGTGGTGGTGGCCGCCTTCGGCGTGGCCATGGCCGCCAGCTCGACTCCCCGACCCGAAATCGACCGCCGCGCCGAGGTCGTCCGGGCCCTGACAAGGGGCGACCTGGGGGCCCACGGCATGGCGGCCATCACGGGCCGCATGGATCCGTCGCAACTGGCCGTGGCGCTGCGTCACGATCCGGGTGAGCGCCAGCCCGCGCTGTACGGCCTGACGCCGGGCTGGGAAAGCCTGACCCTGGCGGGCCGGCCGACGCTGGAGTTCGGCGCCACGGGCCTGGACGCCATGAAGCTGAACGCCGCGACGCCGAACGCCTCGCAGTATCTGCGCGTGGCCGCCCCCTTCATCTTCAAGCCCGCCACGGCCGAGGATCGCCGCCGGGCCCTGCGCTGCCTGACCCAGGGCGTCTATTACGAGGCGGCGCTGGAACCCACCGCGGGCCAGGAGGCCGTGGCCCAGGTCATCCTGAACCGCGTGCGTGACCCGAACTACGCCAACACCATCTGCGGCGTGGTGTTCGAGGGGGCTGAGCGGACGACGGGTTGTCAGTTCAGCTTCACCTGCGACGGCGCCCTGGGCCAGGCCCCGGTCGGCTGGGCGTGGCAGCGCGCGAAACGGGTCGCGGAACAGGCCCTGGCCGGTCATGTGTCGGCCGCGGTCGGCACGGCGACCCACTATCACGCCGACTATGTGCATCCGTGGTGGTCGCCGACGCTGAACAAGCTGACCCAGATCGGCGCGCACATCTTCTACCGCTGGAAGGGCGTCTACGGAGAACCCGCCGCCTTCAGCCAGCGTTATTCCGGCCGCGAGCCCCTGATCGACGAAGCCCGCTTCTCGCGGCCGCGCATCCAGCTCGCCACCGCCGCGGAAGCCGAAAAGGCGCTGGCCGAGGCCGCCGCCAATGGGGAAACCGCGATGCGGACCGTCGAGATCGACGGCCAGACCCGCGTCGTCGGCGTCGCCTCCCTGGGCGGACGCCGTCAGGCCTCGGCGTCCGACATCGCGGCCATCAACGAGCGGCTGGCAGCCTTCGAAGCCCCGGCCGCACCCTCACCCGAGACGCCGGGTGCGGTTGCTCCAGGCGTGACGCCCATGGCGGTCGAGGAAGTCGGTCGCCCGGGCGCCTGACGTCCGCCACGCCTTCAAGCTTTGCAACGGCGACGGCATTTGGGCATTACCTGCGGATGACCACGACCGCCTGGACCGAGACGGATCGCCTAGCGGCCCTCAAATCCTATGACATCCTCGATTCAGAACGTGAGCCCGCGTTTGACGACATCACGGCCCTGGTGGCCCGGCTGTGCGACGCCCCGATCGCCGTGGTCAACCTGATCGACGCCGACCGGCAATGGTTCAAGTCCGAGGTCGGCCTGGGCGTGCGCGAGACGCCGCTGGAAACCTCCTTCTGTCGCCACGCCCTGTTGGAACAGGACCGGCTGGTCGTCCCGGACGCGACGCAGGACCCGCGGTTCGCCTGCAATCCCTTGGTGACGGCGCCCCAGGGCCTGAAATTCTACGCCGGCGTCCTGCTGAAGGACGAGTCCGGCCTGCCGCTCGGCACGCTGTGCGTGCTGGACGCCCGGCCACGGCCCGAGGGGTTGACGCCGCTCCAGACCGAGGCGCTGGAGGTGCTGGCCCGCCAGGTGATGAATCTGCTGAACCTGCGCAAGGCGCTGGCGGCGGGCCGTCGCGCCGACGCGGATCTGGTGACGACCGCCGCCGCCCTCGCGGAAAGCGAGGCCCGGTTCCGCGCCATCGCCGACTCCATGCCGCAGATGGTCTGGTCAACGCAGCCGGACGGCTTCCACGACTACTACAATGCGCGCTGGTACGAATTCACCGGCGTGCCCGCGGGATCGACTGACGGCGAGGGCTGGAACGGCATGTTCCATCCCGACGATCAGGCGCGGGCCTGGGCCCGGTGGAGCCATTCGCTGGAAACCGGCGAACCTTACGAGATCGAATACCGGTTGCGGCGCGCCGACGGCGTCTATCGCTGGACGCTGGGCCGCGCCTCGCCGATCCGCAACGACAAGGGCGAGATCACGCGCTGGTTCGGCACCTGCACGGACATCGAGGATCTCAAGCGGATGGTCGATTCCAAGGACCTGCTGAGCCAGGAGCTGAGCCATCGCATCAAGAACATCTTCGCCGTCGTCTCGGCCCTGATCGCCCTGTCCGCGCGCCAGTTCCCCGAGGCGAAGGCGTTCGCGGCGGCGGTGCGGACGCGCATCAACGCCCTCGCCCGGGCGCATGAGTTCGTCCGGCCGCATACGGACGCCTCGCGTCCCACCGTGGGGACGATGACGCTGCATGCCTTCCTCAACGACCTGTTCAAGCCCTATGCGGCGCTTGATGGCCGGATGCGGGTGTCGGTGACCGGCAACGACGCCGTGTTCGACGACCAGGCCGCCACCTCGGTGGCCCTGCTGTTCCACGAACTGGCCACCAACGCCGCGAAATACGGGGCCCTGTCCGCCGAGGACGGGACGGTCACCCTGGACACGCGCACCGAGGGGGACCGGTTCATCCTGGTGTGGGAAGAGCGGGGCGGGCCGCCGGTCGGGGGCGAGCCGACGCGGGTGGGGTTCGGCTCCTCGCTGGCCACCCTGTCGGTCGAAAACCAGCTCGGCGGGCGTCTGGAACGCGTATGGGCGCCGGAGGGACTGCGCGTGACCGCCGACCTGCCGGCCACCGCCCTGTCACGACGCCGCGCTGCACAAATTGTCGCATAACCGCGATTCGTCGCAACCGCCATCGGCGGGTCGCGTTGATTTAACCAGTTAGTCCGTACGGTTACGGACGGCCGAACGAGATTGAAACGTCTGAACACCGATGAGTGCGCGTATCCTTGTCATTGAAGACGAAGCCTTGGTGGCCATGGAGCTGCGCTTCGTCCTGGAAGATCTCGGCCATGAAGTGGTCGGGACCGCGGCCGACGCGCAGACCGCGCTCCGCCTGGTTCACGAGACTGACGTCGATCTCGCCCTCGTTGACATCCATCTGTCCGACGGTCCGACCGGAATCGAACTGGGTCGCGAGCTCGGACAGAAATTGGGCGTGACCGTTCTGTTCATGACCGCCAACCCCGGCATGGTGCGCAGCGGCGTGGCCGGCACGATCGGCGTGCTGTCCAAGCCGACCGACGAGCGCGCCGTGCAGACGGCGGTCGACTACGCCCTGCGCCGCCGGGCCGGACGGCCGGTCGAATACGCGCCGCCTGAACTGCAGTTGTTCGGCTGACGCCGGCTACCAGACGCCGATCTTTTCCGCCTGTTTGTGCGAAATGGGCTGGTGCGCCTTCGCGTGGTCTTCCTCGGCGAGGAAGCGGACGGCTTCCAGAGCCGCCATGCATCCCATGCCGGCGGCGGTGACGGCCTGGCGGTAGATGTCGTCGGTCACGTCGCCCGCGGCCCAGACGCCTTCGATGGCCGTGGCCGTCGTGCCAGGTTTCACTACCAGATAGCCGCCCTGCTTGGTTTCCAGCTGGCCGGCGAACAGTTCCGACGACGGCGCATGACCGATGGCGATGAAGACCCCGTCCGCCGACAGGTCGCGGGTTTCCCCCGTCCTGACGTTCTTGAGCCGGGCCCCGGTGACGTTGACCCCGCCCATGGCGTTGGTCTCGCCCAGAATCTCGTCGATGGCGTTGTCCCAGACGACCTCGACCTTCGGGTTCGAGAACAGCCGGTCCTGCAGGATGCGCTCGGCCCGGAACTCGTCGCGGCGGTGCACGACGGTGACCTTCGAGGCGAAATTGGTCAGGAACAGCGCCTCCTCGACCGCGGTGTTGCCGCCGCCGACCACGATCACGTCCTTGCCGCGGTAGAAGAAGCCGTCGCAGGTGGCGCAGGCGGAGACGCCGAAGCCCTGGTATCTGGCCTCGCTCTCCAGCCCCAGCCATTTGGCCTGGGCGCCGGTGGAGATGATCACCGTTTCGGCCAGCATCTCCGTCCCGGAATCCAGCGTCAGGCGGAAGGGCCGTTGCGACAGGTCCGCCTTGACCACGATGTCCTCGATGATCTCGGTCCCGACGTGTTCGGCCTGGGCGCGCATCTGCTCCATCAGCCAGGGGCCCTGGATGACGTCGGCGAAGCCGGGATAGTTTTCGACATCGGTCGTGATGGTCAGCTGCCCGCCGGGCTGCAGGCCGGCGATGACGACGGGCTTCAGCATGGCGCGCGCGGCGTAGATGGCCGCGGTCCAGCCGGCGGGGCCGGAGCCGATGATGGCGACGCGGACGGTTCTCAAGGTGCTCATGCCCCTATTTAGGCGCTGATTCCGTCTCGCGCGATGGTAGGTTCCGACTGTTCACAGGTGTGATGGAGGGGACGATATGGAAGGCCGCAGTTTCATCGGGGTGGGATTGGCGATCGGCATCGCCGTGGGCACAGCCATCGGCATAGCCATGGACAATCTGGCGATCGGCATCGGTATGGGCGTGGCCATCGGGATGGGGCTGGGCGTGGCCCTGGACGCCGCCCAGCAGAAGAAGGCCGGGGGCGCGGAGCGCGATCGCCGGAATGACGGCTCGAACGCCGGTGTCTATGGCTCGGACGGCGGGCGCAGCAAGGATGACGGTTCGGACGGGAACGGCTCCGACGGCGGCTCGGACGGGGGCGGCGGAGACGGCGGCGGGGGAGGCGACTAGGCGCGCTTCATCCGCTCGAGCACGGTTCGCGCCGCGCGCGCGGTCTCGTCCAACGGCGCATAGGTCCAGGCTTCCAGCGTCCCGTCGAACGGCCGAGCCGCGCCGTGCGCATGCAGGTCGGCGTGCAGGCGAGCGAACTTGTCCGCCGGCTTCAGCGGGATCATCGGCAGGATGTGCACCGGCTTGCCGGTCGAGGCCGCCTCGGCCGCCATATTGGCGCTGTCCTCTGTGACCAGCACATGGTCGGCCTGGTCGAGGAAGGCGAAATAGGGGTTCGCGCCCGCGCCGTCCCAGATCAGGCCCGGCAGACGGGCCAGCCGTTCCATCATCGCCGCCTTCGCCGTCCCGGGGGTGCGGCGCGAGAAGGTCAGCATCAATGAGCCGTCCGTCGCCTCGACCGCCCTGGCGATCCGGTCGGCGAGATCGGCGGCATGGGCGTCGGTGAGGTCGAAGGCCCTGGAACGCCCCCCGATCAGCGCCGCGACACGGGGATGGGGCAGGGCGGCCAGCTGGTCCGCGAAGGTGGCCGAGCCCTCGGCGAGCCGGTCGGGCGTGACGCGATGCGGCGATCCGGTGATCGACAGCACGTTCGGGCCTTCGACCGGGTCATGGGCGGGGGCGACGATCAGGTCATAGGCGGCGTTGCGCCAGCGGGGGTCCTGGGTCTGGACCACGAAGGTCCGCCCTCCCGAGGCCGCCCGGACGCGGGCGGATATCGGCAGGGTGGCGCGCCCGGTGGCGATCCACAGGTCAGGCCAGGCCTCGCCCGCGGCCGGTTCCGTGGGATCGGAGGACAGGTCCAGCATCCACGACGTCTTCATGGCCGAGGGCAGCTTGTCGAAAGCGGCCCGCCAGCGGATGCGTTTGACGGTGATGTCGGATGGAAAAAGGCGCTGGACGGCTTCCGCCAGACCCAGCGCCTGATTTTCCATGCCGGCGCGGCCGTCGGAGACGACCCAGACGGAGAGCGGGGGCTGGTCTGCCCCTACTTCCACTCGACCTTGAGGATTTCGTAGGCCTTGACGCCGCCGGGGGTGTTCACCTCGACCACGTCGCCGACTTCCTTGGAGATCAGCGAACGGGCGATCGGCGAGGCGACGGAAACCTTGCCCGCCTTCACATCGGCTTCGTGCTCGCCGACGATCTGGTAGCGGCTCTCCTCCTCGGTGTCCTCGTCGACCACGGTGACCGTGGCGCCGAACATGACCTGGTCGCCGTTCAGCTTGGAGACGTCGATGACCTGGGCGCGGCTGATCTTGTCCTCGATGTCGGCGATCTGGCCTTCGATCCAGCCCTGCCGCTCCTTGGCCGCATGATACTCGGCGTTTTCAGACAGATCGCCATGCTCGCGCGCTTCCGAGATGGCCGAGATCACGCTCGGCCGCTCCACGGACTTCAATTGCTTCAGCTGATCGTCGAGGACACGGTAGCCCTCGGCCGTCATCGGCACTTTTTCCATATGTCGTGAATTTCTGAGCTATCGCCCGACTAGAGGTTGGTGACGCCAAGGGTCGCTGGGCGCTCGCGACCGGCCCAAGAGGGTAGGGCGCCCGGCCTCAAGGTTCAAGAGGCAAGACGTTTCCGACAGATTGTCGTTATGTGACAGCCTTGCGGCGACGCTCGCGAATCTGCTGGATGCTGCCCCACAGTTTCACCCTGCCGACGAGGCTCCAGGCCAGCCAGGCGACGGCGGCCAGGCCCAGGGCCATGAACAGGCTGGACAGCAGAACGACGCCCGCCGCCATGAAGGCGAGGATGAAGGCGACGGCGGCCACAAGGGCGGCGATGACTTGAACGGTTCTCGGGCGCATGGAGCGATTAACGTTTGTGCGGAACGAGGGTTGCGCCCTTTCCAGCCTCCCGCCCGGTTCAGGAGCGGTTGTGGCGCCCATGCCATCGTCTCACGTGTAGCTGTACGGCCCGCCCCGTTCGAGCGCCCGCTGGTACGCCGGCCGCGCGTGGATGGCTTGGAGGAAGGCCTTCAGCCGGGGCTTGTCGGCGCCGTAGCCCATTCGCGACCCCGCCGCTTCGACCGGGAAGCTCATCATGATGTCGGCCGCCGAGAAGGCGTCGCCCGCGAACCAGGCTGACCGCGTCAGCTCGGCCTCCCAGTACGCGGTGTGCGCCGCCAGCTGCGGGTCGATCATATTGGCGTTCATGGCCTTGCTGATCCCCCGGGCCACGCCGCGCGCCAGGAAGGGCGCGCGTTTCGGAATGGCGCTGAAAATCAGCTTCAGCAGCAGGGGTGTCATCGCCGAGCCCTCGGCATAGTGCAGCCAGTAGGTGAAGCGCCGCGCGGCCTCCGTACCGGGCGCCGGGCGCAGGCCGGACTCGGGATGGGTCTCCAGCAGATATTCGATGATCGCCCCGGTTTCGGCCAAGCGGGCGTCGCCGTCGTCCAGCACCGGCGACTTGCCCAAGGGGTGGATGGCCTTCAGCTCCGGCGGGGCCAGCATGGTCTTCGGGTCGCGCTGGTACCGCTTGACCTCATAGGGAAGGCCCAGCTCCTCCAGCAGCCACAGCACGCGCTGGGACCGGGAATCGTTGAGGTGATGGACGGTGATCATGGCGTCGGCTCCGTTTGGCCGGCGCAGTGAACGCGGTTGACGCCGCGTCGGTCCAGCGGATTCAGACGCGCCGACCGCTCCAGCGCTGGCGAGGGTGGGCCTTTCCGGCCTGCGGACGCTCCGGATGTTTCCCCGCCTGCCGCTGTTCCCACAGCTGGAAGGCCAGTGTGGCGAGGGCCAGCTTGCCGGCGTGGCGGCCAGCCATGCGCCGTCCGCCCTTGCTGAGCAGCAGGCCGCCGATCAGGGTCGCGAGCTTGGGAATGGGCATGAGGCTCTCCGGTTCGGAGGTGAAACGGACAGCGTCGGGAACGGTTCAGGCCCGGCTCAGCCTTTCGGCATCAGGGCCCGGGCCGAGACCACCATGGCCTCGACTCCGGTCGTGACCGACGGGCGGGGATCGATGCGGAACAGGGGCGAGTGATGGCCCGGCGCGGCGTCCACCTGATCGGCGGGCGTGCCGCCGACGCTGAAATACACCCCCTTCACGCCAGTTTCGGGGGTGACGAACCAGGCGAAATCCTCGGCCCCCATGCCGGTGCGGTCGACATCCACCACGCGGTCGGCCCCCATGGCCGCGCCGACGGCGGCTCGCAGGCGGGCGGCGGTGGCGGCGTCGTTGATGGTCGCGGGCGTGGTTTCGGTGGTCGAGCGAACCACGGTGGGGAGCCTGTCCTCGGGCACGCCCAGCGCCAGGGCCGTGCCGCGCGCGACGCGGTCGATCCCGTCCAGCAGGGCCAGGCGCGTCTCCGGATTGTCGGCGCGGACGGTCAGCTGCATGTCGACCCGGTCGGAGATGATGTTGTGCTTGATGCCGCCGTGGATGGCCCCGACGGTGACGATCGCGCCTTCCAGAGGGTTGATGCTGCGGCTGGGCAGGGTCTGCAGGTTCATCACGATGGCCGAGGCCACCACGATCGGGTCGATCCCCATGTGCGGATAGGCCCCGTGCGTGCCCACCCCGTGGACGGCGATGTCGACGCTGTCCGAGCTTGACGAGGTGATGCCCAGCGGCAGGTCGATCAGGCCGTTGGCCAGATCCGCCGACACGTGGAAGGCCAGGGCGTAATCGGGCTTGGGGAAACGGGAATAGAGGCCGTCCTGGACCATGGCCCGGGCGCCGAAGATGCGTTCCTCGGCCGGCTGGGCGATCAGGACCAGGGTGCCGGACCAGTCCGCGCGCCGCGCCATCATCTGGCGGGCCGTGCCGATCAGGGCGGTGATGTGAACATCGTGGCCGCAGGCGTGCATGACCGGCTTCTCGACGCCGTCGCTGTCGACCTGTTTGACGGTGGAGGCGTTGGCCAGGCCCGACTGTTCGCTCAGCGGCAGGCCGTCCATGTCGGCGCGGATCATGACCGTGGGGCCGTCGCCGTTGCGCAGCACCGCGACCACGCCCGTGCCGCCGACGCCGGTGGTGACGTCATAGCCGAGCGCGGTCAGCTGGGCGGCCATGATGCCGGAGGTGCGGACCTCCATCCCCGACAGTTCGGGATTGCGGTGGAAGTCGTCGAACAGGGCGCCGAGGTTGGCGTCATAGTCGCGCGCCACGGCCAGCCGGAGGTCGTCGTCCTGTTGCGCATGGGCCGGGCCGAACGCCAGCAGGGCCAGCGCGGCCGTTGTTGCAGGAAGTCGCATCATTTGCCCCGTCATGAACGACCGGAGCTTGGTCCGCGCATCGGAGGTTGGCAACGCAAAAGGGGCGGGCGCGCCGCCGCGCGACTGTTGAGTTCGCCAGCGGTTTCGCCCAAACCCGACGCATGGACACGCCCGAGCCCCGCCTGACCTCTCTGGCCCACGGAGGCGGCTGCGGCTGCAAGCTGGCTCCGACGGTGCTGCAGGATATCCTCAAGGGCGTCCCTCAGACGGCCCCCTTCGCCGACCTGATGGTCGGGAACGAGACCAGCGACGACGCGGCCGTCTGGCGGCTGAACGACGATCAGGCTCTGGTCGCCACCACCGACTTCTTCATGCCCATGGTCGACGACCCGTTCCACTTCGGGCAGATCGCCGCGACCAACGCCCTGTCCGACGTCTACGCCATGGGCGGGCGTCCGATCCTCGCCCTGGCCATCCTCGGCATGCCGGTGAATGTGCTGTCGCCCCGGACCATCGGCCGCGTGCTCCAGGGCGGCGCCGCCGCCTGCGCCGCGGCGGGCATTCCCGTCGCCGGCGGCCACTCGATCGACAGCGTCGAGCCGATCTACGGACTGGCGGTCATCGGCCTCGTCCGCCCCGATCAGGTCCTGACCAACCGCGGCGCGCGTCCCGGCGACGTCCTGCTGCTGACCAAATCCCTCGGTGTCGGGGTCCTCAGCGCCGCCTTCAAACAGGACCGGCTGGACAAGGAGGGCTATCGCCTCCTCAAGGAGACGACCACCCGGCTGAACAGCTTCGGCGCCGAGCTCGCCGGGCGCGCCGGGGTTCACGCGGTCACCGACGTCACCGGCTTCGGCCTGCTCGGCCATGCGCTCGAGATGGCGCGCGGCGCGGGGGCGACGGTCGAGCTGACGTCCCGCCCGCCTGTCCTCGGCGACGCGCTACGGCTGCTGGAGGAGGGCGTGCGCACCGGAGCCTCGGCCCGCAACTGGGCCGCCTACGGCCACGAGGTCGACGGGCTCGAAGCCGGCGTGGTCCGCGACCTCCTGACCGATCCGCAAACCTCGGGCGGCCTGCTGATCGCCGTCGCCGAGGCTGAGGTTTCCGCCCTGCAGGCCCTCGCCCGGATAAACGGCTGCGGCGCCCTCCCTGTCGGCCGCGTCGTCGACGGCCCGGCCCGGGTGCAGGTCGTCGCATGATCCGGCGCACCGTCGAGCTGTGTCACCGGTCGCGCGACGCCTTCGACGCCATCATCGACGTGCGCAGCCCGGCCGAGTTCGCCCTCGACCACATCCCCGGGGCCATCAACCTGCCGGTGCTGGACGACGAACAGCGCGCCGCGGTCGGCACGGAATACGTCCAAGGCTCCAAATTCCTCGCCCGCCGCGCCGGCGCGGCCATGGTGGCCCGCAACATCGCCGCGCATCTTGAGGGCGCGCTGGCCGACCGCACCGGAAGCTTCCAGCCGCTGGTCTACTGCTGGCGCGGCGGGCAGAGGTCCCACGCCATGGCCACGGTGATGGATCAGGTCGGCTGGCCGGTCGCGGTCGTGCACGACGGCTATCAGGCCTGGCGGCGGCAGGTGACGGCGGCCCTGTACGACCAGCCCGTCCCGCATCGGCTGGTGCTGCTGGACGGCCCCACCGGCTCGGGCAAGACGGCGCTGCTGACGGCGCTGGCCGAACGGGGCGCGCAAACCCTGGATCTGGAGGCCCTCGCCGCCCACCGGGGCTCGCTGTTCGGCGCCATGCCCGGCGGCCAGCCGTCGCAGAAGGCCTTCGAGACCCGGCTGCACGACGCCCTCGATCGCCTCGATCCCGCCCGACCGGTCGTCGCCGAGGCCGAGAGCAGCAAGATCGGCGCGCGCGTCATTCCGCCGTCGCTATGGGCCGCGATGTCCCCCGCCCCCGTCTTCGAACTGGCCGCGCCCCTGTCCGCGCGCATCGCCCACATCGTCGAACACTACGCCGGCATCGCCGCCGATCCCGCCGCCCTCGACCAGGCCCTGACCCGCCTGCCTCGCCACCACGCGAAAGCGGCGATCGCGGAATGGCGCGGGATGGCGGCGCGTGGCGAGATCGACGAACTGGCTGCGGCCCTGATCGAGGCCCACTACGATCCCGCCTATCAGCGCACGACGCAGACCCGGAACCGGGCGGTGCTGGAACGGATCGCGATGACGGATCTGACGCCGGACGGACTGGCGGATACGGCGCGGCGCATCATGACGGCCCTCGACGCCTGACGCGGGCCGCCCTAGCTTCTCCGGATGACCCGTTCGCGCACCGCCGCCCTCTTCTCCTCGCTGAGCCTGTGGGTGCTGGCCGCCCTTGTCGGGGGACTGGCCGCCGGCGCCGCCGCCCAGACGTACGGCATTCCCGGTGGAACCGGCACGGTCGCCCTCGTCGAGGGCCTGGGCCAGCTGTGGCTCAACGCCCTGCGGATGACCATCATACCCCTGGTCTTCAGCCTGCTGGTGACCGGGATCGCCTCCATCGCCGACGCGGCCGCGACCGGGCGGCTGGCGCTCAGGACCATGATCGTCTTCGCCCTGCTGCTGCTGGGCGCGACGGTCTACGGCGTCCTCGCCTCCCTGGGCCTGCACGCGATCTGGCCGATCGATCCCGAGGGCGGCCGGCTGCTGCTGGCGGGCGCCGTAGGCGACGAGGCCGTGCGCCAGAACCTCGGCGGCGGCGGGTTTTCCGCCTTCCTGACCAGCCTGGCTCCGGCCAATCCGATCCGCGCGGCCGCCGACGACGCCATCCTCGGCATCGTGGTGTTCGCCATCGTCTTCGGCTTCGCCACCACCCGGCTGAGCGCGCGCCTGCGCCAGCCGCTGACCGTCTTCTTCGAGGCCGTCTCGGAGACGATGATCGTCATCGTCCACTGGGTGCTGCGCGCCGCCCCGTTCGGGGTCTTCGCCCTGTCGCTGGGCGTGGGCCTGAGGGCGGGACTGGGGGCCGCCGGGGTGCTGGGCCACTACATCGCCATCGTGTCGCTGGCCCTGATCGGCCTGATCCTGCTGACCTATGTGGTGGCCGTCGTCTTCGGCCGGGTCACGCTCGGCCGCTTCGCCCGCGCGGCCGCGCCGGCCCAGGTCGTGGCCTTCTCGACCCAGTCGTCGCTGGCCTGTCTGCCGGTGATGGTCGAGCGGGCGATCGACCGGCTCGGCGTCTCCGCGGCGACGGCCGGTCTGGTTCTGCCGCTGGCGGTTGCGGTGTTCCGCATCACCTCGACGGTCGCCAATCTGGCCGTCTGCATCTACGTCGCCCACCTGTACGGCATCGCCCTGACCCCCGGCGTGCTGTTCGCGGGCGCCGTCGCGGCCCTGGCGATCAGCGTCGGCACCGTGGGCCTGCCGGGCCAGGTTTCCTTCTTCGCCTCCATCGCCCCCATCGCCCTGGCCATGGGCCTGCCGCTGGATGTCCTGCCCCTGCTGCTTGCGGTCGAGGTCGTGCCCGACATCTTCCGCACCATCGGCAACGTCACCGCCGACCTCACGGCGGCGCGGATCGTCGAGGGCCGGGACGCGATCGCAGATCCGGAGGCGGCGTCGGGGATCTAGGGCAGAAGCAGCCAGAACACGGCTGCGACGCCGAACAGATGCGCGACGATCACGGCGCCCAGAAGGGTCCGGAACGGCTCCTTGCGCGTCTTGTGACGCAGGAGATGCTGCCCCGCCCACGCGCCCACGCCGCCGAACAGGGCGACCAGCAAAAGGGTGCTCTCCCGAACCCGCAGCCATGGTCGCGGGCCCGGGTCTTGTCGAACCAGAACAGGCCGAAGGCCACCAGTTCAGCGGCCAGCAGGATCAGCGAGACGCCGGTCACGCCGTTCAGTGGGCGTAGTCCTGGATCGGCCGCACATCCAGCTCGCCGGCCTTGATCGCCCCGATGGCCTGGGCCGCCGCCAGCGCCCCCGCCGTCGTCGTGTAATAGGGCATCTTCATCATCAGGGCCGTGCGCCGCAGGCTGAAGCTGTCCAGCAGCGCCTGCTTGCCCTCGGTGGTGTTGAAGACCAGCTGGACCTCGCCGTTCTTCATCGCGTCGACGATGTTGGGACGGCCCTCCAGCACCTTCTTCACATGACCGACGGGCAGGCCCTGTTCGGTCAGATACGCATGCGTCCCGCCGGTGGCGACGATGCTGAAGCCCTCGGCCAGCAGCGTCTTCACCGCCTCGACGATGAAGGGCTTGTCGCCGTCCTTGACGCTGACGAAGGCGCAGCCGGCCGTGGGCAGGGTGGTGCCGCCGCCGATCTGGCTCTTGGCGAAGGCGCGGGCGAAGGCGGGGGCCATGTCGGCCTCGCCGTCGCGCTTCCAGTCCAGACCCATGACCTCGCCGGTCGAGCGCATCTCGGGGCCCAGGATGGTGTCGACCCCGGCGAAGCGGGCGAACGGGAAGACGGCTTCCTTGACCGCGATATGGTCGTACGGGACGTCCTTCAGACCGAAGGATTTCAGCGGCACGCCGGCCATGACCTTGGCGGCGATGGCGGCGATGGGCTGGCCGATGGTCTTGGCCACGAAGGGCGCCGTGCGGCTGGCGCGGGGGTTCACCTCCAGCACGAAGATGCGCGGGTTAGCGCTGTGCGGCTCCTCGATGGCGAACTGGACGTTCATCAGGCCGCGCACCTTCAGGGCGCGGGCCATGGCCTCGGTCTGGCGCTTCAGCTCGGCGACGATCTCCGCCGACAGGGAAAAGGGCGGCATGGAGCAGGCGCTGTCGCCCGAGTGGACGCCGGCTTCCTCGATGTGCTCCAGCACCCCGGCGACGAAGACCGTCTCGTCGTCGCACAGGGCGTCGACGTCGACCTCGGTGGCGCGGTTGAGATAGTGGTCGATCAGCACCGGATCGTCGCCCGACACCCGCATGGCCTCGCCGACGTAGCGGTCCAGCTGTTCGCGGTCGTGGACGATGACCATGCCGCGCCCGCCCAGCACGTATGAGGGGCGCAGCACGACGGGGTAGCCGACCTCGTCCGCCTTGTCGGCGGCCTCCTGGGCCGAGCGGGCGAGGCCGTTGGGCGGCTGCATCAGGCCGATGTCGTGCAGCATGACCTGGAACCGCTCGCGGTCCTCGGCCAGGTCGATGGAGTCGAGGCTGGTGCCGAGGATCGGCACCCCGTCCTCGTGCAGCGCATGGGCCAGCTTCAGCGGCGTCTGGCCGCCGAACTGGACGACGACGCCGATCAGGTTTCCGGTCGAGCGCTCGACCTCGATCAGCTCCAGCACGTCCTCGGCCGTCAGGGGCTCGAAATACAGCCGGTCCGAGGTGTCGTAGTCGGTCGAGACCGTCTCGGGGTTGCAGTTGACCATGATCGACTCGACGCCGATGTCGGCGAAGGCGAACGCCGCGTGACAGCAGCAGTAATCGAACTCGATGCCTTGCCCGATGCGGTTCGGCCCGCCGCCGAGGATGATGGCCTTCTTGCGGTCGGTCGGATGGGACTCGCACTGCGGGACCTGACCCAGGGCGCCGGTCTCATAGGTCGAATACATATAGGCGGTGGCGCTGGCGAACTCGGCCGCGCAGGTGTCGATGCGCTTGAACACCGGGCGGACGTTGAGGCCGCGGCGAGCCTTGCGCACGGCGGCCTCGGTCGTATCCGTCAGCTGGGCCAGGCGGGCGTCCGAGAAGCCCTTGGACTTCAGCTTGCGGAAGTCGGTGGGTTCAGTCGGCAACCCCTTGACCCGAATATGCCCTTCTTCCCGCACGATGTCGGCGATCTGGCGCAGGAACCAGGGCTCGTACGAGCAGGCGGCGTTGACCTCCTCGACCGACAGGCCGTGGCGGAAGGCCTGGGCGATGACGAGAATGCGGTCCGGCGTCGGCTGGCCCAGCGCCCGCACCACGGCGGCGCGGGCCGAGGCCTCGTCGTCGACGTCGACGACGCCGTCGATCTCGATCTCGTTGAAGCCGGTCAGGCCGGTCTCGAGCCCGCGCAAGGCCTTCTGCATCGACTCCTGGAAGGTCCGGCCGATGGCCATGACCTCGCCGACCGACTTCATCGAGGTCGACAGGGTCGCCTCGGCGCCGGGGTATTTCTCGAAGGCGAAGCGCGGGATCTTGGTGACGACATAGTCGATGCTCGGCTCGAACGACGCCGGCGTGACCATGGTGATGTCGTTGGTCAGTTCGTCGAGCGTGTAGCCGACGGCCAGACGGGCCGCGACCTTGGCGATCGGGAAGCCGGTGGCCTTGGACGCCAGCGCCGAGGACCGCGACACGCGCGGGTTCATCTCGATCACGACCATGCGGCCGTCCGCGGGATTGATCGCCCACTGGACGTTCGATCCGCCCGTCTCGACGCCGATCTCGCGCAGGACGTTGATCGAGCCCGTGCGCATGCGCTGGTACTCTTTATCGGTCAGCGTCAGGGCGGGGGCGACGGTGATGGAGTCGCCGGTGTGCACCCCCATCGGGTCGATGTTCTCGATGGAGCAGATGATGATGCAGTTGTCCGCCTTGTCGCGGACGACCTCCATCTCATACTCCTTCCAGCCCAGCACGCTTTCCTCGACCAGCACCTCGGTGGTCGGCGACAGGTCCAGACCGCGCTCGACGATCTCGCGGTATTCCTCGACATTGTAGGCGATGCCGCCGCCGGTGCCGGCCAGGGTGAAGGACGGGCGGACGATGGCTGGCAGGCCGACGAAGGCCAGGGCGTCCTCGGCTTCGTCGATGTGGTGGATGGCCTTGGAACGGGGGCTTTCGAGACCCAGCTTGTCCATGGCGTCGCGGAATTTCTGGCGGTCCTCGGCCTTGTCGATGACGTCGGCTTTCGCCCCGATCATCTCCACGCCCCATTTCTTCAGCGCGCCCGAGGCGTCCAGCGCCAGCGCCGTGTTCAGCGCCGTCTGGCCGCCCATGGTCGGCAGCAGGGCGTCGGGCCGCTCCTTGGCGATGATGCGCTCGACGAACTCCGGCGTGATCGGCTCGATATAGGTGGCGTCGGCCACCTCCGGGTCGGTCATGATGGTGGCGGGGTTGGAGTTGACCAGGATGACCCGGTAGCCCTCGGCCTTCAGCGCCTTGCACGCCTGGACGCCGGAATAGTCGAACTCGCACGCCTGACCGATCACGATCGGCCCGGCGCCGATAATGAGGATCGACTGGATGTCCGTACGTTTGGGCATCTCAGCCTCCGTTCAGTTCGTCACGACCGCGCACTCCCAGCCGTCGTAATCCAGCTGGAAGGCCGCGGCCCAGGATTGCATCATGGCCGAGACCGGGGCGAAGGACGCCTCGTCCACGGCCATCGTCGTCTCGAGGATGGTGGCGTCGTCCTGACCCCGGGTCAGAAAGCCGGCCCGCCGCGCGACCTCGTTCAGATCGTCGTGGTCCCCTTCGCCGTAGAAGTAAAACAGCGTGTGCCGCGGCGTGATCCCGCTGTCGCCATGGGCCGCCAGCGAGGCGCGCACCATGGCGTCGCGGTCTTCGTGGGGGACGGCGGAGTCTGACACGGGGGGCGGGCTCCTTGCGCGCGCGGCCTCAGGCGGCGGCGGGGCGCCGGCGCGGGTCGGTCGGGTTGTCGGTCAAGCGGCCCGTCTAAAGACGGGGGGAGGCGGTGGCAAGGCCGCGGGGCCGTCGCCGGCATGAAAAAGGGGGCGGCCCTCGCGAGCCGCCCCCTTCGTCTTGTTCCGGACCGTCTTTAGAACGGGCGGTAGTTCAGGCCGATGAAGAAGCGACGGCCATAGGGGTCGAAGTTGGAATACAGCGTCTGGCCCAGGGCCGGGGACTGTTCCGCATCGAAGGCGTTCACGACGCCCGCACGCATCGACAGGGTGTCGTTGACGTTATAGCGGAGCGTGAAGTCGTGACGGGTGAAGTTGCCGGTGTCGTAGTACTGGCTCTCACGGTTCTCGATGTTGACCACCTGATCGCGGTTGCGCGCGATGTTGTTGGCCGACTGCCAGTCCGCGGTCCAGTTCACGCTCCACACGTCGTTCGGCGTGTAGGTCAGCGAGGAGGTGAAGCGGACGTTCGGATAGAACAGGTTGCCGCGGCTGCTGGTGAAGGCGTTCGGGTTGGCCGGGTCGAGGAAGTTCTCCTGCTCGATCAGCCACGAGCCGGCGATCTTGTAGTCCAGACGGCCCCAGTCGCGGCCCGTCATCTCTTCGAGATCGAGGCGGTAGCGGGCGGTGAAGTCCAGACCACGGGTGGTCAGGGCGGCGTAGTTGCCGGCGCCCTCGATGAAGCCGCCGATCGGGTCGTTCGCCGGAGCGCCCAGACCGAACGGGATGCCCGGGTTGTTGCGGAAGATGACCGAGCAGGCCGAGGCGTTCAGCGCCGCTCCGTTGACGCAGTTGTTCGCCGCGGTCTGGGCCGAGATGAAGGCGATCACGTCGGTGATCTCGATCTCGTAGTAGTCGAGCACCAGGCTGAAGTTCGGAATGAACCGGGGCTGCAGCACCGTCGAGAAGGTGAACGATTCCGACTGTTCCGGCGTCAGGAACGGGTTGCCGCCGGTCACGCCCGAGACGCCGCCCGAATAGATCGGGTTGAAGTCGTCGGTGTTGGTCGCGGTGTTGCCGTTGAAGTCGAACGTCCGGCCCTGCTGGGCGGCGAGGGCCGTGCAGTTGGCGACCCGGTTGGCCCGGATGTCGGCCGGCTGCAGGATGATGTTCGCCGTGGCGCAGGGATCAACGAAGCCGTTCGCGAACGTCTCGCCCAGGGGCGAGAAATTCTCGCCCAGGTCCGGCGCGCGGAACGAGGTGTTGAAGCTGGTCTTGAACGTGATGTCCTGGATCGGACGGTAGATCAGGTTCACGCCGTAGACGTCGCCATGGCCGGCCGTCGTGTAATCGAAGTACCGGTAGGAGCCGCTCAGCTCGGCGTACTCGCCCAGCCAGCTGTCGCGGAACAGCGGCAGCGACAGTTCAGCGAAGCCTTCGTCGCTCTTGTACTCGGCGCCCGGGAAGTCCGGACCGCCGTTGAGGAACAGGACGCGACCGGCGGCGCCGGCGTCGCGGCCGATGGCCTCGGTGTATTCGCGGCGGTGCTCAAGGCCCAGCGCGACGCCGATCGGGCCTGCGCCCCAGAAGTCCCACAGCTGACCGGCGACGGTCGCGATGGCGTCTTCCTGCTCGTTGCGCTCGGTGTAGGTGATCGAGGCGTTGATGTAGTCGCGCGCCTCCTGGCTCTGATTGCCGCGGCCGAAGATGTTGAGCGGCCGGCATTCGGCGACCGCTTCAGCGCCCACCGCCCCGTCGCGCAGATCGGCGTTGCCGAACCAGTAGTCGTCGACCACGCCGCCGGGGGTGGCGGCGATGAGGCGCGAGCGGCAGACGATGGCGCCCGGAGTGCCCAGAAGGCCGGCGGTGTCGCGCACGGCGTCGGACGCCAGCTGCACGCGCACTACGTCGGTGCCGGTTTCCGTCTCCGTCACATCGACCTGGCCGTAGGTGTAGGACAGGCTCCAGTCGATGTTCTTGATGAACCCGATCTGTTCGAAATCGCCTTCGAGGCCGACCACGTAGCGCTGCAGTTCGCGGTTGCTGATCTGGCTGCGATCTTCGCCGAACAGGGTGTGACGGGCGAAGGGCGCCGGGGCGACTCCCAGGACCGCGCCGGGCGTGGTGGCGGTCGGCGTGCCATAGATGGTGATCGTGTTGGTCTGGATCGCCGTCCGCAGGTTGGCGGGCAGGAAGGCGTTGTCCGCCAGGCTGACGCCGAAGATGTTGAAGCCATAAGCAGGCTGGACTTCGTTCGGGCCGACGATGCCGTCGCGGATGATGAAGTCGTAGAAGTCAGGCTGCGACGCGAAGACGGTGTCTTCGTTCACATATTTGGCTTCGGCGAAGGCCCGGACGTTCTCGGTCAGGCGGAAGTTGGCGCCGACCTGGTAGCGCTGGGACTCCGACTCCGGCACGCGGGTGATGGTGCTGAACTCGGCGGGGTTGTCGCCGTCGCCGCCGATGTTGTTCGGGCGGTTCGCCCCGGTCGCGCCGATGCGCTGGCCGAAGTCGGCCGCACGCGCGGTCGTGCCGTCGAACACGAAGGTTTTGCCCGGCTGGACCGAATAGCAGACCGTGCTGGTCACGAAGCCAGCGATGTTGCAGGTCTGGTACGGCACGTCCGGATCGTTCAGCGGGCTGGCCTGCTGATTGTTGCCCAGCGTCGTCTGACCCCAGCGCGGGCGCTGCAGCGTGACGTAGTTGCGGAAGATCTGGTTATCCAGGACACCGTCCATACGAGCCGCCGCGGGATCCGCGTCGACGCCGATCAGGCCGGCCGAGTCGCGAAGCCAGTCGATGTCCATCGAGTTGACGGGGTCGAGCTGCTCGTACTCGGCGAAGGCGTACAGGTTCAGACGATCGTCGAAGAAGTTGTGGCCAAGCAGGGCGGAGATACGCTTCGATGCTTCGCCGTCCTGGTTGATCATGCCGTAGTTGGCGTCGATCTCGAGACCTTCGAAATCCTTGCGCAGCACGAAGTTCAGCACGCCCGAAACGGCGTCGGCGCCGTAGACCGACGAGGCGCCGCCGGTGATGATCTCGACGTCCTGGATCAGGAGGCGCGGGATGGTGTCGACGTCAACCGCCAGCGAACCGCCCTGCGAGCCAACGTGGCGACGACCGTCGACCAGGGTCAGGGTGCGGCCCGCTCCGAGGGAGCGCAGGTTGGCGAAGGACAGGCCGCCGATGCCCAGGACACCCGTGGTGTCGGACGGAACCTGCGAGTTCGCCAGCGCGGGAATTGTGGCGAGATAGTCGATGACCGTCGACTGGCCGGTCGTCAGCAGTTCTTCGCGCGTGACCTGGATCAGCGGGGTCGGGGCGTTGACAGGGTCGCGACGGATGCGCGAGCCGGTGACGACGACTTCATCGAGTTGGGTCGACGCATCATCCTGCGCCTCGGTCACGGTGACGCCCGGCAGGGGGCTGGCGTCCTGAGGCGTGGCGGGCGCGGTCTGCGCCCAGACCGGGGCGGCGGACATCGCCATGACGCCGGCGAGCACCGTGGACGCCAGCAGGCGATTACGAATAACAGTCATATATGAACTCTCGGGGGGTGAGTTTAAGAAGACGGGCGCAGGCTTCCCTGTCGCGACGGCGGCCACAAACTCACCACACATATATCCGGGTCAAGCTGGGCTGTAATAGAAATGCTTATATTCCGCCGTTATTGATATAAATGTTCCGAATCCGACACATAGAGATCAAGGCGGTGCTGAAAGCTAAGAATACATCGTTATTGGAGCGGGGTTAGCAGTTGGAGTCGATCCAGGCTGGCAGTTCGCTGATGCTGACCAGTCCTCCGTAGCGGGGGTGACCTTCGGGAGCTTCGGCGATTTCGTGGGCCCAGGTGACGGCGTACGGAATGTGTACCGCCCACGCCCCTGCGGCCAGTGCAGGCAAGACATCCGACTTCATCGAATTGCCGGCCATCACGGCTTCATCGGCCCCGGTGCCATGACGGGCGAAGACGCGGTCGTAGGTCCGACGGTCCTTTTCGGACACGATCTCGACCGCGGCGAACAGGTCGCCCAGCCCGGAGGCGGCGAGCTTGCGCTCCTGGTCCAGCAGGTCGCCCTTGGTGACCAGCACCAGGCGATACGATTCCGACAGCGCGGCCAGCGCCTCGTCGACGCCGGGCAGGGTCTCGACCGGATGGGCCAGCATTTCGCGCCCCGCGGCGAGGATTTCGCGCACCACCGACGCCGGAGCCTCGCCCCCCGTCAGTTCCATGGCCGTCTCGATCATCGACAGGGTGAAACCCTTCACGCCATAGCCGTAAAGTCGAAGGTTCCGCGTCTCGGTTTCGGCCAGCCGCGCTTCCAGCGTCGGGCGGTCGGCGTGATCGGCCAGCAGGGCGACGAACCGGTCGTGCGTCAGCCGGAAGATGGTTTCATTGTGCCAGAGCGTATCGTCGGCATCGAGGCCGACCGTGGTGATGTTCATGCCGCTCCCTAACACTGCAACCGGGCGCGGGGGAGGGGGCGGACCGCTCGGATGATGTCGCTATGGTCAACAGTTCTTGACTACGTTTGTCAGGGTTACGTTCTTGGGTTCACGGTTATCCTGACGACTCTGGGGGAACTTCACCGGCCAGCCAAAGGGGGCGGTCATGACACAAGTTCCAGCGTACCCGACAGTCGGTGATCCCGGGGGGACTCCCGCGGGCGAAGGCTCGTACTCACGCCTCGGCGAGCGCCGCGCCTACGCCGCGCCCTACGAAAGCCTGACCTTCGGCCTGGTGACCCGCGCCGGGCGTGAACTGACCGTGACCCTGGCCGCCCAGCCCGTCTTCGATCTGGACCGGTCGACGCCGGTGAGTCGACGGATTCGCCGGAGCGTCCGGCACCGCGGCGGAGAATCCGCCCTGGCGGCCCTGGGCCGGCGCACGCTGGAACCGGTCGATCTCAAACGTATCGACCTTCAGACCCTGAATCACGGCCTGGACCTGCTGCATCTGGGTCCGCAGGACACGGGCGTGCTGCCCGCCTTCTGGCGGACCGTGGCGTCCAGCCGCGGGCGGTTCGCGCTGCTCTGCAGCGAGCTTCACGGCTCTGTTCCCGGCAACCTGCTGGTCGAAGTCATGGGCGGTCTCGAACAGGCGCCGCCCGAAATGATCGACGAGTCCATCGGCCATTTCGAGACGGCGGCGCTTGGCGTGGTCCTGCACGTCGCGCCCGACCCTGGCCTGGTGCGTCGGCTGGCCGGGGTCCGCGCCCGCTGCCTGGCGATCGACTTCGCCGGCGTCGCCCACGACGGACCGCGCGAGTGGCAGTCGGCCCAGGACCTGATCGCCGCCGCGCGCCAGACCTGCAACCAGGTTCTGCTGCTGAACCTGCGGCCCGACCGCGGCCTTGCGGCCCAGGCCGCCGGCGCCACCCATGCCGTGTTCGCAGGCATGGAAGCGATCACTGTCTAACCAGTTGACGCCGCCTTCGCCCCGGGGCCTTGATCCCGGTCATGCAGGCCACGCTTCCCGCCCGACTCTACGGCTGTCCCGACGCATGGGCGCGCGAGCGATCCGCCGTGTTCGGGCGCGCCTGGCTGCTCCTGGGTCATGAGGCCGAGGCGGCCTCGCCCGGCGACTGGATCGCGTCCGACGTGGCCGGCCATCGTCTGCTGGCCCTGCGCGGCAAGGACGGCGTCCTGCGCGCCTTCCACAATGTCTGTCGCCACCGTGCCGGACCGCTTGTGACGGGGCGGCAGGGCCATTGCGAAGGCGAACTGGTGTGCGCCTATCACGGCTGGCGCTACGCCCTGGACGGGCGGTTGCGGTCCGCGGCCGGCTTTGGCGCGACGGACGGGTTCGACCCCCGCGAGTTCGGCCTGTTGGCCCTGCGGCTCGAGACCTGGCGCGGGCTGGTCTTCGCTAATCTCGACCCGGACGCCGCGGCGCTTGCGGATCTGGTCGCGCCGCTGGAGGCCCTGCTGGCCGAGCGCGGCCTCGCCATAGCCGCGCCAGCCCTTCGCCGCAGCCACGACCTGGCCTGCGACTGGAAGACCTATGCCGAGAACTATCTCGAGGGTTACCACATCGGCACTGTCCACCCCGTGCTGGCGGAGGAGCTGGGGCCGGCCGAATACCGTATCCGGGTCGAAGGCGACCTGGTCGTCCAGGAGGCTGTGGGCGTCAACGACGGACCGCAGGCGGGGGTGTGGGGCTGGCTGTGGCCGAACCTGGGGATCAACGTCTATAGGGACGGCGCCATGATCGAGCGGATGACCCCGGTTGGCCCGGGGCGGACAAGGCTGGACTATCTATTCCTGAACGACGGCGGCGAGGCGGCGCTGGGCGACGCGCTCGAGGCCTCCGATCGCCTGACGGCGGAGGACGCGGCCATCTGTGAGGCGGTGCAGGCCAATCTGTCGGCCGGGGCTTATGACCGCGGCGTCCTGAGTCCGCGCCACGAGGCCGCCGTGGCCTGGTTCCAGGCCCGTATCGCAGAGGTTCACCCATGACCGACACGCCGATCGAGGACCGGCAGAAGCTGGGCTGGGGCCTCGCAGCCCTGGTCGTGGCCGGAAACATGATTGGTTCAGGGGTCTATCTGCTCCCCGCGACCCTGGCCCCCGTCGGCTCGTCGAGCGTCGTGGGCTGGCTGGTCGCCGGCGCGGGCGCGGTCACCCTGGCGCTGGTGTTCGCCGCGCTGGGACGCTTGCAGCCGGACGCCGACGGCCTTTCGGGCTTCGCCGAGCGGGGCCTAGGGCGCTTCTTCGGCTTCCAGACGGCGCTGGCCTTCTGGACCGCCTGCCTCGTCGGCAATGTCGCCATCGCGGTCGCGGCCACCGGCTATCTGGGCTTTTTCTTCCCGGTGCTGAAGGAGCCGGTGGCGGCGACCTTCTGCAATCTGGGCCTGATCTGGCTGACGACCGGCGCCTATATCCTCGGCGCGCGAACCGCCTCGCGTTTTGCGGCCCTGGCGCTGGCCATCGGCCTGGTTCCCATCGTCATCGCGGTGGCCGCCGGGGTTACAGCCTTCAGCGGCGAGACCTTCACCGCCTCCTGGAGTCCGTCGGGAAACAGTCTGGCGGAAAGCGTTCCCGCCTCGCTGGCGGTCATCTTCTGGGCCTTCCTGGGGGTCGAAAGCGCGGCGGTGCTCTCGGCGAGGGTCCGGCATCCCGCGCGCGACGTCGGCCGGGCCTCGATCGCCGGCGTGTTGCTGGCGTCGCTCGTCTATGTCGCGGCCAGCGTGGCGGTGTTCGGCGTCATACCTGCCGGGGTGCTGGCCCAGTCCTCCAGCCCCTATGCCGATCTGACGGCGCGCGTGTTCGGGGCCTCGATCGGGGCGGCGGTGGCGGCGGCGGCCGTGGTCAAGGCGGTCGGCACCCTGAGCGGCTGGGTCATGCTGGGCGGCGAGACGGCGCGGGCGGCGGCACGGCGCGGGTATCTGCCCGCAGGATTCGGGGCGGGCGAACGCACGCCGATCGCCAACCCCCTGCTCGGTGGCGCGATCATGAGCGTGGTGGCGGTAATTTCCGGCCAGCCCACCCTCGGGGGGCAGTTCGGCATGCTGATCGGAGTGACCTCGGTGCTCAGTCTCGTCGTCTACGGTCTGTGCTCAGCCTCGCTGTTCCGGCTGGCGCGCTGGACACGGGCGCGCGGCGTGGCGGCGCTGGGCCTGCTGTTCACATCGGCGGCGGTTGTCGCGGCGGCCCCCGGCTATGTCCTTCCGACGGCCATCTTTTTCCTGGTGACGACGGGGGTGTGGTTTGCCTTCATGCGCAAGTCCTCGGCCCCCGTTGACCCCGGGGCGGCGCCTCTTTAGCAACGCCGCCGTTTGCTCGCCGGGATTCGGTGCTAGGGAGCCTGTCATGACCACCCAGCTTCTTCCCGGCGTCACCGGCGTGCTCGCGCTCGCGGACGGTACCATCCTGCAGGGCCTCGGTTGCGGCGCGACCGGATCGGCCCTCGGCGAGGTCGTCTTCAACACGGCCATGACGGGCTATCAGGAAATCCTGACCGATCCGTCCTACATGAGCCAGATCCTCGCCTTCACCTTCCCGCACGTCGGCAACACCGGGACCAACGTCGAGGATCTGGAGCAGATCGGCGGCGGGTCAGACACCTCGGCGCGGGGGGCCGTTTTCCGCGACATGCCGACCGATCCGGCCAACTGGCGGGCCGACAGTTCGTTCGACGACTGGATGAAGCGCCGGGGCGTGGTCGGCCTGGCCGGGGTCGACACCCGGGCCCTGACCGCCCTGATCCGCGACGGTGGCGCGCCCCATGCGGTGATCGCCCATGATCCGGACGGCAAGTTCGATCTTGAGGCGCTGGTGGCCGAAGCGAAGGCGTGGAACGGTCTCGTCGGCCTCGATCTCGCCAAGCCCGCCTCGACGCTGCAGGCGTTCGAATGGGACGAGGGGCTGTGGGAATGGCCCGAGGGTCATCCCCGCGTGGACGCCGTCGACAGGTCGGTGGTGGTCGTCGACTACGGGGTGAAGCGCAACATTCTGCGGGCCCTTGCCTCGACCGGCGCGAGGATCACCGTGGTGCCGGCCACGACGACGGCCGAAGAGATTCTGGCGCGCAAGCCCGATGGCGTGGTCCTGTCCAACGGGCCGGGCGATCCGGCGGCGACAGGCGTCTATGCTGTGCCCGAGATCAAGAAGCTGGTCGACAGCGGCACGCCCCTGTTCGGCATCTGCCTCGGCCATCAGATGCTGGCCCTGGCCCTGGGCGCCAAGACCATCAAGATGGATCAGGGCCACCACGGGGCCAACCACCCTGTCAAGGATCTGACCACCGGCAAGGTCGAGATCGTATCCATGAACCACGGCTTCACCGTCGATCGCGACAGCCTGCCGGACGCGGTCACCGAGACCCATGTCAGCCTGTTCGACGGCACCAACTGCGGCATCGCCATGAGGGACCGGCCCGTGTTCAGCGTCCAGCACCATCCAGAGGCCTCGCCGGGCCCGACCGACAGTCTCTATCTGTTCCAGCGGTTCGCGGATTCGATGCGCCGCTGAATCCGAAATCTGGCGCGCCGTGACCGGTTGGGTTCGCGACGGGCCGGCGACGGTCACCCGAGATCAGGGGAGAGGCGCGAAGCTCTTCTCTTCGCGCAGGGCGCTGGCCTTGCGCACCGCCACAGGGGCCGCGTGCAGCCAGTAGTCGGCGTCCTCCAACCGGTTCGAGCGCAGCCGCTCGGCGCCGCGCATGCGCCGCAGGGCCGCATTCTCCAGCAAGCGAGCGTGAAGAGCGCGGGGAGACAGGTCGGTGATGGCGGGCGAACCGGGGACGGCGACGGGGTCGGGACCCTGGGGCTCGACCGCCGGGCGGGCGATGCTCAGGAACATGGATAGTCTCTCTCATTCTCGGGCGGGCCGCGATCTTCGCCGCAACCCCGTCCAGGCCCATCCTTCTTCACGGACAGTCCCATGGTTAATCCACAGGTCTGTGGATCGTTCCGATAGGGTCAGGAAAATGCGCGCATATTCAGGCGGTTATGGTCGCGCTTTGGCCTTTCTGGTTAACAAAAGGTAAAGGGCCCCAAAGCGTTGAGTCGCGCGCTATAAGGCGCAGGTGCGCTTCGACGACCGCTTCCTTGAAGAACTGAAGGCCCGCCTTCGGCCGTCCGACATCATCGGACGGACGGTGAAACTCAAGCGTCAGGGACGCGAGTACGTCGGCCTGTCGCCCTTCACCAAGGAGAAGTCGCCGTCCTTCTTCGTCAATGACGACAAGGGCTTCTTCCACGACTTCTCGTCCGGCAAGCACGGCGACGTCATCTCCTTCCTGCAGGAGACGGAGCGGCTGAGTTTCGTCGAGGCGGTGCAGCGCCTGGCCGGGGAGGCGGGCATGGCCCTGCCGGCCGAAGACCCGCAGGCGGCAGAGCGCGAGGCGAAGAAGCAGGGGCTGACCGACTGGATGGATCTGGCCCAGAAATGGTTCGCGGCCAACCTGCGCCGTTCGCCCGGCAAGGCGGCGCGGGAGTACCTCGAGAAGCGTGGCCTGCCCGAGGATCATTGGGAGCGGTTCGGTCTCGGCTATGCGCCCAATGACCGCGAGGGGCTGAAGAACGCCCTGGTCCAGCGCGGGGCCCGTCCCGGCGATCTGGTCGAGGCGGGCATGCTGATCGCTCCGGAGGGAGGGGGTGCGCCTTATGACCGGTTCCGCGACCGGCTGATGTTCCCCATCCTCGACGCGCGGGGCCGGATCGTCAGCTTCGGCGGCCGGGCCATGAATCCGGATGACCGGGCAAAATATCTGAACGGCCCGGAGAGCCCGCTCTTCCACAAGGGCGCGACCCTGTACGGCCTGCCCGAGGCGCGACGCATCCTCGGCGCCGAGTCCAGGAGCGACCAGGCCATCGTCGTCGTTGAGGGCTATATGGACGTGATCGCCTGCCACCGCGCCGGCATCCCCGCCGTCGCGTCCATGGGCACCGCCCTGACCGAGGAGCAGATGGAGCGGCTCTGGCGGGTCTCGCATGAGCCGGTGCTGTGCTTCGACGGCGACGCCGCCGGCCGCCGGGCGGCGTATCGGGCCATCGACAGGGCCCTGCCGCAGCTGAAGTCGGGCCGCTCGTTCCGCTTCGCATTGCTGGAGGGGGGGCAGGACCCGGACGACATCCTGCGCGACAAGGGGGCCCCGGCCCTGCGTCAGGCCATGGCCGCGACCCGTCCCTTCGCCGAGGTGCTGTTCCAGAAGGAGGCCGAGGTCGAGCCGCTGGATTCGCCCGAGCGCCGGGCGGGCCTGAAAGGCCGTCTGCGTCAGGCCGCCTCCGCCATTCAGGACAAGGATCTGGCCGAACAGTATCGCCGCGAACTGTTCGACCGTTTCGACGCCCTGTTCCCGGCGCGCCGCGCGTCCACGAACCCGCCCGCCGCCGGTCCCGGCGGCCGGTGGCGTCCGGGCCCGCCGCCCAAGCTCGGTCAGACGGCCGAGGGAGCGCAGGCAATGCAGTCGCTGTCCCGGTCGATCGAGCCGGTTGCGGCGGCCCTGGCCCACGGCGCGATCGACGATCCCGAGCGGATGGACGATCATCTCGAGGCCATTGCGGCCCATGGGTTCGGCGATCGGGCCCTGGACGGCCTGGCGCAGGAGATGGTTCGGCTTCGCTTCTCGGGTCAGGACCTTGACTCAGCCGCCCTCCGACGCCATCTGGCGCAATCGGGTCACGGCGTCTTAATGCACGAGGTCGAGAAGGCGGCGGCAAAGTCCGGCGCGCCCTTCCTGGCCACAGACAAGCCCCTCGGCGAGGCGCGGATCCGATGGTCGCAGGCGTTCGACGCGCTTATTCGCGTGGCGGCGCTGGAGGATGCCCTGACTTCGGCGCGTGGCGTGCCGGGGCAGGACGAGGCGTTTCGCCGGCTGAAAGCCGAGCGGGATGCTTTGCGTCGCGCGATCAAAACCGGAGAGATTTGGGAAGACAGCGCGGGCTCGTAACCAACGACCCCGCCACACGTTGTATTGGCGGACGGCCTGATCAGCCGCTCCGCCCGGAGAAGAGACTGTATGAGCGCCCAGACCGAGACGCAGGAAACCGAAGCCCAGAGTGACGGTCCGCTGCTCGACCTCACCGACGCCGGGGTGAAGAAATTCATCAAACAGGCCAAGGCGCGGGGCTATGTGACCATGGAGGACCTGAACAAGGTCCTGCCGTCCGAAGAGGTGACCCCCGACGCGATCGAGGACACGCTGGCGATGCTGTCCGAGATGGGCGTCAACGTCGTGGAGGCCGAGGAAGACGCGGCCGAGACCACCGAGAAGGAGGGCGGCGAGGTCGTCGAGCGCGCCGAGACGAATGTCGCAGAGGCGCCGGCCAAGGCCGCCTATGATCGCACCGACGATCCTGTGCGGATGTATCTGCGCGAGATGGGCTCGGTCGAGCTTCTCAGCCGCGAAGGCGAGATCGCGATCGCGAAGCGGATCGAAGCCGGCCGCGACGCCATGATCTCGGGGCTGTGCGAGAGCGCCCTGACGTTCGAGGCCATCATGGTGTGGCGCGACGAGTTGGCCAACAACCGCATCCTGCTGCGCGAGGTGATCGATCTGGATGCCACGTACGGAGTGCTGAACCCCTCGTCCCTGCCACACAACCAGCCGCCCGCCGGCACGGTGGTCGAGCCCGCCCCCCCCGAGGAAGGCGCTGAGCCGAAGACGGAGGAGGATGAGGAGGACGAGGACTTTGATGATGGCGGCGGGATGTCGATCTCGGCGCTGGAGGCGGAGCTGCGGGACGGGGTGATGGAGGTGCTGGACGCGGTGGCGGGCGACTTCGGGGCGTTCCGCAAGCTGCAGGACAAGCTGGTGGAGAGCCGGCTGAAGGGAGAGACGCTCAGCGCCAAGGACCAGAAGGCCTATGACACGCTGACGGCCGCCATCTCGGGCCGGCTGAAGACGATGAAGCTCAACAACCACCGCATCGAGGCGCTGGTCGAGCAGCTCTACGCCATCAACAAGCGGCTGATGGGCCTCGAGGGCCGGCTGCTGCGCCTGGCCGACAGCTACGGCATCTCGCGCCCGGAATTCCTCAAGTCGTATTTCGGCGCCGAGCTGGACCCGACCTGGGCCGACCGGGTCAAGGAGATGGGCGTCCGCTGGACCAAGTTCAGCGACAACGAACAGGCCCAGATCGCCCAGATCCGCGGCGACGTCGCCGCCGTAGCGACCGAGGCCGGCCTGCCGATCGACGACTACCGCCGCATCGTCCAGACGGTGCAGAAGGGCGAGCGCGAGGCCCGTCAGGCCAAGAAGGAAATGGTCGAGGCCAACCTGCGCCTGGTCATCTCCATCGCCAAGAAATACACCAACCGCGGGCTGCAATTCCTTGATCTCATTCAGGAAGGCAACATCGGCCTGATGAAGGCGGTCGACAAGTTCGAGTACCGCCGCGGCTACAAATTCAGCACCTACGCGACCTGGTGGATCCGTCAGGCCATCACCCGCTCGATCGCCGACCAGGCCCGCACCATCCGCATCCCGGTGCACATGATCGAGACGATCAACAAGATCGTCCGCACCAGCCGCCAGATGCTGCACGAGATCGGCCGCGAACCGACCCCGGAAGAACTGGCCGAAAAACTGGCCATGCCGCTGGAGAAGGTCCGCAAGGTCCTCAAGATCGCCAAGGAGCCCATCTCCCTGGAAACCCCGATCGGCGACGAGGAGGACTCCCACCTGGGCGACTTCATCGAGGACAAGAACGCCATCCTGCCGATCGACGCGGCCATCCAGTCCAACCTGCGCGAGACCACCACCCGCGTGCTGGCGTCGCTGACGCCGCGCGAGGAGCGGGTGCTGCGCATGCGCTTCGGCATCGGCATGAACACCGACCACACCCTGGAAGAGGTCGGCCAGCAGTTCTCGGTCACCCGCGAACGCATCCGCCAGATCGAGGCCAAGGCGCTGCGCAAGCTCAAGCATCCGAGCCGGTCGCGGAAGCTGCGGAGCTTCCTGGACAGCTGATACGAACAAGGGGCGGCTCGAAAGGGCCGCCCTCTTTTCTGGCGCCGGCGAGCGGGTGATGAACCTGCTTTCGCCGGGACCTCGCGGACAGGAATCAGCTAGCGTCCGCGCCATGACCACGCTCCGCCTGCGTCCCCGGGTCTTCGCCACGGTCCTGTTGCTGGCGGTGCTCGCCGGTTGCAGCCCGATGCTGCCCGAGCGGCCCGGCCCGGCGCGCTATCCCGTACCGTCGCGCACCGAGGCGCCGCTGGTGGGGGCGTTGATCGACCAGACGGTCGACGGCGGCACGCGGGCGGCGGTGCTGCGCGAGAGCGCGGATCTGCAGCAATGCATGGCCCAGCTGACGGCCGCGCGCGTGACCTTTCGCCCTGTGCCCGACCGGTCGACGACGCAGACGTGCGGCCTGACCGCCGGCGGTGTTCTGGGCCCCGATCTGGGCACGACGGCGCGGATGTCGCCGGGAGACGTGGAGATGACCTGCCGGACGGCCCTGGCCCTGAGCGTCTGGCGGCGGCAGTCGCTGGAGCCGGCGGCGCGGGAAATCCTGGGATCGGACGTGGTCCAGATCGATCACATGGGCGCCTACGCCTGCCGCAATGTGAACAACGGCGGGGTCAGCGGCCGCATCAGCGCCCATGCCCAGGCGGCGGCGCTGGATTTCGCCGGGGTGCGGCTGCGTGACGGGCGGGGGATCAGCGTGGCGGCCGACTGGGCGGGAGAGGGGCCGGAGGCGCGCTTCCTGCGCCGGATCCGCGACGACGCCTGCCGCATCTTCGGCACCACCCTGAGCCCCGACTACAACGCCGTCCACGCCGACCACCTGCATCTGGAGGCGACGGATACGCGATTCTGCCGGTAGGGCGGGGAGTGGCGGGCGGAGGCGGGCGCGTCAGCGCGCGCAGGTTCATCACCAAGGGCACAAAGGACTCACAAAGGACACGACGGGGCCGGTGCGGACTTCGTGTTCTTCGTGATCCCTTGGTGTCCTTTGTGAAGAACCTCGGCAGGGCGCCGCCAAGGCGCGGTCGGCTGGAATGACGCTTCGCGTCGGCAGGCTTTGGCCGGGTGGGAATTCGACGACGTAAAGAGCGCGACTTCGAAGACGTTCGGCGCGATTTGGAAGATCGCGGATACGCCTGCGTCCGTTTTTGACGCAGGGGCGTGGTCAGCTGCGCCGCATGGACCATTTCCGTCTGAGAAAATATCGCGGCCCCGAGGTGTGGGCGCGGGTGCGCAAGGCCTATGAGGCCGGCGAGAGCGGGCCGTCGGTGGCGTTGCGGTTCGACATCGGCCTGGCCAATCTGAGGAAGAAATGCCGGCTGGAGGGCTGGTCGCGGCGGCATCAGGCCGAGCGGTCCGACCGCGACCTGCCGCCGCCCGCCGCCGGCCCCGTCTCCGGCGCGGACCCGGGCGCGGACACGGGCGCGGTCGATCCGCTCCCCGCCCCCGTCATCCGCCGCCGCGCCCTCGACCGCGCCGCCGCCCTTCTGGCCGACGGCCGGGCGGCCGAGGCCCTGGTCCAGCTCAAGGCGGCGGAGGCCCTGACCCGGCTGGGCGCGGCCGAGGCCTGGGCGACGCCGGAGCCGACGGAAGAGGATTTCGAGGCGGTGCGCTGCAAGATCGGCGTCGTCGTCGAGGCCCGCGCCGTCGAACTGGCCCATCAGATGCTGGCCGAGGGCGTCCGCCCCGGCGTCCGCTGGGGCGGCTTCGCCCTGCGCTGGCGGGCCCAGACCTATGGCACGGAGGCGGCGGAGGCGGACCGGCGGGCCGCGGAGGCGGAGGGCTGGGCGGCGCGGTACTGGGACGAGAGCGGGGCGCTGAAGGAGCGGGGGGAGGGGGAGATGTGAGGGGGAGGGGGCCTTGTCATCCCGGACGCCGCGCAGCGGCGATCCGGGACGGCATGGGCCCGCCGGCCCGGGCCTCCCGGGAAATCGCGGCGCGATTGTCCGGGGGACAGGCGACCGCCGCGCCTGGCCTGCCCGTCTCCCGGACAGCGGCTGCGCCGCTTGCGGGTGGAGGGATTCGGGGAGGGCGAGCGTCCCGGATCGCCGCTGTTGCGGCGTCCGGGAGAAGGGCGGTCAGCCTTCCAGCACCACCTCGAAGCCGGCGAAGATCATGCGCTTGCCGTCGAAGGGGGGCGCGTCGCCGCCCATCATGCGGTCGTCCTGCATCAGCGCCTCCCACGCCTTGTCGCGGGTCGCGCGGTCGGGCCAGGTGATCAGCCGACGGCGACGGTCTCGCCGTCCTGACGGGCCACGGCGCGCTTGAAGTCGGTGACCTTGCCGTCGGGGACGTCCTCGCCCCAGGTCTCGGTGACGCCGAGGGCGCCGGCCTCCCGGAAGAGGGGCGTCATCCTGCGGGAATGCGCCAGATACGCCGCCTTGTCGGCGGTGCGCACGGGGATGACGGTGATGTCGAGGAAGGGCATGGCGGACGCTCCGCTTGAAGGGGGGCGAGGGGCGAGAGACGAGGGGGCAGGGAACACCCGAAGGGGGGCGGCAGGCAACAGGCGACGGCCGTCTCCGGCGTCCTCGTCCCTCGTCCTTCACCGCTCGCCGGCGGCGGAGGCGTGATCAGGCGAGGATGTCGAGCAGGGCGCCGTACATCTCGTCGGCGGTCTTCAGCACGGCGACATTGGCCTTGAAGGCGACGCCGGCGGTCATCCGTTCGACGGTCTCGCCCGCGAGATCGTCCAGCGGGGCGCGGGCGGTGCGGACGGCGCTGGCCTCGAAACGGGCGGCGGCGTCGGCGAGGCCGGCGGCGGCGATGGCGGTGGCCTGCATGGGACGGACTCCGGGGGCGACGGCCGACCCTGGGCCCGGCGGCCTTACCCGATCGCTGACGGGGATGGTGAACGGGGGCGGCTTGACCGTGGGGCGGCGCGGGGAGAGGCTGGCGCCATGAGCAGCCAGCCCGCGCCCGGCGAACGCTATCGGTCGTTCAGCCAGTTCTATCCGTATTATATCCACGAGCACTCCAACCGGACGTGCCGGCGGATCCATGTGGTGGGGACGGCGCTGGTGATCGTGGCGCTGGTGCTGGGGCTGACGGTCAGCGCCTGGTGGTTCGTGGCGGCGCCGCTGGTCGGCTACGGCTTCGCCTGGGTCGGGCATGTCTTCTTCGAGAAGAACCGGCCGGCGACGTTCAAGTACCCGCTGTGGAGCCTGATGGGCGACTGGCGGATGTTCTTCGAGACGGTCAGCGGCCGGCGCAGATTCTGACTACAGCGGCGGCCGGCCGGGGTCCTGGAAGGTGAACAGTATGGCCCCCAGCAGGGCGGCGGCGTCGCGGTCGGGCGAGCCGGCGGGGGGCAGGTAGAAGGTCGGCGCCATGCCGTTCAGGGCCACGCCGCCGATGTCAACGCCGTCGCGGCTGAAGACATAGCCGAGCACGCCGCCGCTGCTCCACGGCAGGCCTTCGACGTAGCGGGTCTCGGCGCGGTAGACCGTCCCGTTCCAGGTCAGCTCGCCCGCCCTCTGCGGCTGTTGCAGCCGGTTCAGCCAGCTGCCGTGGCGGCTGAGGGCCAGGGTGAAGGCGGCGTCCGGCGGGGCGGCGCCGGCGAAGACGCAGTTGTAGGACAGGGGCTCGCGCTCGAAGGTGATCCAGAGGAACTGCGCCCGGGCCTGGCCGCCCTCGCATTCGCCGCGCACCTCTTCGGCGAGCGAGGGGATCGTCAGGCTGAACGAGGTTTTCGCATGGGCGCTGCGCCGGAAGGGCAGGGCCATGCCCGACGACCGGGCGCTGGCCGAGCCGACGTATTCCGCGATGCCGAAGCCGGGGCGGAACAGGCTGGGGCCGCGACGGCCCTGCAGCTGCACCCGCTCGGTGCGGTCCCTGAACGGCGCGCCGGCGTCCTGGGCGGCGGCGGCGGACGCCAGGCACAGGGCGGCGATGGCGACGATGGTCTTCATGGTCCCCTCCAGTGATGCCTGGAGAGACTGCGCCGGCCCGATCAGCTTCGCAATACGCCGGTCGGTGAAACCGTCAGTTCGCCCCGGCGGGGGTCGCGGCCGAGGCCATCATCGCGGCCTGGCTGGGCTGGCGCTCCCACGACGGGGGGCAGCCCTCGAAGCGGCCGGCGTCGACGATGGTCAGGCGGCGCTGGTTGAAGCGCATGGCCGGGGACATCGAGCCGCGGCCGTGGCCGGTGTAGAGGTCGATCTTCTGGCCCTTGATCGCGCCGCCGGTGTCGGAGGCGTACCAGTAGCCGTCGTGGATCGAACCGTCCGACATGCGCATGCCCACCGTCTCGCGGATGAACAGGCGGGTGCGGCGGGGGATGTAGCGGGGGTCGGTGGCGACCGTGCGCATGGCGATCGGACGGCAGCCGAGGCTGTCGTTGCCCGTCGCTCCGCCGCCGCCGGCATGGTAGAGATTGGCGCGGGCGCTCCAGTTGGCGTCGCCCTGCATCAGGTCCTGCTGGTCGGGGGTGAGCTCGCGCTCGACGCCGCTGTCCGTGGAACCTTCCGTGGCCGGGACGGTTGATTCAGCACCCCAGCCCGCGCTCGTCGCAGCCTGGTAGGACACCGGATCGCCTGTCGCCTGAACCTGGGCGGGAAGGGCCATCGCCATCACAATGGCGAACGCAGCGGCTTTGCCGAGCATGTTGCGGACTCACGGAAACGCCGGCCCCATACGCGTCCGGTGGGCGGCTTGTCCTTCCCAAATGTGGCGAAAACCCGACATTCACGCTGCGGTGCGACATCGCGCCCGGTTCTCCGGTGGATAAGTGGAGCTTGTCACGGTCACGTGGAATCTCGTTTGGCCAACCGCGCGAAACCTGTAAGCAGTATTCGCAGATCAACATCACTTTGCTGAGGGCCGATGCTTACTGTCCATGGAGATATTCGGTCCGGCAACTGTTTGAAGGTCAAGTGGTTGCTCGACCGGCTGGGGCTTGATTATCGGTGGATCGAAACCGACGTCATGTCCGGCGTGACGCGCAGCCCGGAATTCCTCGCCCTCAATCCCGCCGGACAGACGCCGACCGTGGTGCTGGAGGATGGCCGGGTCCTGGCCCAGTCCAACGCCATCATCGGCTATTTCGGCGAGGGCACGGCCTTCATCCCGGCCGACGCCTATGATCGCGCCCGGATGTACGAATGGCTGTTCTGGGAGCAGTACAGCCACGAGCCCTATATCGCCGTGGTCCGGTTCCAGCGGCTGCTGGCCGGCAAGCGGCCCGACGAGATCGAGCCCCGGCTGGTCGAGCGCGGCCATGCGGCCCTCGCCCGGATGGAGGCGGCGCTGTCGCAGGCGGACTGGCTGGTCGGAGCGGGCCCGACCCTGGCCGACCTGGCGCTGGTCGCCTATACGCGGGTGGCGCACGAGGGGGATTTCGACCTCTCGGCCTATCCCGCCATCGTCGCATGGATCGCGCGGGTGGAGGACGCCTTCGGGATACGCTAAGGCGGTCCGGTCATTCGTCGGAGCCTGCCATGAAGCGTCTCGCCCTCGCCGCCCTTGTCCTCGTCGCCGCCGGCGGCGTGGCGCTGCAGGCCGACGCCTGGGGCAACACCGGCCACCGGCTGATCGGCGTCGCGGCGGTGCGCGGGCTAACCGACGAGATGCCGGCCTTCCTGCGCACGCCCGGGGCGGCGGCCGAGGTCGGCGAGCTGGCGCGCGAGCCGGATCGGACCAAGGGCGGGGGGCAGCCGCACGACCGCGAGCGCGACACCGCTCACTTCGTCGACATGACCGACGACGGCCGGATCATGAACGCGCAGGGCCTGTCCATCGACGCCTTGCCCCGGCTGAAGTCGGAGTATGACGCGGCGCTTCTGGCGGCGGGGATCGAGGTCGATGACGCCGGCTATCTGCCCTACGCCATCATGGACGGCTATCAGCAGCTGGTGCGCGACTTCGCCACCTGGCGGGTGCTGAACGCCGCCGAGGGGCGCGAGCGCGATCCGGGCAAGCGCGCCTGGTACCGCGAGGACCGGCTGCGCCGCGAGGCCCTGATCCTGCGCGACATGGGCTATCTGGGCCACTATGTCGGCGACGGCTCGCAGCCGCACCACACGACGATCCACTACAATGGCTGGTCGCAGAGCGTGCCCAATCCCGAGGGTTTCACGACCTCGCGCCAGACCCATGGAGCGTTCGAGAACGCCTTCACGGGTCGGGTGGCGCGGCTGGACGCGATCGAGGCGGCCATGGCGGCGCCGGCGCTGGACGGGTTCGACCTGCGCGCGCGGGTGCCGGCCTATCTGAAGACCACGCTGGCCGAGGTGCGGCCCTTCTATGGGCTGGAGAAGGCCGGTGGGTTTGCCGAAAGCGATGCCCGCGGCGCGGCCTTCGTGACGGCGCGGCTTGCGGCGGGGGCGTCGGAGCTGCGCGACCTTTACGTCCTGGCCTGGCGTGACTCGGCCGATGACTCGATCGGCTGGCCGGTGGTCAAGGTGGCCGAGGTCGAGGCCGGGACCGCCGATCCGTGGCTGGCCATGTACGGCGAGGACTGATTGGCCGACGAACCCACACCGCCGGTCGTCATCCTCGACAAGTCCCAGATGGCCGAGAACATCGGCGCGGTGGCGCGGGTGATGGCCAATTTCGGCCTGTCGGAGCTGCGCCTCGTGGCGCCGCGCGACGGCTGGCCGCAGGCGCGGGCCTGGGCCACGGCCTCGGGCGCCGACTGGGTGCTGGAGGGGGTGAAGGTGTTCGACAGCGTGGCCGATGCGGTGGCCGACCTGAACACCGTCTTCGCCGCCACGGCCCGGCCGCGCGAGACGCGCATGGCCGTGCGCACGCCGCGCGAGACCGCCCGCATCCTGTTCGACGACCGCGCCTCGGGCCTGAACATCGGCCTGCTGTTCGGCGGTGAGCGGGCCGGGCTGGAAACCAGCGACATCGCCCTGACCCAGGGCATCGTCACCATTCCGATCGATCCGCGGCACCATTCGCTGAACCTGGCCCAGGCGGTGGCGATCAACGCCTATGAGTGGCGCACCACCGTGCTGGATGCGCCGCCGCCGCGCTTCCGCGAGGGCGATCCGCCGGCGTCGGGGGCGCTGATGCTGGGGATGTACGAGCATCTGGAGCGGGAGCTGGACGACGGCGGCTTCTTCCATCCGCCGGAGAAGCGGCCGTCGATGGTGCAGAACCTGCGGGTGATGCTGGGGCGGTCGGCGTTCTCGGAACAGGAGGTCGCGACCTTCCGGGGGGTGATCACGGCGCTGTCGAAGGGGCGGGGCCGGGTGCTGGCGAAGCTGGCGGCGGAGAAGGCGGCGGGGGAAGGCTAGCCTTTCATCCGCTCATCCCGACTTTCGCCGGGATGAGCGGGTGTGGGATCAGTCCGCCAGCAGACCCTCGACGAAAGCCGGCACAGTTTCGGTGGCCGGACCGTACAGGCCCTCGTCGAACAGGCGGCTGCCCGGCGTGGGTTCGAGATTGATCTCCACGGTGTGGGCGCCCGCGAACCCGGCCTGCCGAACGAAGCCGGCGGCGGGCCAGACCGCGCCGGAGGTGCCGATGGCGACGAACAGGTCGCAGGCGGCGAGCGCCCCGTCGATGCGGTCCATCTCCAGCGGGAATTCGCCAAACCAGACGATGTGCGGGCGAAGGCGGCCTTCGCCGTGGTGCGGCGAGGGCTCGTGGGCCGCGAGATCGCCAGGCCAGTCGCAGACCCGGCCCGTGCGGGTGCAGCGGACCTTGAGCAGTTCGCCGTGCATGTGGACCAGGTCGAAGCCCGGGGCTGGCGGCGTTTCGGCATGGACGCGGTCGTGCAGGTCGTCGACGTTCTGGGTGACCAGCAGGATATCGCCGTCCCAGCGCGCCGCGAGATCGGCCAGGGCGAGGTGGGCGGCGTTGGGCCGGACCTCGGAAAGCTGACGGCGACGACGGTTGTAGAAGTCCTGCACCAGGGCGGGGTCGCGGGCGAAGGCGTCGGGCGTGGCCACGTCCTCGATGCGATGGCCCATCCACAGGCCGTCGTCGGCGCGGAAGGTGGGGACGCCGGACTCGGCGGATATGCCGGCGCCGGTGAGGATGACGAGGTTTCGGATATTGCGCGTCATCGTCCGCGCCCACGCCGCCGTAAGCGTTTACGTTGCGACGTCGCAGTGACGCTTTCGCTTCGGTGATATTCGGGGGACAGGAGGAATTTCCCCCGTTGATCAAACTCCCGATCGCCGATGATCGAGACAGCTCTCAACAGACGCGTGATCCGCCACGCGACGAACGCGGCCCAGCCTGCGCCCAACGGAATGATCTCCACCCGGGCGCTCCCTTCCGCAACGGGTCCGATAAAGTGCGCGCCCGTCATCACGAGGATGATGAAGAAGAGCGGGCCGAAGATGGAGAGCGGTCGCCGTTGAGTGGCGAGGTCGTGGTCCACCCAACGTCGTGTGCGAAGGTAGATGGTCACATTCTTCGCCGCGGGCATGCCGCAACGGTGAGCGATCGAAAACTGGCTGGCAATGGTCAAGGCGGTTTCGGGCCGGCAGCCGGATCGTTAGAACGTGGACGACTCGCGAAAGGACCCGCCCATGAAAACCCGCGCCGCCGTCGCCTTCGAGGCCAAACGTCCGCTCGAGATCGTCGAGGTCGATCTGGAGGGGCCGCGCGCGGGCGAGGTGCTGGTCGAGATCAAGGCGACGGGCATCTGCCACACCGACGCCTATACCCTGGACGGACTGGACAGCGAGGGCGTCTTCCCGTCGATCCTCGGGCATGAGGGGGCGGGGGTGGTGGTCGAGGTGGGGCCGGGGGTGACCTCGGTCGCGGTCGGGGACCATGTCATCCCGCTGTACACGCCCGAGTGCCGGCAATGTAAAAGCTGCCTCAGCCGCAAGACCAATCTGTGCACCGCCATCCGGGCCACCCAGGGCAAGGGCGTCATGCCCGACGGCACCAGCCGGTTCAGCTACAAGGGCCAGGCGATCGCCCACTATATGGGCTGTTCGACCTTCTCGAATTTCACCGTCCTGCCCGAGATCGCCCTCGCCAAGATCCGCAAGGACGCGCCGTTCGCGAGCGCCTGCTACGTCGGCTGCGGCGTGACCACGGGGGTCGGGGCGGTGGTCAATACGGCCAAGGTCGAGCCGGGGGCCAACTGCGTGGTGTTCGGCCTGGGCGGCATCGGGCTGAACGTCATCCAGGGGCTGAAGATGGTCGGGGCCGACATGATCGTCGGCGTCGACATCAACCCCGCCAAGGAAGAGTGGGGCCGCCGGTTCGGGATGACGCATTTCGTCAATCCCAAGGATGTGCCGGATGTCGTCGCGCATCTGGTCGAGCTGACCGGGGGCGGGGCCGACTACACCTTCGACTGCACCGGCAACACCACAGTGATGCGTCAGGCGCTGGAGGCCTGTCACCGCGGCTGGGGCGAGAGCATCGTCATCGGCGTGGCCGAGTCCGGCAAGGAGATCGCCACGCGGCCGTTCCAGCTGGTGACCGGCCGGGTCTGGCGCGGCTCGGCCTTCGGCGGCGCGCGGGGCCGGACCGATACGCCGAAGATCGTCGACTGGTACATGGACGGGAAGATCGAGATCGACCCGATGATTACCCATACGCTGCCGCTGGAGCGGATCAACGAGGCCTTCGACCTGATGCATGCGGGCGAGAGCATCCGCAGCGTGGTGGTGTTCTAGAGGGGCCGTTAGCTTGTCATCCCGGAAGCCGCGCGGCGGCTATCCGGGACGCTCTGCTGAACCGGACCGGGCGCCGAGATCGCGCGGCGGCATGGGCCTGACCCTGCTCCCGGCTCACCCTGCGGGCTTTCCGGGAGAGACGGGTGAGGATCGACGTCGTCCCGGATAGCCGCCGCGCGGCTTCCGGGATGACAAGGCAATCGGATTGAGGTTAGTCTCTAAAAGAAACGTACAAGCTGGAGGGAAGCCATGTTCACCCACATCACCGTCGGCGCGAACGACGTCGAGGCGTCGCGGAAATTCTATGACGCGGCGCTGGGGGCGCTGGGCCTGGATCCGGCCAGCGGGCCGGACCCCAAGGGACGGTACTGGTGGCGGACCCGCATGGGCGCCTTCGCGGTCGGCACGCCGATCGACGGCGAGCCGGCCTGCCACGCCAACGGCGGCACCATCGGTTTCGCGGCGAAGACGCCGGAGATGGTCCAGGCCTTCCATGACGCCGGCGTCGCCGCCGGCGGCACGGCCATCGAGGACCCGCCGGGCGAGCGCAACGGCCCGTTCGGCACGTTGAACCTGGCCTATCTGCGCGACCCGTCGGGCAACAAGGTGTGCGCCCTGCACCGGCCCGGATAGCCGCTGCGCGGCTTCCGGGATGACACGGAGGGCGTTAGAGGGTCGGGCATGGAAACCCTGAAGACCCACATCGTCCACGGCGGCGTGCTGCGCTATCTGCGCCACGACAGCGCGGCCACCGGCACGCCCATGACGCTGTCGGTGTTCACGCCGCCGGGGGAGGGGCCGTTTCCGGTGCTGATCTGGCTGTCGGGCCTGACCTGCACCGAGGACAATTTCACCACCAAGGCGGGGGCCTATGCGGCGGCGGCGGCGCACGGGGTGATCATCGTGGCGCCGGACACCTCGCCGCGCGGGGAGGGCGTCGCCGACGACCCGGCCTATGACCTCGGGCAGGGGGCGGGCTTCTATGTCGATGCTACCCGGGCGCCGTGGGCGCCGCATTTCCGCATGGAAAGCTATGTCGTCGAGGAGCTGATCGGCCTGGTCGATGCGGAATTCCCGACCACGAAGGCGCGGTCGATCAGCGGCCATTCGATGGGCGGGCACGGGGCGCTGACCCTGGCGCTGCGTCATCCGCATCTGTTCCGCTCGGTCTCGGCGTTCGCCCCGATCGCCTCGCCGACGCGGTGTCCGTGGGGCGAGAAGGCCTTCACCGCCTATCTGGGCCCGGACCGGGCCGTGTGGGAGGCGCACGATGCGGCGCGGCTGATCGAGAGCGGCGTGGGCGAGGGCTGTTACGACGACATCCTGATCGACCAGGGCGACGCCGATCCCTTCCTGGCGGAGCAGTTGAAGCCGGAGCTGCTGGTCGCGGCGGGCGCGGCGGCGGGCCAGACGATCAGCCTGCGGATGCAGCCCGGCTATGACCACTCCTATTTCTTCATGGCCAGTTTCATCGCCGACCATGTGGCGTTTCACGCGGCGCGGCTGAAGGGCTAGACTGGCTCCCAGACCGGAGGATTTCCGATGAGACGTTTCGCCCTGGCGCTCGGCCTGATGGTCCTGGCCGCCGCCGCGCCCGCGCTGGCGCAGCAGCAGATGACCGATCCCGACTTCCGCCCGACGGTCGCCCGTCCTGCCTTCGCGGCGGATGGGCCGGTCGTGACGATCGACGGGGCGCATGACAATTTCCACACCGTCGACGGTCGCTACGCGCCCTTCGTCGCGCTGCTTCGGGCCGATGGCTATCAGGTGCGCGGGGGAACCGCGCCGTTCGATGCGGGCGGGCTGGACGGGACCGACGTGCTGGTGATCGCCAACGCGGGCCTGACGGACGGGGGTTCGGCCTTCACGGCCAGCGAGATCGAGGCCGTCGAGGCCTGGGTGCGGGGCGGCGGGCGACTGCTGCTGATCGCCGACCATGCGCCCTTCGGCGTGGCCGCGGCGGATTTGGCGGCGCGGTTCGGCGTCGGCATGGGCAAGGGCTGGACCTTCGAGCCGGCGGACAACGACGACGGCGTGACCAGCCGGCTGACCTATGCCGGCGAGCGGCTGGGCGACCACGCCATCATGCGCGGGCGCGACGCCGACGAGGCCATCGCCTCGATCACGGCCTTCACCGGCCAGTCGCTGATCGCGCCGGAAGGCGCTTCGGCGCTGATGCGCCTCGGACCGCAGGCGTGGGAGGCCGCGACGCCGCAGGACGCGACCGCCGTGGCGGAGGCCATCCGGAGCGGCGCCTCGGACAATCCGGCGGTGCATTCGGCGGCGGGCCGGGCGCAGGGGATCGCCTTCACCTACGGCGAGGGCCGCGTCGTGGTTCTGGGCGAGGCGGGCATGCTTTCGGCCCAAGTGGTGCGCTGGCCCGACGGGCGACCCGATACGCGCTTCGGCATGAACGTGGCGCCGGGCAATGCGCAGTTCGGGCTCAACATAATGCACTGGCTGACGGGCCTGCTGCCCTGAGACTGTGTTAGGAGCGCGCATGACCGACACGCCCGCCCCCGACTACGCCCCGATGTTCGCCGCCCTGTGCGTCGAGGTCGGCTTCTGCCTGCATCCCAAGGGCGAGGCGAAGGTGCAGGCGGCGCTGGCGAACGGGCTGGACGCGGCGGTGCGGGCCGTGTTCGACGCCGAGGGCGTGGACTTCGCCTCATCCACCGGCGATCTGCGCCGCGCGGTGCGGGACTGCCTGAAGGCGAATCTGCCTGCTTGAGCTGAGGCGGCGCCTCCTCCACCGCTTCGCGGTCCCCCTCCCCGTTGGAGAGGAGACGGAACGAAATGGTGCGGCCCGGCTTGGGTTCGGCGAGCGGGCGCCTAGATACGGGCTCCCCCCGAACCTGTCGCAAGGAGCCTCTCCATGGCCTTCACGCTTCCGCCCCTCCCCTATGCCCATGACGCGCTGGAGCCGGCCATCGACAAGGAGACGATGACCTTCCACCACGACAAGCACCACCAGGCCTATGTCGACAATCTGAACAAGGCGGTGGACGCCGACGCGAGCCTGCAGGGCAAGACGCTCGAGGAACTCTTCGCCTCGATCTCCAGGGCGCCCAAGGCTGTGCGCAACAATGGCGGCGGGCACTGGAACCACAGCCTGTTCTGGGAGCTGCTGGCCCCCGCGGACAAGACCGGCGCACCCTCGGCCGAACTGGCCGCCGCCATCGACCGCGACCTGGGCGGGATGGAGACGTTCAAGGAGGCCTTCAACGCCGCCGGCGCCGGACAGTTCGGCTCGGGCTGGGCCTGGCTGATCGTCCAGGACGGCAAGCTGAAGGTCACCTCGACCCCCAACCAGGACAATCCGCTGATGGACGTGGCCGACGAAAAGGGCGCGGTGGTCCTGGCCGCCGACGTCTGGGAACACGCCTATTATCTGAAATACCAGAACCGCCGGGCCGACTATCTGAAGGCCTTCTGGACGGTGGTGAACTGGAACAAGGCCAACGCACTGTTCGCGGCCGCGCGCTGATCGCCGGAATCCGCCGCGCCGCTCTGGCGCGGCGGATGGGGCGTCCCAATCTCAAGCGCCGCCGTACCCCCAACCGGAGAGCCGACCGATGAACGTGCATGCCCGCCTGGCCGCCGCCGCCCTGATCCTGGCCTCGATCGCCGCCTGTTCTGCCGAGGCGGACAAGGCCGCCGCTCCAGCCGCCGCCCCTGCCACGGCGACCCGCTCCGACGTTTACGCCTTCCGTATCGGCGCGCTGGAAGCCACGGCCTTGAAGGACGGCGAGATCGCCCTGCCGAACGCGGCCAATGAAAGCCCGTGGGCGGACACGGCGGGGGCGCGGACGGCGCTGATGGCGGCTGGCCAGGCCGGGGACGTCATTCACCTGTCGGTGCAGCCGCTGCTGGTGCGGGACGGCGACAGCGTCGTGCTGATCGACACCGGCGCGGGCGGGCGGATGGGAACGCAGAACAAGCTGATGGCCTCGTTGCGGGCCGCCGGGGTCGATCCGGCCCAGGTCACGGACATCCTGATCTCGCACGCCCACGGCGATCACGTTGGCGGGCTGGCGGGCGCGGACGGGCGGCTGGCCTTCCCCAATGCGGTCATCCGCATCAGCGAACCCGAGTGGGAATACATGAAGGCCGGCGCCGCCAAGGCCGGCGAGGCGGCCCTGCTCGCGGCGGTGACGCCCAAGGTCCAGCCGTTCGCGCCAGGGGCGCAGGTCACGCCCTCGATCAAGGCCGTGCCTCTGGCCGGCCATACGCCGGGGCATTCGGGCTATGAGATCGTCTCGGCAACGGACCGGCTGCTGTATCTGGGCGACGCCCTGCACAGCTCGATCATCTCGGTGCAGCGGCCGGAGTGGGTCAACGGCTGGGATACGGACAGCGCGGCAGGCGTCGCCACGCGTCAGGGCCTGTTGTCACGCGGGGCGACCGGAGCGCTGCGGATCTACGGCGGCCACTTCCCCTTCCCGGGCGTGGGGCGGTTCCAGCGCCGGGACGACGGCTTCGTCTGGGTTCCGGAAACGGCCGCCCAGCCTTGACTCAGGAGGGAGTGGCCGTCATAAGCCCGCCCTCACGCATCCGGCCCGCCGGACGCGCGAACCACTACGGACGATGCGTGGACCGCCGTTGAGATCGTCCCTCCAGTTGGGGAGGGACCGGGCCGCATCATGAGAGAGTGACACATGTCCAAGCGCCATAGCGCCAAGTACAAACTCGACCGGGTCATGGGTGAAAACCTGTGGGGTCGCGCCAAGTCCCCCGTCAACAAACGCTCGTACGGCCCCGGCCAGCACGGCCAGCGCCGCAAGTCGAAGGTCTCTGACTTCGGCCTGCAGCTGAAGGCCAAGCAGAAGCTGAAGGGCTACTACGGCAACATCACCGAAAAGCAGTTCGCCGCGACCTACGAGGAAGCCTCGCGCCGCAAGGGCAACAGCTCGGAGAACCTGATCGGCCTGCTGGAGTCCCGTCTGGACGCCCTGGTCTATCGCGCCAAATTCACGCCGACCGTCTGGTCCGCGCGTCAGTTCGTCAGCCACGGCCACGTCACCGTCAACGGCAAGAAGGTCGACATCGCGTCGTACCGTCTGAAGGTCGGCGACGTCGTCGAGGTCAAGGAAAAGTCCCGCAACATGGCGCTGGTGCTCGAAGCCCAGCAGTCGTCGGAACGCGACATCCCCGACTATATCGAGATCGGCGACCGCGGCTTCTCGGTCCGCTTCGTCCGCGTGCCGGAACTGGCCGACGTGCCGTTCCCGGTGAAGATGGAGCCGAACCTGGTCGTGGAATACTACTCCTCGTAAGGACGGTTTTCCGCCTCGGCGGGATCCAGAAAAAAGAAGGGCCCCGGAGCGATCCGGGGCCCTTTTTCGTGGTCGATCGGCGAGACGGCCCTTTATTCGGCTGCTTTTTCAGCCGGGACAGGAACGGGTTGCGCGGGCGCCGCTGCGGCGGGCGCTGCGCTTTCCGCCGCCGGATCGGTAGCAGGGGTTTTGGGGCAGTCCACCTCGACGAAGGCCTCGTGGACCCGGCAAGCGTTGACGCTGAGGCCGGGCTCACCGGTCGGGCAACCGTCTCCGGGACACGGGCGAGCCTGCGGGCCGCATTGGAACGTATAGTGGGTCCGCTTGAGCTTGCAGGTCGTGGGTCTCAACGCAACCTCGTCCATGAGGCCGCATCGCCGGTCACCCGGACAGATCACGAACGACCATCCGTCGTCTGGCAATGGCACCAGGTTGTTTTCGGAGTTCTGGCCAGCCTCCTTGCAACTGGCCAGAGCCAACAAGCCAAGGCTCAGGACCGCAATTCTCGACGACACGTTAAGGTAGCCCATCCTCGTTCCTCCAAGAAATCCAGAAACTCCCGTCGGCTCGTGGCGCCCTGCTCGTCAAAGGCGCACAGAATCGTCTTACGCCCGTCAGAGTGAAAGTCCAGTGTTACGCGAAATGACAACTCCGGCGCGCGTCGCAGCTGCTGAAGCGCATCTGTGAAACTCGAGTAGCGATCGCAGGTCGCTGTCTGCCCACGACAGTTGGCGAACGAAAAACCCAGCCAGACCGAATGCGATGACCCGCCGGGCACGCTCAGAAGCTCGGGTCGACGCTCGATCACCATCAGACCCAACCGCCCCGGTCTTGGCGGCGCCAGGCCAGTGGCGGGGACGCAGCGCGCGTCGATCGGGCAGTCGGCCGTGCGGTCGACCTCGACCGGCAGGGCCACCGGGTCCAGCGAGCCGTCATAGGGAAACCGCGCCGCAGCGGCCTCCGTGCCCCCGATGCTTGCATAGGCGTCAACCGCCACATCGCCATAGTCGGCGCGGGCCGTGTTGATCATGCCGGTTTCGACGGCGAGCATCAGGACGTCGGTGGAGGGGGTAGGGGCGTCCCGATAGAGAAGGACGGTCTGCGGCGGCAACAGAACGATCTCGGCGCCCCGAAGCGACTGGAAGGTCCCCAGCAGGAAGATGCTCAGGGAAAGAAGGAAGGCGGCGACCGCGGCGCCGGCTTCGGTGATGCGCCATCTCGCGGTCTTGAGCTCATCCTTGCGGGCTGGCGTTGTCGGCGGCTCGCCGGATTTCGCGTTCCGTCCGGGACGTCGGGTCGGCTGCCTGTCCGCCATCGTCATCGCCGTTTCGTCTGCGCCATCGGGCCGACCAGAGGTAGAGTACCGACTTGTAACAGGGTGGCAAATTTGGCGGAAAACGGTGAATCAACCGCCGCTCCGGTTGAACAAGGCGGCTCAGGCAGGCGGCGGGTTCACATGCGACCCGAACAGGCGCATTTTCCTCGCGTTCAGGGTTCGGCGAGGAGGCTGGCATGAAACGGGTCGCTCTTGTGGCCGCCGTTCTGGTGTTGGTCCCACTGTTGTCGGCCTGCGCCCTGGCTGATCGCTTCGGGGCGTCGGCGCCTGCGCAGGGCGCGGACCTGCCGGGTCATGTCGAACCCGTCCACGCCGCCGTCATCGCCCGGAACCAGGCCGCCTTCTGGGTCAGCTCGAACGGCTGCACGGCCAAGGCCGACATTCAGCCGGTCGTCCGCCAGTCCAGCGACGGACCCATCATCACCCTGCGCCGGATCAAGGAAGACCGGTGCCGCGAGATTCGCCCCGAGGGGGTCGAGATGCGCTGGTCGTTCGAGGAACTGGGGCTGGCCGACGGCTCGCGCCTGTCGGTCGAGAACCCCTACCAGCTGCCGCCGGGCTAGGAGCGGCGCTCAAACGTCGGAAGCATGGTCGGCGGAATGCGGTGCGGCCGCAGGGTCGTCGCGTCGACCAGCACCCATTCGGACACGCCCTGGGCGCACAGTCGGCCCTCTCCGTCCTCGATGTGGACATAACGGTTGAAGCGCGGCCCGTGAGGATCGCCGACCCAGGTCCGGGCCACGACGCCCTGCGCCCCGGGCGGCAGGGGGCGGAAATAGTCGATCTCGTGCCGCACCGCGACCCAGGACCAGCGGGCCCGGGTCTCGCCGTCGAAGCGGGCGTTCCAGTGGGCCGTGCCGGCGTCCTGCAGCCAGCCGACGTAGACCACATTGTTCACATGGCCATTGTCGTCGATGTGTTCGGGCAGGACCGTCAGCGGGACGACGAAGATTTCGCGGTCGTCGCGCGGCTCCAGGACCGCGCGGGCCATCAGGTCCCGGAGTCGTCGGCGCCGTCGCCCAGCGGCACGCCCTTGTCGGCCAGCAGGGTCTGCAGTTCACCGGCGTTGAACATCTCGCGCACGATGTCCGACCCGCCCACGAATTCGCCCTTCACATAGAGCTGGGGGATGGTCGGCCAGTCGCTGAAGGCCTTGATGCCGTCGCGCAGGGCCTCGTCCTGCAGCACATCGACGCCGACGAAGCTGGCTCCGACGTGGTCGAGGATCTGGACCGCCAGCGACGAGAAGCCGCAACGCGGCGCGTCCGGCGTGCCCTTCATGAACAGGACCACGTCATGCTGTTTGACCGTCTCGCCGATGAAGGCCTGGACGGGGTCGGCGCCGGCGGCGGAAGTCACGGCTTGATCGGTCACGGGATACTGGCCTTTCAGTGAAGGCCGTCAGGTATGGACCGCGGAGCGGGGGGTCAAGGGGCCTGCGGCCTCAGGCCGCCTTGGCGCTCGCGACCCGCGCCATCTCGATCTGGGCGGCCAGACCCGGCGGCATGTCGCGGTCGGGCACCTGCGACAGGGTGTTCAGCCGCTCGATGTCGCTGGCCTCGATCATGATGCTGGAGACCGAGGGGTCGGTCAGGGCGTAGGCCAGGCAGATGGCCTCGGCGGTCCAGTTGTTGGTGCGGTGCAGGAAGGCGAAGGTGCCGGCGTGGGCCAGCGGACCCTCCTTGACCTTGGGACCGCCGCCGAAGCCGAACAGGCCCTTCTTCTTTTCGACGTGGGCGCTCGCGGCCTTCTTGGCCGTGTTCAGGCTGTCGGGGAAATAGCCGTAGACGAAGATGGCCATGTCCTGCTCGCGGGCGGCGCGCAGGCGCGACCGGATCTGCCAGCTGGCGTTGACGTGGAACGGCGTGGCCAGCACGTCGAAGGCGCCGGTCGAGACATAGGTGTCCATCACCTCGCCGTCGCCGGACACGCCCAGCAGGCGGACGCGTTCGGTGGCGCGCAGGGCCTTGAGCGCGTTCAGGGTGGACTGGGGCAGTTCGTTGTCGACCGGCTCGTCCAGCAGAGCCATGTCGAACCAGCCAAGGTTCGAAGCGTGCAGGGCCCTGTCGATGGCGGAGGTGATGCCCTCGGCCGAGAAGTCGCGGTCCGAGCCCCGGCGGCCGTCGCCGGCGCCCAGGGTCAGCGACACCTGCACCAGCTTGCGATCGACGTGCTTGAGGGCCTGACCCAGCACCTCGGCGAGGACGGGGTCGGCGGTCTCGAGGCGATAGCTGTTGATGCCGGCTTCCAGGGCCGAATAGACCAGTTCGCGTCCGGCCTCGGGACCGCCGGCGATGTCGCGGGCGCCGAGGCTCAGGGTCAGGCAGGAAACGGCTTGGCCGGTCAGGCCGAAGGGGCGGTAGCGCATGGTTTCAATCTCCCGCCGGCGTGGAGGTTTCGAGGGCCAGGGCGTGCAGCTCGCCGCCCATCTTGCCCTTGAGTGCGGCATAGACCAGCTGGTGCTGGCGCACGCGCGGCAGGCCCGCGAAGGCCGTGGAGACGATGCGCGCGCGATAGTGGTCGCCGTCGCCGGCCAGATCGTCGATGACGATCTCGGCGTCGGGAAAGGCTTCGGTCAGATGGCCGCGAAGCGTTTCGACGGGCATGGGCATGGAAGGCGCGGTCTCCGGATTCGCCGGGATGATGCGGCGTAAACCTTAATGGCTGGCTACGGCGGCCTATTGCGCCAGACGTTCCAGCAGCACCACCGGCGCGCCCTTGTAGGTCGTCTCGACATAGGGGGCGTAGCCCGCGCGCTTCGCCAGGGCGTGGGACGGGGCGTTGTCGGGCGAGATCATGCAGACGGTGCGCGGCGCGTTCAGGGCGTCATCGCACCAGGCCAGGGCGGCGGACAGGGCCTCGAAGGCGAAGCCCCGGCCCTGGAAGCGCGGCGCGACGCCCCAGCCCAGTTCGGGCGCGTCGAAGGCAGGGGTCAGGATTCGGTGGAAATCCAGCACGCCGACGCTGCCGACATAGGCGCCGGTCGAGGTCTCGCGGATGGCCCAGTTGCCGTAGCCGAGAGCCTCCCAGTGACCGATGTCGCGCAGCAGGCGGAACCAGACGTCCTCGGAGTTCAGGGGGGCGGGGAAGATGGCCGTGGCGAAGGCCGGATCGGCCCACAGGGTCACGAGGTCCTCCAGATCGCTCACGGCGACCGGGGTCAGGGTCAGGCGTTCGGTGACGAGGGTGGTCATGCGAACAGGGCTCCGGCGCGTTCGATGCGGGTGCGGCCGGCGGCGTCGGTGACGGCGAAGGTGAAGCCGGGCTGCAGGGCGAAGGCGCCGGCGCGGCCCGCCTTGTCCAGCGCCAGCAGGGCGACCTGGGAGGCGGCGACCTTCGTTCCCCGCAGGCGGGCCAGTCGTTCGATCACCGAGCGGCAGGCGGCGGTCGGGTCGAGGCCGTGGCGCATGGCCTCGACCACGGAATGCGAACCGGCCACGCGAACCACGTCCTCGCCGACCCCGGTGGCCGTCGCGCCGCCGACCTCGTCGTCGACGTAGAGGCCGGCGCCGATGATCGGGCTGTCGCCGACGCGGCCGCGCATCTTGAAGGCCATGCCGGAGGTGGTGCAGGCGCCGGCCATGCGCTGGTCCGCGCCGATGGCCAGCAGGCCGATGGTGTCGTGATCGCCCGGCCCGCCCGGCATTCCAGTACCCCGGCCGCGCCAGTCGGCGTTCTCGCTGTTAGCGCGGGGGGCGTAGTTCGCCGTCTTCAACCACTCGCGCCAGGCCGCCTCGGCGCGGGGGGTCAACAGGTTCTGCGTCTCGAAGCCCTGGTCGACCGCGAACGAGCGCGCGCCGGGGCCGACCAGCATGGTGTGGGGGGTGCGCTCCATGACCCGGCGCGCCACCGAGACGGCGTGGACGACGTCCTCGAGGGCGCAGACCGCGCCGATGTCGCCGGCCCAGGTCATGACGCAGGCGTCCAGCGTCACCCGGCCGTCGCGGTCGGGCAGTCCGCCCAGGCCGACGGAGGAGTTGCTTTCGTCGGCCTCGGCCACGCGGCCGCCGGCCTCGACCATGTCCAGGGCCGAGCCGCCGCCCAGCCGCGCCGCCCAGCCTGCCGCATTGGCCGCCGCGCCGAAATTCCAGGTGGAGACCATGATGTCGGGCGTCCGATCCTGCGCGACCGCCGACCCAGCCATGGCCACGAGGGGCGCGGCGCCCAACAGCGCCCGGCGCGACGGCCCGCTCACATCAGCCCCAGCTGCTTGAAGCTGGCCACGCCGTCGCGGCCGACGATCAGGTGGTCGTGGACGTCGATGCCGAGGGCGCGGGCCGCCTCGATGACCTGACGCGTCATCTCGATGTCGGGCCGCGAGGGCGTCGGGTCGCCCGAGGGGTGGTTGTGGACGATGATCATGGACTTGGCCGACAGCTCCAGCGCCCGCCGCACGACCTCGCGCGGATAGACCGGGGCATGGTCGACGGTGCCGCGATTCTGGATCTCGTCGAGGATCAGCTGGTTGCGGTTGTCGAGGTAGAGGACCCGGAACTGCTCGCGCGGCTCATGCTGCAGGCTCATGCGGACATAGGCGATCAGGGCGGTCCAGGACGAGATGACGGCGCGGCCGGCGGCTTCCTCGCGGGTCACGCGGCGGGCGACTTCGTGCAGGGCGGCGAGGTCGAGGGCGGTTTCGGCGCCGACGCCGCGGGTCCGGCCCTTCGCATCCTCCGCGCGCACGGTCACCAGGTCCTCAATCGAGGCGGCCAGCACCGCCGCAAGCGAGCCGAACCGGGCCAGCAGGGCCTTGGCGACCGGCTTGACGTCGCCCTGCGGCTGGCTGCGGAACAGGAACAGCTCAAGCAGTTCGTAGTCGGGGAGGTGGTGGATCCCGGCGCCACGGGCGCGTTCACGCAGCCGTTCGCGATGCCCGGCGTGGTGGGGCGTCCTGCGCTTGTCGGGCGGTTGGTCGAGCATGCGCCTCCCCTGAAGCGGGAGGCAGGTTAGCCTAGAATTTCGGGCGGAACAGTCCCGCCGGGCTGGCGCTGAAGATCTCGAGCCCGTCCTCGGTCACGCCGATGGTGTGTTCGCACTGCGAGGACAGCGACTTGTCGCGGGTCACGGCGGTCCAGCCGTCGGACAGGACCTTCACGTGCGGCTTGCCGAGATTCACCATCGGCTCGACGGTGAAGAACATGCCGGTCTTGAGCGTCGCGCCCTCGCCGCGGCGGCCGTAGTGGAGGACGTTGGGGCTGTCGTGGAACAGCCGGCCGATGCCGTGGCCGCAGAAATCCCGCACCACCGACATGCGGTTGGCCTCGACCACCTGCTGGATGGCGTAGCCGATGTCGCCGAAGGTGTTTCCCGGCTTAACCTGGGCCAGACCGGCCTCGAGCGAGTCATAGGTGACGTCGATCAGCTTGCGGGCGCGGGCGTTGATGTTTCCGACGGCGTACATGCGGCTGGAATCGCCGTGCCAGCCGTCGACGATGACGGTGTGGTCGATGTTGACGATGTCGCCGTCCTTCAGGACCTTGTCGCCCGGTATGCCGTGACAGACGACGTGGTTGATCGAGGTGCAGACGGTCTTCTCATAGCCCTTGTAGCCAAGGCAGGCGGGCAGGGCGCCGTGGTCGAGGGTGAATTCGCGGATGCGGTCGTCGATCTCGCCGGTGGTGACGCCGGGGACGACGAAGGGCGTGATCATGTCCAGCGCCTCGGCCACCAGGCGGCCGGCCTTGCGCATGCCCTCGAAAGCCTCCGCGTCGTGGACGCGGATTTCGTGGGTGCGGACGAAGGCGTCGTCGTCGAGTTCGGGGGTCTCGTACATCAGGCGGGGCTTTCGGGCGTCGGGTCGCGTCTCAGGTGGGAGACTATAGCACAAACCTCAAGGCCGGGTTGAGGCGCCGCCGCGCACGCGTGTTCCAACTTCGGGACGCCGGAAACATGGGCTAGACATCGGGCATGACCCAAGCCCCGCCCACCGCCGCCGTCCTGATCATCGGCGACGAGGTCCTTTCCGGCCGGACGCAGGACACCAATCTGAACGTCATCGCCCGGTTTCTGGCGGCGCTCGGGATCGACCTGCTGGAGTGCCGGACGGTCGGGGACCGCAAGGCGCAGATCGTCGACGGTTTGAACACCCTGAGGGCCGCCCACGACTATGTCTTCACCACCGGCGGGATCGGACCGACGCACGACGACATCACCGCCGACGCGGTCGCGTCGGCCTTTGGCGTGGCCCTGCCTGAGCATCCGGAGGCGATCGCCGTTCTGCAGCGGCGCTATGGCGACGACTTCAATGCGGCGCGGCGGCGGATGGCGCGGATTCCCGAAGGCGGGACGCTGATCGCCAATCCGGTGACGGACGCGCCGGGGTTCCAGATCGGCAATGTCTTCGTCATGGCCGGGGTGCCGAAGATCATGACCGCCATGCTGGAGGACGTGGCGCCCCGTCTGCGGACCGGGGCGGTCGTTCACGCCCGGACGTTGAAGGTCACGGGCGTGGGCGAGGGGGCGATCGCGGATATCCTGACGGCGGCGGCGCGGGCGGAGCGAGAGATCAGCTTCGGCAGCTATCCGTTCGGGCATGGCTCGACAGGCGAGACCGGGACCAATCTGGTCGTGCGGGGACGCGATGCGGCGAGGCTGGATGCGGCGGTCGAGGCGCTGGCGGCGGATCTGAAGGCGGCGGGCGTGGCGGTCGAACCCGCCTAGAGTCGGCGGAACGCGCCGGCCACGGCCGCATAGGCCGGGTTGGCGCGACCCTTCGAATCCAGCAACAACGGGCTGTCGTCGGTCCAGCCCCTGCCGTCGGGGCGCAGCAACCAGCTGTCGGTGTCGCGCAGGCCCCAGGTGGTGAAGGCGTAACGCTGGCGGGCCGGCAGGGCCATGAAGGACTCGGCCAGCTCGCCGACGCGGGCGACCTGCTGGGCGCGTTTCGTCGCGAGGGAGCGGGTGTCGAGGCGGTTGTCGGAGCGCATCGAGAAGTCCAGCTCGGACACATGGATCGGAAGGCCGAGGGATCCGGCGTCCTTGAAGAAGGTCGTGATCCGGCCGGCGGGGATTTCGATGTCGAGGTGGGACTGGGTCCCGATGCCGCCGATTGGCGCGCCGAGGGTCATCAGCCGCTCGACCAGCCGCAGGAAGGTCGCGCCCTTACGAGGGAGGTTCTCGAGATTGTATTCGTTGAGGAAGAGCACCGCCTCCGGGTCGGCCGCCCGGGCCTGTTCGAAGGCGCGGACGATATAGCCCTCCTGGCCCAGGGCCCGGCTGAAATGGCAGTCGCGCAGGCCGTCGCCGTCTTCGGCCACGGGCTCGTTGACCACGTCCCAGCCGGCCATCTTCCCACTATACCGTCCGGCCACGGTCGAGACGTAGCGGTCGTATTCGGCGGCGAAGCGGGCGCGGGGAAGGTCGTCGGTGAAGGTCTGCCCGCCCTGGGAATACCAGACGAGGGTGTGGCCGTGGACGCGCAGGCCCTGCTCGCGGCCCCAGTCCACGATCCGGTCGGAGGCGGAGAAGTCACAGGTGAAGTCCGGCTGCAGGATGCGTTCGGGCTTCAGCTCCCATTCGGGGGTCAGCTGGCTGACGTGCTTGCGCATCTGGGCGGCCCAGAGCGGGTCCGACAGCTGGCCGGTCATGCCGGTGGCGCCGACGGGGAAGGGGGCGAGGTCCTTCAGCGGCGCGGCCTCCCCACCGGGTGCGGGCTGGGCCGAGGCGAAGCGGTTGCAGGCCACGAGGGCGAGGGGCGTGGCGAGGAGGGAGCGGCGGTCGATCATTCTCCCTCCCCCGAAGTGGGGAGGGACGATCGCGAAGCGACCCGGGTGGGGCTGTATGAAGCATTGCCCGTCGGCGCCGCACTGACGTTCCCGGCCCGGCCGTCGCTGCGCGACGGCCACCCTCCCCACGAAGGGGAGGGAGAAGGCAATCTAGCCCGCACGCCTTCTCAGGCCCAGTTCGTCGAAGGCCGCGGTTTCGCGCTTGCCGGCGGCGATGATGCTGTTCAGCCGGGTCGTTTCGGCGACGTGTTCGAACTTCTTCAGTTCCTCGAAGGCGCCGGTGAGTGCGTCGCGGGCCCCTTCTTCCTCGGCGTCGAGGACCACCACATCGGCCTCGGCCGCGCCCTTGCGGAGCTTCCAGCCGCTCAGATAGGCCTGAAGCAACATGGCGGCGTCGGCGTCGGAGCGGGCGCGTTCCTGTTCGATCTCGGCCTCGGCCTGCAGTACGGCGATGCGCATCTCGGCGGAGGCGCGGCGGGCAGTGATCTCGGCGAGACGCTTCTGCAGCGTCTCGACCTCGTAGTTGGAAATACGGATCAGAGACTGGGCCCAGGCGGTCATGTGCGTGTACTCGTCCTCACTGGATCATTCCCTGGTTCAGGATTGCTTCCAGCTGGGTAAAGGAATCGGAAAGAGGCGTGTGATCGTCCTTGTCCTGGCCGAGGAAAGCCTCGAGCGCGGGGTTCAGGGCGATGGCGCGGTCGACGATCGGGTCGGCCCCGGTGCGGTAGGCGCCGATGCGGATCAGCTCTTCCATGTTGGCGTAGGCGCTGAGACACTGGCGGGCGCGCTTGTTCAGCTCGCGCTCGGGGGGCGTCTGACAGGCGGGCAGGGTGCGGCTGACGGACTTCAGCACGTCGATGGCCGGGAAGCGGCCGCGTTCGGCGATCTTGCGGTCCATGACGATGTGGCCGTCGAGGATGCCTCGCACGGCGTCGGCGATGGGCTCGTCATGGTCGCCGCCGTCAACGAGCACCGTGAACAGGGCGGTGATCGGACCGGCGGTCGTGCCGTCGGGACGGACGGGGCCGGGGCCCGCCCGTTCCAGCAGCTTGGGCAGTTCGGTGAAGACGGTCGGGGTGTAGCCCTTGGTGGTCGGGGGCTCGCCGGCGGCGAGGCCGATCTCGCGCTGGGCCATGGCGAAGCGGGTGACCGAGTCCATCAGGCACAGGACCTCAAGGTCCTGGTCGCGCAGATATTCGCTGATCGCCATGGTCATATAGGCGGCCTGGCGGCGCTTCAGGGCCGGTTCGTCGGAGGTGGCGACGACGACGATGGCGCGGCGCAGGCCTTCCTCGCCCAGCGTCTCCTCGATGAATTCGCGGACCTCCCGGCCCCGTTCGCCGATCAGGCCGACCACGACGACGTCGCACGTCGCCTGACGGGCCAGCATGGACAGCAGCACCGACTTGCCGACGCCGGAACCGGCGAAGATGCCGAGGCGCTGGCCCCGACAGGTGGTGGTGAAGACGTCCATCGAGCGGACCCCGAGGTCCAGCCGCTCGCCGACCCGGCCGCGCGAATGCGCCGGGGGCGGAGGCGCGCGCAGGGGATAGGCGGCGGGCCCGACCGGCAAGGGGCCCTTGCCGTCGATGGGCTGGCCGAAGGCGTCGATGATGCGGCCCAGCCACGCGATGGTCGGGCGCACACTGGCGGCGGAGGAGACGATGCGGATGTCGGCGCCCGGGGCCACGCCCTCGACCGGCCCGAACGGCATCAGCAAAGCCTTGGCGTCGCGGAAGCCGACGACCTCGGCGGGCAGGGGGCTCAGGTGGCGACGCTCGATCTCGGCCCGCGCGCCGACGGCGAGGCGCGACAGCCCGCCGCGTGATTCAATCAGCAGCCCGTTCACGCCCGCGACCTTGCCGGTCACGACCAGCGGGTCGATCGCTTCGACGGCGGCGGCGAGATTGCGCAATGGAAAGCCCCGGAACAGGCCTTCAGGGATGCGTCATCGTGGTTAACGGGGGGTGAAGGCGGCGGCGGCGGCCCTCGTCGGGGAACTTTCCCCGCTCTCCGCCCTTGCGGTTCCGTCTCAAGGCTTATCTCTTGGCGACCCTGTTCCGGAGACCGCCAATGGCCGACACGCCCTATGACCCCTCCCGCCATCTGAAAGCCGGACGCGGCAAGGTCTTCGCCTCGATCCTCGACACCATAGGCGACACGCCGCTGGTCGGTCTGCCGCGACTGTCGGCCGAGTACCAGCCTAAGGCGACCGTGCTGGCCAAGCTGGAGTTCTTCAACCCGATGGCTTCGGTCAAGGACCGCATCGGCGTGGCCATGATCGAGGCGATGGAGCAGGCGGGGCAGATCGGTCCCGACACCGTGCTGATCGAGCCCACCAGCGGCAATACCGGCATCGCCCTTGCCTTCGTCGCGGCGGCCAAGGGCTATCGGCTGATCCTGGTGATGCCCGAGAGCATGTCGATGGAGCGGCGCAAGATGCTGGCCCTGCTGGGAGCGGAACTGGTGCTGACCCCCGCCGAGAAGGGGATGAAGGGGGCCATCGCCATGGCCATGGAGCTGAAGGCGCGGACCCCCGACGCCGTCATCCCGGCCCAGTTCGATAACCCCGCCAACCCCGCCATCCACCGCGTCACCACGGCCGAGGAAATCTGGAACGACACGGCCGGTGCGGTCGACATCGTCGTCGCCGGAGTCGGCACCGGCGGGACCATCACCGGCGTCGGCCAGGTGCTCAAGGCCCGCAAGCCTTCGGTGCGGATGATCGCCGTGGAGCCGACCGCCTCGCCGGTGCTGTCGGGCGGCGAGCCCGGACCGCACAAGATCCAGGGCATCGGGGCGGGCTTCATTCCGTCGATCGTCGACCGCTCCGTGATCGACGGGGTCGAGCAGGTCTCCAACGAGGACAGTTTCGACATGGCCCGCAAGGCCGCGCGGCTGGAGGGGATTCCGGTTGGAATATCGTCGGGCGCGGCGCTGACGGCGGCCTTCCGACTGGCCTCGCAGGACGAAAACGCGGGCAGGACCATCGTCGCCATCATCCCCAGCTTCGCCGAGCGTTATCTGTCGACGGCGCTGTTCGAGGGTCTTTGACCGTCACAGCCGGTTAACCGGCGCGGCCTTACCGTCGGCCCGACATGTCCGAGCTCGCGCCCATTCACGAGGATGCCGCCCCGGAAGGCGGCTTCCGCGCGCGTCATGCGCTGCTGAAGCGCCTGGCCGACGTGGTGTCCTTGCCGGCCAGCCGGATCAACGCCTTCGAGCGCGCCGTGACCGGCGACCTGCTGGTGGAGATGCTGCGCCTGGCCAGCGCGGAGGACCGCCGCCGGGTGGCCCAGCGGCTGGCGCCCCTCGCCGAACTGCCCAATGCCCTGGCGCGTATGCTGCTGCGCGACGATCCGGCGATCGCGGGCCTGCTGATCGAACAGTGCGCCTCGCTGTCCGACGCCGATCTGGTCGCCTGCGCCCGCGACACCGGCCCGGACCACCGCTTCCTGATGGCCAGTCGCAGGTCCCTGTCCGAGGTGGTGACGGAGACGCTGCTGAGCTTCGGCGAAAGCCACGTCATCGAGGCCGTGCTGCGCAACAACACCGCCCGCCTGTGCCAGACCGCGATCGAGGGCGTGGTCAGTCTGAGCCGGCAGGAGCCGCAGCTGTGCGGCCCGGTGCTGAAGCGGCCCGAGCTTCGCCCCTCCGGGGCCTATGTCATGTTCTGGTGGTGCGGGCCCGACGACCGCCGGACCATCCTGCAGCGTTTCGCCGTGTCCCGGGAAGTCATGCAGGAGGTCGCCGAGGACGTCTTCGCCATGGCCGCAGAAGAGAACTGGCAGGACCCGGTGTCGCGCAAGGCGCTGCAGTTCATCGAGCGCCGCCAGCGCAACCGTGCGGCCATCGCCAAGAGTCCCTATGGCGGCCTGGAACAGGCCGTCGCGGCGGCGGCCGTGGGCGGGCTGAACCGGGAGGTGGCGACCGAGATCGCCTATCTGTCGGGGGTCAAGCCGATCACGGGAGCCAAGATCCTGGGCGACCCGGGGGGCGAGCCGCTGGCGATCCTGTGCAAGGCCACGGGTCTGGGCAAGAACGACCTGCGGAACCTCTGGCGGTCGATGCGCCGGCCCGAGACGGCCGCGGACGGCTCGGTCGATCCGACGTGGGAGCGGGTCCAGATCACCTATGACATGCTGGCCGTCGATCGGGCCCAGACCGTGCTGCGATACTGGAACTGGTCGCTGTCCTCGGCTTTGACGCCGGCCTTGCTCAGGGCCATTCGCGACGGGGAGGAAGAGGGGCTGGACGACTACTCCGCCCCCGAACGCGCGGCCATGCTGGCCCTGGCGGAAAATTTCGGACGCTGAATACCAAAGAGCAGCCGGGCCGGCGCCCGGTTTTACGCGGGTCGGTGGCGGCTATAGTAAACTTCCCGTATCCATTGAGAGGTCGTTGCGGTGATCCGGCGTCCGGTTGCTTTCCGCACGGAACAAATCTATTCACCGCATCACCGACTGATTCAGTCCAGAACCGATTTCAACAAGACGGGGCCTGCACGTGGAAGACAACGCTCAACTGCTCGAAATGACGGCGGACATCGTGTCGGCCTATGTCGGCAACAACAACGTTCAGGCGATTGAAGTGCCGGGTCTGATTTCCAGCATTCACGCGGCCCTGACCCAGGTTTCCAGCGGCGCCGTCGAACCCGAGCCCGAGGTCAAGGACCCGGCGGTTCCGGTGCGCAAGTCGATCACGCCCGACTTCCTGATCTGCCTCGAGGACGGCCGCAAGTTCAAGTCGCTGAAGCGCCACCTGCGCACCAAATACAATATGAGCCCCGAGGAATACCGGGCCAAATGGGGTCTGGCGAAAGACTATCCGATGGTCGCCCCGAACTACGCCAAGGCCCGTTCGGATCTGGCCAAGTCGATGGGCCTGGGCCAGGGCGGCCGCAAGCCGGCCCGCGCCGCCGCCCCCGGCCGCGCCAAGAAGTAACGCCGCCTTACCGGTGATCCGAGACGCCCGCTTCCGGCGACGGAGGCGGGCGTTTCCGCGTCCGGTCGTGGTTCAGGCCGCCTGGGCGCCGCGGCGCATGCGCCAGAAGCGCAGGGTGCGGAGGGCGGCGTCGCGGCTGAGCTCGGCGTACATGCGGGCGTAGGCGTGGGCCTTGGCCATGGCGTCGCCGTCGTCGTTCAGCAGCACCACCGCATAGGTCAGGAACAGGGCGCGATCCAGGTCCGCCGATTTGCAGACCACGGCCAGGGCGTCGAGTTCGCGGCGCTCGACGATCTGGCGGGCGGTGTGGAAATCGATCTCCGACAACTGCGCCAGGGCGATCAGGAAGGATGTGGTTCCCCCCGAACGCAGGAAGCGCGCCAGCATCCGGGGCGACAGTTGCCCGGCGGCCTTGAGCTCTTCGACATAGGCCAGGCATTCGGCGTAGTCGGCCGGCAGGGCGCCGTCGTCGGTGGCGATGCGGGTGCGACCGGCCGCGATGGCGCTTTCCAGCAGGGCCGGATCCAGACGCGCGTTCTGCTCCAGGATCCGGGTGCGCAGCCGGGCCTCGACCACGAAATACATCTCGTTCAGCAGGTCTGGCGGCAGGCTGGCCCGTTCGACCGCCGCCTCGTGCAGGGCCGGATTGGCCTTGGCGCGCTCGATCGCCGTTTCCGAGGCCCGACGTGACAGCCGGGCGCCGTCGTTGCGCAGCAGCGTGCCCAGGGTCTCGTCGTCGCCGCGCTCGACGATGACGTCCGAGACCGCTTCGGAAACCGTGGACCGGGCCGAGACGGCCCTCAGGTGGTCCTGACCGTGCTTGCGCACGACGCCCAGCAGATCGTCTTCGGTGAGCACCGGCGAGGCCGCCAGCACGGCGCCGGCCACGGCGGCCTCATCATGGGCCAGCTTGCGGATCAGGTTGTGCGGAGCGTCGGGCGCAGAGGCGAAGCGGGCCGACAGCTCGGCGCGGACGGCGCCCTCCATGTCGGCCGCCAACCGGGCCAGGACCGCGCCGTACAGGGTGTCCTCGGTGGTCGTACGGGCCGAACCGCCGAAGAAATGGTCGGTCAGTTCACGCAGGAGGGCGCGCCGTTTCTCGCTGGAACCCTCCTCGGCCAGGGCGATCAGGTCGGGAAGGCGCGAAGGCGCGAAGGTCTGGGCCGCGGTCTCGCTCACTGATGGTCCCCGTCGGACGCGGCGGGAGCGGGACGCATGCGGCCCTGGTTGTCGCGGATCAGGGTCGGACCCTGGTCCGGCTGGGCGAGGTCCTGCGACGCGGGGGTCGCGGTCATGGTGATGGCCAGGGCGTCGACATAGGTCGGCTCGGGCATTTGCAGCACGTCGGGCTGTCGGCCGTTCTGGCGATGGACGGAGTAGTAGCGCGCGCCCTGTTGCGGCGGACGCTCGCCGGTATTGGTCACCTCGGCCACGCGACGAACCGTCGGCGCGGCGGCTTCCGCGCGGGGCGCGGGGGCCGGGGGTTCGGCGGCGGGCCCAGGCGCGGGCGCCCCCCGCTGGAGGCGGAAGATCGGCGCGTCCCGGCGCGGGGCCAGGGGATCGGCCGGGTCACCCTGGGCCGGCGCGACCACGCCCGAGGGGGCGGGTTCGGCGGCGGGCGCATAGGCGACGTCGGCGGGAACGGGCTGGCCGCGACCGCCCTGATCCGGGAGGTATTCCGGCGTCGCAGCGTCGCGCGGCGCCGACGGAGCGACGCGAACCGGCGCGGGCGCTTCGGCATAGGCCGGCGCCGACGCCGGGACCGCGGCGGCGACCGGGGCGGGAGGCGGCGAAGGCGGCCGTATCCAGGCGTTGGCGGGCGTCAGGGTTCGGCGCGGCGCGGGCGCCGGGGCGGCGGGTGAAACCGGGGACGCAGTCGCGCTGAAGCCGCCATGGGGGATGACGAGGTTGGGACGGCGCAGATCGCCGCGCGCCGGGACGGGCGCGTCAGTCGGCGTCGCAGTCAGGGTCCGGCCAGACCAGGAAAGCTGGCGCAGGTCCGGGCGGGCGGCCGGCCCCGGTGTCTGGGCGGCGGCGGCGCCGGCCAGGGTCGTGGCGGCGAGGAATGCGATCGGGAGGCTGTGGGCGCGACGCAAGGTGCGGCTCCGGACGCAGGGGACTGGGGCTTCAGCCTAGTCGTCAGGGCCTTAAGGCGGGCCTAACGCGGCCTACCCGGGCGCACACGCCCAGGGTGAATATTTACAGGGTTCGCCGCCGTACGGCTCGTTCCAGCGCTCCCACCAGCGCATTGAGAGTCAGGCCCATGGCCATCAGGAGGACCAGCGCCGCGAGCATGTCGGCGGTGCGCAGGCGGTTGCCGGACTCCAGCAGGCGCCAGGCCAGCCCCTGGGTCGCGCCGGAGCCCGAGACAAACTCGGCCACCACGGCGCCGATCACCGCCAGGCCGGAGGCGACGCGAAGCCCCTCCAGCATGAAGGGCAGGGCGGCCGGCAGACGGAGGCGAACCAGGCGCTGGACGGGCGAGGCGCCGTAGAGGTCGAACAACCGCTCAAGGTCGGGATCGGCCGCCTTCAACCCGGTCAGAACCCCGGAAAACAAGGGAAAGAAGGCGACCGCGGCGGCCAGGGCGACGACGGCCCGGTCGGCGTGGTCCAGTCCGGTCCAGATGAGCACCAGCGGCGCGATGGCGACGACCGGCGTGACCTGCAGGGCGACGGCCAGGGGGCGCACGGCCTGTTCGGCGGACCGGCTCAGCGACACGGCCAGGGCGAGGCCGCCGCCGAGCACGGCGGCGGCGATCAGGGCCTGCATCGCCATCCGGAAGGTCGCCGCGGCGGATGCAGCGAGAACCGGCGCCCGGTCCACCAGGGCGACGGCGACTGCGCTGGGCGGAGGCAGGAACCACGGCGGGACATGCAGCGCCCGGCAGGCGATTTCCCATGCCGCCAGCAGCAGGGCGGTCAGCAGGAGGGGCGGGAGGAGACGCGTCATGCGACCTCGCGCGGCGCGGGCGCCATGGCGGCGGCGAGGGCCTCGGCCAGAGCTTCCACCGCCGCGCGATAGCCCGCGTCCATGCGCCAGCCCTCGGGGCGCGGCAGGGCGCCGGGTGAGGCCTGTTGCGTCGCGATGCGTCCGCTCGCCGCGTCCAGCACCAGGGCGCGTTCCGCGAGATAGACGGCTTCCTCCACATCATGGGTGACGAAGACGATGGCGGGCCGGGGCGACCGGGCGGCCCACAGCCGGTGCAGGTCCTCGATGAGGCGACGGCGGGTGACGCTGTCGAGCGCCGCGAAGGGCTCGTCGAGCAAGAGCAGGTCGGGTTCTTTGACCAGGGCGCGGGCCAGCGACACCCGCATGGCCATGCCGCCTGACAACTGGCGAGGGCGGGCGGTCAGGCGGTCGCCCAGACCCACGGCGGCCAGCGCCTCGTCCGCCCGACGACGCGCTTCGGAGGCGGTGACGCCGGCCAGTTCGAGCGGCAGGGCGACATTGGTCCGGGCGTCGGCCCAGGGCATCAGGGTGGCGGTCTGGAACACGAAGCCGGTGCGGCCAGGGGCGGCGCCGCGATCGACCCGGCCTTCCGAAGGTCGTTCCAGTCCGGCCAGCACCCGCAGGATGGTGGACTTTCCCGCGCCCGACGCGCCGACGATGGCGACGATCTCGCCCGGGGCGATGGCCAGATCGACGGGCCCGAGCGGCGGGCGGCCCTGATAGAGAACGACGGCGCCCGAGAGCGTGACTGTCGCCTCAGCCACGACCGGGCAGGTACTGGGTGGTGAAGGCCTTGCGCCAGTCCAGGCCAGCCGGATAGACGCCGGCGCCCGAGGTGACGTCGAAGAAGGCCTGCCAGCGTTCGGCGGTCATGGCCCCGAGGCCGTAGAGGGCCGCGTCACCGCCGTCGACGATACCGTTCGACTTCAGCTTGGCCCGGGCCTGATCCAGGACGGCCTGGGTCATCTCGGGGTTGTCCTTGCGGATCAGGGCGTCAGCCGCCTTGCCGTCGCCCTGGATGTAGTCGCGCCAGCCCTCGGCCGAGCCGGCGATGAAGCTGCGCAGGGCGGCGGCGTTGTCGCGGGCGAAGGCGTCGGGCGCCAGGACCATGGTGGCGTAGGAGGGATAGCCCTCGTCGGCCAGCAGGAAGACCTTGGGGGTGAAGCCCGCCGTCTGCTCGATCGTGTAGGGCTCGGAGGTCAGATACCCCTGCTGCACGGCCCGCTCGTCGGCGAGGAAGGGCGCGAGGTTGAAGGTGTATTTGCGGACCTGATCGTCGGTGAAGCCGTATTTCGCCTTCAGCCAGACCCAGAAGGCGGTGATCGAGGCGTCGGCCAGAAGGAAGGGCCGGCCCTGAAGGTCGGCGATGGATTTCAGAGCCGGGTCGGGGTGGGCGATCAGGACCTGGGGGTCCTTCTGGAAGAAGGCGGCGACGGCCTTCACCGGCGCCCCCTCGGCGACGAGGTTCAGGGGGATGAAGCTGTTGGAGCCCATGCCCAGTTCGACCGCGCCCGAAGCGAGCAGCTGGGGCACGTTCACGCCGGGCCCGCCCTGGATGATCTGGACGTTGAGTCCGCGGCGGGCGTAGGCCCCCGAAGCCAGGGCCTGATAGAAGCCGCCGTGCTCGGCCTGGGCGCGCCAGTCGGTGGCGAAGCGCAGACGGACGCGGCCCTCTTCGTCGACGGGGGCCTCGGACCGCTGGCAAGCCGATACGGCCGCCGCAGCCGCCAGCGCGCCGGCGCCCGCGATCACGGCGCGGCGGTGGAGCGAGGCTGGCCGATTCCCGCGCAAGGTCATGGCCTTGGTTTACGGCTCAGCCGGGAGAAGGGGAAGGGGCGCTCTGTGGCCGTCCGGCCGCTGCGAGGGGCGGGATGCAGGCGGCCAGCGAAATGTAACTGATGTCGCGACTTGTCTCGTATGTCACGCCGGCGTGTAGCGGTTGTCTCGCCCTGAATGTCCTGGTCCGCGATGGCGCAGACCTTGGGCTCAGGCGTCATGATTTCGGAAACATCAGACCCGGAATTGAGCGAGGGGACGAAGGTCCCCGGCGAACCGGCTTCCCTCGTCCCCTCGCCAAGTCCGGGTTGGACTTGGCCATTGAGGTTCAGGACCCTGGCCTTGCATCAGCGGGGCGAACCCTGATGATGGTCGACTGTATCCTGTCGCGCTCCTGGTCTCCGGCGTTCCACGAGGTCGAGCCCCGCGCCGTCCATCGATCCCGATCCGGTTCCCTCGGGGTCTTCTCCGGCCGAAGCCTTCGAAAAGTCCCTTGGGCCTTGATCCTGTCTCCCGTCCGTTAAGGTCGAAACCCCCCGGTGCGTTCGATCAGAGAGCCGGGCCGGTCCGCTTTGAGCCCCGGGTCTCCCCGGTTTTCCGCGCCGCCGTGTCCCTCGGCCTGATCAAGCTCGCTCCGATCCGCGGATGTGGCAAGCGGTCTGGAACGGGCTGTTGTGGATGAGTCTGGGGACAAATCGTGCGAATACGATCGGCGCTTGTGATGAAAGAGCAATTTCCTTCGACGGGTGAAGGATTTGCAGGTTCTGCACAGTCGCAGGAAGACGCCCTGAAATTCGTCCGAAACGCGCCCTTTTCGGGCGTCAGACGCCGAGCGCCTCGCGTTTGGCCTCGAGCTCCAGCCACTCCTCCTCGGCGGCGGCCAGCAGGGCGCGGGCGCGGTCGGCGTTGGCGGTGGCGCGGTCGAAGGCCTTGCGGTCTCGGGCGTAGAGACCGGGGTCGGCCAGGGTCGCCTCGTGGCGGGCGATGTCGGCCGGGAGGGTGGCGAGCAGACCTTCCAGCTCCTTCAGGCGGTGCGCGTCCTTGAAAGTCAGCTTGCCGGGCTTCTTCGGCGCGGCGGAGACCGAGGCGGGCGCGGGGGCGGCCTCGGCGCGGCGGGCGGCGTCCTTGTCCTGCGGCCGGGGGTTGGCGCCGGGCTGGAGGAAGCCGGGGTTCTGGCGGATGAAGTCGGTCCAGCCGCCGGGCGTCTCGACGATGTCGCCACGGCCGTTCATGGCGATGGTCGAGGTCGCCAGCCGGTCAACGAAGTCGCGGTCGTGGCTGACCAGGATCAGGGTGCCGTCGTAGGACTCCAGCAGCTCTTCCAGCTTGTCGAGCGTGTCCATGTCGAGGTCGTTGGTCGGTTCGTCGAGGACCAGCATGTTGGCGGGCTTGGCGAGGGCGCGGGCCAGCAGCAGGCGGTTGCGCTCGCCGCCGGACAGGGTGGAGATCGGCTGGCGCAACTGGCCTTCCTGGAACAGGAAGTCCTTGGCGTAGGCGGCGACGTGTTTGGATATGCCGCGCACCAGCACGCTGTCGCCGCCGCCGGGAGTCAGGGCGTCCCACAGGGTCATGTCGCTGCGCAGGCCCTCGCGCGACTGGTCGAGGTAGACGGGCTCGAGATTGGCGCCGAGGCGGACCGTGCCCTCGTCAGGCTTGAGCTGGCCGAGCAGGATCTTGACCAGGGTGGTCTTGCCCGCGCCGTTGGGGCCGACGATGGCCAGCCGGTCGCCGCGGATGACCCGTGTGGTGAACGGCTTGATGACGGTGCGGTCGCCGAAGGTCTTGGTCACACCCTTGAGCTCGGCCACCAGCTTGCCGGACGTGGCGCCGGAATCGACGCCGAGGTTGAGCTCGCGGGGGACGTCCTTGAGCCGTTCGCTGCGATCGGCGCGCAGGGCTTCGAGCGAGCGCGCGCGACCTTCATTGCGGGTACGGCGGGCGGTGATGGAGCGGTAGAAGGTCTCGGTCTCGCGCTCGATGGTCTTGGTCAGCCGCTGCAGGGACTGGGCTTCTTCATCCTGGACCTTGGTGGACCATTCGTCGAAGGCGGCGAAGCCCTTGTTGAGCGTGCGGACGCGGCGGCCCTCCAGCCAGTGGCAGGACTGGGTGACGCGGTTGAGGAAGGCGCGGTCGTGGCTGACGACCAGGACCGAGAATCGGGCCTGGAGCAGTTCCTCCTCGAGCAATTCGATGGCCAGGATGTCGAGGTGGTTGGTCGGCTCGTCGAGCAGCAGCAGGTCAGGCTCTTCGGCGAAGGCCTTGGCCAGGGCGGCGCGGCGGATCTCGCCGCCGGACAGGTTGACCGCGGGCTTTTCGGGATCGAGGCCGAAGGTGGCCAGCCAGGCCTCGGCGGTCCAGCGCTCGGCGCCTTCCGAGGCGGCGTAGTCAAGCAGGGTCTCGCCGGTGATGACGGGCTCCTGGGGCACATAGGCGAAGCGGACGCCGGCCTGGACGGAGCGATCGCCGGCGTCGGGCTCGATCAGGCCCATGACCATCTTCATCAGGGTCGACTTGCCGGCCCCGTTGCGGCCGACCAGGGCGGCGCGGGTGCGCGGCTCGACGGCGATGTCGACGCCGTCAAACAGCGGGCGCTGGCCGTCCTGGAGGCGGACGTTCTTGAGGGCGACGAGAGGAGGACGGGGAGCCATGGAAACCCTGGACACGCGCGGGGAGTTTGGGGGCGACGGGGAGGCCGCGCGGTCGAAGGCGGCCATATAGGGTGTACGGGGCTTCATGACCACCGGCAGGCGCAGGCGACTTGTGCGAGACAGGGCGGCGCGGAGGGTTTAACAGGCCGCCGATGGAACGGCCCTTCTGGCAAGCCAAACGCCTCGAACAGATGACCCGCGAAGAGTGGGAAAGCCTGTGTGACGGCTGTGGTCTGTGCTGCCTCGTCCGGTTCGAGGACGAAGACACCGGCGAAGTGGTTCCGACGCGGGTGCACTGCAAGCTGTTCGACGCCGCGCGCTGCACCTGCACCGACTACGCCAACCGGCGCGAGCATGTGCCCGATTGCATCAAGCTGACGCCGTGGAACATCGAGGCGCTGAAGTGGATGCCGAAGTCTTGCGGATACCGCCGCATCAATGAGGGCCGGGGATTGGCGGACTGGCATCCGCTGGTGTCTGGCGATCCCGAGAGCGTGCACAGGGCTGGCGTGTCGGTGCGGGGCCAGACGGTCTCGGAACGCGCGCTGAAGCGGTCCGAAGACGCCCTGGACTTCGAGGCGCCGGAGTGGATGGTCGAAAGAGGCGGCGACCAGGGCCGCTAACCGAAACTTCGTTGTTCGCCCCGCAAACTGAAGGCATGGGAGCGAAGAGTTCGAAAACGCTGCGGAAAGCGGCGGCGAGCCAACTGGACCTTGAGAGCCCGTTCGACCGGCTGACAGCGCTCGCCTGCGCCATCTTCGACATGCCTCATGCCATGATTGGAGTGTGCGACGGCGACCGGACCGTGTTCCGCGCCAACGTCGGCCTCGGTCAGAGCCAGATGCCGCGGAATCTGTCGGCGACCAATATGGTGGCCAGCCAGGGGCCCGGCGCTGTGCTGGTGATCGAGGACGCCCTGGCGGACGAAAGGGTCCGCAACCATCCGATGGTGACTGGAAAACCCCATCTCCGGTTCTTCGCCGGCGTCGGCGTCGTCAACGCGGTCGGCGAAAGCGTGGGCGCCATCGGCGTGATGGACATCCGGGCGCGTCCTCGGCCGAGCCATGCGGAGATCGAGAACCTGAAGCTGCTGGCCCGCATGGCCGGCGAGATTCTCGACCGGGCTGAGGCTGCCCGCGAACGAGAGGAACAGCTGGAACTGCTGCGCCTCACCGAGGAGATGGCCGGCGTCGGGCATTGGCGAATGGACGCCGAGACGTTCAAGTCGACATGGTCGGACCGCGTCTACGCCATCTACGGCGTGACGAGGGAGACCTACGATCCCGGGCTGGACGATGCGATCGCGTTTTTCCACCCCGACGATCGGGCGAGGGTCCGGGAAGCGGTCATGCATGGCTTGACGGCTGGCGAAGCCTTCCGAATCCGGGCGCGTCTGATCCGGGCCGATGGCGAGGAACGGCTGGTCGAGACGCGGGCGCAAACCGAGCGGAACGCGGACGGACGCGTGACGGCGATGTTCGGCGTGTTCCAGGATGTGACCGAAGCCGAAGAAGCGGCACAACGGATCGCCGAAAGCGAGCGTCGTTACCGGCTGCTGGCTGATCGCGCGACCGACATCATCATCGCATACGGCGTGGACGGCGTGGTGACCTATGTGTCGCCATCCATCGAGACGGTCAGCGGATACGCCCCCAAGGACGTGATCGGACGACCCGTGACGGATATGATCCATCCCGACGATGTGCCGGCCCTGGCCGAGAGTTTCCGGGAATTCGTCAATTCCCCGCCCGAGTGGGCGCATCGCGGCGTGACGTATCGGGGCCTGACAAGATCGGGAGTCCGCTGGTTCGAAGCCCGGACATCGATCATCCGCGACGACGACGGGCGGGTTGTCGAGTTCCAGGATGTCGTGCGCGACGTGACCGACACAAAGCATCTGGAGGAGGCGTTGACAGAGGCGCGCGACCGGGCCGAGGCCGGGGCGCGCGCCAAGTCGGAGTTCCTGGCCAATATGAGTCACGAGTTGCGGACGCCTCTGACCAGCGTGATCGGCTTCTCGGGCCTGCTGGCAGGCAGCTCGAACCTGCCTCCGGCCGAGCGGACCTGGGCCAACCGGATCGCCACGGCGAGCGAGGCGCTGCTGGCCGTGATCAACGACATTCTGGACTACTCCAAGCTGGAGGCTGACGCGGTCGATCTGGATCCGCAGCCGTTCGATCCCCGCGCCCTGGCGGCGGCCGCGGCGGCGATCGTGGAGTCGCAATGCCTGGCCCGGGGCCTGACCCTGACCGTTGATGTCGCGGCCGGGCTGCCGGCGGCGCTGATGGGAGACGAGGGCCGGCTGCGGCAGGTAACCCTTAACTTCCTCTCCAATGCGGTGAAATTCACCTCGGAGGGCGAGATCAGACTGACGGTCGCGGAGGATCGCGGGCAGTTGAGGGTGGCCGTGAGCGACAGCGGGATCGGCATCGCCCCGGACAAGATCAGACAGTTGTTCGACCGGTTCACCCAGGCCGACGCCTCGACCACACGAGTCTACGGCGGGACCGGACTGGGACTGGCCATCTCGCACCGCCTGATCACGATGATGGGGGGGAAGATCGGCGCGGAGAGCAGGCCTGCGGAGGGGTCGACCTTCTGGTTCACGATCCCCCTGCGCTGCGCGAAGACGGCGGCGGTACCGGTCGGTCCGGTTGCTCTGGCCGTTCCAGCCGGACTGCGGGTGTTGATGGCCGACGACGCCCCGGCGAACCGGGAACTGGTCAGCGCGATAATGGACGGGTTTGGCGTGGCTCTCGACACCGTCCGCGATGGGGCCGAGGCGGTGGAAGCCGCCCGGTCCGGCGGATACGACCTGATCCTGATGGACGTGCATATGCCGGTAATGGACGGACTGGCGGCGACGCGCGCGATCCGCGCCATGGGCGGGGCGGTGGCGCGGACCCCGATCGTCGCCCTGACAGCCAACGTCCAGCCGGAGCACGTGGAGCGTTGCATCGCAGCCGGGATGGACGGTCACGTCGGCAAGCCGATCCAGGTCGCGGAGTTGCTGGCGGTCATGACCCGCGCCTCGCAATCCGCCGCGAAAGCGACAAAGCCCGGCGCGGATGAGGCGGCGGCCTGACCGCGAGGCGACCTTGCGGCGCCTGACATGGCGTGACGCTGTGCTGACCTTTCGGGAATCTATAGTCGGGTTCAAGAGATAAAGTCTTTTCCGAACAACAGGATGGTCTTTTCCCGATCTGATCTGCCCGCCTTGGTGCGCTGGTCCGGTACTGTTTGGGCATGACGGGAAATCGGGACCGGGTCGCAGCCCGGGCCTGGCGGTCGCCCTCGTCCAGACGTTGACGGACCTGCTCCGCGCGCGGCGGGCCAGGCGGAGCCTGGGCGCGTTGTGCGGTGGTTCCGGCACCGGGCGGTCCGGGACGGATATTCGGGAAGGAACAGGATGCAGAAGCTGCGCTGGCCGATCGGTCGCCGCGGGCGTGAAACCGCGCCCGAAATCAAGGACAGCCGGGCCGGGGCGCTGATCGCCCTGACCAGCGGCGGGCGGGCGCGGTGGACGCCGCGCGACTACGCCCATCTGGCGGTCGAGGGGTTCGGGAAGAACGCGGTGGCCTATCGCTGCGTGCGGATGATCGCGGAGGCGGCGGCGTCGACCCCGTTGGTCCTGTTCGCCGATGGGGTGAGAACAGAGAACCACCCGCTGGCCCGGCTGCTGGCGCGACCCAATCCCGAGCAGTCGGGGGCGGAGTGGCTGGAGACGCTGTACGGGGCGCTGCAGACGGCGGGCAACGCCTATGCCGAGGCGGTGGGCGAGGCCGAGCCCGAGGAGCTTTGGACCCTGCGACCGGACCGGGTGAAGGTGGTCCCGGGACGCGCCGGCTGGGCCGAGGCGTATGACTATTCCGTCGATGGACGATCGGTGCGGATCGGCCGCGCGGCCGACGGCTGGATGCCGGTGATGCAGTTGAAGCTGTTTCATCCGACGGACGATCATTACGGGTTTTCGCCGCTGGAGGCGGCGGCTTCGGCCATTGATGTGCACAACGCGTCGGGGGCCTGGAACAAGGCGCTTCTGGACAATGCTGCGCGGCCCTCCGGGGCGCTGGTCTATGCGGCGAAGGATGGGGAGCGGCTGACGGCCGAGCAGTTCGAGGGACTACGGGCGCAGGTCAACGAGAGCCACGCCGGGACGGTGAACGCCGGGCGGCCGCTGATCCTGGAAGGCGGGCTGGACTGGAAGCCGATGAGCTGGACTCCCGCCGATATGGATTTCATCGCCGGCAAGCATGCCGCGGCGCGCGAGATCGCGCTGGCGTTCGGGGTGCCGCCGCAACTGCTGGGGATTCCCGGGGATGCGACCTACGCCAACTATCGCGAGGCCAATGCGGCTTTCTGGCGGGGGACGGTGGTTCCGCTGGCGCGGAAGACGGCTGCGGCGCTGGGCGGGTGGCTCGGCGGACGGTTCCCGGGGATCAGGATCGAGGCGGATCTGGAGGCGCTGCCCGCGTTGCAGCCCGAGCGGGACGCGCTGTGGGCGCGACTGAATGCGGCGGCCTTCCTGACCGATGACGAGCGGCGGCGAATGGCGGGGCTGGGTGACTGATGGAAAGCCTGAAGAAGGTTCCGGTGGCGCTGATCGGGGCGCTGGCGCTGCAGACGATCGGCGGACTGGTCTGGGCCGGCGGGGCGGCGGCCCGGATCGCGACGCTTGAGGAACGGGTCGCCGAGCAGCGGCTGGTGGCCGAAAGGCTGGCGCGGCTGGAGGAGCAGAGCGTGGCGACGCGGGCGGCCGTGGAGCGGGTCGAGCGCCGGTTGGAACGCCGCGGATGACGGCGCTCGCCGGGGCCGATGCAGGCCTGAGGATCGAAGGCTACGCTTCGTTGTGGGGTGTGGCCGATCTGAACGGGGACGTCGTCGCCAAGGGCGCCTTCTCCGCCAGCCTGGCCAGGACGGGCGCGCGGGGCGTGCGGATGCTGCACCAGCATGAGAACCGGGCGGTGGTCGGAGTCTGGGACCGGATGGTCGAGGACGAACGCGGCCTGTGGGTTCAGGGCCGGATCATGGACTGGTCGGCCGAGGCGCGGTTCGCGGGGGCCCTGTCCGGGGCAGGGGCGCTGGACGGGTTGTCGATCGGGTTTCGGAGCAGCCGGGCGCGTCGCGAGGGGCGGCTGCGGGTGCTGGTCGAGGTGGATCTGTGGGAGGTGTCTCTGGTGACGTTCCCGATGCTGCCAGGCGCGCGGTTCGGGGTGGCGCGCGCCGCGACGATGACATCGGGAAGCCGCCGCAACCGGTGAACCGCCGGCGCGCCGGATAGCGGCTCGGCGAGAGGGTCCCGCTCAGCGGGATCCGGACCCGGTCGTGCGGGGAGGACCGCGCATTCAAGGGTTCGTGAAGTCCAAAGACGCCTCCGGGTGTCAGCGGCCTGTCCGGGACGCCCGGACGATGACGGTTGGCCTATGCCCGCCGTCCCTTCAACTGGAGCAAAAATGAAAGAGACCAAACAGGCCCCGGCCACGCCGGAGGCGCGCGCCGCCATGCACGAGATGATGGCGGCGTTCGAGGCGTTCAAAGGGGCGAACGACGCCCGGCTGGATGAGATCGAGAAGAAGGCCTCGGCCGACACCCTGCTGGAACAGAAGGTGGCGCGGATCGACCAGGCGGTGGCTTCGGCGCAGGCGCGGCTTGACCGCGTGGTGAGCGAAGGGCGGCGACCGGAGCTGGGGCAAACCTCCGTCCCGTCATTCTCCCCGAACGGCGGAGGACTGGAGGAGAAGGCGGCTTTCGACGGCTATCTGAAGACGGGCGCTTCGTTCGGGCTGGAGCTGAAGACGGGACTGAGCACGGCGTCGAACTCGGCCGGCTATGTCGTGCCCGAACAGACCGAGCGGGCCATCGAGCGGCGGCTGATGGCCGGATCGCCGATGCGTGAGATCGCCACGGTGCGCACGGTCGGCGCCGGGGTGTTCCGCAAGCCGGTGTCGACGGCGGGCGTGGCCTCGGGCTGGGTGGCCGAGACGGCGGCGAGACCGGAGACGGACCCCGCCACCCTGGCGCTGCTGGAATTCCCCTCGGCCGATCTGTACGCCAACCCGGCGGCGACCCAGTCCCTGCTGGACGACGCCCTGATCGACCTGGACGAATGGCTGGCGGCCGAGGTCGAGGACGCCTTCGCGGCCCAGGAGACCGCGGCCTTCGTCACCGGGGACGGCGTCAACAAGCCGAAGGGCTTTCTGAGCTATCCGATCGTGGCGGACGCCAGCGCCGTCTGGGGCGAGATCGGCCATGTGGCGTCGGGCGCGGCAGGGGCGTTCGCCCCGAACAGTCCGACCGACCGGCTGATCGACCTGGTCTATGCGCCCAAGGCCCAGTACCGGCCAAACGGGCGGTTTGTGATGAACCGCAAGACAGTGTCGGCGGTGCGCAAATTCAAGGACGCCGACGGCAACTACATCTGGCAGCCGGCGCAGCGGGCGGGCGAGACGGCGAGCCTGCTGGGCTATCGCGTGACCGAGATCGAGACCATGCCGGACATCGCCGCCAACAGCGCGGCGATCGCTTTCGGCGACTTCCAGCGCGGCTATCTGATCGTCGACCGGGCCGGGGTGCGGGTGCTGAGGGACCCCTATTCGGCCAAGCCCTATGTGCTGTTCTACACGACCAAGCGCGTCGGCGGCGGGGTGCAGAATTTCGACGCCATCAAGGTGATGAAGTTCGCGGCGAGCTGAGGCTAGCCGAGGCAGCAGACGACAGGCCGCAGGCAACAGTGGGCGGGCGGGGGACCGAACCGTGTCGCCTGTTCACTGATGCCTGCCGCCTCCCTTCCAACATCGGAGACATCCCATGACCGCACCCGTCACCCTGGCGGAGGCGAAGCTGTTCCTGCGCGTCGAGCATGACGCCGAGGATGGTCTGATCCAGACGCTGATCGATGCGGCCCGGGCGCGGGTCGCGGAGGATGTCGGGCTGGCCCTGACCTCGACGTCGCCGGCGCCGCTGAGGCTGGCAATTCTGATGCTGGTGTTGCGCGCCTACGAGCGGGGTGATCGGGAGATGCCCATCGCGCCCGTCGAGGCGTGGATCGCGCCGTCTCGCGTGGTGCGGCTGTGAGGGCGCTGGCGGGTCTGTTCGAAGGCGTCGAGGCCGAGACGCCCTACGGCGGACGGGCGGTCAACTGGGAACCGCTGGGGTCTGCCTGGCTCAAGCTGGGGAGTCGGCGGCGGCGAGAAAAGACGGAGGCCGGCGGGCGGCGCGTCGTGGAGACGGTGACCGCCGAGACGCGGGCCGATGTGCGGCTGACGCCGGGCCGGATGCTGAGATTTGGGGGTGGCGACTGGCGGATCGTCTCGGGCGAGACCGTCGGCGGGCAGGCGATACTGAACCTGGAGCGGACGCGATGAGCGCGCATGAACTGGCGCTGCAGAAGGCGCTCGTCGCACATCTGAAGGGCGATGCCGCGGTGCAGGCGCTGCTGGGCGCGCCGGCGCGGATCTGGGATGCTCCGCCGGAGGGGCCGGGGTTTCCCCACCTTCTGATCGGGCGCAGCGAAAGCCGGCCGGTGCGGGCGGACGGGGGCGGGGTCGAGCATGCCCTGACGCTGACGGTCGTGTCCCGGTTCCGGGGGACGGAGGAGGCCAAGGCGGTGCTGGCGGCGGTGCGGTTGCGGCTGGCGGACGCCGTGGTGGAGGCCGACGGGGTGCGGACGGCCGCCTTGCGGGTCGCGTTCGCGGACGTGTTTCCGGGCGCCGACGGGGCGCGGACATTTGCGGTGCTGCGCGTGCGCGCCGTCACGGAGGAGATCTGAACATGGCGGCGCAACGGGGCAAGGACATCCTGCTCAAGATCGAGGACACGCCGGGCGCGTTCACGACCGTGGCGGGTTTGCGGGCGCGGACGATCAGCCTGAACGCCCGGACCGTGGACGCCACCGACGGCGACAGCGCCGGGCGCTGGCGCGAGCTGCTGGGTGGGGCGGGCGTCAGGTCGGCGGCCGTGGCGGGCCAGGGGATTTTTCGCGATGCGACGTCGGACGCCCTGATCCGCGAAGCCTTCTTCAACCAGGCGCCGCGGACGTGGCGCCTGGTCGTGCCCGACTTCGGCGTGCTGGAGGGGCCTTTCCTCGTCGCCGCGCTGGAGTATGCAGGCGAGTATGAGGGCGAAGCGACGTTCGCCATCAGCCTGGCCAGCGCCGGTGAAGTGACATTCGGCGCCCTGTGATGGGACTCAACGGTGCGCGGGGCGAGACGGCGGCGATGCTGGCGGGGGCCGAGCGGCGGCTGTGCCTGACGCTGGGAGCGCTGGCGGAGATTGAGACGGCGTTGGGGCTGGAGTCGGTCGGGGCGCTGGCGGAGCGGATGCGGGCGCTGTCCGGACGGGACCTGATGGCGGTGCTGGCCGCACTGCTGCGCGGCGGCGGAGAGCGGGAACTCGCGGCGGGCCTGGAGCGGGCCGAGATCGACCCGCGCGCGGCGGCGGAGGCGGTGGCCCGGGCCTTCGCCGCGTCGGCATGAAGACGCCGTGGAGCGGCATGGCGCGGACCGCGGCGATGCTGGGCGTCGGGCCCGAGGCGTTCTGGCGGTTGTCGCTGAAGGAATGGCGGATGCTGACCGAGGCGCCCGCAAACCCGGCGCCGATCGGGCGCGCCGATCTGATGCGGATGGCGGAGACTTGGCCGGATGACTGACAGTTTCGAACCGTCCGCTCTGGACGTGGTGCCGATGAAGGCGGCCGAGGCGGCGGCGGCGCTGGAGGGATTGCGGGAGCCGGCGGAACGGGCCGCGGCCTCGATCGAGGATGCCTTCGGCCGGGCCGGGGAGAGCCTGACACGGTCGCTGGCGCAAGCGGCGGCGGATGGCGAGGTGACGCTGGCCGAACTGGCGCGGGCGATGCTGGCGGCGGTGAACGCCGCGGCGGGATCGGGCGGCGTAGGAGGGCTATCGGACGCCATCGCCGCAGCCGTGCGGACGATTTTTTCAGGGTCGCGAGCGGACGGGGGATCTGTCGCGGGCGGCGGCGCCTACCTGGTCGGCGAGCGCGGTCCGGAGGTGTTCCGGCCCGCGGGCGCGGGGACGATAGAACCCGCCGGCAGCGCCGGCGTGACCGTCAATGTCCGCGTCGATGGGGGAGCGCCGGGCCTGTTGCGGTCGGAAGCCCAGATCGCCCAGGTGCTGGCGCGCGCCGTATCACTGGGCGCGCGCAGGCTGTGACAAGGAATCGGCCGGGAGTCAGACCTCCTTGGGACTGGGACCGAAGCGGTTGTCGCCGGGCTGGCTGTCGGTGACGCCGATCCAGAGCAGGAAGCCCAGGTTCACAAGGAGCAGGAGCACGACGATGCCGAAGGCCGGGCCGAGCAGGGCCATGATGGCGGCCGGATCCTCACGGTCCAGGGCGGCCTGGTTCATGATGGCGGAGACCCCCAGAATGGCCACCCCGACGCAGACGCCGACGATGTTCGCGACCCAGGGAATGGCGACCAGCCAGCCGGTCTTGCCCATGTCGTGAAGACGTTTTACCGCGATGGCCAACTGGGGCCAGATCAGGGCCAGGGAGATCAGGCCGCCGAGGATGGGAATCCACCCGGCGACGACGCCGACGCCCAGACAGATCAGCCACCCGATCCAGAAATGCGAGCGCCGGGTGCGGCCCTCGAACGAAAACAGCAGCTTTTGCCAGTCAAAGCTTTGAATCCGGGATGAACTCTCGAGGCTCATGACGCCCTCCCCGCGCGATCCGGACCCGCGGTCCGGCATGGGAGGATGGCGTAACGGTGCTCGCTCGACAAGCGAAAGCGACCGCTGGAAATCCGGACAGGAGAGAGTGAATGGCCTTTCACGAGGTGAGGCTGCCCGCGCGGCTGGCGTTCGGGTCGACGGGCGGCGTGGAGCGACGCACCGAGATCGTGACCCTGGGGTCCGGGTTCGAGCGGCGTTCGACGCCCTGGGCGCAGGGGCGCCGCCGCTATCTGATCGGGGCCAATCTGAGATCGCTGGACGACATGGCGACCCTGACCAGCTTCTTCGAGGCGCGCCGGGGACGCCTGTACGGGTTCCGGTTCCGGGACTTCGCGGACTGCAAGTCCTGCACGCCGGGCGCGGCCGTGAGCGCGGTGGATCAGATGCTGGCCCAGGGCGACGGGGCGCGGACCGTGTTCCCGCTGTCGAAACGCTACGGCGACGACCAGACCGCGGCGGAACGGCGGATCGCCAAACCCGTCGAAGGCACGGTGCGGCTGGCGGTGGGCGGGGTCGAACAGGCGAGCGGGACGTTCGCGGTCGATCACGCGACAGGGCTGGTCACGCTGGACGCGGCGCCGGCCGCCGGTGTGGCCGTCACAGCAGGTTTCGAGTTCGACACGCCGGTGCGGTTCGACACGGATCGGATCGAGGTGACGCTGGAGAGTTTCGATGCCGGACGGATGGCGGCCGCGCCGCTGATCGAGGTGCGGGTCTAGCCATGCGCGATATGCCGGAGGAGATGGCCGCCCGCATCGAGAGCGGTGCGGCGACGCTGTGCCACGCCTGGGTGCTGCGACGGACGGACGGAGTCGAAACGGGCTTCACCGACCATGACCGCGACCTGACCGTCGAGGGGGTGACCTGCCAGGCAGCGAGCGGCTGGACAGCCGGGGCCGCAGACAGCGCGGTCGGCCTGGCGGCGGGATCGGGGGCGATCGCCGGAGCCCTGGATGACGCGGCGATCACGGATGCGGACGTCGAGGCGGGACTGTACGACGGGGCGGCGGTCGCGCTGTGGCGGGTGGACTGGGAGCGGCCGGAGCTGCGGATGCGTCTTTGGACGGCGACGCTGGCGCGGATCCGGCGCGAGGGTGGAGGCTTCGTCGCCGAACTGGAGGGGCCGCTCGCCCGGCTGGAGCGGGTGGTTGGTCGCACCTACGGACGGGGATGCGACGCCCTGCTGGGCGACGGGCGGTGCCGGATCGATCGGGCCGCCTTTCCTGGCGCCGAGTGCGACAAGCGTTGGGAAACCTGCGTGGGGACATTCGCTAACGGGACCAATTTTCAGGGCTTTCCGGACATTCCCGGCGACGACTTCCTGACTGCCGCTCCGGTCGAAGGTGGACGCAATGACGGCGGGAGCCGCCGATGAACGCGCGGGCGGCCGCGGTCGCCAGGACCTGGCTGGGAACGCCGTACCGGCATCAGGCCAGCGTGCGGGGCGAGGGGGCGGACTGTCTGGGACTGGTCCGCGGCGTCTGGCGCGACCTGGTGGGACGCGAGCCGGAATCCCCGCCGGCCTATCAGGCCGACTGGGCCGAGGTCGGGGGCGAGGAGACCTTGCTGGCCGCGGCGCGGCGCTGGCTGACGGAGAAGCCGGTCGCGGATGCGGCGCCGGGGGATGTGCTGATGTTCCGCATGGCGGCCGGATGTCCGGTCAAACACTGCGCGATCCTGAGCGATACGGCGGGCGCCGAGCCGCGGATGATCCACGCCTACTGGGGCCGGGCCGTGGTGGAGAGCTGGATGGGGGCCTGGTGGCGGCGCCGGCTGGTCGCGGTGTTCGGTTGGCCGGCCGGAAGCAGGGGAAACGACTGAATGGCGCAGGTCATCCTGAGCAGCGTGGGGCAGGCGGTCGGCGGGCCCATCGGGGCGGTGATCGGGTCGACCCTCGGGCGGACGATCGACCAGAGGGTCATCTCGGGGCTGGAACCGGCGCGACAGAAGGGGCCACGGCTCGAGACGCTGAAGGTGCAGGGTTCGGCCGAGGGCGCGCCGATGGCGGCCGTGTTCGGGCGGGCCCGGGTCACGGGGCAGGTGATCTGGGCGGCCCGGTTCCTTGAGGGACGAAACACGATCTCGGGCGGCAAGGGCGGGCCGAGAGCGGTCGAGTACGACTATTCCCTGAGCTTCGCTGTCGCCCTGTGCGAGGGCGAGATCGACGGGATCGGCCGGGTGTGGGCCGATGGGCGGCCCATGGACCTGTCAGGCGTGACGATGCGGGTGCATCGCGGCGGCGCCGATCAGATACCGGATCCGCTGATCGAAGCGGTCGAGGGAACCGCGCCGTCGTATCGGGGAACGGCCTACGCGGTGTTCGAGGACCTGTCTCTGGGCGCCTATGGGAACCGGCCCCCGCAGCTGGCCTTCGAGGTTTTCCGAAGGGCGGGAGCCGGCGGGACGGCGCTCGAGGACCGGCTGGAGGGCGTGTGCCTGATCCCCGGCGCCGGGGAGTTCGTGCTGGCGACCGATGTCGTCACGCGCCGTGAAGGGCTGACGCGGACAACGGCGGAGAATGTCCATGGCGGGGACGGGCGGACGGACCTCATCGTATCGCTGGATCAACTGATGGCCCAGGCCCCGGGTCTGAAGCGGGTCAGCCTGGTCATCGGCTGGTTCGGGACCGACCTGCGCGCGGCGCAGTGCACGATCCGGCCCGGCGTGGAGCGGGTCGGGAAGGCGACAGAGCCGTTGAGCTGGTCGGTCGCGGGGCTGGCGCGTGCGGAAGCGCACGTGATCTCGGAGAGCGGCGGCGCCCCGGCCTATGGCGGCACCCCATCGGACGAGAGCGTGCGGCAGGCCGTCGCCGAACTGAAGGCGCGGGGGCTGGAGGTGACGCTGTACCCCTTCGTGTTCATGGACGTGCCGGCGAGGAACAGCCTGCCAGACCCTTACGGCGGAACGGAACAGGCGGCCTATCCGTGGCGGGGACGGGTCAGGGGACGTGACGGCGGTCAGGCGGCGGCGGACGTCGAGGCCATGTTCGGGACGGCGGCGGGCCGGGGCCTGCGGCGGCTGGCGCTTCACTATGCGGCGCTGGCGGCGGAGACCGGCGCGGACGGGCTGCTGATTGGCTCCGAGATGCGTGGGCTGACCTGGACCCGCGACGACGTCGGCGGCTTTCCGGCGGTGGATCAGTTGAGGACGCTGGCGGCCGAGTGTCGGGCGGTGGTCGGACCGGACGTGGCGATCAGCTACGCGGCCGACTGGTCCGAATATTTCGGGCGGCATGAGGGGGCCGACGCGCTCTTCCATCTGGATCCGCTGTGGGCCGACGCCAACATCGATTATGTGGGCGTCGACTGGTATCCGCCGTTGGGCGACTGGCGGGCCGGCGACGGCGGCGTGGACGGCATGCTTTTCGCCGGGCCCGACGACCCCGCCTATCTGACGGCGCAAGTGGCGGGCGGAGAGGGGTTCGACTGGTTCTACGCCTCGGAGGCCGACCGGGTCATCCAGACCCGCACGGCGATCGCCGACACGGCGCATGGCGAGGACTGGATGTTCCGGCCCAAGGACCTGAAGGGCTGGTGGAGTAACGCGCATCATGACCGGCCGGGCGGCGTACGGAATTCGGCCCCGACGGCCTGGGTTGCCGGAATGAAACCGATCCGGCTGACGGAGTTCGGCTGCGCGGCCGTGGACCGGGGCGGCAATGCGCCCAACCTGTTCCAGGATCCGAAGAGCGCCGAGAGCGGTCTGCCGCCCTTCTCAAACGGGGTGCGCGACGACCGGATGCAGCGACGCGCGCTGGAGGCGGTCCTGCGGCACTACGCGGTCCCGGACAACAATCCGGTGTCGGCGGTCTATGGCGGACCGATGCTGAACGGGGCGGACGCCTGGTGCTGGGACGCGCGGCCCTGGCCCGCGTTTCCGGGTCGCGGAGACGTGTGGGCGGATGCGGGGGCGTGGCGGACCGGGCATTGGCTGAATGGCCGGCTGGGGGGCGAGACGCGGGATCTGATCGCGGCGGTTCTGGAGCGTGGTGGGCTGACCGCGCAAGATTTCGAGGTGGGGGCCGTGAGCGGGGCGGTGCAGGGCTATGTCATCGACAGGCCGATGCGGACGCGGGACGCGCTGGAGCCGCTTCTGGCCGCGCTGGGGCTCGTCGCGGCCGAGCGGGGCGGCAAGGTCGCGGTGGTTGGGGAAGGTCTGGCGGAGGCGGCGCTGACGACGGAGGCTCTGGGGCTGCCGGAGGACGGCGCGAGCATCCGGGCGGATCGGACGCTGGAGGGGTCGCCAGGGACGGCGCGGGTAAGGTTCATCGACGGCGACGCGGACTATCGGACGGGGTCGGCGATCATGCGGTCAGCGGGCGAGGGCGGCGGGGTCGACCTGGATTTGCCGGCGGTGTGTTCGGCCTCGCTGGCGCGGGCGGCTGCGGAACGGGCCCTCGAACGACTCGCGGACGAACGGCTGACAGCGGCGCTCGGGCCGCTGGCGGCCATGCGGCTGGAACCGGGGGACCGGGTCTCGGTCGAAGGTCGGGAAGGCGACTGGCGCGTCATGCGGCTGGACATGGACGAGACGCCGTCCGCGATGCTGGAGCGGATATCGTCGGTGGACGCCGGGGCGGACGAGGGCGGGCCCAGGGCCGACAGGACGAGCACGATGGTGGGTGCGCCCTTCTTTCGGATGATGGAACTGCCGCCCCTGGCCGGGGCCGAGATCGACGGACGACCGATCCCGGTCGCCGCCGGGGAGCCATGGCGGCCGATGCAGGTGTTCGCGGGACCGTCGACGGATGCCCTGGCGGCGCGAGGCGAGATCCCGCGACCTGCGACCGTGGGCGTGCTGACGGAACCGCTGGCTCCAGGCCCCAGACATCGCTGGGATGCGGTGAACACCTTGGCTGTCCGGGTCGAGGGACGAACTCCGGAAAGCCGTCCCGCCATCGCGGTGCTCGCGGGCGGCAATGCGGCGGCCGTCGAGACGGAGGACGGCTGGGAGATGGTGCAATTCCGGACGGCTGAGTTGTTGGGCGACGGCGTCTGGCGATTGGGCGGATTGTTGCGTGCGCAGCAGGGGACAGACAACGCCATGGCGGCCGGCGCAGCGGCGGGGGCCCTGGTGGTTCTGCTGGACTCTACGCCGGCGCGGGCGGAGTCGCCGCGGACCGAGCGGGGGCTGCCGCTGATCTGGCGCGCCGGTCCGACGGGGGGACCTCCCGGCGGGGCGGCGGTCAGCGAGGTGGTCCATACGGCCACGGGCGTCCACGACCGGCCCTGGTCGCCTTCGCATCTGAGGGCGGGCGCCCGGGCTGACGGGGGGTTCGACCTGGGCTGGGTCGCGCGGTCCCGTATCGACGGGGACCGCTGGGAGGGCGAACCGGCGTCCGCCGATCCGCTGCGGTTCCGGGTCAGGATCCTGGCGGAAGCGACGGTGCTCCGGACGTTCGAGGCCGAGGGCGTGGCGGCGCTCTATCCGGCGGCGGACGTCGCGATCGATTTTCCCGCCGGGCCCGGCCCGGGAGCGACGATCGCCGTGGCGCAGTGGGGGGATGGCTACGGCTGGGGCGTCGAGGCGAGGGCGGCGCTCGGCTGATCGCCACGCCAGAGATTTCGACCGCGCGCCTTTCGGGAATCCCCTCGATGGCCTAACTGATCGTTTCGGTATTGGTGGGCTGATGCGCTTCGCGCTGCTTGAGCCCGGCGCAGGAGCGGTTTCGAACGTGGCGGGCGATCCCTACAAGGAACTGGGCGTTTCGAGGGGCGCGAGCGCTGACGAGATCAAGAAGGCGTTCCGAAAGCTCGCCAAGGAACTGCATCCCGACAAGAACCCCGGCAACACCGTGGCCGATGAGCGGTTCAAGCGGATCACGGCTGCGTTCGACCTGCTGGGCGACAAGGAGAAGCGCGCCAAATTCGATCGCGGCGAGATCGACGCCGACGGCCGTGAGCAGTTCCGCGGCTTCGGCGCGGGTGGACCGACCCGCGGCGGTTCGGGCGGCAATCCGTTCGGCCAGGGCGGGGCGCGGCAACAGGGCTTCGAGAACATCGATCTGGACGAGCTGTTCGGTGGCATGTTCGGCGGCGGGACGAGGCCGGGCGGAGCGAGGGGCGGCGGCTTCTCCAATGCGGGTCTGGGTCGCGGAGCCGACGTAAAGGCGACGTTGGAGATCAGCCTTGAGGATTCGATCTCGGGCGCGACGCGGCGAATCCAGTTCTCGGATGGACGAACCCTGGACGTTACCATCCCCAAGGGCGCGGCGGACGGCCAGACGATCCGGCTGAGGGGTCAGGGCGCGCCCGGTGCCTCGGGCCGCAGCGAGGCGGGCGACGCCCTGATCACGCTGAAGATCGCGCGGCATCCGGTGTTCACGCGGGACGGGGCGGACCTGACGATGGACTTGCCGGTATCCCTGACCGACGCCGTTCTGGGCGGCAAGATCCCGGTGCGGACACCCGAGGGGACGGTTTCGATGACCATTCCCAAGGGGTCGAGCTCAGGCAAGGTGCTGCGGCTCAAAGGGCGAGGCGCGTTCGCCGACGGCAAGCGCGGCGACCTTCTGGCCAGGCTGATGGTCATGCTGCCCGAGGAGGAAAACGCGGCGCTGACCAAGTTGGCGCAGGCGATGCGCGACGCGGGCCCCTACAAGCCGTGGCGCGATTGATGGCCAATCGGCCGAACGTGAAACCGGCGCGGCCGTGGTTCTCGTCCGGGCCGACGGCGAAGCGGCCGGGATGGTCGTCGCAGGCGATTCCTCATGAGCTGCTGGGCCGAGGCATCCGCGCGCCGGAGGTGGTGGAGCGGTTCGCGCACGGCCTGAGACTGACGCGGGAACTGCTGGAGGTCCCGGCGGACTGGGTGCTGGTCTATGTGCCAGGGTCCGACACCGCGGCGGTCGAGGCGGCCATGTGGTCGATGCTGGGCGAGCGGCCCGTCCAGGTCCTGGCGTTCGAGAATTTCGGCAAGGTCTGGGCGAGCGACGCCGTCGAGCATCTGAGACTGGACCCGGAGGTGTTGACGGCGCCGTGGGGCGGGTGGCCCGATACCTCGAAGGTCGATCCGAAGAAGGACCTGGTGTTTCCCTGGAACGGCACGACCTCCGGCGTGTGCGCCCCGAACGGAACCTTCATCGCCGACGACCGCGAAGGCGTGGTGATCTGCGACGCGACCTCGGCGGCGTTCGCCATGCCCTTGCCGTGGGGCAAGCTGGACGTGGTGACGTTCAGCTTCCAGAAGGCGCTGGGCGGCGAGGCGGGCCTGGGGGTAGCGGCGTTGTCGCCACGGGCGGTGGCGCGGCTGGACCGCTATGAACCGCCGCGCAGCGTGCCCAAGGTGCTGCGGCTGCGGGATGCGAACGGCTTCGACCGGATGCTGGCCAACGGGTCGATGCTGAATACCTTCTCGGTGTGGACGATCGAGGACTGGATCGACGCGGTCCAGTGGGGGCTGGCGGCGGGCGGTCTGGACAGCCTGATCGCGCGGACGGCCGCCAACGCGGCGACGCTCGACGCGTGGGTCCGGCGGACGGACTGGGTCGACTATCTGGCGCGAGACCCGGCGACGCGCTCGACGACTTCGGTGTGCCTGAAGTTCGTGGATGCGCGCGTGGCGGCCATGGACGACGATGCGCGCCGGGCGCTGGTCATGCGGATGAAGGCGCTGGTCGAGGATGCGGGCGCGGCCTTCGACATCGAGAGCCACCGCAACGCCCCCGCGGGTCTGCGGATCTGGTGCGGCTGCACCGTGGAGACGGCGGATATCGAGGCGCTGACGCCCTGGCTGGACTGGGCGTTTGAGACGGCGCTGGCGGAATAATCGCTCCGCGGCGGGACACCCGCCGATTCCCCCGCTATAGGCTGCGCCCGCATTCCGAAATCCCGGACAGCGGAGAACAGTCTTGGCGAACGTCGCGGTGGTCGGCGCCCAGTGGGGTGACGAGGGCAAGGGCAAGATCGTCGACTGGCTGTCGAACCGGGCCGACATGGTCGTCAGGTTCCAGGGCGGGCACAACGCCGGTCATACGCTGGTCGTGGACGGCAAGGTTTACAAGCTGGCGCTGCTGCCGTCCGGCGTGGTGCAGGGCAAGCCCTCGATCATCGGCAACGGCGTGGTCGTCGACCCCTGGCACCTGGTCGGCGAGATCGGGAAAATCGAGGCGCAGGGAATCCACATCAGCCCCGAGGTGCTGATCGTGGCCGACAACGCCTGTCTGATCCTGCCCATCCACCCGGCGCTGGATGTGGCGCGCGAGGCAGCGGCGAGCGCACCGGGCGCGCGGATCGGCACTACCGGGCGGGGCATCGGTCCGGCCTACGAGGACAAGGTGGGGCGGCGCGCGATCCGGGTCTGCGACCTGGCCAATGTGGAAGACCTCAAGGTCAAGATCGACCGCCTGCGCTCGCACCATGATCCGCTGCGGGCGGGGCTGGGGCTCGAGCCGATCGATCCGGAGGCGCTGCTGGCGCAGCTGCTGGAGATTGCGCCCAAGATCCTGCCCTATGTGCAACCGGCCTGGCGGGTGCTGGATCAGGCGCGGCGGGACGGCAAACGGGTGCTGTTCGAGGGAGCCCAAGGCGCCTTCCTGGACGTGGACCACGGCACCTATCCCTATGTGACCAGCTCGAACACCGTGGCCGGACAGGCGGCGGCGGGATCGGGCATCGGGCCGCGCGGGGTCGGCTATGTGCTGGGGATCGTAAAGGCCTATACGACCCGGGTGGGCGAGGGGCCGTTCGCCTGCGAGCTGAATGACGAGGTGGGGATCCATCTCGCGACGGTGGGGCGCGAGATCGGGGTCAATACCGGCCGGGCGCGCCGCTGTGGCTGGTTCGACGCCGTGCTGGTCCGCCAGTCGGTGGCGATCAACGGGATTGACGGTATCGCCCTGACCAAGCTGGACGTGCTGGACGGGCTGAAGATGCTCAAAATCTGCACGGGCTACCGCATCGACGGTGAGGTGCTGGACTATCTGCCGTCCAGCCTGAAGGCCCAGGCCGCGGCCGAACCGGTGTTCGAGGAACTTGAAGGCTGGAGCGAAAGCACAGCCGGCGCGCGCAGCTTCCGGGATCTGAATGCGAATGCGGTCAAGTATGTCCGGCGGATCGAGGAGTTGATCGGCGCCCCGGTGGCCCTGCTGTCGACGAGTCCCGAACGCGACGACACCATCATGATGCACGATCCCTTCCGGGGCTGAGGGCGGCCGGGCATTCAACCGGCCTTAACCGGCGCCGGTTAAGGATGACCGTCCCTGAGGAGAGTTGCGTCTTGTTTGCTGCCGATCGTCGAGTGCTGGCAAGAATGGCCCCGATGCTGAGGCGGGTTCTGATCGTCGATCCGAACCCCCATTCCGCACGCATACTGAGCGAGATCATCAAGGGACTGGGCGCCGCCCGGATCCTGGTCGAGCCAACCGAGGATCGCGCGCTTCAGAGGGCGGCGGAACTCGAGCCCGGCATAGTGTTCACTGAGCGGACCGGCGACAAGCTGGACGGAGAATCGTTGGCGCGGAAGCTGAGGCGGTCGCATCTGGGATGCCGCCGCGCGCCGATCATCATGGTGACGACCGAGGCTACGGCGACCACGATCCTGGGCGCGCGCGACGCGGGGGTGCACGAATTCCTGCGCAAGCCCTTCACCAGCGCCGACCTGTTCAAGCGGGTCGAGAACGTCGCGCTTAAGCCCCGGGACTGGGTTGAGGCGGTCGGCTATATCGGACCGGACCGTCGGCGGTTCAATTCGGGCGAGTTTTCGGGGCCAGGCAAGAGAAAAGCGGACGAGGCCCCCACCGGAGCCGAGGCGACCGCGGCTACCAAGGATCAGGCCATGCGCATTCTGGCGGCGGCGCTGGACAAGTTCGACAGCGATCCGATGCAGGCGGTGCGCGCCGTGCGGGAACAGGCGTCCCAGCTCAAGGCGCTGGCCCTCAAGGCGTCGGATTCACGGCTCGTGGTGGCGGTCGGCGCGCTGGAGGTCACCCTGGCGTCGGGACCCGTGACCAAGGCGACCCTTGCGGCCCCGATCGGGACGCTGCTGGCCATGGCGCCGATCACGCCGATGCAGCGCGCGGGCTGAGACTCCCGCACCCGGCAGTCTACCCAAGCAGGCCGGCATAGGCCGCCACGATGCGCGGCCAGACGGCCGAGGTCGGGTCGACAAGCTCGAAATGCCCGGCTCCTTCCAACACCACGGACGTCGCGGGATCGCCCGCCGATACGGCCGCGGCCGCATAGTCCTGGCCAAACCGCGGCGGCACGATGTGGTCGAGCGCGCCCGACACCAAGATCTGCCGGTCGCCCAACGGCAGCAGGGCGGGGGGCGAGGTGTCGGCGAAGATGTTGGGGGCGTCCCTTCCCTGAACACCCACCAGCGCGTCGATGGTCGAGGGGCCGCCGCAGGCGTCTGGTCCCGTCTCGCGATAGGCGGTCAGATCCGCGATGCCGGCCAGCGTTACGACCCCCCGCACCGGAAGGGGGCCGACGATGCGAAGCGGGCTGGTCGACGGAAGACGGTCTCGAGCCGCACCCCATAGCGCCAGATGGCCGCCGGCGGAATGACCGGAGACCGCGACCCTGCGCAGGTCCAGGCCGTACTGCGGCCCTAGGGCGCGCAGATGATCCAGGCCGGCGGCGATGTCCTGAAACGTCCCGGGATAGCCGCCGCCTGCGTGGCCGATGCGGCGATATTCAAGATTCCAGACGGCGTAGCCCCGGTCCCGGAGGTCGGCGGCCATGTAGTCCATCAGTTCGACGCCGGGCAGATCCGCGCGCCAGCAGCCGCCGTGGATCAGGACGATGACGGGATGGCGACGGCCGCTCTTCGGAATCCACAGCTCGCCGAACTGGAGTGGGTCGGCGCCATAGGCGATGCGGAAGTCCGCGCTCGCGCGAGGCTGGCTCAGAAGCTGGCTGAAGGTGATAGGCGTTCGGGTCTCGACCGGATCGACAGGCGCGGGAGAGGACATGCAGGCGGCGACGGACAGGGATGCGGCCAAGACGGTCAAGGGCGGGCGCATTCCGGGCGATCCTGTCGATGTCGCCGTTTCACCGGCGTGGCGGCTCACTGTAGAGAGCGATAGCCGCCCGGCAACAGGAGCCTCCCGAATGACGACCCGCCAGACTTGTCTTGATCGGGATGCCGCTGATCCGCTGGGCGGCGTTCGGAACCGGTTCAGTCTGCCGGACGGGGTCGTCTATCTGGACGGGAATTCCCTGGGCGCCCTGACGCTGGCGGCGGCGACGCGGGTGCGTGAGACGACCGAGCAACAGTGGGGCCGGGACCTGATCTCCAGCTGGAACCGCCATGGGTGGATTGACCTGCCCCGACAGGTGGGAGGCAAGATCGCCCGGCTGATTGGCGCGGAGGCGGACGAGGTCACGGCGGCGGATTCGGTGTCGGTGAACCTGTTCAAACTGGCCGCGGGGGCCGTTCGGGCCCGGGGGCCGGAGCGGCGGGCCGTCGTCATCGAGCGGGGCGACTTCCCGACCGATCTCTACATCCTGCAGGGTCTCGCCGGGGCCATGCCGGAGATCGACCTGCGGGTCGTCGAGCCGGGGGCGTTCGAGACGGCGCTGGACGACCGGACGGCCCTGGTCCTGCTCAGTCACGTTCACTACCGAAGCGGCGCCGTGCGCGACATGGCGGCGCAAAGCGCGGCGGTGCGGGCCGCCGGGGCCCTGAGTCTCTGGGACCTGAGCCACAGCGCGGGGGTGCTGGACGTCGACCTCAACCGGGACGGGGCGGATCTGGCGGCGGGCTGCGGCTACAAATATCTCAACGGCGGGCCCGGCGCACCGGCGTATCTGTTCGTGGCGAGGCGGCATCAGGCGGCGTTGCGCAATCCTCTGTCGGGCTGGATGGGTCACGCCCGGCCGTTCGATTTCGTGGACGATTACGAGCCGGCCGCCGGGATCGACCGCTGGCTGTGCGGGACACCGCCCATCCTCAGCCTGGCGGCGCTGGATGCGGCGCTGGATGCCTTCGACGGCGTGGATATGGCCCAGGCGCGGTCCAAGGCGGCGGCGCTGGGCGATCTGTTCATCGAAAGGGTGGAGGCGCGATGCGCGGCGCATGGGTTGATGCTGGTCGGGCCGCGCGACGCAGCGGCCCGTGGCGGTCAGGTCTCGTTCGCGCATCCAGGCGGTTGGGCCGTGATGCAGAACCTGATCGCGCGCGGGGTGGTCGGGGATTTCCGGCGCCCGGACGTCATCCGCTTCGGCTTCGCGCCGCTGTACGTGCGTCACGTTGATGTATGGGATGCGGTCGAGGTGCTGGGAGACATTTTCGACAGCGGGAGCTGGCGGGACGAAAGGTTCCAGGCCCTTTCGGCCGTGACCTGAGTCCCTCCCCGCGATGCGGGGAGGGAGGGTTCATCAGGCGTCGACCAGGTTCCGCTCGTCAGCCGCCGCGCGCATGGCCTTCTGAAGCTTCTCGAAGGCCCGGACTTCGATCTGGCGGACGCGTTCGCGCGAGACTCCGTACTGGCCGGCCAGCTCTTCCAGCGTCACCGGATCGTCCTTGAGACGACGCTCGGTCAGAATATGCTTCTCGCGGTCGGTCAGCTCCTGCATCGCTTCCTCGAGCAGGCCCATGCGGATCGACTTCTCTTCGCTCTCGGCCAGGGCGGTTTCCTGCGACACTGCGGTGTCATCGGCCAGCCAGTCCTGCCACTCGCTTTCGCCGTCCGATCGGATTGGAGCGTTCAGCGAGGAGTCGCCGCCGAGACGGCGGTTCATGTTGGTGACCTCTTCCTCGGACACGCCCAGCTTGGTGGCGATGGCGGAGAGGTGTTCCGGACGCAGATCGCCCTCCTCGAAGGCAGAGATCTGGCTCTTGGCCTTGCGCAGGTTGAAGAACAGCTTCTTCTGCGCGGCGGTGGTGCCCATTTTCACGAGCGACCAGCTGCGCAGGATGTATTCCTGGATCGAGGCGCGGATCCACCACATGGCGTAGGTCGCGAGACGGAAGCCCTTGTCCGGGTCGAATTTCTTGACGGCCTGCATCAGGCCGACGTTGCCCTCGGAGATCACCTCGCCGATCGGCAGGCCGTAGCCGCGATAACCCATGGCGATCTTGGCCACGAGACGCAGGTGCGAGGTCACCAGACGGTGGGCGGCCTCGGGGTCCTGGTGCTCGGTCCAGCGCTTGGCGAGCATGAACTCCTCGTCCTTCGCCAGCATCGGAAATTTGCGGATTTCCGTCAGGTATCGCGAAAGCCCCTGTTCAGGCGACATCACCGCGAGTGATCTAGCTACAGCCATATGGTCCCTCCGACCGTCAAAACGAGCGGGCTCTCCGGAAGCGGCCACCCGATGTGCGCCGTCGCCTCACCCCTCAACCGATGAAATAGGGTCGGGTTTCCGCCTTTGTCAGAGGCGGATCGTCACACCGCGGCGTGACCGTTGCCCCGGCGCCACGGCACCGAATGACGGACGTATACCGGATAGTGCGTCCTTAATCAAGACGGACTAGAGCCGGGCCAGGCCTTCTTCGAGCACCCGCATGTCTTCGGGAGGCGGGGTTTCGAAACGCAGGGCCTCTCCCGTGATCGGATGGACGAAGCCGAGGATCGCCGCGTGGAGGGCCTGGCGGGTCAGGCCAGCCGCGGCGATCGCGGCGCGCACGAGGTTGGCGGGACTGCCGGTGCCATAGACCGGGTCGCCCAGCAGGGGCGCGCCCTTCGAGGCCATGTGGACCCGGATCTGGTGGGTGCGGCCGGTGTGCAGGGTGCAGGCCACGCGGGCGGCGAGGGGCGGGGCGGCGGGGCGGCTGCCCTTCTGGGGCGCGGCGCCGAAGAGCCGCTCGACGACATAGTCGGTGATGGCTTCGCGTCCGCCGGTTCTCAGCACCGCCATCTTCTTGCGGTCGCCAGTCGAGCGGCCGAGGTTGGAGACGATGCGGCCCTTCTCCGGCTGTGGCGCGCCGCGGGTCAGGGCGATGTAGGTCCGTTCGATGTCGTGGGCGGCGAACAGGGCCGAGAGACCGGCATGGGCCGCGTCGGACTTGGCGGCGACCATCACGCCGGATGTGTGCTTGTCCAGCCGGTGTACGATGCCCGGGCGGGCGACGCCGCCGATGCCGGACAGGGACGTCGCGCAATGGTGAAGCAGGGCGTTGACCAGGGTGCCGGTTTCACTACCGGGCGCCGGATGGACGGCCATGCCAGCCGGTTTGTCGACGACGATCAGGTGGGCGTCCTCGTACAGCACCGTGAGGGCGATCGCTTCGGGTTGCGGAATGGCGGAGACGACGGCTGGCAGGGCGATGGCGTAGAGGCCAGGCTGGGCCTTTCCGGAGGCCACGGATACGGGCTCGCCGTCACGGCTGACGACGCCTTCGGCTAGGAGGGCCTGCAGCCGCGCGCGCGACAATGTGGGGAAGATGTCGGTCAGGGCCTTGTCGAGACGGACCCCGCCCGTCTCGAGGCGCGCCTCTAGGATGGTGGCGCTTTCCTCATCGGCGAGGAGGTCTTCAGAAAGGAGAGGTTCGTCGGACAAGGGCGGCTCCGCCGCTCAGCGGGCGGTCGCTGATCTAGCACGGCGGGCAGCCTGAAATACAAGGCGCGCTTGGCGGCTCTCCCGTTCTGAGTCATGGTTAAGCTTGGCTTTACGGAGGGAGGGTCATGCGATCGTGGATTCTCGCGGCTGCCGCAGGCGGCGCGGTCATGGTTCTGGGCAGTTGCGCGACGATGAGCGCGGAGCAGTGCATGGCCGGGGACTGGTCCGGACAGGGCTTTGCGGACGGCGCGGCGGGCCTGACCATGAGCCGCCTCAACGACCATGCCGAGGCCTGCGCCAAACACGGGATCACGCCCGACGCCGCCGTCTATGGCGCGGGACGCGAGCAGGGCCTCGTCCAGTATTGCAGGCCGGATCGCGGGTTCAGGGAGGGCCGCGCCGGTTCCAGCTACGGCGGGGTCTGTCCATCGTATCTGGAAGCGGACTTCCTTCCCGCCTATCGCGACGGACAGATCGTTCATCAGGTCGAGCAGGCCCTGGTCAACGTTCGCAGCCAGGCGGACTCGCTGGGGAACCGGCTGGAGGAATTGGACGACAAGATCACGGCCAAACAGGCCGAGGCGCGGGCCGAGGGGCTGACCGACCAGCAGCGCGAGACGATCCGCAACCGCATTCAGGAGATCCGGCGCGAGCGCGCGGACACCGAGCGGGAATGGCGCCGGGCCCAGGATGCGATCGACGACGCCGAGCGCGACGTCCGGGACGTGCGCTGGCGTTTCCAGGGTCAATACGGCGGCTGGTAGGGCGTCGGGGCGCCGCGATCAGGCGCGTCAGGCGGCCTTGGACGTGGTCGAGCCGAAATGCGGGTTCAGCTCGCCCCTGGCGTAGCGCTGGGCCATCTGGGCCGTCGACAAGGGGCGGATCTTTGACGCCTGGCCTTCGCAGCCGAACTGGACGAAGCGCTCCTGGCAGAGTTTGCGCATCGCCTCCTTGGCCGGTTTCAGATAGGCGCGCGGGTCGAACTCGCCGGGCTTCTCGGCGAGGATCTTCCGGATCGCGCCGGTCATGGCCATGCGGTTGTCGGTGTCGATATTGATCTTGCGCACGCCGTGCTTGATGCCGCGCTGGATTTCCTCGACCGGCACGCCCCAGGTCTGGGGCATCTCGCCGCCGTACTGGTTGATGATGTCCTGGAGGTCCTGCGGAACCGACGATGATCCGTGCATGACCAGATGGGTGTCGGGCAGGCGGCGGTGGATTTCCTCGATCACATTCATGGCCAGGACGTCGCCGTCGGGCTTGCGCGTGAACTTGTAGGCGCCGTGGCTGGTGCCCATGGCGATGGCCAGGGCGTCGACCTGGGTCTCGCGCACGAAGTCCACGGCCTGATCCGGGTCGGTCAGCAACTGCGAGTGATCCAGCTTGCCCTCGAAGCCGTGGCCGTCCTCGGCCTCGCCCATGCCGGTTTCCAGCGAACCCAGCACGCCCAGTTCGCCTTCGACCGAGACGCCGCAGCTGTGGGCCATCTGGACCACCCGACGGGTGACGTCGACGTTGTACTCGTAGCTGGCGGGAGTCTTGGCGTCCTCCTCCAGGGAGCCGTCCATCATCACCGAGGTGAAGCCGTACTGGATGGCCGTGGCGCAGGTCGCCGGGCCGTTGCCGTGGTCCTGGTGCATGCACACCGGGATGTGCGGATACAGCTCCGCGAGGGCGTCGATCAGCTTGGCCAGGACGATGTCGTTGGCGTAGTTCCGGGCGCCGCGGCTGGCCTGGATGATGACGGGGGCGTTGACCGCCTCGGCCGCCTCCATGATGGCCAGCCCCTGCTCCATGTTGTTGATGTTGTAGGCCGGCAGGCCGTAGCCATTCTCGGCCGCGTGATCGAGAAGCTGTCGCAGCGTGATGCGCGCCATGGGGTGTCTCCTGAGCCCGTATGTTTTGCCGGTGGTTTAGCCGCACCGCGCCTTGAAGTCACGCAATGTAACAACGCAAACCGTCAGGTCCGGAGCGCCTCGACGCCGGGCAGGGGCTTGCCTTCCATCCATTCCAGGAAGGCGCCGCCGGCGGTGGAGACGAAGGTCATGTCGTCGGCCACGCCTGCGTGGTGCAGGGCCGCGACCGTGTCGCCGCCGCCGCCGACCGCGGTCAGGACGCCGGCCTTGGCCAGGGCGGCCGCATGGTGGGCGACCGCGACGGTGGCCGCATCGAACGGCGGCACTTCGAACACGCCCAGCGGCCCGTTCCAGATCAGCGTCTTCGAGGCGGTCAGGGCGTCGACCAGGCGGGCGACGCTGGCCGGGCCGGCGTCGAGGATCTTGTCGTCGGCCGACAGCGGCTGGCCGGCGACAACGGGGCGGGCGGCCGCGCCGGGCTTGACCTCGGTCGCCACGACGAAGTCGACGGGGAGCAGTATCTGGCACCCCCGGGCCTCGGCCTCGGCCAGAATTTCGCGGGCCGTGTCGGCCATGTCGCGCTCGGCCAGCGATCCGCCGATGTCGATCCCCTGGGCGAAAAGGAAGGTGTTGGCCATGCCGCCGCCGATGGCGAGGCGGTCCAGCTTGCCGACCAGGTTCTTCAGCAGGTCCAGCTTGGTCGAGACTTTGGCCCCGCCGACAATGCCCATGACCGGCTTTCGCGGCTTGCCCAGGGCCGCGTCGAGGGCGTCCAGCTCGCGGCGCATCGACTCGCCGGCATAGGCCGGCAGCAGATGCGCCAGGCCCTCGGTCGAGGCGTGGGCGCGGTGGGCGGCGGAGAAGGCGTCGTTGACATAGACGTCGCCGAGCTCGGCCAGTTGTTTCGCAAAGGCCGGGTCGTTGGCTTCCTCGCCGGCGTGAAAGCGGACGTTCTCGAGCAGAACCACCCCGCCGAGCGGCACATCGGCGATCATGGCCTTCGCCTCGTCGCCGACGCAGTCGGTGGCGAACCGGACCGGGGCGCCGAGCAGATGCTCGAGGTCGTCGACCACCGGCTGCAGGCTCATCGACGGGACGACCTTGCCCTTGGGTCGGTCGAAATGGGCCAGCAGGGCGACCTTGGCCCCCGCATCGCGCAGCCTGTTGATGGTCGGCAGGGCGACGCGCAGGCGGGTGTCCTCGGTCACCTTGCCGTCCTCCATCGGAACGTTGAAGTCCACCCGGACGAGGGCGGTCTTGCCGGCGAGGGAGGGGGCGTCGTCGAGGGTGCGGAAGGTCATGCTTTTTCTCCTCCGCTCATCCCGGCGAAAGCCGGGACCCAGTGCTTTCGAGAGGCACAACGACCGGGATCACGAGCGGTGCGAAACTGGACGCGGTCATCGCCCAAAGGACTGGATCCCGGCTTTCGCCGGGATGAGCGGATCGTTTGGTGCTAGATCAGCTTGCTCATCACCAGCGCCGTATCGGCCATCCGCGTCGCGAAGCCCCATTCGTTGTCGTACCAGGTCAGGACGCGGGCCAGCTTGCCGTCGACGACCTGGGTCTGGGGCAGGGCGGCGGTGCTCGAGGCGGCGATGTGGTTCAGGTCGGTGGACACCAGCGGCTCGATCGTGGTCGCCAGCACGCCCTTCATGGGGCCGTCGGCGGCGGCCTGGAGGGCGGCGTTGATCTCTTCCACCGTCACCTCGCGGCCGGCGACGACCTTGAGGTCGACGACCGAGACGTTCGGGGTCGGGACGCGGATCGAGGAGCCGTCCAGCTTGCCCTTCAGGGCCGGCAGCACGAGGCCGAGGGCCTTGGCGGCGCCGGTCGAGGTCGGGATCATCGACAGGGCGGCGGCGCGACCCCGGTAGAGGTCCTTGTGCATTGTATCCAGCGTCGGCTGGTCGCCGGTGTAGGCGTGGATGGTGGTCATATAGCCGCGCTCGATCCCGAACAGGTCGTGCAGGACCTTGGCGACGGGGGCCAGCGCGTTGGTGGTGCACGAGCCGTTGGATACGATGATGTCGTCGGCCGTCAGCGTCTCATGATTGACCTTGAAGACGATGGTCTTGTCGGCGCCGTCGCAGGGAGCCGAGACCAGCACGCGCTTCGCGCCGGCGGTCAGGTGAGCGGAGGCCTTCTCCTTCGTCGTGAACAGGCCGGTGCATTCGAAGGCGATGTCGACGTTCAGCTCCTTGTGCGGGAGCTTGGACGGATCGCGCTCGGCCGTGACCTTGATCTTGCCGAGGCCGACGTCGATCCAGTCCGCGCCGGTCTCGACCGGGCCCGGGAACCGGCCGTGCACCGAATCGTAGCGCAGCAGGTGGGCGTTGGTCTCGACCGGGCCCAGGTCGTTGATCGCCACCACCTCGATGTCGCGACGGCCGTGCTCGACGATCGAGCGCAGGACGAGGCGGCCGATGCGGCCGAAACCATTGATGGCGACGCGGACGGTCATGGGGCGGTCTCCGAAGAAGGGCTGAATGTCGGCGCTTCAATGGAACCGGCGGGCGCGAGGATCAACCCCGCGCCCGTAACAAGGCGTGATCAACTGTAACGCTTCCGGTCAGTCGGTGCGTCGCGCGGGCGGGCCGGGACCGCCGAGGCCGAGCGAGTCCATGGTCGCGACCTGGCCGGCGACGTCAGGGCGTCTCAATCGCGGGATTGACAAGGGGAAGGTTCAGCCGAGCGGTCAGGCCGCCGCCGGAACGGCTGGTCAGGGTCACGTCGCCGCCAAAGGCCCGCGCCGCCTGTCGGGCCACGGTCAGGCCCAGTCCGGCTCCGCCCGTTTCGCGACTGCGCGAGCGTTCGGCGCGCTGGAAGGGTTCGAACACGGTCTCCAGCTCGCTTTCGGGCAGGCCGGGGCCGTCGTCCTCGACCCGGATCACCGCCTGGCCCCCTTCCGTCAGCGCCGTCACCCGGGCCGCGTCGCCGAATTTGACGGCGTTGGCGATCAGGTTGGCGAGGGCGCGGCGCAGGGCGGCGGGACCGGCCTCGACGGGCAGGACGGCCCCGTTGGAGAAGGTGACGTCCGCGCCGGTTTCGGAGAAGCCGCCGGCGCAGTCCTTCGCGAGCTCGGCCAGGTCGAATCGTTCGCGCCGCTCGGGCGTCGCCTCGCCGCGGACATAGGCCATGGCCTGGGCGATCAGGGCGTCCATCTCCTCGATATCGGCGGCCATGCGGTCTCGCACCGCCTCGGGGGCCTGTTCGGCCCGGAACCTCAGCCGGGTCAGGGGCGTGCGCAGATCATGGGCGATGGCGGCGACGGTCTGGGTGCGCCGGCGCATGTGGTCGCGCAGGGACGCCTGCATGTCGTTGAATGCCTGGATGGCGGTGCGAACTTCGGAAGGGCCGGACGGCGTCAGCGGCTCGGCGTCGGGGTCCGCGCCCAGTCGCTCGGCGGCATCGGCGAAGACCCGGATCGGCCGGGTCAGTCGCCGCGCCATGAACCAGACCAGCGGCGCCAGCAGCAGCATGGATATGGCCAAGGCCAGCAGCACCCGCTGCTGCCACGGCGACAACAGGCCGCGCGGCGGCTCGACCGTGGCCCAGCGCCCGTCGGGCTGCAGCACCGAGGCGGCGAAGGGCGCGAAGGTCAATCGGTCGGCCAGGACCGTGAACTGCCGTGTCTCGCGGTCGATGATGAAGGCGCCGCCCGAACTGTGCGGCATGACGTGACGCATGTTCAGCTGGGCCCGGATCTCGGCGCCTTGCCGCATCACCGTCACCTCGCGCGGCACAGCCGGAGCGGGCGGGGCGGGCGGCGGGGGCGGAGACGGAGGGGCCGGCGGAGGCGGCGTGCGGCGTGGGCCATGCACGAAGACGAAGTTGAGATGATCCCTTACGGCGGCGTCCGACGGTTCGCCCCCGCGTTTCCTCGGCCGGTCGTGATCGACCCGGACCCGCACGGTCTCCTGCTCGACGCCCAGCCGCTGGGCCAGACCCGCCGTAATGGCCATGGCCATGGGGTCGATCTGCTCGTCCGGGCCTACCGTGGTCGGTCTGTCGGTGAAGCGTCGCCGCAGCGCCCGGCCGTCCGAGGTTTCGGCCGGTTCGCCTTTCAGCGCATTGGCCGCGGCCTCGATGCTGAAGCCCGCGGGGCGGGGCTCCGGGGCCAGCACCACGACCCCGAAAGCCACCGCCTGGGACATGACGACAGCCAGAACCGCCAGCGCCGCCACCTGGACCAGGACGGGAAAGGACGAGGGCCGCCTCACGCGGCGCCCCGGACGCCGGCCAGCCGCTCGACCTTGACGTCGAACATGTATCCTTCGCCGCGCAGCGTCTGGATCATCTCGAGGCCCGAACCGTCGTCCAGCTTCTTCCGCAGCCGGCTGATCTGCACGTCCATGGCCCGGTCGAAGACGTCGGCGTCCGCTCCGCGCGCCCGTTCCAGCAACTGGTCCCGGGTCAGCACCCGGCCCGGCCGCTCGGCGAAGGCCCGCAACAGGGCGAATTCTCCCGCCGACAGGGCGACGGCGCGCCCGTCGGGCCGCGTCAGCTCCCGCCGCAGCAGATCCAGCCGCCAGCCGGCGAAGGCCAGCGCCGGACCCTCGGCTGCGGTTTCTTCGCGCGGACGGCGCAGAACGGCGCGGACGCGGGCCAGCAGTTCGCGCGGATTGCAGGGCTTGGCCAGATAGTCGTCGGCCCCCAGTTCCAGCCCGATGATCCGGTCGGTGTCCTCGCCCATGGCCGACAGCATCACGATCGGCGGTCCCCCCTTGCCCGACAGGCGGCGGCAGACCGACAGCCCGTCCTCGCCGGGCATCATCAGGTCCAGCACGATCAGGTCGGGCGCCTGGCGCGCGACGGCCCGGTCCATCTCTGCGGCCGAGGCGGCGCCGGTCGCGTCATAGCCGTGCTGGCTCAGATAGTCGCACAACACCTCGCGGATGCCGGGATCGTCGTCGACGACGAGAATGCGGGGGGCGGCCTCGGCTTGCATGACGGCCATTGTGGCGGACCGGGCGCTCGCCGTCATTTCAGCGTTGAAACATTTCTCCGCCGGCCTGAAACACGGGCGAAAGGGCGGCATGGTCGAACTGCGTCGCTCCACAACGGGAACCAACGCCCATGCTGACCCTGATCGCCCTGTCCGCCCTCCTGATGCAGGACCATCCCGCCCCGCCGGCTCCACCCGCGCCCCCGGCCCCGCCCGAGGTCCACACCCGCTTCATGATGATGGGCGACGGGCCCGGCGCCCTGGACAAGGATGGCGACGGCCAGGTTTCGCGCGAAGAGTTCGCCGCGCCGATGAACGACCATTTCGCCCGCATGGACAAGGACCGCGACGGCCGCCTGTCGACCGAGGAAATGTCGGCCGGCCATGGCGCGGGCGGGCACATGTTCCTGCGCGGTCCGGGCGGCGAGGGCAGCCCGGGCGCGCGCCACGTCGAAGTCCGGCGCTCCGGAGCGCCGGGCGGGCATATGGAGCACGAGATCGTCATTCGCGGTCCCGGCGGTGAGGGCGGTCCCCACATCCTCCATCTGCCGCGCGGCGCCGACGGCCCCGGCGAGCACAATGTCATCGTCCGCCGGCTCGGCGGCCCGGACGGCGAGCACAGGATGGACGCCGACAATGACGGCCGCATCAGCGAGGCCGAGTTCACCGGGCCGCTTCGTGAAGCCTTCGCCCGCATGGACGCCGACCACTCGGGCTTCATCGAGGAAGGCGAACGCGGTCAGGGCCACGACATGCAGGTCTTCACCCACCGGATCGAAACGCGACAGGGCGATGACGAGTGATCCGTTCAGCGACTTCGTGATTTGAAACTCGGCGAAGGCGCCCTCTAATGGCGCCATGATCTTCCGTCGCCTGTTTGAACGACTGGCCGTGTCAGCCGCGATGAGCCTTGCGCTCTTCGCGGCCCCGGCGTTCGCGGGCGATCCCGCGATCGCTCCGGCGGCCTCGGTCGCCGCCCCTGTCACGCCCAGCCGCGAACGCGTCCGGATGAACCAGAGGGTCTTCGACCATATCTGGAACGAGGTGCGGCGCGAATACTATGACCCGCACCTGCACGGGGTGGACTGGAACGCCGCGCGCCGGACGTGGCGGCCCGTGGCGCTGGCGGCGCGGGATGACCGGACCCTGTACCGGTCGTTGCGCGGGATGCTGGACCTCCTGGACGACGAACACGCCGGCGCCGCCCCGCCGGCGGTGGCCCGGCGTCAGGATCAGCTGCGCGGACGCCGCGCCGCGATCGGTCTGTCCATGCGCGCTGACCGGGACAATCAGGACATCTATGTGGTCGAGGAGGTCCGCGAGGGATCGCCCGCGGCCGAAGCGGGCGTCGGCGTCGGCTGGCGGCTGATCGCCGACGGCGTGGCGGGATGGACCCCTGAACAGGATGTGATCGAGGGCCGACCCGTGGTCCTGGCGCTGGTCGACGCTGACGGAGCCGCCCGCCCGACCGTTCTGAACCCCCGGGTGATGGAGCCGCGCCCGGCCTTCGTCGCCGACCGCACCCGCCCCGGCTTGCTGGTTCTCAAGGTCGAGGCCTTCGAGCAGGGCCTGGGCCGCTGGATGGGCGAGCAGCTGGCCGGTGTGACGCCGGACATCGACCTGGTCCTGGACCTGCGGGGCAATCCCGGCGGACGGTTGATGGAGGCGGACGCCGTGCTGAGCTGCTTCCTGCCGACAAACCGGGCGTGGGCGACCCGCACGTCACGGACGGGCCGGAGGGTCGAAATGAGGACGACCGGCGGATGCGGCGAACTGACGGCCCCCGTCGCCAACGATGTGGCGGTGCTGGTCGACAACCAGAGCCGCAGCGCCGCCGAACTGACGCCGGCCGCCCTGCAGGAAGCCCGCCGCGCCGTCGTCGTCGGAGCGCCGACAGCCGGGGCCGTGCTGATCTCGCGGGAGACGCAACTGCCCGACGGCGGCCGGCTGACGCTCAGCCGGGCCGATTTCGTGACCTCGGGGGGCGTGCGGCTTGAGAGGCGCGGGGTGAAGCCCGACGTGACGGCTTCCGGGACTGCCGAGGACCGGCGGGTGGGACGCGATCCGGTCCTTGAGGCGGCCGTGGCGGCGCTGGCCGGCGCGGCCCCTGAAGAACGGGCCCTGTCGATCCGCGCCGCGCCGCTCTAGCCTCGGCGGATGATCTCCTTTCCACGGGCGACAACGCCCGCGGTCTTACTGATCGTCGTCCTGTGCGGCTGCCAGTCCCTTCCGTATGCGGACGACCGCGCGATCCCTTCGCCCGTGGTGGTCGCCGATGGATCGACCGAGCGAACCGCGCTCAATACGGCGGTCTATGACGCAGCCGTGGCCCTGGTCACCCGCAGATTCTATCGCCGGGACTTCGGTGGCCTGGACTGGCCGTCGCAGGCGGCCGGGCTCCGCGAGACGGCGATCGCCCGGCCCGACGAGACGGAGTTTTACCGGGCCCTCAATACGACTCTTGCGTTGCTCGATGATCCGCACACCAACGCCCTCGCCCCGACGGCTCACCTGCGCCGGCAACAGGCCCGGCTGGCGGAGGGGCCGCAGCTTGGTCTGACCCTCACGCGATCCGGGGAGAGGTTCATCGTCACCCGCATTCGTCCCGACGGGCCGGCGGCGGAAGCCGGCGTGCGGCTGGGCTGGCGGGTCGAGACAGTGGACGGGGCGGCGTTCGAGCCCGGCCGCGCCCATCTCGAGGCTCCCGGCGTATGGCGCTTCACGGACGCCGATGACGCCGTCCATGAACTCGCCCTCGCGGCCCGCCCGATGCCGCGGGCCGCGCCCCTGGTCCATCGGCGGCCGGATGGAGTGCTCCTCGTCCAGTTCGACGAGTTCGATCGGGTCACGCGCGAGGCCGTGCTGGATCGGCTGAAAGCCGAGCTCGTCGACACCCCCTCCGCGGTCATCATTGATCTGCGCTACAACGGCGGCGGGCTCGACTCGGAAGTCGGACGTCTGTTGTCCCCGTTCTTTGACGCCGGCCTGACGTACGGCGTCGCCGAGTTCGGCTGGCTGCCGGACCGACGCCTTCGCACGCGCGCCGCGCCCGTACATTTCGAGGGACCGATTTCGGTTCTGACCTCGCGTCAGTCCGCGAGCGGGGCGGAGCTGTTCGCCGCCTTCGTGCAGGAGCAGCGAAGAGGCCCCGTCGTCGGCGGCGCGACAGCGGGCGCGGTGGTGGGGTCGCGCCTTTTCGCCCTGCCGGACGGGGGCCGATTGAGCGTCGGCGTCGTCGCTTTCCGCACCGGATCGGGGACTGTGCTTGAACGGGTCGGCGTGACGCCGGACGTGCCTGTCGAGCCCTCGGATGCTGATCTCAGGTCCGGACGCGATCCCGTGCTGGAGCGCGCAGTCGAGGTGTTGCAGCGACCCTAGGCCGGAACCACCCGCACCCTGGACGCGGCCTCTCGCGCACGCTCGCGCGCCTCGTCGGTCGTCGCCCCGCGCGCGGTCGCCACGCCCATGCGGCGGCGCTCATAGCTTTCCGGCTTGCCGAACAGGCGCAGGTCGGCGGTCGGCACGGACAGGGCCCCGGCGACACCCTCGAAGGCGACGCCGACGGCGTCCATGCCGCCGTAGATCACCGCACTGGCGCCGATGTCGCGCTGGCTGACGTCGACGGGCAGGCCCAGGATGGCGCGGGCATGCAGCGCGAACTCGCTCATCGTCTGGGTCGCCAGCGTCACCAGTCCGGTGTCGTGCGGGCGCGGCGACACCTCCGAGAACCAGACCTGGTCGCCCTTCACGAACAGCTCGACCCCGAACACGCCCAGGCCGCCCAGCGAATCCGTGACCTTGCCGGCGATGTCCTGCGCCGCGGCCAGCGCGGCCGGCGTCATCGCCTGCGGCTGCCAGCTCTCGACATAGTCACCCTTGACCTGCCGGTGGCCGATCGGAGCGCAGAAGTCCGTCCGCACGGCGCCGTCCCGCATCGAGCGGACCGTCAGCAGGGTGATCTCGAAATCGAAGTCGATGCGGCCCTCGACGATGACCGTCGCCGTCTCGACCCGACCGCCGGACTGGGCGTAGGCCCAGGCGTCGGCGACCTGATCAGGGGACTCGACGAAGGACTGGCCCTTGCCCGAGGACGACATCACGGGCTTGACGAAGACCGGCAGTCCGATGCGCTCGGCGGCGTCCGCCAACTCGTCAGCCGATGAGGCGAAGGCGTAGGGCGATGTCGGCAGGCCCAATTCTTCCCCCGCCAGCCGCCGGATGCCTTCCCGGTTCATGGTCAGTTGGGTGGCGCGAGCCGTCGGGATGACCACCGCATGTCCCGCCGCCTCGATCTCGGCCAGGACGTCGGTGGCGATGGCCTCGATCTCGGGCACGATGATGTGGGGCGCCTCCGCCGCGATGACTCCGGCGAGGATGTGCGGGTCGGTCATCGGAATGACGTGGCTGCGGTGCGCCACCTGCATGGCGGGGGCGTTGGCGTAGCGATCGACGGCGATGACCTCGACGCCGAGCCGCTGCAGTTCGATCGCGACCTCCTTGCCGAGCTCCCCCGCCCCCAGAAGCATGACGCGGATGGCGGTGTCGGACAGCGGGGTTCCGATACGCATGGTCAGTCTCCGGTGCTGGCGGGTTCGATCAGGTCCCAGGCGTTGCCGTACAGGTCCTCGAACACCACCACCTTGCCATAGGGCTCGTGGCGCGGCGTCTCGCGGAAGGCGACGCCCGCGGCCGACCAGGCCACGTGGTCGCGCGTCAGGTCGTCGGTCTCGAGAAACAGCCAGACGCGATCGCCCGCCTGTCGCCCGACAGCCTCGCGCTGGGCGTCGGTCGTCGCCCGCGCCAGCAGCAGCGAGGTCTGGCCGCCGGGCGTGACCCGCACCCAGCGCTTGCCGCCGCCCATGTCCGTATCCTCGCTCAGCGCGAAGCCGAGTTTGCCGACAAAGAAGGCGATGGCCTCGTCGTAGTCGCGGACCAGCAGGGTGACGGCGCCGAGATGGGCCATCAGCCCTGCAGCCGCGCCTTGACCGCCGCGACCACGGCGTCGGTCGTGATGCCGAATTTTTCGTACAGGACCTCGGCCGGGGCGCTCGCCCCGAAGCCGGTCATGCCGACGAAGCCGCCGTCCTCGCCGATGAACCGCTCCCAGCCTTGCTGGATCGCGGCCTCGACAGCGACCCGGACCGTGCCGCGGCCAATGACGCTGTCCTGATATTTCTTCGGCTGCTGGAAGAAGAGCTCGAAGCACGGGACGGAGACGACCCGCGTCGGCGTGCCTTCGGCCTCCAGTGCATCGGCGGCGGCCAGCGCCAGCGCCAGTTCCGTGCCCGTGCCGAACAGGGTGACCTTCGCTGCGCCCCTGGCGGCGCGGATTTCATAGGCGCCGCGGGCCGACAGGTTCTCCGACGCCGAGACGGTGCGGACCGCCGGCGTCTTCTGCCGCGACAGGGCCATGGCCGACGGAGCGGCCTTGTGCTCCAGCGCCGCCTGCCAGCATTCCATGGCCTCGACAGTATCGGCCGGGCGGAAGACCAGCAGGTTGGGGATGGCGCGCAGGGCGGCCAGATGCTCGACCGGCTGGTGCGTGGGGCCGTCCTCGCCCAGTCCGATGCTGTCGTGGGTCAGGACGTGGATGGCCCGCACCCCCATCAGGGCGCCGAGGCGGATGGCCGGGCGGCTGTAGTCCGAGAACACCATGAAGGTGCCGCCGTAGGGAATGACCCCGCCGTGCAGGGCCATGCCGTTCATGGCTGCGGCCATGCCGAACTCGCGGATGCCCCAGTTGACGTAGCGACCCTCATAGGTCGGCGCGTCAAAGATCGGCGTACCCTTGACGAAGGTGTTGTTCGAGCCGGTCAGGTCGGCCGAGCCGCCGATCAGCTCGGGGATGGCGGCGAACAGTTCGTCCAGTGCGGCGCCCGAGGACTGGCGCGTGGCCTGGGCCGGCTTCGTCTCCACCAGTTCGGCGATCCGGGCGTGCAACTTGTCGAAGGCGCCGGCGGGCAGGTCACCCTTCATGGCGCGGGTGAAGTCCGCGGCCTGCGACGAATCGTTCAGGCGGGCTTCCCACGCCTTGCGCGCCTTGGCGCCGCGGCGTCCGACCTTCTTCCACGCCTTGTCGACGGCCTCGGGCAGTTCGAACGGCTCATGCGTCCACGACAGGCCCAGGCGCGTGGCGGCGATCTCGGCTGCGCCCAAGGCTGCGCCGTGGGTCTTGTGGCTGCCTTCCATGGTGGCGGCGCCGCGGCCGATCTTCGTCTTGCAGGCGATCAGGGTCGGCCGATCCTGTTTCGTCGCCCACTGCAGCGCTGACTTGATGGCCTTCATGTCATGGCCGTCGACGGCCTTCACGGCCCAGCCCGCGGCCTTGAAGCGCGCCTTCTGGTCGGTGGCGTCAGACAGCGACACCGCGCCGTCGATGGTGATCGAATTGTCGTCCCACAGAACGGTCAGCTTGTTCAGTCGGTAGCGGCCAGCGAGGGCGATCGCCTCCTGCGACACGCCTTCCATCAGGCAGCCGTCGCCGGCGATGACCCAGGTGCGGTGGTCGACCAGATCGTCGCCGAACCGCGCCGCCAGATGGCGCTCGGCCATGGCGAAACCGACGCTGTTGGCCAGGCCCTGACCCAGCGGGCCGGTGGTGGTCTCGACGCCGGGCATATGGCCGAACTCGGGGTGACCCGCCGTCTTCGAGCCCCACTGGCGGAAGTTGGACAGTTCCTCCTTCGTCGCGGCCTTGTAGCCGGTCAGGTGAAGCAGGGAGTAGATCAGCATCGACCCGTGCCCGGCCGACAGGATGAAGCGGTCGCGGTCGGCCCAGTCGGGACGGCTCGCGTCGAACTTCAGAAATTTCGAGAACAGCACCGTCGCCACGTCGGCCATGCCCATCGGCATGCCGGGGTGGCCGCTCTTCGCCTTTTCGACCCCGTCCATGGAAAGCACCCGGATGGCGTCGGCCATCTGTCTCGGGGTGGCCTTTTCGGATGCGTTTTTGGCGTCGGTCACGGGGAGGACCTTTCGTCGGGAGGCGGAAAAAAGGAAGCGCGCCGCTTTACCCCGGCGTGCGCGCGGGTTCTATACGGATTCTGGAGGATGTGACCCGAATGGATGCTGCTTCGGCCGCCAAGGACCGTGTCGACCGCGCGCTGGCTCTGCTCGAGCGCCGGCTGCTGGAGCTCAAGGGTCGCGCGGCCGGATCCAGCCGCGTGCCGGACGACGATCTGTTCGCGCCCGAGCCCTCGACCGAAACCGACCGCGCCCGCATCCATGATCTGGAAGCCGCCGGCCGCGACGCCGCCGAGGCCCTGTCCCGCGCCGCCGACGCCATCCGCGCCAGCCTGTCCGAACAGGAGGCCCGCTGATGGCGACAGTGACCGTCGAGATCAACGGCCGCCCCTACGCCGTCGGTTGCGCTGACGGCCAGGAGGACCGCGTCCGCACCCTGGCCGGCCAGTTCGACGGCCATGTGCGCCAGGTGGCGGGCGAGGTCGGCCATGTCGGCGACATCCGCCTGTTCCTGATGGCCGGCCTGATGCTGGCCGACGAACTGCATGAGGCGCGCGCCAACGGCGGGGCCGCGCCTGCGGCCTCGGGGGCCGCCAACACCGACGGCGTGGCCGAGGCGTTGAACGCCGTCGCCGCCCGGCTCGAGAAAATCGCCCAGGGCCTTTGACGTCCGGCCATTGTTCCGCCCCGGCGGAACGACTATCTTGTCCGACGGCGGGTCTTGCTGCGGCCCTCGTCGAAGGCAACATTTCCTTGCGACCTTAATTCACTCGAAGGGAGCTGTCCCTGACCAGGCTCGTGGGCTTGGGCACACGGCGCCCACCTGGCTACCCAGGTCGAGAGGATTTAAACGTCCTTCACGGTTCTTGCGGCGCCGCCAACCTCTCCTCCTTTTTGCGCCATCTCTCGGCTCGCGGAGCCTCGCTGCCTGAGCGCGTGCGGCGACGCTTGAGCCGCCAGGGTCCGCGCGCTAGGGCTGCCGGGCGTGTTCGACGCGGCCGGGCGGTGTCTTCCATGACCGACAAGCATCAGCTGCGCGCCGCGATGCGGGCCACGCGCAAGCGTCTGGCCGGACTGGACGCGGGCGCGGCCGGCCGCGCCGCCGAACAGGCCGGCGCCCTGCCGCCGGGACGGATCGTCGCCGTCTACCGCGCCATCGGCTCTGAACTGGACGTTGACGCCCTGTCCCTCGCCCTCAGCCGGGCGGGGCGGGAACTCTGCCTGCCGGTGGTCATGGAGCGGGACGCCCCCATGATCTTCCGCCGCTGGTCGCCGGGCGAACCGCTCGAGCTCGACGAGGCCGGCGTTCCGGCGCCGTTCCCGCTGGCCGAGATCGTGGACCCGGACCTGATCCTGACCCCGCTGCTGGCCTTCGACGCCGAGGGCGGACGGCTGGGGCAGGGGGGCGGCTACTATGACCGGACCTTCGCCGCGCGTCCGGATGTCCTGCGCATCGGCTTCGCCTACGCCGGCCAGGAGGTCGAGCGTCTGCCGGTCGAGGCGCACGACATTCGTCTGCATGGCGTTCTGACCGAGACCGGCTATAGACCCTTCGCATGAGACTGGCTTTTTTCGGTGATGTCGTCGGCAAGTCCGGACGCGATGGCCTGAGCGACCACCTGCCCGGCCTGAAGCGCGACCTGAAACTCGATTTCGTGGTGGTCAACGCCGAGAACGCCGCCGGCGGTTTCGGCATCACCGAGAACACGGCGCGCGATCTGTTCATGGCCGGCGCCGACTGCCTGACCCTGGGCAACCACAGCTGGGATCAGCGCGAGGCGCTGACCTACATCGTCCGCGAGCCGCGCCTGATCCGCCCGCTGAACTATCCGCGCCTGATGGACGCGCCTGGAGCCGGCGCCAATCTGTTCGAGACCCACAGCGGCAAGACCGTGCTGGTCATGAACGTGCTGGGCCGCATCCACATGGACCCGATGGACTGCCCGTTCAGCGCCGTCGAGAAGGAACTTGCCGCCTGTCCGATGGGTATGGCGGCAGACGCCATCATCGTCGACATGCATTGCGAGGCCACCTCGGAGAAGATGGCCATGGGTCATTTCTGTGACGGCCGCGCCTCGCTGGTGGTCGGCACCCACACCCATGTCCCGACCGCCGACTGTCAGATACTGCCCGGCGGCACGGCCTACCAGACCGACGCCGGCGGCTGCTGCGACTACGACAGCGTCATCGGCAACGAGAAGGAAGAGCCCCTGCGGCGGTTCACCACCCGCCTCTCGGGGGGGCGCTATGTTCCCGCCCATGGCCCGGCCACGGTCTGCGGCGTCTATGTCGAGACGGACGACAGGACCGGGCTGGCCACGCGGGTCGAACCGATCCGGGTCGGCGGGCGGTTGAGTCAGGCGATTCCCGTCCTGGCTTGACGCAAGAACGCCGCCGCGGCCGTCGCCTTAGTCGCTCAAGTCTTCAAACCGGGTCGTCGAAATCCCACCAAATCCGTCGTCGAATTCCCCGTCGTCCGCGGACGCCTCAGGCCGGGACGATCCGGGCGTCGCCGCTGGCCACGGCCAACTTCGCCCGGGTCGTCAGCACGCCGCCCTTTTCCGACACCTTGTCCAGCACCTTGAACTCGGTCTGCCAGCGCTCGGGCGTGACATCGCAGACGACATAGCCGCGCTGGGCGTTGTTGAATTTCAGGAACGGATTGTCGGCCAGATAGCGGCGTCCGTCGGCCCGCTGGTCCTGACCGTCGCCCGATGAGCTGATCGATGTGGTGACGAACTCCGAGGCGATCGGCGCGCCCTCGGGGTTGCGGCTGTCGCGGTGCAGTTCACCGGCATAGTTCTGGTGCTCGTCGCCGGTCAGGACGACGGTGTTGCCGATACGGCGTTCGCGCAGCCGGTCCAGCAGCCGCTGGCGCGGGATCGAATAGCCGGCCCAGGTGTCCAGGTTGTAGCCCGGCTCGGGGCCTTCCTTGCGGTCCAGGTCCATCACCATGATCTGCTGCGCCAGCACTCTCCAGTGCGCCCGCGACTGGTCGAGGTTGCGGTACAGCCAGGCCTCCTGGGCCTCGCCCAGTACCTGCGCGTCCCGCGCGGCGACCCCCGCGCAGGTCGTCGCCCAGGCGTCGTCGCAGGGCTGGTTCGAGCGGTGGGAGCGGGTGTCGAGGAAGTTCAGGTCGAGCAGGTCGCCCCATGACGAGCGCCGGTACAACTGCATCTCCGACCCGCGCGGGAAGGCCGACCGGCGCAGCGGCATATGCTCGTAAAAGGCCTGGGCCGCAGCCTGACGCCGCAGCAGGAAGACCTCGGGTGGCACCCCGTCGTCCATGTCCGAAACCCAGTTGTTGGCGATCTCGTGATCGTCCCAGGTCACATACCAGGCCGTCGCCGCGTGGCTGGCCTGCAGGTCCGTGTCCATCTTGTACTGGGCGTAGCGGCGCCGGTAGTCCTCCAGGCTGTAGGTCTCGCCGCCGAAATGCTGGCGCGGGTTCTCCATCGTCCCGCCCGACCCCGAATAGGTCCGGCTGCCGCGCCCCTCGTAGATGTAATCGCCATAGCAGTAGACGAAGTCGAGATCTTCGGCCGCCGCCTTGCGGTGAGCGGTGTAGAAGCCCTGCTCGTAGGCTTGGCAGCCCAGCACGCCGAAGCGGGCCCGGGCGACGGCCGAACCGGCCGCCGGCGCGGTTCTGGCCCGGCCCGTGGCCGTGCGCTCGGTTCCGGCGCTGAAGCGATAGAAATAGTCCCGGCCGGGCTCCAGTCCCTCGACCTCGACATGAACTGCATGGCCCATCTCGGGCCGGGCGACGGCCTCACCGTTCCGCACGACGCCGGAGAAGCCGCGATCCGTCGCGACCTCCCATTTCACCGCCACGGGCTGGGACGGCATGCCATGGCCGATCTCCAGCGGTCGGGGCGCGAGCCGGGTCCAGATGACAAAGCCGTCCGGTGCGGGGTCGCCGGCGGCGATTCCGAGCTGGAACGGATATTCGGAGAACACCGGATCGGCGAGGGCCTGACGGCCGGCGCCGGCCAGGGCGCCGCCGGACCCGAGGCCCAGCAGCAGTCCGCGACGGGACAGGGAATCGAATACCGACATAAGACCTCCGGAACGCGCTTGTCCCGACCTAGCCCGGAAATGTGACGGTCGTCACGGCCCCGTTACGGGCGCGGTGCGGCGGCGGGCTCCCACGCCTGCATTTCCGCGATCTCGCGAGTCCGGGCCGTCTTGATCTCCTGCGCCATTCGCCGGACCTGCGGGTCCCGGGAGCGAACCAGGGCGGCGTCCGCCATGGCCACGCCGTTGCGATGGTGTTCGATGACTCCGGCGACCCAGGTCCGGTCCATCTGGGCGGGATCGATCGCGGACGTCGTCGCGGTTTCCCGCACCGTCGCCGACTGGTTCGCCGCCGCCGTCTCGCGCAGGGCCTGCTGGACGGGATCGCCGCCGCCGTCGCAGGCGGTCACGGCCAGGGCCGCGAGCAGGATCGGGAGGCGCGGCGTCAACCCTCGATCCAGTTCGGCATCCACCCCTCGTGCATCTCGCGCAGGTGCTCCAGCGGCAGGCGGAACAGGTCGCCGTCCGCACTTCCGGAAGCGAAGTCCCGCCCCTTGGCCCGGCCGACCACCGAGGCGTGCAAGCCGGCTGTCTGGGCCGCCGCGATGATCCCGGTCGCGTCCGGCGTGGCGACCAGATAGCGCGCCTGGTCCTCGCCGAAGAGCAGGATGTGGGCGTGGGTCGCCGAGGTGGCGTCCAGCTCGATGCCGCAGTCCGAGGCCAGGGCGATGTCCGCCGCGGCCCCGATCAGGCCGCCGTCCGACAGGTCATGCACGCAGGTCAGGTCGCCGGCCTCGATCAGACCGCGCACGAAGTCGCCGGTCTTGCGCTCCAGCGCCAGATCGACCGGCGGCGGCGCGCCGTCCTCGCGGCCCAGCACCTCGCGGAGATAGATCGAGGAGCCCAGTTCCCCGACCGTCTCGCCGATCAGGACCAGTACGTCGCCCTCGACCATGCCGCCGAAGCCGACGACGACGTCATAGTTGGTCAGCAGGCCCACGGCCCCGACCGTCGGGGTCGGCGGAATGGCCGCGCCGTTGGTCTCGTTGTAGAGGCTGACGTTGCCGCTCACGACCGGGAAATCGAGCACCCGGCAGGCCTCGGCCATGCCGTCGATGGCGCGGACGATCTGGCCCATGATCTCGGGCCGCTGCGGATTGCCGAAATTGAGGTTGTCGGTGATGGCGATGGGCCGGCTGCCGACCGCGGTCAGGTTGCGCCACGCCTCGGCCACGGCCTGTTTGCCGCCCTCATAGGGATCGGCCTGGACGTAGCGGGGCGTGCAGTCCGAGGTCATGGCCAGACCCTTGTCGGTGCCATGCACCCGCACCACGCCGGCGTCGGCGGCGGTGGCCGAGTCCTGCAGGGTGTCGGCCATGACGTGGCGGTCGTACTGCTCCCAGATCCAGCGCTTGGAGGCCATGTCCGGGCAGCACACCACTTTGATCACCGCATCCACCCAGCTGTCCGGCGCCGGGATCGTCTTGGCGTCCAGCCGCGGCTGCAGCTCGGGCTGGACCCAGGGCCGGTCATACAGGGGCGCGTCATCGAACAGCGGGGCAAGAGGCACGTCGCAGACCGTCTCGCCGTGATGCTTGAGCACCAGCCGGCCGGTGTCCGTGGTCACCCCGATGACGGCGGCGTCCAGTCCCCACTTCTTGAAGATGCGGTGGCCGTCTTCCTCGCGGCCGGGCTTCAGCACCGCCAGCATCCGCTCCTGGCTTTCCGACAGCATCATCTCATAGGCCGTCATGCCCTCTTCGCGCTGGGGCACGGCGTCCATGTTCAGCTCGATGCCGACGGCGCCCTTGCCCGCCATTTCGACCGAGGACGAGGTCAGGCCCGCCGCGCCCATGTCCTGGATCGCCGCCACGGCGCCCGAGGCCATCAGCTCCAGCGTCGCCTCGATCAGCAGCTTCTCGGCGAACGGATCGCCGACCTGCACCGTGGGCCGCTTCTCGTCCGAGTCCTCGTCGAACTCGGCCGAGGCCATGGTCGCGCCGTGGATGCCGTCGCGGCCGGTCTTCGATCCGAAATAGACCACCGACAGGCCCGGAGCCGGCGCGGCCGAATAGAAGAGGGCGTCGGCCTTGGCCACGCCCACGCACATGGCGTTGACCAGGATGTTGCCGTTGTAGCCGGCGTGGAAATTGGTCTCGCCCGCCACCGTCGGCACGCCGACGCAGTTGCCGTAGCCGCCGATCCCCGAGACCACGCCCTTGACCAACCGCTTGGTCTTCTCATGCGACGGGTCGCCGAAGCGCAGGGCGTTCAGCAGGGCCACGGGCCGCGCGCCCATGGTGAAGACGTCGCGCATGATGCCGCCCACGCCCGTCGCCGCGCCCTGGTAGGGCTCGATGTAGGAGGGGTGGTTGTGGCTCTCCATCTTGAAGATGCAGGCGTCGCCGTCGTCGATGTCGATGACGCCGGCGTTCTCGCCGGGGCCGCAGATGACGCGCGGCCCCTTGGTCGGGAATTTGCCGAGGTGGATCTTCGACGACTTGTACGAGCAGTGCTCGGACCACATCACCGAGAAGACGCCCAGCTCGACGTTGTTGGGCTCTCGCCCCAGGCGGTCGAGGACGACCTGATATTCGTTCGGGGCCAGGCCGTATTCGGCGGCCAGTTCGGCCATGGTCTTCTGCGGAGCGCTCATGGGCGCGCCTTCTAGCCGTTCATGGAGCGGGTGTCAGCCGCCGCCGAGCGGAACATCGCGCGCGGCCGCCCATTGATCCCGGGAAGTCGAAGGAGGCTGCCATGACCGACCAACCGATCGATCCCGCCGCGACGCCCGAAGATCCCGACGCGCCGGAGATCGCCGCCGACGACGCCGGAGCCTCCGCCGCCGCCGAGCGGGCCTCCAGAAACGCCGCCAACGACGATCAGACGGACGGCGACTAGGCCGGGGGCGCTTCGCGCCGTTCGACGCCTTGACGCAGGCCAAGGCTCAGCACGATCGCCCCGACCAGCACGGCGACAGCCGCCCCTAGCGCGACATAGGCCAGGGGCGCGTTGCGCGGCTGTTCGGCGACAAAGGCGCCCAGCAGACCCCAGGCGATCGGAATGGCGTAGGCGAGAGTCCGGACCCGCTGGGTCACGGCAAGGGCGACGACGGCGACCACTACGATGGCGGTCGCCGCCCAGACGGTCGGCGACAGGACCGCTGGCAGGTCGCCGTTGCCGGTGGCCACGGTGATAAGGTTCAGGGGCGCCGCAACCGTCAGCCAACCCGCCAGGAGCGCCAGCGGCCAGACCACCATCCAGCGATCACGCTCGCGGATCGGCAGGGCGCGAATGGCGCCGGCGTTCTGCAACAGCGGAATCAGCAGCACCGCCAGCGAGCCGAAGATCAGCACGATGGTGGCGACCTCCGCATCCAGGGCCGCGGCGACGATCCACAGGCCGATGCCCGCGAACGCCAACGCCGACGGCCAGCCGAATCGATGGATCAGCAGACTTTCACCCGTCCGCGGCAGCACCTGCCGCACCGCATAGATCAGCAGGCCCAGATAGATGACACCCCAGATGGCGAAGGCGTAGCCGGCGACCTTCAGGGTCGCATCGCTGTCGGCCGAGAACTCGGCGGCCGTCTGGCCCCAGCCGAGGGCCATCTGCGCCTGGCCGACGATCACGGCGAAAAGCGCGGCCCCCAGAACGATCAGGCGACGTGTCATCTGGGCGGGGGTGGCGCGGACGATGGACGACATCGGGTTCTCCTCAGGACGCTTGCCCCTAGGTACGTCACGACGCGGCCAAGGTTGCACTGCGGGCCGGGAATGGAGACCCGGCGGTTTCGCAGGCAGACAATCCCCGCCGCCTGACGTTTCGCCTTGACGGAGGCCGCTCGCCGACCTCCGATCAGCGCATGGGTGAAGGTGATCAGCGAACGTTCGAATCCCGGCTGGCCGAGGCCGACCGGGCCCTGTCCGTCAATCCCCGGGATCTCCGCGCCCTGATCGCCAAGGGCGACGCCCTGGTCGGACTGGGGGATGCGCGGGCCGGGGCCAGCTTCTACAGCTCGGCCTTGCGTGGCGCCGCGGGCGGGGTCCCCGTCCCCCCCGATCTCGTGGAGGACCTGCGACGGGCGCAGACGGCGGTTCAGGATCAGAGCGCCCGCTTCCAGAATTATCTGACCGACAGCCTCGCCCGCTCCGGATTCGACGTCGCCACGTCCAGCGACCGTTTCGCCCTGTCGCTGGACCTGATGGCGGGCCGCAAGCGGTTGTATCTGCAGGAACCGCGCTTCTATCTGTTTCCCGGCCTGCCTCAGGTCCAGTTCCAGCCCCGCGAAACCCTGCCCTGGCTGGCGGCGGTGGAGGCGGCGGCCCCGGACATCCGGGCCGAGCTCGAGGCGCTTCTGGCCGAGCCGGACCTGTTCCGCCCCTATGTCGAGCCGCGCGCCGACCGGCCCAACACCGATGCGAAAGGCATGGCGTCGAATGCCGACTGGAGCGCCCTGTTTCTGTGGAAGGACGGTGAGGAGCAGCCGGAGATGGCGCGCCGCTGTCCCCGGACGCTCGAGGCCCTGGCCGGGGTTCCGCTGTGCCGCGTCCCGGGCCGGACGCCGTCGATCCTGTTCTCCCGTCTCAAGGCCGGCGCTCGCATCCCGCCGCACCATGGCCTGATCAACACCCGCCTGATCTGCCACCTGCCGCTGATCGCGCCGCCCGGATCGCGGTTCCGGGTCGGAAACGACATCCGTGAATGGAAGGAAGGGCAGGCCTGGGCTTTCGACGACACCATCGAGCACGAGGCCGCCAACGACAGCGGCCAGGAGCGCACCATCCTGATCTTCGACGTCTGGAAGCCCGAGTTGACGGAGGAGGAACGGGCCCTGGTGTCCGCAATGTTCCGGGCCATCGACGGCTATGGCGCCGGCGGCGACGCCTGGGGAGTCTAGGGCGCCGTCCTGCGAAGCGAACGGCTCAGGGTTCGCCGTCCTCTTTCGTGTCCGTGTCGTAGACGATGACCTGAATGGCCCCCTCGTGGGAGAACATCCGGCTGGTTGAGGCCTCCACGCCGGTGGTGAAGTTGGCGGTGCCGAAGCCGGTGTAGACCGTGGTGGTGCTGGTGCCCACGTTGATGGCCTCATAGCGGCGCCCCACCCGGGCAGGATCGCTCGTCACCAGAACGAAGGCCTCGCCGTCGCGGGGCCTGAACTGCACGGAATAGACCGGTCCCCGGTGGAAATAGTCCGAGGGCGCAAAGGTGCGCGTCACCCGGCCGCGCGCGTCCAGAACCGAAACCTCGGGCGACAGGATGCGCATCGCCTCCAGCAGGCCCCCCACGGCCAGGGTCTTGTCGCCGAGGTCGGCTGGCAGGGCATAGACGACATAGGGCGTCGCCATGCCCGCCCGCGTCAGGCAGGGAGTCTGCGGGCCGACGACGGTCGTCACCAGATAGCCGTTGGTCTCCTTCTCCGGCGTCAGGCTGACGGCTGCCGAAACGTCCGGCGACGCATGACAATCCTGTCGGACGTAGTCCAGCACCGGCGGCAGGGGCGGCGGCGTCGTGGCGCAGCTCGCCGTCAGCGCCGCTCCGGCGACAACGGCGAGGGCGGATTTTGGAACACCCATCGCGCTCGCCTAGCGCAGCAGCTGGATGGCGGTGTCGGCCACCTGGTTCAGGGCGTCCTCGATGCCGGCCGCCAGCCGGGCCGGGTCGGCCAGCAGGTCGCTGCGGTTGCGGAAAGCGTACTCCGGGTTGGGCGCGATGGTGATGATCCCCTGCATCGTGTTCAGCGGATTGTAGACGATCTGGTTCTCCATCAGGGTCGATCCGTCGGACACCTTGACCAGCCTCACCTTGGCCCCGACGGTCGGTCGGAACGGCTGGCCCGCGCCGGACGACATATAGCCGTAATGCACGACCGCGATGTCCAGCCAGGCGTCCGTGCCCGCCGGCGCGGTCGGATAGGTTCCCAGCCAGTCCCGCTTCTTGCGCGCCTCTCCGGGCAGAGGCGCCACCCGATAGCCCTCGGCGCTGAGCGCCGACATCAGCCGGGTTTCCAGCTCGCCTTCAGCGTCGAACTGGATGCCGGCGAGGGCGTCGTTGACGGCGTCCTGCCGTTCCAGCTGGATCCCCGTGTCGATCAGGGCCCCGATCAGGCCGAAATTCGATCCGACCGAGGCGACCTCATAGGCGATGGCCTTTTCGGGCAGGGAGTCCTCCACCAGGGCCACCCCTGTCACCCCCGCCGAGGCGCGGTCATACGGCGTCGCCACATAGGGCGAGGCGCACGCGCCAAGAGACAACGCGGCCACGAGGCCGGCAAGCTTACGATACATGGAAACCCCCCGATTACAGGGAGATATGGCCCCACCCCGTCCACACTTGTCAATCGACCGTGTGCGACATTTTCCCGGAAAGCGCGTGTGGTCAGGCCGCCGCGAACACGCTGCGGAACAGGACGGCGCCGTCAGCGGAGCCGAGCTCTTCCTCGAAGGCACGATCCGGGTGGGGCATCATGCCCATCACATTGCCGCGCGCGTTCTGGACGGCGGCGATGTCGTTCACCGAGCCGTTGGGATTGTCGACATAGCGGAATACGACCTGGCCCTCGCCCTCGAGCCGGGCCAGGTCCTCGGGGCCGGCGAAATAGTTTCCGTCGCCATTGCCCTGGGTCATGATTACCTCGCGCTGGCCCTGATAGCCGGCGGTGAAGCGGGTCTGGCCGTTGGCCACGGTCAGGCTGATCGGCTTGCAGACGTATTTCAGGCCGGCGTTGCGCAGCAGGGCGCCCGGCAGCATTCCGGCCTCGCACAGGATCTGGAAACCGTTGCAGATGCCCAGGACGGCCACGCCGTCGTCGGCGGCCTTCTTGACCGCCTGCATGACCGGCGACTGCGCCGCCATGGCCCCGCAGCGCAGATAGTCGCCGTAGGAAAACCCGCCCGGCAGGACAATCAGGTCCAGTCCCGACGGCAGTTCCGTCTCCTGGTGCCAGACCATCTGGACCTGTTCGCCCGTGGAGCGTTCGACGGCGACCTTGCAGTCGCGGTCACAGTTGGACCCCGGGAAGACGATGACGGCTGCGCTCATGGCGCGGGCCTTTAGCAGCGTTTGCCGCCCGTGTCAGGGTCTGGCGCGGTCCGGCGTCTCGCGCCGCACGCCGGCGAGGAATTCGCTCATCGCCGCCACGCGAGGCCCGGCCATCCGGCGGGCCGCCGCGGTCTTCAGGCGCGGCGGGATGTCGGTCGAGAACCGCTCGATTCGTCCCAGCGCCTGATCGTAGTCGGGCCGGTCGCCCGTCGCCGCCAGCAACCGCGCCGCGCCAAGCAGACCCAGAAAATCGAGCGCGTCGGCGTCGTGGAGGACCACCGCCTCAGGCCCTTGCGGCTCCTTGTCGTACATATGGCCGAGGATGGCGGCGCGGACGGCGGGGAATTTCTCCATCGGGAAGCCGGCCTCCGTCAGGAAGGGCTCGGCCAGCTGGACCGAGCGGGCGGCGTGATCCACTCCGGCCGCGGCGAACGGCTCGATCCCGCCCCAGTCGTGCAGGAAGGCCGCGGCGAACAGGACGTCGGCGTCCACCGTCAGACCCTCCGCCTCGGCGAGCGCCATGCCCAGCACGTAGTTCCGCTCGGAATGACGCCAGCCCCAGCTCGGGTGCTGGAAATGGTCCGTCGCCTGGGCGTAGACGGCGCGCCGCCAAGGGCTGTCCAGCGAGATGCCGGCCGAGGTCGCGATCGGGGCCGCCTCGACGGCCGGAGCGTCCTGAGCCGCGGATATGCCCGCGGGGCTCAGCAGCAGCGCGCCCGCCGCGATGGCCAGAAACAGAGTGTTCATGCCGCCCCTCCCGATCAGCCCTTGTTCTCGTACACGCCCGTGATCGAGGCCTTGGCCAGGGTGTGGAAATGCACATTGAAACCGAACACGGCGCCCGAGTTTTCGGGCGTCACGTCCAAGCGCTCCGCGTCCACGGCGAAGACGGTGAAGATATAGCGGTGCGGGCCATGTCCCGGAGGCGGCGCGGCGCCGCCGAAGCCGGGCTCGCCGAAGTCGGTGCGGCCCTCGACCGCGCCCGCCGGCACGGCGGCGCCTTCGGCCAGTTCAGTCACATCGGCGGGGATGTTGGCGACGGTCCAGTGCCAGAAGCCGGAGCCGGTCGGCGCGTCGGGGTCGTAGCAGGTGACGGCGAAGCTCTTCGCGCCCTCGGGCGCGCCGGACCATTTCAGATGCGGCGACCGGTTGCCCTTCGCATGGACCTGGGCGTCGGGCAGGGCGCCGCCGTCGGTGAAGCCGTTCGAGGTCAGGGTGAAGGTCATTCCGCAGCTCCGTGATGCCGACGACCGTAACGCGGAAGCCGCACGTTCGTCTCTAGCTTCGGAACAATGCGACCATCTGCGCCATCCCGCCCGATCGCCGGATCAGCACGCCGACGAGGACGGCCGCCAGAAGCCAAAGCCCGACCACGATTACCGCGGCGGTCGGGGAGGCGGGCCGGGCCTGCGCCGAGGCGCTCTCGCGCAACTCTGCCATCAGGGCTGGCGGAATCAGCCTGATCGCGACCCAGATCCCTAGCGGGACCAGCAGCAGGTCGTCCAGATAGCCGAGCACCGGGATGAAATCGGGGATCAGGTCAATGGGCGACAGCGCATAGGCGGCGACGCAGCCGGCGACGATCTTGGCCAGCACCGGAGTCCGGCGGTCCCGCGCTCCGAGCCACAGCGCGATGATGTCCCGCTTCAAGGCTTTCGCCCACCGTCTCAGGGCGTTGATCATCCGGATGTCAGTGCGCCGCGTCCTTCGCCGCCGGGGTGAAGGCCGAATCGTCCGTCAGCCCGCCGGCCAGGGCCGCGGCGAAGATCAGCACGCAGACGAGCACGAAGGCCGCGACCGAGAACTGGATCAGCCGCTTCACGCGACCTCGATGCGGTAGCCTTCGATCACGGTGTTGGCCAGCAGCTGCTCGCACATCTTCTTCGCCTCTGCGGCCGGGTCGGCGACGCCGTCCAGATCGAATTCGATCAGCTTGCCGACGCGGGCGTGGGCGACGCCGGCCCAGCCCAGACCGTGCAGGGCTTGCTCGACGGCCTTGCCCTGGACGTCCAGGACGCCGGGCTTGAGAAACACGTGAACCTTGACCTTGGCCATTCTAGTGCAATCCACCCTGAATCACGGTCGGCATGTCCTTCATGATGCCGAGGCGGCGGGCCACCTCGGTGTAGCTTTCGATGACATTGCCCAGATCGCGGCGGAAGCGGTCCTTGTCCAGCTTCTCGCCCGTGTTGGTGTCCCACAGGCGGCACGAATCGGGGCTGATCTCGTCGGCCAGGATGACCCGGCTGAAGTCGTTCTCCCACACCCGGCCGAACTCGATCTTGAAGTCCACCAGGGTGATGCCGACGGCGCCGAACATGCCCGACAGATAGTCGTTCACCCGCACGGTCATGGCGAGGATGTCGTCCAGCTCCTGGGTCGTGGCCCAGTTGAAGGCGGTGATGTGCTCCTCGGTCACCATCGGGTCGTTGAGTTCATCCTTCTTGAGGTAGAATTCGATGATCGAGCGCGGCAGGGGCGTGCCCTCGTCGATGCCGAGCCGCTGGCTCATCGAGCCGGCGACGACGTTGCGGCAGACGACCTCAAGCGGGATGATCTCGACTTCGCGGATCAGCTGCTCGCGCAGATTCAGCCGCTTGATGAAGTGGTTGGTCACGCCGATGCCGTTCAGGCGCGACATGATGAATTCGCTGATGCGGTTGTTGATCACGCCCTTGCCCTCGAGCTGGGCCTTCTTCTCGCCGTTGAAGGCGGTGGCGTCGTCCTTGAAATACTGGATCAGGGTGCCCGGCTCGGGACCCTCGTAGAGGATCTTGGCCTTGCCCTCGTAAATCTTCTTGCGCTTGACGTTCATCATGACGGGTCCGGGCGGGGCCCGCCGGAAACGCAAATCGCGCGGCCAGACGGGGTCTGGGCGGCTTGATCCGGAATCGCGGGCGGGCGGGAAAAAGTCGCGGAACCCTTAGCGGATGCGGCGCCGCGATACAAACCAGCGGCGTTTTGGCGCGCCCCGTGGCCGTGTCGCCGCAACCCCGTCAGTTCCGGTTGCGTTCGTGCATGGGGTGGATATAGACCACCTCGACGCGGCCCTGCTTTCGGCCGCCAGACGGAGCCTCGCGACGCGCATGACCACCTTCGACGATCGGGAAAAGGGCTTCGAGTCCAAATTCGCCCTCGATCAGGAACAGGAATTCAAGGCGGTCGCCCGGCGCAACAAGCTCCTGGGCCTGTGGGCGGCCGGGAAAATGGGCCTCAACGCCGCGGGCGCCGAAGAATATGGCCGCGCTATCGTCAAGGCTGACTTCGAGCAGCCGGGCGAGGAAGACGTCTTCCGCAAGATCGCCCAGGATCTGGAAGGAGCCGGCCTGACGGTGTCGGAAGGCGAGATCCGCCGCAAGATGGACGAGCTGTCGTCCGTGGCCCGCGACCAGATCCGCAACGGCGAATAGGGTCCTCCCAACCAGATCGAAAAAGGGCCGCTCCAGCGATGGAGCGGCCCTTCTCGTTTCAACAGCAGCGCCGTGATTACGGCATCAGAACCGTATCGACGACGTGCACGACGCCGTTGGATTGCATCACATCCGCCTGGCTGATGGTCGACTTGCCGCCCTTGGCGTCGGTGATGACCCAGGTGTTGTTGGGGCCGGCCGAGACCTTCAGTTCCTCGCCCTGGACCGTGGTCAGGGTCGCCGTGCCGCTATTGGCCTGGGCCTGCGAGGCGATGTCGGCGGCGGTCAGCCGGCCGGGGACCACGTGGTAGGTCAGGATCTTCGTCAGGTCGGCCTTGCCCGCCGGGGCCAGCAGGGCTCCGCGGGTGGCCGCGGGAATCTTCTCGAAGGCGGCGTTGTCGGGCGCGAAGACCGTGAACGGACCCGCGCCGGACAGGGTCTCGCCGAGGCCGGCGGCGGTGACGGCGCTGACCAGGGTGGTCAGGTTCGAGGCCTTGGCGGCGTTGGCGACGATGGTCTCGTTCGGGCTCATGGCGGCGCCGCCGACCATCGGGTCGGTCGAGGCCGGAGCCGTGGCCGAGGCGTCGGTCGCCGCGGCCTCGGCGGGAGCCGCGTCCTCGGCGCTGTTGCAGGCGGCCAGCGTCAGCAGGGCGGCGGCGGATACGGTGGCGAGCGTGGCCAGGCGGGTCGGTTTCATCGGGCGTCTCCTGATACGCGCCGCCCTCGGCGGCGTCGGTGCAGGTACTGGCCGGGGCGGGAAAAGATGCGCCGTGATCACGATATCCGGCGCGACATGTGACCGCAGGGCGTCAGGGCGCGACGAACGGTTTCAGGACGCTCCACGCCTCGGCCTTGGAGGCGGGCGATCGGGTGTGCGCGGGGCTGGAGGACGGCAGGTCGATGAGGCGAAGGTGCGGTCCGGCGCGCAGGGTGCGTCGGCCGATTCTGGCGGCCGTCGCGCCGTTGAAGGCCACGGCGCGGAGCCGCGGCAGCCGCTCGATCAGCAGGTTCAGATCCGCCGCCTCCGCGTCACGGATGGCCCCGTCCAGGCTGCCCGGCCGGACGGCGCGGGCGATGACGTCCCACAGGCCGACGCCTGCGGCCTGCAAGGCGACAAGCCGGTCGGGATAGGGCAGGGCCGCCAGATCGACCTCGACGACCCCGCCGACCAGCCGCCAGAAGGCGTTCTGCGGATGGGCGTAATACTGCGCCGCCCTCAGCGAGGCGTCGCCGGGCAGGCTGCCGAGGATCAGGAGGCGAGTGTCCGCATCGACGACCGGGTCGAAGGCGCGCTTGAGGCTCACGCCGCGCCGAACACCCGCGCGAACACCGTGTCCACGTGTTTGGTGTGATAGCCGAGGTCGAACAGGGCCTCGAGCTGTTCGGCGGGAAGGGTCACCCGCGCGTCCGCCTTGAGAAAGTCGAGGAACCGGCCCTCGCCGCGCCAGACCTTCATGGCGTTCTCCTGCACCGCGGCATAGGCGTCCTCGCGGCTGACGCCGGCCTGGGTCAGGGCCAGCATGACGCGCTGGGAATGCACCAGCCCGCCCAGCAGGTTCAGGTTCTTCTCCATATTGGCCGGATAGACCTGCAGCCGCTCGACCACCCCCGCCAGACGATGCAGGGCGAAGTCCAGGTGGATGGTGGCGTCCGGCCCGATGCCGCGCTCGACCGAGGAATGGCTGATGTCCCGCTCGTGCCAGAGGGCGACGTTCTCCATCGCCGGGACCACGGCAGAGCGGACCAGGCGGGCGAGGCCGGTCAGGTTCTCCGTCAGGATCGGGTTGCGCTTGTGCGGCATGGCCGACGAACCCTTCTGGCCCGGATCGAACGGCTCTTCCGCCTCCAGCACCTCGGTGCGCTGCAGGTGGCGGATCTCGATCGCCAGCCGCTCCACGGAGCTGGCGACGACGCCCAGGGCCGCGAAGAAGGCGGCGTGGCGGTCGCGCGGGATGACCTGGGTCGAGACCGGCTCGACGGCCAGGCCCATCCTGTCAGCGACGTATTGCTCGACCGCGGGATCGACGTTGGCGAAGGTGCCGACCGCGCCGGAGATGGCGCAGGTGGCGATTTCTGCCCGGGCGGTCAGCAGGCGTCGCTTCGCCCGCTGGAATTCGGCGTGATAGCCGGCCAGCTTGAGGCCGAAGGTCACAGGCTCGGCGTGGATGCCGTGGCTGCGGCCGACGCAGGGCGTGAATTTGTGTTCCTGCGCCCGCTTTTCCAGCGCCGCGAGAACGCGGTCGACGCCGTCAACCAGCAGGTCCGAGGCCCGCGCCAGCTGCACCGCGAAACAGGTGTCCAGCACGTCCGAGGAGGTCATGCCCTGGTGCAGGAAGCGCGCCTCCTCGCCCACCAGCTCCGACACATGGGTTAGGAAGGCGATGACGTCGTGTTTGGTGGTGCGTTCGATCTCGTCGATGCGGTCGGCGTCGAAGATCACATCCCTGCCCTTGGCCCAGATCGCCTCGGCGGCCTCGGTCGGGATCACGCCCAGCTCGGCCATCCGGGTGGCGGCGTGCGCCTCGATCTCGAACCAGATCCGGTATTTGGTCTCCTGCGACCAGATGGCGACGGCGGCGGGGCGGGAATAGCGGCTGATCATGGGCCGGTCGTGTCGGTCCCGCGACCGGTTGAGTCAAGCGCCGCTTGTGGGTGGGGGCCCCGAACTCGGCCATCCGGCGCTGGCGGCGGGCCCGCCCGGGCTCTATTGGCTGAAAGCCGGATATCGGGAGAGGCTTCATGGAACTGATCATCGGACCGCGTCTGTACTCGACCTGGTCGCTGCGTCCCTGGCTGGTGCTGAAGCGCTGCAAGGCGGATTTCACCGTGCGGGAAATGGATATCTATTCCGACGCCGGCCGCGCGGAGCTGGAGGCCGTTTCGCCGTCCCGCCTCGTGCCCGTGCTGAAGGTCGAGGGCGAGACGATCTGGGATTCCATGGCCATCTCGGTCTGGTGCGCCGAACGTTATCCCGAGGCCCGTCTGTGGCCCGCCGATGACCACCCCCGCTGGCTGGCCCGGTCGGCGGCCTGCGAGATGCATGGCGGCTTCATGGGCCTGCGGACCGACTGCGGCATGGGGCCGGATCACACCATGGTCGGCCCGGACCGCTCGCCGCCGCCGACCGGCGAGGCCGTCGCCAGGGACATCCGCCGCATCGTCGCCCTGTGGCGCGAGATGCGGACACGTTTCGGCGCCGGCGGGCCTTACCTGTTCGGTGAATGGTCCGTGCCCGACGCCTTCTTCACTCCGGTGGCGGCGCGGTTCCGGCATTTCCAGATCGATCTGGCCGCCCATGGCGACGACGGGACCGCAGCCGCCTACCGGGACGCGCTGCTGGCCCAGCCCGATTTCCTGGAGTGGACGGCGGAGGCGTTGGCCGGGCGTTAACCGATCCGCGGAACCCGCCCTTAAGACAACGGCGGTATTCCGGATGGTTCAGAGCGCGGAAGCGTTCGGAGGCCCTCATGCCCATGCCCGTCCAGCAGTCCGGAACGCGCCGTCCCAGCCTGATGGTCTATGGGCTGATGATCGTCATCGCCTGTTGCCTGCCGGCCCTGCTGCTGGTCAGCGTCATCTAGGTCGCGGGTCTCCGCATTCCTGCGGCGCGGGGTCCGCAAGCCGAGCGGCAGGGCGGTCGAAAACACAGTCTCACCCGTCTCACCCGTCTCATGCGTCTCGGAGCGCGGCGGCTGCACCGCGTCCGTGAGGGTGGGGGAATCCCGCTGAATTCGGTTGTCAAAGACCGGAAGGCGCCGGTCAGTGAAGCATGGGCCTGCGTCAGATTCGGACGCAGGGACCGACCGAGGGCTTCCGACAGGTCGCTGACCGGGGTCGGCTAGTTGGTCCCGGCCATTAGCGGGGCGGACGCCAGATCAATCGCCTGCACCGGAGCGGGCGGCGGCGCGACGTAATCCAGAGCGATGGGCACCCGCGACGCGCCTGACGCCACCGCGTCCAGCGTATGCAGCGGCCGGCCGTTCATGCGCTGGTAGATCCAGTAGGCCGCCACGACCTTTTCGACATATTCGCGCGCCTGGGGCACGTCGATCATCTCGATCAGCAGCAGCGGATCCGCGTCGGGACCCAGTTTGCGCACCGCCATCACCATCGGGCCGGGGCCGGCGTTGTACGAGGCCGCCGCCCGCAGCAGATCGCCGTTGATCGCCGGCAGGGCCAGAACCCGGTTCACATAGGCCTGACCGAGGCGGGCGTTGACGTTGGGCTGGAACAGCCGTTCCGGCTCGCTGACGAAGCCCCGGTCGCCGGTCAGTTCGGCGGCGGTCGTCGGCATGACCTGCATCAGGCCATAGGCCCCGGCGCCGGACCGGGCGCGGGCGTTGAAGTCGGTTTCCTTGCGGGCGATGGCGTAGACCAGCGACCGTTCGACGGTGAAGCCGCCGTCAGGCTCGATCACCGGCTGGGGATAGCGGTCGGCGTCGATGCGGCGGACGTCGTCGCCCGACCCGGTCACCCGGGGGCCGAGGGCCCGGCCCAGGGCGGCCCACAGCTGGCGGCCCCGGTCGGTGGCGGCGGCGCGAATGCCGGTCTTCAATTCCTCGCGCGCGTCGCCGCGGCGTCCAACTTCGAAGAAGGCGACGGTGCGCAGGGCGCGGGGCTCGGACCGGACGAACTCCTCCAGCTCGCGGGCGTCGACGCCGATCGGTTCCTCGACCTGATACGACGCGCGTTCCACCCGGGCGGCGCCGTAGGGCGTCGGGCCCAGGTTCTCGATCGTCGGCTCCTCGCCCAGCTGACGCAGGGCGATCTGGCCATAGAAGGTCGCGGGCCAGGCGCCCGCGCGGCGCAGCAGCGGCTGGACGCGATCCTGCTGGCCGGACCGCGCCGCCGAACGCGCGGCCCAGAAGGCGGCCCCCGAGCGGACCCATCCGTCCTCGGTCGGATCGTCCAGCACGCGCTCGAACGCGACCTTGGCCTGGCCGAATTCGCCCAGCCGGTATTGAGCTAGGCCGACCGTCCACCAGTCGCCCAACTGGTCGCCGAGGGCGACCGCGCCGGTCAGGTCGTCGCGGTTCAGGGCGACGCGGGCCGCCTTCATCGGATCGCCCTCGGTGTTGCCGCCGGCGGCGGCGATGCTGTTCCAGTTCCTGCCGCCGCCCATGCGGGAGGGCTGGCGGGGCTCCGGGGCGCCGTCCGGACGGCGGCGCATGGCGAGGGTGTAGGCGCGGTCCGCGGACGGCAGGTCGGCATACTCCGCCAGCCAGGCCGACAGTTCCTCATAGGTGGCCGTGTAGTCGGCGTGGAACAGACGTTCGAACTCCACCTGACCCAGCAGGACGCGGTCGTTGGCCTGACGCGCGGAATCCCGCGCGGCGTCCAGATCCCCACGTCGAAGGGCGTCGAAGGCGGTGGTGTAGCTGAGGCGGTCCGCGGCGCTCAGGGCCGTGGGCGCGCGTCGGACTTCCTCGGCCTGGCCGGCGGTCGCCAGGGCGCACAACGCCAGGGCCAACGTCGGCGCGATGATCGCGCGGCGGAAATCAAACGGCACTGAGGCGGCCCCCTTGAAGCGTTCAGCAAGCCCGTCTCGACCCGGGCTGTTTCGCGCTGTTCATTCGGTCGTCAGGCGTAAAGGGCGCCACCGCCCCCGGCCCATGTCAAGATTTCTCCCCATTTTGGGGCAGTTTTGAGTCTGAAGAATGAACGCGTCCGGTTATTCAACCGTATCCAGCCGCGCGGCGAGGGACAGCATGTCCGCCCAGGCCTGACGTTTCGCCATCGGCTGCCGCAGCAGGAAGGCGGGATGCAGGGTGGGCAGCACCGGCGCCGAAACCGCGCCCTCGGGCAGCCGCCATTCCCGCCACTGGCCCCGCAGCCGCATGATGCCCTCGTCGGTGGCCAGCACCGATTTGGCCGCCGCCGCGCCCAGCAGCAGCACCGCCCTCGGCTTCAGCAGCGCGAAGGCTCGCTCGACGAACGGCGCGCACACGGCCTGTTCGGCCGGCGTCGGCGTACGGTTGCCCGGCGGACGCCAGAAGACGGTGTTGGTGATGAACACCCGGCCCTCCAGCCCGGCCTCGGCCAGCATCCGGTCCAGCAGCTTGCCGGCCTTGCCGATGAAGGGCTGGCCGCGCTGATCCTCTTCCGCGCCGGGTCCCTCGCCGATGACCAGAACCGGCGCCTCGGGATTGCCCCGGCTGAACACCGACTGCGTGGCCCCCATGCCCCTGAGGGGACAGCCCTCGAAGGCCGCGATGGCCTGACCCAGTTCCTCCAGCGTCGAGGCGGCGCTGGCCAGTCGGCGCGCTTCGGACAGGGCGTCGCCCGCGTCGGGCGCGGCCATGACCGAGGCCGTGGCCCTGGCCACCGCCTTGACGGCCGGCGGCGGGACGACATGGGTGCGGTCGACCGGCGCGTCCTCGAAACAGGCGTCGACCCCCGCGTCGCGCCAGAAGGCGAGCAGGCTTTCGGTCGCGGCGGCGTCGAGGGGCTGGGTCATCATGACGGTCCACACAGGGATAGTCCTTGACCACCCTTGCGTCACCTTCCGATAAGCGGAAAACACCAAGACCACACCGACGACGAGGAAATCAGGGCATGGCCGAGGACGCGATCGAGGGCGGCGCGACAGACGCCTGGCAGGAAGCCGTGATCGACAAGCTGCCGCCTGCCGAGGCCCTGGCCGGGGTCGAGCGCGAGGTGATGGAGTACGACGTCGTCATCGTCGGCGGCGGCCCCGCCGGCCTGGCGGCCGCCATCCGCCTTAAGCAGCGGGCGGAAAAGGACGGCAAGGACATCACCGTCGCCGTGCTGGAAAAGAGCGCCGAGATCGGCGGCCATATCCTGTCGGGCGCCGTCATCGATCCGCGCGCCCTGACCGAGCTCTTCCCCGACTGGAAGGAACGCGGCGCGCCGCTGGAGACGCCGGTGACCGAGGACCGGTTCATGGTGCTGGGGCCTATGGGCCAGGTCTCCCTGCCCATGCCCCTGCTGCCGCCGATGATGCACAACGACGGCTGCTACATCGCCTCCCTCGGCAATGTCGCACGCTGGCTGGGTGAACAGGCCGAGGCGCTGGGGGTCGAGGTCTATCCCGGCATGGCCGCCAGCCATGTGGTCTGGGACGAGCCGTCGGGAACGGTGAAGGGCGTGGTCGCCGGCGTCTTCGGCATCGACCGCCACGGCAAGCCGACCGACGACTTCCAGCCCGGCATCGAACTGCACGGCAAATACGTCTTCATCGCCGAGGGCGTGCGCGGCTCGCTGGCCAAGACCATCATGGCCCGCCACAACCTGTGCGACGACGCCCAGCCGCAGAAATACGGCATCGGCCTGAAGGAGCTGTGGCAGGTCCCGGCCGACAGGCACCGCCCCGGCCTGGCCCAGCACACCACCGGCTGGCCGCTGGACGAATTCACCGGCGGCGGCAGCTTCCTGTACCATTTCGGCGACCGCTACGTGGCCATCGGCTATGTCGTGCACCTGAACTACAAGAACCCCTTCCTGTCGCCGTTCGACGAGTTCCAGCGCTTCAAGCACCACCCGGCGATCAGCGAGCATCTGGAGGGCGGAACGCGCATCTCCTACGGCGCCCGCGCCATCACCGAGGGCGGCTTCCAGTCGGTGCCGAAGCTCAGCTTCCCCGGCGGCGTCCTGATCGGCTGCTCGGCCGGATTCGTGAACGTGCCGCGCATCAAGGGCAGCCACAACGCCATGAAGACCGGCATGCTGGCCGCCGACGCCGCCTATGACGCGGTCATGGCGGGACGCTCGGGCGACCGGCTGGTCGAATACCAGGCCGCCTACGAGAAGAGCTGGGTCTACAAGGAGCTGAAACAGGTCCGGAACGCCAAACCCTATCTGTCGAAATTCGGTACGACGCTGGGCGGGGCGGCGGGCCTGATCGACATGTGGTTCTCGTCGCTCTTCGGCGTGAACCTTCCGTGGACGCTGAAGCACGGCAAGACCGACGCCGGCTCGACCGAAAAGGCCGCCAAGCACAAGCCCATCGCCTATCCGAAGCCGGACGGAAAGCTGTCGTTCGACAAGCTGTCCTCGGTCTTCGTCTCCAACACCAACCACGCCGAGGAACAGCCCGCCCACCTGAAGCTGCTGGACGCTTCCGTGCCGATCCGGGTCAACCTGCCGCTCTACGGCGAGCCGGCGCGGCTCTACTGTCCGGCGGGGGTGTATGAGGTGCTGTACGACGAGGCCGGGAACAATCCGCGCTTCCAGATCAACGCCCAGAACTGCGTCCACTGCAAAACCTGCGACATCAAGGACCCGTCCCAGAACATCGTCTGGACCACGCCCGAGGGCGGCGGCGGGCCGAACTATCCGAATATGTGACGCCGAGGAGGCGAGGGGGCCTTGTCGCCGCCGCATAATGCGGTGAGGGTTCCGGCATGCGCATTTCTCGCCTCGCCCTTCTGCTGACCGGTTGCGCCCTGACGGCGCTGGCTTCACCGGCCTGGGCGCAGGATCCGCCGGCGGTCGGACTCCGTGCTCCGGTGGAGGCTGCCCCCGTTCCGGAGGCCCCGGCGATTATCGTCGAAGCCGCACCGGAAGCCGCGCCGGCGGCGGAATCCCCGGCGCCGCCCATCCCCGCGATCTGGGCCCCGGTGCCGATCGACGCCGCAGGCCAGTCGGCCTACGGCCTCTATCTGGCCGGCCGCCTGGCCAGCATTCGCGGCGACCGCGCGGCGGGCTCGGAATTGCTGAGGGAAGCCCATGCCCTCGCCCCGGAGCAACCCGTGCTGGGCGAAGAGGCATTCAGGTCGGGCCTGTTCTCGGGCGATCTGGGCTCTGTGGCCCGTCTGACGCCGACCGTCGCCGATACGCCGCAACTGGCCGAGGTCGGCCGGCTGATCGAGGTCGTCGAGACCCTGCGGGTCGGAAACGCCCGCCAGAGCCTCGCCCTGCTGACCGCCGGCCCGTTCGAGATTTTCGCCCCGGCCGCCCGCTATCTGACCCCGACCATCGCGGCGGCCGCGGACGACTGGGAGACGGCGTTGAAGGTCGTGGATGCGCCGCCCGCCGATCCCGCCGGCCTCATCCTGCACCAGCAGCGGGCCAGCCTGCTGGAAAGCCGCGGCCGCGTCGCCGACGCCGACGCCGAATACAGGATTCTGATGGCGGCGCCCGCGGGCGCGATGCTTTATGCGCTCGACTATGCTGAATTTCTTGAGCGGCAGGGACGGCGCGACGAGGCGCTGGCCGTCTACGATGCGGCCCTGACCGGCGGAAATCCGGAGTCCAGGGCCGCCAGCGGGCGGGCGCGCGTGCTGGCTCGAGGCCGCCCTCCAGCGGCGCCCGGCACGCCGCGCCGCGCCTCGGACGCCCTCGTCTTCGCCGCCCTGCAGACCACCGCGGGCGAGAACCATGAGGTTTCAGCGATCTATCTGCGTCTCGCAGACAGCCTGCACCCCGACGATCTGACCGTGCTGCAACTGGCCCAGAGCCTCAGCAACAACCAGCCCCTCCTGGCCCAGGCGGCGTTCTCGCGCGTCGGCCGGGCCGATCCCATCACCTACGCGCGGGCCCAGGTCGGCCTGGCGATGTCGCTGAGCGCACAGGGCGACGACGAGGCGGCGCTGGAGGCCTTCCGGCGCGCGGACGCGGCAGCGCCGAACCAGGCGGCGTTCGCCTTCACGCTCGCCACCCATCTCGACGGTATGAACCGGCAGGGTGAAGCGCTCGAGATATTGAACCGGCCCACGCTCAACGTCTCCGGACAACCGCCGCAGTTCCGCTTCCTGCGAGGCGCGGTGCTGGAGAAACTGGGTCGGATCGACGAGGCCGAGGCCGAACTCTGGGCCGCGCTGCAGGCCCAGCCCAACGACCCGACCATTCTGAACTATCTCGGCTATCTGTGGGTCGATAGCGGCCGGCGCGTGTCCGAGGGCGCCGAGATGCTGGCCCGGGCCCATGCCGCCCGGCCCGAGGACGGCAATATCCAGGACTCCCTGGGCTGGGCCCAGTTCCGCCAGGGCCAGTACGATATTGCGGTCCAGACCCTGGAAGAGGCCGTCGGCAAACAGCCCGGCAACGCCGAGATCGTCGATCATCTCGGCGACGCCTACTGGCAGGTGGGCCGTCGCCGCGAGGCCGAATGGCAATGGAACCGGGTGCTGACGCTGGAGCCCGACGCGGAACGCCGCACCGGGGTGGAGCAGAAGCTGCTCCGGGGACTGCCCGAGCCGACGCCCCTGTCCAGCGGCGGCCAGCCCTGAGGCATGGCGCCGGTTCGTCTTCTGGCCCCCGCCAAGGTCAATCTGTTCCTGCACGTCGGGCCCGTGGCCGCCGACGGCTATCACCCGCTCTCCAGTCTGGTCGCCTTCGCCGACGTCGGCGACGGGGTGACGGTCGAACGGGCGGAGCGGCTGTCGCTGACCGTCATCGGCCCGTTCGGCGCGGGGCTGGGCGACGGGGGCGATAACCTGATCCTCAAGGCTTTGCGGGCTCTGGGCCAGGCGACGGGTGCCGGCGACCCGCCCGTGGCCGTGACCCTGGACAAGCGGCTGCCGATCGCCGCCGGACTGGGGGGCGGCTCGTCCGACGCGGGCGCCGCCCTCAAGGGCGCGCGGGACGCGCTGGGCCTCACGCTCGACGATGCCGCCCTGGCCGAGGTCGCCGCCGGGATCGGTGCCGACGGTCCCATGTGCCTGCACGCCCGCGCCGCCTGGGCCGAGGGGCGGGGGGACCGGCTGACCTTCGAGCCGCGCCTGCCGCCGCTGCCGGCCGTTCTGATCAACCCCGGCGAGCCGTCGCCGACGGGGGCTGTCTACCGCGCCTTTGACGGGCGCGGGGCGGGATCGCCCGACCGCCCGGCGGCTCCCGCAGACTGGCGCCCGACCACCGTCGCCGACTGGCTGACGGCGCAACGAAACGATCTCGAGGCGTCGGCCGTCGCACTGCAACCCGCCATCGGCGAGGCCCTGACGGAAGCGGCGCGACTGCCCGGCGTACGTCTGGTCCGGATGTCAGGCTCCGGGGCCACGGTCTTCGCCCTGTTCGACACGGCCGAGGCCGCCGCCGCGGCCGCCCGGAGCCCGATCCTGGCCCGTCCCGGCTGGTGGGTGCGGTCGACCACGCTGCGCTAGATCGGGCGCCGGCAGGTCGACAGGCGGGCCGTGGACGACCCCCGGAATGGAACTGAGGCCCCGCCCAGGTCTTTCACGCTGCAGGTTCCGTTACGGACGGCCGCGCCCTCCCTCCCTTTGCGACCGTCCGCACCAGAAGGGATGAATTCATGCTCCGCCTCCGATTGCTGACCGCCGCCGCCGCGACCGCCCTGCTCGCCGCGCCCGCCGCCTTCGCCCAGACGGCTCCCGTACCGCCCGCCCCCACGCCGGTTCCGGCGACCCCGGCCACCCCGGCGACGCCCGCGGTCGCCGCCACGCCGGCCACGCCAGCTCCCCGGCCGGCCGAACCGGCCGACGAGGCCGCGCCTCCGGCCCAGGCCGCGCCAGCCCGGCCTGCCACACCCGCCACGCCCGCCGCGCCCGCCCAGGCCGCGACTCCGGCGGCCGCCGGCAATGTCATCGATGTCCTGACCGCCCAGGGCGATTTCACCACCCTCCTGGCCGCCCTGAATCAGGCTCAGCTCACTGAAATCCTCAAGTCGCGCCCGGCCGTCACCATCTTCGCCCCAACGGACGCCGCCTTCGCGGCCGTGCCCGAGGCGGAACGTACGCGGCTGATGGACCCCGCCAACGCCGCGGAGCTGCGGACCCTGCTGCTCTATCATGTGATCGTCGCCGACGTTTCCTCGTCGCAGATCACCGGCGCCAGGGGCGGCGTCGAAACCGCCAGCCGCACCCAGGTCCTGCTGGACGGCACCGGCGAGGCGCTGCGCATCGACGGCGCGACCATCACCCGGGCCGACATCGATGCCTCCAACGGCGCGATCTTCGCCATCGACAAGGTCCTGAACCCGGCCCGGTCCATGGCGACGCCGGCCGCCCCCGCTCCGGCCGCGACGCCGGCGCCGCCCGCGGCCACCCCCGCCGCAACGCCCGCCCCCGCGGCGGCGACGGCGCCGGGGGTTACAGCCACGACGCGTCCGGCGGCTCCCGGCACGGTGGCTCCGAACGGCCAGCCGGCCGCGACCACCACGACCATCGCCGCCCCGCCGGTGCCCAATCCGACCGACGGACAGGTGGACGCCCAGCCGGACCCCTCGCGTCCGACTCCGCCGGTCGATACGCCCGATCCGGCGGATGACGACGACGACACCCCCGCGCCCACGCCGTCGCCCGGCGGCTGATCCGGCCTTGAACCCCGAACGGCGGCGGACCCGCGTCCGCCGCCGTCTTGCCGTGCGCCGCCGGCCTTAACCGCCGGACAACCGGTGTTTGCTACCCTGCGGCCATGGAAACGCTCTCCCGGTCCCAGATCGCCGCCTTCGAGGCCGTGCTCAACCGGATCCCGGCGGAAGACCGCGCCCGGATTCATGCGCTGAAGGCCGCCGCCGCCGCCGCAGCCGAGGCGTCCGCCCCGCACTGGGATTTCGACCAGCCCGGCCATCGCGCCGAAGCGGCCTTGGCCGAGGCCTTCGGCTCCACCCTGACCGACGATCACCGCCGCGCCCTGATCGCCGTCTGGGCGCTGGAACTGCCGGCGCGGGTGCCCGCCGCCGACCTGCCGCCCGCCGTGCTGGAGCTGTATCCGGAATGGATCCAGCGTTTGGCCGACTTCCTCACCGCCGCCGCCGATCCCTATGACCGCGACTACTGGGCCAAGGACGTGCGCATCTCGCTGGTCCTCAGCGTGCCCGGGGCCCGCACCCAGATGATCGACCTGTCGTCGCCGATGGGGCCCGGACAGGTGCTGCGCCACGCCCGCGAGGGCTGGGGCTGGTCGGTGATCCCGGCCTATGCCGCCGCAAAGGCCTGGAAGCCGTGGCTGGAGGTGCACACCGAGGCCCGCGAACTGTCCGATTTCAACGAGGCCGGCTGGGACCGCGCCTGGGCGACGGCGGCCGAAATCTGCAAGCGCCGGCCCGAGATGGCCGGCATGCTGGGCTCCAGCTGGTTCTACGATCCGCCGCTGGAGCGGATCAGCCCGCGCCTCGCCTATCTGCGCGTCAACCCGCTGAAGCACGGCGCCTTCCTGCTGCATCAGGGCCCGGGCGACATCCACACCCAGCGCGCCGCGACATCGTCGCCGACCCGCGCCGCCCTGATCGAGAAGGGCGAATACACCGCCCGATCGTGGATCGTGGCCTGGCCGAGAGCCGCGCTGATCAAGTGGGCGGATGCGCGCAAGGCGCAGGGGTTGGCGGAAGCGGCCTGATTTTATCTCCGATCATCCCGGCGACAGCCGGGACCCGGTGCTTTGGGTGATGCGGCGGAACCGGTGATCCGCGCCCGCCAATCCTGAAACGCCAGCGTCAAACTGGACAGGACTGGGTCCCGGCTTTCGCCGGGATGCACGGATTATGAGCGCACCACGCCCCAGGCCGCCCCGACCGGCAGCACCTCCAGCCCCGCCGCCTTCGCCGCGCGCAGCACCCGGTCCAGATCGTCCGGGGTGCAGCCATAGTCCGTCGGCCGGTCCGACACGTCATGGCCATAGGCGTTCAGCCAGCCTTTCGACGCCCCCGTCTCGGCCATCAGCGCCTCGAGGTCGTAGTGCGGCAGGCGACGGCTCTCCAGCCCGATCGACTTGATCAGCGCCCGGTCCTCGCGGCCGGCGTTGACCCCGTCGCGCACCCCGCGCGCCATGGCGAACCGTTCGCGCACCACCCGCTTGGCCCCGAGCGTCGCGTCCCCGAAGGGCCAGGCGAAGGTCGTCATCCGGTGGCCGTCCAGCCGCTCGGCCACCCAGGCCGCATTGGCGTCCAGACTCAGTCCCAGCGCCTCGGCATCCATGCGCAGCACGCTGGTGTGACCGAACGTATGGCAGCCGACCTCATGCCCCGCCGCGTGCAGCGCCTGCAGGTGCGCCGCCGTGAACTGGTCGCGGTCCATGTTGCGCCCGCCGGCCAGACCGCCGCAGACATAGTAGGTCGCCTTGACGCCGTGCTGGGCCAGCACCGGTCCGGCCTCGGTCCAGGCGCTGGCGGGTATGTCGTCGAAGCTCAGCGAGAAGACCCCGCGCGGCGAGGCGATCGTCACCGGGTCGATGTCGAGATAGCGCGCGGCGCGGCGGCGCATCTGGTCGATCAGCTTCATGGCCCGGTTGATACCAAATCCCGCTTAACACTCCCCTTCCCCTCGAGGGGGAAGGGGCGGGGGATGGGGTGGGCGTACGTCTTCCGCTGTGGCGCACGAAGACTCCGACCGGGTCTCCCGGACCTATCGGCGTCGTCGTGCCTTCACCCCTCCCAACCGTCCCCCTCGAGGGGAGGGCTTTTCCGTGCGGGTCTGGCCGTCTAGGGTCCGCCGCCTTCTTCCCCGGACGAAAAAGCCCGCCTGTGACCACCGAACCGCTCGCCTTCCAGGACCTGATCCTGACGCTCCACAAATACTGGGGCGATCAGGGCTGCGCCATCCTGCAGCCCTATGACATCGAGGTCGGCGCCGGGACCCTGCACCCCGCGACGGTGCTGCGCGCCCTCGGACCGCGCCCGTGGAAGGCCGCCTATGTCCAGCCCAGCCGTCGCCCCGGTGACGGCCGTTACGGCGAAAATCCCAATAGATTACAGCACTATTACCAGTATCAGGTGATCCTGAAACCGAACCCCGAGAACCTGCAGCAGCTGTATCTCGGCTCGCTGGCGGCGATCGGCATCGATCCGAAGCTGCACGACATCCGCTTCGTCGAGGACGACTGGGAGAACCCCACCGTGGGCGCCTGGGGTCTGGGCTGGGAGGTCTGGTGCGACGGCATGGAGGTGACGCAGTTCACCTATTTCCAGGGCGTCGGCGGGATCGAGGTCGACGTGGTCTCGGGCGAGCTGACCTACGGGCTGGAGCGTCTGGCCATGTACGTCCAGGGCGTCGACAACGTCTATGATCTGAAGTTCACCAGGGAGGGCCTGACCTACGGCGAGGTCTTCCTCGAGAACGAGCGCCAGCAGTCGGAAGCCAATTTCCACGGCTATGACGTCGACGGCCTGAAGCGCCGGTTCGAGGACATGGTGGTCGAGGTGTCGCGCTTCCTCGAGATGAAGGGGCCGCAGGACCAGGCGCTGGTGCTGCCGGCCTATGACCAGGTGCTGAAGGCCAGCCATCTGTTCAACCTGATGGACGCCCGCGGGGCCATCGCCGTCGCCGAACGCCAGAGCTACATCGGGCGTATCCGGGACCTGTGTAAGGCCTGCGCTGTCGAATGGGTCGAGCAGGAAAGGGGGCGCGCGTAATGGCCCAGCTCCTTCTCGAACTGTTCTCGGAAGAGATCCCCGCCCGCATGCAGCAGGGCGCCGCGCGCGACCTCGAACGCATGGCGGCCGAGCGGCTGAAGGCGGCCGGGCTGACGTATGAGGCGCTGACGACCTTCGCCGGGCCGCGGCGGCTGACGCTGGTTGTCGAGGGCCTGCCGGCCGCGACGCCGGACCGGGAAGAGGAGCTGAAGGGCCCCCGCACCTCGGCGCCGGAACAGGCGCTGGACGGCTTCCTGCGCAAGACGGGCCTGACGAAGGACCAGCTGAGCGAACGCGACGGCGTCTGGTTCGCGGTGCTGAGCCAGAAGGGGCGGGCGACCACGGTGCTGATCCCGGAGATGGTCGACGGCATCGTCCGCGGCTTCCCATGGCCCAAGTCGATGCGCTGGGGCTCGGGGACGCTGCGATGGATCCGGCCGCTGAAGCGGATCACGGCCCTGTTCGACGGCCATGTGGTCCCGTTCGAGATTGACGGCATCCAAAGCGGCGACCTGACCGAGGGGCATCGCTTCCTCGGCTGTGGCCGGCCGTTCGCGGTCAGGGATTTCGCCGACTACCGGGCGAAGCTGGAGAGCGATTTCGTCCTGCTGGACGTCGTCGACCGCAAGCTTCGCATCCTCGAGGGCGCCCAGGCGGCCTGCGCGGCCCGGGGGCTGGCGCTGGTCGACGACGACGGCCTGCTGGACGAGGTGGCGGGGCTGGCCGAGTGGCCGACGCCGATCCTGGGCGACATGGACCCGCAATTCCTGACCCTGCCGCCGGAGGTGATCCGGCTGTCGATGAAGGTCCACCAGAAATATTTCGCCGTCCGCGACCCCGCGACCCACGGCCTGGCCCCGCATTTCGTCGTGGTCGCCAATGTGGAGGCGACCGACGGCGGCAAGGCCCTGTCCGCCGGCAACAGCCGCGTCCTGTCGGCCCGCCTGGACGACGCCCGCTTCTTCTGGGACGAGGACCTGAAGACCGGCTTCGACGCCTGGTTGAAGAAGCTGGAAGGCGTGACGTTCCACGCCAGGCTGGGCAAGCTGTCTGATCGTGTCGACCGCATCGCCGCCCTGGCCCGCGGGATCGCGCCGCTGATCGGCGCCGACCCGGATCAGGCCGACCAAGCCGCGCGTCTGGCCAAGGCCGATCTGTCCTCCGGCATGGTTGGGGAGTTCCCCGAGCTTCAGGGCGTCATGGGCGGCTACTACGCCCGCGCCTTCGATCATCCCGACGTCGTCGCTGACGCGGTGCGCGACCACTACAAGCCGCAGGGGCCCGCAGACTCGGTGCCGACGGCGCCGCTGACGGTGGCCGTGGCGCTTGCGGAGAAGCTGGACACGCTGGTTGGGTTCTTCGCAATCGACGAGAAGCCTACGGGTTCGAAGGATCCGTACGCTCTCCGCCGGGCAGCGCTGGGCGTTATCAGGTTGATCTTGGAGAACGGCATCCGGGTCGAATTGACGGACCTTTACCGGAACAGCTTGCCTTGGATCGTTTTCTGGGGAGCCGAGGCATCGCTGTCCAAAGGAGACGAGAAGTCTTCGACCTCAATTCCCACGAAGTTCGTGAATGACTCTGTCCTGAAAAACGTCCTTCACGACCTTCAAAAGCACGGTCGATTGACGCCTTCGATTGAAGCCGAGCTTGTTGAGGACTTTCGGAAGCAGAACGAGGCAGTCAAGAGCCACGTTCTAGGCCTTTGGAAGCATCTGGATGACGGCTTTGCCCTTCGAATTGGCAAACAGCGCACGACGCCGGATGAAATCCTCTCGGGCTGGCTGACCTTCTTCGCCGACCGCCTGAAGGTCCTTCTCCGCGATCAGGGCAAGCGCCACGATCTCGTCGACGCCGTCTTCGCGCTGGGCGACGACGATCTCGTCCGCATCGTGCGGCGGGTCGAGGCGCTGGACGCCTTCCTCGCCACCGAGGACGGGGCCAATCTGCTGGCCGGGTACAAGCGGGCGTCCAACATCCTCAAGGCCGAGGAGAAGAAGGGCCCGCTGCCCGAAGGCATGGTCAACACCGGCCTGCCGAACCAGCCCGAGGCCGAAACGACCCTGGCCTTCGCCGTGGCGGCGGCATCGACCGCCGTCGACGCGGCGCTGGAGACCGAGGACTTCGCCGCCGCCATGACGGCCCTGTCGCGCCTGCGGGCTCCGGTGGACGCCTTCTTCGACACGGTGATGGTCAATTCCGACGTAGCCGCGGAACGCGACAACCGCCTCAAATTGCTGGGACAGGTCCGCGCGGTGATGGGCCGGGTGGCGGACTTCGGACAGATCGCGGGGTAACTCTCCGATTCCTTCTCCCTTTGCGGGGGAAGGTGGCTCGCGGAGCGAGACGGATGGGGGCTCTCCAGTTGGCTTCAGGCTGCGCGGGTCGGAAGGTTTGGCGGACTACCGGGGCGCCGCAGCCCCCATCCGTCAGGCTTCGCCTGCCACCTTCCCCCGTAAAGGGGGAAGGGAATATCGGGGCTGGTCCATGAAGGCCGCGTCCAGCCCGTAGCCCGCGAACCGGGCCAGCCGCTCCCGCAGTCGCCCGTGCCCGGCCGGCGCGTCGCCGATCCGGTCGCCCTCCGGCAGGAAGGCGTTCTCGGCGCGGAAGGTCCAGCCGGCGACCTTCAGGCCCGCGGCGTGGGCCTCGGCGATCAGGCGGGTCGGGGCGCCGGGCGTCGGCTCGATCAGGGCCGTGTCGGCGCCGATCCAGTCGGCGTATGCCGCGACGTCGGCGAGGCCCTCGGGCGTCGTCATGGCGGCGTAGTCCAGCTCCGTCCGGTCGAACGGCCCGCCCGAGGCGGCGACCAGCTGCAGCAGCGGCGCGGCGATGCGGGTCCGGAGGCGCTGCAGGGCGCCGACCTCGAAACACTGGGTGATGACGGGGGCGTCCGCGCCAGTCAGGCCGCGCCGTTCCAGCGCGGCCACGAACGCCTCCTCCATCGGCAGGCCGAGGGCGGCGAAATACGACGGATGCTTCAGCTCGGGCGCGACGCCCACGCCGGCCACGGCGGCGATGTCGAGCACCTCGTCGGAGGTCAGGATCGGCTCCCGCCCGTCGGAGGCGGTGTTGGCGGGACGCAGTTCGGGCAGGCGCTCGCGGGCGCGAAGGGTCTTCAGCTCGGCGAGGGTGAAGTCTTCGGCGAACCAGCCGGTCACGGCTCGCCCGTCGACCGTCTTCGTAGCCCGGCGGGCCGCGAACGCTGGCCGGGCGGCGACATCCGTCGTGCCGCCGATCTCGTTCTCGTGGCGCACGATCAGCACGCCGTCCCGGCTCATCACCAGATCGGGCTCGATGAAATCCGCGCCCTGTTCGATGGCCCGCTCATAGGCCGCGCGGGTGTGCTCCGGCCGTTCGCCCGAGGCCCCGCGATGGGCGATGATCAGGGGCCGGGCCAGCCGTCAGGCTCCCAGAATCCAGCCTTCTTCCTGCTCGACCTTCGCGATCAGGGCCTCGTCCGCGCCCTTGGGCGGGGCGAAGGCGGCGGACAGGGTTCCGGCCTCGTCCAGCTTCGCGAAATGCTCGGCCGTGACGCGGACCTGGGCCTGATCCTTGAACTCGCCGGGGTTCGGCCTGGCATCGAACATCGAAGGATAGACCTCGACCACCAGCGCGGACAGCGGCTCGACGTCGGCCGTGTCCAGCGCGCGCCAGCCCGTGCCGAAGGGCCAGACGGCGCCCGAGGGGCCGAGGCTTTCCAGCAGGCGGCGGACGGCCGGAATGCCGACCAGGGTCTGGCCGCCGACGGCCCCCGCGCCGTGCATCTGCCACACCGACTTGGGCTGCAGCTTGCCCTTGCGCACGGCGTCCTGCGTCGCCCGGTATTCCGGAATGTCGGCGCCGGCGCCCGCGGGCGGCTTCGTCGTGGTCAGCCAGCGCTGCGCCTGATTGGCGGGCGCGCCCCACAGGGGCCAGGCCTCGTCGGTCATCAGCCGGTTCATCTTGGCGGCGACCTGATAGCGGTTGTTGGTGTTGTCGGCCTTGTCGACCACGTTGGAGGCGATGAATTTCCACATCGCCGACCATGCGGGCGTCCCGGTCAGCTTCAGCCGCGCGGCCGTGCCGGCGGGATAGCCGAAGTTGAAGTCGAACCCGACCAGCACCCGATCGCCGCGCTTCCTGTGCTCGGCCAGCAGCGAGACCAGCAGCTTCTCGCCCTCGGCGCGCGTGGCGACGTTGTGGGTCTCGGTATAGAGGCGGAACCGCACGTCGCGCTTGGCCACGCCGATCCACACCGAGCCGTCGCCCAGCTTCTTGCCCTCGGCGGCGGTCCAGTCAGCGATGATATAGGCGTCGAACAGGCGGGCCACGGAGGCTCCTCGGATACTCAGGACAACAGGGATGGGGGGTTCTACCCGTCCGGCCGGTGCAGCGGCAATGGCAGGGACCCAAATCAGCCGCGGCGATGAACCTTCCCGCGCTGACGCGCCGGGTTTCCGGTCACCCCTTCAGCAGCGCTTCCAGGTGCGACAGCCAGCGGCGGCCCAGCCGCAGGGCCTCGCCGGGCGAGCCGGTCTGGACGGGCAGGGCGGCGTCCCACAGGGCCAGTTCGAACTCGGGATGGCGGGCGTCGGCGAACAACAGGCGCAGGGTGACCTGCTCGGCCTCCGGAGCCAGCACGTCCAGGGCCTTGCGGGTCTCGCCGCGGCGGACGCGGGCGACGACATGGCCGTCGACGATGATTTCGCCGCCCTCGATCTCGTCAAAGGCGTAGACGAGGCCCGAGCCGCCCCGGTTCCACAGCACCGCCACCTGGGCGCCGTCGAAGTCGAGTCCGGCGGCGCGACCCTCGGCCGGCGACAGCGCCTCGGCCTCGGGCACGGCGCCCAGTGACTTCAGCAGCGCCCGCTTCATCCGCCGCACCGGCTCCATCCACCAGGCCAGCACCAGGGCGGCGGTGGTCAGCGCCGCCGTCGCCAGCGCGACCAGCAGGATGACCCGGAGCACATCGGCCACGGCCTAGTCCTCCAGTTCGACGACGACGGGGACGTGGTCGGAGGGCTTGTCCATGTCACGGGCGTCGCGGTGGGTCTCGATCCCCACGAAGCGGTCCGCGGCCTGGGGCGACAGCAGGTGGAAGTCGATGCGGATGCCGTGGTCGCGCTGCCAGGCCCCGGCCTGATAGTCCCAGAAGGTGTAGGTCCCCGGCGGCTGTTTGCCGAGCGCGCCGGCCTCGGACAGGCCGAGGTGATTCAGGGCGCGGAAGGCGGCGCGGCTCTCGGGCTGGAACAGGGCGTCCGTGACCCAGGCGGACGGGTTTTTCGCGTCATCGGGCGTCGGGATGACGTTGTAGTCGCCGCACAGGGTGAAGGCCTCTTCCTGGCGCAGCAGGTCCTTCGCATGGGCCTGAAGCCGGTCCATCCAGGCCAGCTTGTAGGCGAATTTCTCCGTTCCGATCGGGTTGCCGTTGGGCAGGTAGAGGCAGCCGATGCGGACGGGGCGGGGCGCCTCGATCACAGCCTCGATATAGCGGGCCTGTTCGAACTCCGCCTCGAAGCCCGAGGCGTCGACGCCGGGCAGGCCGCGGCGCACGTCGCTCAGCGGGTATTTCGAGAGCAGGGCGACGCCATTATAGGTCTTCTGGCCGTTGGTCTCGACGTTGTAGCCGAGGGATTCGAAGGCCTCGCGCGGGAATTTCTCGTCCAGGCATTTGATCTCCTGGAAGCCGACCACGTCGGGCTTGGCCGCCTCCAGCCAGGCCAGCACCGTCGGCAGGCGGGCGTTGACCGAGTTCACGTTCCAGGTGGCGATGCGCATGGCGCCATGAGTACGGCGTGTCGGCCCGGTCTGTGAAGCCGGATCGTGCAAACGAAAACGCCCCGGGGCGGACCCCGGGGCGTCGTCTTCGTCAGGGCCGGGCCCGGGCTTACTCGGCGGGCGCCGGAGCCGCGGCGGGAGCCGGAGTCAGGGTGCAGCCGCCGCCGATGCGCTGGGCGGTGGCGCAGGGATAGATCTGCTGGGTCACGCCCTCGTTGTTGACACGGGCGATGAAGCCCTCGCCCTCGGCGGCGCATTTGGCCTCGTAGAAGCGGCCGTTGGCGTTGGAGCCCATCAGGCGCACCTGGGTCACGTCGCAGGCCGAGGCCTCGGTGCCGGCCAGCTTGGGCTCGAATCCGTCGGCCTGTTCCCGGGCGGTGGTGAAGCGGCAGGTCCCGCTGGCCGAGGCGATCTGCAGGCAGTCCTGCAGCTTCCAGCCGGTGGCGACCTTCTCCAGCCAGTAGCCGTCGGCGCCGGCGCAGCCGACCTCATAGACGATGTTGTTGTCGTCGCTCTTGCCGATGGCGACGGCCTCGTCGACGGTGCAGGTCACGCCGGCCTCGCGGGCCCAGCCGCCGATAACGGCGAGGCCGTTCTGGTTGGCGGGCAGAATGCACTGCTGGCCCACGTCGGCGGCGGGGTCGCGCAGCCGGGCGGTGTAGGCGGTGCCGGCCAGTTCGAGGCAGTCGAAGCTCTGGGGCGGGGTCGAGGCGATCAGGATATAGCCCGGGCCGGTGGCGCAGGCGGCTTCATAGATCTTCACCTGTTCGGCGGTCACGCCGGGGTTCGAAGCCTCGGTGACCTGGCAGGTCAGACCCGCGGCCGTGGCCTGGGCCTGGGCCGCGGCCTTGATCTCTTCCGGCGTCGGGGCGGCCGGCGCGGCCGGGCGCTGCGGCCGACGGTTGCGCTGGTTGCGCTCATTGCGATCGTTGATGGCGCCGGCAGCGCGATCCGCGTCGCTCTGGCCGCCGGCCGGAGCGGCGGGGTCCTGCGCCAGGGCCGGGTGGGCCGTCAGGAGGGCGAGGGCGACGGCGCCGCCGGCCAGGACGGGCAACATTCTGTGGAACACGATGAGACTCCGGATGGGGAAAACCGTGGCGCACCCTTGGCGGGCTGTTGTGGCGGGGTCAAGGCGCGGCCGTGACGGCGCTGGACGCGTGCCGTCGCTTCGGCTTAACTGGCCTCAGTTTTGATTGGAGACGGACTTGGCGGACGGCGCTCTGAACGCTCAAGCGGGCGAGGCCGCGTCGGGGACGCGCGGCCTGACCTACCCGTTCGGCGACCCGCCGGGCTTCGGCGAGGCCGTGGAGGTCGCGCCGGGCGTGCTGTGGATGCGGCTGTCGATGCCGATCGCCCTGAACCACATCAATGTCTATGCGATCGAGGACGGTGACGGCTGGGCCGTGATCGACACCGGGCTGAACATCCCGGACACGCGCGAACGATGGAACGCCCTGCTGGCGGGCCCCCTGGCCGGGCGACCCGTCACCCAGGTGATCTGCACCCATATGCATCCCGATCACATCGGGCTCGCGGGCTGGCTGTGCGAGCGGTTCGGCGTCCCCCTGACCATGACCCGGCTCGAATATGTCACCGGGCGGATGCTGCTGGCCGACACCGGCCAGCCAGCGCCGGAGGCCGGGGCTGTCCACTATCGCGCCGCCGGGTGGGACGAGACCCAGGTCGAGACATACCGCCGCGAGTACGGCCAGTTCGGACGGGCGGTGTCGCCCCTGCCCTCGGGCTATGTGCGCATGCGCGAAGGCGATCGCCTGCCCATCGGCGGCCACGACTGGCGGGTGGTGGTGGGCGAGGGGCACAGTCCGGAACACGCCTGCCTGTGGCGCGAGGGGGACGGGGTGGTGCTGGGCGGCGACCAGATACTGCCGAGGATATCGTCGAACGTGTCGGTCTGGCCGACCGAGCCGGACGCGGACCCGCTGGGCGACTGGCTCGAGTCGCTCGAGCGGATGAAGACGGTGTTCCCCGACGATGTGCTCGTGCTGCCGTCGCACGGGGAGCCGTTCCGCGGCGCCCATACGCGGCTGGAGGCCCTGATACGGGGCCATATGACGGCGCTGAAGCGACTGGAGAAGTCGCTGAGGGAGCCGAAACGGGCGGTCGATGTCTTCGGCGCCCTGTTCGCGCGACCGGTCGGCGACGGCGTGCGCGGCATGGCGACCGGCGAGGCCCTGGCGCATCTGAACTATCTGCGGCGACGGGGGCGGGTCAGCGGCACGCGCGACGCGGACGGCGTCGACTGGTGGACGCTGGTCGGCAAGGACGAGGCGGCGTAGCCGATCCGGCTCGCGCCGAACCGGCCGGAAGGCCGGGCGACTAACCCTCTGACCTTGCGGCGAGGGTCAGGGCGCAGTCCTCCGCCTCGGTGCAGGGTGTGACGTCAGCCGCCTGTCCCTCCCGCTCGATGCGAACGACAAAGCCCTGGCCCGGCGCCCGGCAGCGGGTCTCGTAATGGCGGCCCAGAGCGGAGACGCCGATCATGCGGATCTCGGCGACGTCGCAGCCCTCGGCCGGGGTGCCCGCAAGGCGGGCCCGCATCCAGGCATGTTGCTCGCCCGGCGCGGTGAACCGGCAACTCTGACCTTCGGCGCTCACCTGGAGACACCCCGCCAGCGACCAGCCCGAAGCCGCCTTTTCCAGCCAGTAGCCTTCGGTGCCGTCGCAGCCCACTTCGTAGACGTCGAAGCCGGCTTCGTTGGGTCCGAGCCATTCCGCCTGGTCGACCCGGCAGGCGACGCCCGCCTCTCTCGCCCAGGCGCCGATCACCTGCGGACCGTTCTGGTTCTCGGGCAGGGTGCACTGGGCCCCGACGGTCGCGTTCGGGTCGCGGCGGAGGGCGCTGGCGGCGCCGCCGGCCAGCACCAGACAGCTGGTGGCGCGGGGCTCGACGCCGTTGATCACCACATAGCCGGGTCCATTCCCGCAGGCGGCCTCGTAGATCGACTGCGCATCGGGCGTGGTGCCCACCCGCCTGAAGCCCCGGACCCCGCAAACAATCCCCGCCTGTTCGAGCTGGGCGTCAATGTCCGCCCGTATCCGGCCGTCGTCCATTTCCAGACGTCTGCGCTCGAGATCTTCGGCCTCGAACTCGCGCCGCTCGAGATTGCGCAGGCGCGACGGCGTGACGCTGCGGATCGGAGCGGTGACGCTTTCAAGGTACGGACCCGCGGCTTCCGCTACGCCGGAACTGCGGCCATCGCCTGCGCCCATCGGGGCGGATCCGAGTTGTGCGAAGCTGGGTGTCGCGACGCATGCGACCAGCAGCGCCCCCGCCATGCCGGCCGCGATGGAGTAAAGAGAAACCCAGCGCTTCATGACCGTGCCCCTGATGTTGCAGCATTACATCATCTCACGAACCGCCGTGATGCAAGGAAAATACCTGTTGAAGCTGATTGGATCGCCTTCCGGTTGCTGGACGCCAGTCGATTATCCCGGTTGGTCGGGGGGCTGCGGCGGTCTATCAGGACCTTCAGCACGAGAGAGGCGATCCGCGGGACCTCGGCTGAGCACGGAGACGGTCGATGGATAGGCACGTTCAGACGAGTGTCGCCGACGGCGTCCTGACGGTCACCCTCGCCCGTCCCGAGAAGAAGAACGCCATCACCCAGGCGATGTACGCCGCCCTGTCCGAGGCGACCGAGCGGGCCCGGACCGACGACGCCGTGCGGGTGCTCCTGTTCCGGAGCGAGGGCGACAGCTTCTCGGCCGGAAACGACATCGCCGACTTCATCGCCATCGGATCGCAGACCGGCGAGCCGCTGGACATGTCGGTGTTCCGCTTCCTGAAGGCCCTGGCCGAGCTGGACAAGCCGGCGGTGGCGGCGGTGCGCGGCCGCGCGGTCGGCATCGGCCTGACCCTGCTGCTGCATTGCGACATGGTGGTGGTGGCCGAGGACGCCCTGCTGTCGGCGCCCTTCATCAACCTGGCCCTGGCGCCGGAGGCGGCCTCGTCCCTGCTTCTGCCGGCGGTTCTGGGCCATCAGCGGGCGTTCGAGATCTTCGCCCTGGGCGAGCCGATCGACGGGCGGACGGCGCTGGCCTGGGGCCTCGCCAATCGCGCGGTCCCGGCCGATCAGGTCGAGGCGACGGCTCTCGAGCTGGCCGGCAAGCTGGCGGCGCGCGCGCCCAATTCGATCCGCAAGACCAAGGCGCTGATGCGGGATTCGGCACGCCTCTGGGCCCTGATGCAGCGCGAGGGCGAGGTCTTCGGCAGCCAGATGAAGAGCCCCGAGGCGATGGAAGCCTTCATGGCCTTCAGCCAGAAGCGCGCACCCGATTTCTCGAAAGCCGGTTGATTCGCCGGGGCGACGGCCCTAGTTGCGCCGCCTGATGTTCGACCCCCTGCCCAAACCGGCGCCCGTGCGCATCGAAGCCGAGACTCCCGCCGACGCCGCGGCGGTCGAAGCGCTGGTGCTGGCCGCCTTCGGTCCGGGCCGGTTCGCCAAGACGGCCGAGCGGCTGCGCGAGCGGGCCGGCGTCGCCGCCGGCTTCGTGGCGCGCGACGAGGGACGGGTGATCGGCTCGGTGCGCCTGTGGCGGATCACGGTCGGCGACACGCCGGCCCTGTTCCTGGGACCCATCGCGGTGGCCTCGGACAGCCGCAAGGCCGGGCTGGGCGCGGACCTGGTGCAGGCCTGCGTCGATCATGCCGCCAGCGTCGGAACCGACATCCTGCTGGTCGGCGACATGGGCTATTTCGAGCGGTTCGGCTTTTCCGTCGCGCCAGACGTACAGCTGCGGGGGCCCGTGGACCGTGGCCGCGTGCTGTGGCGCGGCGCGGGTTCGCCCACGGGGTTGGTTCGGCCCGTCCGATAGAAGGGGTTTGCCGTCGCCGTCGCGACGCCTAAGTCTGGACCCATGGCTTCTCCCGCCGACAGCAACACCGGACTGGCCGCCGTCGCCGAAGCGGCGAAGCAGGCGCCGGGCCGGGGTCTGCCGCCGGTGCATCTGTGGCATCCGGCGCATTGCGGCGAGATCGACATCGTCATCCGCCGCGACGGGGTCTGGATGCACGAGGGCTCGCCCATCGGCCGGGCCGAGCTGGTGCGGCTGTTCTCGACCGTGCTGCGCAAGGACGACGACGGCCATGTGCTGGTCACGCCGGGCGAGAAGCTGTCGATCACAGTCGAGGATCTGCCGTTCCGGGCGGTGTCCGTGACCCGGCGCGGCGCGGCCCTGGTCTTCACGACGGACGTCGGCGACGAGGCCGAGGCCGGTCCGGACCATCCCATCGTCGTTCAGACCGATCCGGCGACGGGCGAGCCCGCGCCCTCGGTGCGGGTGCGCGCCGATCTGTGGGCGCGGATCGCCCGCCCGGTCTTCTATGAACTGGTGGAGATGGCCGAGGTCGAGGACGGGCGGCTGACGGTGCGCTCCAACGGCGCGGCCTTCGCCCTCGGCCCCGTCGGGGCGGGGGTGGAATGAGCCTGTCCACACTCCGCGCGCGGCTGATCGAGCGGCTGGAGCCGGCCTCGGACTGGAGCCCGGACGGAGCCGCCACCCGCTCGGACTTCGACCTGAACCCGGGCGCGGTCCGGCCCGAGCGGACGCTGAGGCCCGCCGCGGTGCTGATCCCCGTTATCGCCGGGCCCGAGGGGGCGACGGTGCTGATGACGCGCCGGTCCGACAGCCTGGCAAGCCACACGGGCCAGATCGCCTTTCCGGGCGGTCGGCTGGACCCCGGCGAGACCGCCGTCGAGGCGGCCCTGCGCGAGGCCATGGAAGAGGTGGCGCTGGACCCGGGGCTGGTGGAGGTTCTGGGGGTGGGCGAGGCCTATGAAACCGGCACGGGCTTTCTGGTCACCCCGGTCGTCGGGTGGCTGAGCCGATCGCCCCGGACCACGCCCGCCCTGGGCGAGGTGGCCGAGGTGTTCCAGGTCCCGTGGGATTTCCTGATGGACATCGCGAACCACCGCCAGGATTCGTACGAACGGGACGGCCAGCCGCCGCGCTTTTTCTGGGCCATGCCCTTCGGCGAGCGCTACATCTGGGGCGTGACGGCGGGCATCATCCGCGCCCTGCACGCGCGGCTGTATGACGACGAGGCCGCGCCGGAAGCGGCGGCGGCGGAGGACGCGGCATGACCCTTCGCCTGACCGACCAGCCGTGGCTGGCCGCCTCTTCGACCCGGGCGGTGATGGCGGCGCTGGAGGCGGCGGGCGGTCCCGGCTGCGCGCGCTTTGTCGGCGGCTGCGTGCGCAACGCCCTGCTCGGCGTGCCGGTCGACGACATCGACATCGCCACGACGCTGAAGCCCGAGGACACGGACAGGGCCATCCGCGCCGCCGGACTGAAGGCCGTGCCCACGGGCATGGCCCATGGGACGGTGACGGCGATAAGCGAGCGCACGCCGTTCGAGATCACCACCCTGCGGCGGGACGTCTCGACCGACGGCCGCAACGCCACCGTGGCCTTCACCGATGACTGGGCCGAGGACGCGGCGCGGCGGGATTTCCGCCTGAACGCCCTCTATGCCGACGCCGACGGTCAGGTGTTCGATCCCACCGGCCAGGGCGTCGCGGACGTGGAGGCGGGTCGTATCGTCTTCGTCGGCGATGCGGAGACGCGGATCACCGAGGACTATCTGCGCATCCTGCGCTTCTTCCGCTTCTTCGCCTGGTACGGGCGGGGGGAGCCGGACGCGGCGGCCCTGGCGGCGTGCCGCAAGCGGGCGGCGGGCATGGACCGCCTGTCGGCCGAACGGGTGTCCAAGGAGCTGATGAAACTGCTGGCGGCGCCGGATCCGCGCCCGGCCATGACGGCGATGGATGCGGCCGGGGTGCTGGGCCATGTTCTGCCGAAGGCGACCTCACGCGCGCTGTTCGAGGCCGCCGTCGACCTGAGCGGCGATCCGGTGTTGAGATTGATGACCCTGCTGCCCGCCGATGTTGAGGTGGCGAAGCGCGTTTCGGCGCGGCTAAGGCTGGCCAACGCCGTCAGGGACCGGCTGATGCAGGGTGCGACGGCTCTCCCGTCCGTGGACCTGTCCATGAGCGAGGCGGCGGCCCGGGCCACGATTTATCGGCATGGCGCCCGCGCCGTCACCGACTCCCTGTACCGGCGCTGGACGGAGACGCCGGACCGGGCGGAGGCCGCGCGCCGCCTGATCGCCCTGGCCCGGGATTGGACCCCGCCCGGCCTGCCCGTCGGAGGCCGTCAGATCGCGCGGCTGGGCGTCCCGCCGGGCCCGGAAACCGGCCGTCTGCTGAAGGCGTTCGAGGAAGGCTGGATCGCGGACGACTTCCCCTCCGAGGGCCATGCCGAACGGCTGGCCGCGCTGGTCAATCCGCCGCGAGGGTGACTTCGGTCACCACCGGACGGTGATCCGAGCCGCTGGGACGGCCGAGGCGGCGGCTGACGAAGGCGAGATCGGGCGAACGGTAGACTTGGTCGATGGTCACCCCGAACACGGACGGCGCGGCGCTGGGCCAGGTGCCGGGGAAGCCGGGGGCAGGGTGCAGGCCGAGCTCGCGCCGGATCTGGCGGCCGATGCGGGCGCTGGACACGCTGTTGAAGTCACCGGCGACGACGACCGGCCCGCTCAGGTCCGACACGACGGCGTCCAGCGCCATGGTCTGGCTGATCTGGCCCCACTGCTCCTGGAACGGCCATGGCCGGGTCAGGTGGACGCCGACGACGTTAAGCGGGCCGAACGGGGTCCGGGCCGTGGCTCCGACCGCGTGCAGCCCGTCCGGCCGGTCGCGGATCGCCGTCAAGGGCCAGCGCGAGGCGACAACGGACCGGGCCGCGCCGCTGGGACGGTCGATGCGCGGACTGGCGATCCGGTACGGATAGTCCGCCAGAACCTGGTCCAGCCGCGCCGCAGGGGCGTCTCCCACCTCGATCAGCACGACGACATCGGCGCTGGCGGCGAGGAGCGAGAGCCTGATCGCGTCCACATCCGTGTTCAGGGCCTGCACATTGGCGGAATAGATGCGCACGAGCGGAGCGCCCGGACGGGGCGGGGCCGAGGCGGGAAACCATTGCGGAGCCACCGCCAGGGCCAGTACGACGATCGCAGCCAGCCCCTGCAGGGTCGCCGCCCACATCCGGGCGCCGACAATGGCGGCCGTCAGGAGGACGGTCAGGATCAGGACCGGCGCGGTGAACTGGAACAGGATGTCCACCCAGCGGTGGCCGACGCCCGACAGCGCCAGAAGGCCCAGCAGCAGCGGCGCTGTCAGGGCCAGCTGAAACAGCGTTTCGATACGTCGTCGTCCTGCCCACAGGTCGCTGATGTGCGGTCCTTGTCTTTCAGGGTGAACGGGGGTCGTCATGGCGCGTTACGGTCTCGCTTAACTGGAGAGGGGCAGGCATGGCCAGACGGTCCGTCGCGGATATCGAGAAGATCTGGTCCAATGTCGAGGGCGTGAAGAAGCTGTCGGACCGGGCTGTCGGCATCGGCCCGTTCGGCATCGGTCTTGACGGTCTGCTGACCTGGATCCCCGTTGTGGGCACGGTCTACAGCGTCGGGGCCGCCGGCTGGCTGCTGGTCCAGGCCGGCAAGGCCAGGGCCACGCCGTCCACCCTGATGCGCATGATCGGCTATCTGGGCCTCGACAGCGCCACCACGGCCGTCGGCGAGGTGATCCCCTTCGCCCCCGACGTGGTCGACTTCTTCTTTCCCGGCCACCTGATGGCGGCGAAGGCGCTGCAGAAGGACATCGAGAGCACCCACTGGGTCGAGGCCAGCGAGCGCGAGTCCCGGGCTTCGGGGGATCATGACCGCCACCTTGCCGACATGCGCCGGAACCCGAAGCTTCGCCGCATCGTCTATCTGCATGACTGACGGCTTGACGAAAGACGGCGCGCGACGTCTGGTCCCGCCTATGGTTCGACGGACGCCTGTATGAGTTCCATCCTCACCCGCGATGAACTGTCCATGGCCCTCGGCCAGGCAGGCCAGGGCGACCGCGCCGCCTTCCGCCGCGTCTATGACGCGACCTCCGCGAAGCTATTGGGCGTGACCCTGCGTATCTTGGCTGACCGCCAACTGGCCGAGGACGTTTTGCAGGACACCTATCTGACCGTGTGGAGGAAGGCCGGGAGCTTCGATGCGTCCCGCGCGAGCCCGATCACATGGCTGGTGACCATCGCCCGCAACCGCGCGATCGACCGGCTGAGGTCCGGAACGGCGATGCGCGGCGCGACGCCGATCGACGACGCCTTCGAGGTGGCCGATGACGCGCCGTCGCCCGCCCAGGCGCTGGAGTCCGGCGACGACGTCCGCCGTTTGAACGATTGTCTCGGCGAACTGGACGACCGCACGGGCGGGGCCATCCGCACGGCCTTCCTCGAGGGCGTCACCTATGACGCCCTGGCCTCGCGGGAGAATGTGCCGCTGGGGACGATGAAGAGCTGGATCCGGCGGGGGCTGATGCGGCTGAGGGCCTGTCTCGACTCATGACCGATCCGACCGACACCGAAGGCATGGACGAGGACCGGGCCCTGGCCGGCGAACTGGCCCTGCGCGTCCTGTCGCCCGCCGAGGAGGCCGCCGCCCGGGCGCGCGAGGCGGCCGATCCCGGCTTCGCGGCCGAGGTCGAGGCGTGGAATGAACATCTCGCCGGTCTGGCGGACGGAACTGCGCCCGTCGCGCCGTCCCCCTACGTCTGGCCGCGCGTCGAGGCCGGCCTGCCGCCCGTCGCCGCCAATGACAACCGGCGGCTGGCCTTCTGGCGGACGTGGGCCGTGGGCTCCACCGGCCTGCTGGCCGCCAGTCTGGCGGCGGTCGTCGTGCTGCTGGCCCAGCCGTCTCCGGTTCCGCCGGCTCCCGCGCCGGCGGCGCCCGTGGCGGTGACGCGCGTCGCCACCCTGACGCTCGAGAACGGGGCGGCGGCCATGACCATCGCCTATGACCCCGGCACCGGTGAACTGTATCTGGCGCCGACCACCGAGATGGCCGGCGACACGCGGGTGCCGCACCTGTGGCTGGTCATGCCCGAGGGCGGGGTCCAGCTGGTCGGCGCCATCGACGGTTCGGCCACCTCGCGCCACAACCTCGGCCGGGCCCTGTCCGGCAAGGCCGGCCAGGCCAATGCGGTCGCCGTCTCCATGGAGGCCCCCGGCCACACGCCGCCGCCGGATCATCCCGACGGGCCCGTCGTCGCTTCGGGCGAACTTCAGCGTCTCTGATCGCATCCGCGCGCGCGGACGGCCCGTAGCTGGCTGCGACGAGTCCGTTGCGGTCGCGCGCGAGCGCACCGCATGGTCCTGACAGCCAACGGGCCCGTCAGGCGGGGAGGCCGTCCAGCCCTTCCACTACGGCTTCCCCGCTAACCTTTCCCGCTGAACCAGACGACTTTCGGACGTCAGGCCACTGATTTGTCGCGGTTTTCGACCGGAACCAGCGTCATTTGCCAGCCGCAGGAAGCGCCGCCCCCACACTGATCTCCGACAAACCGTGCGGAGACAACGATGAGCGACGACCACAGCGCCCGGCTGGAGCTGCCCTATCTGGCGGCCGGGCAGATGCAGAAACATGTGACCCTGAACGAGGCCCTGACCCGGCTGGACGCCCTGGTCCAGACCGCGGTGGTCAGCCGAACGACGACAGCCCAGCCGACCGCGCCGACGGACGGCGCCCTGTGGATCCTGCCCGCCGGCGCGACTGGCGCGGACTGGGGCGCCCGCCCGGCCGGGACGCTGGTGCGGGCCGAGGGCGGCGGCTGGACGGCGGTCGCGGCCCCGGACGGGCTGGTGGTCCTGGTCGGGGATGCGGCCGAGCTGGTGGTGCGCCACTGGGACGGCTGGGTCGCCCTGGGCCGGAGGCTGGGGGAAATCCAGGATCTCGGCCGGTTGGGCCTCGGCGCCACGGCCGACAGCTGGAACCCCTTCCTCGCCAGGCTGAACAACGCCCTGTGGACCGCCCGGGAGGCGGCGTCCGGCGGCACCGGCGACCTGCGGCTGACGCTCAACAAGGAGACGGCGGGCGACGTCCTGTCGCTGGTGTTCCAGAGCGGATACGGCGGCCGGGCGGAGCTGGGGCTGGTGGGGGACGACGACCTCAGGCTGAAGGTCAGCGCGGACGGGTCGGACTGGCGCGACGTCTTTTCGGTCGAGCGGGCGACAGGCCGGGCGGTCTTCACCCGCGGCGTCGTCCGACGGTCCGTGACCGTGTTCAGCGCATCCGGAACCTGGACGCCGCCCGTCTGGGCGCGAAGCGTCGAGGCGGTGGCCGTGGGCGGCGGCGGCGGGGGCGGAAGCGGCGCGTCCGGCGGCTCGGGCGCGCGTCCGGGGGGCGGCGGGGGCGGGGCGGGCGGCGTCAGCCGCGCTGCGTGGCCGGCGGATCTGCTGGGCGCCGGCCTGACGATCGAGGTCGGGGCGGGCGGATCGGGCGCGGACGGGGCTGACAGCGTCGTCTCCCTGGGCGGCGTGGTTTTGCTGAAGGGCGCCGGAGGCGGCGGCGGTCAGGACGGAGCCGCGGGCGGGGCAGGAGGCGTCGGCGGCGCCGGAGCGCCCGCGTCCAACGCCGGCGGCGCCTCAGGCGTCGCGACAGCCGGCGCGCCGGGCAGGGACCGGGACCGGCCGGATGGACCGGGCGGCGGCGGAGCGGGGGGAGGACTGGATGGCGCGGGCGTCGTCCGGGCCGGCGGAGCCGGCGGCGACGGCGGCGGTCTGGCGGTTCAGGCTCCCGGCGGCGCGGGCGGATCCGGCGCTGGAACGGCGGGCGCGGCCGCCCCCCAACCCGCCCTTCACTGGGCTGGCGGCGGGGGAGGCGGCGGGGGCGCGGTCGCCGCGGGGACGGGCCATGCCGGGGGCGCGGGCGGAGGAGCCGGCGCGGGCGGCGGCGGCGGCGGGGCCGGCGTAACGGCTGGAGGCGTCGGCGGCTCGGGCGCCGCCGGCGTGGTCTGGATCACGGCGCTCGGATGACCCGCTCCCTGACCTCTCATGACGACTGGCGTGACGCCCTGCTGCTGGATGAGGAGGCGTGGGACGTCCCCCGCCGCCTGACCGACGCCGATCTGTTCACCCACGGCGTCGACGGCTGGCGTCGCGCCGGCTGCAGCCTTGACGATCCGGAGGACGTCCGATGACCGATTTCCCGCCCGAAGAGGCGCCCGTCACTCTGGCTGAGGGCCGCTGGCTGTGGCGCAGGCTCTATGTCTTCGCCACCAGCGGCGGGGCCTGGCTGCTGCTGGACCGGCTGATCGCCGCGACGCCGCCGGAGGCCGCGCCGGCTCTGGCCCGGGGCCTGATGGCGCTGCTGGCCCTGACCATGGTGCTGTACCTCGTCGCGCCGACCGCGCAGCAGCTGATCGCCAGCCTGGGCGCCCTGCCGGGGAGGCGGTCATGAGCTTCCGCCTGTCCGAACGTTCGCTGAAACGGCTGGCGGGCGTGCACCCCCGGCTCGTGGCCCTGGTCAAGGAGGCCTCGGCCCTGACGCCGGTCGATTTCATGGTCACCGAAGGGCTGCGCACGCCTGAGCGGCAGGCGGCTCTTGTGCGCGCCGGGGCCAGCCGCACCCGCAAGTCGCGTCACCTGACTGGCCACGCTGTCGACGTGGCGGCCCTTGTCGACGGCCAGGTGCGCTGGGACTGGCCGCTGTATCCGCGCATCGCCGCGGCCTTCAAGGCGGCCGCCGCGCGCCAGGGCACGGCGATCGTGTGGGGCGGCGACTGGCCGACCCTGCGCGACGGCCCTCATTTCGAGCTGGACCGGAAGGCGTTCCCGTGAGGGCCTTGGCCATCCTTCGCGCGCTGACGCCGCCGGGCTGGGGTCTGGCCGTGGCGCTTGCGGTCGTCGCCCTCCTGGCGTTCGGGCGCGGCCTCGGGCTTCGCTGGGACCCGTTCGGCCTGGCCGACCATCGTCTCGCCGCAGCCGAAGCCCGCGCCGCGGCGGCGGACTCCGACGCGGCCGCGCGCCGGCTCGAGGTCGAGGGCGCGGCCGACCAGGCGCGCCGCATCGACATCCATCATCAACAGGCCGTCTCGGTCGCCCGGGCGACCGGCCGCGCCGCTGACCATGCCAGGAGCGCCCATGACGCCTCTCTCCCGCTGGACCCCGCTCGCGCCGCCCGTCTGCGCGAGCATGATCGCCGGCTGTGCGATCTCGCCCCCGCCGTCTGCGCCGCCGCCCCGGCTGATCCTGCCGGCGGCGGCGACGACGCCCTGCCGGCTGGACCGGCTTCCTGATGCGCCTGACGTATCCGACCTCGAGGCGTCCTACGCCGCACGGGGAGGGGCCCTTGTTCTTTGCGACGCCGCCCGCAGCCTGGCGGTCGAGACCCTGCTGGCCGAGCGCGCCCTGCTCGACCGGTGGGCGGAGCCGCCGCGTCGCCTCTGGCCGTGGATGCGGCGGTAGGGACGCGCCGGAGGCACAAACTGCAGGGCGACCGGGCAGTTCTTGCCGTCCACCCGGCACATTCTGCCGGGTCCGCGACGTGCTTAACAGGAACTAACGCAGCAAAAACAACGATCGGCCGTCCGGCATGCCGGTCTGGCGACTGGTCCCGTCCTTGCTGCGATAGCTGCGAGCAAAATGCTCCCGGCAGCCAAAATGGCGTCGGACACCTTGAAACAAGGAATATCGTCATGGCGCTGAACAGCGTTAACACGAACATCGGCGCGCAGATCGCCCTTCAGAACCTTCAGTCCACGAACAGTGAACTGGCCACGGTTCAAAATCGCATCAGCACCGGCAAGAACGTCTCGTCCGCCAAGGACAACGGCGCCATCTTCGCCATCGCCACCAGCCAGCGCGCAGAAATCGGCGCCCTGAACGCCGTCAAGGACAGCCTGAACCGCGGCTCTTCCGCCGTGGACGTCAGCCTGGCCGCCGGCGAATCGGTCTCCGATCTGCTGAGCCAGCTGAAGGAAAAGGCCCTGTCCGCCACGGACAAGAGCCTGACCACCTCGGCCCGTTCGGCCCTGAACGAAGACTTCAAGGCTATCCGCGACCAGATCGCGACCGTCGTCGCCAACGCCAAGTTCAACGGCGTGAACCTGCTGGACAACTCGACCGGCACCGGCGGCTACAAGGCCCTCGCCAACACCGCGGGTTCGACTCTGAAGGTGGCGGGTGAAAACCTGTCGCTGGGCGGCGCGAACGTCACGGTCACCGCCACGACCACCATCGGCACCTCGACCCTGGCCACGACCGCCCTGGGTCTGGTCAACGCGTCGATCGACAAGGTTTCGGCCTCCCTGGCTCGCCTGGGCACCGGCTCCAAGTCGTTCACCACCCACCTCGGCTTCGTCGGCAAGCTCCAGGACGCCCTGGAAACCGGCGTGGGCAACCTGGTGGACGCCGATCTGGCCAAGGAAAGCGCCCGACTCCAGGCCCTGCAAACCAAGCAACAGCTGGGTGTGCAGGCGCTGTCGATCGCCAACTCCTCGACCTCCATCCTGCTCGGACTGTTCCGCTAAGGATCGACCCGGAAGGGCGGGGTCCCACGCGGATCCCGCCCGACCGATCCAGTCCCTTTATAGGAAGCCGCGGGCTCAGCCCCGTCGGACGGAGCCATGCAAGACAATGCGAAGATAGGAACAGTAACCGCGTCAGCCATCCTGCCAGCCGCCGCCGCCGATTCCACGGCGGGCGGCGATTTCCATGACAACCGGGCCTCCGAAGAGGCTGCGCGCGCCGCGCGCTACCGCCTGGTGATCGAGGAGGGGCCGGCGGGGTCGTTCATCTACAAGACGCTGGACCGGGTCACCGGCGAGGTCGTCAGGCAGTTGCCCCGCGAACAGGTCGTCGACCTGATGCGGACCGCGGAATACAGCTCCGGCTCGGTCATCAACACCACCGCCTGACCGCGTCGAACAATCGATCCACCCGCCGCGCAGGAGCGATCCGCGCGGATTTCGGCATGGTTAGCGGTCGTTAACCATGTGTGCACGCTTGCGCCTCTAGCCTTGGTGAAACCTCACAGGGCTGAGTCGGATGACGAATAGCGTCCATACCAACAACTCCGCGGCCATCGCGCTGCAGAACCTCTCGCGGACGAATGACCGCCTCGCGGATGTCCAGGGCCGGATTTCAACCGGACTGAAGGTCCAGGGGGCCAAGGACAACGCCGCCATCTGGGCCATCGCCCAGGGCCAGCGGGCCGATGTCGGCGCGCTCAGCGCCGTGAAGCAGAGCCTGGACCGGGCGACCTCGGTCGCCGATGTGGCCCTTTCGGCCGGCGAGTCCATCTCGGACCTGCTGAACCAGCTGAAGGAGAAGGTCGTTGCGGCGAAGGACAGCTCGCTGAAGACCCAGTCCCGCCAGTTGCTGGACAATGACTTCAAGGCCCTGCTGCGGGCCCTCTCGTCCCAGGTCAGCAACGCCTCGTTCGACGGCGGCAACCTGTTGAACGGATCGCTGACCACTGGCATCAAATTCCTGGCCAACGCCGACGCCAGCAGCTTCGTCACCCTGACGGCCAAGGATCTGTCGCTGGGCGGCGCCATCATCGAGCTGGCCCTGTCGGACAGCCTCCTGACGCTGACGGGCGCGAGCCAGGCCCTGACCCGGCTGGACGATTCGATCACCCAGCTGAACGCCGCCCTCGGTTCGATCGGCGCCCAGGCCAAGCAGATCGAGGCGCACAACAACTTCGTCACCAAGCTGGTCGATACGCTGGAATCGGGCATCGGCAATCTGGTCGACGCCGACCTCGCCAAGGAAAGCGCACGGCTTCAGGCTTTGCAGGTGCAGCAACAGCTGGGCGCCCAGTCGCTGTCGATCGCCAACCAGGCGCCGCAGATCATCCTGTCGCTGTTCCGCGGGGGCTGATCAGACCGCGCGGCCGTGTCCGATCCGGATCGCGGCCGGCCTGCGGCGCAGGGCGGTTCGGGACCCGAATCCGTACAGGGAAAGCAACGATCTCAAGGCATTGAAGAAGACGGTCATCGCGGCGTCCTTCTTGTCCGGCGCGCGAATAACGGGCGCCGACGATCATTGTTCCCCGAGTCGGCCGGCGAGTCCCGTTCGGCGTCGTCCCGTTTACGGACGTTAAGGCCTCGTTACGCTCGACCCCCCACAGTGGGGGCCGGGAGCCGCGCGTGATCAACAACAGCTATCTTCTGGGTCTTTTCGGCGGTTCCTCCGTCGGCGACACGTCGCCGTACGCGGCAGCGGCGCTGCAGCAGGCTACGAAGAAGCAGCCGACTCCGCCCTGGTCCTCGACCGCCGTCGCGCCCAAGCAGGATGCGCTGGTGCGGGCGGCCCTGGGCGGGCGCAAATTCATCGACGAGGGCGCGGCCCAGCTGGATCTGAAGTCCGCCTCTGTCGACTATCGCAAGCTGTTCGCCCTCTATCAGGGCCTCGACACGCTGAACGCCCTGACCAACCGCGCCGCGACCAAGGGCGTCAGCGCGCTGGAACTGACCCAGCTCAACAAGCGGTTCACGGCCGGGGTGGGCGAGGTCGGGACATGGCTGTCCGCCGCCGGCTTCGACGACATCCGCATGGTGCAGGGAACGACCCGGACCACCAGCAAGACGACCGCCGCCGTGCCGCGAGACAGCGCCGTGTCCATCACCGGACCGATCCACGAAGGCTCGACCGACACGCCCGTCGCCGCCTTCCAGGGCGATACGAAATTCAGCATCACCATCAAGACGCCGGTCGGCCTGACGGACTCCCTGACCACGGCGGTGCCGATCGATCTGGCCGACATGGGCGCCACGCCGCGGACGCTCGACAATGTCCTCGCCCATATCAACGCCCAGCTGGAGACCGCCGGCTTCCAGACGCGCGTCGGGCGTCAGCAGATCAAGGCGGAGCCGAAGACGGTCCAGGTCAACGGCAAGCCCGTGACCCTGCCCGCCGGTCCTGACAAATGGGCCCTGGCCATCCGCGGCGCGTCGACCGAAACGGTCGGTTTCACCGCGCCGGCGACCTCGGACGCCGTCTATGTCGTCCAGGCGGCCGGAACCGCCGGCACGCCCCAACTGCTGAAGTTCCAGAGCGACGGCGGTACGGCGGCGCCGCCCGTCGCCGGGGGCGTGGGCGAAACCCTGTGGATCGAAGGCCGGCTGTCGCAGGATGACCTGCCTGACGGGGTCAGGACGGTCCGCGCCAGCGCGGTCGGCCCCGACGGCTCGCTGTGGCTGGTCGCCGACGTCACCGCGGGGCCCGACACCCAGCCGATCAAGGGCGTGCAGGACGTCGCCCTGATGAAGTACGACACGGCCGGGCGTCTGGTCGCGACCCGAACCCTGGGAGCGGCCTCGACCGCCAGCGGCTACGCCATCGCCATCGATGCCGCCGGAAATGTGGCCGTCGCCGGCTCGGTCACCGGCGCGCTGAACACCTCCACCGCCGACGCGGGCAGGACGGGCGAGGCCGCGACCGTCGCCGACAGCTTCGTCACCGTCTTCAACAAGGACGGCGAGGAGCAATGGAGCCAGCGCCGCGGGGCCCGTGACGCCGACGAGGCGACCTCGGTCAGCTTTGGCGCCGACGGAACCGTCTATATCGCCGGCCGCGCCCGGTCGGCGATCACCGGCGCATCCCCTGTCGGCGGCTGGGACGGCTATGTACAGGCGTTCAAGGCGGGCGAGCCCTATCCGACCGCCGGCATCGTCGCCAAGGCGACCGCCGCGACCCAGTTCGGGACCGTCAGCGACGACAGCGTCGATGCGATGACGATCGACGGCTCGAACCTCTACACCGCAGGCGTCGAGAACGGCCGCGCCGTCGTGCGCCGCTTCACCCTCGACGCGGCCGGCGTTCCGACCCTGGCCTCGACGCGGGATCTCGGCGTGATCAGCGGCGACATCGCCGGCGTCGCGGTATCGGGAGGGCAGGTCATCGTCACCGGCGCGAGCCGCGACAGCGGCCTGTCGGCGGGCACGGAGACGACGGCCCATTCGGGCGGCAAGGACGTCTTCATCGCCACCCTGTCGGCCGACCTGGCCGCCGCCCCCGGCGACCGGATGACCTGGTATGGCGGAACCGGGGACGACAGCGCCGCGGACGTCAAGATCCACAACGGCAAGGTCTGGATCACCGGAATCGCCGATCGCGGCGAGGCCGCCAAGGCCACGGATCCCACGACGGGCTATCTGGCCCGGATCGATCCGCTGAGCGGGACGGTCGAGTACGAGAAGACCTGGTCCGGCGACGGCGATCAGGCCAAGCCCCTGACCCTCGCGGTCGCCGCGGACGGGGCCAGCGTGCTGGACCGGCTGGGCCTGCCCAAGGGGGAAATCGACCAGAGCGATTCCAAACGGCTGATCGACGCCACCTCGGTCCGTGTGGGAGACCGCTTCTACGTCAGCCCCGCGGCGGGCGGCCGGGCCATTTCCGTGACCATCGAGGCCAAGGACACGCTCGCCACCCTGGCCCGAAAGATCGAGATCGCCTCGTCGGGCAAGTTGAAGGTCACGATCGCGTCCGAAGGCGGCGCGGTCACCGGCACAGTCGGTGAGACCACCACGACCACCGGCGGCTTCCAGCGCCTGTCGATCGCAGCCCGCGACGGCAAGGCCGGCGCCGTGCTGACCTCGGGTGAGACAGGCCGGGACGCCCTCGCGGGCCTGGGTCTTTCGCCGGGCTATATCGGCGCCTCCATAGGCGATGACATCATCAAGACCTTCGGCCTCGACCTTCCCGCCGGCCTCCACCTCGGCGACGCGACCGCGGTGAAGACCGCCGGCGAACGTCTGCAGGGGGCCATGAAGGCCGTGCGCGACGCCTATCGCGCCCTGGCTCCCGCGCCGGTCGGTGCTGCGGCAGGCGGGCGCGTGCCGGCCTATCTCAACGCCCAGCTGGCCAACTATCAGGCTGCCCTGTCTCGCCTCGGCGGATAGGCCTCCGGCCACGAAGAACGTTGACGCGGAACGTCCGGGCGGGGTTATTGGGGGCTCCATCCGCGCGAGCCCTTCATGCCCCAGGACAATCGTCTTCTTATCGCGATCGGCGCCGGTCTGGCGGTCGTCGCGGCCGTGGTGCTGGCCCTCGTGTTCAGCGGCGGGCGAGGCCGCGACGCGGGTCCGCCCCCGGCTGCACAGGGCGGGCTGACGGTCGACGTCGCCGACGCGCCGGAGCTCAGCACGACCCGCGAGTTGCGCTGTTTCGTGAACGGCCAGTTCATCGGCATGGCGACCCTGACCGATTGCGCGCGCCGCAACGGCGTGGCCACCGACGCCCTCGACGTCGGCATCGACGAGACGGGCGCCCTGGCCGCGGCCCCGACGGCCGCCTTCGCCCCGCCGCCCGGCCTTCCGCCGGTCGAGCTGACCGAGGCCGAACCCGCGCCCGCCATCGAACAGAACCAGCCGGCCCAGCCCTCCGTCCAGACCGCCTCCGGCAGCCCATGCCTGCGTTACACGGGATCGGACTGGCGCTCGCTGTCCTCGAACATGAGCCTCAACGCCTGCGTCCAGGCGCTGTACGCCGGCACCTGCGTCCGGCCCGGCGAGGCCCTGTACGGCCGTTGGGGCGAGACCACGCTCAGGCTCGTGCCGCGCCGGGTCGAACAGTCGCCTGACAACAATCGTTTCCGCACCCTGGTCGAACAGGACCGGGGCTGCCAGTTCCCGGGGCTGCGCTGATGAAGCTTCTGACGACCGCCGCGCTCGGCGCCAGCGTGCTGGCGCTCGCGGCCTGCGAGAAGGCGACCGAGGCCCCCTTCGATCCGGGCGTCTGCTACGCCGTGGAGATGGGGGCCGAGGGCGAGCCGCCGCGCTTCAACAAGGTGGCCGACAGCCAGCCGCAGATCGAATTCTGCGCGGCGCGCCTCGAGGAGATGCGCCTTCGCTTCCTGCGTATGGGCGGCAACCGGCGCGAGGTGGTGGGCTCGTATCAGGGGCAGTTCATCTTCATCGACCGCGCCGGGGTATGGATCTCGAAGACGCTCGAAGGCTCCCGCTTCATCCTGCTGGCGCGGACCGGCGACGGGCGGCTGGCCATTCCCAGCGCCATCCAGCGCGCCATCGACGGCACGCCCGTTTCGGTGTCGGCCTCGCCGGAACCGGCGGCTCCCACGCCCTAGACGAAACGGAACAAACGTGGAACAAACGCGCCTGTGGATGACAGCGACAAAGCTGACCTACGGGTCCGGGAACCGCGCTAGTCAGGCCTGACAATAATCCCGGCCCGAACAGCGCGAAGCGCGACGGGCCAAGAACGAAGAAGGAGCTCGGCGATGGCGGGCAGCGTCAACAAGGTCATTCTGGTCGGCAACCTGGGCAAGGACCCGGAAATCCGCACGCTGAACTCGGGCGAGCGGGTCGCCAACCTGTCGCTGGCCACCTCCGAGCAGTGGCGCGACAAGGCCACCGGCGAGCGCAAGGAAAAGACCGAGTGGCACCGCGTCGTGATCTTCAACGACAACATCATCAAGGTCGCCGAGAACTATCTGAAGAAGGGCTCGACGGTTTACATCGAGGGCACGCTGGCGACCCGCAAATGGACCGACGCCCAGGGCGTCGAGAAATATTCGACCGAGGTTGTGGTCAACAAGTTCAAGGGCGAGCTGACCATGCTGGGCGGCCGTGACGGCGGCGCCGGCGGCGGGGCCTCGCGCGGCGGCGACGACGACTATTCCTCGGGCTTCTCGACCGGCGGCGCCAACAAGCCCAGCGGTCCCAAGGAAAGTTACGACCTGAACGACGACATTCCGTTCTAGGCGCGAACCCGGGCCGGTGACGGAGCGTGCGAAACGCTCCGTTACCGGCTTTGAGGCCCCGGCGGCGCGGACCTGTGCCATAGCCGGGTGGTGATTACCCCCGACAAGCCCCACAGCCCGCTCTCGCCGGTCGAGATCCTCGCCATCATCGCGATCGTGGTGATCTGGGGCGTCAACAACGCCGCGGCCAAGCTGGCCACGGAAACCATGCCGCCCCTGCTGGTGGGCGCGCTCAGGTTCGCGATCGCCGCCGCCTGCCTGATCCCCTTCGTGCGGCGGCCGTTTCCGAACTGGAAGAGCCTGGCGATCATCGTCGTACTCGGCGGACCCATCCACTACGGCCTGATCTATCTGGCCTTCTGGCTGGCGCAGGACGTCAGTCCGGTGTCGGTGGCGGCGCAGCTGTGGGTGCCGTTCACGGCGCTGTTCGCCTTCCTGCTGCTGCGCGAAAAGCTGTCGCGCTTCGCCCTAGCCGGTATGGCGGTGGCCTTCGCGGGCGTGGCCTGGATGACGCTGGATCCGCACGCCATAGCCGACTGGAAGGCCATACTGGTCGGCATCGCCGCCGCCTCGGCCTGGGCCCTGACGACGGTGATCGCCCGGCGCACCACATCCATCCCGCCGCTGAAGATGCAGGGGCTGCTGGCCCTCGTGGCCCTGCCGACCCTGGCCTTCGCCTCGGCCACATTCGAGCGCGGGCAGTGGGACGCGATCCGGCAGGCTGACCTGCTGGTCTGGACCAGCGTCGTCTGGGCCGGGCTGGTGTCCTCGGTTCTGGCCACCACCCTGGTGTTCTGGCTGGTGCAGAAGCGCGAGGCCGGGCGGGTGACGCCCTATCTGCTCGCCACCCCGGTGGTGTCCATCCTGATCGGCTGGGGCTTCATGGGCGACGTGCTGACGCCTCAGATCCTGACCGGCGCGGCCCTGACCATGGGCGGGGTCGCCATCGTGGCCCTGGCCGAGCGCGGGCTGAGGGCCGGAGCGGCGAAGGCCTGACACGAAAAGGGCCCGGACGCTGTCGCATCCGGGCCCTTCATCCCAGGGGTTGGAGCGCCTACAGGCCGGGAAGCTTGAAGCCGGTGTCGCGCCGCGGCGTGATAACGATGCCGGTGCGGCCCCCGGTCAATTCCTGGAGGCGGGCGTATTCGCTGGCGGCGTCGACCGTGACAGCGCCTTCCGAGGTCTGGGTCGTGGTCGCGGCCTGGCTGGCCGGATTGTCACGGCGCCAGAACAGCAGTCGGTTGGCCCAGCCCTCTTCCTTGTGCGCCAGATCACCGAACTCGTCGTCGACGACATAGCGGGCGAGGGGGTCGGCGCGGTCGCCGCCGGCCTGGGCGACCAGCTGCTGTTCGCCGGCGGAGCGGGTCACGGCCTGGCGCTGGCCCAGCAGGATCTGGCGGGCGGCGGATTCGGGCGCCAGTTCCTGCGGACGCGGCTGGCCCGGCGCCGGCGGGCGCAGGCCGTACTCGGGCGGAACGGTCAGGGGAGCGGTGGACACCGTCAGGAACGCGTCGGGCGTGACCTTGGTCAGGCCGATCCCCTGCCGAACGCTCGAGCAGGCGCCGAGCGCGAGCATCGAGGTGGTGAGGGTCAGGACGGCGACAGTACGAAGACGCATTATGTGATCTCGGTAGCGATCTGGTTCGGACGCCGAACGGGCGCGCGCGTGGTGCCTGGATGAATGCGGCTGATTACGACTTTTCGGCGGCGAGGCCAACCTTGGCCGCCCGTTCGGACAGCAGACTGTCGAGAATCAGCAGGATGACGCCGACGGTGATGGCGCTGTCGGCGATGTTGAACACCCAGGGGAAGATCCGGGTGCCCGAAAAATCGATGAAGTCGACGACGAAGCCGAAGCGGATACGGTCGATCACATTGCCGATCGCGCCGCCCATGACGAGGCCGATGGCGCTGATCAGCAATCGCCTGTCGGCCCGCAGCGCCCACCAGCCCAGAATCCCGGCGACCCCCACCGAGAACAGGCTCAGCATCCAGCGCGCCGAGCCGTCGCCGAACAGGCCGAAGCTGACGCCGCGGTTCTCGACCCAGGTGAAGTTCAGGATCGGCGGCCAGACCTCGACGCGGCCCACCTCGCGCAGGTCCAGGCCGGACAGGACCCAGGCCTTGGTCAGCTGGTCGAGCACGACGACGATAAGGGCGAAGACGAAGGCCGTGACGGCGAGGCGTGAGATTTTCATACGGGCCGCTGAAATGTGAAGGGCGTTCGGTTAGCAGTCCGGGGGCGAAGCGCGAAGGGGCAATCGTGTCGCGCGCTCGCGTCGGCGCATCAGCGGTTGCCTCGAACGGCTCCAGACCCCAGATGTGACGCCTTCAATTCGAGGAAAGAGCCGCCCGCATCCAGGAGCGCCGATGCCGCATGCCGACAGCCTGATCCTCACCCTCGTCGGCGGCTTCGTGCTGGCGTTCGTGTTCGGCATGTTGGCCAACCGGCTGAAGCTGTCGCCCCTGGTCGGCTATCTGGTGGCGGGCGTCATCGTCGGGCCTCACACGGCCGGTTACGTCGCCGATGTCGAACTGGCCCCCCAACTCGCCGAGATCGGCGTCATCCTCCTGATGTTCGGCGTGGGGCTGCATTTCTCGCTGGCCGACCTGATGAAGGTGCGCAGGATCGCCATCCCCGGGGCGCTGGTGCAGATCGCGGCGGCGACGGGACTGGGGTGGGCGCTCGGCCGACTGATGGGCATGAGCCACCTGGAGGCCACCCTGACCGGTTTCGCCCTGTCCGTCGCCTCGACCGTCGTTCTGCTGCGGGCGCTTGAGGAGCGCAAACAGGTCAAGGGACCCGTCGGCCGCCTCGCCATGGGCTGGCTGATCGTCGAGGATCTGGTGATCGTCATCGCCCTCGTCATCCTCCCGCTGCTGATCATCCAGCCGGGGGAGGCGCTGGACGGCATGGAACTGGCGCAATCGATCGGCTGGACCCTGTTCAAGGTCGCCGCCTTCACGGGCGTGATGCTGGTTGTCGGCGCGCGGCTGCTGCCGTGGCTGCTGGTCCGCATCGCCCACACCCGGTCGCGTGAGCTGTTCACCCTCGGCGTCCTGGCCATCGCCCTCGGCATCGCCTGGATCGCCTACGCCCTGTTCCACTCGTTCGCCCTCGGCGCCTTCCTCGCCGGACTGGTTCTCAACAGCTCGCCGCTGGGCCACAACGCGGCCGAGCGGTCCCTGCCGCTGCGCGACGCCTTCGCCGTGCTGTTCTTCGTCTCGGTCGGCATGCTGTTCGATCCGACCATCCTGGTCCGCGAGCCGCTGGCCGTGCTGGGCGTTCTGGGAATCGTCATCGTCGGCAAGTCGATCGCCGCCCTGGCGATCACCACGGCCTTCAAACTGGACAAGGCCACCAGCCTGACCGTCGCAGCGGCCCTGGCCCAGATCGGCGAGTTCTCCTTCATCCTCGCCGCCCTCAGCGTGCAGCTGGGCGGCATGCGGCAGGAGACCCACGATCTGATTCTGGCGGCCGCCCTGCTGTCGATATCGCTGAACCCGTTTGTCTTCGCCCTGATCGACCGGATGGGCGCCCGGCCGAAGCCTCCCGCCAGTGGTTCGGTCGAAGAAAAGGCCGCCGCGGAGAATCCCGCGACGGCCTGATCTCGATCTTACGGCGTGCGACCGTTTCTGACGTAGTGGTCTGTCAGACTGTCTGGATGATCGCGAACGCCAGACATTTCAGCCCCGAAGAGTCCGATGTGTCCGCAATGTCCTCTCTTTTCGAGCGGATCCGGACTCTGCCGGATCAGGGTTTCACAGGACTCCGATCATGCTGGCGACCAGCGGGTGACGGACGATGTCCTGCTCGGCCAGTTTCACCACGGCGATGTTCGGCACCGGCAGCAGACGTTCGGCGATGTCCGACAGGCCCGAAATGCCCGGCAGAAGGTCGGACTGCTGCGGATCGCCCGTCACCACCATGGTCGAATGCCAGCCCAGCCGCGTGAGCAGCATCTTCAGCTGGACGTAGGTGCAGTTCTGCGCCTCGTCGACGACGATGAAGGCGTTGTTCAGGGTGCGGCCGCGCATATAGCCGATGGGCGCGATCTCGATCAGCCCCTCGGCCATCAGCGCCTTGACCCGCTTCATGCTCAGCCGATCCGAAAGCGCGTCGTAGAGCGGGCGCAGATAGGGGGCCAGCTTGTCCTCCATGTCGCCGGGCAGGAAGCCGATCGACTCGCCCGCTTCGACGGCGGGGCGCGACAGGACGATGCGGCCGATCTTGCCGGCTTCCAGCGCCTCGACCGCCTTGGCCACGGCCAGATAGGTCTTGCCGGTGCCTGCCGGCCCGAGGGCCAGGACCATGTTGTGGTTGTCGATCGCCGTCATCAATTCGGCCTGGCCGTCCGACTTGGGCTTCAGCGTCTTCAGATAGGCCTGGTCCCGGTCGTCGTTGGACGGATAGGGTGACCAGCCGCCATGGCCGGTGTGGGTCGGCAGGCGACGTACCTTGGAATCCTCCATGAACTGACGGGAATCGAGCACGCCGTGCTCACGCGAAGTCTCGCGGGTCTGGCGCTTGATGGCTGCACGCTTGGTCATGGACGCCTCCAGGGCATGAAAAAAGGCGATGCCGCAAAAGCATCGCCTCGAACGAAGGTAGGGAGAGAAGAAGGGGATGCGACGCATCCGCCCGGATCGGAGGAGGGCCCTTCCAGGGACCGGAAATCTCCCAGCGGCGCGAGCCGCCGAACCGAACGCACCACGCACGTCCCCCGAGGTCTGACCGGACCGGGCTTGATCCGGCTTCCGATCCGGGGCCGAAATGGCGGCCTCGAATCGCAACAACAGAATGATGCTAACGTGGTTTACGAAGCCTTAAAGCCAAGAAACCACTCAAGGTAAGGTGATGTTTCCATGACGATTTATGCGTTGGCTGACAAGAAACCGCAGCTTCCGCCAGACGGCGAATACTGGGTGGCTCCGAACGCGATCCTGACAGGAGACGTGATTCTCAAACCCGGCGCCAGCGTCTGGTTCGGCGCCGTGGTGCGGGGCGACAACGACCCCATTACCATCGGCCGGGACACCAATATCCAGGACGGCAGCGTGCTGCATTCCGACCCCGGCGAACCGCTGACCATCGGCGACGGCGTCACCGTCGGCCACATGGTCATGCTCCACAGCTGCGAGATCGGCGACAACACCCTGATCGGCATCGGGGCGGTGGTGCTGGGCCGCGCGAGGATCGGTAAGAACTGCCTGATCGGCGCCAACACCCTGATCACCGAGGGCAAGGTCATTCCCGACGGCTCGCTGGTCATGGGCCAGCCGGGCAAGGTGGTGCGCGAGCTGGAGCCGGGGCAGATCGAGGCCCTGAGGGCTTCGGCGGCCCATTATGTACAGAACTGGAGGCGCTACCGACGCGACCTCGCGGCCCTTACGCCAGACGCCGGCCGTGCGCCGCCGCAAGACTGAGAGGCGCCCGCGCGGCCTCCCCGACGCCGATCGAGACCCGGGCCGTCAGCAGGCGCGATTCGTCGGACGCGAGGGTCAGGGTGGCGGACGGCGCGTACAGGCCCAGGACCCGGTCCGGTTCGCCGGACGGACCCCGCAAGGGAACCAGGGCGATCTCGATCTGGGCGGCGGCCTGGCCGGCCTGGGCGATGAGCACCACGGGGCGGGCCTCGCGCAGGGTCTGGGTCAGGGCGGCCGCGACCAGGGGGCGTGAGGCCGGCCGCCACAGCGACAGCAGCGGCTGGTCCTTCAGCCATTCGCCGTGGAAATCCTCGATCCAGCCGCCCGCCAGCCGCACGACGGCGTCCTCGCCGGGCCGCTCGGCCATGAACACCCGCGGCAGGCGCAGGCCCAGGGCGGCCGGCTCCACGGCCGCGCGCGCCGGAATGCCGGCCCGCGTCCCGGTGCGGCGCGACAGGCTGGTCCAGTGGTCGATCAGGAACTGCGTATCAGGATGAAACATGGGCTTGGCCTCTGGCCGCCCCGTCGCAAGGGCCGGGCCGGGCCGAAAGCAACGGAATTGAAAGGCTTCCTGGCGTCAGATGCAGGCTGGAGCGGCCCGCGCCTTGCCGGGACCGCGCAAGTTTTGATGTGGAGGTCGGCCCATGCGGGTGCGGATCATGAACTGGCTGTTGGCGCTGGGGGGCTTCACGGCCCTGATGGCGTTCGCCGATCCGGCTGCGGCCCAGTGCGGACCGGTGTGCCCGCCGCCGCCGCCGCCGTGCTGCGAGCCGCCGCCGCCCCCGCCCCCGCCCCCGCCGTGCTGCGAGCTGCCTCCGCCTCCGCCGTGCTGCGGCGGCGGCGGAAACCTGAACGTCAATGTGAACGTCAACGCCAACGCCAACGCCAACGCCAATGCGGCGGCCCGGGCGGGCCTGAACGCGCGCGCCGGCGGCAGCGTCTTCGTCAGCGGCGGCGGTTCGGCCTATGTCACGGTCGACCAGCCCTATCCGACCACCATCAGCGGCCTGAACGTCGAGGGCGCGCGGGTGCGCAGGACCATCCGCGTTCCCTATGAAGCCCGGCGGCGCTGGGAAAAGCGGGTCGTGATCCGGGCCTTCTGCATCGACGACCGCAATGTGCCGCACCCGGCCTCCCAGGTTCGCCCCGACCGCGAGGTCGACGGGAGCTATGAAGGCGAGCTGTACCGCTGCCTGGCGGGCACCTGGCTGCAGATCACCTGGGCCGAGTATCAGGGCGATACGGATTTCGGCCACGGTGAAACCATGGACTGCCGCAAGGGCGAGGCCCTGTGGCACGGCCGCGGCGGCCAGATCGAGTGCAAGCGTCAGCGCGACGAGCGCGACTGCAACGAACGCTCCCTGCTGCGCCGCTACGGCGCGGGTGTGAAGATCGTGACCTGGGTCCGCGAGGAAACCTACACCGAGTACCGCGAGGAAGTGATCGAAGAGGCCGGCATGGCTGTGTCGGGCGCGATGATCACCCTGGACGGCGGCGTCGGCGGTCGGGTTTTCTGACGCCAGTCTGAACACCGGCGTTCAGCCGCGGGTCAGCCGCGGACGCCTAGAACGGTATTGTCGGCTCCGTCGACATCCTGAGAAGCAAACTGGCCCCGATCCGCAAGGACCGGGGCCATTTTTTCGTCTACCGGGCCGGGGCTGCAGCCGCGGGGGCGGCGGCCGGGTTGTCCGAGGTGATCGTCAGCCGCCACGCCTTGTCCGGGGTCAGATACTGACGCGCCAGCCGCTGGATGTCGGCGGGCGTGACGGACTCGTAGTCAGTCACGTGCGAGCGGATTTCATCGAAGGTCTCGGACTTGCGCCCCGCATCGGCGAGCTGGCTCACCCAGTAGCCGTTATCGGCCCGGCTGCGGCGCAGCGACTCGACGACCGGCGCGCGGGCCCGGAGCAGTTCGTCGTCGCTGATCGGCGTATCCCGCAGGCTGGCGGCGATGGAGTCGAAGGCCGTGAACAGCGCAGGCAGGCTCTCCGGGCGCGTCTCGGCCAGCATCAGGAGGTAGCCGTAGTCGGGGAACACTGACGACGACGACGCACCCGCGCCGGGACCGTAGGAGAGGCCCAGTTTTTCCCGAACTTCCTCGTTCAGCCGCAGCTGGACCACGGCGCTGAGGATGGCCAGTTGCCGCGCCTCGAGCTGGTCGCCGATCGCGTCGGTGGTCGGCCAGCCGATGAGGCCGATCGCCTGCTCGCCCGGCCCCTCGTGTTTCAGCTGAACCGGTTCGGCCGAGGGAGCCGGGAAGCGGCGGACGTCGGAGCCCGGCAGCGGTTCGGCCTGCGCTCCCCGATCGGGGAGGGCGCCGAGGGTGTTGGCCACGGTGGCGATGGCGGCGTCCACGGTCACGTCGCCGACCATGACGATGTCGATCGGCCCGCGCGCGCGGCCCTCGGTCACGCCGGCGCGGACCTCCTCGATCGACATGGCGGCGATCTCCGCCTCCGTGGGCATCGCGTCGCGCTGGTCCCCCGAACTGATCAGTTCGCCGAGATCGCGGCCCAGCACGCCGCCCGGCGTTGCGCGGAGCTGGGCCAGTTGGGCGGGAAACTGACTGCGGGCCAGCTCGAAGGGAGCGGCGCGAAGGCCGGGATCCACCAGATAAGCCGTCAGCACTTGCATCTGGAGCTGCAGATCTTCCGGTTTGGTCGATCCGCCGAGGGTGTAGGCGTCCGTCGCCATGCCGGCATTGATGTTGTAGGTCTTGCCGCTGAGCACCCGATTGAGCTGGTCCACGGTCAGTTTCGCCGTGCCCCCCGGTCCCATTACAGAATTGGCCAGGGCCATCGAGGTTACGCGGTCCGTGGGCAGGGCCAATTCGCCGATGCCGGTGCGGACGTTGACCAGGATCTGGTTGTCGCGGAACTCGGTTGGCTTGACGAACAGGCGGACGCCGTTGGGGAAGTCGACGCGGGTCACCCCAAGGTCGGCGATCTCGGTGCGCGCGCTCGGCCGGGTGGGCGTCCCGAAGTCCGTATAGGGCCATTCCAGCGCGGCCTCGTCGGCGCGGGCCGTGACGGCGACCTGACGAGACGCCTCCAGCGCCGCGGTGACAGCGGCCTCGCCGCCCTCGATCGGGACGGGGGAGGTCACCATGACGACGGGGCCCTGACCATCGAAGACCGGGCGGACGGCCGCAGTCACCTGATCGGGCGTCAGGCCCTCGACGGTGGCGTTGAAGAGGGCGAGGCTGGTCGCCGGCGAAGCAAAGACGTTCCGGTCATTGGCCGCCCCGAGCAGGCCGTTGGCCAGGGCGGGCGTGGACCGGGTTGCGGCGGCCGTGACCGCGTTCTGCAGCCGGGTGCGGTTGTCGGTGATCTCGCGCTGCAGTTCGGCCTCGGTGATCCCGAACTGCACCAGGCGGCGCTGTTCCTGCTCGATCGACTGCAGGGCGCGCGTCAAGCCGCCGGGATTGAAGTTGGCGCTGACCGAACCGGCCGACAGGCTGTCGAAAACGGATGCGTTCGAAGCGCTTGCGCTCACGAACGGGGGATTGTCGGCGCGCGCCAGCTCTCCGAGACGGCGCGTCAGCACGGCCAGGCCTAGATTCTGGATCAGATTCTCCCGGCGTTCGGCCACGGTGTCCGGATCGAGATCCGGCGGGCGGATCCAGTTGATATCGACAGAGGACTGGACGCCCGGCTCGACCAGGACGCGGGTTTCGGGACCGCGTGCGGCGACCTGGCCAAGATCCGGGTCGGGACCGTCGGCCGCCTTTGGGGTCCAGCTTTCGAACGCGGCCCGGACCTTGCCTTCCATCACTTCGACATCGAAATCGCCGACCGCGATGAAGGTGGCGCGGTTTGGCCGGTAATAGGCATTGTAGAACTCCATAAAGCGCTCTCGCGGGGCAGTGCGGATGATGTCGAGATCGCCGATGGGGAGGCGGTTCGAAAGGCGCTGACCCGACGCGAGCAGGCCGAACTGGGCCTTGGCGATGCGCAGTTGCGGCGTGTTGCGCATCCGCTCCTCGCCCTCGATCACGCCGCGTTCGTCGTCAACCGCGTCCGCCGCCATCAGGGCCTCGGACACCTGTTCGCGCATGATGCGCAGCGCGGCGTCGACCGTCTCGTCATTGGTGCGGGGCAGCTCCAGCAGATAGGCGGTCTGGTCGAAGCTGGTGAAGGCGTTGGTGTCGGCGCCGAAGGCCAGGCCCAGCCGCTCGAGGATGCGCAGCAGGTCGTTCTCGGGAATATTGGTCGTTCCGTTGAAGGCCATATGCTCCATGAAGTGGGCCAGACCCAGCTGGTCCTCGTTCTCCATCAGCGAGCCGGCGTCGATGCGCAGGCGGAAGGAGGCCTGACCCGCCGGGGTCGCATTGCGCAGGATCGCATACTGCATGCCGTTGGGAAGGACGCCGAAGCGGACGTTGGTGTCAGCGGGAATGTCGCTGGCGGCATGGGCCCAGGGGTCCGAGGGCTGGATCAGCGCCTGGGCCAGGGCCGGCGAGGCTGTGATCAGGACGGTGGTGGATGCCGCGACGAGCAACAACAGACGACGGACGGAACGCATTCTCGGTCTCTTTCCGAAAGGCGCGATCACTCCCGCGCCGGACATGGGACGGGGGCCGTGGCGATGGTCGCCGACGCCCCCTGCAACCTTTCGGCGACGGCCGGGGTCGGCTCAAGTTACCGAAGATTAATTTGTCGGACGCGAGACGTAGAAGCTGGCGGAATTGCCGACGGCCGTGGCCCCGGTAATGACAGCACGCCCCGAACCGGCGACAGACGTATTGGCCACTGCGGAGACGTCGCCGCTGTTGGTCTGGGTGTTGCTCGCGTCGAGGAAGCCTTCGCAGGTCGAGCAGGCGTAGCCGGTCACGCTGTTGCCGACGGCCTCGGCCCCGACATAGGCGTCATAGCCGTTCGTACCCGAGAAGGTGGCCGTCACGTCCACGCCGCCCGAGTTGAACTGGGTGTTGTCGATCTCGACGAAGATGTCGTTGTTGCCGACCGACAGCTCGTTGGCGACGCCGCGGGCCCGGGCTTCGGCCTGGCCGAAGTCATAGGCGGTGGTGAGGGCCGAGGCCCGAACGAAGCTCGTGTTGGTCTGGTCCGACCCGGTCACGACCGAGCCGCCCTCATTATAGAGTACGGCCTGGTTGGCGCTGGCGCGAGCCCGGGCGGCGAGATCCCAGGCGTTGCCCGCGTTGGAGCTGGCCTCGGCCTCGACGAAATCGCCGGTCGAGCGCTGGGTGATCGACAGGTTCTGGCCCGATGTGGCGTTGCTGTTGACGGCGACGGCGTTGACGATGGCCTCGCTGTCCACGCTGCCGGGCGCGGGGATGTACTGGCTCTGGATACGGCCGAACGAACGAACGACCGCCGAAGACGACTGGTCGACCGCGCCCTGAAGGAACGAGGCCTGGCCCGCCAGGGCGACGGTGTTGGAGATGGCCGAGGCGTTGACCGCCACGCCGCCGTGCAGCCGGGCGTTGCTGTCGCCCACCTCGGTGGTGGCGCTGACCAGAGCGCCGGTGTTGGACTGGGTCGCATCGACCGTCAGATCGGCGTTGTAGGCGCTGACGGCCAGATAGTTGCCGCCCGCCTGGGAGGCAGCGTTGACCTCCCCATAGGTATCGCCGCCCAGGATGACGTCGGTCCGGGCCACGGCGTCGCCGCGCATGTCCTGATTCGACTGGACCGTGATGGCGCCGTTCTCGACGGCGCCCGAGGCGGAGTTGCCCTGGGCCGAGGTTTCGACGGTCACCTGCTCCTGGGCGTCGACCACGTTCAGCGTCTGGCCGGCGAAGACGTCGCCCAGCTGCAGCTGTTCATTGAGGACGATCGCCCCGTCCTGCGGCGGCGTCTGCGCTGCGGCCTCAGTAGCGGCTGCGGCGCACAGCAACGTCGCGGCGATCGTGCCAGCGAGACGGGTCCGCGCGGGTTTCGCCATTGTTCGTGTCCGTGTTGGGATATGCGGGATAATAGCCGCCGGTCGGACCGACCGTGCCGCCCAGGGGGTCGGGTCCGGCGCCGAGGCAGACCTCGGGTCCGGGCGCACCGTACAGATTGGCCATGAACTCGACGGTGGCCCGCTCGATCAGCGCGCGCACCGCCAGCTGGACCGGCTCGAGCCCGCCTTCGCCGGCGGAGATGTCGAAGACGTTGCCGTTCAGGAAGTCGAACACCCCGGCCGAGATCTCCCGCCCGATGATCTGCTTCTGGTAGGAGACGACATCGACGACCTCGAGCGTCGTGGTCTGAACCAGCCGCAGGTCGATGGCGATGTTCATCACATAGGCCTTGCCCGAGAACGCGGTCGACAGGGGCGTCTGGCTGCTGGCCTGGCCCGCCGCCATGTCGAAGCCGCCCGAGCGTATATTGTAGTTCACCTCGGTGATGCCGCCGACGATATAGAAGTCCGAGCCGGGCACCTGGCCGGCGAGGATGCGACGGTACTGTGTGTCCCCGGGGCCGCCGGGGCCGTCGTCGCCGATCAGCCGGTTGTTGGCGTAGCGCAGCTCAAGCTCGGACACCGAGGTGTCGTAACGTTCCACGATATGGGCGCCGGACTTGGCCAGGGCGGTATTGGCCATCAGCGATGCGCCGCCGGTGATCTGGCGGCCGCCATCGGCCGAGACGGTGCCGGTGTAGTCGCTGATCCGGCCGACCGCGATGCGCGGCGAAGGCAGGCTGTAGCGCCGGGCGTAGTCGGCCATGCAGTAGAGTGCCGCGGAGTAGGGGGTCGGGTTGGCCGTCACCGGCGCGTTGCCGATCGGCGACGCATATTGCCCGGTCGGACCGGCCGAGGCCGAGATACAGCCGCTCAGCAGCGCGGCCGCCGCGGAAGCGACGCCCGCGACCCGGAGCCGTCGCGAAAGGGAGCCAGCGCTCATGGAAGCCTCAGGGTGCCGTTCAGGCTGGTTCCGGCGTTGATCGCGCCGTTATTCACCTGGGTGGAGTTTACAATGACGGTGTTGTGGTTGCCCTGAACGACGACGTTCAGATTGTTGCCGATGGCGGTCGACCCGCCGATGGCTGTGCCCCCGCTGTTCCCGGCGCCGGTGAAGCTGGAGGATACGCCCCCGCTCGCGCTGGAATAGGCGCTGGCGCCGGCCTGGATGACACCGTTGACGATCAGCCGGTTGCCGTTTGCGTCTCGCGTCGATCCCGTCTGGGGCCGTGCGGTGGTGTAGCGCGAGCCGCCATAGCCGGCCTGGTAGGAGCCCATGTTCGAGGAACCGGCCGACTGGGCCGAGGCGACCGCGGGGGCGGCGAGGGCGAGGAGGACCACGGCGGACCCCAGCTTCGTGCGCATGCTCATGGCGGCGACCTCTCACGCAAACAGAGTCAACGGACCGGAAAGGATCCTTCGTCCCACTCTGGGTCATGGTTATTAAGAAGCGCTTGCCATGATGGCGTTCGACAACCGATTGGTTTGTCTTCGTGATTCGCCGGAGCTTTCGCCCTGAACGCGCAGCCGTCCGAACGTGTGTTCAACGCCCCCCTGGTGGCCGTGGGCGTCGCCGTGTCCATGCCGGTGTTGTTCTGGTTGCAGACACGGCTGCCGGATGGCGGAGTGTCGCTGGCCTTCCGTCCGTCCTCACTCTGGGACGGCGGCTGGTGGCCCGGCATCCTGACTTCCATGTTTGTTCACGGCGGCTGGCCCCACGTGGCGATGAACGCGATCCTGGGGCTCGCCTTCGGCACGCCGGTGGCGCGGCTGATGCCGGGCGCGAGGGGGGCGGCGGGCTTCCTCGCCTTCTATATAGCGTGCGGCCTGCTCGCCACGGCGGGATACGGCCTCGTCCATCCCGCCAGCTACGACGCCCTGGTGGGCGCGTCCGGGGCGGTGTTCGGCCTGATGGGTGCGGCGCTGCGCCTGCTCGGCCGCAAATCGGGGCGCCTGAGATCCCTGACGGACAAACGCTTCCTGACGCCGGCGGCGGCGATCATGGTCGTCAACGTGGCCGTCGGCCTGCTGGGATTCGCGCCGGGAATGGAAGGCGCCCGGATCGCCTGGGAGGCGCACGCCTTTGGTTTCATCGCCGGCGCCCTGCTGATCGGCCCGTGGGCGAGGGCGTTCCGTCCTCGTCCGGAAGCGTTTGATTCGCCGCCCGATCTGCGCGACCCTGAGGCCTGAAGCGGTCCATCCGCGGCCGCGCTCTATCTAGAGAGGGAGGAGCCGCGATGCTGGTCGCCGAAATTCTGAAGGACAAGGGCGACGCCGTCTACGCCATCGGCCCCGAACTGACGCTGGGCGAGGCCTGTGGCGAACTGGACCGGCTGCGTGTCGGCGCCCTGATGGTCTGCAGCAACGACAAGGTCGTGGGCGTGCTGTCCGAGCGGGACGTGGTCAGGGCGGTGGCCCGCGACGGCCAGGCCGCGCTGGGCCAGCCGGTTTCCGCCTTCATGACCTCCGAAGTGGTGTTCGCCGCCCCCGCGGAGACAGTGGCGATTCTGATGGGCCGGATGACCGACCGGCGAATCCGGCATCTGCCCGTGCTGCGTGACGGCCGGCTGGCCGGCGTGATCTCGATCGGCGATGTGGTGAAATGCCAGATCGCCGAGGCCACGCGGGAAGCGGAATCCCTGCGCACCTATATAGCGGCGGGCTGAAGGACAGGCGGGGCAGGAGCGGATCGCAGCCCGCCCCAAAATGGCCCGGGTCCGTCGACCGCGACTCCG
>NZ_LMGT01000001.1:820000-1198906 GCF_001427825.1 Brevundimonas sp. Root608
CCTCCTAAAGTGTAACGGAGGCGCGCGATGGTGGGCTCAGACCGGTCGGAAATCGGTCGTCGAGTGCAATGGCATAAGCCCGCCTGACTGCGAGACTGACAAGTCGAGCAGAGACGAAAGTCGGCCATAGTGATCCGGTGGTCCCGCGTGGAAGGGCCATCGCTCAACGGATAAAAGGTACTCTAGGGATAACAGGCTGATTTTGCCCAAGAGTCCATATCGACGGCAAAGTTTGGCACCTCGATGTCGGCTCATCACATCCTGGGGCTGGAGCAGGTCCCAAGGGTATGGCTGTTCGCCATTTAAAGTGGTACGTGAGCTGGGTTCAGAACGTCGTGAGACAGTTTGGTCCCTATCTGCCGTGGGTGTTCGAAGCTTGAGAGGATCTGTCCCTAGTACGAGAGGACCGGGATGGACATACCTCTGGTGGACCTGTCGTGGCGCCAGCCGCGCAGCAGGGTAGCTATGTATGGAATAGATAACCGCTGAAAGCATCTAAGCGGGAAACTAACCTCAAAACAAGGCTTCGCTGAGGATCGTGGAAGACTACCACGTTGATAGGCCAGGTGTGGAAGTGGGGCGACCCATGAAGCTTACTGGTACTAATAATCCGATCGGCTTGATCGTTTCTCAGCAAAACTCATACGATTTTCCAGCGTTACTGCTGGACTGACAATGTCTTCTCACAATCGTCTATCCGCCTGGTTGACCTGGTGGCTATGTCGGAGGTTCCCCACCCGATCCCATTCCGAACTCGGTCGTTAAGCCCTCCAGAGCCGATGGTACTTCGTCTTAAGGCGCGGGAGAGTAGGTCGCCGCCGGGTCTACCAGACGGATAGATGATTGTATTTTGGGCTGTCGCCCATCTCTCGAACAGTTCTTCCCTTACAACGCCGCTCTTGCCGCGGGATGGAGCAGCCCGGTAGCTCGTCAGGCTCATAACCTGAAGGTCGCAGGTTCAAATCCTGCTCCCGCACCCAAGATCTCAAAGCCCCGCCCGGCATCCGCCGGCGGGGCTTTTTGCTGTTCGGGGTCTGGCCGCTCCGCGGGCGTCATGGCGGGGCCGCCGACACGGTGAGGGTCGCAGCATAGCTGTCGAACAGATCCGCGCTGGTGTTCATCTGCAGCACCCCGCCCACGGCGACCCGTGCGACGCCGCTGGTCATCGGCACCAGCCATTCGCGGTTGCCGGGGTTCGAATTCAGCAATGTCCCCTCGAGGACGGAGATGCGGTCGGCGACGACGGTGAAGGACGTGGCGAAGTCCCGGCTGGCCGGCGTGATGGTGAGCAGGAATTCGCAGTCCGGCGATGCGTCGGTCACCCCGATCGACAGGGGGACGCCCGCTTGGGCGGCCACGCGCTGCGCGTCGTCAATCAGTTCCGCAACGCCGGCGATCTCCCCGGTTTCGACGACCGGAATCTCGAGCCGGAAGGCTCGGCCCGGGCGAGGCTGGACGACGATCTCAGGCGCCGCGGGGGCCAGGAAGGCGTCCGGCAGGCTGGCGGAATCCACGGCCAGGCGGATCGGCTCGCCCACTGAAAGCCCGCCGAGCCAGACCCGGCCGTCCCCCCCTGGTCTGCGCCGCGGGCGCCGGATATCCGTTGACCAAGAGCTGCACATCGGCCAGCGGCTCGTCTTCGCCGACCTGGTAGCGCCCGTCACCGGCCCGATCGAGGAAGACCAAGGGCTCGACCGTGCCCATGCGGGCCTGGAGCTGGCTGGACCATCGCCCGAACGCGAGGGCCGCGTTCAAGCCGGGTGACAACGCCAGGAGTCGCGCGTGCACCGACACAACTATAAGTATTGAGCTGTCCAAATAATCGCGCTAGGGTAGCGAAGTGGATGGAGCACGCGCCATGGCGGAACGGACGACACTGCGGTCCCTGATCCAGGGCATCGCCGGCGCGATCGCCAGCGCCCAGCAGGAGATCGAGCGCCAGCAGATTCTCAACCTGGGCGCCTTCTTCGACCAGACGCTGCGGCCGCTGATGATGAGCCTGCGTCTCCCGTCGCTGCGACACGGGGTCGATCCGGGGACCGAGGATCTGGTCGACATCCCGCTGCTGACCCTGCTGCCTCACAATCCGTTGCGGATCAGCGAGGCCCAGGTCGAGTTCGACATCGAGCTGGGCGGGGTCGAGGAAGGCGGCGAGCTGGACTCCCCGAACGTCATCCAGGAGACGGACGACGCTCACGAGAAGGTGGCGCCCCAGCCCAGGGTGCGGCGCATCCTGACCGACGCGTTCAGCGGGGCCTCTTCAGCCAAGGGCCCGAAAGCCCACGTCATGATCAAGGTCCGCGACGCCGAGGTGCCCGAGGGGCTGGCCCGGCTGCTGACCGAACTGAACAAGATGCACGGCATGCGGCAGGCGCCGACGATCGAGCCGACCTGAGACTGCGCGCCGCATAGGCGGCGTTGCGGAGAGAGGGTCGCGCTGTGCGGCCCTGATGCGGGGAGTAGAGACGATGGCGGACGGTGAACTTGTCGATATGGCGTCCCAGTTCAAGGGACTGCCGATGGCCGATCTTATCGGCGGACCCTTGCGGGCGGCGTGCGACGCCCAGATCGCCTTGGCGAACGCCACGGCCACCTTCGTCAAGGTGGTCGGCTTCAGGCCGCCGACCGAGGGCGATGACGCCAACGCCGTGGGCGACATCCGCACGGCCCAGTTCAAATTCACCCGGTCGAGGATGAAGGACGACGGCACCGGCACGGAGGACGAGGACGTCGTCATGGACGTGCCCCTGCTGGCCATCGTCAAGGTGCCGTCCCTGTTCATCGACACGGTCGACATCACCTTCGACATGGAGGTGAAATCCTCGAGCTCGCAGAAGGAGTCCGAGGACAAGGCGGGCAAATTCGCCGCCGACATGGAGGCCGGCTGGGGCTGTTTCAGCATCAAGGTTCATGTCGAGGGCTCGGTGGCGACCCACAAGGAGAACACCCGCTCGTCCGACAACTCGGCCAAATACCACGTCGAGGTCCATGCCTCGGACAAGGGGATGCCCGAGGGCCTGGCGCGCGTCATGGACATCATGAACTCGGCGATCGTGCCCAAGGCCCTGCCGAAGGCGGCCTGATCCCTGAAGAAGGAGCGCCGCCTTGGCCGACGACAGGTTCCAGCTCTCCGACATGCGGTTCGTGAAGCGCATCGTCGTGGGCAGCCAGAATCCGTCGCCGCTCAAGTCGGAGGCGGAGATCGAGCAGGCGATGGGGTTGTTGAACCGTTGCCTGACCGACCTGCCCAAGGGGGTGATTGTCGGGCTGGAGAAGAGCTTCTCCCTGCTCAACATCGGCGAGCATCAGGTGGTGCTGCAGTACACGGTCTATCACGTCGGCTTTTCGCGGAAGCCGCCATGGCTGGAGTGAACGGACCGGAGAGCGTCTGGGCCGGGCGGGTGACGCCCGGTCTGGTCGCGGCGTTCGAGGCCGGGCGCGCGCGGCTGGCGCCGGCGGGACTGACGGTCGCCTTGGTTCAGGTCCGGTGGCGCGAGCCGGTTGGCGCGCCATGGATCGAGCCGGCGTGCTTCCGCTGGCTGGTGCGGCTGCTGGGCGCGAGACGACGATCGCGACTGCGCCCGAGCGTCCGCGTGACGGTGCGGGTCACCGAAGGCCCCGAGGGCTGGCCGGAAGTCGATGTCGCGACCCGGCCGGGCGCCTCGCCGGCGATCCTCAGCCCTTCCGGGCGTCCCACCAGCGCACGGCGTCGGCGTCACGGGCGCTGAGCTCGGGATAGGCGGGATCGGAGCCGACATCCGGCACGCGCCGCCAGGAGCGGGCGCATTTGGGATGGTCGGCCAGCCGCACGTCGACGGTGACGGCGTCGCCGCCGGCGACGAGTTCCGCTCCGGAGGTGCGGAACACCTCCGCGGCGTCCAGGCCTTCGAACGCCGAGAAGACGCCGGCCGGGCCGGTGACGACGGGCCATGCGTCCAGCGCCCCGCCGATGATTTTCTCGCGGCGGGCCGCTTCAAGCGACTCGTTGACGATTTCGAGCACCGTCTGCACGCCGGCCCAGCGATCGGCCTCGTCCTTGTTGCGCCACTTGTCCGGCGTCTCCGGGATCACCCGGGCGCAGTTGGAGCCGCCCTCCGGGAAGCGGGTGCCCCAGGCTTCTTCCATGGTGAACGGAGTCAGGGGCGCGAGCCAGGCGGTCAGGCGCATGAACACCTCATGCATCACCGTGCGGGCCGCGCGCCGGCGGATCGCGTCGGGACGGTCGCAGTAGAGGCTGTCCTTGCGGATGTCGAAATACAGGGCCGACAGGTCGTTGGAGCAGAACTCCAGCACCGGGCGGACCACATCCTGGAAGCGGTATTCGGCGTAGGCCTTGCGCACGTCGCCATCCAGTTCCCACAGCCGGTGCAGGATGAACCGCTCAAGCGGCGGCATCTGGTCGAGCTCCAGGCGCTCTTCCTCGTCGAAGCCGACGAGGGCGCCCAGCAGATAGCGGACGGTGTTCCTGAGCTTGCGATAGGCGTCGACCGTGGTCTGCAGGATCTGCTTCCCGATCCGCTGGTCCTCGGCGTAGTCGACCAGCGAGACCCACAGGCGCAGGATGTCGGCGCCGGATTCCTTGATGACGACGGCGGGGTCGGTGGTGTTGCCCCGCGACTTGGACATCTTCTCCCCGTTCTCATCCTGGGTGAAGCCGTGGGTCAGGACGGCGTCATAGGGCGCGCGGCCGCGGGTGCCGGCGCCTTCCAGCAGGTTGGACTGGAACCAGCCGCGGTGCTGATCCGAGCCCTCGAGATAGAGGTCGGCGGGCCAGTGCGACGGGCGGTCGCCGGTGTAGCCGTGCGCCGGATCGCGCGCCTCCAGGGTGAAGGCGTGGGTGCAGCCGGAGTCGAACCAGACGTCGAGGATGTCCTCGATCTTCTCGTAGCGGGCGGGGTCGTGGGCGCCGAGGAAGTCGGCGTCGGGGCGGGTGAACCAGGCGTCGGCGCCGCCCTCGGCCACCGCCGCGGTGATGCGGGCGTCGACCTCGGCGTCGATCAGGGGCTGGCCGGTCTGTTTGTCGACGAACATGGCCAGGGGCGTGCCCCAGGCGCGCTGGCGGCTTACCAGCCAGTCCGGCCGGCCCTCGACCATGGAGCGGATGCGGTTGCGGCCCGCCTCGGGGTGGAAGTCGGTCTTGTCGATGGCCTCCAGCGCCCGCTCGCGCAGGGTGCCGTCGCCCTTCAGCGGCGCATCCATGCGGATGAACCATTGCGGCGTGTTGCGGAAGATGATGGGGGCCTTTGAGCGCCAGCTGTGCGGATAGGAGTGCTCCATCCGGCCGCGGGCGAGCAGGGCCCCGGCCTCGATCAGCTTCTCGATCACGGCGGGGTTGGCGGGACCGAATTTGCCGGTCTTCTTGCCCTCGGTCTCCAGCACCTTGAGGCCGGCGAACAGGGGGACGTGGTCGTAGTAGGCGCCGTCGGGGTCGACGGTGTCGGGCACCTCGTGATGGCCGTGGGCCTTCCACACCTCGAAGTCGTCGGCGCCGTGGCCCGGAGCGGTGTGCACGAAGCCGGTGCCGGCGTCGTCGGTGACGTGGTCGCCGGCCAGCAGGGGCACGGAGAAGCCGTACCCCGGCGACAGCTGGGCCAGCGGGTGGGCGCATTCCAGGCCCGAGGGGTTGAGGTCGTCGACGCGGGTCCACGAAGCGATCTTCGCCGCCTTGAAGACGTCCTCGGCCAGTTTGTCGGCGAGGATCAGGCGATCGCCCGGTTTGGCCCAGGGCTCGAACTCCAGCCCGGTCTCCATGGCCGTGACCTCATAGAGGCCATAGGCGATCTCGGGGCCGTAGCTGACGGCGCGGTTGGCCGGGATGGTCCAGGGCGTGGTGGTCCAGATCACCACGGCGGGCGTGGCGTGGCGGAAGGCCAGCAGGTCGTCGGGATGATCGTCGGTGGCGGCGACGACCGGGAATTTGACCCAGACGGTGGGGCTGACGTGGTCGTGATATTCGATCTCGGCGTCGGCCAGGGCGGTGCGCTCGACCGGCGACCACATGACCGGCTTGGAGCCGCGGTACAGCTGGCCCGAGTTCTTGAACTTGTGGAACTCGGCGACGATGGCCGCCTCGGTCGTGAAGTCCATGGTGGCGTAGCGGTGGTCCCAGTCACCGAGGACGCCCAGCCGCTTGAACTGGTCGCGCTGCACGTCGATCCAGCCGGCGGCGTATTCACGGCAGGCCTGGCGGAACTCGGCCTTGGAGACCTCGTCCTTGCGCTTGCCCTGGGCGCGGTAGCGTTCCTCGATCTTCCACTCGATCGGCAGGCCGTGGCAGTCCCAGCCGGGGACGTAGTCGACGTCGTTGCCGAGCAGAAAGCGGCTGCGGACGACGAAGTCCTTCAGCGTCTTGTTGAGGGCGTGGCCGATGTGGATGTCGCCGTTGGCGTAGGGCGGGCCGTCATGCAGGACGTAGAGGGGCGCGCCCTCCGCCTGGCGCTGCTTGCGGAGCGCGGAATAGAGGTCGCCCCACTGCGCGATGATCCCCGGTTCCTTCTGCGGCAGGCCGCCGCGCATCGGGAACGGCGTCTCGGGCAGGAAGACCGTCTCGCGGTAGTCGCGAGCGGTGGAGGGCGTGTCGGCGGCGTCGGCCATGAAGTCTCGTCTCGTCGTTTGTGATCGTTCGCGTAGTTTTCGATGCGCCATCGCCCGGGAAGGCTGGTCGGCGCGTGTCGATATCCCGGCGTGCACGGGGCCTTCGGCCCTGCGGCGCTACGCCGGGGCGCTAATCGAAATCGGGCGAAACACGCGGACGGTCATGGTGGGTATGGTCTAGCAGACGGCGAGGGCTGGACGCCAGCCGGGATTGCCAGGCGACAGCGGCAGCGGGATAGTCCGGCGTCCTGGGAGGGTTCCGATGCGTCACGTCCTGATCGCCGCCGTCTTGACCGGCCTCGCCGCCTGTTCGCCGGAGGGAGCCCCGTCCGAGCCGGCCGACGCCCCCGCCGCCCTGCCGCCGGGGCGTCCCGCCATCTATGAGGCCGCGAAGGTGGGCCCCGAGGCATTCGTCCGGGCCCTGTACGCCGTATACGCCGCGCCGGGGCAGGGGCCCGGCGAGCCGCCGCCGCCGCCGGGACGGGATCCGATCTACGACCGGATGCTGAACGCCATGATCGGCGAGGACTTCCGCAAGGCGAACGGCGAGGTGCCGACGCTGAACTACGACCCGATCTGCGGCTGTCAGGACAGCGGCGACTTCACCCTGGATTCGGTCACGGTGACTGAAACGGGGCCGCAGGCCGCCGAGGCGGCGGTGGTGTTCACCAATATGGGCGAGACGAAGCGGCCGACGCTGAAACTGGTGAAGGAGGGGGCGATGTGGAAGGTCAGCGACGTCCTGGTTCCCGGCGAGAAGCCGCTGACCGAGCAGCTGATGGCGGCGATCAGCTGAGGGCGGTTCGCGCCGCGTCGGCGTCGGCGTCGATCTGGACCTTGAGGGCGTCGAGGCCGTCGAAGGTCCTTTCGCCGCGCAGGAAGGCGACCAGTTCCGTCTCGACCGTCTGGCCGTAGAGATCCTCGTCGAAATCGAACAGCCAGACCTCGAGCAGGGGCTCGGGCAGCCGGTACATGGGGCGGACGCCGAGACTGGCGACGCCGTCGATGACGCGGCCGTCCGGCAGTCGGGTGCGGGTGGCGTAGATGCCGAAGGCGGGCCGCATGTAGTCGCTCATGCGGATGTTGGCGGTGGGGACGCCGATGGTGCGGCCGCGCTTGTCGCCGTGGACCACCTCGCCCTGGATGGCGAAGGGGCGGCCGAGGATGGCCGTGGCGCGGGCCATGTCGCCGGCCTTGAGCGCCTCGCGCACGGCGGAGGACGACAGTTTCAGGCCATCGGGATCGTCGACGCGGTCGGTGACGCTGACGGTGAAGCCGAGGCTTTCGCCGCGGCGGCGCAGGGCCTCGGGCGAGCCGGTGCGGCCCTTGCCGTAGGTGAAGTCGAAGCCGACCGCCGCGTGGCGGATGCCGAGGCCGCCGGAGAGGACGTCCACGGCGAAGGCCTCTTCCGACATGGCGGCCATGCCGGCGTCGAAGGGCAGGAGGTAGAGGATGTCGACCTTCAGCGGCGCCATGGCCCGGGCCATCTGGTCGGGCGTCATGAGGCGGAAGGGGGCGGCGTCGGGCTGGAACCAGCGGCGGGGATGAGGGTCGAAGCTGACGACGCCGAGGGGGGCGCCGAGCCGTTGCGCCGCCTCGCGGGCGTTGGCGATCACGGCCTGATGCCCGCGATGCACGCCGTCGAAGGCGCCGATGGCCACCGCCGCGCCCTTCAGCCGGTCGGGCAGGCCGCGCCAGTCGGTGACGATCGCGACCAAGTCAGTCTTTCGCGGGGCGCCGGCGGCGGGGGACGCGGACCAGGGCGACGCCGTCCATGATCAGCTTGCCGTCGACGAAGCCCTCGCAGTCCAGTTCGACCCGGGCGCTTTCGGGGTCGACGGATTTGACGCTGACCCGCACCAGGACCTCGTCGCCGATGCGGACGGGCAGGTGGAAGCCGAGCGTCTGGGACAGGTAGATCGCCCCCGCGCCGGGCAGGATGGTGCCGACCACGGCCGAGCCGAACGAGGCCGACAGCAGGCCGTGGGCGATGCGGCCGCGATAGGCCGTCTTCGAGGCGAAGGCCTCGTCCATGTGCACGGGATTGAAGTCGTCCGAGGCCTCGGCGAACTGCTGGATACGCTGCTCGGTGACGGGGATGACCTTTTCGGCGGTCATGCCGACGTGCAGCTCCTCGAGGATGTAGCCGCCGGAGGGATGTTTCGAGACAAGTTCAACCATGGCCCGGCCTTAGCGTGATTTGAAGCGGCTCACCACGTCAGATCGAGCGCGGCGTATCGGGCGTAGGTCGTTTCCGCCTTCAGCAGGTCGGCGGCGCGGGCGGGATCGAGCCGTCCGTCGGGACCGCGGGCAGCGTCGCCGTGGATGCCTTGGGCGATGAACAGGCAGTCGAGGCCCTGCCTGTTGGCCCCCAGGACGTCGGTGATCACGCCGTCGCCGATGCACAGGACGCGTGAGCGGTTGACGGGCTCGCCCAGCAGATCGGCGGCCTGCCTCAGGGCCAGGTCGTATATGGGGCCGAAGGGCTTGCCGGCCATGGTGACGCGGCCGCCGAGGCTTTCGTACAGGTCGGCGAGCGCGCCGCCGCACCAGATCAGCCTGTCGCCGCGCTGGACCACGCGGTCGGGGTTGGCGCAGATCAGCTCCAGATCGCGGGCGGCGCCGGCGGCCAGGCGGTCGCGATAGTCCTCGGGCGTTTCGGTTTCGTCGTCGATCATGCCGGTGACCGAGATGAAGGCGGCGTCTTCGGCCCCCCGGGCCACGTCGAGGCCGAGGCCGTCATAGAGCGGCCCGTCACGGTCGGGGCCGATGATCCAGGCCGGGCCGGGCGCCCGGAGGGCCAGCTCCCTGCGGGTGGCGTCGCCCGAGGTGACGACCGCGCGCCAGGCGTCGCGCGGCACCGCCAGGCCGTCCATCTGGTCGACCACCCCCGGCCCCGGGCGCGGCGAGTTCGAAATCAGCACGACATGGCCGTGATCGCGGTTGAAGCGGGCGAGGGCCTCGCAGGCGGCGGGCCAGCTTTCGCGGCCGTTATGGATAACACCCCAGACGTCGCAGAGCAGGATGTCGTAGTCGGCGGCGATGTCGGACAGGCCGTTCAGGGCGTGGGGCAGGGTCATGGGGCGGGGATAGCGGGTTCGGGGATGGGGGAGAAGGCGTGCGTCATCGCCGCTTCGGGAAAAGCGGTTGCGGGAGGCGTGGGCGGAGCGTCGCGGGGATGCACGGATGAAGGAGGGACTGCGTAGGGGGAGGACAGGGGCGGCTTTCCGGAACGCTCCGCCCGCTCTGTCGTTGGAACACGGGGCTGCAAGGGAGAGACGGGATGCAAGGCATGATCAAATTGGCGGCGGTCGCGGTCTGCGGACTGACGCTGACGGGCTGCGCCACGACCGACAACTACGCCTCGGCCTGCCAGCGCGACTATGAGCGGAACCGGCAATATGCGACCGCGTCCGGCGCCCTGCTGGGCGCCGCGGTGGGGGCGGCGATCGCGGGTGAGAGCGACCGGGAGCGCGGCGCGGCCATCGGCGCCCTGGCCGGCGGCCTGCTGGGCAACCAGCTGTCGGCGCGCGAGGACCCGTGCGGCTACGGCTTCGGCGGCTACAACCAGGATGGCCGCTACGGCTATACGCGCGTGCCGCGGCGCGGGGATTACGGCTACTACCCCTGAGCCGGGTCAAATCTCAGGCCGACCTCGTCGCCGGACTGCCAGGCGATGGCGCAGGGGCGGTCGACGGAGGCGATCCGCAGGACGAGCGGACCCTGAATCCGGACGCCGCTGGTCGAGGTCAGACGCACCTTGGCGCCGCCTTCGGTGAGGTTGCGGATCACGACGTCGGCGCATTCCCGATGAATGCCGTGCAGAAGCTGCCCGCTCATGGCCACGCGGGGGCGCGGTCGCCGGCGGGCGTCAGGAGGAGGATCGTCGGGACTGGACATGACGCCGCCATTCTACGCCCGGCGCGGGCGTCAGGGGTTAAGACGTAACGGAGCGAGAAGGGGCTAGCTGAAACGGCGCCGCTGGTCGGCGCTGCGCAGGGTCGAGCGGATGAAGTCGGCCGGGGGATCGGTTTCGGCCAGCACGGCCTCCTTGATGGCGCGGGGCTCGCCGAAGAGGTGGCCCTGACCCATGCCGATGTCGAGTTCGAGGATGTCGACGATCTGGCGCTCGGTCTCGCATTTCTCGGCGATCAGCTCGATGCCGTAGCGGCGCGTCAGGCCGGCGAAATCGGCGGCCGAGATGTCGCGCAGACTGGGCAGGGCCGAGGCGCCGTCCATGTCGAGCAGCTGTTCGATCAGCAGGTCGGCCGCGACCTTCATGAACTTGACGTCAGAGCGCTGTAGGTCGGCGAAGTCGAGGTCGAGCGTCTGGACCTTGTCGATCGAGAAGCGGAAGCCGAGGTCGGCCAACTTGGCCATGTTGCGCGCCTCGGCGGCGCCGCGGGCGTCGAAGGTGGCCTGGCCCAGTTCGAAGATCAGGGCCTGGTTCAGGTCGCGGTTCTCGCTGAGGAAGTCGAGGAACTGGGGGAAGAAGGTCTCGTCGCCCAGGGACGACAGGGCGACGTTGCAGAAGACCCCGACCTTGCGGTCCTGCCGGGCGAGGCGGCGCACGATCTGGGCGCAGCGGAACAGCAGCAGGTTGTCGATGGCCGGGACCAGGCCCTCGCCCTCGGCGACGGAGAGATATTCCGCCGGCATCATCACCCGGTCGTCCGCGGCGCGCAGGCGGGTGAAGCTCTCGTAGAAGATGGTCCGGCGCTGGGGCAGGGAGACGACCGGCTGGAGGTAGAGGTCGACCCGGTTCTCGGCCAGGGCCTCGTGGATGGTCTGCAGCAGGACGTTGGACTGTTCGCGGTGGCGCGCCTCATAGGTGTTGACCGGGGTCGGCTGGGCCATGCGGTGGTCGAGCGACTCGCTCATCTGCGAGATCAGGGTCTCGAGCATGCGGACTTCGCCGGACAGGGCCTCGTTGGAGGTGACGGCGCCGGATTCGATGGCCTGGGCCAGTTCGGTCAGGGCGCCCTGGGTCGACTCCATGGCGTCGGCGAGCAGGCGGTGGGCCTCGCGGACGTGCTCGATTTCCTTCTTCAGCGCGGCCTTGTCGGCCTTGGCCGTGATCAGGGTATGGAGGGCCAGGAACAGGCCCAGCACGCCGAAGCCCGCGGCCACGGCGGCGCCGGCGCCCAGGTTGGCGCTCCAAAGGAAGGCCCCGGCCGTCAGGGCCAGGAACAGGTAGGTGAAGAACAGGAAGCCCTGGGTGAGTGCGCGCATTGGAAACGGATGGTCCGTCTTCCCGGATGGAATCGCCCGAGTATCGGGGTAACAGTGCGGATCGCCTAGGGCGCGGCACGGATTCTCCCCACTTCTTCGAGGTTAACGATGGAATTGTTCGATCTGACCGGCAAGGTCGCGGTGATCACCGGCTCCTCGAAGGGGATCGGCAAGGCCATCGCCGAGCGTATGGCCGAACATGGCGCGCGGGTGGTGATCAGTTCGCGCAAGGCCGGGCCGTGCCAGGAGGTCGCCGACGCGATCAATGCGAAGCATGGCGAGGGCCGGGCCATGGTCGTGCCCGCCAACATCGCCTCGAAGGAGGATCTGCAGCGGCTGGTCGATGAGACCAACGCCGCCTTCGGCAAGATCGACATCCTGGTCTGCAACGCCGCGACCAATCCCTATGCCGGGCCGATGGCGGGGATCAATGACGAGCAGTTCGGCAAGATCCTGCAGAACAATGTCGTGTCCAACCACTGGCTGATCCAGATGGTCGCGCCACAGATGCTGGAGCGGCGGGACGGGTCGGTGATCATCGTCTCGTCGATCGGCGGCCTGCGCGGCAACGCCCTGATCGGCGCCTACAACATCTCCAAGGCGGCGGACATGCAGCTGGCGCGCAACCTGGCGGTCGAGTGGGGGCCGTCGAACGTGCGGGTCAACACCATCGCCCCGGGCCTGGTGCAGACCGACTTCGCCAAATACCTGTGGGAGAATCCGGACCTGCTGAAGCAGGTGACGGACCCCGCGCCGCTGAAGCGGATCGGCCAGCCGGACGAGATCGCGGGGGCGGCGGTGTATCTGGCGGCGCCGGCCTCCAGCTATATGACCGGCCAGACGCTGGTCGTGGACGGCGGGATCACCATTGCCTGGTGACGGGCCCAAACGGGTGAGTTTCCGCCAGGACCTGATCTGGCGGCTGGAGGCGGCCGCCTTCGCCGGCTTCATCGGCTTCATGCGGTTGCTCGGGGTCGAGCGGGCGTCGGCGCTGGGCGGATGGCTGCTGCGCACCCTGGGGCCGAAGACAGGCACGCAGCGCACGGTGATGCGGAACCTGCGCATCGCCTTCCCCGACATGCCGGATGACGAACGCGAGGCCCTGGCGCTGGCGCAGTGGGAGCAGACCGGGCGGGCCTTCGCCGAGACGGCGGTGATGGACATTCTGGTCAAACAGTGCCGGATCGAGGTGGTCGGGCTGGAGCGGCTGCATGCGATCCGCGACAGCGGCAAGCCGGTGGTCTTCGCGGGCGGGCATTTCGCCAATATCGAGACGCTGGCGGCGACGATCACGGGCTCGGGCGTGCCGTGCCAGATCACCTATCGCGCCGCCAACAACCCCTACGTCGACGCCCAGATCATCGCCGCGCGGGCGCGGTACGGGGTCAAGCTGTTCGCACCCAAGGGCGGGGACGGGGCGCGGGAGCTGCTGGCGGGGATGGCGCGGGGCGAGTCCGTGGCCCTGATGAACGATCAGAAATTCTCGGAAGGGCCCGAGGTGACCTTCTTCGGTCAGCCGGTGAACGCGGCGCCGGGGCCGAGCCGGCTGGCGCTGCGGTTCGGCACGGTGCTGCAGCCGATGTCGGTGGTGCGGCTGCCCGGGGTGCGGTTCCGGCTGACGGTCTATGAGCCGATCGAACTGGAGAAGACCGGGGACCGCTCGGCCGACATCGTGCGCGGCGTGCAGGCGATCACCAGCTTCATCGAGGACCGGGTGCGCGAAAGCCCGGTCGACTGGTTCTGGGTCCACAAGCGGTGGCCCGACCGGGTCTATGCCGCGCTGGAGTCCGGCGCCCGCGACTGATCGCCGGCGCGGCGCATCGGACCCTTGTAGCCGGGCAGGTCCCGACGGCGGCGGTCGGGGCCGAAATAGCTTTCCGTCTTCACGAACGGCCGGGGCTGGAAGATCACCGACTGGATGCGGTCGAGGATGGCCTTGGCCGTGATCGGCTTGACCACGAATTCGGTGACGCCGGCGTCCCGCGCCTCATAGACGCGCGACTTCTCCGAATGGCCGGTCATCATGATGATCGGCAGATAGGGGTTGGCGCTGTCCGGGCTGTTGCGGACCAGGCGCGTGAATTCGACGCCGTCCAGCGGGAACATGTTGAAGTCGACGATCACCAGATCGGGCAGATGCCGGCGCAGCACCTCCAGGGCGGCGCCGCCGTCGGACGCCTCGCGCACCGAACGGATGCCCGCCGACTGCAGCACCGCCGAGGTGATCGCGCGCATGTGGGCGTTGTCGTCGACGAGCAGGACTTTGAGGGCGCTGAGGGAGGCCATGGATCGATTTTCTACAGCCCCGGCCTGAGTCGGGAATAACGACGATCTACGAGCCGATTCGTTTCCCGTCCATGACCGAACAGCGATCACCTGGCCGGAACCGGTTACCGCTGTGCAGTTTCAACCATGAGTGACGGGTCGAGATTGCGATCGCGCCATTTCATGCGCCAGCACAGGTGCGGACCGGTCGCCCGCCCGGTCATGCCGACCCGCCCGATCCGGTCTCCGCGCTTCACGACCTGGCCGGGGCCGACGTCGATCCGGGACTGGTGCAGGTAGGCGGTGATCAGGCCCTGGCCGTGGTCGATCAGCACCAGGCCGCCCTCGAAATGCAGACCGGGCTGGGCCAGAGTCACCCGCCCGGCGGCGGGCGCGCGGATGGGCGTTCCCAGGGGCGCGGCCAGGTCGATGCCGTAGTGCGGCCGGGCCGGCGTGCCGTTCAGCACGCGCTGGCTGCCCCAGCGGCTGGTGACGCGGAAGCTCTCCAGTGGCCAGATCAAGCCGTCGCGGAAATGGTCGGCGTCGAGGCGGCTGGCGAAGCCCTCGGCCTTGAGGGCGATCTCGCGCTGGATGCGGGCCAGGAGGGCGGGGTCGCTGGGCTCGATCGTCGAGGGCGGAAGGCCGTCGACGCGGGTTTCCGGAAACCGGCCGGGCGCGATGCCCAGGGTCCGCGTCGCGTAGCGTCCGTCCGTCCGGGCCTCGATCTGGACGCTGGCGGGGGCGTCCCTGTCAAAGCCGACGATGAAGACGCCGTCAGCCGAGGCCGTGGTCAGGGATTCGCCGTCCACGAAGACCAGGGCCCGAGGCCAGGTCCGGCCCATGGCGTGGCCGCCCTGAACGAAACGGCCCGTCAGGCTGAGGTCCGCCGCCTGGGCGCGCGCGTTTCGCGGCGTCAGGCCGGTCGCGGCGAGCGCGCCGCCGCCGATCAGCAGCCGGCGGCGCGGCAGGATCACGGGGTCTGGCCCAGGCTCTGGAAGGCTTCGGCCGGGCCGGCGTAGGCCTCCTGCTTGCTGACCGACCAGTAGCGCAGGGTTTCGAGTGGTATGGCCTTGCCGCTGACGGCGCAGGTCACGGCGCGCCCCGGCTTCAGCACGGCGAATTCGCCGTCGCCGTAGTGGAGGGTCGCGGTGTCGGAGGAAGGCTTGGTCATGGCCGTCAGGCTAGCGTGGGCTTGCGGATCGCGCCACGGATTTCCCGCGTCAGAAGAGGTCGCCCTGGCCCGGCGCCGGGGTCTTGGGTTTCGGCGCCGGAGAAGGCCTGGGGCGGGCGGGCGGTGGGGCCGCGTCGCCGTCGATGTGCGCGCCCCTCGATCCATCGGCGAAGACCAGCCGCACCGCCTGGCCGTCGTGCAGAGCGGCGGCGGCCGCGATCATGGCGCCGTCCTCGCTCTCGACGCGGGCGAAGCCGGGCTTGGGCGTCTTCGGATTGAGGCCGGCCAGGGCGCGGGCGAGGGCGGCGAGGCGGGCCTCATCGCGCTCAAGCCGTCTCGGCAGTGCGACGAGCCGGGTTCCGACGGATTCCAGCCGGGCCGCGCGCTGGTCGAGGCGGCGATGCAAGGGCTCTGGCGACAGTCGGGAGAGGGCCCGCAACAGGCGGTGTTCGTGGGCCTTCACATTGGCGCTGAGGCCGGAGCCGAGGCGGGCGGAGACGGACTCCAGCCGGTCGCGGCGGCGCTCCATGGCGCGGTCCAGCAGGGCGGGCGCAAGCCGGCCCGTGACGCCGACGAGGGCGCGCTCGTGCAGGACGAGGTTGCGGGTCAGGCCGGAGGCGAGGCGGCTGCCGGCGTGGTCGAGGCGCTGCTGCGGCAGGGCCAGGACGTCCTCGGGCCGGGCGGGCAGGCCGCGGGCCGCGGCGCGCAGGCGGGTGCGGCGGTCCTCGAGGATGCGGCCCCCGGCGCGGGCGAGACGGCGGTCGAGGTCGGCGACGGCGTAGCGCAGGTCGGCCAGCACCGGGGTGGCGATCTCGGCCGCGCCGGTGGGGGTCGGCGCGCGGCGGTCCGAGACGAAGTCGATCAGGGTGGTGTCGGTCTCGTGGCCGACGGCGGAGATGATGGGGATGGAGGCGGCGGCGACGGTGCGGGCCAGCCCCTCGTCATTGAAGCACCACAGGTCCTCGACCGAGCCGCCGCCGCGGGCGATGATCAGGATGTCGGGGCGGGGCAGGGCGCCGCCGGACGTCATGGCGTCGAAGCCGCGGATGGCGTTGGAGACCTGGCCGCAGGCGGCGTCGCCCTGGACGACCACGGGCCAGACGATGACGCGGCACGGCCAGCGCTCGGCGATGCGATGCAGGATGTCGCGGATCACGGCGCCGGTCGGGCTGGTGATGACGCCGACCACGGCGGGGAAGGTCGGGATGGGCTTCTTGCGTCCGGGTTCGAACAAACCCTCGCCGGCCAGTTTCGCCTTCAGCCGCTCCAGCTGGGCCAGAAGCGCGCCGGCGCCGGCGGCCTCCATGGTCTCGATGACGATCTGGTACGAGGATCGGGCGGGGTAGGAGGTGATCTTGCCGGTGACGATGACCTCGAGGCCGGACTCGGGCCGGACGCCGAGGCCCCGGACCGAACCCTTCCAGATCACGCCGTCGATGGCGGCCTTGTCGTCCTTCAGGGTCAGATAGACGTGGCCCGAGGCGTGGTGATTGACCTTGGAGATCTCGCCCCGCAGCCGGACATGGCCGAAGCGGTCCTCGAGCGTGCGCTTGAGGGCGAAGGACAGCTCCGAGACCGTCTGGGGCGGATTGTTGTCCCGCGCGGGCGGCGGCGGTTCGTCGGCCGGGCCCTCGAAGACGTAGGAGTCGTCGCTCATCGGGGCAGACTAGCGACAGTCGGCGCTTGCGGGAACGGCGGATGCGAGTCACGGTCGGGAAGCCATGGCCGCCGACCCCCGCGACACCGACCCCGTCGACAGGGACCCGCGCGAAAGCGAGATGGGACGGCGCAGCGACGGCGCGTCGACCAGTCTGTGGCTGGTCATCGGCGGGATCGTCCTGCTCGGCCTCGCGGTCTATGTGATCTCCGCCGTATTTGTCTGATGCGATCCGCGACTTGACCGGCTTCGCGCGTGCGGTCATTGCCCGCGCATGAATATCCTGCTGGTCGGATCGGGCGGGCGTGAGCACGCCCTGGCGTGGAAGATCGCCCAGTCGCCGCTGCTGCGGCGTCTGGTCATCGCGCCCGGCAATCCGGGCATGGAAAAGCTGGGCGAACTCGCGCCGCTGAAGGTCACGGACGCCGAGGGTCTGGTCGCCCTGGCGCGCGAGATGAAGGCCGACCTCGTCGTGGTCGGCCCCGAGACCGCGCTGGAGGCCGGACTGGCCGACCGGCTGGCCGCGACGGGCATTCCCTGTTTCGGGCCGACGGCGAAGGCGGCGCAGCTGGAAACCTCCAAGGCCTTCTCCAAGGCCTTCATGGAGCGGCACGACATCCCCACCGCCGGGTTCGGCGTCTATGAGCGGCTGCACGAGGCGCGTCAGGCGCTGTCGGTGTTCAAGCCGCCCTATGTGATCAAGGCCGACGGCCTCGCCGCCGGCAAGGGCGTGGCCATCAGCCCGAACAAGCGCGAGGCCGAGGCCGAGATCGAGCGGATGCTGGGCGGCCGGTTCGGAACCGCCGGCGCGCGGGTGGTCATCGAGGAATATATGGACGGCGAGGAGGGTTCGCTGTTCGCCGTGTGCGACGGCCAGCGGGCCGTGCTGCTGGGCGGGGCGCAGGACCACAAGCGCGCCTATGACGGCGACCTTGGGCCGAACACGGGGGGCATGGGCAGCTATTCTCCGGCGCCGGTGTTCACGCCCGAATTGGTCGAGGCGTCGGACCGGCTGATCGTCCAGCCGGTGGTGGCGGCGATGGCGGCCGAGGGCGCCCCCTATCGCGGGGTGCTGTACGTCGGGCTGATGGCGACCGAGGACGGGCCCAGGGTGGTCGAGTTCAACGCCCGCTTCGGCGATCCGGAATGCCAGGTGCTGATGATGCGGCTGGACGGGGACATCGTGCCGCTGCTGCTGGCCTGCGCGCGCGGGGACCTGACCCGGGCCCCGATGCCAGCCTTCCGCGACGAGACGGTGATCTGCGTGGTGCTGGCCGCCTCGGGCTATCCCGACAGTCCGCTGGAGGGCTCGATCATCCGCGGGGCCGAGCAGGATTTCGGGCCCCATGTGCAGGTGTTCCACGCCGGCACGAAGCGGCGGCCGGACCGCCAGCTGGCGGCCGCCGGGGGACGGGTGCTGAACGTCTGCGCCCGCGGCAGGGATATCGCCGAGGCGCGGGAACGGGCCTATGCCGCGGTGAAGAAGATCGACTGGCCGAGCGGGTTTCACCGCACGGACATCGGCTGGCGGGCGCTGGAGCGGGGCCCTGGGGGGAACTGAATCCATGACTGACGCCGTCCTGCCGCCCGAGCCGCCGAGCCATTATCGCGACGGCAAGGAGCGGCTGGCCGATCTGATCGTGCATCTGACCGGGCTGGCGCTGGCGCTGGTGGGCGGGGGGATGCTGCTGGGGCTGGCGATCGGCTTCGGCGACGCCGGAAGCCTGACGGCGGCGGCGATCTATGCGGTCGGACTGCTGACCATGCTGGGGCTGTCGACGGCCTATAATTTCGCCGCGCCGCAGTTCCAGCCGCTGCTGAGGCGGTTCGATCACGCCGGCATCTTCATCATGATCGCGGGGTCCTACACCCCGTTCACGACCCAGCACCTGACCGGGGCCTGGGCGTGGGGGATGACCTCGGCGGTCTGGGGCACGGCCATCTTCGCCGCCCTGGCCAAGCTGTTCCTGCCCGGGCTCGGCAAGGGGTTCTGGATCGTCGTCTATCTGGCGCTGGGCTGGCTGATGGTCATCGCCATCCAGCCGATCCTGCAGAGCCTGGGCCTGGCGCCGTTGATCCTGATGGCGGTCGGGGGCGTGCTCTATTCCGTCGGCGTGATCTTCTACGCCAACAAGGCGATGCGTTTCCGGCGCGCGATCTGGCACGGCCATGTCGTGGTGGCCGCCGCCGTCCACTGGGTCGCCGTGCTGCTGGCCGTGCTTAAATAGATCGGGCTCAGGCCCAGGCGAACAGCAGCCGGCCTTCGCCCATCCGCTCGCGCAGGGCGGGCAGGTCGGCGTGGGCGACCGAGAAACAGCCGTACGAGCGGCCCAGCTTGCCCTCCCGGGCGAGGAAGTCCGGGTCGGCGTAGTCGGCGCCATGGATGATGATGGCGCGTTCCCTGGCGCGGTCGTTGGAATACTCGAGCCCGTCGAGCAGGACGTTCGGACCCTGCTGGGCGCCGTAGCCGGCCCCGGCGGTCGCATAGGCGCCGACCGAGGACTTGTAGCTGTCCGGCGTATTGCCGAACTCACGAGCGAAGCCGGTGTGCGCCGGGTCCGAGCCGCGGCCGTGGCTGGTGCGCATCAGCGTGATGGCGCCGCCGTGCAGATCGACCTCGTACAGCCGCTCGTCGCCGGAGAATTTCTGGAAGTCGACCAGATACATCCGGTCGCGGCGGGAGATCCGGTCCTTGTGGACGTCGAGGGCGGCGAGGGCGCGGTCCATCAGCTCCTGGCGGACCTGGCCGCGCGGATCGAGCGGGCGTGTGGTGTTCAGCGCGGCGGTGATGGTTTCGGGCGGTTGCGAGAGGGTGATGGTCGGAACCTGGGTCCGGGCCAGGGCCGGAAGCGGCTGAAACGCCGTCGTCCGCGTCGCGGCCGAGGCCGTGGCGCAGCCCGACAGGAGCGCTGCGCCGCCCAGAATGAATCCACGTCTTGCTAGCCGCATGCGACGCCCCTCGCACGTTTCGGAAGCACGGGTTGTTTCAGGTCGTAACGGCCGGATCAACCTGAGCCTTGGCGAAACGGCCCGGACGTCTAAGGTGCGCGTCTTGTCCAGGAGGGTTTCGTGAAGTCGATCACATCGTTGCTGGCGGCCGCGGCCGTGTTGATGGCCACAGGCGTCGCGGCGCAAACGCCCGCTATCGCGCCGGTTTCGCCCGCGGAGGGAACGACGTTCGTCCAGATCGGCCGGCTGCTGGCCGATCCGGCGACCGGCGTTGTGCAGCGCGATAAAACTCTCGTGATCAGAGGGAACCAGGTCGTCGAAGTGCGCGACGGCTTTGTCGGGGAAGGCCGGATCGTCGACCTGCGCGACTCATTCGTGCTGCCCGGACTGATCGACAGCCATGTGCACCTGACCAGTCAGCAGAACCCGAACGGGCGGCTGGAGACGGTGACCCAGTCCAATTCCGAACAGGCCATGGTCGGGGCCCGCTATGCGCGGCGCACCCTGATGGCGGGGTTCACGACGGTGGCGGACCTGGGGGCGACCAATGAGTCGATCTTCGCCCTGAGGGAGGCCGTGCGCCGCGGCGACGTGCCGGGCCCGCGGATCATCGCCTCGGGCTCGGCCGTCTCGGTTCACGGCGGGCACGGCGACATCAACGGCTACCGCGAAGACGTCATGCACCTGCTGTCGGACGAGAGCGTCTGCTCGGGCGTGGACGACTGCATGCGGGCGGTGCGGCTGCAGGTCCGTTCGGGCGCCGACATCATCAAGATCACGGCCACGGGCGGGGTGCTGTCGAATACGGCGGCGGGCCTGGGCCAGCAGTTCTCGGACGAGGAGCTGGCGGCCATCGTCGGCGCGGCGCACCGGATGGGGCGCCAGGTGACGGCGCATGCCCACGGCGTGGACGGGATCAACGCCTTCCTGCGCGCCGGCGGCGACTCGATCGAGCACGGCACCTATCTGGACGACGAGTCCATCCGCCTGTTCCGGCGCGAGGGGACGTATCTGGTGCCGACCCTGCTGGCGGGCGACTTCGTGGGCCGGATCGCTTCGGGACCGAACAATTTCTTCACCCCGGCGCAGACGGCCAAGGCCTTGGAAGCGGGCCCGAAGATGCTGGACATGGCGCGGCGCGCGCATGACGGCGGGGTGCGGATCGCGTTCGGCACCGACACCGGGGTTTCGGCCCATGGCGACAACGCCCAGGAGTTCGCCCTGCTGGTGCGCGCGGGCCTGACGCCGCTGGAGGCGGTGCAGGCGGCGACCGTCGGGGCCGCGGCGCACCTGCGGATCTCGAACGAGGCCGGGCGCATCGCGGCGGGCATGCCGGCGGACCTGATCGCGGTGACGGGCGATCCGCTGAGCGACGTGACGGAGCTCGAGCGGGTGCGGTTCGTGATGCGGGGCGGGATCGTCTACCGGGCGGAATAGGATCGGACCGCCCCCAGCAGCAGCCGCTGGAAGGCGGCCTCGTCCTCGAACGTCGCCTTGACCGGCCACGACAGCACCCGGCCGCGCCACGCGGGCGGCAGGCGGAACCAGTCCTTTTCGGTGGTGACCAGCCGGGCTTTGAAATGCGAGGCGCGGTCGGCGAGAAAGGCCAGGTCGGCCTCGCGGAAGGCGGCGTGGTCGGGGAAGGGGGCGAAGTCGACCAGTTCGGCGCCGGCGGCGTCGAGGGCGCGTTCGACCTTCCACGGCTTGGCGATGCCGGCGAAGCCGACGATCGGCCCCCGGGGCGGCGGGCCCGCGGGCATGAGCCGGGCGATATGGACCGGCAGGTCGCCGAAGGCCTCGAGCAGTTCCGGATCGGCGCCCGGGGCGTCGGCCGGGAGCAGCACGACCACGGCGTCGGCGCGGGCCAGGCCGTGCCGGAGCTTCTCGCGCATCGGACCCGAGGGAAACACCGAGCCGTCGCCGAAAGGCCATTCGTCGCCCCGGGTCTCGCCGTCGACGACGACGAGGCTGAGGGTCTTCTCGAGGGTCGGGTTCTGGTGAGCGTCGTCGAGGACCATGACCTGGGCGCCGGCCGCCGCCGCAGCGCGGGCGCCGGCGACGCGGTCATGGGCGATCCAGGTCGGGCCGCCGAGGGCCAGCATCAGGGGCTCGTCGCCGACATCGGCGGCGGTGTGGATGGCGGGGTCGACCCGGGTCGGCTCGCGCAGCGATCCGCCATAGCCGCGCGACAGGCCATGGGCGTCGACGCCGGCCTCGTGCAGCAGGCGGATGGCCTCGCGGGTCACCGGGGTCTTGCCCGAGCCGCCGACGGTCAGATTGCCGACCGAGATCACCGCCACGCCCGGATCCACCGGCGTGGCGCGGGCGATGCGGCGCGCCGTGGCCGTCGCCCAGACCCATGACAGGGGCTTGAGCAGGGTGCGGGCGACCGCGCCGTGGCGGGCGTCGCGCGTATACCACCAGCGGGGGGTGTTCAGCTTCATCGGCGGCCTCGCAGCGGGGGGCGGGGCAGCAGGGGTTCGACCACATCCCACAGCCGGTCGAGGCCCGAGCCGGCCTCGGCGGCGGCGCGGCGGCCGCGTTCGCCCATGCGTTTGGCCCCGGCGTCATCGGCCAGCAGGGGGGCGATGACGGCGGGCAGGTCCCACGGCGCCTGAACCACCGTCAGGCCCCCGGCCGCGACCAGGGCGTCGGCGACGGCGGCCCAGTTGGTCATGTCCGGACCGGTGACGGCGGGCTTGCCGAGGCGGGCCGGCTCGAGCGGATTGTGGCCGCCCACGGGGGGCTTCTCCAGCGCGGCGGAGAAGGAGCCGCCCATCACCACGACGTCGGCCAGCCGCAGGAACAGGCCCATCTCGCCGAGGGTGTCGGCGACATAGAGGTCGGTGTCGCGGTCGGGCTCGCGTCCCTCGGAGCGGAGGGCGAAGCGGTAGCCGTCGCGGGTCAGGGCGGCGGCGATCGCGGGGGTGCGTTCGGGATGGCGCGGCACAATGATGAGACACAGCCGGTCGGCCAGCTTGTCGAGGGCGCGGACGAGCGCGATCTCCTCGCCGTCATGGGTGCTGGCGGCGACGACCACGGGCCGGTCGCCGATGGCGGCGCTGAGGCGGGTGAAGGCGGCGGCGTCGTGCGGCGGCGCCTCGCCCGAAAGCTTCAGGTTCACCTGGCCGTCGATCCGGGCGCCGAGGCTTTCCAGTCGGGCGGCCGAGGTCTCGTCCTGCGGCAGGATGCGGTCGAAGGCGGAGAGGATTTCCCGCACCGCGCCGGGGAAACGGCGCCAGCCGGCGACGGTCTTTTCGGTGATGCGGGCGCTGGCGAGGACCAGTCCGACGTCGCGTTTGCGGGCCGCGAGGATCAGGTTGGGCCACAGCTCGCTCTCGACGAAGACGGCCAGCGACGGCTTCCAGTGGTCGAGGAAGGCGGCGACGGCCCCGGGGGCGTCGACGGGGGCGAACTGGTGGATGACGCCGGGGGGCAGGCGGCGGGCCAGAAGCGTGGCCGAGGTCAGGGTGCCGGAGGTGACCAGCACGGTCAGGTCGGGCCGCGCCTGCCGCAGCCGCTCCACAACGGGCAGCAGGGACAGGGTTTCTCCGACGCTGACGCCGTGCAGCCAGACGAGATCGCCGGCCGGCCGGGCGACCGAGGTCAGGCCGAGGCGTTCATCGACCCGGGCGGGGTCTTCCTTGCCCTGTTTGGCGCGGGCGTCGAGCAGGCGCGGGGCCAGCGGCTCCAGCATCCGGGTCAGCAGGCGGTAGACGATCAGGGCCGGGCTCACGTCACACGCGCTCCAGGCCGACGAGGGCGTCGGCGGCGGCCTCGACGGCGGTCAGCCGTCCGGCCCAGGCGCGGGCCACATCGGCCAGTTCGGCCCCCTCCGGATAGCGGTCGACATCCCAGACGATGGCGCCGCGTCCGAATGGCAGGGGCAGCAACGCCCGGTCCCAGCTCCTGAGCCGGATCGCCGGATTGCAGGACAGGCCGATGAACAGCACCGGCGCCTTCGAAAGTTTGGCCAGCAGAGGCATGCCCTCGGCCATCTCGCGCATCGGGCCGCGCGGGCCGTCGGGGGTGATGGCCAGGGCGCCGATCTTGAGCTGGCGCAGGCCGTCGCGCAGGGCCTGGGAGCCGCCCTTGGCCCTGTCGGCCTTGTCCTTGTTGGAGGAAGAGCCGCGGATGGCCGGGAAGCCCTGCCGGGCGACGGCCCTGGCGATGAACTGGCCGTCGGGGCTGAGGGAGATCAGGGCCTTGGCCGGCTGGGCTCTGTCCAGCGGCCAGCAGGCGGGGCTGAGGCCGATCCGCGAATGCCAGAAGGCGCACAGCACGCCGCCGCCGTCGGCCCAGACTTTTTCGGCCACGGCCTCGTTCTCGTGCGTCCAGCGGATGGTGGCGAAGCAGAAACGCATCCATTGGGCCAGGGTCCAGGCCAGGACGGCCTGGATGAGGGGGTTGCGGAGGGGTCTCATGACGCGCCGCTTTCCAGAACCGTCACCCTCGGGCTTGACCCGAGGGCCAGATGTAGAGCCGCACGGTCGTCGTGCCGGCCCTCCGGACGGTGGAGCAACGCCGGGCGTCGAGAGGCCGATGGTCCGATCCTCGGGTCAACCCCGAGGATGACGGCGGGAGGGCGGAGCGAGGGAGGCAAGTTCAACTGACCGCCGCCACGGTTACCGGATCGCCGTCCAGCGACTGCTGCTTCGCCAGCCGCGAATACAGGCCGCCCTTGCGGACCAGTTGATCATGGGTCCCGGTCTCGACGACCCGGCCGGCCTCGATCACATGGATGCGGTCGGCGTTGCGCACGGTCGACAGACGGTGGGCGATCATCAGCGCAGCCCGTCCCTTCATCAGTCGCTCGAGCGCCTCCTGGACCAGCGCCTCGCTCTCGGTGTCGAGGGCGCTGGTGGCCTCGTCCAGCAGCAGGATCGGGGCGTCCTTGAGGAAGGCGCGGGCGATGGCGATGCGCTGGCGCTGGCCGCCGGACAGGCGCAGGCCGGCCTCGCCGGCGCGGGTGGCGTAGCCCTCGGGCAGGGCGGTGATGAAGTCGTGCGCGGCGGCGGCGCGGGCGGCGGCGACGATGTCCTCTGCCGTGGCGCCGGGGCGGCCGTAGGCGATGTTGGCGGCGAGGGTGTCGTCGAACAGGAAGGGCTCCTGCGTCACCAGGGCGATGGAGGCGCGCAGGTCGTGCAGCTTCAATTCGCGGATGTCGCGGCCGTTCAGGGTCACGGCGCCGCCGGTGACGTCATAGAAGCGCGGCAGCAGGCTGAGGATGGTCGACTTGCCGCCGCCGGACGGGCCGACGAGGGCGACGGTCTCGCCGGGGGCGACGGTCAGGCTGACGTCCGACAGGGTCGGGGCCGTCCCTTCGGAAGCCGGCCCATAGGCGAACGACACATGGTGGAAGGCGACGGTCGTGGGGCCGTTGTCGAAGGGCGCGGCGTCGGGCGTGTCGCGAATCTCGGGCTGAATGTCGAGGGCGGCGAACAGGCGCCGCGCGGCGGTCAGGCCCTCGGTCATCACGGTCTGCAGATTGGTCACCTGCCGCAGCGACTGGCCGGCGGCCATCAGCAGGCCGATGAAGGCGGCGAAGGCGCCCACGCTCATGGCTCCGTCCTGCGCGCGCCAGCCGGCGTAGGCCATGACGGCGGCGACCACGATCATGGCCACGAGGTTGGAGAAGGGGCCGGCGAAGGCTCTGGAGTCGGCGCTCTTGATCACGTGCCGCTGGCGGCGGGAGACGACGTCGCCGACGCGGGCCTCCTCGGCCGCCTCGCGGTTCTCGATCTTGATCAGGCGGACGCCGTCGAGGTTCTCCATCAGGGCGGTGGAGAGGTTTTCGGTCTCCTTCATCGCTCCCGTGGTGGCCTTGCGCGTGCGCCGCGAGAAGCGGCGCAGGACGACGGTGATCAGGGGCACGCCCAGCAGGACGATGGCGGTCAGCTGCCAGTCGATCAGGGCCATGGCCACGATGACGGCGAACAGGGTGATGCTGTGCTGGGTGTAGTTGACGACGCCGTTGGTGAAGGCCTCGCGCACCAGGTTGGCGTCGAACAGGACCGAGGAGACGAAGCTGCCGCTGTGCTGGCTGCGCAGCCGGGCCAGGTCGGCGCGGATCATGGCGCCGAACAGCCGCACCTGGATGTCGCCGACGATGCCGTGGCCCAGCCGGTTCACCAGGGCGGCCTGCCCCAGTGAGGCGATCGTCCAGACGATGGCGACCAGGACGATGGCGGCGGGGATGTAGATCAGGGCCTGACCGGGCGGGATGTCGATCACGCCCCACAGTTTGATGGGCGTGTCGGTCTGCAGGAACAGGCCGTTCACGGCAGGCTCGAGCAGCTTCAGCGTCAGGGCCGACAGGCCGCCGGCCACGGCGGCGCACAGCATCGACAGGAACAGCGCTGCCTTGTGATGCGAAAGGTAGTCGCGCCAGATCCGCGCCAGCAGGGGGCGAAGGGACTCCTTCTCTTCGTCGGCGGGGGCGGGCGGCGTCATCGGTCCGAGGTCGGACGGCTCGGGAGGGAAGTCAAGCGGTGTCGACCTTGTCGCGGTTGTCGTGGTTGTGGCCGGGCGAGTGTCGATCATGTCTCACACGAATTGTCTCGCCTGCCCGACGGTGGCGTCGTGCCGCGGTGGAGGCTATCTCACCCCCATGCCCCGTTACGACCTCACCACCCCGGCCGGCCGGTTCAAGGCCCGGTGGGACTATGTCTGGAAGGATCACGCCTTCCTGCGCCGGTGGTTCATGAACGCCCACTGGCTGGGGCCCGATCTGGTGCGGACCAACCAGCCGTCGCCGCGCCAGCTGGCGTACTGGAAGACGCAGGGGATCAGGACGGTCATCAACCTGCGGGGTGCGCGGGACGAGGCCTATTATGCGCTGGAGAAGGAGGCCTGCGAACGGCTCGGCCTGACCCTGATCGACGCGCCGCTGGACTCGCGCGATCCACCGCAGAAGGACCGGGTGCACCGGGCGCGCGAACTGTTCCGGACCATCGACTATCCGGTGCTGATCCACTGCAAGTCAGGGGCGGACCGGGCCGGGATGATGGCGGTCTTCTATCGCCACTTCCATCTGGGCGAACCGATCAGCGTGGCCATCGACCAGCTGTCGAAAAAATACCTGCACCACCGCGAGGGGCTGACCGGGGTGCTGGACTATACGCTGGAGAAATACCTGAAGGAGGTCGAGCCGACGGGGGTCAGCTTCATCGACTGGATCGACAGCGACGCCTACGACCCGAAGGCGATCCGGGCCGAGTTCAAGGCCGGCTGGTGGGGCACGGTCCTGACCGAGAAACTGCTGAAGCGGGAGTAGGCGGCGTCAATCCCACGGCCGGGTCGGGTCGCGCGGGCCTGTCGAGGCCGGCGGCGGCGGGTCCTTGCCCTCCACGCCGGCGGCCCGCCTGGCCTCCCGACCTTCCGGCGACCGGTTGATCCAGCTTTTCCAGCCGCGCGCGCCGCGCCACACCCCGATCCACAGCACCAGCGCCATCAGCAGGAAGACGAGGGAGGCGATTTCCTCGCCGCCCAGGGTGCGTCCGAACAGGGTCATGGCTGCGGATCGCGGGGCAGGTCGCGGACCGGGGGCGCGTCGGCGAAGGCGTCGGCGCGGGGAATCGGGCGGGCCGGCTCACCCGGGGTGACGGGGTCGTTCCAGGCGGTGTCGCCTTCCTGCGGGCCCACGCGCGGGGAGTCCGGCTTGCGGCGGGTGGCCCAGACGACGATGGCGACGCCGAGGGCGACGAGGGCCAGGACGATCAGGGTGGGAGTCATGGGATTTCTCCGCTTTCAGGCGTGGCAATATACGCCTGAAAGCGTCCCAGGCCGAGGGGGAGTTCCGCTCAGTGGGCGTGGTCGTCGCCGCGCGGATCGATCATCCGGTGCGCGTGGAGGATGAAATACCGCATATGCGCATTGTCGACCGTGGCCTGGGCCCGGGCCTTCCACGCCTTGCGGGCTTCCTCGTAGTTGGGGAAGGCGCCGACGAATTCGACCTTGGACAGATCGCGGAACACCGGGGCGTCGAGGTGGCGCAGCTCGCCGCCGATGACGAGGTGCAGCAGCTGGGGGGCGTTGGATTCGGTGGTCATCAGGGGATCCGGTCGGTCTGGCGGGGCGCGAGCGGAATAGGCGCTGTGCGTCGTACGATCAACGGGTGAAGCGCCGGGGCGCTGCAGATCAGGCTGTTCTGCCGCGGATCGAACTGGTTGAAGCGCCAGGGATGGCCGTGGTGGTCGCTGACGCGGCCGCCCGCCTCCTCGACGATCAGGGCGCCGGCGCAGACGTCCCAATCCCATTTCGGGGTCAGGGCGATGGCGGCGTCGAAGGCGCCGGCGGCGACCAGGGCCATGCGGTAGGCGATGGCGTTGCGCTTCTCATAGCGCATGACCGGCCAGGGCTCGGGCCAGTGCGGCCCTTCCATCAGCCGGGCGTCGGCCAGGACCGAGGCGTCGTCCAGATCGGTGGTGTCCGAAGCGGTGATCGGTCGGCCGTTCAGGAAGGCGCCGCCGCCGCGCACGGCGGTGAAGGTCTCGCCCAGGGCCGGGGCGTGGATGACGGCGGCGACGGGCTGGCCGTCCTCGACGATGGCGATGGGAATGCACCACCACGGCTTGCCCTTCATATAGGCGACGGTGCCGTCGATGGGATCGGCCACGAACAGACGGCGCTGCGAGAGGCGCGCGTCGGTGTCGTCCGTTTCTTCCGACAGCCAGCCGTGGTCCGGCCGGGCGGAGAGCAGCGCGTCCTTCAGCAGGGCGTCCACGGCCATGTCGGCCGAGGTGACGGGCGAGCCGCCGGATTTGGACCAGATCTTTAGCCCGCCCTCGCGCTCGGCCAGCGCCAGGGTGCCGGCGGCGAGGGCCGCGTCGCGGATCAGCAGCAGGTCGGCGGCGAGGTCGGTCATTTGCCGGCGATGGCGACGCCGTCGAACAGCAGGGACGGGCTGTTGAACGAGCTGCGGAACTCCAGGTCCGAGCCGCGCTGCATGCGGGCGTAGAGGTCCAGCAGCTTGCCGGCGACAGTGACCTCGCTGACCGGCCAGGCGATCTGGCCGTTCTCGAACCAGAAGCCCGAGACGCCGGCCGACCAGTCGCCGGTGTGGGCGTTCAGCGACGGACCGAACATGGAGGTGACCAGAAGCCCGGTTCCGGCCTCGCCCATCAGGCCGGCCAGATCGACCTCGCCCGGCTCCAGATGCAGGTTGTGGGTCGCCACTCCGGGCGGGCCGGCGAGGCCGCGCGAGGCGTGGCCGGTCGAGGCCATGCCCAGCTGGGCCGCGGCGGCGCTGTTCAACAGCCAGGTGGTCAGAAGGCCGTCATCAATGATTGATTGGCGCGAGACGGCGACGCCCTCGTCGTCGAAGGGGGTGGAGCCGAGGCCGCGTGGCCGGAAGGGGTCGTCGATGAGGTTGACGCCGGCCGGCAGGACCCGCTGGCCCAGCCGATCCTTGAGGAAGGAGGCGCCGCGCGCGACCGACGGGCCGGACATGGCGCCCAGAAGCGGCGACAGAACCTGGCCGGCGACGCGGTTCTCGAAGATCACCGGGGCGGTGGTCGAGGCGATCTTGCGCGGGCCGGTGCGGGCGACGGCGCGACGTCCGGCCTCGGAGCCGATAGCCTCCGCGCCCGGGAGGTCCGAGAGGTGGCGCACGGCGCGATGCTCGCCCCCGCGCTCCATGGCGCCGTCCTTCTCGGCGATGACGCCGACGCCCAGCGAGAAGGCCGAGCCGTGATAGGCGCCGTCGAAGCCGTGCGAGGTCACCAGCCGCCAGCGGCTGGTCGAGGCTGAGGCGTGGCCCCCCTCGGATTTGGCGACGCCAGGCACGGCGAGGGCGGAGGCCTCGGCTTCCGCGGCGACGGCCTCCAGTTCGGCGGCGCTGCGTTCGGCCGAATCGTACAGGTCGAGGTCGGGAAGAGGGCCGCGGGCCAGCCGGTCCTGCGGGGCGAGGCCGGCGTAAGGGTCTTCCGGGGCGAGCCGGGCCATGGCCACCGCGCGCTCGACGAGCCGGGCGCGGGTCGCGTCGGACAGGTCGGAGGCGGAGACGGTCGCCTGACGCGTGCCGATGAAGACGCGGAGGCCCAGGTCGCGGCTTTCCTCGCGCTCGACGTCCTCGAGGGCGCCGTTGCGGACGCCGATGGACAGGGAGGCGCGCTCGGCCGAGACGGCCTCGGCGGCGTCGGCGCCGGCCCTCAGCGCGGCGGCGACCAGTTCGGGCAGGATGTCGGGAGAGGCGGCGGCGTCACGCGGGGAGGTCATGCCCCGATATGGCCGGGCCGGGGAGCCGGCGCAACCGGCTCGACGGGGTCGGCCGTTCGAGGGGCGTCAGCCGCCGCCATCAGCCATGCGCGGGACCGGCAAAGGCGTGCACGATGAGCATCAGGCCGGCGAGGCCCAGTGAGAGCCAGGTCAGGCCCATGCCGATGACACGGCCAGCGGTCGGGCGTTTTTCGCTCAGGCTAACGGCGTGAACCAGACGGCCGAGGAACAGGGCTGCGCCAAGGCCATGCAGCACGTAGGCGGGCATCCCCAGCATGGCCAGGACGGCGAGGGCGCCGATCCCCGCCGGGATGTATTCAGCGGCGTTGCCGAAAATCCGCGAGGCGAGCAGGACCTCGGCGTTGCCCCCGTCACCCAGCACGACCTTGTTCCCTCGTCGCGCCACCGCGACCCGAGCGCCGAGCACCACCATCAGCAGGATCATCAGGCCGCTCCACAGAGCGGCGGCCTGGCCGTGGGTCATGTCGGTCAGGATGTCCATGGATCAGGTCTCGCGCCCCACCGGATAGAGCCGGTAGCGGTCATCATAGAACGGGGTTCGCTCGTAGAACCACTGCAGACGCGCGTCGCCGTCGGCGGCGAAGGCCGGGTCGGCGGCCAGTTTGGCCTCGAAGGCGGCCTTCAGGGCGGGGTCGGCGGCCATCATGGCCTCGGCCAGCGGGGCGATGGCGTAGCCCTCGATGTATTCGACGCGGCTGAGCACCTCGGGGAACATGCCCCAGGCGAAGAAGCTCTCGCTCGACTGGGGCTCCAGCAGCAGGACGACGACGTCGCCCAGCGGCTGGTCGGTCGGCACGCGGACCGAGCCGGCGGGGAAGGTCCAGTCGCGGCGGCGGGGCGTCACGGCAGTGACGGCGACCTGCACATGGCCCTCGTTGTGGCGGGCGGCGACCTTGGGGTCGTCGAGGCTGAGCATCTCGACCGATACGGTGCGCGGCGCGTCGAGCGTCTCCATGCGGACGCCGTGGATCCGCAGGCGTTCGATGATGTCGGACCGATACGACGGCACCCAGTAGGCCTCAGGCCGCGCCAGGGTCAGGGTCGGCTTCGAACCGAAGAAGGGCAGGGCCCAGGGCTCGGGATCGGCCTGGCCGAGCCAGCGGATTTCCCGGCGGCCCGAGGCGGGGCTGTCATACGTCTCGTAGCGGATGCCCTTGAAGCTTCGGGTGTAGGCCGGAGTGGTCTCGGCCTGGAAGTTCGCCGGAATGGCGGCGGGGCGCAGGGCGCTGTCGGCGGTGATGGCGGCGCGCAGGGCGCTTCCGTCGCGGGCGAGCAGGCGCAAGGCGTCCTCGAGGAAGACATAGGTCCCCAGAACTCGCTGCTCATACGGTTTCAGGCTGTGGTTCTCGATCAGGATGGTCGGCACGTGGGCCGCGGTCCCCCAGCCGTTCGAGAAGCGCTCGCCGAGCCCGCCGTCCGACAGGCCCGCGCGCGGATTGGCGTCGTCGACGCCGAAGACCAGCTCGCCCGGGATATGGCCCCGGGCCTCCAGCCCCGCATTGATCACGGGCTTGAAGACGTCGTTCAGCCAGTGCGAACTGGCGGGCGAGCGGGAGTAGGCCCCGTTCTCGCCGTTGAAGCCGTAGGTGACGTCGTACTGGTAATCCATGCCGTCGGTGACGTGGATGTCGACGTAGAGGTCGGGCCGGTATTTGAGGATCAGGCCGCGCACCGCCCGCATCTCGGGCTGGTCCAGCTTGAGATAGTCGCGGTTCAGGTTCTGGTTGGCCGCGGTGTTGCGCCAGCCCTGGATGCGGGGACCGCGCTGGTTGGGGCGGCTGTAGGCCGAGGCGCGCTCGTGGCCGTCGACCGACAGGATGGGGATGAGGATCAGATTGACCCGGTCCAGCAACTCGTCCTTGCCGTTGAAGGCGATGTCGCGGAGCAGCATCATGCCCGCGTCCTTGCCGTCGATCTCGCCCGGGTGGATGCCAGCCTGGGCCATCAGAACGGGTTTGGACGGATCGAAGGCCGCGCCGTCCTTTGAGGCGATGACCGCGTAGATCGGCCGGCCCTCGGGCGAGACGCCGAACTGTTCGATGCGGATCAGGTCAGAGGCGGCGTCCAGCCGGTCGAACCAGGCCCGGGTGTCGGCATAGGTCGGGCTGAAGTCGTGAGCGGGATCGATCTCGAAGGCTGTGACCCAGGGGTCCGAGGCGTCGCGCAGCAGGGTTCGGCTGGCGCCGTCCCATTCGGGCGCGGGCGGCAGGAAGGGCTGATCCCACGGCGCGGCGTTGGGGACGGACGGGGACGCGGACTGGGACATGACGGGACTCGACACGAGGGCCGCGCAGGCGGCGAGGATCAGGGCGGAGCGCATGGCCCCCCTCATCCGCCGTCCGTTCGTTCGAGGCAAGTCCGCAAGGTTGGGCTTGAACGTGCGGGCGCGATCAGCCTGCGCTTAAACGGCCCGCTCATGGCTGCGGCTGGTGGCCGGGCCGAGGTTCTGGGCCCGCTGTTGCGACTGAAGGCGGTTCAGCGGTCGCGCTTGGCTTCCAGCCGGGTGATTATGGTCTGAAGTTCCGTGCGCCGCGCGGCGTGGGCGTTCAGCTGGGCCTGCTGCTCGGGGGTCAGGCCGCCCTGGGCCTGGCCGGCGGCCTGAAGTTCGGCGACCCTGTCGTCGATGGTCCCGACTTCGCTCTGGGCGTCCCACAGACGATCTTCCTCGGCCTCGGTCAGGCGCGGCGGAGCGGGGCGAGCCCGGCGCATGGGGGTGGCGCGGCCCCGGCCGGTCAGCACCTGGGCGTCAGCGACGGTCGGGACCGACACTGCGGGCATCGCCATGACGATGGCGGCGGCGAGGACGAGAACAGATTTCATCGGGACGGTTCCATGGGAGACAAGCCGGACCGGCACGTTAGATTACGGTTTCGTCATCTGGAAAGCGTTTTTTGGTCACAATCCGCCAAGGGACGCGGACAGCGTCGCTCCCGCGCATCACTTCCAGATCGGCGTTCCGTCACCCGGCAATCCGAGCGCGTCCCAGATGTCGGACACACGCGAAACGACGGCCTCCTCCATGCGGATTTCCTCGCCCCATTCGCGCTTCGTCTCGGGCGGCCATTTGTCGGTGGCGTCGAGGCCGATCTTGGAGCCGAGGCCGCTCTCGGGACTGGCGAAGTCCAGGTAGTCGATCGGGGTGTTCTCGATCAGGGTGATGTCGCGCGCCGGGTCCATCTTGGTCGAGATGGCCCACATGACCTGTTTCCAGTCGCGGGCGTCGATGTCGTCGTCCACGACGATCACCCACTTGGTGTACATGAACTGGCGCAGATAGCTCCAGACGCCCAGCATCACCCGCTTGGCGTGGCCGGGGTAGGCCTTCTTCATCGACACCACGGCGATGCGGTAGCTGCAGCCCTCGGGCGGCAGCCAGAAGTCGGTGATCTCGGGGAACTGCTGGCGCAGCAGGGGGATGAAGACCTCGTTCAGCGCCTCGCCCAGCACCGAGGGCTCGTCCGGCGGGCGGCCGGTGAAGGTGGTCAGATAGATGGGGTCGCGGCGCATGGTGATGGCGGTGACCTGGAAGACCGGGAAGGTCTCGACCGAGTTGTAATAGCCGGTGTGGTCGCCGTAGGGCCCCTCGGGTGCGTGCTCGTCGAACAGGACATGGCCTTCCAGCACGATCTCGGCGTTGGCCGGGACCATCAACGGGATGGTCTTGCAGGGGACCAGCTCGGCCTTGGCCCCGCGCAGCAGGCCGGCGAACTGGTATTCCGACAGGGTGTCCGGCACGGGCGTCACCGCCGCCAGAATGGTCCCGGGATCGGCCCCGAGCACGACGGCGCAGGGCAGTGGGCCCTTCTTCCCCGCCTTCTTGTGCCGGGCGTAGTGCTGGGCCCCGCCGCGATGGGCCAGCCAGCGCATGATCGCCTTGTCCTTGCCCAGGACCTGCATGCGGTAGATGCCGAGGTTGAAGTCATCCTCGCGATCCTCCGACGGGCCTTTGGTGACGACGAGGCCCCAGGTGATCAGGGGCGCGGGCTCGCCGGGCCAGCAGCCCTGGACGGGCAGGGAGGTCAGGTCGATCTGGTCGCCCTTGAGCACGACCTGCTGGACGGGAGCGGTCTTCACCACCTTCGGCCGCATCGACATGACCGTCTGGGCCAGCGGCAGCATCTCCATGGCGTCCGACAGGCCGCGCGGCGGCGTCGGGTTGCGCAGGAACGCCAGCAGTTCGCCGACCTCGCGCAGCTCGGCGGCGGTGGTGCGGGTCTTCTTGTCCATGGTCACGCCCATGGCCACGCGCTTCACCGTGCCGAACAGATTGGCGAGGCAGGGGATGGGGCTGATCGAGCCGTCGGGCATGACGGGCTTTTCGAACAGGACCGCCGGGCCGCCGTTGCGCAGCAGCCGGGTCTGGATCTCGGTCATCTCGAGATGGGTGGAGACCGGCTCGGACACGCGAACCAGTTCGCCCTCGGCCTCAAGCATGGCCATGAAGTCGCGCAGGGATTTGTAGGCCAATGAAACGCTCCGTCCGAGCGTCATGGATTAGGCGGGCGCGGGCGTCGTGTCACGCCATGGCGGGTGCGGCCTTTTCAGTAGGCCCGCGTGTCCGACACCAGCGCCCATAGCGGCAGGTGCAGGGCGCTGGTCGCGGCGCCGATCTGGGCGGTGGTCAGATGTGCGCGGCCGGCCTCGGCGCGGCGGGCGTTCTCTACGGGCATGTGGATCAGGGCCGCGACGTCCTCGATGGACAGGCCCCGGTCTTCGCGCCACCGTTTCAGCCTCGCGCCGACCGCTGCATCAAGCGGATCGACGCCGGGAAACCCAAGCACCGAGCCCATGGTTCGCTCCCTTGGCGCGCCGACTCTGCGCGGCGCTTCAGGCCCATTCTTCATCCCATTTGAACGCGGGATCAATCCAGTCGCCGAGACGGCCGTCGGGGCGCGCGAGGGCGTGGATGCGGTCCATCTCCTCGGACGAGAGCTGGAAGTCGAAGATGTCGAAGCTCTCCTCGGCCCGGCTGACCTTGGAGGTGCGCGGAATGGCGATGACGTTCTGCTGGATCAGCCAGCGCAGGGTCACCTGACCGGGCGACTTGCCGTGAGCCTTTCCGATCTCGATCAGGGTGGGGTCGTCGGCGATCTTGCCCTGGGCCAGGGGCGACCAGGCGGTGATGGAGGAGCCCAGTTCCTTCGCCGCGGCCTTGAGCTTCGAGAGCTTGAGGTAAGGGTGGTATTCGACCTGGTTGGTGACCAGTTTGGCCTTCGACAGCGTCTGCGCCTCGCGGAACTCGGCCGAGGGGAAGTTGGACAGGCCGATGGTCCGGGTCAGGCCCTGCTCCTGCGCCTCGTTCAGGGCTCCGAGGGTTTCGGCGAATGACGGCTCGGTCTTCGGCCAGTGCAGCAGCAGTAGGTCGGGCGTGAAGCCGAGGCTGGCGGCGGATTCGCGGGCCTGCCTCAGCAGGCCCTCACGGTCGAAATGCTGCACCCAGATCTTGGTGGTCAGCCAGATGTCGTCGCGGGCGATGTGGCCGGCCTCGATGGCGTCGCGGATGCCGTCTCCGACCGCCGCCTCATTATGGTAGATCCAGGCCGTGTCGAGGTGGCGATAACCGATACGGAGGGCCTCGGCGACCATGCGCCGGGCGTCCTCGGGCGTCAGGTTCCAGGTTCCGAAGCCGAGCAGGGGAATGGCGTGGCCGTCGACGGTGATCACGGGCTGGTCGGTCATGGAAGGCTCCGGGCCCGGAAGCGGGCGGGGGAGCCGTCTAACTAGGCGCCGGGGCGTCCGGTTCAACCAGCCAGTCGAACATCTCGTCCCACAAAGTCTCCATGCCCTTCCGGAAGGCCCCCTCGTGGCCGATGCGCGCCGCCCCGTAGTCGGACGGGGCGCGGACGGCGACCTCGCGCGGCGCGTTGGGATAGACGTCGAGCAGGATAGGCGAGGTGACCGGGGTCGCGATCGGGTCGTCGGTGAAGATCCACGAGCGGATCGGGGCGGTCACGGCGTCGAAATGATGCGGCTGCAGCCGGTCCTTCAGCTCGTCGCGGAAATAGGGCTCCTTCAGGCACCAGCGCCGCCAGGTGGTGTAGACGCCGCGCGGCAGATCGGTCCCGGCCCACAGGCCGCCGCCCTTGATATAGCCATGCCGCATCAGGCTCCACGGGCCGTACAGCAGCCAGAACGTCAGTTCCAGCGGGTTGTAGGCCCGATGGTGGCGGCCCCAGAAGCCGCTGCCGACCGAGACGAAGGCGTGGCGCGCGATACGGTGCTGGTTGGGCATGAAGCCGAGGAAATGGCCGCCGACGCTGTGGCCGACATGGACGACCGTCAGGCCGGGCGCGGCCTTGAGCAGGGCGTCGAGTGCGGCGGGCATGTCGAGGCGGCCCCAGTCCGGATAGTCCATTTCCATGCCGGCCAGATCGTCGGGTCGCGATCCGGCGATGCCGCGGAAGTCATAGGTCAGGACCGCCGCGCCGCGCCCGGCCAGCCGGCGGGCGAACCGGTCGTAGAATCCCTTGGGAAAGCCCGTCCCCGAACTGACCATGACGGCGACGGTCGGGTCGGACGCCGAGACCAGACGCATGGACAGCGGATAGCCGTCGGCGGCCGGGGCGATGAAGTCGCGGATGACGAGGTCGCTCATTCGGGGTCCGTAGCTATTCGCAACGAACCTAGCCGATTGACGCGGCGTCAGGTCAAGGGTCTTGGACAGGGCCCGCGCGGTCGGCTAAAGGCCGTCGCCACTGTTCCGCCTTCCGAGCGATCTCATGACCGACGCCGCCCTTCCCGACCGCCTGTCCGTCGATCCCGACAGCCCCTTCCACGACGGCGAACTGCTGCAGAAGGGGATCGGCGTCCGCTTCAAGGGCGAGGACAAGACCAATGTCGAGGAATACTGCGTCTCGGAAGGCTGGGTCCGTCTGGCCGTCGGCAACCGCGTCGACCGTCGCGGCAAGGCTCTGACGGTCAAGCTGCAGGGGCCGGTCGAGCCGTACATCAAGGGCGAGTAAGCCCGGTTATGGCAGCAGGGTGAAAACTCTGGCCCGTCCAGCTTGTCCGTTGTCCTCGCACGGTCCAGGTTCCGGCTCCCCCGTCTGAGTCCCGGAGCCGTCATGCGTCTGTCCGCCCGCCTTCTCGCCGCCAGCGCGTTCGCGTTGACGCTCGCCGCTCCGGCCTTCGCGCAGGACGCCGCCACCATCCAGCGGGCTGAAGCGGTCCGTGACGCCGCGCTGAACCAGAACATCGCGCTCGACTACGTCACCCAGCTGACCACCCGCTTCGGACCGCGGCCGGCGGGATCGAAGGCTGAACAGGACGCCTCCGCCTGGGCCGCCGGCTACATGCGGGCGCAGGGCTTCCAGAACGTCCGCATCGAACAGTTCCCGCTGGTCGGCTGGGAGCGCGGCGAGGAGAGCGCCTCCATCGTGGGCGACCATCCCCAACGTCTGGCCATAGCCGCCCTGGGCCATTCGCCCGGCACCAACGGGGTGATCGAGGCCGAGGTCGTGCGCTTCGACAGCCTCGAGGCCCTGAACGCCGCCCCGGCCGGATCGCTGGCGGGCAAGATCGCCTTCGTCGACGCCGGCCAGATGGTGCGGATGCAGAACGGGGCGGGCTACGGCCCGCTGAGCCGCGTCCGGGGCGCGGGACCGGCCGCCGCCGCCGCCAAGGGCGCGGTCGCCTTCATCATGCGTTCGGCGGGCTCGGACGAGCACCGCATGCCCCATACGGGCACGACCCGCTATGTCGAGGGCCGCGTTCCGCTGCCGGGCTTCGCGCTCAGCGCGCCGGACGCCGACCAGGTCTCGCGCCTGATCGGGATGGGCGAGACGGTGCGGGTTCGCCTGTCCTCGACCGCGCACACCTATGAGACCGTGTCCCAGAACGTCATCGGCGACATCCCGGGGCGGTCGCGGCCCGAGGAGATCATCGTGCTGGGCTCGCACATGGACAGCTGGGACCTCGGCACGGGCGCCATCGACGACGGCGCCGGCGGGGCCATCACCCTGGCGGCCGCCAGAGCCATCCGCGACAGCGGCCGCCGTCCGGCCCGCACGGTCCGCGTGGTCCTTTACGGCTCGGAAGAGGTGGCCCAGCCGACCGACACCGGGAACGGCGGCGGCGCCTATCTGCGCGGCATCGGGACGGCGGTGGAGAAACACATCATCGCCGGCGAGAGCGATTTCGGCGCCGACCGGGTCTATGCGCTCGGCCTGCCGCCCGGCGCGCAGAACAGCGACTTCGCCAGGGCGGCGGCCCGGGTGCTGTATCCGCTCGGCGTCCTGTCGTCGGCCGAGCCCGAACTGCACGGCGGGGCCGACATCGGGCCCCTGGCCGGGGCCGGCGTGCCGGTGTTCGGCCTGAACCAGGACGGGACCCGCTATTTCGACCTGCACCACACGGCCGACGATACGATCGACAAGATCGATCCGAAGCAGATGAGCCAGAACGTCGCCGCCTGGGCCGCGCTGGTCTGGCTGATCGCGGATTCGGAGGTGGACTTCCGGGCGATGCGGCCGGCGGCGGCCGCGGCGCACTGAACGGTTTCCGGCTTGACCGGGGCGGGTCGCATGCGACGTTAGGTCGAATCCGGCTCTAACCGATGGGGGAACCATGAGCGACGACGACAAGGGCGGGCTGTATCCGCTGCAGCCGCAGAGCAACGGGCTGGGCGTCGCCTCGCTGGTGCTGGGCATATTGTCGATCGTGTTCGGGCTGATCCCGGTCATCGGCCTGATCTCGTGGATCCTGGCCCCGGTCGGGCTGGTTCTCGGCCTGGTCGCCCTCGGCAAGCCGACGGGCCGGAACATGGCGATGGGCGGCGTGGTGACCTCGGGCATCGGCCTGATGATCTGCATCCTCTGGGTGGTCGGCCTCGGCGCCCTGATGACCACCTCGGCCACCGTCGGCTACTGATCCGCGCGCATGGCCGAAGCCGGCGGGCGCTGCTAGATCACGCTCCGGCCCGCGAGCGTGGCGAAACTGGTAGACGCAAGGGACTTAAAATCCCTCGACTTCGGTCATGCGGGTTCGATCCCCGCCGCTCGCACCACGCGGCCCCTGATCCCGATCAAGTCTGGATCGCGGATGACGCCCGACCGGTTTTGACCCGCCCCAGCCACCGCGAAGCCCGCAGCGCGCGGACGACGCCACGCCAGCCGCCGGCCAGCAGACCGGTTCCCAGCGCCAGCGCCAGGACCGGCAGGGAGGGCGCGCCGAAGCGGAAGACCTCGGCGACCGGCGGCGCGTAGAGGCTGACGAGCAGAATCGCGCCCAGGCCCGCGCAGATGCCCCAGAAGAGCCGGCGATGCGGACCGAACAGGCCCACGCCCGCCGAAGCGCCGATCGCCATGGCCAGGGCCAGGTTGCCGACGGCGAGCGCGACATAGGCCGCGGCCCGGGCGACGGGTTCGCCCGCGGCGGGCAGGAGGCCCAAGTAGAGGGCGAGAACCGCCGCGAGGATGACAACGCCCTGCGCCAGCCCGGTGAGGATCTCGCGCACCCCGAAGAGCCCCGCGGTCCGGGCCCGCGGCGGCCGTCGCATGGCGTCCGGCTCGCTCGGCTCGGCCTCGAAGACGAGGGAGCAGACCGGGTCGATCACCAGCTCCAGCAGGACCACATGGACCGGGAACAGGAGGGGCGGCGCGCCAAGCAGGATCGGCAGCAGGGCCAGGCCGGCGATCGGCACGTGGATGGCGGTTATGTAGACCAGAGCGCGGCGCAGGTTGGTGAAGATGCGGCGGCCCAGCCGCACCGCGCCGAGGATGGACCCGAACCGGTCGTCGAGCAGAACGAGGTCCGCCGCCTCCCGGGCGACGTCGGTGCCGCGCGCGCCCATGGCCACGCCGATATCCGCGGCTTCCAGCGCCGGGGCGTCGTTGACCCCGTCGCCCGTCATGGCCACGACCGAGCCGTTGGCCTGGAAGGCGCGGACAAGCGCCAGCTTCTGGCCGGGTTGCACCCGCGCGAACACCCGGACGGTGCGCAGCCGCTCCGCCAGGGCGGCGTCGCCAAGCCCTGCGATCCCGGCGCCGGTCATCAGGCCGCCTGACACGTCGATCCCGGCGTCGGTGGCGATCTTCAACGCCGTCGCGGGATAGTCTCCGGTGATCATGGCCACGCCGATGCCGGCCGTCCGGGCGTCCTGGAGCGCGGCCGGCACGTCCGGGGCGACGGGGTCGAGGAATCCGACAAGACCCCTGAAGGCGAAGACGAGCGCCTCCGGGGCCGCGACCGGGGCGTCATGGACCGCCTCGGCGACGGCCAGGACCCTCAGCCCGTCGGAGGCCAGCCGCTCAAGCGCGGACCGCGCCGATGCGGTCTCGAGGGGCGTCATCCGGCAGAGGGCGAAGACCGCTTCCGGCGAGCCCTTGGCCGCGGTGCGCAGCCGCCCGGCCTCACGCCAGGTCTGGACCACCGCCAGCCGATGCGGCGCCAGCGGCCAGACCTGTTCCGGCCGATCCGTCGCCGGCGGCCCCAGCGCCGTCAGGGCCATGTCCATGGGATCGGTCGGTTGCGGACTGCTGGCCAGAACCGCCATGTCCAGCACCGCCCTCAGGGACGGCGCCAGGTCGTCGTCTTCGGGCGGCCCCTCGGCTTCCGGCGACCAGAGAACGACCACGGCCATGCGGTTTTCGGTCAGGGTGCCGGTCTTGTCGACGCAAAGCAGGGTGGCCCCGCCCAGCGCTTCGATGGCGGCGGCGCGCCGCACCAGCACCCGATGCTGCGCCAGGCGCCAGGCGCCGAGGGAGAGAAAAACCGACAGGACCACCGGGAATTCTTCCGGGATCAGGGCGATGGCGATGGTGATGCCGGCCAGGGCGCCTTCGATCCAAAGGCCCCGCAGCAGGCCGTAGGTCATGGCCACGGCGACGGCGAAGACGAGCGCCAGGACGCCGATCCAGACGACGATGCGGCCCGTCGATTTCTGCAGGGGCGTGCGGTCCCTGTCGATCGTCGACAGCGAGGCGCCGATCTCGCCCAGGGCGGTGCGCGGGCCGGTCGCTGTGACGCGAAGCACGCCCTGCCCGGCGACGACGAGGGTTCCGGCGAAGACCCGGTCTGACAGGGCGCCGTCCGACGATCCGCCGGCGCCGCTGCGGACGACCGGGACGGATTCGCCCGTCAGCGCCGATTCGTCGATCTGCAGGACCTCCGGTCCGATCAGCACGCCGTCGGCCGGGGCCCGCTGGCCTTCGGCCAGAAGCACGATATCCCCGCGCACCACCTCCCGCGCCGGGATCGCCAGGGTCCGGCCCGCGCGGACCACCCGGACCACGGGATCCGCGAGGCTGCGAAGCGCCCTGAGCGCGGCCTCGCTCCGGACCTCCTGGGCCACGACCAGGGCAATGGTGGCGAGGCCGGCCGCCGCCAGCAGCAGCCCCTCCGTCCGATCGCCGAGCGCCAGATAGAGCCCCGAGGCGGCGGCGAGCAGTACGAACATCGGCTCGCGCAGAGCCGAGAGGGCGATCGCCGCCACGGGCCGGGTCCGGTCCGCCGACAGCAGATTGGGCCCTTCCGCAGCCAGCCGCCGGGCCGCCTCTTCCGCGTGGAGTCCATGGAAGGACGGTTCCGGGGGCATGGCGATTCCACTGGCGCCCGGCCAGGCGCGGGCGTGATCCTCCCAGCTTGGGCGTATCCGCCCGCGGGACCTTGACGCGGATCAAGTCGGCCCCTCCGGGGACCGAATTCGACGCCTCTCACGGCAGGGTCGGAGGTGTCGCGCCCAGCCGCTCGAAGGCTTCCCGCAGTACGGCCCGCTGGCCCAGGTGAATCCGCGTCAGGGCCTCCGGCTCGCCAAAGTAGCGCGCGGCGTCGACCTCCGGCACGGCGACGAGCCGCCCGGACCGGGGAGGCCACTCGAGCTCGAACGACCCGCTGCGAAAACCTTGCAGGTCGAGGTCGCCCTCGGCCAGCCAGCAGTGGACGATCTTGCCTCCGCCGGTGCGTACGGGGGTCAGCGCGGCGTGCGGGGGCGGGGGCTCCAGTCCGGTTTCCTCCCGGAACTCGCGCAGCGCCGCCTCAGGGAGCGTCTCTCCGGCATGGGGCAGTCCCTTCGGGATCGACCAGGCGGCGGCGTCCCGGCCGCGCCACCAGGGACCGCCGGGATGCACCAGCAGAACCTCCGGTCCCGCTGGCCCGGGCCGATGGATGAGAAGACCCGCGCTGTCGATGGGCATGGCCGGCTCCGTCCTGCGAGGCGTGGTGACCGGATTATGGGTATGATCCGCGATCCGGAACCAGCGTCCCGGACGGAAGGCGCGCTCAATCCGCGTGGTGCGCCGCGATCCGGCGAGCGGCCGCCCGCCCGAAAAGCAGAAGCGCCAGGCCGCTGCTGATCAGGGCGGTCCCGACCAGAGGCCCCCAGCCCGGCGTCGCGCCAACGAAGGCACCGCCGGAAAGTGCGATCGCGGCGATCACGGAGGCCAGGGCGGAAGCGAACAGCCACCGCCAGGCGCCGGCGGGGCGAAGCTTCAGGGCGAGCGCCAGCTGGACGCCGCCGTCCATCACCAGGGTCGAGATCACCAGAATGGCGACGGCCAACGCTCCGGTGCGCGGATTGTAGAACAGGAAGGCCCCCGAGGCCGCGGCGACCACGCCCGCGATCAGGACGCCCCTCAGCGGTCGCCCGCCCAGCAGCAGGATCAGCCAGACGGCCAGGAGGGTCACGCCCCCGAACCAGAGTAGCCAGCCTGATGTCCCGCCCAGAATGACGCCGGCCGGGAGCGGCGCCCCGAACACGACGGCGCCGACCAGAATGAAGACCAGCGCCGCCAGGAAGACCAGGCGGGGCCGGAGGTCGAGGTGGCGCAGCATCCCGTCGGACCATTGCGGCAGAGCGTCTGTCGTCATCATCGCCTCCTGAGGACCGTTCTCCATCCCTCTCCGTGGCGATTCCCGCCTTGATGTCGATCAAGGCGCGGGTCGCCGTCCACTGCATTTCTGGCGGAGCGTCGTTGAGGCGCGCAGCATCACAGAGCAACCCCATGACCTTCCGCACCGCTTCGTTCCCGACCCGCACCGGGGGCCTGACCGGGACGTCGCCGGTCGATACTGGCGCCGCGGCCCGAAAGGTCGCGATCCCGGTGAAGGGCGGTTGAAGGAGGCCGGCATGGAACTCGCGGGTCCAAGCCTGATCGTGGTCGCCGACGGACGGCAGGCCCGGTTGTTCGAAGAACACCGCCGGGGTGGACCATTGACCGACGTCACCACCTTGCTTGGCGATCTGTCGCCTCATCGGCCGGAGGCTTCGGGCTCCCGAGGCGGCGCCCACGACCGTCTCGGTCCGGCCTCCCACACGGGCGACGGGCCGACGCCCCAGGACCGACGCGAGGCTGACTTCGTCGGCCTTGTGGGCGTCCGGGCGGCGGAGATCATGCGACGGGGCGGCTATCAGGACCTGATCCTGATCGCCGCGCCCCGCGCGCTCGGCCAGCTGCGGCAGGCGATGGCGCACGCCCGCGTCACGGTGGCCGAAACCGAGGCCCATGACCGTGTGTCCGAGACCCCGGCGTCGCTCCGGACCCGCCTGCGCGAGCTCCGCCTGGGCGCCTAGCGCGGCGGACAGCTTGATCCTGATCAAGGCCGCCTCGGTCTGGCGGGTCATGGTTGGTCCTGGGCGGAGAGCCGAACCCCGGTCAGGAAAGGCGGCCATGACCCTGACGCGCGCCGCGACCGCCTCGCGCCGCAGCTAAGGAGGTGACCCGTGCCCGCCAGGCTTGCTGAATTTTCCGATCGCGCCGAAGCGGGCCGTCGTCTCGGCGAGGTTCTGGCGGACCGTGTCCATGGCGACGTGATCGTCTACGCCATCCCGAGGGGCGGGACCCTCGTGGCGCTCGAGGTGGCGCGCGCCCTGGGCGCTCCGCTCGACCTGGCGCTCGTGCGCAAGATCGGCGCGCCCGGGAACCCGGAGGTGGCGCTGGCGGCCGTGATCGACGGGCGTCATCCCCGCACCATCGTCAACGAGGACGTCGTGAGGGTTTCCGGGGCCTCGGCGGACTATCTGGAGCGTGAGCGGGTCGCGGGGCTGGAGGAAATCGAGCGGCGCCGGCGGCTGTACTTCAGGGATCACGAACGCCTTGATCCCGACGGACGTGTCGCCGTGCTCGTCGACGACGGGCTGGCCACCGGGGCCACGGCGCGCGCCGCGATCGCGGGACTGCGGGCCCAGGGCGTCCGCCGCATCCTGCTGGCGGTCCCGGTGGCGCCTCCGGCTCTCGTGGCGGTCCTGCGGCATGAGGTGGACGAGATCGTCTGCCTTTCGGAGCCGGAGCCCTTCCGGTCCGTCGGCCAGGCCTATGGGGATTTCCACCAGGTGGAGGACGCCGAGGTGATCGCCTGCCTCGACGCCTCCCGCGCCTGAACCGGCGGGACTCGGTCGAGGTCGCCTTCGATTTCGACGAGTGCGATCCGGGCGTGCTGGAGATGCTTCGGCAGGCCGTCGCCGGCGCCAAACGCAATGGCCGGCCTGTCGGAATCTGCGGCGAGGCGCCGGCGTCCTATCCCGAAGCGGCGGGCCTGCTGGCTGAAGCGGGGATCGACTCGATCAGCGTCAATCCGGGACGCTTTCCAAAAACCGTCGCGGCCGTGGCCCGCGCCGAGGCCGCCAAGGCCTCGTGACCGGGCTCAGAGCGGGGTGACGTCGGGACTCCGCGGCCGGCCGACTCCCAGCCGCCCGAGCAGCATTCCGGCCGGACAGAAGCCGGTGACCGAGGCCTGCATCAGGTTCACGCCCACGAACACCGTCAGCCACACCCAGGCCGGGTGAACCCAATGGGTTAAGGCCAGGCTGAGCAGGACCATGAATCCGGCGAACATCATGACGGCGCGGTCGAGACTCATGGCCTGTTTTCCTGAACGGGGGCGGGGCGGCGCAGCTTGTGTGCGCCGATCAGGTCGAGGGCCAGCTTCTCATAGAGGGGCTCGGCCTGGCCCTTGCGGACCTTGTGGAGGAAATAGCCTTCGAAGGCGACCTTGGCCGTGTGCACCCAGCGGCCGCTGGCCGACCAGTTGATGTTGCGCGGCGGAATCTGCGGCTGGGCCATGAAGGCCACGCCGCCGTCGCCGAAATCGGCCAGACAGATGGCGTTCCAGCTGGCCTCGTTGGTCGGGGCCTCGCCGTCGAGGATCTGCTTCAGATTGGCCGAGATGGCCGTGACCATGCTCTCGATCATGAAGCCGGTCTTGGGCACGCCCACGGGCACCGGCGTCGGGCCGGTCGGCGGGATCGCGATGCAGACGCCGAGGGCGAAGATGTCGGGCCAGGTCGGATTGCGCTGGTGCTTGTCGACGAGGATGAAGCCGCGGGGATTGGTCAGCCCCTCGACCCCGCGCACCGCCTCCACGCCCCGGAAGGCCGGCAGCATCATGGAGTAGGCGAACGGCAGGTCGTGGCTCGCCTTTACGGCTCCGTCCTCACCGACCTCCTCGACATGCATCAGGCCGGCGTCGACGCTCTTCACCTTGGCATTGGTGATCCATTTGATGTGCCGCTGACGCATCTCGCTTTCCAGCAGCCCCTTGGTGTCGCCCACTCCGTCAAGGCCGAGGTGGCCGATGTAGGGCTCGGAGGTCACGAAGGTCATCGGCACGCGGTCGCGCAGCTTGCGCCGGCGCAGTTCGGTGTCGAGGATCATGGCGAACTCATAGGCAGGCCCGAAGCAGGACGCGCCCTGGACCGCCCCGACGACGATCGGACCGGGGTTCTGCACGAACGCGTCGAAGGCCTCGGCCGCGTGCACGGCGTGGTCGACATGGCAGATCGAGACCGTATGGCCGTCAGGCCCGAGGCCCGGAATCTCGTCGAAGGCCAGGTCGGGACCGGTGGCGATGACCAGATAATCGTAATGCAGGGCCCGGCCGTCGGCGAGATCGACGCCCTTTTCGGCGGGCCGGATGCGGCTGGCGCCGACATTGATGAATTCGACGCCCTTGCGCTTCATCACCTCCGTCAGGCTGACCTCGATGGCCTCGCGCTTGCGCCAGTGCACCGCCACCCAGGGGTTGGAGGGGGTGAAGTGGAAGGTGTCGCCCTTCGACACCATGACGATCCGCGCCCGGTCGCCGAGCGCGTGGCGGATGTCATAGGCGGCGATGGCGCCGCCGAGGCCTGCGCCGAGGATGACGATGGTGGGCCGGTTCATGCGCGGTTTCCTTCCCGGGACGATTCCGATGCCTGATCCTGCGCCGCCCGGACCGTCGCGCCTTGATCGTAGTCAAGGCCAGGGATCGGCGCCGGGAGGACAGTTCTCGGGCTTGCATTCATATTAGCACTGCCTAATATTAGCGCAAACTTACATAAGGACATCCGATGACGAAGCCCACGGCCCTGTTCGCCGCCCTCGCCACCGCCGCCCTTCTGGCCGGCGGCCTGTCGGCCTGCGGCGGGGAGCCCGAGGTCGTGGCGGCCGCGCCGGTACGAGGCGAACGCCTCGCCGTGACCGAGGCCCTGATAGACGCGGTCAAGCCGGCTTCGGCCATTGTCGCTTCCCGCGACCTCGGCGAGGCGCGAGCCCGCATTCCGGGCACGCTCACGCAGCTGAACGTGCGCGAGGGCGATACCGTGCGCCAGGGCCAGGTCATCGGCGTGGTCACCGACAACCGGGTCGGCCTCGAGACGGCGGCGTTCGGCGCACAGGTCGCGGCGGCCGAGGCCGAGGCCGCGCGCGCCCGGGCCGACCTGTCGCGAATCCAGACCCTGTTCGATCGGGGCATCTACGCCCAGGCGCGGCTCGACCAGGCCCTCGCAGCCTCCCAGGCCGCCAACGCCCAGGTCCGGGCGGCGCGCGCCGTGCGCTCGGCCAGCGCCGAGACCGGCGCCCAAGGCCGGATTCTCGCCCCGACGTCCGGTCGGGTGCTCGCCGCCGACGTGCCCGCCGGCTCGGTGGTCAACGCCGGACAATCCGTCGCCACCATCACCGCCGGCCCGCTGGTCCTCAGGCTGGAGCTGCCCGAGGCCCAGGGCCGCAACCTGCGGGTCGGCCAGACCGTCGCCCTGTCTGGCGAGGACTTGCCCGGCGTGACAAGCGGCGCGATCGCCCAGGTCTATCCAGCCTCGACGGCCGGGCGGACCACGGCCGACATCGCCGTCGACGGCCTCGCAAGCGACCGGGTCGGACAGCGGGTCATCGTCCAGGTGCCGGTCGGCCAGCGCCGCGCCCTCGTCCTGCCGCTTCGCTTCGTCGCCACCCGCTTCGGCATCGACTTCGTCCGCACCGTCGACCGCGCCGGCCGCGTCAGCGAGGCGCCCGTTCAGCTGGGGGGGCGCGTCCCGGGCGATCGGGTGGAGGTGCTGTCGGGCCTGAGGGCCGGCGACATCGTCCTCGCCCCTGCAAGCGCGCCCGCACCGGAGCGCGCCCGATGAACCTCGGCCTTTCCGGACGCCTGACCCGCGCCACGCTCAATTCGCCGCTGACTCCCCTGATGCTGCTGGCGGCGATCGCCGTCGGCCTGATGGCCGTGCTGTCGATCCCTCGCGAGGAGGAGCCGCAGATCAGCGTGCCGATGGTCGACATCATGGTCGCGGCCCCGGGGCTGAGCGCCTCCGACGCCACCGAACTGGCGGCCAAGCCGCTGGAAGCCATCGTCCGCAGCATCGACGGCGTCGAACACGTCTACACCCAGGTGCAGGACGACCAGGTGATGGTCACCGCCCGCTTCGTGGTCGGCTCGGATCCCGACGACGCGGCGGTTCGCGTCCACGAGAAGGTGCGCGCCAGCTACGGCTCCATCCCCGTCGGCGTGTCCGAGCCGCAGATCGTCACCCGGGGCATCAACGACGTGCCCGCCGTGGTCCTGACCCTGACGCCGCGCGCCGACGCGGCCGGGCGCTGGAGCGACCAGGCCCTGTACGACGTCGCCGCCCGCCTCCGCACCGAGATCGGGAAGGTCGAGGACGTCGGCCTGACCTTCATCGTCGGCGGACGACCGTCCGAGATCAGGGTCGAGCCCGATCCGGCCCGCATGGCCGCGCGCGGCGTGGCCCTGTCCTCGGTGCTCGAGACGGTCTCCCAGGCCAACCGCAGCTTCCCCGCCGGCGCCTTCCGCGACCAGGGCCAGGCCGTCGCCCTGCGCTCGGGCGAGCGGCTGGCCACCCCGGACGACGCCTCCCTGCTGACCGTCCGTTCGATGGCGGGCGAGCCCGTCTATCTGCGCGACGTGGCCGCCGTCGTGCAGGCCCCGCGCGAGGACCAGGCCCGCGCCGCCCACTACGCCCGCGTCGGCGACGGCTGGAGGGGCACGCCCGCCGTCAGCCTGGCGGTGGCCAAGCGCCAGGGCGCCAACGCCGTGGTCGTCTCGCACGGGGTGATGCAGCGGGTCGAGGCGCTGAAGGGCACGCTGATTCCGGACGGCCTCGAGGTCGTGGTCACCCGCGATTACGGCGAGACAGCCAATGAAAAGGCCAATGAGCTGCTCATGCACCTCGGCCTCGCGACAATCTCCATCGTCATCCTGATCGGTTTCGCCATTGGCTGGCGCGAGGCGGGCGTCACGGCGGTGGTGATCCCGACCACCATCCTGCTGACCCTCTTCGCCTCCAACCTGATGGGCTACACCATCAACCGCGTCAGCCTGTTCGCCCTGATCTTCTCGATCGGCATCCTCGTCGACGACGCCATCGTCATGATCGAGAACATCGCCCGGCACTGGGCCATGGACGACAGCCGCAGCCGCGCCCAGGCCACCGTCGAGGCCGTGGCCGAGGTTGGCAATCCGACCGTGGTCGCCACCCTGACCGTGGTCGCCGCCCTGCTGCCCATGCTGTTCGTCTCGGGCCTGATGGGCCCCTATATGGCGCCGATTCCGGTCAACGCCTCGGCGGCCATGGTCTTCTCCTTCTTCGTCGCCGTGGTCATCGCGCCCTGGCTGATGATCCGCCTGGCCCGCAAGACCCTGGCCGGCGGCCACGGCCACGAGCACGGCGAGGGCCTGCTGGGCCGCGTCTACCGCAAGGTGGCGACACCGGTCATCCGCTCGCGCCGCAGCGCCTGGACCTTCCTGATCGTCGTCGGCCTCGCCACCCTGCTGGCCATGTCGATGTTCGGCTTCCGGGCCGTGCCGGTGAAGTTGCTGCCGTTCGACAACAAGTCCGAGCTGCAGGTCGTGCTGGACATGCCGGAGGGGACCAGCCTCGAGGCCACCGAGCGCACCCTCGCCGGAGCCGCGGCCGTGGCGGGCCTCCTGCCCGAGGTGGAATCGCTGGAGAGCTACGCGGGGACGGCGGCGCCGTTCAATTTCAACGGCCTGGTGCGCCACTACTTCCTGCGCGCCGGGGCCGAGCAGGGCGATCTGGCCGTCATGCTGGCGCCCAAGGGCGAACGTAGCCGCAGCAGCCACGCCATCGCGCTCGACCTGCGCCGCCGTCTGGCCGACCTGCCGCTGCCGACGGGTTCGTCGATCAAGGTGGTCGAGGCCCCGCCGGGTCCGCCCGTGCTGGCGACCCTGCTGGCCGAGGTCTACGGCCCCGATCCCGCGACGCGCCGCGCCGTCGCCGCCGAGCTGGAGACCCTGTTCCGCGCCGAGTCCTCGGTGGTCGATGTCGACAACAGCTACGGCGTACGTCGGCCGGTCCTGCGCCTGATTCCCGACCGCGAGAAGATCGAGCGGTTCGGCCTGTCCGAACGCGAGGTGCACGACTCCATCGCCGCCGTCATGGGCGGCCAGATCCTGGGCTACGCCGCCCGCGACAACGAGCGGACCCCGGTCGAGATCGCCGTGCGCCTGCCCCAGTCGGCCCGGACCTGGAACGAACAGATGGCCGTCATGCCCGTGGCCGTGACCACCCTCGACGGCGGCCGGCGCCTGGTCGAACTGGGCGAGATCGTCGAGGCCCGTCACGAGCTGGCGAGCTGGCCGGTCTACCGCCGCGACGGCCGCGCCGCCGAGATGGTCACCGCCGAACTGGCCGGCCAGTTCGAGGCCCCGATCTACGGCATCCTGGCCATCGACGCGGCCATCAAGGACCACGACTGGAAAGGCCTGCCGCGTCCCGAGGTCCGCCTCAACGGCCAGCCGACGGACGAGACCCGGCCCACGGTGCTGTGGGACGGCGAGTGGGAGATCACCTGGGTCACCTTCCGCGACATGGGCGCCGCCTTCGGCGTGGCCCTGCTGGGGATCTATGTTCTGGTCGTCGCCCAGTTCAAGGATTTCCGCATTCCGCTGGTGATCCTGACGCCCATCCCCCTGACCCTGATCGGCATCGTCATCGGCCACATGCTGTTCGGCGCGCCCTTCACCGCCACCTCGATGATCGGCTTCATCGCCCTGGCGGGGATCATCGTGCGGAATTCGATCCTGCTGGTCGATTTCATCCGCCACGCCCGAACCCCGGGACGACCCCTGCGCGAGATCCTGCTGGAGGCCGGGGCCATCCGCTTCAAGCCCATCCTGCTCACCGCCCTGGCGGCCATGATCGGGGCGGCGGTGATCCTGTTCGACCCGATCTTCCAGGGTCTGGCGATCTCGCTGCTGTTCGGCCTGATCTCCTCGACGATTCTGACGGTGCTGGTGATCCCGGCCATCTATATCGCGTTGAAGGACGACGGCCGCCCCCTGGCCGCCGAAGAGGCGCCATGACCGACACCCTGCCCACGCCCAACGCCGACGCCCTGGCCAGGCTCGAAGCCAGCGCCGCGCCTGCCGCGCGCCTGATGCGCCTGTTCGCCAACGAGCAGCGGCTGATGCTGATGTGCCGGCTCAGCGAGGGCGACTGCCCCGTTGGCGATCTGGCCGACTACGTCGGACTGTCCCAGTCGGCCTGCTCCCAGCACCTCGCCCGCCTGCGCGACGCCGGCGTCATCGCCCCCCGCCGCGACGCCCAGACCATCTACTACGGCATCGCCGATCCGGCCGCGGCCCGGGTCATCGCCCTGCTCTGCGACCTCTACCGCGACAAACCAAAGGACCCGACTCCATGACCTATTTCCATGCCCGCACCATCGAGGGCGACTTCGAAGCCGTCGTCGAGCGCACCCGCGCCGCCCTGCAGAAGCACGGCTTCGGCGTCCTCACCGAGATCGACGTCCAGGCCACGCTGAAGACCAAGATCGGGCAGGACTTCCGCCCCTACCGCATTCTCGGCGCCTGCAATCCGGTCATGGCGCACGAGGCGCTGAAGATGGAGCCTCATGTCGGCGTCATGCTGCCCTGCAACGTCGTGGTGCAGCAGGCGGAAGGCGGCGTCGAGGTCTTCGCCGTCGACCCCGCCGCCTCGATGGCCGCGATCGACAATGCCGAACTGCTGGGTCACGCGCGAACGGTGGGCGAGCATCTGCGGGCGGCCGTCGACGAAATTTGACGTCGACGGGGCCACCCGCCGGCGCACCCCGGCGGGGCGATTTTTGTTATCTGAATGTCGGGCGCGGGCCGTGGACGGCGGGACCCGCATCCCGATCCGCCGCGATCGCCCTGCGCACGTCGTCGGGGACGTGCGAGAGCAGGAGCGGCCGGGGCGCGGTCGCGAGGAGCGATCGCGTGACGCCGCCGAACCATTTTTCTGCCGTGGGGGATCGGCTGTAGCCCCCGACGACGACGAGGTCGGCGGTGAAGTCCTCCGCGGCCTCGATGATCGTCTCGGCCACGGCGGCGGCGCCCGATTCCATGGATTTCACGGTGGCGCGCACGCCGACGGCCTCCAGGAGGGCTGTCAGTTCGGCGGTGGCGTCGGGCCGTGCGGCCTGATCGACCACGAGGACGATCGCCAGCGCGTCCGCGGCCATCAGCGGCAAGGCGTCGTCGACGGCCTGCCGCGCCGCCATGCTGCCGTTGCACCCGATCAGCACGCGGCCGCCGATAGCTCCGGTCCAGGCGGCCGGGATGATGAGGATGGGCCGGGCGGCGCGCAGGAGGAGCCTGTCCGCGGACAGGGCCTCGGACAAGCCGGGCAGGCGAGGGTGGCCGACGACGATCAGGTCGCCGGTGGTCGCGAATTCGCCGGCGTCCGGATCGTCGTCCCACGCGGGGCGGAATTCCGCCTCGACCCCGTAAGGCTGGACGAGGGCGTCGAAGGCCTGTCGCGCTGCGGAGACGAGCGCCTGTTCGCGGTCCGCCTGATGCTCCAGCACTTCGTGGATCGCTTCGGCGCCGCGCGCGAAGGTCTCGGGCGGGGACGGAAAGGGACGATGCAGACCCCGGAGTCCGGTGAGTCCGACGCCCAGCCGCCGCGCCAGGGCGGCGGCCTGGCGGCCCAGAAGGTCCCCATGGAGCGAGCCGTCCAGACAGACGATGATCCGGCGTATGGACTTGTCCATGGCGACCTCCATTTCCATCAGTCTGCCGTTCCGGTGCGCGCTGGACATTGATCGAGCGCAAGGCGCGCGCGCCTTGACACGAGGACAGTCCGGGCCTGTCTTCCCGGTTCCGAGGGACTCCGCTGCTCCATCCCGAGGAGGTCCGGCCGGCGCCCGGAAGGGCTGAACCCGCGGCCAGGGTGCGTTCGACGGTCGGGTATGAGGAGCGAGACAATGACCTATGACTGCTGCGACCCGACCGGCTCGCGCGCTTCTCCCCCGGAGCCGGCCTCACCGGACGCGATCTACACCTGCCCCATGCATCCGCAGATCCGCCAGCGCGGGCCGGGCTCGTGCCCCATCTGCGGCATGGCGCTCGAGCCGGTGACGCTCACGGCCGAGACGCCGCCCAATCCCGAGCTGATCGATTTCACGCGGCGATTCTGGATCGGTCTGGCGCTGACGATCCCGGTCTTCGCCCTCGAGATGGGCGGGCATGTGACCGGACTGGCGATGAGGGTCCCCGGCCAGACGTCCAACTGGATCCAGCTCGCCCTGGGTACGCCGGTGGCGCTGTGGGCCGGCTGGCCCTTCTTCCAGCGCGGCTGGGCCTCCGTCCGCAACCGCAGCCTCAACATGTTCACCCTGATTTCTCTCGGCGTGGGCGCGGCCTGGATCTACAGCGTGGTCGCCGTTCTGGCCCCGGCGCTGTTTCCATCCGCGGTCCGGCGCATGGACGGCAGCGCGCCCGTCTATTTCGAGGCGGCGGCGGTGATCACCGTCCTCGTGCTGGTCGGCCAGATCCTGGAGTTGCGGGCCCGGGAGCAGACTTCGGGCGCGATCCGCGCCCTGCTCGACCTCGCGCCGCGCACGGCCCGGCGCCTCCGCGACGACGGGGTGGATGAGGATGTGGCGCTGGACCTGATCGTCGTGGGGGATCGCCTTCGCGTGCGTCCGGGGGAGAAGATTCCCGTCGACGGCGAGATCCTTGAGGGCCGGGTCGCCATCGACGAGTCGCTCGTCACCGGCGAGTCGATGCCGGTCACCAGGACGGCCGGCGACCGGGTGGTGGCCGGGTCGCTCAACAAGACCGGCTCCTTCGTGATGCGGGCCGACAAGGTCGGGGCGGACACCCTCCTGGCACGCATCGTCCAGATGGTGGCGGAGGCCCAGCGCAGCCGGGCGCCGATCCAGCGCCTGGCCGACCAGGTTTCGGGCTGGTTCGTGCCGGCCGTGGTCGGCGTCGCGGTGCTGGCCGCTGTGGTCTGGGGTCTGGCCGGGCCGGAGCCGCGCCTGTCCTACGCCCTCGTGGCCGCGGTTTCCGTGCTGATCATCGCCTGTCCCTGCGCGCTCGGCCTGGCCACCCCCATCTCCATCATGGTCGGGGTGGGACGCGGAGCCCGCGCCGGCGTCCTGATCCGGAACGCCGAGGCGCTGGAGCGTTTCGAGAAGGTCGACACCCTGGTGATCGACAAGACCGGCACCCTTACCGAGGGTCGGCCCTCGGTGACCGTCATCCGCCCGGCGCCCGGCGTTGACGAGGCGGAGCTGCTTCGCCTTTCGGCCAGCCTGGAGCGGAGCAGCGAACATCCCTTGGCGGGCGCGATCGTGCGCGCCGCCGCCGAGCGCAATCTGACTCTCTCGCAGCCGACCGAATTCGACAGCCCGGTCGGGCGCGGCGTCACCGGCGTCGTCGACGGGCGACGCGTCGCCCTCGGCAACGCCCGATATCTCAGCGAGACCGGCGTGGACGTCGCCTCGCTCGAGGTCGAGGCCGATGGCCTGCGAAGCGACGGCGCGACCGCGATCTTCGTGGCCCTCGACGGCGCGGCCGCGGGCGTTCTGGGCATCGCCGATCCGATCAAGGCCACCACTCCCGGAGCGATCCGCGACCTGAAGGCCGCGGGCCTGCGCCTGGTCATGATGACCGGGGACAATCGCGCCACCGCCGAAGCCGTGGCCAGGCGCCTGGGCATCGACGACGTCCGGGCCGAAGTCCTGCCCCAGGACAAGGCGTCCGTCGTCAGCGCCCTTCGCGCGGAGGGCCGGGTGGTGGCCATGGCCGGCGATGGCGTGAACGACGCGCCCGCGCTCGCCGCCGCCGATGTCGGCGTCGCCATGGGCGCCGGTTCCGACGTCGCGATCGAAAGCGCCGGGGTCACCCTGCTGGGCGGCGATCTGCGGGACATCATGCGGGCGCGGCGGCTGTCGAGGGCGGTGATGGGCAACATCCGCCAGAATCTGGTGTTCGCCTTCGGCTACAACGCGCTGGGCGTCCCGATCGCGGCGGGTCTGCTGTACCCGGCCTTCGGCTGGCTGCTGTCCCCCGCCCTGGCGGCCCTGGCCATGGCGCTCTCGTCGGTCAGTGTGGTGGGCAACGCCTTGCGCCTGGGCCGGATCAGGCTCTGAGGTCCCCCTCCGTACCGCTACTTAGTGGCCAGCCCCTAGGGACCGCTCCTGAATAACGGACGAAGCTTCGCCGGATTAACTTTTCACCATCCACTTGAGGGGTTGAGCCATGTCGCAGCTAATCTCCATCGTCCCGGCCGAAAGTTCTGTCGGCGGTCAGGATTGGGCCGGCGCCGTCCGGCTGACCTTTGGTCAGGGCGAAGAAATCTATGCGCAGGACGAGGATGCGGACCTGATCTATCGCGTGGTCCGCGGTTCCGTCAGAACCACGCATCTGCAGGCGGACGGCCGCCGGCAGATCGGGGACTTCTACTATGAGGGCGACGTGATCGGCGTCGAGGTCGGCGAAGGCCATCGCTTCTCGGCCGAGGCGCTGACCGGCTGTGAGGTTCTGGCGCTCCGGCGGGCCGGATCGGCGGCTTACGAAAACGGTCGCGTCGAACGCATGATCTGGGCCGCCACCGCCAGCGAACTGCAGCGGGCCCAATCCCACATGCTGCTGCTCGGCCGCGCGACGGCTTGCGAGAAGGTGGCCCGGTTCCTGATGGACATCGCCAACCGGTTCCGGGGCGAGTTCGTCATCCTGCCCATGAGCCGCCAGGACATGGCGGACTATCTCGGTCTCACCATCGAGACGATCTCCCGCATGCTCGGCCGGCTCCAGGCTGATGGCGTGATCGAATTCTCGGGCTCGCGCAAATACCGCGTCCGGCGTCCCGGCTGCCTGTCGGAACTCGCGGCCGGCTGATCTTGCGGCGGCCGCGGGCGGCCATGCTAGAGTTCGGTGATGGTCGCATCGCCCGCGGCCCGGTCGGGAGTGGCTGGTGCAGTTTCGATCCGCCGTCCTGCGAATCATGTCCCGGCGCAACGGGTATATCGCCGCGGTCGTCGGGGCGGTCGTGGCCCTCGGCGCCCGTCTGGCTGTGAACGCCACCTTTGGTGATCGAACCTCCCTGATTCTTTACGTGCCCGTCGTCCTCGTCGCGGCGGGCCTGGGCGGCGGCGGGCCTGCGCTTCTGGCGACGGTGATCTGCCTGGGCATCAGCGCCACCATCCTGCGGGACAGTCTCTGGCTCGACCCCGCCAATCTCACGGAAGCGGTTGCCTTCGCCTCGCTGGGGCCCATCATCGCCCTGGTCGGGGAACGCCTCTGGCGCGACAGCCGCGAAGCGGCGACCCGGCAGATCCACCTGCAATCGATTCTCGAAACCGTGCCCGAGGCGATGGTCGTGATCGATGCGGCCGGCAAGATGCAGTCGTTCAGCACCGCCGCCGTCCGCCTCTTCGGCTGGACGCCCGAGGAGGCGATCGGGCGCAACGTCAGCGTCCTCATGCCCGAGCCATATCGATCCGAGCACGATCATTACCTCGAGCGCTACATCGACACGGGCAAGCGACGGATCATCGGCATCGGGCGCATCGTCGTCGGACAGCGCAAGGACGGCTCCACCTTCCCGATGGAACTGGCGGTCGGCGAGGCCCGGGTGGGAAGCGAACGGTTTTTCACCGGTTTCGTCCGGGATTTGACTGAACGGCGCAACCAGGAACGCCGGTTTCAGGAGCTCCAGTCAGAGCTGATGCATGTGTCGCGCCTGACGGCGATGGGCGAGATGGCGTCGTCCCTGGCTCATGAACTGAACCAGCCGCTCTCGGCCATCGCCAGCTATATGAAGGGTTCCGTTACCCTGCTCGAGGCCGAACAGCCCGATTTGCCGAAACTCCGCGCGGCGCTGGATCGTGCGGGAGACCAGGCCCTGCGCGCCGGTGACATCATCAAACATCTGCGGGAGTTCGTCGCCAAGGGCGAGACCGAACAGTCCCTCGAGGATCCGGCCAGGCTGATGGAGGAAGCGAGCGCCCTCGCGCTGGTCGGCGTCAAGGACAAGGACGTCCGTGTCGATCTCCGCCTGGCCCGGAACCTCGGCGAGGTGGTGGTCGACAAGATCCAGGTCCAGCAGGTCGCGCTGAACCTGATCCGCAACGCCATCGACGCGATGGCGGACGGTCCGCGCCGAAAACTTGAAATCGCGGTCCGGCTGGAGGACGCGGACACCATACGCGTCAGTGTCGCCGACAGCGGTCCCGGTCTGGACCCCGTGGTCCGCGAGCGGCTGTTTCAACCGTTCGTTACAACCAAGGTTCAGGGTATGGGGATCGGGCTGTCGATTTGCCGCACCATTGTCGAGGCCCACGGCGGGCGTATATGGGCCGAGGACAACCCTGGCGGCGGGGCAGTCTTCGTCTTCACACTGCCGCGTGCGGACGGGGAGAGCGCCATTGGCTGAGCTGCTTCATGTCATCGACGACGACGCGGGATTGCGCGACGCCCTTGCCTTTCTCCTCGAGGTCAATGGCGTCAACGCGCGATTCTACGAGTCCGGCGACGCCTTTCTGGCCGCCTTGCCGGTCGAGCAGGGGTGCCTGCTGACGGACGTCCGCATGCCGGGCCTCACCGGGCTCGAGCTCGTCCGGGAGTTGAAGGACCGCGGGGTCGACCTGCCGGTCATCGTCATGACGGGCCATGGGGATGTTCCCCTGGCCGTCGAAGCCATGAAGGCCGGCGTCGTCGATTTCATCGAAAAGCCGTTCGGTGACGACGTCCTGCTCGCCGCCGTCAAGGCGGCCTTCGAGCGGTTGAACAACGATGTCGAGCCTGATGCCGCCCGGCTCGCGGCGGAGGGGCGGCTGGCCCAGCTGTCGCCCAGGGAACGCGACGTTCTGGCCGGAGTCGTCGAAGGCAAGCTCAACAAGGTCATCGCCTACGAACTGGAGATCAGCCCGCGCACCGTGGAAATCTACCGCGCCAACCTGATGTCCAAGACGGGGGCGCGAAACGTCGCCGACCTGATGCGGATCGCTCTCGCGGCCGGCCTGTAATTTGTCCTGAATCAAGACCTCGTTCCGCGGAAGCGCCAGACTGGATGGGCTGGACCGATCCAGCGCGACAGATTGTCTTCCCATGGCCCCGTCGCCGACCGCCCGTCCGGTCCTGCTGATCGCCGATGACGACGCAGAGGTTCTCCGCGCCCTCGCCTTCATGGCGGGGACGCGGGGCTATGAAGTGCTCGGTTGCGCGACCGCGGCCCAGGCGCTGGCCGAACTCGACGGGTCCGTGTCCTGCCTCGTTCTCGACCAGCACCTGCCGGACATCCAGGGCATCCAGCTTCTCAGGCAAATCCGGGCGGCCGGAAACCACACCCCCGCGCTGCTGATGACGACCAGCCCTTCTGCGGTGCTGCGCACCCAGGCGGCCGCGGCCGGCGCGCCCATCGTGGAAAAACCCCTCCTGGACGAGAGTCTGTTCCAGCAGATCGGGAGACTTCTCGCCGCCGCTTGATCCCGGTCAAGGCGCCGGCCCCGCGGCGGGTTCAATTGGCCGCGAGCCGGGACCTTGGGTCGAGACGAACCGATCCCCGCATCGCCGCCGACGCCCTTCAATCCCGCATCACCGTTTCGGAGCAGACCGATGAACAGACTGGCTTCCAAAGTCGCCGTCATCACCGGCGGCGCCGTCGGCCTCGGCCGGGCCACCGCCCTGCGCATGGCGGAGGAGGGCGCGGCCGTGGCCATACTCGACGTGCGCGACGAGGAAGGCGGCGCCTTCGCCGCGGAACTGACACAGCGCGGGTTGCCAGCCGCCTACTGGCGCTGCGACGTCGCGAGCGAGGCCGAGGTGCGAACGACGCTGGCGGCGGTCGTCGAACGCTTCGGCAAGCTGGACATCCTCGTCAACAACGCCGGCGTCGCCGGTGTCAGCAAGCCCACCCACGAGGTGACCGAAGCCGAGTGGGACTGGGTCCAGTCGATCAACGTCAAGGGCGTGTTCTTCTGCACCAAACACGCCATTCCCTATCTCAAGTCCGCCGGGGGCGGCTCGATCATCAATCTGTCGTCCATCTACGGTCTGGTGGGCGGGCCCGACGTGCCGCCCTATCACGCCTCCAAGGGAGCGGTGCGGCTGATGACGAAGACGGACGCCCTGATCTATGCCGGCGACCGGATCCGGGTGAACTCGATCCATCCCGGCTTCATCTGGACGCCCATGGTCGAGGGCCACCTGGCCAGCCAGGGGGATGTCGCGGAGGGCCGCAAGGCCGTGGACGCGCTGCATCCGCTGGGTCACATCGGCAAGCCCGACGACATCGCCTGGGGCGCCGTCTATCTGGCTTCCGACGAAGCCGGGTTTGTCACGGGCGCCGAACTCGTCATCGACGGCGGCTATACGGCCCGATAGGCCTCAGTCGCGGCGATAGGCCCCGACGATGCGGCGGGCGCGGTCCTCAACTTCGGTGCGGCAGCGCTCCACGGCGTCCTTCCGCATCCCCTGGCCCACGCTTCCGAAATTGTGGTGGCCGATGATCTCCATGCCGGTCATCGCGGCGAAATGGGCATCGAAATGCCTCTGCATGGCCGACCAGGCGCCGGTCGTTTCGACCCAGTCCTGGGGCGCGCCCGACGAGGTGAAGGTGATCATCTTCCGGCCGCCGAGCAGCGGGTGGTTCCCACCTGCGTGGATGGCCGAATAGCCGAAATCCATTCCGAAGACGCGGTCGACATAGCCTTTCATCATCGCCGGGGTGGCGTTGAACCAGAGGGGGTAGAAGAAGGCGAAAATGTCCGCCCCCGCGACGGCGGCGCGCTCGCGGGCCACGTCGGGCCTGACCGTGGCGCCGAAGTGATCGGGCATCTCCGCAGCGCGAAGCCGGGGATCGAACCGCAGGCGGTAGAGATCGCGCACATCCACCTCGCAGCCGGCGGCGCGCGCGGTGTCGGCGAAGGCGGCGGCCATCGTCAGCGTGAAGCTGCGCTTTCTCGGGTGGGCGGCGATGACGGCGATGCGGGGAGCTGAGGTCTGCATGACCCAAGTATCGCCCTTCCGCGGCCGAGCGGATTGATCTGGCTCAAGCCGGCGCATGGCGGGGCCGGTCGGGCGGGCGACGCTGCGGGAGCTTTGCCCGGGATCAGCAGGGCCCACGAATGAGACAGGCGGAAAGCCGGCGCCAGGCGTCCTCGCCATCGCTGGCGAACTGGATGAGATCGAGGTCGTCTTCCGTCACCAGCCCTTGGGCCGCCAGGACGTCGAACCGGATCAGATTGGTCCAGAACGGCTCATCCACCAGGATCACCGGAACGGCGCGCATCTTTCCGGTCTGGCGCAGGGTCAGGATTTCGAACAGCTCGTCCAGCGTGCCGAAGCCGCCGGGAAAGACCACGAGAGCGTTGGCCCGCATGGCGAGGTGCATCTTGCGCATGGCGAAGTAGTGGAACCGGAACGTCAGGTCCGGGGTCGACCATGGATTCGGCTCCTGTTCCTTCGGCAGGCTGATGTTGAAGCCGATGGAGGGCGCGCCGGCCTCGGACGCGCCGCGGTTGGCCGCCGCCATGGCGCCCGGGCCGCCTCCGGTCGCAATGACGTTGTCACGCGGCCCGTCCTCCCCGTCGAGCGCCCCGCCCTCGCGGGAGGCCAGCTCCGCGAACCGGCGCGCCTCCGCATACCAGCGGGCGTGGTCGGGCGGCCCGTCCTCCGCGATCCGGGAACTGCCGAACACCACGACCGTCGAACGAATGTTCCAGGCTCGCAGGATCTCGTCGGCCTTGGCGAACTCGAGAAGAAAGCGGACCCCTCGCATCGAGTCGCCGAGCAGAAACGACATGTCGACGGCCGGAAGGAGGCTCGCCCCGGAACCGCCTGGCGTGGCGCTCGGCAGGGAATCGTTCATTATCCGCCGTCCGGTGAAGGGGGTCTGATCGCCGCCTCGAGACTTCGGATCAACGCCTGTCGCTCGGAGTCCCCCGGCAGCTGTTGCAGGACGGTGTTGAGACTGGCGAGGAAGGCGGCGCGATCGTTGTGCCAGTCCGGACGGGTCGCCTGTCCGGGCGCGAGCCTGGCGTGGCCTCGCCCGACCGGCTCCGCCCTGTCCCGGGTCAGGGCGTAGGTCTGGTCGAGGCCCGCGGTGATCGATCTGTAGCCCAGTCCGGACAGGCGGCCAGCGAGGGTGGCGAGGGCCTCCGGTTCGCCGTGGTCGAGGAGCACATTCCCCGCGACGGCGCCGCGCGCCCTCAGCCAGTCGACCAGTTCGGTCGCGTCTGCGTGGCCGGAATAGTTGTCCATGCTCCGCACGCGAGCCCCGACCTGGATGTCCTCGCCCTGGATCCGGACCGCGGTCCTGCCCTCGACCAGCAACCGCCCGAGCGTGCCCGCCGCCTGGAAGCCGGTGATCAGAACGGTGACCTCCTTGCGCCACAGCAGCCGCTTCAGGTGGCGTCTGATACGGCCGGCGTCGCACATGCCGCTGCCCGCCAGGATCACATGCCAGCCGCTCAGCCGCTCCAGCCTATCGCTCTCCTGCGGCCGCAAAAGGTGATGGAGCCGGGGGGCATGACGCAGCGGCTCGAACGGATTGTCGCCGGAGTCCGCGTTCCAGCCACGTCTGAGAAACACCTCCGTCGCCTCGATGGCCAGGGGCGAGTCGAGGAATACCTCCGCCGCGAGGTCGGGTTCGGCGTCCATGACGGCCAGCAGGTCCAGGATCAATTCCTGGGCCCGGCCGATGGCGAAGGTCGGCATGAGCAGGGGGCCGCCCGCGGCCTTGGCGGCCCGCATCTCGTCGGCCAGCGCCCGACGGCGGGCCGAAAGCTCCAGATCGAGGCGCTCCCGGTCGCCGTAGGTGCTTTCCAGAATGACGTGATCCACATCGACGGGACCGGAAGGGTTGGGCAGAAACGGCTGGCGGCCGGAGCCGATGTCGCCCGAGAACAGGAGGGTCAGCGGGTCTTCTCCCCGACCGATCCGCACCTCGATGGAGGCCGCGCCCAGCAGGTGTCCGGCTGGCCACCATACCGCCTCGACGCCATCCGCCACGTCACGTAATGCGCCGAACTTCACGGTTTCGAAAAGCCGCAGGGTCGGCTCGACGTCGGAGGTCGTGTAGATCGGCTCCACCCGCTTCAGGCCGCGCTGCTCGTTGCGGCGGTTGAGATGACGAACCTCGCTTTCCTGGATGCCGGCGGCGTCGGCCAGCATGACCTCGCAGAGGTCGCGCGTGCCTCTGGTGGTGAAGATCGGCCCGTCGAAGCCCGCGCGCACAAGCTTGGGCAACAGGCCGGAGTGATCGATGTGCGCATGCGTCAGCAGGACCGCGTCGATCTTGTCGACGTCGAACGGAAACGGCTCGTAGTTAAGGGCTTTCAGCGTCTTGGGGCCCTGGAACATGCCGCAATCAACCAGCAGGCGGCTCTGGCCGGTGTCCAGCAGCATGCACGAGCCGGTGACGCACTCGGCGGCGCCGTGAAAGGTCAGGTTGACGGTCACAGGGCGGGCTCCATTGAACGCGGAACGGGGGCCGAAGTCAGCCGCGACGCCGCCCTCGCGGCGGCGTGGATCATGACGCTGATCAGGATGTGACCGGCGCCGTAGGTCGGGTCGCGCCCGCGGCCGCCCGGCATCAGTGGGCCAGCAACAGGTTCGGCCCGTCCTTGCCGCCCAGGAAGGCGCGCGTGGCGCCGCCGAAGACCGCTTCGCGGAGGCGCGAGTGCCCCCAGGCGCCGGCGATCAGCAGCGTGGCCAACCTGCCCTTGGCTGCGGAGAGCAGGGCGGCGCCCTCATCCTCTCCCTCGATCAGCACCTCGGCGCCTTCGCCGACGCCGTGCAGCCGGAGATAGGCGTTCAAGGCTTCGATGTCGGGGTCGGTCGCGCTGCGGTCCAGGCCGGTCACGCACTGCACGATGTGAATCTCGCTCGCCATCGCCAGGAGGGGGAGGGCGGCCTTGACCGCCCGTCCGGCCTGGGGACTGCCGTCCCAGGCGATCGCCGCCGGTCCGGAAAGAGAATCCACGTCATGTCGGGCGACCAGCACCGGCGCACGGTCGCCGAGCAGGCATTGCCCGAAGACATCGCGTCCGGGGCCGTGATCCAGATGCCCCTGACCGAAGACGACGAGATCGGCCAGCGCGGCGTGGCGGCTTACGGCCAGCGCGGGCCTCAGCCCCCGGCCCATGACCGACATCCGGGGCGCGCCCTCGCCGGGGCCGAACACGACGTCGGCCTGATTGGCCGCGGCGCGGGCCGCTTCCTCGATCCGGCCCTGGAGTTCGCGTTCCGCGGCGGCGAGTTCCTCAATCGCCTCCGGGGACATTGTGGCGCCGAGCGTCATGCCCAGGGCGACCATGTCGGCGGCGCTGTCGGGATAGATGGGCAGGACTTCCACCACGCCGTCGTGCTGGCTGGCGAGGCTGCTCGACAGGCCGAGAGATCGGCTGTCGCCGTCCCCGCCCGCCGCGATGGCGATGATGTGTTTCAGGCTCATCTCGGTCTCCGTTCGGGGAAAGACTGCACCGCGCGTCGCGGCCGGCCCTTGATCGACATCAAGAAACCGGTGGGACCTCCCCGATCAAGAAGGTCTGTGCCTGGCTGCGACCGTCGATGACCCCGACGGTGGACACGATCTCCGGCGCGAAATGCAGGACCGCCACCGCATCGCCGGCCGGACAGTAGACGTGAACCTCCGGATAGCGCTCGGCGACCTGGTGATTCAGTCGATCGATCGTCGCGGGATCGAGGACTTCCCGGATCCGGCCGGACATGGAGACGCCGACCGCGTCGCCGTGAGGGCCGCTTTCCGAACGGATGGCGACGGACGCCCTGGGGTCGCGTTCCGCGTTGGCGAATTTCTGGCTGCAACGGGCGACGATGAAATAGAGATTCAGCCCCTCGTTCAGATAGCCGACCGTCGTCACCTGGGGCCAGCCGTCGGAGCGGTTGAGCGCCAGGCTCATCAGCCTTTCCCGATGCAGCAGGCCCGTGATGGCTTCGACGGCCCGACCGTGGATGGGTGGGGGCGCGGGATCGGTCATCGGTCCGTCTTCAGGGTTTCCAGGTAGGCGATGAGGTCGTCAATCTCGCTGGCGCGGAAAACGTACCCGGGCATGGCGGGGTGGGTGGTCACGAAACCCTCGGCGAAGGCGACCTCCAGCTGGTCCAGGGAATAGCGACCGACGATCTCCCGCAGAGGCGTCGCGTCCGGCAGGGGACTGTCACCCGTCGCCCCGGTCGCATGGCAGGAGGCGCAGACGGTCGAGGTCAGCAGACGACCACGCTCGATCGCCACGGCGGACACGCTGGCGGGCGCCTCGGCTACTGTTCGCTGGGGAATCCGGGGCCCGGAAGCGGAACAGCCGCCGGCGACGAAGATGCAGGCCAGGGCGATGGCTCGGACGATTGCTGACATGGCCTGCTCCAGGATTGTCGGATCGTGGCAGTCAGGTTTGGCCCTGGCCTTGATCCGGATCAAGGCGGGCGAAGCTTTTCCGCGGCCTGCTGTGACCAAAGGAGATTGCGAATGACCTACGCCAGCATGCTTGTCGCCGTCGAAGCCGGAGAGGACAGCGACAGCCGGCTCGAACTCGCCTGCGACCTCGCCATCGCCTTCGACGCCCTGCTCATCGGCGTCTCGGTCGGGTCGATCGCCCCGCCCCTGTATGATCCCCTCGCTGGCGGCGCGATGGTCGGAGAATTGCTGGGCCTCTATCGCGACATGGCCGAAGCGGACGTTGAACGGGCGCGGCTTCGTTTTGCGGAAATCGCGGCCGACCGCGGCCTCGAAACCGAATGGCGCGGCGGCGTCGGCTATCCGGCGGAGTTCGTTTCGCGGGCCGCCCGGGGGGCGGACCTGGTGATCCTCGGCGGACGAAACCGGCGCTCTCCCGATCATTCGCCTGATGTGGCGGACGTGCTGATGGGATGCGGTCGCCCGGTCCTGGTGACCCCGCCGACGCGAATGCGCTCGCCCGTCGGCACGCCGGCCCTCGTCGCCTGGAAAGACGGCCGGGAGTCGCGGCACGCGCTCGCCGGCGCCATTCCCCTTCTGCAACGCGCCTCCGGCGTGACGCTCTTCAGCGTCTGCACGCCCGAGGAAAACGCGCTCGCTGATGGCGAGATGGCCGAGGTGGTCCGCTATCTCGCCCGCCACGAGATCCACGCGGAACCGGTCATCGCCCTCGCCGGCGACCAGCCCGCCGGTCGCCAGATCCTCGACGAAGCCATGGCGCGCGAAGCCGGCCTGATCGTCGCCGGAGCTTACGGCCATGCCCGTCTGCGCGAATGGGCCCTTGGCGGCGTAACCCGCAGTCTGATCGCGGACAGCACCATCTGTCTGGCTCTCGCCCATTGAAGGAAACCGGCGTGACTTTCCGGGCCATTCATACCCACGGCCTTGAATGCGTGACGGCGCCTGAGCGATGAGCCGCCGCATTCTCATCCTCGACGGACATCCCGATCCGGATCCCGCGCGCTACTGCCACGCGCTCGCCGCCAGCTATGCGCGCGGCGCCGCGGGGGCCGGCCACGTCGTGCATCGGACGAACCTTTCGGACCTCGACTTTCCGGACCTTCAATCCGGAAGCGACTGGGAGAGCGGACAGCCCCCGGCGGCGATCCTGGCGTTCCAGGATCAGCTGGCATGGGCCGAGCACATCGTGATCGTCTATCCCCTCTGGCTGGGCGAGATGCCGGCGCGGCTGAAGGCATTGCTCGAACAGGCCTTCCGGCCGGCCTTCGCCTTCGGCGGCAAGGCGGTCTCGCCGGGCGGCGGCAAGCTGAAAGGCCGTTCCGCGCGTATCGTCGTCACCATGGGAATGCCGACGGCCGCCTATCGGGTCTTTTATTTCGCGCACTCGCTGCGCAGCCTGAAGCGCAACATCCTCGCCATGGTCGGCATCGGACCGATCAGGGACACGATCATCGGCGCCGTCGAGACCCGGTCGGACGCCAGCCGAAAACGGCGCCTGGAACGGATGCGTCGAATGGGGGAACAAGCCGCCTAGTCGCTACTCTCGCGCGGGCGACCGCCCGGCACGGCCACGGCTCCCTCGATGGGCGCCAGCCCGGCGACGCTAACGCTTCTTGCCGAGTTCGGCGGCGATGTCCTTGACGTTGCGGCCGGCCTTGCGGTGGGCGGCGGTCAGCTGTTCGCGGGTCACGCCCCAGCGCTTCATCCAGTGTTCGACGGCCTGACGCTCGGACAGGTCCAGCCGGTCCTTGTCGATGAAGCCGCGCTTGTCCTTCAGGCCCGCCATGGTCCGCTCCGTTGCTCCGGGACGAGGTAGCGCGAAACGCGCGCGCGCGCGACCGCCGGAGCCATGCGGAAACAGCATAACTTCGTGTTTCTTGCAAAGAACCGCCCTTAACCCGGCGCGCTTTCATGGGCACAAGGAGCAATCGCCCCTCAGGCCCTATGGATATTCGATGAAAAGAGCCCGGCGCGCCCGCATCGTCGCGACCCTGGGACCCGCCAGCCGGGCGCCCGGCATGGTCAAGGCCCTGGCCCAGGCCGGGGTCGACGTGTTCCGGCTGAATTTCAGCCATGGCTCGCACGAGGACCATGCGGCGGCGCTGAAGGCGGTGCGCGGCGCGGAGCTGGCGCTGAAGCGGCCGCTGGGCGTACTGGCCGACCTGCAGGGGCCCAAGCTGAGGCTGGGCCGGTTCAAGGACGTCGAGATCGACGTCAAGCCGGGCCACAGGATGCGCTTCGACCTCGACGCGACGCCCGGTGACGCCACGCGGGTGCAGATGCCGCATCCGGAAATCTTCAAGGCCCTGCGCACCGGCATGCTCTTGCTGCTCGACGACGGCCGGGTGCGGCTGCGGGTCGGGGAGCGGACCGACGAATGGGCCGACGTCACCGTCGAGAGCGGCTCGAAACTGTCGGACCGCAAGGGCGTGGCCGTGCCCGAGGCGGTGGTGCCGGTCTCGGCCCTGACGCCCAAGGACCGCGAGGACCTGGCCTTCGCCCTGCGCATCGGCGTCGACTGGGTGGCGCTGAGCTTCGTGCAGAAGGCCGAGGACATGGCCGAGCTGAAGCAGATCGTGAAAGGCCGGGCGGCTTGCCTCGCCAAGATCGAGAAGCCCCAGGCTTTGGCGGAACTGGAGAGCATCCTCGACTACTGCGACGGCGTGATGGTGGCGCGGGGCGACCTGGGCGTGGAACTGGATCCCGAGGAAGTGCCGGTGGCCCAGAAGCAGATCATCCGCGCCGCCCGCCAGCGCGGCGTGCCGGTGATCGTGGCGACGCAGATGCTGGAGTCGATGACATCCTCGCCGGCGCCGACCCGGGCCGAGGCCTCGGACGTGGCCAACGCCGCCTACGAGGGCGCCGACGCCCTGATGCTGTCGGCGGAGACGGCCTCCGGCCACTATCCGCTCGAATCCGTCGGGGTGATGAGCCGGATCATCGAAAGGGTCGAGCGCGATCCGATGTGGCCCAGCCTGATGGACGCCGAACACGCCGGCATGGACGACATCGACGCCGACGCCCTGGTGGCCGCGGCCCGCAAGGCGGCCGAGGCCCAGTCGACGGCCTGTATCGTGGTCTTCACCACCCTGGGCGGGACGGCGCGGCGGATGGCGCGGGAGCGGCCGCTGCAGCCGGTGCTGGCCCTGACGCCCAATCCCGACACGGCGCGGCGGCTGGCCCTGGTCTGGGGGCTGGAGACGCGGCTGGGCAAGGAGCCGGCCTCGCTGGAGGACGTCACTGAGGACGCCGTGAACAGCGCGGTCGAATACGAGATGGCCGAGCCCGGCCAGCGCATCCTCATCCTGGCCGGGACGCCCTTCGGCGCGCCGGGGGCTGCGAATCTCCTGCGACTGGCCCATGCTCCGGCCAAGGGCGGCAAGTCGCGCGCCTGATCCTCAAGGATCGGCATGATCAAATACATCGGGTCGAAGCGGGCTTTGCTGACGCAGATCGCGACCGCGGTCCGCGCCGGCCTGCCCGATGGCGGCACGGTGTGCGACCTGTTCTCGGGCAGCGCCCGGGTGGGGCACGCCCTGAAACGCGAGGGGTTCCAGGTCTGGTCGAACGACCACAACGCCTACGCCCACACGCTCGCCACGGCCTATGTGCAGGCCGATCGGGAGCGCTGGCTGGACAAGGCGCAGGCCGTGCTGGCCGAGCTGCGGGCCGTGACCCCCGAGGCCGGCTGGTTCACCAAGGCCTTCTGCGAGGACGCCCGCTATTTCACCCCGGCGAACGGCGCCGCCATCGACGCCATGCGCGACCGGATCGCGGCCCTGGCGCTGGAGCCCGAACTGGAGGCCATCGCCCTGGTCAGCCTGATGGAGGCCGCCGACCGGGTGGATTCCACCGCCGGCCTGCAGATGGCCTATATGAAGCAATGGGCGGCGCGGGCGCTGAAGCCGCTGGAGTTGCGGATGCCCGACATCCTGCCCGGCGTCGCGGCCGGGCCGTGCAAGGCGACCCACGCCGACGCGGTTGAACTGGCGCCGCAGATCGAGGCTGACCTCGTCTACCTGGACCCGCCGTACAACCAGCATTCCTATCTGGGGAACTACCACTGCTGGGAGAGTCTGGTCCTTTGGGACCGGCCCGAGACCTATGGCGTCGCCAACAAGCGCATCGACGTCCGCACGCGCAAGAGCGCCTTCAACAGCAAGCCCGGCATCGCTCCGGCGCTGCAGGCCGTGATCGAGGGGCTGAAGGCGCCGAACCTGATCGTCTCGTTCAACGACGAGGGCTATCTGGCGCGCGACCAGCTGGTGACCATGCTGTCCGGCCGCGGCGAGGTCCAGGTCATCGAGATCGCCCGGCCGCGCTACGTCGGCGCCCGCATCGGCATCCACAACCCGAAGGGCGAGAAGGTCGGGGCCGTGGGCCGGCTGAGGAATGTCGAGTACCTGTTCGTGGTCAGCGAACGCCCTGTCAGCCTGGCTGACGCGGCCTGAACGAGACCGTACGGAACCTGACGGATTCCCGGGCCGTTAGGGCGGCATGGAACAGCTGTCGATGACCCCCGCCCGCCGCCAGTACGCCCACCACGCCTATGGCCGGACTGTCGATGCGTTCGACACCGTGGCGTGGCGTCCGCCCGTGGCGCGGCGGGTCGATGCGCGTCCGGCCAACGACGGATATCGGTCCGAGCGGCCGGGCCCGACACTTCGGGAAGAGTTCGCCTGCCTCCCGGCGTGGCTTCATATCGTCGGCGGCGGCATGATTGCGGCTCTGATGGGCGCGCTGCTGGGCGGCGCGTTGCACATCTAGAGTTCGAGCAAGGCCCGGATCGGAGCCCAGCCGCGCCGGTGCGCGGGGCAGGGGCCAAGGGTCTTCAGCGCTTCCTGATGCACCGGCGCATTGTAACCCTTGTGGCCCGCGAAGCCGTAGCCCGGGTATTCCGCGTCCAGCTCGACCATCAGCCGGTCGCGCGCCGTCTTGGCCAGGATCGAGGCCGCCGCGATCGAAAGCGACAGTCCGTCGCCGCCGACCACCGTCTGGACATCGCACGGCAGTTTGAACCGGTAGTTGCCGTCCACCAGCGCCGCGACCGGTTGCACCTGCAGCGCCTCGATGGCCCGGCACATGGCCAGGCCTGTGGCGTGAAGGATGTTCAGCTCCGCGATCTCTTCCACCGAAGCGAAGCCGACGCCCCAAGCCACGGCGCGGGCCTTGATCTCGATCTCCAGCGCCTCGCGCCGGACGTGGGTCAGGGCCTTGGAGTCGTCGATGCCCGGGGGCAGGTCGTCCGGGTTCAGGATCACGGCCCCGGCCGACACCGGCCCGGCCCAGGGACCGCGCCCCGCCTCGTCCACGCCGCACACAGGGCCGCCGCTGGACTGGATCAGGAGGAATTCGAGACCCAGGGTCGGGAAGACGCGCGCTTCCTTGAGCTTTGCCTTTGCAGGAGTTTTCGCCGGAGTCTTCACCGTCCGGCCATCGCACGAACCGCCTTGTGACGGAAGCATTCGACGCCGTGATCGTTGACCATGCCCACAGCCTGCATGAAGGCGTACACGATCACGGGCCCGCAGAAGGTGAAGCCGCGCTTCTTCAAGGCCCGGGCCATCGCTTCGGACTCGGGGGTCGCGACCGGGCGGCCGTCGCTGTCGGGCCAGGCGTTCTGGATCGGGGCGCCGCCGACGAAGGACCACAGCCATTCGCTGAAATCCTCGCCGCTGTCGCGCACCTCCAGCCAGATCCTCGCGCCCTTGACGGCCGAGTTTATCTTGGCCCGCGAACGGATGATGCGGGCGTCGACCAGCAGCCGTTCGATGTCGGCCTCGCCATAGGCGGCGACCTTCTCAGGATCGAAGCCGTCGAAGGCGTCACGTATCCCTTCGCGCTTCCTGAGGATGGTGATCCAGGCCAGCCCGGCCTGGAAGCCGTCCAGCACCAACTTCTCCCACAGCGCCCGGGCGTCATACTCGGGCACGCCCCATTCATCGTCGTGATAGGCGACGTACAGCGGATCGGTCCCGCACCAGGCGCAGCGGTGGAGTGAGTCGGGCATGGGGGGAGGGTAGCGTCTGGAGAGTAATGTGCGCCGGGATTCCGCGAGTCGGTCCTTTATGTCACTGCGACCCGGGCCATGAAAGAACGGTCAAGGTAAGATTCTCACGGAGGCGCTGAAACAGCGTTCACATAAGGTAGGCATCGTCGATTTCTGCCGGATCAACACGAACGAATCCTTTGAGTTGGTTAATAGAGTAATCAGTAAAGCTTTATTGCAACCGAACAAGCGACGGAACGACGGGGTGGCCGAGCCGTTTGGCATCGGGGCTTGTAGAAGGATTACCATCATGAAGACCCGTTTACTGTTCGCCACCGTAGGCGTAGCCGCTCTCATAGCCGGAGCAGCTTCCGCGCAAGGCCGCCCGGGAGGCACGACCCCCGGCCAGTCGATGCGCCCCTCCGCGCCCCCTTCTTCCATGATGCGTGAACCTCGCGCGACCCTGCCCGACCGTTCGGCCGGCGCGGGCGCCGCGATCAGTTCAACGGCCCGCGCGACGCGAAACGGCGAAGCCGTCCGGTCGGAAGCGCGCGAACGCCGGTCGCCGAATGCGGGGGCCAATCCCAACGCCGCCGCGAACGCCAACGCCAACGCAGGGTTTACCGCGGACGTGGTCGAAACCGACGCTGACGGCCAGGACCGCCGCATCGACTCCCGATCGAACCGGCGCGGACCCGAGCGCGCCAACGCGCGCGCCCTCGAACGGTCCAACGCCAACGCCGGTCTGCGTACAGGCGTCACCGGGCGCCTCAGCGAGCGGGAGGCGCGGGCGGTGACCGCAGAACTCAACCGTCGAAGCCTCGAAGCGTCTCTCAACGTCGGGGCCGAAGTGCGCGCTGATGCACGCTCCGATCGGCAGGCGCCGGACCGCGCCAATGCACAGGGCGTCACCAACTCCAACGGCAACGCCGGCCTACGCGAAGAGTCGACGGAGACACCGACCCCGAGACGGCCGAACTGATCAGGACCGGTCAGCTTCGCGGGAAGGCCGCCTCCTTTGGCGCCCTTCCCGCGATCGGCGGTCATCGTTCGGGAGACGTCAGCCCACCTCGGCGAACGCCCGCACCGGAAACGTTCCGAACGCCTTCACCTTCGGCGGGGCGGCCGTGAAGCGGAAGCCGCTATCGGGCGCCAGTTCGAGCCCGCGCATGTGCTCGCAGATCGGGATGCCCGCGCCCAGCAGAAGCGTGTGGGCCGGGCGCGACCGGGTGCGGGTGTCGTCGATGTTGTGGGAGTCGATGCCGACCAGCGCGGCCCCCGCCTGAACCAGCAGGGCGGCGGCGGCCTCGGTGAGGAACGGGTGGTCCTCGAAATAGGCGTCGGTGCGCCAGTGGCGGGCCCAGCCGGTGTGGACCAGCACCGCCTTGCCGCGCACGTCGAGGTCCGCGAACCGGTCAGCGTCCACCACCTGGATATCGGGGACGCGGACGACGAGGCCGGGCAGGGCGGCGACGCGGTCCAGGCCGACGTCGCTGAGGTCCTCGCCGTCGGCGTAGCGGTGGAAGGGCGTGTCCAGATAGGTGCCGGTGTTGCCGACCATCTCGATCCGGCCGATCTGGAATTCCGTGCCGGCCTCATAGTTGGTGCGCGAGGCCTCGCGGCTCAGGTGGTCGCAGATCAGGGGCGCGGGCAGGCCCTTGTAGGTGACCATGCCGGCCTCGATCGTGTGGCTGAGGTCGATCAGGGGCATGGGCGGCTCCGGGGTGGGGGACGGCGATGATGCGCGAGCGGTTCGCGGGGGTCAAAGCGCTGGACAAGTCACGGCGCAGGTTGAACAACCTTCTTTCCAACAAGGAAGGACTTCTCCCATGCGTATCGCCCTGTTCGCCGCCGCCGCGGCCGCCCTGACCCTGACGGCCTGCTCGCAGCAGACCGAAGAGAACGCCGACGCCACCGCAGACGCGGCCGGCGCCACGGTCGCCTCGGCCGCTGACGACACCGCCGTCAACGCCGAAGCCGCCGCCGACAACGCCGCCGCCGCAACCAACCAGGCGGCCGAAAACGTCGACGCCGCCATCGAAACCCCCGCCGAAAAATAGGCCTTCCGCAGAGAGACGCGCCCGAAGTCCGCTTCGGGCGCGTTTTCGTTCTAGAGCCGGGCCCAGTCCGGCCGTCTGACCGTGATTGCGCGGCCATCCACGGTCAGGGCTCCGTCGATCCGGTCCAGCCGCACCAGCGCCATGGCCGCGCCCTCGCGCCCGCTGAGCACTTCCCCGGCGCGCAGTTCACCGTTCAGCACCTCTGCGCCGAAGGCGGGGGCGGGCCCGTCGAAGGCGATGGGCAGCATGCGGCTCCTGATCGCCCCGCGCCGCTTCATCCGCGAGGTGGTCTCCTGGCCGACGAAACAGCCTTTCTGGAAGTCGATGCCGTTCAGCAGGTCGAAATCGGCCTCGATGGGATAGGTCTTGTCAGACGGAGCGTCGGCCGCCGGATCCGGAACGCCGACGGCCAGGCGATGCGCCTGCCAGTCGTCCTCGGTCGCGTTTGTTTCGACGTCGCCGCCGTAGCGCCGCCCACCGAGGGCGGGCGTGCGCGGGTCGGGGATGAAGCCCTCGGCCTCGCCGTTCCAGGCCGCGAAGACTGCGCCGTCGTCGGCTTCGACCGCGACCTGGGCGCGCAGCCGGTACATGGCCAGCCGATGCACCAGCGCCTCGCGGCGGTCGGCGGCGACGTCCAGCAGGACGCCGTCCTCGAGTCCCGACACGAAGAGGTCGAACAGCAGCCGCCCCGGCGGCGACAGCAGGCCGCCGAACCGCAGCTGTCCCGGGGCCAGGGACTCGACGTCCTGGGTCAGCAGATTGTGCAGGAAGGGCCGGGCTTCGGGACCGGTCACGCGGATCAGGGCGCGGCTGTCGAGTCGGGCGATGCGAGGGGCCATTACGCCTAGATAGGGCGGCGCGCGCCTGTGGACCACACCTGTGACACGCCTGATACGAAGAGAGAATCCGTATACGGTGCATCGATGGCGAGCCGGTTTCCCATTCTGTACATCGCCGAGGCCGACGCGAGCGACGCGATCCTGTCGTCAGGCGTGCTGGCCTATCTGGTCGCCGCCATGCCGCAAGCGACCTTCACGGTGGTCGGCTCACCCAAGAGCGCGCCCCTGTTCGCCGACACCCCGCGTCTCGATCGCCTGATCGTGCTTGAGCGGGACAGCCGGCTGGACTGGCTGGGACTGTGGAACAAGGTGCGGGAGACGCGCTGGGGGCTGGTGGTCGACATGCGCGGCACCACCCTGTCCGCCAAGCTGAAGCGCCAGAAGCGGGCGGTGCGCGGGGCCTGGGAAGCCGGGGTCCATGCCGTCGAACAGGCCGCGCGGGTGTTGCAGCTGGAAGAGGTTCCCGGCCCGAAGCTGTTCGTGTCGGAGGCGACGCAGGCGAAGGCTGACGCGTTGATGCCGGCCGAGGAAGTTCCGATCCTCGCCATCGGACCCGGGGCGGACTGGATGGGCAAGGTCTGGCCGTCGGAACGCTACGCCAAGGTCGCAGTCGCTCTCGTGGGCGACGGCGGGCCGCTGGAGGGCGGGCGGGTCATCGTCGTCGGCGACGACAACGCCCGCGAGGCCGCCCACACCGTGCGACTGTCGCTGCCGCGCAACCGGGTCACTGAACTGCAGGGCCGGTTGAGCCGGCTGGAGACGGTCGCGGCCCTCGGTCGGGCGGCGCTCTATGTCGGGGCCGATACGATCTGGACCGATCTGGCTGTGGCCAGCGGGGTCCCGGTGGTCGCCGCCTTCGGACCGTCGGATGAGGTCGAGCATGGTCCATGGGGCGGGGTCGCCGTGCGCGGCCCGCGCTCGGTCGAGGAATACCGCAAGATCGACCCGAACCTGAACCAGGCCATCCTGCACATGAACGACCTGCCGGCCGAACGGGTGCTGAAGGCGGCCACGAAGCTGCTGGCCGAACACGCCGCGCGCTAGATCGACGGGGCGCGCCGGTCTAAGGGACGCGCATGACCCAGACATACGACCTGATCGTCCGCGGCGGCGAAGTGGCCAACCACGCCGGGCGCGGCATGGCCGACGTCGGCGTGACCGACGGGCGGATCGTCTTCGTCGGCGACCTGTCGCAGGCCAGCGCCGGCGAGATGGTCGACGCGACCGGCCTTACCGTCCTGCCCGGCGTCATCGACACCCAGGTCCATTTCCGCGAGCCGGGGCTGGAATGGAAGGAAGACCTCGAGACCGGCAGCCGCGCCGCGGCGCTCGGCGGCGTCACCGCCGTGTTCGAAATGCCGAACACCGAGCCCAACACCACCGACCCCGACACCCTCGCGGACAAACTGGCCCGCGCCCGCGACCGCATGTGGACCGACCACGCCTTCTATATCGGCGGCACCCACGACAACGCTGGATATCTGGCCGAGCTGGAGCGGCTGCCCGGCTGCTGCGGGGTCAAGGTGTTCATGGGCGCCTCGACCGGCACCCTGCTGGTCGCCGACGACGAGGGCGTGCGCAAGGTGCTGCAGAACGTGAAGCGCCGCGCCACCTTCCACTCCGAGGACGAATACCGGCTGGTCGAACGCCGCCCTCTGGCCCGCACCGGCGACTGGACCAGCCACCCCGAGGTGCGCGACGCCGAAAGCGCCATCATGAGCACGCACCGCCTGGTCCGGCTGGCGCGCGAGGTGGGCGCGCGCATCCATGTGCTGCACGTCTCGACCGCCGAGGAGGTCCGCTTCCTGGCCGACCACAAGGATGTCGCCACCGCCGAGGTCACGCCCCAGCACCTGACGCTGGACGGGGACGAGGCCTACGCGCGGCTGAGAGGCTACGCCCAGATGAACCCGCCGATCCGCAATGCGCACCACATCGCCGGCCTGTGGGGCGGGGTCGAGCAGGGCGTGTTCGACGTGCTGGGTTCCGACCACGCGCCTCACACCATCGAGGAGAAGGCCCGACCCTATCCGGCCTCTCCGTCGGGTATGCCGGGGGTGCAGACCCTGGTGCCGGTCATGCTGACCCATGTCGCCCACGGCCGGCTGTCGCTGGACCGGTTCATCGACCTGACCTCGCACGGCGCCAACCGCGTGTTCGGCATCGCCGGCAAGGGCCGGATGGCCGAGGGCTATGACGCCGACCTGACCATTGTGGACCTGAAAGCAAAGCACACGATCGCCCATGCCGACATGGCCAGCCGCGCCGGCTGGACGCCCTTTGACGGCTTCGAGGCGATCGGTCAGGCCAAGGCCACCATCGTCCGCGGCCGCGTGGTGATGAAGGACGGGGAACTGATCGGCGCGGCCCACGGGCGGCCGGTGCGGTTCCAGGAAACGCTGGGCTAGATCGAGAAGCTGACGCCGCAGCCGCAGCTTGAGGCGGCGTTCGGATTGCGGACGACGAACTGCGCCCCGGCCAGATCGTCGACGAAGGCGATCTCCGAGCCCTTGAGGAAGGGCAGCGAGACGGCGTCGACCAGCGCCGCCTGACCCCCGGCTTCGATGCGGATGTCGTCAGCCTCGGCCGCCTCGACCAGTTCGAACCGGTACTGGAAGCCCGAGCAGCCGCCGCCGTCGACGGCGACGCGCAGCATGACTGTATGGCCCTCGTCCCGGCTCAGCGTCTCCAGCCGCCGGGCGGCGGTTTCGGACAGGGTCAGGCCGTGACCGCCGGCGGACGGCGATATCTGGAATGCGGGGACGGATTGGACGGTGCTCACAGGGGCCTATATGAGGCGCGGGTGGCCGATCGCAAAGGCCCGCAGCCGAATGAGCAGCCGACGTTGATCCCCGAGCGCGCGCCCTACGCCGAATACCCCGAGCACAGCCGCGGCAGGCTGACGCCCGAGCCGATCAGCCGCACGCGCAACGCCTATGCCCGCGACCGCGACCGGATCATCCACGCCACGGCCTTCCGCCGCCTGAAGGAGAAGACCCAGGTCTTCGTGGCGCATGAGGGGGATCACTACCGCACCCGCCTGACCCACAGCCTCGAGGTCGCCCAGATCGCCCGCTCGCTGGCCCACGCCCTGCGGCTGGACACCGATCTGGCCGAGACCGTAGCCTTGGCCCACGATCTGGGTCATCCGCCGTTCGGTCACGCGGGCGAGGACGAGTTGCAGGCGCAGATGGAGCCGTGGGGCGGGTTCGACCACAACGTCCAGACCTTCCGTGTCGTGACCCGGCTGGAGCACCGCTATCCCCAGTTCGAGGGGCTGAACCTGAGCTGGGAGACTGTCGAGGGGGTGGTCAAGCATAACGGCCCGGTGTCCCACCGCCTCGACGAACCGGCGTGGAAGGCCATCGCCGACTATGCGCCGGGCTGGGACCTGCGGCTGGGCACCTTCGCCTCGCTGGAAGCCCAGGCGGCCGCCATCGCCGACGACATCGCCTACAACAACCACGACGTCGACGACGGCGTTCAGGCGGGTCTGTTCACTCTCGACGACCTGTCGAAGGTGCCCCTGATCGGCCCGGTGCTGCACGGCGTGCGTAAGGACTGGCCGGACATCGACGAGCGGATGATCCGCATCGAGGCCGTGCGGCGCATGATCGGAGTGATGGTCGAGGACGTGCTGGCCGAAACCGAACGGCGCATCGAGGCCGCGAACATCCGGTCGTCCGAGGACGTGCGCGTGGCCGACCGGATGCTGGTGGCCTTCTCGCCCGCCATGCTGGCCGACCTGGGCGTGCTGCGCCAGTTCCTGTTCGAGCGGATGTACCGCCACTATCGCGTCAACCGGACCCGCAGCCAGGCGCGGCGCCTGCTGGCCGAGATGTTCCAGCTGTTCATGGCGGAACCGGCGACCCTGCCCCCGGAATGGTCGGGCAAGGCCGGGGTTGAGGATCGGGCGAAACGGGCCCGGGCGGTGTGCGACTACATCGCCGGCATGACCGATCGCTACGCCATCGAGGAACACAAGAAGCTGTTCAGCCTCGACCTCGCCCTCGACTTGTGATTCGAAAGGGGGGCGGGGGCAGGTAGGATGAAGTTCGGGCGCGCCGATTCGCGCGGCCCGGCTGGAAGGCGCGGTCATGTCCCACGAAGATCCCTATCGTCCGAACCCGGGCCGCGATCCCGGCCATGATCGCGGCGCCTATACGCCGCCCACAGACGACGACCTGCCGTTCAATCGCGGCGGCTATGATCCACGCCGGGGTGGCGGGGGAGGCGGCGCCAAGGCCCCGCCGATGACGCTGCTCATCTCCGGGATCGTACTGGTCCTGCTGATCGTCGCGGTGGTGGTCTATTACCGCGCCGGACCGCGCTCCTCGAACGACGCCCCGCCCGCCGTGGGGACGCCGGTCGGCGAGATGAAGGCCGAGGCCCCGCTGGACGCACAGCCGATCGATCCGGAAGCCGGCATCGACGTCTATTCCGACGCCGAGGCGCCGACCGCCGCCCCGACCTTCACCCCTCCGCCCGAGACCGTTCAGCCGCGCCCGGCCCCGGCCGCGATCGAGCCGGCGGCGCCCGTCGCGCCCCGTCCAACGCCGACCGCGCCTCCGGCTGAAAAGGCCGAACCGCGTCCCGCGCCCGCCGTTGGCGGAACCTCCGGCGTCCAGATCGGCGCCTTCTCGACCCCGAGCCTGGCGGACCGCGAGTTCGCCGCCGTCGTCGGCCGTTATCCGCAGTTCACCAGCGGCGCCGACAAGCGGGTGCAGGAAGTGACCGCGTCCAACGGTTCGACCGTGTACCGCACCACCGTCACGGGCCTCAGCCGCGAACAGGCCGTCGGCCTCTGCAATGCGATCAAGGCCGGCGGCGGCGACTGCTTCGTGCGTTGACACGCGGATGACGTCCGCCGCGATCTACGGCTGCAGCGGCCATCGGCTGGCGGAGGCGGAAAAGGCCTTCTTCGCCGACGTGCGGCCGTGGGGTTTCATCCTGTTCCGGCGCAACGTCGACAGCCCCGAGCAGATGCGGGCCCTGACCGCCGAACTGAGGGACTGCATCGGCGACCCGGCCTGCCCGATCCTGATCGACCAGGAGGGCGGTCGGGTGCAGCGGATGGGGCCGCCGCACTGGCGGAAATATCCGCCGGGCGAAGCGTATCTGAAGGCGGCTGACGATCCTCTGGCGGCGCGCGAACTGGCGCGTCTGGGCGCCCGGCTGATCGCGCATGACCTGCGAGCCGTCGGCGTCAACGTCGACTGCGCCCCGGTTCTGGACGTGCCGGTTCCGGGCGCCCACGACATCATAGGCGACCGGGCCTATGCCCATGACCCGGCGACGGTGGCGCAGCTGGGCCGCGCGGCGGCCGAGGGCCTTCTCGCGGGCGGCGTTCTGCCGGTGATCAAGCACATGCCCGGCCACGGCCGCGCCTTCGCCGACAGTCACCACGCCCTGCCGGTCGTGCACGCCGATCTGGCGACGCTGGACGGCTGGGACTTCGCTCCGTTCAAGGCGCTGTCGGACATGCCGCTGGCCATGACCGCTCACGTCGTCTTCGACGCGATCGATCCGAAGCGGCCGGCGACGACCTCGAAGAAGGCGGTGCGCCTGATGCGGGATCGCCTCGGGTTCGGCGGTCTGGTCATGACCGACGACCTGTCGATGAAGGCTCTGTCGGGCACGCTGCGCGAACGCGCGGAGGCCTCCCTGAAGGCCGGATGCGACGTCGTTCTGCACTGCAACGGCGATCTGGACGAGATGCGCGAGGTCGCGGAGGGCGTCGGCAAGCTGAAAGGCCGGTCGGCGAAACGGGCCGGGGCGGCCATGGCTCGCATCATCCAAACGCCCGAACCGCTCGATGAGCCCGAGGCCCGCGAGCGGTTCGCCGCACTGCTGGCCGGAAAGCTCGACGCCGCGCGCGGCCCCGACGTCGGCGAGGCCCAGGCCTGATCCGATGACCGACGCCTTCCAGCCCAATCTGGACTTCACCGCCGCCGAACAGGTCGACGAGCGCGAGGCGTTCGTGGTCGATCTGGAAGGGTATGAGGGCCCGCTGCACGTGCTGCTGGCGCTGGCGCGGACGCAGAAGGTCGATCTGCTGAAGCTGTCGATCACCAGACTGGCGGAACAGTATCTGGCCTTCGTCCACGAAGCCCGCCGGCGCAATTTCTCGCTGGCGGCGGACTATCTCGTGATGGCGTCATGGCTGGCCTATCTCAAATCCCGCCTGCTGCTGCCGCGCACCGACAAGAAGGACGAGGAGCCCCCGGCCGAGGAGATGGCCGCGGCCCTGGCCTTCCGGCTGCAGAAGCTGGAAGCCATGCGCAAGGCGGTCGAGACCATCACCAGCCGGCCCCGGCTGAAGCGCGACGTCTTCACCCGCGGCGATCCCGAGGCGACGGTTATCGTCCCGTCCGACCGGATCGACGCCAGCCTGTACGAACTGATGGCCGCCTATGTGACCCAGCGCCGTCGCGAGGGGCAGCGCCAGTACAATCCGGGCCAGCGCGTCGAGGCCTTCGGGCTGGAGGCGGCGCGGGACTGGCTGCGGGACATTCTGCCCCGGCTGGAGCAATGGACGCCGCTGGAACAGGTCGCGCCCGCCCACAGCGGAACCGAGGGTCCGACCCAGTCCAGCTTTACCGCCTCGACCCTGTCGGCCAGTCTGGAGCTGGTCAAGGAAGGGGCGATGGATGTGAAACAGGCCGAGGCTTTCGCCGAGCTCTATCTGAAGCGGCGCGGACGCGGTCAGCCGCTGGAGTTGATGCCGTGATCCAGGTCACACACCCTTGCTTGCCGTCATCCTCGGGCTTGACCCGAGGATCGGAGGCGGCCGCGGACTGTGCGTTCGGGGCGGCCCCGAGACCTGGCCGAAATCCCCTTCACCGCGCACCGGATGGTCTGATCCTCGGGTCAAGCCCGAGGATGACGGTCGGAAGGGAGGCGGGACGGGCATGATCCAGTTCGCCCCCGATCACGGAGAGATCGAGCGCCGCGTCGAGGCCCTGCTGTTCGCCGCGGCCGGCCCGCTGTCGGCGGCCGAGATCGGGCGGCGCCTGCCCGAGGGCGCCGACGTCGGCGGGGCTATCTCGGCCCTGCGCGAGCGCTATCAGGGCCGGGGGGTCGAGCTGGAATGCGTCGCCGACCGCTGGCGGTTCCGCACGGCCGCCGACCTCGGCTTCCTGATGACCGAGGAGCGCGAGGAGCCGCGCCGGCTGTCGAAGGCCGCGCTCGAGACCCTGGCCATCATCGCCTACCACCAGCCCTGCACCCGCGCCGAGATCGAGAGCGTGCGGGGCGTCTCCCTGTCCAGGGGCACCCTGGACCTGCTGCTGGAGATGGGGTTCGTGAAGCTGAAGGGCCGGCGGCGCACGCCGGGCCGGCCGGTCACCTATGCGACGGCGGACAAATTCCTCGAGCATTTCAGCCTCGCCAGCCTGTACGACCTGCCCGGCGTGCAGGAGATGAAGGCGGCGGGCCTGCTGGACCTGTCCATCCCCGTCGGCTTCGAGGTCCCGGACCCGTCGCGGGCCGGCGATGACGATGACGCGCCCTTGCTGGAAGGCGCCGATGACGCGCCCGAGTTCGCGCAGGACTTCGTGGCTGAGGACTGATCGAAGCGGTAGCCGGGGAAGTTGAAAGCCTGCGCGGGTTGTTTGTCTGAGTTGCGGATATTGACTCGCACAACTTTGAGGTTGTCAATGCTAACCTGAACAAGGGAATTAGCCATGACGGATGAACCGCCTACTCAACTAGAACCGGTCATAGTCACCGGCCAGCGTGTCAGGGCTCCGTCGCCGTTCGCAGGGATGCAGTTTCCCACCATAACCAGTTCCGCGCCCACCAGCAGCAGTTGGAACCGGCGGACGAAAGCCCCCCGGAAGGGCAGTCTGATAAGCAGCAACAATGTGCGATGCCAGAGGGACGGCGCCAATGGAATGCTGACGCCAAAGCAAAAGAAGCCGAGGCCGCGTTTCGTGAAAAGGCCAGATCGTTCAATGAAGCAGACTTGCAAAACAGAGAGTTTGGCGCGCTGATTTGCGAATTCAGTTCCGGTCAGATCGCGCTGGGACCGATAGAGGCGGGCGATCCCATTCTAGACAGCAACGGCAACGCTATCAGTTATCCAGGAGGGCTCCCAACCGTGCCCATTGCTCCGGGCGGCTGTGGTTCCGGTACCCCTATCGGATACGTTCATAGTCATCCGGGGTTGGGAACGGGAATTCCGTCAAACCCTGATTTCGCCTTTGCTAAGCATCTCAAAGATTACTACGGCGCGCCAGATAATGTAGGCATCTAATGTCGTGTCCCAATATCAAGATTTACAGACGGGTGCATATAAAACAGGCGTCGGTCGCGCTTCCCTTTCTGATGAAACCGCTGCCAATCAGGGAACTTTAGAGCCCGAGTGGGTTAATCCTGAGGCCACCCCATGTCCTGGGGATAGCTAGCGAGACGAAACCATGCGCCGCAAATTTGCACTCACAGCAGGGCTACTTTCAGCGCTGTTCGCATCCCCTGCCATGGCGGAGTTCTGGATCCCGGCCGGTTCCGAGAGGGGCCAACGGGTGTTTGTGCAACTCGATGGAATGACCGCAAACAAAGCGTCTCCGTTCACGGCCGTGCTGGCTTCGTTTCCGCGATCCTGGCCTGCGAACCACCACCGCTACACCGTCTGGATCGCGGAGTTCGATTGTCGTTCGCGAACCAGATCGATGAAGTCGGTAGTCCGGTACAGCAGCAATCGCGACCCCGAGAGGAGCACGGTGGAAGCGCATCCGGTGGGTGAGAACGACGCCGCCGTGGCGACGCAACTGAACGCGGTGTGCGGCGACACCGACGCCGCCCGACGGGGGCGGACTTTCAATCACCTCGGCGAGATCGCTGAGTCCCTCGGGCGCTAGCTTCCACGCGCAAGTTGGTCGCCGCGAAGGAACTGCGGATCGGTGGTGCAATCCCGCCGAACCCTTGCTAATCCGCTGGGATGATCGCTCGCCTTCGCCCCGTACCGTTCGACCTCGGCCCCGTCCATTTCGTCGGGATAGGGGGCATCGGGATGAGCGGCATCGCCGAGATCATGCTCAAGATCGGCTATTCGGTGCAGGGGTCGGACGCGAAAGCCAGCGCCAACACCGAGCGGCTGGAACGGCTGGGCGCCCGCATCTTCATCGGCCATGACGCGGCCCACATCGGCGACAGCGTCTCGGCGGTGGTCTATTCGACAGCGGTCAAGCCGACCAATCCCGAGATGGTCGCGGCTCGAGAGCGCCGCATCCCGCTGGTGCGCCGGGCCGAGATGCTGGCCGAGCTGATGCGGCTGCAGTTCTCGATCGCGGTCGGCGGCACCCACGGCAAGACCACGACCACCTCGATGGTCGCCGCCATCCTCGACGCCGGCGGGCTGGACCCGACGGTGGTCAACGGCGGCATCATCAACGCCTACGGGACCAACGCCAAGGTCGGCGACGGCGACTGGATCGTGGTCGAGGCCGACGAGAGCGACGGCAGCTTCCTGCGCCTCAAGTCGACCGTGGCCATCGTCACCAACATCGACCCCGAGCACCTCGACCACTACGGCGACTTCGACGGGGTGCGGAAGGCGTTCGTGGACTTCGTCGAGAACATCCCCTTCTACGGCTTCGCCGCCGTCTGCCTCGACCATCCCGAGGTGCAGCGGCTGGTGGCCTCGATCGATAACCGGCGGCTGGTGACCTACGGGGTCAACCCGCAGGCCATGGTTCGGGCCGACAATGTCGAGATGAAGCCGGACGGCTGCCGCTTCGATGTGGTGATCCAGAAGCAGGGCCTCGCCGCGCTGGACGAGCCGATCAAGATCGAGGGCCTGCACCTGCCCATGGCCGGCTGGCACAATGTCTCCAATGCGCTGGCCGCCATCGCCGTGGCGCGCGAGCTGGATGTGTCGGACGAGGCGATCAGGGCGGGTCTGGCCGGCTTCGGCGGGGTGCGGCGGCGCTTCACCACCACGGGCGTGGTGGGCGGGGTGCGGATCGTCGATGACTACGGCCACCACCCGGTCGAGATCGCCGCCGTGCTCAAGGCGGCGCGTCAGGTGGCCGAGGGTCGCGTCATCGCCGTCGTACAGCCGCACCGCTTCACTCGGCTGGAATCCCTGATGGAGGAATTCTCGACCTGCTTCTCCGACGCCGATGCGGTGTTCGTGGCCGACGTGTATGCGGCGGGGGAGCTCCCCATTGAAGGCATCGACAAGGATGCGCTGGTCGAGGGCATCCGCCGCTTCGGCCACCGCGCGGTGCAGCCGCTGGAGAGCGTCGAGGCCCTGCCGGGCGTGATCTCGGCCGAGGCGAAGGACGGCGATCTGGTCGTCCTGCTGGGCGCTGGCGACATCACCGCCTGGGCCTACGCCCTGCCGGGGCAGCTGGAGGCTCTGGCGTAATGCCGTCCCTCACCGTGCACCACCGCGAAGGCGGGGACCCAGGCTTGAGCGGCCACGCCGTTGCTGGACTGAGCGATCTCGAAACCTCCGCCGCCTGTGCGGCCCCCAAAACCTGGGTCCCCGCCTTCGCGGGGATGCACGGAAATTAGAATGAGCTGGCGCGACACTCTTCCCGCCGTTCGCGGCAAGCTGCTGTGCGACGAACCGCTGGGGCCGTTCACCTGGTTCCGGGTCGGTGGAAACGCCGACGCGCTCTTCATCCCGGCCGACGCCGACGACCTGGCCGACTTCCTCAAGGCGCTGGATCCGGTCGTGCCGGTGACGGTGCTGGGCGTGGGCTCCAACGTCATCGTCCGCGACGGCGGCGTCGAGGGCGTGGTGGTCCGGCTGGCGGGGAGGCCCTTCGCCGGGATCACGACCGAGGGTGATGCGATCACGGCCGGCGCCGGCGCGCTGGATTCCATGGTGGCGAAGGCTTCGGCCAAGGCGGGGCTGACCGGACTGGAGTTCTACGCCGGCATCCCCGGCACCATCGGCGGCGCTCTGACCATGAACGCCGGCTGCTATGGCGCGGAGACCAAGGACATCCTCGTCTCGGCGCGCGGCGTGACGCGGGCAGGAGAGCGGGTCGAGTATGCGCTGGCCGACTTCGGCTACACCTATCGCCACTCCGAGGCGCCGGCCGACATCATCTGGCTGGAGGCGACCTTCCGGGGGACGCCGGCCGATCCCGAGGCCGTGGCGGCGAAGATCGCCGAAATCACCTCGCGCCGCGAACTGACCCAGCCGATCCGCGAGAAGACCGGCGGCTCGACCTTCAAGAACCCGCCCGGCCATTCCTCGTGGAAGCTGGTCGACGAGGCGGGCTGGCGCGGCAAGTTGTTCAAGGCCACCGGCGGCGGGGCCATGTTCAGCGAACTGCACAGCAATTTCATGATCAACCCGGGCGAGGCGACGGCGGCGGATATCGAGGGTCTCGGAGATGCCGTGCGCGCGGACGTGCAGAGTAAACGGAACGTAAACCTCGAATGGGAGATCAAGAGGATCGGCCGCCCGCTTTGAGTTGATCCCATGACCCGCCCGTTCGCTGACCTGCACGTCGCCGTCCTGATGGGCGGGCTGTCGTCCGAACGGGAGGTGTCCCTGAGCTCGGGCAAGATGTGCGCCGACGCCCTCGAAGGGCAGGTGGCCAGGGTCAGCCGCATCGACGCCGGCCGCGACCTGGCCCAGGTGCTGGCCGACCTCAAACCCGACGTCGTCTTCAACGCCCTGCACGGCGAATGGGGCGAGGACGGCTGCGTCCAGGGCGTGCTCGAGACGCTGGGCATTCCCTATACCCACTCGGGCGTGCTGGCCTCGGCCCTGGCCATGGACAAGGACAAGTCCAAGGCCGTGCTGCGGGCAGCGGGCGTCGTCGTTCCCGGCGGCGGCCTGTTCGACCGCTTCGAGGTGGCGCGCGGCCACGTCATTCCGCCGCCCTATGTGATCAAGCCCAACGCCGAAGGCTCGTCGGTCGGCGTCTATCTGGTGCGCGAGGGCGAGCCGCCGTGCGCGGCGCCCGGCGACGCCGGCTGGACCTGGGGCGAACAGGTAATGGTCGAGCCCTTTATCGCCGGCAAGGAACTGGCCGTCACGGTTCTTGGGGAAAAATCGGGGCCGCGGGCCCTGACCATCACCGACATCACCCCGGCCAAGGGCTTCTACGACTACGAAGCCAAATACGCCCCGGGCGGCTCCAGCCACGTCCTGCCGGCGGTCCTGCCGCCGCATGTGTTCGAGCGAGCCCTGCGGGAATCCGAACTGGCGCACACGGCCATGGGTTGCCGCGGGGTGTCGAGATCGGACTTTCGTTATGACGATATTAAGGACGATCTGGTCCTTCTGGAGGTCAATACCCAGCCCGGCATGACGCCGACCTCGCTCAGTCCCGAGCAGGCTGCCCATGTCGGGATGGACTATAAAGCTTTGGTGCGGTGGATGGTGGAGGACGCCTCATGCCCGCGGTAGTTCGCGGCGGTCGGCGACAGAGTTCGAACCAGCCTGCAAAACGCGGCGCGGCTCCCAGATCCCCGGGGCGCGGGCGTTCGCCCCGTAATGCTCCGGCGACCCCGGGCAAGATGGCGGCGCTGGGCCGCCTCGACCTGTCTCCCCGCGCGGTCATCATTTCCATCGTCGCCGGCGTCGTCGTCCTGGCCGGCGTTCTGGCGACCGGCGCCCGCGCCGAGCGCATCAGCGCCTCCATCGGCCAGGGCGTCGACGGGGCCGCCGCCGGCATGGGCCTGAAACTCGAGAAGGTCTTCATCGAAGGGGAGTCGCCCGAGGCGACCGCCACCATCCAGCGCGCCGTTCAGCTGTATGCAGACCAACCCATGACCTCGATCGACCTCGACGCCGTCCGCAAGCGCGTCGAGACCGTCGGCTGGGTCAAGGGCGCGCGCGTCGTGCGCCTGCTGCCCAACACGCTGATCGTCCATGTCGTCGAGCATGACCGGCTGGCCGTCTGGCAGGCCGGCGGCCGCAACAGGGTCATCGACAGCCATGGCGTGGTGATCGCCGGCGCCGACGCCGGCCGCTATCCCGACCTTCCGCTGGTCGTGGGCAAGGGCGCCGAACAGGCCGCGTCCGAAGTGCTGCCCCTGATCGCGCAACGGCCCGGCCTGAAGGCGCGGGTCGAGGCGCTGGTTCGCGTCGACGAGCGCCGCTGGGACCTGAGACTGAAGGATGGCAGCCTGATCCAGCTGCCCGCCACCGACCAGGACGCCGCCCTGATCCAGCTCGACGCGCTGGACCAGCGCGAGCGGCTGCTGGAGCTGGGCTTCGACCGCATTGATCTGAGAACGCCGGGGGAGGTCGCCGTCCGGCCCTCCGCCGGCGCCGCGTAGAGTTAGAGGAACGCTTATGGCCGGACGGTCCGTCGATAAATCCGTGGACGGCGCCAAGGGCGCCGCGGGACGCGCGCCGGTCGTGGCGGCGCTGGATCTTGGCCAGTCGAAGGTCGCCTGCTTCATCATGAAGCCCGAGGGCGTGCGTCACGCCGACCGCACCATCCGCGTGGCGGGCGCGGGGCACGTCCAGTCGCGCGGCGTGCGCGGCGGCGGCATCGTCAACATGGACGAGGCGGCCCAAGCCATCGGTCACGCGGTCGAGCGCGCCGAGCGCGCCGCCGGCTCGCCGGTTTCGGGCGTCGTCGTCACCACGGCCATCGGCCAGATGGCCAGCCACCGGGTCCAGGCCCGCGTGTCCCTCGGCGCCACTCCGGTCGGCGACGCTGATCTGGCGCGCGCCATCGCCATGGCCCTGGCCCAGATTCGCCTGCCCAACCGCCGGCCGATTCACGTCCTGCCCATCGCCTGGTCCGTCGACGGCGCGCGCGGCGTGCATGATCCCCGCTCGATGAAGGGCCATTCGCTGGGCCTCGACCTGCTGGTCGTCTCCATGGCCGAGAGCGCCTTCAACGGCCTGAGCCATTGCCTCGAACTGGCGCATCTGGACCTGCAGGGCGTGGCGGCGGCGCCGGTGGTGTCCTCGCTCGCGGCGCTGGAAGACGACGAGATGGATCTCGGCTGCGTCTGTATCGACATGGGCGGCGGCTCGACCTCGGCGGCGGTCTGGGGCGGGCGCTCGCTGCTGCATATCGAATCCCTGAACGTGGGCGGCGATCACGTGACCGCCGACATCGCCCGCGGCCTGTCGACGTCCAAGGCCGGGGCCGAGCGACTCAAGACGCTGCACGGCTCGGCCATGGCCAGCGCCAATGAGGACCGCGAGATGCTGGAGGCGCCGCCGCGAGGCGAGGATTCCTCGGCGGGCCCGATCTTCGTCCAGCGGGCCATGCTCAAGACCGTCATAGCGCCCCGTGTCGAGGAGACGCTGGAGCTGCTCCGCGACCGCCTGCGCAACGCGGGCGTAGGCCTGGAGCCCGGCGCCGGCCTGGTCCTGACCGGCGGGGCCAGCCAGTTGAACGGCGTACGCGAACTGGCCGTGCGGGTGTTCGATCGCCCTGTACGCCTCGGCAAGCCCCAGCGGGCGCCCCACCTGGCCGATGCCGCCTCAGGCCCGGCGTTCTGTTCGGCCGCCGGTGTGTTGTTGCGCGCCGCCTATGGTCCACGCGAAGCGGTTTCGGCCCGCAAGCTGATGTCCAGACAACTCTCGGCTGCGGACGCGCCACGCATCCATCAAGGCGGGATTGTGGCGCGCGCGGCGGGCTGGTTGCGCGAAAACCTCTAGGGAGCCTGACCGGGGGCCGTCGCGCCGACCGATCTGGCGGTCACCGTGGCGGGACTGTGTCCGTATTGTAACAACAGTATGCTGGATTGGTCGCCATACGGCCACAATCCCTTGCCGCTCGCCACTTTGCTGTTAGCGTGAAAATCCGAAGCAGAGTCTGCCGCAAGGCGGATGCTGCCGATTGCATCCATTCCTTGGTTGGGGCCCAAACACCATGCTTCTCAAGCGCAAGTACCTCTTCGGCTCGACGATCCTCGCGGGCGTCATGGCTGTCTCGGCTCCGGCCTTCGCCCAGAGCCAGCTGCCGGGCGTCACGGTCCAGGGTCAGACCGACCAGGACGCGACCGAAATCGGCGAAGTCGTCGTCACCGGTTCGCGTATCCGCCGTGACCCGACCAATGCGCCGACCCCGCTGATCACCGTGGCGCGCGAGGATCTGCTGACCACCGGCCAGACGACCATGATCGACTATCTGGCCACCATTCCGGCCCTGTCGAACTCGGTCGTTCCGTCTGACACCACCGGCTCGAACCTGGGTGACGGCGGTCTGTCGCTGGCCAACCTGCGCTCGCTGGGCTCGGGCCGCACCCTGACCCTGATCAACGGTCGCCGCCAGGTCGGCTCCAATGGCGGTTCGCTGGCCGTCGACGTGGACACCATTCCCCGCCTGCTGATCGAAAACATCGAGATCGTCACCGGCGGCGCCTCTTCGGTTTACGGCGCCGACGCCGTCTCCGGCGTGCTGAACTTCGTGCTCCGCAAGGACTTCGAGGGCATGGAGATCGACGCCAACTACGGCATGATCAACCAGGATGGCCAGGCCAACACCCGGGTCTCCGCCCTCGTCGGCACGAACCTGCTGGATGACCGGCTGAACCTGTGGGCCTTCGGCGAATACGACCACAACGACGAAGTCCGGATTCTGGACATCGACTGGTACCGGGCCAACCCGGGCACCTTCGGCGCGGACGCCGATCCGACCGCCCCTGCCGACGGTCCGGTTTCCGACAGCATCTTCGACACCGGCAACACGGTGGTCTTCAACCGCCGACAGCTGCAGATCCTGCGCTGGGGCCAGACCACCCTGGCGAACAACCAGGCGGCCAGCCCGCGCAACGATCCGGATATCCCGTTCGTCACCTGCCCGACGGCCGGCGGCTTCACGACGGCCCTGGCGGCGAACTGCTACAACGTTCAGCCCGGCAAGACCTGGGTGTTCGAAGGGACCACTGCCCGCCTCGCCGACTTCGGCACGCGGATCGGCTCCACCGGCGCCAACCGGACCATCAATGTCGGCGGCGACGGCGACAACGGCGCTGACTTCGGCCAGCTGTCGCGGACGCCGGAATCGACGTCGTACCGCTATGCGGCCGGGGCGAATTTCGCGATCACGCCAAACGTCCGGTTCTCGATCGACGCCAAATACATCGATGAAGAGACGTACGACGTCAGCCAGCCGACCTTCTTCGATTTCTACCTCAACAATCTGCAGCCGACGAACAGCGTCGACAATGCGCTGGCGACCAACGCCTTCCTGCTGAATCTCGACACCACGGCCTATCTGCCGAACAATCTCCGCTCGGCGATTCAGACGAACACGCAGCAGAACTACTCGGCGCCCACCCTGACCGCTCCCGGCCAGCCGACGACCGTTACGGCCGCTCCGTTCGCCCGTCACACCCTGTTCGGGCCCGACCGCAGCCAGTTGAACTTCCGCGAATTGTTCCAGCTGAACCTCGCCCTCGAAGGTGATCTGGACAGCCTGTGGTTCGTCGACAACTTCAACTGGAGCCTGTCGTACAACGCCGGCGTCGCCGAGGCCGAGAACGTCGAACGCGGCGTCGACAACCAGCGCATGCAGCTGGCCTCCGATGCCGTGGTGGACACGGCCGGCGTGGTCAACGGCCGACCCGGCGAAGTGGTCTGCCGCGCCAAGCTGCTGCGCGCCCAGAACCCCGCCACGCTCCTCGGCGACAGCTTCCGCGGCGGCGATCTTCGCAACACGCCCCAAGGTCAGGCGGCCCTGGACGCCTGCGTTCCGCTGAACGTGTTCGGCCGCGGCAACCAGAGCCCCGAGGCGTTGGCCTATATCGACGCCACCATCAACCCGACCGAGCGCAACGAGCAGGAGCAGGCGATCGCCTTCGTCTCCGGCGAGCTGTGGGACTTCTTCGGCGCGGGACCGATCGGCGTCGCCCTCGGCGTGGAATACCGCCGCGAATATACGGAAGGACGGGGTCGCACCGCGGCCACGGCCGGTCGCTTCCTGTTCCTCAACACCGGCGCCGATTTCCCGGGCGTCGAATATGAGTCGGAAGAAGCATTCGCCGAACTCTCGATCCCGCTGTTCCGCGACAGCTGGCTGGGGGAGTATGCCGAAATCAGCGGTTCCTACCGGTACTTCGACTATACGACGGTCGGAACCGGCGACGTGTACGGCGTGAACTTCGTCTACCGTCCGATTGCGGACATCGCCTTCAAGACCAGCTTCAACACCTCGTTCCGCGCCCCGAACCTCGGCGAAAACTTCGCGCCGCAGAGCCAGACCTTCTTCAACGGCGTGGTCGATCCCTGCGACACCCGTCAGATCGTGGCCATCACCAACGCCACCGATCGCGCCAATCGGGTCGCAAACTGCACCACCCTGTTCAACCAGGTCGCGGCGAGCCGCGGTCTGCCTGCCCCGTCGTTCGACTTCAACGGCGCCACGGCTGACCCGAACGACGATTACAACCCGACCTATCCCTCGGGCATCGCCGGCGTGTCGGGCGGCAACCCCTTCCTGCAGCCGGAAACGTCGGAATCCTTCACCTTCTCCACGGTGCTGGAGCCGCGCTTCTTCCCGAACTTCAGCCTCGTGCTCGACTACTACGAAGTCGAGATCAAGGACGTGATCGCGGCGGTCACGCCCGCCGCCGCCGCCCTCAACTGCGTCCAGGGGCCGTCGCTGAACCCCGCGGCCTGCAACACCATCTTCCGCCTCAACTCGCCGGTCGCGGGTACGACGGCGGAAGCCCGCTCGCAGGCCTTCGAGATCGGCACCCCCGGCAACACCGGCATCGGCTTCATCCAGGGGTCGATCAACTTCGCCAAACTTCAGACCCGGGGTCTCGACTTCACAGCCCGGTACTCGCTGGACACGGAAGAAGTGTTCGGTCGCAACTGGGGCCGGCTGGACTACTCCCTGCGCGGCAACTGGCTGATCGAGCAGAAGAACTTCACCAACATCTCGAACCCGAACGCTTTCGTCGAGAGCGCCAGCCTGGTGAACTTCCCCCGCGTTCGCTTCTCGTCGCAACTGACCTGGTCGCCGAACGACGTCTGGAGCCTGACCTGGGTGGCTGACTGGCAAGCGGCGCAGGACATCGTCCAGAACCGCGACCAGATCAACAACCCTGACCAGCGTCCGCCGGAGTTCTTCAACACGGGCGACTTCACCCGCCACGACTTCACCGTTCGCTACAATGTGGACGACAAGCTGTCGCTGCGCGCCGGGGTCACCAACGCCTTCGACGCCGAGCAACCCGCCTACTTCGGCACCGGCTTCATCGACAACATGGACCCGTACGGCACGCGCTTCTTCTTCGGTCTGAACTACCGCCCGTTCTAAAGGCGGCGACTGAACCGAAACGGAGAGGGCGGCTCGCGAGAGCCGCCCTTTTTCGTGCCCGAACCTGAAAACTGCTGGGAAGGTTAACGAAATCCGTGGCCCCGGGGCCGACTCAGCCTACGGGGTAACACTCCCTTAAGCAGTTCAGGTGTTTCCTTAACGCGCTCATAACCAATGCGAATCGGCGGGGAATCGCATCGGGGCAAGGCAAGGGCAGGGTCGGATAAGGTCGGATAAGAATTATGTCTCTCTCGCTGGTGCGTCCGCAACACACGGAACTGAAGCCCCGTATCGTCGTCTTCGGCGTCGGAGGCGCGGGCGGGAACGCCGTCAACAACATGATCGACGCGGGCCTTGAAGGGGTCGAGTTCGTCGTCGCCAACACCGACGCGCAGCACCTGTCGTTCGCCAAGACCGACCGCCGCGTCCAGCTGGGCGAAACCATCACCCAGGGCCTGGGCGCCGGCGCCCACCCCGAGGTCGGCATGAACGCCGCCGAGGAATCCGCCGAGGAAATCTACGGGCACCTGGACGGCGCCCACATGGTCTTCATCACCGCCGGCATGGGCGGCGGCACCGGCACCGGCGCCGCGCCCGTCATCGCCAAATGCGCCCGCGACCGCGGCATCCTGACGGTCGGCGTGGTGACCAAGCCCTTCACCTTCGAAGGCCGCCACCGCATGCGTCTGGCGGATGCGGGCATCGCCGAGCTGCAGCGCTACGTCGACACTCTGATCGTCATTCCGAACCAGAACCTGTTCCGCGTCGCCAACGAACGCACGACCTTCGCCGACGCCTTCGGCATGGCCGACCAGGTGCTGCACTCGGGCGTGCGCTCGATCACCGACCTGATGATCCTGCCGGGCCTGATCAACCTCGACTTCGCCGACGTCCGCGCCGTCATGTCCGAGATGGGCAAGGCGATGATGGGCACGGGCGAGGCCTCGGGCGAGGACCGCGCGCTGCAGGCCGCCCAGAACGCCATCGCCAATCCGCTGCTGGACGAGACCTCGCTGAAGGGCGCCAAGGCCGTGCTGGTGAACATCACCGGCGGCATGGACATGACCCTGCTGGAAGTCGACGAGGCCGCCAACGCCATCGCCGGCGAGGTGGACGCCGACGCCAACATCATCTTCGGCGCCGCCTTCGACCCGGCCCTGGACGGCAAGATCCGCGTCTCGGTCGTGGCCACGGGCATGGAAGACCTGGCCGCCGCCAAGGGCGCGCCGGTTGCCGGAACCTCGGCCTTCGACACGCGCCGCCCGGCCGCCCCCTATGCCGCCTCGCGCGCCGAACCGGTCCGCAACGAACCCGCCCGCAGCGAGCCCGTCCGGGCCGAGGCCCCGCGCCAGCCCGAGCCGGCGCCGATCGTCCCGACCTTTCAGTCCGCCCAGCCGGCCTACGGGACTGCGGCCCGCGCTCCCGAGCCGCGCCCGGAACCCGTGATCCACGTCGCCGAGGACCGCGCACTGGAGCCGATCGTCGATCCCTGGGTCGAGGAGTATGAATCCTCGCCCCGCGCCCGCACGGCCGCCGAGACGACTGCCCCGGTCGCCCAGGGCGACCTGTACATGGACCGTTCGGCCGATCGCGCGCCCCAGCCGGAAACCCGGCGCGAGGAGCCGGCCTATGACGAGTACGACGACCGCGATCATCGCAAGTCGGGCTGGAGCCTGTTCGGCCGCGGCAAGCGTCAGCCGGCCCAGCCGACGTATCCGCCGTCGCGTCCGACCGAGTCCCGCATGACCGAGATGCGTCCGACCACCCAGGCCCAGCCGGCGCCCGAGCCGGATCTGAACCAGGCGGAAGACGATCTGGAAATCCCGTCCTTCCTGCGCCGCCTCGCCAACTAGTCTTCGACCGATCAGGAAAGCCCCGGAGCGCGAGCTCCGGGGCTTTTCGCGTCGAGTACGGTTACGAAAACCGAAACAATCGGAAACCCGACTTTCATTTCGCTGTTGCGGGGCCGTCGCTAGACGGTTGCTGGGGCGAAATCCGCACGGGTTGCGGGCATCGCGATTGAGAGAGTTTTGAGCTTGCCGGTCAGCTACGACCATCGCCAGAGAACGACCGTCGCTCCCGCGATCATCGCGGGCGTGGGCGTGCACACGGGCGACCGGGTGCGTCTGGCCGTGCGTCCGGCCCCGGTCGGGACGGGCATCGTCTTCGTGCGGACGGACATCAAGGACCGCGACAACCGCATTCCGGTCTCGGGCGAGGCCGTCGTCGACGCCCGCCTGAACACCATGATCGAGAACGCCGCCGGGGTGCGCCTGTCGACCATCGAGCACCTGATGGCCGCCTTCGCGGCCCTGGGCGTATCGAACGCCGTGGTCGAGGTGGACGGCCCCGAGCTGCCGATCCTCGACGGTTCCGCGCTGCAATTCGTCCAGCTGCTGGACCGCGCCGGCTTCCGCCGCCAGGAGGCCCCGGTCCGCTACATCGAGATCCTCGAGCCGATCCGGGTCCAGGAAGGCGACAAGACCGCCGCCCTGCTGCCCTGCGACCGCTATGAGATGCGGTTCGAGATCGAGTTCGACACGCCGGTCATCGGCAACCAGGTGGTGGACTTCGTCGTCGACGAGGAAACCTTCCGCAACGAGATCATGGCCGCCCGCACCTTCGGCTTCGCCCATGAGGTCGAGGCCCTGCGCCGCGCCGGCCTGGCCCGCGGCGGTTCGCTGGAAAACGCCGTGGTCATCGACGGCGACCAGATCCTGAACCCCGGCGGCCTGCGGATGGAGCGGGAGTTCGTCAAGCACAAGGCGCTGGACGCGATCGGCGACCTGTATGTGCTCGGCGCCCCTCTGCTGGGCCGCTACGAGGGCGTCAAGGCGGGCCACCACATCAACAACCTGCTGGTCCGCGAACTGCTGGCCAATCCGCAGGCGTGGCGCGAAGTGACCGGCGCGCCGGAACTGGCGATGGCGGGTTAAAAACCGGCCGCTGGACGACGGGGAATTCGACGACGCTTTTCGCGTGATTTCGGATACCGGATCCGGGGAATCGAGAGACGACGGCTACGGCCTCAGCGAAGGCTGATCGCGCTCATCATCCGGCCGAAGTCCGGCTCTCCATTCAGCCAGGCCCGCCGGTTCGAGAAGAACCGAACCTCGTCCACGCGCGTATCGTGGCCGGTCCAGGCCGCGTCGCCGACGCCGGCCTGTTCGAGACGCCACAACACGAAGCCGGGAAGATCGAACAGCCGTTTGTCCGGCGCCGCGCCGGGCGCGAAGAAGCGGCCGCTGCCGGGATCGTGGTGATCGAACCGGCCCTGAAAGTCGGCGCCGACCTCGTAACTGGCCTGGGCGATGCAGGGGCCGACCACGGCGACCATGCGCCGGGGCTCGGCGCCGAGGGCCTGCATGGCCGCGACGGTGGAGTGGATGACGCCGTCCAGGGCTCCCTTCCAGCCGGCGTGGGCTGCGCCGACGATCCCCGCCTCGGGATCCGCCAGCAACACCGGTGCGCAGTCCGCCGTCAGGACGGCGCAGATCACGCTCGGCGCGGCCGTGACGGTGGCGTCGCCCTCCGGCCGGTCGCCCTTCCAGCCGGCTTCGGCGACCCGGGCGAGGCTGGAGTGGATCTGGTAGCAGGCGGCGAAGTCGTCGGGGACGCCGCCCATATGCGCCGCCACCCGTCTCCGGTTTTCCGCCACGGCGGCGGGGTAGTCGGTGGAGCCGACGCCGGTGTTCAGACTGGCATAAATGCCGGTGGAAACGCCGCCCTGGCGCGTGAAGAAGCCATGGCGGACGCCCGCCTTGTCCAGCAGCGAGTGGGTGATCGGTTCCAGCGTCATATCCCGTCCTCGAAACCCGGGACCACCAGGCTACGGGGCGAGAAGACCACGCAGGCCTTGAACAGCGTCCCCATCTGGTCGTCCGCAGTCAGGCGGGCCAGCTGGCGCTCGATGACGGGCGCCGCGTCAGGCCGTCCCGCCTTCAACCGGTCTGCGCGGGCTTCGATCCCGAGCCGCCGGAGGAATTCACCCTGACCCAGGGTTCCGGTGACGTCGGCCCCCGCGCGGACGGCGGCCTCCAGCACCGTCGGGAAGTCGGCCCACTGGGTCAGGTCGGCCTCGCCCGGCGTTTCCAGCGGATCGACCTTCTGATGCCGCCGCAGGGCCTGAAGCGTGTCGCCGGCCTCGGGCCTGGCGCGGCCGTAGTCGATCAGCAGGGCGGCCCCGGAGGCCGCCTTTACCAAGGCCGCCACGTCGCGGCCGAAGGCGGCCTGCTGATCGGACATCTCGACCGTCTGGCCCGGCTCGACCGCGAACGCGGGACGGGTGAAGCCGCCGGTGATGCGCACCAGGCCGAAGGTCAGGCCGCCGTCGTCGGTCACGCCGACGCGGCGCTCGGCCCAGCCGTCGTCCGTCTTCACGAACTGGCGCGCGGGCAGGCAGTCCAGCACCTCGTTGGCGATCAGGATGACGGGGGCGTCGGTCTCGACCCGGTTCAGGTCCCTGACCCAGCGCGGATGAACATCGCTGTCGTTCAGCATTCGCGCCTGTGCCGCGCGCAGGGGCGGGCTGGGTTCGATCAGGACCAAGTCGACGGCAGAGAGGAAATCGGGCGCCAGCCGCGCCGCGCGCAGGGCGTCGGCCATCAATGTGCCGTCGCCGGGTCCGACCTCGACCAGCCGGATCCGCTCGGGCGCGCCCAGCCGCCGCCACAGCTCGACCGCCCAGAGGCCGATCAGCTCGCCGAACATCTGGCTGACCATCGGCGCGGTGACGAAGTCGCCGCTCGCCCCGATCGCCGGGCGGGTGGCGTAATAGCCGCCCTCGGGATCGTGCAGGCAGCGGGCGACATAGTCGGCCACCGTCATCGGGCCGGTCAGGGCGATCTCCCGCGCCAGTCTGTCCCCAAGCGAAGCGCCCATGGATCAGGCGGCGGCGGGCGGCCGGCTCCAGGCGCGCCAGATCAGAACCGCCCCGATGATCATCATCGGGATCGACAGGATCATGCCCATGGTCAGACCCAGCGGCAGGTTGTCGAGACCGGCGTCGGGCTGGCGCACATTCTCCAGCAGGGCGCGGGACAGGCCGTAGCCGAACAGGAAGACGCCGGTGACATAGCCGGGCTTGGACAGCAGCCTGCATTTGTGGATGGCGAACCACAGGATGGCGAACAGGACCAGGCCCTCGAGGCCGGCTTCGTACAGCTGGCTGGGATGGCGGGGCACGTCGCCGGCTGGGCAGCCGTTATAGAGCCGATAGATGCGGTCGTTGCAGAAGCGGACCGCCCAGGGGACGGTCGTCTCGCGGCCCCAGAGCTCGCCGTTGATGAAGTTGGCGAGGCGGCCGAAGAACAGGCCGATCGGCGCGGCGGGGGCCACGAGATCGCCAAGGCTCAGCAGCCGGATCTTGTGCCGCCAGGCGAACCAGACGATCGCGACCGAAACCCCGATCAGGCCGCCGTGGAAGGACATGCCGCCGTCCCACAGGCGGAACAGCGCCAGCCGTTCGCCCCAGTCGGCGCCCGTGAACAGGCGGCCGTACAGCTCGGGTTGGTAGAAGAGGGCGAAGCCCAGGCGCCCGCCGAGGATGATGCCGAGGGTGATGTAGAGGACCAGATCGTCCAGCTGCAGGGTCGTGACCGGCGGCTTCGCGGGCTGCCACAGGGCGTTGGCCTTCACCAGCCGGGCGCAGTACCACCAGCCCAGGACGATGCCGGCGACATAGGCCAGCGCATACCAGCGGATATCCAGCGGGCCGATGCTGAGCAGCACCGGATCGAACTCGGGGAATTGCACGGGCACTCCTGTCGAAGGGTCTCGAAGGGCGGTTTAGCAAGCGTCGCCGGGCGCGTCCCTGAATTTTCCGCAACACGGCGTCGCCCGGCGCCCAAATCAGGCCATAGGTCGCATCGACAGCAAGGTTTCGTTCACCATATCGGGTGAACCTTCATTAACGACGCTCGCCCGTTCGAGCCGGAGCCCGCAGATGCAGACGCGCAACCCCATCCTCGACGAGTTCGCCAAGCTGACGACCGGCGCCATGGGCCTGGCCCAGGCGGCGGGCGAGGAGGCGAAGACGGCCTTCCGTGCACAGACGGACCGCATGGCCGCGGAACTGGACCTGGTCCGCCGCGACGAGTTCGACGCGCTGAAGGCCGAGATCGCCGCCCTGCGCGCCGAGGTCGCGGCGCTGAAAACCCCTGCAAAGGCTGGAAAAAAGCCTGCCACGGGAACGTCCACAGGGTCGGTTCCCCCTCAGGACGCAGCCGGTTGAGCCGAATCTGCGAACCCGCCTACCGTTGCGTGACGGGGCGTGAGTCGCGCCCGGAGAGTGCCTGATGGACGCTGTACGGCCCGAAGAAGTCGATGTTCCCTACGATCCGCTGGATGTCGTGGAACACGTCCTGGTGGCCGAAAACCTGCCGTTCGACCGGACCGACGAGGGCGATCTGGCCTTCGCCCTGGCCGGCGACTGGAAGGACTATGAGCTGTGGTTCGCCTGGCGGCCGGAGGGCGACTGCCTTCAGCTGTGCTGCGCCCTGGACCTGCAGGCGAAGAAGTCGCGGCGCGCCGCCGCCTATGAACTGGTCGGCCTGATCAACCAGCGCACCTGGATGGGCCATTTCGAGGTCTGGGCCGAGGACGGCGAGATCGTCTTCCGCCACTCGCTGGCCCTGCCGATGGGCGAGCGCCCCACCCTGGCCCAGGCGGCCTCGATGATCGACGCGGCGGTCGAGGCCGCGGACCGCTACTACCCGGCCTTCGACTTCATGATCCGCGGATCGAAGAAGCCGCAGGAGGCGATCGACGCCTGCCTGTTCGAGACCGTCGGCACCGCCTGACGGCCATGACCCCTCTCGTCCCCTCGGGCCCCGTCGTCCTGCTGGGCTGCGGCCGGCTGGGTTCGGCCATCGTCGAGGGGTGGCTGAAGACCGGGACGGTCGCGGCGACCGACCTGATCATCCTGACGCCCTCGGACAAGCCGGCCGCCGAGGCGGCGCGGGCCCGGGGCGCGCGGATCAATCCGCCGATGGAGGCGCTGGCGGCCGCGCGGGCGCTGGTGCTGGCGGTGAAGCCTGCGATCTGGCGCGCGGCGCTGGCTCCGCTGACGGCCCATCTGGGCCCGCAGACGCGGCTGGTTTCCGTCATGGCGGGGGTTCCGGCGGCCGAGATCGCCTTGGCCTCCGCGCGGCCTGTCGCCCGGGTCATGCCGACGACCGCGGTGGCGCAGGGGCGCGGCGTCGCCGCCCTGTGGTCCTCCGATGCCGAGACGCGCGAGCTGGCGCGCGTTCTGTTCGCCGGCATGGCCGATGTCGTGGACCTCGAGTCCGAAGCCCAAATCGACATCGCCACGGCGGTGGCGGGCTCCGCTCCCGCCTTCATCTATGCCTTCGTCCAGGCCCTGGCCGAGGCGGGGCGGGCGGACGGCTTGTCGGCCGGGGCGGCGCAACGACTGGCCCGCGGCGCCCTGCGGTCGGCGGGAGCCGGAGTCGAGACGGAGGAGTCGCTGGACGCGCTGATCGCCCGCATCGCGTCACCCGGCGGCACGACGCGCGCGGGTCTCGACGCCATGGCGGCCGGCGGCGATCTGGAGCGCGCGGCGAGGGCGGCCGTCGCCGCCGCCGTGCAGCGGGCGCGAACCCTCTAGCGGGTGACGTAGCGACCGTCGGCCAGGTTGGCGGCCAGCCGGCGATAGGCGCGGTCGGCGTCCTGCCAGGCGGTGAAGCCCCGCACCTCCGCTATGCTCGTCGAATACCAGTCGTACTCGACCGGATGGATCAGGCCGTCGGCCGTCGTCACGTGGCCCGAAATGGTCGCGCCGCCGATCGAGACGCTGCGGATTCCGTCCAGACCGGGACGGTCGACCATCTGCTGCATGGTCGGCCGGTTGGGCTTCAGATCGGTCAGGGTCAGATTGACCTCGGCCCCGTTCAGCGCGCCGCGGCGCACGAGTGTTCGACGCACGACATCGGCCAGACGCGAGGCCTGCTGCTGAACCTCGCGCCGGCCCAGTTCGTCGGCGTGTTCGAGCACCTCGGGTCCGATCGTGACATTGACGGCGACGGGATCGGCCAGGACCGGCGTCGCCGCGACCGCCAGAACGGCGGCGAGCGGAGCAAGGAAGGCGAGTCTACGCATGGATGTTCTCCAGAGCCCTGTCGCCGCGAAAGATGCGCGCTATGGCTCCGCTTCGCCAGTGGAGGGCGCCAAATGTGATCAGCCGGGCAGGCGGATCAGGGCCCGCAGGCCGCCCAGATCGCTGCGCTCGAGGGTGATGTCGCCGCCGTGACCCCGGGCGACGTCGCGGGCGATGGCCAGACCGAGGCCCACGCCCTTGCGGTTCTGGTTGCGCGAGGCGTCCAGGCGGGAGAAGGGCCGGAAGGCCTCTTCATGCATGTCCTCGGGAATGCCGGGGCCGTCGTCCTCGATCGCCACCTCCAGTCCGCCCGAGGGCAGGGCGCGCGCGCTCAACCGGACATGCTCGCCATGGGCCGCCGCATTGCCCGCCAGATTGGTCAGGGCCCGCTTGAAGGCGAGGGGGCGCAGCGACGCGGTCAGCCCCTCGGGCGCGACGACCTCGACCTCGGCTCCGGCGCGACGGGCGTCCTCGGCGGCGGCGCCCAACAGGTCTGACAGGGAGACAGGCTGCGCCGCCTCGCCGGCCTCGCCGCGGGCGAAGGCGAGGTATTCGTCGATCATGTGCTCCATCTCGTCCAGGTCGCCCTGCATGGCGCCGGCGCGCTTGAACGGGGGAGCCAGGGCCAGTTCGAGCCGGAGGCGGGTCAGAGGCGTGCGCAGGTCGTGGCTGACCGAGGCCAGCAGGGCGGTGCGCTGGTCGATGTGGCGCTGGATCCGCTCGCGCATGGCGAGGAAGGCGACGGCGGCGGCGCGGACCTCGCGCGCTCCGTGCGGTTTGAACCGTTCCTGGGTCTCGCCCCGGCCGAAGGCTTCCGCGGCCTCGGCCAGCCGCTCGATGGCGCGGACCTGGTTGCGGATGAACAGGATGGCGACGCCCATCAGCAGGACGGTGGCGATCAGCAGCCACAGCACGAAGATGTGGGCCTGGGTGGCGACGGCGCGCTCGCGCGGAGCGATGATGCGCAGCACGCCCTGCGGCTGCTGCACCCGGATATCGACATAGGCGGGGTAGCGGGTGGTGTCGAACCAGAAGGGCTGGTCCAGCCGCGCGGCCAGCGCCTGCTCCAGCGTGCGATCGACGACGCCGACGGGGCCGCGCCGGTTCTCCTCGGGCAGGACCGCGCCGTCCTGGAGGGCGATGGACAGGGACATCGAGCGCTGGGCGCGTTCGGAGATGACGGCCATGTTCCGCGGCGTCGGGTCGTCGCGCCAGCTTTCGGCGGCCCAGGCGATATCGCCGGCCAGGCCGTCGGACAGGCGGGCGGTCACCGTCTGCCAGTGCATGTCGAAAAAGGCCCAGGTGACGGCCACCTGCATGACCAGAACCGGCAGGACGATGATCAGCAGCGACCGGCCCCACAGCGAGGTCGGCAGACGCCGCTTCAGAAACCGCGGCCACAACGAGGCTGGCAGAAGTCTCATGATCCTTCCCCCCTCGCGGGGGAAGGTGGGCCGCGAAGCGGCTCGGATGGGGGCTCTTTCCGCGTCCCGATTCCCGGCAAATGGGCGCCCGGCAGCCAGCCCCCATCCGTCAGGCTCCGCCTGCCACCTTCCCCCGAGATGGGGGAAGGAAGGTGGAGGTCGCCCTGCATCAGTCCGGAGCCAGCATGTAGCCCACGCCGCGCACGGTCTGGAGATAGCGCGGGTTCTTCGGGTCGGCCTCCAGCTTGCGGCGCAGGCGGGTGACCTGGACGTCGACGGCGCGGCCGGTGATGTCGGCGGTGTCGGGCGACAGGCTCATGCGCTCGACCGCCGAATGGGCGTGGATGGCCAGGGTCTTCAGCAGCTGGGCCTCGGCCTCGGTCAGGCGCTGGGGCTTGCCGTCCTTCGACAGCTCCAGCCGTTCCATGTCGAAGACCGCGGGGCCCAGCTTGATCTCGCGCGGGGTCAGGGGCTTGCCGCCGGTGCGGCGCAGGATGGCGTCGACGCGCAGGGCCAGTTCGCGCGGGTCGAAGGGCTTGGACATATAGTCGTCGGCGCCGCGCGACAGGCCCTCGATGCGGTCGTCGGGATCGCCGCGCGCGGTCAGCAGCAGGACGGGCGTCTTCGAGGTCTCGGCCTTGGACCGCACCCAGGTGGTCAGGTCGAAACCGCTCTCGCCCGGCATCATGACGTCCAGCACGACGAGGTCGAACTCGATCAGCTCCATCATCCGCTTGGCCGCGGCCGCGTGGGCGGCGCCGGTGACGCGATAGCCCTCGCGGGCGAGGAATTCCTTCAGCAGTTCGCGGATCCGGTCGTCGTCATCGACCACCAGCAGATGGCGGCCGGCGCCCGGGCCGGCGATCGGGCCGGACCGGCCATGGGAACGCACGTCGCTCATGCGGAAGCGACCCGCGAGCCGGTCCGGGCGTTGACCTGAGCGGTTCGGGGGGCTCTAACCCGGTGTTCTTCGCGGGAGACGTTATTCAATGGCCTTCGTTCCTTTCGACGATCGTGACGGGTGGATCTGGATGGACGGCGATTTCGTGCCCTGGCGGGAAGCGAAAACGCACGTTCTGACCCATGCCCTTCACTACGGCTCGTCGGTGTTCGAGGGTGAGCGTATGTACGGCGGCGAAATCTTCAAGCTGACCCCGCATAGCGAACGCCTGAAGCGCTCTGCAAACCTGCTTGATTTCGACCTTCCGTACAGCGTGGCCGAGATCGACGCGGCCTGCAAGGAAACCTGCGAAAAGATGGGCCTGTCCGACTGCTATGTGCGGCCGGTGGCCTACCGTGGCCCCGAACAGGTCAGTGTCTCGACCCTGCACAACAAGACCCATGTGGCGATCGCCGTCTGGGAGTGGCCGAGCTATTTCGACGCCGAGACCAAGGCGAAGGGTATCCGGATGGAGTGGGCCAAATGGCGCCGGCCCGACCCGATGACCGCCCCGTCGGCCGCCAAGGCTGCGGGCCTCTACATGATCTGCACCATGTCGAAGACGGCGGCCGAGAAGCGCGGCTATTCGGACGCCATGATGCTGGACTGGCGCGGCTATGTCGCCGAGGCCACCGGGGCCAACGTCTTCTTCGTCCAGGACGGGGTCCTGCACACGCCGCCGGTCGACGCCATCCTGGACGGCATCACGCGCCAGACCGTCATCGAGATGGCGGCGGCCAAGGGCATCGAGGTGGTCGTGCGCCACATCCGGCCCGAGGAGCTGGCGACCTTCAGCGAATGCTTCGTCACCGGCACGGCCGCCGAGGTGACGCCGGTGAGCGAGATCGGCGAATACCGATTCACTCCCGGCGCCCTGAGCCTCGGCCTGATGGAAGACTACGGCCGGCTGGTGCGGCGCCAGTAGCTAGAAGCGGGCGCTGAGGGTCAGCCGTGCGTTCAGCGGCGCCCCGGTCGAGATGTTGTTGTTGTTGTGCGCGTCCGGGAAGTAGGTCGTGTCGAGCAGGTTTTCGATGTTCAGCTGAAGCTCGACGTCGTCGCTGACCCGATAGAAGGCGGCGGCGTCCACGCGGGTGAAGGCGGGCAGCCGCGTGGTCGCCGCCGACGTCCGGATGGCCGCATACTGGCCAGCCTGATGTATGACGCCGAGGCCAAAGCCCAGCCGGCGGTTCACATCGTAGCGGTTCCAGAGACTGAAGTGGTGCTCCGGCGTCTGCGCCAGCCGCACCGAGTCGTTGCCCTGCAGACGGGCGTCCAGCCAGGCGTAACCACCGCTGACCTGCCAGTTGGGCCGTACACGGCCGGTCACCGCCAGCTCGAGACCCTCGGTGCGGGTCTCGCCGACATTGATCGTGACGGTGGGGTTCTGCGGATCCGGCGTGGTCGCATTCGTCCGATCCAGCCGGAAGAGCGCCGCCGTGACGTTGAGGTTCGGTCGAATGTCCCATTTCGCGCCGATCTCGTGGTTGGTGAACTCCTCGGGCTCCAGATTCTGCTGGGTCGTCGACAGGGACAGGAACTGGTCGCCCGAGCGCGGCAGGAACGACTGGCTGTAGCTGCCGTAGAGCGAGACCTCGGGGCGCGGTTTGTAGATCAGCCCCAGCCGCGGCGAGACCTTTTCGTCAAGCCGGGCGAAGGGGCGGTCCGGGTTGGGTTGCAGGTCGACGCCGGTGATGTCGAAACGGTCGTATCGCAGGCCGGCCACGACCTGAAGACGGTCGCCCAGACTGATCTGGTCCTGGACATAGGCCGAGACCGACTCGACGTTCGAGATCGTGTCGCGGTTGAGCGCCGGGAACGTCACCGTGGGGAAGACCGGATTGGCCAGGCTCACGGTGGAGCTGGACAGGACGCCGTTGCGGCGCTGGTTGGCGGAGTCCTGGTCGCCGTATTCGAGGCCGAACAGGACCTTGTGGATCATCCCCCCTGCCGACACGTCCCAGACGAGGTTGCTCTGGATCAGCAGGTTCTGCCGGGTGGTGGGGTCGGTGTAGGCCGCCAGCGGGACCGTACCGGTCTGCGAGGAGGCTGGTCCGTTGGCGAAGGCGTTGGTGTAGACCTTGTCGTAGTCGCCGTAGACGATCGTGGTTGAAACCTCGACATTGTCCGACAGGGCGCCGTCGATCCGGAGCTTCGCGATGTGCGCCTCCAGCGTCGTGCGGTTCACGCCGGGCACGCCGAAGAACCGGTCGCGATAGCCGGTCAGCGGCGCACCGCCCAACGACGGGACTCCGCGGTCGACGACGCGATCGTCGTTGACGTACTCGTACGAGAGGCCCGCGCGCCAGGCGGAGCCGAATTCCGCCGCCAGATAGGGGTTCACCGCGTACCGCTCGCCTTCGAAGTGGTCGCGGTGGTTGTCGAGCTTCTCATAGACCCCGTTGAGCCGGACCGCCGCCATGGCGCCGATCGGCGCGTTCATGTCGGCTGAAAGGTCCCACGCGCCGAAGCTGTTTGCGCTCGCCCGCCCCGAGGCGAAGGCGCCGCCGGCGCTCGGGGTCTTCTGCACCCGGTTGATGATGCCGCCGCCGCCCCCGCGGCCGAAGATCAGGGCATAGGGCCCCTTGAGCACCTCCACCCGCTCGAGATTGTAGAGACCGCGGAAATACTGGGTGTCGTCGCGCACCCCGTCGAGGAAGAAGTCGGCCGTGGTGTTCTGACCGCGCAGGGTGATCTGGTCGCGATTGCCTTCGCCCTGGCCCACCGTCGTTCCGGGCACATAGCGCAGCAACTCGCCGAGGCTGCGCAAAGCCTGATCGTCCAGCTGTTCGCGCGTCACGACGCTGACGCTCTGGGGCACGTTCAGCAGCGGCGTGTCCGTCTTGGTCGCGGTCACCGAGTTCAACGCGACATAGCCCTGACTCCGCCCCGTGACGAGGACGGGCTCCAGTTCCGCCGGCTCCTGGGCCAGGGCGAGAGTCGGAAGGGCCAGGAGGATGGCGGTCGTCGTCAGAAGGGTGCGCATGAATCTCGGATCGCTTGGCTGAACGGGGGAGGATGAGGGGAAATAATGCGATGCATTCTCATTATCAACACATTTCCGCGAGGATGCGGAAGGTTTCGGGCGAGCGGCAAAGGGCAGAGACGGAGAGGCGGGAGGCGGCGTTCGCCCTGACCGCGCTTGCGCCTCCTCACGGTCTCCGGCAGCAAGGGGGAATCCTGGGGAGCCGTTCATGTTCAGCCTGCTGAATCTCCAGAGCCTGTTCGGGCTCGTCGTCATCGTCGCCGCCTGCTGGGCCCTGTCCGAGAACCGGCGCGCCTTTCCGTGGCGGCTGACGCTGGGAGCCGTCGCGGTGCAGGCGGCGCTGGTGATGGCGTTGTTCGCCATTCCCGGCTCGCAGAACGTGCTGGCGGCCATCACCGGGGCGGTGGACGGGCTGAACACGGCGACCCAGAGGGGAACCCAGTTCGTGTTCGGCTATCTGGCCGGGGGCGACCAGCCCTATGCCGTGACCAATGACGGAGCCCTGTTCACCTTCGCCTTCCAGGTCCTGCCGCTGATTCTGGTGATCTCGGCCCTGTCGGCCCTGCTGTGGCACTGGAAGGTGCTGAAGTGGCTCACCCACGGATTCGGCATCCTGTTCCAGCGCACCATGGGCTTGGGCGGGGCCTCGGCGCTGGCGGTGGCGGCCAACATCTTTCTCGGCATGATCGAGAGCCCGATCGTGATCCGGGCCTATCTCGACAAGCTGACCCGGTCCGAGCTGTTCCTGATGATGGTGGTCGGTCTGGCCACGGTCGCCGGGTCCACCATGGTGGCCTATGCGGCGATCCTGTCGCCCGTGATGCAGAACGCCGCGGGCCATGTGCTGGTGGCCTCGATCGTCTCGGCCCCCGCCGGCGTGCTGCTGGCCCGCATCATGATCCCCGAGACCCCGGGCGAGGGCGGGGCGCACGCCGACTACAACTCGGCCCTGAAGTACGACAGCGCCATCGACGCCATCGTCAAGGGCACCGCCGACGGCCTGATGGTGGTGCTGAACATCTCGGCGGTGCTGATCGTGTTCGTGGCCCTGGTGGCCCTGGTCAACGTCATGCTGGGCGGCTTCTGGCTGTTCGGCGATCACGTCACGGTCGAGCGGCTGCTGGGCTGGCTGTTCATGCCGGTGGCCTGGCTGACCGGCGTGGAGTGGTCCGAGGCGGGCAAGGCCGGCTGGCTGCTGGGGGTCAAGCTTACCCTGACCGAGTTCGTGGCCTTCATCGAACTGGGCAAGATACCGGCGGGCGAGATGAGCGAACGCACCCGGATGCTAATGACCTACGCCCTGTGCGGCTTCGCCAACATCGGCTCGGTGGGCATCACCGTGACCGGCCTCAGCGTGCTGATGCCCGAGCGGCGCGAGGAGGTGCTGGGGCTGGTGTGGAAGGGGCTGTTCGCCGGTTTCCTGGCCACCCTGATGACCGCGGCCATTGTGGGGGCGATGCCCGCCGCCATATTCCGCTGACGCCGGAGACCGCACGATGAAGCTCTACACCTCGCACCGCGCCCCCAATCCCCGCCGGGTGCGCTGGGTCATGGCCGAGAAGGGCATCGAGGACGTCGAGCTGGTCGAGATCGACATCATGGTGGGGGAACACAAGACGCCCGAATACCGCACCCGCGTAGGCGTGCCGCATGTGCCGGCGCTGGAGCTGGACGACGGCACGACGATCTCGGAATCCATCGCCATCGGCCGCTATCTGGAGGCCCTGCACCCGGAGCCCAACCTGTTCGGCCGCGACGCCCGCGAGCAGGCGGTGATCGAGATGTGGACGCGCCGGTGCGAGTTCTACCTGGCCAATCCGCTGATGCTGACCGTGCGCCATTCGCACCCGGCCCTTGCGGCGCTGGAGGCGTCCCAGGTCCCGCAGGTGGCCGAGCACAACCGGGCGGGGGCGGAGAAATTCATGAAGTCGCTGGACCGCCGCCTGGCCGAGCACGAGTTCCTGGCGGAGGACCGGTTCACCATCGCCGACATCGTCGGCGTGGTCGGCCTGGATTTCGCGCGGCTGATCAAATACCGGCCGCCGGAGGAGCTGACCCATCTGGCGCGCTGGCTGGAGACCTGCCGCGCGCGGCCGGGGGCGAAGGCGGGGGCCTGACCGGACGATAAAAAACAGTCTCATGAGTCTCATGAGTCTGATCCGTCCCGGGGGAGCGGTCGGCGACTGCAGCTGAATTCGATTGTCAAAGACCGGCCCCCAAGGGGGTTCGGCCAATGAAGCATCCGCCTGCGTCAGTTCTGGTCGCAGATCCCCAACTTCTTGAATCCGTCATCCTCGGACTTGTGCCGAGGATGACGGATGTGGGGGCTATCGAGCAGCCTAGTCCTGATGTTCGATGACATGCCGTCCGCGCACCATGCGGACGAAGGGCAGGGGGCGTGCGGGATGAGCCAGCCGCTCCGACACCTCGTCCAGCACGAAGCGGGTGATGGCGGGCAGATCGACAGCGCGCGCCTCGTCCAGCGGCAGCCAGGCGATCTCGTCGAGTTCGCCCGAGCCGGCGGTCGGCTCCGGATGGAGCAGGGCCTTGGCGTCGGCCATGAAGAAGCGGGCGTCGAAACGGCGTGAGCGGCCGGGAGGGGTGATGGCGCGGGCGACATAGGACAGGGCCGCCAGATCGGGCAGGGCGCCGACCGCCCGGAACTCGCGCCACGGCCCGGCGACCGAGACGACGGGCGCGGGCTCGGCCAGCAGCAGGCCCGTCTCCTCGAAGGTTTCGCGGACGGCGGTCAGGGCGAGGGCGCGCGCGCGGCGGGCCGACATCTCGCGGGTCAGACGGATCGTTTCGGCGTGGGGCAGGTCGTTGGCCGAGGCCGCCGCGAAGTCGGACCGGTCGATGCGGCCGCCGGGGAAGACCCATTTCGCCGCCATGAAGACGTGGCCGGGCGCGCGGCGGCCCATCAGCACCTCGGGCCCGCCCTTGCGGACCCGGGTCAGGATCAGGGTGGCGGCGTCCCTGGGCTTCTGCCGGTCACCGGTGCGCGGGGCGTCGGCGAAGTCCTGCGCGGAGTCGAAGGGCTGGGAATTGGCGGGGGGCATCGGTTGTCTTTAGCATGGGCCGAGGCCTCGCCTACGGGAAGCACGCCATGACCCTGATCGCCGCCGAACCGCAGCTGTTCGTCACCGATATGCAGGCGGCCCTGGACCACTATACGGACGGGCTCGGGTTCCGGATCGCCTTCGCCTGGGGCGAGCCGGTGGTCTACGCCCAGGTCGTGCGCGAGGGCGCGCAGTTGAACCTGCGCCAGGTCGACGGGCCCGTGTTCGCGGAGGCGTTCCGTAAGGCCGAAGGCGATGTCCTGTCGGCCACGGTGACCACGGCCGACGTCGAGGGCCTGTACCGCGAATTCACTGACGCCGGTCTGGCCTTCCATCGGGCCCTCTGCACCGAGCCTTGGGGCGCGCGGACCTTCATCGTCGCCGATCCGGCCGGAAACCTGATCCTCTTCGCCGGTTCCTGATTGCCTTGTCATCCCGGACGCCGCGCAGCGCTGATCCGGGACGCAGACGCCGGTGATCTTGTCATCCCGGGCGGCCCCTCAGGGTCGAACCGGGAGAAAGGCGGCGGCCTTCGCCCGGCTCAGGGCCGGGCGCGAGGTATTGTCCTGTGGGCCGTCCCGGATAGCCGCTGCGCGGCTTCCGGGCTGACAAAAGGACCTAGCGCCGCTTGCCCTTGCGGACGCCCTTCAGCCCGCCCGAGGGGCGGCCGCCCTTGGGGGGCTTGGGACCGCCGGGACGCCCGCCGCCGCGCTTGGGGAAGTCGCCGCCGCCCCGGCCGCGGACGCCCAGACGGGCCGCGGGCGCGTTCGGATCGCGCGGCGCCGGTTCCGACAGCATTTCGAACACCAGACCGCCGGTGATCGGCGTGGCCTCCTTCAGCCTGACCTCGACGGTGCGGCCCAGCGTCCAGCGCTGGCCCGAGCGTTCGCCGATCAGGGCGTGCTGCTTCTCGTCGTGGTGGAAATATTCGCCGCCCAGCGACGACACGGGCACGAGGCCGTCTGCCCCGGTCTCGTGCAGCCGCACGAACAGGCCGAAGCGGGTCACGCCGGTGACGCGGCCGGGGAAGGTCGCCCCCACCCGCTCCTGCAGGAAGGCGGCCATGTAGCGGTCCATGGCGGCGCGCTCGGCGGCCATGGAGCGGCGCTCGGTCATGGTCACCTGTTCGGCGATGGCCGGCAGTTCCGTGACTTCGCGGTCGGTCAGCCCGTCCTTGCCCAGACCCAGGGCGCGGATCAGTCCGCGGTGGACGATCAGGTCGGAATAGCGCCGGATCGGCGAGGTGAAGTGGGCGTAGCGGTCGAGGTTGAGACCGAAGTGGCCGACGTTCTCGGCCGAATAGATGGCCTGCATCTGGCTGCGCAGGACCACTTCATTGACGACCTCGGCGTGGTCGCCGCCGCGCGTCTCGTCCAGCAGCTTGTTGAACCGCTTGGTCGTGGCCGGCTCGCCCTTGGTCCACGTCTTGCCGATGGTCTGGAGGAAGTCGCCGAGGTTGAACAGCTTCTCCTGGCTGGGCGCGTCGTGGACGCGGTACAGCAGGGGCGTCTTCTTCTGCTCCAGCGTCTCGGCGGCGCAGACATTGGCCTGGATCATCATCTCCTCGATCAGCCGGTGGGCCTCGAGACTGACGCGAGGCTCGATCGAGATGATCTGGCCCTGGTCGTTCATGCGGATGCGGCGTTCGGGGCTCTCGATGGCCAGGGGGCTGCGCTTCAGCCGGCCCTTCAGCATCGTCCGGTAGGCGTTCCACAGCGGATAGAGGATGGCCTCCATGATCGGGCCGGTCGCGTCGTCGGTCTGGCCGTCGATGGCCGCCTGGGCCTGTTCGTAGGACAGCTTGGCCTGCGACCGCATCAGGCCGCGGACGAATTTGTGCCCGGTCTTCCGGCCGTCCCTGTCGAAGACCATGCGCACGGCCATGCAGGCGCGGTTCTCGCCTTCCTTGAGGCTGCACAGGCCGTTGGACAGGCGTTCGGGCAGCATCGGCTCGACGCGGTCGGGGAAGTAGGTGGAGTTGCCCTTGTCGCGCGCCTCGCGGTCGAGATTGGTGTTGGGGCGGACGTAGGCGGCGACGTCGGCGATGGCGACCCAGACGACCCAGCCGTCGGGGTTCTTCGGGTCGTCGTCGCGCATGGCGTAGACGGCGTCGTCGTGGTCGCGGGCGTCGGCGGGGTCGATGGTGATCAGCGGCAGGTCGCGCAGGTCCTCGCGGCCCTTCAGCGACGGAAGCTCCTGATCCTCGGCCTCCTTCTCGACAGCCTCGGAGAAGCCCATCGGCACATTGTGGGCGGCGATGGCGATCAGGGAGGCGGCGCGGGCGTCGCCTTCGTGGCCGATCTTCTCGAGGATCTTGCCGCGCTTGGGACCATAGCGCTGGTCGCCCTTTTCTATGGCGGCCAGAACCAGATCGCCGTCGCGAAGGCCCTCGGCCTGGGCGTGGGGGACCAGCAGGACGTCCTTGGAGCGGCGGTCGACGGGTTCGACCCGGACCTCCTTGTTGGACTTGCGGATGACGCCGAGCACCTTGTTGGCGCCGGCGTCGAGGGTCTTGATCAGCCGGGCTTCCCAGCCGTCCTCGCCGCGGGCGAATTTGACCAGGACGCGGTCGCCCATCCCGGGCGCGGGTCCGGGCTTGTCGTTGTCGGGGACCAGCAGGGCGCGCGGGGCGTCGGCCGAGGCCTCGACCAGACGGACGTAGAGTTCGCCGTCCATGTCGCGCTCGACCACATCGGCGACGCCGACGGCGGGCAGGGCGCCGACCTCGGAGAAGCCCTTGCGGCCGCGCTTGCCCAGCTTGCCGGCCTCTTCGAGGGCGCGGATCATTTCGCGCAGGGCGCGGCGTTCGCCGCCCTTGAGGCCGAAGTGGCGGGCGATATCGGTTTTCTCGGCTGATCCGGCTTCGCGGAGGAAGGCGATCAGCGTGTCTTCGTCGGGGAGTCCGGCGACGGGCCGGCGGGGTGATTTGCTCATTTGTATCCTTGATAACGCACGACCGGCCTCTTCGGAGGCGAAATCTTGCGTCGCTTGTGATGGAAAGAGGCTGCGCCTAGCTTCCGGCGCGAACCTTCCGGAGTGTTTGAATGTCGTTGGCCGCCACCCCTGTCCTGTCCGGTCCGACCGGCTCCCTGCTGGACCTGATCGGCAAGACGCCGATGGTGGAGGTGACGAAGATCGACACCGGGCCGTGCCGCCTGTTCCTCAAGCTGGAGGCCCAGAACCCGGGCGGGTCGATCAAGGACCGCATCGCCCTGTCGATGATCGCGGCGGCCGAGGCGGAGGGGTTTCTGAAGCCCGGCGGCACCATCGTCGAGGCGACGGCCGGCAACACGGGGCTGGCGCTGACGCTGGTGGGTCAGGCCAAGGGCTATAAGGTGCTGCTGGTCATCCCGGACAAGATGTCCAAGGAAAAGATCCAGCATCTCAGGGCCATGGGCGCCGATGTTCGGCTGACGCGTTCGGACGTGCCGCACGGGCATCCGGAATATTACACCGACATGGCCGAGCGGCTGGCGCAGCAGATTCCGGGCGGCTTCTACGTCAACCAGTTCGCCAACGACGCCAACTCCCTGGCCCATTTCCAGACCACGGGTCCGGAGATCTGGGAACAGATGGGCGGCGACATCGACGCCTTCGTGGCCGGCATCGGCTCGGGCGGCACCATCACCGGCATCGCCCAGTATCTGAAGAGCGTGGGATCGAAGGCCGAGATCATCCTGGCCGATCCGGTCGGCTCGACCCTGGCGGGGATCGTCAACGAGGGCGTTCCCGGGCCGGAGGGCAGCTACACCGTCGAGGGCATCGGCCAGAATTTCGTGCCCGACACCGCGAAGATGGAACTGATCGACAGGGCCTATTCGATCCCCGACGCCGAGGCGATCGCGACGGTGCGCGAACTGCTGCTCAAGGAAGGCGTCCTGGCCGGCTCGTCATCGGGAACGCTGATCGCCGCCGCCCTGCGCTGGTGCCGCGAACAGACCGAACCGAAGCGGGTCGTGACCTTCGTCTGCGACACCGGCGCCAAATACCTGTCCAAGGTCTACAACGACGCCTGGCTGGCCGATCAGGGACTGGGCGACCAGCCGCTGCATGGCGACCTGTCGGACCTGATCTCGCGCAAATACGAGAAGGGCGACGTGGTGGTGGCGGGGCCGGACGATACGCTGGACACCGCCTTCAAGCGGATGCGGGGCGCCGACGTGTCCCAGCTGCCGATCATTCAGGACGGCCGGCTGGTGGGCATCCTGGACGAGAGCGACATCGTCCATGTGATGAACACCGACGAGATCACGCGGCAGGAGCGTTTCAAAAAGCCGGTCGGCGCGGTGATGACGCGGGACCTCGACACCGTTCAGGTCGGCGAAAGCCTGGACGCCCTGATCCCGCTGTTCGACCGCGATCGCGTGGCGATCGTGCTGGACGGCGAGAAATTCGTGGGCCTGATCACCCGGACCGACCTGATCAATCACCTGAGCCTGAACCGCTAGGTCGCTGCGCCAGGCTGGGGCGCTGTGGCGTCGGGGTGTTCATGGTGTGGCGAATTCGTGGCGAATCGTCTGGACGGCGGCGAATTTGTAGGCCTGACTGAGGGCTGGACCTCTTTTCCAGTCGAGACGATCGATGACCCGCTTGCCGACCCTTGGCCTCGCCGCCGCCAGCCTGTTCTTGCTGGCGGCGCCCGCCTCCGCCCATACCCCTCCGCAAGCCGCACCCGCGGCGCCCTCCGCGACGGGGTGCCCGGACGATGTGCGCCAGAATGCGACGCGCGAGCTGATCGAGTTCACCAGCGACGGCCACGCCATCCACGCCCTCATCTACAAGCCGCGCTACCACAACGGAGCCGCCGTCGTGCTGCTGCCCGGCGCACTGGGGTTTGGCGGAGACGCCCAGCGCTTTGACCCTCACGCCATCCAGCTGGCGTCGCGCGGCTATGTCGTGCTGGTCGCGAACTATTTTGACGCCCGCCCCTTCCGTGCGCGACGGACGGGCGTGGACATGGTCGCCTGGGCCCGGGTCGGGGCGGATGCGGTGCGCTTCGTCGGCGCCCAGCCGAACGTCGATCCGCAGCGGGTCGCGTTGTGGGGCTATTCCTACGGCGGCTTCCTGGCCACCGACGGCTCGGTGGTTCCGGACGCCCCCGCAGCCCTCGCCATCGGTCTGGAAACTGGCACGGACATCTGGAGCGAGCCCTCGCGCGGGCGACGCGAAATGCCGGTGCTGTTGATCCACGGGCGCGCCGATACGGCGGTCAGCCCCAGCTCGATGCGCAGCCTGGCCGCCAATCTCCGCCTGCGAGGCGCGACCGTCGACGTTCAGATGCTGGACTCGCGCGATCACGAGCTGAATCCCGCAGCCTGGTGCGAGGCGTTCCGCCTGACGCGGGGCTTCCTGGACGCCAACCTGCTGGTCGAGGGCGCTCCGCCGGTCCCGACGACGCCCGCCGGGTGAGCCGCCGATGCGCCGCCGCACCGGCCTGACCCCGCTCGCGGCGGCCGTGGCCACGGTCCTTGGGCTCGCGGGCGAGCCGGCCGCCATGGCGCAGGCTCCGCAAGCCGCGCCGCGCGTCGGCGTTCCCGGTTGCGCGGACGACGTGGCGGTGCGGGCGTCGCGCGAACTGATCACCTTCCGGAGCCGGGGCCGCCCGGTGCGGGCCCACCTCTACACCCCGCGCGGCGAGGTCAACGGAGCGGGGGTCGTGATGCTGCACGGCGGCACGGGGTTCGAGATGAACGCCATCCTGTTCGACGCCCACGCCATCCAGCTCGCCTCGCGCGGCTACCGCGTCATCCTGCCGGCCTATTTCGACGCTTCGAGGCCCGACCCGCGCCGGCGCACGGTCAACGCCCGGGCCTGGCGCGACGCGGCGCTGGACGCGGCCCGCCGTCTGGCCGCCGAGCCCGGGGTCTCTCCCGACCAGGTGGTCCTGTGGGGATACTCTCGCGGTGCGGGCGTCGCGGTCGATGCGGCCGCCGCGTCAGAGGGAGGCGTCCGTTCCGCGGTGATCGTGGCCGGGGGCGGAGGGGTCGACGAGACGCTGGAAGGCCGCGACCTGTCGTTTCTCCTGCTTCACGCCCGGCGGGACGAGGCCGTGCCCGTCCGCGCGACCCTGGAACTGGCCGACAGCCTTCGCGCGGCCGGCGCCGCGGTCGAGGTTCAGGCGCTCGACTTCGACGGGCATCAGTATGACCTGCCCACCTGGTGCTCGGTCATGGCGCTGACGCGGACCTTCGTCGAGGCCCGGCGCGAGCGGTCCGCGCCGCGTCCCGGCGCTCCGACGGGTTGAACTGTCGGCCCGTCCCGGCCATCTGTTCATGCCGCCTGAAACGGGCGGAAACTTCCCCCGCCGCCGGCCTTCCACACCCAGCACATCCGCCGCCCCGCCCAAGGACAGACCATGACCAAGCTGAAGAACAGCCAGGGGTTCTCGACCCGCGCCATCCACGCCGGCCAGCGGCCCGACCCGACGACGGGCGCGGTGATGACGCCGATCTACGCCACCTCGACCTACGCCCAGGAAAGCCCGGGCGTGAACAAGGGCTATGAATACGCCCGCGGCAAGAACCCGACACGCGAGGCGTTCGAGGCCTGTCTGGCCGATCTGGAGGGCGGGACGCACGGCTTCGGCTTCGCCAGCGGCATGGCGGCGACCTCGACGGCGCTGGAGCTGCTGGACGCCGGCTCGCACATCGTCACCGGCGACGACCTGTACGGCGGCTCGTGGCGGCTGTTCGAGCGGGTGCGGCGCCGGTCGATGGGGCTGGACTTCGCCTATGTCGACCTCAGCGATCTGGCGAAGGTCGAGGCGGCGATCACGCCGAAGACCAGGCTGATCTGGGCCGAGACCCCGACCAATCCGTTGATGAAGCTGGCCGACATCGAAGGCCTGTCCCGGATCGCCAGGGCGCACGGCCTGCTGCTGATCGTCGACAACACCTTCGCCACGCCGTGGAGCCAGCAGCCGCTGAAGCTGGGCGCCGACGTGGTCATGCATTCGGCGACCAAATATCTGAACGGCCACTCCGACATCATCGGCGGCGCGCTGGTGACGGCCAACCCCGACCTGGCGAAGGAGATCAAATTCCTCCAGAATTCGATCGGCGGGGTGATGGGGCCGTTCGACGCCTTCCTGGCCAACCGGGGCCTCAAGACGCTCGGCCTGCGCATGAAGGCGCACAACGAGAACGCCATGGCCGTGGCGCGCTGGCTGGAAGACCGGAAAGGGGTGGCGAAGGTCATCTATCCCGGGCTGATCAGCCACCCGCAGCACGCCCTGGCGTCACGCCAGATGAACGGCCAGTACGGCGGCATGGTCACGGTCCTGATCGACGGCGATCTGGAGCGGACCAGGCGGGTGCTGGAGCGGGTTCAGGTCTTCACCCTGGCGGAGTCTCTGGGCGGCGTCGAAAGCCTGGTCAACCACCCGGCCATCATGACCCACGCCTCGGTGCCGAAGGAGGTCCGCGAGGCGGGCGGCGTGACCGACAACCTGATCCGGCTGTCTGTCGGCGTGGAGGAGGTCGAGGATCTGATCGCGGACCTGGATCAGGCGCTGGGCTGATCGAGGGCCAGGCCCTGCGGCGTCATCCCGGGGTCAAGCCCGAGGATGACGGAGAGGGAGTGCGTCGGCTCAGGCGGCCTTGGAGTCGGGCAGGGCGGTCTGGTGGCCGGTGGCGGGGACGACCTTCTTCTTGGCCGGGGCGCGGGGCTTCTTCACGGCGGTCGTCTTGTCGGCGGCGCGGCGGGCCACTTCGGCGTCGATCAGGGGAATGACGTCGGCGGCCGAGGCGATCTGGGTGGGCGAGGCGGTGGTCGAGGCGGACAGGCGCAGGGCGTTCAGGCGCAGGGCCTTCAGGTCCGGGTCGCTCATGGTCGGGATCATGTCGGCAAGCGGGGTCATCGAAGTCTCCTGGGGTTGAAAAGCAGTCGGGCCGGCGCCTGTTCGGCAGCCGGCCCTTCCGTCAGCCGGGGATTACCCCCGGCAGGGTCGCTTGTCGGAAACTATTCGGCAGCCTTGAGGCGACCGGCCGATTCCTTGCCCGAACGCGAATCGCGTTCGACTTCGTAGGAAATCTTCTGATTTTCGTTGAGCGTGCCCAGGTCGGACGTTTCAACGGCCGAGGCGTGGACGAAAACGTCCTTGCCGCCGTCATCGGGGGCGATGAAGCCATAGCCCTTGGTGGAGTTGTACCATTTTACAGTGCCGGTAGCCATTTTGAGACCTCCGTTAGGCGTTGACCGCCGGAAGAGGTTCCGGATCGGCCTGTCGGGTCTGAATGGGATCGGCTTTGGACCTCGGTGCGCGATGCAAAGGGGCAGCAGCGTTTCGCAAGAGATCGACGTAGCCCCAAATGGGCCCTTTCCCTTCGAATAGCAAGCTCGATGATTCCGGACGGAGGGGGCGGAGCCCGACAGTGCAGGCTCCGCCGGGCTTTCGTCAGTCGGGCATGGAGACGGTGTCGGTGACGTGAATGACGCCGTTCGACTGGAAGACGTCGGCCTGGGTCACGGTGGCGACGCCGCCCTTTTCGTCGGTCAGGATCACGGAGTCTCCCCGCAGGGAGGCCGTGAGCACGCCGCCCTCGACGGTGGTCAGCGCCGCGCGACCGCCGCCGGTCCGGATACGGCCGATCAGGTCTGACGCGCTGACCCGTCCCGACACGACATGGTAGGTCAGGATCTTGGTCAGGGTCGCCTTGTTGGCCGGCTGGACCAGGCTGTCGACCGCACCGGCCGGGAGTTTGGCGAAGGCGGCGTTGGTCGGGGCGAAGACCGTGAAGGGGCCGGATCCTGACAGGGTCGGCACAAGACCGGCCGCGGTCACGGCGGCCACAAGGGTGGTGTGGTCGCGCGAGTTGACGGCGTTCTCGACGATGGTCCGGTTCGGATACATGGCGGCGCCGCCGACCATGACGGCGGCATTTGCGTCAGCGCCGGCGTCCATCGAGCCCATGCCATCCATGGAGGAACAGCCGGCGGCTGTGAGTGCGCCGGCAGCGAGGGCGGCCATGAGCAGGGTGCGGGTAGGGGTCAGTGTCATCTGCGTCTCTCCTGAGCGGCCGTCTATACGGCTCGGCGGAGAGACGGCGACCGGAGCGAGACGGATGCCGTATGACGACGATCTGCGGCGTCTGGCCACGCCCCGCAACCGGAAAGCGGGGTCGGACGTTGCAAGCCCCCAAAACGAAACGGCGGCGAAGGCTCCCGCCCTCGCCGCCGTCGAAATCATGCATCGGCCAAGGCCGACGCGGGACCTCAGCCTTCGGTCTTCAGCTGACCAGCCGATTCCTTGCCCGAACGCTTGTCGCGCTCGATTTCGTAGGAAACCTTCTGGTTTTCATCCAGGCCGCGCAGGCCCGCCTGCTCGACGGCCGAGATGTGGACGAAGACGTCCTTGCCGCCGTCGTCAGGCTGGATGAAGCCGTAGCCCTTGGTGGAGTTGAACCATTTAACAGTGCCGGTAGCCATTTTCAGGACCTCCGCTAGCGTTGACCTCAGGGAAGAGCCCCTGGAGCCTGTCGGGTCTGAAAGGAGCGGCTAGACCTCAGTGCGAAAGCAGAGGGTGGCGTTTCGCAGAGAGCTCGACAAAACGCTTTTGACCTGTCGGCGCGGCAAAATCAAGTCGTGGGCTACTCAGCCGCCTCGCCCTCGGGGGCGGGGACGTAGTGCTCCTGGCACAGCTTGCGCAGCGCGGCCGTCAGGGTGGGACCGTACAGCGAGTCCTGGATGCGCTCGAACCCTTCGGCCTGAAGCGCGGTCTTGATCTCGCCGACGGTGCGGCAGCCCCCGCCGCGCGCCAGTTCATAGGCGCGCTCGAGGGTCGTGGGACGATGGTTGCTCATTGCTCCTAGATAGGAGCTTCGCCGCAAAAAGCGAGGTTTCAGAAAGCGATGCTGATCCCGGCGACCAGGGCGTCCGCATACTGCTCGCCCGGGACGTCGGCGTCGGTCGCGTGATAACGGACCTCGGCCTCCAGATTGTCGGTCAGGGCGTAGGTGAAACCGGCGTTCCAGCCGGTGTAGTCGATGCTGTTGTCCTGCTCGCGGCGGCCGATGGAGGCGGTGGCTTCGAGTTTCTCGGTGAACTCCCAGCCGAGGCGGGCCTCGTACCAGGTCCACGCGCGCGTGCCGCCCGTTCCGTCGGGCGAGTGCTGCAGGCGAAGGCGGCCGCTGGCCGGGCCGATGGAGCGTTTGACGTCGGCCGTGAACTCCCAGGCGTTGTCGTCCGCGCCCGGATTGGCGTCGATCTGCTGCTTGTATGTGGCGTTCAGGTCCAGATCGAAGCCGGCCAGTTCCGGGGTGAAGCCGGCGCCGATTTCCGTTTCCAGCTCCGAGCCGGTCGAGCTCTTGATCGTCTCGGCGCCCACGCCGGCGTAAAACAGACCCGAGGCGCTCTCCCACTCCGCCTGACCCCAGACATAGGCCTCGCCATTCGACTTGGAGGCGTCCTTGGAGCGGTTGTCGGTCGCGGCGCCGAAGGCGAAGGACCAGCTTCCGGCGGCCGGCGCGGCCTCCTGGGCGGCGGCGGAACCGGCGAAGGCGAGCAGGGCGGTCGCCGTGGCGGCGGTCGTCAGGGTGCGGAGCATGTGAGTCGGCCTCGTTGAACGAGGCGGGGTCTAGAGACGCTTCTTGTCGAATTTGTCACAAGCTTGCGAAAATTCGTCCGCGAGCCGAGCGACAAGCTGCGCCGTGGGCAGAATGTCATGCACCGCGCCGGCGCCCTGGCCGGCCGACCAGACCGTCTTCCAGGCCTTCGCCTCCTCGCCCATGTCGAGCTTGTGCTCGGGCAGGGATTTCGGATCGATGCCGTTGGCGACCAGCGACGGGGTCAGGAAATTGGCGGGGATGCCCGAGACGGCGGGGGTGTAGGTGATGTCGCTGGCCCCCGCATCGACGATCATCTCCTTGTACTCGCCCTGGGCGCCGCTCTCGGTCGTGGCGATGAAGCGGGTGCCCATATAGGCGAAGTCGGCGCCCATCATCAGGGCGGCGGCGACGTCGGAGCCGGTCGACAGGCAGCCGGACAGGATGATGGTCCCGTCGAAGAAGGAGCGGACCTCGTCGACCAGGGCGAAGGGATTGACCACGCCGGCGTGGCCGCCCGCGCCGTTGGCCACCAGGATCAGGCCGTCGACGCCCGCCTGGGCCGCCTTGCGGGCGTGGCGGATGTTGGCGATGTCGTGGAAGACCACGCCGCCGTAGCCGTGCACCGCCTCGACCACGTCGCGCACGGCCCCCAGGGAGGTGATGACCAGCGGAACCTGTTCCTCGACCGTCACCATCATGTCGGCCATCAGCCGGGGATTGGTCGGGTGGACGATGTGGTTGACGCCGAAGGCGGCGGCGTCGGGCTTCAGCCGGCCCTTGATCTCGTGGATCCAGTCCCGATAGCCCTCGGTGGTGCGCTGGTTCAGCGAGGGGAAGGTGCCGATCACCCCGGCGTTGCAGGCCTCGACCACCAGATCCGGTCCGGAGACCAGGAACATGGGCGCGGCGATGACCGGCAGTTTCAGGCCCTTTTTCAGCGAAGCCGGAATGGCCATGGTGTTTTCCCAGTTGTCTTTGGCTACGGATAGCGGGCTGTCGCGGGGGAAGGCAAACTTTGTTCCGCCGTCATCCTCGGGCTTGACCCGAGGATCGGAGGCGGGGCCAGCCGGTAGACTGACAGTCGGCATCGTGCGCCGGAACGTCCGATCCTCGGGTCAAGCCCGAGGATGACGGGATCGGGGGAACCCGCTACATCCCCGCCATGACCACCGACACCTCAGGCCTGCACCAGCTCGGCCAACACACCGTCCAGCCGACGAGCCCGGAAACGGCCGAGCTGGAGCGGGTGCCTAACCCCCACGCGGACACCCTGTATCTGACCCGCTTCACCGCGCCGGAGTTCACCAGCCTGTGCCCGGTGACCGGCCAGCCGGACTTCGCCCACATCGTCATCGACTATGCGCCGGGCGACTGGCTGGTCGAGTCGAAGTCGCTGAAACTGTACCTGACCAGTTTCCGCAACCACGGCGCCTTCCACGAGGACTGCACCGTCGCCATCGGAAAGAAGATCGCCGACCTGCTGCAGCCGAAATGGCTGAGGATCGGCGGCTACTGGTATCCGCGCGGCGGCATCCCGATCGACGTCTTCTGGCAGACGGGGGCCGCGCCGGCGGGGCTGTGGCTGCCGGACCAGGGCGTGCCGACCTATCGCGGGCGGGGGTGAATTCGCCCGACCGCGCGAAATGCTCACATTCCGCTCATGCCTGAACGGGCGGATGCGGTCAGGGTGACCTCATGACCGATTCCTCCCGCCTTCCACTCGAAACCTGGGGCCGTCACTGGCTGGGCCGTCTCCAGACCCGGGCCGACCGGCGGGCGTGGAGCCGCTACGGCTTCGAGTTCCTGATGTTTGGCATCAAGCAGGGCTGGGCCTGTCTGTTCGGCGGGGCGATGCTGGCCCTGCTGCTGGCGACACATCTGTGGTGGCCGGATCAGGCGGCGGTCAGCCGCTACGACTTCCTCGTGGTGGGGGCGCTGGCCATCCAGGCGGCCATGCTGGCGCTGAAGCTGGAGAGCTGGGAGGAGGCGAGGGTCATCTTCGTCTTCCATGTGGTCGGCACCATCATGGAGCTGTTCAAGACCCAGGCCGGGTCGTGGATCTATCCCGAGGACAGCATCCTGCGCATCGGCATGGTGCCGCTGTTCTCGGGCTTCATGTATGCGGCCGTGGGCAGCTACATCGCCCGCATCCAGCGCATCTTCGACATCAAATTCCGCCACTACCCGCCGCTGTGGACGACCTGGGTGCTGGCGGCGGCGATCTACGTCAACTTCTTCGCCCACCACTGGCTGCCGGACATTCGCCTCGGCCTGTTCGCCCTGACGGCGGTGCTGTTCGGGCGCGGCTGGTTCTATTTCACCCCGGACCGGACGCGGCGGGCCATGCCCTTCCTGCTGGGATTCTTCCTGGTCGCGACCTTCATCTGGCTGGCCGAGAACATCGCCACCTTCGCCAACGCCTGGGTCTATCCGTCCCAGAGCGACGGCTGGCATCCGGTGTCGCTGGCCAAGCTGGGCAGCTGGTTCCTGCTGATGATGATCAGCGTGGTGCTGGTGTCGCTGGTGCACCGGCCGGAGGAGGAGGTTCTGCCTTCAGACCGTCATCCTCGGGCTTGACCCGAGGATCGGAGGTTGGGAGGGCTGGACGCAAAGGGTTCTGACACCCTGCGACCGCCGGGCCTGATCCTCGGGTCAAGCCCGAGGATGACGGAGTAAAAGGGAACCATGACCACAACCACCACCGACGTCGTCATCCTGGGCGGGGGCCACAACGGGCTGGTGTGCGCCTTCTATCTGGCGAAGGCGGGGCTGAAGGTCACGGTGCTGGAGCGCCGCCATGTGGTCGGCGGGGCCGCGGTGACCGAGGAATTCCATCCCGGCTTCCGCAACTCGACCGCCAGCTACACCGTCAGCCTGCTGAACCCGAAGATCATCGCCGATCTGGAGCTGGCGCGGCACGGCCTGCGGGTGGTCGAGCGCAAGGTGTCCAACTTCCTGCCCTTCGATGACGGCCGCCGTTTCCTGGCCGGCGAGGGGCGGACGCAGGCGGAGTTGGCGAAATTCTCGACCCGCGATGCGGAGCGGCTGCCCGACTATGAGGCGCGGCTGGAGGTCGTGGCGTCTGTCTTGCGCGACTGGATTCTGAAGGCGCCGCCCAACATGGTCGAGGCCGGCTGGATGGCCATGCTGCCGGAACTGCTGAAGGGCGTGTCGCTGGGCAAACAGGCGGCGGGGCTGGATGTCACCGGGCGGCGCGACCTGCTGGACCTGTTCGCCAAGTCGGCGGGCGACTGGCTGGACGGCTGGTTCGAGAGCGATCCGATCAAGGCCCTGTTCGGCTTCGACAGCGTCGTCGGAAACTACGCCAGTCCGTACACGCCGGGATCGGCCTATGTGCTGCTGCACCACGTGTTCGGCGAGGTGAACGGGCGCAAGGGCGTCTGGGGCCATGCCATCGGCGGCATGGGCGCCATCACCCAGGCCATGGCCGCCGCCTGCGCCGAGGTCGGGGTCGACGTACGGCTGGACACGCCGATCGCCTCGGTCCTGACCGAGAAGGGCCGGGCCGTCGGGGCGGTGACCGAGGCCGGCGACGTGGTCCGGGCGCGGGCCGTGGTGTCCAACCTGCATCCGCGCCTTCTGTTCGAGCGCTTCGTGGACGACGCCGTCGTTCCGGCCGACTTCCGCGAGCGGATCGGCGCCTACCAGTCGGGTTCGGGCACCTTCCGCATGAATGTGGCCCTGTCGGAGTTGCCGAACTTCACCGCCCTGCCGGGACAGGGCGACCATCTGACCGCCGGCATCATCATCGCCCCGAGCCTGTCCTATATGGACCGGGCCCATGCCGAGGCGCGTCTGAACGGCTGGTCGTCGAAGCCGATCGTGGAGATGCTGATCCCCTCGACCCTGGACGACACGCTCGCGCCGCCGGGACAGCATGTCGCCAGCCTTTTCTGCCAGCATGTCGATCCGACGCTCGGCGACGAACATCGCGACACCGTGGCGGACCTCATGATCGAGACGGTCGAGGCCCATGCGCCGGGGTTCAAGGCGTCGGTGGTCGGCCGGCTGGCGCTGGGGCCGCGCGATCTGGAGCGGCGCTTCGGCCTGGTCGGCGGCGACATCTTCCATGGCCGGCTGTCGCTGGACCAGCTGTTCAGCGCCCGCCCGGTGCTGGGCCACGCCGACCACCGCATGCCGGTTCCCGGCCTGTACCTGTGCGGATCCGGCGCCCATCCGGGCGGCGGCGTCACCGGCGCGCCGGGTCACAATGCGGCGCGGGCGGTGCTGAAGGACCTGGGGGGTAGGTTCCAGGGGCCAGGGGCCAGGGGCCAGGGGCTAGGGGCCAGGGTGGGGCTGGGCCTTCCCTAAAACCTGGAACCTGGAACCTGGAACCTAGACGTTCTCGACCCCCATCGCCTTCATCAGGGCGTCGCGGACGGCGGCCTCGGTGAAGGGTTTCTGGATCGTGGCCTGGCCGCGCCATTCCTCGGGCAGGCCGCCCTCGCCATAGCCGGTCGAGAAGACGAACGGCACGCCGCGGGCCTTCAGCGCCTCGGCCACGGGGAAGACCTGACGGCCGGCGACATTGACGTCCAGAAGGGCGGCGTCGAGGGGTTCGCCGTCCGTCGCCAGGGCAAGGCCCTCGTCGATATTGGCGGCGGGACCCACCGGGGTGCAGCCCATGTCTTCCAGAATGGTCTCAAGCAGCATGGCGACGAGGGATTCGTCCTCGACCACGAGAACCCGGCGGCCGGTTAGAGGTGCGCTCATGAAAGTGTCCCGCGATCGAGCGGAATCGAGAAGTCCGCACTGAAACCGTCGCTTGCGTAGTCCAGTTTGACCTCCCCCGCCAGATCGTGACGAACGTTTCGTTCAATCAGCCGGCTGCCGAAACCCCGGCCTTCCGGGGGGCGGACCGGGGGGCCGCCGACCTCGCGCCAGGTCAGATGCAGGGTGCGCCCGGCCTGATTGGCCACCGTCCAGTCGACCAGCACCCGCCCGTCCGGAGCCGACAGGGCGCCGTACTTGGCCGCATTGGTCGCAAGTTCATGGAAAATCATCCCGAACGACAGGGCCGCGGCGGGCTCGAGGGCGATCGGCGGTCCGTTCAGCGTCACCCGGTGAACGCCGTGGGCCGCCGTCTCGTGCTGGAGGATGTCGCCCAGGTCGGCGCCTTCCCAGTGGCTGCGCGTCAGCAGGTCGTGGGTGTGCGACAGGGCCAGCAGACGGGCCTGGAACCCCTCGGCGAAGGTGCGGGGATCGAGGTGCGAGCGGGCGGTCTGGATGGCGATCGACTGAACCGTGGCGAGGGTGTTCTTCACCCGGTGATTGAGCTCGTCGATCATCAGCTTCTGGCGTTCGGCGGCCATCACCACATCGGTCACGTCATGGCCCTGGACGAAAACCCCGACGATGCGCCCGTCGGCGTCGCGGATCGGCTGGTAGATGAAGTCGACATAGGCCGAGTCCGGCTCCGCGCCCGGTTCGCGCTGAAACCGGACCAGGCTGGCCTTGCCCTGGACCGGCTCGCCCGTCTCGAACACGCTGTCCAGCATGTCGATATAGCCCTGGCCCTCGACCTCGGGCAGGGCTTCCGCGACCGGCCGGCCCTCGACATCGCGATGGCCGATCAGGCGCCGGTAGGCCTCGTTGTAGAACTGGAAGACGTGATCGGGTCCGGCGAGCACGGCGACGAAGCCGGGCGCCTGCATGAACATGTCGACCAGCCGGTTGCGTTCGCTGGCGAGACGGAGGTTGTCCTCCTGGACGATGCGGGCCCGCTCGAGGACGTTGCCCCCGATCATGGCGTCCAGGGCGCTGGTGGACGAGGCGGTTTCCGGGGTCGCCATGCGATTGCGCAACAACTCCAGCTCGGTGATGTCCGTCGTGTGCTGCAACAGCCAGACGACCTCGCCGGAGGCGTCGAGGATCGGCGTGTGGGTGGCGCTCCAGAATCGCTCCTCCATGACCGGTTCGCCGTGCGGGGCGGCGCGCGGGATGGAAAACCGGACAAGGGCGAGATGATCCCGCTTGCGGCCGTCGCGGGCTTTTTCCAGCGACGCCTTCACCTGACGCACATTCTCGGGAGCCTCTTCGCCCGGCCCGGAATCGAAGGCGGCGAAGAGGGGACGGCCGACGATGGCGTCGCGCGTGCTGCTGGTGACGTCCAGATAGGCCTGGTTGGCGCCGGCGATGCGCAGATCGGGCGTGAGCAGGACGTAGGGATTCGGCGAGGCGTCGAACGCCGCGGCCAGATCGACCGCAAGGTCGCCCGATTTCATCAGATATTTCAAGCCAATTCCCGCCCCACTATGGCCACAACGCGTTGACCCGTCATCGGTTCACCCGTTCGCGTGCGCGGGGCGCAAAGCTATTTGAGACGCCGGGGTCGGTCGCGCTAGGGTCGGTTCATGTTTCCTGCCTCATTTTTCCTCGCGGCGGTTTTGCTGATGACTCCATCCGCGGTCGAGCCGCCAGATCCCCGCGCGACCGTCGAGCAGGGCGTCCTGATCGGTCGTCGGGAGGGGGCGGTGAGCAGCTTCAGGGGCGTGCCCTACGCCGCGCCGCCGGTCGGGCCGCTGCGCTGGCGCGCGCCGCGGCCGCCGGCGCCGTGGAGCCAGCCGCGTGACGCGGGACAGGTCGGCGCCCTCTGCATCCAGCCCCCGTCCGGCGGGGATCCGGGCGTGGGTCCGCCGCCGATGAGCGAGGACTGCCTCACGCTGAACGTCTGGACGCCGGCCGAGCGGGCGGAGCCGCGGCCGGTGATGGTCTGGATCCACGGCGGCGGGTTCAACAACGGCTCCGGCACGGCGGCGCTGTACGACGGCGCGAACCTGGCGAAGCGGGGCGTCGTCGTGGTGACGGTCAACTATCGGCTGGGCCGGCTGGGCTTCTTCGACCATCCGGCGCTGGCCGCCGAACGGGCGCAGGGAGAGCCGGGCGGCAACTACGGCATGATGGACATCGTCGCGGCGCTGAAATGGGTGCGCGAGAACGCCGGCGCGTTCGGCGGCGATGCGGGGAATGTCACGGTCTTCGGCGAGTCCGCGGGTGGGGCTGCGGTGACCCGGCTGATGATCTCGCCCGAGGCGCGCGGCCTGTTCCACCGGGCGGTGGTCCAGTCGGGACTGGGTCGGGATACGGGCGTCCCGCTGGACGCGCCGTCGGCCGTCGGCGGTCCGTCGCTGCGGGACCGGGGCATGGCCTTCGCGCGGACGATCGGGGCGACGACGGCGGCGGAGCTTCGCGACCTCCCGGCCGAGGCGCTGCTGAGGCCGGCGCCGAACTTCTACGGCGGCGACAATCTGGTGATCGACGGCCGACTGGTCACGGAGGACGTGGAAACCGCCTTCTCCGGCGGGCGCGAGGCCCCGGTGCCGCTGATCATCGGCACGAACAGCGCCGAGTTCTGGTGGATCCGGCCGCAGGAGATCAGCCCCTATGGCGCGATCGACGACGCCCTGACGTCGCAGGAGCGGGTCGATCTGTACGCGGCCTATGGCGGCGAGGACGGCTATCGCGCCCATGTGGTCAGCGATCTGGCCTTCAACGAGCCGGCCCGGCATCTGGCGCGGCTGCACGCCCGCAATGGTCACCCGACGTACCTGTACCGCTTCGATGTCGTGCCGGACTCCAATCCGGAGCCCAGCGGCGGCGCGACCCATGCGTCCGAACGGCCCTATGTGTTCGACAATCTGCACACCGTCGGGCGGCCGATGGGCGAGCGGGACCAGCGGGCGGCGGACGCTATGGCCGGCTACTGGACCCGGTTCGCGGCCAAGGGAGATCCCAACGGAGAAGGCCGGCCCGCCTGGCCGGAATTCGGCCCCGGGCGGGACCAACTGCTGGAGTTCACCAATGACGGCCCCGTGGCGAAGCCGATCCCGTTCGCGGACCGGCTGGATCTGATCGAGGCCTATTACGCCCGGGTGCGCTGAGGCTCAGAGCGTGTCCAGAACCGCGCCGTGGGTCCTGATGACCTCGGCGTACAGCAGGCCGGAATCCTTGATGGTCCGCTCCTGGGTCAGGAAGTTCACATGGGTGATGCCGAAGCGCTTGGAATAGCCCAGCGACCATTCGAGATTGTCGAGCAGCGACCAGGCCATGTAGCCGCGCACGTCGACGCCCTTGCCTATAGCGTCGTGCAGGGCCTTGAGGTGGTTCTTCAGATAGTCGACCCGCAGCGGATCCTGGATGCGGCCGTCGATGGCGTGGGGCGGATCGTACCAGGCCGACCCGTTCTCGGTGACCATCAGCGGCAGCTTGCCGCCGGTCTGTTCGTGCAGCCAGACGAGGGTGTCGGTGAGGGCGGGGGGATAGACCTCCCAGCCGGTTTCGGTGTGGGCGTGCTGGACCTGTTTCACCGGACGTGAGCGGGTCGGCCAGGCGTCGGGGGCGTTCTCGGGCACCGAGCGGGTGTACCAGTTCAGACCCATCCAGTCGGTGGGCTGGGCGATCAGGTCGAAGTCCTCCTGCGGGAACTCGCGGTACGCCTCGCCATAAACGTCCTTGAGCTCTTCCGGATAGCCGCGGCCCATCAGGGGGTCGAGGAACCAGCGGTTCATCTGGGCCTCGGCGCGCTTGCGCGCGGCCTCGTCCTCGGGCTTGTCGGAGGCGGAGTATTTGGGCTCGATGTTGAGCACGATGCCGATCTGGCCTTCGCCGACTTCACGGAAGCGCTTCACCGCCGCGCCGTGGGCGCGCAGAACGTTGTGGCCCGCGATCATGGCCTCGAAGGCCGACTTGTGGCCGGGGGCCAGGGCGCCGTGCAGATAGCCGCCGTCGACGATCACCCAGGGCTCGTTGATGGTGCCCCAGGTCTTCACCCGGCCCTTGAACTTCTCGAACAGGACCTGGCCGTAGTCGGCGAACCAGTCGGCGATGTCGGGGTTGAGCCAGCCGCCGCGATCGTCCAGCGCCGCCGGCAGGTCCCAGTGATAGAGGGTGCAGAGCGGCTCGATGCCCTTCTCGAGCAGGCCGTCGACCAGCTTGTCGTAGAAGTCGAGCCCCTTCGGATTGATGGCCCCGCGGCCCTCCGGAATCACCCGGCTCCAGCTGACCGAGAACCGGTAGGCCTGGAGGTTCAGCCGGGTCATCAGGTCGATGTCCTCGCGCCAGCGGTTGTAATGGTCGCAGGCCACGTCGCCGGTGTCGCCGTTCAGCATCATGCCGGGGGTGTGGCTGAAGCGATCCCAGATGGACGCGCCCGCGCCATCGGCCATGGACGAGCCTTCAATCTGATAGGCGGCCGTCGCGGCGCCCCACAGAAAACCGTCAGGAAACCGATAGTTGCCTGCATTGTCTGAAGTCATATCGAAAGGCCTCGGCAAGCGGAAACGCGAACTGAAAGGGGAGGTCGGCGGCGGTCGGTACGCGTGTAGCGTCCGCAGCACAACCTCCATGTGACCAAACTAGGGCACTTGCGGGGCGCCTGACTAGTGTGTCATGTAATCGGTTACACGGTTTTTTCGGACGGACCCGCGACAAGCGGGCCGGGGCTGGAATTTCCCAGGGAGGATGAATTTTGACGCCGATGGCGATCCGGCAGACCTGCGTGGAGGCGGTGGCGTGAAGGCCGCCACGATCCGCGATGTCGCCCGGCGGGCCGATGTGTCCGTGGCCTCGGTTTCGCGCGTCCTCAACGGCGCCGGCCCGGTCACCGAAGCGACCCGCAACAAGGTCCTGGCGGCCGCTGAAGCGCTCCAGTACGTGCCGCATTCCGGCGCCCGCAGCCTGTCGACCAGCAAGAGCCAGACGATCGGCGTCATCCTGCCGGACCTGTATGGCGAGTTCTTCTCCGAGCTGATCCGCGGCATGGATGTCGCCGCCCGGGCGCTTGGCTATCACCTGATCGTCTCCAGTTCGCACGACGACGCGGAAGAGGCGTCGGCGGCGATCCGTTCGATGCGCGGCCGCGTCGATGGCCTGATCGTTCTCTCGCCCCATCTCGACGCCGCCAATCTGGCCGCCGGCCTCGCGGGCCGCACCCCGATCCTGCTGATGAACGGCGGCGCCGACGCCAGCCGGCCCTCGATCGTCGTCGACAACCACGGCGGCGCGATCCAGGCCGTCGAGCATCTGATCGCCACCGGCCGCCGACGCATCGCCCATATTTCGGGCCCGACCGGAAACCTCGAGGCGGAGACCCGGCTGGCCGGCTATCTCGAGGCCATGGCGCAGGCCGGACTGCCCACGAACGTGGTCGAGGGCGCATTCACCCAGGCCTCGGGTCACGACGCGGGCGCAGCTTTGGCCGCAGGCGACTCCCGGCCCGACGCGGTCTTCGCCGGCAATGACAACATGGCCGTCGGCGCCATGCTGGCCCTGCAGGACGCCGGACTGCGGGTGCCCGAGGACGTCGCCATCGTCGGCTTCGACGACGTGCCGATCGCCAGCCTGGTCCGGCCCGCCCTGACCACGCTCAGAATCAGGATTGCAGAAACCGGACGCGGCGCCCTCGAGCGCCTTGTCCGCATGATCAACGCAGCGGGCGAAGCCGTCGCCGACACCGCATGCGAGGTCGTACGGCCCGAGCTGGTCGTGCGCCCGTCAAGCCAGCCGGCGACATCCGACCAGTCCCAATCCGGCGGGCGCCTTCGCGCCGACGCCGCCACGCCATCTCTGAAGGGGGAGAATACCTGATGACCCGCAAATCCATTCAATACATGGGGGCGGCTTCCGCCCTCGCCCTGGCCGTCTCGCTGGCTTGCGCCGGCGGGGTTTCCGCCCAGGTCACGACATCGACCATCCGCGGTTCCGTCACGGACGACGGCGTCGCCGAGGCCGGAGCCGTGATCGTGGCGCGCGACACGTCGTCGGGCTTCACCACCCGGTCCACCGCCAACGCCAACGGCGGCTATGTGCTGTCGGGTCTGCGTCCCGGCACCTATGAGGTGACGGTGACGACGGCGGAGGGCGAAACGGCGTCGGACGTCGTCACGATTGGCGTCGGCCAGGTCGGCGATCTGGATCTGGCGGTCGGCGCGCCGGTCGTCACCGGCGCGGTTGATCCCAACGCCACGGAGCTGGGCGACGTGGTCGTCACCGGCCGCCGTCTGGCCGAGGTGCGCACGCCCGAGAACGCGACCAACGTCACGACGCAGCAGATCAACACCCTGCCGCAGATCAACCGCAACTTCCTCAACTTCGCGGCCCTGGCGCCGGGCGTCCGTCTTTCGCTGAACGAGGAAGAGCAGCAGATCACCGCCGGCGGTCAGCGCGCGGAATCGATCAACGCCTTCATCGACGGCGCCAGCCTGAAGTCCAACGTCATCGCCGGCGGCATCATCGGCCAGGACGACAGCCGCGGTAACCCCTTCCCGCAGGCCGGCGTCCAGGAATTCCGCGTCGTCAGCCAGAATTTCAAGGCTGAGTACGAACAGGCCTCGTCGGCGATCATCACCGCCGTCACCCGCTCGGGCACCAACGAGTTCCACGGCGAGATCTTCGGCGTCTACCGCGATCAGGACATGGTCACCCAGGATTCGTTCGCTGATGCGCGGAACGAGCCGAAGGCCGACCTCGAGGTCCAGCAGTACGGCTTCGCCCTGGGCGGACCCATCATTCGGGACACGCTGCACTTCTTCGGGACGTACGAGCACAAGCAGGAAAACCGCGCCCGTACGGTCAGCCTGGACCTTCAGGACCCGCGCTTCGTCGCCCAGTTCGGCCCGTATCTCGGCACCTTCGCCGCGCCGTTCGAGGAAGACCTGTTCTTCGGCAAGCTCAGCTGGCAACCGGCGGACGGCCACCTGATCGACTGGAGCGTCACCTATCGCGACGAATCCGATCTCCGTGACTTCGGCAACGGCCCGACCTCCGTCGAGCGCGCCAACGATCTTCAGCAGACGACCCTGACCAGCAACCTCCGCCACCAGTGGCGGACAGACTCGTTCCTGAACGAGTTCGCCGTCGATTACCGCGACTACAATTACAACCCGGGCGCCGCCAACTTCACGGATCTGGGCGAGAACTACCGGCTGTTCACCGACACCAATCCGGCGCCGGGCTTCCAGCCCAACTATTTCGGCGGTCAGACCGTCTTCAACCGGGGCGGCCGGGACAGCACCCAGGACATTCACGACAACGCGCTCACCTTCCGCGACGACCTGACATTCAATGACCTCGAGATGCACGGCTTCCACACCATCAAGCTGGGCGCCAAGGTGTCGCTGCAGAACTATGAGGTGAACAAGCAGTTCGGCCGGAACCCGCTCTTCTACTACGACGTCGACGGCCGCCCGGAACTGAGCGGCAGCACCACGGTGCCCTACCGCGTCGAACTGGGTCAGGCCTTCCCCGAGGTCGATCTCGATAACACGGTCATCGGCCTGTACGCCCAGGACGACTGGCGGATCACGGACCAGCTGGAGCTGAACCTCGGCATCCGCTGGGACTATGAGACCAACGCCAACAACAACGACTATGTGACCCCGGCCAGCGTCATCGCGGGCCTGGATCAGTGGATCGCCTCGACCGACGGCGGCAAGCCCGCAGGCTATGCTCCCAGCTGGTTCAACCGCGCCGACTACATCTCGACGGGCGACAACCGCGATCCGTTCGCGGGCGCCTTCCAGCCCCGCATCGGCTTCTCGTACGACGTGTTCGGGGACCGCCGCACGGTGATCTTCGGCGGCGCCGGTCGGTACTATGACCGGGTCAACTTCAACTTCTCGTACGACGAACTGGTCAAGCCGTTCGACATCCGCAAGAACGCCTTCTTCAGCACCACCGGCCGTCCCGCAGGGCAGGATCGCGATCCGGGTCCGGGCGTGGACCTGCCGGGCGACGCCGGCGATCCCATCCTGTGGCAGGCCTCATACAGCACGGCCGCCGGTCTCGATCCGGCCCTGGCGACCCTCCCCGGCAAGGGCGAAGCCTTCCTGCTGGCCAACGACTTCGAGCCGCCGATGACGGACCAGTTCAACCTGGGCCTCCGCCAGCGGTTCGGCGACTGGCAGAGCGAGTTCACCCTCGCCTACGGCAAGACCGAGAACGAGTTCACCTGGGCGTACGTGACCCGCTGCCGCGAACCCACACGCGGCAACGACGGCGGCGGCTTCGGCGACAACGGCGGCTTCTGCGGTCCTGGCGGGACCAACCCCTATCGGGGCTATTTCGCGTCGGACCACAACAAGGAGCGCGAGTTCCGGGCCCTCTACGTCAAGCTGGACAAGAACTACACGCCCGACTCCGGCTGGGGCCTGAACGTCGCCTACACCTGGTCGCAAGCCGAACAGAACGGCGGCAACGACAACTTCTGCTTCGATTGCTTCAGCATCGAAAGTTCGCCGGTCCGTCCGACCTCCACTGACGAGCGTCACCGCATCGTGGCCAACGGCATCGTTGACCTGCCCCTCGACTTCCAGCTGTCGGGGATACTGACGCTGGGTTCGGGCACGCCCTTCGACGTGTTCGACGGACGCGGCCCCAACTTCGTCTACCGCCCGATGCACGGCCGTCCGCAGCAGTACAACTTCATCATCCCGAACTCGTTCGCCTACCGGAACCTCGATCTGCGTCTGACGAAGGACTTCACGGTGTTCGGCGGGTCGGAACTGTCGCTCTTCGTGGACGTCATCAACGTGTTCAACTTCGACAACTTCACCGGCTTCGACGGCGGTACGGGCTCGCTCGCCAACCCCAACCCGAACTTCGAGAAGCCGTCGAGGGTGCTGTTCCCGACCCGCACCTTCCAGCTGGGTATGCGTTACAGCTTCTAACCGTCTCCTGAGCCTGACGGCCGCCCCTCGATCCCGACGAGGGGCGGCCATTTTTTGACTGTCGGGAGCTTGAGTACGAGGATGGAGACCATGGATCGCCGCCGGTTTCTGATGGGCTCCACGGTCGCGGGCGTTGCGGCCCTGTCCGTCGGCGGATGCGGCGCGGCCGGGCTCGACTATTTCAAACCCGGAACGCCGCTGATCGACCCCGAGGTCGACGAGCTGCAACAGCGTACCTTCAACTGGTTCACGCACGTCACCAACCGCGCCAACGGCCTGACGCCCGACCGCTGGCCGACCGAGTCCTTCTCGTCGGTCGCCGCCGTGGGCTTCGCCCTGACCTGCTGGCCCATCGGCGTCGAGCGCGGCTGGATGAGCCGCGAGGAGGCGCGCGAGCGCACCCTGACCACCATCCGCTTCTTCCACGACGCGCCGCAGGGGCCCCAGGCCACGGGCGTCACGGGATACAAGGGCTTCTTCTACCACTTCCTCGACATGGAGACGGGTCACCGGTTCGGCCGCACCGAGCTGTCGACGGTCGACACCACCCTGCTGGTCGCGGGCATGTTGTTCGCGGCGCGCTGGTTCGACGGCGACCATGCCGACGAGGCCGAAATCCGACGGCTGGCCCAGGCCGTCTATGACCGTATCGAGTGGGACTGGGCCGTGGTGCGGCCCAACCGCGTCTCGATGGGCTGGCATCCGGAAACGGGCTTCATCCCGTCCGACTGGCACATCTACAACGAGGGCATGCTGGTCCTGCTGCTGGCCATCGGCAGCCGGACCCATCCGGTTCCCGCGGCCGTCTGGGACGAATGGTGCAGCGTCTACGACCGCAGCTGGACTGACCGCTGGGGCCCCGCGCACCTGGCCTTCGCCCCGCTGTTCGGCCACCAGTACAGCCACATGTTCGTCGATTTCGGCGGCATCTACGACCCGTGGATCCGGGCCAAGATCCGCGAGACGGGCGAGGAGTTTGACTATCGCATCAACAGCGTCCGGGCGGTGCAGGCGCAGCGCCAGTACGCCATCGACAATCCGATGGGCTGGGCCGGCTATTCGGCCGACGTCTGGGGCCTCACGGCCTGCGACGGACCGGGCGATTTCAAACAGGTCATCGCCGGGCGCGAGCGCGAGTTCTTCAGCTATTCGGCCCGCGGCCCCGGCGACCGCGACGACGGCACCATCGCGCCGACAGCCGCCATGGCGTCCTATCCCTTCGCCCCGGCCGAGGTGACGGCCTGCCTGAAGGCGATGAAGGCGCGCTACGGGGCCGGCGTCTACACGGAGTTCGGCTTCCTGGACTCGTTCAACCCGACACTGACGCAGCGCGACGGACGGCTGCAGCACGGCCGCATCGTGCCGGGCGTGGGCTGGGTCGACGGCGACTATCTGGGCATCGACCAGGGACCGATCGTGATCCAGATCGAGAACGGTCGGTCCGAGGCCGTCTGGAGCAGGATGCGGCTGGAGCCCAATCTCGTGCGTGGCCTGAAACGGGCCGGCTTCCACGGGGGCTGGCTCGATCTACCGGCGGTGCGCGCGCTGTGACCGGGCTGCGCCCCGATCGGCGGACGGCCCTGGGGCTGCTGGCGGGCGCGGCGGCGACGGGTCTGGCCGGTTGCGGCGCACGGAGCGACGGGGTCACCCGACTGCGCTTCTGGGCCATGGGCAATGAGGCGACCAATGTGCCGCAGATCCTGCCCGGGTTCGAACGGCTGAACCCGGGGATCAAGGTCGAGGTCCAGGCCCTGCCGTGGACGGCGGCCCATTCCAAGCTGCTGACCTCATACGCCGGCAGTTCGCTGCCGGACCTCAGCCAGGTGGGCAACACCTGGGTGTCGGAGATGGCGGCCATCGGGGCGATCAGCGCCCTGCCGGCCTTCGCCTCGGACCTGCTGACCGACCAGTTCCCGGCCGTGCTGGAGACCAACCGTATCGGCGGGGAGGTGGTAGGCGTGCCCTGGTACGTCGACACCCGGCTGATCTATTACCGCGCCGACCTGCTGGAGCAGGCCGGGTTCGGCGACGGCGTGCCCCAGACCTGGGAGACGTGGAAGGCGGCCATGCATGCGGTCAAGCGCGTGGCGGGGCCCGGCAACTACGCCGTCCTGCTGCCGGTCAACGAGTTCGAACAGCTGCTGACCTTCGGCCTGCAGGGCGCCGAGCCTCTGCTGCGCGACCGCGACACGCGGGGCAATTTCTCCAGCGCCTCCTTCGTCGCCGCGCTGGAATTCTACAAGAGCCTGTTCGACGAGGGTCTGGCCCCGGTGGCGTCCTCGACCCAGATCTCCAACGTCTGGACCGAGTTCGAGCGCGGCTATTTCAGCTTCTACTTCTCCGGCCCCTGGACAATCGGCGATTTCAAGAACCGGCTGAAGCCGACGACCCGCTGGATGACCTCGGGCGTGCCGGGGCCGACCGGGCCGGGCGCCTCGGCGCCGGGCGGATCGTCGCTGGTGGTCTATCGTCAGTCGCCGCATCAGGAGGCGGCCTGGAAGCTGGTGCGCTATCTGGCCGATCCGGCGGTGCAGGCGCGCTTCAACACCATCACCGGCGACCTGCCGGCGCGCGAAAGCGCCTGGGCGACGCCGGCGGTGGCCAACGACCCCTATGTCGCCGCCTTCAAGGGCCAGCTGTCGCGGGCCAGGGCCGTGCCCAAGGTGCCGGAGTGGGAGCGGATCGTCACCGAGATGCAGATCGTCGCCGAACGCATGGTGCGCGGCCAGTTCACGCCGCGCGCCGCCGCCGCAGAGATCGACCGCCGCGCCGACCGCCTGCTGGAGAAGCGCCGCTGGATGATCGAACAGGGGAGGGCGACATGAAGCGCATGCGTTTCCCTTCTCCCCTCGGGGGAGAAGGTGGCCCGGAGGGCCGGATGAGGGGGCTTGCGGCCTCATGCTCATCCGCTGCCTGTATGTCTGTCGAGCCCCACCCCTCATCCGTCTCGCTTCGCGAGCCACCTTCTCTCCCAAGGGGAGAAGGAACATGACGATGGACGCGACCGTGCTTGCGAAGCCGACGCGAAAAACCGGGACGCCCCGATCCCGCGAGCGCGCGGCCTGGGGGTTCGTGGCGCCAGCCCTGATCGCCATCGCGGTCTTCTTCGCCATTCCCGTCTTCTCGGCCCTGCTGCTCAGCCTGACCGATTTCGACATCTACGCCCTGGCCGACATCGGCAACGTCCGCTTCGTGGGACTGCAGAACTATGAGCGGTTGCTGGGCAATCCGCTGTTCTGGGGGGCGATGAAGAACACCGGCCTGTTCGCCCTGATCGGCGTGCCGGTGTCGATCGCGACCTCGCTGGCGGCGGCGGTGATCCTCAATGCGCGGGTGATCAGATGGCGGCCAATCTGGCGGGTCATGTTCTTCGCCCCCTATGTGACGACCCTGGTCGCGACGGCGGTGCTGTGGAACTACCTGCTGCACACCAAATACGGCGTCATCAACTGGGCGATCCAGGGCCTCGGCCTGCCGCCCGTCGACTGGCTGGGCCAGCCCTCGACCTCGATCCCGGCCATACTGATGTTCGTGGTCTGGAAGATTTTCGGCTACAATATGCTGATCTTCCTGGCGGTTCTTCAGACCGTGCCGGACGACCTGTATGAGGCCGCGCGCATCGACGGGGCCGGGCCCTGGAAGCAGTTCCGGCACGTCACCCTGCCGGCCATCGCCCCGACCCTGCTGCTGGTGTCGATCATCTCGGTGGCGGGCTTCTTCCAGCTGTTCGCCGAGCCCTATGTGATGACGCAGGGCGGGCCGGCCCAGTCGACCGTGACGGTGCTCTACTTCATGTACGAAGAGGGCTTCAAATGGTGGAACCTCGGCTCCGCCAGCGCCGTGGCCTTCATCCTGTTCCTCTGCATCCTGGCCGTGACCCTGGTGCAGCTGGCGGTGGCGAAGCGGATGGGGGCTTACGAATGACCGCCAACAGCACCGTCATCCTCGGGCTTGACCCGAGGATCGGACCATCCGGCGCTCAGAGGCGGGGGGATCACGACGACCGGAGGGCCATCGACCATACGCCATGCGGGCCGACATCCGATCCTCGGGTCAAGCCCGAGGATGACGGCGGGAGAGGGTCGGTCGCATGAAGGTCAAAGCGATCGTCCTCAACGTCGCGGTCGGCCTGATCGGCCTGATCGTCCTGTTCCCGCTGCTGTGGATGCTGTCGGTCAGCTTCATGACCACGGGCGAGGCCGCGACCTTCCCGCCGCCGCTGTTGCCGAAGACGTGGACGCTGGATCACTACCGCGACCTCTTCGTGACCCAGGGCATGGGCCGTTATCTGTGGAACAGCTTCGCGCTCGCGTCGCTGGCCACCGGCCTGGCGCTGCTGTTCACCGTGCCGGCCGGCTACGCCTTCGCTAAACTGGCCTTCAAGGGCCGCGACCGGGTGTTTCAGATCCTGGTCGGGGCGCTGGTGGTGCCGGCCCAGATCGGCACCCTGCCGCTGTTCCTGATGCTGAAGTCGATGGGGCTGGTGAACACCTACGCCGGCGCCCTGGTGCCGTGGCTGGCCTCGATCTTCGGCCTGTTCCTGGTGCGCCAGTATTCGCTCAGCATCCCCGACGAGATGCTGGAGGCCGCCCGCATCGACGGCGCCTCCGAAGGGCAGATCTTCCGCCGCATCGTCCTGCCGACGCTGCAGCCGATCATCGTCACCCTGGCCCTGTTCGTCTTCCTCGGCAGCTGGAACGACTTCCTGTGGCCGCTGATCATTCTGACCGACCAGTCCAACTACACCCTGCCGGTGGCGCTGGCGGCGCTGTCGCGCGAGCACGTTCAGGACATCGAGCTGATGATGGCGGGCGCCGTCATCACCGTGGCGCCGGTGCTGATCCTCTTCCTCGCCCTGCAGCGCTACTACATCCGCGGCATGCTGGCGGGCAGCGTGAAGGGATGAGGCTGTTCGTCGCGATCGCGGGCGCGTTCGCCCTGCTGGCGACCGCCGTCCACGCCCAGACCCCGCGCGTCCTCGACGCGTTCGAGACCCTGACCCCGTGGTCCGCCGACGCCTCCACCGACGTGTCTTCGGCCATCGCGAGCACGCCCGGCCACGACGGCAAGGCCATGCGGCTGGACTATGATTTCAACGGTCGTTCCGGCTACGCCTTCGCGGCACGCGCCCTCGATCTGGACGTTCCCGCCAACTATGAGATCAGCTTCTGGCTGCGCGGCGAGATGCAGCCCAATACGCTGGAGATCAAATTCGTCGACGGCTCGGGCGACAATGTCCACTGGCGCCAGATCCGCGGCTTCCGGGCCAACGCCGAATGGACCCGCTACACCATCAAGGCGCGCCAGATCATCTGGGCCTGGGGCCCGAACCCGAACCGCACCTTCCGCGGCGCCGAGCGGATCGAGTTCGTCGTCACGGCGGGCGAGGGCGGCGAGGGCTGGATCGAGGTCGACCAGCTGGAGCTGCGCGAACTCCCCCCCGAACCCTCAGTGCCGCCGCGTCCGCTGGCCAGCGCCAGCAGCGAGGAGGGGCTGAACGTCGCCGCCCGTGCGGTGGACGATGACCCCGGCACGGCCTGGCGCACGAGCGGCGCAGGCGAACAGAGCCTGACGCTGGACCTCGGATACGAACGCGAATTCGGCGGCGTCACCCTGCGCTGGGCCGAAGGGCTGGCGGCGTCGCGCTATCGGCTCATGGCCTCGTCGGACCGACAGGACTGGCGCGAACTGGCGGCGGTGAGCGACGGCGACGGCGGCGTCGACTGGCTGCGCACGCCCGAGGCCTCGGCGCGCTGGCTGCGGCTGGAGCTGCTGGCCCCGACCGGCGACGGCCCGGCCCATGCGACCCAGAGCGGCGCGGGCCAGATGCTGAACGCCCGCCGCGCCGACGCCTACGCCCTGAACGCGCTCGAGATCGAACCCCTGTCGTTCGGCGAGACGCCGACTGCATTCATGCGCGCCGTGGCGGGCGAGAGCCGCCGCGGCCTCTATCCGCGCGGCTTCGTCGGCGAACAGCCCTACTGGACGCTCGTCGGCGTCGACGGCGGCGGCGAGAGCGGCCTGATGGGCGAGGACGGCGCCATCGAACTGCGCCGCGGCGGGCCGTCGATCGAGCCGTTCGTGATCGAGAACGGGCGGGTCGTGACATGGGCGGATGTCGAGATCAGCCAGTCGCTGCAGGACGGCGACCTGCCGATCCCCAGCGTGACCTGGACCGGCGAAGGCTGGACGCTGGCGACGACGGCCTTCGCGGACGGGACGCCCGAGGCGGCCCAGATCTATGGCCGCTACGCCCTGACCAACACCTCGAACCGGGTCCAGACCCTCACTCTGGCGCTGATGGCCCGACCGCTCCAGGTGAACGGGCCGACCCAGTTCCTGACCACGCCGGGCGGCGTGGGGCCCATCCAGCAGATCGACTGGAACGGCGGCGCCATGGTGCTGAACGACGCCATCCGGGTGAACCCTCTGGTCCGGCCCGATGCGATCGCCCTCTCGACCTTCGCCGCCGGGGCCGATCCGCAAAGCCTGCTGGCCTCGGCCGGCGCGCGCCGGAACGTCGGCGAGCGGCAGGTGGAGTCCGACGCCACGGACCTGATGGCCGGCGCCCTGCTGTATGAGGTGACGCTCCAGCCCGGCCAGACCCGGACCTTCGGAACCCGGACGGCGCTCGCGGGCGGCGTTCCCGACGGACCCGTCACCGGCTCGATCGAGGCGGCGCTGGACGCGGCCCAGACCCGCGTCGCCGCCGCATGGCGCGCCAGGCTCGACCGCTTCGACCTGACCCTGCCGCCGGAGGCCCAGCGCATCGAGGACGTGATGCGCTCCTCGCTCGCCCACATGCTGATGTCCCGGCAGGGCCCCATCCTCCAGCCGGGCACGCGTTCCTATAACCGCAGCTGGATCCGCGACGGGGCCATGATGGCCGAGGGCCTGAACCGGCTGGGGCATGAGAGGCTGTCGGCCGACTATCTGCGCTGGTTCGCGCCTCTGGTGTTCGACAATGGCAAGGTGCCGTGCTGCGCCGACAGCCGCGGGGCCGACCCGGTGCCCGAGAACGACAGCCACGGCGAGTTCGTCTTCCTCGCCGCCGAGACATACCGCTACACCCGGGACGAGGCCCTGCTGCGCGAGGTCTGGCCGCAGGTCCAGGCGGCGATCGGCTATATGGACGGCCTGCGCGCCTCGACCCGCACGGCGGAATTCGAGGCGGCGGATAAGCGTCACCTGTTCGGCCTCCTGCCGCCGACGATCAGCCACGAGGGCTATTCGGACCGGCCGGCCTATTCCTACTGGGATGATTTCTGGGGCCTGCTGGGCTACCGCGACGCCGCCTTCATCGCCGACACGCTGGGCGACGCGCCCGGCGCCGCCCGCATCCGCGCCGGCGGGGCCGAGTTCCGCACCGACATCATGGCCTCCATCGAGGCGACCGCGCGGGTGCATGGCATCGACTGGATCGCCGGGGCCGCCGACCGGGGCGATTTCGACGCCACCTCGACCACCATCGCCCTGTCGCCCGGCGGGCTGATCGACGAACTGCCGCAAGGCCTGCTGAAAGGCACCTTCGACAAATGGTGGGACAACTTCACCGCCCGGCAGGAGAACCGGCAGGCGTGGAAGGACTACACCCCCTACGAACTGCGCAACGTCGGGGCGCTGGTCCGTCTGGGGCGGCGGGCCCAGGCCCTGCGGGCGCTGGACTTCTACTTCGCCGACATTCGCCCGCGCGCCTGGAACGGCTGGGCCGAGGTGGTCGGCCGCGACATTCGCGAGCCCCGTTTCATCGGCGACATGCCGCACGCCTGGATCAGCTCGGACTACATCCGCTCGGCCCTGGACCTGCTGGTCTATGAGCGCGACCGCGACCACGCCCTGGTGCTGGCGGCGGGCGTGCCGACAGCGTGGCTGGCGGGCGAGGGAGTGGGCGTCGCGGGCGTGCGGACCGCTTACGGCCCGCTGACCTACCGGCTGCGTGGGGATAGCGACGCCTATGTGCTGACGCTGGACGGGGCCGCCACCCCTCCGGGCGGCTTCGTCATCCAGTGGCCTGCGGGCGAGAGGCCGCCGGCCCGGGTGCGCATCGACGGCCGGGCGGCGGACTGGAACGGGTCGGACCTGGCTATCCCGGCGGGCGCGCGCCGTGTGGAGATGCGCTGACGATATCCTTCTCCCCCAAGGGGAGAAGAAGACTTATTCGTAGTTGTCGTACCGCTGGCCCTGCGCCAGGTTGCCGAACTTGGTCGTGTTGGCGTCGAAGCTCAGCTTGATGATGCCGATCGGGCCGTGACGCTGCTTGCCGATGACGACCTCGGCCTGATGCTCCAGCCGGTCCATGTCCTCCTGCCACTGCAGGTGTTCCGGCGAGCCCTCGCGCGGCTCGGCGCGGCCCAGGTAGTAGCTTTCCCGGTACACGAACATGACGCAGTCGGCGTCCTGCTCGATCGAGCCGGATTCGCGCAGGTCGGACAGCTGCGGCCGCTTGTCCTCGCGCTGCTCGACCTGACGCGACAGCTGCGACAGGGCGATGATCGGCACCGACAGTTCCTTCGCCAGCGCCTTCAGGGCGCCGGTGATTTCCGACACCTCCTGCACCCGGTTCTTCTGGTTGTTGCCCTCGCCGACGGTGATGAGTTGCAGGTAGTCGACGATGATCAGGTCCAGCCCGTGCTCCATCCGCTTCAGGCGGCGGGCGCGCGCGGCCAGCTTGGAGATCGACAGGCCGCCGGTGGCGTCGATGAACAGGGGGCTTTCGCCGATCTCGACCGCGGCCTCGCGGATCTTGCCGAAGTCGGCGGCGTCGATCTCGCCCTTGCGCAGCTTGTCCGACGACACGCCCGAGGCGTCGGCCAGAATACGCATGGCCAGCTGTTCGGCGCTCATTTCCAGCGAGTAGAAGGCCACCACCCCGCCGTTGACGGTCTTGCGGCCCTCGGGCGTCGGCTCCCAGCGGTAGTTGCGGGCGACGTTGAAGGCGATGTTGGTCGCCAGCGCCGTCTTGCCCATCGACGGACGGCCGGCGAGGACCAGAAGGTCGGAGGGGTGCAGGCCGCCCAGCTTGGCGTCGAGATCGTCCAGATGGGTGGCCAGACCGGCCAGCTTGCCGTCTCGCTGATAGGCCTCGGCCGCCATCTGCACCGCCCCGCCGAGGGCCTGTGAGAAGCTGACGAAACCCGACGACGGCTTGCCGGTCTCGGCCAGGGTGTAGAGCCGCTGTTCCGCCTGTTCGATCTGGTCGATGGCGGCGGTTTCGGGCTGGGGCGCCTCCCTGACGATCTCGCCGCCGATGCGGATCAGGTCGCGGCGCAGGGCCAGGTCGTAGACGACGCGGGCGTAGTCGGGGGCGTTGGCCGCCGGCGGGGCGCGGTCGACAAGGTCGGCCAAATAGCGCAGGCCGCCGAACTCCTGGAAGGCGGGGTCCTGCTTGAACCGCTCCATCAGGATGGTCGGCTCGGCCAGCATGCCCTGGCGGATATGGTCCTCGATGGCCTCGTACAGGCGCTGGTGGAACGGCTCGTAGAAATGGCCGCCGCGCAGCCGGTCGCTGAGCCGTTCGAACACGGCGTTGTCGAACATCAGCGAGCCCAGCAGGGCCTGCTCCGCCTCCAGGTTGTGCGGCATGGACGGGATCGATCCCGAGTCGGCGGGACCGGGGAAGGCAAGCGGTGCGAGGGCGTTCATGGGGGTCATGTCTTACCCCTGCGCGCGCGCTACGACAGGTTCGGACGCAGCCTTCGACGGGGACAGATTCGGACCGCTGTGGACGGCGGCGAATTCCGCAGGCGGATCAGTTAACGGCTCAGGCTCCGCACGGATATCGTGAGGCCATCCAGCTGCGGATGCCGTCGGTGACGGTCATGCGCTGGCGGCGGGCCTCGGGTATTCCGTTCAGAAAGGCCAGCATCTGGCCGACATTCAGACTGATCCGCGAAGGCGGACAGGCGGGCGGGGATCGCCCTGCCGCGCGGGCCGCCTCGATCTCGTTTCCGACCGTACGGAACGCGCGTTCCGCCTCGCCCTTCAGGCGATGGGCGTCGGGGCGCAGCATGGCCGTCGGATTGAGCGGAATCCGGTTCGCGCGCGTGACGAATGTGTCGAGCGTCATGCCCGACTGGGCTGTCGCCGAACTCGCGGCCATGGCCAGCGCGAGGCCGGCCGTCAGCAGGATGCGTGTCATGTTTCTCCCTCCGATACCGGCAGCTTGACCGGCAATTCGTGGCGAAACAACGGTCGACGGGGGTGCGGGCGGGAACCGCCGCACCCCGTCGGAACCTACCAGCTCAGGCCAAGCCGGGCGTAGACAAAGCGCCCGTTGAAGCCGAAGGGCGAATAGCCGGAGAAGGCCAGGGCGCCGTTGGTGTTTATGGTGGCTGCCGTGCGGTCGGGATATTCGTCCGTCGCATTGTTGACGCCGATGGCGAGCCCGACCCGCTCATTGAACTGGTAGCGGCCCTCGAAATCCAGCAGGACCTTGTCGCCCGTGTGGACGTCGAAGGCCGGGTCGGTGTTGCTGAACGGGTGCAGGACATCCGAGTAGCTCTGGAGCTTGAGCGTTGCGCCGAACGGGCCGTCCGAAAGATCGGCGCTGAACACGATCTTCTCCTTGGGCGTGCCCTCCTCGATCGTCAGCACATTGATCCGGTTGAACAGCACCGGGGGGTTCGGGATCGGCACGCCCGAGGGGATGGCGGGCACCCGGGTCACGTCGGTCGTATTGAGGTTGGCGGCCAGGGTGAAATCGACCCGGCCCGTGTCGCTGTAGTCGTGACGATAGCGGCCCACGATGTCGACGCCCTCGGTGGTGGTGTCGACGCCGTTGATGAAGAAGCGCCCGCCGCCGACCGAACCGCCGGATCCCGGCGGGTTGAGCAGATTGTAGATGGCGACGGCGGTGGGGCTGCCCGTGGGCGCGCCCAGCAGGTTCTCGGACAGGACAATGCGGTCCGTCATCTCGATCTTGTAGGCGTCGATGGTCAGTTCGAACGGGCCGCTGTGGAAGACCATGCCGACCGAATAGTTGGTCGATTCCTCGGGCTCGAGCGGACGGGCCCCCAGCGACTGGGCGATCGGATCCGTCGCGGGGAAGGTGGTCACCTCGACCGGCGTGCTGACCCCGCCGATGACGATGAAGTTGATCGCGGTCGCCGTGAAATAGGATTGCTGCAGCGCCGGCGCGCGGAAGCCGGTGGAGGCGGCGGCGCGCAGGGCGAAGCTGTCGCTGAAGTCGTAGCGGCCGGCGATCTTGCCCGTGGTGGTGTTGCCGAAGTCCGAGAAGTCCTCGAACCGGACCGCCGCGTTCAGGTTCAGCCGCTCGGTCATCTGGGCGTCGACGTCGAGGTAGAGGCCGAAGGAATGGCGGTTCTCGTCCACCTCGTTGGAGGGTCGGAAGCCGATGAAGCCCTGGGACCCCGCGCCGGCGCCGGGGCGGCCCGGGACGAACTGGTAGGAGGCCAGCTCGCCGGCGAAGATTTCGAAATGCTCGCGGCGGGCTTCGGCCCCGAAGGCGACGTTCAGGGGTTCGAACAGGCCGACGTCGTAGCGGCGCACCACGTCGAGACCCAGAACGAACTGGTCGTACGCAAGGCCGCCGGCGTCGAAGCTGGTCGGCGAATTGGGCACGAGGGATCCATTGAGCGAATTCTCGACGCGGTAGGCGACCTCGTTGCTGCCGAACACCAGGTTCAGGTCCACGTCGAAGCCCGCCACAGCGCCGCGAATGCCCGCCGCGGCGGTGAAGTCGTCCACCGTCGGCGCGATGATCGGCAGGAAGCCTTCCGGATAGACGGTGAGGTCGTTGTTCGGGTTGTTCCAGGTCCTCGGCGTCGCCGCGCTTTCGGATTCGCGGTGCTGGTAGCCGGTGAAGCCGTACAGCTCGAAGTCGTTCCGGAGCGGGACGCCGGCGTTCAGATAGATCGTGGCGTCGGTGGTTTCCGGGTCGCCATAGCGGCTGGTGATCCGGGCCGGGCGGGGGGCCAGACGCGGATCGAGGTCGCCGCGGCTGGTCGGGTTGCGATCGCGATACTCGGCCGAGACGGTCAGGAAGCCCTCCGCGCCCAGCGGCAGCCCCTGCCAGCCGGCGGCGGTGAAGGTCTGGCCGTCTTCCTCGGATCGCGCCGGCAGACGGGCGGTGGCGAACTCGGTGAAATACTGCCCGAGGGTGAAGACCGCGCCGCCGCCCGATCGCGCCTCGCGCAGACGCAGGTTGATGACGCCTGCGATGGCGTCCGAGCCGTACTGGGCCGAGGCCCCTTCGCGCAGCACCTCGACGCGGTCGATGGCGATGGACGGGATGGCGTTCAGATCGACGGCCGCGGATCCCCGGCCGATCGAGCCGTTGACGTTGACCAGGGCCGAGGCGTGCCGGCGCATCCCGTTCATCAGCACCAGCGTCTGGTCGGGCGACAGGCCGCGAAGCGTCGCGGGACGGACCGTGTCGGTGCCGTCCGTGATCGAGGGGCGGGAGAAGCTGATGGACGGAGCCAGGTTGGACAGTCCCTGGGCCAGTTCGGTCGATCCCTGGCGTTCCAGGGTCTCGCTGGAAATCACGTCGACGGGAGCGATGGTGTCCAGCCGGGTCCGTCCGGCCACGCGCGTGCCGGTAACGATGACCTCGTCGATTTCCGTCTCATCCTGAGCGGGCGTCGCCTGCTGCGCCGAGGCGGCCAGCGGGCAGGCCAGCAGTGCGCCGGCCGAGGTGAAGGCGAGAAGAGTGGCGCGTGTGGATAAAATATGCATGACAGGCCCCCGTCGCAAAATGATCATGCATGCTGGGTTGCGGCGTGGCGCAGGTCAAGCATGATCGGGTCGCGAACGATCGGTCATCTGTTCTGAATCAAAAAGGGGCGCGCCCGGCTGGACGCGCCCCCTTTGTCTTCAGCCGTCAGGCCGGGTTCAGGCTTCCGAACCCAGACCCTCCTGCTGGCCGGCGCCGCCGGCGACCATGTCCTTGGCCTGTTCGAGGGCCGCTTCGCGGTCCTCGTCGTAGGCGGCCTTGATCACGTCCTCGCCCTTCGCCTGACGTTCGGCTTCGTCGGCCGAGCGGGCGATGTTGATCTTGACCGTGGCCGAGACTTCCGCGTGCAGACGCACGGTGATCTCGTGAACGCCCAGGGTCTTGATCGGGGTGTTGAGCACGATCTGGCTGCGCTCGATCTTGCCGCCTTCGGCCACGACGGCCTCGACGATGTCGCGAGCGGCGACCGAACCGTACAGCTGACCCGTCTCACCGGCTTGCCGGATCATGACATAGGTCTGGCCGTCGATCTTGGCGCCGATCGTGCCGGCGTCGGCCTTGTTCTTCTCGTTGCGGGCCTCGATGGCGGCGCGGTCGAGTTCGAAGGCCTTCAGGTTCGCCGACGTGGCCCGACGGGCCTTGTCGCGCGGCAGAAGGAAGTTACGGGCGAAGCCGTCCTTGACGGACACGACGTCGCCGATGGCGCCGAGATTATCGACGCGCTCAAGCAGAACGACCTTCATCTTACTTCACCACATAGGGCAGGAGGGCCAGATAGCGCGCGCGCTTGATGGCCTTGGCCAGTTCGCGCTGCTTGATCTGGGAAACGGCCGTGATGCGCGAAGGGACGATCTTGCCGCGTTCGCTGATGTAGCGTTGCAGCAGCTTGACGTCCTTGTAGTCGATCTTCGGCGCTTGCGGGCCCGTGAACGGGCACACCTTGCGGCGGCGATAGAAGGGGCGGCGGGCGGGGCCGGAGCCGGCCGGCGCGCCCGGCGAGGGGGCGGTGGTGTCGGTCATGTTCCGGGTTCCCTATTCAACGGCTTCGGCGGCGGCGTCTTCACGCGGCGTGCGCTCGCGCTCACGCTCGCGCTCGCGCTCACGGCGGGCCAGCAGCGGCGACAGCTCCAGGTCGAGCTCCTCGACGCGGACGGTCAGCCAGCGAAGCACGTCTTCGTTGATCGACAGCTGACGTTCCACTTCGGCCATGGCGGCGGGCGGGCAGTCGACGGCGAGCAGCGAATAGTGCGCCTTGCGGTTCTTCTTGACCCGATAGGTCAGGTTGCGCAGACCCCAGTACTCGATCTTGGCGACGGAACCGCCGCCTTGCGTGATCAGGTCCTTGATGGTGTCGTTCAGCGCTTCGGCCTGTTGCGCGCTGATATCCTGGCGCGACATGACCGTGTGCTCGTAAAGAGCCATGCGGTAGTCTCCCTTGGTGGGCGTCGGCGCGAGGGGACCGGGTAAGTCCTCTCCCACGATGGATCCCGATGCGGCGGCCGGGATGACTTCCCGAACCCTTTGGAGCTCCGCGACCGGGACCGAAGCCCTGGAAAGGCGGCGCGTATAGGGGAAAAGGGGCGAGGGAGCAAGCCGCGGCGGGATTGCCGGCCGCGGTCTCAGCCCAGACTCTTCGACAGCCAGCCGATCGGGCCCGTGGCCAGAAGGCAAAGGGCGATGGCGTGCCACCAGAGTCGCCGCACGAAGATCAATGAGGCGAACACCGCCAGCACGGCCAGATCGACCAGACGGGTCTCCAGCAGGCGTCCGACGCCTTCGCCGTTGGCCACGACCTCGGCGCCTTCCAGGACGATCAGCCAACCGAGCGCGGCGGTGAACAGGCTCCAGAAATAGCGGCCGTTGCGGTCGTAATAGATCCGCAGATCGATCCCTCCGACCGGAATCTCGTCGGGAAGCGCGGCGGCGGCCAGCAGGAACAGGATCACCAGCTCCACCAGCAGCGGCAGGAACTGGCCGATGGTCATGGCCGTGTCCCGGGGGGTGTAGAGGCTCCACCAGATCTGGATGATGGTCAGAGAGACGAGAAGGGCCGTCGCCGGCGCGGCCCAGTGCCAGCGCACCGAGCCGCCCGCGCGGATCAGCCGGTTCAGGCTGACGAGGATGTCGACCAGCGCCAGACCGACGATGATGGAGGCCATCACCGAGGTGTATTCGAACGCGCTCATCCCGTTCCCCGAACCGTGTCGGGCGAGATTAGGTCGCTTTCATCGCCTCGGCCAATCCCTGGTCGACGGCCCTATCCCTGGGGGCGAATGACCATGCAGGTGACGCGGCGCTCGGCAAGGGCGGCGCAGGCGCCCTGGGCGGCCTGCTCGGTCATGCCGGTGAAGCGCGACCGGTACCAGCCTTCGGCGTTCTGGACCGTGCGTTCGGCGGCGGCGAACTGGGTGCGGAAGCGGCGGTTGACCTCGGTCAGCCAGTTGCTGGCCACCGCCTCGTCGCGGAAGGCGCCGACCTGGACCGACCAGGCCCCGGCGGGCGTCCGGGCGGCCGGGCGGGCGGCGGCGGCGCGCGGCGGGGCCGGCGCGCGGGACGGGACGGCTCCGTTCAGGGAAGCGGTCAGGTCCCCGGTTCGCGCCTCGGCGCGCTGGACGGGGGCGGGCGGGCGCGTCTCCGACGGCGCCGGCGTGACTCGCAAGGGCTGCGGCTGGGCGGCGGCAAGGGCGGTATAGGCCACGCCTTCGGAGCCGACGTCGGCCGCGCCGTCCTCGGTGGCGACCGAGGCGTATTCGATTCCGCCCGATGGCTCCTGACCGACGCCGAAGCCGCGCGATTCGAAATAGGTCTGGGCGATCTGGATCGTCTCCCCGCGCGCCCGGGCGCGCTCGACATCGAAGCCGGTGTCCATCAGGGCGGCGACATGGGCGTTGCGGCTGGCGGTCGACCGACCGCCCAGCACGATGGTGATCAGCCGCTTGCCGTCCCGCACCGACGACGCCGCCAGATTGTAGCCCGAGGCGTTGGTGTAGCCGGTCTTCATCCCGTCATAGCCATTGCCGCCGCGCAGCAGGCCGTTGGTGTTGCGGTATTCACGGCCGTTGTAGGCCCAGTCGTGCAGGCCGAAATATCGGTAATACTGCGGGTAATCCCGCATGACGGCGCGGGCCAGGACCGCGAGATCGCGGGCCGAGGTGATCTGGCGGCTGTCGGGCAGGCCGTTGGCGTTGACGTACTGGGTCTGGGTCATGCCCAGCTCGCGCGCCTTCGCCGTCATGCGGGCCGCGAAGCGGGATTCCGAGCCGCCGACATGCTCGGCGAGGGCCACGGCCATGTCGTTGGCGCTGCGCACCGCGGTCGCGCGCATGGCGTTGTCCAGGCTGATGGTCTCGCCGGCGCCCAGGCCCAGTTTGGACGGCGGCTGGCTGGCGGCGTGGGACGACACGGTCAGGACGTCGTCCAGCTTGACCTTGCCTTCGCTCAACGCCTCGAAGGTCAGATACAGCGTCATGACCTTGGTGATGGAGGCGGGGAAACGGCGGCTGTCGGCGAAGCGCGAGAACAGCACCTCGCCCGACTCGGCGTCGACGACGATGGCGGCGTAACGCGCGTTGTCCGAGGACTGGGCGACCAGGGGGGCGGTCGTCGGCGTCAGGGCCAGGACGGCCACCAGCAGCAACGAAAGCCATCCGCGGCGGATCAGGACGGAGATCGACAAAGGCAGGCCTCACAAGACATTAGCGCGACGGCGGCCCCACCACGCGACGCTGACGAAAGGCTAACATGCGTCATCGGGGTTTCGTGAGGGTAAACAAGCCGTCAACGGATTTGTGAAGCCGCTTCGCCTCTCAGGCGCGCCGGCGGGTGTGAAGTTATTGTGCAGCGCACAAAAACTCTTGACCTCTCTTCGCACTTGCACCATATACCGGCCTGTCGCGATGGACTGGCTCCTCGCACAAGACATTCCAGGCGGTCCCCCGACCGCGCACAGGTTTCAGGAGATCATCATGGCTGACAACACCGCCGAGACCGTCAAGAAGACCGTCGAGACCGCCGCCAACACCGTCAAGGCTTCGGCCGAGAAGGCCCAGGCCACGTTCCAGGCGAATGCCGAGCAGGCGCAGGCCGCCGGCGCCAAGGCGTTCCGCGACGTCGCCGACAAGTCGGCCGCCGGCATCAGCGAGCTGAGCGCCCAGGGCAAGCAGAACCTGGAAGCCCTCGCCGCCTCGGCCGCCGCCGCCCAGAAGGGCGTCGAGACCCTCTCGGCCCAGGGCGTCGCCTTCACCAGGAAGTCGTGGGAAGACGGCGTCGCCGCCGCCCAGTCGATGTCGCAGGCCCGTTCGATCCAGGAGCTGCTCGAGCTGCAGACGACCTGGGCCAAGTCGGCGACCGAAGCCTATCTGGCCGAAGTCACCCGCGCGACGGACGTCCTGACCGCCTCGGTCAAGGACAGCTTCAAGCCGATCAACGAGCGCGTCACCGCCTCGGTCGAAAAGTTCCAGGCCGCCCGCTAAGCCTGAGAATTCAGTAAGCGTATCGAAGGGCCCCCGGCGGAAACGCCGGGGGCTTTTTGCTGTCCCCCCTGATCCGCGCATCCCCGCGAAGGCGGGACCAGGCTTTGGCCCCGCCGCCGATGCCTGAATGAGCGCCGGTTACCTCAGCCAGACTGGCTGTCGCTCAAACCTGGGTCCCCGCCTTCGCGGGGATGCACGGTGAGGGGTGCGATCGCGTGACGCTGCTCGCCGGATCTATAGTCGGGTTGGCGGGAAAATATCGCGCCTGTTCAACATCTTCCGCTTTTCTCAAACTCTATTGTCAGCACCCCCTCCCGGCGGCCGCATACTATCTGCATCCCGTCGCGGGGGAGGGCGTCTGGCGCCAGGGCCATCAACGTGCGGCGGGGTGCGAACGAGCGGGAAACGTCGTCCCGGAATCGTCGCCCGGACCCTTGCGCGGCTTGAACCCTGCGGCTTGTGGAATAATCGGGGGCGTGGGGTCGGCGGACTGCCCGGGGGGTCGAAACCCCGGGGCCCGGGAGGCCTGGACGCCTTCCGCCCGTCGCGAGCGTATGACGGACAGGGATGAAAGCGGCGAAAAGGYCGGGGTGGGAAAACACCACAAGCCCCGCAGGCCGCCATGATGAAGCCCGCCCCCGTCGGCTTGCGTGAACCGGTCGCGCGGAGCGAAGGCGGCGACGCCGAAAACACANAAAACACCACAAGCCCCGCAGGCCGCCATGATGAAGCCCGCCCCCGTCGGCTTGCGTGAACCGGTCGCGCGGAGCGAAGGCGGCGACGCCGAAAACACAGTCCGGTCCCCGTAACGCGAAAGCAGGGGGCCACATWYCGGTTCCGGGCTAGCCGCCCGCGCTCCGCGACCTCCCCAACCGYTTCTCCGGAAGCGGCGAAGACGCACGCCTGCGTCACAGAACCATGATGACCGCAACGCCCGCCCCCGTCATAAGCGTCGCCACACTCCGGAGTCTCCATGCGCCCCCATCGTCGTGATCTGATCGCCGGCTCTGCCGCGGCCTTCGCCTTCGCCGGCCTGGCCCGCAGCGTCGAGGCCCAGGCCGCCGCGACGGAAGAGACCTATATCAACGAGGTCATCGGCTACGGCCCGCTGATCCGCGACCCCAACCGCCTGCTCGACCTCCCGGAAGGCTTCTCCTACCAGGTCATTTCCCAGGCCGGCGACACCATGGACGACGGCCTGTTCGTCCCCGGCCAGTTCGACGGCATGGGCTGCTTCCCCCTCGACGGGCCGCGCATCGCCCTCGTCCGCAACCATGAACTGGGCAGTTCCAGCGGCCTCCACCGCAACCTCGGCCCCGGCGGTTTCCATCAGGAACGCCTGGGCCTGCTGGACCCCGCCCGGGGCTATGACACGTACAAGGACGGCCGTCCCCTGCCCGGCGGCACGACCACCCTGATCTATGACCTCGAGACCCGGCGCACGGTGCGCCAGTTCCTCTCGCTCTCGGGCACCAGCACCAACTGCTGCGGCGGCCAGACGCCCTGGGGCAGCTGGCTGACCTGCGAGGAGACCGAGGCCACGCCCGCCGACGCCGATGTCGCCAGGGCGCACGGCTATGTCTTCGAGGTGCCCGCCGACGGAACCGGCCTCGCCGACCCCGTGCCGCTCAGGGCCATGGGCCGTTTCGACCACGAGGCGGTCTGCATCGATCCCCGCACCGGGATCGTCTATCTGACCGAGGACAAGGTCGACGGCCTGTTCTACCGCTTCATCCCGAAGACCCCGGGCAAGCTGATCGAGGGCGGCCGCCTTCAGGCCATGGCCTTCCGCGACGCCCGCGGATCGGACTCCTCCAACCACGAGACCCGCATCTGGTCCGTCGGCGACTGGCGCGAGGTCGTCTGGATCGATCTCGAGGACGTCGAAAGCCCCGCCAACGACCTGCGCCGGCGCGGCCACGCGGCCGGCGCCACCCTGGTGTCGCGCGGCGAAGGCGTATTCTGGGGCGACGACGAACTGTATCTGACCGCCACCTCGGGCGGCCCGATCAAGCGCGGCCAGATCCTGCGCTATGTCCCCTCGCGCTTCGAGGGTTCGGTCGGCGAGCGGCTGCGCCCGGGCCGGATCCAGCTGTTCGTCGAAAGCGCCGACGAGAAGACCATCAACATGGGCGACAACCTCTGCGTCGCGCCGTGGGGCCATCTGGTCGTCTGCGAGGACAACTATTCGGACGAGATCCGCAACCACGTGAAGGGCGTCACTCCCGACGGCAAGCTCTACACGATCGCCCGCAACGTCTTCACCGGCAATTCCGAGTTCGCCGGCGCCGTGTTCTCGCCGGACGGTCAGGTGCTGTTCGTCAACATCCAGTACCCGGGCATCACCTTCGCGATCAGAGGCCCCTGGACCTCGGTCCGGACGTAAACAGCCGCGCCTGCGATCTGCGGACCAGCCACAGGTTCACCGTCGCCGCCGTCAGCACCAGCGCCGCCCCCGCCTGGTGCAGCGCGCCCAGCCACAGCGGCGTGGCGTGGACCAGCGTGACCACGCCCAGCAGCGCCTGCAGCCACAGCACGGCCGCTGTCACGAAGGCCGAAACGCCCAGCCCCTCGGCCAGCCGCCAGCGCCACGCCTGCACCGCATAGACCGTGCCTCCCAGCAGCAACGCATAGGCCCAGACCCGGTGATTGAACTGAACCAGCGCCTGGTCGTGCAGGACCGCCAGCGCGCCCCTGCCCCAGTCCACCGGCGGCAGCACCGCCCCGTTCATCATCGGCCAGTCGGTGTAGACGAACCCCGCCTTGGCCCCCGCCACCAGCCCGCCCAGCAGGCACTGCACGAAGACCGCGCCCAGCAGGATCGCCGCGCCCCGGCTCCACCCTTGGGGCGCGCGCGAATGCGACTCGCCGTTCCAGGCCTCCAGCCCCGTCCAGATCAGGCCCATGAAGATCAGCAGCGCCAGCCCCAGGTGCGTCGCCAGCCGCTCGGGCGCCACATCGACCCGTTCCGACAGGCCGCTGGACACCATCCACCAGCCGATGAACCCCTGCAGCCCGCCCAGCGCCAGCAGCACGGCGCAGCGCCCGATCAGCCGGCGCGGAAGCTTGCGCAGCAGCAGAAACACGACGAACGGCAGGAAGAAGACGGCCCCGATCAGCCGCCCCAGCAACCGATGCGCCCACTCCCACCAGAAGATCCCCTGGAACTCGCCCATGCTCATGCCGGCGTTGACCTGGGCGTATTGCGGGATGGCGCGATATTTCTCGAAGGCCGCGTTCCAGTCCGCCGCGTTCATCGGCGGTAGCGCCCCCATGATCGGCTTCCACTCGGTGATCGACAGGCCCGAGCCGGTCAGGCGGGTCACGCCGCCGACCACCACCATGGCGAACACCAGCACGGCGCAGATGAACAGCCAGATGGCGACGGCCCGGCTCTGATCGCCCCCGATGAAACGCTTCATTCGACGCCCGCCGTCCCGACCGTTACAGTGCCGGCGCGTCACTGGTCCGACGCCGGATTGAGCGGTATGCCCGCCCGGCGCGGCGAGATCGAGTCGCTTTTCGGCGTCGCATCGCCGCAAGTCAGGAGAGGCCGTTGCAGTACGCCGACATCGCCATCGCCGTTGTGGGCGCCTTCGCCCTGGCCTGGCTGGCCGACCTGGTCACCGGCCGCCGCGGCCTGTTCGCCACCTCGCTGGTCTCCGGCGTCGCCGCCGTCGCCGGCTGGTTCCTGGCCATCCGCGTCTTCGCCATCGGCACCATGGACGAGTGGGACTGGGTCGTCTGGTCCCTTACCGCCTCGGCCCTGGCCCTCGGCGGCTTCTTCCTGTTCCGGAGCAAGCGCTGACCATGAGTCCGCGGACACGCCGCTTCGTCGCCATGCTGGGCGTGGTCGCCTTTCTCGTCGTCTGGATCTGGGGCGCGATCGCGATCCGGGGCCTGCTGCCGCCGTCGCCCCTGATCGACCTGCTGGTCTACGCCGTCGCCGGCATCGGCTGGGGCGTGCCCCTCTACCCGCTGTTCCGCTGGGCCGAAGGCGGTTCCGGAAAGAAGTGACGGCCCAATTGCAAAGGGGCCGTCCTGAGACGACCCCTTCAACCAACCGATTTTCGCAAGGAAAATGGTCGGAGCGACAGGATTCGAACCTGCGACCCCTTGACCCCCAGTCAAGTGCGCTACCAGGCTGCGCCACGCTCCGAGAGGCGCTCCCTATAGACGGGGTTGGCGGCGCCGCAAACCGAAAAAGCAGCCCTCAGGCGCTTCTCGACAGCACCGCTTCCAGCCGGGCCCGCGCGCCCTCCAGTTCGGCCAGCACCTGACGCAGGCGGATGGTCGACGGCGCGCTCGCGACAGGCGCGGAATCCCCGGCCGGCGCGGCGCCCTCGGGCTCGAAGGTCACCGTTCCCTCGGGGTCGCCGTAATGGGCGAGGCGCTTGAGCCCCTGCTCCTTGTGCAGCCGCTGCACGCCCTTGATGGTCAGGCCTTCCTCATGCAGCAGCCGTTTGACGGCCTTGAGCACGACGATGTCCTGCGGGCGATAGAACCGCCGCCCGCCCGCTCGCTTCAGCGGCGTCAGGAACACGAATTTCGTCTCCCAGAAGCGCAGCACATGCTGGGGCGCGCCGACCTCGTCGGAGGCTTCTGAAATCGTCCGGAAGGCGTTCGGGCTCTTGGCCACGGGCGTCAGGCGTTCACGACGGCGTCGTGAACCCGGCCCTTCATGATCTGCGAGGCGCGGAAGCTGATCACGCGGCGCGGATGGATTGCGGCGGGCTGGCCCGTCTTCGGATTGCGCCCCATCCGGGCGCGCTTCTCGCGCACCTGGAAGACACCGAAGCCCGACAGCTTGACGGTTTCGCCGCGTTCGAGCGACTCGATGATCAGCTCGAGCGTGCGCTCGACCAGCGACGAGCATTCCTGTCGGGACAGGCCGACCTCCTCATGCACCGCTTCACACAGGTCCGCGCGTGTCAGGGTCTGGTGTTCGGCCAAGGTCCGCTCCCCTCCAAAGGTCGGTCGGCGACATAAAAGGGCAAGCGTCGTCAAATGGAAAGCCGGAAATACGCCCTACAGACGAAACGCGCAGGCGCCCCAGGTCAGACCGCCGCCCATGGCCTCCAGCAGGACCAGATCGCCGCGCTTGATGCGGCCGTCGCGAATGGCGGCGTCGAGAGCCAGCGGGATGGAGGCGGCCGAGGTGTTGGCGTGCATGGCGACGGTCGAGATCACCTTGTTCTCATCCAGCCCCAGCCGGTCGCCCACGCCCTTGATGATGCGCTGATTGGCCTGGTGGGGCACGAACCAGTCGACGTCAGCGATCTCGATGTTCGATGCGGCGCAGGCGGCGGTGATGGCCTCGGCGATATTGACCACGGCGTGCCGGAAGACCTGGTTTCCCGCCATCCGCAGGTGCCCGACCGTCCCCGTGGTCGCCGGGCCGCCGTCGACGTACAGCAGGTCGGTCTTGGTGCCGTCGCAACGCAGGGCGAAGCCGAGCAGACCCTGGTCCTCCTTGGTCCCCTGCCCCTCGCGCGGCTCGACGACGACCGCGCCGGCGCCGTCGCCGAACAGCACGCAGGTCGAGCGGTCGGTCCAGTCCATCAGCCGGGTCATTTCCTCGGCGCCGATCACCAGGGCGCATTTCGCCAGGCCCCGGGCGACGAAGCCGTCCGCCACGCTCAGAGCGTAGACGAAGCCTGAACACACGGCCTGGACGTCGAAGGCGATGCAGGTCGGGGCGCCGATCTTGCGCTGCACGATCGAGGCGACCGACGGGAAGGTCATGTCGGGGGTGGTCGTGGCGACGATGATCAGGTCGATCTCCGCAGCCGTCCGGCCGGCGTCGATCAGAGCTCTCTTCGCCGCCTCGACCGCGAGGTCGCTGGTCGGCTGGTCGTCGCGGGCCTTGTGTCGCTGACGAATGCCTGTCCGCTCCTGAATCCATTCATCGGAAGTATCGACGATCTTCGCCAGGTCCGCGTTGGTCACGACCTGTTCCGGCAGGAATGAGCCGACGCCGGTCACGGCGCTGCGAATGACGCTCACTGGGGAGTCTCCATGGCCGGTTCCGCGGGCTCGGACGGCTGTTCCATGACGGCGGTCAGCCGGTTGAAGCTCGCGCTGACCTTGGTCAGATAGTCGCTGCGGCCCAGTTCGACCGCCACCCGGATAGCGGCGCCGAAGCCGCCCGCCGTCGCCCCGCCGTGGCTTTTCACGACAATCCCGTTGAGGCCCAGCAGAGGCCCGCCGTTGTTGGCGTTGGGGTCGATCTTCCGGCTCATACGCTTCAACGCCGGCATCGCCAGCAGCGCGCCGGCCTTTGACGTCAGGCTTGAGCTCAGTGCTTCCTTCATCAGCCCCGCGATGAATTTGGCCACCCCTTCGGCCGTCTTCAGCGCGATATTGCCGGTGAAGCCGTCGGTCACGATCACATCCACCGTGCCCTTGGCGATGTCCGTGCCCTCGACGAAACCGAAATAGTCCAGTCCGAAGCCGCCCTCACGCAGCAGACGCGCCGCCTCGCGCACCTCCTCGTGGCCCTTCATGTCCTCGGAGCCGACATTCAGGATGCCGATGGTCGGCTTCGTGATCCTGTGGACGGCGGTCATGAAGGCCTCGCCCATGATGGCGAACTCGACCAGCTGGGCCGCGTCGCTCTCGACATTGGCGCCGACGTCGAGCACGGCCGTGACGCCTCGCGGCGTCGGCCAGCCGGCCACGATGGCCGGCCTCTCCAGGCCGGGCGCCGACATCCTGAGCAGCAGCTTGGAAATGGCCATCAGGGCGCCGGTGTTGCCGGCCGATACGACGGCGCCCGCCTCGCCCAGCTTCACCGCCTCGATGGCGTTCCACAGGCTGGAGCCCTTGCCGCGGCGCATGGCCTGGGCGGGCTTTTCGTCCATGGCCACGACCTTGTCGGTGTGGCGGACGACGCAGACGTCTTCCGTCAGCGCGCATCGGGCCATCTCGGCCCGGATCGCCGTCTCGTCGCCATGCAGCAGAAAACGCACGCCCTCGCCGCCGTGGCGTTTGCGGTAGTCGCGGACGCCGCCGACCACGACCGATGGACCGTGGTCCCCGCCCATGGCGTCGAGCGAAATCAGGATCGGGGATGACAAGCCGTTTCGACTCCGTCGCGCCGTGCGTTCGGCGCTTGTCAGTAAGGCGACGATAGCGCCGCCCCGGGGGGATGCAACCGCGCCGCCGCTGCGTCAACCTTCGTCGGAGGGCCGGAGTTGCTTCAGCACGGCGAAGGGCGAAATTTCGGCGGGTTCCGGGGGCTGGACGAACTCGGCGCCGGGCTTGCGGGGGAACGGATCCAGCCGCAGGGCCAGTTGCTCGACCGCATACTGGCCCAGGTCGATCTGGCCGTCCTCGATGAGATCCGACGATTCGTCGTCCAGGGTGATGACGATCTCGTCGGAATCCTCGTCGACCGCCTCGGCCAGGGTCAGGGAGAACGGCGCGTCCACCTCGAGAGGCAGCGGCTCAAGGGTGATGCCGCAGGTCTGGGCCAGGCTGGCGCGCACCCGGCCGGACAGCCGCCAGCCGGCGTCGACGCGGGCCAGATCAATCTCGGCCGTAAACGAGTCGAGCGACGCCAGGTCCAGCGCCTTGGCGATCCTCGCCCGGGCCGCCGCGTCGGGCTCCAGCGTGCGTTTCACGCCGCCCGGCACCTGATGCAGGCGGACCGGTTCGCTATAGGGAAGGCTCGGAACGCTCATTGATCAATCTCCGCCCAGTCAGGACCCGCCGCCACCGCATCGAAATCCTGCGCCGCCAGACGGGCCCGGCTGGCCAGGGCATAGGCGGCCAGCGCGGCGCCGACCGCGGGATCGTCGCTCTCGTAGACATTACGCGCCAGACCGGCGGACAGGGCGGCGGCGTCGCCGTCGCGCAACGGTCCCTCGTATGCGGTCATCCGGCCGTACAGGGCCTCGCCCAGCTTGCGCATTTTCTTGCCCACCGAGATGTCTCCGACGCCCAGCTCCCGCAGGGCGTGGTCCAGGGCCGAGACATAGGTGTCGAACAGGGCCTGCCCGGCCTCCGCCCCCCGCTCGCCCTCATCGCGCAGACGCATGACCAGCAGCAGCACATGCAGGGTGTAGAGCTCGAATCGCGCATCGATCCGGTCAGCGACGCCCAGCGTGGTGTAGAAGCCGGGCCGGCGGGCCTGGCGCACCGCCAGTTCATACAGTGGCTGGCCGAGACGCTCTCGGGGACGGGTTCGGAACAGATTCTGAAGCATGATCATGCGGCCCCTTTTCCGCCGCGCCGTTGAACTAAGGCTCGGGTCCGGTTAGGTCAAAGACCTTGTTGAAGTCGCAGGCGCCGCAAATGGTCCGTTCGAAGCTCGTTATCGCTGCTCTGTCCGTCGCGGCTCTCACGGCCGCGTGCGCCCCCGTGGTGGGTCAGAACGGCTTCCAGGCGATCGACGCCCGGCCCACCGACATCGTCGCCGGCACGGACACCAAGCAGACCGTGCTGACCAAGCTGGGCACGCCCTCGACGACCTCGACCTTCGAGCGCGACAGCATCTGGTACTACATCAGCCAGGTCACCGAGAAATACACCTATAACCGCCCCCACGTGACCCAGCGTTCGGTGACGGAGATCACCTTCAACGACGCCGGTCAGGTGTCGGCGGTCAACAACCTCGGGCTTGAGGACGGCCAGGTCGTGGCCATGAACGGTCGCGAGACGCCGACCCGCGGCCGCCAACTGACGATCCTCGAGCAGCTGCTCGGCAACGTCGGCCGCGGCCAGCTGCCCCGCACCGACGAAGACACGCCGGGCCAGCAGCGCCGCGAATAGGGCCAAGGCCGACGACATAAAAAGAAGGCCCCGGAGAGCGATCTCCGGGGCCTCTTTCGTTTCAGGACAGACGGCCTCTCCGGCGAACCGGAGAGGCCGATCAGGTTCAGACGATCTTGCCGCTCGCCAGCACCGCCAGCAGAAGCAGGGCGACGATGTTGGTGATCTTGATCATCGGGTTCACCGCCGGTCCGGAGGTGTCCTTGTAGGGATCGCCGACGGTGTCGCCGGTCACCGCGGCCTTGTGAGCCTCGGAGCCCTTGCCGTGGACGACGCCGTTCTTGTCGGTGAATCCCTCCTCGATCACCTTCTTGGCGTTGTCCCACGCGCCGCCGCCCGAGGTCATCGAGATGGCCACGAACAGGCCGGTCACGATCACGCCCATCAGCATGGCGCCCAGGGCCGCGAACGCATCCGCCTTGTCCGACAGGAACAGGATGGCCACGAACAGCACGATCGGCGACAGCACCGGCAGCAGCGACGGCACGATCATCTCGCGGATCGCCGCCTTGGTCAGGATGTCGACCGCCCGGCCGTACTCGGGCTTGACCTCATAGGTCATGATCCCCGGGTTCTCGCGGAACTGGCGGCGGACCTCTTCCACGACCGATTCAGCGGCCCGACCGACCGCCATCATCGACATGCCGCCGAACAGGAAGGGCAGCAGCCCGCCGAACAGCAGGCCGACGACGACGTAGGGGTTGGTCAGGTCGAAGGCGACCTCGCGCATGTTGGCGAAGAACGGATAGACGTCAGGGTTGGCCGAGAAATACTGCAGGTCCGACGTATAGGCCGCGAACAGCACCAGGGCGCCGAGGCCGGCCGAACCGATCGCATAGCCCTTGGTGACCGCCTTGGTGGTGTTGCCGACGGCGTCCAGGGCGTCCGTCACGTGGCGCACGTCCGAGGGCAGGCCCGCCATCTCGGCGATGCCGCCGGCGTTGTCGGTGACAGGACCGAAGGCGTCCAGAGCCACGATCATCCCCGCCACGCCCAGCATGGTCGTGGTGGCGATGGCGATGCCGAACAGGCCCGCCAGCTGGTAGCTGGCGATGATGCCGACGATGATCGTCAGCGCCGGCAGGGCGGTCGATTCCAGTGAAACGGCCAGACCCTGGATCACATTGGTGCCGTGGCCCGAAACCGAGGCGTTGGCGACCGAGCGCACCGGGCGGAAGTTGGAGCCGGTGTAGTATTCCGTGATCACCACGATGGCCGCGGTGACGCCCAGACCGACAAGGCCGGACCAGAACAGGCTCATCGGCTCGATGACCAGACCGCTGGTCGTCGTGACGGGGCCCGTGACCAGTTGGGTGATGACCCACCAGACCGCGCCGACCGACAGGACGCCGGTGACGATCAGGCCCTGATACAGGGCGCCCATGATGTTCTGCTTCTTGCCCAGACGGACGAAGAAGCTGCCGATGATCGAGGTCACCACGCAGATGGCGCAGATGGCCAGCGGCAGCAGCATCATGGTTTCGACATAGGGCTGGTCGCGGAAGAAGATCGCCGCCAGCACCATGGTGGCGACCGTGGTCACCGCATAGGTCTCGAAAAGGTCGGCGGCCATGCCGGCGCAGTCGCCGACGTTGTCGCCGACGTTGTCGGCGATGGTCGCGGCGTTGCGAGGGTCATCCTCCGGGATGCCGGCCTCGACCTTGCCTACCATGTCGCCGCCCACGTCGGCGCCCTTGGTGAAGATGCCGCCGCCGAGGCGGGCGAAGATCGAGATCAGCGAGGCGCCGAAGCCCAGGGCGACCAGTCCGTCGATGACCTCGCGGCTGGTGCTCTCGAAGCCCGCGCCGGCGGTCAGGAAGGCGTAGTAGCCGGCCACGCCCAGAAGCGCGCCGCCCGCCACGAACATGCCGGTGATGGCGCCCGACCGGAAGGCCAGGTCCAGACCCTTGGCGAGGCTTTCCGAGGCCGCCTGTGCGGTGCGGACGTTGGCCCGGACCGAGATCAGCATGCCGGCGAAACCGGCCAGGCCCGAAAGCACCGCGCCGATGACGAAGCCGATGGCCGCATAGGGCCCGATCAGCAGCCAGGCCGCGATCAGGATCACGACTCCGACCATGGCGATGGTGGTGTATTGGCGGCGCAGATAGGCCGAGGCCCCTTCCTGGATCGCCGCGGCGATCTCGCGCATCTTGTCGTTGCCGGTGCTGGCCTTCATCAACGCGGCGGTCTGGATCAGCCCGTAGAGGACTCCCAGCGCGCCTGCGGCGATGACCAGCCACAGATAGTTACTCATGGCGTTTCCAAACCCTGTGTGTTCAGGCGCCCGGTTCCTTGGCGCGGCGGGCGTTATTCGCCTCTGTCCGCCTTCCGGTCCCCCCGTGCGCACCGGACGCATGTTGCGTCCTTGGGGAATTGCGGCGGAAACGTGCCAAATGCCGGGGGCCGACGCAACAGCGTTGGTGAACGAAGTTCAGCCGGCGGTTACGCCCGTCCGGCGGCGGGGCGCCTGGCTCACGATCTCGACCCGGGTGACCGAGCCGCGTCCGGCTATCGTAGCGGCCGATCGCATCAGGCTGGCTGACAGGGCGGCGGTGTCGATGACCCGCCAGTCGTCGGGCACGGTGAAGGGCGTCCGGTGCCCCGCGCGCACCAAGGCGTCGCGCAGGAAAGCCTCTTTCGGTCGCATCGATTCGGGCGTGGCGGACCCTCCCAGATGCAGGCGCAGCGAGACGAAGACATAGTTTCGCAGCCGCCCCCCCGCGATGATCGGCAAGCCCACGCCCGGCATGCTGATGCTGGCGCCTCCCGCCGCTGGTCGCTCGCCGGCGAGGGCGTCGCTCCCCGCGGAGAGAACCGGCAGGGCGGCGGAAGCTGCAATGAGATCGCGACGGCGCATCCCCGCATGTTGACCGCCACGCCTTGAGATTTCGTTGTCAGTCGTGAGTGAAGCCTGGCCGGTCGAACGCCACGGGCTGGCCGCCGAAGCGGGCGACGACGCCCTCCCCCGCCGTCACGCGGCCGATCCGGGTCAGGCGCAGATGCCGACGCTCGGCCTCCCGACGCAGCGCGGCCTCTTCCCGCGGCGTGGCGGTGAAGGCGATTTCGTAGTCATCGCCGCCGGTCACCAGCTTTTCCAGCGCCGCCTGCGCATCGACCCGGCCGTCGAACCAGGCCTGACCGGCCGCGGACAGGGGCACGTTCTCCAGATCGATCTCAAGGCGCACCCCGCCGGCCTCGGCCAGATGCCCGAGGTCGGCGATCAGGCCGTCGGAAATATCGATGGACGCGCTGGCCATGTCCCGGACCGGACCGGCGAAGTCGACGCGCGGCGTCGGCGTCCGGTAATGATCCGACAAGGCGGCCATCCGCTCGGGATCCAGCGACAGCTTGCCCTGCACCGCCTCCAGCCCGAGCCACCCGTCTCCAACCGTGCCCGTCACGAACACGAGGTCCCCCGGCCGGGCGCCGGCGCGGCCCACGGCACGCCCCTTCGGAACCCAGCCCAGCATGGTCATGGAGAAGCCGGCCGGGCCGGGCGTCGCCACCGTGTCCCCGCCCAGCAGGGCGACACCGAACGCCTTCTGATCGACGCGCAGGCCTTCGGCGAAGGTCGTCCGCTCCGGCCAGCCGCAGCGCTCGGACCAGTGGCAGGCCAGCAGATAGCCGAACGGCTCGGCCCCCTTGGCCGCCAGGTCGGACAGGTTCACCCGCATCAGCTTGCGGGCGACGGTGTCCAGCGGGTCCGTTGACAGGAAATGGACGCCTTCGACGATCGCATCCTTGGTCAGGACCAGGTCGTGGCCGGCGCGAGACGGGACGACCGCCACATCGTCGAGGAGGCCGCGGCCCCAGACCGGATGGGCCAGGGGCGCGAACAGGCGGCGGATGGTTTCGAACTCGCCGGCGACGTCGACCGCGGGCATGGCGGGGTCAGCCCCTGGGCCGGGCGTCTCGGGCGACGCCGTCCAGCGCCGCATTGACGAACTTCGCCTCGGCGTCGTCGAAGAAGGCCTTGGCCAGCTCGACATATTCGTCGATGACGATCTCGCGCGGCACGTCCTGCCGCTCGCGCAGCTCCCACGCCCCGGCCCGCAGTAGGGCCCGCAGGGTGGAATCGAGCCGTTCCATCCGCCAGTTGGAGGCCAGCCGCGCCTTGACCGCGTCGTCAATGTCGCGCTGGCCGCTGACCACGCCTCGCACGATCTCGGCGAAATAGTCCTCGTCAGCCTCGGCCAGCGCCTCGCCGTCGATGTCGGCGTCGAAGCGATGGTTGGAGAATTCGGAGATCACGGTTTCGACCCCCTCGCCGGCCAGCTCCATCTGATAGAGGGCCTGCACGGCGGCGAGGCGCGCGACGGTGCGCGCGCGGCGCTGGCGGCTGGTCAGCTGCGGCTCTGCGCGCTGCTTCTCGGCCTCGGCGAGCTGGGCGAGGACGGACTGGAGGCTGGCGGGTTCGGTCACGCGCCCAGTCCTACGCGCAGCCGCTTGCGCAAGGCAATGAGCTCCAGACAGGCGCGCGCCGCGCCGCCGCCCTTGTCGCCCTCGCTGATGCGGGCCCGGGCCCAGGCCTGGTCCTCGTCCTCGGTCGTCAGGATGCCGTTGCCGATGACCACGCCGTTGAGGCCGAGGTTGCGGATTCCGGCCGCCGACTGGTCCGATACGATCTCGAAATGATAGGTCTCGCCGCGGATCACGCAGCCGAGGGCGACGAAGCCGTCATAGCGGGGAGCGGTCGGATAGCGGCCGGCCTCGACGGCCAGGGCGATCGCCGTCGGCACTTCCAGCGCGCCCGGAACCGAGACGATGTCGAACTCCACGTCCCGCGCGCGCAGGGCGTCCTTCGCCCCTTCCAGCAGGGCGTCGGCGAGGTCGTCATAGAAGCGCGCCTCGACAATGAGGACGCGGATGGGCTCGCTTACGATTGGTCTTCTCCGTCCATGTCACGCCAGCCGACGATGCGCAGGCCGTAGCCTTCCAGCGCAGCCGGATTGGGGCGGGTCGAACTCATCACGATCATGTCGCGGACGCCCAGATCCAGCAGGATCTGCGCCCCGACGCCGTAGTTGCGGATCGACCGGTCGACGGCGGTCGGCTTCTCGACCCCGGCCAGCCGCTCCGCCAGGCCGTGCAGTTCCGGATCGCGCAGAAACACCGTGACGCCGGCGCCCGGATGGTCGCTGATCCCCTTCAGGGCGCGGGGCACATAATTCTGGCGCGCCTCGACATGGCCCAGCAGGTCGGCGGCGAAATCGACCTGGTGCATTCTCACCAGGGTGGGCTTGCCGGGTTCAATCTTGCCCTTGACCAGGGCGACGTGTTCGACGCCCTCGATGGCGTTGCGGTACAGCATCAGCCGGAACGGGCCGCCGTGGACGCTGTCGAACGGCGTGTCCATGACCCGCTCGACCATCCGCTCGGTGCGGCGGCGATAGGCGATCAGGTCGGCGATGGTGCCGATCTTGAGCCCGTGCAGCTGGGCGAAGGCGACCAGATCGGGCATCCGCGCCATCGACCCGTCGTCATTCATGATCTCGCAGATCACCCCGGCCGGCGTCAGCCCGGCCATGCGGCTGATGTCGACCGCCGCCTCGGTGTGGCCGGTGCGGACCAGCACCCCGCCGTCGCGGGCGACCAGCGGGAAGACGTGGCCGGGCGAGACGATGTCGTCGGCGCCCCGGGTCGGGTCGGCCGCCACCTGAACGGTCCGGGCGCGGTCGGCGGCCGAGATGCCGGTGGTCACGCCCTCGCGCGCCTCGATCGAGACGGTGAAGGCCGTGCCCATGCTCTCGCGATTCTCGGCCGCCATCGGGGGCAGGCGCAGCTGGCGGGCGCGGTCGGCGGTGATGGCGAGGCAGATCAGACCACGGGCGTGGCGGGCCATGAAATTGATCTGGTCCGGCGTGGCGAACTGGGCCGGAATGATGATGTCGCCCTCGTTCTCGCGATCCTCGGCGTCGACGAGGATGTAGGGCTTGCCGTTGCGGGCGTCCTCGAGGATGTCCTCGATGGGGCTGATCGGGCTGTCGTTCATGTTCGCGGCCAATTGCATCACGCCGTCTCCTGCCACCGCGCGAGGTATCGCGCCAGCATGTCGATCTCGAGATTGACCGCGTCGCCGGGTTTCAGGGCGCCCAAAGTCGTGGCCTCCCAGGTGTGGGGAATGATGTTCAGGCCGAAGGTCCGGCCTTCGACGGCGTTGACCGTCAGCGACACCCCGTCGACCGTGATCGAGCCCTTGGCGGCGATATAGCGGTGCAGCGGCGCCGGGGCCTCGATGTCGATCCGGTGCGAACCGCCTTCGGGCGTGACCGAGACGACCCGGCCGAGGCCGTCGATATGACCCGAGACGACATGGCCGCCCATCTCGTCGCCCAGTCTGGCCGCCCGCTCGAGATTGACGCGATGGCCCTCGGTCCAGTCGCCGAGGTTGGTTTTCGAGAGGGTTTCGCCCGAGACCTCGACGGCGAACCAGCCGGGGCCCTTTTCGGTCACTGTCAGGCAGCAGCCGGCATGGCTGACGGATGCGCCCAGATCGATGCCCGACGTGTCCCACGCGGTCTCGATCTCATACCGCCGGTCGCGCTCGGTCTGCCTGACCGAACGGACGCGGCCGATGTCCGTGACAATCCCGGTGAACATTCAAACTCTCTCGTAGCGTTCCCACAGGTCGTCACCGCAAGGCTCCACCGCAAGGCGCCGGAAAGTGGGGGCGTCCGCCAGCTTCGAAAGGGCGAGGGCCGCCACGCAGGGCCGGCCCTCGGCGCCCAGCAGGATCGGCGCCCGGAACCACTCCAGACGATCGACCAGGCCGGCGCGCAGGAAGCTGGCCGCCACCTGCCCGCCCCCCTCGATCAGGACGGACGAAACGCCCCGTCGCGTCAGCGCCGACAGGCTCGCGGCCACCGACGGGCGGCCGTGGTCGGCCTCGACACGTTCGACGACCGCGGTCCCCACCGGCGCAGGCTCGGCGACGGTCAGGATCAGGCTGTCGCCATGGGCGATCTTCGAGGTGGGCGGCGTGCGGAGCCGGCTGTCGAGCACCACGCGGAGGGGCTGATCGACGGGGCGCCCGGGCAGACGCGCCGTCAGTTCAGGGTCGTCGGCCAGCACGGTCTCGACGCCCACCAGAATGGCGTCATGAGCGGCGCGCAGGCGGTGGCCTTCCAGCCTCGCGGCCTCGCCGGTGATCCACCGGCTTTCACCCGTGGCGGTCGCGATCCGACCGTCGAGGGACGTCGCCAGTTTCAGGGTGACGCGCATCCTTTGACCCGGGGGGCGCATCAGCTTTCGTCCAGACCCTCATCGCCCAGGAACCGGGCGAAATCGCCGGTGTGGCGGAAGTCCTTGTAGACCGAGGCGTAGCGGACGTAGGCGACCTCATCGACCGACTTCAGCGCCTTCATGATGAAGTCGCCGACCGTCGATGACGGGATTTCCGTCTCGCCGAGGCTTTCCAGCTGGCGGGTGATGCGGCTGACCAGCTGTTCGACCTGCTCGGGCTGCACCGGGCGCTTGCGCAGGGCCACGTTCAGCGACCGCTCCAGCTTGTCACGGTCAAAGGGCGTGCGGCGGCCGTTGCGCTTGAGGATCATCAGTTCGCGCAGCTGCACCCGTTCGAAGGTGGTGAACCGCCCGCTGCACGACGGACAGGACCGGCGGCGACGGATGGCGGCGCCGTCATCCGACGGGCGGCTGTCCTTCACCTGGGTGTCCTGATGTCCGCAGAAAGGGCACTTCATCAGCGCTTATCCGTAAATCGGGAAGCGACGCGTGAGCTCACGCACCTCGCCCGCCACGCGTTGCGACACGCCGGCGTCCGCTTCGTCCGTGCCCTTCATCGAATCGATGACGTCGGCGATCCAGTGGCCGACCTGCTGGAACTCGCCGACGCCGAAGCCGCGCGTCGTCCCGGCCGGGGTGCCGAGACGGACGCCCGAGGTCACGGTGAACGGTGCCGTGTCGAACGGCACCCCGTTCTTGTTGCAGGTCATCAGGGCGTGCTCGAGCGCCGCCTCGGTGGCCTTTCCGGTGACGCCCTTGGGCCGCAGGTCGACCAGCATCAGATGGCTGTCGGTGCCGCCCGAGACGATGGCCGCGCCGCGCTCGACCAGCACCGCGGCCAGCGCCTGCGCATTGGTCACCACCTGCTGCGCATACAGTTTGAACTCGGGCTTCAGCGCCTCGCCGAAGGCCACGGCCTTGGCCGCGATGACATGCTCCAGCGGTCCGCCCTGCAGCCCGGGGAAGACGGCCGAGTTGATCTTCTTGCCCAGCTCGATGTCGTTCGACAGCACCATGCCGCCGCGCGGGCCACGCAGGGTCTTGTGCGTCGTGGTGGTGACGACGTGGGCGTGCGGCAGCGGGTCGGGATAGACGCCGCCGGCGATCAGGCCCGCATAGTGGGCCATGTCGACCATCAGCCAGGCCCCGACGCTGTCGGCGATCTCGCGGAACCGCTTGAAGTCGATGTGCCGGCTGTAGGCGCTGGCCCCGGCCAGGATCAGCTTCGGCTTCTCCTTCTCGGCCATCTCGGCGACGTGGTCATAGTCGATCAGGCAGTCGCTCTCGCGCACCTTGTAGGTCACCGGCCGGAACCATTTGCCGGACTGGTTGGCGGGCGAGCCGTGGGTCAGGTGGCCCCCGGCCGCCAGATCCATGCCGAGGAAGGTGTCGCCGGGCGTCAGCAGGGCCTGGAACACCGCCTGGTTGGCCTGGGCCCCCGAGTGCGGCTGGACGTTGGCGAAGGCGCAGCCGAACAGCGCCTTGGCGCGCTCGCGGGCGAGGTTCTCAGTGACGTCGACATATTCGCAGCCGCCGTAGTAGCGGCGGCCGGGATAGCCCTCGGCGTATTTGTTGGTCAGCACCGAGCCCTGCGCCTCCAGCACCGCCTTCGAGACGATGTTCTCGGAGGCGATCAGCTCGATCTGCTCCTTCTGGCGGCCCAGTTCGCCCTCGATGCCGCCGAAGATGTCGGGATCGGCCTCGGCAAGGCTCTTCGAGAAATAGTCGGCGTGGGTGAAGGCGGTCACTGGAATCCCCGAAGCTCTGGCGCGGCGACCCATTTAGGCCTGACGCCGGTTCACCACAACATCTTGTGGTCAGCGGGCGGCCAGCGCCCGTTTCAGCTTGCCGAGGGCGATCCGTTCCAGCCCTGCCCGCTGGGCGACCGGTCCAACCGCGGAGGCCTCCACGCCGGTCGCGACATGGATGGCCGAGCATTTCAGATAGGACCCGTTGCGGGTCAGTTCGACGATGACCTCGCCGAGGCTGTCCTCAGGCGACGGCAGGCAGACGCGCCACGTTGCAGTGGGTCCAGAGGCGGTCCATCGCCTTGACGAGGTCGTCCATCATGGCGTCGGAGTGGTTGGGCGAGGGGGTGAANAGACGCGCCACGTTGCAGTGGGTCCAGAGGCGGTCCATCGCCTTGACGAGGTCGTCCATCATGGCGTCGGAGTGGTTGGGCGAGGGGGTGAAGCGCAGGCGTTCGGTGCCCTTGGGCACGGTCGGATAGTTGATCGGCTGGACATAGACGCCGTGCTCTTCCAGCAGCATGTCGGAGATCATCTTGGCGTGGACCGGATCGCCCACGAACACCGGCACGATGTGGCTGACGCTCTCCATCACCGGGATGCCGGCGGCGCGGAAGCGGGCCTTGAGGGCGGCGGCGCGTTCCTGGTGGGCCTCGCGCACCTCGGGATGGGCCTTKAGCCAGCGCACCGAGGCCAGGGCGCCCGCCGTCAGGGCCGGCGGCAGGCTGGTGGTGAAGATGAAGCCCGAGGCCCAGCTGCGCACGGCGTCGATGATNAGCCAGCGCACCGAGGCCAGGGCGCCCGCCGTCAGGGCCGGCGGCAGGCTGGTGGTGAAGATGAAGCCCGAGGCCCAGCTGCGCACGGCGTCGATGATCACCGCGTCGGCGGCGATATAGCCGCCCATGACGCCGATGGCCTTGCCGAGGGTGCATTCGACGATGTCGATGCCGTCCAGCACCCCGTCGCGCTCGGCCACGCCCGCRCCGGTTTCGCCGTACAGGCCGACCGCGTGGACCTCGTCGAGATAGGTCAGGGCCCCGTATTTGCGGGCCAGGGCGATGGTCCCGGCGAGGTCGGCGATGTCGCCGTCCATSGAATAGACGCTCTCGAAGGCCACCAGCTTGGGCGCGTCGGCCGGGGCGTCCTTCAGCAGGCTTTCGAGGTGTTCGAGGTCGTTGTGGGCGAAGATGTGCCGCTCGCAGCCGCCGTTTCTTATGCCCGCGATCATCGAGGCGTGGTTGAGGCTGTCGGAGAAGACGATCAGCCCSGGCAGGATGCGCTGCAGCGTGGTCAGGGTCGCCTCGTTGGCGACATAGCCCGAGGTGAACAGCAGGGCCGCTTCCTTRCGGTGCCAGGCGGCCAGYTCGGCCTCCAGATCGACCGCCGACCGGGTCGTGCCCGAGATGTTGCGGGTGCCGCCGGCCCCGGCGCCGACCGCCTCGATCTCGGCCTGCATGGCCTCGAGCACGGCCGGGTGCTGGCCCATGCCGAGATAGTCGTTCGAGCACCAGACGATGACGTCCTGCTCGGACCCGTCCTCGCGACGGCGGACCGCCTTCGGRAACTGGCCGCGCACGCGCTTGAGGTCGGCGAAGACGCGATAGCGCCCCTCGCCCCTGACCTGCTCCACGGCGGTCCCGAATGCGGCCTTGTAGTCGTACAAAACTGGCCGCGCACGCGCTTGAGGTCGGCGAAGACGCGATAGCGCCCCTCGCCCCTGACCTGCTCCACGGCGGTCCCGAATGCGGCCTTGTAGTCGTACATCAGGATGATCCCGCGGCGAGTGAGCCTCCTCCTCCCACCCCCGTCCCTCCGCGTCACCTCCGGTAAACTCCTGAGACCGTCGGCGCGCGGTCCTGAAGGAGGAGGGGGCCGGCGGCCTATCTGGCCAGGATCGTCATCCGGACCAGTTCGGACAGGCTGCGGGCCTGCATCTTGGTCATGACGTTGGCGCGATAGACTTCGACGGTGCGGGGGCTGATCTCGAGATCGTAGGCGATCACCTTGTTGGCGCGGCCCGCGACCAGGCCCTCGAGCACCTGACGCTCGCGCGTGGACAGGGAGGCGAGGCGATCACGCACCTCGGCGTCCTGCCCTTCACGCTCGGCGGTTCCCGCCTGGTCGGCGAGGGCCGAGCGGATCGACGACAGCAGGGCCTCGTCGTCGAAGGGCTTTTCGATGAAGTCCTTGACCCCGGCGCGGACGGCCTCGATGGCCAGCGGAACGTCGGCGTGGCCGGTCATGACGATGACCGGATGGCGCACCCCCATCTCGGACAGCCGCCGAACCATCTCCAGCCCGTTCATGTCCGGCATGCGGACGTCGGTGACGATGCACCCCGGAGCGAGGGTGTCGGCGTGGGCCAGCAAGGCCGCGGCCGACTCATAGGTTCTGGAAACCAGGTCCGCGGTGTCCAGCAGGAAGGCCAGGGAATCCCGGATCGCAGGATCATCGTCCACCACATGGACGATCGGCTCATTCGCCATCGTAAAGTTCCTCCTCGCCTACAGAACGCAGCGTAAAGCAGAATCGCGTACCGCCGCCGGGATTTGGCTCCACCCAGATACGGCCGCCGTGAGCCTCGACGATGGTGCGCGAAATCGACAGTCCGACGCCCATGCCGGTCCGCTTGGTGGTGACGAACGGCTGGAACAGCTGATCGGCGATGTCGGGGCTGATGCCCGAGCCGGTGTCGGCCACGGTGACCTGGGCGTATTCATCGGCGACGGGGTCGAGGCGGATTTCAAGCACCTTGCGCTTCGCCTCCTCCATGGCCTCGATCGCATTGCGGATCAAATTCAGCACGACCTGCTGGATCTGGACCTTGTCGGCGAGCACCAGGTCGATCTCGGGCGAGAAGCGGAACAGCACGCGGACGCCATGTTCCTTGGCCCCGACCAGGGCCAGGGCGCTGGCCTCCTCGATCAGCTTGGGCAGGCTTTCGACCCGCCGTTCCGCCTCGCCGCGGGCGACGAAGTCGCGCAGGCGGCGGATGATGTCGCCGGCCCGCAGCGCCTGGTCCCCGGCCTTGTGAATGGCGTCGCGCAGCCGGTCCCGGGGGATGGCCTCGGCGTCGAGAAGGCGCAGCGAGCCCTTGAGATAGTTGGCCATCGCCGAGAGCGGCTGGTTCAGTTCATGCGCCAGGGCCGAAGCCATCTCGCCCATGGCGGTCAGACGGGAGATGTGGACCAGCTCCGACTGCAGCTCCTGGAGCCGCTGCTCGGTCTGCTGGCGTTCGCTGAGGTCCCGGACGAAGCCGGTGAAGAAGCGCTGGTCGCCCGAGATCATTTCCCCGACGGACAGTTCCATCGGGAAGGTCGAACCGTCCTTGCGTTCCCCGACCACGACGCGGCCGACGCCGATGATCCGTCGCTCGCCGGTCGTCAGATAGCGGTCCAGATACCCGTCATGCTGTTCGCGATAGGGTTCGGGCATCAGCATCTTCACGTTTCGGCCGATCACCTCGCCGGGGGTCCATCCGAACAGGCGCTCGGCCGTGGGACTGAAGGACTGCATGACGCCGCGCTCGGTGATGACGACCATGGCGTCCGGCACGGTGGCGAGGATCGACTGCAGGTGGGCTTCGCGCGCGCGCAGATCCCGGTTCACCAGGACGGCCCGGGAGCGCATGTTCTGGAAGGCCTCGCCGCCCGCTGAAATACTCGCTCCCAGCAGGAGGAAGACCGCCGCGCCGGCTACGTCGCCCCCGGTCAGGGCGCCGGTCGACCAGGTGACGTAGAGGCCGCAGGCGAACCCCAGCACCGTCGCCACAATGCCCGGCACGGCGCCCCCGAGCGCCGCGGCCACGACCACGGCCGGGACGAAGAACAGCAGCGCCAGCCGGTCCTCCAGCCACGGCGTCAGGGCCAGGCGCAGCGCCAGGCCGCCCGCGGCGCCGAGGACGGCGGTCGCCAGGCCGTAGCCGGTATGGCGGGTCGCCAGCATCCAGTCCCAGGGGGTCCGGGCCTCCAGCGCATCCGTCGGGGTGGTCGTCATCGTGGCCTCCGCAACACCCCGTAGGTGAAACACCGGAATTTCACCAGACGCAGCCGGCGGTTACTCCACCGCCATCGGGCCGCCGGCCCAAAGTTCACTGTTTCGGAAGCCGCCATGATCGCTCCCCTCGTCGACCTGTCCGTCCACCACGCCCCCAGGGGCCTGTCCGACCGCACCGCCTGGGGCTTCGTCAAGGCGCTGCGCTTCTTCGCCGACACCTTCTTCGCCAAACGCTACGGCCACCGCGCCGTGGTGCTGGAGACCGTGGCCGCCGTGCCCGGCATGGTCGGCGCGACGCTGAATCACCTGAAGGCCCTGCGCCGGATGAAGGACGACAACGGCTGGATTCGCACCCTGATGGACGAGGCCGAGAACGAGCGGATGCACCTGATGACCTTCATCGAGGTGTGCAAGCCGACCCTGTTCGAACGCTTCATGGTCATCGCCGTGCAGTGGGTCTTCTACCTGTTCTTCTTCGGCCTCTACCTCGTGTCCGCGAAGACGGCGCACCGCGTGGTCGGCTATTTCGAGGAGGAGGCGGTGCTCAGCTACACCCACTACCTGGCCGAGATCGACGAGGGCCGCAGCGAGAACGTCGCCGCGCCCGAGATCGCCCTCCGCTACTGGAACCTGCCGGCCGACGCCACCCTGCGTGACGTGGTGCTGGTGGTGCGCGCCGACGAAGCCCACCACCGCGACGTCAATCACGGCTTCGCCAACGAACTGTGCGGCGCGGCGCCGATCGCCATCGCGCCCTGCCCGGTGCACGTCGAGCTGCAACCCAACTGGAAGGCGGCGGCGTAACAGCGAACCACAGACCGAGGCGTTCCGCATGTCGCTCCGCACCCTTCCACCCGCCTGGCGCTCCCACGCCGAGCGCAACCTGCCGCGCTACACCAGCTATCCGACGGCGGTCGCCTTCGAGACCGCCGCCGGGGAGGGGCAGGCGCGGGAGTGGTTGGCGGCGACCCGCGCGGACCAGGCCATCTCGGCCTATGTCCATGTGCCCTTCTGCAAGCGCCTGTGCTGGTATTGCGGCTGCCACACCAGCGTCTTCCACGAGTACGACAGGGTCCGCGCCTTCTTCCAGACCCTGATGCTGGAGGTGGACCTCTGGGCGGACGCCATCGGACCGCACGCTGGCGCCGCCCATCTGCATTTCGGCGGCGGCAGTCCCAACGCCCTGTCGCCTGACGACTTCCTGGCCCTTGTCCGGCACATGGCGGACCGGTTCGCCCTGCGTCCCGGCGCGGAAGTGGCGGCCGAGCTGGATCCGGGCATGCTGTCGGACGCCTTCATCGATGCGGCCGGCGAGGCGGGTGTGACCCGGGTCAGCCTCGGCGTGCAGACCTTCGACCCCGACGTCCAGGCGAAGGTCAACCGCATCCAGCCGTTCGACATGGTCGCCGCCGCCAACGACCGTCTACGCAAGGCCGGCGTAGCCGCGATCAATTTCGACCTGATGTACGGCCTCCCCGGCCAGACGCCCCAGAATGTCGCGGCCTCCACGAAGGCGGCGGTGACCCTTCGGCCCGACCGGGTCGCCGTGTTCGGCTACGCCCATGTGCCGTGGATGAAGAAGCACCAGGTGATGATCCGGGAGGCCGACCTCGCGGACGGCGACGGCCGCTGGGCCCAGGCCGAGGCCGCCGACGAGACTCTGCGCGCGGCCGGTTATGTCCGCATCGGCCTGGATCACTACGCCTTGCCGGAGGACCCCCTGGCCATCGCCGCGGCCTCGGGAGGGCTGCGTCGGAATTTCCAGGGCTACACCGACGACCCGGCGCCCGTGCTGGTGCCGATCGGTCCCTCCTCGATCGGACGTTTCGCCGAGGGGTTCGTGCAGAACGCCATCACGACCGACCGGTGGGGCCACGAGGTCGAGGCCGGACGCCTCCCGGTCGCGCGCCGCCTGGCCGTCGATGCCGAAGACGAACTGCGCGCCGCCGTGATCGAGCGGCTGATGTGCGACCTCACGGTCGATGTCGCGGAGGTCTGCCGGGCGCACGGCTTCGCCGACGTGACGCTGGACAGCGCGATCGTCGCCGCGAGCCGGCTGCAGGCCGACGGCCTGTGCGAGGTCAGCGGCCGAACCATCCGGATCCCGGCCGAGGCCCACCGCGTCATGCGCGTGGTGGCGGCCTGTTTCGACGCCCGTCTGCCGGTCGCCACGAGCCGGCACGCCCGGGCTGTGTGATCCCGGGACAACCCCCACTGGGGGAATCCCGGAGTTTGTCGGCGCACAACGTCCGGCCACGCTGATCGACGGAATGGAAGCTTCAATTGGCCGGATTCGGGACCTCCCGAGTGGCCGCAAGGATATCGCGATGACAACCAAACGACTTTGGATCGTCCTCGCCCTGATCATGGCGACATCGTTCGCCGTGCTGGGGATGATGGGACGGGAGATAAACCGGCAGGCGCCGCCGATACCGGCGCAGGTCGTGGACACGACCGGGGCGGTGCTGCTGACCCGCGAGGACATCCAGACCGGCCAGCTGGCCTGGCAGTCCATGGGCGGCCAGCAGGTCGGCTCGGTCTGGGGCCACGGCGGCTATGTCGCGCCTGACTGGTCGGCCGACCAGTTGCACCGGGAAACCACCGCTCTGCTGGAGATGTGGTCGCAGCGCGAACACGGCCAGTCCTGGGCCAGCCTGGACGTTGAACGCCAGGCGGCGTTGAAGGCCCGGGTCAAGCGCGAGATGCGCACCAACACCTATGATCCGGCGACCGACACCATCACGGTCTCGGCCGACCGGGCCGCCGCCATGCGCGAGGTCAAGGCCCACTACGTCGCCCTGCTGGGCGACGATCCGGCCCTGGAATCGCTGCGCGAGCAATACGCCATCGCCAATAACGCCGTGCCGGACGCCGGCCGCCGCAACCAGATCTCGGCCTTCTACTGGTGGGCCAGCTGGGGTGCGGGAACCCAGCGTCCCAACGACGTCATCACCTACACCTCCAACTGGCCGCACGAGCCGCTGATCGACAACGTCCCGACCCCGGCCAACATCGTCTGGTCGGTGGCCAGCGTCCTGCTGCTGATCTTCGGCGTCGCCGCCCTGGTCTTCTGGCACGCCCGCCAGCCGAAGGACGAGCACCTCGAACCGCCCAATGCCGATCCGCTGATGGGCATGAAGCCGACGCCGTCGATGAAGGCGGCGGGCAAGTATTTCCTGACCGTGATCGCCCTGTTCCTGCTGCAGGTCGGGCTCGGAGCCGTCACCGCCCACTATGCGGTCGAGGGCCATGACTTCTACGGCATTCCGATCTCGGAATGGATTCCCTACGCCGTGACCCGCACCTGGCACACCCAGCTGGCGGTGTTCTGGATCGCCACGGCCTGGCTGGGCACGGGCCTCTACATCGCCCCGATCGTCTCGGGCAAGGAGCCGCGGTTCCAGGCCCTGGGCGTCAACGTTCTCTGGGTCGCCCTCGTCGTCGTGGTGCTGGGCTCCATGGCCGGCGAATGGTTCGGCGTGCAGCAGATCTTCGACCTCGACACCAACTGGTGGTTCGGCCACCAGGGCTGGGAATACATCGACCTCGGCCGCTTCTGGCAGAGCCTGCTGTTCGTCGGCCTGCTGCTGTGGCTGCTGCTGGTGACCCGGGCCCTCTGGCCGGCGCTGCGGGAGAAGTCCCAGGCCAAGCCGGTGCTGGTGATCCTGTTCCTGTCCACCGTGGCCATCGCCCTGTTCTATGCGGCCGGCTTCATGTGGGGCAAACACACTCACATCAGCATGGTCGAATACTGGCGCTGGTGGGTGGTCCACCTGTGGGTCGAGGGCTTCTTCGAAGTGTTCGCCACGGCGGTGATCAGCCTGCTGTTCGTCCGCCTCGGCCTGGTCCGGCCGATGGTCGCCAATGTCGCGGTCGTGTTCGGCACCATCGTCTTCATGACCGGCGGCGTCCTCGGCACCGCCCACCACTGGTACTTCGCCGGCACGCCCACCTCGGTGATGGCCATCGGCTCGGTGTTCTCGGCCCTCGAGGTCGTGCCCCTGGCCCTGGTCGGCTTCGAGGCCTTCGAGAACTGGCGGCACACGAAGGCCGCCCCGTGGGTCAAGGCCTACAAATGGCCGATCCTGTTCTTCGTCGCCGTCGGCTTCTGGAACCTGCTCGGCGCCGGCGTCTTCGGCTTCATGATCAACCCGCCGCTGAGCCTGTATTACATCCAGGGGCTCAACACGACGGCGACCCACGCCCACGCGGCCCTGTTCGGGGTCTACGGGATGCTGGGCATCGGCCTGCTGCTGTTCTGCTTCCGCAGCCTGGCGCGCCGCGAGGCCTGGAGCGACACCCTGCTGGCCTGGACCTTCTGGCTGTTGAACATCGGTCTGGCGATGATGCTCTTCCTGTCGCTGCTGCCGATCGGGGTGGTGCAGGCCTTCGCCAGCATCGAGCACGGCATGTGGTACGCGCGCTCTCCGGCGGTGCTGCACTCGCCGCTGGTCCAGACCCTGGTGTGGATGCGCGTCCCCGGCGACGTGGTGTTCGGGGCGGGGGCCGTCACCTTGGCGATCTTCGCCGCCCGGCTGGTGATCGCGGGCCTCAAGCCAAGGCCCGGGACCGACCCCGCAGCCGAGCCGGCCGTCCTGCCGGCCGAGTAACGGGCCGACAGCGTACGGGGCGGGGAGGGGTTCGCCTCTCCCCGCCCTTTCTTTTTCAAAGGATTCCTGCCCGTGGCCACGACAGCCCAGTCCATCCGGCGATACGCCGGCCCGCCGGTGTTCAGTTTCGGTTTCCGGCCCTTCTTCCTGTTCTCGGCCGTCTGGGCGGCGGTCGCCGTGCCGATCTGGGTCGCGTCGATGTCGCTGGGCGACGGGACGGTGGGCGGGATGGACGGCCGCCTGTGGCACATCCACGAAATGCTGTTCGGCTATCTGGCCGGGGTCATCGCCGGCTTCCTGCTGACCGCCGTGCCCAACTGGACCGGCCGCCTGCCGGTGACCGGCCTGAAGCTGGCGGGCCTGTTCGTCCTCTGGGCCGCGGGTCGGGCGGCGGGATTCCTGCCGGCGTCTCTGTCCGTCCCCGCCGCCGTGATCGACAGCGCCTTCCTGGTCGTCTTCGCCGCGCTGATCTGGCGCGAGGTGCTGGCGGCGAAGAACCGGCGCAACCTGCCGGTCTGCCTGATGGTGTCGGTGCTGGCCGCCGCCAACATCGCCTTCCATCTGCGGGATCAGGTTCCGCTGTTCGGACCGGGCGGCGAGCGGGCCGCCGTGGCGGTCATCACCGGCCTGATCGCCCTGATCGGGGGTCGGGTGACCCCCAGTTTCACCCAGAACTGGACCCAGGCCCACGGGATCGCCCGGGGGCCGACCGCCTTCAACCGCTTCGACGCCGGGGTTCTGGCCCTGACCGCACTCGCCCTCATCGCCTGGGTCGCGGCGCCCTGGGCGTCCCTGACCGGCGCGGCCATGGTCCTCGCCGGCCTGGCCAATCTCGCGCGGCTGGCGCGCTGGCGCGGCTGGCTGGCCCGGCGCGAGGCGCTCGTCTGGATTCTGCACGCCGGCTATGCGTGGCTCGGCGTGGGGTTGATCCTGCTGGGATTGTCCGCGCTGGTCCCCGACTCCGTGCCGTTCACCGCCGGCATTCACGCCCTGACCACGGGCGCCATGGGGGTCGAGACCCTGGCCATGATGACCCGCGCCACCCGAGGCCATACCGGCCGGCCGCGTGTCGCCGACGGTTCGACCACCGCCATCTATCTGCTGATCCTGTCGGCGGTGGTCGTGCGGGTCTCGGCGCCGTTCCTGACGGAGTGGACCGTGGCCCTGCTGGCGGTCTCGGCGACGCTGTGGGCCCTCGCCTTCGCCGGCTTCGTCGCCGCCTACGGACCGATGCTGTGGCGCCGATCGCTGTGACATTGCGCCCGCGCAAGGCGGCGGCGACCGGGACGTGCGACAGGTCGGGCATGACCCGCCCTGTTTCCGACGGCTGCGATCCGGCGCTGTGCCCGACCGACCTGTGCTGTTTCGGGGAGTGCCAATGCGCCCCCTCGGCGGCCCAGGGCGACCGGCGGCGGCTGATGATGCAGGCGCTCGGGCTCGGCGCGGCCGCGCTGGCTGTCGCCGGCGTGGCCTTGCCGCTTCTGCCCACGACGCCGTTCGCCCTCGTCTCGGCCTGGGCCTTCGCCCGTTCCTCGCCCCGGCTTGAGGCGTGGCTGCGGAACCATGATCGACTGGGTCCGCCCCTGAAGGCCTGGGAGCAACGCGGCGCCATCCCGCGCGGGGCCAAGGCCGTCGCCGCGGTGAGCCTCCCCCTGAGTGGCCTGCTCGTTCATGCGTCAGGGGCCGGCCTCGCCGTCACGGCGTCGGTCGGAGTCGCGCTGGCCTGCGTCGGCGGCTGGATTCTGACGCGCCCGTCCTGACGGAGCTTGCGCGCCGACAACGACGCGGCGGCGGCTCTGCACCATCCATCCCGCAGGAGCTACCATGAACCCATCCCCCGCCGCCGTAATCGCCGGCGCCCTGTTCCCTGGCCCTCGTTCGGAAAACGAGACCTGGGTGCGCGGCGAATTCCAGGCGGTGCTGGATCAATGGTTCGACTGGCGCAAGAGCCTGTTCGCCGACGATCCCTGCCTCGTCGGGCCCGCGGACCGTCTGTCGCCCCAGCGGCTGGAACGACGCGAGATCCTGTCCCGGGAACTCGCCAATTTGTGCGAGACGCTGACGGCCGAGACGCCCACCTACACCCCCCGCTACATCGGCCACATGAAGGCCGAGGTGTCTATGCCGGCGCTGCTGGGCTGGCTGGCGGCCATGCTGCACAATCCCAACAACACCTCGCGCGAGGCCAGCAAGGTCGGCACGGTGATCGAGGCCGAGGCCATCGCCATGCTGGCGGCCATGGTCGGCTACGACCCGGCGACCGCGGAGGGCCATTTCACCTCCGGCGGCACGGTGGCCAATTTCGAGGCCGTATGGCGGGCCCGCTACCGCCTCGACCACTGGCTCAGCCTCGGCCTCTACATTGCTGAAAAGACCGGCGAACCGCTCGACGTCTTCGCCTCGGCCCACATGGGCTGGGACCGGTTCCGCGCGCTGTGGGCCGAGCACGGCCTGACCGACGCCGTGCTGCGCCGCTACAGCGCCGCCGTTGGCGTTCCGGCCAACATCTGGCTGCGGATCGGCCGCGCCTCGGGTCGCGACTACCTGGGTCCCGTGCTGCTGGTCCCGGGCAACAAACACTATTCCTGGTCCAAGGCCGCCAACCTGTTCGGGCTCGGGGAGGAGTCGTTGTGGGCCGTGGACCTCGACTCCGAGGGACGGCTCGACGTCGACGATCTCGAGAGACTGATCCTTCGGGCGGAGGCCGCGGGCCGGCCGGTGCTGATGGCGGTCGGCGTGGCCGGCACCACCGAGACGGGCGAGATCGACCCGATCGACGCCCTGCATGACCGGCTGGAACGCTGGGAAGCCGAGCGTGGCCTGCACATCTGGCGACACGTCGACGCGGCCTACGGCGGCTTTCTGTGCGCCATCCTCGGCGGGCCGGACGAGGATGTCCTGACCCCGGCCAGCGTCGCCGCGCTGAAAGCGATCGGTCGGGCGGATTCCGTGACCATCGACCCGCACAAGCTGGGCTATGTGCCCTACGCCTGCGGCGCCTTCCTGACCCGGGACACGGCCCGCTACGCGGTTTCGGCGTTTGACGCCCCCTATCTCGACCGGCCGGAACTCGGCGACGGCAAATGGTCGTCGACCCTCGAGGGGTCGCGCTCGGCGGCCGGAGCCGCCGCGGTCTGGCTGAGCGGGCGCACCATGGGTTTCGGCCCGTCCGGACTGGGCGCGTTGCTCGCCGAGACGGTGCGGACGCGCCGGGCGTTCGAGGCCGCCCTCGGGGCCGCCGTGCCGGAAGTCCGCTTCCTCGAGCCCGCCGACGCCAACATCGTCTGCTTCTCCGTGGCCCTGACCGGCGAGTCCCTGGCCAGCGCCAACCGTCGAACCACGGCGCTGTTCGACCTCATCCATCACTCGCCGGAATTCTCGGTCTCCAAGACCACGCTGGGCCCCGACTATGCGGCGGCGGTCGCACGCCATGTCGACGGCTTCGGCGGCGTGGTCGACGCCCCGGGCATGGTGCTGGTGCGCTGCGTCTTCATGAACCCCTACTGGGCCGCCCCGGAGTTCCGCGCCGCCCTGTTCCCGCCGTTCATCGACCTGGTCCGGGAGAGCCTCGGCGGCGGTCTCGAGGCGGCGGCGTGATGGGTCACGGCGGGACGGGGTGGCGATCACATCTCCCGCGGAGCCCTGTGCCCGGATGGGGCAAGGCCGCCACCGGCGTACTGATGGCCCTGCGCGGTCCGGTCGAGCGCCTGCTGACCCTCGCCCTGCGCCGGGTGGCGCGCCTCCGGCCTGACGTGTTCGAACGGCTCGGCGAGGCCGGCGACGTGGTCTTCATCGTCGCCCCCACGGACTTTCCGGTGGCTTTCCGTCTGCGACCCGGCCGCGGATCCGGCGAGGTCCAGGTGGTCCGCGGCGACGACGAGGCGCTCCACGCCGCCCGGATATCCGGGCCGCTGCTGACCCTTCTGGCGCTGTTCGACGGTCGTTGCGATGCCGACTCCGCCTTCTTCTCGAGACGCATCCGCGTCGACGGCGACACGCGGGCGGTGGTCGCCCTGCACAATACGCTGGAGGCCGCGGAACTGACTCTCGCGGACCTGCTGGGCGTCGCGCCGGCGTTCCGTGACCGGCTGAATGCGGGCCTGGCGGGGGCGCTGGACCGCCTGCGTCCGGCCGGTGCGGAGGCCTGAGATGGGATCGATCGAACTGGTCTGTCCGGCGGGGTCTCCCGCCATGCTGAGGGCGGCGGTCGAGGCCGGCGCCGACAGCGTCTATTGCGGTCTGCGGGACGACACCAATGCGCGGAATTTCCCGGGCCTGAACTTCTCGCCGGCCGAGCTGACGGACAGCGTCGCCTGGGCTCATGATCGCGGCGCGAAGGTTCTGCTGGCGGTCAACACCTTCGCCCGGGCCGGCGCCGGCGACCGCTGGCGCGCCTCGGTCGACGCCGCGGCGGGCACCGGCGTCGACGCCGTCATCGTCGCCGACCTGGGCGTTCTGGCGCACGCGCGCGAAGCCCACCCGGACCTGCGCCTGCACCTGTCGGTCCAGGCCGCCGCGGGCTCGCCCGAGGCCATCGCCTTCTACGCCGAGGCCTATGGGGTGAAACGGGTGGTGCTGCCGCGCGTCCTCAGCGTCGAGGAGATCGCCGCCCTGATGCGGGAGATCACGGTGGAGACGGAAGCCTTCGTCTTCGGCGGCCTGTGCGTCATGGCCGAGGGGCGCTGCGCCCTGTCCTCCTACGTCACCGGCCGATCGCCCAACCTCAGCGGGGTCTGCTCGCCGCCCGAGTCGGTCACCTACACCGAGGAGGAGGGGGCTCTGGTGTCGCGCCTCGGGGGGTTGGCACTGGACCGGTATGCGCCCGGCGAGCCGGCGGGCTATCCGACCCTGTGCAAGGGCCGGTTCGACGTGGACGGCGGCCTGTCCTACCTGTTCGAGGACCCGGTCAGTCTGAACGCCATGAGCCTGCTGGCCGCCCTGCGCCGCGCCGGCGTCACGGCGGTCAAGATCGAGGGCCGACAGCGTGGCAAGGCCTATGTGGCGCGGGTCGCCTCCGCCTTCCGCGGCGCCATCGACGCCCTCGACGAGGGCGCCGATCCGACGCCGTTCGAGAGCCTGCTGACCGATCTCGCCGAGGGCGGCCGCGAGACCGCCGGCGCCTACCGGAAGACCTGGCGATGATGGATCCAATTCAGCTGACTCTCGGACCTCTGCTGTTCAACTGGGCGCCCGACCGCATCCGCGACTTCTATGCGCGGATCGCCGATGAGGCCTCGGTCGACCGGGTCTATCTGGGCGAGGTGGTGTGCGGAAAGCGCGCGCCGCTCGTCGACGCCGCCCTGGCCGACGCCGCCGACCGGCTGACGCAGGCGGGCAAGACGGTGGTCTGGTCCACCTTGGGGCTGCCGGCCCTGAAGCGCGACCGCAAGGCCATCGCCGCCCTGTCGGCCGAACAGGAGATGCTGGTCGAGATCAACGACATCTCCGGCCTGCGGGGCCGGACCGGGCCGTTCGTGGCCGGACCCCTGCTCAACATCTACAACGAGGGGGCCGCGCGCGAACTGATGGCGCGCGGCTGCGTCCGGCTTTGCGCCAATATCGAGCTGTCGCTCGAGGCCGTTTCGGCGATCGCCGCGGCCTGCCCCGGGCTGGAGATCGAGCTGTTCGCGTTCGGACGGCTGCCGCTGGCCTTGTCGGGGCGCTGCTACCACGCCCGCCACCACGGCCTGCACAAGGACGCCTGTCAGTTCATCTGCGACCGCGACCCCGACGGACTGGCGCTCAGCACTCTGGACGGGCGCGAATTCCTGGCCGTCAACGGCGTCCAGACCCTGTCGCACGGCGTCCAGCTGATCGACGCGGCGCCGGCGACGCTCAGGGCGGCCGGGGTCAGGGCCCTGCGCCTGTCGCCCCACACATCCGACATGGTCGCCGTGGCGGCGGCGTTGCGCGACCGGGCGGACGGCCGGATCGAGGGGGCCGAGCTCGCCGCGCGGGTGAGGGCGTCGGGCCCGCCCGGCGCGCTCGTCGGCGGCTACCTCCGCGGCGAGGCGGGCCTCGGTTCAATCGAAGCGTCGTCATGAGAGAGCGGAAACTGGCTACCCTCCGGACCGAGCTGGACGCGCTGGACCGCCAGATGGTCAAGGCGTTGGCGCGGCGGCAGCGCGTCGTCGAGGCGATCGCCCGCCTGAAGGGCGACCCGGACAAGGTGCGCGATCCGACGCGGATCGAGGCGGTGCTGGCGAATGTGCTGCGGGCGGCCGACCTGGCCGGCCTGTCCCCCGCCATCGCCGAACCCGTCTGGCGTCTGCTGGTCGACCGCTGCGCCGATCACGAGGCGGCCTGGCTGCAAGCCCGGGCCGAGCCGCCGCGCGACAGCTGCTGCGGCTGTCAGGAGGATTCCGCCGTTCGCTGAGACCGGCCTTTGCCGGCGAAGGCCCTGGGCGCATCACCGTACAATTGCGGAGCCGGGCCGTTGCGTCAGCGCAAGGAGGCCGGAGGGGAGGGGGCCCAATTGGGCGCACGGTCCGATCCGGGCCGAACGCCCTTTTTCCGGTTTCGCCATGCTCCTCTCCACCGTCTCCGCCGCCGCCCTCATGCTTACAGCCGCGGCGCCTCAGGAGCCTTCGCACCTCGTCCATCTGGCGGCCGCGGACGAACCGGTGGCGATCGCCGACGTGGTGGTCACCGGGCGGCGCGATCCGATGGACCCGGCGGTCGCCGCCCGCGCCCGCGCCGCCGCGCAGGAAACGCCCGGCGCGGTCGCCGTGGTCAGCCGTGAGCAGTACGCGGACCATCTGGCCCTGCACCTCGGCGACGCCCTGCACGCGGTGCCCGGCGTCTTCGCCGAGAAGCGCTGGGGCGAGGAGGTTCGCCTGTCTATCCGCGGTTCCGGCGTGGGCAACTCGTCCCACAACCGCGGCGTGGTGCTGGCCCAGGACGGGGTGCCGTTCAACCAGGCCGACGGCTTCGGCGACTTCCAGGAGGTCGATCTGCTCAGCGCCCGCTACATCGAAGTGTTCAAGGGCGGCAACGCCATCCGCTTCGGCGGCGCGACCATGGGCGGGGCCATCCAGCTCAACACCCCGACCGGCCGCACCGCGCCGGCCCGCCACGAACTGAGGCTGGAAGCAGGTTCGTTCGAAACCTGGCGCGGCCACGGCGAGATCGCGCGCCAGTGGGGCGACACGGATCTGTGGGCCGGCGTCACGGTGCTCGGCGCCGACGGTTGGCGGGATCATTCCGCCCAGGCGTCGCAGCGGCTCAGCCTGAACCTGGGCCACAGCTTCGGCGAGGACCGCGAAATCCGGATGCTGGTCAGCGCCGCCGACATCGAGAACGAGATTCCCGGCGCCCTGACCCTGACGCAGGCGCTGAACGACCCGACCGCCGCCGCCGCCGCCAATGTCGCGCGGGACTATCGTCGCGACATGACATCGCTGCGCGGCTCGATCCTGACCCACTGGCGCCTGGACGGGGCCTGGACGTTCGAGGGCGGCGTCTATGCCGCGGTCAAGGATCTGGATCACCCCATTTCGGTGGTCATTGACCAGCAGAGCCGCAACATCGGCGCCTTCGGCCGCTTCGACTGGACCGGAACCTTCGGCGGACGAAACGCCGACCTGTTCGTCGGCGCCTGGCTGCGCGACGGTCGGCTGGACGGCCTGACCTTCCAGAACAACGCGGGAGAGCGTGGTGTCCGGACCGGCGACAACACCCAGCGCGCCACGGCCGCGGACATCTTCGCCGAGGGCCGGCTGTTCGTCACCGACCGACTGGCGCTGGTCGCCGGGGGAAGCTGGGGCCAGGCGACGCGCGACTATGTCGACCAAGTCAATCCCGTACGCAGCGCCTCGAAGGATTTCGACTGGTTCGCCCCCCGGGTCGGGCTTTTGTGGGAGGATGACGGCGGCCGGCAGCTATTCGCCAACCTGACCCGCTCGGTCGAGCCGCCGCATTTCTCCGCCTTAGTGCAGGCGCCGTATCCTGACTTCGTGCCGGTCGAGGCCCAGGAGGCCTGGACCATCGAAGTCGGCGCGCGGGGGCGGAAGGGCCCGCTGTCATGGGACGTGGCCCTCTACCGCATGGCGGTCGAGAACGAACTGCTGACCTTCCTGACCGCGCCGGACATCCCGGCCGCCACCTTCAACGCCGGCGATACGGTGCACCAGGGCCTTGAGGCCGGGCTGGACTGGACGATCTGGCGGGACGGAGCGCGGCGGCTGAAACTGCACCAGACCTGGGCCTGGACCGATCTGCGTTTCGATGGCGATCCCCATTACGGCGACGGCGGCCTGCCGGTCGTCCCGGAACACCATTACCATGCCGAGTTGAGCTACGACGCCGGCCGCTGGTCGGTTGCGCCTTCGGTGCAGTGGTCGCCGAAGGACAGCTGGGTCGATTACGCCAACACCCTGAAGTCGCCGGGCTACGCCGTCTGGTCGCTGAACGCCACGTTCGCCGTCGCACCCGGACTCAAGCTGTTCTTGGACGCCCGAAACCTGACGGACGAGCGCTATATCGCCAACGCCAGCGCCGTCACTGACGCCCGCGTCGCCTCCAGCGCGGTCTTCTGGCCGGGCGAGGGGCGCAGCGGTTTCGTCGGGCTCCGCGGCAGTTTCTGAATAATCGATCCAGCCTCCCGGATTCCGCCCGGCCAGGGCTGAGGGCGGATCGAGAGATTTTCAACCCGCAGGGCGCCCGCCCTGCGGGTTGAACTGCCTGGATCGGCCCGGGCGACCCTCCGTATGAACCCTTAGGGAGTGATGCGAAGGCTCAAGCGTCGCCTCCCCAAGTGTTATGTAACCTACTGTAATTGCTTATATGTCAGACCTGTCAGGAGGATTTCCTGCGACCCCCGCGCGGCCGCCGGTCGCAGGCCCTCGGAACGTTGTTCCGGCACAAAGTCGCCCCTCCGGACGGCTCCTAGACCACCTCCATTGGGGCCACAGAGAGCCCCGGGGAATGACCATGAAACTCTTTGCACTTCTCTCCAGCGTCGCCGTCCTGGCCCTGGCCGCCGCGGCTCCGGGCGTCGCCTTCGCCCAGGAGGCCGCCCAGCCCGCAGCGCCCCCGGCGCCCGCGGTCAACATCATCCGCAGCGCCACCGACCTGCCCGCGCCGCTGACCGCCAACAGCCCGCGCCACCATGTGGTGGGCCTTGAGACCACCGAGGTGATCGGCCAACTGGAGGACGGCACGAGCTATACCTACTGGACCTACAACAATAAGGTCCCCGGGCCCTTCGTCCGCGTGCGGGTCGGCGACACGGTCGAGGTCAACATGACCAACGCCGCCAACAGCGTCATGATGCACAACGTCGACTTCCACGCCGTGACGGGTCCGGGCGGCGGGGCGGCGGCGACCAACGCAAACCCCGGCGAGACCAAGTCCTTCACCTTCAAGGCCCTGCAGCCGGGCCTCTACGTCTACCACTGCGCAACGCCGATGGTGGCCCAGCATATCGCCAACGGCATGTACGGCCTGATCCTCGTCGAGCCCGAGGGCGGACTGCCCGCGGTGGACCACGAGTTCTACGTCATGCAGGGCGAGATCTACACCGAGGAAGACCAGGGCACGCCCGGCCTGCTGACGGAGAGCGTCGAGAAGCTGCTCGACGAACGGCCGACCTATTACGTCATGAACGGCGCCTTCAAGGCCCTGACCGGCGAAAACGCCCTCAAGGTCGAGGTCGGCGACAGCGCCCGGATCTATTTCGGCGTCGGCGGCCCCAACAAGATCTCCAGCTTCCACGTCATCGGCGAGATCTTCGAGAACGTCTACCGCGACGCCTCCCTGACCAGCCCGCCGGTCACCGACGTGCAGACCGTGCTGGTGCCCCCGGGCGGCGCCACGGTGGTGGACCTGACCTTCGAGGTCCCCGGCAGCTATATCATGGTCGATCACGCCCTGAGCCGCGTCGACCGCGGCGCCGCCGGCATCATCGAGGTCACCGGACCGCAGAACCCGGACATCTTCCGGGGCGCGCCCGAGGCCCACAACCATATGGAACACTAGTCGCCAGTCTGGTGTGCGACTTGCGGCCGTCGGGGATGTCCCCGGCGGCCGTCCTTTTTCAGCCGGAGAGAAGACCATGACGATCAGACGCGCCGCGGCCCTGGCCCTTGCGCTGGCTGCGGTCCCCGCGGCGGCCCTGGCCCAGACGCCGGCGGATGACACGAAGGCGCGCATCCTCGTCGAGACGCGTTTGCGCAGCGAAACGGTGGATCAGCAGGGATTCGTCGACCGGGCCCAGGCGCTGACCCTGCGGGCCCGGCTGGGCTGGCGGTCGCCGACGGCCCATGGCCTGCAGCTGCTGATCGAGGGGGAGGGCGTCGCCGTGTTGGACGACCGCTACTCCGCGCCGTCCGATCCGGTCCCGGGCCGACCCGCGGTCGCCGACGGGGAAACCCTGGAGCTGAACAGGGCCCAGGTGCGCTGGACCGGCCTGCCCGACACCGAGTTCACGGTGGGCCGCCAGCGGCTGGTCGTGGGCAATGGCCGGTTCCTCGGCAATTCCGGCTGGCGCCAGAACGAACAGACCTTCGACGCCGTGCGGCTGGCGACGACGGCGCTGAAGCCGGTCGCCCTGACTTATGTCTTCGCCGACAGTGTCCAGCGGCCGCTCGGCCATGAACATCCCCAGGGAGTCTGGAGGGGCGATATCCACCTGTTGCAGGCCGAGACGGACACGCCCGTCGGCCGGCTGAGCGGCTTCGGCCTCGCCATCGATCTCGACAACGCCGCCGCCTCGTCCTCGACCACGATCGGCGCGCGGCTGGCCGGGTCGCGGACCGTGGCCGGGAATCTGTCGCTGACATGGGCCGGCGAATACGCGGTGCAGTCCGACAACGGGTCCAATCCAGCCGACTATTCGCTTGATTTCCAGGCGGCGGCCCTGGGACTTCAGGCGCCGCGCTGGTCGGCGGGCTTGGGCTATGAGCGGTTCGACGGCGACGGCGTTTCCGGCTTCCAGACCCCCTTGGGCACGGGTCACGGATTTCTCGGCTGGTCCGACGTCATCACCTCGACGCCGGCGTTCGGCGTCCGCGACCTGTTCCTGCGCGGCCATGTCGGCGTCCCGGCGTGGGGGCGCACAGCCCGCCTGACCGCCGAAGCGCACCTATTCCACGACGCCGACGGCGCGTTCGACCTTGGTCGGGAGCTGGATTTGTCGGCCGCCCTGCCGATCGACAGCCACTGGTCGGTGGAGCTCAAGGCGGCGCATTTCGAGGGCGAGCACCCGGCCTTCGGCGACGCCGACAAGGGCTGGCTGATCCTCGAATACCGCTACTGAACGGAGGGGACATCCGCGTCCCTACGCCCCATCTTGTCATCCCGGACACCGCAGGGCGGTGATCCGGGACGCTCCGCCGCCGCGCCTGGCTCTCCCGGAAGCTGCGGCGGCAGCTATCCGGGAGACGGGTCAGGCCGAGTGCGGCCCCTGCCTGTCTTCCGGACAATCGCGCTGCGATTTCCGAGCGTCCGAAAACTCGTGCGCATTTCGCCCCGGACGCGGCTGAGCCGCGTCCGGGATAACAAGGTCTGGAACGCGGGGGAGGGGCCTTATCCGGGCGTTCCCCCTAGCCGCATTTCGAATAGCCGCACTCGAAGCAGGTGTCGCAGCCTTCCTTGCGGACCAGGCCGCCGGCGCCGCAACGGGGGCAGCAGGCCGTCGGACGCGCGGCGGCCGTCTGATCGCCCGGCGCGGCCGCGACAGGGTCGCCATGGTCGCAGGCGGCCGCGTCCCGGGCCAGATGTCGCTCGATCACGCCGCCGATCGCCGCCAGCAGGGAGGGCACATAGCGGCCGTTGATCCAGCCGCCGCCGCGCGGCTCGAACACCGCCTTCAGTTCCTCGGCCACGAAGGACACGTCGCCGCCGCGGCGGAATACGGCCGAGATCATCCGCGTCAGGCCCAGGGTCCAGGCGTAGTGCTCCATGTTCTTGGAGTTGACGAAGATTTCGAACGGCCGCGGCCCGTCCGGCCCCTCCACGTCGTTCAGGGTGACGTAGACGGCATGCGGGCTGTCGGGCCATTTGATCTTGTAGGTCGAACCGGTCAGCGCCTCGGGCCGCGGGCTCAGGCGGATCTCGGCGGGCGGCGCGGGCACGGGCGCGACGGCCGGAGCGGCGGAAAGCACGGAGCCGGTGACGGCGTTCGGCCGATAGGTGGTCAGGCCCTTGCAGCCCAGTCGCCACCCTTCGACGTAGACATCCGCGAAGTCGTCGAAAGCGATGTCCTCGGGGCAGTTCACGGTCTTGGAAATCGAGCTGTCGATCATTTCCTGGGCCGCCGCCTGCATGCGCAGGTGCTGGGCCGGGGTCAGGGTCTGGGCGGTGACGAAGGAGTCCGCGGGCGGCGGCGCGTCGCCGTGCAGCCGTTTCCACACCGTCAGGGCGTAGTCCTCGACCGCCTCCTCGCGCTTCGAGCCGTCGGGCTGAAGCACCTTGCGAGTGTAGGCGAAGGCGAACACCGGCTCGACGCCGGACGAGACATTGCCGGCCATCAGGGAGGTGGTGCCGGTCGGCGCGATCGACGTCAGGCAGCCGTTGCGCAGGCCGTGCCGGGCGATCAGGGCCCGCGTCTCCTCGTCAAGTTCGAGCAGGTTGGGCCGGTCGAGCACGGCGGGATCGTAGAGCGGGTAGGGGCCTTTTTCGGCGGCCAGTTCGGCCGAGGCGCGATAGGCCTCGCGCTTGATGACGCCCAGCCATCGCCGGGCCGTGTCCGCCGCCGCTTCGCCCCCATAGGGAATGCCGCAGAACACGAGGGCGTCGGCCAGGCCGGTGACGCCGAGGCCGAGCCGCCGCTTGGCCCGGGCCTCTTCCGCCTGGGCCTCCAGCGGGAAGCGCGAGACGTCGATGACGTTGTCGAGGAAGCGAATCGCCGTGCGGGTCAGTTCCCCCAGCCGCTCCTCGTCCAGCGTCGCCCCGGCCTCGAACGGACTGTTCACCAGCCGCGCCAGGTTGATCGAGCCCAGCAGGCAGGCGCCGTAGGGCGGCAGCATCTGCTCGCCGCACGGGTTGCTGGCGGAAATCGTCTCGACGCCGGCGAGGTTGTTCCGGTCATTGACCCGGTCGATGAAGATGACGCCCGGCTCGGCGACGTCATAGGTCGCCTGCATGAGCCGGGCCCACAGGTCGCGCGCGGGAACGGTCCGGTGGGTCTCGCCGCCAAAGACCAGCGGCCAGTCCGCTCCGGCTTCAAGGGCGCGCATGAAGGCGTCGGGCACCAGCACCGAGACGTTGAAATTCCTCAGCCGGGCCGGGTCGCGCTTGGCGTCGATGAAGGCCTCGATGTCGGGGTGATCGATGCGCAAGCAGCCCATCATGGCCCCGCGCCGCTGCCCGGCGGACAGGATGGTGCGGCACATCGAGTCCCACACGTCCATGAAGCTGAGCGGGCCCGAGGCGTCGGCGCCGACGCCCTTCACCGGCGCGCCCGACGGGCGGATGGTCGAGAAGTCCATGCCCACGCCGCCGCCCTGCTGCATGGTCACGGCGGCCTCGCTCACGGCCTGGAAAATGCCGCCCAGATCGTCCGGGACCGTTCCCATGACGAAGCAGTTGAACAGGGTCACGGTGCGGCCGGTCCCGGCCCCCGCCATGATCCGGCCGGCGGGGAGGAACTGGAAATCCGACAGGGCGTCGGCGAACCGGTCCCGCCAGTGCCGTCGCAGCTTCGGCGTCTCCGCTTCAGCTATGGCCGCCGCCACCCGCGCCCAGGTCTGCTCGACTGTGTCGTCGCCGGACCCCTCGGCCGGCCTGAAGCGGTATTTGCTGGACCATATGTCGGCCGCGAGCGGGTTGTCGAACGCCATGGGGGAATCTCCTTCCCCCGGAGACTCGCCGATTCTGCCCGCCGGGAGATTGTCCGGGCGCAACGACGGACCGGTCCGCCTTCGTCATCGGGACGCATCAAGGAGATGAGTCCATGCCGTCGCAGTTCCGGCGTCCCGACCTGATTCCCGACGCTGATCCCGGCGTCCTGCGGCGCTGGGGCGTCGCCGACTGCGATCGGGTCGACCGCGGCGCCCTGACCCGCAGCCTTACCCGCCTGCAGCACGACGAGGTCGCGCCGCCGTCGGACGTCGCCCGCCTGGTCCGACACATCCGCGACCGCTACCACCGCGCCCTGGTCGAGGTGATCGGGGACGCGGTGGCCCTGGCGACGGCCTGCGAAACGGCGCACAGCGGCGAGGAGATCTGGCCGCACGGCCTGTCCGACCGGTTGATCGAGGTTCTTGAGGCGCTCGAACACCACCAGCAGCGCGAGGACGCCGTCGTCTTCCCCATGCTCCTGGCGGAAACGCCGCGGGCGGCCGGGGCGGCGAGGATCATGGAGGCCGAGCACGCGCGGATCCGCCGGCTGCTCGACGCCCTGCACAGCCTCACCCGGGGCTTCGAGGCTCCCGCGGGCGCCTGCGCCAAATGGCGGGTCCTGCTTGTCCTGTGCTGCAAGATCAATGTCGACATCCGCGAACAGATGCGACTGGAAGAATGCGAGCTGTTTTCAGCACACATCCGGGATACTACGGAGGACAGTGTTTGTTCAGCCGCAATGTTCCGGTGACGACAAAGACTAGAACAAGGCCATGCCGCGAACATCTCGCGCATTCACCTTTAAGGTCCAAGTCATGTTCCTGAAACTCCTCCCCATGGTCTGCGCCGCCGCCGCGCTGATCGCCGCCGCTCCCGCCGTCGCCGGCGAACACACGGTGCAGATGCTGAACCGCGGTCCCGGCGGGGCGATGATCTTCTCGCCGGCCGTGGTTCAGGCGCGGGCCGGCGATACGATCCGCTTCGTGCCGACCGACCCGGGCCACAACGCCGAAACCATCGCCGGCATGATTCCGGCCGGCGCGACGGTTCAGCGCGGCCCGATGGGACGGGAATTCGTCCTGCGGGTGACCCAGCCCGGCGTGTATGGCGTGAAGTGCGCGCCGCATTACAGCATGGGCATGGTCGCCCTGATCCAGGTGGGCGCGGCCGGTTCGAATCTGGAAGCCGTCCGGACGGCCGTGGCCCGCACGCCGCCGATCGCGCGCCGTCGGTTCACCGAGATGCTGACCCGCGTTCGCTAAGCCGGAAAGGCTGAAGGCCGACCCTCGCGGGTCGGCCTTCAGCCGCTGTCCGGGAGACACGGAGCCGACGGTTCAGCCGACGCCGTTCTCAGCCAGCTGGCTCAGGGCGCGAGGATCGCGCACGATGATCCGGCGCCGGGCGCTGCCCGTCACGCCGCGCTGATCCAGGGCCGCCAGGGTCCGGCTGACCGTATGCAGGGTGGAGCCCGCCATCTCGGCGAGATCCTGACGCGTGATCGGAAAATCGATCTCGATCTCGGCGCCGGCGCCGGTGGGCCGGCCCGCCTTCTCCATCAGACGCAACAGGGTGCGCGCGATCCTCTGCTCCACCCGTTCGCCGGTCATTTCTCCCATCCGACTCTGCAGGTCCATCAGGCGCGTTCCGGCCGCCGCCGTCGAACGCAGCCCGATCTCGGGGAACTGACGGATGAGCTGACGGAATGCGGGAATGGTCCACCAGATCTCGATACTGTCGACCACGGCGACCGCGTCCGCGGGGAACGCCTGGTTCATGAGGGCGGCGACGGTGCCGTACATCTCTCCGGGGCCGATGAAGCGCAGCACCGCCTGTCCGCCATCGGCGCGGGTCTGGACGATCTTGACCCGTCCCTCCAGCAGGCTGTGGCCGCTGACGCCCGGATCGCCCTGGGCGAAAACGCGGGTTCCGGCCGGAAGCCGGCGAACCGAGCCCGCGGCGACGACGGCCTGCAGCGCTTCGGCGTCCAGACCGGCGAACATCTCCGAACGCCTCAGGATTTCGATATCGAAGGCTACGGGCATGGCGCGCCTCTGCGACCGACGGGAGTGACGGCCATCTTACCAGAGCCCTGCCCATGCGCTCCGTCGACTCCGGTAAACCCCCTAGGGGGCACTCCCGAATATCGGCGGGGAGGGGGCGGGCCCTAGAGTGAGGGCTCAAGTTCACCGGACCACCCCATGCCCGCTCTCCGCATCTGCGAAATCACGGACCAACCGATCCCAACGCCGCGCGAGGAAACGCCGGATTGCCATCTGTGCGCCGTGTTCGCGAACGCTTCGGCCGCCCCGCGATCGCCGTTCGCACCGGGCGAGCACCTGTTCCGGCAAGGCGATCCGGTGCGGCTGGTCTACCGCGTCCTGAAGGGGGCGGTGGTGAGCTACCGGCTTCTCAGCGACGGGCGTCGCCAGGTCACCGGCTTTCACCTGCCCGGGGACTTCGTCGGCCTCGAGGCCGGCGTCGAACACGCCACCACCGCCGAGGCCCTGAGCGCCGTCCACGCCTCGGCGATCGAGCGCGTCGAGCTGGCCGAGCGGGCCGTAACGGATATCGGCCTCGCCCGCGCCCTGTGGCAGATCACCGTCCGCGCCTTCCAGCGCAGCGAGGACCACGCCCTGATCCTGGCCCGGCAGGGCGCGACCGAACGCGTCGTCGCCTTCCTGCTCGATTTCGCGGCGCGCCAGGGACATCCGGAGTTCATCGACCTGCCGATGACGAGGCAGGACATCGCCGACCATGTCGGTCTGACAATCCACACGGTCTCGAGGACCCTGTCCCAGTTGCAGACCGCCGGCCTGATCGAGGCCCGTTCCACCCGGCACGTGCGTCTGCTGCAACGTGACCGCCTGGACGGCATCTGCGCGTGACCGCGCTCCTGTCCACCTCCGCGCCGCGTCCGGCCGTCTTCCTCGTCGACGACGACCCGGCGGTCGCGCACGCCGTGCAATTCTCCTTCGACCTCGAAGGGCTGGACGTGCGCAGCTTCAGGGACGCTGAAAGCCTGCTGGCGTCCGGGAGTCTGCCGAAAAAGGGTTGCCTCATCCTCGATTACCATCTGCCGGGCGTGGACGGGCTGGAGCTTCTTGACCGGCTCCGCGCCAACGACGTGCGCATGCCGGCGGTTCTGATCACGACCAATCCGCGCCCGCACCTGAGGGCGCGGGCGGCGGCGGCGGGCGTTCCGATCATCGAGAAGCCTCTGCTGACGGACGCCCTGTTGACCGCGGTGCGCAGCGCGCTCGCCCACATCGACTAGGCGAACATGGCGACCGCGCCTGGCGGTGCGGTCAACCGCGCTTCCGGATTCGGACGCTCCGCCCGGATCGGGCCTCCTGCAGCCTCGGGCGGCCGTCCAGCAGCATCACGCCGGCGGCGATGACCCCCGCGGAGGCGAGCAGGCTCCCCGCCGAGGCGACGCAGAGAATGCAGTGGCGGGAGACGGGTCCGCAGAGGGCCGCGGCGACGGCCATGTGATCGGCGGCCGCGACGGTGCAGGCCGCCGCGCCGGCGAAGAGCATCGCGCCGATCATGATCAGGCCGACGCCAATTGTCCGTGAATTCCGGGTACCGCTGTGCCGCATTTTTGAACCTCGCGACTGTTTGAGCCACGATTTTCCAGCCACGGCTTTGCGTCAGCGCAAAGCGGCGCACGGGGAGTCGAGGCACGCAGGGGCCTCTCTCACCGGGGCCCAGCCGAATGCCGATCACCGTCTCACAGGATACCGATACGCCAGGCGACGTGGTCGCCCTGTACCTGTTCGTGGGCGTTGCGGCGGTGGTGGCCCTGCTCGCGACGGCCTTCACCGACGACGCGGCCTTCCGCTTCCACGGCTATTTCCTGATGGCGGCTTCGGTCGTGGCGCTGGCCGCCATGACCATAGGCATCGCACATGGACGTTTCCGGTCGGATCCCGCCCGCTATGAGGACGGGGTGATTCGCGCCGGCGTGATCGCCACCATGTTCTGGGGCGTCATCGGCATGACCGTCGGCGTCTTCATCGCCGCCCAGCTTTCATGGCCCGACATCTTCTATTTCCCCGAGCACGGCTGGCTCAACTTCGGCCGTCTGCGGCCCCTGCACACCTCGGGCGTGATCTTCGCCTTCGGCGGCAACGCCCTGATCTGCACGTCCTTCTGGGTCGTCCAGCGCACCTGCAAGGCGCGACTGGCGGGCGGGGTCTGGCCGTGGTTCGTGTTCTGGGGCTACCAGCTGTTCATCGTCCTGGCCGCCACGGGCTATGTCGCGGGCATCAGCCAGTCGCGCGAATACGCCGAGCCGGAATGGTACGTCGACCTGTGGCTGACCATCGTCTGGGTCGCCTATCTGTTCGTCTTCCTCGGCACCATCTGGAAGCGCAAGGAACCCCACATCTACGTGGCCAACTGGTTCTATCTGGCCTTCATCGTCACCATCGCCCTGCTGCATCTGGTCAACAACGCCGCCGTGCCGGTCGGCCTGCTGGAGGCGCGCAGCTATTCGGCCTTCGGCGGGGTCCAGGACGCCCTGGTGCAGTGGTGGTACGGCCACAACGCCGTGGGCTTCTTCCTTACCGCCGGCTTCCTGGCGATGATGTACTATTTCGTGCCCAAGCGGGTTGAGCGGCCGGTCTATTCATACCGCCTCTCGATCGTCCACTTCTGGTCGCTGATCTTCATCTACATCTGGGCCGGGCCGCACCACCTGCACTACACGGCCCTGCCGCAATGGGCGCAGACGCTGGGCATGACCTTCTCGATCATGCTGTGGATGCCGTCCTGGGGCGGGATGATCAACGGCCTGATGACCCTGTCGGGAGCGTGGGACAAGCTGCGCACCGACCCCGTCGTCCGCATGATGGTCGTGGCCATCGCCTTCTACGGCATGGCGACCTTCGAGGGCCCGCTGATGTCCATCCGGACGGTCAACGCCCTGTCGCACTACACCGACTGGACCATCGGCCACGTCCACGCCGGCGCCCTCGGCTGGGTCGGCTTCATCACCTTCGGCGCCATCTACTGCATGGTCCCGTGGCTGTGGAAGAAGGACCGGCTGTACTCCAACGCCCTCGTCGAGTGGCATTTCTGGATCGCGACGACGGGCATCGTTCTCTACATCACCGCGATGTGGGTCTCCGGTATCATGGAGGGCCTGATGTGGCGCGAGTACACGCCCGACGGCTTCCTCGCGAACAGCTTCATCGAGACCGTGTCGGCCAAGCACATCCAGAACGTCATCCGCACCGTCGGCGGCCTGATGTTCCTGGGCGGCACGCTCATCATGTCCTACAACCTGTGGCAGACGATCCGCATGCCGTCCTCGCGCACCGCCGCGAACGTGCCCGCGACGACGATCGAGCCGCAACTCCTGCCGGCCGAGTGAGGATCGCCCCATGTGGAAGAAGCACGCGAAATTCGAGCGTCACTCGCTCTGGCTGGTGATCGGCATCACCATCGTCGTCTCGATCGGCGGCCTCGTCGAGATCGCCCCGCTGTTCTGGGTCGAGAGCACGATCGAGGAGGTCGAGGGGGTTCGCCCCTACACGCCGCTCGAGCTGGCCGGCCGCGACATCTACATCGGCGAGGGCTGCTACAGCTGCCACTCGCAGATGATCCGGCCCCTCCGCGACGAGGTCGAACGCTACGGCCACTACAGCCTCGCCGCCGAGAGCATGTACGACCACCCGTTCCAGTGGGGGTCCAAGCGCACCGGGCCGGATCTGGCGCGCGTGGGCGGCAAATACTCGAACGAATGGCACCGGGAGCACCTGACGGACCCGCGCGCCGTGGTGCCGGAGTCCAACATGCCGCCTTACCGGTTCCTGGCCGACCAGGACCTGGACCAGCACGCCATCCGGGCGAAGCTGCGGGCCATGCTGGCGGTCGGCGTTCCCTATACGGCGGCGCAGATCGAGAACGCCGAGGCGGATCTGAACGCCCAGGTCGATCCGTTCGCGAGCGAGACCTCCGAGCTGCGCGGCCGCTACGGGCCCCGGGTCGCCCAGGGTGATTTCGACGGCGACCCGTCGCGCCTGACCAAGATGGACGCCCTGATCGCCTATCTTCAGCAACTCGGCACCCAGGTCGATTTCCGGACCTACCAGGCCGAAGACCCGGACAACATGCGATGAGCGGGCTCGACTACGAAACCGTGGCGCGGTTCGCCCAGCAGGGCGGCACCCTCTATTTCGGCGCCGTCTTCGTGGCCGGGTTGATCTACGCCCTGTGGCCGAAGCACGGCGAAGACTTCCGCCGCCTGTCCCACCTGCCGCTCGAAAAGGACGAGGATGACCATGTCTGAACGCGAGCGCGACGAACATTCCGGCGTCGAGACGACCGGCCACGAGTGGGACGGGATCAAGGAACTGGACAATCCGCTGCCGCGCTGGTGGCTGTGGGTCTTCTACGGCTCCATCGTCGTGGCCATCGCCTACTGGGTGCTGATGCCCGCATGGCCCGGCCTCAGGGGCTACACCCCCGGGCTCATGAAACAGTCCGACCGCGTCGACCTGGTCGAGCAGCTGGCCGCCCTGCAGACCCAGCGGGGCCGGGGCGAGGCCCTGCTGATGTCGGCGTCGCTGGAGCAGATCGAGGCGGATCCCGACCTGCAGGCCCATGCCCTGGCGGTCGGCCAGTCGGTCTTCGGCGACAACTGCGCCAGCTGCCACGGCGTGGGCGGCGGCGGGGCCAAGGGCTATCCGAACCTGCGCGACGACGTCTGGCTGTGGGGGGGCACCCTGGCCGAGATCGAACACACCATTCGCGTCGGCGTCCGGTCGGCCCACCCCGAGACGCGGACGTCGCAGATGCCGGCGTTCGGACGCGACGGCATGCTCAACGCCGCCCAGGTCTCCGATCTGACGGAGTATGTCATGGCGCTGTCCGGCCGCGAGGCCGACGCCGCGGCGGTGGGCCGGGCGCAACAGCTGTACGCAGACAACTGCGCCGCCTGTCATACGCCGACGGGCGTGGGCGACCGCATGCTGGGAGCGCCGAACCTGACCGACCGGGAATGGCTGTTCGGCTCTGACCGGGACTCCATCCGGGCCCAGATTCACAACGGCCGAAACGGGGTCATGCCGACCTGGGAGGGCCGTTTCTCGCCCGCCGTGATCAAGGCGCTGGCCGTCTATGTCCACGTCAACGCCGGTGGCGGCGAAGCCTCCGGCGCGAGTGAAGCCGCCGCGCCATGACCATCATCATCGACCGGACCCGCGAGCGGCCGGCGACGGCGGGTCCGGTCTCGGTCGCCGAACGCCAGCGCGAGAAGGCGCGACCGAGGGGACTCTATCAGCCGCGGATCCCGATCTACCCCAAGCTGGTCCACGGCCGGTGGCGGTGGATCAAATGGGCCCTGCTGATCGTGATGCTGGCGATCTACTACATCACGCCGTGGATCCGCTGGGAGCGCCCGGGGGGCCTGCCGGACCAGGCGGTTCTGGTCGACTTCGACGGCGGCCGCTTCTACCTGTTCATGATCCAGCTGTGGCCGCAGGAGGTGTATTTCATCACCGGCCTGCTGGTGATCGCGGCCCTGGCGCTGTTCCTCGTGACGGCCCTGTTCGGGCGGCTGTGGTGCGGCTACGCCTGCCCGCAGACGGTGTGGACGGATCTCTACATCCATATCGAACGGATGTTCGAGGGCGACCGCAACGCCCGCATGCGCCTCGACGCGGCCCCGATGTCCTTCAACAAGCTGTGGCGAAAGGCCGGCAAGCACGCGGTGTGGATCGGCGTCGCCTTCGGCACGGGCGGAGCGTGGATATTCTACTTCCATGACGCGCCAACGCTGATCCGCACCTTCTGGGTCGGGACCGCGCCGATGACGGCCTATGTCTCGTGCGCCATCCTGACCTTCACCACCTATGTCTTCGCCGGCCACATGCGCGAGCAGGTCTGCACCTATATGTGCCCGTGGCCGCGCATCCAGGGGGCCATGCTCGACGACCAGTCGTTCCAGGTCACCTACCGCTACGACCGCGGCGAGCCCCGCGGCCCGCACAAGAAGACCGAGTCCTGGGAGGGCCGCGGCGACTGCATCGACTGCAACCAGTGCGTCGTGGTCTGCCCGATGGGCATAGACATCCGCAACGGCGCGCAGCTGGAGTGCATCAACTGCGGCCTGTGCATCGACGCCTGCAACGAGATCATGGACAAGGTCGGGCGGCCGCGCGGCCTGATCGCCTATGACACCGACGCGGCCGTCACGGCCCGGAATGTCGGCCTGAAGCCGAAGCACCGCCTGGTCCGGCCGCGCACCCTCTATTACGGCCTGGCGCTGATCCTGGTCGGGGGCCTCATGATCTGGGGCTTCAGCACGCGCGAGCAGATCGGCGTCCATGCCCTGCGGGACCGCAACCCGGCCTGGGTCCGGCTGCACGACGGCGCGGTCCGCAACGGCTACACCCTGAAGATCGCCAATCATGGCTTCGAGACCGCCACGGTGGAAATCCGTTACGCCGGCGTTCCCGGAGCGGCGCTGAGAATTCCCGGTCAGCCGGGCGCCGATCCGCTGCGCGTCCAGGTCGAGCCCAATCGCGTCACCCCGTTGCGGATCTTCGTCACCGCCCCGGCCAATCAGGTCGCCGAAGGCAGCCGGGACGCGGCTTTTGAAGTCCGCTCGGGCGGCGAGACTCAGACCGTCCGGACCGCCTTCGATTACGGGAGCCAGATGCGATGAACGTCCCGAAATCAGGCTCGAAACCACCCTTCACGATCAAGGGCTGGCATGTCGGCGCCGCCGTCGTGGCCTTCTTCGCTCTGGTGATCGGGGTGGACACCGGCTTTCTGGTGCTCGCCTACCGGTCGCACCCCGGGCAGGTGGCGCCGCGGCCCTATGAAGCCGGCCTGATCTACAATGCGGAACTGGCGCGGCTGCGAGCACAGGAGGTGCTGGGCTGGCGCGCGGGGGCCGAGGCGCGGACACGGGGGCTGGAGGTGTTGATGCAGAGCCGGGACGGTCAGCCGCTGACCGGACTGCGGGTTTCGGCTACCCTTGAGCGCCCGGCGACCGAGCAGGGACGCACCGAACTGATCCTGCAGGAGAGGGCGCCGGGCGTATACGCCGTCGATCGCACCCTGAAGGGGACCTGGGACGCCCGCATCGTGGCCGCCGGCGGCTCGGGCGCGCGGTTCATCGCCGAGCGGAGGCTGACATGGCCCTGACCTTCGACGCCGCCAGCTCGCCGGACATGTCGGCCTTCCTGCGGCGGACGGACGACGGGCGCGCGAGCGTGGATCTTCTGGTGACGGGCGCGCGCTGCGCCGGCTGCATCTCGAAGATCGAACGGGCGGTGTCGGGCCTCCCCGGCGTCGAGTCCGCCCGGCTCAACCTGTCGACCGGACGGCTCGCTGTCGGCCTCGCCAACAGCGCCGTCGATCCCGCCCGGATCATCTCGGCCCTCGACCGGCTCGGCTATCCGGCGACGCCGTTCGACCCCGGCGCGGCCATGGTCCAGCGCGACCGCGAGGGACGCCGTCTGATCCTCGCCCTGGCCGTGGCGGGCTTCGGCGCGATGAACGCCATGATGTTCTCGGTGCCGATCTGGGCCGGGCTGTTCGACCAGGAGCTGGGTCCGGCCACCCGCTCCATGATGATGTGGATGTCGGCGATCGTCGGCGCGCCGTGCGCCATCTTCGCCGGCATGCCCTTCTTCCAGTCGGCCTGGCGGTCGCTCCGCGCGGGCCGCGCCAATATGGATGTCCCGATCTCGGTCGGGGTGATCCTGACCCTGGCGATCAGCTTCTCCGAGACGATCCTCAACGGCCGCGACGCCTATTTCGACGCCGCCGTCTCCCTGCTGTTCCTGCTGCTGATCGGACGCTGGCTCGACCATGTGCTGCGGGCGAAGGCGCGCAGCGCGGCCGGCGACCTGCTGGCCCTGCAGGCCCCCGCCGCCTGCGTCGTGGATGCGCCCGGCCGCGAACGGTCGGTTCCGCTCGGCGACATCCAGCTAGGCGACATCCTGCGCGTCCGGCCCGGCGACCGCATCCCCGTGGACGCCGTCCTCGAGTCGGGTGAGGCGCTTCTCGACAACAGCCTGCTGACCGGCGAGAGCGCTCCGGAGCGCGTGCGGCCGGGGCAGCTGTGCCGCGCCGGCGCCGTCAACACCGCCGGCCTGCTGACGGTGCGCGCCAGCGCCCGGTCGGAGGACTCCACCCTCGCGGCCATCGCCCGGCTGGTCGAGGCCGGCGCCCAGTCGCGCTCGCGTTATGTCCGACTCGCGGATCGCGCCGCCGCCCTCTATGTGCCGGTGGTTCATGCGGCGGCGCTGGCGACCTTCGCCGGCGGCTGGGCCCTCGGTCTCGATCCCCGGGAAGCGCTGATCCGCGCGGTCGCTGTCCTGATCGTCACCTGCCCCTGCGCCCTCGGCCTCGCCGTGCCGGCGGTGCAGGTGGTGGCCTCGGCGCGGCTCTTCCGCCGCGGCGTGCTGGTCAAGTCGGGGGCCGCGCTGGAGCGGCTGGCCGAGATCGATCACGTCGTTTTCGACAAGACCGGCGTGCTGACCGAGGGGCGTCCGGCGCTGGTGGGCGCGCCGCAGGCGGTGATCGCCATGGCGGCTCCGCTGGCTCGCGCCTCCAGCCACCCCATGGCCCGCGCCGTCACCCGCGCGGCGGGCGAGGGGCCCGTGGCGACGGACGTCGTCGAACACGCCGGCCTGGGCGTCGAGGGGCTGATCGACGGGCGCCGCGCCCGCCTCGGCCGGGCGGCCTTCGTCGGCGCCTCGACCCTGAGATCGGGCGAAACGGAACTGTGGTTCGGCTTCGAAGGCGAGACCAAGGTCCGGCTGCAGTTCTCTGACGTCGTCAGGCCGGACGCCGCCGCGACGATCAAGGCGCTCGGCGCCCGCGGGATCACGGTGGAGATTCTCTCCGGCGATCAGGTCGGGGCGGTCGGCGCGGTGGCCGACACGCTCGGCGTGACGGCATGGAAGGCGGGGATGGTGCCGCAGGAGAAGGCCGAGGCGATCGACCGCCTCGCCGCCGCGGGCCGCAAGGTGCTGATGGTCGGGGACGGGCTGAACGACACCGCCGCCCTGGCGCGGGCCCACGCCGCCATCGCGCCCGGGTCGGCGCTCGAGGCGAGCCAGAACGCCGCCGACCTGGTCCTGACCCGGGACGCCCTGATGGCGGTGGTCGAGGCGATCGACGTGGCCCGTTCGGCCCGCCGCCGGGCGCTGGAGAATTTCGGCTTCGCGGCCCTCTACAACCTGGTCGCCGCGCCCGCCGCCATGCTCGGCTTCGTCAATCCGTTCGTCGCCGCCCTGGCGATGTCGGGGTCGTCGCTGGTGGTCACCCTTAATGCGCTTCGGGTCAGGGGCGGGCGATGAACATCATCTTCCTGCTGGCGCCGTTCTCGGTTCTGCTGGGGCTGCTGGCCGTGGGGGCCTTCGTCTGGACCCTGCGCTCCGGCCAGTACGACGACATCGAGGGGGATGCGGCCCGCATCCTGATCGATGACGACGCCGATCCTGACGGCCCGGCGCCCTGTGGCGATGCCGGGACGAACCGGCCGGAAGCCGACGACGCCTGAAAGGCTCCGCTTCCGGGCCGTCAGGTCACAGGCGGATGGGAATACGGCGGCGAGCCCTCTAGGCTGGGTCGGGGAATCGCGGCTCCTGGTCCGCGACGAGGGAAAACGCCATGGCCCGGAAACCCGCCGACAAGGCGCCCACGCCGCGCACGCCTGCGCCCGCCGCGGTCAAGGTCGCGCCCGGCGTCGCCGTGGATGCGACCGCGCCGACGCCGCCGAAGAAGACGCCGATCTGGACCCACCTCTATGTCCAGGTGCTGGTCGCCATCGGGCTGGGCGCCTTGATCGGCCATTTCTGGCCGACGTTCGGGGAGAGCCTGAAGCCGCTCGGCGACGCCTTCATCCGCCTGGTGAAGATGATCATCGCCCCGGTCATCTTCCTGACCGTGGCCACCGGCATCGCCCACCTCAGGGACCTCGGCCGGCTGGGCAAGGTGGTGGGCAAGGCCTTCGCCTATTTCCTGACCTTCTCGACCCTGGCCCTGATCATCGGCCTGGTCGTCGCCAATGTGGTGCGGCCCGGGGCCGGGATGAACGTCGATCCGGCCACCCTCGACCCGGCCGCAGTGGCCCAGTACGCCACCAAGGCCCACGAGACCTCGATCGTCGGCTTCCTGATGAACATCATTCCCGAGACGGTGGTCGGCGCCTTCGCCGGCGGCGAGATCCTGCAGGTGCTGTTCTTCGCCATCCTGTTCGGCATCTCCCTGGCCGTGATCGGCGATCGGGCCCAGCCGGTCATGGCCGTGCTGGAGAGCGTGTCCGAGGCCTTCTTCAAACTGGTCGCCATCCTGATGAAGGCGGCCCCGATCGGGGCCTTCGGGGCCTTCGCCTTCACCATCGGCAAATACGGCATCGAGTCGGTGATCAACCTCGCCGCCCTGGTCGGCACCTTCTACCTGACCTCGGCCCTGTTCGTGGTCGTGGTGCTGGGGGCCGTCGCGGCCTTCAACGGCTTCTCGATCTTCAAGCTGATCCGCTATCTCAAGGAGGAGCTGCTGCTGGTGCTCGGCACCTCGTCCTCCGAAGCCGCCCTGCCCAGCCTGATCGAGAAGATGGGCCGGGCCGGCTGCGACAAGTCGGTGGTCGGGCTGGTCGTGCCGACCGGCTATTCCTTCAATCTGGACGGCACCAACATCTACATGACCCTGGCGGCCCTGTTTATCGCCCAGGCCTGCGGGGTCGACCTGTCGCTGGGCGACCAACTGCTGCTGCTGGCCGTGGCCATGCTGAGCTCCAAGGGGGCGGCGGGGGTCACGGGGGCGGGCTTCATCACCCTGGCCGCGACCCTGGCCGTGGTGCCGTCGGTGCCGGTGGCTGGCATGGCCCTGATCCTCGGCGTCGACCGCTTCATGAGCGAATGCCGGGCCCTGACCAACTTCATCGGCAACGCCGTGGCCACCATCGTGGTGGCGAAGTGGGAGAAGGGTCTGGACCGCGAGGCCCTGGACCTGGCGCTCTCAGGCGCGCCCGGCCCGGTCGTGGCCGGCGCCGTGCAGGCGGACGAGGACTAGCCCCGCGCGGCGCGTTCCAGCGCGGCGATGTTCAGCCGCTTCATGTCCATCATGGCCGCGAAGACGCGTTGGCGCACGGCCGGGTCCGGATCGGCCAGAAAGCGGTTCATGGCATAGGGCACGATCTGCCACGACAGGCCGTAGCGATCCTTGACCCAGCCGCACTGCTCGGCCTCGGGCACGGCGGACAGGGCCTCCGTCAGGCGGTCGACCTCGGCCTGGTCCTCGCAGTCGATCTGCAGCGAAATCGCCTCGGTGAAGGTGAAATGAGGCCCGCCGTTCAATGCCGTGTAGCGATTGCCGGCGAGGGTGAATTCGACCAGCAGGACGTCGCCGGCCTTGCCGGAGGGATAGTCGCCGGGGGAGCGGATGACGGCGTCGATGCGGGAATCCGGAAGCAGCGAAACATAGAAGCTCACGGCTTCCTCGGCCTGTTTGTCGAACCAGAGGCAGGGGATGACCTTCTGGCGGGGCGGGAGGGCGGTCATGGCACGTCTCCTTTGCTGATCGACGTCTTATATTAAACTATCTGGTTAAATGCAAATGGCCCGGCTTGCGGTTCCGGGGCGAGGTCGCCACACAGGCGGCCATGACTCCGACTCTCTACGGCATCCCCAACTGCGACACCGTCAGGAAGGCCCGCGTCTGGCTGGCCGAACACGGCGTGGCGCATGAGTTTCACGACTACAAGAAGGCCGGGATTGACCGCGCCCGGATCGAGGGCTGGGTGGCGGAACACGGCTGGGAAGTGGTGCTGAACCGCGCCGGCACGACGTTCAAGGCGCTGCCGGACGCTGACAAGGCAGACCTGAACGCTGCGAAGGCCGTGGACCTGATGCTGGCCCAGCCGTCGATGATCAAACGGCCGGTGCTGGATCTGGGCGGCCGGACCCTGGTGGGATTCAAGCCCGATCATTACGTGGCCGCTCTTGGTCGCTGAGCAGTTCGCCTTCGCCCCGTTAGCCTTATCGTTTAAGCCCTCTGCAATCCGCCACGCGCACGCTTGAGGCGACGAAGCTCGCGCAAGAGGTGTGATCGATGTCGGATCAGCAGACCATTCTCGTCGTCCTGATTGTCATGGCGGCCTTCCTCGCGGGGATGAAGGCCTCCCGTTTGATGGCCCGCCGTGAACGCCGGGGCTGGCGGAGTGCGACCGGGCCGACCCGGCCGGCGGTCTCGCGTTCTGAGGGCCGGGCTCCCGATGCGACCGAGCAGCTTCGCACAGTGATGTCTGCGACGTTCAAACCCCGCCGCCTGATGTCCGCCGACGAGGCGCGGGTCTTCAAGGTCGCGGAGGCCGTGGTTCAACGCCTGAATCTGAAATGGCGGGTCATGGCCCAGGTCAGCCTCGGCGAGGTGTTGTCCTCGGGTGATCCGGCGGCCTATGCGACGGTTAACAGCAAGCGCGTGGACATTCTGGTGATTTCCGGTTCGGGCCATCCCGTCGCCGCCATCGAATACCAGGGCAGCGGGCATTATCTGGGCACCGCCGCCGCCCGGGACGCGGTCAAGAAGGAGGCGCTGCGGCGTGCCGGTGTCGCCTATATCGAGGTGACGCCCGGCCACGACGTCGCCGAGCATCTGGCCCGGGAGTTCATGCGGGTCTCGGCCGGTAAGGACCTCGGCCTCGCCGCCTGACCGGGATCCGGAGCAACCCGGTCAACGCACCAGGTTGAACGTCGCCGCCGTTCCCGACTGAGCGTCGGCGCTCAGCCACACGTCGAACAGCCCCGGCTCGACCGTCGGCCGCAGGTCGGGCCCGAGGAAGCTCAGCTCCGGGAACCTCAGCGACATCGTCACCTCCAGCGCGCCGCCCGCCGGCACCGTCACGCGACGGAAATTCTTCAGCAACCGAACCGGCTGGGTGATCGAGGCCGCCTTGTCGCGGATGTAGAGCTGCACGACCTCGGACACCGGAAGCGCGCCCGTGTTCGTCAGGGTCACGGTCGCGCTGATCTCGCCGTTCCAGGCCATGGTCGGCGCCGATAGCCGGACGGGCGAATATTGCACCGTCCCATAGGTCAGGCCGTGTCCAAACGGATACAGCGCCAGATGCGGCGCCTCGCGGAATTTGGAGGTGAACTCGGTGTCGGTCGGCTGCGACGGCCGGCCGGTGGTCTTGTGCGCATAGTAGAAGGGCGACTGACCGGAGCGGTACGGGAAGCTGACCGGCAGCCGGCCCGTCGGCGCATGGTCGCCGAACAGGATGTCGGCGACGGAGTTGCCGGTTTCGGAGCCCAGGAACCACGTCGCCAGAAGGGCCGGGGCGTCCTTCACCGCGCCCGCCAGCTCCATGCCGCGGCCGTTGCGCAGCAGGACCACCACGGGCTTGCCGGTCGCCGCCACGGCCTCGGCCAGCGCCAGTTGCGGCGTGGGAATGCCAATATCGACGCGGGACTTGGACTCGGCCGACATCTCCTGCGACTCGCCGACGGCCAGCAGGACGACGTCCGCCTGGGCCGCCGCCATCACCGCCGCCTCGATCCCGCCGGCCAGCGGCGTCTCGACGTTTGAACCCTTCACCACCGTCAGGCTGGAGCCTGGGCCCAGCGCCGCCCGCAGCCCCTGTTCCAGCGACACCGCCAGCTTGGGATCCTTGAAGATCGACCACGGCCCGAACAGGTCCGTCGCATCCGCCCCGAACGGCCCGATCAGGGCATAGCGTTTGCCCGACTTCGGCAGGGGCAACAGGCCGCCTTCGTTCTTCAGCATCACGATCGACTTGCGGCCCGCCTCTCGGGCGAGCGCCAGATGCTCGCGGCTGCCGTGCACCCGCCTCTCCATGCGGACGTCCGAACCGCGATACGGGGTCTCGAACAGGCCCAGCGCCGCCTTGGTCATCAGGACCCGCCGCACCGCCTCGTCGACGCGGGCGATGGGCACGTCGCCCGACTGGACCAGTTCGGGGATGTGCTTGAGATAGAGCCCGCTCTTCATCGACATGTCGACGCCGGCCATCAGGGCCAGCCGCGCCGCGTCGCGCCCGTCCGCGGCGTAGCCGTGGGCGATCAGCTCCTGCTCCGAGGTGTAGTCCGACACGACGAAGCCGGCGAAGCCCCACTCGCCCCGCAATATGTCGGTCAGCAGCCATTTGCTGCCGCTGGCCGGGACGCCGTTCAGGTCGTTGAACGCGCTCATGGTCGACAGGGCGCCGGCGTCGAAGGCGGCCTTGAACGGCGGCAGATAGACCGACCGCAACTCCAGCTCGCTCATGTCGGTGGAATTGTAGTCCATGCCCGCCTCGGCGGCGCCGTACGCGGCGAAATGCTTGGGACAGGCCAGCAGGGACGACCAGGCCTTCAGGTCATCGCCCTGGAAGCCCCGCGTCCGCGCCGCGGCGAACAGATTGCCCAGCAGGACGTCCTCGCCCGCCCCCTCGACCACCCGGCCCCAGCGTTGGTCGCGTCCGACGTCGACCATGGGGGCGTAGGTCTGGTGCACGCCGGCGGCCCCGCCCTCGACGGCGGCGGCGCGCGCCGTGCGCATGGCCAGGTCCGTATCCCAGCTGGCGGTCTCGCCCAGCGGCACGGGGAAGGTGGTGCGCAGGCCGTGGACGATGTCGGCGGCGAACAGCAGGGGGATGCCCAGCCGGCTGTCCCGGACGGCCATCTCCTGCACCATCCGGGTGTTCTCCGCCCCCACGCCGTTGAACAGGGCTCCGATCCGCCCCGCGCGGATGTCGGCGGCGACGGCGGCCTGGTCCGCGTTGAAGTCGCCCGGGTTCACGCCCTCGGGCCGCCAGCGGAAGGGATCGTTCAGCAGGTTCAGCTGGCCGGCCTTCTCCTCGATCGTCATGCGCGCGATCAGGGCGTTGACCCGGTCCAGATCCGCCGCCGCCCGCGCCGCCGCGATCCGCGGCGCCATGACCATCCCCGCCGCCATCGCGCCTCCGGCCAGGAGCATGCGGCGGGTCGGGGCGGCGAGGGGGGCGTGGAGCATGTAACCGGTTCCGCTGACTGGGGCGGCCAGACCTAACGGCCGGGGTGGGCCGCGCCTAGCCCGGTCCGATCACAAGCGGTTGCGGGTCAGCCCTCGACGTCGATCTCGGGCCGGTCTTGGCCGTCGGCGCGCTCGGTGATCCAGCGGCCAGAGGAGTCGGCGTATTCGATCAGGGCGTCCTCGTCCGGCACCTTCTGCTCGCGCGCCACGGCGACAGCGGCGGCCCGCGCCGAGTCATGGGTCGGATAGGTCTCGGAATAGGTCCCGCCCGACTGATAGGCCCAGCCCCCGTCGTGTTCGACGATGCGATAGGTGATCTGGACCATGGCCGGGCTCCCGTGGGGACTGAGTGTCCGCCAGCGAACGCGAGGCCGCAAGATGGGTTGCGCGTCCCGACGGCGAGGGGGGCGCAAAAAGTCCCGGCCGTCGCATCCGCTGGCGGGATCGGCGACGACTACCCTATGAAAGCGTGGACACGGCGTCCGGCGCATGAGGGGTGACGATCATGGAAGACCTGTTCCGTTCTTACTGGTGGCTGCTGTTCCCGCTGGCCTGGTTCGTGTTCGGCGGCTTCTCCAGCTTCCTGAACTACCGCCGGCAACGGGATGCGTTGAAGCTGATCCAGACCTATGCGGAAAAGGGCCAGGAGCCGCCCGCCGCCCTGCTCGCCCTGATCGAAAAGCCGATCGACGGCTCCGGAATGTGGGACTCCTCGAGCGACAACAGCGGCGGCCGGTCCGGCGACGGCGCCTGGTTCTCGGTGGTGCTGTTCGGCGTGATGGCGGTCGGCTTCGCCTACGCCAGCTGGTCAGACATCTACGGAGCCGGCGAAGCCTTCCTGATCGTCAGCTTCGTGCTGGGGGCGCTCTGCCTGGCCTCGCTGGTCTCGGCCCTGCGCAGCGGCGGACGCGGTCCGCGGGCCTGATGCGGCCCGGGAACGCGCGCCATGGGGGGATTTCACAGCGACGCCGAGCTGGTGAGTCATGCGCTCGCCGGCTCGGACGCGGCCTTTTCGCGGCTGGTCGAGCGGCATCAGGCGGCCGTCCGCGGCTTTCTGCGCCGCGCCCTGGGCGGGGGCTGGGCCGAGGCCGACGATGTGGCCCAGGACGCCTTCCTCGCCGCCTGGCGGTCGCTCCGGTCGCTCAGGGACCCGGGCGGGGTCCGCGCCTGGCTGTGCGGCATCGCCTGGCGCAAGGCCCAGGACCGGATCCGCAGCGCGCGGCGCGGCGCGGCGCGCGACGGCGTGTGGCTGGAGACGGTCGACCTCCCCGCGGGCGTGTCGCACGAGGACCGGCTGGCCCTGGCCGCCGCCATGGCCGAACTGGCCCCGGACGTTCGCGCCTGTGTCGCCCTGTGTCTCGCCGACGGCTGGTCGCACGGCGAGGCGGCCATCTCCCTGGGCTTGCCGCTCGGCACGGTGAAGTCGCATGTTGCGCGCGGTCGGGCGCGGCTGCTCAAAGCGCTCGGAGGAACCGATGACGCCTGAACAGAAACTGCAGGCCCTGTTCGCCGCCGAAGCGCTCCCGGCGCGCGACTACGCCTTCCAGGCGCGGATCGCGCAGCGGCTCGCCCTGCGCCGGGCGTGGATGACCGTCGCGGCCCTCGTGCCCTGGGTCGTCGCCGCCGTCGCCATCCTGTGGGCCCTGATTCCGGTGGTCGGTCCGCTGACCGAGGACATCGGCGCCCTGATCCCCGCCGCCGCCATGCTGGCGGGCGTGGCGGTCAGCGCCGCGGCCGCCCTGGCCCTCGCGCGCCGGTTCAGCGCAGCCTGACGGTAGCCGCCACGCCGAAATGATCCGACGGGTACTCCCCGTCCGTCGGCTCGGCCCCGATCACGGCCGCCCGCACCGGCGCGAACCGGGCCGTCTCGGCGAAGACGTGATCGATGACCCGGGGCGGATGGTTCTTCGCCGGGTTCAGCGTCGTCGGCGCCGTCCCGCGGGGCAGGGCGCTGAAGAACCGCTCGCCGGTCAGCACCGCCAGCCCGGCGTCCTCCTGCACCGCGTTGAAGTCGCCCGTGACGATCAGCGGCGTCCCGTCCTTCGGCAGCCAGCTCATCAGATCGGCCAGCTGGCGCGCCCGCACGGCCTGGGCGTCGGCCTGCCACGCCAGATGGGTGTTGACGACATCCACGGCCCGGCCGCCCGCGTCGACCCGGACGCGCAGCGCCGTGCGATAGTCGTCCAGCGGTTCCAGCGTCTTCCAGTCGTGCGCCAGCACGGGCAGGCGGCTCAGGATCGCATTGCCGTACCGGCGGGGCGCGCCTTCGGCGTCGGTCGAGACGAAATGCATCTCATAGCCGCCCAGGGCGTCCGCGATCGTCCGCGCCTGATTGGGCAGCCCGACGGCGGCGTCTTCCAGCACCTCCTGCAGGGCGATGACGTCCGGGCTCTCCGCCCGGATCGCGGCGATCAGCAGCGGCAGTCGCGCGGCCCAGTCGCCCTGGTTGTGCCAGATGTTGAAGGTGACCAGGGTCAGCGCCGCCCCTCGCACCTCCGTCACCGCGCCCGTCCCGGTCGCGCAGGCGGTCAGGGGGGCCGCGGCCAGTCCGGCCAGAAGGAGGCGGCGGTCGATCATCGGCGTGTCTCCGGTTGCGGGGCCCGCCTTCGCCTTACAAAAGTTTCACCTCGTCGTCCGCATCCATGGAGCGTCTTCACAGCCTCTTGTCGTCAGAAGGCCGAGGCATCACGCTCCGGTTTCGAGAAAAGGGGACATCCCATGAACCTGACGCCCATACTGATCGTACTGATCATCTTCACCGCCATTACCGCCGTCATCTTCGGTCCGAGCTATCTGAAATCCCGCGAGAAGCGCGATATCCAGACGACGGTTCGTCACGCGATCGACAAGGGCCAGCAACTGCCCGCCGACCTGATCGACGCCATGACGCGCGACGTGGCCAGCAAGCTTCCCTCGCGGACCCGCGACCTGCGTCGCGGCGTCATCTGGCTGGCGGTCGGCGTCGGCCTCACCGCCTTCGGGTACATGACCCAGTTCGGCTGGCACGACCACGATGTCGAAGGCGTAGCAGGCGGCCTGATGGGCATCGCGGCCATTCCCGCCACCATCGGTCTGGCGTTCATCATCCTGAGCTTCTTCAACCCGAACAAGGAGTAAGCCCGAGCGGACAGGGGGATTGATGATGACCCAACCTCTGATCGACCGGCACGACGTCGAGCTCGCCGCCCTTGCGGCGGCGGGCGGACGGCGGGAGTTCGGCGAGCTGGTGCGCCGCCACGGTTCGGCGGTGCGCGGCCTGCTGCGGCGGATGGGGGCCCAGCCCTCGCTCGCCGACGACATCGCCCAGGACGCCTTTATCCAGGCGTTCGAGCGGTGCGCGGAGTTTCGCGGCGAGGGCACCTTCGCCGCCTGGGTCAAGCGGATCGCGGCGCGTCTCTACATCAAGCGTGTTACGAAAGAAGCCCGCTACATTGCTGAAGTTGAACAGGAAGAAGTCGCGCCCGCCGCCGATCAGGCGGGCCTGATGGATCTCGACGAAGCCCTGAAAGGCCTCAGCGAGCCTGAACGACTGTGTGTCTCCCTTTGTCACGGGGCCGGCATGGCGCATCCCGAGATCGCCGCCGCCCTGAATTTGCCACTCGGCACGGTGAAGTCTCATGTCAAACGTGGTCTGGATAAACTCCGCGCGCGGCTACAGCCGCGATCCGCGACAGCCCTGGGGGGAGCGCAGCATGTCGGCTGACGAGTTCGATCCCGAAATCGAGCGCCTGTTCGCGCGCACCCCGCATCTGCCCGACGCGGCCCTGTTCAACGCCCGGGTCGAACAGCGCCTGCAGAAGAGCTCCCAGGTTCGCGTCTTCGCCCTGGGGCTGGCCGGCGTCGTCGGCGGCGTCGTGGCGGTCCGCGAGACCATGAGCGTGAACCTCGGCGTCGGCGACGGCGTGGTCGCCGGCGACGCCCTCGGCGAGGGCATTCGCTCCGCCTCGCTCAGCGTCCAGAGTTCGGTTCAGGGGGCGCTCGACCAGTTCGGTCTGGGCGGCCTGGAACTCGGCTCCATGGGCGGAATGCAACTGTTCTGGATCGCCGCCGGAGCCCTGATCGCCCTGGCCGCGGCCGGCGTGATGAAGCTGTCGCAGGATATGTGAGTCTGTCCCCGTCGTCCTCAGGGATGACGGGGACAAGCCCCATCGCTATCTAGGTCTCCGAACAGGAGGACCGCCATGTCCAGCCAGAAGCAGGAAACCGTCCGCCGCCTCGCCGCGCCGGACATCCGCAACCGCAAGGGCGGAGAGCCCATCGTCTGCCTGACGGCGTATGACGCCCCCACGGCGGCCCTGCTGGACGATCATTGCGACCTGCTGCTGGTCGGCGACAGCGTCGGCATGGTCGTGCACGGCCTGCCCAACACCGTCGGAGTCACCCTCGAGATGATGATTCTCCACGGCCAGGCCGTCATGCGCGGCTCGAGGAAGGCCATGGTGGTCATCGACATGCCGTTCGGCAGCTACGAGGGCGGCAAGGAGCTGGCCTACGAAAACTGCGCTCGCGTCATGAAGGAGACGGGCGCCCAGGGCGTGAAGCTGGAAAGCGGCCCGACCGTCGCGGAAACCATCGCCTATCTGGTCCAGCGCGGCATCCCGGTCATGGGCCACGTCGGCCTGCGGCCCCAGGCCGTGCTGACGGACGGCGCCTTCAAGGCCAAGGGCCGGACCGACGAGGAGCGGCTGCGGGTCATGTCGGAGGCCGAGGCCACGGCTGACGCCGGAGCCTTTTCCATCGTCATCGAGGGCGTGGCGGAGGGCCTGGCGCGCGACATCACCGCCGCCGTCGACAAGCCCACCATCGGCATCGGCGCCTCGTCCGCCTGCGACGGCCAGATTCTGGTGACGCCCGACATGCTGGGCATGTTCGACTGGACGCCGAAATTCGTCCGCCGCTACGCCGATATGCGCGGCGAGATCGACCGGGCCGTCGCCGCCTACGCCGCCGACGTGAAGGCCCGCCGTTTTCCTGCCGAAGTCGAGACCTACTTCTCGAAAAAGCCCGCTACGCCGTAAGGGCTGCGTTGCGGCGGGCAGGCTGACCCTCTAGGGTCCGGCCGGATTGAATTTCAGCGGCCTCGGCGCCGTTTTCTGGGGGCGACGTATCCGTGGTTGATGTCTTCGAGCAGGTCGAGGAGGAGCTCCGCTCCGACCGCTACAAGCGGCTCGCCCGCACCTGGCTGCCCGTTGTCGGCGGCGTGCTACTGATCGCCCTGATCGCCGCCCTGGCCTTCTGGGGCTGGGACAGCCTGCAGACGTCGAAGGCCGACAAGGCCTCGGTCGCCTTCGATCGCGGCATGCAGTCGCTCCAGGCCAACAATCCGGTCGGGGCCGACGCCGCCTTCACCCAGGCGGCGAAAGACGGCAACGGCGCCTACAAGGCCCTCGCCCTGATGCAGCGCGCCGCCATCGCCGTCGACGCCAACCGCATCCCCGACGCCATCGCCCGCTTCGACGAGGCGGCGAAAGCCTCCGGGGACCCGCTGCTGGCCGACGCCGCCGCGCTCAAGGCCGCCTGGCTGGCCATGGACAGCGAGACTCTGGCCCAGATCGAGGCCCGTCTCGCGCCGATCGCGAAGGACGGCCGTCCGTTCAGCCCCTTCGCCCTCGAGGCCCTCGCCATGGCGCGCCTCCAGAACGGGCAGGTCGCCCCGGCCCGCGAGGCGCTGGTGCTGCTCAAGAACGGTCTGGATACGCCCGAGATCGTCAGCCAGCGCGCCGACCTGACCATCGCGGCCATCGATTCCGGCGCCGCGGCCAACCTGCCGGCCATCGTTCGCGCCCAGGCGGCTCTTCCCGTGGCCCCGCCCGTGAGCGCGGCCCCCGCCGCCCAGCCGGGCGCGCCTGCTCCCGCCGCGCCCGCAGCCGCACCGGCCCGCCCGTGATCCCCGTTTCCAGGACGTCCGCCATGAATCGCGTGCTCAAAGTCGCTCTGCTGGGCGGTCTGGCCGTCTCCCTCGCCTCCTGCGGCACGGTGCGCAACGCCCTGCCGTTCGGCCTCGGCGGCTCCAAGGACCCCCAGGCCACCGCGTCCGAGGGCCAGCGGATTTCGGTCCTGGAGTTCGAACAGCAGCTGGCGCCGTCGGCCGCCCTGTCGGGGCGTGACTTCTTCCTCCCGGGTCCCCAGGCCGCCACGGCCTGGACCCAGCCCGGCGGCAACGCCGAGAATTCGGTCGAGCACGTGATCGCGGCTCCGGAGTTCGCGGTGGCCTGGCGGCGGGGCGTCGGCGCCGGCTCTTCGCGCACGCGTCAGGTGATGGCGCCGGTCGTGGCCGACAACGGCCGCGTCTTCGTGCTGGACGGCGAGTCCACCGTGTCGGCGCTCGACTCCGGCACGGGCGCCCAGGCCTGGAAGGTCAATATCAAGCCCGATGAACGCGAAGGCGGCAGCCGCGGCTTCCTCGGCTTCGGCGGCACGGGCGGAACGACCGGCGGCGGCTTCGGCGGCGGCGTCGCCGTGGGCGGCGGCAAGGTCTTCGTCGCGTCCGGCTATCGCGTCGTCACCGCCCTCGACCAGGCCACGGGCGCGGTCCTCTGGACCACGCCGGTGGATGTGCCGATCCACGGCGCCCCGACCGTGTCGGGCAGCCGGGTGTTCGTGGTCGACGTCGAAAACCAGATCCAGGCCTTCGACACCACGACCGGCCGTCAGGACTGGTCCTACCGCGGCATCCCGGAGCCGGCCCGCATCATGCGCGCCTCCAGCCCGGCGGTCACCGGCGACACCGTGATCGCGCCCTTCTCGTCGGGCGAGGTCGTCGCCCTGCGCGCCTCGACCGGCCAGGCCGTCTGGCAGCAGGTGCTTTCGCGCACCAGCCGCACCAGCGCCCTGTCGGAGATCCGCGACATCGCCGGCCGTCCGGTCATCAGCCGCGGCACGGTCTACGCCGTCAGTCATTCGGGCCTGCTGTCGGCCCTCGACCTCCGCACCGGTCAGCCCAAATGGGCGCCCCTGCCCATCGCCGGCGTCAATGCGCCCCTGCCGGCCGGCGACGTCGTCTATGTCGTGTCCAAGGACGGCGAACTGACCGTCATCAACCGCGACACCGGCCAGATCTACTGGAGCCGCGACCTCAACGAGGGCCGCGTGCGTCAGGAGGGCGGCTATTTCGGCTTCTTCGACCGCACGGTGCGGCCGGAATGGTCGGGTCCGCTGCTGGCTTCGAACCGGCTGGTCCTGACCAATTCGGACGGCGAACTGGTCGCCTTCGATCCCAAGACCGGAGCCCAGACGGCTTCGCTCCGGCTCGGCGCCGGACCGGTCTATCTCGCGCCCGCCGCCTACAATGGCGCGCTCTACGTTCTCACCGACAAGGGCGACCTCGTCAGCATTCGCTGACACCGGACCCTCAATCTGCGTTAGAAGGCCGACATGGCTCTCAAAGTCGCCATCGTCGGCCGCCCCAATGTGGGCAAGTCGACATTGTTCAATCGTCTCGTCGGCAAGCGCCTCGCGCTCGTCGATGACCGCCCGGGCGTGACCCGCGACCGTCGCTACGCCGACGGCAACATCGGCGACATGGATCTGACGCTGATCGACACCGCCGGCTATGAGGACGTCACCGACGACAGCCTCGAATCGCGGATGCGCGAACAGACCGAGGCGGCGCTGGAAGACGGCGACCTGATCCTGTTCATGATGGACGCCCGCGAGGGCGTGACCTCGCTGGACCAGATCTTCGCCGACCGCCTGCGCAAGCAGCACAAGCCCGTCATCCTGCTGGCCAACAAGTCCGAGAGCCGCGAGAGCGGCGGCGGCATCGGCGAGGCCTATTCGCTCGGCTTTGGCGAGCCGGTCGCCATCTCGGCCGAGCACGGCGAAGGCATGGCCGATCTCTACGCCGCCATCGTCGCCGCCAGCGCCGACATCTTCATCGAGGAGGTCGACGAGCCCGACAAGCCGATCCGCATCGCCATCATCGGCCGCCCCAACGCCGGCAAGTCGACCCTGATCAACCGCCTGATCGGCGAGGACCGCATGCTGACCGGCCCCGAGGCCGGCATCACCCGCGACTCCATCTCGGTCGACTGGGAATACGAAGGCCAGAACATCCGCCTGGTCGACACCGCCGGCATGCGCCGCAAGGCCCGGGTGCAGGAGAAGCTGGAGAAGCTGTCGGTCGCCGACACCATCCGCGCCATCACCTTCGCCGAGGTGGTCGTGCTGGTCATGGACAAGGACGACGCCTTCGACACCCAGGACCTGCAGCTGGCCGACCTGGTCGAGCGCGAGGGCCGGGCCCTGGTCTATGTCGCCGCCAAATGGGACCTCGAGACAGAGCCCCAGTCGAAGCTGGCCAAGCTGACCCAGATGGCCGAGGACAAGCTGCCCCAGCTGAAGGGTTCGCCCTTTGTGGCCCTGTCGTCGCACAGCGGCCGCGGCGTCGAGCGCCTGATGCCGGCCGTGCTTCAGGCTCACGCCACCTGGTCGGTCAAGGTCAAGACCAAGGACCTCAACACCTGGCTGGCCCTGGCCACCCAGAGGCATCCGCCCCCCGCCGTCGACGGCAAGCGGATCAAGCCCAAATACATGGCCCAGACCAAGGCCCGGCCGCCGACCTTCGTTCTGATGGCCAGCCGCGCCGAGTCCATGCCGGAGCAGTACAAGCGCTATCTGGTCAACAACCTGCGCGAATCCTTCGATCTGCCGGGCACGCCGATCCGGCTGCTGGTCAAGTCGGGCAGCGAGAACCCCTATGCGCCGGGCGGCTCAAAATCGGGGCCGGAGCGCTACAAGGGCGACGCCAAGACCGCGCCGCGCAAGGTCATCAAGAAGGCCGAGCGGGCCGAGATGCTGTCCAACCTGCCCGGCAAGGCGCTGGAGCAGAAGAAGGCCGGCAAGACCAAGCTCAAGCCGCTGGCCGGGCTGAAGGCCAGCGCCAACAAGAAGGCCGGCTCCTCGGTCGCCGTCCAGAAGGGCGCGCGCGGCGGCGCCCGCCAGGTCTCGCGTTCGGGTCGCGTCCGCACGGGCCAGAAGCACCTGCCGAAGAAGTAGGCCCACCGGTCCCGGCGGCCTGTCTTTGACGCGCCGCCGGAAACGCCGTTACCCTGCCTCAACCTCGGGAGGGTTCCGGATGCTCAGGCTCATATTGTCTATCGTCGTCGGGGTGGCCATCGCCTTCGTCATCGTCATGGCTGGCGACATCCTGTCCCAGTCCATGGCCGCGTCGGCCGGGCCGGCTCCGACCGAAATGACCGACCGCGCGGCGATGGAGGCCTATATGGCCGGTCTGCCGACAGCGGTGTTCATCACCATGCTGGCGACATGGACCGTGGCCGCCTTCGCCGCCGCCGCCTTCGCGGCCCGCTTCGCGCGGCGCGGCGCCTGGGCGGGCTGGGTCGCCGCGGGTCTGTTCCTGTGCGCCACCGCCGCCAACCTGTTCCTGATCCCCCATCCGACGTGGATGGCGATCGCGGGCGTCGTGCTGGTCGTGGCCGCCGGCTGGATCGGCGCCAAGGCGGGTTCGACCGGCTTCCTGCGCGCTGGCTAGATCAGCGCCGCCACCGGCGGCCCGCCGCTCCAGTCCCTGAACTTCACCTCAAGCGCCGGCTCCAGATCGCCGCGCGCCAGCTCGACCATCAGCGGGCCGATGGCAGACGGATGCGGAACCTCCTCCGGGTCCTCGCCCGGATAGGCCTGGGCCCGCATGGCGGTGCGCATCCGGCCCGGATCGACGATGGCCACGCGCACCGGCGTCGACTCGATCTCGTCGGCCCAGCATTTGACCAGCGCCTCCGCGCCCGCCTTGGTCGCCGCATAGGCGCCCCAGAAGGCCTTGGGTGCGCTGGCCACGCTGGTGGTCACATAGATCGCCCGCCCGGCTTCCGACACCTTCAGCAGCGGCTCCAGCGAGCGGATCAGGCGATAGACGGCGGTGAAATTGGTCTTCTCGACCTTGGCCCATACGCGCGGGTCGGCATGGCTGACCGGCGTCAGGCCTGCGGCCCCCATGGTCGCGGCCGCCTGCACCCAGACGTCCAGCCGCCCGAACCGCTCGAAGATGGCCCCGCCCAGCCGGTCGATCGCGCCGCCGTCCACCAGATCGAACGGGATCAGGGTCGCGTGCTTGCCGGTCGCCGCGAAAATGGCGTCGTCCAGCTCCTCCAGCCCGCCCTGGGTCCGCGCCGTGGCGATGACGTGCGCGCCGGCCCGGGCCAGCGCCAGGGCGGTCTCATAGCCGATGCCGCGCGAGGCCCCCACGACGAGGGCGATGCGGTCTTTGAGGGGAAGGTCGGTCATGCCGGGCCTGATAGCCCGCCCGTCGGCCCGGCGAAAGTCAGAAGCCCGGCGCGGGTTGCCACAGGCTGAGGCTGACGCCCTGGTCGTCGCTGATCACGACCGAGCGTCCGGTCGAGCTCTCCGCCGGAACCGCCGCCTTGCCGCCCAGCTCGATCACCCGCGCGCACAGGGCGTCGAGGTCATCGACGCGGAAATACAGATGGGGAAACTGGCCGGGCCGCTCGGCCTTGGTGAAGCCGAACGCCGGCTTGCTGCCGGCGACATGGGCGTAGGTCGGGCCCGACTCGGTCTCGTTGAACGTCCAGCCGAACAGGGCCGAATAGAAGGCGCGCGCCTTGGCGACATCGTGGGTGTCGATGGTGAAATAGCCGAGCTGGACCATGCGACGCCTCCGGTGATCGTGTGAACCTTAAGCGCTGACCAGCAGGGAAAGTTGCCGCGCCGCCACCTCGCGCCCGCCTTCCTCGATCTCGCGATCCAGCAGGCGGGTCGGGTATTCGCCGGTGAAATAGTGGTCCGTGAACTGCGGATTGTGTGGGTCGCGCGGACCCGCCTCCATGGCGTCATACAGGCCGTCGACCGACAGGAAGCCGAGGGAGTCGACCTCGAGGAAGGCCTTCATCTCCTCCAGCGTCTTGTTGGCGGCGATCAGCTGGTCCCGCTCGGGCATGTCAATGCCGTAGAAGTCCGGCCACAGGATCGGCGGACTGGCCGAGCGCAGATGCACCTCGGTCGCGCCCGCCGCGCGGACGGCGCGCACCAGCTTCACCGACGTCGTGCCGCGCACAATGGAATCGTCGATCAGCACGACCCGCTTGCCCTTGAGCACCGAGGCGTTGGGGCTGTGCTTCATCCGCACCCCCTTCTGCCGGGCGCCCTGGCTGGGCTGGATGAAGGTGCGGCCCAGATAGTGGCTGCGGATGATCCCCATCTCATAGGGAATGCCGCTCTCCTGGGCATAGCCCAGCGCCGCCGGCACGCCGGAGTCCGGCACCGGCACGACCACATCGGCCTCGACCGCATGCTCGCGGGCCAGCTTCATGCCCATCCGCTTGCGCACGCCATAGACCGAACGGCCGTTCACGACGCTGTCAGGGCGCGAGAAATAGACGTATTCGAACAGGCAGGGCCGGGCCCCGCGGGTGGGGAAGGGCTTCAGCGACTTCAGCCCCTCGTGGTCGATCACGACCACCTCGCCATGCTCGACGTCGCGCTCGAAGGTCGCGCCTATGGTGTCGAGGGCGCAGGTTTCCGACGCCAGCACCCAGGCCTCGCCCAGACGGCCGAGGACCAGCGGGCGGATGCCCAGCGGGTCGCGGGCGCCGATCAGCTTGGAGCGGGTGGCGCAGACCAGGGCGTAGCCGCCCTCGATCCGGCCGATGGCGTCGATGAAGCGGTCGACGATCTTGGCCTTACGGCTCCGCGCGATCAGGTGAAGGATGACTTCCGAGTCCGAGGTCGACTGGAAGATGGCCCCTTCGCCGACCAGCTGGTTCCGCAGATAGAGGAAATTGGTCAGGTTGCCGTTGTGGGCGATGGCGATGCCGCCCTGGTCCAGATCGGCGAACATCGGCTGGATGTTGCGCAGGAAGCTGCCGCCGGCCGTCGAATAGCGGGTGTGTCCCACGGCCGCCGTGCCCGGCAGACGCTCGGGCAGGTCCGCGCCGCCGAAGGCCTCTCCGACGAGACCCATGTGGCGCTCGGTGTGGAACCGGGTGTCGTGGACGCTGGCGATGCCGCAGGCTTCCTGGCCGCGGTGCTGCAGGGCGTGCAGGCCCAGGGCGACGACGGCCGAGGCCGCATTCTTTTCGGTCCCCCAGACGCCGCAGACGCCGCATTCGAGGCGCGGACGGTCGTCGTCCGCATCGCGGTGATGCGCCCGGTGGACGACCGGGTCGGCGATGGAATGCTCAGGGCGGCTCATCGTGGGGCTCCGATGAAGCGGGGAACGCTAGCGTGCGGCGGACGGCGGCGAAGTATTGTCTCTTTGGGGCGGGGGCAAGGCTTTGTCTTCGGAAAACCCTTTGCTCACGGACGAAGTCACGACCGGGGTCAGGGCGTCGGCGCCCCGGCCGATGCCCGGAAGCACGATCTGGATCAGCCGCGCGGCGCCCGCCGTCACCGGCCGCAGGGCCGCCTCGCTGAGCCAGCGCGGCATCTTCTCGCCCGGCATGGCCGCGACGATGACCAGATGGATGGCCCCCAGCAGCACCAGGGAGCGGGCCGCGCCGATGAAGATGCCGAGGATGCGGTCGACTCCGCCCAGCTGCGGATGCGCCTGCGCCCGCTTCGACAGGATCGAGCCGAACAGCCGGATGCCGAAATAGATCGCCAGGAAGGAAACCACGGCCGCCGCCATGGTCCCCATCCAGTCCGGATTGACCAGGGCGCGTCCCAGCGGCGCCGTCAGCGGCAGGGCGACCAGGGCGATGAAGGCCGCCAGCACGAAGCTCAGCAGGGTGATCAGCTCGCGCGTGCCCCCGCGCACCCAGCCGGCCGCGGCGGAGGCGAGGATGACCAGAATGGCGATAACGTCGAAACCGGTCATGCGCGCTCGAACTGAAGTCGGTCCGACCTCAATAGCGGTTTTGCGAGATTCGTTCGACCGCTTCGGTCAATCGCGTGACGGAGGTCACCTTGACCCCCTTGTCCTTCACCGTCAGCGGCGGCGTCAGGGCCTGGTCGAAGCCCAGCTTCTGGGCCTCGCGCAGCCGCGCCTCGGCCCGGCCCACCGCCCGCACCTCGCCGGACAGGCTGATCTCGCCGAACACGACGCAGCCCTGGGGCAGGGGGGTGTCGGTCGCCGAACTGATCAGGGCCGCGGCGGCCGCCAGATCCGCCGCCGGCTCATTGATGCGCAGGCCCCCGGCGACGTTCAGATAGACGTCCTGGTCTCCGAACCCGAAGCCGCAGCGCGCCTCCAGCACGGCCAGCACCATGGCCAGCCGCCCGGTGTCCCAGCCGACCACCGCCCGGCGCGGCGTGCCGTAGGCCGATTTCGACACCAGCGCCTGCATCTCCACCAGCACGGGCCGCGAGCCCTCGATGCCGGCGAACACCGCCGCCCCCGGGGCTCGGTCCCGGCCCTCGCCGAGGAACAGGGCCGACGGATTGGCGACCTCGCGCAGACCCGCGTCGCCCATCTCGAACACGCCGATCTCGTCGGTGGCCCCGAAGCGGTTCTTGCCGGCCCTCAGGATGCGGAACGGATAGCCGCGCTCGCCCTCGAAGCTCAGCACGGCGTCGACCATATGCTCGACCACGCGCGGTCCCGCGACCTGGCCGTCCTTGGTCACATGGCCGACCAGGACCACCGCCACGCCCTGCGACTTGGCCAGCCGCACCATCTCGCCGGCGCAGGCCCGCACCTGGGTCACGGAGCCCGGTCCGGCCTCATGGGCGTCGGACCACAGGGTCTGGATGGAATCGACGATGACGATGTCGAATTTCTCGCGCTTCAGCGTCCCCAGGATGTCCCGCAGCGCCGTGGCCGAGGCCAGTTCCACGGGCGCCGTCTCCAGCCCCATCCGTCTGGCCCGGGCGCGGATCTGTTCGACGGCTTCCTCGCCCGAAATATAGGCCACGCGCCGCCCCGACAGGGCCGCGCGCCCGGCCACGTCCAGCAGCAGGGTCGACTTGCCGACGCCGGGATCGCCGCTCAGCAGGATCGCCGACCCCGGCACCACCCCGCCGCCGCAGACCCGGTCGAATTCGGCCACGCCGGTGATGATGCGCGGCGGCTCGGGCGTCTCGGACTGCAGCCCCTCGAACTGCACGCCCCGCCCGCGCCCGGCCGCGCTGGTCGCCGGCTTCATCGCCCCCGGCGGCGCCGCGCGGCTCTCCTCGACGATCGAGTTCCACTGACCGCACGCCCCGCACTGGCCGGACCACTTGCCGTGGACCGCCCCGCAGGACTGACAAACATAGATCGCACCGTCTCTCGCCATGCCTCCGGCTTACAGGAGTCGCGCGCGGCGGGGCAGGGGGCAGGCGAGGGGGTGCGTCCGGAATTGACGTAGGCTCTCCGGTTGCCCGGGCGACTGCTCCATGCAAGCTTCGCCGACCCTGGGGAGAACACCATGCTGCACCGTCTGGCCGCCGCCGCCCTCGCTCTCACGCTGGGCCTCGCGGCGCCCGCCCGCGCCGACACCCTGGTGGTCACCGCCGCCCGCATGGTCGATGTCGAGCGCGGCCGCTATGTCGACAATCCCGTCGTCGTGGTCGTCGACGGACGCATCACCGCGGTCGGGACCGCCGTCCCGGCGAACCTGCCCGCCGACGCCCGCCGTCTCGACCTGCCGGGCCTGACCCTGCTGCCCGGCCTGATCGACATGCACGTCCATCTGGCCGGCACCCCCTATGTCTCGGGCTTCAAGGTTCTGGAGTACGCCGACGATTTCGAGACGGTGCTCCAGGTCCCCAACGCCCGCGCCAATCTGATGGCGGGCTTCACCACGGTGCGGAATCTCGGCGGCCCCGACTTCGCCGACGTCGCCCTGCGTCAGGCCATCGACGCCGGCTTCGTCGAGGGGCCGCGCGTCATCCCGGCGGGCGTCTCGTTCGGCGCCACCGGCGGCCATTGCGACGAGACCGGCCTGCCGCGCTCGCTGGCCCGGGCCAATGACTACAACGCCGACAGCGTCGACGCCGCCCGCCACAGCGTGCGCGAGGTGCGCAAATACGGGGCCCAGGTGATCAAGGTCTGCGCCACCGGCGGCGTCTTCTCGCGCAACACCGAGCCGGGCCAGCAGCAGATGACCCTGGCCGAACTGACCGCCGTGGCCGACGAGGCGCATATGTGGGGGCTGAAGGTCGCCGCCCATGCCCACGGCGCCTCGGGCATCGCCGACGCCATCCGCGCCGGCATCGACACCATCGAACACGCCTCGCTGATCGACGCCGAGGGCATCCGTCTGGCGGTCCAGCGCGGGACCTGGCTGTCGATGGACATCTACAACACCGACTTCACCCAGGCGACGGGCACGGAGTTCGGGGTCACCGAGGACAATCTGCGCAAGGACCGCGAGATCGGCCAGTTGCAGCGCGACAATTTCCGCGCCGCCCACCGCGCCGGGGCCCGGATGGTGTTCGGCAGCGACGCCGCCATCTATCCGCACGGCCAGAACGCCCGGCAGTTCGCCGTCATGGTCGAATACGGCATGACCCCCGCCGAAGCGATCCGCGCCGCCACCTGGAACGCCGCCCAGGCCCTGGGCCGGGAAGGGGATGTCGGCGCCATCGTCACGGGCCGCTACGGCGACCTGATCGCCGTCTCCGGCGACCCGCTGGCGGACGTGCGGATGCTGGAAACCGTGCCCGTGGTGATCAAGGGCGGAGCGGTGGTCCGGGACGCGCGCTGAGTTTCAGACGCAGACGCGGGGAACCCGCGCCGTGACCGAGGTCAGCAGCTCATAGGCGATGGTCCCCGCCGCGCCGGCCGCGTCGTCCAGCGCCCGGTTGGGGCCGAACAGCTCGACCCGGTCGCCCACCACGACATCCAGACCGGTGACGTCGACGGCGCAGACATCCATCGACACCCGTCCCAGGATCGGTCGCAGTTCGCCCGCGACAAAGACCAGACCCCTGGGGCTGTAAGCCCGCAGCACGCCGTCGGCGTAACCCGCGGCGCAGGTGGCGATCCGCGTCGGCCCGCTCGCCACGAAGCCGCGCGAATAGCCGACGCTCTCGCCCGCCGGAACCTCGCGCACCTGCAGCACCTCGGCGGCCAAGGTCGCCACCGGCCTGATCCGCGCGTCCGGCCGTCCCTCGGGCCCGCCGCCGTACAGGCAGATGCCGGGCCGCAGGGCGTCGAAGGCATAGTCGGGGCCCAGGAAGGCCCCGCCCGAATTGGCGAACGACCGCACCGTTCCCGGATAGCGCGCGGCCGCCGCCGCGAAGGCGGCCCGCTGCCGCGCGTTCATCGGCTCGGCCGGATCGTCGGCGCAGGCCAGATGGCTCAGCACCAGATCCAGCCCCTCGAAGGCGTCCGGCGCGTCCTCGACGCGGAAGCCCAGCCGGTTCATCCCGGTGTCGATCTGCAGCCCGGAGGGGCCGCCGCCGGAGTCCCGCCATTCGGCCAGCTGCGCGCCGGTGTTCAAGACCGGCTTCAGCCCGGCCGCCCGCAACCGCGCCGCCCGTCCGGTCAGGCATCCGTCCAGCACATAGATGGCGACATCGGGACCGAGCGCGGCGCGCAACCGCTCCCCCTCGCTGGTCCGCGCCACGAAAAAGGTCCGCGCCCCCTCGGCTGTCAGCCGCGCGGCGCAGGCCGCGGCGCCCAGTCCATAGCTGTCGGCCTTGACCACCGGATGCACGGGCGCGCGCCCGGCCGCCTCCAGGGTATGGAAGTTCGCGGCGAGTGCATTCAGGTCGATGGTCAGGGTGGCGGGCGCCGGCATCCCGCCATCTATGGCGACCCGCTTGTGCGATGCAACAAGCGGCGCCTAAAGCCGGGCGAAGGCCTCGCCCTCGGCGTCGAACAGATGCGCCTGGTCCGCGGGGACCTTCAGGCTCAGGGTCTCGCCCGCCGCGGGCCGCACATCGCCCGGCAACAGCACTGTCACCGGCGCCTCCCCCGCCGTCAGATAGGCGTAGGTGGCGTGGCCCAGGGTCTCGACGAAGGTCACGGCGGCCCGGATCGCATCGCCCTTGCCCGCCGTCGTCAGATGCTCGGGCCGTACGCCGAGCGTGACCGTGTCGCCGGCCCTGGCCCGGGCCGCGTTGACCGCCACCTTCAGCGTTTCGCCCGCCGCGGTCCGCACCGTCGCACCTTTCGCCGTGGCGCTGACGATCTCGGCGGGCAGCAGGTTCATCTTCGGGCTGCCGATGAACTCGGCGACGAAGAGGTTGCGCGGCCGTTCGTACAGATCCATCGGCTTGCCGACCTGTTCGATCCGCCCGGCGTTCAGCACCACGATGCGATCGGCCAGGGTCATGGCCTCGACCTGGTCGTGGGTGACATAGACCATGGTCGTTTTCAGCCGCTCGTGGAGGCTGGCGAACTCATAGCGCATCCGCACCCGCAGGGCGGCGTCGAGGTTGGACAGCGGCTCGTCGAACAGGAAGACCTGCGGCTCGCGCACGATGGCCCGGCCGATGGCGACGCGCTGACGCTGGCCGCCGGACAGGGCCTTGGGCTTGCGGTCCAGATAGTCGGTGATGTTCAGCGTTTCGGCCGCGCCGCGCACGCGCCGGTCGATCTCGGCCTTGTCGGCCTTCGCCAGCTTCAGCCCGAACGCCATGTTCTCGTAGACGCTCATGTGCGGATAGAGGGCGTAGGACTGGAACACCATGGCGATGCCCCGGTCGGACGGGCCCAGGTCGTTGACGACCTTGCCGCCGATGGCGATGTCGCCCCCGGTCGCCTCCTCCAGACCGGCGATGGTGCGCAGAAGCGTGGACTTGCCGCAGCCCGACGGCCCGACGAAGACCACGAACTCGCCGTCCGTGATCTGCAGATCGATGCCCTTGAGAACCTCGGTGGTCCCGAAGCTCTTGGTCACGCCGGTCAGCCTGACGTCCGCCATATGTTTCCTGCCCGCAGCTTCTTGTTTTGCAGTCACCGTAAACGGTTACAGGAGCGGATCAATCCTCGGCTCGGGGAGCCGAAGGGCAGGGGTCAGCGGGGTGTCTTGCCCTTGTAAGGCGCCCTGGCCTCGGCAGGCTTGCCGCGCGCGTCCCTGGCCGCCCACGGACGGTCGCCGCCCTTGGGCTTGCCCTTCCACGGCTTGTCGCCGGCGGCGGCCGGAGCAGCCTCGGCGTCGGAGCGCGGCGTCCAGGGCGTCTTGCCCTCGACCGGGGGCTTCTTCACCCACGGCTTCTTGCCCTCGGGCGTCGGATCGTTCGGGGTGCGCTTGACCCAGGGCTTCTTGCCCTCGGCGGCCGGAGCAGGGGCCTCGTCGCGCTTCACCCACGGCTTCTTGTCGGGCTGCGGGCGGTCCTCGCGGGCCTTCCAGGCCGGCTTGTCGCCGGTGTCCTCGCGCTTGACCCAGGGCTTCTTGCCTTCAGCGGCAGGCGCGGCGTCGTCGCGTTTGACCCACGGCTTCTTGGCGCCCTCGGAACGGTCCTCGCGCGGCTTCCAGGCCGGCTTGTCGCCGCCTTCCTCGCGCTTGGCCCACGGCTTCCTGTCGGGGCGGTCGCCGCCGGCGGGCTTCTTGTCCCAGCGGCTGACGGGCTTCTCCTGCGGACCCGGCTTCACGGCCGGATCGATCTTGACGCCTTCCTCGAGGCCCAGGGCGATGGCGGCCTCGAACTTGGCCTGCATCTCCTGGGTGATCTCGAACTTGGTCTCGCGTTCGAAGATCTTGATCGAGCCGATGTCGCGCTTGGTGACGTGGCCCAGACGGCAGATGGTCGGCATCAGCCATTTCGGGTCGGCGTTCTTGTCGCGGCCGATGTTGATCCGGTACCAGACCATGTCGCCGCCGCGGGCGAAGTCCGTGTACGGAACATCGGGCTGGCCCTTGTCGTTCTTGCCGGTCTCCTGCTGGCGCTTCATGCGGTCGTCGTCATAGACGTCTTCCGGCGCCGGCAGCTTCTGCTGGTACAGGCGGATCAGGGCGGCCGCGATCTGCTCCGGCGTGCTCTTCTCCAGCAGCTGCCGGCCCAGGGCCAGCGTGTCCTCGTCCTCGACCGGCGCGGTCAGGACGGGATCGGCCAGCATGCGCTTGCGGTCGTTCTCGAGGATCATGTCCGCCGAGGGCGGGCCCGACCATTCGGCCTTGATCGAGGCGGATTGCAGCATCAGCTCGACCTTGCGGCGGCGCGTATAGCTGACCAGCAGGACCGAGACGCCCTTCTTGCCCGCGCGGCCCGTACGGCCCGAACGGTGCAGCAGGCCGGCCTTGTTGACCGGGATCTCGGCGTGGATGACCAGGCCCAGATCGGGCAGGTCGAGGCCGCGGGCGGCCACGTCCGTGGCCACGCAGACCCGGGCGTGTCCGTCGCGCAGGGCCTGCAGCGCTTCCGAGCGCTGGCTCTGGGTCAGTTCGCCCGACAGGCCGACGACCGAGAAGCCGCGCTCGCGCAAGCTCGACGTCAGATGCTTCACCCGCTCGCGCGTATTGGCGAACACCAGGGCGCCGGGGGCCTCGAAATAGCGAAGCACGTTGACGACGGCCAGTTCGACCTCGTTCGGTGCGACGCGGATTGCCTTGTATTCGATGTCGGCGTGCGAGGCGTTGCCGGCCACGGTGTCGATGCGCAGCGCGTTCTTCTGATAGGTCTTGGCCAACTGCACGATGTCGCGCGCCAGCGTCGCCGAGAACAGCAGGGTCCGGCGCTCGGCCGGGGCGGCGTCGAGGATGAAGGTCAGGTCTTCCTGGAAGCCCATGTCCAGCATCTCGTCGGCCTCATCCAGCACCACGGCCTTCAGGGTCGACAGGTCCAGCGAGCCGCGCTCGACGTGGTCGCGCAAACGGCCCGGGGTGCCGACGACGATGTGACAGCCGCGGTTCAGGGCCTGACGCTCGACCTTGGGGTCCATGCCGCCGACGCAGGAGACGATTCGCGCGCCGGTCTGTGCGTACAGCCACTGAAGCTCGTTCGAGACCTGCAGCGCCAATTCACGGGTCGGGGCGATGACCAGGGCCACCGGCGCGCCGTACTCGGCGAATTTCTCGGCCTCGCCCAGCAGGGTGGGGGCCAGGGCCAGGCCGAAGGCGACGGTCTTGCCCGAACCGGTCTGGGCGCTGACCAGCAGGTCGCGGCCCGAGCCGTCCTCGTTCGGTGCGGCGTCCAGAACGGCGGACTGGACCGGCGTCGGCTCGGCATAGCCGCGTTCGGAAAGGGCGCGATCAAGCGCGGGATGACTGGCGGGGAAAGGCATGGGCAGTCCGTAAGGCGCCAACGCGGCGCGCGCCAGTCTCGCCCCGGGGAAGGGGCGACCGGCGAAGGGCGGGGTGTGTGCGCCCGGAACAAGGCCGAAGGGTGGCCCTGCCTGTTTCGGACCTCAGCGAATGACCGCTGACAGACCGTCGTTTCGCGGGCAGAGTGCCCTTTCGGGGGATCTCATGTTGAAAACCATACTCGCCGCCACCACCGCCCTGACGCTCGCCTCCATGACCGGCGTCGCCTGGGCGCAGGAGTTGACCCCGCCGCAGAGGCCGGTCGGGAGCCGGCCGGCCTCGCAACAGACGCCGGGGCCGGGCGCACAGGGCGCGGTCGCACTGACCAGCGGGCGGCCCGTTCGCGGCCAGCTGGCGCGGGGCGACGACACCCTGCAGAGCGGCGAATACGCCGACGAATTCACATTCACGGTTCGACGCGGCCAGACCTATGAGCTCACGCTCTCGTCTTCGGCCTTCGATCCCTATCTGCTGGTGCGGGGGCCCGGCGGGCTCAGCGAAGACAATGATGACGATCCGGCCGCGCGCGGCTCGCACGACAGCCGGATTCGCTTCACCGCCCCGGCCAATGGCCAGGTCGAGGTCTCGGCGACCAGCTATGAGCCCGGCGAGACGGGGGCCTACACCCTGACGCTGGGCGGCGCCGCGGCGCCGGCCGCGTCGTCACAGGCCGCCGCCACGACCCCGGACCGCCCCGTTCGCCTCGGCCAGACGCTGGATGGCCGGCTCGCCGCGGGCGACCGCCAGCTCGACAGCGGCGAGTACATCAACAGCTATGTGCTGCGCGGGCGCCGCGGACAAACGCTGGACCTTCGGCTGACCTCGACGGCCTTCGATCCCTATGTCGGCATCAGCGGCCCCGGCGGCTTCTCGGCCTTCAACGACGACGACCCCGCCGTGACCGACGGGCGCAACAGCCGTCTGGTCGTGACCCTTCCTGCCGATGGCGACTATCGCATCACCGCCACCAGCTACGCCTCGGGCGAACAGGGGAGCTACCGGCTGGCGGTGCTGGACGGAGCCGGGGCCGCGACGCCGCCCCCGGCCGCAGTGCGCCCGTCCGAACGCGCTTCGGCCAACGGCGGGATCACCATTGGCCAGACCGTCAGCGGCTCCCTCGACGCGGGCGACGACACTCTGGATTCGGGCGAATACGTCGACAGTTTCCGCTTCACGGGCCGTCGCGGCCAGCGCGTGGCGGTGGAGCTGACCTCCTCGGCCTTCGACGCCTACACCATCCTCAGGACCCCGTCGGGGGACCAGCAGGAGAATGACGACGCCCGCGACGGCGGACACGACAGCCGGCTCGACACCGTCCTGGCCGAGGACGGCGAATACGAGGTCATGGTCACCTCCTACGCCCCCGGCGAGACCGGCTCATACCGCTTCAGCGTCAGCCCCAGCCTCGGCTCGCCGCGGCAGGCCTCCGTGCAGGGCGGGGCGCGGGTGTTCGCGGTCATGGTCGGGGTGTCCGACTACGGCGGGGCGCAAAGTCCCCTTGAGTTCACCGACGAGGACGCCCGCAAACTGGCCGAAACCCTGCGCGCGGACGGGTCGCTGAACGACGCCAGCCTGGTGCTGACAAACGCCGAGGCCACGGTCGCCGGCGTGCGCCGCGCCTTCGCCAGCGTCGCCGCCCAGGCGGGACCGCAGGACACCTTCCTGTTCTTCTTCTCGGGCCACGGCGACCAGTCGGACGCAGCGGTCAGCGGGCTGGAGCCGGATGGCAAGTCCGAATCCATCGTGCTGCGCGACGGCCAGATCAGCGACACCGAAATGGCCCGGCTGTTCGGCTCCCTGCGCACCCGGCTGTCGCTGCTGGTGATCGATTCCTGCTTCTCGGGCGGCTTCGCCCGCAACGTCGTCGATCGGCCCGGCGTGATGGGGCTGTTCAGCTCGGAAGAGGACCTGACCAGCGCCGTGGCCGACAAATTCCAGGCCGGGGGCTATCTGTCCCACTTCCTGCGCGCGGGCATGGGCGGCGAGGCCGACGGAGACGGCGACCGGCTGGTGACCGCCGGCGAGCTCACCACCTATCTGCGCCGCCAGTTCCGGGAACAGGTCGAGAACGTCGAATCCGAGACCCAGGACGGCCAGCGCAACTACCAGAACCTCGTCGTCGACCGGGGCGGGGTGCAGATCGACGACGTGATCGTGCGGCTGCCGGCGGCGGCGGCTGGGGCTCAATAATCTGGAAGGGTGATGGTGGATGCGACAGGGATTGAACCTGTGACCCCCTCGGTGTGAACGAGGTGCTCTCCCGCTGAGCTACGCATCCATCAATCGCGGAGGCGGCGACATAGCCCGGGCTTTGGCGCCACGCAAGACGTCAGATCAGGCGATCAATCGGCTGATCGTGGCGTGAAGCTCGTCGAAATGGGCGATCACGGCGTCCGCGCCCAGCTCGGCGGCCGGGATGTCGGTATAGCCGAAGGTCGTCAGGATGCAGGGCACGCCGGTCGCGCGGGCGGCGTCCAGATCGGTGATGCTGTCGCCAACCATGATGGCCCGGACGGGGTCGCCGCCGGCCAGGAGCACCGTCTCGCGGATATGGGCCGCGTGCGGCTTCTTCGCCGACACCGACTGCGGCCCGCAGATGACGGCGAACCGGTCGGACAGGCCGATGGCGTCGAACAGGGCGACGGCCAGATCTGTGGGCTTGTTCGTCGCCACACACAGGATGGCGCCCCGCGCCGCCAGATGGTCCAGCGCCTCGACCGATCCCGGATAGGCCGTGCTGTGGTCGGCGATATGTTCGAGATAGTCCGCGAGGAAGGCCTTGAGCAGGGCCGGGGAGGCGGCTTCATCCCAATGGGCGCCCGCCGCCTCGAACCCGCGCTTCAGCAGGGCGACGGCGCCGTGGCCGATCAGGTTGCGGGCCGCCTCGAGCGGGACGGGCGGCAGATCCTGCTGCGCCAGCAGCCGGTTCAGCGTCCCCACCAGGTCAGGGGCCGTCTCCACCAGCGTCCCGTCCAGATCGAAGGCCAGGGTCCAGCCTTCGAGGTCGCGCGTCGTCATTGGCGTCTCCCGCCGGCCGCCGTGATGGGCTAGACCGCTGGCGACGACTAGCCGCCGGACCGATTCATGACCAGCACCGCCCATCCGAGAGCCGCCATCATCCTCGCCGCCGGCCAGGGAACGCGGATGAAATCGGCCCTGCCCAAGGTGCTGCACCCGGTCGGCGGCCGCGCCATGCTGGACCACGCCATCGACGCCGCCGAGGCCCTTGGCTGCGAGCGGATCGTGGTGGTGGTCGGCGCCCATTCGCCCGAGGTGCGCGACCATGTGGTCAAGCGGCTGGGCGAGGACGCCATCGCCGTCCAGGACCCGCCGCTGGGCACCGGCCACGCGGTCCGCGCCGCCGAGGCCGTGCTCGGCGACTTCGTTGGCCAGGTCGTCATCACCTATGGCGACGTACCCCTGCTGCGCGCCGCCGACATCGAGCCCGTCTTCGCCGCCCATGAGGGCGTCACGGTGATCGGTTTCGAGGCCCGCGACCCGGGCGCCTACGGCCGGCTGGTCATGGAGGGCGACACGCTCGCCGCCATCACCGAGGCCAAGGAGGCCTCGGCGGAAGTGCTGGCGCTGACCGCCTGCAACTCGGGCGTCATGGCCGCGCCGGTCGGCCTGCTGTTCGAACTGCTGGCCGAGGTGAAGAACGACAACGCCAAGGGCGAATTCTATCTCACCGACGTGGTCGAACTGGCCCGCAGGCGCGGCGCCCCGACGCGCGCCGTCTTCGCCGACGAGGACGCCGTCATGGGCGTCAACGCCCAGGGCGAGCTGGCCGTGGCCGAGGCCCTGTTCCAGAAGGTCCAGCGCGAGACCTTCCTCGCCGCCGGGGTCACCATGCCGGCGCCCGAGACGGTGCATTTCTCGTTCGACACCGAGGTGGGCGGCGGAACCACCATCGAGCCCTATGTCGTGTTCGGTCCGGGCGCAAAGATCGCCTCCGGCGCCCGCATCCGCAGCTTCAGCCATATCGAGGGCGCGACGATCGCCACGGGCGCCGAGGTCGGCCCCTACGCCCGCCTGCGGCCCGGCGCGGATCTGGGCGAGGGCGCGAAGGTCGGAAACTTCGTCGAGGTGAAGAACGTCCGTATGGGCAAGGGCGCCAAGGCCAACCACCTGGCCTATCTGGGCGACGGCGAGGTGGGGGCGAAGGCCAACATCGGCGCGGGCGTGATCTTCTGCAACTACGACGGCTTCTTCAAACACCGCACGACGGTGGGCGAGGGGGCCTTCGTCGGCTCCAACAGTTCGCTGGTGGCCCCGGTGACCATCGGCGCGGGCGCCATGGTCGGGTCGGGCTCGGTGATCACCCGGGACGTGGCGCCGGGCGATCTGGCGCTGGCGCGGGGCGAGCAGTCGGCCAAGACCGGCTGGGCCGCGCGCTTCATGGAAAAGATGCGGGCGAAGAAGGTGTTGAAATCGAAATGAGCGCGGACGATCAGAAACGCCGGTCGGGCGAGGCCGCCGCCCTCCGGGTCGAGGCCGGCATGGTCGTCGGCCTCGGCACCGGCTCCACCGCCGCCTGGTTCGTCAAGGCGCTGGCCGCCCGGAACCTGGCCGGCCTGCGGTGCGTGCCGACCTCGGAGGCGACGGCCGAACTGGCGCGCGACCTGGGACTGACGCTGTCGACGCTTGAGGACACGCCGCGCATCGACCTGACCGTCGACGGCGCCGACGAGATCGGTCCCGGGCTGGCCCTGATCAAGGGCGGCGGCGCGGCCCTGCTGCGCGAGAAGCTGGTCTGGGAGGCGTCCTCCCGCTGCATCGTCATCGCCGACAGCGCCAAGGTGGTGAAGACCCTGGGCGCCTTCGCCCTGCCGATCGAGGTCGTCGCATTCGGTCACAAGACCACGGCCAACCGCATCGCCGACGTGCTGTCCGATCACGACATCGCCATGCCGGCGCGCGTGCGCACCGCCGAGCGCGGACTGGTCCGCACCGACGGCGGCAATCTGATCTATGACGCGAAATGTGGAGCCATCCATGATCCGGTCCGCCTGGCCGACGACCTCAAGCTGATCACGGGCGTCGTCGAGCACGGCCTGTTCCTCGATCTGGCCGATGAGGCGATCATCGGTGGGGATGACGGGGTAGAGGTTCTCGCGCCTTGAGACGGGGCTCGGTCCGGCTGGACCTGCCGTGCTTTATGGCTCTCAACACGCCATGGTGGCTGGCGCGCGCCAACTTCGTGACCTGGCTTTCCGCGATCCCCCTTGCCCTGGTCGGGTACCGCTGGCCGCTGCTCCCGTTCATGGCGTGCGTCGCGTTTAACTTCGTCTGGGGGTACCGGGCATGGAGGGCGGCGGGGCGACCGGCGATTGACGAGCCGCCAAGCCTAGTATTTCGAGCGGGCCTGCTTAAGTCGCTCTGGCCACCACGGGACAGCAAATGAGCCAGTACGACTACGACCTCTTCGTCATCGGCGCCGGCTCGGGCGGGGTGCGCGCGGCGCGGCTGACGGCGCTGGGCGGCAAGCGCGTCGCCATCGCCGAGGAGTTCCGGGTCGGGGGCACCTGCGTGATCCGCGGCTGCGTGCCGAAGAAATTCATGGTCATGGCCTCGGACTTCGCCCACCAGTTCCATACGGCCGAGGGCTATGGCTGGACCGTCGACGCCAGCTTCGACTGGCCCAAATTCATCCAGGCCAAGGATGTCGAGATCGCCCGCCTGTCGGGCATCTACGCCGCCAACCTCGGCAAGGCGGGCGTCGACCTGATCCACGGCCGCGCGGTGCTGAAGGACGCCCACACCGTCGAGATCGTCGGCAAGGACCAGACGATCACGGCGGAGAAGATCCTCATCGCCACCGGCGGCCGCCCGTGGATGCCGCAAGAGGTGCCCGGCATCGAGCACGCCATCTCCTCGGAGGAGGCCTTCCACCTGCCGGAGCTGCCCAAGCGCATCCTGATCGCGGGCGGCGGCTACATCGCGGTGGAGTTCGCCGGCATCTTCGCCGGGCTCGGGGTCGAGACCACCCTGATCTATCGCGGCCCCAACATCCTGCGCGGCTTCGACGACGACGTCCGCGCCCATCTGGCCGGCGAGATCGAGAAGCGCGGCATCAAGGTCATTCTGGGTTGTCAGCATTCGGCCATCGAGAAGACGGCGACCGGGCTGCTGAACAAGCTCGAGAACGGGCATGAGATCGAGACCGACGTGGTCATGTTCGCCACCGGCCGCGTTCCGCATGTGAAGGATCTCGGGCTCGAGGCGGCCGGCGTGAGCCTGAACGACAAGGGCGCGATCCAGGTCGACACGCTGTCGAAGACGACCGCCGACAACATCTGGGCCATCGGCGACGTCACCGACCGGATGAACCTGACTCCGGTCGCCATCCGCGAGGCCGTGGCCTTCCACGAGACCGTCTACCGCAACAACCCTCAGCATTTCGACTATGAGGCGGTCGCCACCGCCGTGTTCAGCCAGCCGCCGGTCGGCACGGTGGGTCTGTCCGAGAGCGAGGCGCGGCATTCGTGCCCGGGCGCCGTCGATGTCTATGTCACCCGCTTCCGGCCGATGAAATACGCCTTCACCGGCTCGGACGAGCGGATGCTGATGAAGCTGGTGGTCGACGCCGAGAGCCAGAAGGTCGTCGGCGTCCACATCGTCGGCCCCGAGGCGCCGGAAATGATCCAGCTGGCCGCCATCGCCGTGAAGGCCGGCCTGACCAAGGCCCAGTGGGACGCCACCTGCGCGGTCCACCCGACCATGGCCGAGGAACTGGTCACGCTGAAGGAAAAGCAGTCCACCGACACCTCGGCGGGGTAGGGACGTCCAATACTGACGTACCGGTCTGTCGGTCTGCCGCGATAGCTCGGGGCTGAGCTCGAGGAACAGGCGAGGTGGCGGGCATCGGATGAGACTCATGAGACTGCTTTTTCTCACCGGCGCGGGCTCTCGCGCGCGCCGGACAGACGCCTGCGACACGGCCTTCGTTGTCCCGGGCGGTGCGAGCGCCTATCCTTAGGGCATGAGTACGCGCTGGACCCCCGATAGCTGGAGACAAAAACCCGTCGTGCAGATGCCGACGGACTATCCGGACATGGCCGCGCTTGGCCGCGTGGAGGACGAGCTTCGCGCCCTGCCGCCGCTGGTCTTCGCCGGCGAGGCCCGCCACCTGACCGCCAAGCTCGCGCAGGTGGAGGCGGGCGAGGCCTTCCTGCTCCAGGGCGGCGACTGCGCCGAGAGCTTCAAGGAGTTCTCGACCGACAACATCCGCGACACCTTCCGCCTGATCCTGCAGATGGCGGTGGTCCTGACCTTCGCCGGCGGCAAGCCGGTGGTGAAGGTCGGACGCATCGCCGGCCAGTTCGCCAAGCCGCGCTCGTCCTCGCTGGAGACCATCGACGGAAAGACCCTGCCCAGCTACCGCGGCGACATCATCAACGGCATGGCTTTCACGCCGGAAGAGCGCGTGCCAGATCCGCAGCGGCTGCTGCGCGCCTACAACCAGTCGGCCTCGACCCTCAACCTGCTGCGCGCCTTCGCCGGCGGCGGCTACGCCGACCTCTACAACATCCACCGCTGGACCATGGGGTTCGCGGCCGACAGCGCCTACGGCCACAAATACCGCGAACTGGCCGACAAGATCACCGAGGCCCTGGCCTTCATGGAGGCCGTCGGCGTCACGCCCGAGAGCCATCCGGACCTGAGCCGGGTCGAGGTCTTCACCAGCCACGAAGCCCTGCTGCTGAACCTCGAGAGCGCCCTGACCCGCCTGGACGGTGCGACCGGCGAGTGGTTCGACACCTCGGCCCACATGGTCTGGATTGGCGAGCGCACCCGCCAGCTGGACGGCGCCCACATCGAGTTCGCGCGCGGCATCAGGAATCCGATCGGCCTGAAATGCGGGCCGACCATGGAGCCGGACAATCTGCTGCCGCTGATCGACGCCCTGAACCCGGACAACATCCCGGGACGCCTGACCCTGATCGGCCGCTTCGGCGCGGACAAGGTCGGCGACCGCCTGCCGCGCCTGATGAAGGCGGTGAAGGCCGAGGGTCGGCGCGTGGTCTGGTCCATCGACCCCATGCACGGCAACACCCTGAAGGCCGGCAACGGCTACAAGACCCGGCCCTTCGAACGCATCCTCGCCGAGGTCCGCGGCTTCATCGACGTGGCCGAGGCCGAAGGCGTCCACCCCGGCGGCGTGCATCTCGAGATGACCGGCCAGAACGTCACCGAATGCCTCGGCGGGGCCCAGGCTTTGACCGAGGATGACCTGTCCAGCCGCTACCACACCCACTGCGATCCGCGCCTCAACGCCGATCAGGCGCTGGAACTGGCCTTCCTGGTCGCCGAACGGCTGAAGGCGGGCCGTCAGGCGCGATCGGAGGCGGCATGAGCATGGAGGGCGTCGGCAGGCCCGCAGGGGACGAAGCGGGCGGACGCTGCGCCTACCAGGGCGCCCCGGGGGCCTTCAGTCACGAAGCCTGTCTCGACCTTCGTCCGTGGGACGAGGCCGTCGCCTATGACTCGTTCGAGGGCGCCCTCGCGGCGCTGAAGTCCGGCGAGGTCGGCTGCGCCCTGATCCCGGTCGAAAACACCTCCGTCGGCCGGATCGAGCCGGCGGCGTCCCTGGTGGAGGCCGCGGGACTGAACATCGTCTCCGAGGTCTGGCGTCCGATCCGCCTCGCCCTGATGGCGCCGTCGGGCGCGACCCTGCGCAGCGTGAAGACGGCCGAGAGCCATCCGATCGCCCTGCGCCAGTGTCCGGACTCTCTCGCGGCCCTGGGCCTGACGCCGGTCGAGGCCTTCGACACGGCCGGCGCGGCCCGCGCCGTGGCCGAAGCAGGCGACCTCACCCGCGCCGCCGTGGCGCCCACACGCGCCGCCGAGGTCTATGAACTGTCGATCCTGCGCAACGATATTCAGGATTCGGAAGACAACCGGACGCGTTTTGTCCTTCTCAGCGCCCATCCGGCTTGACGCGGCACGATCCGTGCGCCCTTTGAGCGGCATGGTCCGCCCGCAAGCCATCGCTGCGACTGCCTCCGCCCGCGTTTCCGCGGCCGCGGACCTGTATTTCTACGGCTTTCGATACGCCGGCTGAGGCGTCCGGGACATCGTCCTGACGGCCTCGCCGGCGACCGCCCCGCAACGGGGCGGCGGCCCGCAAACCCCCACAGCGCCGTGACCGAAACCGAAAGCCCTCTCCCGTGCCCCATTTCCGTACCAACCCCGCCCTCCAGCAAGTCTGGCCGACCGCCGTCGCTGCGGTCACCGACATCTCGCCCGAACACATGGCCCTGGCGGCCCTGCGTCACGAGATCGATCACCTCGACGACGAGCTGCTGGCCCTGTTCGAGCGCCGCCTCGCCATCGCCGCCCGCGTCGGCCAGGCCAAGGACGCGCCCGCCGGCCCCCATGTGAAGCTGCGCCCCGACCGCGAACAGGCGGTGCTGGCGCGAATGCTGGCCAAGGCCCGTCCCGACAACCGCGAGGCGGTGGAATCCCTCTGGCGGCAGATCGTCGGCTGGGGTCTGGCGCGTCAGGGCCGGATCAAGGTCCAGGTCTGGTCGCCCATCGAGCCGACCCGCGCCTTCGATGGCGCCCGGCTGCGCTTCGGCGCCGCCGCCGGGATGCGCGCCGTCCATGATCCCGAGGCCGCGCTGGCCTGGGCCGCGGAAGGCCACGGCGTCGCCGTGCTGGCGGTCAACGCCGACAGCGCCTGGTGGATCGGCCTGCGCCGCGACTGGTCGATGCTCAGCGTGTTCGACGGTTTCGGCGGCGCGACGCCGACAGCGCTGGCGGTCGGGCGGATCGATCCCGCGGCCCTGCCGAGCGGCCGGCGCGTCCTGGTCGTCGCCGGCGGAGACGCCGGCGACGGGGGCGACATCCGTCGGCGCGGTCTCGCGACCCACCACGGCTGGACCCTGTCGCTGACCGACGCCGCCCTGCCGGTCGGCGGCGACGAGGGCTGCGTCGGCGCGATCGGCTAGGACCGAAGAAGTGGGCTCAGGCCGCCTTGGCCGCCCGGATGGCGCGGTCGATGTCGGCGGGCTGGATGCTGGCGCTGGCGCGGCCGTTGATGAAGAAGGTCGGGGTGCCGAGCAGGCCGAGGCCCGAGGCCGAGGTCTGGACGTCGGCCAGATGCCGCGCCGTTTCCGGGCTCGACATCGCCGCCTGTGCGGCGGGGCCCGCGATGTTCGCGGCGAGGATGCGGTCGACCGCCGCCTTGTTCAGAGCAGGTTCGGCCATCAGGGCCCGGAACACGGCCAGATACTTGCCTTCGCGGTGCGCGGCCTGGGCGGCGCGGGCGGCGTAGTGCGAAACGTCGTCGGTCCCGCGGTCAAGGATCGGCCAGTCCTTGAACACGAACCGCACGTCCGGGTGGGCCTGCATCAGACGCAGCACATCCGGCGCCGTCGCCTTGCAGCCGGGGCAGCGGAAATCGAAGAATTCGATCACCGTGACCTTGGCGTCAGCCGGCCCGAAGGCTGGGTCCTGCGCGCTGACGGCCAGCAGCGAGGGACTGGCGGCGGCGCGCTGATTGATCGCATCGGTGCGCGCGCCGTCCTCCTTCGCCTGGAGCGCCGCGCTGACCTCCTGCAGGATTTCCGGATTCTTCAGCAGATAGGCCCGGACCCGCCCGTCGAAATCGCCCCCGGAGACATAGGGCGCCGCCGCCAGTCCCAGGGCGACAAGGGACACGGCCATGGCCGCCATCGCCGCGCGGGGACGGTCGAAGAAGCCGCGGTCTGGCGCGGGCGTCGGGTCTGGCGCGTCGGTCATGGGAGTCTCGGTAAGGAGGAAGTCAGCCCGCGGCGGGGATGACGCCGCCGCGGTCGCGGCGGCTGTTGCGGCGGTCGACGTCGTCGATGTCGTCCTGGGTCGCGCCCGAGGCGAAGACGATGTCCATGGCGCGGGTCCATTCGGCGGTGCCGGGGGTCAGCATGTCGCGGGCGCGCAGGGCGAACTGGGTCGCCTGCTGTTCGGCGCCCATGGCGAAATACATTTCGGCTGAGGCCAGGCGGGCCTCGCCCTCCCTGTTCTGGCTGGCGTAGGCCTGGCTCAGCAGCCGCCAGCCCAGGGTGTTGTCATGCTCCAGGGCCGTGGCGCGTTTCAGCTGGTTGACGGCCTCGTCCAGCTTGGCCGGGTCGCGGGTTTCGATCAGGGCGTGGGCCAGGTTGATGCGCAGCAGGGGGGCGTCGGGCTTCAATTCGACGGAACGCTGGTGGGCGCCGATCGCCTCGGCGGGCCGGCCTTCCTCGAACAGGATCTGGCCCTTGAGTTCCCAGAAATAGGGGTTCTCCGGCTGTTCGGTCAGGAACACCTCGACCGCGGCCAGCGCCCTTTCGGTCTGGCCGTCGCGATACAGGGCGATGGCGCGGGCGTAGCGCGCCGGCAGGGATGTGTCGCTCTCCGGATAATCGCGCAGCGTCTGGTTCGGCGCGTCCATGAAGGCGTGGATCTTGGCCAGGATCAGCGCGTGTTCGGCGACACGTTCAGGGCTGTCGCGATGATCGTAATTTGACTGTTCGGCCACGAAGCGGCGCAGGTTCTCGATCCGCTCCGACGACAGGGGGTGGCTGCGGAAATAGGGATAGCGCCGCTGATCCGAGAACACCTCCTGCGCGCGGAAATTCTCGAAGAAGGTGACCAGACCGCGACCGGACTGCCCCGCGTTCTGGAGCGCCCGCGCGCCGGTGTTGTCGGCCTCGCCTTCCTGATGGGTCATGTAGCGCAGCGCGTTGAGCGTGCCGAAATACTGGCTGTTGCCCAACAGGACCGCGCCGGCGTCGGGCGCGCCGGCCGCGATCGCGAGCGCGCCGAGCGCCATGGTCATGAGCATGGGCTGCATGCCCGCGCCCTGGGCCCCGTCGCGCAGGGTGTGGCGGTTCTTGATGTGCCCGGCCTCGTGGGCGATCACGCCCAGCAGTTCGTTGGCGCTGCGCGTCTTCAGGATCAGGCCGGTGTTGACGCCCAGGATGCGCCCGCGCGTGGCGAAGGCGTTCAGGTCGTTTTCGCTGATCAACAGGATTTCGATCTCGGACGGCTCGAGCCCCATGGCGGTGAACACGGGGTCCGACCACGCGTGGATGATGCCCTCGATCTCGGTGTCGCGAATGGCGCTCTGGGCCGTGGCGGGCGACGCCGCGGCCAGCACGAGGCCGACGGCGGCGATGGCGCCGGACAGCCGGGCGGCGGCGTTTCGGGACAGCCAGTTCACTGCGAACTCCTCATACCCAAGTCTGCGCCCCCGCCCGGCCGATGGTCACTACCTAATCACGGCCATTCAGCGGCGCCACCATCCGCGCTTCGGCTTCTCTGGCGGAGCCACGATCTGGTTCGGGTCTTCCGCGATCAGGGCGGCGACATCGACCTCGGGCTGCGGCGGTGCGACGCGTTCGACGACAGGAGCGGGCGCGGGCTCCGGCCTGACTGGCGCCTCGGCTATCTCGACCGTGGCTTCGGCGGGCGTGACGTCGAGCACCGCGGGCGCGGCTTCCGGCTCGGCCTCGTTGGGCTCGATCGGCGCGGTGACGGCTTCGGCCTCCGACGCGGCGGTTGCGCTGGCCGAGACCTTGCGGCGGACGCGCCGGCGCTTGGGCTCTTCCGCGATGGCGACCGGGGCGACGTCGGCGTCGTCGATGACCACGGCCATCGGCGTATCGACCGAACCGTCGGGCGGCATGCCCTCGTTGGTGGCGCGGGTCTCGACCTTGGTCTCGTGGGTCAGGCCCTGTTCGCTGCCGCGATCGCGACCGCGACCGCGTCCACGACGACGGCGCGAGCGGGGACCGCGTTCGCCGCCGATCTCGCCCTCGGGCCGTTCGCCGACAACCTCGTCGACATCGCCGGCCGGAGTGGCGTCTGCTTCAGCGCGCGGCTCGGTGCGTTCGGGATTGATGGGATCGAACCAGACGTAGGGGTCCTCCAGCGACGGCGTGCGGCCGCGCACCCAGTTGAATCCGTCGCGCTCGCCGCCCTCTTCCCGCACACGGCGACCGCCGCGGCGTCCGCGCCGGCGGCGGCGGCCGTTCTCGCTGTCGTCGTCGTCCTCGCCGGCGGCGAGGGCGGGGGCCACAGGCGCGGCCTCGTCCGTCGAGGCTTCGGCGCCGTCACGGCGTCCGCCGCGACGGCGACGGCCGCGGCCCCGGCCGCCTTCGCCCTCGACGCGTTCGGTCCGCTCGCGGGGTTGGTCGTCGTCCGTGTCCTCGCGGTCCAGGGCGTCGTCGTCGGCGATGATTTCTTCGTCGTCCTCGTCCTCGTCCTCGAAGGCGCTGTCGTCGAAGTCGTCGTCGAGGTCGATGAAGGCTTCGGGCCGTTCCTCGGGGACGAAGTCCTCGTTGGTTTCGGTGCGCTCGAGCGAGTGATCGCCCTGGCCGAGGGTGTCGTCGATCAGGATGACGACGTTCAGGCCGCGCTGGGCCAGCAGGCGCTGCAGATAGTCGCGCTTGTGGTTCAGGATGTAGAGGGCGACGGCGGTGCACAGGCGCAGGTTCACCGAGCCCGCGCCGTTCTTGCCGGCCTCGATGTCGACGGCGCGCAGGGTCATCAGCGCGGCGCTTTCGGCCGAGCGGACGCGTCCGGCGCCCTGGCAGTGCGGGCAGACCTCGGTCGCGCCCTCGATGACGCCGAGGCGGCGGCGCTGACGGCTGATCTCCATCAGGCCGAAGCCCGAGATGCGGCCCATCTGGATACGGGCCCGGTCCTTGGCCAGCGCGTCCTTGAGCACCTTCTCGACGGTGCGGTTGTTCTTCGACTCATCCATGTCGATGAAGTCGATGACGATCAGGCCGGCGAGGTCGCGCAGACGCAGCTGGCGGGCCGCCTCGACGGCGGCTTCCATGTTGGTCTTGGTGGCCGTGGCCTCGACGTTGCGTTCCTTGGTCGAACGGCCGGAGTTGACGTCGATGGCGACCAGCGCCTCGGTCTGGTTGATGACCAGATAGCCGCCCGAGGGCAGGGGCACGACTGGCTGGTGGATCTGGGTCAGCATCTCCTCGATGCCGTTGGTGGCGAACAGCGGCCGCGCGCCCTGGTACAGATGCACCTTCTTCGACTGCGAGGGCATCAGCACGCGCATGAAGTCGCGCGCCTCCTTGAAGCCCTCGACGCCCTCGACCTGGATGCCGTCGAAATCCTTGTCGAACATGTCGCGCACGGCGCGGCGGACGAGGTTTTCTTCCTCATAGATGACCGAGGGCGCGTTGGACTTCAGCGTCGTTTCGCGAATGGTTTCCCACAGGCGCAGCAGATATTCATAGTCGCGCTTGATCTCTGCCTTGGTGCGTTTGGCGCCGGCGGTGCGGATGATCAGGCCCATGCCCTGGGGCACGTGCAGGGCGGCCGCGGCGGCCTTCAGGCGCTTGCGGTCGGTGGCCTGGGTGATCTTGCGCGAGATGCCGCCGCCCTTGCCGGTGTTGGGCATCAGCACGCAGTAGCGGCCGGCCAGCGACAGCCAGGTGGTCAGGGCCGCGCCCTTGCCGCCGCGCTCGTCCTTGACGACCTGGACCAGCATGACCTGACGGCGCTTGATGACGTCCTGGATCTTGTAGCGACGCATCAGGCGGCGTTTCAGCCGCTCTTCCTCGGCCATGCCGCCTTCGGATTCGTCGTCGCTTTCGCGGGCGTGTTCGTCGTGCTCGTCGTCCTCCGAATGCGCTTCGGCCATGATGGCTTCGCGGTCGGCGACGGGGATCTGATAATAGTCGGGGTGGATCTCGCTGAAGGCGAGGAAGCCGTGGCGGTTGCCGCCGTATTCCACGAACGCAGCCTGCAGGCTGGGCTCTACGCGAACGACCTTGGCGAGATAGATGTTGCCGCGAAGCTGGCGCTTCGCGCGGGATTCAAAGTCGAATTCCTCGACCTGGCGGCCCTCGACGATGGCGACGCGGGTTTCTTCCGCGTGCGCTGCATCGATCAACATGGTCTTTGACATGGAAAGTCTCTCTCTGGCGCGCTCGGCCATCCCCGCGAAGGGGGCAGGCGGCTCGCCGAATGGGATGGGGGGCGGACGCAGACGCAATCCCGTCGCCGCGGCGAAGGCCGCGGGCGAGGTCGGTTGTTTCAAACCGGAAGGGAGCGCAGGCGATAAGGCCCATGGGGGTTCGTACGGTCCTGGGGCCGGACGCGCCGTCTGAGGGGCGTCCCGGTCCCGTCTTCAAACCGGTGGGGGCAAACCCGGCCGGCTTTCGGATCAGTGAAAGTCACGCCGCGAGGAGGGCGCGCCCGGCCTGAAGTCAGGGGGCGCGATCGTTCGCGGACAAAACAATCATAGGCAGGACGAACGTGAATTAAAAGGCGCGTCCGCTTTAACGGCTTGGCGACGACGTTGAGCCATGATGGGCCCAACCAAGAAGGTGGGTTTCCGTCGAAATGCACGGACTGTCGCGTATCAACCTGGCGCAATGGCGCGTTCGCGAGTGGGCGATGACGGCTGTGGCCTTCGTCGTTTTCTGCGTCGCCGTGTTCGCGGCCGGGCGGGGGCTGGCCTCGGGCGCCATGGGCGAGGTGCTGCGCGTCCGCTTCGGCGGCGACGCCCAGCACACCCGCGTGGTGGTCGATCTGGACCGGACCTCGCGCGGGCAGGTGGTCGAATCCGGCGAGCAGGGCCAGGTGGTGGTGTCGCTGGCCGGGGTGGCGCCGCAGCGCGGGCTCAACGGAACGGGCTCGGGCCTGGTGCGCGGCTGGCGGGTCGCCGGAGCCGGCGTGGCCTCACGGGTCGAGCTGGACCTGGCCACCAGCGCCGAGATCGAGCGCCGCTTCCTGCTGCCGCCCGGCGACGGCATCGCCCATTACCGCTATGTGATCGACCTGAAGGCCACCGGTCGGGCCCCGACGCGCGCCTCGGCCCGCTCCGCGCCCCGGGCGCCGGTCCGCACGGCGGAACGGCCCCTGATCTTCATCGACGCCGGCCACGGCGGCCGCGACCCCGGCGCCCACGGGGCCAGTTCGGACGAGAGCGACGTCACCCTGGCGGCGGCCCAGGCCCTGAAGCAGGAGCTGGAGCGCACCGGCCGTTACCGCGTGCGGCTGACGCGCGAGAGCGACGCCTATGTCGCCCTCTACCGCCGGGTTTCCATCGCCCGCCAGGCCGACGCCGACCTGTTCATCTCGCTGCACGCCGATGCCGGGGCCGATCCTGTCACCCGCGGGGCCAGCGTCTATACGCTGTCCGAACAGGGCGCGGGCCGGGCAGTGCGCGAGTTCACGCGGGGCGACAACTGGCACCGCAACCTCAACCTGCCGGGGCGCGACCCGTCGGTGGACCGCATCCTGCTGGACATGACCCAGCGCGCCACCCAGAACCGCTCGGCCCGGCTGGCCCGGACCCTGCTGGGCGAGCTGGAAGGCGCCGATCATCCGATGCTGCGCCGCAGCCACCGCGACGCCGGCCTTGCCGTGCTGCTGGCCCCCGACGTGCCGGCGGTGTTGCTGGAGATGGGCTTCATCACCAACCCCGAGGACGAGCGGCTGCTGAATGACGGCCGCGCGCGCCGCCGCCTGATGCGCGCCGTGGCCGCGGGCATAGACCGCTATTTCCGCGAGCCGGCAGGAACGCTGCAGATGGCGTCGAACGGGACGGCGGGGCAGCCCTAGGGCAAGGGAGGGCGCGTCGGTCAGCCCTGGAGGGGGCAGAACCGTTTCGCGCACGGGCCGGTCCGGCTTGCAGCGGGTCAATGTGATCATCGATCCCGTCGATCCGCCTGCGGCCTGGGCGGCGGTCGGCCATGGCTATCGGGTCGAGGCGGCGGTCACGGTGTGGAGCGCGGAGGCGGTGGTCCGGACGCCCGTATCGGCCCTGTTCCGGCATCGGGGGCAGCGGGCGGTGTTCAAGGTCGAGGCCGGCCGCGCCCGCCTGCAGCGGGTCGAGATCGGCCAGACCAACGGGGACTCCGCCGAGGTTCGCGCCGGGCTGAAGCCGGGGGAGCGGGTGGTGCTCCATCCGGGGCAGTCCATCGCCGACGGCGTCGCGGTGCGGGTTCGGTCCGACGGCCCGGGCGGGGGATGACGCCGCGCCTCGCACTCCCGCGCCCGATCCCCTATCTGGGTCCCATGCGCCTGAGAGTCGTCGATCTGGAAACCACCGGGGGAGACCGGACCGCGGAGATCATCGAGGTCGGGATCGTCGATGTCGTGCGCGACGGGGACGGGTGGCGGGCTCTGCCGCCGGTGGCGAAGCTGTTCCGGCCTAAGGGCGAGATCTCGTTCCACGCCATGGCGGTGCATCATCTGACGCCGGGCCATTTCCGCGACGACGATCCGCACTGCGACGAATACCGGCTGCGCGAGATGTTCGGCGCCCCGCCCGCCGATGTGATGGTGGCGCACAGCGCGCGGTTCGAGCGGGGCTTCATCGCCGACACGGCCCACGGCGGCCTGCCGTGGATCTGCACCGTGCGCTCCGCCAAGGCGGTGTGGCCGCAGGCGCCGGGGCATTCCAACCAGGTGCTGCGCTACTGGCGCGGGCTGGACCTCGATCCGGCCCTGGCCAATCCGGCGCACCGGGCGGGACCCGACGCCTGGGTGACGGCCCATCTGCTGATCGACCTGCTGAAGGAGGCGACGGTCGAGCAGATGATCGCCTGGACGGCCGAGCCGCGGCGGATGGACCGCATTCCCTTCGGCAAGCATCGCGGCCGGCCGTGGTCGGAACCGCCCGACGACTATCTGCGCTGGATGGCGGGGCAGGGGGATATGGACGCCGATGTCGTGGCCGCGGCGCGACAGGAGCTGACCCGTCGTACGGATGCTATGGCGGACGCGGACGACGCAAGCTAAACCCGTCGAAGGGGCCCGCCATTCGGAGACTGCGGTGAAGATTGCCGAACGCTGGTTCGTAATGGCGGGTGTCGCGCTGCTGGGCGGGATCGCCCTGGCGGGGCTGATCGTCGCCGTCTATGCGGCCTGGCTGTTCCATGACCTGCCGGACGCGTCCGAGCTGGCCGACTACCGGCCGGCGACGGCGACGCGGGTCTATGCGGGCGACGGCACCCTGATCGGCGAGTTCTCGGACGAGCGGCGCATCTATGTGCCCTATGAGCAGATCCCCTTGCCGGTGGTGCAGGCCTTCCTGGCGGCCGAGGACCGGAATTTCTTCAACCACGGCGGTATCGACGTGGGCGGCCTGGGCCGGGCCATGTTCAAGAACGTGTTCAACGCGGCCACGGGGCGGCGGCTCGAGGGCGGCTCGACCATCACCCAGCAGGTGGCCAAGAACGTCCTGCTGACCAATGAGAGCAGCATCAACCGCAAGGTCAAGGAAGCCATCCTGGCCAACCGGCTGGAGGCGACGCTGACGAAACAGCAGATCCTCGAGCTGTATCTGAACGAGATCTTCCTGGGGTACCGCTCGTTCGGCGTGGCGGCGGCGGCCTACAACTATTTCGGCAAGTCGCTGAGCCAGCTGACGCCGGACGAGGCGGCCTTCCTGGCGGCCCTGCCCAAGGGGCCGAACAACTATCATCCCAAACGCCACCCCGGCGCGGCCAAGGGCCGGCGCGACTGGGTGCTGGGCGAGATGAACCAGAGCGGCTGGATCAGCGACGAGCAGCTGGTGCAGGCTCGCGCCCGGCCGCTGACGACCCAGGACGCGCCGCGCCGGGCCCAGTACGCCGACGCCGACTTCTTCGTCGAGGAAGCGCGCCGTCAGGCCATCGCCCGCTTCGGCAAGGAAGAGGTCAATCGCGGCGGCTACTATATGCGCACGACGCTGGACCCGACGCTGCAGTCGGCGGCGCGCGACGCGCTGATGAAGGGGCTGGAGAACTATGACCGCCGCCACGGCTGGCGCGGGGCGTGGGGCACGACCGATTTCGCCGAGGGCTGGCGCGAGACCGCCGTACGCGGCCAGCGTCCGCCCGAGCGCCGCGCCTGGGAAGCCGCCGCCGTCGAGAACGCGGCGGGCAACAGCGTGCGCATCCGCACCGCCCGCGACGACCGCACCGGCTATCTGATCACCGAGGACGCAGCCTGGGCCAACGCCAACCGACCGCTGAAGCGCGGCGATCTGATCTTCGTCGAGGCGCAAGGAGGGCAGTACGCCCTGAAACAGGTGCCGCGGGTCAACGGCGCCCTGGTCGCCATCGAGCCCCAGTCGGGCCGGGTGCTGGCCATGGTCGGGGGCTATTCCTACGCCCTGTCCAGCTTCAACCGCGCCACCCAGGCGAAACGCCAGCCGGGCTCGGCCTTCAAGCCGTTCGTCTATGCGACGGCGCTGGAGGGCGACTACACGCCCGCCTCGATCATCCTGGACGCCCCGATCAGCTTCGCCGGCGGACGCAACGGGGAACGCTGGACGCCCGAGAACTACAGCCGCGAATATTACGGGCCGCAGACCCTGCGGCGCGGTCTTGAGCTGTCGCGCAACGTCATGACCGTGCGACTGGCCCAGGCCATCGGCATGCGCAATGTCGTCGATCTGTCGAGGAAGATGGGCGTCGCCGACGATCTGCAGCCCAATCTGTCGGTGTCGCTGGGGGCCGGGGAGACGACGCCGTACCGGCTGACGGCCGCCTACGCCGCCTTCGTCAACGGCGGCCGGCGAGTCGATCCCTATCTGATCGAAATGGTCCAGGACCGGGACGGCGAGACCATCTTCAGGGCCGATCCGCGCCGCTGCCGCGACTGCGGCCGGCCGTTCACCGGCCAGGAGTCGCCGCGTCTCGAGCAGCGCGGGACCCAGGTCATCGATCCCATCACCGCCTATCAGATGAGCTCGATGCTGGAGGGCGTGGTCCGGCGAGGCACGGCGGCGAGCGCCAGCAGCCTGGGCCCCTGGGTCGGGGGCAAGACCGGCACGACCAACGAATACCGCTCGGCCTGGTTCGTGGGCTTCTCGTCCGACATCGTGGTCGGGGTGTTCATCGGCTTCGACGACAACCGGCCGCTGGGCTCGGGGGAGACGGGCGCGACGGGGCCGGTCCCGGTGTTCACAGACTTCATGCAGGTGGCCCTGCGCGAGCGGCCGGCGCGGCCGTTCGTGCGGCCCCGCAACGCCGTCTTCCGCACCGTCAACGGCATCGAGGAAGCCTTCCGCCCCGGCACCGAACGGCGCCGCGAGGAGGAGCGGCGCGCGCCGGCGCAGCAGATTCCGACCGGCCCGCAGAACTACGACGAGGTGGTCCGCCGCGAACAGGAAGGTCCGGCCGCCGCGGCGCCGTCCGCCCCGCCGCCGGTCACGACCCCGCCGCCGCCGAAGAAGGAGCCGGCGGAGGATCTGAGCGGACTCTACTAGGCAGCAGGCAACAGGCATCAGCCAACAGGGGTGGGCCTGCCGAGGGAGCGGGGCCGTCCAAGGTTTTCCTGTTGCCTGTTGCCTGTTGCCTTAGTCCCTTCCCCTTTCCGCCCCGGCGCTCTATGTCCGCGCCTCACTTTGTATCGCAGGAGTTCGCGATGAGACCGGATGTCGAGGCCATGAAGGCCGACATCGAGCAGAGCATCGCTCTGCTCAGGAGGCGTCTTTGACTGGGATGTCGCACTTCGAAAGCTCGATGAGCTGAACGCGCGGGTCGAGGACCCGACGCTGTGGAACGACCCCGAGGCCGCCCAGGCCGTGTCGCGCGACCGCTCGCGGCTCGAGACCCAGATCAACACCGTCCGCGAGATGGAGACCGGTCTGGAGGAGGGCATCATGCTCTCCGAAATGGCCGACGAGGAAGGCGACGAGGCGACGCTTGAGGAGGCGCGCGCGTCGCTGAAGGCGATCAAGGACCGGGCCGGGCGCGCCGAACTGGAGGCCCTGCTGTCGGGCGAGGCCGACGGCAACGACGCCTATCTGGAAGTGAACTCCGGCGCCGGCGGCACCGAGTCCTGCGACTGGGCCGGCATGCTGCTGCGGATGTATTCGCGCTGGGCCAAGGCGCATGGCTATGAGGTCGAACTGGAGGCCGAGGAATCGGGCGACCAGGCCGGCATCAAGTCGGCCACCATCCTGATCAGCGGGCCCAATGCCTATGGCTGGCTGAAGTCGGAGTCGGGCGTGCACCGGCTGGTGCGCATCAGCCCGTATGACGCGGCGGCCAAGCGGCATACGTCCTTCGCCTCGATCGGGGTGTCGCCGGTGGTGGACGACGCCATCGAGATCGACATCAATCCGTCTGACGTGCGCACCGACACCTACCGCGCCTCGGGCTCGGGCGGTCAGCACATCAACAAGACCGACTCGGCGGTGCGCCTGACGCACATTCCGACCAACACCGTGGTGGCCTGTCAGGCCGGCCGGTCGCAGCACCAGAACCGCGAACAGGCGTGGAAGATGCTGCGGGCGCGGCTGTACGAACTGGAGCTGCAGCGGCGCGAGGCGGCGGCCCAGGCGGTGGCCGACGCCAAGACCGACATCGGCTGGGGTCACCAGATCCGCTCCTACGTCCTGCAGCCGTACCAGATGGTCAAGGACCTGCGGACCAACGTCGAGACGTCGGACACCCAGGGCGTGCTGGACGGCGACCTGGACATGTTCATGGGCGCGGCGCTGGCGGCCCGGGTTGGCGAGACGCGCGGGTCCACAGTGGAATAGGGAACAGGGCGCGTCGGCGACCAGGCCGCGTGGCCAGGTGGAGATTTGAGCCGGAAGCGGACGCGCCCAGTGGCTGCCAGGAGTGGCAAGCGGACCGGCCTATGGTTCGTAGACGGCGATAACGGCGTCCAGTCGGGTGACGACATCCGGCTCCCGGGAACGGGAGGCCCGCATGGCGCGCGCCTCGGCCACAAGCGGCTCCCCGCACCGAAGCCTGTCCATTTGCGTGTTCAGCCATTGGTCCCGCTCGGAACCATCCCCGCCGAACTCGCCGGAATAGTGCTGACAATGGACGCCCCGATACTCCAGGGCCTCCAGAGGGTCGGAGGGCTCGACCTCAACCTGGCGCCAGCGCTCCCCGGTCGCCGCCCAGGACATCGGCGCGGAGGTCCGGGGAGCGCTCGCCGGCGCAGCCGGCGCCGGGACGGGCGCCGGCGCGGCGCTTTCCGCGGCCGGGGTCTGATCCGCAGGCCCACAGGCCGCGAGGAGCAGGACGGTCAGTCCAATAACGACGGCGCGAGACACGCGCTCAGACCGCTTCGCGGATCGCGATGATGGCCGGGAAATTATCGTCCATCACAGTGCCTTCGTTATCGAGCTGATCGACGGCGCCCATCTGCACCTCCCAGGTCTTGTCGGTGACCCCGGCTGCCAGAGCCTGGTTTTCAAACCAGGGCGTGCAGAGGTCGGCGGAGCACATCACGTCATCCGCCTCGCCACCGTCGATCGGCTGGATCTGGACATAGCAGTTGTCCCCACAGGTCAGGCCGGTGATCCTGATCTTCGTCCAGGCTCCCGCAGGATCCGTGGCGGCCGCACTGGCGGGCGCCGCCGCCGGCTCTGGCGCGGCGGCTTCGGGGGCCGATGTCTGATCCGCAGGCCCGCAAGACGCGAGGATCAAACCGGTCAGTCCAAGAACGACAACTCGAGACATGGTCCCTCCCCGGGGCATGTGAAATGTGAGTGAAGCGGCGCAGAAATTGAGGCCGGTCGAACCTGGGAACGACCGCCAATGTGCACGCTACCCCGGCGTGTCAGGAATCGGAAATGGGGAGCCACGATTGTCCCTCGTGCCCGGGCGGAGAAAAAGGCCCCGGCTCGCTCCGGGGGCCTTTTTGTCTTTTCAGTCCGCGATGATCAGGCCGGGGGCTTCATGTCGATGATCTGCGGCGCCGGTTCGGGCGCGGCCGGGCGGGGCGGGGCGGTCGGGGCGGGCGCCTCGCGGCGGCCCTGCAGGACGCGGCCCTGGAAATAGGCGCCGATGTCGATCGACATCTGTTCGGCGGTGATGTCGCCGTCGACATAGGCGGTGGCGATCAGCTTGACCTGCTTGCCCGAGATGGCGCCGACGACGCGGCCGCGGATCTCGACATAGTCGCCCGAGACATTGCCCTCGACCGCGCCGGTCTCGCCGACGATCAGGCGGCCGACGCGCACGTCGCCCTTGATGGCGCCGTCGATCTGGAGATCGCCGCCGCCCGAGATGTTGCCGTCGAACTGGAGGTCCGACGACAGGGTCGACAGGCCGCGCTGGCTCGCCGGAGCCGGCGAGGCGGGACGCGGCGCCGCGGCCGGTCCGCCGGGCGTCGGCAGGTCGGGCAGGGGCGGAATGGCCGAGCCGCTGTTGGCGCGGGGCTCGGGGGACGGGACGGGGGACTTAGTCTTGTTGAACAAGTTGATCTCCGGCTCTCATGAAGCGGGCGGGGTTCTGCGGGCGGCCGTCCATCCACACTTCGTAGTGCAGGTGAACGCCGGTGGATCGTCCGGTGGTTCCCATCGCGCCGACACGTTGTCCCAGTGCAATTCTCTGGCCAGCGGCGACCGATGTGGCGTTCAGGTGAGCATAGCGCGTCTTGAAACCTCGACCGTGGTCTATCTCGACCGTGTTGCCATAGCCTGATCGCACGCCGACGAAAGACACGATTCCGGGAGCCGGGGCGTAGATCGGCGTGTTCAGCGGGGCGGCGAAATCCTGACCCTGATGCAGGGCGGGACGGCCGTTGAACGGGTCAAAACGGACGCCGAATCCCGAAGTGGTACGGGCCGGCGTCGGGCGGCGGAACGGCATGCCCTCGGCCGCATTGGCCAGGGTCCGCATCTCCGAGAGATCGTCGGCGGCGTGACGGATGCGGACCGCGAAGGCCTCGTCGACGTCCAGCACGGCCGCGAGGGCGCGGGGATCGCGAGCCTCGACCAGCGGGCCGCCGAGGGCCGCGTCGCGCGGCGCATAGGCGGCCGGGTTCAGGCCGGCGAGGCGGAAGGCGAGGCGCAGGCGTTCGGCGCGGGTGCGGGCCTCGTTCTCGGCGCGGGCGATCAGCCGTTCCTGATCCATGCGGACAGCGATCATGCGCTGCACCGGCGACGACCGGCTGGCGTCGAGCGGCAGGGCGGGCCGCAAGGCGGTCTGGGCCCCCTCGACGCCGCGGAACATGCCCATGACCTGGGTCAGGGCGGCGTGCCGGCGCTCGACCATCTGCGCCATTTCGTCGAGCGATCCGGTCGTGGCGCTCATGCGCACCACGGCGCTGTCCAGACGGGCCTGAAGGTCGGCGTTCAACCGTTCCGAGGCGGCGCGGGCGCGGGCGACGGTGCGATCCTGCTGGCTCCTGGCCACCATGTCGAAGACCAGGCTGCCCGAGGCCGTCAGGGTCCAGCCCCCCAGCAGCACCGCGGCCGCGGCGGCCATGACCTGTTTGCCGGGCGTCAGCGCCCAGGCGCGGACGGCGTCGCCGTCGCGCAGATACAGATATCGGGTCGGAAACCACTTTCCGATCAGAGACCGCCTGACGGTCGGCTCACGTTCGGTCATCACGCAACGCCCCCACGTACGAGCGGGGTTTATGCGCCGGACCATGCCCCGGGGACAAGTCTCTTCACGCATTGTTAACCATGATGGCGCGTGTTCGCGCGAACGAAGACCGTATTCGAGCCCAAAACTCGCCTGTCAGGCGAGTGCGCGAATCTCTGTAACCAATGTTACATCTGAGGTTGCAGAGAATAGTCCGTGTTCAGAGCGACTTCACGGCCGCCAGCACTTCGGCCGCGTGCCCCTTGACTGAAACCTTGCGCCAGACCCGGCGGACGACGCCCTGGCCGTCGACCAGGAAGGTGGCGCGTTCGATCCCCATGTATTCGCGGCCGTAGAGCTTCTTCTGCACCCAGACGCCCCAGGCGTTGGTGACCTCCTCCGGCTCGTCGGAGGCGAGGACGACCTTCAGATCGTATTTGGCCTTGAACCGGTCCAGCTTCTTCACCGGGTCGCGCGAGACGCCGATGATCACGGCGCCGGCGGCGGCGAACTCATCGACGAGGGCCGAGAAGTCCTGGCTCTCGGTGGTGCAGCCGGGGGTGTCGGCCTTGGGGTAGAAATAGAGGACGATCGTCTTGCCCTCGAGGCCGGCGAGGGAGACGCGGGCGCCGTTGTCGGCGGCCATGTCGAATGCGGGGGCTTTCTGGCCTTCGGTGATTTCGGGCATGGGCTTTTTACTCCCGTCATCCTCGGGCTTGACCCGAGGATCGGATGTTGAGCCGCCGGTGCGAGGCCATCTTCGCACGAGCGATGGAGGGTCCGGCCCTCGGGTCAAACCCGAGGGTGACGGCCGGCGTTACGTGGGGCGAACCAGAACGATCTTCTTTTTGCCCGCCGCCAGTTTCAGGACTCCGTCGGCGTTGACGTCGCCGGCCTCGATCAGCCGGGCGCCGTCGGCGATGGCCTCGTCGTTGAGACGCAGGCCGCCGCCCTGGGCGAGGCGGCGGGCCTCGCCGTTGGAGGCGGTCAGGCCGGCCCTGGTCGTGACGGCGGCAATCATGGCGCCGATCACCTCTGCCGAGGGCAGTTCGACGGTGGGGAGGTCGGCGGACAGGGTCCCGCGCTCGAAGGCGCCCTCGGCGGCGGCGCGAGCGGTGGCGGCGGCTTCAGGGCCGTGCAGCATGGTGGTCGCGGCGTCGGCGAGCGTCTTCTTGGCGTCGTTGATGCCGGCGCCCTCGAGCGCCTCCAGCCGGGCGATCTCGTCCAGCGGCAGGTCGCTGAACAGGCGCAGGAATTTACCCACGTCGGCGTCGTCGACGTTGCGCCAGAACTGCCAGTAGTCGTACGGCGACAGCTGTTCGGCGTTGAGCCACACGGCGCCTTGCGCCGTCTTGCCCATCTTGCCGCCCGAGGCGGTCGTGAGCAGCGGGGTGGTCAGGCCGAAGGCGGCCTTGTGGTCGACCCGGCGCACCAGGTCGACGCCCGAGACGATGTTGCCCCACTGGTCCGAGCCGCCCATCTGCAGGGTGCAGTTCCAGGCCCGGTTCAGCTCGAGGAAGTCCACCGACTGCATCAGCATGTAGTTGAACTCGAGGAAGGTCATCGGCTGTTCGCGTTCCAGCCGCAGCTTGACCGAGTCGAAGGCCAGCATCCGGTTGATGGTGAAATGCGTGCCGTATTCGCGCAGGAATTCGACATAGCCGTAGGTCGACAGCCAGGCGTCGTTGTCCAGCATGACCGCGTCGGTCGGGCCGTCGCCGAAGGTGAGGAATTTCTCGAACACGGTGCGGATCGAGGCGATGTTGGACTGGATGGTCTCGTCGGTCAGCTGGGGCCGCGAGGCGTCCTTGCCGGTGGGGTCGCCGACCTTGGTGGTGCCGCCGCCCATCAGGACGATGGGCTTGCCGCCGGCCTGCTGCAGGCGGCGCAGCATCATGATCTGTATCAGGCTGCCGACGTGCAGCGACGGGGCCGTCGCGTCGAAGCCGATGTAGCCGGTGACGATCCCGCTCGCCGCCGCGGCGTCGAGCTCGGCCGGGTGGGTGACCTGATGGATGTAGCCGCGCGCCTGGAGGGATTTCAGGAAGTCGGACTGGAAGGCGGTCTCGGCGGTCATGAGTCGGGGATCAGGCTTGGCTTGGGAGGGAAGGGGCGTGTAGCACGCTCATATGGAAGCGCGAACCGCCGGGACGTCCGGCCAACGACGGTCTTTGCTGCGCCACGCGCAGTCCGCGGGCGAGGCGGCGTCGCGGGTCGAGGTCACGGCCTGGCGTCCGCAGCACGGGCGGCTGGCCCTGCTCTATGTGATCCATGCCCCGTCGGACGAGCTGAAGCTGCCGCCGATGGCGGAGTCGGTGCGGGTCGATCACCTGTGGCGGCATACCTGCCTGGAGGCCTTCATCCGCACGCCGGCGGGCGAGGCCTATTGCGAGATCAACCTGTCGCCCTCGACCCGCTGGGCGGCCTATCGGTTCGGCCGCTATCGCGACGGCATGGGTAATCTGGACCTGCCGCCGCCGCATATCGAGAGCCGTTCGTACCCGGAGCGCCATGAGCTTGAGGCGCTGATCGACCTCGGCGGCGCGCCAGACCTGACCCGGTCGGACTGGCGACTCGGGCTTTCGGCTGTCATCGAGGACGCCGACGGCGCCAAGGCGTGGTGGGCGCTGGCCCATCCGGCCGGGCCGCCCGACTTCCATCACGCCGCCGCCTTCACCCTCGACCTGCCCGCCGTGGAGCCCGCATGAAATTCGGCATCGACCGCCTGCTGTCCGAGCCCGCGCTGAGGGCCGCGCTGAAGGGGCGCAGGGTCGCGCTGCTGGGGCATCCGGCCTCGGTCACGGCGGACCTGACGCATTCGCTGGACGCGCTGATGGCCTGTCCCGACCTGACCGTGACGGCCGCGTTCGGGCCGCAGCATGGCATGCGCGGCGACCTGCAGGACAATATGATGGAGTCCCCCGACTTCACCGATCCGCGCCACGGCATCCCGGTGTTCAGCCTGTACGGCGAGGCGCGGCGGCCGAGCGGCCAGGCGATGGGGACGTTCGACGTCCTGCTGGTCGACATGCAGGACCTGGGCTGCCGCATCTACACCTTCGTGACGACCCTGCTGTACGTGCTCGAGGAGTCGGCGAAGCACGGCAAGGCGGTGTGGGTGCTGGACCGGCCCAACCCGGCCGGGCGGCCGGTCGAGGGCACGACCCTGCTGCCGGGCTGGGAGAGTTTCGTCGGGGCCGGGCCGATGCCGATGCGGCACGGCATGACCCTGGGCGAGATGGGGCGGTGGTTCATCGACCACTTCAAACTGGATGTGGAATACCGCGTCATTGAAATGCGCGGCTGGGCGCCCGAACAGGGTCCGGGCTTCGGCTGGCCGATCGGCGAGCGGAGCTGGATCAATCCGAGCCCCAACGCCGCCAACCTGTCGATGGCGCGGGCCTATGCCGGGACGGTGATGCTGGAGGGCACGACCCTGTCCGAGGGCCGGGGCACGACGCGGCCGCTGGAGCTGTTCGGGGCGCCGGACATCGACGCCCGGGCGGTGATCGCCGAGATGCAGGCGTTCGCGCCGAAGTGGCTGGAAGGCTGCCGGCTGCGCGACTGCTGGTTCGAGCCGACCTTCCACAAACACGTCGGGACCCTGTGCAACGGGGTGCAGATTCACGTCGACGACCCGGCCTATGACCATGCGGCGTTCCGGCCGTGGCGGCTGCAGGCGCTGGGGTTCAAGGCGATCCGGCGGCGGTATCCGGACTACGCCCTGTGGCGCGACTTCCCGTACGAATACGTCTTCGACAGGCTGGCCATCGACGTCATCAACGGCGGGCCGGGCTTGAGGGAATGGGTCGATGATGCGGCCTCGACGTCCGCCGATCTGGAGGCGCTGGCCGGCCCGGACGAGGCGGCGTGGGTGGAGCTGCGGCGGCCGTACCTGCTGTACTGATCAGGTCCGCCACTCCTGGCCGTCATCCTCGGGCTTGACCCGAGGATCGGACGTCATCGGGACGGGACGCCGGGGGGGCCGCGAGCGGCGAACCATCGGCCCGCGCTGAGCACCGGACAATCCGGCCCTCGGGTCAAGCCCGAGGGTGACGAACGGTATGGGGCGATCAGGCCGGCTTTTCGGCCAGCCGCTTGTCCAGATAGGCGCCGACGCGGCGTTCGACGGCGTCGATGTGGTCCTGCCAGAAGTGGGTCGCGCCCTCTTCCAGTTCATAGTCGATGATGATGCCCTTCTGGGTGCGCAGCTTGTTGACGACGCGCTCGACCTCGACCGGCGGGACGACGGTGTCGTTGGTGCCGTGCAGGAACAGGCCCGAGGCCGGGCAGGGGGCCAGGAAGCTGAAGTCGTACATGTTCGAGGGCGGCGAGACCGAGATGAAGCCGTCCGTCTCGGGGCGGCGCATCAGGAGCTGCATGCCGATATAGGCGCCGAACTGATAGCCGGCGACCCACGTCTGGGAGGCGCCGGGATTGTTGGACTGCAGCCAGTCGAGGGCGGTGGCCGCGTCGGCCAGTTCGCCGATGCCGCTGTCGAACTCGCCCTGCGACTTGCCCACGCCGCGGCTGTTGTAGCGCAGCGTCGCGAAGCCGCGCTTCTGGAACAGCTGGTACAGCGTCACGGTGACCGGGTTGTTCATATGCCCGTTCGCCTTGGGGTGCGGATGCAGAATCAGGGCGATCGGCGCGTTCGGGCGCTTGCCCGGGGAGTAGCGGCCTTCGATGCGGCCGGAGGCGCCGGGCAGGATGACTTCAGGCATGTGCGGCGAAATCCGTGTTCAACTGTCGTTTCGCATCTGCGTAATACTTGACCGCAGCGGTAGGACTTTCTAAGTCCCGCCTGCGCGCCGACGCCTTTGCGAAGGCGCGGGTTCTAGCACAGGACCCTCGAAAAGCGCGCGATTTTTGAAGGTGCGCGATGCGTCTGTCGACCAAGGGACGATACGCCGTGATGGCGATGGCCGATCTGGCCAAGAACGGGCAGGCCGAGGGCGTGGTTCGAGCCGTGTCCCTGGCCGAGATCGCGACGCGTCAGGAGATCTCGCTGAGCTATCTGGAACAGCTGTTCGCCCGGTTGCGCAAGAGCGGCCTGGTGCAAAGCGTGCGGGGCCCCGGCGGCGGCTATCGCCTGGCCAAGGGGGCGAACGAGACCGTGGTGGCCGAGATCGTTCTGGCCGTCGACGAACCCATCCGCGCCACCCGCTGCATCGGCCAGTCGTCGCCCAAGGGCTGCATGATGGCCGGCGAGCGCTGCATCACCCACAATCTGTGGGAAGACCTCGGCGACGAAATCCACCGCTATCTGGCCGGCGTGTCGCTGGAAGACGTGGTCATGAACCGCACCGGAGCGCGGCGCCGCGCGACCGAGTCCGAAGCCCGGGCCGACATGGGGGTGGCGGCGTGAGCGGCGTCTATCTGGACTACAACGCCTCCGGCCTGGTCCGTCCCGAGGTTCAGGACGTGATGGCGCAGGCCCTGGCCGACAACGGCAACCCGTCGGCGGTGCATGCGGCCGGGCGGCGGGCGCGGGCGAGGATCGAGACGGCGCGGGCGCAGGTGGCCGAACTGGTCGGGGCCGATTCCCAATCGGTGGTGTTTTCGTCGGGCGGCACCGAATCCAACGCCCAGGCCATCATCAGCGCCATCGCGGCGGGCTGCGAGCGGCTGATCGTCGGCGCGACCGAGCATCCGTGCGTGGCCGAGGCCGCGACGGCCTCGGGCAAGCCGGTGAAGATGCTGCCGGTCGACGCGCGCGGCGTCGTGGACCTGAACAAGCTGCGCCAGCTGCTGGGTCAACCGGGCAAGGCGGTGGTGGCCATCCATCACGCCAACAACGAAAGCGGGGTGATCCAGCCGATCGTGGAAGCCGCGCGGCTGGTGCGGGCGGCGGGCGGCTGGCTGCACGTCGACGCCATCCAGTCGGCGGGCAAGATCCCGGTCGATATCCGCGAACTCAGGGCCGACAGCCTGACCCTGTCCGCGCACAAGCTGGGCGGCCCGCAGGGCGTCGGCGCCCTGGTGCTGGGCGAGGGCCGCGAGGCCGTGCGCATCCTGCACGGAGCGGGGCAGGAGCGCGGTCTGCGGGCCGGGACCGAGAATGTGCCGGGAATTGCGGGCTTTGGCGCCGCGGCGGTCTGCGCCGCGCGTGACCTGCCGACGGCGATGGCGCACGCCAGATGGCGCGACGCGGCTGAAGCCGTGGTCAAGAAGGCCGGGGCGACCATCATCGGCGAAGGGGCCGAACGCCTGCCCAACACCCTGTTCATGGCCGTGTCCGACTGGGAGAGCCCGCAGCAGCTGATCACGCTTGATCTGATGGGCCTGATGGTCTCGGCCGGCTCGGCCTGTTCGTCGGGCAAGACCAAACCCTCGCGGGCCATCCTGGCCACGGGCCGGATCGACATGGCCACGGGCGGCATCCGCATTTCCGGGGGCTGGGGCACGGTCGAGGATGACTGGAAGCGGTTCGCCGCAGCCTGGGTCGAGGCCTATGGCAAGCACCGCGAACGGTCCGCCGCCCGCGCGAAGGAAGTCGCCTGATGGCCGCCGTTCAGAAGACCATCGACGCCGTCGCCGCGCTGGAAAAGTACGAGCACGGCTTCACCTCGGACATCGACACCGAATACGCCCCGCGCGGGCTGAACGCCGACATCGTCCGCTTCATCTCCGAGAAGAAGGGCGAGCCGGCGTGGATGCTGGAATGGCGCCTGGCCGCCTATGAGCGCTGGCAGGCGATGGAGGAGCCGACCTGGTCGTCGGTGAAATACACGCCGGTCGATTACCAGGAGCTGTTCTACTACGCCGCGCCGAAGAAGAAGGACGGGCCGAAGTCGCTGGACGAGGTCGATCCCGAACTGCTGGCCGTCTACGCCAAGCTGGGCATCCCGCTGAAGGAACAGGAGGTGCTGGCGGGGGTCGAGGGCGCGCCGCGGTATGCCGTGGACGCGGTGTTCGACAGCGTCTCGGTGGTCACCACCTTCAAGGCCGAGCTGGCCAAGGTCGGGGTGATTTTCATGCCGATTTCCGAGGCCTTGCGCGAACATCCTGAGCTGGTGCGCCAATATCTGGGCTCGGTGGTGCCGGTCTCGGACAACTATTTCGCGGCGCTGAACAGCGCGGTCTTCTCCGACGGGTCGTTCGTCTACATACCGCCGGGCGTGCGCTGTCCGATGGAGCTGTCGACCTATTTCCGCATCAATGCGAGCCAGACGGGCCAGTTCGAACGCACCCTGATCATCGCCGACAAGGGCAGCTACTGCTCCTATCTGGAGGGCTGCACCGCCCCGATGCGGGACGAGAACCAGCTGCATGCGGCGGTGGTCGAGCTGGTGGCGCTGGACGACGCCGAGATCAAATATTCGACGGTGCAGAACTGGTACCCCGGCGACGCCGAGGGCAAGGGCGGCATCTACAACTTCGTCACCAAGCGGGCGGACTGCCGGGGCGACCGGTCGAAGGTGTCGTGGACCCAGGTCGAGACCGGCAGCGCGGTGACGTGGAAATATCCGTCCTGCATCCTCAAGGGCGAGGACAGCTCGGGCGAATTCTATTCGATCGCCATCACCAACGGACATCAGCAGGCCGACACCGGCACCAAGATGATCCATCTGGGCAGGAATTCGAAGAGCAGGATCATCGCCAAGGCGGTGTCGGCCGGGAAGTCGGATTCGACCTACCGCGGCCTGGTCTCGGTGCATCCGAAGGCGACCGGCGTGCGCAACTTCACCCAGTGCGACTCCTTGCTCATCGGCAAGGACTGCGGCTCGCACACCGTGCCCTATATCGAGGCCCGCAACGGCTCGGCCCAGCTGGAGCACGAGGCGACGACGACGCGCCTGTCCGACGACCAGCTGTTCTACGCCCAGCAGCGCGGCCTGTCGCAGGAGGAGGCGGTGGCCCTGCTGGTCAACGGCTTCGTCCGCGACGTGATGCAGAAGCTGCCGATGGAGTTCGCCGTCGAGGCGCAGAAGCTGGTTGCGATCAGTCTGGAAGGGAGCGTGGGGTGAGCGCGCGACAATCTCTTCTCAGCTTGCGTATTCGGCACGCATCGATGGCGGCGGAACTGATCGAAGAGGCCGTCGGGCAAGCCGCGAAGGTCAAGTGGACGGCCGGCGACGCGCGCGTCGCGCCGAACGGGCGTTCTATCGGTGGCGCGCGCGACGAAACCTACTGCGCCTTCGACGTCCCTGAGGCCGGAACCCTGGCTTTGAACGCCGCGATCATCGCCTTGGGTAATCGACTGGAGAGTCGATCCGCCGCTTTGACGGCGTTGGCGGTGCAGGGCGCCGACATAGAACTCTACGCCACGGCTGATGAAGCGAAGCGCGGCGAAATGATCGAGGCGGCGACGATTGCCGCCCTCGCCCGGCTGAACGCTGGGCTCGCTATCGATTGGTACAAGTGATGCTCTCTATCCAGAATCTCCACGTCTCCGTCGGCGACAAGCCGATCCTCAAGGGGCTGACGCTCGCCGTCCCGGCGGGCGAGGTGCACGCCATCATGGGGCCGAACGGGGCCGGCAAGTCGACGCTGGGCTACGCCGTGGCCGGACGGCCCGGCTATGAGGCGACCGAAGGCGCCGTCAGCTGGAAGGGCGAGGATCTCCTGGCCCTGGAGCCCGCCGAGCGCGCGGCCAAGGGCGTGTTCCTGTCGTTCCAGTATCCGATCGAGATCCCCGGCGTCCCGGCCCTGACCTTCGTGCGCACGGCGCTGAACGCCCAGAAGCGGGCGCGGGGCGAGGACGAGGTCTCGGCGCCCGCCTTCCTGAAGATGGTCAAGGCGGCGTCGGCGGCGCTGAAGATGGATTTCGACATGCTGAAGCGGCCGCTCAACGTCGGCTTCTCGGGCGGCGAGAAGAAGCGGATGGAGATCCTGCAGATGGCCCTGCTGGAGCCGTCGCTGCTGATCCTCGACGAGACGGATTCGGGCCTCGACATCGACGCCCTGCGCATCGTGGCCGAGGGGGTCAACGCCCTGCGCAGCCCCGACCGCGCCATGCTGGTGATCACCCACTATCAGCGGCTGCTCGACTACATCAAACCGGACCGGGTGCATGTGCTGGCCGCCGGCCGGATCGTGGCCTCCGGGGGACCGGAACTGGCGCATCAGCTGGAAGCCGAGGGCTACGACAAATATGCGCTGGAGGCGGCGTGAACGCCCTTCCGCTGATCGACCTGAAGGACGCCTCCAGCTTCCCCTCGCGCCGCGTCGAGGCGTGGAAATATTCGGACCTGCGCCGTCATCTGCGCGAGGCGCCCGCGCCCTCGCCGTCGGCGGCCGTGCCGGTAACCGGCGGCGGGCCGTTCGAGGCGCTCGGCGGCGAGGCCATGGTGTTCATCAACGGCCGGGCCGTGGGGGCGAGCGCCCTGATGGTCTCCGGCCAGCAGACGGTGCGCCTGCGCTTCATTTCGAAGGCCAACGGCACGGGCCACGCCCTGACGGCGCGTCTCTCGGTGCGGGCCGGGGCGAAGCTGCTGCTGCTGGAGACGCATGAGGGCCACGGCTCGGCCTATGTCGCGCACAACCGGCTGGAGCTGGACGTGGCGCGGGGCGCCGAGGTGACACGGGTGGTTCTGGCCGACGAGCCGGCGGATGCGGTCTCGATCACCCAGGCGCAGGTGCGGGTCGAGGCGGGCGGCTTCTATCGCCAGACCATCCTGACGGGCGGCGCGAAGCTGCAGCGTCAGGAGACGCAGCTGACTCACCGCGCCCGGGGCGCGGATGTGCAGCTGGACAGCGTCTATCTGCTGTCGGGCGACCGGCAGACGGACCTGACGACGGTAGTCGATCACGTGGCCCCCAACGGCGTCACCAGCCAGCTGACCAAGGGCGTGGTGCGCGACACGGCGCGCGGCGTCTTCCAGGGCAAGATCGTGGTCGAACGCGGAGCCGACGGCACGGATGCGCGGATGGGCCACCATGCCCTGATCCTGGGCGAGCGGGCCGAGGTGGACGCCAAGCCGGAGCTGGAAATCTACGCCGACGACGTGCAGTGCGCGCACGGAAACACGGTCGGGAATCTGGACGAGAGCGCCCTGTTCTACATGCAGCAGCGCGGCATTCCGGCCGACGAGGCGCGGGCATTGCTGACCGAGGCCTTCCTGATCGAGGTGGTCGACCGGATCGAGCACGAGGGCGCGAGAGAGGTAGCGAGGGCATGGCTGACGGATCGCCTGTGACCACCTTCGACCCCTACGCGGTTCGCGCGCAGTTCCCGATCCTGTCGCGGCAGGTGAACGGGAAGCCGCTGGTCTATCTGGACTCGGCCGCCTCGGCGCAGAAGCCGCGGGCGGTGATCGACGCCATGACGGCGGCGATGGAGGGCAGCTACGCCAACGTCCATCGCGGCCTGCATACCCTGGCCAATGAGACGACCGAGGCCTTCGAGGCGGCGCGCGACGGCGTGGCGCGGTTCGTCAATGCAGAGGCGGCTTCGAACATCGTCTGGACCAAGGGCGGGACCGAGGCGATCAACCTCGTGGCGGCCGGCATCGGCCAGTCGATCCAGCCGGGCGACGAGATCATCGTCAGCCAGATGGAGCACCACTCCAACATCGTGCCCTGGCATCTGCTGCGCGAGCGGCGCGGGGCGGTGCTGAAGTGGATCCCGGTGCTGGACGACGGCTCGCTGGACATGGCGGCCTATGCGGAATTGCTGGGGCCGAGGACCAGGGTCGTCGCGGTGACCCACATGTCCAATGTGCTGGGCACGATCAATCCGGTGCAGACCATCACGGAGATGGCGCACGCAGTCGGGGCGCGGGTGCTGATCGACGGCTGCCAGGGCGCGGTGCATGCGGCGCCTGACGTTCAGGCCATCGGCTGCGACTTCTACGCCTTCACCGGCCACAAGCTGTTCGGCCCGACGGGCATTGGCTGCCTGTATGGAACGGCGGAGGCGCTGGAGGCCCTGCCGCCGTATCAGGGCGGCGGCGAGATGATCGAGACGGTGACGATGGACCGCGTCACCTATGCGAAACCGCCGCATCGGTTCGAGGCGGGGACCCCGCCGATCCTCGAGGCCATCGGCCTGGGCACGGCCATCGACTGGCTGTCGCGCTTCGACAAGGGCGCGGTGGCGGCCCATGAGCGCGCCGTTTACGAGCACGCGCGCCAGCGGCTGGAAGGCGTGAACTGGCTGCGCGTGGTCGGCGAGGCGGAAGGGAAGGGGGCGATCCTGACTTTCACTGTCGACGGCGCCCACGCCCATGATATCGCCCAGGTGATGGACCGCTATGGCGTCGCCGTACGCGCCGGCCTGCACTGCGCCGAGCCTCTGGCGGATCGTTTCGGCCTGACGTCGAGCGTTCGGGCCAGCTTCGCCCTATATAATACGACAGAGGACGCCGACGCCTTCGCCGACGCCCTGATCAAGGCCCGAGAGTTCTTCGCATGAGCGACCCGACGACCCCGATTTCTGACAGCGCGGCCTTCGCCGAAGCCTGGGACGCGCCGCAGAAGAGCGCCTTGGCCCAGGGCGAGATCGACCGGATGACGGACGACATCATCGAGGCACTGAAGTCGGTGTTCGACCCGGAAATCCCGGTCGACATCTATGAGCTGGGGCTGATCTACAAGGTCGACCTGTCTGACGACCGCGACGTGCTGGTCGAGATGACCCTGACAGCCCCGGGCTGCCCGGTGGCGGGGGAGATGCCGATCTGGGTCGAGGAGGCGGTGAAGAAGGTCGAGGGCGTGCGGTCGGCGCGCGCCGAGCTGACGTTCGATCCCCCGTGGGACGCCTCGAAGATGAGCGACGAGGCCAAGCTGGCCCTGAACATGTTCTGATGGACCGATCGATGACCGAGCTTCAGACCACGACCCGTCCCCGCCGTCCGCGCCCCGCTGTCGTCACCCTGACCGACGCGGCGGCCGAGCGGGTGCGCGCGCTGACAGAGGCTGGCGGGCACAAGGCGCTGCGCGTCGGTCTGAAGAATGCCGGATGCGCGGGCCAGGAATATACCTTCGCCTTGGCTGACGAGATCGGCCCGCTGGACGAGGTTGTGACCGACAAGGGTGCGACCATCATCGTGGACACCAAGGCGATCCTGTTCCTGATCGGGTCGGAGATCGACTACGAGACCACGAAACTAGCCTCGAAATTCGTGTTCAGGAACCCGAACCAGACGGATGCGTGCGGCTGTGGCGAGAGCGTCACCATAATTCCCGCCAAGGCGCCGGAAGCCGACTGATGATCCGGCTTGAAGGGGTTACGAAGCGCTTCCGGAGCGCGGCGGGCGAGCGCGTGGCGCTGGACGCGGTCGATCTGACGGTCGCGCCGGGGCAGGTGTTCGGCGTGGTCGGGCGGTCGGGCGCCGGAAAATCAACATTGATTCGCACCATCAACCTGCTGGAACGCCCCGACGCCGGGCGGGTGACGGTGGACGGACGGGAGATGACCGCCCTGAACCCGGCCGAGCTGCGCGCGGCGCGGCGGCGGATCGGGATGATTTTCCAGCATTTCAACCTGTTGAACGCGAAGACGATCGCGGAGAACGTGGCCTTCCCACTTCAGCTTGAGGGCCGGCCGGCGGCCGAGGTTGACCGGCGCGTGGTCGATCTGCTGGAGCAGCTGGGCCTGTCAGAGCACGCGCGGAAACATCCCGCGCAGTTGTCGGGCGGGCAGAAGCAGCGGGTCGGCATTGCCAGGGCCTTGGCCTGCGAGCCGGGCGTGCTGCTGTGCGACGAGGCGACCAGCGCGCTGGATCCCGAGACGACGGACGAAATCCTGACCCTGCTGGATCAGCTGAATCGGGAGCTCGGCCTGACCATTGTGCTCATCACCCACCAGATGGAGGTGGTGCGCCGCGTCTGCGACCGGGTGGCCGTGCTGAAGGACGGGCGGGTGGTGGAGGAGGGGGCGACGGCCGACGTCTTCCTGCATCCGCAGCACGCCGCGACCCGCGCAATGCTGGCCGAGGGCGAGGACGGGTTCGAGACCGCCGACGTGCCGCCGGGCGGACGGCTGGCCAAGCTGACCTTCCGGGGCGGCTCGACCTATGAGCCCGAACTGAGCCGCGTCGCGCGGTCGGTGGGCGTGGACTATTCGATCCTGTCGGGACGGATCAGCCGTATCCGCGGCGAGCCCTACGGCCAGCTTGTCGTGGCCTTCACGGGCGGCGATGCGGAGGCCGCAGTGGCCCAGCTGACCGCACGTGGCGTTCGGGTGGAGGCCGCCTGATGGAAGCCTTCTTCGCCAACATCGACTGGCCCGAGATCGCCCGGGCGACGCGCGACACCCTGCTGATGCTCGGCGGCTCGATGGCCCTGACCGTGCTGTTCGGCATCCCTCTGGGGGTTCTGCTCTACCTGTCGGGCAAGGGGCGGCTGGCGGCCAATCCGGTGCTGAACGCCGTGCTGTCGCTGATCGTCAACATCCTGCGCTCGGTGCCCTTCATCATCCTGCTGATCGTCATGCTGCCGGTGACGGTGCTGCTGGTCGGGACGTCGCTGGGCGTGGCCGGCGCCATTCCGCCGCTGGTCGTGGGCGCCGCGCCCTTCTATGCGCGCCTGGTCGAGACGGCCCTGCGCGAGGTCGACAAGGGGGTGGTCGAGGCGACCCAGGCCATGGGCGGCACGACCTGGCAGATCGTGACCCGCGCCCTGCTGCCAGAGGCCATGCCCGGCATCCTCGCCGGGGCGACCGTGACCGCCATCGCCCTGGTGTCCTACACCGCCATGGCCGGCGTCGTCGGCGCGGGCGGGCTGGGGGACCTGGCCATCCGCTTCGGCTACCAGCGGTTCCAGACCGATGTCATGGTGGTCACCGTCGTCCTTCTGCTGCTGCTGGTGCAGCTTCTCCAGATGCTGGGCGACCGACTGGTCGCCTCCGTTTCCCACCGCTGATCGCTCCCCCGAAAGGCCCGCCCATGATCCGCCGCTCGCTCCTGTCCCTCGCCGCCGCCTCGCTGGTGCTCGCCGCCTGCGGGCAGGGGGGCCCGAAGAAGGCGGACGCCGATGCGCCGCTGATCGTCGGCGCCACGGCCGTGCCGCACGCGGAGATCCTGGAGCACATCAAGCCGCTGCTGGCCGCCGAAGGACTGCAGATCGAGATCAAGGTGTTCAATGACTACGTCCAGCCCAACACCCAGCTGATGGAGCGCCGGCTGGACGTGAACTATTTCCAGACCAAGCCCTACCTGGACGAGTTCAACGCCTCGCGCGGGGCCGATCTGGTGACCGTCGCCGGCGTGCACGTCGAGCCGCTGGGCGCCTATTCGCGCCGCTTCCGGTCTCTGGACCAGTTGCCGAACGGGGCCGAGGTGGCGGTGCCGAACGACGCCTCCTCGATCGGGCGCTCGCTGATCCTGCTGCAGAAGGCGGGTCTGATCCGGCTCAAGGACCCGGCCAACCCGCTGCAGACCCTGCGCGACATCGCCGACAACCCCCGCAATCTGCGCTTCCGCGAGCTGGAATCGGCGACCCTGCCGCGCGTGCTGGACCAGGTCGACATGGCGGTGATCAACACCAACTACGCGCTGGACGCAGGGCTCAAGCCGAAGACGGACGCCCTGGCCCTGGAGGGCGCGGACAGCCCCTATGTGAACTATCTGGTGGCGCGGCCCGACAACCGGACCGATCCGCGCATCGCGGCGCTGGCGGCCATGCTGCGCAGCCAGGCCGTCAAGGACTTCATCGCCGCCCGATACGACGGCGCGGTCATCCCGGCGGCCTGACGGATGGCCTATGATCCGGACTTTGGCGAGTGGGTGCGCGAGCATTTCGCCGGCTTGGGCCCGATCGAGATCAAGCGGATGTTCGGCGGAGCCGCCGTCTATTCCCACGCCCTGATCTTCGCCCTGCTGGACGACGGAATCGTCTGGCTGAAGGCCGATGAGGTCAATGCGCCGCTTCTCGAGGCCGCGGGGGCTCGGCAGTTCACCTATCCGACCAAGGACGGGAAGCGGATGGCGATGGCCTACTGGTCGCTGCCGGAGAGCGCGCTGGACGATGCGGACGAGGCCGTCGACTGGGCCCGGCAATCGATCGACGCCGCCCTGCGGAAGGCTGCGGCCAGGAAGCCGCGCAAGCCCAAACCTAAGTCGTAGCCGCCGCCAGCTTCGCCGCCCTGGCCACCTCATCGGGCGCGGGCACCTGGACCGCCGGCGCAGCGGGCCGGCCGGTCGCCTCGGCGATCAGTTCCGCGGTCCTGCCTTCGACGGCGGCTTCAAGCCGGGCGAGGAAGTCGTCCTTGTCCAATCCCGTCGGGATGGGCTCGAGGAACTCCAGCGTCGCCGTCCCCGGGGTCTTGCGGAATTGCTCCTGCGGCCAGAACAGGCCGAGGTTGGTGGCCAGGGGAACGACCGGCATGTCGAAGTCGCGGTACATGTGCCAGACGCCCGATCGGTAGCGGAACTTCTCTCCCACCTTCGCCAGATTGCCCTCGGGATAGATCAATATCCTGCGGCCCGCGGCGTGGGCGTCGGCCGAGCGGTGCTTCAGCGCCTCGCGGGCTTCGCGGCCGCCGCAGTTGTTGACGACGATGGCCCCCAGCTTGCGCAGCACCGTGCCCAGCAGGGGGAATTTCTCCAGATGGTCGCCGGTGACGAAGGCGAGGTCGTCGAACTGGTCGTAGGTCGCGAAGCCGTCGCCCCAACTCTGGTGCTTGGAGGCGATGATGAAGGCCCCCGTCGGAAGACGCTCGCGGCCGCGCACCTGCAGGCGGATGCCGGCCAGCAGCCGCATGGCCTGGACCATGCGCTTCACATAGCGGCGGATGATCCAGCTGGTGGCGCCGCGACCGGGGGCCAGGGCGGCGAAGGCCGCGGCCGAGGCGTAGACGATCGACAGGAGCCAGTAGGCGATGTTGAAGGCGAGACTGCGCATCCGGCGACTATGGCGCGAATTGCCCGGGGAGGAAGGGCTCAGGCGGCCCTGGGCGGGCGTTCGGCGGAGGAGACCCGGTTGCGGCCGCCGCGCTTGGACGCATAGAGGGCGGCGTCGGCGCGCTCGAGGAAGGCCGAGGCGGTTTCGCCCCGCCGCCGGACCGCGAACCCGGCCGACACGGTCACGGCGCCCAGGTCGTCGTTCGTGGAGCGGCGGCGCAGCGCCCGCGAGGCGATCTCGGTGCGCATCCTCTCCAGAGCGACCTCGACCATGGCCACGCTCTCATAGGGGAAGATGAGGGCGAACTCCTCGCCGCCGTAGCGGGCGGCGAACCGGGGATTGGCGGCGACGCGGGCCAGGACGCTGGCGACATAGCGCAGGACCTGGTCGCCGGTCTGGTGGCCCCAGGTGTCGTTGAAACGCTTGAAGTGATCGATGTCGATCACGGCCAGGGTCAGGGCGGCGCCCTCGGTCTCGGCGTGATCGCAGGCGGCGGCCAGCTGCTCGTCGAAGGCCTTGCGGTTGGCCAGATCGGTCAGGGCGTCGGTCATGGCGTCGCGGCGCACCAATTCCAGGTGGTGGCGCAGGCGGATGATCTCCTGGGTGGAGACCTCCAGCTTCTTCTCGAGCGACTCGGTCTCATGCTGGGCCTGGCGAGTGGCGCTCGTCAGGCCGGAGACGATGGTCTGGAGGCCGTCCCCGTCAGCGGCGGCCTCGATGCTGGTGGCGGCCTGGTCCAGGGTCTGGCCATAGGCGGCCTGGGACCGGTGCGCCTCGGCGATGACGCTGGAGACGCTGGACAGTTCGCGGTCCAGCACCAGGCCGGCGTCGCGGATCTGCTCGGTCAGGCGGCCGCGGGGCAGGTGTTCCGCCGCCAGACCCTCGGTGACGGCCTCGGTGAAGGGCTCGCCCGCCGCGGTCATGCGCTGGATTTCCACGGCGAGGACGCTCTCGGGTTCGCCGAGCGCGTGGGTCCAGAGTTCGAAATTCAGCGGCGTGGGCCAGACGCGGGCGGCTTCCATCGCGTCGACGACCTTGCGCGCCAGCCCGTAGGCTTGCGGACTGCGCAGGGTGGTTTCGACCTTGGCCGTCATTCGCGATTCCCCAGACTCAAGCCCCCGCGGCGATCCTGCGCCGTGAAGCTAGGCCGGGGGTTCGTAACGTCGGGTTAAACCGCCGCCCGGTCCGGGCCCGGACGAGGCGTCAGGCCTTGATCGAGACGGGCCGGCGCAGGAAGGCGGGCACGTCGCCCTCGCCGAACGGACGGCCGTTCGAGCGTTCCGGCTGAGCGTCGGCGCGGTCGCCGCGACGGTCGGACTGACGCAGGTGGGTTTCCTGCACCGGACGGTCCGCCGCCGGGCTTGCCGGCGTCGGAGCGGCGGCGGCGACGGGCGCGTTTTCGGTGGGTTTGCGCTCGGGCGCAGCGGCGGCGGTCTCGACAGCCGAAGCCGCCGGTCTGGCGCTGCGGCGGCTGCGCGAGCGACGGGCGGCCGGCGCGGGCGCAGCGGATTCGGCGGCGGGTTCGACGGCAGCCTCGACCGCCGCGACGGCTTCAACCGGAGTGGACGGTTCGGCCTGGACGACGGGAGCGGCGTCCGCCCTCGGCTCGCCGCGAGCCCCGCGGCCGCGGCCACGGGCGGGCTTTTCGGCGCGGTCGCCATCACGGGCCGCTGGCGGGGCCTTGCCGGGGGCGAAGTCGAGGCCGTCCAGCACCAGTTCCTGCGGGTCCATCTTGATCAGCTTCAGGACCTTGTCGAGCGAGCGGTCATCCGCCGGCGTCACGATCATGAAGGTCTGGCCCAGCTTGCCCGCGCGGCCGGTGCGGCCGATGCGGTGGACGTAGTCGTCGGCGTGGTGCGAGACGTCGTAGTTGAAGACGTGGCTGACGTCGGGGATGTCGAGGCCGCGCGCGGCGACGTCGGAGGCCACCAGCAGCTTCAGCTCGCCCGAGCGGAAGGCGGCGAGGGTCTTCATCCGCAGCGACTGGTCGAGGTCGCCGTGGATCGGCGCGGCGTCGAAGCCGTGTTGCTTCAGCGACTTGGCGACGACGTCGACTTCGGATTTGCGATTGCAGAAGACGATGCCGTTGCGGACGTCGGCGCGGCCGATCAGGGCGCGCAGGGCGGCGCGCTTGGCCTTGGGATCGCTCGACGGGATGCGGACCAGATACTGGGTGATGGTCTCGGCCGTCATGGCGGGGCGCGAGGCCTCCAGCCGGGTCGGGTCCTTGAGGAACTGGGTCGTCAGCCGGGTGATCTCGGGCGGCATGGTGGCCGAGAAGAACAGGGTCTGGCGGCGCGGCGGCGTCAGTTTGAAGATGCGCTCGATGTCGGGGATGAAGCCCATGTCGAGCATGCGGTCGGCTTCGTCGATGACCATGATCTCGACGCCGTTCAGCATGACCTTGCCGCGCTCGAACAGGTCCAGCAGACGGCCGGGCGTGGCGATCAGGACGTCGACGCCCTTGTTCAGCAGGGTCACCTGGTCGCCCATGGAGACGCCGCCGATCAGCAGGGCCCAGCTCAGCTTGGTGCCCTTGGCGTATTTCTCGAACGACGAGGCGACCTGGTCGGCCAGTTCGCGGGTCGGGGCCAGGACGAGGGCGCGCGGCATGCGGGCCTTGGCCCGGCCCGACGACAGCCGGTCGATCATCGGCAGGGTGAAGGCGGCGGTCTTGCCGGTGCCGGTCTGGGCGATGCCGAGCACGTCGCGGCCCGCGAGGGCGACCGGGATGGCGGAGGCCTGGATGGGGGTGGCGGTGGTGTAGCCGGTGTCGGCGACGGCCTTGAGAGTCGTGGGCGAGAGGCCCAGCTGGGAGAATTCGGTCATGGGTCCTTGGGACTGGATAAGGACGCCCCGCGCATCGGGCCGTCGTGCGATGTCGCGGAACCGCCCTGAATCTCTGGGCGAGCGGGCGGCGCGGATTCGCCAGTCCTGTCCCGAACGTGCGCCGGATATAGAAGTCCCCCCGCCAGAGTCAACTATTCGTGTGCCGGCGGAGGCCGGGCTTGGCAATGTCTGAACGTTTGTTAATAGTCCGCGCCGGGAAGGGCTGATTGAGGGACAAGCATGCTGCGTACGCTCGGCGTCGTAACTGTCGCGGTCGCATGGCTGATGACCGGCTCCGTTCGGGCCGACATGAATTCCGCCTTCGGCAATACGGTGGTGTCGCGTTACCCGGACGGCGGCTGGGTCAAGCACTGGTTCAATCCGGACGGCAGCTATTCGGCCCAGTTTTCGGACGGCCGGCGGCTGGCGGCGCGCTGGTCGGTGAGCGGGGACCGGGTCTGCCTGACCAACATCCGGCCCTATATGCTGGTGCCGCGCTTCTGCACCACCTTGATCGAAGCCTCGGTCGGCGAGACCTGGCACTCGCGCGATCCGATGGGCCGGCGCGTGCAGAACGTGCTGGTGGCGGGCCGGGCGCCGTAGGGCATTCAATCCCGCAAGGCCGGGGGCATGCCCCCCCCCGCGCCCTCGTCAGCCAGCGTTCCCGCGAGGGCGGGGCCCGGCTTCGGCCCCGCCGCCGGGGTTTGAATGGGCGTCAGCTCGGGTCGACGCCCTGCGCCCGCATCCGCGCCGCGCCGGCTTCCATACGGTCCGCGCCATCTTCCATTTTCGGGATGGCATCCAGAAGCTGCTGGTCAGTGACCGTCTGCCCCCGCTCGCGGGCGCGTTCGATCTGTTCGGCGCGGTAGGCCGGGTCGCGCAGCTTGCGGGCCTCCTCGCGCATGTTGCGGGCGCCTTCGACCATCTGCTCCGCGCCTTCGCGCATCTGCGCCCGGGCCTCGGCCATGTGACGGGCGGCCAGGGTTCGCGCCTCCTCGGCGTTGACGCGGGCGCGGGCTGTGTGCTCGGCCATGACCCGGGAGTGACCGGCGGCGCGTTCGGCCTGGCGCGCCATGCGGGCGTTGGTCCGCGCCACGGTCCGGGCTTCCGCGGCGTGAGCCCGCGCCTCCCGGGCCATGACACGGGCGTGGGCGGCGGATTCGCGCGCGGCGGCCACGGCGGCGCGCTGTTCATCGGTGAGCTGCGCGGTCGAGTTGTAGATGTAGCCCCCCTGGTATTCGGGGGCCTGCGGAGCCGCGGGCGGCTCAGGCGGCGCGGGCGGAGCCGGTGGAGCGGCCGGCGCCTGGAGCGGAGCCAGAGCCGCGAGCGCGGCCGGTGCGAGGGGAGCGACCGGAGCCGCCGGGGCCAGGGCCGCGAACGGCGCGCGCGGGGCGACGGGCTCGTCCCGCGTGGACAGCTCGACCGCGGCCAGCGGCGTGGCGACGGCCAGCAGGGCGCCGACGGCGATCATCATGGCGACGGGACGGGGCGAGGCGGGACGGCGTTGGGTCATGACCTTGGTGATCCTTTTCGCGAGGGAACGGGCCGGACCGGTCATGCCGGTGGCGGCCCCGGGGGTGAAGTCGGCGGCCATGCCCAGCAGGGTGCGGGCGTAGGCCTCAGGTTCGACATGGCGCAGGGCGTCGGCGTCGGCGGCCTCCTCGGACAGGCGTCCGAGCTCGGCCTGCAGCAGCCAGACCAGCGGATTGAACCAGAACAGGGCCACAGCGACGCGGGACAGGGCCAGGAACAGCCAGTCGCGGCGGCGGATGTGGGCGAGCTCGTGGGCCAGCACCGCCTCGGCGTCGCGCGGCTGGTTCAACTGGGCGGCACCGATCAGGACCACGCCCGGCGGGACGCCCCAGCTCAGCGGCGAGGCGACGCGGCCGGACGCCAGCAGGCGCGGGGCGGAACCGCCGGCCAGCCGGGCCAGCGCCGCGGTCCAGGCGGGATCGGAAACAAGGTCGCCGCTCCGGGTCCAGCGGGCTAGCGTCAGCACGCCGAGGCCGAAACGGACGACGAGGGCGACCGCGCCGGAGGCCCAGGCGAGGGCGAGCCATGTCGAGACGGCGGGCAGGGTGAAGGTCGGCGCGGCGGCGGCGCTTCCGGCGGCCGGAAGGCTGAAGGTCCCGGCGGGCGCCGCGACGGGCGCTGCGGCCAGCCAGATGGTCAGGTCGGGGCCGAGCAGGGCGATGAAGGGCAGGGCGAGCAGCAGAACGACGGCGGCGCGCAGCAGCGTCACGCGCTCGGCCGGTGATCGTCCGCCCAGCAACCAGACGGCGGACAGGGCCAGGGCTGCGACGAGGCTGGACTTGATCAGAAGGGAGAGGATGACGGCGGTCACGAGCCCCGCTCCCGGGCGTTCTCGATCGCGCGCTCCAGAGCGGCCAGCTCGTCGGGCTTCAGTTTTTTCGTCAGGCCGAGCAGGGCGGTGGCGGCGCTGGCGGCGGATCCGGCGAAGAAGGTGTCGACCAGACGGTTCAGGGCGCCGGCGGCGACCGTCTCCGGACGGGGGACGGGGGCGTAGACATAGGCGGCCCCTTCATTGTGATGATCAACGAGGCCCTTGGCCTCCAGCCGGGTCAGCAGGGTCCGCACGGCCGAGTCGCTGGGCGAGCCGGCCATGGCCTGACGCACCGCCGCGGCCGTACCCTGCTCCAGCCGGCACAGAATCTCGAACACCTCGCGTTCACGGCGGGGAAGGGTCTCGATCATGCCGGCGAGTCTCCTGCTACATCTGTAGTGTTACGTTTGTAGCGGAAAAAGGCAAGACTGAGGCGCGGGGATGAAACCGCGGTAAGGAGGCTGTCTGTGAAGATGGGGGGCGGGGGATCCGCGCCACCTCTCCGGTCAGGAGAAGTGGCGCGAGTGACGGGACTCGAACCCGCGACCTCCGGCGTGACAGGCCGGCACTCTAACCAACTGAGCTACACCCGCGTATCCCGGCCGCGGCGCTGAGGTGCGTCGCGGCGAGGGGCGTCGTTTAGGCGGGGGCGGCTCGCACTGTCAAGCGACGAAAGCGGGCGTCCGGAGAGTTTTTCCATCGCGCGGACGCCGTTTCAGCCGCCGCCGGACGGGCTGGAAAACCTGCGAACCATTCTCAAGAAAAACCTTTCGTCACACGGGTTTGAACGGGGGTTTGAACGGGCGCGGTTCAGCGGCTAGAAAGCGCCGAATCCGCCCCTCCCTTCAAGGGCGGCCGAGGTCCCCCCGGATGAATGCATTCCTTCTTCAATATCTCCCGATCGTGATCTTTCTCGGGATCGCGGCGGTCCTCGGCCTCGGCTTCATGCTGGCGGCCTGGGTCCTGGCCCCGAAGAACCCCGACTCGGAGAAGCTGTCGGCCTATGAGTGCGGCTTCAACGCCTTCGACGACGCGCGGATGAAGTTCGACGTCCGCTTCTATCTGGTGTCGATCCTCTTCATCATCTTCGATCTGGAAGTGGCCTTCCTGTTCCCCTGGGCGGTGTCGATGTTCGACCTGTCGCAGTCGGGCATGGTGTTCGCCTTCTGGTCGATGATGGTCTTCCTCGGCGTGCTGACCGTCGGCTTCATCTACGAATGGAAGAAGGGCGCGCTCGAATGGGAGTGACGACCACGAACACCGTCCCGCTGATCGGGGTCGGCAACCAGGGCAGTTCGCCCGTGGCGCCGGGCGCATCCTCGCGCCTGCCGGGGCCGATGAGCACCACCATGTTCAACACCGGCGCCCGCTCGTCGGTGGAGGGCTATGATCCGGCCATCCACGACAAATTCTTCGAGGCGGTGAACGCCGAGCTCGGCGAGCGCGGCTTCATCACCACCTCGCTGGACGACGTCATCAACTGGGCCCGGACGGGCTCGCTGATGTGGATGACGTTCGGCCTGGCCTGCTGCGCCGTGGAGATGATGCAGGCGTCGATGCCGCGCTTCGACATGGAGCGGTTCGGCATGGCCCCGCGCGCCAGCCCGCGCCAGTCCGACCTGATGATCGTGGCGGGCACCCTGACCAACAAGATGGCTCCGGCGCTTCGCAAGGTCTACGACCAGATGCCGGACCCGCGTTACGTGCTGTCGATGGGCAGCTGCGCCAACGGCGGCGGGTACTACCACTACAGCTACAGCGTCGTTCGCGGCTGCGACCGGGTCGTGCCGGTCGACGTCTATGTGCCCGGGTGCCCGCCGACGGCGGAGGCGCTGCTGTACGGGCTGCTGCAGCTGCAGAAGAAGATCCGGCGGACGGGGACGATCGACCGATGAACGCGCTCGCGAGGATCGAGGAGATCGAGACCGCCCTGACGCCGCTGGGCGCCGAGATGGTCGGCGAACTGGGCGTCGAGGCGCAGATCGCCTTCGGCGAACTGACGCTGATCGCCACGCGGGCCAACATCCTGTCGGTGCTGACGGCGCTGAAGGACCGGTTCGGCTTCCATCAGCTGCTGGACCTGTGCGGGGTCGATTTCCCGGACCGGGCCGAGCGGTTCGAGGTGGTCTATCACCTGCTGTCGATGACGCGGAACGCGCGCGTGCGGGTCAAGCTGACGACCGACGAGGTCCAGCCGGTGCCCAGCGCCGTGGGCGTCTTCCCGTGCGCCGACTGGTTCGAGCGCGAGGCGTTCGACATGTACGGCATGCTGTTCGAGGGGCATCCGGACCTGCGCCGGCTGCTGACCGACTACGGCTTCCAGGGGCATCCGCTGCGCAAGGACTTCCCCATGACCGGCTATGTCGAGGTCCGGTACGACGAGGAGCAGAAGCGGGTGATCTATGAGCCCGTCAAACTGACCCAGGAGTTCCGCAATTTCGACTTCCTGTCGCCGTGGGAAGGCGCGGAATATGCGACGACCGTCCTGCCGGGCGATGAAAAGGCCCAGGGCCTCGCAGGGAGCAAGGCCTGATGGCTGACGGACATAACCCGCCCCTGCCGATCGGCGCCACGGACGTCTTCGACGACGGCCTGACCGACCACGCCCGGGCGCTGGACGACCGCAAGTTCACGATCAATTTCGGCCCGCAACACCCTGCCGCGCATGGTGTTTTGCGTCTGGTGCTGGAACTGGACGGCGAGCTGGTCACCCGTGTGGATCCGCACATCGGCCTGCTGCACCGCGGCACCGAAAAGCTGATGGAGGCGCGCACCTACCTGCAGAACGTGCCCTATCTGGACCGGCTCGACTATGTCGCGCCGATGAACCAGGAGCACGCCTTCTGCCTGGCCATCGAGAAGCTGCTGGGCGTGGACGTGCCCTACCGGGCCCAGCTGATCCGGGTGCTGTATTCCGAGATCGGCCGCATTCTCTCGCACCTGCTGAACGTGACGACCCAGGCCATGGACGTGGGCGCCCTGACGCCGCCGCTGTGGGGCTTCGAGGAACGCGAGAAGCTGATGGTGTTCTACGAGCGCGCCTCGGGCGCCCGTCTGCACGCCAACTATTTCCGGCCCGGCGGCGTCCATCAGGACCTGCCCAACGCCCTGGTCGACGACATCGGCCGCTGGTGCGCCGAATTCCCGGCGGCGCTGAAGGACATCGAGTCCCTGGTCACCGAGAACCGCATCTTCAAACAGCGCAACGTCGACATCGGCGTGGTGTCGAAGCAGCAGGCGCTGGACTGGGGCTTCACCGGGGTGATGCTGCGCGGTTCGGACATTCCGTGGGACCTGCGCAAGTCGCAGCCCTACGAATGCTACGCGGACCTCGAGTTCGACATCGCCGTGGGCAAGAACGGCGACTGCTGGGACCGGTACCTGTGCCGCGTCGAGGAGATGAAGCAGTCGGTGCACATCATGGAGCAGTGCATCCACAAACTGCGCAACTGCCCCGGCGAGCCGGTGATGACCGAGGACAACAAGGTCGTCCCGCCCAAGCGCGGCGACATGAAGCGCTCGATGGAAGCGCTGATCCATCACTTCAAACTGTACACCGAGGGCTTCCGCACGCCCGAGGGCGAGGTCTACGCATCAGTCGAGGCGCCCAAGGGCGAGTTCGGCATCTACCTGGTCAGCGACGGCACCAACAGGCCGTACCGGGTCAAGATCTCGGCCCCGGGCTTCCGCTCGCTGCAGGCCATGGACTGGATGAACCGCGGCCACATGCTGGCGGACGTCTCGGCCATCCTGGGCTCGCTGGATATCGTGTTCGGAGAAGTGGATCGGTGAGCGCCTTCGCGGTCGAGCCTGTCCTGACCGCCACGCACATCATCTGGTTCGTCGCGCTGCTGGCGTTCGCCGTCGCGACGCAGGTCGTGTTTTCGCCGAAGCGGCGCGCCATCATGGGCGGGCTGAAGTTCGCCGCGGCCAGCGCCTTTGTCGCGGCGCCGGGTCTGGCAGGCGTGACCCTGGTGCGGGGCGCGTACCGGCTGGGTTATCTGGACGAGGGCCGCGGCTTCTGGGAAGCCAATCTGCGCTCGATGGTATGGATGAGCGGCGCGATCCTCGCGGGCCAGCTGGCGGTGCGGTTCCTGCCGCCGATGGCGGGGCTGTCGCGTGATCTACGCGACGCCGACCGGGCGGTATGGAGCGAGCGCCTCGGCCGCTGGATGGGGAGGGCGAGATGAGCGACAAACCCCTGAGCGACCTCGTGCGGCAGGGCTGGACCGTGGTCGGCTATACGGTGACCGATAGCGGCGGAGACGCGTGGAAACACAATTTCCTGCTGAGCCGCCAAGGCCAGCACAAGGTGCTTTCCGTGCGCAAGAAGGTGATGGGCGAAGGCGTCGTCGCCTCGGAGCTGGACGTCTGACGAGCGCCGTCGGCCGGCCCGGGGCCTAGTTGCGCGGACGTTGCGCCACGGTCCCTGCCGGAGTCGCAGCAGCGCCCGGCTCGCGCACCGCCCAGCCCGACAGGCCGCCATAGTAGCCGGTCGCCACCGCTGACCTGCCGTCGGCGGACACCGTCAGGTCCACGGTGATGGCGCGCGACAATCTGGCGACGTTGCCCGGTTGCGCCGTGCATTGCACCCACCGGCCCCAACCCGAGGCTCCGTGCGCAAGCGGCACGCCGGTGACTTGCGCGGGAAAGGGCGTCGGCGTGTGGGCGAAGAAGACCACCCCCCGCTGCACCTGGGGGTCGGCCCCCGACCCGTCCCGGAAGTCCATGACGCCGGTCACGATCTGGGCGGGCGCGCCCCCCGAGAGATGGTAGAGCCAGCGGCCGCCCGCGAGCTGTTCGCACGGGCCCGCGACGGCCGGCGCAGCGGCCAGCAGCGCAGCGGTGGAGGCCAGGACGGCGAACACTCTGGACATGACAGGGGCTTCCCGGTCCGGACTGCGCGCGAGCCAGAAGGCCAGGCGACCGGACAGCAGGAAGAGACAGGGCAGGTTTATGATGGTTCGTCAAACGGCGTGCGATGAACGGTCGATCCCGGACGGCTCCTCGCCTCGCCGGGGTTTCCTGTGTCAGGCATCCCGAACTCGCTGGAAACGGATGATCTGGCCGGCCCGGACGACTTGCGGGCGTCGTTCCTGAGGGGCTAGAGAAGGCCGCGCCGCACCAGCCCCCTTCACGCGAGTCTTCCCGCCCCATGTCCGTTCGTCGTCTCGCCAAGGAACAGCCGGCTTCGTTCGCCTTTTCGAAGGCGACGAAGACAAAGGCCGACTGGTGGATCGCCAAATATCCGGAGAATCGCCGTCAGTCGGCGGTGATCCCGATTCTGTGGCTGGTCCAGAAGCAGGAGGGCTGGGTCTCCGAACCGGCCATCCGCGCGATCGGAGAGCTCCTGGGCATGCCGTACATCCGGGTGCTCGAGGTCGCGACCTTCTACACCATGTTCATGCTCGAGCCGGTCGGTTCGGCGGCCCTGATCCAGGTCTGCGGCACCACCCCGTGCATGCTGCGCGGGGCAGGGGACCTGATGAAGGTCTGCAAGGACAGGATCGGGCCCAGGGACACGCTGAGCGCCGACGGCCGCTTCACCTGGCAGGAGGTCGAATGTCTCGGCGCCTGCGCCAATGCGCCGATGGCCCAGATCAACGACTACTATTTCGAGGACCTGACCGCCGAGACCATGGGCCAGATCATCGACGACTTCGCGGCGGGCAAGAAGCCGAAGCCCGGAAGCCGGGTCGGCCGCGCCAGTTCGGAGCCGGAAGGCGGGGCACTGACCCTGACCGATCCCAAGCTGTACGACGGTTCCGCCGCCAAGCCGATCAGGAAGCTGCCCAACAGCGATCCGGTGGTCGCATGAGCCGCCCCGATCTGACGGACGACGCGAAGATCGCGGAATACCGCGCCGAACTGCGCGCGGTCGGCCGCAACCAGCGGCTGGCCGGGTTCGCGCTCGTCATCCTCGGCGCCATCGCCGTCTGGGGGACGGGCTATGCCGGCGCAGCCGGCCCGATGCTGCAGTGGTTCGGCTATGGAGCCTTGGCCTTCGGCTGGGCCCTGATGCTCGGCGCCATCTTCATGCGCACCCGTTATCACCGCCGCCGCATGGCGGAGATGGACTGAATCATGGTCGGAATCCTCGAAGACAAGGATCGCATCTTCACCAACCTGTACGGGCTCCAGGACTGGGGCCTGGAGGGGGCGAAGCAGCGCGGCGCGTGGAACGCGACCAAGGACATGCTCGACCTCGGTCGGGACTGGATCATCACCAACGTCAAGAATTCGGGCCTGCGCGGACGCGGCGGCGCCGGCTTCTCGACCGGTCTGAAGTGGTCCTTCATGCCCAAGGAGGTGAAGGACCGGCCGCACTATCTGGTCGTCAACGCCGATGAATCCGAACCCGGGACCGCCAAGGACCGGGAGATCATGCGCCACGATCCGCAGTTGCTGATCGAGGGCTGCCTGATCGCCAGCTTCGCGATGCAGGCGCACGCCTGCTACATCTATCTGCGCGGCGAATATGTGCTGGAACGCGAGCGCATGGAGGCGGCGGTCAAGCAGGCCTATGAGGCGAAGCTGATCGGCAAGAACAACGTCCATGGCTGGGATTTCGACGTCTACATCCACCACGGCGCGGGGGCCTATATCTGCGGCGAGGAGACGGCCCTGCTGGAGAGCCTGGAGGGCAAGAAGGGCCAGCCCCGCCTGAAGCCGCCGTTCCCGGCCGGTGCGGGCCTGTACGGCTGCCCGACCACGGTGAACAACGTCGAGTCGATCGCTGTGGTCGGCACCATCCTGCGCCGCGGGGCCGAGTGGTTCGCGGGCTTCGGCCGGCCGAACAACACCGGCACCAAGCTGATGACCATCAGCGGCCATGTGAACCGGCCGTGCAATGTCGAAGAGGCGATGTCGATCCCGCTGAAGCAGCTGCTGGAAGAGCACTGCGGCGGCGTGCGCGGCGGCTGGGACAATCTGAAGGCTGTCATTCCGGGCGGCTCGTCGGTGCCGCTGATCACCCGCGAGATGTCGGAAACCGCGCTGATGGATTTCGACAGCCTGCGCGATATGCGCTCGGGCCTCGGCACCGCGGCGGTGATCGTCATGGACCAGTCGACCGATCTGGTCCGCGCCATCGCCCGCATCAGCTATTTCTACAAGCATGAGAGCTGCGGCCAGTGCACGCCGTGCCGCGAGGGCACGGGCTGGATGTGGCGGGTGCTGGAGCGAATGGCCGTCGGCGAGGCCGATCCGTCCGAGATCGACCTGCTGCTGGAGGTCTCGACCCAGATCGAGGGCCACACCATCTGCGCCCTCGGCGACGCCGCCGCCTGGCCGGTGCAGGGTCTGATCCGGCATTTCCGTCACGAGATCGAGGACCGCATCTCCTCCTACCGCAGCCGCCGCGCGAATTTCGCCGGCCACGCGATCGCGGCGGAATAGGGATGCGCCTGTTCCGCACATTGTCCGTCATCCTCGGGTCAAGCCCGAGGATGACCGCGGTGGGGGTGGTTGCGGCGCTCTCGCTTGCCGCATGTGGTCCGGCGGCTGAGAAAGCTTCGCCGACGGCGGCGGAGACAGTCCCGGCCGCGAACCCCGCGTCCGTCGCCGAGGCTTCCGCGCCCGCCGTGCTGACGGACGACCAGTTGCGCCGCGTCTGCCAGGCGGGACTGGCTGAAATCCATGGTCAGTCCATCGCGGACATCCGGATCGACGGGCTCGAGGGCGGGGTCGTCAACGCCTCGTGGCGCGCGCCGGTCGACGGCGGACGCCGCCAGGCCCAGTGCCGCGTCGATGGCGACAGGGTCGTCTGGAAACAGGTCGGCGCGGCGAATCCGGAGCAGAACCGCTGGATGAACCAGCCCGGCGACCCCGTGACGCGCTTCGTGCTGGACGGCGAGACGGTGACGATCAACCAGACCCTGCCGGCCGGCGGGACGGTGGCAGACGATCAGGGGGGAATCTGATGCGCGGCAAGGTCCTGAGTTACGACGACTACACCGGGTCCGGCCTGATCAGCGGCGACGACGGGGTGCGCTACACCTTCACGCGGGGCGGCCTGATGGGCGGCGCGCGCGAGGCGTTTCCGGGGTCGCAGGTGGATTTCGAGATCGCCGACGGCGTGGCGACCAACATCTACATCACCAGCGGCGCGTCGCTGAACCTGTCGGGCGACAGGAACCGCATTGTCGCTGCCTTGCTGGCCCTGTTCCTGGGCTGGCTGGGGATTCACAAATTCTATCTCGGCAAGAACACCGCCGGCATCATCATGGCGCTGTGCGGCACCATCGGCTGGCTGCTGTTCGCCATCCCGCCGATGATCATCGGCGTCATCGCCTTCATCGAATTCATCATCTACCTGGTCAAATCCGACGGCGAGTTCCACCGCGACTATGTCGCGGGGAACAAGTCCTGGTTCTGATCCGGTTCGCTTAGAGAAACGCAGAGGTCGCGGCGAATGCCCATCGCGAAAGTCAACGGCGTAGAGACCGAGTTCGAGCCCGGGATGACCGTGCTCCAGGTCGCCGAGCGCGCCGGGCACGAGATCCCGCGCTTCTGCTATCACGAGCGGCTGTCGATCGCCGGCAACTGCCGCATGTGCCTGGTGGAGGTGAAGCCCGGACCGCCCAAGCCGCAGGCGTCCTGCGCCCTGCCGGCGGCCGAGGGCCAGGAGATCTTCACCGACACGCCGATGGTCAAGAAGGCGCGCGAAGGGGTGATGGAGTTTCTGCTCATCAACCACCCGCTGGACTGCCCGATCTGCGACCAGGGCGGCGAGTGCGACCTGCAGGACCAGGCCATGGGCTACGGCCGCGACGGCTCCCGCTATGCGGAGAACAAGCGCGCGGTCGAAGAAAAGAACATGGGTCCGACGATCAAGACCTTCATGACGCGGTGCATCCAGTGCACCCGCTGCGTGCGCTTCATCACCGAGGTCGCCGGCGTGCCCGACATCGGCATGATCTCCCGCGGCGAGAGCGCCGAGATCACCACCTATCTCGAGAAGAACATCGACAGCGAGCTGTCGGGCAACGTCAACGACCTGTGCCCCGTCGGCGCCCTGACCCATCGGCCGTGGCAGTACCACTACCGCCCGTGGGAGCTGAAGAAGACCGAGACCATCGACGTCATGGACGCCCTGGGCTCGAACATCCGCGCCGACTCCAAGGGCGCCGAGGTGATGCGCGTCCTGCCGCGGGTCAATGAGGGCATCAACGAGGAGTGGTTGTCCGACGTCAGCCGCTACGCCGTCGACGGCCTGCAGCGCCAGCGGCTGGACCAGCCTTACGTCCGTGAGAACGGCAAGCTGCGCGCCGCGTCCTGGGACGAGGCGCTGAACGTCGTGGCGGAGAAGCTGAAGGCGGCTGCGGCCGACCGCATCGGCGTCATCGCCGGCGACCTGCAGGACGCGGAGTCGATGAAGGCGGCGCTGGACCTGTTCCGCGCCCTCGGCTCGGCCAACACCGACTGTCGTCAGGATGGATCGGTTCTGGGTTATGGCCCGCGTGAGAGCTGGCTGTTCAACGCGGGTCTGGCCGGGATCGAGGCCGCCGACGCCGTGCTGGTGATCGGCGCCAATCCGCGCACCGAGGCGCCCCTTCTGAACACCCGCCTGCGCAAGACCTGGCTGGCCGGCAAGGCCGAGATCGGCCTGATCGGCGAACAGGCCGATTTGACCTATGAATACAGCTGGCTCGGCGCGGGTTCGAAGACTCTGTCGAAACTTCCCAAGGCGGCGGTCGACGCCCTGACCAAGGCTGAACGGCCGGCGATCATCGTCGGCGGCAGCGCCCTGACGGGCCCGAATGGACCGGCGGTTCTGAATGCCGTGGGCGCGCTGGCGAAGAAGGTCGGCGCGGTCGTCGACGGCTGGAACGGCTTCAACGTCCTGCACACGGCCGCCTCGCGGGTGGCCGGTCTGGACATGGGCTTCGTGCCGGCCAACGGCGGCAAGACGGCCGCCGAAATGCTCAAGCCGGGGGCGCTGGACGTGCTGGTCCTGCTGGGCGCCGACGAGGTGGATCCGACGGGGTCTGACGCCTTCCGCGTCTATCTGGGCAGCCACGGCGACCGGGGCGCGCATGGGGCGGACGTGATCCTGCCGGGCGCGGCCTATACCGAGAAGTCGGGCCTGTACGTCAACACCGAGGGCCGGGTGCAGATGGCCGAACGCGTCGTCTTCCCCAAGGGCCAGGCCAAGGAAGACTGGGCCATCCTGCGGGCGCTGTCGGCGCGCGTGGGCCAGACCCTGCCGTACGACACCCTCGACGCCCTGCGCACGAAGCTGATGGCGGATCATCCGACCTTCGGCCGCATCGACTACCTGGCTCCGGCCGCGAGCTTCGACACCGGTTCGCTGGGCAAGAAGGGCGATCTGGGCGACGTGGCTTTCACGTCGGCGGTTCGCGACCCCTATCTGAACAACCCGATCACGCGCGCCAGCGTGACCATGGCCGAGCTGTCCGCCCTGCGGATCGCCCCGGTCGCCATGGCGGCGGAGTAAGGCCTGATGGATTTCTGGACCACCCCGCTCGGCTGGACCCTCGCCACCATCGGCGGAATCCTGCTCGTCACCGTCGGCATCCTGATCTCGCTGGCCTTCCTGCTGCTGGCGGACCGGAAGATCTGGGCCGGCGTGCAGATGCGCAAAGGCCCGAACGTCGTGGGCCCGTTCGGCCTGCTTCAGTCGTTCGCCGACTTCTTCAAATTCGTGCTCAAGGAAATCATCGTCCCGGCCGGCGCCGACAAGGTGGTCTTCCTGCTGGCGCCGCTGCTGACCTTCATCCTGGCCTTCATCGCCTGGGCGGCCATCCCCTTCGCCCCGGGCTGGGTGATCTCGGACCTGAACGTCGGCATCCTCTACATCTTCGCGATCAGCTCGCTGGGCGTGTACGGCATCATCATGGGCGGCTGGGCTTCGAACTCGAAGTACCCGTTCCTGGGATCCCTGCGCAGCGCCGCCCAGATGGTGTCGTATGAGGTCTCCATCGGCCTGGTGATCATCAACGTCATCCTGCTGGCCGGGACGATGAACCTGACCTCGATCGTCGAGCAGCAGCAGGGCATGTTCTGGAACTGGTTCGCCTTCGGCGGCGGGGCCGGGACCTGGCCGACCATCGTGGTCATGATCCCGATGGCGGTGATCTTCTTCGTCTCGGCCCTGGCCGAGACCAACCGCCCGCCGTTCGACCTGCCCGAGGCGGAGTCGGAACTGGTGGCCGGCTATCAGGTCGAGTATTCCTCGACGCCCTATCTGCTGTTCATGATCGGCGAATACGCCAACATCGTCTTCATGTGCGCCATGATCAGCCTGCTGTTCTTCGGCGGCTGGAACCCGGGCGTGCCGCAGGACTGGCTGGACAGCCTGCCGGGCTGGCTGGAGCAGGCCATCTATCTGGTCACCTTCCTGGGCAAGATCGTCGTGGCCTTCTTCATGATCGCCCTGGTGAAGGCCTTCGTGCCCCGTTACCGCTACGACCAGCTGATGCGTCTGGGCTGGAAAATCTTCCTGCCGACCTCGCTGGTCTGCGTCGTCGTGGTCGCCGCCTGGCGCGTGTTCGCGGTGGGCGCATGAGCCGGATCCTGACCCTCGTGCTGCTGGCGTCTACGGGCGCCTGCACCATCCCGACCTATGAAGCCGACCCCGTGTCGGTCTATCAGTGGGAGCGCCGGCAGGAGGGCATCCAGCGCCAGCATGCCGAGCGCGAACGCCTGTGCCGCATCACCAGGGAAGACGATCCGCGCAAGGAAGAGCTTTGCCGCGGCGTCTCCGGAGCCAGACAGTAATGTTGAACCGTCTCGTCCAGGCCGCGAAGGGCGCGCTTCTGATCGACGCCATCGGCGCGATCGGCCTGTCGTTCAAATACATGGCCCGTCCCAAGGCCACGGTGAACTATCCGTTCGAGCGCAATCCGCAGTCGCCGCGGTTCCGGGGCGAGCACGCCCTGCGCCGCTACGCCAACGGCGAGGAACGCTGCATCGCCTGCAAGCTGTGCGAGGCCATCTGCCCCGCCCAGGCCATCACCATCGAGTCCGAGCCGCGCGCCGACGGCAGCCGCCGCACGACCCGCTACGACATCGACATGGTCAAATGCATCTACTGCGGCCTGTGTCAGGAAGCTTGCCCGGTAGACGCCATCGTCGAGGGTCCGAACTCGGAGTTCACGACCGAGACCCGCGAGGAGCTGCTGTACGACAAGGACCGGCTGCTCGCCAACGGCGACCGCTGGGAACGGCTGATCGCGAAGAACCTGGAACTCGACGCGCCGTACCGGTGACTATTCCCTTCTCCCCCGGAGGGGAGAAGGATCAAATCTTCTCCGCGATGATCTCCACCACCATCGGCGTGATCATGACTGCGTCCGGATCGGTTTCGGCGGCGTCGACGGCGGCGATCACGCGGTCGTACCAGGCCCGGTCGACCTTGCCGGACTCGAGCAGGAACAGAGGGTAGTTGCGGGCCCAGGTGGCCGGCCATTGCCAGACCAGATCGTTCTTTCGCGCGGTCTCGACGATCGGCTGCATCGACCGGATGCGGAAGCCGGCGGCGGGCAGCATGGCGGGCAGGGCGCGGCCGATGTCGGGCTCGCCGCCCGAGGCGCGCCAGTCTTCGACGACCAGCCGCTTGAAGTCCTCGATCGCGGGACTGTCGGGCAGGATCGAGAAGGTCCCGTAGTCGAGATATTCGTGGATCACCGCGACCCCGCCCGGACGAAGGGCGGCGTGCAGCTTTTTCAGCACCGCGGCGGGGTCGCTGACGAAGGCCAGCACCCAGCGGATCCAGAAGGCGTCGGCGCCGACCACGGGCAGGGGGTCGGTGACCAGGTCCACCGTCTCGGCGGCGATATTCAGCAGCCCCCGGGCCCCGGCCGCGCCATCCAGCACGTCGACGAACCGGGCCGACCGCTCCAGGGCGTGAACGCGGCCGGTCGGACCGACGATCTCGGCCAGGTCCAGGCTGGCCCAGCCCGGTCCCGCGCCCGCGTCGATGACCCTCGAACCCACCGTGATTCCGGCCCGGCGCCATGCGTCCAGCACGCGCGGCCGCCACACGCGGTGCTGCAGGCCGAGGCGTTCGACCTCCGCGTCGTGGGTGCCCAGAAGATAGTCGCGCTCTTCGCTCATGACGGTCGCCCCGGTTTCCCGCCAAACTGGGCCCGCCGACCGGCTCCGGCAAGACGGGAAGATGCGGTCGCCGTCGTCGTATTCGGTCTTTGCAAAGCCCCCGGCGGCGGTTAGAAGTCGCGCGCTTTCCGAGGCTTTCCGGGCGAGATTCGCGCGCCGGGTTTCGGGTTTTTGTCTGAACCATCCGCTGGCCGCCGCCTCGCTCGCCGGCAAAGCGTGAGGAGCCGATCGCGCGATGCTCTTGCAAGGCCTGGCCTTCTATCTTCTGTCGGCCGTGGCCGTGCTGGGCGGCCTGATGGTCGTGACGGCGAAGAACCCCGTGCACAGCGTGCTGTGGCTGATCCTCGCCTTCTTCTCGTCGGCGGGCCTGTTCGTGCTGCTGGGGGCCGAGTTCCTGGCCATGCTGCTGGTCGTCGTCTACGTCGGCGCGGTGGCGGTGCTGTTCCTGTTCGTCGTCATGATGCTGGACGTCGACTTCGTGAAGCTGCGCGAGGGCTATGCCCGCTATCTGCCGCTGGCGATGATCGTGGCGGGTATACTGCTGGCCGAGATGATCATCATCTCCCTGACCGTGGTCAGCGGCGGCGCGGCGTCGGACGCCATCGGGCCGGTGGCGGCGACGGCCGAGATGTCCAATGTCGAGGCCATCGGCCGCGTTCTGTACACGGACTATGTCTACATCTTCCAGGCGGCGGGGATCGTGCTGCTGATCGCCATGATTGGCGCCATCGTCCTGACCCTGCGCCACAAGCCCAACATCAAGCGCCAGAACGTCGCCCGCCAGGTCGGCCGCGACGCGAAGACGGCGATGGAAGTCAAATCTGTCGAGACCGGCGCCGGCATCTCGTCCGAGGATCTGCTCTGATGGAAATCACCCTGCAGCACTATCTGGCGGTGGCCGCCATCCTGTTCACCATCGGGGTCTTCGGAATCTTCGTGAACCGCAAGAACGTCATCATCATCCTGATGTCGATCGAGCTGATCCTGCTGGCCGTGAATATCAATTTCGTCGCCTTCTCGGCCTACCTCAACGACGTGCAGGGGCAGATCATGGCCATGTTCGTCCTGACCGTCGCGGCCGCCGAGGCCGCCGTGGGTCTGGCCATTCTGGTGACCTTCTTCCGCAACCGCGGCGACATCGCGGTTGATGATGCATCCGTGATGAAGGGCTGATCGTGAATCTCGAGACCCTCGTCACTCTCGGCGTTTTCGCCCCGCTGCTCGGCGCGGCCATCGTCGGCCTGTCGGGCCGCCGGCTCGGCGACCTGATTTCCAAATCCATCACCACGGGTCTGCTGTTCTTCTCGTGCGCGGTCGCCTGGATCGTGTTGAGCCAGTGGATATGGGGCGGGCTGCAGGCCTTCACGGTCGAACTGTTCCCCTTCATCAACGTCGGCGACTTCCAGTCGGTCTGGTCGATCCGCATCGACGCCCTGTCGGCGGTCATGCTGGTGGTGGTGACGACGGTGTCGTCGCTCGTGCACCTGTATAGCTGGGGCTATATGGCCGAGGACCCGGACAAGCCGCGGTTCTTCGCCTACCTCTCGCTGTTCACCTTCGCCATGCTGGCGCTGGTCACCGCCGCCGACTTCATGCAGCTGTTCTTCGGCTGGGAAGGGGTGGGGCTGGCCTCCTATCTGCTGATCGGCTTCTGGTACAAGAAGTCCACGGCCAGCGCCGCCGCCATCAAGGCCTTCGTGGTCAACCGGGTCGGCGACTTCGGCTTCGCTCTGGGCATCTTCACGGTGTTCTGGATGTTCGGCACCATCCAGTTCGCCGAGCTGTTCCCGATGATCGCCTCGAAGGCGGGCACGGGCTGGGAATTCCTCGGCCACACCTGGTCGGCGATCGATCTGGCGGCCTTCCTGCTGTTCGTCGGCGCCATGGGCAAGTCGGCCCAGTTCTTCCTGCACACCTGGCTTCCGGACGCCATGGAAGGCCCGACGCCCGTGTCGGCCCTGATCCACGCGGCGACCATGGTCACCGCCGGCGTCTACATGGTCTGCCTGCTGAGCCCGATCTTCGAATACGCCCCGGTCGCCTCGGCCATCGTCGCCCTGGTTGGCGCGATCACGGCCCTGTTCGCGGCCACCGTGGGTCTGGCCCAGAACGACATCAAGCGGGTCATCGCCTATTCGACCTGTTCGCAGCTGGGCTACATGTTCTTCGCGGCGGGCGTCGGCGCCTATCAGGCGGCCATGTTCCACCTGTTCACCCACGCCTTCTTCAAGGCCCTGCTGTTCCTCGGCGCCGGCTCGGTCATCCACGGGATGCACCACGAGCAGGACATGCGGAAGATGGGCGGGCTGTGGAAGCTGCTGCCGGTCACCTATGCGGTGATGACCATCGGCACGATCGCCATCACCGGCCTGGGCATTCCCGGCGTCGGCGGCTTCGCGGGCTTCTACTCCAAGGATTCGATCATCGAGAGCGCCTTCGCCTCGTTCGCCAACGGCCACAGCGCCATGGGGCTGTTCGCCTTCATGGTCGGCATCCTGGCCGCCGGCCTGACCGCCTACTATTCGTGGCGGCTGGTGTTCATGACCTTCCACAACAAGCCGGTGTGGAAGGACGCGCATCACGACGATCACGCGCACGCGCATGACGACCACGCCTCGCACGCCCAGCTGGAAACCCATTCCGAGCCCATCGGCGACGACGCGCATGAGGACCACGGCCACCACGGCCCGCTGCATCCGCACGAGAGCCCATGGGTCATGCTGGTTCCGCTGCTCCTGCTGTCGGTCGGCGCCGTCGCGGCGGGTCTGGTCTTCGCCCCGTACTTCATCGGCGACGGCGAGCACGCCTTCTGGCGCGGCGCCATCTTCACCGGCGCCGAGAATCACGTCCTGCACGAGAGCCATTCGGTCCCGACATGGGTGAAGTGGTCGCCGCTGATCCTGACGCTGATCGGCACCTTCGCCGCCTTCTGGCTGTATGTCCTGAAGGAAGGCATGGCGCGGCGCATGGCCGACCGCGGCGGGGTCATCCACGCCTTCCTCTACAACAAATGGTATTTCGACGAGCTGTATGACGCCGTGTTCGTGAAGGGCGCCAAGGCGGTCGGCGACCTGTTCTGGAAGGTCGGCGATGTGAAGATCATCGACGGGCTGGGCCCGAACGGCGCGGCCTGGGCGTCGCTGAAATCCGCGGCCCGGCTGGCGAAAATCCAGTCCGGCTATGTCTATCACTATGCGTTCGTGATGCTGCTCGGCGTGGCCGGTTTCCTCGCCTTCGCCATCTATGCGTGGGGAGCCTGATCTTGCCCCAGATCCCCTTCATCCTCAGCGTCGTCACCTTCCTGCCGCTGGTCGGCGCGGGACTGATCCTGCTGGCGCGCCTGTTCAACAAGGGCTCGGCCGATGGCGCCGCGCGCTGGATTGCGCTGATCACCACTGTTGCGGTTCTGGCGGTCTCCGCCGTTCTGGTGATGCAGTTCAAGCCGGAGCTGGCGACCTACCAATTCGTCGAGCGTTACGACTGGTTCGCGGCGGCCCAGTACCACATGGGCGTGGACGGGATCTCGATCCTGTTCGTGCTGCTGACGGCCTTCCTGATGCCGATCTGCATCGTCGCCAGCTGGACCACGATCAAGGATCGCGTCGTCGACTACATGATCGCCTTCCTGGTGCTGGAGACGCTGGTCATCGGGGTGTTCACCTCGCTCGACCTGTTTTTGTTCTACATTTTCTTCGAAGGCACCCTGGTGCCGATGTTCATCATCATCGGCGTGTGGGGCGGAGCGAACCGGATCTACGCCTCGTACAAATTCTTCCTCTACACCCTGCTGGGCTCGGTCCTGATGCTGCTGGCCATGCTGTGGATGGCCGCCGAAACCGGCACCACCAGCATCCCCGCGCTCAAGGACTACGCCTTCAGCCCGACCGTGCAGCCTTTGCTGTGGCTCGCCTTCTTCGCGAGCTTCGCCGTCAAGATGCCGATGTGGCCGGTCCACACCTGGCTTCCCGACGCCCACGTGCAGGCGCCGACGGCCGGCTCGGTCATCCTCGCCGGCATCCTGCTCAAGCTCGGCGGCTACGGCTTCATCCTGTTCAACCTGCCCATGTTCCCCGCCGCGTCGAAGATGTTCGCGCCGCTGGTGTTCGTGCTGTCGGCCGTGGCCATCGTCTACACCTCGCTGGTCGCCTTCCGGCAGACGGACATGAAGAAGCTGATCGCCTATTCGTCGGTGGCGCACATGGGCTTCGTGACCATGGGCATCTTCGCCGGCAACGCCCTGGGCGTGCAGGGCGCGGTGTTCCAGATGCTCAGCCACGGCCTGATCTCGGGCGCGCTCTTCCTCTGCGTCGGCGTGGTCTATGACCGGATGCACACCCGCGAGATCGCCCTGTACGGCGGCCTGACCGCGCGGATGCCCTGGTTCGCGGCCATCTTCCTGCTGTTCACCATGGCCAATGTCGGCCTGCCGGGCACCTCGGGCTTCATCGGCGAGATCCTGACCATGACGGGCGTCTACGGCGTCTCGACCTGGACGGCGCTGTTCGCGGCCACGGGTGTGATCTTCTCGGCGGTCTACGCCCTGACCCTGTATCGCAACGTCATGTTCGGCGAGATCACCAACCCGGCGATGAAGGCGATCACCGACGTCGACAGGCGCGAGCTGCTGATCTTCGTCCCGCTGATCATCGGCACCCTGTGGCTGGGCGTGCAGCCCGGGCTGGTGCTGGATTACACCGCCGCCTCGGTCGAGGCCCTGACTTCCGCCTTTCAACTTGCGATCGGCGGGTGAGACGATGATGCCTGATCTTGATTTCGCCCTGCGCCTGTCGGCCCCCGAGAGCACGCTCGCCGTCGGCGGCCTCGTGCTGCTGATGCTCGGCGCCTTCCTGGGCGAGAAGAGCGCGCGCCTGATCTCCATCCTGTCGGTCGCCCTGCTGGCGGCCGCCACCGCCGTGACCGTGACGGGTCCGCTGGGCCAGGCCTTCAACGGCGCCTATGTGGCCGACCCGCTGGCGGTCTACGGCAAGGCCCTGATCTTCCTGTCGAGCGCCGTGGCCATCGTGCTGGGCGGCGGCTGGATGCACCGTGCGAAGATCGCGCGGTTCGAATATCCGATCCTGATCGTGCTGGCCTCGGCCGGCATGGGGATGATGGCGTCGTCGGGCGATCTGATCTCGCTCTACATCGGCATCGAGTTGCATTCGCTGGCCCTCTATGTGCTGGCCGCCTTCCATCGCGACGATCTGAAGGCGTCCGAGGCGGGGCTGAAGTATTTCGTGCTGGGCGCCCTGTCATCGGGGCTGCTGCTGTACGGTGCCAGCCTGATCTACGGCTTCACCGGCTCGATGCGGTTCGACGAGATCGCCGCCTATGCCGCGACCAATCAATCGACGGGCCTGATCTTCGGCCTGGTGTTCCTGATCTGCGGCCTGGCTTTCAAGGTTTCGGCGGCGCCGTTCCACATGTGGACGCCCGACGTCTACGAGGGCGCGCCGACGCCGGTCGTGGCCCTGTTCGCCACGGCTCCCAAGGTGGCGGCCATGGTGCTGATCGCTCGGACCCTGGAAGGGGCCTTCGCCGGGTCGCACGACCAGTGGGCCCAGGTGCTGATCCTGATCTCGCTGATCAGCTTCGCCGTCGGCGCTTTCGGCGGTCTGGCGCAGAAGGACTTCCAGCGCCTGTTGGCCTATTCCTCGATCGCCAACATCGGCTACGCCCTGCTGGGCATCGCCGCCGGCACCACTCTGGGCGTCCAGGCCATGCTGGTGTTCATGACCCTGTATGTGATCGACCAGTTCGGCTTCTTCGCCATCCTGCTGTCGCTGTCGCGCGGCGGGCGGCCGATCCGGCGGATCGCCGACCTCGCCGGTCTGCGCAAGGACAGGCCGGTGACGACCCTCGCCCTGACGGTGCTGTCGCTGTCGGTGCTGGGGATGCCGCCGTTCTCGGGCTTCTGGGGCAAGTTCTACGTCTTCGGCGCCGCCGCCGACGCCGGCTACTGGATGGTCGGCGCCGCCGGTCTGGTGGCCTCGGTGGTGGCCGGCTTCTACTATCTGCGGATCATCAAGCTGATGTGGTTCGACAAGGCGCCGGAAGGCGTCGAGCCGACGGACAAGGCGCCGATCGAGGCCAGGACCATCGCCTGGGCCGCGGCGGCCTTCGCCTTCCCGCTGGTGATCGTCGGTCTGACGTGGATCGAGCCGCTGAGCCGCGCCGCCGCCGTCGGATTCGGAGCCGGATAGGGCGCCATGCCCGCCGCCCCGATCCTGCTGCTGGAAGAGACCGACTCCACCAATGCGGACGCCCGCCGCCGGGCCGAGGCCGGCGAGACCGGGCCGCTGTGGATCGTCGCCCGCCGCCAGACGGCCGGGCGCGGACGGCGCGGGCGCGAATGGGCCAGCGAGGGCGGCAATCTGTTCGCCACCCTGCTGCATGTGACGCGCAAGACCCCGGCCGAGGCGGCGCAGGTGACCTTCGTCGCCGCCCTGGCCATCGCCGACCTGCTGGACGCGTATGCGCCGCCGTCGCTGGTGACGATCAAATGGCCCAATGACGTGATGCTGGCCGGCGAGAAGGCCTCGGGTGTTCTGGTCGAATCCGGGGCGCACGAGAGCGGGGGCCTCTGGCTGGCGGTCGGGATCGGCGTCAATCTGGCGCATGCGCCTGACGGGACCGAGCGGCCGGCGACGGCCCTGGTCCAACATCTACGCGGCGACGTGCTGACGCCGCCGACGGTCGAGGCGGCCGCCGCGACGCTGGCCGAGGCGTTCGCGGTGTGGATGGAGCGGTGGGAGACGCTGGGCTTCCAGCCTATCCTCGACGCCTGGCAGGCGAGGACACCGGGGCTGGACGGGCCCGCCGTGGCGCGGCTGGGGCGCGAGACGGTCGAGGGCCGGGCCGAGGGCGTGGCGCCGGACGGGGCGCTGAAACTGAGACTGGCGGACGGGTCGCTGCGGCTGATCTCGGCGGGCGACGTCTTTTTCGGGGAGGCCGCGTAATGCTGCTGGCGATCGAACAGGGCAACACCAATACGCTGTTCGCGGTGCATGACGGGAACGAGTGGGTCGCCCAGTGGCGCACCGCGACGCACGCCAACCGCACGGCCGACGAATACGCGGTCTGGCTGAGCCAGCTGCTGGCCATGCGCGGCCTGTCGATCGGCCAGCTGGACGGCTGCATCATCTCCAGCGTGGTGCCGCAGTCGATCTTCAATCTGCGAAACCTGTCGCGGCGCTACCTGTCGGTCGAGCCGCTGGTCATCGGCGACAATGTCGAGCTCGGCATGACGGCGCGGATCACCAAGCCGAGCGAGGCGGGGGCCGACCGGCTGGTCAACGCCATCGGGGCCCATCTGATGTACCCGGGCGACCTGATCGTCATCGACAGCGGCACGGCCACCACCTTCGACGTGATCGCCGCCGACGGGGCCTTCGAGGGCGGGGTGATCGCGCCCGGCATCAACCTGTCGCTGCAGGCCCTGCACGAGGCCGCCGCAATGTTGCCCCGCATCGCCATCCAGAAGCCCGATCGCGTGATCGGCAAGGACACGGTCTCCAACATGCAATCGGGCGTCTTCTGGGGCTATGTCGCCCTGATCGAGGGCCTGGTCGCACGCATCAAGGCGGAGTGGGGGAAACCCATGACCGTCATCGGCACCGGCGGCGTCGCTTCGCTGTTCGAAGGGGCCACCACATCCATCGACCGGTTCGATCCGGACCTGACCATCCGCGGCCTTCTCGAAATCTGGCGGCGGAATACCCACTCTAAGGACGTATGAAAAAGCAAACCAACGACGAGTTCGTCTTCCTGCCCCTGGGCGGGTCGGGCGAAATCGGTATGAACCTGAACCTGTACGGCTACGGCCCCGAGGCGAACCGCGAGTGGATCGTGGTCGACGTGGGCGTGACCTTCGGCGACCTTTCGACGCCCGGCGTCGACGTGATCGTGCCCGATCCCGCCTTCCTGGAAGGCGAGACGATCCGCGGCATCGTCCTGACCCACGCCCATGAGGACCATATCGGCGCCTTGGGCTGGCTGTGGAGCCGGATGAAGGCGCCGCTGTACGCCACGCCTTTCACCGCCTACCTGATCCGCGAGAAACTGCGCGAGGCCGGGATCCTGGACCAGGTCCAGCTGATCGAGGTGCCGCTGGGCGGGACGGTCAACCTCGGCAAGTTCGACGTCACCTTCGTCACCATGACCCACTCGATCGCCGAGCCGAACGGCCTGGCCATCAAGACGCCGCTGGGCACGGTGCTGCACACCGGCGACTGGAAGATCGACGAGGACCCCGTCATCGGCGAGGTCACCGACGCCGGCGCCATCACCCGGCTCGGCGACGAGGGCGTGCTGGCCATGGTGTGCGATTCCACCAACGTCTTCGTGGACGGGACGGCGGGATCCGAGGGCATGGTCCGGGAAAAACTGTCCGAGCTGATCAGCGGGCTGAGGGGACGCATCGCGGTCGGCTGCTTCGCGTCGAACGTCGCCCGCATGGACAGCGTGATCCGCGCCGCCGAGAAGGCCGGCCGCCGCGTGTCGCTGGCGGGTCGGTCGATGCACCGCATCACCGCCGCGGCGAAGCATGTCGGGATGCTGAACGACATCAAGCCCTTCCTCTCCGAGCAGGAAGCCCGTGTCTGGCCAGCGGACGATATTCTGTATCTCTGCACCGGCAGTCAGGGCGAGGTCCGCGCCGCCCTGTCCCGCGTCGCCGAGGGCACGCACCCCTACATCAAGCTGAGCAAGGGCGATCACTGCATCTTTTCGTCGCGGGTCATCCCCGGCAACGAGCTGTCGGTCGGTCGTCTGCAGGACAAGCTCGCGGATCGCGGCGTGCGGCTCTACACCGAGAAGGACCACCCGGGCATCCACGTCTCCGGCCACCCCTGCCGGGAGGAGCTGAAACAGATGTACCAATGGGCGCGGCCGAAGATCGCGGTCCCGACCCACGGCATGCGCCGCCATCTGGCCGAGCATGCGAACCTTGCGAAGGACATGGGCGTGCCGGAGACGGTCACCCCTCGCAACGGCGACATGGTTCGCCTGGCCCCCGGGCCCGCGGCCATCATCGACGAGGTCCCGAGCGGCCGGCTGTATGTCGACGGCGGCCGCCTGGTCACCGAACAGGGCGAGGCCCTGCACGAGCGGCGTCACGCCTCGACCAACGGCGTGCTGATCGTCAGCTTCGCCATGGACAAGCGCGGCAAGATCGTCAGCGACATCGATGTGCGGGCCATCGGCCTGCCGGGCGACGCCGAATCGCCGCTGGGCGATGCCCTCGACGATCTGGCCGAACGCGCCGAACAGGCGGTGATGAAGCTGAAGGGCGCGGCGCTCGAGGACGAGATGGTCATCGAACAGGCCGTCTCGCGGGCGCTGAAGAAGGCCAGCCAGCAGATCTGGGACCGGCGGCCGATCGTCGAGACGATCATTCTGCGGATGTAATCGGGGCAGTCAGGCCTTTGAACCGGCGGGTTCGCTTCCTATAAGGAGCCGAATCCGCCGCCCAGGACCGCCCCATGCCCGACGCCCCGCCCGAGTTTCTCTACAAGCGCGTCCTGCTGAAGGTCTCGGGCGAGGTGCTGATGGGCGATCAGGCCTATGGCATCGACCAGAAAACCGTGGCGACCGTGGCCCAGGCCGTGGCCGACGTGGCCCGCGAGGGCGTCGAGATCTGCCTCGTCATCGGCGGCGGCAACATCTTCCGCGGACTGAGCAAGGCCGCGGGCGACATGGAGCGCGCCACCGCCGACTATATGGGCATGCTGGCGACCGTCATGAACGCCCTGGCCATGCAGGCGGCGCTGGAGAAGATCGGCGTCCAGACCCGGGTGCAGAGCGCCCTGACGATGAACGCCGTGGCCGAGCCCTATGTGCGCCGTCGCGCCCTGCGCCATCTCGAAAAGGGCAGGGTGGTGATCTTCGCCGCCGGCGTCGGCGCGCCCTTCTTCACGACCGACTCGGGCGCCGCCCTGCGCGCCGCCGAGATGGGCTGCGACGCCCTGCTGAAGGGCACCAGCGTGGACGGAGTCTACACGGCCGACCCCAAGAAGGACCCGGCCGCGACGCGGTACGAGACCCTGACCTATCACGATGTCCTGGCCAAGGACCTGAAGGTCATGGACGCCTCGGCCATCGCCCTGATGCGTGACTCCGGCATTCCGATCGTGGTCTTCTCTATCCGGGAAGACAATTCGCTGCGCCGGACGTTGACGGGGGAGGGGACCTTTACGGTCATCTCTTCCAAAAAGGCCGCCTGAGCCTTCAAAGCCAAGAAAACGCGAGAGAAACGACCATGGCCAAGCCTGACCTGAAAACCTATCGCGAGCGGATGGACAAGTCCGTCGCCGCCCTGAAGGAAGAGTTCAACGGCCTGCGGACCGGCCGGGCCAACGTCGGCCTGCTGGATCCCGTGCAGGTGCAGGCCTACGGCTCCAACGCCCCGTTGAATTCGGTCGCCGCCATCAGCGTGCCCGAGCCGCGCATGATCTCGGTCAACGTCTGGGACAAGTCGATGGTGGGGCCGGTCGAGAAGGCCATCCGCGCCGCCGGCCTGGGCCTGAACCCGATCGTCGACGGCCAGACGCTGCGCATTCCGGTGCCGCCGCTGACCGAGGAACGCCGCAAGGACCTGGCCAAGCTGGCCGGCAAATACACCGAGCAGCAGAAGATCGCCGTCCGCAACGTGCGCCGCGACGCCAACGAGGACCTGAAGAAGGCCGAAAAGGCCGGCGAGATCAGCCAGGACGAGCAGAAGAAGATGGAGACCGAGGTCCAGAAGGACACGGACGCGGCGATCAAACGCATCGACGAGGCCTTGAGGGCCAAGGAAGTTGAGATCATGCAGGTTTGACGGCGCGAATTGCCGTAGGATAAGCGCCGATGCCCGCCAACCTTCCTCATCCCGCCGCGCCGACTGACGGGCCGCGCCACGTCGCCCTGATCATGGACGGCAACGGCCGCTGGGCCGAAGCGCGTGGCCTGCCGCGCGCCATGGGGCATCGCGAAGGCGTGCAGGCGCTGAAGCGCACCGTTCAGGCCGCGCCGGCGCTCGGCATCACCTGCCTGACGGTGTTCGGCTTCTCGACCGAGAACTGGCGCCGACCCGCGGAGGAGGTCTCCGACCTGATGGGACTGGTCCGGTCCTACGTCGCCAGCGACCTGAAGCGGCTGGAGCGCGAAGGCGTGAAGGTGCGGGTGCTGGGGCGGCGCACCGGCCTGCCCGCCGATATCGCCGCCATCATCGACCGGGCCGAGGCGACCACGGCCCACAACGACAAATTCATCCTGCAGGTCGCCTTCAACTACGGCGGCCGGGCCGACATCGTCGATGCGGCCCAGCGCCATATCGATCTGGTGATGGCCGGCAAGGCCAGGGGACCGCTGGATGAGGACGCGCTGGGTCAGGGTCTTTCGACCGCCGGCGCGCCGCCGGTCGATGTGATCGTGCGCACCTCGGGCGAGCAGCGGCTGTCGAACTTCCTGCTGTGGGAAGCCGCCTACGCCGAGCTGGTCTATCAGAACGTGCTCTGGCCCGACTACGGCCCCGACGCCCTGGCGGACGTGGTCGAACAATACCGTAACCGGGACCGGCGTTTCGGCGGACGCGCGACGTCGAGCCCGGCGCCCGCCCTCGCGGCCGGCTGATGGCGGTCAAGGCGGGCGACATTGGCCTGAGGGCCGCATCGGCCGTCGTGTTGGCCCCTGCCGCCGTTCTGGCCATCTGGGCCGGCGGCCTGTGGTTCCTGGGCCTGATGCTGCTGGCCTGCGCCCTGCTGGCGGTCGAATGGGCGACGATGAGCGCCGCGAAGGCGTGGCGGGTCATGGCCGGGGCGGTGGCCTTCGGTCTGGTCGCCGGCGTCGTGGCGGCCCACGCCGAGCAACTGTCTCTCGCCCTGGTGATGCTGGTCTTCGGGTCCGTGGCTGCGGGCCTGTTCGCGCGCAACCGCGGGCAGGAGGCTCTGGATGCGGCCTATGGGGTGCTCTACCTCGGCTGGCCTGCGGTGCTGCTGATATGGCTGAGGGATGTCGACAGTCAGTCGGGGCTGGCCTGGACGGTCTCCGCCTTCGCCATCGCCTGGGCCTCGGACATCATGGCCTATCTGGTCGGCAGCCTGGTCGGCGGGCCCAAGCTGTGGCCGCGCTTCTCGCCCAACAAGACCTGGTCCGGCTTCATCGGCGGTCTGGTCGCAGGGACGGCCGCGGGCGCGCTGCTGGCCATGTATCTCGACATGGGCGTCAATCCGGCCTGGGGCGCGGTGCTGGGACTGGCGGCGGCGCTGGCGACCATGGCCGGCGACCTGTGGGAATCGGCCCTGAAGCGACGCTATGGCGTCAAGGACGCGGGCAAGCTGATCCCGGGCCACGGCGGCCTGCTGGACCGGGTCGACGGCCTGATGTTCGCGGTCGTGGTGGTGGCCTGCGGGCGGCTGCTGGCCGGCGTGTTCGGAGGGGGCGCGTGATCCGGCGGCGCGTCACGGTTCTGGGCTCGACCGGATCGGTCGGCTGTTCGACCCTGGACCTGATGCACCAGATCCAGGCGGCCGGTACGGGCGCCTTCGAGGTCGTCGCCCTGACGGGGGGAGCCAATATCGCCCGGCTGGCGGAACAGGCCCGTCGCTGGAAGCCCGGCATCGCGGTGACGGCGGACCCGTCCCGGCTGCAGGAGCTGCGCGACGCCCTGGCCGGAACGGGCGTCGAAGCCGCGGCCGGCGACGAAGCCGTCATCGAGGTTGCGACCCGGCCGGCGGACTGGATCATGGCGGCCATCGTCGGCGCCGCCGGCCTGCGTTCGGCCTGGGCGGCGGCCGCGACAGGGGCGACTCTGGCGCTGGCGAACAAGGAAAGCCTGGTCTGCTGCGGCCCGGCGCTGATCCAGCGGGTGCGGCAGTCCGGCGGGCGGCTGATCCCGGTGGATTCGGAGCATTCGGCCATCCACCAGGTCTTCCCGCATGAGGCGCCGGAGCGGGTGGCGAAGCTGGTGCTGACGGCGTCCGGCGGACCGTTCCGCACCATGCCGCGCGAAACCCTGGGCGCCATCACGCCGGAACAGGCCGTCGCCCATCCCAACTGGAGCATGGGGGCCAAGATCTCGGTCGACAGCGCGACGATGGCCAACAAGGGGCTGGAGGCGATCGAGGCGGCCTATCTGTTCGACATGCCGGCCGAGCGGATCGAGGTGGTGGTGCATCCCGAGTCCATCATCCACAGCATGGTCGAATACGTGGACGGCTCGACCCTGGCGCAGATGGGGCCGCCGGACATGAAGACGCCGATCGCCTACGCCCTGGCCTGGCCGGACCGCGTCGCCTGGCCGGCGCCGCGACTGGACCTGGCCGCGCTGGGCCGGCTGACCTTCCAGGCGCCCGACGAGGAGCGGTTCCCGGCCCTCAGGCTGGCCCGGCAGGCGCTGCAGGCGGGAGGGGCGGCCCCGACCGTGTTCAACGCCGCCAACGAGGTCGCGGCCCTGGCGTTTCTTGACCGTCGGCTGGGCTTTCTCAATATTGCCGCAGTCGTCGCCGACACCTTGTCGCGCGTGACGGCCCAGCGGGCGGTTTCCTGTTCCGACGATGCGTGCGACGCGGCCCTCGAGGTTGATGCGCAGGCGCGGCGGACGGCGGAATCGATCATCCAGGGCATCGCGGCGGCAGCCTGACGGCGGAGGGGACCCTTATCGGCATGACGGGCTTTCTTGGTCAGGCATTGCTCTACATCGTACCCTTCCTGCTGGTGCTGACGTTCATCGTCACCATCCACGAGCTGGGCCATTTCCTCGTCGCGCGCGCCTTCGGCGTGAAGATCGACCGTTTCTCCATCGGCTTCGGCAGGACCATCGCCGCCCGGACCGACCGGCGCGGAACCGAATGGCGGCTGGCCTGGCTGCCGCTGGGCGGATACGTGAAATTCGCCGGCGATCTGGACGCCTCGAGCGTGCCCGACCAGGCCGGCCTGGCGGAACTGCGCCAGCGCGTCGTCGCCGAGAACGGAGCGGGGGCCGAACGCGACTATTTCCATTTCAAGCCGATCTGGCAGCGTGCCCTGATCGTCGCCGCGGGCCCGGCCGCCAACTTCCTGCTGGCCACCGTGCTTTTCACCATCCTGTTCAGCGTCATCGGCGAACAGATCGTCGCGCCCCGCGTGGCCGTGGTTGCGCCGGGCAGTCCGGCCGCCGCCGCGGGCTTCCTGCCCGGGGACCGGATCACGGCCATCAACGGCCGTCCGGTCGAGGAACAGGCCGAGGTCACGCAGACGGTGATCATGAGCGCCGGCGACCCCCTGCGGTTCAGCGTGGATCGCGCCGGCCGGCGGCTGGAGCTGGTGGCGACGCCGCAGCGACAGCTCGAGAACGACGAACTGTCGGGGCGGGTGCGCGTCGCGCGCATCGGCCTGGCGCTTCAGCCCCTGCGAGAGGACTACCGGTTTCGCCGCCTGAACCCGCTGGAAGCGGCCGGGAAGGGCGCGGAGATGATCGGGACGACGGTCGGGACGACCGGCACCTACATCGGCCGCATCTTCACGGGCAAGGAATCGGGCGATCTGCTGAGCGGGCCCATCGGAATCGCCCGGGCCGCCGGCGGCGTCACCCGTCAGGCTGTGGCTGCGAATCCCGACCCCGGCTATATCGCGGCGAACCTGGCGCTGACGTTTCTTCAGTTCGCCGCCATAGTTTCGATCGGAATTGGCATTGTTAATCTGCTGCCGATTCCGGTTCTGGATGGGGGCCACCTGCTGTTCTACGGCTATGAAGCTGTGGCCCGCCGGCCAGTCCCCGCCCGCGTTCAGGAGGCTGGCTATCGCGTCGGCCTTGCTTTGCTGGCGGGATTGATGTTGTTCGCCACCTGGAACGACTTGCAAAAGCTGAGCCTGTTCAAATTCCTCGGCGGGCTCGCATGACGAGCCGACGCCAGCCCCCGATGGTCCCCCGCATGATCCGACAAGACGCGTCCGCCCTTCACTTCGCCCGGCGCCTGAGCCCGAGCTTGCTGGCCCTTGCGGTCGCGGCCGGTCTGGCCGGGCCGGCCCTGGCCCAGACGGCCCCGGCTATCCAGCCCGGCGCGCCGATCGAAGCCGCGTCGGCGCCCCAGGCCGCGCCGGTCCAGGAAGAGCGGCTTGTGATCAACCGGATCCTGGTGCGCGGCAACCAGCGCATCGACCAGACGACGGTCCTGTCCTACCTGCCGATCCAGCCCGGCGACACGGTCGACGCCTCGGTGCTGGACGTCGCCGTCCGCACCCTGACCCGGACCCAGCTGTTCGCCGATGTCCAGCTGGGCGTCTCGAACGGCGACCTGATCGTCCAGATCGTCGAGAACCCCATCATCAACCAGGTGGTGTTCGAGGGAAACAGCGCGCTCAGCGAGGACAAGCTCACCGAGGAGGTCACCCTGAAGCCGCGCGGCATCTACACCCGCGCCCGCGTCCAGGAGGATGTCGGCAAGATCGTCGAGCTCTACCGCCTCTCAGGCCGGATTTCGGCGACGGTGACGCCCAAGCTGGTCCAGCTGGACCAGAACCGGGTCGACGTGGTGTTCGAGATCGACGAGGGCCCGGAAACCGGCGTTCGCGCGATCACCTTCCTTGGCAACACCGCCTTCTCGGACAATGACCTGCGCGGCGTGATGGTGACCCAGCAGTCGGCCTGGTACCGCCTGTTCACCACCAATGACAATTACGACCCCAACCGCCTCGACTACGACCGGGAGCAGCTGCGAAAATTCTACACCAACCGCGGTTACTACGATTTCCGCGTCCTGTCGGCGATTTCGGAACTGGCGCCCGACGACGGCGCCTTCGGCATCACCCTGACGGTGGACGAGGGCGACCGGTATAATTTCGGCACGGTCGACGTGGTCACCGAGAACGACCGGCTGAATCCGGACTTCCTCAAGATGCTGCTGCCGATCCGGACCGGCGACCTCTACGAGAGCGACAAGATCGAAACGGCGGTCGACGCCCTGACCTTCGCCGCCGGATCCGCGGGCTACGCCTTCGTCGAGATCGAGCCCACCTACAAGGCCAATCCGGAGACGGACACGGTCGATGTCACCTTCAACGTCAAGGAAGGCCAGCGGGTCTACGTCGACCGGATCAACGTGATCGGCAACACCCGCACCCTGGACAACGTCATCCGCCGCGAGATGATGCTGACCGAGGGCGACGCCTTCAACCGCACGCTTCAGGAGCGCTCGCGCAACAATCTGCGGGCCCTGGGCTTCTTCAAGGACGTCACGGTCGAGGAGGCGCGCGGTTCGGCGCCGGACCGCTCGGTCATCAACGTCACCGTCACGGAACAGCCGACGGGCGAACTTTCGGTCGGCGCGGGCTTCAGCTCAGTCGACTCCTTCGTGGTCAACCTCGGCATCACCGAGCGGAACTTCCGCGGTCGCGGCCAGAACGTCGTGGCCCGCCTGGAATGGGGCTCGTTGCGCCAGCAGATCGACTTCCGCTTCACCGAGCCGAAATTCCTCGGCCGCGACCTTCGCGCCGGTTTCGACGCCTTCCATTCGCGCTACGACCTCAGCGAATATTCGTCGTATGACTACCGCTCGACGGGCGGAGGCGTGCGTCTGTCGTATCCGTTGAACGGCTACACGCTGCTGAGCACCCGCTACTTCCTCAAGAGCGACGAGATCATCGTCCCGCAGGGCTACTGCACGCCCGGCGGGTCCGGTTCGACGGCGCTCTGCGACCAGGTCGGTTCGTTCCTCAACTCGTCGGCGGGCTACACCCTGATCGTCGACCGCCGGAACGACCCCGTCCGGCCGACGCGCGGCTGGACCGGGTCCTTCCGCCAGGACTTCGCCGGCATCGGCGGGGACGTGAACTACATCAAGACCGAGGGCGACGTTTCGGCCTATTGGGGCATCACCCCCGAATGGGTGGTCACCGCTACCGCATCGACCGGCTATATCGCGGGCTGGGGCGGCGATCCGATCCGCATCAACGACCGCTTCTTCAAGGGCGGCAACAGCTTCCGCGGCTTCGAGACCGCCGGCCTGGGTCCCCGCGACCTCAACACCACTGACGCCCTGGGCGGCAATTTCTACGCGATCGGCACGCTCGAGCTGACGGTCCCGAACTTCCTGCCCGAGCAATACGGCATCCGCACCTCGCTGTTCACCGATGTGGGCACATTGGGAGTCCTGGACGACCGCTATACGGTGAATTCGCTGGGCAATCCGGATCCCGGCATCGTTGATGACCTTGAGCTGCGCGCCTCCGCCGGCGTCAGCATCCACTGGCGCTCGCCCATGGGCCCGATCCGCTTCGACCTGAGCCACATCCTCGGCAAGGAAGAATACGACAAGACAGAAACGTTCCGCTTCTCGACATCCACCCAGTTCTAATTGCGGGACACGGTTCCGCTCAAAGGTCCAAGATGAAATTGTTCGCTCTCGGCGCTTTCGCGCTCGCTTCGCTGGCCGCCGGTTCGGCCGCCGCCCAGGCCCAGGCTCCGGCCAACCCCGGCCCGGCGATTGCCGGCGTCTGCATCTTCCACAACGACCGCTTGCTGGCCCAGTCCACCGCCGGCCAGTCGGTCCAGGCCGGCATGCAGCGTCTGGTCACGGAAGTGCAGGGCGAGCTCCAGCCCTACGCCGCCACGATCCAGACCGAGGCCCAGCAGCTGCAGCAGGGCGGCGCCGCCGCCGATCCGCAGGGCACGCGCCGTCAGGCGCTGCAGCAACGCGCCCAGGAGGCCCAGCAGCTGGAGCAGACCCGCCAGCAGGAGCTGCAGTACACCCAGCAGCTTCAGATCCGCGCCATCGCCCAGGCCGCCGATCCGATCCTGGTCGCCGTCTACCAGGAGCGTGGCTGCGGCCTGCTGCTGGACCGCTCGGCCGTCTATATCGCCAACCCGGCGATGGACATCACTGACGTGGTCATCCAGCGCCTGAACACCGCCCTGCCGTCGCTGAGCTTCAACCGCACCCCGGTGCCGGTGCAAGCGCCGCAGCAGTAAGCTTTTCCATGCCCGATCCGCGCTTTTTCGACAGCCTGCCGGCGCTCAGCGTCGCCGAGCTGGCCGGGCGGATCGGGGGCGAAGTGCACAGAGGCGGAGACCGTCAGGTCTCCGCCGTCGCGCCCCTGGCGTCTGCGGGGCTGACCGACGTCGCCTTCCTCGGCGACCGAAAATTCCAGGCAGCTCTGGCCGAAACCCGCGCCGGCTGCGTGATCGTGCCCCCCGGCGCGGTCGAGTTCGCGCCGGCGGGCGCGGCGGTGATCGTCTCCGGCGAGGCCCCGGCCGCCTGGGCGCGGGCCTCGGTCCTGCTTCACCGGCCGATTCCGCTGGACGTGGCGGTCAAGCGCGATGAGGCCGTCGAGGACGGGTCCGTCGTCCTCGAACCGGGCGTGGTCCTGGGCGCGGGCGTTCGTATCGGAAGTGGAACGCGTATCGGCGCCAACACCGTCGTCGGGCCCGGCGTGCAGATCGGGCGCGACTGCCAGATCGGCTCGAACGTCACGGTCGGATTTGCCCTGATCGGGGACCGGGTGAAAATCTATTCCGGCGCGCGGATTGGCGAACAGGGATTCGGCGCGACGGGATCGCGGGCGGGCCCGGTCGATATTCCGCAGCTGGGACGCGTTATCCTGCAGGACGGGGTCACCGTCGGCGCCAACTCCTGCATCGACCGCGGGGCCTATGACGATACGGTCATCGGCGAGAACACCAAGATCGATAATCTGGTCATGATCGCCCACAACTGCATCATCGGCCGCAACTGCCTGATGGCGGCCAACACCGGCATCTCGGGTTCGGTGATCGTGGGCGACAACGTCATCTTCGGGGGCAAGGCGGGGATCGGCGACCATATACGGATCGGCGAAGGCGCCCGCGTCGCGGCCGGCGCCGGGGTGCTGGCCGACATTCCCGCCGGCGAGACCTGGTCGGGCTATCCGGCCAAACCTCTGCGTCAGTTCTTGCGCGAAACGATCTGGCTCGCCAAACAGGCGTCCGGAAAGGCGCGTTCGTAAGCGTCGTCGGCGAGGAAGGCCGCAGGATGAGCGACGAAGGCAAGATCGACTACGCCGAGGTGATGCGGCGCCTGCCTCACCGGTACCCCTTCCTGCTGATCGACAAGGCCGAGGACTTCGTGCCGAACACCTCGATCACCGGCATCAAGAACGTCACCCACAACGAGCCCTATTTCCCGGGCCATTTCCCCATCGACCCGGTCATGCCCGGGGTGATGATCGTAGAGGCCATGGCCCAGACGGGGGCCCTGCTGATGTCCAAGTCGATGGACGTGACGGTCGAGGGCAAGGTGATCATGTTCATGTCGATCGACGGGGTCCGCTTCCGCAAGCCGGCCCGGCCCGGCGACCAGCTGAGGATGAAGGTGGTGGTGACCAAGATCCGCGGCGACATCTTCAAATTCCGCGGCGAGACCTTCATCGACGGCAAGCTGGCGTCCGAGGCCGACTTCGCCGCCATGATGGTCACCGTCGACAAGCCGGTGAACGCGTGAGCCGCATCCACGCCACGGCGGTCGTCGACGCCGGCGCGCGGATCGCCGATGGCGTCGAGGTCGGCCCCTGGTGCATCGTCGGCCCGGGCGTGGTGCTGGAGACCGACGTGCGGCTGGTCAGCCATGCTGTGGTGCAGCAAGACACGACCGTCGGCGCTCGAACGATCATCCATCCGTTCTCCGTGATCGGCGGAGACCCGCAGCACGGCGGCTACAAGGGCGAACCGGTTCGGCTCGAGATCGGGGCGGACTGCCTGATCCGGGAACACAGCACTTTCAACCGCGGCACGCCCGTCGGCGGCGGGCTGACCCGCATCGGCAAGGGTTGCCTGTTCATGACCGGGTCCCACGTCGGCCATGACGCCATTGTCGGGGACCATGTCACCTTCGCCAACCACGCCACCCTGGGCGGCCATACGGAGATCGGCGACCGGGTCTTCCTGGGCGGTCTGGCGGCGGTCCACCAGTTCGGGCGGGTCGGGCAAGGGGCCATCATCGGCGGACTTGCGGCGGTGACGAGAGACGTCATTCCGTATGGTTCGGCCTGGGGCAACCACGCCCGCCTGCACGGGCTGAACCTGATCGGTCTGAAGCGGAAGGGGTACGACAAGACGGCGATCCGCCGCCTGCTGGCCGCCTATCGCGACCTGTTCGAGGGCGGCGGGACCTTCGCCGGGCGGCTGGATGCGGTCGAAGGCGCCTATGCCGACCTGCCCGAGATCATGGAGATCACGGCCTTCATCCGCGCGGCCGGCAAACGGCCCCTGTGCCTGCCGGGCGAATGAGCGGTCCCGGCGGCAAGCTGGGTCTGATCGCCGGCGGCGGCGCCCTGCCCATATCGGTGGCGGCGCGGTGCGAGGCCGAGGGCCGGCCAGTGTTCGTGGTGCGGCTGACGGGTTTCGCCGATCCGCATCTGGCGCGCTATCCCGGCATAGAGGCCGGCATGGCCGAGATCGGCAAGGTGTTGTCGGCGCTGAAGAAGGCGGGCTGCGCGGCGGTGACCTTCGCCGGAACGGTCAACCGGCCGGATTTCAAGAGCCTGAAACCCGACTTCAAGGGCGCGACCCTGCTGCCGGGCATCGTGGCGGCGGCCAGCAAGGGCGACGACGCCCTGCTGCGCAAGATTCTGTCGGTGTTCGAGAACGAGGGTTACGCCATCGAAGGCGCCGACGACATTCTGGGCGGAGAAACCTTGCCCACCGGCGCCCTGGGCGCGATCGAGCCGTCGCCCGGACAGCTTTCCGATCTCAGGAAAGCGCTTCATATAGCGGAAAAGGCAGGCGAACTTGATATCGGTCAGGGCGCCGTCGTCTGCGACGGCCTGGTTCTGGCGGTCGAGGCGCAGGAGGGCACGGACGCCATGCTGGCCCGGGTCGCCGCCCTGCCGGCGGATTTGCGGGGCTCGGTCGCCGGCCGCAAGGGCGCGCTGGGCAAGGCGCCCAAACCGATCCAGGACCTGCGCGTCGACATGCCGGTGATGGGCGCGCGCACCGTCGAAATGGCCGCCGCGGCGGGCCTGGCGGGCGTCGGCGGCATCGCCGGCAAGCTGATCCTGATCGATCACCCCGCCATCGTCGAGGCCGCCGACCGGCTCGGTCTGTTCGTATGGGGAGAGCCGGGCCGATGAGCCGGCCGCTGAAGATCATGCTGGTTGCGGCTGAGGCCTCGGGCGACGCCCTGGGCGCCGGCCTGGCCGAGGCGCTGAAGGCGCGGCTGGGGCCGGACGTGGTCTTTGTCGGTGTCGGCGGCCCCCGGATGGCGGAGCAGGGTGTGCGAAGCCCCTTCGACATCGCCGAACTGTCCATTCTCGGCTGGCTTGAGGGGCTCAAGGCCTATGGCCTCGTCAGGCGACGCGTGACCGACACCGTCGCCCTCGCCGTCGCTGAAAAGCCTGACGCCGTGGTCCTGATCGACAGCTGGGGCTTCACCATCCGCGTCGCCCGCGCGCTGAGGAGGGCGCTGCGAGGCGTGCCGCTGATCAAATATGTCGGGCCCCAGGTCTGGGCCTCACGACCGGCGCGGGCGAAGACCCTGGCGGCCTCCGTCGATCACCTCCTGGCGCTCTACGCCTTCGACGCGCCGTGGTTCGAGCGCGAGGGGCTGCCGACGACTGTGGTGGGCTCACAGGCCCTGCATGTGGACTTCAGCGGCGCGGATCCGGCGGCCTTCCGGGCGTCGCGCGGCATCGCCGCCGACGCCGGCCTGTTGCTGGTGCTGCCCGGCAGCCGGCCTTCGGAGATCCGGTTGATGACGCCCGTCTTTGAGGCGGCCGTGGCCAGACTGAAGGCGGCCGACCCCGCGCTGGAGGTGGCCGTGGTCGCCGCGGGCACCGTCGCCGACGATGTCGCGGGACGGGTGGCGGGCTGGCCCTTCCGGGCGCATCTGGTGCCCGAGAGCGAGAAATACGCCGCCATGCGCGCCGCCACGGTCGCCCTCGCCACCAGCGGCACGGTGTCGACCGAACTGGCCCTGGCCGGCGCGCCCATGGTGATCAGCTACCGGTTTCAGCCGCTCAGCTATGCGATCATGAAGCCGTTCTTCACCGGCAAGTACGCGACCCTGTTCAACCATGCCGCCGGCGCCGAGATCGCGCCCGAACTGATCCAGAACGACGCCACGCCGGAAAAGCTGGCGGCGGCGGTCGGACGGCTGCTGGCGGATCCGGAGGCGCGCCGGGCGCAGGCGGCCGGGCAGACGGCGGCGCTGGACCTGATGGGACGGGAAGGCCGCGATCCGTCCGAGATCGCCGCCGACGCCGTGCTGCGCGTCATCGCGAGCAGGGCGGCCTAGCCGCCCTGGCGACGCCGGGCCAGCCGTATGGCGGCCGCCACGCAGGCCCCGAACAGGGCGCCTTCCAGACCGCCGGTGATGATCTGGCTGACCGGACCGAAACTGCTTTCGCCGAACAGGGCGCCTATCCGTTCAATCCCGAGGCGTGAATCAGGAAAGCCGTTGGCGAGTTGCTGAAGGCTGCCGCCCATGAGCCGGCCGCCGAGCATGGGGATCACCGCCCCGGCCGCTCCGCCCGCCAGACCTGCGACGGCGACGGCGTGGGAGGGCGACGAAGGCCCCCCGATCCGGAGGCCCAGCCAGACGCCGAAACCGATCGCGCCGCCGAGCAGGGCGCCCTCGGTGGCCCCGGTGATCTCGCCCGGGCTTTGGCCGAACAGCAGACTGAAGGCGTCGATGCCGATCAGCTTGACCACGGCGCCGGTCATCATCCCGCCGACGGCGCCGCCGAGCGTGCTCCCCAGCCAGGGTCGGCCGGTGGACATCGCCCCGCCTGCGATTCCGAGGCCTACGCCGCCGCCGCCCAGAAGGCCGACCACGGCCGTCAGGCAGACCAGCACAAGAATTATCGAGACCGCCCCCATGCCGGACTGCAGGGGCTGGGCGGCGACGATCAAGCCGTAGAACAGGCCGCCAAGGACCCCCGCGGCTCCGCCTCCGATCATTCCAGGTCCGGCGAACCGGACGACGTTCGACCAGGGCGAGAGGCCGGGAGCCTCCCGGCGCGATGGAGGAGCAAGATCCGCTTCGCCGCCGGGTTCCGGATCGATCCGCGTGACCGGCGCGATGAAGCGGTAGCCGTGCTTGGGCACGGTCTCGATGAATCGCGGATTGGCCGCGTCATCGCCCAGCTGCCTGCGGATGGTCCGGACGCATTGGGTCAGGGCTTCGTCGGTGACGGGCACGCCGCGCCAGACCTCGTCGAGGAAGCGATCCTTGGAAACCAGCCGGCCGTCCTCGCGCACCAGCATCGCCAGGGCGTCGAGATAGCGGGCGTTCAGTTCCACCGGCACGTGGTCCCGCGTCAGCAGCCTGTCGCCGGTGTCGAGCTGGAAGCGTTCGAAGCGAAAGCGGCCGTGCGCCATGTGTTCAGAAAGACCCCGGGTGTCGCCCAGCGTCCCCCATCAACGTCGGCAAGGCAATGGCCTGACATCCAACGAAAAACGCCGGAGCGAAGGCCCCCGGCGTCTTGTCGTGCGGGTCGTATCAGCCGCGACTGCTGATCGGCACGTAATCGCGTTCGGTCGGGCCGGTGTAGAGCTGGCGCGGGCGGCCGATCTTCTGGCCGGGGTCGGCCATCATTTCCTGCCACTGGGCGATCCAGCCGACGGTGCGGGCCAGCGAGAACAGCACGGTGAACATCGACGTCGGGAAACCCATCGCCGACAGGGTGATGCCCGAATAGAAGTCGACGTTGGGGAACAACTTTCTCTCGATGAAATATTCGTCGTTCAGGGCGATGCGCTCCAGCTCCTTGGCGACCTGGAACAGGGGGTCGTTGGGGTCGCCGACGGCGGCCAGCACCTCGTCGGCGCTCTCCTTCATCACCTTGGCGCGCGGGTCATAGTTCTTGTACACGCGGTGGCCGAAGCCCATCAGCTTGTATTTCTTGGCCTTCACGCCCTCGATGAACTCCGGGATCCTGTCCGGGGTGCCGATCTCCTTGAGCATGTTCAGCGCCTCTTCATTGGCGCCCCCGTGCGACGGACCCCACAGACAGGCGATGCCAGCGGCGATACAGGCGAAGGGGTTGGCGCCCGACGAGCCGGCCAGGCGGACGGTCGAGGTCGAGGCGTTCTGCTCGTGGTCGGCGTGCAGGATGAAGATCCGGTCCATGGCCCGGGCCAGCACCGGATTGACGACATAGTCCTCGGCCGGGACGGCGAAGCACATGCGCAGGAAATTCTCGGCGTAGGTCAGGTCGTTGCGCGGCGAGATGAAGGGCTGGCCGATATGATATTTGTACGCCCGGGCCGCGATCGTCGGCATCTTGGCGATCAGGCGGATGGCCGAGATGTTGCGCTGGACCGGATCGTGGATGTCCAGGCTGTCGTGATAGAAGGCCGACAGGGCCCCGACGGTGCCGACCATGATCGCCATGGGATGGGCGTCGCGGCGGAAGCCCTCGAAGAAGCGGTCGAACTGCGAATGCAGCATGGTGTGCATGGTGACGCTGCGCTCGAACGCCTCATACTGGGCGGCGGTCGGCAACTCGCCGTGCAGCAGCAGGTGGCAGACCTCGACGAAGTTGGACTGCGACGCCAGCTGGTCGATCGGATAGCCGCGGTGCAGCAGGGTGCCGATATCGCCGTCAATGAAGGTCAGGGCGCTTTCGCACGAGGCGGTCGAGGTGAAGCCGGGATCGTAGGTGAAGGCCTCGGTCGCGCCATACAGCTTGCGGATGTCGATCACGTCCGGCCCGGTGGATCCTGACAGGACCGGCAGTTCGACGCTCTTGTCGCGGAAGGTGAGGGTCGCCGAGCCGGCGGGTTTGGCTTGTTCAGTCATTGAAGCCCCTGGGGGTTTGGCGGAGACCGGCGCGGAGAGGCGCAATCCACGGTCTGATGAATTGTCAGATAGTCTGTTGCAGCGCATCATCCAAGCGCCCGAGGCTTTCTTCGCGTCCCAGGGCGGCGAGGGTTTTGGCGATGTCGGGCGAGACGCCGTCGCCCGTCAAGGCCGCGCGCACGGCGGGGCCGATCTTGCCGAAGCCGACGGCCTCCTCCTCGGCGAAGACCTTGAGCTCGGCCTCGAGCGCGAACACGTCCCAGCTGGCGAACAGTTTCAGCCGATCGCGCAGGCGGGCGATGCGTTCGCCCGATTCGCCCGCCAGCATCGGCAGGCCTTTTTCGTAGATCTTCAGAGGGCGCGGACGCAGGACGAAGGCGGTCTGGTCGGCCAGTTCCAGCACCGTCCTGGCCCGGTCTTTCACGAACGGCATCGCCGCGAGCAGGCGCGCCTCGTCGTCCGGGCCCAGGGCGTGGCCGCGGGCCAGATGCACGTCGAGCGTCATCTTGGCGAGCCGGTCGTCGTCGGCCAGCCGAATCCAGTGGGCGTTGACGTGGGCCAGCTTGTCGAAGTCCAGCCGGGCCGGCGCCTTGCCGACGCCGGTCAGGTCGAACCATTCCAGCGCCTGGGCGTCGTTGAACAGCTCGTCGTCGCCATGGGCCCAGCCCAGCCGGGCCAGGTAGTTGCGCATGGCCTCCGGCAGATAGCCCATTTCGGCGTATTCATGCACGGCCTGGGCCCCGTGGCGCTTTGACAGCTTGGCCCCGTCGGGGCCGTGGATCAGGGGGATGTGGGCGAAGCTCGGGCGGGCCCAGTCGAGCGCGTCATAGATCAGGCTCTGGCGCGCGGCGTTGTTGAGATGGTCGTCGCCGCGGATGACGTGGGTCACGCCCATGTCGTGGTCGTCCACCACCACGGCGAGATTGTACGTCGGCGCGCCGTCGGAGCGCAGCAGGACCAGATCGTCGAGATCGTCATTGGCCCAGCTGACCGTACCTTGCACCTGATCCTCGACCGTCACCTGGCCGGGCAGGGGGCGGCGGAAGCGGACGACGTGAGGCTGCGTCAGATCGTCGACGGAAGGTTCGCGGTCCCGCCACGGCGATTCGAACGTGCGCCGTTCGGCCTTGGCGAGGTCCCGCAGGCGACCGGTCTCTTCGGCAGAGGTGAAGTCTCGATAGGCGGCGCCCCGCTCCAGCAGGTCGTTGACCACCTCGCGATGGCGGTCGGCGCGGCTGAACTGGAAGACCGGCTCCTCGTCGGCGAACAGCTCCAGCCAGCTCAGGCCGTCGAAAATGGCCTTGACGGCTTCGTCGGTCGACCGTTCCCGGTCGGTGTCCTCGACTCGGACCAGGAACTTCCCGTTGCGTCCCTTGGCGTACAAATAGTTGAAAAGCGCCGTTCGGGCGCCTCCTATGTGCAGGGAACCGGTCGGCGAAGGGGCGAAGCGGGTGACGACGGCTGGCGTGGGAGCGGACGGGGAGGTCATGGCGGGCGTTATAGCGCCGACGCCGGCAAAGCCCAGCCTCGCCGCGCGCGGCCGGACCTTACTGTCGGATCAGTTCCGCGCACAGACCCTGCGGTGGCGGATGTGGGCGCCGGTGGCGTTCGGCGGCGGCTGCGCGGTCTATTTCGCGTTGAAGAGCGAACCGCCGGCCTGGCCGTTGCTGCTCGCCGCCCTGATCGCCGCCGCACTCTGGCTGGGCGCGCGGCGTCTGGCTCTTGGGCGCGTCTGGACCCTGCCGCTGCTGATGCTCGCCTGTTTCGCCCTCGGCTTCGCCGTGGCCAAGCTGCGGACCGACGCGGTCGCCGCGCCCATCGCTCCGGCCATGGCCGAGCCTACGGTGGTCGAGGGTTGGGTGGTCGATGTCGACAGTCCGGGATCGGCGGGGCCGCGCGTTGTGATCGCACCGGTGCGGATCCGGGGCCTGACGCCGGAGCAGACGCCGGTCCGCCTGCGCGCCACGGTCCGGGGCGAGACGCCGGCCCCGGGTCAGGCGGTGCGGCTGTTCGCGATCCTCAACCCGCCGCCGGCCCCGGCCAGTCCGGGCGCCTATGATTTCGGACGCAACGCCTTCTTCCAGAGCCTGGGCGGGGTGGCCTTCTCGCTCGGGGAGACACGGCCGGCGTATCTGACGCCCCCGCCGTGGCGGGTGCGGGCGGCGATGGCGGTCAACGGCATGCGGTTCGCGCTGGCCCGCCGCATTGTCGCGCGCCTGGGCGACCGGACGGGCGGAATCGCCGCGGCCATGACCACCGGGCAGGAGGCGTGGCTGAACCCGGACGACGTCGATGTGATGCGCGATTCCGGGCTGGCCCACATCCTGTCGATCTCGGGCCTGCATATGGCGGTGGTCGGCGGCTTCGCCTTCTTTCTGGTGCGGCTGCTGGTCGCCGCCTGGCCGTGGCTGGCGCTGCGCGTCCCGGGCAAGAAGGTCGCGGCGATCGGAGGGCTGCTGGCCGTGGGGACCTATCTGGTGGTGTCCGGCGCCCCGCCGCCCGCCGAGCGGGCGGCGATCACCGCCTCTATCGCCTTCCTCGCCATCCTGCTGGACCGGCAGGCGATCACCATGCACGCCCTGGCGGTCGCGGCCTTCGTGGTCCTGCTGCTGCAGCCCGAGGCGATCGTGACGCCCGGCTTCCAGATGTCGTTCGCGGCGACGGCGGCCCTGGTCGCCCTGGTCGAGGCCTGGCCGCGCCGGCCGAAGGAAATCTCCGCGCCCCTCCCGATCCTGATCGTCCAGCGGGCGGGCGCATGGCTGGCGGCGGCGGTGCTGGCCAGTCTGGTCGCGGGCGCCGCGACCGGACCGTTCGCCATGCAGCATTTCAATCGCACGGCCATGTACGGCCTCGCGTCCAATCTGGCGACGGCGCCGGTGTCGGACTTTCTGATCATGCCGATGCTGGCGCTGGGCGCCTTGCTGGAGCCCCTGGGCCTGGGCGGGCCCTTCCTGTGGCTGGCGGGGCAGGGGATCGGCCTGATGCTGGCCATCGGCGCCTGGACGGCGGGCCTGCCCGGCGCGGTCCGGACCGTGGCGAGCGCGCCGGACCTCGTCCTGCCGATCTCCTTCCTCGGCGTGCTGTTCTGCTGCCTGTGGCGCGGGCCGTTGCGGTGGCTGGGCCTGCCGTTCGCGGCGGCGGTCATGCTGTGGCCGCGCGCGCCGACGCCGGATGTCTGGATCGGCGACGGCGGGACCAACGCCGCCTGGGTTCAGGCAGGACAGACGATGGTCATGCGGCCGGGCGTGCGGCAGTTCGCGGTCGACGTCTGGTCGCGGCGGCGCGGGCTCCTGCCGCAGGAGCGTCCGTCGGAAGGCTGGACCTGCACCCGGTTCGCCTGCGCGCCAGAGGCTCCGGCAGCCGGGCCCCTGGCTCTGTGGTGGGGAAAGAAGGCGCCGTCCCCCGAACAGATCGACGCCCTGTGCCGCGCGGCGCCCGTGGTCAGCGCGCGCGCCGCCCTGACGGCCCTGCCGCCGTCATGCGACGGCCGTCTGGTGCTGGACGGCGTCGACTACGCCCGGGGCGGGGCGGTGGAGCTGTGGCGCGATGGGCCGCCGTCGGCCGGTCGCTGGCGCGCGGTGTGGGCGGCGGCCATGCGCGGCGACCGACCGTGGAGCCGGTTCGGCGATCCCGACGTCAGTGATAGCGGCGGATGAGTCCGACCAGCTTGCCCTGAACCTCGACCTGATCCGGGCCGAAGATGCGGGTCTCGTAGTTGCGGTTGGCGGGCTCCAGCGCGATCGAGCCGCCCTTCTTGCGCAGACGCTTGAGCGTGGCTTCCTCGCCCTCGACCAGGGCCACGACGATCTCGCCCGAGGTGGCGGTGTCGGTCGATTTGATGATCACCAGATCGCCGTTGAGGATGCCGGCCTCGATCATGGAGTCGCCCTCGATCTCGAGCATGTAGTGCTCGCCCGCGCCCAGCATGGCCTCGGGCACCGGGTAGCGGGCGGTCTCGTGCTCGATGGCGGCGATGGGCGTGCCGGCGGCGATCTTGCCCATCAGCGACAGTTCGCGGGTGTCGTTGGCGGGCTCGGCGGCCATGGGGCGTCCGCCGCCCTGGATGACGTCGGGACGGAAGGGCTGACGCCCGCGCGGCTGGGAGGTGGTGGCCTGTTCCGGGAGTTTGGTCACTTCCAGCGCCCGCGCCCGGTGGGCCAGGCGGCGGATGAAGCCGCGTTCCTCCAGCGCCGTGATCAACCGGTGGATGCCCGATTTGGACGCCAGATCCAGCGCCTCCTTCATTTCGTCGAAGGAGGGCGAGACACCCGTTTCCTTGATGCGCTCATGGATGAACATCAGGAGTTCGTGCTGTTTGCGCGTGAGCATGGCGTCGAATCGTCCAGAACAAGGCGTGAACCGTTGCCGATGTTCTGTAAGTGTTCTTGCCTAATGTCAACTTAACGGCGGGTGGGCGCCTACGACCGTTTCTGACGCATGCATCGCTTACTGTGACCGTCGTCGAAGCGCCGCGAGCCTCCTGAAGTCCGGTGCGTGAATGGAGTTGATGGGGTCAGATCGGAGAAGCAGGGTGAAAGCTTATGAATGTCAGTTGTTTGATCATTCCGACCTGGCCGGGCCAGAGTCCGGTGAGTCCGTAATGTCCGCACTTTTCGAGCGGACTCTCGGCCCCTCAGACCAGCAGTGCCCGCGTCGCCGCCTCGACGTCGGCCTGACGCATCAGGCTTTCGCCGACCAGAATCGCCTGGGCGTGGGCGTCCGACACCCGGGTCACATCGTCCCGCGTGAAGATGCCGCTCTCGGCGACCAGCAGGGCGTGGACAGGGCTCAGCATGGCCAGTCGTTCGGTGACCGCCAGATCGACCTCGAAGGTGCGCAGGGACCGATTGTTGATCCCCACCAGATCGCCGCCCAGCTTGCAGGCGCGGGCCATCTCGGTCTCGTCGTGAGTTTCGATCAGGGCGTCCATGCCGAACCGTCCGGCCTCGGCCAGCAGCTCGGCGGCGAGGGCGTCGTCGACCATGTCGAGGATGATCAGGATGCAGTCGGCGCCCAGGGCGCGGCTTTCGGCCACCTGCCAGGGGTCGACGAGGAAGTCCTTGCGCAGGCAGGGCAGGGCGACGGCGTCGCGAGCGGCGGTCAGGAAGGCGTCATCGCCCTGGAAGCTGGGGCCGTCGGTCAGGATCGACAGACAGGTCGCGCCGCCGCGCTCGTAGGCGCGGGCGAGCGCCGGTGGGTCGAAGTCGGCGCGGATCAGGCCCTTGGACGGGCTGGCCTTCTTGATCTCGGCGATCAGGGCGGGGCGGCCGGTTCCCTCGACGTGGCGCTCGAGGGCGGCGCGAAAGCCGCGGGGGGGCGAGGCGTGACGCGCCAGCGCCTCGACGGCGGCCTGCGAGGTCGCGGCCTTGCGGGCGGCCACCTCGTCCCGCTTGTAGGCGGCGATGCCGGCGAGGACGTCGCTCACGCCGGCTCTTCCGGTTCGGGGGCGTTGGTGGCGACTACCAGATCGTTCAGGGCCTTTGCGGCTCGACCGTCGTCGATGACCGCGGCGGCGATGGCGGCGCCCTCCTTCAGATCGGCGGCGCGGTCGGCGACGACCAGGGCGGCGGCGGCGTTGAGCAGGACGATGTCGCGATAGGCGCCCCGTTCGCCTGCCAGCAGATTGCGCAGGGCAAAGGCGTTCTCCTCGGCGTCGCCGCCGCGCAGATCCTCGATCGAGGCCCGGGGCAGGCCGGCGTCCTCGGGCGTGACGGTGAAGCGGCGGACGGCGCCGTCCCGCCATTCGGCGACCCCGGTAGGCCCCGTGGTGGTGAGCTCGTCCAGGCCCTGCCCATGCACCACCCAGGCCCGATCGGCGCCCAGCCGGCCCAGCACCTCGGCGAGCGGCTCCAGCAGGCGGGGATCATAGACGCCCATCACCTGACGCTTCGCAGACGCGGGATTCGAAAGTGGTCCCAGAAGGTTGAAAACCGTGCGGAAACCGATCTCGGCACGCACCGGCCCGACGTGGCGCATGGCCCCGTGGTAGGCGGGGGCGAACAGGAAGGCGATGCCGGCGTCATCCAGCGAGCGGCGCTGCTGGGCCGGGCTGGCGGCCAGGTTGACGCCGAGGGCCGCGAGCACGTCGGACGAGCCGGACTTCGAGCTCAGGGCCCGGTTGCCGTGCTTGGCGACCTTCAGACCGGCGCCGGCCAGAACCAGCGCGGCGGCCGTGGAGATGTTGAAGGTGTGCTGGCCGTCGCCGCCGGTGCCGCAGGTGTCGATGACGTCGTACGGATGGTCCAGTCTCAGAGCCGCGTCGCGCATCGCCGTGGCGAAGGCGGCGATCTCCTCCACCGTCTCGCCGCGGATCCGCAGGGCGGTGACGGCGGCGGCGACCTGGGCCGGGGTCGGCTCGCCGCGCAGGCAGGCGGCGAAGAAGGCTTGGGCCTCATCCGGGGTCAGGATGCGGCCGTCGACAAGCTTGGCCAGCAGGGGTTTGAAACCGTCGGCCATCTAGACCATCGCCCGGCGTTTGATGTTGGCGAGGTCGAGGAAATTGGCCAGCAGGTCGTGGCCATGTTCGGTGGCGATGGATTCGGGGTGGAACTGGACCCCGTGGATGGGCCGCGTCTTGTGCGCCAGCCCCATGATCTCGCCGTCGGCTGTCCAGGCGGTGACCTCAAGCACCTCGGGCAGGGTTTCGCGGCGCACCGCGAGGCTGTGATAGCGGGTGGCGGTGAACGGCGAGGGCAGGCCCCTGAACACGCTCCGGCCCGCGTGTTCGATCGGCGAGGTCTTGCCGTGCATCAGGGACTTGGCGCGGATCACCTCGCCCCCGAACGCCTGCCCCATGGCCTGATGGCCGAGGCAGACCCCGAAGATGGGCATGGCCAGCGGCGCGGTGTCGAGAATGGACAGGCAGACGCCCGCTTCATTCGGCGTGCAGGGACCTGGCGACAGCAGGACGGCTTCGGGCTTCAGGGCCCAGGCCTCGGCTGCGGTCAGGTCGTCGTTGCGCACCACGCGCGTCTCCGCGCCCAGCTCCGCGAGGTAGTGGACGAGGTTCCAGGTAAAGCTGTCGTAGTTGTCGACGACCAGGATCATGGTCTGGCTTCTAGGGGGTGCGGAGCGACGCGCCAAGCGCATCCCGCCGTAAGTCTTCGTTAACCGAACCGTCCCGAATTGGGATTGTGGAACGGAGACCGGCCATGACCGACAAGACCATCGCCAGGGCGCGCGTCCTGCTGACCCCGGCGCCGGCCCCGGCGAACCCCTATGCGACGCTGGGCGCGGCGGCGCTGGCGGCGACGGCGGCGGTGTTGATGGCCGGGGTGCTGGTCCTCGGACCGGGCGTGCGGTTCGACGAAACCGCAGTCTCGGCCCGGCCCTAGCGGTTGCCGAACGGATAGCGCCAGGCGTCTTCGGCCGCCCGCATGGGGGCCCGCGCCTTGGCCTGGGTCTCGGCGTATTCCGCGGCCGGATCGCTGTCGGCCACGACGCCCGCGCCGGCCTGGACATGGATCCTCCCGGCCGCGAACAGGGCGGTTCGCAGGACGATGCAGATGTCGGCCTCGCCGCCAGCGGAGATGTAACCCACGCCGCCCCCGTAGCCGACGCCGCGCTTGGTCGTCTCCAGCTCGTCGATGATCTCCATCGCCCGCACCTTGGGCGCGCCCGACAGGGTGCCGGCGGGGAGGGCGGCCAGAAGGGCGTCCACGGCGTCGAGGTCGGCGCGCGCGTCGCCCTGGACCTCGGAGACGATGTGCATGACCGAGCTGTAGCGTTCGATGCGGAAGCTCTCGACGACCTCGACGGTCCCGGGCGCGGCGACGCGGCCGACGTCGTTGCGGCCGAGGTCCAGCAGCATCAGATGCTCGGCCCGCTCCTTGGGGTCAGCCAGCAACTCGGCCTCCAGGGCGCGGTCGGCCTCGGGCGTGTCGCCGCGCGGGCGCGTGCCGGCGAGGGGGCGGATGGTGACCCGGCCGTCCTTCAGACGGACGAGGATCTCGGGGCTCGATCCCGCCAGCTGGAAGTCGCCGAAGTCGAGGAAGAACAGATAGGGCGACGGGTTCGAGCGTCGCAGGGAGCGGTAAAAGGCGAACGGATCGGCGCTCCAGGGCGCGGCGAAGCGGTGGCTGAGGACCACCTGGAAGATGTCGCCGGCGGCGATGTAGTCCTTGGCCCGCGCCACCAGTTCGCCGAAGTCCGCGGCGTCGACCGGTGAAGCGAAGTCGGGCGCGGAGGCCTCGACCGCGAGGGGGAGGGCGGGCAGGGGCGCGCGCAGTTCGGTCTCGAACGCGTCCAGCCGGTCGATGGCGGCGGCGAAGGCGGCTTCAGCGGTTCCGCCGCCGTCAGGGTAGGCCGCCGAAACGAGCACGATCTCGTGCCTGACGGAATCGAAGATGGCCACCAGGGTGGGACGGGTCAGGACAGCGTCCGGCAGATCCAGCGGATCCGGGTTCGCCGCGCCCAGCGGCTCGAGCAGCCGCACCATGTCATAGCCGAAGACGCCGAACAGGCCGGCGGCCATGGGCGGCAGATCGCCGGGCAGGTCGAAGCGCGAGGCGGCCATCAGCGTCCGCAGCGAGGCCAGGGCGTCGCCGCTCTCCGGCGTGAACCGGGCTTCGGCGATCGCGGGGCCGCGCGCCAGTTCAGCCCGACCGTCCCGGCAGCGCCAGACGGCGTCGGGTTCGCGCGTGATGATAGAATAGCGGCCGTTTACGGCCCCGCCCTCGACGGACTCCAGCAGGAAGGCGTGGGTCCGGCCGTGCCCGACCTTCAGGAAGGCCGAGACGGGGGTTTCCAGGTCGTCGACCAGCCGGCGGACGACGATGCGGGGAAGGCCGGCGGCCCAGCCGCGCTGGAAGCCGGCGAAGTCGGCCGCGTCGGCGTTCCGGCTCATTGCCCCGGGGCAGGAGCCGGACGCCGGGGCGCCGCAGCGCCCGCGGCCGCCGCGGGCGCCTCGGCGGGGAGGCCGAGGGCCATGCGGGCGAGGGCTTCGTCGTAACGGGCCTTCGAGCGCGCCGAGGCCGCCTTGAGCGCCAGCTCGCCGACAGCGTTCACATTGTCGCCGGCCATGCGCTGGCGGAACTGCTCGGCCACGGGCGCGGCCAGAACCGCCGAGGCCGGCGTGATCCGCTCGGTGCGGCCGATGACGAAGCTGTCGCTGGTGTTCTGCTGCGAGAACACCTCGCCGCGGGCGCTGCCGAACACGCCGGCAATGACGCCCTGGCCGTGCTCCTGGGCCGACTGACGGGTCAGACCGTTTCCGGTCCGGATGGTCGCGCCGGCCGAGGCGGCCAGGGCGGCGAGATCCTCGCCGCGGCGCGCGCGGGCGGCGAGGGCGTTGGCGCGGGTCGTCAGCAGACGGACGTTTTCGCGCAGCACCCATTGCTGGGCCAGCGGGGCGCGGATCGCGTCCAGGGGCGGCAGGGCGGCGGGGGTGACCTCGTCCACGCGGACGACGAAATACTGGCCCTGGCCCATGTCGATGACTTCGCTCTCGGCGCCCTTGCCCAGCGTCCACATGGTCTGGACCAGTTGGGGCGGCAGCGGCGGGTTGATGTCCTGACCGTTGCGCAGCTTGCCGTCCTGGCGGATGGCGGGAACCTGGATGATCCGGGCGCCGATCTCGGCCACCGCGGCGTCCAGCGTCTTGCCGGCCTGACGGGCCTTCTCATAGGCCTCGACGCGGCGATAGACGGCGGCGCGGGCATCCTCGGTGCGAAGTTCCTGGACGACCTGTTCGCGCACGTCGGCGAGGGTGGCGGGGCGCCCCGGGGTGATGGCGGTGACCTTGGCGACGACGAAGCCGACGCTGGCCTGGACCGGAGCGGACACCTCGTTGGCGGCGAGGCCGAAGACGGCGGCGGCGATGGCGGGGTCGCCAAGGGCGCTGCGCGGCGTGTCGGCGTAGTCAGCCGGCTGGATATTGTTGGCGCTGGCGACGGCGGCCGGCGCCTGGCCGGCCCGCAGGGCGGCGGCGATGCGGTCAGCGGCGGCGCGGTTCGGCGCCGTCAGGGTCACGAAGGTGCGCTTCTCGGGCAGGGACAGGGCGTCGCGGCGGAAGTTGAACCGCTCCTCGATCCGGGCCTCGCTGATCGCGGCGGGCGCCGCGCGGTCGTCGAACAGGACGACGGAGGCGGTGCGCGATTCGGGCAGGCGCAGCTCGGCCGCGTTCTGGTTCATGAAGGCGGTCAGCTGGGCGTCCGTCGGGGCCGGGGCCGTGCCGGCCATGGCCTGGGTGACTGTGAACCAGCGGCCGTCCCGGGTCTCCAGCGCCTGGCTGGCCAGGACCGCGCCATAGATGCGCGGCAGGCGCATGCCGGCGCCGAGGGCGGAGCCATAGTGCTGGGTGATGTACTGGTCGCGCAGCTGCGCCTCGAACATCTCGGGCGTGGCGTTGTTTTCCGCCAATTTGGACCGGTACTGGTTCTCGTCGAACTTGCCGGTGACCGAATCGAAGAAGCCCGGCGCCTGGCGGATCTGGCGCAGGACCAGTTCCTTGCCGGGGCGGATGCCCGTCTGCCAGGCCCAGTTCAGGAAGCCGAGCTGCTGCGCCCGCTGCTGCAGGTACTGGGTCAGTCCGCCCTCGCCGATCAGCTCCTCGAAGGTCAGGGCGCGTCCGGCCTGTTCCTGGGACTGCTGGAGAATACGGTCCATCTCGCCGCGGAATTCGGCCTGGCCGACACTGCGGTCGCCCGCCGTGATCACGTGCTTCGGTCCCAGGTTGCCCAGCACGTCCAGCTGGGTGCCCCCGGTGACGAGCAGCGCAAGCGCCAGAACGACAAGCAGGCCGATGGCCCATCTGGATTTGGCGAAGGTGCGGAATGCGGTGAGCATGGTCTGTCCTGGCGGAACGGCAGCGAGTGTCGCTTGGCCTATAGGGGGTGAGCGACCCGCACGGCAAGACGATGGCCATTCTTGTCGGGCCGCGTGGCTTGGCTTGGACGATCTCGCCGCATAGAAGGCGCACATGAAACAATCCGTGAAGCTGGTCGCCGGCAATTGGAAAATGAACGGTCTGGGTGCGAGCCTGACCGAGGTCGAGGCCCTGCGCGCCGCACTGGAGCGCGAGCCCGCAGCCTGTCGTGTGGCCCTGTGTCCGCCGGCAACCCTCATCGAGCGGATGGCGCGGGCTGCGGCCGGGGGCCCTATAGAGATCGGAGGTCAGGACTGCAGGGCCGAGACCCACGGCGCCTTCACCGGCGACGTCTCCGCGGCGATGCTGAAAGACGCCGGCGCGGGTCTCGTGATCCTGGGCCACTCGGAGCGCCGTCAGGGATATGGCGAGACCGATCTTCTGGTGTCGGCCAAGGCCGAGGCGGCGCTGTCCGCCGGACTGGCGCCGATCATCTGTGTGGGCGAAACGCTGGAACAGCGCGAGGCGGGGCGGGCGGTCGAGGTGGTGCGTTCGCAGGTCATGGCGTCCCTGCCGCCGGCGTTGACGGGCCGCGACTTCGCCGTGGCCTATGAACCGGTCTGGGCGATCGGCACGGGCCTGACGCCGACGCTGGAGCAGATCGAGGAGGTGCACCGCGCCGTCCGGGCCGCCATGATCGAACGGCTGGGGCTGGGGATCGCGGCGACGCCGATCCTGTACGGCGGCTCGGTCAAGCCGGACAACGCGATGGAGATTCTGGCCGTCGCGGAAGTCGGCGGCGCATTGGTGGGCGGGGCGTCGCTGAAGGCTGCGGACTTCCTGGGCATCGTCCGCGGCGCGTGATCCCGGGCCGTTTCGGCCCCCCTGGGCCGACAACCACGACCGGGGGGGAAAGCGCGTTTGCTCCCGTCCCGCATCAATGTTAGACGCCGCCGCTTGATCGGCGCGGGTGCGCGCCACACATATCGGCTGCCATGCTCCAGACCATTCTCCTCGTCGCCATGATCCTCATTTCGGTCGCGCTCGCCGGCGTGATCCTGATTCAGCGCTCCGAAGGCGGCGCCCTGGGCATGGGCGGAGGCCCGTCGGGCTTCATGACGGCGCGCGGCGCGGGCAATCTGCTGACCAAGACGACCTGGGTCCTGTCGATCCTGTTCTTCCTGTGCGCCATCGGGCTGACCATCCTGGGCAACGTCGAGCGCTCGAACCGTTCGATCGTCGACGCGGACGCGATCGGCGAGCTGGTCGCCCCGACGACGCCGCAGACCGCGCCGACGCAGGCTCCGGCCACCGCGGCCCAACCGGCCGCGCCCTCGCTGCAGGATCTGGAATCCAGCCTGTCTGGAACCGCTCCGGCGCCGGCTCCCGCCCAGCCCGCCCCGGCGCAGTAAGGATGAGCGGGGACCTTATCCCCGCCTTCCGCTCCCGCCCTCAAAGTCTCCGCAGTACGCCGCTCGAATCAGCGGTAGAGTGATCTCCCATGGCCCGTTACGTGTTCATCACCGGCGGCGTGGTTTCCTCATTGGGAAAAGGCCTCGCCTCCGCCGCTCTCGGCGCGCTTCTGCAAGCGCGCGGCTACAAGGTTCGCCTTCGTAAGCTCGACCCCTATCTGAACGTCGATCCGGGCACGATGAGCCCGTATCAGCATGGCGAGGTCTTCGTCACCGACGACGGGGCCGAGACAGATCTGGACCTGGGCCACTACGAGCGCTTCACCGGCGTCTCGGCGGCCAGGTCGGACAACATCACCACGGGCCGGATCTATTCGACGATCCTCGAGAAGGAGCGGCGCGGGGACTATCTCGGCGCCACGGTCCAGGTGATCCCGCACGTCACCGACCAGATCAAACAATTCTGCCTGACGCCCGCCCTGACTGACGACGGGGAAGGCGTGGACTTCGTGCTGGTCGAGATCGGCGGCACCGTCGGCGACATCGAGGGCCTGCCGTTCTTCGAGGCCATCCGCCAGCTGGGCCAGGACCTACCGCGTGGCCAGTCGTGCTTCGTGCACCTGACGCTGCTGCCCTTCATCAAGACCGCCGGTGAGATGAAGACCAAGCCGACGCAGCATTCGGTCAAGGAGCTGCGTTCGATCGGCATCCAGCCCGACATCCTGCTGTGCCGCTGCGAATTCCCGATCCCGCCCGAGGAGAAGCGCAAGATCGGCCTGTTCTGCAACGTGCGCGAAAGCAGCGTCATCCAGGCGATGGATTCGGCCGATATCTACGCCGTTCCGCTGGACTATCACCGGGAAGGGCTGGACGCCGAGGTCCTCGCCCATTTCGGCATGACGGACGCGCCAGCCCCGGACCTGTCGATGTGGGAAGAGATCGCCCGGCGGCGCCTGCACCCCGACGGCGAGGTCACCGTGGCCGTGGTCGGCAAATACACGGTGCTGAAGGACGCCTACAAATCCCTGATCGAGGCCTTGCAGCACGGCGGGGTCGCCAACAACGTCAAGGTCAACATCGACTGGGTCGAGGCCGAGACCTTCGAGGGCGACCGCGAGGCCTGCGACGCCCGTCTGCAGGCGGCCCACGCCATCCTGGTGCCCGGCGGCTTCGGCGAGCGTGGTTCGGAAGGCAAGATCGAGGCGGCGCGCTTCGCCCGCGAACGCAAGATTCCCTATTTCGGCATCTGTTTCGGCATGCAGATGGCGGTCATCGAGGCAGCCCGGAACCTGGCGGGCTATCCGAAAGCCTCATCGACCGAATTCGGCCCGACGACCGAGCCTGTGGTCGGCCTGATGACCGAATGGACCCAGGGCAACCAGCGCGTCCTGCGCCAGCAGGGCGGCGACATGGGCGGCACCATGCGTCTGGGCGCCTATGACTCGACGCTGCGGCCCGGCTCGAAGATCGCGCAGATGTACGGTTCGACCACCATCAGCGAGCGGCACCGCCACCGCTATGAGGTCAACATCAACTATCGCGAGGCGATCGAACAGACGGGCGGCCTGACCTTCTCCGGCCTGTCTCCCGACGGCGTCCTGCCCGAGACCGTCGAGCGCGAGGACCATCCCTGGTTCATCGGTGTCCAGTATCACCCCGAACTGAAGAGTCGGCCATTCGCGCCGCACCCCTTGTTCGCCGGCTTTATTGAAGCGGCGGTGGTGCAGAGTCGGCTGGTTTGACGGGGGCGACAATCCCTTCGAACGGTCGACGGTGGCGGCAGCGGACGCACACTTGAGTGCCCGGCTGGCTTTTGCTGTCAACGTACATATGACCCTTGCGGGCGCATTTCAGTGACTCGAACACAGCCGCTTCCCCTCGTGTGTTTCGCCAAGTAACCATGTTACATTCGTCGTTGCGGTGCAAGCTCTGAACAGTAAACGCCGGTTTCAGGTCCCCGTGAACATGGTCCGGTCAGCCCTGACAGCTTCGAGGATCATGGCCGTAACCGCCCGGATCCGGGCCAGCGGCTTCAGGTCCGCATGAGTCACCAGCCACAGGCTGCGGTCCAGGTGCACGGCGTCCGGCAGGACCCGCCGCAGTCCGGCTTCACGCGCCGCGATGAAGTCCGGCAGCACGCACAGGCCGGCGCCGGCCAGGGCGGCCTGCAACTGGGCGATCAGGTTTGAACTCTGCAGGGCCACGTGAATGTCCACGTCCGGGGCCTGCATGTAGTCCAGCTCGGGCGCGTAGAGCAGGTCGCCAATATAGCCGATGAAGCGCTGACCGGCCATGTCGGCCCGCGTCAGGATCGGCGGACGCGCGTCCAGATACGAGGGGGCGGCGTACAGGCTCAGGCCGTAGTCGGTCAGCTTTCGCGACACCAACCGGCCTTCACGCGGCGCGCTGAGCGTCACGGCGATGTCGGCTTCGCGCTTGGACAGGCTGAGCACGCCGGAGATCGCCACCAGCTGGATATCAAGGCCGGGATGACGATCGGCCAGCCGCGCCATCAACGGAGCCAGGACATAGCTTCCGAACCCCTCCGGCGCGCCGATGCGGACCGTGCCGCTCAGCGCCTGGTCCGCCTCGCCGAGCTCATGGGCGGCGCGCAGGGTCAGGCTCTCGATCTTCTCGGCCGTCGGCATCAACCGCTCGCCATGCGGAGTCAGGGCGTAGCCGTGGGGGCTGCGATCGAACAGCTGGGCGCCCAGACCCGTCTCCAGCGCCGCGATGCGCCGCGCCACCGTCGTATGATCCATGCCGACGCGGACCGCCGCGGTGGTCAGTCGCCCGGTGCGGGCCACCGCCAGGAAGGCCCGCAAGTCATTCCAGTTGAAGTCCGCCATGGGCCTCCTTGTGCAAAAATGCACAACCGTTGCGCAAGTACTGGCATCGTCAGAACAGAAAAGCCATGAGATACCGCCGCTATCGAACGCGACTTCGTTCAGGGGACCTTCGTCATGGCTTTCGACTCCGCCGCCTACATGCCCGTCGCGCCCTCGCCGGTCGCGGCCCTCATCGAGGCCGCGGTGGAACCGTGTCCGGTCTGGGCCGCCGAGAACCCCGACCGCGCCCTTGCGTTGCTGTTTGTCGCCCCGCGCGCCTGCGCCGCCGTCGACGTCCTCGTCTCGCTGTAAGCGAAAGCCACACCATGCCAGTCTCGCCGCCGATCCCCTCCGCGCCCGATCCGATGGTCGTGGCCGAAACCCTGACTACTCTGATGCAGAATGCCGTCGCCGCCGTGCGCACGACGATGGTGCAGGCGACGACGCCCCAGGTCCTGCCTTACGATCCGACGACGCTGGCCCGGGCGATGATCGACTTCAACACCTCGGTGATGATGCGTCCGGCGACGCTGTTCGAAGCCCAGGCGAAGAACTGGAACGACTGGACCGCCCTGTGGCGGACCATGGGCGAGCGGGCGATGGGGCGGGAGACCGCGCCGGTCGCGGCTCCCGCCAGGGGCGACCGCCGGTTCTCCGACCCGGCCTGGAGCGAGGAGCCGGTCTACGACTGGCTGAAGCAGGCCTATCTGCTGGCCGCGCGCCAGCTACAGGAATTTGTCGCTACGGCCCCGGTCGATGAGGAGACCCGCGCCCAGGTCGATTTCGCCAGCCGCCAGATGATGAACGCCCTGGCCCCGACCAATTTCGCCCAGACCAATCCGCAGGTCGCCCGTCGGATGGTCGAGAGCGGCGGTCTCAGCCTGATGACCGGCGTATCGAACCTGCTGGAAGACATCGGCAAGGGGCAGGGCCTGGTCAGCCGCCGGGCGCCGAACGATTTCGAACTGGGCGTCAATGTCGCCGCCACCCCGGGAGCGGTGGTGTTCAGCAACGCCCTCATGGAGCTGATCCAGTACGCACCGACGACGGACAAGGTCTATCGCCGGCCGCTGCTGTTCGTCCCGCCGCTGGTCAACAAATACTATCTCTTCGACCTCACCCCCAAGGCCAGCTACCTGAAGTGGCTGGTCGACCAGGGCCACACCGTCTTCGTCATCTCCTGGGCCAACCCGGACGAAAGCCACGCCGACAACGGGCTGGACGCCTATGTGAAGGACGGCGTGATCGCCGCCCTGGACGCCGTTGAGGCGGCGACGGCCGAGCCGGACGTCGATCTGGTCTCCTACTGCCTGGGCGGCACGCTGTCGGCGATGACCCTCGCCTATCTGGCCGCGACGGGCGCGGCCGACCGCGTGGCCTCGGCGACGCTGATCGCCACGCTCGTCGACTTCGGCGACATGGGCGAATGGTCTGTGTTCACCGGGGACAAGGATCTGAAGGCGTTCAACCGTTATCTGGACGAGCGCGGCTATGTCGAGGCGCACGACCTGACCAAGCTGTTCTCGACCGTGCGGGCCAACGATCTGATCTGGTCGTCGGTGGTGAACCATTATCTGCTGGGCGACGAGGCGCGGGCCTCGGACCTGCTGTGGTGGTTCGACGACGGCTCGCGCATCCCGGCCCGGATGCTGAAGGAATACGGCGCCCAGGTGCTGCGCGGGAACCGGCTCAGGGAGAAGGGGGGGGTGTCCATCGACGGCGTCCCGCTGGATCTCGGCGCGATCGAAACCCCGGTCATGATCGTGGCCCTGAAGGACGATCACGTCGCGGCCTGGAAGAACACCTACGCCGGTCGGAACTTCTTCGGCGGACCGACACGCTTCCTGCTCGGCGGTTCGGGCCACAACGCCGGAATGATCAATCCGCCGGCGGCGAACAAGCACGGCTACTGGATCAATGACGCGGCGCCGGACGAGGCTGACGCCTGGCTGGCGGGCGCCGAACAGAAGACAGGTTCGTGGTGGCCTGAATGGCAGGGCTGGCTGGACGCCGCCGCCGCCGACGAAAAGGTCAAGGCGCGCAAGGTCGGGGCCGGCAAGTTGAAGGCCGGAGAGGCGGCTCCCGGATCATATGTCCGCGTCCGCCACTGAGGTCTGATACGCCTCGCGCGTGCAATCCGGTGAATTTGGTTTAACCCTTCTCTTTCGAGTCAGCGGCTTAGGTCCTGACCGTCTGTAGGGGTGGAGCATGGGCGACCGGCTATCGCGGCGGCAGCTGCAGTGTGTTCGACTGGCTGGAGAGGGGCTTTCCAACAAGGAGATCGCCCGGCGGCTGGGCGCGACGATCTCGCCGAGCACCGTCAACAACCATCTTTCGAACGCCTACAAACGGCTCGGGACGTCTGATCGCTACGAAGCCGTGCGTATTGTCTCCCGGGACTACCCGCTTTCCTCCCCGTTTTCTCCCGGTCCCCTTCCCAGCGGTCCATCCCCGACGTTCCCTGGTTCGGCGCCGGACGAGCAATCCGGCGTCCCAGGTGATCGCCCGGGCCCGTCCAGCTGGTTCCTCCCGCGTCCTGACCGGCGCATCCTGGTTCGGCTGTCTCTGGTCCTCGCGTTCGCGATGGGAGCCGCGATCGTGTCGATCGGAATCGTGTCTGTGATGGCGGCGACTACACGCACCGCCGCCGAACAGGCGCCTCCCGGCGCGATCCGGACCTTGTCGGAACCATAGACCAGCCACGGAGCGCGGACGTGAAGAGAGCACAGGTAGGGGTGAGGATCGCCCGGCAAATCCACACGACGGAGCACGCCGTCGACAGAGCCATGGTGGCCGCAAGCGAGTTGTTGCAGACGATGCTCGACGGTCGGCGGGACGCGGCGGTGGGAGCCGACGTCGGTCATGCCGAGATCAGCGACGTGGTGGCAAGTCTGGCGCAACTGAACGGGGCGCGAGGCCTGGTGGTCCGCAGTCACGGCGGGCTCGCCCAGATGGCCGAGACACTCGGCGTGTCGTGGCGCATGGAGGGGCCGGGGGAGGACAAGAATCCGCTGGCGCCCATGACGATCGCCGCAAACGGCTGACATGCTGGGTGACGGGTACAGCCTGGCTCAACATGCGATCTGGCTTCTGAGCTATTTGACGATCGGTCTCCTGTTTGTGGCCGGACGGCTCGCCGAACGGATTGCAGGAGCCGCCTTCCTCGTGGCGATGGTCGGAACGACGTTCGTGGACCATCTGCATATCGGCGAAGTTCGTTACGGGGTGGCGATTCTGGGTGTGGCCCTGTTTGTGACGCTCATCGTGCTGGCGTTGCGGACGGACCGCTGGTGGCTGATCGCCGCAGCCGGAGTGCAGTTGCTGTCGATCGGCCTTTGGACAGCAACAATATTCGGCGACCTGCAAATCTGGGGCGCGGTCACGGTTCGCATCGTGATCTGGGTGCAGCTGATGCTGCTCGCCCTGTTCGGGGTGTGGGAGGCCCGCGCGGCTCCTTATGCCCAACCTTCATCACCAGCCGGACCCGGGGTCTGGCCAGGAGCACTATCATGACGACCAAGCGCGCCTTTGGACAGGCGATCGCGCTGTGGGAAGCCACGCGCCAGACAGCCAGCGACGATGATTTCGCTACACTGGAAAACGCCGAGCGCGTGATCCTCGCCCATAGACCCGGTTCACTCGCCGAGGCGGCCAGCATGCTGGAGGTGGTGATGGAGCAGCGTGGCGACGGTCGCAGCGATGGTCTCGATCTGCGCGCGCTCGAGCGGGTCGTCTCACTGCTCCGCAATGGTGCGGCCGGGAATGGGCGTCTTGCGCAGACGACCGGCACGGTGCTGGGATTTGGAGCGGGCCGGGCCTGAAGCGATCCGGGGTGGGTGGCGGGGTCCGCCCACTGCGGACGGTCAGCGGGTCGCCTGTTCACCGACCCTTGATTTGCCTCTGCCGCGATACGGATGGACCGTAGGCGCGGAGGCGGCAGGATGCGTGGCTCGGGCGCCAGTTTGACGAGGATCGAGCGTGAGCTGGAGATCCTGCGTATCGCCGAAGCCTTGGCGCAGCGTGGCTTCCATGTGTTCGGTTCAACTCCGGCCGGCGCCCGGACCGATCCGCCGGTCACGACGCCCGCGGATACGCATCCGCCCGGGGCCATAAAGCGAAACGCAGGCTAGCCGCCTGGCGCATTTCGCCGCAACGGCAGCGCTTGCACCGGCCGCGCTTTCGGGCCTCTTGGCTGCACGCATGGCCAGACGCCCCTCCACAGCAAGGAAGACCCTGTCCGAGGCCAATCTGGCCGCCCTCGGTGGGGATCGTCTCGCCGCCCTGCTGATCGAGGTTGCGAACGGGGACCTGAAACGGCGGCTGCGAATGGAGCTGGCCGCGGAGGTCGGAGCGCCCGACCTGGCGCTGGAACTGGACAAGCGGCTGACCACCCTGGCCGCCAGCCGGGCCCGCGTGTCCTGGCGCAAGCGGCCGGAACTGATCGCGGACCTCCAGATGCTGCGGCGGATGATCGTCGGGCGGCTCGCCCCCATGGATGCGAAGCTGGCGTTCGACCGTCTGGCGGCCTGGTTTGACCTCTATCCATCGCTGACCGCACGGGTGAAGGACCCCAAGGGCGAACTCACCCTCGTCTTTGACGGCGCGACGGCGGATCTGGCGTCGCTGGCTTCGGCGGTCGGCCCGGATGTCGCCGCGCCCGTGTTGACGGAGGCCCTGTCCGCAAGGCTGTCGGAATGGGCTTCGTGGGTCGGGCGCGGCGCAGCCGCCCTGAGCCCGGCTGTGGCCAAGAGGCTGTTGGCCGACCTGACGCGCGGACGGCCGCGCCCGACGGGCCGGCTTGCCTTGGTCGTGCGCAAATTGGCGGATCGGGCGGGCGACATCGACGCCTGGGTCCTGGCCATCCCGGATGATGACCGACGAAAGCCCGATGTCGCCGCAGGGATCGCCAGACGTCTTGCCGAGGCCGGCCGCGCGGAAGAGGCGCGCGCGGCGCTCGAAGCGTCGCGGACGGAAAGTCCGCCGGCCAGCCGATGGGGCCGGGCCAGGGCCGTGGAGCCGGCGCCCCTGCCGGAAAGCTGGCACGCGGCCGAGATCGCGGTCCTGGAAGCGGAGGGAAAGACCGCCCGGGCGGAGGAAGCCCGGTGGACGCTGTTCGGGCGGACCCTTTCGGACGACACGCTGAGGACCCTGCTGGCGGGGCTGCCGGACTTCGAGGACGTCATCGCGCTGGACCGGGCCTTCGCCCTCGCCGGCGCCCACGTCGACCCGATGAAGGGGCTGGCGTTCCTCATGACCTGGCCCGCGCATCGCGAGGCGGCCGCTATGATCCTGGCCCGGCGCGAGGAGATCCGGGGATCGTTCGACGATCTGCCCCTGTGGGCCGCGCGGCTCGCCGGCCGCTATCCGGACGCCGCCCTGCTGCTTGTCCGTGCGCGGGCCGAGGCTCTCGTTCGCCTTGGCGACGGCATGACAGACGAGGTGGAGGGCCTGATCGGCGAGGCGGAAACCCATGCGGTGGCTGCGGGCGAGGATTCTGAAATCCACGCCGCCTTTATCAAAGGGCTCCGGTCGCTCGCAGCGACGAAGCGTCCCGGCTGGCGGTGAAACGAGGGGGTGGAAGCCATCATCCGCGTTTGACGAAGGCCGCAGGGCCATGCCCTATGCCGCTCCCGTCCTCGGCCTCAATCATCGAAAGTCGTCCATGCGCGCTCGTCTTGTCTCCCTTGCGGCCCTTCTCGCGGTCGTCGCACCGCCGCTGACCCTCGCCGGGGTCGCCGCCGCCCAGACTCCCGTGACCGCCGAAGGCGCCCAGGCGCCTGAATTGCCGGCGGCGCCGGTCGCGGACCTGGTGTCCCGGGTCAACATCCCCTGGTCGCGCTTCACCCTGGACAACGGCCTGACCGTCATCGTCCACACCGACCGCAAGGCCCCCGTCGTCGCGGTGTCCATCTGGTACAATGTCGGATCCAAGGACGAGCCGGCCGGTTCGACCGGCTTCGCCCACCTGTTCGAACATCTGATGTTCGGCGGGTCTGAGAATTCGCCGAACAGCCACCTGCAGGCGATGCGCGGCGCCGGCGCCACCAGCCTGAACGGCACGACCTGGTTCGACCGGACCAACTATTTCGAGACCGTCCCCACGCCGGCGCTGGAGCAGACGCTGTTCCTGGAAAGCGACCGCATGGGCTATCTGCTCGGCCAGGTCGGCCAGGAGGTGCTCGATCTGCAGCGCGGCGTGGTCCAGAACGAAAAGCGCCAGGGCGACAACCAGCCCTATGGCCTGTTCGAATACGCCCAGCTGGAAGCGCTCTTCCCCGAGGGTCACCCGTACCGGCACTCCACCATCGGTTCGATGGCAGACCTGGACGCCGCCAGCCTCGAAACGGTGCGCGGCTGGTTCCGCGAGAATTACGGTCCCAACAACGCGGTGCTGGTCCTGTCCGGCGACATCGACGAGCCGACGGCTCGCACCCTGGTGGAGAAATATTTCGGCGCCATCCCCCGCGGCCCGGTGAACACGCCGGCCGAGGCCGCCATCCCGACCCTGGCCGCGCCGGTCAGCGCCGTGATGCGCGACCGCGTCGCCAACGTCCGCCTGACCCGCAGCTGGGCCGTGGCCGGCCTGCTGGACGAGGACACCATCCCGCTGTCTGTCGGGGCCTCCGTACTGGGCGGCCTGGCGAGTTCGCGGCTGGACAATGAACTGGTGCGCGGGGACCAGTCGGCGGTGTCGGCCAGCGCCTCCGTGTCGGACTTCCACCGCCTCGGCATCTTCGACATCTCGGTGGACGTGAAGCCGGGACAGGACCCCGCGGCCGTCAACGCCCGGCTCGACGCCATTCTGGCGGACCTGATCGCCAACGGCCCCACGGACGAGGAAGTCGCCCGCGTCGCCACCAGCTATGCCTCGCGTCAGATCCAGAGCCTCGAACAGGTCAACGGCAAGGCCTCGGTTCTCGCCGAGGGCCAGCTCTATGCGGGCGATCCCGACCACTACAAGCATCAGCTCGAAGCCTATGCGTCGGTCACCCCGGCCCAGGTTCAGGCCGCACTGCGGAAGTGGCTGTCACGGCCGGTCTACAGCCTGACCATCGAGCCGGGCGAGCGCGAGGCCTATGCCGAGGCCGCCGCCTCGCCCTCGGGCGCGGCGCCCGTGGCGGCGGCGGCGATTGAACGGATCGCCCGCGATCCGATGCCTGTGATCGGAGCCGTGTCGGACCTGTCCTTCCCCGCCATCGAGCGCACCCGGTTGTCCAATGGCGTCCCGGTCGTCTACGCCCGCAGCGCCACCGTGCCGGTGACGCGCGTGGCCGTCGAGTTCGACGCGGGCTATGCCGCGGACCGCGCCGACCGGCTGGGCGCCCACAGCCTGATGCTGGACCTGATGGATGACGGGACGACGACCCGCAGCTCGACCCAACTGGCCCAGGAAGAGGAACGCCTCGGCGCCTCGATCAATGTCGGCGCCTCGATGGACCGTTCGGCCGCCAACCTGACGGCCGTGACGACCAATCTGCGCCCGTCTCTGGCCCTGCTGGCGGATGTGGTCCGCAACCCGGCCTTCGCCCCGGGCGAGGTGGAGCGCCTGCGTAACCAGCGCCTCTCGTCGATCGCCAGCGAGCGGACCAATCCCAACGCCTTGGCCATCCGCGCCCTGCCGCCGTTGCTCTACGGGGAGGAGAGTCCGTACGGCCGTCCTTTCACCGGCACCGGCGACGAGATAAGCATCGCGGCGCTCGCCCGCGCCGACATCGTCTCGGAACATCAGACATGGGTGCGGCCCGACAACGCCACCATCTTCGTTGTGTCGGACCTGCCTCTGGACCAGGTCACGCCTGAGCTGGAGGCGGCGTTCGGTAACTGGAGCGCTCCCGCTGTCCCGCGCGGCTCAAAGACCTTCGGCCCGGCCGCGACCGCCGGGACCAGCCGCATCGTCCTGATCGACCGGCCGCAATCGCCGCAGTCGCTGATCTACGGCGGCGTCGTTCTCCCGCTGTCGGGCACGGACGACCTGCTGGCGCTGAACACCGCCAACTCCATTCTGGGCACGGACTTCCTGTCGCGCATCAACGCCGACCTGCGCGAAACCAAGGGCTGGTCCTATGGCGTCCGCGGGACCATCAACCAGATGCAGCATCAGGTGCCCTATCTCATCTCGGCGCCGGTCCAGGCCAACCGTACGGGGGAATCCATCACCGCCCTGATGCAGCAGTACAATGCCTTCCTGACGACGGACGGCGTCACCCCGCCCGAGCTGGAACGGACGATCAACGGCAACACCCGGTCCCTGGCCGGTGGGTTCGAAACCTCGGCCCAGCTGCTGGGGGCGCTTCGCAGCAACGCCCTGTACGGCCGTCCGGACGACTATTACGACACCATCGCCAGCCGCACCCGCGCGCTGTCCGCGGCCGATCTCGACGCGGCCGCGCGCGGCGCGATCCGTCCGGAAGGCTTCGTCTGGGTCGTGGTGGGCGACGCCGCCGTCGTGAAACCCCAGCTGGATACGCTGGGCCTGCCGGTCGAGGTCCGGTCCACAACGCAATAAGCTCGCAACCCTCTCGGCCGAACGAGGCGCGCCGTTTCGCGGCGCGCCTTTTTCGTGAGCGGCCGGCCGGTGTCGGCCTGTCGCCCGCGACACGGTTCAATATGAACCAACCGGGGGCGGCGTCGTTTAGACTCACCGATGTCGCCCCATCGTGCGCGACCCCTATAAACTCATGGTCGGTAGCGTTTGATTCACTCCGCGGGGCCACCCTGCTAAGGGGGGGCGTAGCGGTTGGAGTTCCGACGTCCCATGAATGCGAGTCGCGTCCTGATCGCCGACGACGATCCCTTGCTGAGATCATTGCTGGTCCACAAGCTGTCGGCTGACGGCCACCATGTCCTGGTCGCCGAGGACGGCGCGCAGGCCCTCGCGGCGATCCAGGAGCAGAACCCCGACCTGATCGTTCTCGACGCGCTGATGCCGGTCATGGACGGCTTCGAAGTGCTGCGTCGGCTGAAGGGCGGTCACCTGTCCAATGCCCCCGTCATCATGCTCACGGCGCTGAAGCGTGAAAAGGACATCGTCGGGGCCCTGCAACTCGGGGCCGCCGATTATCTGGTGAAGCCCTTTATCCCCGACGAATTGAGCGAACGCGTGCGGCGTCTGTTGCTTGTGGCTTCCTCCCGCGCGCGGGGGGACCGCAATGATCGCGATCGCGCCTGAAACCCCCGCCATCGTACAGGCCGATCCGCAGGCGCTCTATGAGGCGGCCGTGGCGGACCGCCGGGCGGGTCGACCCGCCGACGCGGTCGCGAAACTGGAGGTCGTTCTGGCGGCCCGTCCCGACAATGTCGACGCCCGGCTCAACCTTGGTCTGGCCTTGCTGGCGCTTGGCAGGCTCGACCAGGCCGAGGCGGCGTTCGCCGCGGTCATCGCCCGGTCGCCGGACTATGCGGACGCTCATGCGGGCCTCGCGCGCGTTGCTCAACGGCGCGGCGATCCGGCCACCGCGCGCCGCGAGTCGGCCGAAGCCTCACGGCTTGCTCCCGCTGATGCGGAGGCGGCGGCCCTGGCCCGCTCGCTCGCGACGGAGCCTCGATGGGGGCTGGATATCCACACCTCCCGCAGCGCGTTGTCGGGCGGCCTCCCGGACTGGTCCGAGGCCCGGATCGCTGTGTCGAGATCCCTGGGCGACCGCTGGAACGGCGCACTGGCGGTCGAGGCGACCGAACGGTTCGACCATCACGACACCTATGTCGAGGCCCGTCTGGATCACCGGCTCCGGCGGGGCGGCGTCTACGCCTCCCTGGGCGGCGCGCCGGATGCCGACTATCGGCCGGAGTCGTCTCTCGGCCTCGGCGGAGAGATACGCCTGACGGACCGGTTGTCGGCGACGCTGGACGGCTCGGCGGCCCGCTATGCGGCCGGACGCGTGACCACGCTCCAACCCGGCGCGATCATCGAGGTCGTGCCCGATCGGCTGCAGCTCGCGGCCCGCTGGATCATCGTCCGCGACGAGACCGGCGACGATCGGCAGGGCTATTCGATCCAGTCGCGCTGGCAGATCGTGAACCGGCTCGGCCTGAGGCTGGGCTATGCCGCCGCGCCCGAAAGCTCGGAAGGTTTCACCGTCGACGTGACCGCGTGGAACGTCGGCGCCGATGTCAGCCTGACGGATCGGCTCGTGCTGCGTCTCGGCGCGGTCTCGGAGGATCGTGGCGCCTATGACCGCCAGGAAGGCTCCGTCGGGCTCGGCCTGCGGTTCTGATGAGCGGCCTGCTGCTCCTGTGGTGGACGTCGATCACCCTTGCCGCAGGGGCGCTCGCCTGGATATCCGCCCTGGTCATTGGCCGGCTGTTCCGGGAGCAAAGGGACGCCCGGCGGGGCCGCGACCGGGATCGAGCCTGCGACGCCTTTCTCGACGTGATGAATGGCTCGGGAGACGCCCTGGGGCGGTTGCGCGGCATCGATCATCGTGCGCGGCTGATGGGGGAGGTCCTTCTCGAACTGCTGGCCATGGTGCGGGGCGTCGAGCGGGACCGGCTGATAACCGCCCTGCGCTCGATCAATATGGACGATCGATGGCGCCGGCGCCTGTTCAGGGGCCGGCTCGCGGGCCGTATGGTGGCTGCGGAAGCCCTGTCGATATTCCCGGGCCCGGAAACGGTGAACGCCCTCCGCGAGGCCCTCGATCAGGCGCGCAACGGGAATTTGCGGGTGGCGCTCATGCGGTCGCTGATTGAACTCGACGCCGCGCCGCCGCTCGCGCAGGTGCTGCGGGACATCCATCGCAGTCGTGGCTCGGAGTCCCTGCTGTACCTTCCCCTGATGGGCCGGCTCGTGAACGGCGACACGAGGGCGGCCCTGCGCGCCTTCGGCGATCCGGAAACTCCGGCGCGGGCGCGCGTCATCCTCGCCGAGGCGCTCGGCGCCAGCGGGGACTTTCGCGCCCTGAAGCCGCTTTGCATCGCGACCCGCGCGCCCGATATCGAACTGAGAATCGCCTCCGTGCGGGGGCTCGCCGCCATGGGCCACCCGGTCGCCGAGGCGCATATTCTCGCGGCCCTCGAGGACCCCGTCTGGATGGTTCGGTCGGCCGCCTGCGAGGCAGCGGGCCGGATAGGTCTGCAGGCGGCCGTGCCTCTGCTCATCGCCCAACTGTCCGATCCCGTCTGGTGGGTCCGCTTCCGCGCCGGGGGAGCCTTGTCAGTCCTCGGCCCGATCGGCGTGCAAGGCCTGCAGGCGGCGGCTGCGGGGCAGGGCGATCTTCCTCGCCGGGCCGCGTCCCTGGCGCTTGCGGAACGCGGTCTTGCGAAGGAAGCCGCATGAGCGACCCGGTCATCCATGGACTGACGGTCTTCGCGCAGTCGATTGCAGCCTTTGTCGTCGTGACCGGCCTGCTTCAGAACCTCGTCTATCTCGTTCAGCTGGCCCTGGCGGCGGCGGCGCTGATCCAGACTCCGCCGACGCCCTCCGGCGGGCTGCTGTGGCGACGCTATGCGGACGCCTCTCCGCCGATCGCCCTGCTGGCCCCCGCCTACAACGAGGCCATGACCATCGCCGAAAGCGTCCATTCGCTGCTGTCGCTGCATTATCCGAGTTTCGAGGTGATCGTCATCAATGACGGATCCAGCGACGGCACCCTACAGGTCCTGATCGACAGCTTCGGTCTGCGGCCCATCGAACGGCACTATGACCTGTCGATCGACCACAAGCCGGTCCGCGGCGTCTACGGCGGGGAACACCAGCCACGGCTGATCATCGTGGACAAGGAAAACGGCGGAAAGGCCGATGCCCTGAACGCGGGCATCAACGTCTCACGCGCGCCGATCTTCTGCTCGATGGACGCCGACTCGCTGCTGGAGCCGGACGCGCTGCTGCGGGCGGTCAGGCCCTTCGTCGAGGACCCCGAACGGACGGTGGCCGTTGGCGGCACCGTCCGTATCGCCAACGGCTGCCGCATCGAGCACGGCCGCGTGCTGGAGATCCGGCCCCCGCGAAACCTCCTGGCCCAGCTGCAGACCGTGGAATATCTGCGCGCCTTCCTGATGGCCCGCCTGGCCTGGAGCCGGATCAACACCCTGACCATCATTTCGGGCGCCTTCGGCCTGTTCCGCCGCAACCGCGTGATCGAGGCCGGCGGCTACACGCGCGGCACGGTCGGCGAGGACATGGAGCTGGTGGTCAAACTTCACCGGCTGATGCGTGACAAGGGCCTGCCCTATCGGGTCGCCTTCGTGCCCGAGCCCGTATGCTGGACCGAGGCGCCCGAGACGCTCCGGGTCCTCGGTCGCCAGCGCGCCCGCTGGCACCGGGGCTCGCTCGAGACTTTCGAGCGCCATTGGGACATGATCTTCCGGCGGAAGTACGGGCGGGTGGGAGTCGTCGGTTTCGGCTACATCTTCCTCGTCGATGTCCTGGGTCCCATCGTGGAATTGCTGGGATATTTCCTGATCCCGCTGTTCTGGCTGACCGGCCTGCTTTCGAGCGAATATCTGCTGGCCTTTATCGCCGTCACCTTCATCTTTGGCGTGGTCATCTCGGTCGGGTCGCTGGCGCTGGAGGAATCCAGCCTGCGTCGCTTCCCGCGGGCCCGCGATCTGATGCAACTGACCCTGGTCGCGATCCTTGAAAACTTCGGCTACCGGCAGCTCAACAATTTCTGGCGACTGCGCGGAGTGTGGCAGTACCTCCGGCGCAGCCAGTCCTGGGGTGCCATGACCCGGAAGGGCTTCGGCGCGCCTGCGGCGAGGCAGGGAGCGAGCGTCCCGTGAGCGAGGATCCCGTGCCATCGATCGCCGAAACCGTCCTGCCCGAAAACGAACAGGCGCGTCTTGAGGCCCTCCGCGCGTTGAGGGTGCTCGATACGCCGCCCGAACCACGGTTCGACCGGCTCACCCGCCTGGCCGCGACCCTGTTCAACGCGCCGACGGCGCTGATTTCGCTGATCGACGCCGAGCGGCAATGGTTCAAGTCGCGGCACGGGTTCAATGCCTGCGAGACTCCACGCGGCGACGCCTTCTGCAGCAGCGCCCTCCTGTTGCCCGGCGGCAGCGTGATGGTCGTCGAGGATGCGACGAAAGACCCGCTCTTCGCCCGCAATCCGCACGTTACCGGGACTGATCATGTGCGGTTCTACGCCGGCGCCCTGCTGACCACCGCGTCCGGCCACAACCTGGGCACGCTCTGCATCGTGGATACCGAACCGCGGCGATTCTCGGAGGCGGAGCGCGCCTTGCTGCGCGAACTGGGCGACCTGATCACCGAACAACTCGAGTTGAGCACCGAGCGGCTGGAGGCCGAGGAGAAGCGGCGGCTGCTCGAACTGGCCGAGACGGTCTCCCATGTCGGTCACTGGCGCCGGACGGCGGCGGGCGAGACGACCTGGTCGGCGGAAGTCTACCGGATCTTCGGCCTGCCTCCCCGGAAGCCCGGCACGCCGGTCGCCATGGACGTCGTCCGTTCCGCCTACGGCGCCGACCAGAGGGCGCGGCTGGATGACTTCCTGGATCGGGCGATGGACCAGGACGCGACCGGCGAGTTCCAGACGTCCATCACCCGGCCGGACGGCAAGCTGCGCCAAGTGGTGGTCAGCGCGCGACGCCAGTTGGACGAGGGAGGGCGGGTCGAGGCCCTGTTCGGCGTGGTGCAGGACGTGACCGACCGCCACAGGGCGCAGGAACGGGTCCGCCGCAGCGAGGCGCAATTCCGTCTGCTGGCGGACCATATGGGCGATGTCGTCACCCGATTGCAGCTGGACGGGTCGAGCCGCTACATCTCGCCCGCCATCCGGGGGTTGTTGGGCTACACCCCCGAGGAGATGGAGGGGCGGTCCGCCCAGGCTTTCCTGCATCCCGACGACCGGTCCGGGCTGCTCAATGCGTTCGCCCGGATTGCCGGCGGCGAGCGCCGGTCCATTCTCCAGCTTCGCGCCCTGCACCGCGACGGTCACGTGGTCTGGGTGGAAACCACCTTCCAGGCGGTGCTCGACAGCGAGGGCCGGCCGGCCGAGGTGATCGCCGTGATCCGCGACGTATCCGAGCGTCACACGCTCGAGGAAGAGCTTCGCGACGCGCGTGACAAGGCCGAGGCGGCGTCGGAGGCCAAGACCCGCTTCCTGGCCAATATCAGCCACGAGGTCCGGACCCCCCTGACCAGCATCATCGGCTTCTCGAAACTGCTCCAGGCGCGTGAGGGTCTGGGCGCGGTCGAGCGGCAGTGCGCCGACCGGATCAGCGTATCGGGAGAGGCCCTGCTCAACGTCATCAACGACGTGCTGGACTATTCCAAGCTTGAGGCCGGAGCCATGGTGCTCGCAGCCCAGCCGTTCGAGATACGCGCCCTCATCCGCGAGACCGCCGAGATCGTACTCGGTCAGATCGAGGACAAGGGACTCTCGTACGCCGAGGACGTGGGCGAGGATGTGCCCGCCGTCCTCGTCGGCGACTCCGTCCGGTTACGGCAGGTCCTGCTGAACCTGATGAGCAACGCCATCAAATTCACGGAACACGGCGGGGTGAGCGTCTCCGTGCGATCGAACACCGGACCGAACGGTCGACCCAGGGTCCGGGTGGCTGTGACCGATACCGGAATCGGGATCGCGCCGGAGGTGGCGGCCACGCTCTTTGAACGGTTCGTCCAGGCTGACGAATCGACCACGCGCCGGTTCGGCGGGACCGGTCTGGGTCTCGCCATATCGCGCCAGCTGGTCGAGATGATGGGCGGTGCGATCGGCGTCCACAGCAGGCCCGGACAAGGGTCGGAGTTCTGGTTCGAATTCCCCCTGCAGCCCGATCCGGCGGAAGGAGCCACGCCATGCTGATCCTCCACGTCGATGACGACGAGGGCATCCGCGCCCTCACCGAACTGGCCTTCTCCCTTGGCGGCCACGGAACCGTGCGCTCGGCCGCCTCTGGAGCCGAGGCGATCTCGGTTCTGGAGTCCGGGACAAGGCCGGACGTGATCCTGCTGGATGTCATGATGCCAGAACTCGACGGGCCCGGCGTCCTGGCGCAGATCCGGACGCTGGCCGATCACGGTGAGACGCCCGTGATCTTCATGACCGCGCAAACCCAGGACCACGAACTGAACCGCCTCGTCGCCCTCGGCAGCATCGGCGTCATCATCAAGCCATTCGACCCCTTGACGCTGGCGGAGCGCGTCAGGGGGATGTTGGGGGACAGTCCCCCGTGACGGACCCCATCGCCACGCTAAGGTCGCTCTTCGTGGAGCGTTGCCGGGATGACGTTCGCGACATCCGGCGCCTTCGCGAGCGGTCCGATATGGACGGGTTGTGCGCGATCGTGCACCGCCTCGCCGGCGCGGCGGGCTCATTCGGATTTCCGGACATCAGCCGGGCCGCGCTCATCGTGGATCAACACATCCGGTACGACCACGAAATCCCGGAGGCGGATATGGAGCGGTTGCTGGCGCTCCTGGTCGAGCTCTCGACCGCAACCGCGTCGCCTCCCGTCAAGGGGCCTTCGACCGGCATCGGGTAGGCGTGGCGGTGGGCGCAGTCATCCGCGAACTTGTCTCCACCTTCTCACGCCCCCAAGAGCCATTCCAAAGGCAGGGGAGGTCGGCTTTCGACCCTTAGCGGACATTTGCCGGAGAGCGTCTGGGCGCCATCTTCGCAGCCTGCAAGACTAACCATAGCCCGAGAACGATCTGGATCAGCAAGAGGAGGCCGGGACCTAGGAAGATCACATTGGCGATGATCTGGGGAACCGTTCGTGCTGGTTGTTGACCCTTTTCTAGGAACGGAACGCAGAGCAACTGGATGGACGCGGCGAGGGCGGTTGTACTCAAAGCCAGAACAACAAGCTCTAGTCCCCGTCCCGGACGACCGACAAACCGGGCCCAAAGAGAACAGGAGAAACCCGTCAGGGCGGTAAGGGCGAGGGGTAAGCCTGCAAGCAGGTAGAGCCACTCTGGATGCACCTCAGGCGGCGTGCCCATGATCACCCAAGCCCGGTCTGTGATCGTGAAGAGCCCGTTCGCCCACAATGACCCGGCAGACGCCACAATCATCGACGAAAGGATCACACGCCGGTTGTCGATGGATCTCATTTTCACACCTCCAGGACTTCATCCTCAAGCGTCTCGCCGAGCGGCAGGTAACCATCAACGATGAAGTCGAGGATCGCATGAAGAACGTAGTCGACCCCATGGCCGAGTAGTATTGACGATGCTTCCAGCTGTTCCCGAAGCGCTGCGTGGCCGCGCCCAGACGCGCGCCGAACCGAGATGATATGGCTGTGGCCGAGGAAGATCGCGGTCTCGCCGTAGCGGATGTTACCTTCCTCTAGCCAAGCCGTTTTGGCGACGACAAATAGCTGATTGCCGAACACATCAAGCTTCGGCAGTTGATCGCCTTTGGCAGCGTCCGCGACTGCCAAAGGGTGAAGGCTGTAATTCTGCTCTAGCGTTTTCAGTTCGTCCAGCGTCGGATCAACGAGGCCGATCCAGACGAACTGCGACTTGTCCTCCGGACAGTCGATCCGCTCATCAATCGCGACCGGGCGAACCCGAATACCGCTCTGGTAGAGATAGGCGGCAACAACGCTCATGCTGATCGGCTCATGGCTGTCGTAGGATCAGGCGAAGGAGCTTGACGACACGCGATGCTGCGGTCAGATCTTCCTCTTGAAGGCTGATGGGCAGCTGGCTGCGCTCAGCGCCAGCCAATCGACAGACCCTTAAATCGATAAGAACGCGCCCCTCCACGAGAGCCTGCCCGATCAGAAGTGTTTGTTAGAGTACACCTTCAGGTCGGCGGTTGAGTCCGCACGATCTCAACCCCGCAAGCTAGCTGCTTAGGCCGGTGCCCGAACCGGAGCGTCATGTCATCCGGGTGACTCAAATCTTCACCTGTGCGCCCATCTCGATCACGCGCGCAGGCGGGAGTTGGAAGAACTCGGTCGGGTTGCCAGCATTGCGAAGCATCGTGACGAACAGGTGGTCTTGCCATAGCGGCATACCGAAGTTTTTCGACGGGACGGCGGTCCGCCGGCTCAGGAAGAACGACGTCGTCATGATGTCGAACTTCAATCCCTTCCGACGCGCCAACGCCAACGCGCGCGGGATGTGGGGTTGTTCCATGAAGCCGTAGTTCACCGTCAGCCGCTCGAAGTCCTTGCTGAGCGTCTCGACCTTGATCCTGTCGCTCTCCGCCACCCGCGGAACCTCCGCGACGTGCACGTTGAGGATGACGTTCCGCTCATGCAGCACGCCATTGTGCTTGAGATTGTGCAGAAGCGCCGCTGGCGTCTTGTCCGGGTCGGATGTCAGGAAGATCGCTGTGCCCTTGGTGCGATTGCAGGGCCTTCGGCTCAAGGCGGCCATTGTGTCGGTCAGGGGGACAGCGGTCTTCGCCGAGTGCTGGCTAAGGAGCGCCACCCCGCGCGACCAGGTCTCCATGATCAGAACTACGGCCGCTCCGAGAACCAGCGGGATCCAAGCGCCATTCGGGATTTTCAGCAGGTTCGAGGTCAGGAAGACGATATCGAGGAGCGCGAATAGAGACACCGCGGCGATCGCCTGCCAGAGGGGCCGCTTCCAGCGGAAGCGGATGATGACGAAGAATAGCAGGGTATCGACCAGCATGGCTCCGGTGACTGCGATCCCGTAGGCGGCGTTAAGGTTGGTCGATGTGCGCAGCGCGACAAGCAGAATGACGACGCCGATCGCCAGAGCCGCGTTGACGGCGGGCACATAGATTTGACCCGCTTGGGTCTCCGAGGTTCGCAGGATGCGAAGCCGGGGCAGCAGGCCCAGTTGCACAGCCTGCTGGGTAAGGGAGAAAGCTCCGCTGATGACAGCCTGGCTCGCGATGATGGCTGCGGCGATGGCGAGCGCCACCACGGGCCAGTACGCGAGTTCGGGGATCATTCGGAAGAAGGGGTTTTGCGCAGCTGTCGGATCGGACAGCACGAGGGCGCCCTGACCCAAGTAGTTCAGCATGAGGCAGGGGAAGACCAGGACGAACCATGCCGCGCGTATCGGTCCCCGTCCGAAGTGGCCCATGTCCGCATAGAGCGCTTCAGCGCCCGTCACGGCGAGGAAGACGCTTCCGAGAATGATGAAGCCGATGGCTCCGCTGTTGAAGAGGAACCACACGCCATAGTGCGGGGAAAGCGCCCGGAAGATCGACAGGTCACTGCCGATGTTGATCAGGCCGAGCGTGGCGATGACCAAGAACCAGAGAATGGTCACCGGGCCGAAGAACCGGCCCATGGCGGCGGTCCCGCGAGACTGAACCATGAAGAGCGCGATCAGGATGACGATGGCGCTTGGCAACGCGAACTTTGCAAGCTGGGGGCCGATTCCAGGCGCTTCCTTGAGGCCCTCCAAGGCTCCCATGACAGACGAAGCCGGGGTGACGATCCCATCGCCGTAGAACAAGGCCGCGCCGCACGCTCCGAGGAGGAACACGATCCTTGAGTGTTTGACCATGGCGCGTTGTGCGAGGGCCATGAGCGCCAAGGTGCCACCTTCGCCCTTGTTGTCGGCGCGCATCATGAAGAACACATATTTCACGGTGACCACGAGGATCAGCGCCCAGAAGATCAGGGACACGACACCGAGAACGGACAGCTCGAGCCCGCCACCGGTATCGGACCGATGGAGCGCTTCTCGCATCGCGTAGAGAGGGCTGGTCCCGATGTCCCCGAAGACGACCCCGATGGATCCGATAGCCAAGGCCAAGAAGCCGCTATGCTTGCCGACCGTGTGCGGCCCCAGCATGCCACCGCTCGGTGTGACATCTTCAGGACTGTCTGACGCCGTCCCGTTTTCGTCGCGGCCCATTCGGTCCCTCAATGCAATTTTTAGGGTGGAGCTGGCGTCACCGCACCCTTCCGGATCACGCGCATAATGCACATCCGCGATCAGCGATCCGCTGAGACGTCGCTTTAAGCAAGAACACTCTCCGCCGGGAGATTGACCTCACGTCTTGCAGTAGCTGTCTGCCTTGTTGTTTTGTCCGCTTTCCCTCCTTATGCGACCGTCTGCTCCCGACCCATAGCGGACGTTTCGGACTGCGTCAGCGAAGTCCGCGATTGCTGCCCTATCCACCGGCCAAGAAGACGTGTCGCCGCCCGCGCGCACCATGTCGCTTTGGCTAACGAGGACAATCTCTCTCCCAATAACCGTGAAGGTGCGGCGTGGGATCACCCATTCCTCGAAGACATAGTCTCGCCTCGGGGAATGCGGCAAAGACTGACGCATTCTGTTTCGTCAGGTCAGTGCAAAACAGGAACGGTTGTCTTTCCCGTAGGCACTTCGGCGCCCCCTGCTGCCAATGATCGACGTAGTCGCCGGTATTCCAGGCCGCGAGGCCGAACAAGACGGTCTCGACCGCATCACCCAAGTGCACCGTTGCCGATCCGTAGCTGGGAGGCACTGAGACCGGCCCACATGGGCCCTCTCCCGGGAAGAAGCCAAATCTGCTCATAGCGGTCACGCTATCGCAGAACGATGTCCGCTAACCACCCTTAGGCAACAGTCCGGTCTCGACCCGTTGTGGACGTTCCAAGTCCGTCGGTCGTCAGAGGAAGAAGACCAGCGGTATCCACGTTGCGAAAAACATGACGAAACCGGCCACCGCGCTGGAAACGAAAGGGTCCGCCCGTCGCTCGGAACAGACCACCATCTACCTATCAGTTCAAACATGAAGATAGGGCTTGGAAATCGCTTCTCGGGTTCAACCAGCCGGAGGGTTCCACCCCCACAGAGGATGGCTGAGACGACCAGGAGGCCCAGCAGAAGATAGGTGATCATCCAGACCCCCTCAAAGGGAACGACGATGTGCAAGGGCCGCTTCTACCACAGCTGAATGTCCGCTTCCCGCCCTCAAGCAGCAGTCGGCTTCCGACCCATTGCGGACTTCAGCTGCGTCATTCCCGAACTCCGCTCTGACTACCGTTCAGGCGAAGGTCCGCCATAGGCCTCCACCTCACGGCCGTTCCAGTTGGAAAGTGTCGAGGTTCGACGTCCGCTCGTGGGGTGATGAAGGGACGGGACATCGGCTTTACTCCAAGCGCGCCTGACACGGACTGTCAGCGCACATAGGGCCCTACGCGCGGGTCCGCACGGGACGCCTCGACCTCCTCCTGGAAAGCACATTTCGCGTCCGCGAGACTGGCGAACAGACGACGGCTCTCGTTTCGCAAGCTCGTAACAGCAAACGTCGGGCAAGCCTTCCTCCAGCGCCTGACTCTGTTGGCTTAGCCGCACACCCGCCGTCATTGCGAGGATGATGCATTGGCGAGGCATTCACCTTCTCCAGGGATCAACCAAACGCGAAGGGGCGGTCGCGAGACCGCCCCTCCTTTAGATCAGAACTCAGGTGTAACGACTATCGAACCCCGATCGGGTCCGGATTTCCGTCCGGGTCCCCGGCAACAGGGCCGCCATTGCGCACCGCACCCGCCAGCAGAAGGCCCGCGAGATGCGGCGTCGCCATCGAGGTTCCGCTGATGGTGTTGTAGCCGCCGTCCTTCCACGTCGATTTGATCGAGGAACCCGGTTCGGCGTAGTCGATGGGCGGATTGCCGAAGTTCGAATAGGACGCCCACCGGTCCCCTACGGCGAACGCGGAAACCGTGAAGACATTCGGGCCATTGGCTCGTGCAGGCGAGTGGTTGTTGGCGTTGTCACTCTCGTTCCCGGCCGCAAGGGCAAAGCGCACGCCGCCCGCGGAAGCAGAAACCACGGCATCGTCCAGCGCCTGGCTGACGCCGCCGCCGAGGCTCATGTTGGCGACATCGCCAGCACGACCGTACTGGGCCACGTAATCGACCCCGGCAATCACGCCCGAGGTGCTGCCGCTGCCGCGACGATCGAGGACCCGCACCGCGACAACAGAAGCGCCGGGCGCGACACCGATCACACCGATGGCGTTGTCGAGCGCCGCGATCGTTCCGGCGACATGGCTGCCGTGGCCGTTCAAATCATCGGGCGAGGCGTCATTGGACAGGAAGCTGCGGCTGCGCGTCACGTCGACACGCAGATCCGGGTGATCGAGGTCGATCCCGGTGTCGATCACCCAAGCGGTGGCGAAAGTCCCTGCGGCGCCGCCGTTGACCCGAGCGATACCCCAAGGCGTTTCCTGAGCCGGCTGGACGCCGCCGCCGCCGCCGGGTCTAGCTTCGGCGCGCACCGGCGGAATGGTGAAGACCTGGTCCTGTTCGCAGTAGGCGATGTTCGGATTTGCGGCGCGGACACGCTCAAGGGCCTGCGGGGGCAGGTCCGCCGAGAACCCTTGCAGGGCGACGCTGTAGACATGTTTCACCCGGCCGCCGCCGGCCTGAACCGCTCTGTTGGCTTCCGCCTGCGCGTTCCCGCGGGAAACCGATCCCTTATTGAAGACGCAAACGTAGCTGCCGGGGATTGCGTCTCCCGCCACCTGCGCCTGGGCCGGCAAGGCCAAAGCCATCAGCGAGACGCCAGCAATACCGAGTACTGTAAGTTTAATCACCCCTGAACTCCCTCTCAGCGTTAATGATCGCGGCCAAATGCCTGTGCAATCAAGTCGATGCTAGGAAGGACGTTCTCGTCTGTCGACTCTAATTTCATCGGTGAAGAGTAAAAACCCTCAACTACACAACCCATTCCTGAATAGTCGAGAGTCATCACGAAGCGGGTACGCTTCGTGATGAGTCAGATACGCACGGAGCAGCACTACGAGGTCGGTGAAATCTCTCTGAAGCTGGGCGCCGGCTCGGATTGAGCATCGAACCGGCGGTGCCGGACGATGCGAGGCGTGATGATGATGTAGAGCTCGGTTTTCGACCGCGTGGACCTGTTGACGCGGAACAGGCTGCCGAGAATCGGGACGGATCCGAGCACCGGAACGCTTGAGGTGGTGGTGAGCGTGTTTTCCTGGGTCAGGCCGCCAATCACGAAGGTCTCGCCGTCCCGTACAGAGGCGGACGTTTCGGCCTCTCGCTGACTGATGGTCGGATAGCCCTGCGAGAACCCTGTCACTGACGAGACCACGCAGTAGATTTGCGAGGTCACGAATCCGTCGGAGCTGACCCGCGGCGCGATCTGGAGGGTGACGCCGACGTTCACATACTGGACCTGTTGTGAGACGGCATTGACTCCGGAAAGCGCGATCGAGGTCAGGATCGGTAGGGCGTCGCCGGTGATGATCTTCGCAGTAGCCCCGCTCTGAGCCGCGATGCGCGGCCGCGAGACGATGCGTCCTTCGCCGGCGAGAACCTGCGCATAAATGGTCGCTTGAAGCTGACCCGAGGCCAGAACCAGCTCAGGATCCGTCCCGAAGGGGAGGTTTGCGCCGGTCTGGAGGGTGGCGACGGCAATCTGCCCGGCGGGGTTGTTGAGGTCGATGCCGAGGTTGCGCACCCCCTGCTCGGTTAGTTCGACGAACTGGGTCTCCAAGATCACGGAGTCGACCGGGATGTCGATCAGTTCGATCTGCGCCTTGACCCGTTCGATCCGTTCCGGCGACCCGGTGATCCATATGGCGTTAAGCCGGCGGTCGATCGCCAATCCCTGGCCGGGGAAGGATTCGCCCAGAGGAACGGCTTCCCGCTCTCCCTGATTTCCGTTGTTGTTGAAGCCTTGCTGGGTGGTCGAGGCGATGGACCCGAAGCCGGGCTCCCGTCGGATGAAAACGTTGTTCGGCTCGATTGTCTGGCCCTCGACAAGCAGGCCAATCACCTCGCTGACGTCCGCATAACGCAGGGGCACCAGTTCCGAGGCTTCGCCCGAAACCAAGCTCCCGCTGGCCACATAGGCTGGGAGGTCCGTCGCCGGCACGACGGCTTCACCGGTCGATCCAAGCGGGCGCGTGCCGGTCGCTTCCTCGTCGCTTATCCGCGTGATGGTAACTTGAAGCCGTCCCTCGCCGGCCGGTTCAGTTCGAACCCTGGAGGGCTCGGCCGTGTCAAATCGCAGGAGCAGGTCGCCGTTCGCCGTTTCGAAGCTCGCCTGTCGAACAAGGCCGTTCGGCAGGCGCGGCGAAACCACTCGCGGCGCTTTCAAAGTCGCGCGCATCCGAAGTTCTGGCCGCCGCAGGTTAGTACTTGTTGGCGCGTGTTGGGGTTCGGCGGGGGAAAAGCGTAGCAGGAACGCCGCCCTGTCTGCGCTCTGGGTGACAAGCGTTAGCTCTTCAAGCACAGATGGCGTCTGCGCTGAACTTAAAGTCGTGCAGAAGAGCACGCTGAGCGCCAAAATGAGACTGGCTGCCCAGCGGGAAACTACCAAGACGTACTGTTGCAAATGCTGTTACCCGATCCCTCAGGGTTTCACCTTATGGCACGCAGGACCAAGCGCAACCCGATACCCGTAAATCTCTAGGGTTAGTACGGTAGCGAACGCGTAATCTGGGAGAGCACCCAGCGGCGATCAGGGGCGAGGGTTTACTGGCTGCTTGGCCACCCCGGCCCGACCTTCCGCTTTCGACCCAAAGCGGACGTTCGCTAGCTGGCTCTGTGTCTGGTCTTGGCCGCGACGTTTCCGCGCCGACGCGGCGACCGCGGTTGCCTGACTTCAGGCGGGGTAGGGCGGCTTTCGGCTTGGCGCGGTTAAACTGACAGCACCATGTGCCCCGGAACACTGAGCGGTTATGATTGGGCCGACAGAGCCGCGCAAACCTAAGGCTCGGCCCGCATCCCGGAGACCATCATGTTGGCATAGGTTTCGCCGATTTCGCGGGCAGTCTGGGGTGAGGTCTCAGGGCGGAACCAGCGGTGGGTCCAGCCGACGACGCCCAACATCCCGTAGGCGACGATGCGCGAGGGGCCGACGTCGCGCAAGGTTCCGTCAGTATAGCCCTCTTCGATGATCTCGATGAAAGCATTCTCGATGATGCGGTTCACCTGGCGCATGTCCGAGGACCATTTCGAACGGGCTCCGGACACACGGCTGAGGTTCTCGCGGATGTAGATGAACAGGAGGGGATAGTGCTCGCCGTACGATTCCATGATCGCGACGATCAGATTCCACAGCTTGTCAGGCGCTGGCAGCGTGCTGCCCGCTATATCGGTGGCGATCTGGGAGTTCCGTTCCGCAACGGCCCTCAGCACTTCGTCGAACAACTCTTCCTTGGACGAGATGTAGTAGTAGACCGAAGCGCGATCGATGCCGAGTTCGGCAGCCACAGCGCTGATGCTCGCGCCCTGCAGACCCAAGCGGTCAAAGACGCGAACGGCCGCCTCCGCGATCTCGCGGCGACGCCGCTTGTAAGCGTCGGAGCTTTCTTCCTTTGCCGCCTTCCGGCGTTTGCCGATGCCGCTGGTCTTGTCGCTTGTCGGACTCATGTCGGGGATTGATTAGCGAGTGCTTGCCGAAAGTCCAAACCGTTCAGGTCGTCAACCACGTGGACCGCCCGCCACGAACAGCACCTGACCTGACACAAACCCCGAGCGTGCGTCGGCGAAGAAGGAGACGGCATTAGCGATGTCTTCGGGCTGGCCCGGGCGACCGGCGGGGATATCGCGCACAATGTCTGCGACCATCGCCTCGAAGGTCACCCCCAGCCGTTCGGCTACAGCAGTCGTCATCGGGGTTACGACAAAGCCGGGTGCGACGACGTTGGCGGTGATGCCGGACTTGCCCATTTCCAGCGCCAAGGTCTTGGTCAGGCCGATCAGCCCGGCCTTGGCTGCGGCATAGTTGGCCTGTCCGTAAGCGCCCAAGGCGGCAATGCTGGCGAGGTTGACGATCCGCCCGTGGCCTTCGCGGCGCATCGCGGGCTGGACCGCGCGGCACATCAGGAACGCCCCGCGCAGGTTGACATCCTGGACAACCTGCCAGTCATCCAGCGTCATCTTGGCCAAGGTCTTCTCGCGCAGGACGCCGGCGTTGTTGACCAGAACGGCGGGCGGCCCCAGCGCGGCTTCGGCAGTTGCGACAGCGGCCTGGACGGAAGTTTCATCGGAGACATCGACGGCCACGGCCATGGCCCGACGCCCGAGCGCCTGGATTCGCTGAACGGTGTCAGCGCAGGCTTGCGTCTGAAGATCCATTACGGCGACATCGCAGCCGTCCCGGGCCAGGCGTTCGGCGATGGCGGCGCCGATGCCGCGCGCGGCTCCGGTCACGAGGGCGACGCGGGAGGGTTCGCTCATGACAGGCCCAGACGTTCGATGGCCAGGCGCGACAGCAGGAATTTGCGGGGTCGCCCTGACGGCGTTAGCGGCACGTCTTCTACCTTGATCGCCAGGATATGGCGCGGCACCTTGAAGCGTGCGAGCCGTTCGGCGCACCAGTTGATCAGGACCTGAGGCTCCAGCCCGCTTCCCGGGCGCGTCACGATGAAGGCAATGCCTATCTCGCCCATGCGGTCGTCTGGCACGGGTGCCACGTAAGCCTGCAAGACTGAAGGGTGCCCCATCAGCACGTCCTCGATCTCGGAGGGGGTGACCTGTTCGCCGCCGCAGCGATAGCTTTCCTTCACCCGGCCGACCAGGCTCAGGTAGCCGTCCGCATCGATCCGGCCGAGGTCGCCGGTGTGCAGCCAGCCCTCGGCATCGAAGGCTTCGGCGGTCGCCTCGGGCTTGTCGAAATATCCTGTGGTGACGCCGGGACCTCTGGCCATCAGCTCGCCGACCTCACCGGGCGCCAGCACCGCGCCGGACTGTGGGTCGACCACGCGATAGTCGACGATGCGGTTGCCGATGGCTGGATCGCCCGCCGACCCTACGTCGCGCAGACGACCGTTGGTCGTCTTCAGGCGGTCGCTGGGATCATCCGGCCGGGTTACCGTGGTCGAGGCCGTGCATTCGCTCATGCCATAGCCGGTGGTGATCTCGATGCTGTCGAAGGTCGCCAGAATACGATCCCACAGACCGGGCGGGGTGCGCCCTCCCGAGGACAGCATCCCCTTGAGCGACGCGGTATCGACCGGCGTGTCGGCCAGGGCATCCAGGACGGCGAGCGTCATCGTCGGGATCAACAGCAGGTCGGTCACCCTGTGGCGCTCGATGGCCCGCAGCGTTTCGCACGGATCGAACTTCAGGTGCGGCACGATCGCCCCGCCTACGAACAGGGCCGCGAGAAGGCCTTCGACATAGCCATACACGTGGTTCATCGGCAGGCTGAAATGGATGCGGCGCCCATCCTCAAACGCACGGGCATAGGCACTGCCGAAGGCCGCGCGCAGCAGCATGTCATGGGTCAGCACCACGCCCTTGGGCGAACCGGTCGTACCGGAGGTGTAGATGATGTCGGCGGGCGCCGCAGGGTCGCCTCGTGGCAGATCGACCGCGCCGCCCTGAAGATTCTCAAACGTGGTCGCGCCCACTCGTCCATCGCCCTCCGCCTTGAAGACCGCGACCGAGCGCAGGTCGGGCAGGGCCGTGCCGCGCCCCCCGGTTTCCCAGCCCGGCGCGATCTCATCCAGCATCCCCAAGTAATCGAGGTCACGAAACCGGTCCATCGTGACCAGCATGACGGCCCGCGACTGGCGCAGCACATAGGCCAGTTCGTCGCGGCGGTTCAGGATGTTGACGGGCACAGCCACGGCCCCGACCGCTGCGATGGCGAACTTCAATGCGGCGAAGGCGGGGTAGTTGGCCATGACGAGGGCAACGTGCTCACCCGGCCGTACGCCGGCGGTGACCAATCCGCCCGCGAGTTGACGCACCCATTGCGCCATCTCCCGATAGGTCCAGGTCCGCTGGTCGGTGATCAGATAAGGACGGTCCGGGAATTCTTCTGCCGCGGCATCCAACATCTCAGCCAAGGTCAGCGGCCGCCATTCGGGGAAGCGCCGCGACAGCGCCGCCTGGCGGTCTTGAACCGATGGAAGGGGGCGGGGGGGCGGCATTGTATGGGGGGCTTTGCCGGTACGGTTAGGGGTTCAGAGCTTCGTGGTGCCGCCGGTAGGCAGGCCGTGCCCAGCCGAACACCAAAGCCGCTGCCAACGTCGACGCGGCCAAGGTGATGCCAAGGGAGACGCCCAGCGCACCTTCGTCCCGAAAGACATAGTCGTTGAGAAGGCCCGGCAGAAGCGGGCCCATTGTCAGGCCACCCAGGTTGGCGATGAACAGGATCAACGCCATCACCTGGCCCCGCACCTGGTTCGGAAACACCATCTGCGCCGCTGCGTAACAGCTACCTGCGGGCATGGCCAAAAGGATCACACCGAGGAAGAAGACGCTCACTGTGGCCCAGTCATTTTGCAGAGCGAGCCCCAATAGAGCGAAGACGGCGAAACCTCCGAGCGAGCTGAGAGCCGCCACCCGGAGTGCCGCGTCGCGACGTCCGCCGCGCAGACCCCGATCGCTGAATCGGCCGCCCGCCAGCATGCCGGCCGTGCCCCCAATCAGCACTACGATCCCCATAACGAGGCCGGTGACCTGTGGGCTCCAGTCAAAGGTGCGCTGAAGCGTGGCAGGGGACCAGAGCATGTAGGAGTAAAGCGCGACGGCCTGGAACATGAGGCCCAGCGCGATGCCGGCTACGGCCTGCCAACGCTTGCCGACCTCCACGAGCGTTTCTTGGATTGTCAGTTGCGCAGTCTGACCGTCCATCGCCTTCAGAGTGTTTTTGCGGGCGGGTTCACGCAGCGACAGAGCCCAGAACGCGATGAACAGACCCGGTAGGCCGACGATCATGAAGGTCGCTCGCCAGGAGGCGATTTCTCCGAACACCGGCAGAGTGATCGCCGGTATCTGTGACACGGCCGCGATTACCGCACCGCCAAGGAGAAGCGCCAGACCGGAGCCCAGGTAGATGCCGATACCGTAGAGGCTCATCGCGGAACCCAGACGATCGTTCGGGAAGGAGTCAGAGATCATGGAAACCGCTGCAGGCGCCAAGGTGGCCTCCCCGATTCCCACGCCCATGCGGGCGAGGAACAGGCCGCCATAACCGGGGGCGATCGCACAGGCGGCGGTCATCAGGCTCCAGAAGAACACACCGGCCCCGATGATGATGCGACGGCTGTATCGGTCGACCAGCCTGCCCAGCGGCAGGCTGACCAAGGTGTAGAATAGCGAGAAGGCGAGGCCGCTCAGAAGGCCGATTTGGGTGTCGGAGACGCCGAACTCTGCCTTGATGGAACCGACCAGCAGTCCGAAAATCTGCCGATCAATAAAGGACAGCGTGTAGCAGACCGTCAGAACCGAAACCGTGTACCAGGCATAGCCGAGATCGGGCCTTGCGGCGGACGCCGGTTTCGGTTCCGCAGCCATCAGAAGGTGTACGAGAACTGGAGTGCGATCTCGCGGCCTCTTGAGACCACGCCGCGCTGCTCGCCGAACGCGCCCGGAACGCTCGCGCCGCCGGTCCGGTCCGCCGCATACTGGAGATAGTATTCGTCGGTCAGATTGCGGCCGATCAGCTGCAGGGACCAGGCTTCATCGGCGGGTTTGAGGGTCAGGCCAGCGTTGAAGCGCCAGAAGGCGTCCTGGATCGACCCGGGCGACATGGCTTCGGAGGCGTAATATTCGCTGGTGTAAAAGGTGTCGCCCGTGACCCCGAGATTGTAGCTGCCCAGCGGCACGTCCCAAGTGAAGCCGGCGCTGCCCGCCCATTCCGGCGAGCGGGCCGGAGCGCGGCCGTTGAAGTCCTGCTGCAGGGTCAGGTTTGTGGTGTTCACGAACGAGCAGTTTGGCGGAGGGGTCGCCGTGGCTCGCGTCGAACCTGTGGGGAAGGCGTAGCTATAGCACTGGCCGACGAAGTCCTTGAACTGGGCGTTGACGTAGGCGATCGCACCCCGAACCGAGAAGGTGTCTGTCACCGAGAAGTTGGCGTCGGCCTCTATGCCGCGCTGCTCCAGGGTGCCCGCATTGTTGATTGTGTAGGCGATGCGCGCCGGGTCGTAGGTATTAACCTGCAGATCACTGAAATCGAACGCGAAGGCTGCCGCGTTCAGGCGCAGCTGTCCGTCCATGAAGATACCCTTGCCGCCCAGCTCGAAGCCCTTGGCTGTTTCCGGACCAAAGTCGATATCCCCGATGACCGTTGTCACCTGCAGGGGGCTGGTCAGGCCGAACCCGCCGGACTTGTAGCCAGTCTTGTAGGCCAGGAAGACCGTATGAGTGCTGTCAGGCCGCCAGGTCAGCGTGACCTCGGGCGAGACGTTCTCGTCCTCGAAAGTCCCCTGGATCTCGCCGACGGTGTCAGAGCCCGCGTAGACCCTGGCCGCCGTATTGAAGGTCCCGATGCCGTATAGATTGCGCTTGCGGAAATCCTTGCTTTCGCGGGTCCAGCGAAGGCCGCCCGCCAGTTCGACGGTGTCGGTGAGGTCCCACAGCACTTGGCCGAAGACTGATTGGGTGTCGCCCTCCTGCGTCGCCAGATCCTCATAGGTCGAGAACCGACCCGAAGCCGCGCTATAGTTGCTGTCGCGCAGCTTGGTATCGTTGTTGGTGAAGAGGTCGGTCTTCTGGAAGTAGGCGCCGACCATGAAGTTGACCGGCCCCTGGAAGTCGCTGGTCAGGCGGAATTCCTGGCTGATCTCCTCGTTGGTCTGCAGATTGTAGAAGGCCAGTTGGGAATAGGCGGTTTGATCCAGTCCCGAAAGAAACTGATATTCGGTCCGATTGTAACCCGTCGTCGAGGCCAGGCTCAGGTCGCCGAACCGCCAGTTCAGGTCGAGCGCGCCGGTCATGATGTCGAGCTCGTCGTAAGGCGCTCCGCTTCCTTGATAGCCCCTCATAGTGCGGGCGATGGCGTCCGGCAGGTCGCCTATGGACGTGTTGCGGTCCGCGACGCATTCACCGGACGGATCGGCGAAGCCGTAGACACGGGGGTTGGGGCCCGTGCAGGGGCCGATGTTCTGGGTCCCGACGCCGGGGCCGCTGCCTTCCGATGAACTTGCGAACAGCTTCAGGCGGGCGTCGAAATTGGGCGAGAAGTCCGCCGTGAGGGTCAGCCGACCCAGCAGTTCCTCATCGCCCGGGCGGCTGTCTGAGGCGCCCGGCAGCTGCGCGGCGCCGATCGGCGCTCCGGTAGACGCTAGGTAGAACGGATTGGCGATCGGCTGCGCCGTATTGCGCAGCCATCCGTCGAGATTGCGGTATTTGACGGCGATACGGGCACCGAAAATCTCGCTGAGCGGGCCCGAAACCACGCCTTCCAGACTGGCCTCGTCGCCGACGAATTCATAGCCGGCGCGAAGCGAGGCCATGAAGTCGGCGGTGGGATCCGCCGACTTGACGGAGATGACGCCCGCCGGACTGTTCTTTCCGAAGAACAGGGCTTGTGGCCCCTTCATCACTTCTACCTGTTGCAGGTCGAAGAAGCCGGCCTGTGTGATTCGGCCGTCGCTGGTCTGCACGCCGTCGATCGCGACCGACACCGCCTGCTCGAAGCCGGTCTGATTGGCCGGCGAGCTGACGCCCCGGATGCCGACGGAACCGCCGCCGTTGGACTTGTAGGCGCCGACGATCACTGTCGGCGTCAGTTCGCCGATGCTGGCCAGACTGTCGGCCCGGTTGCGCTCCAGGACTTCGGTGGTCAGGACGTTGACGACGACGGGGACGCTGACCAGCGTCTCGGTGCGTCGCCGGGCCGTGACCACGACGTCGTCGATCTGCGACGTGGTTTCAGGTTCCGCGGTTTGCGTCGCGGGCGCCGTTTGTGCAAAGGCCGATCCTGCGGTGCATATCAGTACTGAACTCGCGGCCCCGCCCAGCAGCGCCAGCTTCATGGTCGTCCTGTTCATGTCTCTCCCCGGGTTTCCTGCCCTTGTCGTGATCAGGTCATCTGACGCGGCCTGTATGCGACGACGTCAGAGGGAACCATGATACGGCAGGTGTCAATAGGGGTGTTGACGAAAATCAACATTGCCGTTGATCGCCATGATAAGCCCAATGACGCCCGGCTTGAACGTTATCAACGTATGCGTTGACGAACGATTTGAAGTGGTGCAGCGTGACGTGCTTCGCGGGCTAGGCCAGCGGGACTGGAGTCTTCGCCCGCCCAATCCGTTTGAAGAGTGACGCATGTTCTCGGAGACCCTACCCATGACCTCCCGATCACCCGGCAGCGCATTCCGGCATCGGATCACGACGGAAACGCCCGTAGGCTTTGAACTGCAAAGCCTCAAGAAGAAGGCGGCGATCCAGTTAATGGGGTCGCGGCTGTGGGGGCGTTTCAACCCCAACCATTGGGACCCGGTCTATGCGGCGTCGACGGGTCTGGCCGCCCCGATCCAGACGGGCGAGATGTCATCTGCCTACATCGCCGAGATGTGCGTCAACCACTTCGGCGAGGACCTGTTCCGCAACGCACGCGTGGTTTGCAAATACATCGCCTCGACCTTGGCCGACGAGGTGATCAGCACCCACGGCGTGGTGCGCGAGAAGATTCCAAAAGGCGACGGCTACCGGTTTGTCGTCGACACCTGGGCCCGGAATGAGGCCGGTGAAAAGAAGACCGTCGGCTGGGTCGAAGTCGATGTCGGGGTCTGATCGGCGGACCCTCGCCGCAACCGAAGTCTTACAGGCAGTACAATGAGCAGCATTTCACAAACGGATGCCTTGCGGCCCATGTCGCCGATCCAGATCGAGCAGACACGGGACTTCATCGACGGGCTGGCCTCCGTCGCCGAGCCCTATTGGAACATGGTCGAGATCGGCGACGAACTGGTCCGCGAACTCGAGATCACGCCCGAGTTGGTCATCCTCTATGCGGACGGCGTGGAGGACTTCAATCCCTGGTACGAGGGTTGGAAGATGAATACCTGGCGGACGGAGGGGGAATCGCCCTTCGGCGGGGCCATAGTCCCCCCGTTGCTGGTGTCCCACTTCGTGCTGTCCGTGCAGTTCGATCCCGCTCGGCCGTTCGCCATCGGCTCTATCCACACCTTCCACGACTCCGAAATCCTGGAGCCCATTCCTGTCGGCGCTACTGTCCGCATCACCACGCGGGCGGCTGACAAATACGTCAAGCGCGAGCGGCGTTATGTGCGCCATGCCGTGACGGTCGAGGATGTCAAAACCGGCGTCCTCTACTTCCGTGAAACGCGCGACATTCTTTCCCTGTGAGGCTCCGGAAATGACCTTCTCGGCCGTCCCCGTCGTCGAAGGCCTGTTCGAGGTGGAGGCAGAGGTCCCTCGTCTGAACGGTTCCCGCTGTGTGGGGTGTGGGGCGGTCTATTTCCCCTCTTCGTCCAACTGCCGGAACCCCGAATGCCATGACCCACACGTCGCACCCGCGCTGATCGGCGGTCTTGGAGAGCTTTACAGCTACACCGTCCAGAATTACCGCCCGCCTCCGCTGTTCCAGATGGAACCGTGGGCGCCGTATGCGATCGGTCTGGTGGATCTTGCGGACGGCCTGCGCCTGATGGCGGTGCTGTCCGTGCCCGTCGAGGACATCCATATCGGCATGCCCGTCAGGCTCGCGGTTCGGACGCTGTACAACACGAATGAGAGCGGCGAAGTCACGACGCACGTTTTCGTAGCGGACCTCGGGCGCGGAGCCGTGTCATGAGACCGGTCTATTTGCTCGGCGTCGGGGCCCATCCCTGGGGCAAGTGGCCTGAAAAGACCCAGATCGCGCTCGCGCTCCACGCCATGGGCGCTGCGCTCAAGGACGCCGCCCTCGACTGGAAAGACCTTCAGGGTCTGGTCGCCGCCAGTTCGCGGTTCGAAGGCGGGATGGGCTGGGGTCTTCACGCCAACGAGGCGGTCCAGGCCGTCGCCGAGCGAGGAATCGCCTGCGTCAATGTCGGCGGCGCCTGTGCGGCGGGGGCCATTGCCTTCCACACAGCGCACATGATGGTCGCCAGCGGCCAGTATGACGTGATGGCGGCGATGGGCGCCGAGCGGATGCCCAAGGGGTTCATCCCGCGGCCGCCCGGCAGCGCCGACGACATCAGCGACAGCGATTATCTGCGCTGGGTCACCATGGGGGCGACCAATCCGGCCTACTGGGCGATGGAGACCCGCCGGCGCATGCATGACTTCGGCACCAGCGCCGAAACCCTGGCGGCCGCTTCCGTCCTGATGCGCCGCAACGCGGTGCACAATCCGAACGCCCGCTTCAGAACGGCCTCGACGGTGGGCGAGGTGCTGGCGTCGCCGGTCGTCAGCGATCCGCTGCATCTGCTTGAAATCTGCGCCGTGAGCGACGGGGCGGCCGCGGTCATCCTGGGTACGGAAGCCCAGGCGCGGCGCGCCGGCGGCCCCATGATCCAGGTCGCCGCCAGCGCTATCGCCACCGGGACATTCGGCGATCCAGCGGCGCGAATTCCCACAGTGTCCGCCACGCCGAGGCCCGGCGTGCCGCATACGAGCGAGGTGGTCTCGGCCGTGCGCCGCGGCTGGGAGATCGCCGGCGTTGGTCCCGGGGACATCGACCTGATCGAGATCGCCGACAATACCGCCTGGCACATTCTGGCATGGCCGGAGTTCTTCGGTTTCCACGCTCCGGGCGAAAGCGACAGAAGACTGGCGGATGGCGAGTTCGAGATCGACGGTTCGCTCCCGATCAACCCCAGCGGCGGTTTCCTGTCGTTCGGCGAGGCCACGACGGCCCAGGCGCTGATGCAGGTCTGCGAACTGGGGTGGCAACTCCGCGGCCAGGCCGGGGGGCGCCAGGTGCCGGACGCCCGCATCGCCATGTCCGCCGTGCTGGGCCTGGGGGCCAACGGCGGCTCCGTTGTCCTGAAACGATGAGCGAGGCTGTCCAGATCGAGGTCCGGGATCGCGTCGCGGTCCTGACTCTTTCGCGCCCCGACACCGGCAACGCCATCGACCAGGAGATGGCCGACGGCCTGCTGAAAGCCGCCCTGGCCTGTGCATCCGACGACGACATACGGGCGGTGGTGCTGACCGGGCAGGGGAAGTCATTCTGCGTTGGCGGCGACGTGAAGGCCTTCGCGGCCGCCGGTCCGGGTGCGTCGATTCTCGTGCAAGGCCTGACCGCGTCCCTGCATATGGCGGTTGCGCGACTGGCGCGGATGGACAAGCCTCTGGTGACGGCGATTAACGGCGCAGCGGCCGGCGCCGGCTTTGGCCTGGCCATCCTGGGCGACGTCGCTTTGGGGGCCCGATCGGCGAAGTTCGCTATGGCCTATGGCGCGATCGGCCTGACGCCCGATGGCGGGGCGACCTGGCTCCTGCCACGCTTGGTCGGATACCGCCAGTCGCAGCGGCTGGCGCTGACCGGCGCGCGGATCGATGCCGTGGAGGCCGAGCGGATCGGGCTGATCACCCAGGCGATCGACGACGAGGCCTTGCAGGACGAGGCCTTCACACTCGCCGAGACGCTCGCACAGGGTCCGCGGCGCGCCTTCGCCCGCACGCGGGCCCTGCTGCATCAGGCCCTGTCCAACGGGCTGGAGACGCAGCTCGAACTGGAGGCGCAAGGCATCGCAGAGGCCGTCGGCCTGCCCGAGGGCCGGGAGGGTATCACCGCCTTTGTCGCCCGTCGTCCGCCCGACTTCGGCGGCCTCTGACCTCGCTCAGGTCAGGGCAGCGACCAGCCCTTCCGCAAGGCGCGCGATTGCGTCGTCGCTGCGTCTACTGCCCTGTGGGAGGCCCGCGAACCCGTGGATCATGTCCGGATAATGGTAGGCCTTGACCTCTACGCCCGCCTTCCGTGCTCGCTCGACCAAAGCTTGTCCCTCGTCCCGTAAGGGATCGAAGCCAGCCGTAATGACCGTGGTGGACGGCAGCGTCGACAGGTCGCCACCCATCAGGTCGACCATGCCGTCCCTGGCGTAGGCCTGCCATGCCCACAGCATGAACGTCCGCGTCAGCATGTGGTCCTGCCCAAGAGCCAACTGGGATGCGCTGGCGCAGCCAGGGTCCACCGCCGGATAGAGCAAGGCCAGACCCTTGACCGGCTGTCCGACGGCCGCCGACCCCAGCGCGGTCGCCAGGGCCAGCCAGGCTCCTGCGCTGTCTCCAGCCAGCTCGACGGGGAGGCCGGCAAAGCGCGTTCTGACCCAGTCCAGGGCGGCGACCGCGTCGTCCATGCCCGCAGGGTACGGATGCTCCGGGGCCAGCCGGTAATCGACCGCGACCAGGGTCAGGCCGCTGCTCAAGGCAAGGCGTCGGCACACGGCGTCGTGGGTTTCGAGGTTGCCGAAAACGAAGGCTCCGCCATGCAGAAAGACCACGATAGCCCGATCCGGCCCCGGCGCTGGCCGATAGACACGTAGAGCCAGGGGTCCGCCCGGCCCGGTGATCTCCACGTCCTCGACGGCGTGGACGTCCGGTCTGGGCGCACGCGCGAGATAGCCGTTGGCTCCCGACCGAAACGCCGTCAGATCCGTGGGCACGCTCAGGGCAACGCGCGGGTCCGTGAGCCACTTGGCCAGATCGGGGTCCAGCGACCCGTCAGGAAGCGGCACGCATCGTCTCGCTGCCGCGCAGGTCGAAGCCCTCGTAGCCTTGCGCCGCCGCTTTTTCGAGGATGCGGCGATAGCCACGGACACCGCCGGAGTAGGGCATGAAGACGCGGGGCTTACCGGGCATCTCGGCCCCGATGTAGTAGGATGGCGTCTTCATATAGAGGGTCTCATGGGCGCGGGCGTTGACGTGGTCCACCCAGTCTGCCTGGGCCGCCTGTGTCGCCTCGATCTCCGATACGCCCTGCTGTCGCGCCGCGTCGAAGAGGGCCGCCAGCCAGTCGATCTGTTCCTCGCTCGACAGTATGACATTGCTCAGAAGGGACGGGCTGCCGGGTCCGCCGACGAAGAACAGGTTGGGAAAGCCGTGGACCCCGATGCCCAGATAGCTGGCCGGACCGCCGGCCCAGGCGTCCTTCAGGGTCTTGCCGTCCCGGCCCACGATATCGATCTTCAGGATCGAGCCGGTGAAGACGTCGAACCCCGTGGCATAGATCACCACGTCGAACGGTATATCCTGCGCCGTCGTGCGAACACCTGTCGGGGTGAAGCGCTCGATCGGCGTCTCGCTGATGTCCACCAAAGACACGTTTGGCCGGTTGAAGGTGGCAAAGTAGCCTCCATCGACGGAAGGCCGGCGCGTTCCGAAAGGGAAGCCCTTTGGCACCAGCTTGTCGCGCAGCGCCGGGTCCTCGATCTGCTCGCCGATCTTTCTCTGCACGAAGGCCGAGGCGATGTCGTTGGCGGCCTGGTTCAGCAGGATATCCTTGAACGTCAGGGCAAAGCCAAACCCCAGACGGTTCCAGGCCGCCTCGAAGGCCCGTTCGCGCTCGTCCGGATCGACCTCGGCGGCGGACCGGGGATCGGGCGCAAAACCGAGGCCGCTGGGGGAGTTCCGCGCGGCCTCGCGGCGTGTGCGGTAGTTGGCCTTCACCGCCCGATCTTCCTCGTCCGAAACGGGCGCATTGGCGGCGGGAATGGAATAGTTCGCTGTCCGCTGGAAGACCGTCAGGTGCTCGGCCTGGGCTGCGATGATCGGTGTCATCTGTACCCCGGATGAACCGGTGCCGATAATGGCCACCCGCTTGCCCCGCAGATCGACCGGCTCGCGTGGCCAGCGGGCGCTGTAGAAAATCTGCCCCTCGAACGCCTTCTGTCCCGGATAGGTCGTCGCCTTGGGTGTGGACAGTTGACCCACGGCCATGACGAACCGTTGGGCGGACCAGCGCCGCCCGTCTTCCGCCTCGATCAGCCAGCGGCCCGTGGAAGCGTCCAGCTCTGCGCGCCGAACGCGCGTGTTCAGGCTGACAGAGCGGCGCAGGTCAAAACGGTCGGCAACGTGATTGATATAGCGCAGGATTTCCGGCTGTTTCGCGTAGCGCTCGGTCCATCGCCATTCCTGTTCCAGCTCTTCGGAAAAGCGGTACGAATAGTCGAAGCTTTCGACGTCGCAGCGGGCTCCCGGATAGCGATTGAAGTTCCAGACGCCGCCGATCTCGTCGGACGCTTCCAGCACCTGAACCCCGAACCCTTGTGCCCGGAAGGTGTGAAGGGCGCGCAGGCCGGCCAGTCCGGCCCCTATCACGACGACGTCGATATGAACGGCTTCAACCATAGCGCTCTCCCTCCTTCGAGGTTGCCACGGTGACCAATGCTCGTCAACGATGGTGTTGATTATGGAGGACTGCTTGGGTGCTGTCAGTCTGATGGCAACCAGTCTCGACGCTGGGCGCGGCAGAAGAGCTGGTATGCGTGTGAGGTTCGAGTCTCTGGCCCGGTTCAGCGAATGGCGTTTAGGCGAGGCGAGGGACCAACGTCTGCTTTTGGGCAGAAAGCTTTTGCCGGAAGCGGACATTGGCGCGGCCTCACCTACAGAGCTACTGTGGCGATGACCTATGTCGAAATCGGACGGCTGATCCTTTTCTTGGTCCCCGTCTACGCCATCGCGTTTTTCCTTTTCCCTTCGCACTTGGCATCTTATTTCGAACGGGATGGCCTGCCGAGCCATGAGATTGTGCGGCAGTTCCGCGTTCTCGAACGACGGCGTCTCTGGATTGGAGCGGGGGGCTTCGGGGCGTGCTTGCTTTTGCTCCCGCTCCACGGGTCACACGTGACCTTTATGGTGACCATGATCGCCGGGTTGGCAGCCCTGTGGGTGGCAGACGCCTTTCAGTTTTGCAGCATTTCGCGGGATCACCGGAATGTCGCCTGAGGGTCGGGAGCGGACAATGGTCTACGGGTCGATAGACGACGCTAGCGTCAGGCGGGAGTGCTACGTCCTCCGCCCGACCTGCAACGAAGATGCGGAATTCTCGCCAATTTTAACGGCATGTGCACCGCATGCAGCCACCATCCGGGAGCAACTGTCAGGAGTATGGCGTGCATCCCGCTCCCAAGCCTCAAGATGAGGCTGGTCGTCTCAAGGCGCTTCGGCGCCTGAAGCTTCGCGACATCCAGCAATCGCTTCATCTGGAACGCGCGACCCGCCTCGCTCGTCGCTTAACGGCGAGCCTGAGTGCATCCGTCGCCTTCGTCGAAGACGATACGGTTTGGTACGCAGCTGCCGAAGGCCTTGCGGCGAGCGACCAGCCGCGCCACGAGACCGCCTCGGCTTGGGTGATCCTCTCGCCGGACGTCCTCTGGATTGAGGATTGCCGCAAGGATCAGCGCTTTGCCGATGGCTCCATGGTCGTCGGTCCGCCTTACATCCGCTTTTTCGCGGGCGCCCCGATCACAATTCAGGGATATCGCATCGGCTGCGTAACGATTGTGGACCCGGCGCCGCGGCCATTCGACGCCTCGCTCGCGGCCGCCTTGGCCGACGTTGCGGGACTGGTTGGTGACGAGATCGAGCTGCTGGCGGCCCGCCGCAGCCTGGAGGCGGCCCGCCGGCGAGCTGAGCGGTCGTCAGCCAAAGCGGTTAGCGCCAGCGTGCTGATGAGCGAGATGGTGGAGGCTCTGCCCGTGGGAGTGGCCTTGTACGACGGAGAGGACCGGCTGGCCGCGTGGAACAGTGGATATGCCGGGTCAGCGGGCTCGTTCGCCATGCACCTGAAGAAGGGGCGACCGTACCGACAGCTCTTGCAGGGGGTGCTAGCGGAAGGAGGCAAACCCGAGATCGTTGGGCGCGAAACTGCGTGGATCGAGGAGCGGGTGAGGGGGCGACGAATGGCCGACGCGGACCCGCACGAACAGCTCCAGAGCGACGGTCGCTGGTTCCAAGTGCAGGATCGCAACCTTACGTCGGGGGGCGTTCTGAGCAGCGTCATCGACATTACGGAGTTGAAACGGCGCGAGTTGTCCTTCGAACTGCTGTTCTCCGCAAACCCGGTCCCTCTCGCCATCATCGAGAGGTCAACGGGTACTTTCATCGACGTAAACGAGGCGGCTGTAAGACAATACGGCTACGCGCGAGACGACTTCGTCGGGATGTCCTTGGCGGATATCCTTCCGATCGAGGAGTGGGAGGCGTTCCTGGCGTTGAAGTCGGAAGGATTAGGGAAGGTTTATTCGGCCGAGCGGGTGTGGCGGCACTTTACCGCGGAGGGTCGTGAACTGCTCATCGCGCCTTATATCGTCGCCACAGAATTCGAGGGAAGGGCGGCGCTTATCGGAGCGCTTATCGACGTTACCGCGCAGATGGAGGCAGAAAGGCAACTGCTTGCGACCGCGGAGCGGGAACGGGTTGCCCGGGACGCCGCGGAATCGGCGAATCTCGCCAAGACCGAATTCCTTGCGAACATGAGCCATGAAATCCGGACCCCGCTCAACGGGGTCGTGGCGATGGCCGATCTGCTCGGCGCCACGGACCTGGCGTCGGCGCAAAAGGAGATGGTGGAGATCATCGGCACGTCCGGCCAGATGCTCAGTCATCTGCTGGCAGACATCCTCGATTCCGCCCGTATCGAGTCCGGCAAGCTTCAGATCGAGCGGGTCGAGGTGGACATCGTCGACCTAATACGTTCGGTTGTCGGGCTCTATCGTCTCCAGGCAGCGGCCAAGGGCGTCGATCTGGCTTTTGATAGCGGAGATGTCCGCGATCTGTGCGTCTGGGGCGACGGCGTCCGTCTTCGCCAAGTCGTCGGGAATCTGGTGTCGAACGCCATCAAGTTCACCGAGGACGGTGCGGTCAAGGTTTCGCTGAGCGTTGACGGCCCTGGACTGCTGCGGATCGATATCGAGGACTCCGGCATCGGCTTTGATCCCGCCATGAAGGCGCAACTGTTCGGGCGCTTCCAGCAGGCCGACGGCACCATCACACGGCGTTTCGGGGGCACCGGGCTGGGTCTGGCGATCAGTCGCGAACTGGCCATGCTCATGGGAGGCGAGCTTGACTGCGCCAGCGAGCCGGGTCGCGGATCGCGGTTCTGGCTCTCCCTTCCGTTCGAGGAGGTGGCGGCCATCTCGCCAGCGCCGCAAGCTTCCCCCGAGGTTACCATTCGGGAGATCCCGCTACGGGTGCTGCTGGCCGATGACCATCCCACCAACCGCCGGGTGGTGGAGCTGATGCTCGCCGACACCGGGATCGAACTGACGATGGCGGAGGATGGATGCCAGGCGCTTGAACTCTTCCGGGCGCAGTGCTTCGACGTGATCCTCATGGATATGCAGATGCCCGTCATGGACGGCCTCACGGCGGTCCATGAAATTCGCCGGGAAGAGGCGTCACGCACCCGGCCGCGCACCCCGATCATCATGCTGACGGCCAACGTGTTGCCGGAGCATGTGACCGCGGGCACGAAAGCGGGTGCGGACGGCCACCTCGCGAAGCCCCTCAACGTTCGGGCGTTGTTCGAAAGCATCGAGGCCGCGGCGACCCGCGTTTCCGATCATGAAGCGTCGCCTTCGCCAACTCTGGGCGCCGCTCTTAAATCCCAACCATCGGCGTCAGCGGTGTGAAAACGTGGCATGGGCCGGGCCGTTAGACAGGCTAGCGCCATGGACGGCGTGCTGCCCGCGCGCGGATGCACCCCTATCGGCCCGACACGTTTCCGTAGCAGATTTGGCTACGGGTTCCACCCCAAGTCTAACACCTGCCTCGCCTATTCTATCAGGCACACCCCCGCCCGCGCCCCCCCCCCCCCCATTGAGCCAAATGCGGCGGTTACCGTTCAGATCAAGCCGATTCACGACAATCATCCGCAGGTCATCAATTGGGCACCCAGCCGCCCGCCGCCGGTCAGATGCAGTTGTTGGCTGGGCAGGTAGAGCGCTCCGGTCAGATCGATGGCGCCGGCGGGTTTCTCTACGCAGGCCAGCGCTGGAAAAGCCTTTCCGAAATCGCTCGCCAGATTACGGGAAGCCGCTGGAACGGGCCTCGCTTCTTCGGACTGGGCAAGGAGGCAGTGCGTTGAAGGCGCTGCGCTGCGCCATCTACACCCGCAAAAGCTCCGAGGGGGGTCTGGAGCAGAGCTTCAACTCGCTGGATGCCCAGCGCGAGGCCTGCGCCGCCTACATCGTCTCGCAGAAGGGCGAGGGCTGAAGCCGGTCCGGACCGTCTACGACGATGGCGGCTTCTCCGGCGGGAACATGGAACGCCCGGGTCTGGTCAGCCTGCTTCGCGACATCGGCTCCGGCCTGATCGATGTCGTGGTGGTCTACAAGGTGGACCGCCTGACGCGGTCGCTGCCGGATTTTGCCCGGATCGTCGACCAGTTCGACCGCAAGGGGGTTTCGTTCGTCTCGGTGACCCAGGCGTTCAACACCACGACCAGCATGGGCCGGCTGACTCTGAACGCGCTGATGTCATTCGCTCAGTTCGAACGCGAGGTCACAGGCGAGCGGATCCGGGACAAGATCGCCCAGTCCAAGGCCAAGGGCATGTGGATGGGGGGCGCACCACCCCTTGGCTACGCCGGCCACGAGCGGACCTTGAAGATCGTGCCCGACGAGGCGACCACCGTGCGCCGCATCTTCGCGCGCTATCTCGAGCTCGGCTCGGTGCATCAGCTCAAGTTGGAACTCGAACAGCAGGGGGTCACATCGAAGGTCAGGGTTTCCGGGAAGGGCAACCGGACCGGCGGGCTGCCGATCAACCGCGGGGCCCTGTTCCACATGCTGCGCAATCCGATCTACGTCGGCGACATCAAGCACCGCGAGAAGGTGTTTGCCGGCTTGCACGAGCCGATCATCAATCGGCCAACGTTTGACGCCGTAGGCGTTACGCTTGCTGCCAATGGGGGTGCGAGGCGCGCCAGGCGTCAGTCATCACCGGCGCTGCTAACCGGCCTGCTGAAAGATGCCACCGGCGGCCGATGAGCCCCGTGGCGACGCGGCAGGAGGAGCGGACCTACCGGTACTATGTATCGACGGCCGTTCAGCGCGGGGAAACTCGATCCGGTCAAAGCCATCCTCGCGTATCGGCTCTTCTGGTTGAGACAACGATTGTGGAGGCGCTCCGCGAGGTCACGGGAACAGCCTCGGCGAATGGTCCTCCCTGCGCCCACTCCTCACATCCGTCATGCTCATCGATCACTCCGTCCGGCTCCTGTTTGCGCCCGGACTCGAAAGCCGGCTGTGTCGCCGGTCGCGCCATGAGCTCATCGAGACCTCCGACGGGTTGATGCTGACGCTCCCTGTGAATCTGGCCATGCGAGGCGGAAGATCATGGACTACCGCATCCATCGACGCGCCGACGAACCGCAGGAGAATCGACAAGGTGCTGGTCGCCGGACTGCGGCGGGGACACCGTGAACTCCGACAAGCGGGCGCTGACGTGATGCTCCGGAGGCCTGCATGGCGGGAGATGGCCGGGATCAACGATCCCTATATCCGCAAATTGGTCCGCCTCGCCTTCCTCTCCCCCGACATCCAGCAGGCCATCATGGATGGCCAGCAGCCCGTCGGTCTCACGCTCGAGGTTCTTCGAGAGAGCGAAGTGCCTTGCAGCTGGGATGCACAACGACGTCTGCTGGGCTTCGGCCAGCCAGCTTAGCCGCCTGCTTGATGCGAAACTGGGCGTGGTTTTGAGCGTTGCAGGACGTGTTTTCCGCCCAAACTGGACCTGTTATCACCTGTTAATTTTGCGACTCCTCGAGCGACGCAACCTTGCTGCGGGCCGGCAGTCAGGCGCTTTCCGCCGGAATCCGCGACTTTAGGCCGGCGATCCTGAGCGTGCTTTTCGTCAGAACAGGCGGAACTCGCATTGCTCAAAGGGTGTGCGGCCGCGGACCGGCAGAGACGGAAGCGCGAATACGCGCCTGGTACGGGCTATCCAGCGCAGGAACGGCGGCGCAGCTCACCCATGCGCAGGCTTTTGGCGCGGCAATACCGTGGCTTGGAGGGCCAACTACCCTTCAGAGCCGGCTCGGCGAAACGGTGGCGGACAGGGTGGGATTCGAACCCACGGCAGGCTTTCACCTGCGGCGGTTTTCAAGACCGCTGCCTTAAACCACTCGGCCACCTGTCCGTCGTATCGAGCGCATGGGCCGCATAGCGCCAAACGTCCTGTTAACCAAAGCGGAAATGTCTCGGGGCATCCTTCCGGCGTTCAGGGACGGGGCGATGAGGACGAAACTCACCATCAAGCTGGTCAGGGGCGCCCTGGCCGTTGCGCTGCTGTCGCTTCTGGCCGCCTGCGCCGGCGGCGCGCGACCGGATGCCGGCCGTCTCCCGGTCGTGACGGATCCCGCGCCGATTGTCGCGGGGACCATGCGCCCCTATCAGATCCGCGGACGCTGGTATCAGCCGGAAGAACAACCCCGCTACGACGAGACCGGCATGGCGTCCTGGTACGGAGACCAGTTCAACGGCCGACCGACCGCGACCGGCGAGCGATTCGACATGCATGCGCTGACGGCCGCGCACAAGACGCTGCCGCTGCCCGGACTGGTGGAGGTCACCAACCTGGCCAACGGCCGCCGCATCGTTGCGCGGGTCAACGATCGCGGCCCGTTCGTCGACGGCCGGATTATCGACCTGTCGCGCGGCTCGGCCTCGGCGTTGGGCCTGCTGTCGGCGGGGGTGGGCGAGGTGAGGGTGCGTTATCTGGGTCGGGCCCCCCGCATCGGTGGCGGGACAGCGCTGCAATACGCCGCGACGCCGGCGCCGCGGCCAATTGCGGCTCCGCCTTCTGAACCCGCGCCCGGCGACGACGCCTACTGGATCCAGGCCGGCGCCTTTCCGGACCGCCGGGCGGCGCGACGCGTCGCCGATCGGCTGGGACATCGCGCCACTGTCGATGTCTCGTCCGGCGGCGGCGAAGGGCTGTTCCGCGTTCTGGTGGGGCCGTGGCCCGACGCCAACGCCGCGGAACACGCCCGCCAGGCGGTCATCGCGCGCGGATACGCCGACGCCCTGTTGATATCGGCGCGCTGAGGCTTGCGAACCGGGCCGGCGCCGCCATTGTGCGCCGGTGACCCAGGGCAGATTCATTACATTCGAAGGCGGTGAGGGGACCGGCAAGTCGACCCAGGTCGCGCGCCTGGTGGAACGCCTGCGCGCGCGTGATCTCGAGGTGGTCCAGACGCGCGAACCGGGAGGGTCGGCGGGGGCCGAGGACATCCGCAACATCGCCCTGAATGGCGACGCTGGCCGCTGGTCGCCCATGACCGAGACGCTGCTGATGTTCGCCGCCCGAAGCGACCATCTGGAGCGAACCATCCGGCCCGCGCTGGAAGCGGGACGCTGGGTGGTCTGCGACCGCTTCGCCGATTCCAGCCGCGCCTACCAGGGCGTCGGCGGCGGAACGCCCGCGGCGTTCATCGAAACGCTCGATGCCGCCATTGTCGGCGACACCCAGCCGGACCTTACCCTGATCTTCGACCTGCCGGTCAGTATCGGTCTGGAGCGCGCCTTCGGACGGGGGCTGTTCGAAACGCGCTTCGAGTCAAAGGGGCTGGAATTCCACGAGCGTCTGCGGCGCGGCTTCCTCGACATCGCCGCGCGCCATCCCGAGCGCTGCGTCGTCATCGACGCCGACGGGGATCAGGACGCCGTTGCGGCCCGCGTGTGGGCGGCGATAGAGGCGCGGCTGCTGTGAGCGAGCATCCGCGCGACCGGTTCGACCTGATTCCGGACGCCGCGGCCGAGGCGGCGTTTCTGGACGCCTTCGACAAGGGTCGGCTCCACCACGCCTGGCTGCTCTGCGGCGTCGAGGGGTCCGGCAAGGCGACGTTCGCCTACCGCGCCGCCCGCCGTCTGCTGGGAGCGGCGCCGGATCCATCGCGCGGCTTGCTGGGGACCCGGCCGGACGATCCGGTCGCCCGTCTGGTCACGGCCCAGTCCCATCCCGACCTGCTGGTGCTGGAACGCGCCGTCGAGGGCGGCAAGACGAAGAAGTCCATCTCGGTCGATCAGGCCCGCGACCTGCCGGAGTTCTTTTCCAAGAGTCCCTCGCAGGCCCATTATCGGGTGGCGATCATCGACGCCGCCGATGACCTGAATCTGAATGCGGCCAATGCCTTGCTCAAGGTTCTTGAAGAGCCGCCGGAGCGCGGGGTGCTGTTCCTGGTGACCCATGCGCCGGGGCGTCTGCTGTCGACCCTCCGCTCACGCTGTCGCCGTCTGGCCTTCCCGGTCTGGCCCCTGCATGCGCTGGAGGAACTGGTCCGCAACCAGACCGGCGTGTCTTCGGCCGAGGCCGCGCGCATCGCCGCCATGGCGGCCGGCTCGCCGGGACAGGCGCTGGCCTTGGCCTCCGGGGCCACGCTGGAGGCAGACCAACTGGCCCAGGCCTGGGTCGCGGCGCCGGCCGTGGACCGGGCCGAGGCCCTGGCCGTGGCCGACCGGTTCCGCGGGGCGGAAGGGCAGGAGCGGTTCGAAACTCTGATGGACCGGCTGATCGCGGCCGTGAAGGTGCGGGCTCTGGAGGAGGGGGCCTCGGGGGCGCGTTGGGCCGAGCTGTGGAGCCGCCTGTCCGAACTGCCGGACCGGACCGCCGCCATCAATCTGGATCGGGGAGACGTCCTGGCCGGAGCCCTGGCCGACCTGCAGCGCACCAAGGCGGGCGGCGGATGATCATCGACAGTCACGTCAATCTGCACGCCCCGCAGTTCGACGAGGATCGCGACGCGGTCATCACCCGGGCCCGCGCGGCCGGGGTCGGCCTGATGGTCGAGATTTCCGACAAGCTGTCGACCTTCGAGGCCACCCACGGCCTGGCCATGGCCCATGACGACATCTGGTGCACGGTCGGGGCCCACCCGCACGAGGCCAAGGATCACGTCGACCTGACCGCCGACCGGCTGGTCGAGCTGGCGGGGCGTCCGCGGGTGGTCGGGATCGGCGAATGCGGGCTGGATTTCCACTACGACCTCAGCCCCCGCGACGTTCAGGCGGCGGTGTTCCGGACCCATATCGCCGCCGCGCGCCGGACCGGCCTGCCGCTGGTGGTGCACACGCGCGAGGCCGACGACGTCATGGCCGCCATCCTGGCCGAGGAACAGGCCGAGGGACCGTTCCGGTTCCTCATGCACTGCTATACCAGTGGCCCGGAACTGGCGGAAAAGGCGGCGGAGCTGGGGGCATGGTTTTCCGTGTCCGGGATCGCCACCTTCAAGGCGGCCAGCGATGTGCGCGAGATCGTGGCGGCCATGCCGGCGGACCGGATCATCGTCGAGACCGACTGCCCCTATCTGGCGCCCATGCCGCACCGGGGGCGGCGCAACGAGCCGGCTTGGGTGGTTCATGTGCTGGACAAGCTGGCGGAGATCCGCGGCTGGAGCCGGGACGAGGCCGAGGCCCGCACGACCGACGCCTTCTTCGCCCTGTTCGACCGCATCCCGCGACCGGAGGGGGCATGACCGGGGCGACGGGCGAGCTGGAGGTGGTGATCCTCGGCTGCGGTTCGTCGGGGGGCGTGCCGCGCGGGGACGGCGACTGGGGCGCCTGCGATCCGGCCGAGCCGAGGAACGCCCGCACCCGCTGTTCGCTGCTGGTCCGCCGCCACGGGCCGGACGGCGTGACGAGCGTGCTGATCGACACGTCGCCCGACCTGCGGGCCCAGGTGCTGGCCGCCGACGTCCGCCACATCGATGCGGTGCTCTACACACACGACCACGCCGACCAGACCCACGGCATCGACGACCTGCGGGTCTTCGCCCAGCGGGCCCGTCGGCGGCTCCCGGCCTGGATGGATGCGGCCACCTACGCCGCCCTCCACGAACGGTTCCGCTACATTTTCGAAAGCGTGGAAGGCTATCCGGCCATCCTCGACGACAAGCTAATCCCGCCGCATGGCGAGGCCTGGTCGGTCGAGGGCGCAGGCGGCGCCATCCCGGTCCTGACCTTCGACCAGGCCCACGGGCCGATCCGCTCCGTCGGCTACCGCATCGGGCCGGTGGCCTATTCCAGCGACGTGTCCGACCTCGACGAGGCGGCGATCGGGGCGGTGCGGGGTTGCGCTCTGTGGATCGTCGACGCCCTGCGCTGGACCCCGCACCCGACCCACGCTCATGTCGAGAAGGCGCTGGACTGGATCGCGCGGTCGGGCGTGAAACGCGCCGTTCTGACCAACCTGCACCTTGATCTGGACTACAACGCCCTGAAGGCTGCTGTGCCCGGGCACGTCGACGTCGCCCATGACGGCTGGTCGGCGCGGCTTTCGCTTTGACGATGGAGACCTGACGCGATGAAACGCCTGGTTCCGGCCCTGTGCGGCCTCGCCGCCCTGCTGCTGTCCTCGGTGGCGGCGGCCCAGCCTGCGCCGGCGGAGGGGCATTTCAGCGTCGCCGACTTCGTCCTCGCCTCCGGCCAGGCCCTGCCCGAACTGCGCATGCATTACCGGACTCTGGGCCAGCCGCGCCGCGGCGCCGACGGGCGGGTCGAGAACGCCGTGCTGCTGTTGCATGGGACGGGCGGGACAGGCGCTCAGTTCCTGTCGCCCCAGTTCGCCGGCGAGCTGTTCGGGCCCGGCCAGCCGCTGGACATCGCGCGCTACTACATCGTCATGCCCGACAACCTCGGCCACGGCGGCTCGTCGAAGCCGTCGGACGGCTCGCGCGCCCGCTTTCCGGAGTACGGCTACGCGGACATGGTCGAGGCGCAGCGCCGCTTGCTGACCGAGGGCCTCGGCGTCGATCGCCTGCGACTCATCCTCGGAACCTCGATGGGCTGTATGCACATCTTCGTCTGGGCCGAAACCCATCCGGACTTCGCTCAGGCCCTGATGCCCATGGCCTGCCAGCCGACCGCCATCGTCGGCCGCAACCGGCTGTGGCGCACCATGCTGAAGGATGCGATCCGCAGCGACCCGGTCTGGGCCGGCGGCGACTATGCCGCCCAGCCCGTCGAGGGGCTGCGCGCCGCGGTCGACCTGCTGCTGCTGGCGGGCTCGGCGCCGATGGCGATGCAGCAGGATCTGGCGACCCCGGCCGCTGTCGATGAGTGGCTGGCGGCGCAGCAGGCGCGACGCATCCCGGCGCTGGACGCCAACGACCTCTGGTATCAGGTCAACGCCTCATTCGATTACGATCCCTCTGCCGGGCTGGAGCGAATCACCGCGCCCATGACCTGGATCAACTCGGCCGACGACTTCATCAATCCGCCGGAGCTGGGCCTGGCGGAGCAGTTCATGCCGCGCATCGCCGGCGTCCGCTACCGGCTGATCCCCAACAGCGCCGGGGGGAAGGGGCACGGGACCCACACCTGGGCGGTGTTCTGGAAGGACGACCTGGTCGACCTGCTGGGGCGGTCGGAACCCTAGAGCGCCGCGATCGCCGACCGCGGGGCGCGGTGACGCCACGCCCGGGTGAGGGCGTCGCGCAGGGTCGCCTCGTCCACCCCGGCCACGAACACCAGCGTTGCGCCGCTCTTGCCCCAGCCGCCGGGGACCGGGGCGAAGATCGCCGGTTCCGCCTCCACCAGCATCGCCTGTTCCTCGGGCTTGAGGAGCACCATGCCGGCGTCCTTGTCCGGATGCAGGCTGGCGAAGATGCGATTGCCCACCCGGAAGTCGGTGCGACCCATGTGCGCGCCCTGAACCGCCTCGGGCAGGCTGAGGGCGACGCGCGTGAAGTCGTCGAGCGTCATCCGCCCAGCAGCCGCGCCGCCTGCGGGGCGAAATAGCTCAGCATCCCGGCGCACCCGGCGCGCTTGAAAGCATGCAGGGATTCGAGGATGGCGCGGTCCTCGTCGAGCCAGCCATTGGCCATGGCGGCCCGCATCATCGCGTACTCGCCGGACACCTGATAGGCGAAGGTCGGAATTTTGAAAGTCTCTCTAACCTGCTGAATAATATCGAGATACAGCATCCCCGGCTTGACCATGACGGCATCGGCGCCTTCGGCGATGTCCATGGCCACCTCGCGCAGGGCCTCGTCGGAATTGGCGTAGTCCATCTGGTAGGTCTTCTTGTCGCCGGTCAGGGCCTTCGCCGACCCCACGGCGTCGCGGTAGGGGCCGTAGAAGGCCGAGGCGTATTTGGCGGCGTAGGACAGGATCATGGTGTCGTGGAAGCCGTTGGCCTCCAGCGCCTCGCGGATGGCCTGGACGCGGCCGTCCATCATGTCCGAGGGGGCGACCACGTCGGCCCCGGCGTGGGCGTGGATGAAGGCCTGTTCGGCCAGCCGCTCGAGGCTGGCGTCATTGAGGATGCGACCGTCCTCGACCACGCCGTCGTGGCCGTGGTCGGTGTAGCAGTCCAGCGCCACGTCGGTGATGACGCCGATCTCGGGGGCGGCGTCCTTGATGGCCCTGATGCAGGCGGGGATCAGGCCGTCGGGGTCGGTCGCGCCCGTGCCGATCGCGTCCTTGAGGGCCCCGTCGACATTGGGGAACAGGGCCACGGCGGGGATGCCGAGATCGCGCGCCTCGACGGCGGCGGCGGCGGCGGCTTTCGGCGACAGGCGGAAGACGCCGGGCATGGAGGCGACCGGAACCCGGTCCTCGGCGCCGTCATGGACGATCAGCGGCCAGACGAGATCGGCGGGCGTCAGCGTCGTCTCGGCGACCAGCCGGCGGACCCAGGGGCTGCTGCGCAGGCGGCGGGGGCGGGCGTAGGGGAAGGCGGCGGGGGCGAACGGCTGGGTCATGCAGCGGTCATAGGCGGCTTGGCGGCCGGGGAAAACAGGGGCCGAAGCGTTTGGCGGGTCCGGAGCGGTGGGTCCCCGCGCGAAAACGCGGTGCAAGGCGTGCGAACCGTGCGCTGCGAGCGTGGCGTCTCAAGAGTCTCATGCGTCTCATCCGTTCATTCCCCGCCGGTCACAGCCGCCCTCGCAGGCAATCTGGCACGCCCTGCGTCAGAAACGGACGTAGGCCGAGGGTGACGCCGCGGCAGGGGTTGGATAGAAGCACCGCGAGCGGCCCGGCAGAGGCCGACCACGACCCAGGAGCTTTCATGGACTTCGCCCTCAACGACGACCAGCGCGCCATCCAGGACGCCGCCCGCCAGTTCGCCGAGGCGGAGCTGGCTCCGCACAGCGCCGAATGGGACGAGACCAAGCATTTCCCGGTCGACGTCATGCGCCAGGCCGCCGAGATGGGCTTCTGCGGCATCTACACCGGCGAGGAGCACGGCGGCATGGCTCTGGGCCGCGTGGAGGCGGCGCTCATCTTCGAGGAGCTGTCGCGGGGCGACGTGTCGACGGCGGCCTTCATCTCGATCCACAACATGGCCACGTGGATGATCGACAAATTCGGCTCCGACGATCTGCGCGGCCGCTATGTGCCCTCGCTGGTGTCGATGGAGCGGATCGCCAGCTACTGCCTGACCGAGCCGGGTTCAGGGTCTGACGCGGCGGGCCTGCGCACCACGGCCCGGCTGGACGGCGACCACTGGGTGCTGAACGGATCCAAGGCCTTCATCTCGGGGGCGGGGACATCGGACGTCTATGTGGTCATGGCCCGCACGGGGCAGGACGGGCCCAAGGGCATTTCGACCTTCGTCGTCGACAAGGACGCGCCGGGCCTGAGCTTCGGGGCACAGGAGAAGAAGATGGGCTGGAACAGCCAGCCCACGGCCATCGTCGCCTTCGACGACTGCCGCATCCCGGCGGCGAATCTGCTGGGCAAGGAAGGCGACGGCTTCCGCTACGCCATGATGGGCCTGGACGGCGGCCGGCTGAATATCGCCGCCTGTTCGCTGGGCGGGGCGCGGCTGGCGCTGGAGGCGGCGCAGGCCTACGTCACCACGCGAAAACAATTCAACAAGCCGTTGTCTGATTTCCAGAATGTCCAGTTCAAGCTGGCCGATATGGCGACCCAGCTGGAGGCGGCGCGCCTGCTGGTCCTTCGCGGCGCCTGGGCCCTGGACGCCCGCCACCCAGAGGCGACGAAATGGTGCGCCATGGCCAAGCGGTTCGCCACGGACGCCTGTTTCGAGATCGCGGACGAGGCCCTGCAGCTGCACGGCGGCTACGGCTATCTGAAGGACTATCCGCTGGAACGGATCGTCCGCGACCTGCGGGTCCATCGCATTCTCGAGGGGACGAACGAGATCATGCGGGTGATCACGGCGCGAGAGATGTTGCGGCAGTGACCCGGCGCCCGTAGAGCGGCCCCCATGAGCGATTCCGAAGTCCTGACCCGCGTCGAATCCGGCGTGGGCCGCATCACCCTGAACCGACCCAAGGCGCTGCATGCGCTGAACCGGGACATGTGCGAGGCGATGACGGCCGCGCTGCTGGCGTGGCGCGAGGACGCGGCCGTGCAGTCCGTCATGATCGACCATTCGGGCGAGCGAGGCTTCTGCGCCGGCGGCGACATCCGCATGATCGCCGAGAGCGGGGCGGGGGATGCGTCGGAGGCCATGGCTTTCTTCCGGACCGAGTACCGGCTGAACCACCTGATGTTCGAATATCCGAAGCCGATCACCGCGATCGTCGACGGCATCGTCATGGGCGGCGGGGTCGGCATCTCCGAGCCGGCCGAGGTGCGGATCGCCACCGAGCGCACGACCTACGCCATGCCCGAAACCGGCATCGGCCTGTTCCCCGACGTCGGCGGCGGCTGGTTCCTGCCGCGGTTGCCGGGCCGGACCGGCGTCTGGCTGGCCCTGACCGGGGCGCGGCTGAAGGCGGCGGACACGGTGGCCCTGGGCATCCATACGCACTTCGTACCTTCTGACCGGGTCGAGGCGCTGAAGAGCGCCCTGATCGCCCATCCCGCCGCACCGAAAACCGTCGCGGACACTCTGGCCTCCGATCCCGGCGCCGCGCCGACGGCGGCCCATCGCCAGGCCATCGACCGGCTGTTCGCCTTCGACACGGTCGAGGCCATCTTCGCGGCGCTCGAGGCGGACGGGTCCGAATGGGCGCTGGCCCAGCTGGCCGTTCTGAAGACCAAGTCGCCGCAGTCGATGAAGATCACCCTGCGCCAGCTGCGCACCGGGGCGACGCTGGGAACCTTCGCCGACAACATGGCCATGGAATACCGGCTCGGCGGCCGGGTGGTGCGCAGCCACGACTTCCAGGAGGGGGTGCGCGCCGTCATCGTCGACAAGGACAATACGCCGAACTGGTCGCCGGCCGATCTGGCCGGGGTGACCGAAGCGACGCTGGACGCCCTGTTCGCGCCCCTGCCGGCGGCGGAGGAATGGTCGCCGCTGCCCTGAGCCGCCGGCTGTGAGGTCTTGCATCCGCGCCGGTTCCGGGGCGTAGCTTGGCGCGGGAACAGGAGGGATCGTGATGATCAGGACCTTGGCTATTGCGCTTGCGGCCTCGGCGGCCCTGGGCGGCTGCGCGTTGACGGACGGCCAGACCGTCTTCCCCGGCGGCGAGGCCCGGGCGGGGCTGGAAGCCGGCCACGCCGCGGCCGTCGCCGACCCCCGGCGTCTGCCGGCCGAGGTCGCGCGGGATCCGCTGCGCAAACCCGCCGACATGCTCGCCCTGATGCGGCTGGCGCCGGGGCAGGCGATCGCCGACATCCGCCCGGAGGAGGGATATTTCACTCGTCTGTTCGCGCCGGCCGTCGGTCCCGGCGGCCGAGTCTACGCCTTCGTGCCCAATCAGACGGCGCAACGCGAGAACGCCTTCGCCGACACCCTGGCATCGACCTATCCGAACGTCAGCCGGGTGACGGGCGCGCTGGAGACGATGACCTTCGACCGGCCCCTGGACGTCGTCTTCATGGGCGAGGAGTACCATGACTTCACCATCCCCCGGTTCGGCGTGGACGTGGCGCGCATGAATGCGGCGGTGTTCGCGGCCCTGAAGCCCGGCGGCCTCTACGTCATCCTCGATCATCAGGCCGCCGACGGGGCGGGAATCAGCGTCGCCGGAACCCTGCACCGGATCGAGGCGGCCGAGTTGCGTCGACAGGTCGAGGCCGCCGGCTTCGTCTTCGACGGCGAGAGCGACGCGGTTCGCGTTCCGGGCGACGATCATTCCCTGAGCGTGTTCGACGAAAGCATCCGCGGCCGCACCGACCGGTTCGTCTATCGCTTCCGCAAACCGGGCTGACGGGGGACGCTTCAAGGTCTAGCTTCCGGCCAGCGCCGCCATAGCGCGTCAGGAGGATTTCCCATGCGTCGTTCCCTGTTCATGGCCGCCGTGGCGGTCGTCGCCCTGTCTTCCGCCGGCTGGACGGTCGCTCCAGCGGTCGACTTCTTCCCCCATAGCTATGCGGCCGCCCTGGCCGATCCGATCCGCACTGACGCGGATCGCGCGAGGGATGAGTCGCGTCATGCGGCCTATACGCTGGACTTCGCCGGAGTGAAGCCAGGCGAGAAGGTCGCCGACATGATCATCGGCGGCGGCTATTTCACCCGACTCCTTTCGGCGGCCGTGGGGCCCGAGGGCCATGTCACCGCCTGGCAACCCGAGGAGTTCATCGCCTTCCAGGCCAGTTATGGCGACAGCCTGAGCGCGGCGGACGCCCTGCCGAATGTGGACGGCGTCCGCTCGCCGATCGGCGCGCCCGGCTTTCCGGCGGGGCTGGATCTGATCTTCACCGCCCAGAACTACCACGACCTGCACCTGCAGCCGTTCCCGACGGACACGGCGGCCAGGATCAACGCGGCGGCCTTCGCGGCGCTGAAGCCGGGCGGCCGCTATGTGATCATCGACCATGACGCGGCGGCCGGTTCGGGCCTCGGCGCGGCCCACACCCTGCACCGGATCGACATCGAGGCGGTCAAGCAGGAGGTCCAGGCAGCCGGCTTCGTGCTGGACGGCGAGAGCGGGGTTCTGGCCAATCCGGAAGATCCGCGAACGGCGAACGTCTTCAATCCGGCGATCCGGGGCCGGACCAGCCAGTTCATGCTGCGATTCAGAAAGCCGGGCTGAGCGAAAATCCGCCCGGCGCCGCTGGCGACAGGGCAGGGGACGGGCTAACGCTCCCGAAAATCATTCGGGAGACCACGCCATGACCCTCAGGATCGCCTTCATCGGCCTCGGCAACATGGGCGGAGGCATGGCGGCCAACCAGGCGAAGGCCGGCAACGCCGTCTCCGCCTTCGATCTGTCGCAGGACGCTCTGGATCGCGCCGCCGCCGCGGGCTGCACCCCGGTCGGGTCCGTGGCCGAGGCGGTCAGGGACGCCGACGTCGTCATCACCATGCTGCCCGCCGGTCCGCATGTGCTGAAGGTCTATTCGGAACAGGTGATCGGCGCCGCGCCGACCAGCGCCCTGCTGCTCGACTGCTCCACCATCGACGTCGACACGGCCCGCAAGGTCGCCGGTCTCGGGAAGGACGCCGGCTACGCCTTCGCCGACGCCCCCGTCTCGGGCGGCACCATGGCGGCCGACGCCGGCACCCTGGCCTTCATGGTCGGCTGCGACGAGCCGGACTTCGCCCGCATCGAGGCGGCGCTGGAGCCGATGAGCCGCGCGACCTTCCGCGCCGGCGACCACGGGGCGGGGCAGGCGGCCAAGATCTGCAACAACATGATCCTCGGCATCACCATGCTGGGGACCTGCGAAGCCATCGGCCTGGCCGAGAAGCTGGGCCTCGATCCGGTGAAGATGTTCGACATCGTCGCCAAGTCTTCGGGCCAGAGCTGGTCGACGACCACCTACTACCCGTGGCCCGGCCCGGTGCCGACGGCGCCGTCGAACCGCAACTATGACGGCGGCTTCGCCACGGCCATGATGCTGAAGGACCTGAAATTGGCGCAGGACGCGGCGGCCAAGGTCGGGGCGACCACGCCGCTGGGGGCCCAGACCGAGGCGCTGTTCCAGATGTTCAACGGCCTCGGCTACGGCGGCCGCGACTTCTCGGCCATCCTGCAGATGCTGCGCGGCAAGCTGGACGATCTGCCGAAGGGGTGACGGAGCCGCAGGAGCCGCCGGACCCCATGGGGCAAATTCTGCGAACCGTTATCAATTAAGGTCTTGCGGCGATTTGTCGGGCCGTTCGCGTGGACAAATCCACCGTCAAGGCGCATCAGACGGGGGCATTTTTACCGCGCAGAGCTGTTCGTTTTGTACGACTACAAGGCCGCATTCGGGACCGCCGTGGAGCAGGTCAGGGGCGAGGGGCGCTATCGCGTCTTCGCCGACCTCAAGCGCGTGCGCGGCCAG
>NZ_LMGT01000002.1 GCF_001427825.1 Brevundimonas sp. Root608
GACGTCGTCTGCGAGATCGTCTCTACGTCGCCCAACGTGTGGTAGCCGGCGTCAATCGCCCCATACCAGCCGTTCGGCTCGGCCGCCGCTGCGCCGGCTGCAAGCAGCCCCGCCATCGCGACGCCGGCGAGAAGTTTCACCTTCATCATATCCCTCATGCTCGTTGTTTGCCCGAAGCCCCATGTATACGGGACGCTCCCGAGGCCGAACGACAATGTACGGTCGCGGTTCCCGATTTTGGCTACGAATGCGGCGACTGTGGCGCCGTTTCAACACATTGGCCAGGCTTTCCCGAAACGAAACGCCTGCTAGGAAAGACCCCCTGAGACGAGGAGCGCGACATGGCTATTGGGTTTGACGGCCGGGTGGCCATCGTTACGGGGGCCGGAGGCGGTCTGGGGCGGGAACACGCCCTGGCCCTGGCCAAACGCGGCGCAAAGGTGGTGGTCAACGATCTCGGCGGGGCCCGTGACGGCTCGGGCGGATCGGCGACGGCGGCGGAATCGGTCGTGGCCGAGATCCGGGCCATGGGCGGCGCGGCCATCGCCAACGCCGCCTCGGTCACCGACGCCGTCGCCGTGGAGGCCATGGTCCAGGCCGCGATGGCCGAATGGGGTCGGGTCGACATCCTGGTCAACAACGCCGGCGTCCTGCGCGACAAGACCTTCGCCAAGATGGAGCTGGAGGATTTCCGCTTCGTCGTCGACGTCCACCTGATGGGGGCGGTCCACTGCACCAGGGCGGTATGGGACATCATGCGGGAGCAGAACTACGGCCGCATCGTCATGACCACCTCGTCCTCGGGCCTGTACGGCAATTTCGGCCAGTCCAACTACGGCGCGGCCAAGATGGCCCTGGTCGGGCTGATGCAGACCCTGTCGATCGAAGGGGCGAAGAACGACATCCGCGTCAACTGCCTGGCGCCGACGGCCCACACCCGGATGACCGAGGACCTCGGCGCGCGCCTGCCGCTGGACCTGCTCGGACCCGAGACGGTGTCGCCCGGCCTGCTGTACCTCGTCAGCGACGACGCCCCCAGCCGCTGCATCCTGACGGCGGGCGCCGGCGGCTTCGAGCGCGCCTATGTGACCCTGACCCAGGGCATCCGCGCCGTGGGCGAGGACGCGCCCGAACAGGTCGCGGCCCGTTTCGCCGAGATTTCCGACCGCACCGGCGAGATCGTCCCGGAGATGGGCGCGGCCCAGGGCATGATCGAACTGACAAAAGCCCAGCAAGCCACGGGCTGACCTCTTGCCTTGACCCCACGGCAGGGGCCTAGGGTTGGCGCCACAGCCGCGCCCAGGCCGCGAGCGACCGCGTCGCGAGCGTCAGCGCCCCAGCAAGGAAAGCATCGCCCATGCGCGAAGCCGTCATCGTCTCCACCGCCCGCACGCCGATCGGACGCGCCTATCGCGGCGCCTTCAACGACACCCAGGCGCAGCAGCTGGGCGGCCACGCCATCCGTCACGCCGTCGCCCGTTCGGGCGTGGATCCGGCCGAGATCGAGGACGTGGTCATGGGCGCGGCCCTGCAGCAGGGCTCGACCGGCACCAATGTGGCGCGACAATCGGCGCTTGCGGCCGGCCTGCCGGTGACGACGGCGGGGATGAGCCTCGACCGCCAGTGCGCCTCGGGCCTGATGGCCATCGCCACGGCGGCGAAACAGGTCATCCACGACGGCCAGGTCGTCGCCGTCGGCGGGGGGCTGGAGTCGGTCTCGCTGGTGCAGAACCAGAACATGAACCTGTTCCGCCTGCGCGACCCGGACCTGCTGAAGCTGCAGCCGCACATCTATATGTCGATGCTCGAGACCGCCGAGGTCGTCGCCGCCCGCTACGGAATCAGCCGCGAGGCCCAGGACGCATACGCCCTCCAGTCCCAGCAGCGCACCGCCGTGGCCCAGGCCGAGGGCCGGCTGGACGCCGAGATCGCGCCCATGACCGCCACCATGCAGGTGATGGACAAGGCCACGGGCCAGGCCTCCCCGCAAGAAGTCAGACTGTCCAAGGACGAGGGCAACCGTCCGGACACCACCCTGGACGGCCTGTCGTCGCTCAAGCCGGTGTTCGGCGGCGGCGAGGCGATCGCCGAGGGCCGGTTCATCACCGCCGGCAACGCCTCCCAGCTGTCGGACGGGGCCTCGGCCAGCGTCCTCATGGAGGCGAAGGAGGCCGAACGGCGCGGCCTGACGCCGCTGGGGGCTTATCGCGGCATGGCGGTCGCCGGCTGCGAGCCCGACGAGATGGGCATCGGCCCGGTCTTCGCCGTGCCCCGCCTGCTGGAACGGCACGGCCTGACGGTCGACGACATCGGCATCTGGGAGCTGAACGAGGCCTTCGCCGTCCAGGTGCTCTACTGCCGCGACCGGCTGGGCATCCCGGACGAGCGGCTCAACGTCTCGGGAGGCGCCATCTCGATCGGCCACCCCTACGGCATGTCGGGCGCGCGGATGACCGGCCACGTCCTGATCGAGGGCAAGCGCCGCGGCGCGAAATATGGCGTCGTCACCATGTGCATCGGCGGCGGCATGGGCGCGGCCGGTCTGTTCGAGATCTATTGACGGATCAGCCGCACCCGCCCTGCGGGCGTGGCGCGGCCGGGGTCTCCGGAGCCGGAGCGCCGGCTTCGGCGCATTGCGCCTCCCATTCGGCGCGTCGGGCCTCCATCAGGGCGAACCACCGCGCGCGCAGCACGGCGGGGCGGCCCGGGTAGCGGTCCTCCAGAAAATCGACCTCCACCACCCGGTCGGTGCGGAAGGTGCGGAAATCCTCGCGCGTCTCGCACCAGCCGACCAGCAGGCGCTTTGTTTCGCGATAGCCGACCAGGCACGGCCAGATGATCCGAAGGGTCTCCTGACCCTGTTCGTCGGCGTAGCGCAGCCGCAGCTTCCGGCCCGCGTGGATCGCGGCGCGGACGCGGCCCAGGTCAAGCGTTTCGATCTCGTGCTGCCACGCCGGCGGCGTCGCCACCGCCGGCTCCAGAATCACCGGGCGCAGTTTTTCCGGCACGGTGGCGGCGATCTTGGCGATCAGGTCGCGGGCGGCGCGCGCCAGGGCCGGATCGCCGCGCCCCGCCACCCATTGCGCGCCCAGCACCGCCGCCTCGACCTCGTCCGAGGTCAGCATCAGCGGCGGCATGTCGAACCCGCCGTCCAGCACATAGCCGATCCCCGCCTCGCCCCGGATCGGCACGCGCTGGCCCATCAGGGTGGCGATGTCGCGATAGATGGAGCGTTTCGACGTCTCCAGCTCGGCCGCGATGGCGTCGGCCGTCACCGGTTTCGCGGACCGGCGCAGCACCTGGATGATCTGGAACAGTCGGTCGGCGCGTCTCATTTCGCCCACCCTGGATGACGCCTGCTGACACCATGCCGTCAGCAGGGTGGCAGTAGTCAACTTCCTGTCGGCGGCGAGGGGCCGTCATATGCGGGAGGTCTCGATGCTCACCCTGTTCCATGCGCCGCAGTCGCGGTCCGGCCGTATCGTCTGGCTGCTGGAGGAGATCGGCGCCGACTATGACATCCGCCCTGTCGACATCTTCCGCGCCATGACCCTGTCCGGAGCTCGTGATCCGGCCAATCCGCACCCCGACGGCAAGGTTCCCGCCCTTCTTCACAATGAGGCGTTGGTGACCGAGTCGGCCGCGATCGCCCTCTACCTCACGGACCTGCACCCGGAAGCGAACCTGGGCGCGCCGGTCGGTTCGGCGGGTCGCGCCGCCTATGTGACCTGGCTGGCCTGGACGGCGGGCGAGATGGAGCCGGCCTTCTGGGACAAGATCAGCGGCGCGGCCGAGACCGACCCGAACGCGAAAGCCCGCCATGACGCCGCCGTCGCGCGCCTGCTGACCGCGCTGGCGACGGGGCCCTATCTGATGGGCGACCGGTTCACCGCCGTGGATGTGATGATCGCATCGGCTGTCGCATGGGCCCGCGACTACGTCCCCGGGAGCGCCCTGATCGACGCCTGGCTGGAGCGGTCGTTGAACCGGCCCGCCAATGCGCGCGCCCTGGCGAAGGACGGCGTCCTGCCCGGGGCCGTTCAGGCCGCCTGATCGGAGGAAGGGGCGGCGGCCGGCCGGTCGCCGCCGTCCGCCGGGCGTTCGATGGCCCGCAAGGTCGAGACGAAGTCGTCACGCCAGATGCCGACATCGGTGTCTCGCACGACCTGCATCAGGCATTTCCATTTCCGCTTGCGCTCGGCCAGGGGCAGGGTCAGGGCCCGTTTGATGGCGTCGGACATCTCCTCGCGGCTGAACGGATTGACCAGCAGGGCCTCGCCCATCTGCTCGGCCGCTCCGGCGAACCGCGACAGCACCAGCACGCCGGGGTCGTCCGGATTCTGGGCCGCGACATATTCCTTGGCGACCAGGTTCATGCCGTCGCGCAGGGGCGTCACCAGACAGACGCGAGCCGCGCGATAGATGCCGGCCAGCTGATCCCGGCGATAGGTGCGATTCAGATAGCGGATCGGCTGCCAGTCCATCTCGGCGTATTCGCCGTTGATGCGGCCGGCCAGGGCGTCCAGCCGCCCCCGGATATCCTGGTAGGCATCCACCTCATCTCGCGAGATCGGCGTGACCTGCAGCAACAGGACCTGGGACCGCATGTCGGGGTTGGTTTCCAGAAACTGCTCATAGCCGAGCAGCCGTTCTTCCAGCCCTTTGGAATAATCCAGCCGGTCGACCCCGACGATCAGGGAACGGAAGGCCGCCGACGCCGCCATCCGATCGTATGTCCGGTTTCCCTGGACCGAGTTGCGAGCGGCGATGAAGCCCTCGACGTCTATGCCTATGGGAAAGACGCCGGTCTGGACCGTCTTGCCGAAGGCCTCCAGCGCGTCATTCGGCAGCAGCTTGCCGTGCACGCCGGGCTCGGCCGCCACATAGTCGCGGAACAGGTCCAGCCATTCGCGGGTCTGGAAGCCGATCAGGTCATAGTCGAACATCGTCTCCACCAGGCGCCGGTGGTGCGGCAGGGTGACGAGCAGCTGACGCACCGGCCAGGGCACGTGCAGGAAGAAGCCGATCCGGTTCTTCACTCCCCTGCGCCGCAGGTCCCGGGCCAGGGGGATCATGTGATAGTCGTGGATCCAGATCACGTCGTCGGGCTGGATCAGGGGCGCAAGGACGTCGGCGAACCGCGCGTTGGTCCGTTCGTACCCTTCGCCGTACGACCGCTCGTAGGCCGTCAGGTCGACGCGATGGTGGAACAGCGGCCACAGGGTCTTGTTGGCGTAGCCGTTGTAATATTCATCGACGTCCTGGGCCTCCAGGTCGACGAGGGCGACGGTGACACCCGCGCGGTTCTCCATCTTCAGCTCGCCGGTGAACTGCTCGACCGTCTCGCCGGACCAGCCGAACCACAGGCCGTCGTATTTCCGCAGCGCCGCCGACAGCGCCATGGCCAGGCCGCCCGCCGAGCCGGCGGCGGGGTCCTTGGGGGCCGACACCCGGTTGGAAACGACGATCAGGCGGCTCATCGGCGGTCAACGGCTCCCTTCGCCTTCAGGTCGCTTCGCGATTTCCCGAACGGCGTCATCGCGCGGCAGTCCAGGAACGGCTCAGCAGGACGGCGCAGTTGATGATGCCGACCAGGGAATAGGTCTGGGGGTAGTTGCCCCACAGTTCCTTGTCGTTCAGGGACAGGTCTTCGGACAGCAGGCCGGCGTGGGTTCGGCGGCTCAGCATTTCCTCGAAGATCTCGCGCGCCTCCTCGGTCCGGCCATTCAGATAGAGGGCCTCGATGAACCAGAAGGTGCAGAAGTTGAAGGCCGTCTCGGGCTCGCCGAAATCGTCGGGCTCGATGTAGCGGAACAGGTAGGGGCCCTTCTTCAGATCGCGCTCGATCGCCTCGAAGGTCCTGACCTGGCGCGGGTCCCGCGGATCGAGGAAGCCGAGGTCGGTGAGCTGGAGCAGTGAGGCGTCCAGCTCGCGGTTGCCGAAACTGGCCGCGAACCGTCCCTCGTCCTCGACGAAGGCCTCGCGCTCGATCCGTTCGCGGATGATGCCGGCCCGCTCGCCCCAAATCCCGGCCCGCTCCGCCAGGCCGAGATGATCGGCCGCCTTGGCCAGCCGGTCGCAGGCGGCCCAGCACATGACCGAGGAGTAGGTGTGGACCCGGGCGATGGTGCGGAACTCCCACAGGCCGGCGTCGACCTGGTCGTGCATGGCGAAGGCGCGGTCCCCGACCTTCTCCAGGGCGTGAAAGTCCTCGATGGTGCCGGGGCGCAGCAGCCGCTGGTCGTAGAAGGTCTGAACCAGCGGCAGGACGATCTGGCCATAGACGTCGTGCTGCAGGTGCTCCCGCGCCTGGTTGCCGATGCGCACCGGCTTCATGCCGCGGTAGCCCTCGACCGACTCCGTGATCCGCTCGTCGATATCCTCTTCCAGACCCACGCCATAGACGGGCTGGACGTGACCGCCGGCCGAGGCGTCGACCAGGTTGCGCAGATAGCCGAGATAGTTTTCCAGCAGGTCGACCGCGCCCAGCCGGTTCAGAGCCCGCACCACATAGTAGGCGTCGCGGATCCAGCAGTACCGATAGTCCCAGTTGCGTCCGCTCTCGGGAAATTCGGGCACCGAGGTGGTCATGGCCGCGACGATCGCGCCCGTCTCCTCGTAGGCGCAGAGCTTCAGCGTGATCGCGGCCCGGATCACCGCCTCCTGATAGTCCAGCGGCAGATACAGGGTGCGGACCCAGTCCTGCCAATAGGCGACGGTTCGGTCGAGCGCCGCCGAAACGCCGGGACCGACATCCTGATCGTAGCCCTCGTCGGGTCCGAGGAAGAAGGCGTGCGGCCGCTCCAGCCGGAACACCCGCTCGTTGAGGATATGGGACACCGGGCAGTCGGTGGTCAGCCGGAAGGTCACATCGGTGCACAGATAGCGGATGTGGTTGGAGCCGTTGGTCGTCTCCGCCCGGCGCGCCCCCCAGTCGGCGGATGGGCGCAGGCGCACGCGGATACGCGGCGATCCGCTCAGGGGTCGCACGATCCGCCCGAACGCCAGCGGGCGGTAGGTCCGGCTATGTTTCGGGTGGCGCGGAGCGAAGTCGATGATCTCGACAGACGCGCCGTCCACGGCCGTCAGGACGGTCCGGAGCACCGGGGTGTTGCGGATATAGGCCTGCTCGACCGTCGCCTGGCCTTCCAGCTCCACATCCCAGAATCCGTGCTCGGGATCGAGGCCGTCCATCAGGGCCGAAAACACCGGATCCCCGTCCACGCGCGGCGCGCAGGCCCAGACATAGCGCCCGTTGCGGTCGATCAGGGCGCTGATGGAGCAGTTGCCGACGGGGGCGAGGTCGAGGTTCGGGGTCATGACGTCTCCTCGACGGCCTCCAGCCAGGCGAGGACGGCGTCCACGTCGGGCAATCCATAACGGGCGGCGGAGTCTCGCGGCGGCCCGACGAGAACGCCGAACCCGCCGAGGGCCGCGGCCGCCTCGAATCCGTGTTCGTCCGTCAGGTCGTCGCCCAGCATGACAGGCACGGCGCCCGCGAACGGGGGCTCCTGCATGAAGGCGGTCAGGGCCTTGCCCTTGTCGGAGCCCGGGGTCTTCAGCTCGATCACCAGGTGGCCGGCCTGCAGGGTCAGGCCCGTTTCGTCCGCCAGACGTTCGGCCAGGGCCCCGGCGGCGCCGGCCTCGGCGGGGGCGCCGCGGAAATGCAGGCCGGCGGAGACCGCCTTGTCCTCGACGATGGTGCCGGGACGGGTCTCGGCGAACCGTTCGAAGGCGGCCACCGCGTCGCGCACCCCCGGATCGGCCTTCGCCCGTGTCAGGGAGCCATCAGCGCGGCGCCGCTCCAGCCCGTGCACGCCCGAGGCCGGGGTCAGGGCCGTTTCGGCGATGCGGTCGATCTCGGCGATCGTCCGGCCGCTGACGATGGCGACCCGTCCGCCGAGCCGGTGCGCCAGAGATTTGAGCACCGCTGTCCGACGCGCATTCGGGATCACGGCGTCCGGTGTCGGGGCCAGGGGGGCCAGCACGCCGTCCAGATCGAGAAACAAGGCGGGCCGGCGCAGGCGCGTGGACGGTTTCGGAAGGTGCGGCATGGCTTCGGCGGCCGTTTTCACGGCGGCGGTGTTCTGGTTCGACGTCCCCATGCGCCTGTCAACGCATCGGCGCCGGGTTGGTTGTCTCAAGGTGAAGCTTTTCTTCGCATTGCAGCATGCCTCGGGCCCGGCGGAGACGTTGTGAAACCCGCCCGGATAGGCCAATTCCGCCTCATGACCGACGCCACCCCCGCCCTGCCCGCCGAGCCCGCCGCCATCACCGCCCGGGCGCGCGACGTGATCCGGCTCAACATCGCCGCCCTTCAGGCGTTGGAAACCGGGCTCGACGACAGCATCGCCCGCGCCTGCGAGATCATCCTGTCCCGCCCCGGCTATGTCGTGGTCACCGGCATGGGCAAGTCGGGCCATATTGGCGGCAAGATCGCCGCCACCCTCGCCTCCACCGGAACCAACGCCTTCTTCGTCCACCCGGCCGAGATGAGCCATGGCGACCTGGGCATGCTCCGCAAGGACGTCACCCTGCTGGCCATCTCCAACTCGGGCGAGAGCCGGGAGCTGCGCGATCCCCTGATCTACTGCCAGCGCGAGGGCATTCCCGTCATCGGCCTGACCCAGCGCCCCAACAGCTTCCTCGGCCGCTCCTCCGCCGTCTGCCTGACCATGCCGCAGGTGGCCGAAGCCTGCCCGAACGGCCTTGCCCCCACGACCTCGACCCTGATGACCCTGGCCCTGGGCGACGCCCTGGCCATGGTGCTGATGGACCGGCGCGGTTTCACCGCCGAGGCCTTCGGTCTGCACCACCCCGGCGGCAAGCTGGGCATGAGCCTGCAGAGCGTGCGCGACTGGATGGGCGATCGCCCGCCGGCGCCGGCGACGGTCCCGCTCACGGCCACCTTCGCCGAAGTGGTCTCCGCCATCACCGAGGGCCGCAAGGGCGCGGCGGCGGTGCTGGCCGGGGACGGGACACTGGCCGGGATCGTCACCGACGGCGACATCCGCCGGGCCTTCTCGCGCGACCTCAACGGCCTGACCGCCGCCGACGTCATGAGCCCGCGACCCAAGGTCATCGGCCCCGACGCCCGTATGAGCGATGCGGTCGACCTGATGACGCAAAACAGGATCGCCACCCTGCTGGTGGTCGAGGCCGACCGACCCGTCGCCATCGTCCACATCGCCGAACTGATGCAGGCCGGCTACGTCGGCTAGATTCCGGGTTCGCTTTCCCCGGCGCAGCCGGGCTTGAGAGCGGCGGGTTGATCACGAAGAGCACGAAGGAAGTCACGAAGGACACAAAGGCATCGGCGCCAGGCGCAAACCCCTTCGTGTCCTTTGCGACGAAACTCCCAATGCTCCCGCTTCGCGGAAAGCAGAGGGCTTCAATATGCCCGGCCGCCATCGACATTTCCGGGCGGCGCATAGCGGCAGGCCAGAACCGAGCGATCAGCTCGCGAGGCGATGGCGCAGCCGACATGGGTCGTGCCGCTCCAGACCAGCTGGGTGTAGTGGCCCACGTCGACCCAGTTCCCCGTGCGGCTGACGTTCGGGAACACCCCCGCCCGGTATCGCGCCTTCTCGGCGATCCATTCGCCGACCATGTCCTCGGGCGTGAAGGCGCGGCCGCCCCAGCCGCTCCACAGGTTCTCGCCATGGCCGTGCATGGAGGGGTCGTGGGCGAAACGGCCGGTGGAGATCAGCGCCTCGGCCCAGCGCCCGGCTTCGGCTTCCAGTTCGTCGCTCCAGACCAGCGGCGGTGAGCCGACCCGGGCCCGTTCGCCGTTGTGCGCCGCCAGCAGCCGCGTCTCGATCTGGTCGGACGGTCGCGAGCTGCGGGGCGGGGCGATGGGTACGACCTCGCGTGCAGACCGGGACGCCGGCTCGATCAGCGGCGCCCGCGCAGCCTGCGGCGCATAGCTGTCGGCGCAGGCGGAGGCGGCCGGCAGGAGGATGGCCAGAATCAGAAGGACGGAACGGCGCATGGGGCTTCCTCGGTCAGGTGCGGGGACATAGCGTCCCGGCCCCCGCGCCGTTCCGTGTCTCCGTTATTCAGCGTGCGGCGCCGCCCATCGGCGTGTCCATCAGCGCCTTTTCGGTGTCGTCGCCTTCCAGCGTCAGCGTCACCGCGGGCTTGCCTGCCTGGAACTCCTCCATCGCGGTCGCCTTGCGGGCGCGCATGGCGTCGGCCAGGGCGTCCATGTCGAGGCCGGCGGCGCGCGCCTGGGCGAACATGCCCTCGGAACGCATCTCTTCTTCCTCGACGTGGTGCTCGATCATTTCCGACAACACCTTGACCTTGGCGTCGTAGAAATCCTCTTCCGGTCCGCCGGCCTCGATGTCGTTGATCAGCAGCTTGGCGCCGTCATGCTCGACATAGGCCTCGTTCAGCAGGTCCTCGTCGATCTTGCCGCGGCAGGCCGGATAGAAGACCTCCTCCTCGATCGCGGTGTGGACCTTGAGCTCGAGACAGGCCTGTTCGGCCAGCGCCTGCTTCCTCGATTTCGAGGTCGCCTTTTCGAACGCCGCGAAGATCTCCTCCACCTTGCGGTGGTCGGCCTTCAGCATCGCGATCGCGTCCATCTCTTCATAGGTCTGCGCCATGGTCTCGTCTCCTGTCAGCGGGGGGGTCTGGCGGCTTAAGACCCTGAGACGGCGACCGTTCCCGTACCCACGTCAGCTGAGAGTCGTTCTCGTGAATTCGCCCCCGGGGGCGCCCGGCAGCGGACACAACAGGGTGATTTCGGCCCGAGTCCGGACCGCGTCCTCGTCCGCTACGACCGCTTTTGACGCAGGCGTCTGCCATGATCCCCGCTGGCCCGGTCAGTGGGCAGACGACCTGGACGACCTGGACGGTGTTTTTTCCGAAACCGCCCACTGGAGCCGACACGAGGGCAAATTACTTGACGTTGACGTAAACGTAGGGTTTGTGGCGAGCGAGTTTCCAATCCGCACCCTCGCCCTCAAGCAGCGAGCCACCGCGTGGCGAGCGTCAGGGCGCTCAAATGTGAGACGCACCCATGGCCGAGGCCTATATCTACGACGCGGTCCGCACGCCCCGCGGCAAGGGCAAGAAGGACGGGTCCCTGCACGAGATCACCGGCCTCAGCCTGGCCACCCAGGTGCTGGAAGCGCTGCGCGACCGCAACGATCTGGACACCTCCAGGATCGACGACGTCATCCTCGGCTGCGTCACCCCCGTGGGCGAGCTCGGCGCCGACATCGCCCGCACCGCCGTCCTCTCCGCCGGCTGGGCCCAGACCGTCGCCGGGGTCCAGGTCAACCGCTTCTGCGCCTCGGGCCTGGAAGCCGTGAACATGGCCACCGCCAAGGTGAAGTCCGGCGAGGCTGAATTCGCCGTCGGCGGCGGCGTCGAGGCGATGAGCCGCGTCCCCATGGGCAGCGATGGCGGCGCCTGGCCCGTGGACCCCTCCTCGGCCTTCCCGACCTATTTCGTGCCCCAGGGCGTCTCCGCCGACATGATCGCCTCGAAATACGGCTTCAGCCGCGACGACGTCGACGCCTATTCGATGGAAAGCCACAAGCGCGCCGCCGCCGCCTGGGCCGACGGCCGATTCTCGAAATCGGTGGTGCCGGTCAAGGACCAGCTGGGCCTGACCATCCTCGACCGCGACGAGACCATCCGCCCCAACACCGACATGCAGACCCTGGGCGCCCTGAACCCGTCCTTCGCCATGATGGGCGAGATGGCTTTCGACGCCGTGATCGGCCAGCGCTACCCCGAGGTCGAACGCATCACCCACGTCCACACGCCCGGCAATTCGTCGGGCATCGTCGATGGTTCGGCCGGGGTGCTGATCGGCTCGCTGGAAGCCGGCAAGGCCCTGGGCCTCAAGCCGCGGGCCAAAATCCTCGGCGGCGCCTCGATCGGCTCCGAGCCCTCGATCATGCTGACCGGCCCCGAGCTCGTGACCCGCAAACTGCTGGGCAAGCTTGGCATGACCACCGCTGACATCGACCTGTGGGAGCTGAACGAGGCCTTCGCCGCCGTGGTGCTGCGCTACATGCAGGCGCTCGACATCGACCATGCGAAGATGAACGTGAACGGCGGCGGCATCTCCATGGGCCATCCGCTGGGCGCCACGGGCGCCATGATCACCGGCATCGCCCTGGACGAGCTGGAGCGGTCCAACCGCTCGACCGCCCTGATCACCCTGTGCATCGGCGGCGGCATGGGCACCGCCACCGTTATCGAACGCGTCTGAGGATCACGAGCATGGAAAACTTCAAGATCGACGTCGACGCCGACGGCATTGCCCTGATCACCTTCGACGTCCCCGGGCGGTCGATGAACACCCTGACCTCGGGCGTGATGAAGGAAATCCCCGAATGGGTCGAACGGGTGAAGACCGACGACGCCATCAAGGGCGCGGTCCTGACCTCGGGCAAGGCGAGCGGCTTCTGCGCCGGCGCCGACCTCGGCGACATGGCCGGCGGCATGCTGGCGGGCGGTTCGCTGCAGGAGGCCTATGACGCCGGCTGGAAGCTGAACGGCGCCCTGCGCGCGCTCGAGACCTGCGGCAAGCCGGTCGCCGCGGCGATCAACGGCCTGGCCCTCGGCGGCGGTCTCGAACTGACGCTGGCCTGCCACTATCGGGTCGTCGGCGACGACAACAGGATCCAGCTGGGCCTGCCCGAGATCAAGGTCGGCCTCTTCCCCGGAGGCGGCGGCACCCAGCGGCTGACGCGACTGATCGGCGTGCAAGCGGCGATGATGGCCATGACCGAGGGCAAGTCCTTCCGTCCCAACGACGCCAAGGGCGCCGGCTTCGTCCACGAGGTCGTGGCCAAGGGCAGCGAAGTGGAAGCCGCCAAGGCTTGGATCAAGGGCGGCGGCAAGGCCGTCCAGCCGTGGGACGACAAGTCCTTCAAACTGCCCGGCGGCGGCCCCTACCACCCGGCCGGCATCCAGAATTTCCTCGTCGGCAATGCGATGATCCGCAAGCAGACATACGGCAACTATCCGGCCGCCACGAACCTGATGAAGGCCGTCTATGAAGGGACGCAGGTCCCCATGGACGCCGCCCTGCGCATCGAGACCCGCTACTTCATCAAGACCCTGATGACGCCGCAGGCCCAGGCCATGATCCGCAGCCTGTTCCTGTCCAAGCAGGAGCTCGACAAGGGCGCCGTCCGCCCCGCGGGCGTGCCGAAGTCCGACCCGAAGAAGGTGACCGTCCTCGGCGCCGGTATGATGGGCGCCGGCATTGCCTATGTGCAGGTCATGGCCGGCATCGAGACCGTGCTGATCGACCAGACCCAGGAAGCCGCCGACAAGGGCAAGGCCCATGTCGCCGACCTGCTGAAGAAGCGTCTGTCGCGCGGTCAGATGACCCAGGAGAAGTTCGACGCCACCCTGGCCATGGTCACCGCCACGACCGACTATGCTCATGTGAAAGGCAGCGATCTGGTGGTCGAGGCCGTGTTCGAAAGCCGCGAGATCAAGGCCGACGTCACCAGGCGGGCCGAGGCCCAGCTGGCGCCCGGCGCCATCTTCGGCTCCAACACCTCGACCCTGCCGATCACCGGGCTCGCTGAAGCCAGCGAGCGGCCCGAGGACTTCATCGGCATCCACTTCTTCTCGCCCGTCGACAAGATGATGCTGGTCGAGATCATCATGGGCGAGAAGACCTCGCAGGAGGCCTTGGCGAAGTCGCTCGACTACGTCCTGAAGATCAAAAAGACCCCGATCGTCGTCAACGACAGCCGCGGCTTCTACACCAGCCGCTGCTTCTCCACCTTCCTGACCGAAGGCATGGCGATGCTGAAGGAGGGCTATGCCCCGGCCCTGATCGACAACGTCGGCCGCATGACCGGCATGCCGCGCGGCCCGCTGGAAATGCACGACGACGTCGCGCTCGACCTCTCCTACAAGATCGGCAAACAGACGCGCGCCGACCTGGGCGACAAATACGTGCCCAACCCCGGCGAAGACATCGTCGCGACCATGGTCGAGAGTGGCCGCTTCGGCCGCAAGAACGGCATGGGCTTCTATGACTACCCGGCCGAAAAGGGTTCGCCCAAGACGCTGTGGAAGGGCCTCGCCGAACTGGCTCCGACGACGAAGACCGAGGGCTTCGACGAGTCGCCCGAGGCGCTCGGCCGCGTCGCCGAGCTGAAGACACGCCTGCTGTACCGTCAAGCCGTCGAGGTCGCACGCTGCTGGGAAGAGGGCGTCATCGACGACCCGCGCGAGGCCGATCTCGGCGCCATCCTCGGCTGGGGCTTCGCGCCCTGGACCGGCGGGCCAATCACCCTGATCGACCAGACCGGGCTGAAGGCCTTCGTCGCCAAGGCCGACGAACTGGCCGCCGAGCACGGCGACCGCTTCAAGGTCCCGCAGCTGCTCCGCGACATGGCCGCGAAGGGCGAGACCTTCTACGGAAACTTCGAGGGCCGGCAGAAGGCCGCCTAGGCCCTGACGGTGCGGGTCTAGAGGTTCACCACCTCGAACCCGTCCTCGCTCGCCAGCCGTTCGGCCAGCACCGCGCGGTGACAGCCCGCATGGTCGGCCTCGAAGCATAGCAGGGCGGTGGGCCGGTCCCTGGCGATCTCGCGCAGCCGCTCGAAGGCCAGCTGCGACGGCGGCTCTTCCATGTGACGGGCGAAGATGTCGCGCATCTCGCCGATCCGGCCCTTGCGCGCCGCGTCCCGCCCGGCCTTGGGGGTGCCGAGATCGCGCAGGTGGACGTATTCGATCCCCGCCTCGGCCAGGCTGGAGCCCAGCACGGTCTTGGAAAAGCCCGCCCGCCGCGACGCCGCCACCGCCCGCACATCGGCCAGAACGGTCACGCCCGCGGCCTTGAGCCGGTCGATTACGGCGGCCTGCGGCTCGCCTTCGTATCCGATAGTGTAGAGTTTCATACCTTCCAGATGGGGAAGGCGCGCCCGCTCGCCACTACGACCGGTTTTGACGCATGCTCCCTGTAGGATGCTTTCCTGGCCGATGCGGCCAGGACGAAGGGATGGACGGAATGGACGCTATGGACGCTATGGACGCTTTGGACTGTATTTTTCACCCCCGCTCCTCCCGGTCTTGACCCCCGGCCCGGCGCCCGCCACCCCTGCCATCGCCTCTTCCGGAGTTCGCTGATGATCCGCACCCTCACCCTCGCCCTGCTGCTCGGTTCCGCCGCCTGGAGCGCCGAGGCGCAGGAGCTGCTGATCCGGGGCGGCACGATCTACACCGGCGTGGCCGGGCAGCCGACGGCCGAGGTGGTCCTCGTCCAGGACGGGCGGATCGCCTATGTCGGCCCCGCCTCCGGCGTTCCGGACGTCGAATACGCCGAAACCCTCGACCTCGAGGGCGCGGTCCTGTTTCCCGGCTTCACCGACGGCCACGCCCACCTCGACGGCATCGGCTGGCGCGAGCTGACCCTGAACCTCGAAGGTTCGGCCTCCGTGGCCGACGCCATGGCCCGGCTGAGGGCGTGGGCGGCCGCCCACCCCGAGGGGCCCATTGTCGGTCGCGGCTGGATCGAGACGCGCTGGCCCGAGGCGCGCTTCCTGACCGCCGCCGATCTGGACGCCGCCGCGCCGGGCCGCGTCGTTCTGCTGGGCCGCGCCGACGGCCACGCCGTGGTCGCCTCGACCCCGGCCCTAGCCGCCGCCGGCATCGGCGCCTCGACCGTCGCCCCGTCGGGCGGCGAAATCCTGAAAGGACCCGACGGCCAGCCGACCGGCCTGCTGGTCGACGCCGCCGAGCAGCTGGTCGCCGGCCTCCTGCCCCAGGCCAATCCCGCCGCCCTGCGCGAGGCCTATCGCGCCGGCTTCCGGGTCGAGGCCGCCTATGGCTGGACCGGCGTCCACTTCATGAGCGCACCGTGGAAGGACATCCCCCTGCTGGAGGCCATGGCCGAGGCCGGGGAGGCGCCCCTGCGCATCTACAACAGCGTCACGCCCGACGGCGCGGCCGAGCTGATCGCCGGTGGGCCGCGCAGCGTCGCCGACGGCCGGATCATCACCCGGGCGATCAAATACTACGCCGACGGCGCCCTGGGCTCGCGCGGCGCGGCCCTGTTCGAGCCTTATGCCGACCGGCCCGACACCACCGGTCTGATGCAGATCGCGGAACAGGAGATCGTGCCGCTGTACCAGGCGGCCCTGAGGGGCGGCATACAGATCGCGACGCACGCCATCGGCGACCGGGGCAACGCGTCGGTGGCCGAGTGGTACCAGCAGGCGCTGGCCGGGGTGGCGCCCGCGGACCGGCCCAACGGCGCCGACGTGCGCTGGCGCATCGAACACGCCCAGATTCTGCGGCCCGCCGACTATCACTGGTTCAGGGACCTGCCGATCATCGCCTCGATGCAGCCCAGCCACGCCATCGGCGACCTGTATTTCGCCCCCGCGCGCCTTGGCGACGCCCGTCTCGACGGCGCCTACGCCTGGCATAGCCTGGTCGATCTCGGCGTCATCGTGGTCGGGGGCTCTGACGCGCCGGTGGAGCGCGGGTCGCCGCTGATCGAATTCTACGCCGCCGTCGCCCGCCGCGATCTGGAAGGAAACCAGGGACCCGACTGGCGCCCGAATGAGGCCGTGGACCGCGCCACGGCGTTGAAGATGTTCACCCTGTGGCCCGCCTACGCCAGCTTCCGCGAGGCCGAACTGGGCACGATCGAGGTCGGCAAGCGCGCTGACCTGACCGCCTTCGACGTCGACCTGATGACCGCTCCCGTCGCCGACATCCCCAGGGGCAAGGCTATGCTGACGGTGGTCGACGGGGTGGTCGTCTATCGCGCCGACTGAGCCTGAAAACGGAACGGGACGGCCTCCCGCAGCCGTCCCGTCTGGACGCCGTCCGCCGTTGGCCCTAAGGCTGCGGCGGCTCCGCGGGCGTGATGTAGTGGTAGCCTGAAAGCTTCCCAAGCTTTTCGTGCGGGTTCGATTCCCGCCGCCCGCTCCAGCCGTCGCCCTATTCGCGGGTGACGGCGACGCCGCGATCCTTCAGAATTTCCTGCACGCTGTCCTCCCCGGCGAGGTGGGCCGCGCCCACGGCGATGAAGGCCGTGCCCGAGCCCGCCAGCAGCGTCTGGATCTGACCCGCCCAGTCGGTGTTCCGCCGGACCAGCAGCGCCTCGTAGACGGCCGGGGATTCGGCGCGCATCTCATCGACTGCGACCCGTTCCAGCGTCGCCACGTCCCCCGTGGCCCAGGCCCCCACCATCTCGTCCAGTTCGACCGTGGCGTCGCCGTAGGCCTCAAGCGTCGAGCGCAGGAAGCTCAGCTGATCGGTCTCCGACATGCCGGCGAGTATGCCGATCTGCCTGTCGATGGTCTCGAAGCCGTGGATCGGCTTGCCCGCCGCATCGGCGCGGGCCTTGAGGATCAGCTCAACGCCCGACTGGGGATCGTAGCCGGCCTTGACCAGCGGCGCGACCGACAGGGTCAGGCCGGCCAGCCAGGGACGGAAGACGTCCAGCTGCGCGGCCTTCATGCCGGCGCCGGCGGCTGCGGCGTTCAGCGCGGCCATTTCCTCGGCCGTCAGCAGGCTGGAGAGGGGGCGGTCGGGCGAGATGCCGTGCTGCTGGATCAGGGGGAGGATGGCGGCCTGATCGTCGGGGTTGGATATCTCGAACCAGATCTGGTCGGCGCCGGCGAAGGCCGCGTCCACCCTGGCCGAGCCCCAGGCCGTGGTCGGGCGCAGGACGTGGACCGTGCCGAACAGATAGAGGGTCGAGTCGGCGTCGCGGATGACCCACAGGGCCGGGCCGGCGCCTTCGGCCTGGGGAACCACGCGGGCGGCCACGGCGGCGGCGGGGGCAGCCTCGACCGCCTGGGCGAAGGCCTGGGCCGGCTGGAAGGCGATGGCGCCGGCCAGTCCGAGGCCGAGAACGGCCCCCAGGGCGGTGCGGGCCAGATGGGCCGCGCGGGTTTTCAGAGGCGTGGAAACGGTCATGGAAACAATCCTTGGAGCGGGTCGGAAGCGATTTTGTGGTGGGTCCCGAGGAAGGGCTCAGTCCTCGGTGAAGATGGATTCGATGGGGTGGCCGAACACCCTGGCGATCTTGAAGGCCAGCGGCAGGGAGGGGTCGTAGCGGCCGGTTTCGAGGGCGTTGACGGTCTGGCGCGAGACGCCGAGGGCGTCGGCGAGATCGGCCTGGCTCCAGTTCCGTTCGGCGCGCAGGACCTTGAGACGATTGTTCATGCGAGCGGCCTCACCGGTGCTTCAGCCACCAGCCGGCCCAGGCGAGAGAGTAGCCGGCGAGCTGGAACAGCAGGATCGACATCATGCCCGAGACAAAGATGTCCGCGGCCCGGGAGCCGAAGCCGGCGGGGACGGGAACGTCCTGCGCCCGCATCATGAGGGTCAGCAGCAGCACCGCCCCGACGGCCATCCCGCCCGTGCCGCCCCACCACCAGGCCCATTTGTGCGCCTCGCGCGCCGCCTCGTCGATGCCGCGCCACCACCAGATGCAGCCGGCGAGGCCGGCCGCCATGGCGGCGGAGATCATGGCCGCGGTCAGCGCCACGCCAACCGGCCCCGGCTGGTCGCCGAAGACTGCGCTGGCGGCGCCGGCCAGACCGCCGACAGCCAGCGAGCCGATCATGACGAGGGCGTAGGTTGCGGGCCCATGCGGGCGCTTGGGCTTGGCGATCGGGTTCATGACAAGGCTCCCTGTCGATTTGACAAGTGTGTTTTACATCACGGAGCGATCGTGTCAAGCGTCCTTGTCCAACCCGGGGTCAGGCCTTGGGAAGCGCCGTGGCGCGGCCTTCGGTCGCGACCAGCTCCGGTCGGCTGAGAGCGCGAGGCGACTGGTCGACGGGCGCCAGTTCGGGCAGTTCCTTGCCTTCGTGATCGACCTGGAGATCCTCGAACCGACGGGCCGAGACCATGACCTGGCTCTCGAGCGAGCCGACGAACTGGTTGTATTTACCGACGGCGGTATCGAGCGCCCGGCCCACGGCGGCGGCGTGGCCGCCCATGACCGACAGGCGTTTGTAGAGCTCCTTGCCCAGTTTCGCGACGTCCTCGGCGTTGCGCGCCTGCTCCTCGGCGCGCCAGCCGTAGGCGACGGCCTTGCACAGGGCGAACAGGGTGGTCGGGGTGACGATGACGACGCGCGAAGCCATGGCCGTGGTCATCAGGTCGGGCTCGTGATCGAGGGCGGCGGCGAGGAAGGCGTCGCCGGGCACGAACATGGCGACGAAGTCCGGACTGGGCTTGAATTGATCCTGATAGGCCTTGGAGGACAGCTGGCGCACGTGGGTCTTCATGCTGGTGGCGGTGCGCAGGGAGGCGGCGAGGCGCTGGGCCTCCTCGTCGCCATCGGTTTCGTCGCCGAAGGCCAGCGACACCTTGGCGTCGATCACGAACATGCCGCCGCCGGGCAGACGGACAACGAAGTCGGGGCGTTGCTGGCGGCCGGCGTCGTCGGCGCTGGAGGACTGTTCCTCGAAGTCGAAACGGCCGGCCATGCCGGCGGCCTCGAGCACATTGCGGCAGGTCTGCTCGCCCCAGCGGCCCCGGCGGCCGGTGTTGCCCTTGAGCGCCTCGGTCAACCGCCGCGCCTCGTCGCGTGTGGCGGTGGAGGCGGTCATCAGCAGGGCCAGCTGTTCCTTGAGCCCGCCGGTCTCCTCATTGCGCGCCTTCTCGAGCGCGGCGACATGCTCCTGGAACAGTTTCAGGGTCTCGGCCACGGGCTTGAGCTGGGCTTCCATCCGCTGCTGGGACATCAGTTCGCGGGTGCGGAAGGTCTCGTCGGTGCGCTTCAGCAACTCCTCCGCCACGGTGTTGGCCGACTGGGCGGCCTGGGCGCGGAGCAGTTCGGTCGAGGTCGCGGCCTGGTCCTCGAACAGGCGCATGCGGGCCTCGGTCTCGGCGTGACGCTCGCGCAGCTCCCAGTTCCGGGTTTCGGCCGCGGCGGCGCGACGACGCTCCATCAGGGCCCAGGCGAGGGCGATGACGGCGACCAGGGAGGCGGCGAGGAAAGCGACGAGGGAGGCGTTCATGCTCCGTTCCTTAACCGGAGTCGCCGGGGGCCGCCATGGCGGGCGCTCGTGGATTTCACTCGGGTAAAATCCGGAAAAACACCGTCCAGACCGTCCAAGTCGTCCAAAGCGTTGGTAGCATCGCCCATAGCGTCCCGACTCGTTGGAAGGGGAGATAGCCCTGCACGCGGCAGTCTACACCCGGCCTGCGTCAGAATCGGTCGTAGGCGGCCTGTTCCCACCCGTCTTCCTCTGGCTTTACCCGGGGATGACGACGCAGGCGGGGAGCCCGACCCTACGCCGGCCGGCGCTGCCTCAGCGCCTGGATGATGGTGCCGTCGTCCAGCCAGTCGAGCTCGCCGCCGACCGGGACGCCGCGCGCCAGGGATGTGATGATGACGCCGGTGTCGGCCAGCCGTTCGGCGAGATAGTGGGCCGTGGTCTGGCCGTCGACGGTGGCGGGAAGGGCCAGGACGATCTCCTTCGCCTCGCCGCCGCGCACCCGTCCGACCAGTTCGGCGACCCGCAGGGCGTCGGGGCCGACGCCATCCAGGGCCGACAGCAGGCCGCCCAGCACATGATATTTGCCGCGAAAGGCGCCCGACCGCTCCATGGCCCACAGGGCCCCGGCCTCCTCGACCACGCAGATCAGGGCGTTGTCGCGCGCGCCGTCAGAACAGATGGAACAGGGATCGCGGGTGTCGGGCGCGCCGCAGACGCTGCACGAGGTGACCTTCGCCGCCGTCTCGGCCAGCGAGGCCGCGAGCGGGACCAGCAGCTGCTCACGCTTCTTGAGCAGGGCCAGGGCCGCGCGACGGGCCGAGCGGGGCCCGAGCCCCGGCAGCTTCGCCAGAAGCGAGATCAGCCGTTCGATCTCGGGTCCGGCCGAGGCGGCCAAGTCAGAACAGCTTCGGCATGCCGGGGATGTTCATCCCGGCCATGGGGCCGGCGGCCTCGCGCATCAGGGCGCTGTTGACCTCGTCCAGCTTGCGCTTGGCGTCGGCGTGGGCGGCGACGATCAGGTCGGCGAGGATCTCGCCCTCGCCGGGGACCAGCAGACTGTCGTCGATAACCACCGAGGTGATCTCGCCCGCGCCCTTCAGGGCGACGGTGACGAGGCCGCCGCCCGAGGTTCCGGACGCGGTGGTTTCGGCCATTTTCGCCTGGGCGTCCTGCAGCTTCTGCTGCATAGCCTGGGCCTGTTGCATGAGGGCGTTGAGGTCTTTCATGCCCTCAAGATAGGCGCTGACCCTGGCTTGGGACAGGCCTGAAAAATAGCAACAGAATTTGTTTCGAATGCCCTTGAACCAAATCCGGGCCGCGCCATTTAGCATCCACCACTGTTGCTGATCAGGAGCCGCCTCATGGCCTTCGATTCCACGCCCGCCCGCGACCTGCCCCTCTCCGAGACGGCGCTGGACCAGCTGTTCACCGCCGCCCGCACGCGCAACGCCTGGTCGGACCGGCCGGTGTCCGAAGACCTGATGCGCCGCCTGTACGACCTGACCAAATTCGGCCCGACGGCGGTGAACAACACCCCGGCGCGGTTCGTGTTCGTGACCTCGCCGGAGGCGAAAGCGCGGCTGGTCCCGCTGATGAGCGAGGGCAACCAGGCCAAGACGCTGCAGGCGCCGGTCGCCGTGATCATCGGCTACGACATGGATTTCCACGAAACCCTGCCGCGGCTGTTTCCGCATGCGCCCGGGGCCCGGGACTGGTTCGCCGACGCGGCCGCGCGGCGCGAGTCCGCCTTCCGCAACAGCTCGCTGCAGGGCGGCTATTTCATGATCGCCGCGCGGGCGCTGGGCCTGGACGTGGGCCCGATGTCGGGCTTTGACGCCGAGGGGGTGAAGGCCGAATTCTTCGCCGGCACGGCGGTCGAGCCCAACTTCATCGTCAACCTCGGCTACGGCACGGACGAGAACCTGTTCCCGCGCTCGCCGCGCTTGGGGTTCGAGGAAGCGGCGCGGATTATCTGAGCCATCAAATTCCGCTCATCCCGGCGAAAGCCGGGACCCAGTGTTCTGGGCGATCCGGCGGGACCGGTGAGCCTCACTCGCAGTCCTCGGACGCCGGCGTCAGGCTGGAAAGAACTGGGTCCCGGCTTTCGCCGGGATGAGCGGAAATTCTCAGTCTTCCTCCCCCGGCTCATCCGGAATGGCCGGAAGCTCCACCGCCGGCGCGAGCGTCTTGATCTCGCCGATCTTCGCCCCGGGGAAGGCCTGCATCACCGCCATGACGAAGGGGTCGGCCTCGATTCCGGCCCGCTCTTCCGAGCGCTTGCGGCGGTCGATCTCGATCATGGTCTCGCCGCCGCCCTGGCCGTTGGCGGCGATCAGCCAGGTGCGGCCGGTCCAGTCCTTGAGACGCGAGGCCAGCTTGCGCGCCAGGTCCATCGGCGCGCCGTCGAGGCTTTCATAGGTGATGGCGCCCGGCTTGAAGGCCACGGGGCGGACGTAGCGCTGCACGTCCATCTGCAGGCCGACCTCGCGCTTCTCGCCGATCAGGGCCACGACCTGCTCGAACGACTGCGGGTCCGGCAAGGCCGGCGCGGCGACCGGTCGGGCGGCCAGCTGGGCCGACGCTCCGCCGCCGCCCCCGCCGCCGCCCGAGGGGCCGCGCGGGGCAGAGCCGCCGGGCATGGGCTCGCCGTCGCGCAAGGCTTTCAGGGCTTCTTCGGGTCCCGGCAGGTCGGCGGCGTAGGCGAGGCGGACGATGGCCATCTCGACGGCGTCGGCCGGATTGGGCGCGCGGCGGACCTCGTCCAGGGCGCGGAGCAGCATCTGCCAGACGCGGGCGAGGGCGCCGGCCGAGATCACCGCGCCCAGGGCCGTCAGCTTCTGGGCCTGGTCATTGGGCAGGCGGGTCGCCTGCGGCCCCAGCATCTTGGCCACCGAGGCGGCGTGGCAGTGCTCCAGCAGATCGTTGGTGATCTGCACCGGATCGGCGCCGTAGCCGTAGAGGGTGCGGAACAGCTCCAGCGCCTCGGGCGTGCGGCCGGCCATGATGGATTCGAACAGGGCGATAGTCTGGCTGCGGTCGGCGAGGCCCAGCATGTCGCGGACGACCTCGGTCCTGACCGTCTCGCCCCGGTCGCCCTGGACCAGAGCCTGGTCCAGCAGGCTGAGGCCGTCGCGCACCGAACCCTCGGCGGCGCGGGCGATCAGGGCGAGGGCGTCCTGCTCGATCTTCATCCCCTCGCGGTCAGCGATGCGGGCGAGGTGTTCGACGAGGATTTCCGGCTCGACGCGGCGCAGGTCGAAACGCTGGCAGCGGCTGAGGATGGTCACCGGCACCTTGCGGATCTCGGTGGTGGCGAAGATGAATTTGGCGTGCGGCGGCGGCTCTTCCAGCGTCTTCAGCAGGGCGTTGAAGGCCTGGTTCGACAGCATGTGGACTTCGTCGAGGACATAGACCTTGTAGCGCGCCTCGACGGGGGCGTAGCGGACGCTCTCGATGATGTCGCGGATGCCGTCGATGCCGGTGTGGGAGGCGGCGTCCATCTCGACCACGTCCATATGCTGGCCGGCCATGATGGAGGCGTCGTGGCGGCCCTGGTCGGTCAGGGCCAGCGACGGGCGGTCGATGCTGTCGGTCTCGTTGTTGAGCGCGCGGGCCAGCAGCCGGGCGGTGGTCGTCTTGCCGACCCCGCGGACGCCGGTGAGCATGAAGGCGTGGGCGATGCGGCCGGTGGCGAAGGCGTTGGTCAGGGTGCGGACCATGGCCTCCTGGCCGATCAGGTCCTCGAAGGTGTGCGGCCGGTATTTGCGGGCCAGGACGGTGTAGGCCTCGCCGTCGTCGACATGGGCCGCGGGGCCGGAGTCGGCGGGAGCGGCGCGTTTGGCGGCTTTGGCCTCCGGCTTCGGCTCGTCAGGAATTGCGGCGGCTTCGGCCTCCCGCATGCCAGCGGGTTCGGGCGCGCCGAACATGTCGTCGGTGTCGGGATCGCGCTCGACGACGTCGCCGTCGGGGGCGTCTTCCTCCCACGGAGGGCCATCGAGACTCGGATCGGCGTCGCTCATGCCTGATCCTTAGCGCGACAGCGCGCGGCTGCCACCCCCGCCACGCATCACGACGGTGGATTGCAGAGAAGCCTTGCGGCAGGCGAACGCCGTGTTAAGCCAAACGCCAAGGTTGAATCACGGGGGAACGTCATGCTTCGGTCTGTAATGATGGGAGCGATGCTCTCCCTGGCGCTGGCGGGCGCCGCGGCCGCCGAGCCGTTCCGGTCCTTCGCGGACCTTTGCCTGTCGACGGACGCCAGCGCGCGGGTCGCCGGTGGCGCGGCCAAGGGTTCAGGCTGGAGGGACGTGACGACGCAGATGGCCGCCGAAATGGGCGACATGGGCGAGGAGTTCCAGGACATCGCCGTCTACTTCAACTTCGATCCGGCCAGCGCCGGACGCCTGTCGCCGGATCAGTCCATCGAAATCCTGGTGACCGGCTGGGGCGACGGCGAGGCTGTGATGGACACCAAGGGGGTGGTTCTGGACCTTTGCGGCGTGTTGTCGCCCGAAGCGGATGCGCTGACGATGAGCAAGCGGGTGTCGGATCATCTGGGCGTGCCCTCCTCCACCAACGACGACGAGACCTTGTGGCTGTATTCGCGGCAGGGTGACCGGTTCGTATCCGAGGCGGCCCTGGTGGACGCCGAGGACGACATCTTCATGGAGGCCGCCCGCGAGCGCAGCCTGTACGCCGTGTACGTGTTCGAGGAAGACGGAATGGCCGGCCTGTTCGTCGGCGCGGTGCGTCCCGAGGCGAAGGCGCAGGACCGCTGAATTCCAGGGTGAGGTGGAGACCGCGACCCGAAGGGGAATTCGTTGTGGCTGCTGCCTTCCGGCCCTGACCAGGTTGGCGAAGCCTTCGCCCGCGATCTCCAAGGCCGATATGACGATTCCCGCTCGCGGATGCAAGCGCGGCCTTGCTAGAGGACTGTCATGGCCCTCCCCGCCCTGAACACCTTCTCCGGCAATCCGCTCGACCGCGCCGGCGACCTTCGCAACGATCCCGACTGGCTGGCGGAACAGGCCGCCAACCCCGAGGCCGTAGCCATGGCGCTGTGGGAAGGGCGGCCCCTGATCGAGACGGCGGGCGAACCGCGGCTGGCGTGGCTGGCCCTGACCCACGCCCGGGCCCTGGTCCCGGACCGCGAACTGTTCCTTGGGCTGTGGAAGGGCGCGCCCTGTTTCGCGGTCGAGATCGAGGGTTCGGCCGATCCGGCCGCCGGGCCGCTGGCCGGGCTGGGGGCCTTTCACGAGATGCGCGAGGCGGCGGCCCTGCTGCCCGGCCCCGACGCGGCCATGGCGGGGACGGCCAAGTCGCTGTTCGACTGGCGGCGGCGGCACGGCTTCTGCGCCGCCTGCGGGGTCGAGAGCGACAATGCCTGCGGCGGCTGGAAGCGGGTCTGCCCGGCCTGCGGCGTCGAGCATTTCCCGCGCGTCGACCCGGTGACCATCATGCTGCCGGTGTTCAGGGGCGGGGCCGAGCCGATCTGCCTGCTGGGGCGTCAGGCGGCCTGGCCGGAGGGGCGGATGTCGGCGCTGGCGGGGTTCCTGGAGCCGGGAGAAACCATCGAGGCGGCCTGCGCCCGCGAGATCGCCGAGGAGGCGGGCCTGACCGTGACGGGGGTGCGCTACCACTCCAGCCAGCCCTGGCCCTTCCCCTCGCAGCTGATGATCGGCCTGATCGCCGAGGTCGACAGCATGGACGCCCGGCCCGACCAGACCGAACTGGAGGCCGTGGCCTGGCTGACCCGGGCGGAGGCGCGGGCGTGTCTGGCGGGGACGCATCCGTCGATCAAGGCGCCGCTGAAGATCGCCATCGCCCGGACGCTGCTGCAGGCGTGGGTGGACGGGTTCGAGGCCTAGCCGGCGGCCAGCTTCCGCGCCGCCGCGAGGTCGTCCGGATTGTCGACAGACAGCGGGGCTTCGTCGATCACCGCGGCCCAGATCTGCAGGCCCATCTCCAGAGCCCGGAGTTGTTCCAGCTTTTCGCGACGCTCCAGCGGCGACGGCGGGGCGGTGCAGAACCGCTCGAGGGCGGCGCGGCGATAGCCGTACAGACCGATGTGCCGCCAGACGGGGGCGTCGCCGTACAGGGTCGAGCGGGTGAAATAGAGGGCGCGGCCGTGGCGTTCGCCTTCGGACAGGGCGACGACCGCCTTGACGACATCCGGATTGGCGCGGTCGGAGCGGTCGGCCTCGGGCGCGATCAGGGTGGCGATGTCGCAGGCCGGCTCGCCGTGCAGCAGGGCGGCGCAGGCCGTGGCCAGGCCGGGATGGGCGAACGGCATATCGCCCTGCAGATTGATGACGGCGTCGTGGAGGCCCCCCGGATCGATGGCGTCCAGCGCGGCGCGGATGCGGTCCGAGCCGGACGGCAGGTCCGGATCGGTCAGGACGGCGACGCCGCCGTCCGCCTCGATGGCCGCGACGATCGCGGCATCCCCCGCGGCCACCGCGACCGGCAGGCCCGACAGGGCGGCCTGGCGGTACGCCCGCACGATCATCGGCACCCCGCCGATGTCAGCCAGCGGCTTGCCCGGCAGGCGGGTCGCGGCCATGCGCGCGGGGATCAGGATCAGGGGGTTCACGTTCAGGTCCCGGGACAGACAGACGACTGCGACGCTCCGGCGGCCTTCCGCCGGTTGCGAAGGCCGCGCTAGCGTGTAAGAGACGCCCACGCAAGAATTCGCCCCGCCGGTCAGTCGGTCGGGCCTCAGAAACGGGATGAGACGACGCGCATGAGCGGCGATCTGAAGTGGAACAAGATTCTGGGCGCCGGTCTGGCGACCGCCTTCGTCATTATCGGCCTGCAGCAGGTGACGGGCGCGATTTATCATACCGAAGCCCCTGAAAAGATGGGCTATTTCGTAGACGCCCCGGAAGAGGCCGCCGCGGGAGCCGCTGAAGCGGTCCTGCCGCCCGACTGGGGTACGGTGCTTCCGGCCGCCGATCTGGCCGCCGGCGAGGCCGCCTTTGCGCGCTGCCAGGCCTGCCACACGGCGACGGCAGGCGGACCCAATGGAATCGGCCCGAATCTGTTCGGCGTCGTCGGCCGGGCCGTGGCCAGCCATGCGGGCTTCGCCTATTCGGACGCCATGCAGGCCCACAAGGGCGCTGCTCCGACCTGGACCCTGGATGAGCTTGACCAGTTCATCACCGCGCCGGGACGCCACGTGCCGGGCACCAAGATGTCGTTCGCCGGCATCCGCGACACCAACACCCGCGTCAATCTGATCGCCTGGCTGCGAAGCCAGGGGTCGGGCGGCGTGGCCATCCCCGCGCCCGACCCGGCGCGTCAGCCCGGCGCCGCGCCCGCGGCCGCGGCCGAAGGCGACGCTCCGGTCGCCGGCGCCGAATCAGCCGGCGCCGAGAACGGCGGCCAGACGGGCGCCGCGCCCGACACGGGGGCCGCGGCCCAGCCGACGACGGCGGCCACGCCCGCCGCCCCGCCGGCCTCGACCAGCCCGGCGCCGCCGAACAACTGAGCCCCGCAGGCTCGATATGAATGGAAGGGCGGTCCTCGGGCCGCCCTTTTTCGTTCCGCTCAGAGGCGACGGAACACCGGCCCCGGCGAGCCCTCGACCCGATGGCGGGCGTCCGCGTCCGCGAACGGCTCGATCACGACTCCGCCCAGACGACCGACGGCGTGCAGCACGCGGCCGCCGTCCAGCATCAAGCCGGCGTGGCCGTTCCACGGTCCCTCGTCGGGATCCAGCCAGATGACCAGATCGCCCCGACGCGCCTGACCGGAGGCAACCGCCCGGCCGAGTTCGGCCTGCAGATCAGCATAACGGGGCCCGGGAAGGCCGCAGGCGTAAAGCGCCTGTTGCACCAGACCGCAGCAGTCCGTGCCCAGCGACGAGCGGCCGCCCAGCCTGTAGGGCGTTCCAATCAGACGCTCGGCGACCTCGACGGGCGAAGCGGCGAATTCTCCGACCGGCGTCAGACCGGTCACGTCCGCGGGATCGACGACGAAGGCGTTGAGCGGCAGGGCGGCGTCGAGGCCGGCGACACAGTGCGTCGGCCGCGGCGCGCCCTCGGCCAGGTCGCTCGCGTCGATCCAGCCGACGACGCCGTCCCGGCGCGCGCGGCCCCACAGGCGGTCGCCGCGGCCGTCGAGCACGTCGAAGGCCTCGCCGAAGATCAACTGGTCGATGGGGTGTTCGCCGGGGGCGGCGTCGGCGTGGATGTCCGCAACCGCGACGGCGCAATGCATCGCCCGCACCGCGCGGAAGGCCGCGGCGCGCACGACGCCTTCCAGCGCCTGCTCGGCCAGATCGGGCCGGGCGAGCGTGGTGCGGGGATCGAGAATGGCGGCGGCTGCAGTCAAGCGTGGGCTCGTCCGGTTGAGCCGTTGTGGTAACGCAAGAAGCCGAAAGGGCCGTTAACGAACGGAGGCTTTGTTGTGGCCATATCGGCGGGAAAGCATCTCGAAACAGGCCCTCAGGGCCTGCGCCTCTCCGCCCTCGGGCCAGCCCGGACGCGCGCGCGGGTTCCAGGCGAAGATGTCCATATGGGCCCAGGCGCCGGTGGTCGGGGCGAACCGCTGCAGGAACAGGGCGGCGGTCACCGAACCGGCCTGGGCCCAGGCGGCGGAGTCATTGCGCAGGTCGGCGATCTCTGTTTCCAGCGCGGCCCGATAGCCCGGCCACAGGGGCATCCGCCACAGGGGGTCGCCGACGGCGCGGGCGGCCGCGAGCAGATCGGCCGCCAAGGCCTCGTCGTCGGTGTAGAGCGGCGGGAGCTCCGGCCCGAGGGCGATGCGGGCGGCGCCGGTCAGGGTGGCGAAGTCGAGAGTGAGCTCCGGCGAATGCTCGCCGGCCCGGGTCAGGATGTCGGCGAGGATCAGCCGACCCTCGGCGTCGGTGTTGCCGATCTCGATGGTCAGGCCCTTGCGGCTGTTCAGGATGTCGCCGGGGCGGAAGGCGTCGGCGGAGATGGCGTTCTCGACCGCGGCCACCAGCACGACCAGCCGCACGGGCAGTCCCGCCTGCATGACCAGCCGGCCGAGGGCGAGGGCGTGGGCCGAGCCGCCCATGTCCTTCTTCATATTGCGCATGCCGGCGGCGGCCTTGATGTCGAGCCCGCCGGAATCGAACACCACCCCCTTGCCGACCAGGGCGACCAGCGGCAGGTCGGCGCGGTCCAGATTCCAGCCGATCTCGATGACGCGCGGCGCGCGGTGCGGGGCGGCGGCGCGGCCGACGGCGTGAACCGCCGGATAGTTGTCGTCCAGCAGGGCGTCGCCGGTGACGACGGCGATGGCGGCCCCCGCCTCAGCGGCGATCTCGCGGGCGATGGTCTCGATCTGAAGGGGCCCCATGTCGGCCGCCGGCGTGTCTACCATCTCGCGGGCGAGGGCGCAGGCCGAGGCGATCCGCATCGTCGCCGCCAGATCGAGACCCTCCGGCGCGGCCAGCCGAACACGGTCGCGGTCGGGCCGGGCCTTGTAGCGGTCGAAGACATAGGCCCCCAGCAGGAAGGCCAGGGCGGCCTTGCGCGCGTCCTCCGGTTCCGCCTCGAGCCGGTAGAGGCCCGGCGGCAGCTTCGCCGGCAGGGCGCGGGCGGACAGGGGGTCGAAGGTCTCTCCGACGCCGACCAGAATCGCGGCGATCCCGCCCCCGCCGTCGGGCGCGACCAGCATCTGGCCGGGCTTGCCCGTGAAGCCGTTGGTCTCCGCCCAGCCCTGCTGGGCCTCATCGATCCGTCCTGCGGGCCCCACGAACCGCACCGGGATCGCGCCCGTGGCGTCAGCGGTCAGCAGGTCGGGATGCAGGGCGGACATGGACGACGGCCTTTCCGGCCGGCGACGGCCGATCTTAACCAAGGATTGACGCGAAGGGCGGACTCTGGCCCCCGAACCTTCCGGAGCGCCTCCATGTCGCGCACGACAGCCTCTATCGCAATCCTCGTCCTGCTTTCGGGCGTGGCCGCTCCGGCCTTGGCCGATCCAGCCGCCCCTCCGGCCCAGGCGCAGCCCCAGGCCGCCGTCGCGCGCCGGCCGGCCACCGCCGAGGTGCGCGCGGCCTATGATCGGTCCGACGCCCTCAGCCGGTCGGTGTTCTGGACCGACCAGGCCGACATCGATCCCCGCGATCCCGTCGCCGGGGTCAAGGCGGCGCAGGCGCTGCGGGATCTCGGCCGCTACGATCAGGCCGCCGAGATCGCCCAGCGGGTGCTGGTGATCCAGCCCGGCAACGTCGACGCCATGCTGGAGGTCGGGCGCGCCCACATCGCGCGGGGTCAGGCCTTCTATGGCGTCGCGGCCCTCGAGCAGGCCCGCACCGCCCGCCCGGGCGACTGGGAAGCCTGGTCGCTGCTGGGTGCCGCCTACGAACAGGTCCGCCGGCCCGACGACGCCCGCGCCGCCTGGGCCCAGGCCCTGGCCATCTCGCCCGACAATCCCGCCGTCCTGACCAATATGGCCATATCGGCCATGGCCCAGGGCGACGCCGCCACGGCCGAGCCGCTGCTGCGCCGCGCCGCGGCCCAGCCGGGCGCCTCGCTGAAGGTGCGGCTGAACCTGGCCATGGTGCTGGGCCTGACCGGCAAGATGGGCGAGGCGGAACAGATCCTGCGCCGCGACCTGCCGCCCGAGGCCGCCGACGCCAATCTGAAATGGCTGCGGGAGCGCGCCGACGGCGCCGGCGTGGATCAGGCCCGGACCTGGGGCTCGCTCCAGGGCGGCTGATCGCCTATATTTCCGCCCATGATCGACGAGCTCTACAGCGCGCGCATTCTGAAGCTGGCGGCCAATCTGCCGCACAGCGGACGGCTGGCCGCGCCCGAGGGCACCGGCGAGCGGGTCGCAAAACTGTGCGGATCGAAGGCCATCGCCGATGTGACGCTGGACGAGGCCGGTCAGGTTCTCGAATTCGCCCAGGACGTGAAGGCCTGCGCCCTCGGCCAGGCGGCGGCGGGCGTGCTGGGCGAGAGCGTGATCGGCGCCTCGCTGGATGAACTCGTTCAGGCGCGCGACGCCATGTCCGCCATGCTGAAGGCCGACGGCGAGGGCCCGACGGGCCGTTTCGAGGGGCTGCGCGCCCTGAAGCAGGTGGCGGACTATCCCGCGCGCCACGCCTCGACCATGGTCGCCATAGAGGCGACGCTGGACGCGGTGCGGCAAGCCCTGGCCCGTAAGGGCCCGGATACGCGAACTAGGCTCGCCGGGGCTGCCTGACGGCCGTTGCCCCTGCGCTCATTGCGGGGGATAAGCGCGGCGACATGGCTTCCGGCGGACCTCTCTATGAACGCGGCGTGCGGCTGGCCCATCGCGGCTACAAGCTGACGCTGTCGCCCCTGATCGGGCAGCAATGCCGGTTCCTGCCGACCTGTTCGGACTATGGCCGGGACGCGCTGATCCAGCATGGACCGGTCAAGGGGGGATGGCTGACGGTCAGACGCCTCTGCAAATGCCACCCCTTCGGCCAATCGGGCTACGACCCGGTTCCGCCTGTAAAGACAGACTGATGATCGATCTCAAATTCCCCGACGGCGCCTCGCGCCAGTATCCCGACGACGCCACGGGCCGTGACGTCGCCGCCTCCATCTCGCCGTCGCTGGCCAAGCGGGCGGCGCTGGTGGCCCTGAACGGCGAGCAGCGCGATCTGGACCGGCCCCTCGGCGGGTCCGGCGACTTCAGGCTGATCATGCGCGACGATCCGGAAGCGCTGGAAACCATCCGCCACGACGCCGCCCACGTGCTGGCCCAGGCGGTGCAGGAGCTGTTCCCGGGGACGCAGGTCACCATCGGCCCGGCGATCGAGGACGGCTTCTATTACGACTTCCACCGCGAGGAGCCATTCTCGACCGACGACTTCGCCGCCATCGAGAAGAAGATGGCCGAGATCGTCGATCGCGACGAGAAGCTGGTCCGCGAGGTCTGGGACCGCGACGACGCGATCAAGCATTTCGAGCGCGTCGGAGAGACGTTCAAGGCCGAGCTGATCCGCGATCTTCCGGGTACAGAGGAAATCACCGTCTACCGCTCGGGCGGCTGGCTGGACCTGTGCCGGGGGCCGCATTTCCCGACGACGAAATTCGTCGGCAAGGCGTTCAAGCTGACCAAGCTGGCGGGCGCCTACTGGCGCGGCGATCACCGCAATCCGCAGCTGCAGCGCATCTATGCGACGGCCTGGGCCTCGAAGGAGGACCTGGACGCCTATCTGCTGCGCGTCGAGGAGGCCGAGAAGCGGGATCACCGCAAGATCGGCAAGGCCATGGGCCTGTTCCACATGCAGGAGGAAGGCCGGGGCATGGTGTTCTGGCATCCCAAGGGCTGGGAGCTGTGGCGCGTGCTGGAGGCCTATATGCGCCGCCGGCTGGACGCCGCGGGCTATGTCGAGGTCAAGACGCCGCAGGTGCTGGACCGGACCTTCTGGGAGAAGTCGGGCCACTGGGAGAAATACCGGCCCAACATGTTCGTCTGCGAGACGGTCGAGGGCGAGACCCTCAGCCTCAAGCCGATGAACTGCCCGGGGCACGTGCAGATCTTCGACCAGGGCCAGCGGTCCTACCGCGAGCTGCCGCTGCGCATGGCCGAGTTCGGGGCCTGCCACCGCTATGAGCCGTCGGGCGCCCTGCACGGCCTGATGCGGGTGCGCGGCTTCACCCAGGACGACGCCCACATCTTCTGCCGCGAGGACCAGATCGTCGACGAGACGGAGCGGTTCATCCGCCTGACCCAGGTGATCCACGCCGACCTGGGCATGCAGACGCACGAGATCGCCCTGGCCACCCGGCCCGAGGTCCGCGCCGGCACGGACGAGTTCTGGGACAAGGCCGAGGCCATGCTGCTGGACGCCTCGAAGAAGGCGGGCATCGAGCCGGTCATCGCCGAGGGCGACGGCGCCTTCTACGCGCCCAAGCTGGACTTCATCGTCAAGGACGCCATCGGCCGGACCTGGACCTGCGGCACGCTGCAGCTCGACTATGTCCTGCCGGAACGTCTGAACGCGGAATATATCGGCGAGGACGGTCAGAAGCACCGGCCGGTCATGCTGCACCGGGCCATCCTCGGCTCGTTCGAGCGCTTCATCGGCATCATGATCGAGAACTACGCCGGGGCCTTCCCCCTGTGGCTGGCGCCGACCCAGGCCGTGGTGGCGACCATCGTCTCGGAGGCCGACGACTACGCGCGCGAAGTGCAGGCGCGGTTCAAGGCCGCCGGCCTGCGGACCGAGCTGGATCTGCGCAACGAGAAGGTCGGCTACAAGGTGCGCGAACACTCGGTCGGCAAGGTCCCGGTCATCGCCGTGGTCGGCAAGAACGAGGCCGAACAGGGCACGGTCGCCATCCGCCGGCTGGGCTCGCAGGCGCAGGAGGTGGTGTCGCTGGACGAGGCGATCCGCATCCTGACGGAAGAGGCCACGCCGCCGGACCTGCGGCCCGCCTGACCGGGGCGGAAACAAGAAAGCCCGCCGTCGCGATCGCGGCGGCGGGCTTTTCAACGGGGGAGTGAAGCGCCGTTACAGCAGGCGTTTGCGCATGGCCTGGGACAGCATGTCGATCAGGGTCACGGCCACCACGACCACGACCACGATGGCCGAAACGGCGCGGAAATCGAAGGCGTTCATGCTGTCGAACAGCACCTGGCCGATGCCGCCGGCCCCGATCAGGCCCAGCACCGTCGCCGACCGGCTGTTCGACTCGAAGCGATAGAGGGCGAAGGAGGTCCACAGCGGCGCGACCTGGGGGATCACGCCCCAGACGATCTCGTGCAGCTTTGAGGCGCCGGTGGCGCGGACGCCCTCAACCGGGCCCTTGTCGATCGACTCGACGGCTTCCGAGAACAGCTTGGCCAGCACGCCGGCGGTGTTCAGGGCGATAGCGAGCACGCCCGCAAGAGGCCCGAGCCCCACGGCGACGACGAACAGCAGGCCGATGACCAGATCGGGGATCGAGCGCAGCAGGTTCATCAACCATCGCACCGGCGTGACGACCCACACCGGCGCGATGTTGCGCGCCGCGGCCAGACCCATCGGGATGGCGGCGAAGACGGCGATGAAGGTGCCCCAGAGGGCGATCTGCACCGTCTCCCACATCTTGCCGACGAACAGCTTCCAGTCGGTGAAGTCGGGCCGCAGCAGTTCGCGCGCGAAATTCTGGGTGTTCTCGTTGTTGCTGAACAGCTTGGTGACGTTGACCAGCTCGACCGGCCCGAAGCTGTAGACCAGCACGGCGCCGACCCCGCCCCAGATCAGGATGTCCAGCGCCCAGGCGGCCATCGACTTGGTCGGGGGGTTGGGGATGGCCGTCGCGGCCGGTTTGACGGCGGCGTCGGTCAAGGCTGGACCTCGCGCAGGCTGCGCAGGCGCTGCAGTTCACGCCCGGCGGCGGCGACGCCGGCGGCGTCGCCCTTGGCGCGAGCCTCGCCCAGCTTCTGGTCGGCGATCATTTCGCGGATCGGGTTCAGATAGCCGTCGTCGGCGGCGTTGAAGCGCGAATATTCCAGACCCGCCAGAACCTGACGCTGGCGTTCGGCCTCGACGCCTTCGCCCTGGCCGTAGGTCAGGAAGAAGCTGCGGATCTTTTCCTTCAGCGCCGGATCGAGGTCCTCGCGGACCAGGATGCCGCTTTCGGGGATCGGGGGCGACTGCCAGATTTCCTGAATCTGGGCCGCGATCTGCGGGTTCTGCTTGCGCAGGAAGACGGTGTTGACCGTGTTCGAGGTCGCCACGTCGAGCTGGCCCGAGGCGACGCCGAAGGCGTTCGACTGGTGGTTGGCCGAGCGGACGTTTCTGAAGCACTGGGCCGGGACGATGTTGCGCGGATTGAACAGGAAGGCCATCGGGGCCAGCGTGCCCGAGGTCGACTGGGCGTCGCCGATGCCGAAGTCGAAGCGTTTGCCGCAGGCCATGACCTGATCCAGGGTGATGCCCGAGCCGGTGCGGACGATCAGGGTCGAACGGTAGCTGTCCAGACCCTCCTTGTTGACCGTGCGGGCGATGACCTCGGCGTCGGCGCGGTCGATGGCTTCGACGGCGGGCTTGGCCGAGAACCAGGCGACCTGGGTCTGGTTGCCGCGCATGGCCTCGACCAGGACGGTGTAGTTGGAGCCGAAATAGGGCTTTACCGGCACGCCGATGGCCTTGGACATGTCCTCCAGCAGCGGCTGCCACAGCGGGCCGGCCGAGGCCTGGCCCTCGGCGGACAGGATGGAGAAGGTCAGTTCGGTCGGCGCGGCGGCGGACTTCTCGCCCCCGGCTCCGCATGAAGCGAGGCCGAGCATGGCGACGGCGGCGGCGATCAGGCCGAGACGGCGGGTGACGGGGGCGAAGGTCATGCCTTGGTTTCCCAGAACGCGTCCTCGAACTCGGGACCGTAGATGTCGATAAGCTGTTTGGTGTCCAGGCCTGTGGCCGGGCCGTCATAGACGATCTGGCCGGCCTTGAGGGCGATGACCCGCTCACAATAGCGGATGGCGTAATCGACCTGGTGCAGGGTGACGATGACGCCCATGCCGTCGCGCTGGTTCAGTTCCACCAGCAGTTCCATGACCTTGCGGGCGGACACGGGGTCCAGCGAGGCGACCGGTTCGTCGGCCAGGATGGCCTTGGCGCCCTGGACGAGAGCACGGGCGATGGCGCCGCGCTGCTGCTGGCCGCCGGACAGGGTGTTGGCGCGCTGGGCCGCATAGTCGGACACGCCGACGCGGTGCAGGGCCGCCATGGCGCGCTGCTTGTCAGCCGTCGGCCAGGCGCCGAGAAAACCCTGCCAGCCCGGAATACGGCCTAGGGCGCCCAGCATGACGTTGGAGAACAACGACAGCCGGCCGACCAGATTGAACTGCTGGAAGATCATGCCCAGCTTCTGGCGCGCGGCGCGGGTCGCGCCGGTCGTGCGGCCGTTCTTCTGGACGCATTCGCCGAAGACGCTGATCGTTCCCTTGCCGGAATCGATGGTCTGCAGGCCGGTGATCGATCGCAGCAGCGTCGATTTGCCCGACCCGGAAGGGCCGATCAGGGCGACCATTTCTCCGGCCCCGACCTCGACGGACACGCCGTTCAGGGCCTTTCGGGCGCCGAAAGTCTTGGACACGTCCTTCACGGACGCGACGGCGGCAGTGGCTGAGGTCATGGACACGCTGAAAGCGGTTGCAAGGGCGCGCCGCATGGCCCGATCAGGCCCGCGAGGCAAGTCTTAATGGCACGTTCGCGAGGATTTCGTCCAGCGGAACGGCAGGCGGACCGGTCCGAACCGCCAGCCCGCCGAGAAGCGACGGCTGCGGCGGGGAGCAGCGGCGGATGGGCGCCGCCGGCATGGTCCGTTGGCGGACCAATCTCGTCTAACCTCAAGCCCTGCCTGAAAAAAACCGCTTTACATGACAGTCACGTGACCCTACATCGCGGCTTCCGGCGGACCCCGTGGTCTGACACTATGCGCTGCTAACGCCGGCTGGGTTTAACAATTACAGGGGTTTACGTGAATTGCGCACGTATCCATTTCCCCTGGACCTGGTCCGCGAGCGGTCCCCTGAGCGTCCCGTCGCACTCGTGCGGCCTCGTTCGGTTTCCGTAGCGGCGCGCTGGTTCCAGGACAATCTAAAGGCCGACGTCTTCTATGCTGTGAAGGCCAATCCCTCGCGCTGGGTCATCGAGACCCTGGTCGAGGCTGGCGTCACCGCCTTTGACGTCGCATCGCTGTCGGAGATCGAACTGGTCCGTTCGGTCAGCGCCGACGCGCGACTGGCCTTCATGCACCCGGTCAAGAGCCGCGGCGCCATCACCCGCGCCTATTTCGAGCACGGCGTCCGCACCTTCTCGCTGGACAGCCATGACGAGCTGGCCAAGATTCTCGACGCCACCGGCGGCGCCACGGATCTGAACCTGCTGGTGCGGATGGCGGTCTCGGCCGACGGCGCGGCCTATTCCCTGTCGGGCAAGTTCGGCGTCTCGCCGGACCAGGCCCCGTCCCTGCTGCTGGCCACGCGCCAGGCGGTCGTCGACGGCCTGATGGGGGTCTGCTTCCACGTCGGTTCGCAGTGCATGCGCCCGTCCGCCTATGAGGCCGCCATGGCCCAGGTCGGCCGCGCCATCACCCGCGCGGGCGTGATCGTGGACATCGTCGACGTCGGCGGCGGCTTCCCCTCGGTCTATCCGGGCATGGTGCCGCCGGACATGAGCGAATACGCCGACGCCATCCACCGCGGCTTCAACGACATGCCGGTCACCCACACCACCGAACTGTGGTGCGAGCCCGGTCGCGCGCTTGTGGCGGAATCGTCGTCGGTCCTGTGCCGCGTCGACCTGCGCAAGGGCGACGCCCTGTATCTGAACGACGGCTCGTACGGCTCGCTGTTCGATGCGACCCACTCGCGCTGGCCCTTCCCGACCAAGCTGGTCCGGGACGGCGCGAGCGCCAACGAACTGAAGCCCTTCCGCTTCTACGGCCCGACCTGCGACTCGATCGACCACATGCCCGGACCGTTCTGGCTGCCGGCCGATGTGCAGGAAGGCGATTTCATCGAGATCGGCATGCTCGGCGCCTATGGCGTGGCCATGTCGACCGGCTTCAACGGCTATGGCGAGCACGACATCGCCGCGGTCGGGGACGCCCCGATGGCCTCGCTGTACGGCCTGGCGCCGCGCTCCATCCCGACCGTGCGCACCACGGCGGAAGAGCAGGCCCGCAAGGTGGTTCGCCTGAGCCGCCCCAAGGGCAAGGCCGGCCAGCGGAAGAAGCAACGGCGCTGACGCCTCCAACTTTTGTCGTCATCCTCGGGCTTGACCCGAGGATCAGACCATCCCCGCCTCGCTCTTCAACGAATTAGGGATGGATCGTCTGACCCTCGGATCAAGTCCGAGGGTGACGGGTTTGGGTATTGAGCCTATTGGGCCCCGTCGGTCGCTCCGTCCCGACATGGCTTCCTTCAACGACGGGCGCTCAAACCAAAGGGAAACCCTTGCAATGAACGCTCCCGTTCAGTCGAACCAGAAGGCCCAGCTGCTTCAGAACACCGTCGAGCATGTGGACATCACGTCCTTCGACGCCCGCCCGATCATCGACAGCATGCGCAAGATGTCGTTCTCGAGCCGCGACACGGCCCGTGCCGCCGACATCTTCAACATGGCCATCGAGGACAAGGACTGCTCGCCGTGGCTGATCCTCGCCGGTTCGACCTCGGCCGGCGGCTGCATGCACGTGTACCGCGACATGGTGAAGTTCGGCATGATCGACGCCGTGGTCGCCACCGGCGCCTCGATCGTCGACATGGATTTCTTCGAGGCCCTCGGCTTCAAACACTACCAGGCCGCCGGCGAGGTGGACGACAACGTCCTGCGCGACAACTACATCGACCGGATCTACGACACCTATATCGACGAGGAAGAGCTCCAGGCCTGCGATCACACCATCCTGGAGATCTGCAACCAGCTGGAGCCGCGCGGCTATTCCTCGCGCGAGTTCATCTGGGAGATGGGCAAATGGCTGTCGGAGGGCAACGCCAAGAAGCCCGGCTCGCTGATCCAGACCGCCTATGAAGAGGGCGTGCCGATCTTCTGCCCGGCCTTCGTCGACAGCTCGGCCGGCTTCGGCCTGGTCAAGCACCAGAAGGAGCGGATGGCAGAGGGCAAGCCGTACCTGATGATCGACGCAGTCGCCGACTTCCGCGAACTGACCGACATCAAGATCGCGGCGGGCGTCACCGGCCTGTTCATGGTCGGCGGCGGCGTGCCCAAGAATTTCGCCCAGGACACGGTCGTCTGCGCCGAAATTCTCGGCATCGAGGCCGAGATGCACCGCTATGCGGTCCAGATCACGGTCGCCGACGTGCGCGACGGCGCCTGTTCGTCGTCGACGCTCAAGGAAGCCGCCTCCTGGGGCAAGGTGCAGACCACGCACGAGCAGATGGTCTTCGCCGAGGCCACCACGGTGGTGCCGCTGATCGGCTCGGACGCCTATCACCGCGGGACGTGGAAGAACCGCGACAAGCGCCGCTGGAACAAGCTGTTCGGCAAGTAACGGCAATCTGTGGCCGTCACCCTCGGGCTGGACCCGAGGGTGACGGAACGGAGGGAACCCCTCTCCCTCCCGCCCGCTTCTTCCTCGAAGGAGCTTCGCCATGACCGATCAGCATGAGACCGAGGACGCCCGCGAGGCCGAAGACATGGGCGAGAAGCCCGATCTGGGCCGCCGGCCGGACGCCCTGACCGAGGCCCTGTCGGGCTCGGACATGGGCTCGGACACCCGCTCCGGCTCCCTGCAGGGCGGGGCGGCCACGGGGTCCGAGGTCGATCCCGACCAGGACGCCATCAATGAGAGTCTGGCCACCGAGGGCATGGCTTCGACCGATGCCCGTTCGCCCGCGCCCGCCGATCCGGATCCGGTCAAGAACACGGGTGCGGCGACGTCGAGTCCAGCCCGCGACCGGGGCGAGGGCAAGCCGGACCAGGCCGACGCCCCGACCGGCTGATCCTCGGGTCCGTTCCACGCCTTGCCGAGGGCGTTAACCCGCCTTGCCGCCGCCGCAGCCATGGGCCACGGTGCCGACAATCAACACAGTCTTTTCAAGGACGATACGGGATGAAGCGCATGTTCGCGGCCGCCGCTCTGACGGCGGCCCTGGCCCTGGCCGGTTGCGGCCAGAGCCCCGCGCCGGAGGCCGCCGCGGCGAACGAGGCGTCGGCGGACACGGCGGCTCGCGTCGCGGCGGCGTCGCCGCCCGCGGAGTCTGCGTCCCCGGCCGCGCCGTCCATACCGGCCGCGCCCGGCGCGCCTTCGTTCGCCGTCGTCTATCCTGGCGGAACCGTGAGCGGACCCGCGACCGTGGCCCAGGGGCCCGACGGCCCCGGCGGCATTCTCAGCTTCACCACCGACGCCACGCCCGACACGGTGGTGGCCTTCTATCGCCAGCGCGCGGAGGCCGCCGGCCTGGCCTCGGTCATGGCCATGAACCAGGGCGAGGCCCGCGCCTACGGAGCCGCGGCCGACGACGGCAGCGGCAAGCTGCTGCGGGTCGTCGCAACGCCCGTGGAGAACGGTCCGACCAGCGTCCAGCTGGACTGGACCGCCGGCGGGTGAACCGCCGCGCCGCGTTCGCGGCCTGCGCCCTTCTGGGGGCCTGCGCCTCGCCCGGCGGTTCCGCGCTGGTCGAAGCGCCCCCAGGATACCTCGACGTCCGTGCAATCCACGCGTTGGCCGATGCGTCGCCCACGCCCCGGTCCGTCTCCGATCCGCTGCCGGGCGAGCCGGACACGGACCGCTGGTGGCTGGCCACGGCCCACGCCCAGCTGGCGGGTCCGGAGGCGGCCCAGCATTTCGACTGCGCCCTCGGCGTCCGTTTCGCGCAAAAACCCCGGCCGGCCCTGACCCGGCTGATGAACCGCCTGCTGGTCGACGCCGATAGCCTGACCCGCCTGCTGGCCGCCCGGTGGCCCCGGCCGCGTCCGATCCAGGCCGTCGAGGGACTGGAGCCGTGCCAGAGGGTCAGTGACGCCATCTCCGAAGACGCGTCGTGGCCGGCGGTCGGAGCCGTCGCAGGCTCGGCCTGGGGTGAAATGTTCGCGGCGCTGGCGCCCGACCGGGCCGCCGAGGCGCGCCGCATCGGGCGCGAGATCGGACTGAGCCGCGCCATCTGCCGCATGAACTGGCCGGAGGATGTGACGGACGGCGCGACCCTGGGGGTCCGGCTGTACGCGGTCGGGTCGGAATCGCCGGCTTTCGCCGCCGACCTTGAGGCCGCCCGGTCAGAGGTCGCCTCGGCGCGCGCCGAGGGTCTGACCAGTCCCGGCTGCGCCGCCGAGCGGCTGGCGCTGGATCAGGCCGGCCGTGGCGCGACCAGCGAACCGTAGAGATCCGTCCGCCGATCGCGGAAGAAGCCCCAGGCGGCGCGGTGGCGGTCGACATAGTCGAGGTCGAAGGTGTGGACCAGCGCCCCCTCGTCGGCGCGGCCGAAACTCTCCACCAGATCGCCGCGATGGTCGGCGATGAAGGACGAGCCGTAGAAGACCTGGCCGGCCGCGGTCACCTGCTCATGGCCCGTGCGGTTGGCGCCCACCACCGGCACGACGTTCGACACCGCGTGGCCCTGCATGGCGCGCCGCCACGGATCGGCGGTGTCCAGCTCCTTGTCGTGCGGCTCGGAGCCGATGGCGGTCGGGTAGAACAGCACCTCGGCCCCCTGCAGCATCATGGCGCGGGCGGTCTCGGGGTACCACTGGTCCCAGCAGATGCCGACGCCGACGCGGCCGTGACGGGTGTCCCAGACCTTGAAGCCGGTGTCGCCGGGCCGGAAATAGTATTTCTCCTGATAGCCGGGGCCGTCGGGGATGTGGCTCTTGCGATAGACGCCCAGCGCCCGGCCGTCCGCGTCCAGCATGACCATGGAGTTGAAATAGTGCGGCCCCTCGCGCTCGAAGATCGAGACGGGGATGGCGACGCCCAGTTCGGCGGCGACGGGCTGGAGCGCCGTCACGCAGGGATGCTCGCGCCAGGGGTGGGCGGTCGCGAACCATTTCTCTTCCTGGGAGACGCAGAAATACGGCCCCTGGAACAGCTCGGACGGCAGGATCACCTGCGCCCCCTTGGAGGCGGCCTGGCGGATCAGGTCGATGGTCTTGTCGATATTGGCCTGCAGGTCCTCGCCATACGAGGTCTGCAGGGCGGCGACCGTGATCGTGCGGGCCATCAGGCGGGCTCCTGCTGGGAGATGCAGTGGAAGGATCCGCCGCCGGAGAGGATGGCGATGGACGGCAGGGCGATGATCTCGCGGTCCGGGAAGACCGTCGCCAGCCCCTTGCAGACCAGATCGGCGGCGCGTTCATCGCCATAGGTCGGCACGACGACCGCGCCGTTGGCGATGAGGAAATTCATGTGGCTGGCCGGCACGGGCTTTTCGTCCTCGTCGCCGACGAAGCCGGGGGACGGCAGGCGCAGGACCTTGAGTGGCGCGCCGGTCGAATCCGTCATCTGCGACAGCGCGCGGGCCACGGTGTCGTAGACGTCGTCGTTCGGGTCGCCTTGGCCCCAGGCGATGGGGCAGGCGACGACGCCCGGCGCGACGAAGCGGGCCAGGTTGTCGACATGGCCGTCGGTGTGGTCGTTGAGCAGGCCGTCGCCGAGCCACAGGACCTTGCGGGCGCCGAGGGCGTGGGCGAGGGCCGCCTCGGCCTTCTCCCCGGTCCAGCCGGGATTGCGGTTGGGGTTCAGCACGCACTGGCGCGTGGTCAGGATCGTACCCTGGCCGTCATGCTCGACCGCCCCGCCCTCGAGGATGAAGTCATTGCGGGTCAGAGGGACGCCAGCGGCGTGACTGATCTGGTCGGCGACCGTGTCGTCGTGCTCGAGCTCATACTTGCCGCCCCAGCCGTTGAAGCGGAAGGCCGCCGCGGTCGCGGAGCCGGGGCCGAAGATGGGGCCCGTATCGCGCAGCCAGATGTCGCCGAAGCGGCCGTCGACGACCTCGACATTCACAACGCCGGCGAAACGCGCGCGGGCGTCATCCAGGGCTTCCGGCTTGCCGACCATCAGTTTCACCCGCTCGCGCCCGGGGCCCGCCAGGGCGCGGACGAGGGCCTCGACCTCGGCCCGGGCCGGCTCGAGGTTGTCCTCCCACAGCTCGGCGTGGCTGGGCCAGCCGACCCACATCGCGCGGTGCGGCGCCCATTCGGCGGGGACGAGAGTCTGGTTCATGGGGCCTCGTATCGGCGAATGGCCGATCGCGCCAGATAGAGGGCGCGGGGTCCGGTTTCAACGCGCGGGTGCGCGAACCGGCCATAGAAAAAGGGCGGCCTGTGAACAGGCCGCCCTCGTTCGTCTTCGTGTCAGTCCTGGACTAGAACTTCATGCCCAGGGTGATTTGCGCGATGCGCGGCGAACCGATCGAGTAGGTCCGCACCTGACCGCCGCGATTGGCGTTGGCCGCCGGCACGCGGGGATCGGTCGTCACCACCGTCGACAGGGCGTTGTTGCCCGTCGAGATGTTGCCCAGATATTCCTCGTCGAACAGGTTGTTGACGTTGAGCTGAACATAGGCGCCGCGGATGCCGAAGGTGTCGGTGAGGTCGTAACGCACGTCCAGATCGGCGACCGTATAGGCGTCGGAGATCTCGTCGTTGACGTCCGTGGCGAAACGCTCGCCGACATACTTCGCCTGCACGCCCACCGAGAGGTTCTCGGTCACATCCCAGTCAGCGCGGGCCGCGAAGGTCCAGTCCGGAGTCTCGACCAGGGTCTTGCCCTGGGTCTGCAGGAACAGCGGGATCGCGGTGAAGCCGGGAGCCACCGGGCAAACCGGGGTCGAACCCGCGACCTGGTTGGCCGAGGTGCAGTTGAAGTTGCCCAGGAACAGATTGTCCTGGAGCTCGCTCTCATTATACGACGCCGACAGGTTCAGGGCGAAGCTGTCCGTGAAGATGTAGCCCAGCTGGCCATCGAAGCCCTGCTGCTTCACGGCGCCGACGTTCCGGTCGGTGAAGAAGCCGAAGGTCGGCGAGGCGGGGTCGTTGTCCTGCGAGGCGACGATGCGGTTCTCGAACTCGACGTACCACAGGGCGGCCTGGGCGATCAGGCGCGAGTTGCGGAAGCGATAGCCGAGGTCATAGGACTTGGTCGTTTCCGGCTGCACGGTCGAGAAGTCGACCGAGTTGTCCGTCGTGTTCCGCACGGGCTGGTACAGGTTGTCCGTCCGCGGCACCGACAGGCCTTCGGCGTAGCTGGCATAGACGCTGTGACCGCCGCCGAAGCGGTAGACGGCGCCGACGTTGGGCAGGACATCGTCATACTTCAGTTCGGCCTCGTAGGGCGGGATGTACTGGGTCGTCCCGGTCGAGGCGAACTGGACGTTGCCGTTGGCCAGGGTGGCCGAAGGCGTCTCGGTCGTGCAGCGCACGTTCGAGGATCCGTTCTGCGAGAAGCAGTACTGGTTCAGCTGCCGCGTGAAGAACGGGGCGCGGACGCCGATGTTGATGGTCAGCGAGTCGCCGAGGAAGTCACCGATGTACTCGACAGCGAACTGTTGCAGTTCGGCGATCGAGAAACGATCCCGTCCGCGCAGGTACGAACCGTCCCGGCCCAGGATGCGGGCGTCTTCGTCACCCCAGCGCTCCTGGCCGCCGAACACGTTCAGCGGCTCGCTGACGGGGGTCAGGCGGGTGAATTCGCCGGTCTGGCGGTGACGGCCGTAGTCCAGCGAATAGGCGCCGCGGATGCGATGGCTGTCGTTCAGGTCCCAGATCAGCGAGCTGGTGATGCCGTAACGGTGGGTGTTGGTGTTGTTGGGGGTGTACAGGCCGACGTTGTCGCAGCTGTCGCCGTCGCCGTTCAGATCGACGCCGGTGCGGTTGACCGCGACCGCCGCGCACTGGGCGGGCGTGGTGACGGTGGCGTTGTTGGTCGTGTTCTGGTCCAGACGGTCGTCGCGCTCGCCCACCAGGGTGTAGCCGCCGCCGTTGGCGATGACATACTGGAACGAGGGGTCGAAGGTGAAGCGCAGATTGTCGGTGATGCCGTAGCTGAACTGGCCGCGGATGTTGCCCGTGTTGGACGGGTTGATCCGGATGCCGTGGTAGTTGGTGCAGCTGCCCGTCGCCAGGCTTCCGTCCGACAGGACGCGCGAGGAGCCGGTGTTTTCGTTCTGGACCGTGCCGTCGACGCCGACCGGACGGAAGCAGGCGATGTCGTTCTCCAGGTAGTTGCCGGAGGCGAACTGGGCCTGGTTGATGAAGTTATTGTAGAAATCGTTGCGGTTGACGTTCCAGTGCGCCGCGACGCTGGCGAAGTCGCCGTCGCCCAGGTCCTGATAGAGCTTGCCGTTGAACTGGGTCTTCTCCAGCTCGCCCGGGCCCTTGAACTTGTCATAGTTGGTGTACGAGACCGTGGCGTAGGCCGTCGTGCCCCACGGGCCGAAAGCGCCGGTGTCGCCGCGCAGGAAGACGCGGCCGTAGTTGTTCTCGCCGATCGAGGAGTTGACCTGCACGCCGGCTTCTTCCAGCGGACGGGCCGACAGGAAGTTGATGGTGCCGCCGGTCGCCGAGGCGGTCGGGCTGTCGACGTCGGTCGTGCCCTGGTTGACCGAGGCGCGCTCGATCAGTTCCGAGTCCAGCTGCTGGTTGGTGTATACGGCGTAGTTGCCGGTGTCGTTCAGCGGCATGCCGTCGAAGGTCAGGGAGACGCGGTTGCCGTCGAAGCCGCGCAGGCGGATGTTGCCGCCCGAGTTGCCGTAGGGGTCGCTGTTCACGAAGTTCAGGCCGGGGACCAGGTTCAGGGTCTGCAGGATCGTCTGACCCGAGGTCTGGGTGGCGATAAACTCCTGCGAGATGCTGGAACGGGTCTTGGGCACCGTCTGGGCGACGATGACGCCGTCGATGCTGGGCGTGCGCGAACCCGTGACGACCACGGTGTCCAGTTCGGTGGCGCCTTCGGTGGCGACCGTGCCCGAAGACTGGGCGGAGGCGGCTCCGGCGACCAGGAGGCCGCTGAAGAGGGCGGTCGTTGCCCAGAACACGCGTTTGCGGTTCGTCATTGTCATCTATCCCCGATGAAGATGGGCGCGAGCGCCCTGCGACCGGCGGCGGCCGGTTGAAATCCCGCCCCCTCTAGGCGTGCCATGGGAAAGTGGGACGACATTCGTGTGACAGTGATATGACAGCTCGGTCGGGTGACACGGGAGACACACTGCTGTGCGCCGTTTAGCTGTGGATGACGCGTCCGGCCTGATCCGCGGACGGAGCATCAGGCCCGGGAGATCATGAGGAGGAGGTGGTGGCTGGAGGCGGGCTCGAACCGCCGACCTGTGGGTTATGAATCCACCGCTCTAACCAGCTGAGCTACCCAGCCCCGATTGCTCGAGTCCCGGCGGGAACTGGTCTGACCGCCGGAAGAGGCGTGCCTATATAGGCGGGTCGCGGCGGATTCAAGTCGGGGCGCGCCCATGGCCGCAAGCCAAAGGGCGTGACGCCGCGGGGCCGGAACGGCTAGGCAGAACAGGCCGTTCGTTTGCTGTTCCGTTCAAGGGGATTTCCATGCGCCTGCTCGCCCTCGCCGTCACGGTCGCCGCCGCCGCCCTCTCCGCCGCCTGCGGAGCCAATGGACAGGACGCGCCGCCCCCGGCGGGCGCCGCGCTGGAAACCCGACCCGCCAACGGCGCGAGCCAGCAGCCCGCCTTCGCCGGACAGACCCGCGCGCCCGGCCTCCGCACCGAAACGGCGATGACGCACACCGTCGCGGCCTCCGGGCTGGAGCATCCGTGGGGTCTGGCCCTGCTGCCCGACGGCCGCTGGCTGGTGACCGAGCGGCCCGGCCGCCTGCGAATCATCACGGCCGGAGGCGTGACCGGCGAGCCCGTCGCCGGCCTCCCGGCGGTGGACGCCCGCGGCCAGGGCGGCCTGCTGGACGTGGCGGTCGGCCCGACCTTCGCCAGCGACCGGCTGATCTACTGGAGCTATGCCGAGCCGCGCCCCGACACAGGGAACGGGGGCGGCAACGCCACCTCGGTCGCGCGCGGCCGACTGTCGGACGACGGCGCCCGGGTGGAGAGCGTCCACGTGATCTTCCGCGCCCTGCCGGCCTACGACGGCGACAAGCATTTCGGGTCCTCGCTGGCGTTCGACGGGGCGGGCCACCTGTTCGTCACCCTCGGCGAACGGTCCGACCGCCCGATGCGGCCCCAGGCCCAGGACCTCGGCTCGCATATGGGCAAGGTCATCCGCATCAATGCCGACGGCTCGGTTCCGCGCGCCAACCCCTTCGTCGGCCGCGCCGGGGCCCTGCCGGAAATCTGGTCGCTGGGTCACCGCAACGTCCAGGGCGCAGCGATCGCCCCCGACGGCGCCCTCTGGACCATGGAACACGGCACCCGCGGCGGCGACGAGCTGAACCGCCCCGAAGCGGGCCGGAACTACGGCTGGCCCGTCATCGCCTATGGGGTCGAATACAGCGGCGGGCCGATCAACGAGGGGATCACGGCGCGCGCGGGCATGGAGCAGCCGGTCTACTACTGGGACCCCGTCATCGCGCCGGGCGGCATGACCTTCTACGACGGCGCCATGTTCCCCCGCTGGCGCGGCGACCTGCTGGTCGCCGCGCTGAAGGAAAAACACATCGCGCGGCTGGTGCTGGAAGGCGGCCGGGTCGTCGGCGAGGAGCGTCTGTTGACCGACCTCGCCGAACGGGTCCGCGACGTGGCGGTCGGTCCGGACGGCGCCGTCTGGGCCGTCACCGACGAGCAGAACGGCAAGCTGGTCCGGCTGGCGGCCCGCTGATCAGTCGCGCAGCAGTTCGTTGACGCCCGTCTTCGCGCGCGTCTGCGCATCGACGCGTTTGACGATGACGGCGCAATAGAGCGACGGCCCGCCGTTGGGGTCGGGCAGGCTGCCCGGCACCACGACCGAATACGCCGGCACCTCGCCGCGGAAGACCTCGCCCGTCGCCCGGTCGATGATCTTGGTCGAGGCCGACAGATAGACGCCCATGGCCAGGACGGCGCCCTCGCGGACGATGACGCCCTCGGCCACCTCGGCGCGGGCGCCGATGAAACAGCCGTCCTCGATGATGGTCGGATTGGCCTGCAGCGGCTCCAGCACGCCGCCGATGCCCGCTCCGCCCGACAGGTGCACATTCCTGCCGATCTGGGCGCAGGATCCGACCGTGGCCCAGGCGTCGACCATCGACCCCTCGTCGACATAGGCGCCGATGTTCACGAAGCTCGGCATCAGCACGACGTTGCGGCCGATGAAGGCGCCCTGACGCGCCACGGCCCCGGGCACGGCGCGGAAGCCGGCGCGCTCGAAGTCCGCCTCCGTCCAGTGGGCCCATTTGACCGGCACCTTGTCCCAGTACGGGCCCGGCGTCGGGTCGGCGACGCCCATGGTCGCTCCGACCGGCGCACCCATGCGGACGTTCGGGTTCAGCCGGAAGGACAGCAGCACCGCCTTCTTGAGCCACTGATGCGTGCTCCAGACGCCGTCCGCCCCGCGCGACGCGACCCGCGCCTCGCCCGAGTCCAGCAGGGCCAGGGCCTGTTCGACGGCCTTGCGGACCTCGCCGTGGGTCGAGACCGAGATGTTCGCCCGGTCCTCCCAGGCGGTCTCGACCGTGGATTCAAGGTGCGCGCGATCGAGCATCAGGCGTCTCCGGGCAGGCGGGCGGTGGCGAGGAAGGGACCGAGCGTGGCGGCCCGGTGATCGACGAAGGGGATATCGGCCTCATGGGCCCGGGTCCCGACCAGCACCGTGGTCATGCCGAGGGCGTGGGCGGGTTCGAGGTTTCGCACCGTGTCCTCGAAGAAGGCGGCCGAGGCGGGTGCGATTCCGAACCGCCCGGCCATGCGGGCGAAGGTGCGGGGATCGGGCTTGGGGATCAGGTCGGCGTCCTCCAGCGAGAACAGGCCGTCGAACAGGTCCGCCAGCTGCAGTCGCTCGATCACGCGCCGGGCATGGGCCGTCGAGCCGTTGGTGAAGACGATGCGCGGCCCGTCCAGCCGCTCCAGCGCCGCGCGCAGGCCCGGATCGGGCGTCAGCACGTCCAGGGGCACGTCATGCACCTCGGCCAGGAAGTCGTGAGGATCGATCTCATGGTGGGCCATCAGCCCGGCGAGGGAGGTGCCGTAGTCGTTCAGATAGCCCTTCTGCACCACCATGGCCTCGTCCGCCGGCAGGCCGGAGGTGCGCACCACATAGTCGTTGATGCGCTGCTGGATCAGCCGCATGAACTGCGACTCGGGCGGATACAGGGTGTCGTCCAGATCGAAGATCCAGCTACGGACATGGCGCAGATCGGCCCCGAACTCCGTCGCCTCGACCGCCTCGGCCGTCATTCCGCCTTCACCAGGGTGCCGGCGCCGTGTTCGGTGAACAGCTCGACCAGCATGGCGTGGGGTCGGCGACCGTCGAGGATGACCACGGCCTCGACGCCATCGCGCACGGCGGCCATGGCGGTCTGGAGCTTGGGAATCATGCCGCCGGTCGCCACGCCGTCGTCGATCAGCCTCGAGGCCTCGCCCACGGTCATCTGCCGGATGATCTGGCCGTCCGCGCCCTTGACCCCGGCCACATCGGTCAGCAGCAGCATACGCTTGGCCTTGAGCGAGCCGGCCAGGGCTCCGGCCACGGTGTCGGCGTTGACGTTGAAGGTCTGGCCGTCCTCGGCCACGCCGATCGGCGCGATCACCGGCACCCAGTCGGCGTCGGATTCCAGCAGCCGCACGATCAGCTTGGGGTCGACCCTGGTCGGTTCGCCGACCAGGCCGAGATCGACCTCGTGCTCGATCATGCTGTCCGGATCGCGTTTGGTCCGGCGCGTCTTTTCCACTGTCAGCAGGCCGGCGTCCTTGCCGGACAGACCGACGCCGCGCACGTCGGCTTCACGACCGGCCACGGTGATCCAGTGGGCGATCTCCTTGTTGACCGCGCCGGACAGGACCATTTCGGCCACCTGCATGGTGTCGGCGTCCGTCACCCGCAGGCCGTCGACGAAGCTGGACCGGACTCCGGCCTTGTCCAGCATGGCGCTGATCTGCGGCCCGCCGCCGTGCACGACGACGGGGTTGACCCCCATCAGCTTCAGCAGGACCACGTCGGCGGCGAACTGCCTGGCCACGGCGCTCTCGCCCATGGCGTGGCCGCCGTATTTGATCACCACCGTCTTGCGGTCGTAGATCTGGATGTACGGCAGGGCCTCGGCCAGCGTCTTCGCCGTGTCCCAGCCGCGTTCCTCGGATTGCCGTTCGGTCTCGTCCATGATGGCGGGTCAGTAAAGCCAGGGCCGCTCCCTGTCATCATGAAACCGGACGGCCCCGCCGCCGTTCCGACGGGATGAACCCGCACGACATCGACGATCGCGACCTGACGCCGTCCGGCCCGACCGACCCCGCCTCGCTGCAGCACCCCGACCCGACCCTCTGCCCCGAGTGTCAGGGCGCGGGCGCCAGCGCCTCGGGCGAGACCTGCGCCGTCTGCGAGGGAACCGGCAAGGCGACCGGCCGGACCGGCGGCGGCTGACCCCGCCGAACGCACGCCAACCTTGAATCCCGTTCTCCGGGAGAGTCGCGGCTTGTAACTATATGGCCACGCTGGCGGCTTATCCGCTCAGCCGGCTCGACCTCGGCCAGCGGGGCTGTTAAGAGGACCCAGCGGCGGCTTGTACGCCGTCGAAATTTCACTTGGGCTTCGGAGGGCATCCACCCATGCGCGTAAAGACTTTCATCATGGCCACCAGCGCGGTCGGGGCTCTCGCCCTGTCGGCCGGCGCAGCGGCGGCCGAGCCGAACGGCTGGTATGGGGCGATTGACGCCGGCTACCACACGTTGGGCGACGTAGAGACGATCTCGCAGACGACGTCGGCTGCGTTCGACATCGGGACGGAAGGCGACTGGGNAGGCGCCGGCGTAGCTGGTGCTGACCGAGACGATGGGCTTCTCGCCGGCGTCGCGATGGCGGGGCTGCTTGCAGCCGGCGCAGCGGCGGCCGAGCCGAACGGCTGGTATGGGGCGATTGACGCCGGCTACCACACGTTGGGCGACGTAGAGACGATCTCGCAGACGACGTCGGCTGCGTTCGACATCGGGACGGAAGGCGACTGGGCCGCGTTTGCGCGTCTGGGCTACCGGTTCGACCAGAACTGGCGCGTTGAGCTCGAGGGCGGCTATCGCCAGAACGACATCGAGATGATCGATCGTCCGGGTCCCGGCGGCGTTCCGCGCGGCGTGTGCAACGTGGTTSCGGCCTCGGGCTCCTGCCTGGCGCCGGACGGCGAGCTCAAGGCCGCCACCCTGATGATGAACGTGCTGTTCGACTTCGGCAACGAAGGCGACGCCCTGCGTCCGTTCCTCGGCCTCGGCGCCGGCGTGAACCGCGTCGACACCAACTTCATCGGCACCTTCGCCAACGCCCGCACCGTGGGTGTCGGCGCTGACGACAGCTCGACCAAGCTGGCGGCGCAAGGCATCGCCGGCCTGGCGTGGGCGATCAGCGATCGCGCCCACCTCGACCTGACCTACCGCTACCTGGTGTCGAACATGGAGTTCAACACCTTCACCTCGACGGCGGCCTCGGCCATCGGTCCCTTCCAGGGCCGTTATGACGACAGCCACACCGTGACCCTGGGCCTGCGCTATGCGTTCGGCGCCGACGAGCCGGCCTATATCCCGCCGCCGCCGCCGCCCCCGCCCCCGCCGCCCCCGCCGCCGCCGCCCCCGCCGCCTCCGGTGGCCCAGGTTCCGGCCGCGCGTGAGTTCGTGGTCTACTTCGACTGGGATCGTTCGGACCTCACGGCCGAAGCCTCGTCGGTGGTCACCCAGGCCGCCAACTACGCCAAGTCGGGCCGTCCGACCCGCGTGCTGGTGGTCGGTCACGCCGACACCTCGGGTTCGGCCGCCTACAACGTCGGCCTGTCCAACCGCCGCGCCCGCACCGTTGCGGACGCGCTGGTCGCCCAGGGCGTCAACGGCGGCGTGATCTCGCTGGACGGCAAGGGTGAAACCGCCCTGGCCCGCCCGACCGCCGACGGCGTGCGCGAGCCCCTCAACCGTCGCGCCACCATCGGCATCAACTTCCGCTAAACACGGAAGGCGATGTCAGCCTTCGGCCTCAACCAGGCCGAAGGCCGGTAGGCCCAACAACAAGACCGCCGGTCCCGAAAGGGGCCGGCGGTTTTTGCTTTGCGGGGCCTTGAAACCCTGGGTCGCGAGGGATCGTATATTCGGCGGATGCCCGACGCGTCCGCCGGAGACGCCCCCCTATGTCGCGCCGCGCCATCGCCAGCCTGATCCTGTTCGCCATCGCCGCCTGTTCGCCGGGGGACAGCGCCGAGAGCGCACCGGCCGGATCACCCTCCGCCGCCCAGGCCCGTGACAGCGGCCGGCGCGAGGTCGCTGTCTTCGCCGGCGGCTGTTTCTGGTCGACCGAGGCGAATTTCGAGCACATGCCCGGCGTCGTCTCGGCCGTATCGGGTTTCGCCGGCGGCCGCGTCGCGGCCCCCACCTATGAGCAGGTGGTGCGCGGCGGAACCGGACATCTCGAGGCGGTGCAGGTCACCTTTGATCCGGCGCGCGTCACCTATCGGCAATTGGTCGACCGCTTCTGGGTGACCATCGATCCCACGGATCCCGACGGCCAGTTCTGCGATCAGGGACCGTCCTACGCCACCGCCGTCTTCGCCACAGCCGCCCAGAAACCGACCGCCGAGGCGTCCCGCCGCCTGGCGGCGGCGCGGATCGGCGCCGCACGGTTCGTGACTCCGGTCCGGGACGCGGCGCGCTTCTGGCCGGCCGAGGCCTCGCATCAGGATTTCGCCCGGCTGAACCCGGTCCGCTATGCGGGCTACAGCCGGTTCTGCGGGCGCGCGGCGCGCCTGCGGGCGGTCTGGGGCGACGCCGCCTAGACGGACGGCGAAGGCGCAACCCCCTCCGGCTCCCCGCGTTTACCGCCAAGGTTCACCGCTGAAGGGGATTTTCCGTGCGCATCCAGACCGTCACCCTCGCCGCCGCCGTCGCCGCCCTGTCGCTGGGGGGCGCCGCCTGCAATCAGACCGAACAGGACAGGGCCCAGGCCGACGCCAACGAAGCGGCGGCCGAGACAGGCGAGGCCGCCGAGGAAGCCGGTTCCGCCCTGAAGGAGGAGGCGGCCCAGGTCGGCTCGGCCATCGCGGCCGGCGCCAGCGAGGCGGCGCAGGAGATCGACGAGGCGACCGACACCCTGGCGGAAAAGGCCGACGACCAGAAGGCCGAGACCGCCACCGACACCCGGGGCAACTGACGGCGCGGCGTCGCGCGCCGGCATCATGCGGCGGCGGGCCGGCCCTCCGCCAGCAAGGCGTCGATCAGGGCGCGCGCTTCCGGGCTCGCCCAGTCCGCCTCGCCCGAGAAATGGGCGCGTATCCGCCCCTGCCGGTCCAGCAGGACCGTCTGGGGCATCTTGCCCTTGCCGGGCAGTTCGAACGGCAGCTGGAATTTCGGGTCGCTGTACAGCGGCAGGGGCTCGTGGACGTCGATGAAGCTCTTCGCATCGGCGATCCTGTCGACGTCATTGTCGACATTGACGGGCAGGACGACCAGATCCTGGTCCGCATAGGCCTCGGCCAGACGGGCCAGGGTCGGCATCTCGGTGCGGCAGGGCAGACACCACATGGCCCAGACGTTCACCACCACCACCTTGCCGCGGAAGTCCGACAGCCGGGCGTCGGCGCCGTCGCGGGTCCTGAAGACGTAGCCGGGGGCCGGCTCCAGCGCCGCAGGCGTTTCCAGGGCGGCGATCGAGCCGCGAGCGAACCGGGCCAGTTCGCTTTTCGCCGCCGCGGGCGGAGGCGCTTTGTCGATCCCGTCCGGTTTGGCGTATAGCAGCGCGGCGCCGCCGATCACGCCGATCAGCAGCACGCCCGCCACCGCGCCCAAAACCGCTTTCGAGACCTTCATGTCCGATCCAACGCCGCCCGCCCCGACCAAAGCCGATCCGAAGGCGGGAGGTCAAGACATGTGGGGCGGCCGCTTCTCGGCGCGGCCGGCCGACATCATGCAGGCGATCAACGTCTCCATCGGCGTCGACCGACGCCTGTGGGCCCAGGATCTCGCCGGGTCGCGCGCCCACTGCCGCATGCTGGCGGCGCGCGGCATCGTCGCCCGCGCCGACGCCGACGCCATCCTCGGCGGCCTGGACGCCATCGAGGGCGAGATCCGGGACGGCTCCTTCCCGTTCCGCGACCAGTTCGAGGACATCCACATGAACGTCGAGGCGCGGCTGGCCGAGCTGATCGGCGAGCCGTCGGGCCGGCTGCACACGGCCCGAAGCCGCAACGACCAGGTGGCGACCGACTTTCGCCTGTGGGTCCGCGACGCCTGCGACCGGGCCATCGAACAGCTGAAGGGGCTGCAAGCCGTCCTGCTGGCCCGCGCCGAACAGCACGCCGGCGATCTGATGCCCGGCTTCACCCATCTGCAGCCGGCCCAGCCGGTGACGTTCGGCCACCATCTGATGGCCTATGTCGAGATGTTCGGCCGTGATGCGGGCCGGTTCGCCGACGCCCGCAAACGGATGAACGAGAATCCGCTGGGGGCCGCGGCCCTGGCCGGATCGCCCTTCCCCATCGACCGGCACATGACGGCGTCGGAGCTGGGTTTCGACCGGCCCATGGGCAATTCCCTGGACGCCGTGTCCGACCGCGACTTCGCCCTCGAGAGCCTGGCCGCCGCCTCGATCGCCGCCGGCCATCTGTCGCGGCTGGCGGAAGAGATCGTCGTCTGGATGACGCCCCAGTTCGGCTTTGCGACCCTTCCCGACGATCTCACCACCGGCTCCTCGATCATGCCGCAGAAGAGGAACCCCGACGCCGCCGAGCTGGTGCGGGCCAAGACCGGCCGGATCATCGGCTCGCTGGTCGCCCTGTCGACGGTGATGAAGGGCCTGCCGCTGGCCTATTCCAAGGACATGCAGGAGGACAAACCTCCGGTGTTCGAGGCCTTCGACGCCCTGACCCTCGCCCTGGGCGCCATGACGGCCATGGTCTCGGCCCTGCGACCGGACACGGAGCGGATGCGGGCGGCGGCCGGTTCAGGCTTCTCGACCGCCACCGATCTGGCCGACTGGCTGGTGCGCGAGCTCAACCTGCCGTTCCGCAAGGCGCACCATGTCACCGGCGCGGCGGTGAAGCGGGCGGAAGCCCTCGGCGTGGATTTGTCGCAACTGCCCCTGGCCGAACTGCAATCGCTTGAAGCGGGCGTGACGGAAGCGGTTTACAAGGTGCTCACCCCTGAGGCCTCCTGCGCCAGCCGCCAGAGTTTCGGGGGCACGGCGCCGGAACAGGTCCGCGCGCGCATCGCCGAATGGAAGACGCGTCTCGCGTAGGGGATTGGGATGAAATCGATCGTCAGCCTGGGCGTTCTCGCCCTGTTCGCCCTCTCCGCCACCGGCTGCGGCCGCATGGCCGATCTCGAGGCCCCGCCCGCCAGGAAGACCGAGCGCAGCCAGCGCGACGGCCGCGCGCCAGGCCTGCCCGAGCCCGCCACCGTCTATCGTACGCCCAGCACCCAGCCGATCGACGGGGGCCCGACCAGCCCCTACAACGGCCCGGGCGCCCAGCCGAACTCCTAGGCCTTGCACCATTTCGACCGGATCGAGGGCGCGCTTCATGCCGAAGGCGTGCCACTGGAGGCTTTGGCCGAGGCGGTCGGCACGCCCGTCTATGTCTATTCGACCGCGACCCTGACGCGGCACTATGGCCTGCTGCGCGAGGCGGCGGATGCGCACTGCGGCGCTCTGGGAGACGCCCTGATCGCCTTCGCGGTCAAGGCCAACTCCAACCTGTCGGTGCTGGCGACCCTGGCCCGGCTGGGCTGCGGCGCGGACACCGTGTCGGAGGGCGAGATCCGCAGGGCGCTCAAGGCGGGCATACCGGGAGAGCGGATCGTTTTCTCGGGCGTCGGGAAGACGGATGCGGAACTGGCCTTCGCCATCGACAACGGGGTGCGCCAGATCAACATCGAGAGCGCGGTCGAACTGGACCGGCTGATCGCCGTGGCGGCCGCCAGGAGCGCGTCTCCGGAGATCGCTATCCGCGTCAATCCGGATGTGGGGGCCGGCGGCCATGCGAAGATCACCACCGGGGGCGCGGCGGACAAGTTCGGCGTGCCCTTCGCCGACGCGCCCGCCCTCTACGCCCGCGCGACGGCCTCGCCCCATGTGACTCCGGTCGGTCTGGCCTGTCACATCGGCAGCCAGATCACGACGCTGGCGCCGCTGGAGGCCGCGTTCCGCGCCTTGCGTCGGATGACGCTGGACCTGCGCGCGCAGGGGATGACGGTGTCGCGGCTGGACCTTGGGGGCGGCCTCGGGGTGCCCTATCACGGCCAGTCCGACCTGCCGTCGATCGCCGACTATGTCGCCATGGCCGCCGGGGTGCTGGAAGGGCTGGACGTCGAGGCGGCGTTCGAGCCCGGCAGGCTGCTGGCCGCCAATGCGGGCGTCCTGCTGAGCCGCGTCATCCAGATCAACGAGCGTGGCGACGGCCGCCGCTTCGCCGTGCTGGACGCGGGCATGAACGACCTGATGCGCCCGGCCCTGTACGACGCCTTCCACGATCTGGTCCCGGTCCGGCCGCGGGAGGGCGAACCGGTCGCCTATGACCTCGTCGGGCCGATCTGCGAGTCCACCGACGTCTTCGCCCGCGACCGCCAGTCGCCGCCGCTTCAGGCCGGCGATCTGGTCGCCTTCATGGGCGCCGGCGCCTATGGGGCGGTGCTGGCCAGCGAGTACAACTCACGGCCTCTGGTTCCGGAAGTGCTGGTCGACGCAAGCCGTTGGGCCATTGTGCGCGAGCGGCCGGGCTATGACGGGATGTTCGAGCGGGAACCCCGGGCGGGCTGGCTCTAGTCCAGCGCGCAGACGTCCGGCAGGCCGCGCAGGGCGCCGGCGTGGTCCAGCCCGTAGCCCACCAGAAACCGGTTCGGAGCGTCCCAGCCGACGAAGTCCGGCTCGGGCGCGCGCGGCAGGGGCCAGGGCTTTTTGGCGAAGACCACGGTGAGGACTTCCGACGCACCTGCCTCGGTGGCGATCCGCACGGCCTCGGCCAGCGACAGGCCGGTGTCGAACACGTCGTCGATGATCAGCACGCGGCGGCCCGTGATCGGGCGCTGGAACGGCGCATAGACGTCGATCCGGCCCCGGCTGGACTGTTCGTCGCCGTACGAGGCCAGCCACAGGGCGTCGAAGCGGACGTTGCGGCCCAGACGCGACAGGGCGCGGGTCAGGTCGGCGGCGAACCACAGGCCGCCCGTCAGCAGGACGGCGGCGACGGTTTCATCATCGATGACCGGGGCGATCTGCGCCGCCAGTCCGGCGACGATGCGCTGAACCTCGACTTCGGGGAGAAGGACGGTGGGCTTGGGGGTTTCAGCCATTCGAGGCGGATACCGCCTCGACCCCATGCGTGTCCACCACCGGGACGGCGTCGATCGGCTGCATGTCCATCGGCGCCTGCGATCCCGTTGACAGAGCCGGGCGCAGACCCCCGGCGGCCGCCTCGTGCAGCGGGGCCGCGGTCGGTTCGCGGACGGCGGGCGGCGGCGCGCGGCCGCGATCCGCACGCACGGGCCGGGCGGGTTGCGGCTCGGGACGGGCGGAGGGCGCATCCAGAACGAAGTCGACGCCGATGCCCTGACCCCGCGCGCCCGGGTCGGCGATCACGGCGGCGAAACCCTGGACCCTGCCCGGCAGCACCGGAGCGGCGTCGATACGCACCACGGCATGGCCGATCTCGGCGCCCTGGGCGTCCAGCAGGGCGACCCGCACCGGAGGGGCGGTGCGCTCGTCATCGCGCACGTTCCGAAGGGCGCCCGAGACCAGCACCTTGCCCGGATCGCTCGGCAGGGGCCGGGCGGTGATGGCCTCGAAATCCAGACCGGTGGGGTTCACCGTCAGGCCCACGGCGGCATAGGCCTGGGCCGCCCGCGGGGCCATCTCGACCACCTCGACGCGGAACAGCCAGGCGCTGGCGAGAAGGGCGGCGAAGCCCGAGGCGATCCCGGCCCAGACGACGCCATGAGTCGCGGCGCGGCGCAGGCGTCGCTGCTGCTCGGCGCGGGCGCGGAAGGCGCGGGGGAGTTCGGGGGCCGGCGTCTCGGCCAGCGATTCGGGTTCGGGCTCGTCGCGGGGGGTGAAGCTGGCGGCCTCGGCCGGGTTCGAAGAGACGGAGAGCTCAAGCGGCTCGTCCAGCGTGGCCCGCCAGGTATGTTTGCAGTCCTTGCAGCGCACGGTGCGGCCGCCGGGCCCGATCGCCTCATCGGGGGTGAAATAGCTGGTGGCGCAGGACGGGCAGGTCAGTATCATGTCGGCTGACTGCGAGGCTCTTCGCCCCCTCCCGTCGCGGTTCGAAACCGCGTCCTGACCCAAAATCGATGTCCGTCCAGCCCCGCCGCGCCACACGATCCGCCGCCTCGACCGAAACCGTCCGCCTGTCTGGCGTGGGGTTCGGCTATGCGGCGACGCACCGCGCGCTGCGGGACGTTAACCTCATCTTGCCCGCGGGCTCTTTCCACTTCCTTACCGGGCCGTCCGGCGCCGGAAAGTCGACCCTGCTGAAGTTGCTGACGTTGCAGCGGCGCCCCGACGCCGGGACGCTGCATCTGTTCGGCGAGGACGCCACCCGCGCCACCCGCCGCGACCTGCCCGGCTTCCGCCGCCGCATCGGCGTGGTGTTCCAGGATTTCCGCCTGCTGGACCACCTGTCGGCGTTCGACAACGTGGCCCTGCCGCTGCGGCTCGCCGGGGGGCGCCAGATCGACTACGCCGCCGACGTCGAGGAGATGCTGGACTGGGTCGGCCTGGGCGACCGGATGAACGATCTGCCGCCGGCGCTGTCGGGCGGCGAGAAGCAGCGGCTCGCCATCGCCCGCGCCGTGGTCGCCGGGCCGGACCTGATCCTGGCCGACGAACCGACCGGCAGCGTCGACGCGAAGATGGGCGAACGGCTGCTGAAGCTGTTCCAGTCGCTGAACCGGCTGGGGGCCACCGTCCTCATCGCCAGTCATGACGAGGCGCTGGCCGAACGCTCCGGCGCCACGGTCCTGCGCCTCGAGGGCGGCCGCCTGAGCGGGGGCGAGGCGTGATCCGCCGCCTGTTCTCCCGCCGCGCGTCCCTGCTGCCGCGCGATGCGGGCGGCGAGCGCTGGCTGGCGTCGCTGATCGCCGCCCTGTGCTTTCTCGCCTGTCTTTCGGCCGTGGGCGCGGTCGCCGCCGACCGGGCTGCTCACGGCTGGGCCCGCCAGCTGCGCTCGGAAGCCACGGTCCAGGTTCGTCCGCGCGTCGGTGAGACCGGCGCCGAGGCCGCCGCCCGCGCCGCCGAGACCCTGGCGGGCGTCGCCGGCGTGGCCGAGGCCGAGGCCATGGACCGCAAGACCGCAGAGGCCCTGCTGCGGCCCTGGCTGGGCGACGCTGTCCTGCCCGACCTGCCGATCCCCCATCTGGTCACCGTGCGGCTGGACCGGACCGGCCCGGCCAGCGCCGTCAGCCTCAGCCGCGCCCTGGCCTCGGCCGGGCTCGACGCCACCGTCGACGACCACAGCCTGTGGCGCGGCGAGGTGGAGCGGTCGGCCGCCCTGATCACCGTCCTCGCCCTGGCGGCCTTCCTGCTGACCGCCGGCGCGGCGGGCGCCGCGGTGGCCTATGCGACCCGCGCGGGCATGGCCGCCCAGACCGGAGTGATCGAGACCCTCAGCCTCAACGGCGCCTCGGACAGCGCCATCGCCGGCCTCTATCAGGTGCGGTACGGCCTGGTGGCGGCGGTCGCGGGCGGGATCGGCGCGGCGGCCGCCATGGTCCTGGTGGCCGGCCTGCGTTTTCTCGGCGGGGCCGAGGGCGTCACGCCCGCCCTGCCGCTGATGTGGAGCGACGTTCTGATCCTCTCGCCATGCCCCCTGCTGGCCGCTACGGTGGCGCTTGCGGCGGCGCGCTTCACGGCGCTGGCGCGATTGAAGGGGCGGCACTAGGTTAAGCGCATGAAGTTTCTGACTTTCATCGCGATTCTGGCGCTGATCTGGGTGATCGGCCTGTTCGCCTTCGCCGATCGGGTGCGTGATTTCACGCCCGCGCCCGAGCCCGAGCGCGCCGACGCCATCGTCGCCCTGACCGGCCCGTCGGCCGAGCGGGTCAACGCCGCCATCCGCCTGCTGGAACAGGACAAGGGCGAACGCGTCCTGATTTCGGGCGTCAACCGCGAGGTTCGCCGCCAGGAGCTGCGCGCCCTGACACCCGGCTCGAACAAGCTGTTCAACTGCTGCGTCGACCTGGGTTTCGAGGCCGAGGACACCTTGGGCAACGCCCAGGAAATCGCCGCGTGGGCCGAGGCCAAGGACTATGACAGCCTGATCGTGGTCACGTCCGACTATCACATGCCCCGCGCCCTGACCGAGATCCGCGCCGCCGCTCCCGGGGTCCGCCTGACCCCCTATGCCGTCGAAACCCCGTCGCTGGACAATTCGCGCTGGTGGAAGGCCGCGGTCACCGCCCGGCGCATGACGCTGGAATACATGAAATACCTCGCCGCCCTGGGCCGGGCCACGGTCGGCGGCGGCCGCCCCTCGACCGAGGCCGCGCCCGCCGAAAAGGCCGCCTGAGGTGGTCACCATCCGATCGCTGCTGTTCGTCGCCTGGCTCTATCTGTCGATGGCCCTGTTCGCCGTCGGCCTGTCGCCCGCCCTGCTGATGCCCTACCGCCAGTCGATGTGGGTGATCCGCCACTGGGCGAAATTCTGCCTGTTCGGCCTGCGCTGGATCGCCGGGGTCAAGGTCGAGTTCCGCGGACTGGAGCACCGCCCGACCGGCGCGGCCCTGATCGCCGGCAAGCATCAGTCGATGCTGGACGTGATCGCCCCCTTCGCGGTCCTGCCCGACAATTGTTTCATCATGAAGCAGGAACTGGCTCCCCTGCCCTTCTTCGGCTGGTTCGCGACCAAGACGAAGATGATCGCCGTCGACCGCTCGGCCCATTCGAAGGCGCTGAAGGACATGGTCCGCCAGGCCCGCGCGCGCCACGCCGAGGGCCGCCAGATCCTGATCTTTCCGGAGGGCACCCGCGCGCCCGTCGGCGCCGCGCCCGACTACAAACCCGGCATCGCCGCCCTGTACCGCGACCTCGAGGCCGACTGCACCCCGATGGCCACCAACTCGGGCGTCCACTGGCCGGCGCACGGCTTCCGGCGGTACCCGGGGACGATCGTCTACGAGTTCCTGCCCGCCATCCCGGCGGGGTTGAAGCGCGGTGAGTTCATGGCGCTGCTGGAAGAACGGCTCGAGGGGGCGTCGAACGCGCTGCTGGCGCGGGACCCTATCGCAGGGATTCCCATGCCAGTGCATGCACCCGCTCGCGTCCCAGAGCCGCAGCCATAGGCGGCTCGGCGAACAGCCCCGCGATGGCCGGGTCACGCACATCCAGCCCGCCCGTGAAGGCTCCGAACGCCGGCAGCACCGCCCGCCGTCCGTCCGTCACGAAACACGGCCGCCGCACGCCGCGCCCATAGGCCGCGACCCGCGCCGCCGGGTGCAGGTGGCCGGCGATCTCGCCCGGCCGCACGCCCGCCTGCGGTTCGTGGATCAGGCGCAGGGAGCCGAGCTCCATCGTCTCGACCACCTCGCCCACCAGATCGTCCATCGACCCGGCCAGGGCGGCGATGTCGTGATTGCCCTCCAGCCAGATCCAGTCGCGGCCCGCCGCCAGCCGGTCCAGCCGCGCCCTGTCGTCCGCCGCCATGCGGCCTACCGACTTCGCGTCGTGGAAGCTGTCGCCCAGCAGCACCACCGCCGCCGGCTGCAGCGCCTCGATCTCGGCCTCCAGCCGGTCCAGCGTCGCGCGGCTGTCATAGGGCGGCAGCATCTGGCCGCGCGCGGCGAAGGCCGAACCCTTCTCAAGATGCAGGTCCGCCGCGATCAGGGCGCGATGGTTGAGCACCCACAGCGCCCCCGAACAGCGCAGCACGCAGGGCTCGCCCTCGATATGGACCCGCAGGCCGCCGCACGGATGTCGCGCCGGCGACAGGGCCTGTCTGAGCGCCGCGTTCATTGCGCGCCCGCCAGATCGGGCGGCGCATCGGCCATGACTTCCGCGATCAGATCGGCCTCGTCGAAGCCATAGGCCGAGGCGTCCAGGATCATCTCCGCCGCCTGCCCGCCGCCCACCCGCTCGCGCCCGATCTGCACCAGCACCGGCACGCAGAACGGCGAGGGCCGGTCCAGCTTCACATGCCGGATCTGGCCCTGGATCCTCGCCAGCATCTGCCCCAGCCGCGCGACATCCAGCAGCCCCGCCGCCGCATCGGCGCGGGCGGTCTTGAGCAGCAGGTGGTCGGGTTGGTGGCGGCGCAGCACGTCGTAGATCAGGTCCGTCGAGAAGGTCACCTGCCGCCCCGTCTTCTCGGTCCCCGGCTGGCGTCGCTCGATCAAGCCCGAGATCAGGGCGCAATTGCGGAAGGTGCGCTTCATCATAAAGCTCTCCTCCAGCCAGCTCTCCAGATCGTCGCCCAGCATGTCCGGTTCGAACAGGGCGTCGAGGTCCAGCCCGTCCATCGGCTTGATCGACCAGATGGCCAGCGAATAGTCGGTGCAGACGAAGCCCAGCGGCCCGATCCCGAGCCGGTCCAGCCGCCGGGTCAGCAGCATGCACAGCGTCCCGTGCGCCAGCCCGCCCTCGAAGGGATAGGCGACGAGAAAGTGCCGGCTGCCACGCGGAAACGTCTCGACCAGCATGGTCTGCGCATCCGGAATGAGCGACCGATCCTCCTGAAGCTCCAGCCATTCCTGTACGTCGGGCGGCAGGACGCGCCAGTGGTCGCGGTCCTGGATCATGGCCCGCACCCGGTCGGCCAGGGATGTCGACATGGGGAATTTGGAGCCGCCCCACGACGGGATTTTCGGATCCTTGTCATGGGCGTGCGTGACCAGGGCGTCCATGCCGTTGATGCCCTGGAAGGCCCAGACCTGGCCGGCGAAGACGAAGGTGTCGCCGGGCGTCATCTGCTCGAAATAGCTCTCCTCGGCCTCGCCCACCTTGCGCCCGCCGATCAGCTGTTTGGCCGCCCCGCCGCGCCGCGAGGCGATGCGCACGTTCAGCGTCGCGGCCGCCACGATGGCCCCGACGTTCATCCGGTGGCGCTGCGCCGTCACCGCATTGCGCACCTTCCACCGGCCGTCCCGCGTCCGCACGATCCGCGCGAACCGTTCATAGGTGCGCAGGGCGTAGCCGCCGGTGGCGACCAGATCGACCACCTCCTCGAACTGTTCCCAGGTCAGGCCGCGATAGGGACCGCACGCCGTCACCTCGTCATAGAGATCGGTCATGGCGAAGGGCTCGGAACAGGCGCAGCCCATGACGTGCTGGGCCAGCGTATCCAGCGTGCCCGTATGCACCGGCTCCCAGTCGAACGCGTTCTCGGCCACCGCCTCGCGCGCGGCCTGGCACTCCAGCATCTCGAACCGGCTGGCCGGGACCATCAGGGCGCGCGACGGCTCGTCCAGCCGGTGGTTGGCCCGGCCGATCCGCTGCACCAGCCGCGAGGCTCCCTTGGGCGCCGCCAGCTGGATGACCAGATCGACGTCGCCCCAGTCGATGCCGAGGTCGAGGGTGGAGGTGCAGACCACGGCCCGCAGATCGCCCCGCGCCATCGCCGCCTCGACCTTGCGCCTCTGCTCCGCCGCCAGCGAGCCGTGGTGCAGTCCGATGGGCAGGTCGTCGTCATTGATGGCCCACAACGACTGGAACACGAACTCCGCCTGCCAGCGGGTGTTGACGAAGATCAGGCTCATGCCCGAGCGCTTGATGGCCTCATAGACCTCGGGGATGGCGTGTTGGCCCGTGTGCCCCGCCCACGGGACCTTGCCCTCGCTGACCAGCACATCCACGACCGGAGGCGCGCCGGGGTCGCCGCGGACGATCACGACCCCTTCTCCCCTCGGGGGAGAAGGTGGGCTGCGAAGCAGCTCGGATGAGGGGGCTGGTTCAGGCGGCAGACTGTCCAGCGATGAGTCCAGGGCTGACAGCCCCCTCATGCGGCCCTCCGGGTCACCGTCTCCCCCGGGGGGAGAAGGAGACACCGCCGCACCCGGCCTCAGCCAGTCCGCGATCATCTCCGGATCATCCACCGTCGCTGACAGCGCCACCCGCCGCATCCCCGGTGCGAACTGTTGCAGCCGCCCCAGTCCCAGCGCCAGCAGGTCCCCCCGTTTGCCGCTCCAGATCGCGTGCACCTCGTCCAGCACGACGCATTTCAGGTCGGCGAAATAGGCCCGCGCCCCGTCCCAGGCGCAGAACAGGGCCAGTTGCTCGGGCGTAGTCAGCAGGATGTCGGGCGGAAACTCCCGCTGCCGCGCCTTCTTCGACTGTTTGGTGTCGCCGGTCCGGCTCTCGACATGGATGTTCAGCCCGATCTCCCGGATCGGCGTCATCAGGTTGCGCTCGACGTCGGTGGTCAGGGCCTTCAGCGGCGACAGATACAGGGTGTGGATTCCGCTGCCCGGTCCGAACGCCGGCCGCGGCCCGCGCTCGGCCAGTTCCACCAGCGACGGCAGGAAGCCCGCCAGCGTCTTGCCCCCGCCCGTCGGCGCGACCAGCAGGGCGTGCGACCCGGCGGCGGCGGCGGCGATCATCTCCAGCTGGTGCCGTCGCGGCGACCAGCCGCGCGACGCGAACCAGTCGGCGAAGAGGGGCGCCAGTTCTGGGGGCGAAAGCGTTGCAGGAGCGGGCGGCGGCGTCACATCGCGCCTATAGCATGTTCCCGTTCCGTTTCACCTCACGAACGGCTATCTATCGGACGTGTCCATCGACTCCCTCACATCCTCCGCGGCCCTGACCGGCGCCGAGCCCTGGCTGGTCCTGCCGCCGGCGCTGGCCATTCCGCCGGGCACGGGGGCGATCTGCGACGCCGACGGCCCACGCCGGATCGGGCGCGGCGCGGCCGAGGGCGCCTTCACCACCGCCCCGGTCATGGTCGCCCACGCCAGCCTGACCGCGCGCCGCCTGGGCATCGCCCCGCCGCCGCGCTCGGCCGATCTGCTCGACGTGCTGGAGCTGTTCGCCTTCGTCCGCCCCGCCCGCTTCTGCGCCCCCTCCCCCAGCGGTCTGGCCCTCGCCATGGGCATGAGCGAGCCGAAGGGGGCCGAGGCCCAAGCCCAGGCTCTGATGGACGCCGCCGCCGGCCTGCTGAAGGAACTGGCCGACCCCGCCTATCCCGGACGCGAGGAGGCCTTCACCCTGGCCGAAACCCTGGGCCGCGCGAGCTGGTCGTGGGCATGGCGCGTCTCGGGCGCCCTGCAGCACCATCCGGTGCGCGAGCGCCAGCATCGCGGCAGCGGTCTCGACGCCTGGTCGCGCCTGCCCGAGTGGGAGGATGAGGCGCCGCGCGGCGAGGCGGGCTCGGCCCCGGTCGACTCCGAGTCCGCCCGCATCCGTCTGGAGAAGCTGCTCCAGGCCTCGGGCCTCGACGAGACCCGCCCGACCCAGTCCGACTACGCGGCCGAGGCCGCCTTCGCCTTCTCGCCCCGCAACGAGGAGGGCCGTCCCCGCTTCCTGCTGGCCGAGGCCGGCACGGGCACGGGCAAGACCCTCGGCTATCTCGCCCCCGCCAGCCTGTGGGCCGAGCGCAACCAGGGGGCCGCCTGGGTCTCGACCTACACCCGCGCCCTGCAGCGCCAGATCGACCGCGAAAGCGCCGCCCTGTGGCCCGATCCCGTCGAGCGCAAGAAGAAGACCGTCGTCCGCAAGGGACGCGAGAACTACCTCTGCCTGCTGAACCTGCAGGAGATGGTTCAGGCGGCGCAGCTGGGCAACGGCGACCTGATCGGCATGGCCCTGGCCAGCCGCTGGGCCATGCACAGCCGCGACGGCGACATGACCGGCGGCGACTATCCCGGCTGGTTGCCCGGCCTGTTCGCGACGGGGCCCGGCCATCAGGCCAGCGCCGCCAACCTGGTCGACCGGCGCGGCGAGTGTGTCCACGCCGCCTGTCCCCATTACCGCACCTGTTTCGTCGAGAAGACCATCCGCGCCAGCCGCCGGGCCGACCTCGTCGTCGCCAACCACGCCCTCGTCATGACCCAGGCAGCCTTCGACGGGGCCCGTTCGGCGCGCGGCCTGAAGCAGGACGGCGAGACGGCCGCCCTGAAGCGCATCGTCTTCGACGAGGGCCATCACCTGTTCGACGCCGCCGACAGCGCCTTTTCGGCCTGCCTGTCAGGGCAGGAGGCCGCCGAGCTGCGCCGCTGGCTGCGCGGGCCCGAGGGGCGCGGCCGGCGCGGGCGCGGTCTGGAGCAGCGGCTGGGCGACCTGTGCGCCGACAACGAGGCGGCGACCAAGGCGCTGCAGGACGCCGTGCGCGCCGCGGCCCAGCTGCCCGGCGAGGGCGTGTCGGGCCGCATCGCCCCGGCCTCGGGGGAGGTCAATCCGGTCGGACCGATCGAACGCTTCCTGCTGGCCGCGCTGGAACAGCTCCGGGCGCGGACCAGCGAGAACGCATCCGGCAGCGGCGTCGAATTCGGCATGGAATGCTCGCTGCGCCCGGTCACCGAACCGGTGCTGGAAGCCGCGCGCGAAGCCGCCCAGGCGTTGGCCGCCGTCGAGGCGCCGCTGCTGGCCCTGTCGCGCCATCTGGAGGACATTCTCGACGACGAGGCGTCCGATCTGGACGGCGCCTCCCGCGCCCGCATCGAAGGAGCCCTGCGCGGCCTCGACCGCCGCGCCCGCATGACCCTGCCCGGCTGGCGCTCGATGCTGGCCGCGCTGGAGGTCTCGTCCGACGAACCCGACCCCGACTTCCTCGACTGGCTGTCGGCCGAGGCCGCCTTCGGCCGCATCATGGACGTGGCCCTGCGGCGCCACTGGATCGACCCGACCGTGCCGCTGGAGGCCGCCGTCATCATGCCGGCCCATGGCGTGCTGGTGACCTCGGCGACGCTGTCCGACCCGAACTCCGACGATCCCTTCGACATGGCCCGCCTGCGCACCGGCTCTGCCCGGCTGATCGAGCCGGCCCGGACGCTGAAGGTCGAGAGCCCGTTCGACTATGCCGCCAACGCCCGGGTCATCGTCGTCAACGACCTGATCAAGGACGACACGCGCCAGACAGCGGCGGCCATGCGCGAGCTCTTTCTCGCGGCGGGCGGCGGCGGCCTCGGCCTGTTCACCGCCATCCGCCGGCTGAAGGCGGTCTATGAGCGACTGGGTCCCGACCTGGCCAAGGCGGGCATCCCGCTCTACGCCCAGCACGTCGATCCGCTGGAGGTCGGGGCGCTGGTCGACGTCTTCCGTGCAGAACAGGATTCCTGCCTGCTGGGCACGGACGCCGTGCGCGACGGCGTCGACGTGCCGGGCCGGTCGCTGCGGATCCTCGCCTTCGACCGCGTGCCCTGGCCGCGACCCGACCTGCTGCACAAGGCGCGCCGGCTGCGCTTCGGCGGCGAGGGCGCGGGGGGCCGCAATTTCGACGACGCCCTGGCCCGCGCCAAAATGGCCCAGGCCTTCGGCCGGCTGATCCGCCGCGCCGACGACAAGGGCGTCTTCGTCATGCTCGACGCCGCGGCTCCCACCCGCCTGTTCGCCAGCCTGCCGCCGGGGACCGAGGTTCAACGCATGGGTCTGGCCGAGGCGGTGGAACAGGTTGGCGCGTTCCTCAAGGCAGACTAGACGGAGCCTTGATGACCCAGATTCACCCCACGCCCACCCGTCACTCCCGCCGGGGCCTGCTGATCCCCTTCCTGATCGCGGGCGCGCTGCTGGCGGCCTGGACCGGCTGGTGGTTCTATCTGACCCACCAGATCGAGACCCGGCTGGACGCCCAGGTGTCCGCCATGCGGCGGGACGGCTGGCGCATCGACTACGCCTCCCGAACCACCACCGGCTGGCCCTTCCGGGCGCGGATTTCGATTCCCCACGCTGACATCGTCGCCCCCTCGGGTCACGGGATCGCGGCGCCGGAACTGGTCGCGGAGGCCAACGCCTACAATCCCGACCGCTGGGTGGTGATCGCCCCGGACGGCCTGACGCTGACCCGCGCCGACAAGGGCAAGGTCGGCATCGCCGGCGACGGTCTGCGCCTGAGCGTCAGCCATCTGCGCGAGCGATTCCCCGACCTGCGGGTCGAGCTGATCCGCCCGACCTTCACCGCCCATGAGAATGCGGAACCCTTCCCCATCGCCGCAGCTGAACGCATCCTGCTCAATGTCCGCCCGCACCTGACGGAAGGCCGCGCCGCCACGGATGAGATGGATGTGGCCTTCGAGCTGGTCGACGCCCGCGGCCGTCCCGGCGGCCCGGTCGAGGGCGCGACGCGGCAGGGCCGGCTGACCGCCCGGATCGAGGGCACCATCCTCAACGCCAGCCGCCTCAGCGGCATGGATAGCGCCGGCGTGTTCGCGGCCTGGACCGCCTCGGGCGGGCGCTTCACGGCCATCAAGGGCGAACTGGAAGCGGGCGACAGCCGCGCTCACGTCGAAAGCGCCGGCCTTTCGGCCGACGCCGAAGGACGGCTGGAGGGCGAGGTCTCCCTGACGGCGGAACGGCCCGGCGCCGCCATCGCCGGCCTGGCCCGTTCGCAGTCCGGCGCCGTCAACCGCCTCGGCGCGGCGGGGGCCGCCGCGGCCACCGCAGTCTCCGGCGACCGGGGCGTCGACCTCGTCATCCGCTTCCGCGACGGCCGCACATGGCTGGGGCCCTTCGCCCTCGCCCCCGCGCCGAAGCTGTTCTGATGCTGATCGAGCCGGCCGAGGACGCCGATCGGCTGGCCCTCGACCGGGCCGTGGCGAACGCCGTCCGCGCCCGTCTGGCCGCCGGGGCGCGCCCCACGCCCGACGCCGAGGCCATCGCCCTGCGGCAGACGCTGGCGGGCGAGCCCCCTGCCGGAGCCGCCGTCCTGCGCGCGGTGCTGGGCCGGATCGACGCAAGCGTCGGCGCGCCTCTGGTGGTCTGGGGATCGGCCAGCCAGACCCTGGCCGCCGACCGCTACGGACTGACCGCCCGTACCGCCGCCGATCCGGATCAGGCCCTGGCCGTCGTCCGCGACGGCGCCCGCGCCCTGATGGACCTGACGCCGTCCTCGGCATGGTGGGGTCGCCTGTTGGCCGAGCCCGGCCTGCGCGTGGTCGGGGCCCTGCCCGACGACCGCCTGGGCGTACCGCGCGCCCTGATGATCCAGCAGGCGCAGCCCGGGCCCACGGGCGACGACCGCACCTTCTGGACCACCGACAGCGCCGCCCCGGCCGCCACGATCGTCGAGGCCCTGGGCGCCGCCGGCCTGGCCGCCAGTCCGCTGATCGCGGCAGGCGGCTTGAAGCTGTTCATCCTAGCGGGCTATGTGCAGGCCGAGGACGAACGGCTCGTATCCGCGCCCGGCGGCCTCAGCGGCGTCATCGGCGCCGCCCCCCTGTTCTGAAAGCACCCATGACCGACGCCCCCACCCCCAAGCCCGGCATCCTCGACATCGCCCCCTATGTCGGCGGCAAGTCGCGCATCGAGGGCGTGGCGACGCCGATGAAGCTGTCGTCGAACGAGAACGCCCTGGGCGCCGGCGAGAAGGCCCGCGCCGCCTATGAGGCCTCGGTCGCCAACATTCACATGTACCCCGACGGCCGGGCGACCAAGCTGCGCGACGCCGTCGCCGAACACCACGGACTGGAGCCCGAGCGGCTGATCTTCGGCAACGGCTCGGACGAGGTCTTCGCCCTGCTGAACCAGACCTATCTGACGCCCGGCGACAATATCGTCAGCGGCAAATACGGCTTCCTCGCCTATCGCATCAGCGCCCTGGCCAACCAGGCCTCGGTCAAGCTGGCGCCCGAGCCCGACTTCCGCCTGACGCCCGAAGCCATTCTGGGCGAGGTCGATGACCGGACCCGCATCGTCTACGTCTCCAGCCCGTCCAACCCGACCGGCAGCTACAATACGGCCGAGGAAATCCGCCGCCTGCACCAGGCCCTGCCGCCGCACATCCTGCTGGTCATCGACGAGGCCTATGCCGAATTCGTCGCCGAGCCGGACTGGGAGACCAGCTTCCCCCTCGCCCGCGACAGCCAGAACATCGTCGTCACCCGCACCTTCTCCAAGATCCACGGCCTCGGCGGCCTGCGCATCGGTTTCGGCTATGCGCCCCTGAAGGTGGCCGAGGCGGTCGACCGCATCCGCCTGCCGTTCAACGTCTCGGTGCCGGGCATCGAGGCCGCCGTCGCCGCCCTGGGCGACGAGGCGCACCAGCAAGCATCCCGCCAGCTGGTCGAGGCCTGGCGCCCGCGCCTGACCCAGGCCATCAAGGGCTTCGGCTTCGACGTCTTCCCGTCGGCCGGCAATTTCGTGCTGGTCCGCTTTCCCGACGAGATCCGCAACGCCGCGGCCGCAAACGACTATCTGAACTCCAGGGGCATCATCGTCCGCCCCGTCGGCGGCTACGGTCTGCCCGACTGTCTGCGCATCACCGTCGGCACGGAAGACCAGAACCGGGCGGTCATCGACGCGCTCAGCGAGTTCGCGGCGAGCTGACTACTGCCGCCGGAACACCCGGCTCGCCGCCCAGCCCGTGAACGCCGCCAGCAGGACGCACAGGAGGCCGTAGGTCCATGGACGGCGGTGGGCGAATTCGAAGACGTCGCGCTCGATGCCGACCTTTTCGACGGTCAGGGTCAGGTTGCTGACCGACACCGGCTCGCCGTCCTGGAACAGCCAGACCTCGGCGAAATAGCGGCCCGTCGGGGCGACGGCGGGCAGCTCGACCTCCGCCCGGAACAGGCCGCGGTCGACGAACTCAACGCCATCGGGATCGGTGTTGTACAGGGCCGCCGCCTCGCGCAGCCGGATCACGGCGCGGCGGAAGTCGAGATAGTCCTCGCCCAGTCGGCTGACGACCACGTCGCGCACGCCGTAGCGGGTGACGGTCCGGCTCTCCTCCGGGGCGTTGATCCTCAGGTGATCGACGCCGACGCCCAGCCGGCGCAGCTGGCCGAAGTCGGCGATGTCCGACAGGGGCCGCGTCGAGGCGGTCATGTAGAAGCCGGGCGCGCCCTCGAACAGCACGGGCCGGCTGTTCAGCCAGACGCCCATGTTGCGCGTTTTCTTGACTAGGCGAACCGGGCCGTCCGGTCCGCGCACCACCACCACCACGTCGGCGGGCTGGTCGCCGGGGTTGAAGACCGCGCCATACAGGACGATCGAGGCGCCCTGGAACCCGGAATCCACCCTCACCCGGGCGTCGGTCAGGGCTGCGGCGATGCGCACCTGGTCGATGGTTCCGATCGAGCGTTCCGGCGCCGGCGCGGCTATGGCGGGAGGCGGCGGCGGCAGGGCGGCGATCATTGGGCCACCCCCGGAGCGAAGGCGAACAGGTCGGACGGCCGCACGAACAGCTCCAGCCCCATCTGGATGCCGACCATCAGAACGATGAGACCCAGAACCGCTCGCAGTTCCTCGGCCCGGAACCGGCCCGACCATCTGGCCCCGTACTGGGCCCCGACGACGCCGCCCAGCAGCAGCAACATCGACAGGACGATGTCGACGGTCTGGTTTCGTCCCGCCTGGAGGATGGTGGTCATGGCGGTGACGATGATGATCTGGAACAGGCTGGTGCCCACCACCACCCCGGCCTTCATCCGCAGCACATAGAGCATGGCGGGCACGAGGATGAAGCCGCCGCCCACCCCCATGATGGCCGACATCACGCCGACGAACATGCCAAGCCCGAAGGGCGGGACGGCGCTGATGTAGAGGCCCGAACGCGGGAAGCGCATCTTCAGCGGCAGGCCGTACAGCCACAGCGGCCGGCGGCGCTCCTTGTGCGGCGCTACCTCGCCGCGCGCCCGGCGAAGAATCTGGCCCAGGCTCTCGTAGAGCATCAGGGTGCCTATGGCGCCGAGAAACAGCAGATAGGACAGGGCCACCGCCAGATCGGCCTGCCCCAGCAGGCGCAGGTAGCGGAACAGCTCGACCCCCAGCAGGGCGCCCAGGACGCCCCCGCCGGCCATGACCAGACCGATCTTGTAATCGACGGCCTTCTGACTGGTGTAGCTGATGACGCCGGAGGTGGAGGAGGCGACGACGTGGCTGGCCTGGCTGGCGACGGCCACGGCCGGCGGAATGCCCATGAAGATCAGGATCGGCGCCATCAGGAAGCCGCCGCCGATACCGAACAGTCCGGACACGAATCCGACCACCGCGCCCAGCAGAACCAGGAGCGGCCAGTTCACCGAAACCTCGGCGATTGGCAGATAGATATCCAAAGGACGCGCCTTCGGCTGGAACTGAAGTCAGGCGCCGGGTAGGCGACGATGGAAGTCTGGTTGTCCTAGACCCACCCGGCGGCCCCCGCCACCCGATGCGCCTGAAAAGCTTGGCGGTCCCGTCTCAGGCGAGCGGTTCGACCTGGAATTGCTCGACCTCGGCGCGAACCTGGGTCCGGATCGGTGCCGGGATCGTCTTGTCCAGACGCTCCGCCGCCGCCTGGGCGTCGCCGTCGCCGGCGCGCGCCGCGATCAGGTACCATTTGTAGGCCTGGGCGGGATCGGGCTCGATCGCTTCATCCCCGGTCTCGTACAGTTTGGCGACATTGAACTGACTGTCGACCAGACCGCGTTCGGCCGCCCTCCTGAGCCACGCCAGCGCTTCTCCCTGGTCCCGGGCGCCGCCGACGCCCTCGAACAGATACATGCCGTAGGCATGCATGCCCTTGGCGTCGCCGCCGTCCGCCGCGCGGCGGGCCCAGACCCGGGCCTCGCGCAGGTTCACGGGGACGCCCTCGGCGCCGTCCTGGTAAAGGCTGGCGAGATGCAACTGGGCCGGGGTGTAGCCCGTAGCGGCGGCGCGCTTGAGCGTGTCGACGCCGCTGTCGACGCCCGCGTCCAGAAGCTCGATCGCCTGCTGATACAATTCGGATCCGCGCTCCAGATCGGCGGGGGTCGGAGCGGTCGGCAACATGGCAAGGGCGGCGACGGGCTGGGCCTCGGGCGGAGCCGTCAGGCCGGGAATGTTCAGGCCCGACCCCGTCAGCTGGCCGGTCGCATAGGCGCCGCCTCCGGTGAGCAGGACCGCGATGGCCGAGGCGCCCAGGGCCTTGCGCACGGTGCCGCCGCCACGCGCAGCCTGTTTGTCCAGACGCTCCTGCAGCTTCGACTTGCCGCCCTTCTTCAGGCCGAAGCCGGACCGGGCGGGAGCCTCGGCGGCTTCCGGCGAAGCCATGGCCGCGCGGGCCGCGTCTATCGCCTGGCGCGTCGAGGAGGCGCGTCCCTGGGCCGCCGCGGCGCGCAGGGCGCGGGGGTCGACGAATTCGGTTTCGCCGGCGAAGTCGTCGGGGCCGGCGTCGAATTCCGCCGGGGCCGTGGCCTGCAGCGCGTCCGAAACGTCGGCGCCGCCGAAGCCCTGGCCAAAGGCGAAGGGGGCCGGTTGCGGCGCGGGCTCCGCAGTCTGCGCCAGCGGCGCCTCGGCGGAGACCTCGGCGGCCGCGGTTTCGGAGGGACGGCTGCCGAACGGAGTCGATACCGCCGGGGCTCCGTCGGTCCGGGGACCGCGCAGGACGGCGTCGAAGAGGGCGTCGGCGCTCAGCCCATCCTCGCCGGGCGCCGTGGGGCCGGATTGGGGCTCGGGCGGGGCCAGGTCGGCGGACCAGGCCTGCTGCTCGGCAAAGACGGGATCGTCGAAGGCTGGAGTTGCGAAGTCGGCGTCCGGGAAGGCCGCGTCCGGGAAGGCGGCCGCCCGCCACTCGGGTTCGACCGCAGCCGGACGCCCCGGCTCGGCCCGGCGCTCGATATTGCCCCGCGCCTCGGCGATCAGGGCCGCGGTGCGCTCTTCCGACAGCCGCATGCGTTCGGCCAGCTCGCCGGACGCGCGGTCGTAGCCCTGCTCGATCTTCGTGGAGCTGTCGGCGAGGCGCCGCCCGATGTCTTCCAGCGCCTGCTGGGAGCGTCGCTCGGACTGGGCGATGCGCTCGCTGAGCCGGTCGGAAATGCGGGTGATCTCGCCGCCCAGTTTTTCCAGGGCCAGGGCGTGCCGGTCGTCGGCGACGGTCAGCCGCTGCTCCAGCCCCTGGGCCAGACGGCCCATGTCGCTCTCGACCTTGCGGCTGATCACATCCAGCTGCATCGGAGCCGCGCTCTCGATGGTCTGGACCCGACCGTTCAGGTTCTGGGCGATGCGCAGGACCTCGCGGCCCATGTCCTCGACCGCCTTGGCCGAACGCTCCTCGGACGACTTGACCTGTTCGCCGATGGCGAGGACGGCGCGCTCGATGCGGTCCATCCGGCCTTCGGTCTCGGCGGTGTCGAGCCGCCGCATCATCTCGGCGCGATTGCCCTCGACCTGGCGGCTCAGGGTCTCGGCCAGTTTTTCGAAGCGCGCCGCCTCGCGGGCGCTCTCGGGTTCGATCCGGCCTTCGGTCGCCCGCAGGCGCTGGTCCAGTCCGGCGAACGAGCGCTCCAGGCCGCGCAGGGCCTCGGTGGTGCGGGTCTGGGCCTGATCCAGCCGCTGACCGACCTGGGCCAGCAGGTCGGCGCCGACGCCCGGCCCCGCGGCCTTTTCGACCGCGTCCATGCGCTGGCGGAGTTCGTTGACGCCCGAGCGCTGCCGCTCCTCGATGTCATACAGACGCCCGGCCAGGGCCCCCATGGTCGTCTCGACCTTGCCGAAGGTTTCGGCGGTCTGCGGGCCGACCTCCTGCTCGAAGCGACGCAGGCGACGATGGCCCTCGCGCAGTTCCTCGGCGATGTCGTCGATGCGGCGGGCGTGCGTCTTGCCGTCCTGATCCTGACCGTCCAGCCGGCGCACCAGCCCGGACACGGCCTGGTCGACGCCCTGGATGGCGATGGTCGAGCGCCGCTCGGCGGCTTCCAGACGCGCGGCGATGGCGTCGATCGAGGCGCCCAGACGGCCCAGCTGGTCGTCATGGCCGCCGTAGGCGTCGTCCATCCGGCGGCTGCGGCCGCGGCGTTCATAGCTTTCAGCGGCGTGCGGGCGGCGGGCCAGCGGAACGACGCCCTCGTCGTCGTCCCCGTCCTCCATGATGATGGTGTTCAGCCATTCGCCCAGCGTCATGCCGGACCGCCGGGCGAGGTCCTTGGCGATCTCGCGCGCCTTGGGCTCGATGCCCTTCACGCTCCACGGCGCGGCTGCGCTCACTGATTCGCCTCCCGACCTACTTGCCGAACGCTAGACGCCAAGATGATGCGTGTAAACGCGTGGTTAACCCCAAGATATGGTGGGACTCCAACTTCCTGTGGAAAGCCCCGACACCGGAGGGATTCTCGCGCCGAGGAGGTTAACGGCGGGTGAAGATTAACCTGTTGGAAAGGTCTCCGGGCTTGCGCAAACGCCCTGTCCGCGCCACCTCGCGCCGATGGACATGACCCTGACCCTGGCCCTGACGGCCGCCGCCATCGCCCTGGCGGTCTTCGCCGGCTGGCGCGGCTCACGACCCTGGGATCCGAGGCGCGGGGTGCGCATGACGCCGTGGCGACTGATCATGCTGCTGGCCGGCGCCGGCGTCTTCATCCTGGTGATCCATATCGGAACCCTGCTGGGCGTGCCGCAAAGGCCGTACTGAGGGGGAACCCGCACCCCTGCCCGGCCATTCCTGATCGACCCGACGATCAAGGAGACCCGCCATGGGCGACAAGACCCTCACCGCCGCCGAGGCCGAGAAGGAATTCTGGGACCACCTCAAGAAGTCCAACACCGGCATGCTCGGGCTGGACCAGCCCGGCTATCACGCCCAGCCGATGACCGCCTTCCGCGAGGAGGAAACCGGGACCATCTGGTTCTTCACCCGCGACGACACCGATCTGGCGAGGGACGTTTCGGTCGGCGGAGGCCAGAGCGCCATGTTCCACTACGGCTCGAAGGACCAGAACGTCTGGGCCTGCATCCACGGCCAGCTGTCGGTCGCCCACGACCGCGAGAAGATCGAGCGCTACTGGAACCCGATCCTCGCCGCCTGGTATCCCGGGGGCAAGGACGACCCGCACCTGACCCTGCTTCGCTTCGACGCCGACGACGGCCGCATCTGGGTCAATGAGGGCGGCTTCTTCAAATTCTTCTACGAGGTCGCCAAGGCCAATGTGACGAAGACGCTGCCGGACTCGGGCGGGGTCGTGGACGTCAACCTGAACTGACGCCTAGCCTGCGAAGCACCACGCCAGCACGGCCTTCTGGGCGTGGATGCGGTTTTCGGCCTCGTCCCAGACCAGGGATTTCGGTCCGTCGATGACGGCGTCGGTCACCTCCTCGCCCCGGTGGGCGGGGAGGCAGTGGAGGAAGACGGCGTCGCTCGACGCCGCGGCCATCAGCCGGTCGTCGACGCCATAGCCCTCGAAGGCTTCCAGACGCGCCTCGTAGTCGCCGTCGCCCATCGACACCCAAGTGTCGGTGACGACCACATCGGCGCCGGCCACGGCCTCGCGCGGGTCGCTGGTCAGGGCGACATGGTCGCCGCCGCGCGCCAGATCGTGGAGGTCGGGGTGGTAGTCGGCCGGGCAGGCGACGTTGAAACGGAAGCCCAGTTTCGGCGCGGCGTGCATGAAGCTGTGGCAGACGTTGTTGCCGTCGCCGACCCAGGCGATCGTCTTGCCGGCGATCGGGCCGCGATGCTCCTCGATGGTCATCAGGTCGGCGAGGATCTGGCACGGGTGCGAGCGGTCGGTCAGGCCGTTGATGACAGGCACGGTGGCGACGCGGGCGAAGCGTTCGACGTCCTCGTGGCTGTTGGCGCGGATCATGACGGCGTCGACCATGCGCGACAGAACCCGGGCGGTGTCCTCGACCGGCTCGCCGCGGCCCAGCTGCATGTCGCCGGCGTTGGCGATGATCGAGGCCCCGCCCAGCTGGCGGATGGCGGCGTCGAAGCTGAAGCGGGTGCGGGTCGAGTTCTTCTCGAACACCATGGCCAGGACACGGTCCCTGGCCGGAGCGTCGGCGTCGACCCTGCCTTTCGGCCAGCCCTGGCGCGCTGCCTTGCGGGCGTGGGCGTCGTCGAGGATGGCGCGAAGCTCGTCGGCTTCGAGTCTGTGGATGTCGAGGAAATGCCGGACCATGATCAGGCCGCCATCTTGGTGCGGGCGAATTCGCAGGTCCGCTCGAAGCGTTCGATCGCCTCGCGGGCCTCTTCCAGCGTCAGGTTCAGCGGCGGCAGGATGCGGCAGCAGTTGTCGCCGCCGCCGGCCACCAGAAGGTGGTTCTCGTCGCGGGCCCAGCCCATGAAGTCGCGGTTGTTGGGGACCAGCTTCACGCCCAGCAGCAGGCCCTTGCCGCGCACGTCGACGATGACGTCGGGATAGCGTTGCGCCAGACCGTGCAGCTGCTGTTTCAGATAGCCCGAGATCTCGTTGACGTGGGCCAGGGTCTCCGGCCTGGAAATCTCCCCGAACGCGGCCCGGCCGACGGCCATGGCCAGCGGGTTGCCGCCGAAGGTCGAGCCGTGCGCGCCGACCGTCATGCCGCTGGCGGCCTGGGCCGTGGCGAGGCAGGCGCCGATGGGGAAGCCGCCGCCGAGAGCCTTGGCGATGGCCATGATGTCGGGCGTCATGCCGGCCCATTCGTGGGCCCACAGCCGGCCCGTCCGGCCCATGCCGCACTGGACCTCGTCGAAGATGATCAGGACGCCGTTCTCATCGGCCATCTGGCGCATCCAGCGCAGGTCCTCGTCGGGCGTGGCGCGGCAGCCGCCCTCGCCCTGCACCGGCTCGAGAATGACGGCGGCCGTCGTCGGGCTGCGGAACGCCGCCTCCAGCGCCTCCCTGTCGCCCCAGATCAGCTGGTGGAAGCCCTCCATCGGCGGGCCGAAGCCGTTGGTGTAGCTGGGGTTGGCCGCGGCGTTGATGGCGCCGTAGGTGCGGCCGTGGAACGAGCCGTCGAAGCCGTAGATGTCGATCCGCTCTGGCTGGCCGTTGGCCGAGTGATATTTCCGCGCCGTCTTCAGCGCGCATTCGACCGCCTCGGTCCCCGAGTTGGTGAAGAAGACGACGTCGGCGAACGACTTCTCGCACAGGGCGTCGGCGAGGGCCTCCTGGCCCGGAATCTTGAAGATGTTGGAGACGTGCCAGAGCTTTTCGGCCTGGTCCCTGACCGCCTGCACGAGGATCGGGTTGGCGTGGCCGAGGGCGTTGGTCGAAATGCCCATGACGCAGTCGAGATATTCGGTCCCGTCCTTGCCCCACAGACGCGCGCCCTGACCGCGATCCACCTCCAGCGGCGCACGGTTGTAGACACCCATCAGATGGTCAGTGGACACGGGGCAGGCCTCCAAAAGCGAGACGGCCCCGGCGCCGGAGAGCGTCGGGACCGCCTGAAAAAGGGTCAGGTCTTGTCGGACGGGGGACGGGGTTAGTCAACAGGTTGGGGGGCGCCTGGCGTGCGTCATCGCCGCGTCCGGAGAAGCGGTTGGGGAGGTCGCGGAGCGCGGGCGGCTTGGCCCGGAACCGGAATGTGGCCCCCTGCTTTCGCGTTACGGGGACCGGATGTGTTTTCGGCGTCGCCGCCTTCGCTCCGCGCGACCGGTTCACGCAAGCCGACGGGGGCGGGCTTC
>NZ_LMGT01000003.1 GCF_001427825.1 Brevundimonas sp. Root608
GCGGAGCGAAGGCGGCGACGCCGAAAACACATCCGGTCCCCGTAACGCGAAAGCAGGGGGCCACATATCGGTTCCGGGCTAGCCGCCCGCGCTCCGCGACCTCCCCGTCCCTTTCCGGCAGCGATGCCGGAAAGCGAAGACTCCTGCCCGGATTTCGGCCCATCCCCAGCGACCCTTCGCCACGCCCCCGGATTGGTGAAACAAACATGCGGAAAATCAACGCCATACAGCACGTCCGCGCCGCCTTGACCTGCGGGGGTCTCGCCTATAGGTTCCGCGCCGAATTCAGACCCCCTTCGAGGCCCGCCTTCCGGCGCCAGCATCGAGGCGCTGAGGCCATCATGTCCCTGCCAACGGAATCGCGCGAAGAGGCGATCGAACGCCTTAACACCAGCGCATCCGATCTGGAGGCGCGCACTGCCCGGCAGATCTCTCACGAGGCCGCCGGTCAGGCTGCGGCGGGACAGGCCTGGAAGATTCTCGCCGATTTGTTCGGCGGCGTCTTCGTCGGTCTGGCGATCGGCTTCGGGATCGACCGGTTCGCCGGCACGACGCCCTGGGGAATCATCGGCGGCGTCCTTCTGGGCTTCGCCGTCTCGGTGTGGATGGCGTGGCGCACGGCGCAGCGTCTGATGGCCGAAGCGAAACAGCATGGGGAGCCGGACTCGGTTCCCTTCGACGACGACGAAGACCAGGGAGTCTGATCGCCCGATGGCCGATCCGCTACACCAGTTCCAGGTTACCCCTCTGCCGGGTCTCGACTTCGGCGAAGTGACTCTGCCGCTCGTCGGCACGGTCCATCTGGCCTTCACCAATTCGCACCTGGCGATGACCATCGCCTTCCTCGTGGTGGTGATCTTCTTCCAGCTGGTCACCTCGGGCGCCAAGGTCGTTCCGGGCCGCGGTCAGGCCGTGGGCGAGACCCTGTTCGGCATGATCGACGGCATCGCCGAGTCGATCATCGGCCACGACGGCAAGAAATATTTCCCGTTCGTCTTCACCGTCTTCACCTTCATCCTGGCGATGAACCTGCTGGGCCTGTTCCTCAGCTTCACGGCCACCTCGCAGCTGGCGGTCACCGCCACCTTCGGCGTCATCACCTTCCTGCTGGTCGTGATCATCGGCATCCGGAAGAACGGCCTGAAATTCCTCGCCCTGTTCTGGCCCACCGGCGCACCGCTGGTCATGCGTCCGATCGTCGGCCTGATCGAATTCTTCTCCTTCCTGCTGCGCCCCCTGACCCTCACCCTTCGTCTGTTCGGCAACATGATGGGCGGCCACGTCGCCCTGAAGGTCTTCGCCGGCTTCGTCGTGTCGCTGGGCGCCATGGCCGCCGCGGGCGGCTGGGGCTACCTCGGCCTGCCGGGCGCCGCCCTCTCTCTCAGCCTGGTCACCGCCCTGACCGCGCTGGAGTTCCTGGTCGCCTTCCTCCAGGCCTTCGTCTTCGCCGTGCTGACCTGCGTCTACCTGAACGACGTGGTCAATCTGGGCGACCATCACTAACCCACCCGCTTCTTCTCCAACCAACCAACTCTCACAGGACTGAACACCATGGTTGATCCGCAAATCGCCGCCGCCAACGCCGCCGCCATCGTCTCGGCCGGCAACGCCATCGGCGCCGGCCTGGCCATGACCGGCATGATCGGCGCCGGCATCGGCGTCGGCAACATCTTCGGCAACTTCCTCTCGGGCGCCCTGCGCAACCCGTCGGCCGCCGGCTCGCAAATCGGCAACCTGTTCGTCGGCGCGGCCCTGGCCGAAGCCCTGGGCATCCTGTCGTTCGTCATCGGCATCCTGCTCTGGACGTCGGCGAGCTGATTTCGTCCTTCTGATCGAGGGGCGGCCCGGTTCCGGCCGGGCCGCCGCCTCGTTTCTGACTGACGTATCGACCGCTCCAACTTCAGGCGACAGATGACCGTATCCGCTCAACCCGCAGTGACTCACGACGCGCCGCCTTCGGTGGACGTCGCGGACACGCACGCCTCGACCGAAGCCGCTCACGGCGAAGGCGGAGGCGGCCTGCCGCAGTTCGAGTTCCAGCACTGGTTCGGTCAGATCGTCTATCTGATCATCCTGTTCGCCCTGCTCTACTGGCTGATGGCCAAGGTCTTCGTGCCGCGTCTGCGCGGCGTCATCGACCAGCGCGCCGCCACCATCTCCGACGCCGTCTCGGCCGCCCGTCAGGTCCAGGCCGAGGCCGCCGGCCAGGCTGAGCAGGCCAAGGCCGAGGTCGAGGCCGCCCGCGCCTCGTCCCGCTCCATGGCCGCCGCCGCCAAGGCCCGCGTCACCGAACAGGCTGCCGCCCGCGCTGCCGAGGAAGAGGCCGTCGTCAACGCCCGCATCGCCGAGGCCGAGACCGCCATCGGCAGGACCCGCGACGCCGCCATGACCAATGTCTCCTCGATCGCTTCCGACACGGCCGCGGCCATCGTCGAACGCCTGACCGGCAAGGCGCCGACCGCCGCTGAAGCCGCTGCCGCTGTGAAGGGCGCCGCCTGATGGAATTCTTCAACCCGCATCTCTACGACCTCGCCAACCCGGAGCTCTGGGTCGCCGCCGGCCTGTTCCTGTTCATCGGCCTGTGCGTCTTCGTCGGCGTGCCCAAACTGGTCGCCGGCCAGCTCGACGCCAAGGCCGCCCGGATCCAGTCCGAGCTCGACGAGGCCGCCCGCCTCCGCGCCGAGGCCGAGGCCCTGCTGGCCCAGATTCGCGCCGAAAAGGCCGAGGCCGAGGCCCAGGCCGCTGAAATGCTGAGATCCGCCGAAGCCGACGCCCGCGTCATGGAGGCCGAGGCCAAGGTCAAGCTGGAAGAGACCCTGAAGCGCCGTCAGGACCTGGCTGAACGCCGCATCGCCCAGGCCGAGGCCCAGGCCTCCGCTGAAGTGAAGGCCGCCGCCGCCGACCTGGCCGCCCGCGCCGCCGAACAGATCCTGGCCGCCCGTCTGGCCGGCCAGACGTCCGACCCGCTGCTCGACGCCGCCATCGCCCAGATCGGCTCGCGCCTCAACTAGGCTCGATCAGCGCCGCAAGAAAAACGCCCCGCCGGTCTCCGGCGGGGCGTTGTCGTTTTCAGTGCGCCGGCGCGGCGCCCGGCATCGAGCCGACCCGCTTGTCGCGCTCGACCAGCCGTCCATAGACGTTGCCCAGTACGATCCCGTAGACGGCGTGCGTGGCGATCATCCAGGCGAAGGTGCCGAAGCCTGCGCCCATGAAGAACAGGCCCACCGGCCGGCCTCCGACGAGCCCCACCAGCGGCGCGATCGTCAGCCCCATCAGGATGAAGGCCCCGATGGCGAAGACGATGCCCTTGGATTCCGGCGTGTCCGTCGGCAGCCGCGGGCACAGCACGCCGAAGGCCGGCCCGAGCACGAGCGTCCCGACGAGCAAATGCGCCGCCCACCCGACCGCGATCGTGTCCGGCATCTGGAGCATGACTGAAAGAAGTCTCGGGAAGCTGGCGGCCCAGGGCCCCAGCATCAAATTCGCGATCTCAAGCACCGAAACCGCGACCGTGGCCGCGAGACCGGCGACCACACCCTTCTGTACGCGTGACATCATGACCGTTAGCGCCTCCCAAACGCTTGTTGTGGCTCAGACTACGCAAGGGAGAGCATACGCCTGCTGGGACAGGCGGCGTTCACTTTGCCGTGCTTCGCAGTTGCGAAGCGGAACCTACTCGGCGGCGATGTTCGAGCCTTCCGGCGCCGTCCAGCGCAGCACCGGCGAGCGGGCCGCTCGGGTCTCGTCCAGGCGCTTCATCGGCGCATGGAAGGGCGCGCCCTTGAAGCGGTCGACGTCGCCGGCCTTGGCCGCCGTCGCCAGCGCCCGCATCGCCTCGATGAAGCGATCCAGCTCCTGCTTCGACTCGGTCTCGGTCGGCTCGATCAGCATGGCCCCGTGAACGACCAGCGGGAAATACATGGTCATCGGGTGGAAGCCCTCGTCGATCATCGCCTTGGCGAAGTCGAGCGTGGTCACGTCCGTGCCCTTCAGCCATTCGTCGTCGAACAGGGCCTCGTGCATGCACGGCCCCTCCGGGAAGGCGGCGCTCATCAGGTCCGACAGCCGGGCCTTGATATAGTTGGCGTTCAGCACCGCGTCCTCGGCGACCTGACGCAGGCCGTCGGACCCGTGGCTCATCATGTAGCTGAGGGCGCGGGTATACATGCCCATCTGGCCCTGGAAGGCGCACAGCCGGCCGAAGGCCTGGGCCGCCTCATCCTCCTCGCGCTCGATCAGGCGATAGCCGTCGGCGTCATGCACCACCCACGGGGCCGGGGCGAACGGCGCCAGCGCCTCGGACAGCACCACCGGACCCGCGCCCGGCCCGCCGCCGCCGTGCGGCGTCGAGAAGGTCTTGTGCAGGTTGATGTGCATGGCGTCGACCCCCAGATCGCCCGGCCGCACCCGCCCGACGATGGCGTTGAAATTGGCCCCGTCGCAGTAGAAATAAGCTCCCGCTTCATGGGTCAGCCGGCTGATCTCGAGGATGTCGCGCTCGAACAGGCCGCAGGTGTTGGGATTGGTCACCATGATGGCGGCGACGTCGTCGCCCAGCTTGGCGGCCAGGTCGGCCACGTCGACGCGGCCGTCCTCGGTCTGGGCCACTTCCACGACCGTATAGCCGACGAAGGCGGCGGTGGCCGGATTGGTGCCGTGGGCCGAGGTCGGCACCAGCACCTTGCGGCGCCGCTCATGCTGGCCCGAGGCCTCGTGGGCCGCACGGATGGCCATCAGGCCGCACAGTTCGCCATGGGCGCCCGCCTTGGGCGACAGGGCCACGGCCGGCATGCCGGTCAGGGTCTTCAGCCAGTGCGCCAGCGTGTCCATCAGCTCCAGCGCGCCCTGCACCGTCGAGGTCGGCTGCAGCGGGTGGATGTCGGAGAAGCCCGGCAGGCGGGCCATTTTCTCGTTGAGGCGCGGGTTGTGCTTCATCGTGCACGAGCCCAGCGGATAGATGGCCAGGTCGATGGCGTGGTTCTTCTGCGACAGGCGCACATAGTGGCGCATCGTCTCGGGCTCGGAGAGACCTGGCAGGCCGATCGGGTCCCTGCGGACCAGGTCGCCGAGGTCGGAGCCGTCGGTCTTGGGTTCCGGCAGGTCGACGCCGGTCTTGCCCCAGCCGTCGCTCTCGAAGATCAGGTGCTCGTCCTGCAGCAGGCCGCGGCCGCCGGTCAGGGTGGCGGGCTTGCTCTCGACGCGGTTCGGAGTGGTCGGGCGGCCGACGGAGTTCATGGTGCTCATGGTCATGATCCTCAGGCGGCCAGGACTTTGGACAGGGATTTGGCGAGAATCTGGATGTCGATATCCATCGTCATTTCGGTCGCGGCGACCAGCAGGACGTCATCCATGCCGGCGTCCGGCGCCAGACGGCTGTAGGGCACCCCCGCCAGGATATGGTGGCCGGCCAGGGTGTTGACGATCTCCGCCGCGTTTCCGGGCAGCCGCACGGCGAACTCGTTGAAGAAGCGCGGGGTCAGGATTTCGACGCCCGGGATGGCGGCGAGAGCGTCGCGCGTGGCCAGCGCCTTCTCGTGGTTCAGCAGGGCCATCTTTCGCAGCCCCGTCTCGCCCAGCAGGCTCATGTGGATGGTGAAGGCCAGGGTGCACAGGCCCGAGTTGGTGCAGATGTTCGACGTCGCCTTGTCGCGGCGGATGTGCTGCTCGCGGGTCGACAGGGTCAGGACGAAGCCGCGCTTGCCGTCGGCGTCGACCGTCTCGCCGGTCAGGCGCCCCGGCATCTGGCGGACCAGCTTTTCCCGGCAGGCGAACAGGCCGACGTAGGGTCCGCCGAAATTCAGGGCGTTGCCGATCGACTGGCCCTCGGCGGCGACGATGTCGGCCCCCATTTCGCCCGGCGACTTGAGCAGGCCCATGGACACGGCCTCGGTGACCACCACGATCAGCAGAGCCCCGGCGGCGTGGGCCGCCTCGGCGATCTTGGTGACGTCCGTCGCCGTGCCGAACACGTTCGGGGTCTGGACCACGACGCAGGCGGTGTCCGGCCCGATCTGGGCGATCACCTCCGCCTCGGCGTCGACGGCGGCGGGCAGAACCTGGGTTTCGACCCCGACGGCGTGCACCACCGTCTCGGTCGCCCGGACATAGTGCGGATGCACCCCGCCCGAGATCACCGCCTTGTTGCGGCGGGTCACGCGGGTGGCCATCAGCACGCCCTCGGCCATGGCGGTCGAGCCGTCATAGAGGCTGGCGTTGGCCACCGGCATGCCGGTCAGGTTCGCGACCTGGGTCTGGAATTCGTAGAGATACTGCAGCGTGCCCTGGGCGATTTCCGGCTGGTAGGGCGTGTAGCTGGTCAGGAACTCCGACCGCTGGATCACATGGTCCACCGTCGCCGGGACGTGGTGCTTGTAGGCCCCCGCCCCGCAGAAGAAGGGCACGGAGCCGGCCGAGGCGTTCTTGGCCGCCATGGCTCCCAGCGCCCGCTCGACCTCCAGCTCGCCCGCCACGCGCGGCAGGTCGACGAAGCCGTCGCGACGCGCCGCTTCAGGCACGTCCACGAACAGGTCGTCGATGGATTTCGCGCCGATGGCCGCCAGCATGGCGGAGCGGTCGTCGGGCGTCAGCGGGAGGTAGCGCATGGCGGGGAGATCCGTGCGTGAAAGGGCTTAGAGGGTGGCCAGGAAGGCGTCGTAGGCGGCGCGGTCCATCAGGCCGTCGGTCGAGGTGTCCGACACCTTGATCTTCGCGAACCAGCCTTCGCCTTCGGGATCGGCGTTGACCGTTTCCGGGGCGGAGGCGAGGGCGGCGTTGCCTTCGATCACTTCGCCCGAGACGGGGGCGTAGACGTCCGAAGCCGCCTTGACGCTCTCGACGACGGCGAAGCTGTCGCCCTTCGAGACCGACTTGCCGGCCTCCGGCGTCTCGACGAACACCACGTCGCCCAGGGCGTCAGCGGCGTGCTTGGAGATTCCGACGGTGGCGATGTCGCCGTCGAAGCGAACCCACTCGTGATCCTTGGAGAAATGCATCGATCCGATCCTCAGGCTTTCGGTTTGCGATAGTAGCGTTGGGCGACGAAGGGCATGGCGACGACCTCGGCCGCGGCGGGCTTGCCGCGCACCAGGACCTTCAGGTCCGTGCCCAGTTCGGCGAACTGCGGCGGGACATAGCCCATGGCGATGTTGCGGCCCAGCGTCGGCGAGGGGCCGCCCGAAGTGACCGTGCCGATGACCTTGCCGTCCATGTCGGCGATCTCGGCGCCTTCGCGGGCCGGGGCGCCTTCCTTGACGCTCAGGCCGACACGGATCCGCGACGGGCCGTCGGCCAGTTCCTTCAGGATGCGGTCGGCGCCGTTGAAGTCCGCACGCTCCTTGCGCGACTTCGACAGGGCGAAGGTCAGGGCGCCCTCGACCGGGCTGGTCGAGGCGTCGATGTCGTGGCCGTGCAGCGGCAGGCCGGCCTCGAGGCGCAGGCTGTCGCGGGCGCCCAGGCCGATCGGCTTGACCCGGGCGTCCTTCAGGATCGTGTTCCAGACGCGCTCGGCCTGATCCGCCGGAACGGAAATCTCGTAGCCGTCCTCGCCGGTATAGCCCGACCGCGAAACGAAGCAGTCGCAGCCGAACAGCATCAGCCGGGCGCAGTCCATGAAGCCCATCTCGGCCAGCAGCGGCTCATGCGCGGCCATGACCTCGGCGGCCTCGGGCCCCTGGACGGCCAGCAGGGCGCGATCGTCGAGGATTTTCAGCGTCGCGTCGCCCTGCAGATTGGCTTTCAGGAAGGTGAAGTCGGCGTCCTTGTTGCCGGCGTTGACCACGACATAGAGGCCGTCATGATCTGGCTTGCCGGCCATCAGGTCGTCCATGACGCCGCCCTCGGCGTTCAGCAGCAGGCTGTATTTCTGCCGGCCCGCCTTGAGGACCGCATAGTCCCCGGGCACGAACCGTTCGAACTGGGCGATCGCGTCCTCGCCGGTGATCCTGCACTGGCCCATGTGCGAGACGTCGAACAGGCCGGCGTGCTCCCGGGTCCAGCGGTGCTCGGCCAGCACGCCCTCGTACTGCACCGGCATGTCATAGCCGCCGAAGCCCACCATGCGGGCGCCGAGCGCGCGGTGCGCGGCGTTGAGGGGCGTGGTCTTCAGGGGTTGGTCGGTCATGTTCAGGCTCCACGGTCGCGTCTTGGGGCGGAAAGCTCCGCCGTCCTCGCGCCCCCGCTGTCCTGAAGCCTGAGAGATTCCGGCCGCCAGAACCCTGACCAGCCTTGCTCCGTCGGCGCGCTCCGGAGAGCGACTTTCCAGCGTCCGTACGTCCTCGCGGTCCGTTTGCCTGAGCGTTTCCGGGGCGGTTGCGCCTTCGGCTCCGGAGCCCCCGAAAGGGCTCCGATCTCTCCCGCGAGAGCGCCGCGACCTAGGCCCCGACTCCGGGTCGGTGTCAAGCGGGACGGGCGGCGTATGCCTCGACTTCGGCGATCCGCGCGGCCTTTCCGGCCTCGTCCAGGAACGAGCCCTCGAAGCTGTTGCGCGCCAGCAGGGTGACCTGCTCCCGCGTCAGCCCCACGGCCCGCGCCAGCTGGCGATAGTTCTCGTTCACATAACCTCCGAAATAGGCCGGATCGTCGGAGTTCAGGGTGACGTGCAGACCACGCCGCAGCATTTCGGGTACGGGGTGGTCCCTGAGGTCCTTCACCACGCAGAGCTTGAGGTTCGACAGCGGGCAGACCGTCAGCGTCATCCGTTCGTCGGCCAGCCGCTCGACCAGACGCGAATCTTCCATCGAGCGGTTGCCGTGGTCCATCCGGTCGATGTGCAGCAGGTCCAGCGCCTCCCGGACATAGGCCGGCGGACCTTCCTCGCCGGCGTGGGCGCAGAGCTTGAGGCCCAGCGCGCGGGCGGCGGCGAAGACGCGTTCGAATTTCGAGGGCGGGTGTCCCACCTCTGATGAATCCAGCCCCACCCCGACGAAGTGACGCAGATACGGCTTCGCCGCCTCGAGCGTGGCGAAGGCTTCCTCCTCCGACAGGTGCCGCAGGAAACTGAGAATCAGGCCCGAGGTCACGCCCAGTTCGGCGCGGGCCCGGTCCATGCCGGCGATCAACCCCTCGACGACGACCCCGAAGGGCACGCCCCGGTCGGTATGGGTCTGGGGGTCGAAGAAAATCTCGGCGTGCCGCACGTTGTCCGCCGCCGCGCGCCCGAAATAGGCGAACGCCAGATCCTCGAAGTCGCGCCGCGTCAGCAGCACGTTCGCCCCGGCGTAGTAGATGTCGAGGAAGTCCTGCAGGTTGGAAAAGGCGTAGGCGGCGCGCACAGCCTCTACGCTGTCGAACGGAATGGTCACGCCGTTCCGCTGCGCCAGCTCGAACATCAGCTCGGGCTCGAGGCTGCCTTCGATATGGAGATGAAGCTCCGCCTTCGGCAGGCCGGCGATATAGGCGTCGAGCGACATGGGCGGCTCCGGAAACGAGCCGCCAGTCTAGCCTACATCCGCTCCGGCGTCTCGATGCCCAACAGGCGCAAGGCCGTCTCCAGCTGGTCCAGAGCGGCCTTCGACAGCGCCAGTCGCGAACCTCGGGTCGCCTCATCCGGCGCGATCAGCACCGGGCAGGCGGCGTAGAATTTGGAGAACGACTGCGCCAGCCGGTAGGCATGCTCGGCCACGACGTGGGGCATGCGCTTCTCATAGGCTTCGGCGACCGCCTGCGAGAAGGCGTCCAGCGTCAGGGCCAGGTCGCGTTCGGCCGGTTCGGCGATGACGATGGGCCCGGGCGTCGCGCCCTGTTCGGCGGCCTTGCGCAGCAGGGATTTGATCCGCACCGCCTGATACAGAAGATACGGTCCGGTCTTGCCCTCGAAGCTCATGAAGCGGTCGAGGTCGAAGACGTAGCTGGTGGTCCGGCTGTTCGACAGGTCGGCGAATTTCAGCGCCGCGACCGCCACCTTGTGGGCGGTGGCCTCGAACTCGGCCTCGGTCAGATCTTCGCCCAGATGCGCCTCGTGCAGTCGGTCGCGCGCCTTCTCCACCGCCATGGTGATCAGGTCGTGCAGCTTCAGCACCCCGCCCGCGCGGGTCTTGAACGGCTTGCCGTCCTGCCCGTTCATGGTGCCGAAGCCGAGGTGGTCCAGCGAACCCTCGGCGGCGTAACCCGCGAGATACGCCGCGCGGAACACCTGTTCGAAATGCTCCGACTGGCGCTCGTCGACGACGTAGAGAATCAGGTCGGGGTCGATGGCCTTGCGTCGGTCGAGGATCGTGGCGAGGTCGGTCGTGCCGTACATGGCCGAACCCTCTGACGAGATGACCAGCAGCGGCGGCGGGCTGGGCGCCTCGATAACGGAGCCGTCGGCCAGCTTGCGTTTGCGGGTTTCTCCGGGCCTGGCCACGTGCACCACCCGGGCGCCGTCGTCCTCGACCAGCAGGCCGGTCTTCTCGAGGTGGGCGATCATCTCGGCCATCACGGGATCGGCGTCGCTCTCGCCGTTCCACAGGTCGAAGGTCACGCCCAGGGCGCCGAACTCACGCTCCAGCGCCGTGCGGCTGACGGCGACGAAATGGGCCCACAGCGCCCGGTAGCCCGGGCGACCGCCCTGCAGCTCCGCCGTCGCCTTGCGGGCGCGGTCGCGGAAGCCGGCGTCTTCTTTGGCCATGGCCGCGGCGGCCGGATAGAGGCGTTCGAGGTCTTCCAGCGAGACCGGGCTCTGCGCCGGGAAGGGACCGTCACCCTCGGCGAGGAAGCCGTCGGCCTTGCCCTCGTCGCCGACGGCGACGATCAGCAGGCCCATCTGGAAGCCCCAGTCGCCGAAATGGGCGTCGCCCCAGACCGTGTCGCCGCGGAAGCGGAAGATGCGTTTCAGGCTCTCGCCGATGATCGACGAGCGCAAATGGCCGACGTGCATCGGCTTGGCCACGTTCGGGCCGCCGAAGTCGATGATGACCTTGCGCGCCGTGGCGACCGTTGAAGCGCCCGAATGTCCGGCGTCGGCGGCCACTTCGGCGGCCCGGGCCGACAGGGCGGAGTCCGCCAGTTTGAGATTGATGAAGCCTGGTCCCGCCACCTCGACCGAGGACAGGCGCGGATCACCCGCCAGCCGCTCGGCGACCCGGGCCGCAAGCTCGCGCGGATTGGCTTTCAGCGCCCTGGCGGCGGCCAGCGCCCCGTTCGACTGGAAATCCGCCAGGTCGGGGCGATCCGAGGTCGTGACGCGTCCCAGCGAGGGGTCCACGCCTTCGGCGGCGAAGGCGGCCCCGACCGCTTCGCCCAGGACAGTTCTGAGGTCGGTCATTTACTGGGCCGGGGGAGGCGTGGCGGCCGGCGTGCCCGCATTGACGCGGAACCGGCTGCCCGAGCGGTTGAACTCGGCCATCTGCGGCGTGACGTCGAAGCCGACCAGGATTTCGAAATGGTCGCCGCTGGTGGTGGCGCTGGCGCGCGGGATGACGATGGTCTGGTCCTGGGTGACCGTCGCCGTTTGTTCGCCGTCGAAATTCACGGGCAGGTCGAAATATTCCTTGGCCAGGATCGCCCGGTTCCGTTCGGTCACCGCGATCCAGTAGCGATAGGTGCGGGCGTCGCCCTGGGCCTGGGGCCCGCGACCGAGGTTGAACAGGATGCGGGTCTGCACGGTGATGGGCTGGTCGTCCTGGTAGCCGCAGTCCGACACCAGACCCTCGATCTCGCCGGTGAAGCCGACGTTGGCGGCCGCAACCCGGTCGCCGGTCAGTTCGACATAGCGGGCGGCGTCGTACAGCACCTTAACATAGGGGCAGGGGCCGGCGGCGGCGCTGCGGCGCAGGGGCGCGATGCGGGGGCGGCGCGGGGTGTTGGGGTCGGCCTGCTCGCCGGCCTGCGGTTCCTGGCCGGGACGCTGGCGGCCGGTGCGATCCTGCTGCTGCTGCCCGGAGCCGTACTGGGCGCTGGCGACCGTCGGGACGGTCACGACCGCGATCGCGGCGGCGGCGAGGGCCGAGGCCAGGGAAACCTTGAGGACGCGACGCATGAAAGTGTTCCGGAAACGAGGAGGTGCGGCGACAGCCCGACGCCGGCGGCACGCTCGCCGCTGATAGCGGCTAAACCGAGGCGCGGCAAACCCGCGCGCGCGGAAACCACGGTGGCGGGAAGGGGTTCGAACGACTAGGTTCCGGCGATGACCGTTCACGCCCCCATCCACCCGACCGGCAAGCGCGCCCTGACCGTGCGCCTGGCCACGCCGCGCGGCTTCTGTGCGGGCGTCGACCGGGCCATCCAGATCGTCGAGCGGGCGATCGGGAAATATGGCGCCCCCGTCTATGTGCGGCACGAGATCGTGCACAATCGCCACGTGGTCGAGCGGCTCAAGGCCATGGGCGCCGTCTTCGTCAAGGAACTGGACGACTGTCCCGACGACCGTCCGGTGGTGTTCTCGGCCCACGGCGTGCCCAAGTCGGTGCCCGCCACGGCGCGGGCCCGCGAGATGCTGTATCTCGACGCGACCTGCCCCCTGGTCTCCAAGGTCCATGTCGAGGCCGAGCGCCATCACGCGGCCGGGCGGCACATCATCCTGATCGGCCACGCGGGCCACCCCGAGGTCGTCGGCACCATGGGACAACTTCCGGCCGACGCCATCAGTCTGGTCGAGACGACCGCCGATGCCGAGGCCTTCCAGCGTCCGGGCGACGCGCCCCTGGCCTACGCCACCCAGACGACCCTGTCGGTCGACGACACCAGCGAAATCCTGTCGGTGCTGAAGCGCCGTTTCCCCGAACTGCCGGACCCGCACAAGGAAGACATCTGCTACGCCACAACCAACCGCCAGGAGGCGGTCAAGCGGCTGGGCGCGGGCTGCGATCTGGTGCTGGTGATCGGGTCCGCCAACTCGTCCAACTCGGTGCGCCTGGTCGAAGTGGCCTTGCGCGCGGGAGCCCGCGACGCCCGTCTGGTCGATGACGCGGCGCAGGTTGACTGGTCCTGGCTGGAAGGCGTCTCGACCCTCGGCATCACCGCCGGAGCTTCGGCCCCGGAGCGTCTGATCGAGGAGCTCATCGAGGCGGTGTGCGCCCGGTTCGACGCCGAAGTCGTTGAGGACGCCGGCGAACGGGAAACCGTCGCCTTCAAACTGCCCCGGCTGCTGACAGCCTGACGGGTCGGTCCCGGCGCTTGCGCAAGCGGAGCCTTTGGCCTTGGCTGACGTTGAACTTCAGACCCAACCGTGGAGCTTCCATGCGCCCTCGCACTGTCTGCACGATCGTCTCGACCCTGGCCCTGACCGCCGCCGCGGGCTGCACCCGGGAGGCCGAAGCGCCGCCGACGGCGCCGGTCGAGCCGAGCCCGGCGCCGGCGGGACCCATGGCCCCGGCGGTCAGCTACGCCTGTGAAAGCGGTCAGTCGGTCACCGTCGCCTATCCCGACGCCGCGACCGCCCAGCTGACCTACAGGAGCCGAACCTACGTCCTGCGTGCCGTTCAGGCCCCCTCGGGCGCGCGCTTCACCGGCTCGGGCATGGAATGGCAGACCGTGACGGCGGCGGGTCAGGAAAGCGCCAGCCTCAGCCGCCTCGGCCCCAATCAGGACGTCGGCGTCGCGGTGCTGGAGCGGTGCAGCCGGCCCGCGTCGGCTCCGATCGCGCCCGGCCCGGTCCCGACGCCCGACGCCTTGCCGGGAGGACCGCTGCCGCCCGCAGCCACGCCGTGCAAGGGACCTCAGTTGAAGCTTTCGGCCGACAGCGGCGACGCCGGCATGGGCCATCGGGTCACGATCGTCGGCGTGCAGAACGTCAGCGCCCAGGTCTGCAGCCTGACCGGCTATCCGACCGTGACGCTGCAGGATGCGCGCGGGCGCAGCCTGACAACCGTCCGATCCGAACAGAACCCGGGCAGCTACCTGCGCTCCGGACAGGCGCCGGCGCCGGTTACAGTCCAGCCGCAGGCCAAGGCCTTCTTCGACCTCGCCTGGACCGTCGTCCCGAACGAGGGACAGGGCGAGACGGCCTGTCCGACCGCCGCGCGCATCCGCGCCCTCGCCCCGGGCGACACCTCGCCCACGACCCTGGCCCAGACCTTCACGCCATGCGGCGGCCGCATCCAGGTCAGCCCGTTCCGGGCTGCGGCCGAGCCGGCCCCGGTCCCCGGAGGTTGAGGCGCGCGTCCGGCGGGGGTTCAAACCGCACGAAAAATGGCCTAGCGGAGCGCCCATGACAGCAACCTTCCATGACCGCGTCCGCGCGGAACTCGCCGACATCGACGCCCAGGGGCTGACCAAGCCGGAGCGGGTCATCGCCTCCCGTCAGGGCCCGGTGATCAGGGTCGGCGGCCGCGACGTGCTGAATTTCTGCGCCAACAACTATCTCGGCCTCGCCGGCGACGAACGGGTGACCCAGGCCGGGATCGCGGCGCAGCAGAAATGGGGGGCCGGCACCGCTTCGGTGCGCTTCATCTGCGGCACCCTGGAGATCCACAAGGAACTCGAGCGATCGATCGCCGACTATCTGGGCTTTGAGGACACGATCCTGTTCGCCGCCGCCTTCGACGCCAACGGCGGCATCTTCGAGCCCCTGTTCGGGGCCGAGGACGCCATCGTCTCCGACAGTCTGAACCATGCCTCGATCATCGACGGCGTCCGGCTGTGCAAGGCCAAGCGGTATCGCTTCGCCAACTCGGACATGGACGACCTGGAGACCCAGCTGAAACAGGCCCGGGCCGATGGCGCGCGCGAGATCGTCATCGCCACCGACGGCGCCTTCTCGATGGACGGCTATATCGCCAAGCTGAAGGACATCCGGGCGCTGGCCGACAAATACGACGCCCTGATCATGGTCGACGACTGCCATGCGACCGGCTTCCTCGGCCCCCAGGGCCGCGGCTCATACGCCCATCACGGGGTCGAGATCGACTTCCTGACCGGCACCTTCGGCAAGGCGCTGGGCGGGGCCATGGGCGGCTTCATCTGTGCGACGTCCGAGGTCGTGGCCCTGCTGAAGCAGCGGGCCCGGCCCTACCTCTTCTCCAACGCCCTGGCCCCGGCCGTCTGCGGCTCCAGCCTCGAGGCCATCCGCATCGCCGGCGGCGACGAGGGCGACGGCCTGCGCAAACAGCTGTTCGCCAACGCCGTCCGCTATCGCGCCGCCATGACGGAGGCCGGCTTCACCCTGCTGCCGGGCGAGCATCCGATCATCCCGGTCATGCTGGGCGACGCGAAACTGGCCCAGGACTTCGCCGCCCGGGCGCTCGAGCTGGGCGTTTACGTCATCGGCTTCAGCTTCCCGGTGGTGCCGCGCGGCCAGGCCCGCATCCGCACCCAGATGTCGGCGGCCCACACCTTCGAACAGATTGATCAAACGGTCGCGGCGTTCACGACGGCCGGACGCGAATTGGGAGTTATCTGATGACCGACACCATGAAGGCTCTGGCCAAGACCCGGCCCGAAGTCGGCCTCGAACTGATCGACGCGCCGGTCCCCGTGGCCGGGCCGGAGGACGTGCTGATCCGCGTCAAGCGCACCGCCGTCTGCGGCACCGACATCCACATCTGGAACTGGGACGAGTGGAGCCAGAAGAACGTCCCGGTGCCTATGATCACCGGTCACGAATTCTCGGGCGAGATCGTCGCCATCGGCAAGGACGTCGATCGCCGCCTCAAGGTCGGGCAGCGGGTTTCGGCCGAGGGCCACGTCATCGACCTGAACTCGGAAGCGGCCCGCGCCGGCCATTTCCACCTCGATCCCGACACCCGCGGCATCGGTGTCAACCGCCAGGGCGCCTTCGCCGAATTCGTCGTCGCCCCGGCCTTCAACGTGATTGAACTGCCCGACGAGGTGCCGTGGGAGATCGGCGCGATCCTCGACCCGTTCGGCAACGCGGTGCACACGGCGCAGCAGTTCGACCTGCTTGGCGAGGATGTGCTGGTCACCGGCGCCGGACCCATCGGCATGATGGCTGCGGCCGTCGCCCGCCACGCGGGCGCCCGCACCGTGGTCCTGACCGACATCAACGACTTCCGCCTCGAGCTGGCCCAGAAGGTCGCGCCGGGCGTGCGCACCGTGAACACGACGCGGGAGGATCTGAAGGACGTCATGCACGAGCTCGGCCTCAAGGTCGGCTTCGACGTGGCGCTTGAGATGTCGGGCTCGCCGATTGCCTTCAAACAGTGCGTCGACACCCTGATCATGGGCGGCGGCATGGCCATGCTGGGCATCCCGTCGAAGCCGATGGAAACCGACTGGGGCGCGATCATCCTCAAGGCCCTGACCATCAAGGGCGTCTACGGCCGCGAGATGTTTACCACCTGGCGCAAGATGCTGGGCCTGCTCAAGGCCGGCCTCGACCTGACCCCGCTGATCACCCACCAGATGGGCTACGAGCGCTTCGAGGAGGGCTTCGAGGCCATGCGGTCCGGCCAGTCCGGCAAGGTCGTGCTCAACTGGGACAAGGCGGCCTAGGGCGAACCCATGTCCGCGCCCGGCGCCATAACCGCCTTTCTCGAAGGCGAAGGTCCCGATGCGCGGGGACGCACCCTGTTCGACATCCTGGCCATGGACAACAGCGCACTGGAGCAGTCCCACGACTACATCCAGTGGCTGTTCCCCTTGCGCGAGCCGTCTCGCGCCGTGCCCGACGCCCCGGTCCTGACGGACGCGGAGGTCGAGGCCATCCGGGACTCGGGCATGGCCCAGATCGCTCTCGCCGCCGCGACGGACCGGATGGACGCCTTCTATCGCGCCACCCACGACTGGCTGATGCCGAACGACCACAACCATCTGCGGATCACGCGGATCATCCGGTCGCTGCGGCTGCTGGTCGGCGACGACGAGGCGGACGCCTTCAAGGCGGCGATCCTGTCGCGGGTCGAGATGACGCGGGCGCCGGTCAGCGTCCGCAGCCGAGGCTACTGGATGACCGCCTAGGCAGTCATCGTCGCCGACTTGCCGCCCGTGGCCCGGAAGACGATGACCGCGAACAGCAGCAGGCTGACGAACACCATCACCTCGGAGACGACCAGGAAGGGGACCAGAGCCGTGTTGCCCATCAGCATGAGCGACAGGCTTGGCATCATGATCAGGAAGCCCACGGCCGCCAGAACGAGATGAGCCACGGGCATCCAGCCTTTGGCGGCTTCGGGGATGACGCGGTAGACGAGGCCGAACAGCATCATCGACGCCCAGCCGATCAGATTGATGTGGGCATGGACGGGGCGCAGCGTGAAATTCTCGTTCGCGCCCATCCAGATGCCAAGGCTCACGCCGACCAGGACGGCGAGGACGCCGAGGCGCAGAAAATTATTCGAAACCGACATTGATTGGATCCCTCCGACAAAGAGGGTTTCGTAAACCGTCGTTTTCCCGGAATCCTAGTTAAAACGTCGTCACGTCAATGTCCTGATGAGGGCCTTCTCGAACGCCGCCGTATCCGGCCCGGGCAGGACGCCCGCCAGGTGGCCGCTTTCGAACAGCTCGAACACCTTCGGATGCACATACGATGACCGGCACACCGTCGGCGTATTGCCCAGCAGACCGGCCACCGCCTTGACGCAGACGGTGATCTGGCGCTTCGCCTCGGTCGCAGAGGCGGGCGGCTCCATCTCGCGCAGGGCCCGGGCGGCCGAGACCGTGCCGGCCCAGGTGCGGAAGTCCTTGGCCGAGAACTGGTCGCCCATGGCCTCGCGGATATAGGCGTTCACATCGTCCGAGGTGAGGGCGCACAGCTGGCCGTCGGCGCCCCGGTATTTGAACAGCTGCTGGCCCGGCAGCTCGCGCAGGGAGCGCACCACGGTGGCAAGGCGACGGTCCTTCACCCTCACCTCATGCTCCACGCCGCTCTTGCCCTTGAAAGTGAAGGTCAGGGCGGTTCCGTCGACGTCGAGATGCCGCTTGTTCAGCGTGGTCAGGCCGTAGGAGCGATTCTGCCTTGCGTACTGGGCGTTGCCCACCCGGATCAGGGTGATCTCGAGAAGCCGGACGGCGGTGGCCAGCACCTTGTCCCGCGATACGCCGCGCCGGTTGAGATCGGCCTCGACCCGTTGACGCAACCGCGGCAGCTTCCTGGCGAAGGCCGGCAGGCGCTCGAACTTGGTCTCCGACGCATGACTGCTCCAGCCGTCATGATAGCGGTACTGTTTGCGGCCCTTCGCGTCGCGACCGGTGGCCTGGATGTGGCCCGAGGCGCGGGGGCAGATCCAGACGTCGGTCCAGGCCGGGGGAATGGCCAGCGCGCGAAGTCGCGCGAGCGTCGGCTCGTCGCGGATCACCGCGCCGCTGGCGTCACGATAGCTGAACCCCTTGCCCGAGGCGGTGCGCCGGATGCCGGGTTGTTCATCGCTGCTCCAGGTCAGGCCGCGCGGAATCTCGGTCGCGGGATCGGCGGCGGTCACGCTCCAGCCGCCCCGGGGCGGGCGTGCCGGCGGTCGGACGGGGCGGGAGGATCGATCACTTTGCACTCCGGTTCGCGTCGCCGAACGACGGGCGGAGGCGGAGGGTTCCCGTCCGCTCTTGACCGCGGCGGCCCGGCGGACGACGGAAGCCCCATGAACTATCGCCACAGCTTTCACGCCGGAAATTTCGCCGACCTGGTCAAGCACGCCCTGCTTCTGTGGTTGCTCGAACGGCGCGGGGCCGACGGCCCCCTGACGGTTATCGACACCCATGCCGGCGCCGGTGTCTACGATCTGGCCGGAGACGGGACGCGGTCGAAGGAGGCCGAGGCCGGGGTCGCGCGGCTGATGGCGGCGGAGAGGCGGCCGCCCCTGATCGAGGCGCTGGCCGCCGCCGTGACCCGGCTGAACCCGCGCGGCGGGGCGGCCCTCTATCCCGGCTCGCCCCTGCTGGTGGCGCAGACGCTGCGGGATGACGACCGCTATGTCGGCTTCGAGCTGAACCCGCCGGTGCTGGACCTGCTGACCGAGGCGCTGGCGCCGTATCCGGAGGCCGCGGCCGAGGGCGGAGACGGCTATGACCAGGCGCGGGCCTGGGCGGCCGAGGCGACGGGCCCGTTGGTTCTCATCGATCCGCCGTTCGAGAAGCCCGACGACTATCTTCGCGCGGCCGACACCGGCGCCGCCATCGTCCGCGCCGACGCCCGCGCCACGGTGGCGATCTGGACGCCGCTGAAGGATCTGGAAACCTTCGACGGCTTCCTGCGCCGTCTGGACCAGGCGGGCGCCCAGCGCGTGCTGGTGGCCGAGGCGCGCCTGCGCCCGCTGACCGACCCGATGCGGATGAACGGCTGTGCGGTGGTGATCCTGAATCCTCCCGCGGGAGCCGAGGCGGCGGCGCGGGAAATCTGCGGCTGGGTCGCGGAAACCCTTGGCGAGGCGGGCGCCAAGGCCGAGGTCTGGTTCACCCAGGCCGGTTAGACGAAGACTTCGCCCGCCTCGTAGAGGTGGGGTTCGAACGTCGCGATGGCCATGATCGGCTCCATGGCGGCATTGACCGCCGGCAGGCGGGTCATGGCCTTCCAGTCCTCGCGCGTCCGCCAGACGGCGTGCACCGCCGCGACCTTGCCGTTCAGGCCCCGGTGGAGGGTGGCCGACAGAAAGCCGTCGGCCTGGCGCTGGGCCCGGACCATGACGGCCAGCAGATCCATCAGCAGATCCAATTTCGAGGGATCGCAGCGATAGACGTTGATCAGGACTACGGGTTCCGGGTCGGCCATGGCGGGCGTCTAGCGGATCGCGTGCGGCGAGTCTCCCACAGCGGGTTGGCCCGCGGCCGGCGCGGCGAATCGTCCGCCGGCGCGCCCGGTCGGGGAAGGACCGTCGTTCGCTAAAGCTTGCTCAACACATGCCGTGCGAGGAAGGGTGACACTGTCGGACCTCCAATGTTCCCTGTTCGTGTCGCCGTCGCGCTTCTGGCCGCCGCTGTCGTTCTCGGCGGCGCGCCGGCCGTCATGGCCCAAGCCGCCGCGGCCACGACCCGGGAGGCTCCGGACGACGCCCTGCGACTGGCGCGGTTCGTCGAGGCCCGGGCCGGATCGACCGATTTCGCCGCCCTCGACCGCTTTGGCGTGGCGGCGATGCGCCGGACCGACCGGGAAGGCCTGAACCGGCTCTATCACGTCACCTGGACCATCCTGAACCAGGGCGACTTCGAAAAGGCGACCCTGTGGAACGGTAGACTGGCCGCGGCGGCGCGGCGACGGGGGGACGACCGGTACGTCGACATCGCCGCCCTGAACGTCCTGGCGATCCGTTATGACAGGGGAGATGCCGGCGTCGTCGTCGAGATGCAAAGGATGGCGCGCGAGGGACGCGACTGGTTCGTCCGGGCCCATGCGGCCCGCCTCAACGCCCTCGCCCTGATCGACGAAGGCCGGATCGGCGAAGGGCTGGAACTGCTGGGCGAAGCCCAGGCCGACATTCCGGAAAAGGACGCCTTCGCCGCTACCGCCCAGGCCGGGATCTGGGAGGTCACGGGCATGGGCCTGAAAGAGCTGAACGACGTCACGGGCGCGGCCGCCGCCTTCCGGAAATTCGAGATCGACTATTCCAACCCGGCCTACCCCCGCCCCGACTTCGACAGCCTCTACAACCTGGCCATGATGGCGGCGAGGGTGGGCGACGGACACCGCGCCGCCCGTTATTTCGCGGCCCACCACCGGCTGGCCCGGCGGGCGGGGCTGACGACCCTGTCCGTCTATGACGCCAGCCTGTGCGCGACGGTCGCCCACGCCCGCGGCGAACCGCGCGCGGTCCTGGCCTGTCTGGCGCCCTATGGGGAAAGTCTCGGCGAGGCGGCGTTCCTGTCCGCCGAGGCCCTGCCGCTGCGCGCCATCGCCCGGGCCCGCACCGGGCAGGTCGCCGGCGCCCGTCGCGACGTGAACGCGCTGCGCCGCCTCGAACGCGAGACGGGCGTCCAGCCGGAGGTCGATCACGCGGAGGCCGAGGTGCTGTTCGCCGAAGGCCGTCCCGAGCAGGCCTTCCACCTCCTCAGGGCGCATATGGTCGCCAGCGAGACCGCGGCGGCCCGCAGCTACAGCGCAGGCATCCATCAGGTGACCGGCGACATGCAGCAGCAGCTGGCCGAGCGCCGGCGGCAGCTGGAGACGGCGCGGTCCAACACCGGCCTGCAGCGGGCCATCATCGGCATCGCCGTGATCTTCCTGCTGTTCGCGGCCGCGACCCTGGCGTGGCAATCCCGGCAGGCCGAGCGGCTGCGGCTGGCCCAGCGCCGGGCGGAGGGAGCCAATCTGGCCAAGAGCGAATTCCTCGCCAATATGAGCCACGAAATCCGGACGCCCCTGAACGGCGTGGTGTCGATGGCGGACTCCCTGGCGCGCCGCGACCTGCACCCGCAGGAGCACGAAATGGTCGAATTGATCCGCTCGTCCGGCGCGACCCTGGAGCGGCTGCTGTCCGACATCCTCGACAGCGCCAAGATCGAGTCCGGGCAGCTGACCTTCGAGCGGGCCCCGTTCGATCTCGAGCAGTCGGTCCATGACGTCGCCGCCCTGTGGCGGGTCAAGGCCGAGGATCAGGGCGTCGCGCTCGAGGTCGAGTTCGATCCGGCCCTTGCGGGTCTGGTCGAAGGCGACGCGGTGCGGCTGAGGCAGGTGCTGACGAACCTGGTCAGCAATGCGCTGAAATTCACCTCGAAGGGATCGGTGCGGATTTCGGTGGCGGCCATGGACGGCGGCCGGGCGGCCTTCCGTGTCACGGACACCGGCGTCGGGTTCGAGCCCGACCAGAAGGGCCGCATCTTCCGCCGGTTCCAGCAGGCGGACGGCTCGATCACACGACGGTACGGCGGCACGGGCCTGGGCCTGACCATCTCAAACGCCCTGGTCGAGCTGATGGGCGGCGGGGCGCTGGATTGCGACAGCGCGCCGGGCGAGGGTTCGACCTTCTGGTTCGACATTCCGATGCCGCGCGCCGTCAGGGGTGCGAGCGAGGCGGAGCCGTTGACGGTGACGGACATCACAACGGCGCCCCTGCGCATTCTGCTGGCGGACGATCACCCGGCCAACCGCAAGGTCGTCGAGATCATGCTGGCGGCCACCGCCATGGAACTGGTGTCGGTCGAAAACGGGCAGCAGGCGGTCGAGGCCCTTGCGGGCGGCGGGTTCGATCTGGTCCTGATGGACATGCAGATGCCGGTCATGGACGGGCTGACGGCGACGCGGGAAATCCGCGCCATGGAGGCGGAGCAGGGCCTGGGGCGGACGCCGATCGTGATGCTGACCGCCAACGCCATGGCCGAACATGTGGCGTCCGGCCGCGTGGCGGGAGCGGACGGCCACCTGACCAAGCCGGTGACCCTGGTCAGCCTGTTCGAGGCCATCGCCTCCGCGCTCGATGGCGAGGCGCGCCGCGAGGCGGCCTGATCGTCAGGGCCATTTCACCACAGGCGGCATCGAACTGAGGATCGACTCGACGTTGCCGCCGGTCTTGAGCCCGAACATGGTGCCGCGGTCGTAGAGCAGGTTGAACTCGACATAGCGGCCGCGCCGGACCAGCTGTTCGTCGCGCTCCCCGGCGGTCCAGGGCTCGGCCATCCGGCCGGCGACGATGCCGGAATAGGCCTCGAGGAACCGGGTCCCGACGTCACGGGTGAAGGCGAAATCCCTGTGGTAGTCGCCGCTGTCGTGGTGGTCGTAGAAGATCCCGCCGGTGCCGCGGGGCTCGTTGCGGTGGGGCAGCCAGAAATATTCGTCGCACCACGCCTTGAAGCGGGCGTGCCATGAACCGTCTCTGGCCGGATCGTGGGCGTCGCAGGCGGCCTTCATCGCCGCGTGGAAGGCGAGGGTGTCGGGCGCGTCCGGGCGGCGGTCGACGTTCAGGACCGGGGTCAGATCGCCCCCTCCGCCGAACCAGCTGCGGGTCGTGGCGATGAAGCGGGTGTTCATATGCACCGCCGGCACGCGCGGGCTGACGGGATGGGCGATCAGGCTGACGCCGGTGGCGAAGAAGCGCGGATCCTCCGCGGCGCCGGGCACCGACTTCGCATAGTCGGCCGGGAAGGTCCCGTGCACGGTCGAGACATGGACCCCGACCTTTTCGAACAGCCGGCCGTGCATCATGCCCATGACGCCGCCGCCGCCCTCGGGCCGGTCCCAGGGCGTGCGCACGAAGCGGCCGGGTTCGCCGGGAAACAGGTCGGCGGGCGCCGCGTCCTCCAGCGCCTCGAAGGCGGCGTGGACGCGATCGCGCAGTGTCTCGAACCAGGCGCGGGTCTCGGCCTTGCGTTGATCAAGCGAGGGGGAGGGGGCGGTCATGGGGGGTCTGTAATGTGTCTGGCGGCAAGGGAGAAGGCTGGATGCTCTCCCTCCCCTTCATGGGGAGGGTGGTCGCGTAGCGACCGGGTGGGGAATTGCAGACGCACCCCACCCTGTCGTCGCTTCGCGCCGACATCGTCGTCGGATCGGCTCCGCCGACTCTTCCTCCTCCCCATGAAGGGGAGGGAGAAGCAGGCGTGCGTCATCGCCGCTTCCGGAGAAGCGGTTGGGGAGGTCGCGGAGCGCGGGCGGCTAGCCCGGAACCGGAATGTGGCCCCCTGCTTTCGCGTTACGGGGACCGGATGTGTTTTCGGCGTCGCCGCCTTCGCTCCGCGTGATCGCGGCTTCCGAGCGCTTCGGGGCGGGCATCGCATGGCCAG
>NZ_LMGT01000004.1 GCF_001427825.1 Brevundimonas sp. Root608
CGCACCACGGACGTGACCGGCATCGTGCACCTCAAGGAAGGTGTCGAGATGATCATGCCCGGCGACAACGCCGAGCTGAACGTCGAGCTGATCACCCCGATCGCCATGGAAGAGAAGCTGCGCTTCGCCATCCGCGAAGGCGGCCGCACCGTCGGCGCCGGCGTGGTGAGCAAGATCACCGAGTAATCGGTCGAAACCAGTACGCGTAAGCGAACGGCCCCCGGAGCAATCCGGGGGCCGTTTTTTTGCTGTGCGCTCCGCACTCCACGCCGTCATCCTCGGGCCTGACCCGAGGATGACGGAGCGGGGGGGAGGCGGCGCGCGCGTTTACCGTATCGTTCTCCTCGCAGGCGTCCGTGCTTGCGCGGAACCGCCGTGAGGTCCCTACGTTCGCATCCCGGACGTTAGGATTTCAGTAACCATGCGGCGCGCGATCAGGATCGGACTTTTCATCGGCACCTTCCTCGGCATGTCGGCCTGCGCCGCCACGCCGGACACGGGCGCGCGCGGCCCCTATGGCGGCGTCGAGATCGGCCGCGGGGTCTAAGGCTTCAAGGAAACCGTGGCGGCGGGGGACAATTCCCCCTATCATTGATCCCGCGGACGCCGACAGTCGCGCCGCGTCGGTCCGCTCCCCCTAGATGTTAGCCATCGCCATCGTTGTCGTTCTGCTCCTCGTGGTGCTCAACGGCCTGTTCGCCATGACCGAGCTGGCGGTCGTATCCTCCCGTCGATCCAAGCTGCAGAGCCGTGCCGAACGCGGCGACAAGGGCGCCCGCGTCGCCCTGAAGCTGGCCGAGGACCCGACCCATTTCCTGTCGGCGGTCCAGGTCGGAATCACCCTGATCGGCATCGCCGCCGGCGCCTACGGACAGGCGGCGATCGCGGGCGAGCTGAACCACATCCTCGAAGCGGCCTTCCCGGGACTGGCGGCCTATACCGAAGTCTTCTCGACCGTCATCGTCATCATCTTCATCACCTATGTGTCGGTGATCGTCGGCGAACTGGTGCCCAAGCGGCTGGCGCTGATCTTCCCCGAGAGCATCGCCTCCAAGATGGCGGCGCCGATCTCGACCGTGGCCGTGGTGCTGAAGCCCTTCGTGGTCGTGCTGACGGCCTCGACCTCGGCCATCCTCAAGATCATGGGCGTCAAGGACCGGGACGGTTCGGACGTGACCCAGGAAGAGGTCGAGACGATGATCGCGGAGGGCACCTCGGCCGGCCTGATCGAGCCCGAGGAGCAGACCATGATCGAGGAGATCCTGCGCCTCGGCGACCGGCCGATCCGGGTGGCCATGACGCCGCGCCACGAGGTGTTCTGGATCGCCCTGGACGATTCGGAGGAGACGCTGCGAACAGAGGTTCGCACCTGCCCCTATTCGCGCATCGTGGTCGCGCGGGAGAACGACGTCGATAATCCGCTGGGCGTGGTTCACAAGAAGGACCTGCTGGACAGCCTGCTCGACAACGGCGAGTTCAATGTCGAAAAGCACATCCAGATTCCGGCCTTCATTCCGCAATCGACCTCGGTGCTGAAGGCGCTGGAGATCATGAAGGCCTCGCGCGTCCACATGGCCTTCCTGGTGGACGAATTCGGGGCCTTCGAGGGGGTGGTGACGGCCACCGACCTGCTGGAAATGATCGCCGGAGATTTCGACGAGGGTCACGACGACGCCGAGGTCAATGTGCGCCAGCGCGAGGACGGCAGCTGGCTGGTCGACGGCCAGACCGACATCGACGAGCTGTCGGACGCCCTGGGCGAGGATTTCGGCGAGGCGGAAGGCTTCCACACCATCGCGGGCCTGGTGCTGCACCAGCTGTCGCGCGTGCCCCACGAGGGCGAAATCCTGCAACTGGGCCGGTTCGAGGTCGAGATCATCGACATGGACGACCGCCGGATCGACAAGCTGCTGTTCAAGCAGGTGATCAACGCCCAGGACGAGGCCCGGGCGGTGGCGGCTCAGTACGAGGACTGAACCGCATCCGCCCTTGAAAACCCCGGCGCGGTCGGGCATACGCCGCGGTCTGGCGAAGCCGAACGCGCCCGGGGGTTCCGCCCTCTGGCGCGTTGTAGTTTTCGCCGGGACCACAGGAGTGTAGCTCAGCTGGTAGAGCATCGGTCTCCAAAACCGAGGGTCGTGGGTTCGAGTCCCTCCACTCCTGCCACTTTCCACTGACGGGGCGGGTCCCCATCTGCACCGTCAGACTGCGTTGAAAACGAGAACCGAGCATGGCCAAGGCCAAGAGCCCTTCGGGGCGCCGCACCCAGACCGTCCAGCCCGCCGTCGCCGGCGCGGCCGTGGCGACGGACGCCGTCGCGCCGAAGAAGCGCACCTCGATCCCGCAGTTCGCCAGCCAGGTCCGCGCCGAAGGGCGCAAGATCGTGTGGCCGAGCCGCAAGGAAACCTGGATCACCTCGGTGATGGTGCTGATCATGGTGCTGATCGCGTCCATCTTCTTCTTCGTCGTCGACACCGGCCTGGCCTTCCTGTCGCGCATCGTGCTCGCGATCGGCCAGTAAGAAAGACCCCCCATGACCGACGCAACGCCCGCCAAGCCCGCCGCCAATCCCCGGCACAAGTGGTACATTGTCCACGCCTATTCGAATTTCGAGAAGAAGGTCGCCCAGCACCTGACGGATCAGGCGCGCCAGCAGGGGCTCGAGGACTGTTTCTCGGAAATCCTGGTGCCGACCGAGGACGTCGTCGAGATCCGCCGCGGCCGCAAGGTCAACTCGGAGCGCAAATTCTTCCCCGGCTATGTGCTGGTGAAGATGGAGATGACCGACGACGCCTATCACCTGGTCAAGAACACGCCGAAGGTCACGGGCTTCCTCGGCGCCGCCGGCGGCACCAAGCCGCTGCCGGTCTCGGAGCGTGAGGTCCAGAACATCATCGGCCAGGTGGAGGAGGGCGTCGAACGTCCGAAGCCCACCATCCGCTTCGACATCGGCGAGACCGTCAAGGTCATCGACGGCCCGTTCGCCAGCTTCGACGGCCAAGTCGAGAGCGTCGACGAGGACGCGGCGCGCCTGCGGGTCGCGGTGTCGATCTTCGGCCGTCCGACGCCGGTCGATCTGGAATACAATCAGGTCGAGAAGAGCGCCTCCTAGGCCGGTTTTCGACCGATACAATTCGGGGTCGATATCCGCGACACAGCCGGCGGGACATCATCGATACCCGCGACATGGCGGACATCATGGCGACGGCGGCCCGCACGGGCCGCCGTTTGCTTTTCAGGGCCGCGTTTGCTACACGCGCGCCTCGCCCTGAACGGGGCGGCGTGAGCGATCACGCAAATCCGTGGGAGGCAGCCATGCCACGACCACGGCTCACCGGCCCTGATTGAGTTCAGGGCCATCGTAAGGAGAGACCAATGGCCAAGAAGATTCTCGGCTACATCAAATTGCAGGTGCCGGCCGGCAACGCCACGCCTTCGCCCCCGATCGGGCCCGCCCTGGGTCAACGCGGCGTGAACATCATGGGCTTCGTCAAGGAGTTCAACGCGCGCACCGAGAAGGAAGTGAAGGGCACCCCCCTGCCGACCGTGATCACGGTCTACCAGGACAAGAGCTTCACCTTCGTCACCAAGACCCCGCCCGCGACCCACTACATCAAGCAGGCCGCCGGGATCACCTCGGGCTCGAAGATGACCGGCCGCGAAGTGGCCGGCAAGATCAAGCGCAGCCAGCTGCGTGAGATCGCCGAAAAGAAGATGAAGGATCTGAACGCGAACGACCTGGACGCCGCGACCAAGATCATCGAAGGCTCGGCTCGCGCCATGGGCCTCAACGTCGTGGAGGGCTAAGCACATGGCCAAGCAAACCAAGCGCGTCAAAGCCCGCACCGGCGACACCGTCGCCCCGATGGGCTTCGCCGAGGCGATCGCCGCCGTCAAATCCAACGCCACCGCCAAGTTCGACGAGTCGATCGAGATCGCCGTCAACCTGGGCGTCGATCCCCGTCACGCCGACCAGCAGGTCCGCGGCGTCGTGAACCTGCCCTCGGGCACCGGTCGTGACGTCCGGGTGGCTGTGTTCGCCAAGGACGCCAAGGCGGCGGAGGCCCTGGCGGCCGGCGCCGACATCGTGGGCGCCGAGGATCTGTACGAGAAGATCAACGGCGGCTTCATGGACTTCGACCGCGTCATCGCGTCTCCGGACATGATGGCCCTGGTCGGCCGTCTGGGTAAGGTGCTGGGCCCGCGCGGCCTGATGCCCAACCCCAAGGTCGGCACCGTGACTCCGAACGTCGCGCAAGCGGTCAAGGACGCCAAGGGCGGCGCGGTCGAGTTCCGCGTCGAGAAGGCCGGCATCGCGCACGGCGGCATCGGCAAAGCCTCCTTCACCCAGGAAGCCCTCGAAGCCAACGTGAAGGCCTATGTGGACGCCCTGCAGAAGGCCCGTCCGACCGGCGCCAAGGGCACCTACGTCAAGCGCATCACCCTGTCCTCGACCATGGGACCGGGCTTCAAGATCGACCCGGCGTCGCTGAACGCCTGATCGGCCCTTGAACTGCAACGGGAAGGGCGGCGACCGCAGGGTCGCCGCCCTTTTTTCTGGCCGTCCGTGATCCGGACACGCTTGCGCATCGGCCCGGAGCAACCGACGGTAGGTCCTCATGACGGGGGATTCCATGCGTTTTCTGATGGTGCTGGCGTTCGGGCTGTGCCTGTCCGCGGCGGGTCCCGCGGCGGCCCAGGACGGCGACACGGCGCGGCGGCTGGTTCTGGCGGAGCAGTATATCGAGCTGACCCAAGGGCCGAGCCTGCAGAAGACCCTGGAGAGCTATTTCGACGAGACGTTCGCCAAGTCCGAGGGCCCGGCCGAGCAGCGCGCCTGGCTGGCCGAAAACATGTCGGACGCCTTCGAGGCCGCGATCGAGGCGACCTTCGCCGATTTGACGGACGATGTGGCCGAGATCTTCACCCTGCAGGAGCTGGAGGCGATGGTCGCGTTTTTCGACACCCCGCTGGGCCGCTCGATATCGGACAAGAATTTCGAACTGGGCCTGCGGGTGCAGGCCGTGATGGCCCCGCATCTGATCACGGCCCTCACCCGGCTGAACGAGAAATATTGCACCCGTTTCGAATGCGCGGCGCCCGAGGGCGCGCAGACCGGAAAGCCAGCCGACTGAACCGTCCGATCCCTGACGGGTTGACGCATCGCCGAAGACGCGGGAGTGACCGCACGGCTCCGCGGGGTCCCGCCCGACGCCGGACGGGGTCCGGGGCGCCGGCGCCGCTCAAAGACAATTTCCACCGGGAGCCTTGCTGACCTGATGACCGGCGATGCGATCCGCACCCGGACGGCCGAGCGGCGTCAGGTCGCGGCCCTGCCGTGGCGCAGGACCGCGGCCGGGATCGAGATCCTGCTGGTCACCTCGCGCGAGACCCGGCGCTGGGTGACGCCCAAGGGCGGACGCATGCCCGGCAGGACCGACGCCGAGGCGGCGGCGCTGGAAGCGCTGGAGGAGGCGGGCGTCGAGGGCGCCGTCACGCGCGAGCCGCTGGGGACGTTCCGTTATCTGAAGGTGCTGAAGCGCCGGGCGCCGCGCTGGTGCGTGGTTTCGGTCTACGCCCTGCGGGTGGAGGTCGAGCACGACGACTGGCAGGAACGCGGTCAGCGCGAGCGGATGTGGGTGAGCCGCGACGAAGCCGTCCGCCGCGTCGACGAGCCGGACCTGAAGGCCCTGATCGCCGCCTTCGAGGGCTAGGCGCGCGCCGCAGTCGCCAGGAAGCAGCCGCGGCGCGCGGTGTGGAGATGGATGACCGCCGTATCCGGATGTCCGAACCAGCCTTTCAGCCGGGCCGCCAGATCGCGCCCCTCGACCACGTCGGCGTCGGTCATCATCCAGGCGGCGTCATAGACGCGGGCGGACAGAAGGCGCCGGGACAGCATGTCGGGCAGGACGCCGGGATCGAGAGCCGCCTCCACGGCCGTCTCGCGCACGAAGACAGGACCGTCGGAGCGGTAGGGGCTGAAAGGGTCGTCCAGATGGCGATGGTTCGCCAGGATAAGGCGTTCCCCGGGTTCGGCGTCGGCCAGGCTGACGCGACAGGGCGCGCTGTGGGGCGCGTCGGCGGTCGTGCGGCGCGCGCCCATCGCCCGCAGCGTCTCGCCGTCGAGGGCGAACAGGGGCTGGAACGGCGCGAGGGGCAGGGGTTCGATGCGAAAGCTCATGCGGAATCTCCTTCGCCGCCGATATGACCCCCGGCGGATCGGGCGTCTGGCGGGTTTCGGACGTTGCGCAGGGCGCGCTCCATCCCCACAACGGAGACCATGAACGCTCCCTTCAAGACCCAAGCCGATCCGCTGGACGCTCCCCTGTGGGACCTGTCCGACCTGTACGCCTCCCGCGAGGACGCCCGCATCGAGGGCGATCTGGAGCGGGCGAGGGGGCTGGTGGCCGAGTTGAACGCCCTGCAGGGCCGGCTGATCGAAACGCGGGCCGACGCCGCCGTGCTCGGTGAAAGGCTGGACCGGGCCGTGACCCTGTACGAACAGGCGTCGGACGTGCTGGGCGGGCTCGGCGCCTACGCCTTCCTCGCCGCCTCGACCAACCGCAACGACGCGGGGGCGCAGGGCTTCGAGGCCACGGTGCGCGAGAAGATGACCGCCATCGCCACGCCGACGGTCTGGGTCACCCTGGAGGTCAACCAGCTGGAGGAGGCCGAGATCGAGGCCGCCCTGGCAGCGTATCCGGCCGGGGCGCGCTGGCGGCCGTGGCTGCGGCGGGTGCGGGCGATGAAGCCGCACGAGCTGTCGCAGGAGCTGGAGACCTTCCTGGCCGAGCGCGGCCCGATCAGCGCCCAGTGGCCGCGTCTGTTCGACGAGACGCTGGCGGCGATGAAGATCAGGGCCGGCAAGGACGAGCTGACCCTGGCCGAGGCGCTGAACCGGCTGTCGGACCCGAAGGCGGCGCGGCGCAAGGCGGCGGCCGAGGGGCTGAACGGGGCGCTGGCCCAGCGGACCGCGACCATGGCGCTGGTGATGAACACCGTGGCGGCCGACAAGGCCCTGGAGGACAGATGGCGGGGCTTCAAACGGCCCGCCGACGGCCGGCATCTGTCCAACGAGGTGGACGGCGAGGCGGTCGACGCCATGGCCGACGCCGTGGCGGCCGCCTATCCGCGGCTGTCGCACCGCTATTACGCGCTCAAGGCCCGGGCCATGGGCAAGGCCAAACTGGACCAGTGGGACCGCAACGCCCCGATCGAGACGACCGCCCCGCGCGGCTATGACTGGGCCGCCGGCAAGCAGCTGGTGCTGGAGAGCTTCGCCGACCTCGGGCCGGAATTCGCCGACCGCGCGGGCGGTTTCTTCGACAGGCCGTGGATCGACGGCAAGGCGCGACCGGGCAAGCAGTCGGGCGCCTATGCCCATCCCGTGACCTCGGACCGGCATCCCTATGTGTTCCTGAACTGGATGGGCGAGCGGCGCGACGTGCTGACGCTGGCGCATGAGCTGGGGCACGGGGTGCACCAGACGCTGGCGGCGGGGCAGGGGAGTCTGCTGGCCGACACCCCCCTGACCCTGGCCGAGACGGCCTCGATCTTCGCCGAGGGTCTGACGTTCGACCGGCTGCTGAAGACCGCGCCGAAGGCCGAGCAGCGCGGCCTGCTGGCCGGGCGGATCGAGGACGGGCTGAACACCGTGGTGCGCCAGATCGCCTTCCACCGCTTCGAGACGCGCTTCCACGACGAGCGGGCGGCGGGCGAGGTCCCGGCCGAGCGGATCGGCGAGATCTGGATGGAGGAGATGGGGGCGTCGCTGGGGCCGGCGGTGACGCTGAACCCCGGCTATGAGCACTGGTGGAGCTATGTCAGCCACTTCGTCCACTCCCCCTTCTACGTCTACGCCTACGCCTTCGGCGACCTGCTGGTGGCGGCGCTGATGGAGACGCGGGCGAAGGATCCCGAGGGCTTCACCCCGCTGTATCGCGAGCTGCTCGCGGGCGGGGGGTCGCGCGGCTATGTCGAGGCCCTGGCGCCGTTCGGTCTGAACCCGCGCGACCCGGCGTTCTGGACCATCGGCACGAAGCGGTTGGAGGGGCTGATCGACCGGTTCGAGGCGCTGGTCTGAGTTGACGGCGACGGCGGGGCGGGCGAGCGTCGGGTCATGCGCACATTGATCCTCGCCGCGGCCCTGATCGCCGCCTCTCCGTCCGCCGCCTTCGCCCAGACCCCGGCGGCCCCCGCGCCGCCGTCCGCCAGCGTTCGCGCCATGGCGGCGGGGTACAAGGCCCTGACGGTCTGCAGCGCGTTGAAAACCGCCGAGGCGGCGGGCGGGATGCGGACGCTGGAGAGCATCGAGGCCAATGAGCTGACGGGCATCTATCCCGAGCTGGACCCGCTGGTGCGGGAAATGCCGGTCGAGGTGTTTCCGGCGCGGGTGTCGGTCGCCTGGGACGACGCCATGCCGCCGCGTTCGGCCGTGTGGCGGCCCGGTCGGGGCTGCACCATCATGCCGGTGGGCTGGACGGGCGAGCAGATCGCGACTCTCCCGCCGAGGGGCCCCTCGGATCAGGCCTTCGTCAGGGGCGACACGACGGGCAACGCCGCCCTGTTGAACGAGGCGGTCGAGGGGGCCTTCGTGGGGCGTTATGGCGAGGGTTCCAACACCACCGCCGTGCTGGTTCTGCAGAACGACCGGGTGGTGGCGGAAGAATACGGCGAGGGCTTCGGGCCGGACACGCCGCAGCGGACCTGGTCGGTGGCCAAGTCGCTTGCGGGGACGGTGATCGGCGCGGCGGTCCAGCGCGGCGGGGTCGATGTGAACGCGCCCGCGGCGATCACCGACTGGAGCCGGGCGGGCGATCCGCGCGCGGCCATCACCCTCGACCAGCTGATGCGGATGTCTTCGGGCCTGACCAGCGACACGGCGGGCAACCGCACCGACGCCCTCTATTTCGGCGGCGTGGGCGTCGATGAGCAGGCGACGACCTGGCCGCTGATCGCCATGCCGGGAACGCGGTTCCGCTACGCCAACAACGACATCCTTCTGGCGGTTTTCGCCATCGCCCCGACCTTCGCCGACCATCCGCCGGCCGAGCTGTTCCAGCGGCTGGGCATGTACGACACCTTCGCCGAGACCGACTGGCGCGGGAACTACATGCTGTCCAGCCAGGTGTGGTCGACGGCGCGCGACCTGGCGCGGTTCGGACGTCTGTATCTGAACGACGGCGTCGTCGACGGCGAGCGCATCCTGCCGGCGGGGTGGCGGGACCATGTCTCGCGTCCCTCGGGCCCGCAGCCGGGCGGGGCGCAGGGCTATGGCGCGACCTTCTGGCTGTTCAACAAATCGGAGGGGATTCCCGCCGACGCCATCTCGGCCAACGGCAACCGGGGCCAGTATGTCGTCATCGTCCCCAGCCGGGGGATCGTCATCGTGCGGCGGGGCGAGGACCCGGCGGGGAAGCCGTTCGACTTCATCGCCTTCACCCGCGACACCCTGGCCGCCCTGGACTGAGCGCCGCCGCGAATTGTCACCGGCCGCTTGAGCCGGCGGCGCGCGCCGCTATAAGGGCGCAACCGACGTTCCAGATTCCCGGACACCGACATGGCCGACCTGCACCAAGCCGATTCCCACGACGCCTATGTTCGCGGCTCCCAGGAGATCAGCGAGCAGGCCTCGACGTTCCGCGCCTTCATCAGCATGGCCAAATGGGGTTCGCTGTGGCTGGCGGCCATCGTGATGTTCCTGACCCTGTGGTTCCAGCCGGGCGGCAGCTTCCTCGGCGGCGCGATCACCGCGGCGGTGATGCTGGTCGCGGGGTATTTCTTCCTGAAGTCGGGCAAGACCTCCCACTGAATTGAGCGCTGACGCGCGCGTCCCCGCCTTCGCGGGGATGACGGGCGGTCGCGCGCTGCCTGAGCGCGGAATCGCACGCTTCTGGCGCTTTGACGCAGCCTCACCGATCAGCCTAACGTCGTCCGTCGAGACATGACGGAGGGATTCGCTTGGCTGTCGCCATCGCCGTGACCCGCGAACGCCGAGACGGCGAGACGCGCTGCGCCGTCACTCCGGACACGGTCAGGAAGCTGATCGCCATGGGCGCGGCCGTGACGGTCGAGGCCGGGACCGGCGCGGGGTCTTCCATCCCCGATGACGACTACGCCGCCGCCGGCGCCACCGTGGCCAAGGACACCAAGGCGGTGCTGTCGGGCGCGGACATCGTGCTGAAGGTGCGCGGCCCGACGGCGCAGGAAACCAGCGCGCTGAAGCCCGGCGCCATCGTCGTGGCCCTGCTGGACGCCTACCGCGACAAGGAGACGGTGACGGCCCTGGCCCAGGCCAGTGCGACGGCCTTCGCCATGGAGTTGGTGCCGCGCATCTCGCGGGCCCAGGTGATGGACGCCCTGTCGTCCCAGGCGAACCTGGCCGGCTATCGCGCCGTGATCGAGGCGGCATACGCCTACGGCAAGGGCTTCCCGATGATGATGACGGCGGCGGGCACGGTGGCGCCGGCCAAGGTCTTCGTCATGGGCGTGGGCGTGGCGGGCCTGCAGGCCATCGCCACGGCGCGCCGGCTGGGGGCGGTGGTCACGGCCACCGACGTGCGGCCGGCGACCAAGGAGCAGGTGGAATCGCTGGGGGCCAAATTCCTCGCCGTCGAGGACGAGGAGTTCAAAAACGCCCAGACGGCGGGCGGCTACGCCAAGCCGATGTCGCCCGAGTACCAGGCCAAACAGGCCGAGCTGACGGGCGAGCACATCAAGAAGCAGGACATCGTCATCACCACCGCCCTGATCCCGGGCCGCGCCGCGCCGGTGCTGGTCACGGCGGCGCAGGTAGCGACGATGAAGCCGGGCTCGGTGCTGATCGACCTCGCCGTCGAGGCGGGCGGCAATGTCGAGGGGGCCAAGGCCGGCGAGGTGGTGACCACGGCGAACGGCGTGCAGATCGTGGGGCATACGAACCTGCCCGGCCGGATCGCGGCGGACGCCTCGGCCCTCTATGCGAAGAACCTGGTCGCCTTCGTCGGGCTGATGATCAAGGACGGGGCGCTGGCGCTGGACCTCGAGGACGAGATCCTGAAGGCGGCGGCGGTGACGCACGGCGGGGCCGTGGTGCATGAAGGAGTGAAGGGCTGATGGAACACGTCGATCCCACCGTCTTCCGCCTGGCCATCTTCGTGCTGGCGATCTTCGTCGGCTACTACGTCGTCTGGAGCGTCACGCCGGCCCTGCACACGCCGCTGATGGCCGTGACCAACGCCATTTCGTCGGTGATCGTGGTCGGCGGCCTGATCGCGGCGGCGGCGGCCAGCGCCGACGGCGGCTGGGTCGCCAAGGGGGCGGGCGTCGTGGCCGTGACCCTGGCCAGCGTCAACATCTTCGGCGGCTTCATGGTCACCCGAAGGATGCTGGCCATGTACAGGAAGAAGGAACGGCCCGCGAAGCCGGCAGAGGCGGCGCAGTCGTGATCCAGGCCATCCTCTTCATGGCCATCGTGCCGTTGGCGATCCTGCTGGTGCTCGCCTTCACCCTGCTGAGCGGGCGGATGAGCGACAGCATGCGCGATCGGGTGCAGCGGGCCCTGATCCTGACGGTCTATCCGCTCCTCATTCTTCATTGGCTCTGGCAGGCGTGGGAACGCTGGCAAACAGCCGAATGGCTCGGCCTCGGCATGTACATCGCCATAGCCGCCCTGTTCGCGGTCCAATTCGTCATTTCGCTTCGCACGGGTGTCCTGTTCCCGAGGTTCCGGACTCCCAGGGCATGACGCTGGACGGTCATCAGCTCGCGGTCGGCGCGTCCTGGGTCGCCACGGCGATCGGGGCCGGCCTGTGGCTGTGGAGCTGGCTGCGGGAGACGGACGCCATCCGCAAGCTGCGCTTCCTCGACTGCGGCGTGGTGCTGCTGTTCGCCTCGGTGCTGCTGCGCATCGTCGCCCAGGAGAAGCCGATGAGCATGGTGGACTGGGCCATGGTGTTCGTGGCCCCGCTGTTCATCACCGCCGCCCTGTGGCGGCTGGCGCGGACCGCCTGCCCGCCGGGAGGGCGCTGAGATGCGACCCGGGCGGATCGGCGCGATCGTGAGTCTGGCCGCCATCGTCGCCACGGCGGCGGACGCGCAGACCGACGTGGGCAAGCAGACCGAGGCGGGGCTGCCCTGGCACGTCGCGACGCTGCAGGGGGCCACCTGGTCCCTGGAGTGCCGGTTCCGTCCGGTGGTGTACGAGGCGACCGTCTACAACAGGAGCGCCTGGGCCAACCGGCTGCAACGCACGGCCACCGGCTCCCAGGGCGGGCGGCTGCCGTCGGACAACGGCAGCTGCACCGTGACCAGGACGGGCGGGCGCGGCGCCGTGGCCATCGCCATGATCAAGAACGGCGAGGCGCAGGTCGCGGTCACCAGCGACCCGGCCAGGCCCGCCGCGGTGGGATTTTTCTGATGCTGACTTCCGGGGACACGGCATGAACGCCTCCTTCGCGGCCCTGGCCTATCTGGTCTCCGGCGTGCTGTTCATCCTGAGCCTGCGCGGCCTCTCGAGCCCGGAGACGAGCCGGCAGGGCAACACCTTCGGCATGATCGGCATGGCGCTGGCGGTTGGCGTGACGCTGCTGACGCTGTGGAGTTCGGGTACGCTGGATCCCCTGACCCTGGGCCTGATCGCGGGCGGGGTGATCGTCGGCGGCGGGGCGGGCGCGCTGATCGCCGCGCGGGTGCAGATGACGCAGATGCCCCAACTGGTTGCGGCCTTCCACAGCCTGGTCGGCATGGCGGCCTGTCTGGTCGCGGTGGGCGCGGTCTATGCGCCGGAGAGCTTCGGCATCGCCGACGGCGCCGGCGGCATCAAGATCCAGTCGATCATCGAACTGGCGCTGGGCGTGGCCATCGGGGCCGTCACCTTCACCGGCTCGGTCATCGCCTTCGCCAAGCTGGACGGGCGGATGTCGGGCGCGCCGATCCTGCTGCCCATGCGGCATCTGATCAACATCGGCCTGGCCCTGGGGCTGACGCTGCTGATCGGCATCATGATCGGCACCAATGGCACGGCCACCTGGGCCTTCTGGGGCGTGTTCCTGCTGGCCCTGATCCTCGGCGCGACCCTGATCATTCCCATCGGAGGGGCCGACATGCCGGTGGTGGTGTCGATGCTCAACTCCTATTCGGGCTGGGCCGCGGCGGCGCTGGGCTTCACCCTCGAGAACATCGCCCTGATCATCACCGGGGCCCTGGTCGGCAGCTCGGGCGCGATCCTGAGCTACATCATGTGCAAGGCGATGAACCGCAGTTTCATCTCGGTGATCCTGGGCGGTTTCGGCGGCGACGCGGCGACCGGCGCGGCCGGGGCGGTCGAGACCCGGCCGGTCAAACAGGGCAGCGCCGACGACGCCGCCTTCATCATGAAGAACGCCTCGAAGGTCATCATCGTGCCCGGCTACGGCATGGCCGTGGCCCAGGCCCAGCACGCGCTGCGCGAGATGGCCGACAAGCTGAAGGAGGAGGGGGTCGAGGTGAAATACGCCATCCACCCCGTCGCCGGCCGCATGCCCGGCCACATGAACGTCCTGCTGGCCGAGGCCAATGTGCCGTACGACGAGGTGTTCGAGCTGGAGGACATCAACTCGGAATTCTCGAGCTGCGACGTGGCCTTCGTCATCGGCGCCAATGACGTCACCAACCCCGCCGCCAAGACCGATCCGCAGAGCCCGATCTACGGCATGCCGGTGCTGGACGTGGAGAAGGCGGGGACGGTGCTGTTCATCAAGCGCGGCATGGCGGCGGGTTATGCGGGCGTCGAGAACGAGCTGTTCTTCCGCGACAACACCATGATGCTGTTCGCCGACGCGAAGAAGATGGTCGAGGGGATCGTGAAGGCGCTTTAGTCGCCTGCATCGATTGTTTCAGCGCAGATCGCTACCCGATCCTCACGCCGCCGCGCTCTCGACCTTCAGCACCCCCGCGGCCTTCATGTCCGCAAGCAATGCCTCCGGGGCCCAGTCGTAGCCGTTGGGCCAGGTGAGAGCGCCGAACTCGAGGAACACGCGATCGAAATAGGCGGGATCCTCGAACGGCCGGGTGACGGGCGTGCCGCGTCGCGCCAGATCAGAGAAATCCCATTCACCGGCGCGGCCGTCCGAGAACCACAGCTTCAGGCGATACTCGCCGAGCCGTTGCAGCTTTCGGATGCGAACAACGTCAGTTGTCATTGTCGGCGTCAGGTCCCGGAATTCGTTCTGGCGTGATGTCGTCGCGAACGGCGGTCCATGCCGCCTCCAACTCGGTCTTATACATCGCAATCCATTTGCGGCAGGAAATCTGCCGTCGATCACGGCGCCGGTTTCAAGGTCGAATTTTGCTTCCCGCTCGCCGTGGTAGGCGTGAAAATGCGCGGGCGCATGGTCGTTGAATAACATGCGGATGGCGACGCCGTGGAAGAAGGCTATGGTCGGCACGGTGAATGCGTAACACGTTATAAGTGTATGAGCGAGAGCCTCATGGCCTATGAAGCCAGGACCAAACCCACCAAAATCTCCGTCGCCGACTTCATCGCCGCCGTCGAGAACCCGACGCGCCGGGCCGACGCCGAGACGCTGTGCGCCCTGTTCGAGGAGATCAGCGGCGAACCGCCGGTGATGTGGGGACCGTCGATCATCGGCTTCGGGCGGTATCATTACCGCTACGCCAGCGGGCACGAGGGCGACGCGCCCCGGCTGGGGTTCTCGCCGCGCAAGGCGCAGACGGTGGTCTACATCCTGCCGGGGTTCTCGGGGTGGGAGGCGTTCATCGCCCGGCTCGGCAAGGTGAAGACCAGCGTGGCCTGCCTCTACATCAACCGGCTGGACCAGATCGACCTGGGCGTGCTGCGCGAACTGGCGGCCGCGTCGCTGGTCGAGATGCGCGAGCGCTATCCCGACTGATCAGGCCGCCATGCGGAAGTCCTCGGCGGGGGCGAAGGCGGGACGGGCTTCGTCCCACAGGGCGTCCTCGTCGGCGTAGCGGGCGCTGGCCGAGGCGTCGATGACGTCGATCACCTGTTCTTCCAGCCGGTCCCAGATGACCGCCAGATCGCCGCAGCCCTCGGCGTCGCAGGGGACGATCAGGTAGCGGGAGGCGGCGATGGAAGCGTGGGGGGCGAAGGCGCGGGCCATGGGATGTCTCCGGGGTTCGGGTCTCTGTTGAAACCGACCATGAAGCAGCGTTGCGTCAGATTTGGACGTATGCCACCCTCACCGGATGAGATTGGACAGAACGGCCCTGGTCATCGAGCTGGCGCGGCGCATGGCCGCCAGCGCCGAGGGACTGACGATCGACGAGATGGCGCGGGAGTCCGGTGTCGGCCGGCGCACGGCCGAGCGGATGCGCGACATCGTGCTGGACCTGTTCCCGCAGGCCGAGGAAGTCTCCGATCCCCCGACCAAGCGCTGGCGCATCCGCGGCGGCCTGTCGGCCTTTGAACAGGCCCCGACGACCGAGGAACTGGTCGAGCTGAGCAAGGCGGCCCAGGGGCTGCGCGCGACCGGAGAGCCGGGCCGGGCGGCGGCGCTGGAGGGACTGGAGCGCAAGCTGAAGTCGGCGATGCGCTCGACCACGCTGAACCGGCTGGCGCCCGATCTGGAGGCGCTGGTACGGGCCGAGACCATCGCGGTCCAGGCCGGGCCGCGGCCGTCGGCCGACGAGGCGGTGCTGACCGAGATCCGACAGGCCATCCTGGCCGGCCAGCCGCTGGGCTTCATCTACAGCCGGCCGGGCGCCGAGGCGCGCCGGCGCAGCGTGGCGCCCTGCGGGGTCATGTTCGGGCGGGCCAACTATCTGGTCGCCGCCGACCGCGAGAGCGGCCGCATCCAGACCTTCCGCCTCGACCGGATGAGCGCGGTCAAGGCCGAGGCGGGGGCGGCGTCGCCCCCGGCCGATTTCGATCTGCAGGTCTTCGCCAGCCAGTCGTTCGGCATCTACCAGGACGAGATAGAGGATGTGGTGTTGCGGGTGACGCCGGAGGGCGCGGCCGAGGCCCGGGCGTGGCGCTGGCACCCGACCCAGACGCTGGAGGATCAGGCCGACGGCGGCGTGGTGGTCCGGTTCAGGGCCTCGGGCATGCGCGAGCTGGCCTGGCACCTGTTCAGCTGGGGCGATCAGGTCGCGATCGTCGCGCCGGCGCGGCTCAAGGATGTGATGAAGGGCGAGCTGCAGGCCGCGCGGCGCGGTCTGGACGGGCGCTGAGTGAGGGGGGCAGCGCGCGGCGCCCGCCGGACGCCCGCCAAATGTCCCGAGTCTGAATGTCCTGACGCAGGGGGCGGCCTTCGTTCGAGCGCGCCGGGGTCGGCTATCGGCGCGACTCGGGGGATATCCGGCTCGACCGAGGCCTCAACCGGCGCGCAGAGCCAGGCCGGCCACGAGCCAGCCCGCGAGCGATGCCGCGGTCACGAGTTCAACGACGACAAGGCCCAGGAGCCAGTGCTTCCGGACAAGCAATACGAGATTCACGACACACCCTGATCAGCCGAGTCGTCAAAACTCCCGAACCCGCATGTGGTTCAGGCGTCAGCGGGTCGGCCCCGCGAAGGGGTAGGGACTGACCGACTTGGCCCAGTCATCGACCGCCAGGGGGCGATCGACCGGCGGGGCGGCGCGCTCGGCGCAGGGGTGGCGGTGGCACAGGCGGCAGGCCGGGCCGATGGGGGTGACCTCGGGCGCCGCCAGGTCGAGGCCGCGCGCATGGATCAGACGGTGGGCGTGCTTCAGCTCGCAGCCCAGGCCGATGGCGAGGTCGTGGCCTTCGGTGAAGGCATCATGGCCCTGACGATCCACCGTGCGGGCGAGGGTGAACCAGCGCTGTCCATCGGGCGTCTCGATGATCTGGGTGATGATCTTGCCGGGGGTCCGGAAGGCGCTGTGCAGCCGCCAGCGCGGGCAGGCGCCGCCGAAGCGCGAGAAGGGGAAGGCGCCCGAGGCGAAGCGTTTTGAGATGTTGCCGGCCTGATCGACCCGCATCAGGAAGAAGGGCACGCCGCGGGCGGTGGGGCGGGACAGGGTGGTCAGGCGATGCGCCGCCTGTTCGAAGCCGACGCCGAACCGGGCCTGAAGGCGCCCCATGTCATAGGCCGTCTCCTCGGCCGCACGCTGGAAGGGGCCGTAGGGCATCAGGGTCGCGGCGGCGAGGGTGTTGGTCAGGGAGACCTTGAGCAGGCGGCGGGTCGGTTCGTCGGGCGCGGACGCCGCCTCGGCGAGCGCGGTCAGTTCGGCGTCATGCTCGGCCAGGGCCAGCTGATAGGCGACGGCGAAGGCGCGCGAGGAGGCGCCGAGGGTCTCCGACAGCAACAGCCGCCGGCGGTGGGGGTCATAGCGGCGGGTCCATTCGACCATGACCTCCGAGGGCAGGGTGCGGACGGTCAGGCCATGGCCCGCCAGAAGGCGGGCGCGGGCGCGGGTTTCGAAGGGTTCTCCCGGCGTTTCGGCGTCCATGGCGTCGGACAGGGCTTCGCCGAGGGCGTCCAGTTCGGGGAAGTGGTTCCGGCGGGCCTGGAGGTATTCCCGCACCCAGTCGGCGGGACTGTCGTCGCCGTGTCCGCCAAGGGCGTCGGTTTCGGCCCGATCGCGGGTGCGGCGGTCGGCGAAAGCGCGATACAGACGCAGCAGGGCGTCAGCGGCGGCGGGCTGGTCCTCGGCCAGCTGGACGATTTCGTGGCGCGGCACCGCCAGCCCCTGGAACACCGGGTCGGAGAAGGCCTCGGTCAGTTCGGCCTCGGACGCCGGGCCGCCGGATTGGCCGAGGGTGCGCAGGTCCACGTCATAGGTGTCGGCGAGCCGGAGCAGCAGCTGCGCCGAGACGGGACGCTGGTTGCGTTCGATATGGTTCAGATAGCTGGGCGATACGCCGAGATCGGCGGCCATGGCCGTCTGGGTCAAGCCGAGCTCGCGCCGCAGCCGCTTGAGGCGGCCGCCGAGGAAGAGTTTGCGAAGCGGAGCGGCGTCCATGCCCGCATTAGGTCACAAAATGACTTAACAGCAAGTGTCATAATGTGACTCAATGACACTAGATATGACTCTCAAGCTGTGTTGTTCGTGACTTCAACGTGTTCTGCTTCCGGACATCAGCCGCAACGGCCAGATCCCGAGCAGAGACCGCCATGACGACCTTCGCCGATCTCGTCCCTTCGCCCCATGGCCGTTTCGACGGCATCGAGCGTCCGTACAGCGCGGACGACGTATTGCGCCTGCGCGGGTCTGTCCCGATCACCCACACCCTGGCCGAACGCGGGGCGAACCGGTTGTGGGCGCTGCTGCACGACGAGCCTTTCGTGAACGCCCTGGGGGCCGTGACCGGCAACCAGGCCATGCAGATGGTCCGCGCGGGGCTGAAGGCCATCTATCTGTCGGGCTGGCAGGTGGCGGCGGACGCCAACACCGCCGGCGCCATGTATCCCGACCAGTCGCTGTACCCGGCCAACGCCGCGCCGGAGCTGTGCCGCCGCATCAACCGCACCCTGCAGCGCGCCGACCAGATCGAGCACGCCGAGGGCGGCGCCAAACGCGACTGGTTCGCCCCCATCGTCGCCGACGCCGAGGCCGGTTTCGGCGGACCGCTGAACAGCTTCGAGATCATGAAGGCCTTCATCGAGGCGGGCGCCGCCGGGGTCCATTTCGAGGACCAGCTGGCCTCGGAGAAGAAGTGCGGCCACCTTGGCGGCAAGGTCCTGATCCCGACCCAAGCGCACGAGCGCAACCTGAGCGCCGCGCGTCTGGCCGCCGACGTCATGGGCGCGCCGACCCTGATCGTGGCCCGCACAGACGCCGAGTCGGCCCAGCTGATCACCTCGGATGTCGATGAGCGCGACTGGCCCTTCATAGACCGCGACAACCGCACGCCCGAGGGTTTCTTCCGCCTGAAGCCGGGCACGGGACTGGATCACTGCATCGCGCGCGGCCTGTCCTACGCCCGCTACGCCGACGTCCTGTGGTGGGAGACCTCGCATCCCGATCTCGACGACGCGCGCCGCTTCGCCGAGGCCGTGCACAAGGAGCATCCGGGCAAGCTGCTGGCCTACAACTGCTCGCCGTCTTTCAACTGGAAAGCAAAACTTGACGACGCCACCATCGCCAAATTCCAGCGCGAGCTGGGGGCCATGGGGTACAAGTTCCAGTTCGTGACGCTGGCGGGCTTCCACAGCCTGAACAACAGCATGTTCGAACTGGCCGACGGCTACCGCGACCGCGGCATGGCCGCCTATTCGGAGCTGCAGCAGCGCGAGTTCGCCAACGAGGCCGCCGGCTACACCGCCACCCGGCACCAGCGCGAGGTCGGCACCGGTTATTTCGATCAGGTCGCCACCGTCATCTCCAACGGCCAGTCGTCGACCACGGCGCTGAAGGATTCCACCGAGACCGCCCAGTTCGTGGCGGCCGAATAAGCAGGAGACGTTCCATGCAACCCCTGAACAACCCCACGGCCATCATCGATTTCTGCCTGGCCCCGCTGAACCTGACCGACGGAACCGAGGCCGAGCGCGAGGTGCGGCGTCGGCTGGAGCATGTGATCAAGACGTTCCGGGCGAAGGCGGCCCAGCCCGTCAGCGTCGACTTCTCGTCCATGCCGTCGCAGGTCATAAACGAAGCCGCCCACGGCTACGAATAGGTCAGGCGGCGATGGACTCCGCCGCCGTCCGCGGCAGGGAGACGACAAGCTCCAGCAGTTCGCCCGCGTCCACCGGCTTGGCCAGATGCCGGTCCGCGCCGGCGGCCTCGGCCATGGTCACATGCTCGGTCAGGGCGTTGGCGGTCAGCATGACGATGGGCGTGCGTCGCAGGCCCATCGCCGCCTCGTGCAGCCGGATCTCGCGGGTGGCGGTCAGGCCGTCCATCACCGGCATCTGCATGTCCATCAGGATCAGGTCGTAGTCAGCGTCGCGGCAGGCCTGCAAGGCGCGGGCCCCGTCCTCGACCGAGGTGATTTCGACGGGCGCCTGGGCCAGGATCAGTTCGACGACCTTTCGGTTCACGGGATGATCGTCCGCCAGCAGGACGCGGATCAGGGGCTGATCGCTGTCGGCGGCGATGGCCGGCGACACGAGCGCCGGGGCCGGGGCCTCGGCTGCCCGGTAGGGGATGGTCAGGATGAAGGCCGAGCCGCCGTCGGGCTCGCTCTCGCAATCCAGATCGCCACCCATCATCTCGGCCAGCTGGCGCGAGATGGCGAGGCCCAGGCCCGAGCCTCCGAACTTGCGGGTAATGGCGCCGTCGGCCTGTTCAAAGCGGCTGAACAGGCGCTCGCGGGTTTCGCAGTCGAAGCCGATGCCGGTGTCCTCGATCGAGAACCGCAAGGTCGGCCCGCCGGCCCGGTCCGGGCCCGGCGCGGCGGTCAGGCTGACGAAGCCCGTGCTGGTGAATTTCACCGCATTGGAGACCAGGTTGGTCAGGATTTGCTTGAGCCGCACCATGTCGCCGGTGATCCAGCAGTCGGCTTCGGGGGCGAGCTCGACGAAGAACTGAAGGCCCTTTTCGCTGGCCGCGCTTTCATACAGCCGGGCCGACTCGCGGACGGCCCGGCCCAGGTCGAAGGTCTCTTCCGACAGCTCCAGCCGGCCGGATTCGACGCGCGCCAGATCAAGGATGTCGCTGAGCAGGACCTGCAGGGTGCGGCCGGACGACTGGATCAACTCCATCATCTCGCGCTGGTCGGGCGAGAGTTCGGTCCGGGCCATGACCTGCGCCAGGCCGATGACGCCGTTCAGGGGCGTTCGGATCTCATGGCTCATATTGGCCAGGAACTGGCTCTTGGTGTTGCTGGCGGCCTGGGCGGCGTCCCGGGCCTCGGCCAGGGCCGCGGCGTCGTTCTTCAGGTCGGTGATGTCGGTGCAGACGGTGACGATGCCGCCGGCGGAGGTGAGGCGATCGGATACGCGCAGCCACCTGTCCCCGGCGATCCGCTGCTCGATCGTGGTCGACAGCGCCTTGCGCGACGCCATCCGCTCCACGATCCAGTCATCCTCCCGGCCGAGGGCGTCGGCGTAGAGTCCCTCGGACAGGCCGATCCGGATGATGTCGAGAAAGGTCATTCCGACCTGGAGGTTGGACGACAGTTCCGGGTTCACCTCGGCGTAGCGGTGGTTCCACAGGACCAGCCGGTCCTCGGCGTCGTAGAAGGCCATGCCGTCGGGCATGGCGTCGATGGCCTCGCGGATCTGGGCGAGGGCGCCAGAGCGCGACGTTCGGCCCGTCCACGCCAGGGCGGCGATGGCGCCGATGACGACGGCGACCAGCGCCACGAAAACGGTGCTCATGACCACGTCGGACTCGCGATTGGCGCGCCCGGTACGCGGACCAGGCCGGCGGCCTGAGTCCAGCGCCAGTCATGGTCGAACGCTATGCCGTAGATGATGCGTTCCAATACACCCTCCCGGCGAGACTATCCCGCGAGAGTGGTGAAGAAACCGTGGCCGTTGGCCGGGATTCAGGCGTCGGCGGTCTGCACCACGACCTGGAACTCGTGGCCCAGGACCTTGACGGGATTCACCTGGCGGTCGCCCCGGCGGACCTCGAAATGCAGGTGGGGCCCCGTTGAACGGCCGGTCGAGCCGACCAGACCGATGCGCTGGCCGCTTCCGACGCGGTCGCCTGACGCCACGTCCAGGCGGCTGAGGTGGCCGTAGAGGGTGCTCATGCCGTTGGGGTGGCGGACTTCGACAAACCGACCGTAGCCCGCGGCGTCATAGCCGGTTCGGACAACCGAGCCCTCGGCGGCGACGAAGACGCCGGTCCCTTGCGGCGCCGCGATATCGACGCCCTCGTGATTTCGCATCGCCTGACCGGGCATCCGGCGCGGGCCGAATGGCGAGTTGATCGCATAATCCTTCACGGGCCTGTCGAAGGTGATCAGGCGGGTGATCGGGCCGGCGGCCTCGGCCACGGCGGTGACGGGCGGGGCTTCCGGAATGGCGAAAGTCTCGCTCGGGGCGACCGGATCGGGCGCCGACAGCGGCGCGGCCGCCATGGCCAGCACGGCGACGCCGGCCAGGGCGGCGGCCTGGCCGGAATGGATGAGAAACGACCGGGCGGTCGGCAACAGGCGTCGCATGCGGCGTCGGCTCCGTCTTCGGCTCGCGAGAGCAGGGGGCGGGCGCCGGGCGGGCCGCAACAAACGCGACGCACTGCGGCCAGCGACCGGAGAGCGGGCCTTTTCACGGGCGGGTGGGGCCACTTTGGGGCGAGCGGCAGCGGCAGGTCGTCGCAGGGTGGAACGAAAAAGGCGCGCGACCCGGGAGGATCGCGCGCCCTGTCGGGTCATGCGCTCGCTTACAGCGGCAGGCGGAAGGTGACGGCGCCCACGTGGCTGTCGGCCGAGTCTCCGAAACGGCCGCGATAGCCGATGTTCATGGTCACCGGACCGAGGTCGGCGTCGACGCCCGCCGAGGCGATCAGGGAGCCGCCGAACGGATCCTCGATGTCGCGCGAGAGAATCTTCGCCGGATTAACGGTGATGCCGGTGCGGACGGCGTCGCTGCTGTCGCCGAAGGAGTCGCGATAGCCGCCCTCGACGTAGAAGCTGAAGCCGTCGCCTCCGCCCTCGGCCCTCAGGGAGACCTCTCCGCTGGCCGCCTGGACGGTGCGGTCCTGGTATTCGTACTGCGCGGCCACGCCCTGTTCGGTGTAGCCGTTCACGTCGGTCGAGACGAAGCTGACCGCCGCGCGCGGCGAAAGGCCGATTCCGCCCATGTCGAACCAGACGCCGCCCTGGAGGCGGGCGCCGATACTTCCGCCATCCGTCTCGCCGGTGTGGACGATGGGGGCCAGCGAGGTGATGCGCGTGATGTCGTCATACTGGTCGATCGAGCCGCCGACCGTGGCGTTCACGAACATGGAGCCCGAGCGCCACCCGGCGAAGGCGTCGAAGGCGAAGGATTCGACGTCGAACGCCATGGCGCCGGCGTCAACCTCGGTGTTGCGCCAGGTGGCGGTGAAGCCCATCCGCGTGCTGGCGGACGCCACGTGGTCCAGACCGGCGCGGACGCCCCAGCCGGTCGCATCCGCGGACGCGACGCTGCCGCGGGCGTCGGTTTCGACGCTGTCGGCGATGGCGCCGAACGTCAGGCGGGTGCCGGCTTCCCATGCGGCGCGTCCCGAAAGCCCCTCGCTGGAGAGATCCAGGAGATCCTCCCGCTGGCGGAAGCCGGTCTCGGCCTGGACGGTCGACTGGGCGCCGATGTCGCCATAGTAGAGGTAGTCATTGGCCAGGCGGGCCAGAAGCTGGTGCCCCGCGGCGGTCGGGTGAACGCTGTCCCAGTAGAGATAGGTGCCGGGCGTCGCGCAGACGGTCACGCCGTTGAAACAGGCGTCCCGCGCATTGGTCAGGCCGAACGCGCCCGGACTGCCGGCCAGGGTCGCGCCGATCTTGTACAGGTCCATCAGGATGATGTTGGTCCCCGGGCGGGCGGCGGCCGTGGTCATCAGGCCGCTGAGCAAGGCGCCGTTGAACTGGGTGCCGGCGTAGTCCGCCAGCGCCGCCGCGGGTGCGCCCGGGCCCTGGTTGAACTGCGGCGTCAGGGCCAGGTTGGGCAGGTTCGAAACGAGGATCGTGCCGGCACCGGCGCCGGCCACGCTGTTGACGATGAAGTTGATGTCCGCCGCGGCCGACAGGGCCACGGGCTGGATGGCGCCGGTCGGGTTGGCCGAGGCTCCCGCCGCCGGGACGGCCTGGAAGATGTTGTTGGCGCCCCCGAGAACGCTGACCAGATCATTGGCGCCGAAGACGCCGCCGCCGCTGGTGTACTGCAGCAGCTGGTTGCGCATGCCGGGCGGGAAGGCGGATGAATCGGTGCGGGCGCCGCCGTAGGCGTAGTTGATGCTGCCCGTGCGCGGCGCGCCGGCGGCCGATCGGCCGGCGTTGAAGCCCAGCAGTTCGGTGAATACGGGGCCGTTCGAGAACCGGCCCTGGAAATAGGGCGGCGACGCCGGTTGGGTGTTGCCGGTGGCGGCATACAGGTTGCCGTTGTCGCTCAGGCTGTCGCCGAACACGACCAGGCGGCTGTAGCTCTGGGCGCTGGCGGCCGAGGCCATGGCGCCGGCGGCGGCGATCGTCAGTGCGGCAAGCGCCGCGCTGCGCAGGAAACGAGACATCGATGATCCTCCCTCGGCCGTCATCATGCGACCGTTGAGGGCAGTGTGCGCCGGTTTCGCGTCGGCGCAAGATGCCGTCAGGGAAGGTTTCAGTGCAGCATTCTGAAACGCAGTGTTCCGGCAACACTCTTCAGGGCGCGGAGGGCGTCCGGATCGTAGTCTCGGTCGACGTCGGTGATGACATAGCCGGTGCGTTCGTCGGTCTTCAGATGCTGGCCGAGAATGTTCAGGCCGGCGGCCGCGAGTTCGCGGTTCAGCTCGGCGAGGACGCCGGGCTGGTTGCGGTGGATGTGCAGGATGCGGTGCGCGCCCGTCACCTCGGCCAGCTGCACATTCGGCAGGTTGACGCAGAAGGTGGTGTCGCCGCGATTCAGATAGGCCAGCAGCCGTTCGGCGGCGAATTCGCCGATGGCTTCCTGGGCCTCCTCGGTCGAGCCGCCGATGTGGGGCGTCAGGATGACGTTGGGCAGGCCGCGCAGGGGGCTGTCGAAGGGGTCGGCGTTGGTCGCCGGCTCGTCGGGAAAGACGTCGATGGCCGCGCCGCCGATGCGGCCCGCGCCCAGCGCCTGGGCCAGGGCGCCGATGTCGACGACATGGCCGCGCGACAGGTTCACCAGCAGGGCGCCCGGCTTCATTTTCGCCAGGCGCGCGGCGTCGATCAGGGCAGTGTTGTCGGTCCGGCCGTCGACATGCAGGCTGACCACGTCGCTCTCGGCCAGAAGAGCGTCCAGCGAGGCCATGCGGCGGGCGTTGCCGAGGGCCAGCCGCTCGGTCAGATCGTGGAAGATCACCCGCATCCCCAGCCCTTCGGCCAGGACCGACAGCTGCGAGCCGATGGCGCCGTAGCCGACGATGCCGAGGGTCTTGCCGCGCAGCTCGCGCGAGCCGGTCGCCGACTTGTTCCATTCGCCGCGATGCATGGCGGCGGACTTGTCGGCCACGTCGCGCATCAGGGCGATGGTCAGACCGACCGCCAGCTCGACCACCGAGCGGGTGTTGGAATAGGGGGCGTTGAACACGGCGACGCCGCGGGCGGCGGCGGCCTCGAGGTCGATCTGGTTGGTGCCGATGCAGAAGGCGGCGATGGCCATCAGCCGCGGCGCGGCCTCCAGCACGCGGGCGCTGACCTGGTTCTTGGAGCGCAGGCCCAGCACATGGACGCCCTGCAGGGCCTCGATCAGGGCGTCCTCGTCGAGGGCCCCCTTCAGGGTCTCGACCGAATAGCCGGCCTCGTGCAGCCGTTCGACGGCGGCGGGGTGGATGTTCTCCAGCAGCAGGATGCGGATGCGGGCGCGGGGGTAGGACCAGCGGCCGGCCAGGCCCTCGGCGTGGAGGAATTCGTCCATCGACGGGGAGACGACATCCGCGGCGGCGACGACGCGGTCGCGGCGGACAATCTCGGTGAAGGCGTGGAAGCGGTCGGCGGCGCCTGACAGGCGGACCTCGGCGTCGGTCCATCCGTCGCCGACCATGACGACGGGCGCGGGGAGGGCCAGGGCGCGCACGGCGACCGACTTGCCGCCGGCGTGGGCCAGCGGATTGTCCGCGTCCACGCCGGTGACGCGGCCTTCGGCGTCGTAGGTCAGGTCGTTGCACAGCACCCGGTCCGGCGCGATGTGAAGGTGTTCGGCCAGGGGGGCGATGATCTCGCGGAAGCCGCCTGACAGGATGACGATGCGGTCGGCGTTCTCGCGGAAGAAGCGCAGGTTCCGGCGGACCGACGGCGTGCCTTCGTCGAGGATGCGGCCCGCCAGTTCGGCGACGTGGGACCGGGTCAGGGGCAGGAGCTCAAGGCGGCGGCGGAGGGCCTCGCCGAAGGGCATGTCCCCGGTCATGGCCTGATCGGTCAGGCGCACGATCTCGGCGCGGACCGCCCCGGCGTCGGGCGCGCCGGCCAGGGCGATGTCGGCCAGGGCCTCGAGCGTCTCGATCCGGACGAGGGTGGAATCGAAGTCGAAGACGTAGGTCGCCGGATCAGCCATGGGGGGAGCTTGGCTCACCTTCGCAGTTGCAGCAATGGGCCGGGCGGGTTCGAAAAAATACAGTCCAGACCGTCCAGCTCGTCCAAATGAAAAGCGCCGGCCGCCCGGCGAGGGACGACCGGCGATCATGCTGGCAGGCAGCTACGTCGGATTCGGACGCAGACGTCAGAATTTGCCGAGGCTGCGCAGGCGGCTGTCGGGACGACGGGCGTCCATGGCGGCGGCGCCGATGGCGGCGGCGATGGTCAGAAGGGCGAGGGCCGCGCCGCCTTCACGGGCGTGATCCCTGGCGTAGGCGCCGGCGTCGTGCGCGTACCGGCGCGCGGTCTTGCCGTGTTTCTTCAAGGCCTTGCGCGAAGAATGTCGTGCGCCGTGCAGGATCTGCTCGCCACGATGGCGGGCTTCGCCGCTGAAGTCGGACGCGCGCTCGCCGGCGTCGCTGAGGCCATGGCGCACCGTTTCGGCAAGATCGCCGAAGCGGTCGCGCAGGGCGTCCGTGTCGACCCAGCCGCGCGGGTCGAAACGACCGCGCAGGCGCTCATAGCGGGTGGGACCCGAACGCTGGTTCAACAGCACGGCTGCGATGCCGATGCCGGCCAGGATGGCGACGACGCCGCCGGTGATTCCCGGGTGTTTGCGGACTTCGGCGAGGGCGGAGAACTGGCGGACCATGGGATAGTGAACCTCTTCATCGAGGCCGTCGTCGTTCGGGTCGTAGAGCCCGTCGTCAAACGGCTGATACGCGGAACCCCTGTCCCGCATCATGACAGGAGCGAACCGCGCCAGAAGTGGTTCCGCCAGACCCGGGAGGGCGGAATAGAAGCTGGCGATCAGCCGCCCGCCGCCCCCGACCGTGATCTCGCGGATCGGATGGCTGGCGCAATACAGGATGGTGTCGGCGACCACATGGGTGGCGTAGACGGGCTGGGGGTTCTGCACCGCCTGACCCGTCAGGTTGCGGGCGTGCTTGTTGTAGGGCGTGTCGATCGCCGAGGGCTTGACCAGCGACAGGGTGATCGGCGCCTGTTCGCGCATCAGCTCCATGCGGAAGGCGTTGGTGAAGCCCTTCACCGCGTGCTTCGAGGCCGAATAGACGCCCTGCACCGGAATCGGCGCGTCCGACAGGGTCGAGCCGACATTGACGATGGCCCCGCCGCCCGGCCGTTCGCGCAGGTGGTCGGCGGCGATCATCGAGCCGTTGACCACGCCCCAGTAGTTGGTCTCGAACAGCCGCCGCTGATCCTCCAGCGTCGTCGCGCGGATATTGCCGAAGATCGAGACGCCGGCGTTGTTGATCCAGGTGTCGAAGCCGCCGAACAGACGCACGCATTTCTCCGCCGCCCCGGCCAGGGCGTCGTAGTCGGCCACGTCGGCGACGGCCCAGGCGGCGCGGGCGCCCGTGCCCTGAAGCTCTTCGGTCAGGGCCTTAAGGTCGTTTTCGCCGCGCGCGATCAGAAACACGCAGGCCCCCGCCTTCGCCGCCCGCCGCGCGGTCGCCAGGCCGACGCCGGAGGTGGCCCCGGTGATGACGATGGCTTGCTGGTTCAGGGGCTTGAGGGTCGCTTTGGTCATGAAACCGCCGGGTCTGTGCGCTTGGATCGGGCCTTGAACGAACGGGGCCGAGACCCCGCCGGTTCCTGCTGTAGCATGCAGGTCTTACCATTCGCGATGGCCGCGCCTATCTGACGGCGCTTCCGCACAATCGCTCTTTCCGAGGACCGCCCGTGACCGATCACGCGCATACGTCGCCCGCCAACCCCGCCGACGATCTGGCGGCCGCCTTCCAGATCGAGGGCTGGCCCGTGCGTGGGCGTCTGGTGCGGCTGGGCGAAACCATCGACGCCATCCTGTCGGCCCATGACTATCCGGAACCCGTCGCGGCCCTGCTCGGCGAGGCCTGCGCCCTGGCGGCCCTGGTCGGGTCGAGCCTGAAGTTCGAGGGCCGGCTGATCGTCCAGGCCCAGGGCGACGGGCCGGTGCGCTACGTCGTCGCCGACTATGACACCCAGGGGCATATGCGCGGCTATTGCCGCTTCGACGAGGCCGAGGTCGCCGCGGCGTCGCAGGGCTTCGCCCGGCCGGGGGCGCGCTCGCTGCTGGGGCAGGGGGTGTTCGTGATGACGCTGGATCGCGGGCCTGATTTCGAGCGGACCCAGGGGATCACGCCGATCGAGGGCGAGAGCCTGTCGCTGGCCGCCGAACACTATTTCCAGCAATCCGAGCAGATCCCGACCAAGGTCCGTCTGTCGGTCGGTTCGATCACCACGGACGCGGGCACGGGCTGGCGGGCCGGCGGGGCGCTGATCCAGTTGATCGCGGGCGACGAGGCGCGCGGCTCGACCGAGGAGGCGTGGGACCGGTCGCGGGCCCTGTTCCAGACGCTGGGCGACGACGAGCTGCTGGACCCGACGATCACGCCGGAGACCCTGCTGTTCCGCCTGTTCCACGAGGACGGCGTGCGGCTGGAGGACGCCCGCGCGCTGGTGGCCCAATGCCGCTGCTCGCACGCCCGCATCGCCGGAATGCTGACGTCGTTCAAGGCCGAGGAGCGGGCCGAGATGGTCGAGGCCGACGGCAAGATCCGCGTGACCTGCGAATACTGCGCCACGGTCTATGCGCTGGAGCCGGAAGAGATCACGGTCAGCGAAGGCTAGGTCCCGGCCCCGGCACGACCGGCGGCGAGGCCGTGCTGGGTCCCAGGGCCAGGACGCCGTCATAGGCGCCGTCATCAGTCGGCTCGAGGCGCACGCCTCGAAGGTCGATGTCGACGACGGCGCGTGACGGATTGGTTCCGCATGCAGACTGGCAGTTCCATTCCGTGCCGCCCTGCTGCGCCACCTTGAGCGTCAGGACATCGGCGGCGGGCAGGTGGCCGGCGGCGGGAACGCCGACATCGGGGAAGCGGGGGAAACCGGTCTTGCGGGCATGCAGGTTGCCGACGAGGACCAGCACCTTCGACTGCGGCCGGGCGTAGATCGCTCCTGCCAGCGCATGGCCCATGTCGAGTTCGTACCAGGCCTGCGTCAGGTCGCGCTGGCGGGGCGTGGAAGGCTGGAAGGCGTGAAAGGCTACATCGCGTCCATCCGCGCGAAGCTGGCGGACGGACAACAGCATGGCCAGCATGGCCTGGCTGCTGCGGCCGTCGTTCATGCGCGGGTTCAGGAAATGGGTGCCGGACAGCGCCTCGACCGCCGTGGCCTCGTCGGGCGCGGCCAGGAAGGCGTCCAGCTGCGGCTGCATGACCGTCGGCAGTTCGAGGGCGATCGTGACCGGCCCTTTTTCGGCCGCCGCGCACGCCATCTGCGCGAACGCGGCCGGGGTCTCGACCGTGCCGTGGCTTTCGCCCACGACAATGTAGCGCTGCGGCATTGCGAGAAGGGCGTCAGTCCCCGCCGGCGGAGAACAGTCGGCGGGCTGCGCGGCCAGCAGGCTGGCGGCGGCGAACAAGGCGATCATCGAAGCCCCCGGTTGATCCACGCCCCTACCGGCGCGTGTGCAGAAGGCTGGGCGATTGTGGCGGGCGCGTGGCCCTCCTCAGTACGCCAAGGCAATGCCGTCTTTCCGCATCTCCGTCGCCGCGCCGTAGGTCCAGGGGCCGCGTCCGTTGGTCTGGCGCACCACGTTCTGGTAGCCGCCGAAGCCGCCGTTGGGACCGCCCAACACCCAGCCCATGGCCTCCAACCGCGCCTTCGAAGCCGCCGGGACGCCGGTTTCCAGATGCAGCACACCGACGCCCTCGGACGGATGGCCGGTGGGTTCGGACGAGCCCTCGTGCTGCCAGCGCGGGCTGTCGCCGGCTTCCTGCGGGTCGAGGCCGTAGTCGACCATGTTGATTATGATCTGGGCCTGCCCTTGCGGCTGCATGCCGCCGCCCATGACGCCGAAGGCCATCCACGGCTCGCCGCCCTTGCAGGCGAAGCCGGGGATGATGGTGTGGAAGGGGCGCTTGCCCGGGGCGTAGACGTTGGGGTGGCCGTCGGTCAGGGCGAACAGCTCGCCGCGGTCCTGGAACATGAAGCCGAGGGTCGAACCGTCGGGGCCGTCGGGGACCAGGCCCGAGCCCATGCCGCGATAGTTGGACTGGATCCAGCTAACCATCATGCCGTCCTTGTCGGCGACGCTGAAATAGGTGGTGTCGCCCTGGGTCGGGGCGTCGCCGGGGAAGGCGCGGTCCATGACCCGGTCGGGCCGGATCAGGCGCGCGCGTTCGGCCGCGTAGGCTTTCGAGTTCAGCCATTCGACCGGGGTGCGACTGAAGCGGTCGTCGGCGAACCATTTGGCCCGGTCCTCGAACGCCAGCCGCTTGGCCTCGGCCTGGTGGTGGATCGAGGCGGCGGACTGGAAGCCCATGCCCTTGAGGTCGAAATTCTCGCAGATGTTAAGGATCTGGTTGGTCGACAGGCCCTGGGTGTTGGGGCCGAGGCCATAGACATCGACGCCGCGATAGTCGGTGCGGATCGGCTCGACCCATTCGGTGCGATGCGGGGCCAGATCGGCCTTCGTCATCCAGCCGCCGATGCGGCGGAAATAGCGTTCGATGTGGTCGGCGATCGCCCCCTCATAGAAGGCGTCGCGGCCGCCCTCGGCGATCAGGCGATAGGTGCGGCCCAGGTCGGGGTTGGCGAAGACCTCGCCGACCGCCGGGGTGCGGCCGTCGCGGGCGTAGACCTTCCTGCGGTTGTCGTTCTCCTCGATGATCGCGGCGCGGCGATCGAAATTGGCCATGTTGCGCTCGAGATACCAGGCGATCAGCTGGGGCATGGGCACGCCCTCCTCGCACAGCTCGGCGACCGGCAGCAGGACGTCCTTCCACGGCAGCTTGCCGTAGCGCTGATGGGCGCTCCACCAGGCGTCGACCGTGCCGGGGACGTTGACGGTGACCGCGCCGTAGGGGGGCAGGTAGCCGTCCTCGGCCTTCCTCGACCGCGCCGTCTCCAGCGACAGGCCGCGGGGGCTGTTGCCCGAGCCGTTGAAGCCGACGACCTTCCGCTGCGCCGGGTCCCACAGCATGCAGAAGGCGTCGCCGCCGATGCCGTTGGCGGTGGGCTCCAGGAAGCCGAGGGCGGCGTTGATGGCGATGGCCGCGTCAATGGCCGAGCCGCCGCGCCTCAGGGTGTCGATGCCGATCAGGGTGGCGCGCGGATGGGCCGTGGCGGCGGCGCCGTGCGCGCCCCAGACGGTCGAGCGGCCGACGAACTGGACGCCGCTGTTGCGGTTGCCGGGGCCGACGCCGGCGTAGGGGTCGGCAGGCGCGGTCTGGCGGGGAGGGGCGGCGGTTGCGGCAGGAGCGCCGGCGGTCGCTGCACCTGCTCCGGCGAGGAGAGCGGCTGCGGGGAGGGTCGAAAGGAAGGTGCGGCGGCGCATGGGCGAGGCTCCCTGAACTGAGAAGGGGACCCTAGCGGGTTCGGGTGCGGAAGGAAGTGCAACTGCCGTTTCAGCCGTCGTCATCCCGGCGAAGGCCGGGACCCAGCGGCGCCGGAGCGAAGCGGAGGCGACGAGTCAGCCTGGGTTGGCGTGACAGGTTCGCGCTCTCGCGCGCCGCTGGGTCCTAGGGTCCGCTGCGCCCCCCCCGGGATGACGACAGCAGTGGTTACCCGCCCAGATCCAGCGAATAGCCCGCCGACCGCACCGTGCGGATCGGGTTGACCGTGCCCTCGACGTTCAGGGCCTTGCGCAGGCGGCCGACGTGGACGTCGACCGTGCGGGCCTCGACGTAGACGTCACTGCCCCAGACGGCGTCCAGCAGCTGTTCGCGGCTGAACACCCGGCCCGGGTGCTGCATCAGGTGGTCCAGCAGGCGGAATTCGGTGGGGCCGAGGTGGATCTCGTTGCCGGCGCGGCGGACGCGGTGGGCGACGCGGTCGATGACGATGTCGCCGTGGTTGATGCGGTCGTCGGCCAGACCGGGCCGGATGCGGCGCAGGACGGCGCGGATGCGGGCGATCAGCTCCGACATCGAGAAGGGCTTGGTCAGATAGTCGTCGGCGCCGGTGTCGAGGCCGCGGATGCGGTCGCTTTCCTCGCCGCGCGCGGTCAGCATGATGATCGGCAGGTTGCGCGTCTCGGCGCGGCCCCGGATGCGGCGGCAGACCTCGATGCCCGACAGCTTGGGCAGCATCCAGTCCAGAAGGACCAGATCGGGCAGGCGTTCGTCGATCTGGAGCATGCCCTCCTCGCCGTCGGCGGCGACGACGACGCGATAGCCTTCCTTTTCGAGATTGTACGAGAGCAAGGTCGCCAGGGCGTCCTCGTCTTCCATCACCAGAACATAAGGCTGCACGTCGAACTCTCCGGTCAGGCGGTCGTCGTCGGGTCGGTGGCGTCAGCGGGGTCGGGATTCCAGCGGGGGCGTTCGCCGGTGAATTCCTGACCCGTGATCTCGTAGTAGATGGTTTCGGCGATGTTGGTGGCGTGATCGCCGATGCGCTCGAGGTTCTTGGCCATGAACAGCAGGTGGGTGCCCGCCGTGATCGTGCGCGGATCGCCCATCATGTAGGTCAGCAGTTCGCGGAACAGGGCGTTGTAGTGCTCGTCCACCTCGTCATCGGTGTTCCAGACGGCGACCGCGCGGTCGACCTCGGCGGCGGCGTAGGCGTCCAGCACGTCGCGCAGGCGCATGGAGACCAGCTTGCCCATCCGCTCGATCGACCGGGTCAGCGGCGGCATCGGATCGCCCTCGGCCAGGATCAGGCCGCGCTTGGCGATGTTCTTGGCGAGGTCGCCGGTGCGCTCGAGATCCACCGCCAGCTTCATCGAGGCCAGGGTGCGGCGCAGGTCCGAGGCCACCGGCTGGCGCAGGGCGATCAGGCGGATGGCCTTGCGCTCGATGTCGCGGTGCATGGCGTCGAGCCTGGCGTCCCGGTCGACCACGGCGCGGGCCAGGGCGATGTCGCGGCGGGCGACGGAATCGACGGCGTCGGCGACCTGGGCCTCGGCCAGACCGCCCATGCGGGCGACCTCGGCGGTCAGCTGGTTCAGTTCGTCGCCATAGGCCTTGACGGTGTGCTGGTTCATCAGCCGAACCTTCCGGTGATGTAGTCCAGGGTGCGCCGCTCGCGCGGGTTGGTGAAGATGTCCTCGGTGTCGCCGGTCTCGATCAGGCGGCCCATGTGGAAGAAGGCGGTGCGCTGGCTGACGCGCGCGGCCTGGGCCATGGAGTGGGTGACGATGACGATGCAGTAGCGCTCGCGCAGCTCGTCGATCAGTTCCTCGATCTTGGCGGTGGCGATCGGGTCCAGGGCCGAGCAGGGCTCGTCCATCAGGATGACCTCAGGCTCGACGGCGATGGCGCGGGCGATGACGAGGCGCTGCTGCTGGCCGCCGGACAGGCCGGTGCCGGGCGAGTGCAGGCGGTCGGCGACCTCTTCCCACAGGCCGGCGCGCTTCAGCGAGGCCTCGACCACGACATCGAGCTCGGCTTTCGACGCGGCCAGGCCATGGATGCGGGGGCCGTAGGCGACGTTCTCGTAGATGGTCTTGGGGAAGGGATTGGGCTTCTGGAACACCATGCCGACCCGGGCGCGCAGCAGGACGGGATCGACCGATTTCGCGTTGATGTCCTCGCCGTCCATCTCGATGCGGCCCGTGACCCTGGCCCCCGGAATGGTGTCGTTCATGCGGTTCATGGTCCGCAGGAAGGTCGACTTGCCGCAGCCCGACGGGCCGATCAGGGCGGTGACGGTCTTGTCAGGGATGTCCAGCGAGACGTCATGGAGCGCCTGCTTGCCATTGTAGAAGACCGAGACGTCGCGCGCGGCGATCTTGGTCGGGCCGACGGGGCCCGAGCTGTGGATGACCGGCGGCGCGGCCATGACCGGCGTTTCGGCGGGCGCGCCGCCCTCGGCGCCGTCGGGGGCGCGGAAGAGGTTGAATTTCATCGGGCTACCACCGGCGTTCGAAGCGCCGGCGCAGGAAGATGGCGGCGGCGTTCATGACGATCATGAAGGCGAGAAGGACAAGGATGGCGGCCGCCGTGCGCTCATGGAAGGCGCGCTCGGAAGCGTTTTCCCAGATGTAGACGAGAGAGGGCAGGGCGCCGCTGGGTTCGCCGACGCTGTGCGGTATGCCGGGAATGAAGCTGACCATGCCGATCAGCAGCAGGGGGGCGGTTTCGCCGAGCGCATGGGCCATGGAGATGATGGCGCCGGTCATCACGCCCGGCATGGCCAGGGGCAGGGTGTGATGGAAGACCGTCTGGGTCTTCGACGCGCCCATGGCCAGGGCGGCCTCGCGGATCGACGGCGGCACCGCCTTCAGCGACGAGCGGGTGGCGATGATGATGGTCGGGAGCGCCATCAGGGCCAGGACCAGACCGCCGACCAGCGGGCTGGCGCGCGGCAGGTGCATCCAGTTGATGAACAGGGCCAGGCCCAGCAGGCCGTAGATGATCGACGGCACGGCGGCGAGGTTGTTGATATTGACCTCGATCAGGTCGGTGATCCGGCCGCGCGGCGCGAATTCTTCCAGATACAGGGCCGCGCCGACGCCGAGCGGAATGGCGATGAAGGCGGTGACCAGCAGCATCAGGGCCGAGCCGACCACCGCGCCCAGCACCCCGGCCAGTTCCGGCTCGGTGGAGTCGCCCTTGGTGAACAGGCCGCTGTTGAAGTGGGCGGCCACGGCGCCCGAAGCCTTCATCCGGTCGAGCCAGCCGATCTGTTCATCGGTCAGGCGGCGCTGGTCGGCGGGCGTGTCGCGCGAGATCTCGCCCTTGAAGAACAGGTCGGCGTCGTCGGACACGGGCGCGGCGATCGGCACGGTCTGGCCGATCAGGTTCGGATTGGCCTGGATGCGGGCGGCGGCGGCGAACTTCAGTTCCGAGGAGAACAGGCTGCGCATCGCGGCGGCTTTCGAGCCCTGGGCGTCGTCGGCGACGCCGAGACGGGCGAGTTGCTGTTCGGCGACCAGCAGTTCGAAATTCGTCCCCTGCGGATAGCCGCGGTCGACGCGGGCCGGGTCCATATAGACGGGGACGGTGATGGTGTGGGTGTAGAAGGCGGTGTGGCCCTGGTCGATGATCCGGCCCAGCAGCAGCAGCAGGAAGCCGACCGCCACGCCGATGGCCAGCAGGCCGTACAGCCGGAACCGGCCCTCGCGGGCGTAGCGGCGCTTGAGTCCGGCGCGCAGGCGTTCGGCGCGGATCGCGGGCGTGACGGTCGCGTCAGTCATACTGCTGCCGGTAGGTCTGGACGATGCGCTGGGCGATGATGTTCAGCGCCAGGGTCACCAGGAACAGGGTCAGGCCGAGGCCGAAGGCGGACAGGGTCTTGGGGCTGTTGAACTCCTGGTCGCCGGTCAGAAGGGTGACGATCTGGACGGTCACGGTGGTGACGGTGTCCAGCGGGTTCAGGGTCAGGCGCGCGGCGAGGCCGGCGGCCATGGTCACGATCATGGTCTCGCCGATGGCCCGCGACATGGCCAGCAGCATGGCGCCGGCGACGCCGGGCAGGGCGGCCGGCAGAAGCACGCGCTTTACCGTCTCGGACTTCGTCGCGCCCATGGCGTAGGACCCGTCGCGCAGCGACTGGGGCACGGCGTTGATGATGTCGTCCGACAGGGAGCTGACGAAGGGGATCAGCATGATGCCCATGACCATGCCGGCGACCAGGGCCATCTGGTTCTGCACCAGCATCAGATACTGGCCGAGCCCGTCCAGCGGACCGCCGGCCAGCATGGCGCCGATCTCGTTGAAGAAGACCCGGAACGCCGGGCCCACGGTCAGGGCGGCGAAGAAGCCGTAGACCACGGTCGGCACGCCGGCGAGGATTTCCAGCACCGGCTTGACCACGGCGCGGAACGTCGGCCCGGCGTACTCCGACAGGTAGATGGCCGAGAACAGGCCCACCGGGGCAGCCACGGCCATGGCGATGAGCATGATCAGGAAGGTGCCCGCGAACAGCGGCAGCGCCCCGAAGGCGCCGGTCGATCCCACCTGGTCGGCGCGGATGGCGGTCTGCGGGCTCCACTGGGTCCCGAACAGGAATTCGGCGATCGGCACCGAGGCGAAGAACCGTATCGAGTCGTAGACCAGCGAGGCGATGATGCCGACGGTGGTCAGGATGGCCACGACCGAGCAGACGAACAGCAGGCCGACAATCCAGCCCTCGACCCGGTTGCGGGCGCGCATGCCGGGCCGGATCTGGCTGAAGACGAACAGGGCGCCGAGCAGCCCGGCCAGGACGGCGGCGGCTCCGGCGCCGATATCCAGCATCAGGGCGATGCGGGCGGCGCGCCGGCCCTCGGCGGGCAGGAGCTCGGCATAGGGCGCCGGCCAGATCTGCACTGCCGGACGGCCGGCGCCGACGGAACGGGCGTCGGCGAAGAAGGCCTCGCGCCGGAACGGCTCAAGCTGCTGGACCGCCTCGGGCGCGCCGGAAGCGGTCAGCGACTGCTCGACCGGGCCGGAGAAGACGGAGGCGGCCAGCAGGATCGCCAGGGCCGGGACCACCGTCCAGATCAGGGCGTAGGCGCCGTGCTGGCCGGGACGGGAATGCGGCCGCTGACCCTCGCCACGACGACGCGCCATCGCCCGGCCGCCGACATAGGCGGCGACGGCTGCGGCGATCAGGATCGGCAGGAAAAGCCAGGTCATGGACGTCCGTGACAGCGGGAATCAGAACGGCCCGGTCCCCCGGTTCGCCCCGCCGCGATAACTGCCCCCGAATGGTCAGCGGATTACGACGGGTGAATGACAGTTCTGTTACGCTGCAGAGGTCTTCGGGGCGGTTCTGTCATACGATCGTCGCTCCGCGGGGCGCGGCGAGAGGGAAATAGGCCGTGAAGACAGCGCCCTGGCCCGGGGCGCTCTCGACCGTCAGGCCGCCGCGATGGCGATTGACGATGTGTTTGACGATCGCCAGGCCCAGACCCGTGCCCTGGCGTTCGCCGCTCTTCTGGCCCTCGACGCGGTAGAAGCGCTCGGTCAGCCGGGGCAGGTGTTCCCGCGCCAGGCCGGGGCCATGGTCGCGCACGGTGACGGCGGTGTAGCGCTGGCCGGTTTCCCGATCGGGCGTGACCAGCGGCAACCGGGTCGCCCCCTCGCCGCGATTGCCCCCGGACCAGGGCGCCGACGCCTCGTCCAGGGTGATGTCGGGCCGGATGACGATCTCGACCGTCCCGCCCGAGGGCGAATATTTGACGGCGTTGTCGACCAGGTTCTGGACGACCTGAAGAATCTCGTCGCGATCTCCATGCACCGGCGCGCTCATCTCCCGGTCCTGCAGGTTCACGGTCACGGCGCGGTCGGCCGACAGCACGCTGACCGCATCGACGACGTCGGCGGCGGCGCGGGCCAGGTCGACCCGGCCCCCGGGCGGAATGTGCTCGTTCAGCTCGATGCGGCTCAGCGACAGAAGGTCGGCGACCAGCCGGCTCATGCGGTCGGCCTGGGTGGCCATGATGTCGAGGAATTTGTCGCGCGCCTTGGGATCGTCCCGGGCGTGGCCCTTCAGCGTCTCGATGAAGCCGGACAGCGAGGCCAGCGGCGTCTTCAGCTCGTGGCTGGCGTTGGCGAGGAAGTCGACCCGCATCAGCTCCATGCGCCGCACATCGGTCTCGTCGCGCAGCACCAGCAGCGCCAGGCTGCGGTCGTCGGACGAGGGCAGGGGGCGGGTCAGGGCGCGCCAGTGCCGCGTCTGGGCTCCGACACCGGCGTAGTCGGTGGTGCGGGTCAGGCCGCCGAACAGGGCCTCGTCCACCGCCTCCAGCACCGCGGGATCGCGCAGCACGGGCACCAGCAGGGCGCCCTCGGTCTGGATGCGCAGCAGGTCGCGGGCGGCGGTGTTGGCCAGCACGATGCGGCGGCCCGCGATGTCGTCCGCCTCGCCGCCCGACACCACCAGGACCGGGTCGGCCAGGGCCTCGAAGACGCTGTCCAGCAGAAGCCGGTCCGGGCGCGGCTCCTGGGCCTCGGCCTGGTCCACGGGTCCGGCTTCGACCGGGGTCCGACGGTGGATCATCCACGTCGTCAGACCGACCAGGGCCGCGGCCCCGAACAGCCAGGCCGCCGCCGCCGGCTGAAGAACCGCTGCGCCCAGCAGGGCGATGATGGCGATGCCGGCGCTGGCGCCGACCGTCCACAGCCGGGATCCGGACCGGGGGGCGACGGGAGAGGATGAGACTTCGTAGGGCATTCACGCTTTCGCCGGCGGGGACTTGTACCCCGCGAACATGACACGGAATTCATGACAGCGGGGCGCCGATGGCCCCCGCGACGGGTTGTCAAACATCCTTTACACTCCTATCCCTGAGGGCGACAGACTGGATAAGGCCGGAGGGGATCATGGCGGCGGCGTTGACGCTGGAAGGCGTAAGCAAACGGTACGGGGATTTCCAGGCCGTCAAAGACCTGAGCTTCGAGGTCGAGAAGGGCACGATCTGCGGCTTCCTGGGCCCGAACGGGGCCGGCAAGACCTCGACCATCCGGATGATTCTGGGGTTGCAGGGCGTCAGCGCCGGCCGGATCGAGATCCTCGGCGCCGACGACGGGCGCAAGGTGCGGGACCGCATCGGCTTCCTGCCGGAGGAGCGCGGCCTCTACAAGAAGATGACCCCCGTCGACGCCATCGCCTTCTTCGGTTCGCTGAAGGGCCTGCCGATCGGCGAGGGCCGCCGGCGCGCGAAGGAGATGCTGGACGCCCAGGGCCTGGGCGGCGCAAAGCGCAAGAAGATGAAGGAGCTGTCCAAGGGGATGGCGCAGAAGGTCCAGCTGATCGCCTCGGTGGTGCATCGCCCCGAGTTCGTCATTCTCGACGAGCCGTTCTCGGGCCTGGACCCCGTCAACCAGCAGGGTCTGGAAGCGGTCATCCGCGGCCTGGCGGCCGACGGCGCGACGGTGCTGTTCTCGACCCACGTGATGCAGCACGCCGAGCGGCTGTGCGACAAGGTCGTGCTGCTGGCCCGCGGCCGGAAGGCGTTCGAGGGCACGGTGAGCGAGGCGCGCGCGACCTCGAAGCGGTTCCTGGAGCTGGAAGGGGCCATCGATGCGGCCCAGGCGGCGACCCTGCCCGGCGTCACCGACGTCGAGGTGGTGTCCGACATCGACGGCGTGCGTGTGCTGAAGGCCGCGCTCGGTCGCGGCGGCAAGGGGCAGGAGGCGCTGAAGGCGGCCTTCCTCGGCGGGCTGGACGTGCGGCGGTTCGAGTTGCGCGAGCCCAGCCTGCATGACGCCTTCATCGGCCTGACCGGCGACAATCCCGACGTCGACCAATCCACGAAAGCCGCGGAGGCCGTCCGATGAACCGCACCCTGCTGATCGCGCGCCGCGAATACGGCGCCTATGCCCGCACCGTCGGCTTCTGGCTGTCGCTGCTGGCCTTCCCGATGTTCGCGGTTCTGGGCGGGGCGGTGCCGCTGATGATCCGGTCGTCCGAGCCGGTCCGGGTCGTGGCCGTGGTCGAGGAAGGACCGCAGGCCGCCGGCCTTGCGGCGGCGGTGCGCGACTCCCTGCGCAACGACGCCGAGCGGCGAAACGCGCGCGCCCGGGAAGCGGCCGGGAAGGCCGCCGCCTCGACCGGCGCCTCGGCCGATCCGGGCATGGCGCAGGGGGCGATGGCCAACCTGTCGCGGCCGAAGATGCGGCTGGTCGCGACGCCGACCGACATTTCCTCCCTGCCGGCCGGGCCCGGGCAGGACGCGGCCGTGCGCCGCCACATGACCGACGACACGCCCAAGGATCAGCGGCTGGACGCGGTGGTCTTCCTCAACCGGACGGACGGCAAGCCGACGGCGCGGGTCTGGACCGCGCGGGCCACCGACGACACGGTCGAGGACTTCATCCGCGACGCCCTGAACTCGGCCAATCGCAAGACGGTGTTCGAGGCCGCCGGCATCGACCCGGGCGTGGTCGACCAGACCGAGGCCTTCCGCGCCGACGTCAGCGTCTTCTCGCCCAAATCGGCCAGCGGCGGAGAGGTGTCGTTCCGCGACAAGCTGCCGGCCATCATCGGCCTCGGGGCCGGCTTCCTGTTGTGGTCGCTGATCATCACCGGGGCCTCGATCCTGCTGAACAGTGTGATGGAGGAGAAGTCGAACAAGATTCTCGAGGTGCTGCTGTCCTCGGCCTCGGCGACCGAAATCCTGACCGGCAAGGTGCTGGGCGTGGCGCTGCTGACGCTGACGGTGCTGGCGGCCTGGGGCGGGATCGGCGCGGCCGGGCTGTTCTGGTTCGCACCGGAGCAGGGCGGCATGGTCGGGGACATCCTGCTGAACGGCGGCATGCTGGCCTGGTTCGGCGCCTTCATGCTGGGCGGTTATCTGATGTATGCGGTCCTGTTCGCGGCCATCGGCGCCTTCTGCGAGACGCCGCGCGACGCCCAGACCCTGATGGGGCCGATCATGATGATCCTCGTCATTCCGATGATCACCATGCAGATGGCGCTGCAGACGCCGGACGCGCCGATGGTGCGGATCATGTCGTGGATCCCGTTCTTCACCCCCTTCCTGATGATCGCCCGCATGCCCTCCGACCCGCCGCTGATCGAGGTGATCGGGGCCATGGGCGGCATGTTCGCCTTCGCCCTGCTGATGGTGTGGATCGCCGGCCGCGCGTTCCGGGCGGGGGCGCTGTCGGACGTCAAGCTGAGCTGGAAGAGCTTCGCGGGCGCGGTCAGGGGCGGGCGGTAGGACTCAATACCTTCTCCCGAAAGGGAAGAAGGGCAGAATAGAAAAGGGCCGCTCCGGTTTCCCGGGGCGGCCCTTGATCTGTTCGTTCGGCTGTCGAGCGGGGTTTAGCCGCGGCTCGGACCACCCACGCCCGGCACGCGGGGCTTCGGCGGCGGCAGCAGGCCTTCGCGCTGCATGCGCTTGCGGGCCAGCTTGCGGGCGCGGCGCACGGCCTCGGCCTTCTGGCGGGCGCGCTTCTCCGAGGGCTTCTCGTAGTGCACGTGGCGCTTCATCTCGCGGAAGCTGCCTTCGCGCTGCATTTTCTTCTTGAGGGCCTTGAGCGCTTGATCGACGTTATTATCGCGAACGAAAATCTGTACCAGGTTGAACTCTCCTTTGGCCGCCCGCCGCGCACCTCGAAAGGGAGACGGGCAGACAAATAAAATCTCGGTCCGACGGACAGGGGTCCGCGGATGAAGGCGGGCTGATACACGTTCGGCCCCCTCGTGTCCAGATCGTCGCGCTTCAATCTGAAGGGTCGAAACCCCCGGCTGACGGGGATATGCTGCCGCCATGACCGATGCGCCACACCTGTCGAACGAGACGCCCGGGGGAGACTGGGGCGACCGGATGGAGCAGTCGGTGCTGGACGCCGCGGTCCGCCTGTCGCCCGCCCTGGGCTGGAACAGCCGGATGCTGAGGACGGCCTGCGCCGACAACGGCCTGTCGTTGGGCGACGAGGAACTGCTGTTTCCCAATGGGGCGAGGGATCTGGCGGCCCTGCTGTCGCGCCGCCACGACGACCGGACCCTGGCGGTTCTGGCCCAGGTCGATGCGAAGTCGCTGAAGATGCGCGAGAGAATCGCCCGCGCCGTTTCGGCCCGGATGGAGGCGGGGGCGGCCGATCTGGAGGCGACGCGCCGCTGCGCCGCCTTCCTGGCCCTGCCGACCAATGCTGATCTGGGGCTGAAGCTGGCGTGGGAGAGCGCCGACCACCTCTGGCATTGGGCCGGGGATACCGCGACGGACTGGAACCACTATTCCAAGCGGGCGATCCTGTCGGGAATCCTCATTCCGGCGCTGACCATGCGCTGGTTTGACGGCAGGGACGCCGCCGAGACCTTCGTCGCCGCCCGGATCGAGAACGTCATGGCCTTCGAGAAGTGGAAGGCCGGCAAGGATTTCGACGCGCCGCTGCGCAAGGTCAGCGAGGCTCTGAGCCGGATGCGGTACGGGGCGAAGACCGACACCTGACCTTTCGTCATCCTCCGGCAAGCCGCGCAGCGGCGCAGACCGGGGGACCCAGCGGCGCCGCGACGGCGGCGAAATACCGCTGTCTCCAGCGACAGCGCTCCTGACAGGTTCGCGCTCACGCGCGCCGCTGGGTCCCCCGGTCTCGCTGCGCTCGCCGGAGGATGACGAAGATCAGAGCGGCTTGACCCGGTTCACATGGCCCATCTTGCGGCCGGGACGGGCCTCGGCCTTGCCGTAGAGGTGCAGGCGGGCGTCGGCCTTGCCGGACAGCCTGGTCCATTGTTCGATCTCATCGCCCAGCAGATTGGTCATCTCGACGCGGGCGTGGGCCGTGGTCGGGCCCAGCGGCCAGCCGGCGATGGCGCGAATGTGCTGTTCGAACTGGTCGCAGACGCAGCCGTCCTGGGTCCAGTGGCCGGTGTTGTGGACGCGTGGCGCGATCTCGTTGACCAGCAGGCGGCCGTCTCCGAGATCGAACAGCTCGACGCCGAGGACGCCGACATAGTCGAGGCCCTCAAGCACGGCCTTGGCTATGGCTTTCGCCCGCTTCTCCGTCCTCACATCGACGGCGGCGGGGGCGAGGGTGGTCTTCAGCACCCCGCCCTTGTGGATGTTCTCGCCCAGCGGATAGACGGCGATCGCGCCGTCGCGGCCGCGCGCGGCGATGATCGACAGCTCGCGCACGAACGGGGCTTTCGCTTCCAGCACCGAAGGCCGCTGGCCGACGGCGCTCCAGGCGTCAGCCGCCATGGCCGCCGACCGCACCCAGATCTGGCCCTTGCCGTCATAGCCCTCGCGCCGGGTCTTGAGCACCGCCGGCGTACCGAGCCGCTCCAGTCCGGTCAGCAGGTCGTCGAGGCTGTCGACGGCGGCGAAGTCGACGGTGGTGGCTCCGACGCCGTTCAGGAAGGTCTTCTCCTCGACCCGGTCCTGCGCCACGGCCAGGGCCCTGGGGCCGGGGGCGACGACAGCGCCGCCCTCGACCAGCCGTTCGACCGAGGTCGCGGGGACGTTCTCGAACTCGAAGGTGACCGCCTGACAGGTCTGGCCCAGCACCATCAGGGCCGTGGGATCGTCATAGGCGGCGACGATCTGGCCCTGGGACACCCGCCCGGCGGGGCTGTTCTCCTCGGGGTCGAGGATGGCGACGTTGAAGCCGAGGCGGGACGCCGCCTGGCTGAGCATGCGGCCCAGCTGGCCGCCGCCGAGAATGCCGAGGGTCGAGCCGGGAGCCAGAGGAGCCACTCAGTCCTCGACCGTCTCGTGGACCGCCTCGGTCTGGGCTTCACGGAAGGCCGTCAGCCGCCCGGCCAGCACCGGATCGGCCAAGGCCAGGATCTGGGCCGCGAGGATGCCGGCGTTCTTGGCTCCGGGCTCGCCGACCGCGAGGGTGGCGACCGGGACGCCGCCGGGCATCTGGACGATGGACAGCAGGCTATCCAGCCCCTTCAGCGCCTTGGACTCCACGGGCACGCCGAGAACCGGCAGTTCGGTCATCGAGGCGGCCATGCCCGGCAGGTGGGCCGCGCCCCCCGCCCCGGCGATGATGACCTTGAAGCCCGCGGCCTTGGCGCCCGTGGCGAAGTCGAACAGGCGTTGCGGGGTGCGGTGGGCGCTGACGACCTTGGCCTCCCAGGCCACGCCGAGCCGGTCCAGCGCGTCGGCGGCGTGTTTCATCGTCGGCCAGTCCGAGCGGCTGCCCATGATGATCGCCACGGGAGTCTGGGTCGCCATGGGTGCGCAGCCTTTCGCGGGAAAGCGGCGCGATACAGGACTCGCGTTGCGCCCGCAACCGACCGCGTTAGGCTGAGCCTTGGCCCGGCGTGGTGAGTCGCCGGCCGGGGAGCCCTCTTCGCTCGTGACCAACGCGGCCGTCATCGACCCTTACGACGAGATCGAGCGCCTGCGCGCGGAGATCGAGGCCCTGCGCCGTCGCGCCGAAGCGGCCGAGGCGGCGGCCGATCACGACGTGCTGACGCCGGTCCTCAACCGGCGCGGCTTCATCGCCGCGATGAAGAGCGCCATGGCCTTCTGCCAGCGCCACGGCACGCCCGCGGTGCTGCTGTATCTCGATCTGGACGGTTTCAAGGGCGTCAACGACAGCCTCGGCCACGCCGCGGGGGACGCCGCCCTGGTGCATATCGCCAACCTGCTGGCGGACAATCTGCGCGAATCGGACGCCGTGGGCCGTCTGGGCGGCGACGAGTTCGGCCTGCTGTTGCTGAACGCCGGCCTGAACGGCGGCCGCGAGAAGGCGCAGCGGCTGGCCGACGCCCTGGCGGCCGAGGAATTCACCTGGAACGGACAGTCCGCGCGCCTCGGCGGATCGTTCGGTGTGCGGGCGTTCAACGGTCACACCGACCCGGAGGTCTGGCTGGCCGAGGCCGACGCCGCCATGTGGGTTCGCAAGAAGGGGCGGTGACGCCCGTCAGGCGATGATGTCGGGCAGAATCCGGTCCTCGATCCGGGTGATCTCGTCGCGCAGAACCAGCTTCTTCCGCTTCAGCCGCGCGATCATCAGCTGATCGGGCACGGGCATGCGCCCCAGCGCCTCGATCGAGGCGTCGAGGTCGGCGTGTTCGAGCTGAAGCAGCTTCAGCCGGGCGTGGAGCGCCTGCTCTTCCTCGGTCAGAAAGGGTTCGTCGTCGTTCATGCCAGGATCCCGGACGTCATCTATATCGTGCGTCGCATCAGGCCGGAAGGCGCTCGGCGAGGCGGACCAGCCCCGCGCGCGGGGTGATCGGAGACCAGACCCGGGCCGCCGCCACCATGGCGGGGAGCGGGGGCTGGACAGGGCCGCCGGGGGCGGGGGCGAGGCCTTCCAGCGCGGTCAGCAGGCGGCGTTCCGCCTCCAGCTCCACCGCCTTGACCTGGCTCCGGACGGCTTCGCGATCCGCGTCGTCCAGGTCGGGGGCGCGGGGCTTCAACGCCCGGCGCACGGCGCGCAGGGGGGCGATGGCGGTTTCCTGCCAGGCGCGGGCGGTGTCGCCGGCGGCTTCCAGGGCGTCCTCGTCCGGCGTGCGCCCCTCGGCGGCGCACCAGGCGGCCCAGAGCAGCAGGGGAATGTTCTGGCCGGCGGAGTCCTGCAGCTCAAGGCAGGCGTCGGCGACGCCATCGACGGCGTAGACCGCCACCGCCCAGCGCCAGAGGCTCATTCGGCGGCCGCGGTCTTCAGCCCGTCCCAGCGGCGGACGGCGGACCAGTCGAGGCCGAACAGATCCAGCGCGCGGCCGACCGACTGGTCGACCATTTCGCCGATGCTGGCGGGTTTCGCATAGAAGGCCGGCAGAGGCGGCGCGATGATCGCGCCCATCTCGGAGAGGGCGGTCATGGTGCGGAGATGGCCGAGGTGCAGCGGCGTCTCGCGCACCATCAGCACCAGCGGCCGGCGCTCCTTCAGCACCACGTCGGCGGCGCGGGTCAGCAGGGTCGAGGTCACGCCGGTGGCGATCTCGCTCATCGTGCGGACCGAGCACGGGGCGACGATCATGCCCATGGTCCGGAACGAGCCCGAGGCGATCGCGGCGCCGACGTCGTTGAGGCGGTGCGTCACGTCGGCGCGGCCCATCAGGTCGTCGGCGCTGAGGTCGGTCTCCTGCGACAGGGTCAGCAGGGCGGCGCGGGTCACGACCAGGTGGCTTTCGACCCCCAGTTCGCGCAGGGCGTCCAGCACCCGAACGCCGTAAGTCACGCCGGAGGCTCCGGAAATTCCCACGATCAATCGGGAGGGCGTCGAGCCGGAAAGGTTCCGTACGGCTCCGTTCACATCTTCGGCCAATTCGGGCTCCAGGGTGGTCCGTGTCCGGACGGTCGGCAATTCACTGGAATGTGATTCTACAGCCGGTCAGACCCGGCGCTGACTGTACTGGTCCCTTAGACATGGAGGCGCAAGCCATGACCATCGAAGCTCGTATCCGCGAACTGGGAAACCGTCACCGCAGCCTGGATGAGATCATCCGGCGGGAGATGATCCACCCGGCCACGGACTCGCTTCACGTCAGGGAGCTCAAGCAGCAGAAGCTTCGACTCAAGGAAGAGATCACCAGCCTGGAGGCCCGCGCAGGATAGCGAGGCGGCTTCCCGAAAAGACACCGGCCCCGGAGAGCGATCTCCGGGGCCGTTTTTCGATCAGTCCTTGTTTCCGAACACCGAAGCCGCGGTGGGCTCGGCCCCGCGGCGTTCGCGGGCCTCGGGGACGAACTCCTCCTCGGCCGGTTCGGCGGGCGCGTCGACGGGCTGCAGGGTGGCGCCGCCCTTCTTCGCATCGTCCTTCGCCTTCTTGTCGGCGGCCTTGCGGACCAGTTCGTCCAGGGCCAGTTGACCGACCAGGCCGAGGGTCACGGGGTCGACCGGCTTGATGTTGGGGCTGTTCCAGTGGGTGCGGTTGCGCACGCTTTCGATGGTCGACTTGGTCGTGCCGAGCATCTTGGCGATCTGGGCGTCGGTCACCTCGGGGTGGTTGCGCACGAACCAGGCGATGGCGTCGGGACGGTCCTGACGGCGCGAGACGGGCGTGTATTTCGGCGCCGGCTTGCCGCCCTTCATCAATTCGGCGTGGCGGCTGACCACGGCCTGCATGCGGTAGTTTTCATCGTTCTGGGCCTTGTCCAGCTCCTCGCGGGTCAGCTGGCCGTTGACCAGCGGGTCCGCGCCGCGGATGTCCCGGGCCACGTCGCCGTCGGCGATGCCGCGCACTTCCAGCGGATGCAGGCCGCAGAAGTCGGCGATCTGCTCGAACGTCAGGGAGGTGTTGTCGACCAGCCAGACCGCGGTGGCCTTGGGCATGAGGATGTCGGTCATGAACGCAATTCCGGTTGTGGCTCGAGCCCGGAACCCGGGCTCTGGATACGACGGCGCCCGGCCTTTCGACCGGGCGTTGATGATCGCGATATAGGCCTATTCGCGCGAAAAGAAAACGGACGCCGACAAGGCCGTACAGCCACGGTTCATCGACAAGCTGAACAGTGGGCCGCACAGACGCGTTGTGCGTCGGGAAACCTCCAGGAGGGACGACGATGTTTATCGAGATGCTGGCCGCCATGGCGGTCGTTTCGGGCGGAGCCGCTCCGGCGCAGCAGGACCCGCAGGTCGGCGCCCGCGTCGCGCCGCGCGGCGACTATCGCGACAGCTGCAGCGGCGAATATGTGAACCGGGGGCGGCTTTACGCCGACTGCCGCACCGACCGGGGACGAATCCGCGGCACGTCGATCGAGCTGAACCGCTGCTCCGACTATGAGATTCGCAACGACAACGGCTTGCTGGTCTGCGGTCCGTATCGCGGCCAGTATGAAGACCGGCCGGGCGGCGGCGGCGGCAACGACGGTCCGGGCTGGCCGGGCGGCGGCGGCGGCGGCGGACGCGGCTCGATCACCATCTATCGCGACGCCGATTTCCGCGGAGCCTCGTTCCGGTTCGACGGCGAGGTCCCGAACCTGGCCAACACCGGGTTCAACGACGCGATCTCGTCGATGCAGTTCCGGGGTACGTGGGAGGCCTGCACGGACGCCTACTATCGCGGCCAGTGCCAGACGTTCACCGATGACATCCGGAACCTGCAGCGCTGGGGCATGAACGACCGCATCTCCTCGCTGCGTCCGGTGGGCCGCGGCGGCCGCTGGTAACGTCAGGTCGTCAGGACGATCTTGCCGACATGGCCGCCCGCCTCCAGCGCGAGGTGGGCGGCCGACGCCTGTTCCAGCGGGAAGGTCGCCTCGACCGGCGGCCGGACCGCGCCGGACGCGACCCAGGGCCAGACCGCGGCTTCCACGGCGGCGATCAGCCGGGCCTTTTCGTCCGCGGGACGCGCCCGCAGAGTCGAGCCGGTCAGGACGATCCGCTTCATCATCAACCGCGCGAGGTCGATCTGCGCCATCGCGCCGGACTGGGTCGCGATCACGACCCAGCGGCCGGACGGCTTCAGGGCCGCCTGGTTGAGCGCGGCGTAGTCGGCGCCGACCATGTCCAGCACGACGTCGGCGCCGCCGAAGGCGGCGATGGCCGTGTCCATGTCGTCAGCGAGGGCGTCCAGGCTGAGGTCCGCGCCCAGTCGCAGGGCGGCGGCGGTCTTGTCCGGTCCGCGCGAGGTGGCGATGACCCGTGCCCCCGCGGCCCTGGCCATCTGTATACCGGTGACTCCGATGCCGCTGGTGGCTCCGTGTATCAGCAGGGTTTCGCCGGGCTTCAGGCCGCCGGCCTCGAAGACATTGGCGAAAACGGTGCAGACCGTCTCGGGCAGGGCGGCCGCCTGGACGAGGCCGACGCCGGCCGGCACGGGCAGGGCGTGACGCGCGTCGACCACGGCGCGTTCCGCATAGCCGCCCCCGCCCAGCAGGGCGCAGACCTCGTCGCCGAGGGCCCAGCGGGTCACCCCTTCGCCGATCTGGTCAACCTCGCCCGCGACCTCGAGGCCGAGGATGTCGGGCGCGCCGGGCGGGGCGGGATAGCGGCCCAGCCGCTGAAGGAGATCGGGCCGGTTGACGCCGGCGGCCCGGACCCGGATCCGGATCTGACCGGTTCCCGCGACGGGATCGGGCCGTTCCGCGAGGATGAGAGCCTCCGCCGGGCCCGCTCCGCCGGCGATCTCGATGACCCGCATTCGCTCCATCCAATTCTTGCAATCGTCCGTGTCCGGGCGTTCAGATAGGGGGTTGCATAACCCTTGGCCACGGAGGAGGCGGCGATGTTCGAGGATCTGGAGCCCCGTCCGGCGCGCGGCGCGCCGCTCATCGCCCTGACGCGCGAGGACCTGGACGGCTATTCGGTCGAGGACCTCAAGCAAAGGATCGAGGGACTGGAGGCCGAGATCGCCCGTTCGCGCGCGGCCATCGAGGGCAAGTCGTCGCAACGCAACGCCGCCGACGCCATGTTCAACTTCCGCCCCTGAATCAGGCTGTTGGCACAACCGTTGCAGTCCGTTGAAGCGCCGCGCGAAACCGTGCCGGTCGTGATACGGATGCGCGTACCCCTATGAGTTTGACCGACTTCATGCCCACCGACGCCTCCATACCTTCGCCCGCCGGCCGCAGCCGCGCCGCCGTCGTGGACGACTTCGCGCGCTCGGAACTGTTCGACCGGACCTTCCGCGAAGGCATGGAACTGGTCGAGGATACCGCCGCCTATCTGGACGGCGACGGCCGCCGCGAATCCAAACTGCTGTCGCGGGCGACGGCGCTGGCCTATGCCGGTGAAAGCATGAAGCTGACCACGCGGCTGATGCAGATCGCGTCCTGGCTGCTGGTGCAACGGGCCGTGCGCGAGGGCGACATGACGGCGCTGGCGGCCTGCGAGCCGCGCTACCGGCTGGCGGACCGCACCGCCGAGACCGATCCCACCGACAGCGAACTGCCGATCGCCCTGGTCGAATATCTGGTCCGGGCGGAGAAGCTGTACGACCGCGTCCTGCACCTGGACCGTCGCATGTATCAGGACGCGTCGGAGGAGGATGCGGTCAATCCGGTGCAGAGCCAGCTCGATCGACTGACGGCCGCTTTCCGAAGCTAGCCGCGTCTATGGCCCGACGTCGTTGGCGACGCCGGCGCCGTCATCGACCGCCTTGGGCAGGCTGATGGCGATACCGAGGGCTTCGGCCAGCTTGGCGTCCCGCTCGTAGACATCCTCGCGGAAGGCCACCCGGCCCTGACCGTCGACGAAGGCGGTCCAGTACAGCAGGCGCACGCTGATCTCGCGGCCCGTGGCGATGCGCTTGGTTTCGCGGGTGTCCTGGGCGGTGTCGAACTGTTCCAGCAGGGCCGGGTCGGGCGAGAGCAGCAGGCGGGCGAAATCGACCGCGCCCTGGACGCGGACACAGCCATGCGAGCGCTGCCGCATGGCCAGGTTGAAGACGCTCTTGGCCGGGGTGTCGTGCAGGAAGATGGCGTAGCTGTCGCGCAGTTCGAACTTCACATAGCCGAGTGCGGCGTTCGGCCCGGCGCGCTGGATGACCGTGCCGTTCGAAACGTACATGTTCTGGCTGGCCAAATAGCCCGGACCGCGAGGCAGGATTTCGTTTCGGGCGATCGAGGCGGGCACGTACCAGGGCGGATTGGCGACCACCGAGGCGAACGGTTTCTCGAGGCTGGGCGTCTGGTTGGTCGGCGAGCCGACGACGACCCGGTTGGAGTGGACCGGCCGGCCGTCCTTCCAGTAGACCATGATGGCGGCGGCGGTGTTGACCTCGATCCGTTCGGGCGAGACCTCGCGCTTCAGCCAGCGACGGCGTTCCAGGTTCAGGGCGATCTGGCGGGCGCGGTCCTCGGCCGAGGCGGACAGGGAGCGCTGGCTGCCCGTGCCGATGCGGCCGTCGGCGACGAGACCGTGCCGGACCTGGAATCCGCGCACGGCGGCCTGGAGTTCAGGGCCGTAGACGATGCCCTCCTGCGTCAGGCGCGCGCCGTCCGCCGCGGGAAGGTCGCCCTCGGCGACGAGGCGCTGGATAAGCGCGGGAATGCGGGCGTCGCTCGCGCCCGGCTCGATCGTCGGTCCCTGGCGGAAGGCCGGCCAGCCGCCCTCGCGGATCAGACGGCGGTAGCGAACATAGCCGGCGGAAAGGTTGGAATAGCCGATGTCCGTGGGGGCGAGCGCCTCGAACCAGTCGACCAGACGGCTCTGGGCCAGGGCGTCGTTGAGGCCTACGGGCAGGTCGACGCGGTTCTTCTGCATCTCCCACAGGTCTTCGACCGTCTCGGGCCGGACGCGGCCCTCGGCGAGGACGCGGGCGTAGCCCATGGCGGCCGCGGTGGTGCGCATTTCGGCGGCGTCGCGGTCGGCGGCGAGAGTCTCGAAGTTGAAATAGTCGGCCTGCGACAGGCCATGACGCTCGGCCCGGCCGGCGGCGGCCTGCAGGGCGCGCAGCCGTTCCGGGTTCCAGACGGGCCGCCAGCCGTTCAGCTCGTAGAAGGCGCGAACGTCCGGCTGGATTCCGGCGGGCAGACGGGCCAGCTGATCGTTGAACCGGTCATAGAAGGCGACGGCGGCGGGATCGCGGGTCTGGGCCGAGGCCGCCTGACCCATGGCGGACGCAAACGCCGTCACGGCCGCGCCCAGTCCGAGTTGCCGTCGATTCATCGCCAAGGTCTCTACGCAGGATTCGATGCGGGACACCGTGTCCACGCCCCCGAAAAAGCCAACGCCGGGATGTTATCGGCGTTCCGGTCAAACAGAAAGGCGCCGGTCCGGAGACCGACGCCTTTGTTGTCGTCTTGCCTCAGGGTGTGGCCTGAAAGCCCGCACCCGCAGCGGCCTACTTCTTGATGAAGCCGGCGAACTTGTTGTTGAAGCGCGAAACGCGGCCGCCGCGGTCCAGCATGTGCTGGTTGCCGCCGGTCCAGGCCGGGTGGGTCAGCGGATCGATGTCCAGGTTCAGGACGGCGCCTTCCTTCTGGTAGGTCGAGCGCGTCTGATAGGTCGTACCATCGGTCATCGTCACGGTGATGAAGTGGTAGTCGGGGTGCGTATCCGCCTTCATGGTCCTGGTCCGGTCTCTGCGCGATGACGATGCCGACCGTCGGAGCGCGAAAATGAGAAAACCCGCCAGCGAAGGGCGGGAATGAGCGGCGGCGTTTACACCGGGGGCCGTTCCGGGGCAAGAGGCGCGCGCCATGACAGATGCAACCGCCACCGCCGACGCTGCTGACATCCGGGGACGCCCCGGCGCGGGGGCCGTTCTCATGGAACAGCTGGGCGAGGCGGGGCAGCGGCGCGAGAAGCGGCGCGACGTCCGCCCGCTGGGCCGGCTGCTGCCCTATGCGATGCGGCACAAGGGTCATCTGACGATGGCCGCCGTCTGGCTGATCCTGTCCACCGCCGCCTCCCTGGCCCTGACGGCGTCGGCGCGGGGGGCGATCGACAACGGCTTCGACAACGGCGGATCGCAGCTGAACCTGTGGTTCATGCTGCTGGGCGCCAACGCCCTGTTCCTGGGCCTGGCGACCGCCGTCCGATATTATTTCGTGACCAAGACCGGCGAGCGGGTCATCGCCGATCTGCGCAAGGGGCTGTTCGGGCGAATCCTGACGCTGGACCCGGCCTTCTACGCCGCCATGCGGACGGGGGAGGTGCTGTCGCGCCTGACGACGGACATCGCCCTGGTCGAGACCCTGCTGACCACCTCGGTATCGTTCGCGCTGCGAAACTTCCTTACCCTGATCGGCGGAACCGTGCTGCTGTTCGTGGTCAGTCCCAAGCTGACCGGGATGGTGCTGCTGGTCGTGCCGCTGTTGTTGGGCCCCATCTTCCTGTTCGGGCGGCGGGTGCGGAAGCTGACGGTGGCGTCTCAGGACCGGTTCGCGAACGCCGTCGGTTTCGCCGGCGAGAGCGTGGACGCGATCGAGACGGTGCAGGCGTTTGGCCGCGAGGCCAGCGCCATCGACCGCTTCGGCAAGGCCGTCGAGGACGCCTTCGGCGTGTCCCTGGTGCGGATGAAGGCGCGGGCCCTGATGACGGCCATGATCATCGGGGTGATGTTCGGCGGCGTCACCCTGGTGCTGTGGCTGGGGGCGCAGGACGTGATCGCCGGACGGATGACCCCGGGCGCGCTGCTGCAGTTCGTGCTGCTGTCGGTGTTCGCCGCCGGGGCGGTGGGGGCGCTGGGCGAGAGCTGGGGCGACGTACAGAAGGCGGCGGGGGCCATGGAGCGGATCGACGAGCTGATGCGCGCCGAGGCGGCCATCCGGGCGCCGGAGACGCCGCGGGCGCTGCCGGACCCGGCGACGGGCGAGGTGTCGATGTCGGCGGTGCAGTTCGCCTATCCGGGCCGGCCCGATCTGCCGGCGTTGAAGGGCTTTTCGCTGACGGTCAGGCCGGGCGAGACGGTGGCGCTGGTGGGGCCCTCGGGGGCCGGCAAGAGCACGGTGTTCCGGCTCTTGCTGCGCTTCTACGATCCGCAGTCGGGCGTGGTGTCGGTGGACGGGATCGACGTGCGCGAGGCCGATCCGGTGGCGGTGCGCGGCCGCTTCGCCTGGGTGTCGCAGGAGGCGCCGCTGTTCTCGGGTTCGGCCAACGAGAATATCCGCTTCGGGCGGGAGGACGCCGATGACGCCGCGATCCGCGCCGCGGCCGAGGAGGCGCAGGCGCTGACGTTCGTGGAAGCCCTGCCGGAGGGGTTCGACACGCCGCTGGGCGAGCGCGGCAAGAGCCTGTCGGGCGGGCAGCGGCAGCGGATGGCCATCGCGCGGGCGCTGGTGCGGGACGCGCCGATCCTGCTGCTGGACGAGGCCACCTCGGCGCTGGACGCCGAGAACGAGCGGCTGGTGCAGGCCGCGCTGGATCAGGCGATGCAGGACCGCACGACCATCGTCATCGCCCACCGCCTGGCCACGGTCCTGCGCGCCGACCGCATCGTGGTGATGGAGGACGGCAAGGTGGTGCAGGAGGGCACGCACCAGGCGCTGATGGCGCAGGGCGGGCTCTACGCCCGGCTGGCCGAGCTGCAGTTCCGGGCCGACTAGGTTTTCGGCTTGAGCCTAAGGCCGCCGATGATGGCCCCGCCGAGGGCGTAGACGACCAGCAGGTGGCTCCAGTCGATGGGCAGCAGGCCCATCGGCGATGTCTGGTAGATGAAGCCGTAGGCCGAGGTCATCAGGGCGAAGCAGACGCCGGCGATGAGGCCGATCTTCAGGCCGTTCATCCAGCCCGGCGCGCCGTCGCGGGCGATGAACCAGCCCAGACCGACCATGGTGACGAAGGTCTGGACCAGGCCCAGCATCATCCACATCGAATCGCCGCTGCCTTCGTCGGTGACGCCGGTGAGGGCCATCCATTTCTCGGCGAAGATCAGGCCGTACCAGAGGAAACCGGTGAAAAAGGCGACCACGGTCGCCACGATGATGCCCAGCCAGTTCAGTTTCGCCGCCATGTCAGCCCCTCCAAGGCTGCGGATCATCCGCTTCCGGACGAGGCTACGCCTGTTCCCGAAGCGATCAATGAACGATGTTCACTCAAGCGCCGCGGCGATGCGGTCGGCGAGCGCGCGCAGGGTTTCGGTGTCGGCCATGGGGGCGTGGCCGTGGCCCTTCATCGCCCGGTCGGCCCAGCGGGGGATGATGTGGAAATGCAGGTGGAAGACGGTCTGGCCGCCCGCCTCGCCGTTGAACTGCATGATCTGGAGGCCGTCGGGCTGCAGCGCCTTTTCGACCGCGCGGGCGGTGCGCCGCGTCGCCTCGGCGAGGCGGGCGAGGGCGTCAGGCTCGATCTCCAGCAGGGTGCGGGCCGTGGAGGTCTTCGAGACCAGCAGGACGTGGCCTTCCGACTGGGGGAAGACGTCCATGAAGGCGAGGACGTGATCATCCTCCCAGACCTTCACCGACGGGATTTCGCCGCGCAGGATCTTTGCGAAGATGTTGTCGGGATCATACGGGGCGTTGAGGGTCATGGCAGGCTCCGGGCGGCTGTCAGGCGAGGCTAGCAACGGAGGCGAGACGAGGGGAGCCCCGGCGGCCGTCGGGTGTTATGGTCAAGGTCAAAAGGGAGTCGGCCATGTTGCGGTTCATCGTCCAGTTTCTCGTCACCTGCCTGGCCCTGTGGCTGGCGGCGCAGGTCGTGCCGGGCGTCGGGTTCACCGACACCCCCTCGCTGCTGCTGGCGGCGGTGCTGCTGGGCGTGGCCAACGCCATCGTGCGGCCGATCCTGACGATCCTGACCTTCCCGCTGACCATCATCACCTTCGGCCTGTTCCTGCTGGTGGTGAATGCGGCGGTGATCGGCCTGGTGGCGATGCTGCTGGGCGGGTTCGTGGTCGACGGCCTGGCGGCCGGGATCGGCGCGGCCATCGTCACCGGCATCGTCAGCTGGATCGCCGGCTGGTTCATCGGCGAGGACCCGAAGCGCGACGGCTGAGCCATCAGCCGCCCCTGCGGAAGGGCGAGAGCTCTTCGGCCATCACGGCGATCTCGGCCTCCACGGCGGGCCGCTCGCCTTCCAGATAGCGGGCCACGGGCTCGCGCAGGGCCGGGTCGGCGATGAAGTGGGCCGAGTAGACGGGGGAGGGCAGGTAGCCGCGGGCGATCTTGTGCTCGCCCTGGGCCCCGGCCTCGACACGCGACAGGCCGCGCGAGATCGCGAAGTCGATGGCCTGGTAATAGCAGAGCTCGAAATGGAGGAAGGGGACCTCCTCCAGCGCGCCCCACTGGCGGCCGTAGAGGGCGTCGGCGCCGATCAGGTTCAGGGCGCCCGCGATGGCTTGACCGTCCCGGAAGGCCATGACCAGGGCGATGCGGTCGGCCATGGTCGCGCCGAGGCGGGTGAAGAAGTCGCGCGTCAGATAGGGCCGGCCCCATTTCCGCTCGCCGGTGTCCATGTAGAAGGCGAAGAAGGCGTCCCAGTGCGCTTCGGTGATGCCGGCGCCGGTCAGGACGCGGATGTCGAGCCCGGCCCGGGCCTCGCGGCGTTCGCGGCGGATGGTCTTGCGGCGGTTCGAGGACAGGGCGGACAGGAAGTCGTCGAAGGTCGCATAGCCGTCGTTGCGCCAGACGTACTGCATGTCCTGCCGCTGCAGCAGGCCGGCCTCGCCCATGGCGGCCCATTCGGACCGTGTCGGGAAGTTGACGTGCAGGGAGGAGACGCCGAGCCGCTCGGTCAGGGCCAGGGCGCCCTGCAGCAGGGCTTGCCGGATCGTGGCCGGGTCGGCGTCGGGATGGGCGAGGAAGCGCGGGCCGGTGACGGGGGTGAAGGGCACGGCGGCCAGCAGCTTGGGATAGTAGCGGCCGCCGGCGCGTTCGTAGGCGTCGGCCCAGCTGTGATCGAAGACGTATTCGCCCTGGCTGTGGCCCTTGAGCCAGAGGGGCATGACGCCGAGGACGCGGCCGGTTTCGTCCCTGAGCGACAGGTGGCGGCCGGCCCAGCCCTGCTGCGGGACGGCGCTGCCGGAGGCCTCGCAGGCATCGAGGAAGTCGAAGGAGACGAACGGGTCGCCGGAGGGGGCGGCGCAGGCGTCCCACGCCTCGCGGCCGATGTCGGCGACCCGGTCGTGGACGTGGATCGTGAATCCCGTGCTCATGCGGGCGTCCCGCGAAGCGGGCCTTGATCTTCGCGGCGCGCCGGTCGGGCGAGGGGAAGCTTCATCACGAAGGACACGAAGGGTTCACAAAGCACACGAGGGGACTTGCGCATGGCTCCGGCCCCGTTGTGCCCTTCGTGAGACCTTCGTGTCCTTTGTGATGAACCCGCTTCGCGGGGGAAGTCAGTGGTCACCGCACCTCGACGATGGCGTCCACCTCGACGGCGAAGCCGAGGGGGAGTTTGTAGACGCCGACGGCCGAGCGGGCGTGGCGGCCCTTGTCGCCGAAGACCTCGACCATCAGGTCCGAGCAGCCGTTGATGACGGCGGGGATGGCCTCGAAGTCGCCGGCGGCCTGGACGAAGCCGCCCAGTTTGACCACGCGGACGACGCGCTCGAGATCGCCGTCCAGGGCGGCCGACATCTGGGCCAGCAGGTTGACGCCGCACATGCGGGCCGCGTCCTTCGCCTGGTCCGGCGAGACGTCGGCGCCGACGGTGCCCTTGATCCCGCCCGCGGCGTCGTTCGACAGTTGGCCGGAGATGTGGACCAGGTTCCCGGTCTGGACGAAGGGCACATAGTTGGCGACCGCCTTGGCGGGTTCCGGCAGGGAGATGCCGAGTTCGGCGAGGCGGGCGGCGACGGTCATGGGAAGGCTCCTGGGGGTTTGGCGGCGGTTTAGCGCGGCCGGATCGTATTGTCTTCTCCCTCTCCCGAAGTGGGGAGGGATGTCGGCGTGAAGCGACGACTGGGTGGGGAAGTGTGAAGCCGGGCGCCGTCGGGGCGGGACTGGCGTTCCCACCCGGGCTCCGCTGCGCTTCGCCGTTCCTCCCCCTGAAGGGGAGGGATAAAAAATGCGGTATTTTAATACCGTTCCCTGATAAGCATTCTATTTCAATAGGATAGTCTATATGTACGCATCTTGTCTGCCTTGACCCCACGCCCCCCTTCCTCTATCAGCGCGCCTTCCGCTCGTCCCCGTCATCGGGAGGGGCCCTCCGTTCGTCTGTCCCAGGAACCCCGAACATGCTGAAGAGCACCACGGTCGCGCTGAAGCCGGCCGAGGTCACGAAGAAGTGGATTCACATCGACGCCGAAGGCGTCGTCGTGGGCCGTCTCGCGACCTTCATCGCCAACCGTCTGCGCGGCAAGCACCGCGGCGACTACACCCCCCACGTCGATTGCGGCGACTATGTCGTCGTCACCAACGTCGACAAGGTGGTGTTCACCGGCAAGAAGAACACCGACAAGATCTACTACCGCCACACCGGCCACCCGGGCGGCGTCAAGCAGACGACCCCGGAGAAGGTCCTGAACGGCCGCTTCCCCGAGCGCGTGCTGGAGAAGGCCGTCGAGCGCATGCTGCCCAAGGAGAGCCCGCTGGCCCGCCTGCAGATGACGCACCTGCGCCTGTTCGCCGGCGCGGCGCACACCCATGAAGCCCAACAGCCGGAAACGATCGACTTCAAGTCGGCGTCCGCCAAGAACACCCGGAGCGTCTGAGCATGACCGACGTGACTGCTGAAACGCCTGTCGTCGAGAACGACGCTCCCGCCGCCGCGCCCGCCGCGACCGGCTTCGATGCCCTCAAGGGCATGGGCACCGCCTCGGCCTCCGAGGACGCCCCGGTCTATGTCCAGAAGCTGGACGCCCAGGGCCGCGCCTATTCGACCGGCAAGCGCAAGAACGCGATCGCCCGCGTGTGGATCAAGCCCGGCTCGGGCAAGATCACCATCAACGGCAAGGATCAGATGCAGTATTTCGCCCGCGAAATCCTGCGCATGATGATCGCCCAGCCGCTGGAAGTGACCGACCGCCTGACCCAGTTCGACGTCGACTGCACCGTGCAGGGCTCGGGCCTGTCGGGCCAGGCCGGCGCCATCCGCCACGGCCTGTCGCACGCCCTGACCCACTATGAGCCGGCGCTGCGCCCGGTCCTGAAGCCGCACGGCTTCCTGACCCGCGACAGCCGCGTCGTCGAGCGCAAGAAGTACGGCCGCGCCAAGGCCCGCAAGTCCTTCCAGTTCTCGAAGCGCTAGGCCGTTTCACATACGGTATGGAGGAGGGCGCTTCGGGAAACCGGAGCGCCCTTTTTCTTTGGAGACGCCAGTGGCCATCACGATCGAAAAGGGCATCGAGCAACCGCCGACGCACTGCGATTGCTGTGGTCGTGCGACGCGTGCGTTGAGTGGTTACGCCTCGGACGAGCTTGGGGCGCTCGCCACGTATATGGTCCAATGGACCGACGGCCACGTGGTCGCGAACGGCGCCAATTTCGATCTCATCGTCGGTGCATGGGGCGGCGCTCCCTCATCGAAGCGCATCGCGGTGAGCCTTGAGTATCGGCAAATGGCGTCGGGGCCGGGCTTTACGATCATCGACGCGCCTGACCGCGCCTTCTCGATGAGCCCCGTTGTCGGCGAAGCGTTGAGCCGCAGCGATGTCGTCGGCACAAAGCTGGCGGACGAGGTTTTCGCCATCATCGACGCAATCTGGCTACAGGACGAGCGCATCCGCGATCTGCGCCCTGAGAACCAAATCTAAGAGCAGACGTCCGGACATGACCCACACCATCTTCATCGACGGCGAGGCCGGGACCACGGGGCTGGAGATCCGCGAGCGGCTGGAGGCGCGCTCCGATCTGGAACTGATCCTGCTGGGCGACCGGCGGCGCGACGTGGAGGCGCGGCGCGAGGCGCTGAACGCCGCCGATGCGGTGATCCTGTGCCTGCCGGATGAGGCGGCGAAGGAAGCCGTGGCGATGATCGAGAACCCCGCCGTACGGGTGATCGACGCCTCGACGGCGTATCGGGTCGATCCGGCATGGACCTATGGCTTCGCCGAGATGGCGCCGGGTCAGCGGGAGAAGATCGCGGCCTCGAAACGGGTGTCGAACCCGGGCTGCTATCCGACCGGCTTCATCGGCCTGGTCCGGCCGCTGGTCAGCGCGGGGATCATTCCGGCGGGCTGGCCGGTCACGGTCAACGCCGTGTCGGGATACTCCGGCGGCGGCAAGGCCATGATCATCCGCTACGAGGACGAGACCTGCTCGGCCCATACGACCGAGGCCTTCCACGCCTACGGCCTGTCGCTGCAGCACAAGCATGTGCCGGAGATGACGCTGCACACCGGGCTGGAGCGGCGCGTGCTGTTCGCCCCGGCGGTGGGGCGGTATCTGCAGGGGATGCTGGTCGAGGTTCCGCTGCACCTCGGGGCCCTGCCGAAGTCGCCGTCGGTCGAGGTGGTGCACGGCGCCCTGGCCGCGGCCTATGCCGGCTGCCGCTTCGTCGAGGTGGCCGAGCTGGAGGAGACCGAGGCCATGACTGGGATCGATCCCGAGGGGCTGAACGGGACCAACCGGATGCGGCTGCATGTGTTCGGCGACCGGGGCGCGGAGCAGGTGCGGCTGGTGGCCCTGCTGGACAACCTCGGCAAGGGGGCGTCGGGAGCGGCGGTGCAGAACCTGAACCTGATGCTGGGGCTTGGGGAAGATACTGGCCTTTCGTGATCCTTCTCCCCTCGGGGGGAGAAGGAAGGCGCACTTGAAACTTCCGCGGCGACGCCGACGTATCTCCGGCATGAGCCCGATCAACCGCCGCCATCTGCTCGTGACCGCCGGGGCGGTCGCCGTGTCCGCCTGTTCGCCCGGGCGCGCGGATGCGTCGGAGCGGCAGTACGCCGGTTCGCCGTTCCGGCGGATCACCGACGCCCAGTGGCGTCAGCGGCTGCCGCGGGCCAGCTATGACGTGCTGCGCCATGAGGCGACGGAGCGGCCCGGGACCAGTCAGCTGAACAATGAGCACCGGCGCGGGACCTTCGTCTGTCGCGGCTGCGACCTGCCGTTGTTCCGGTCGTCGTGGAAGTTCGACAGCGGCACGGGGTGGCCCAGCTTCTATGACGTCATCGCAGCCAACATCGGGACGAAGACCGACTTCGCCATCGGCTTTCCGCGGACGGAGTATCACTGCGCCCGCTGCCTCGGGCATCAGGGGCATCTGTTCATGGACGGGCCGAGACCGACCGGAAAACGCTATTGCAACAACGGCGTGGCGCTGAAGTTTCAGCCGGCCTGAGAGCGGGCCTTGATCGCGGACTCGGCCGTCACCCCGAACCAGACGGCGGCGATGATGACCAGCAGGCCGTAGTCGCGACCCGGCCAGAAGACGGGCACGGCGGCGGAGAGAATGACCATCATCGGGAACAGGGTGGCCCAGACGGCCGTGCCCGGCGCGTCCGGATGGATCATCGGCGGGCGCGGCGTGATCTTCATCATCCGCAGCATCACCGGATTGAGCAGCACGAAGCCGCCGGCGCAGATGATAGCCAGCAACGGATTGCGGATCAGGCCGACGGGCGGGCCGTAGACGGTGGCGGTGATGACCACCAGCAGCAGGGCGAAGCCGGTGGTGACGGCCAGCAGGAGATTGGGTTCCAGACGCTTCAAGACTTCACTTTCACATAGGACCCCGGCGCCGGTTCTATCGCAGGAAGCGGGCCCTTTTTGGGGTCGCGGGCCGGAACCCAGCCGCCGGATTTGTCATGCAGCCAGTCGGCCCAGTGGTTCCACCAGCTGCCGGGATGTTCGACGGCCTTGGCCTGCCATTCGCCGAGCGTGGCGGGCAGGGCGGGGTTGGTCCAGTGCTGGTATTTGTTGGCCGAGGGCGGATTGACCACCCCGGCGATATGGCCCGATCCGGCGAGCGTCAGGGTCACGTCGGCGTTGGAGAAGGCGCGGGCCGAGCGGTAGACCGAATTCATCGGCGCGATATGGTCCTCGCGGCTGGCCTGGAAATAGAGGGGGAGGGTGACCTTGGACAGGTCGACCTTGAGCCCGCCGATGACGAACTCGCCCCGGGCCAGCCTGTTCTGGCCGTACATGGAGCGGAGGTAGTCCATGTGCAGCTTCTTCGGCATGCGGGTCTGGTCGGCGTTCCAGAACAGCAGGTCGAAGGCGGGCGGGTCCTTGCCCATCAGATAGTTGCTGACGAAGAAGGACCAGATCAGGTCGTTGGCGCGCAGGGCGTTGAAGGTCTCGGCCATGGAAGCCCCGGGCAGGACGCCGCCGGCGGCGTCCATCTGCTGCTCGATCTCGTTGAGCCAGTGCTCGTCGGTGAACAGCAGCAGGTCGCCGGCCTCGGCGAAGTCGTGCTGGGCGGCGAAGAAGGTGTTGGCGGTGACGCGCCTGTCGCCCTTCGCGGCCATGTGGGCCAGGGCCGCGCCCATGAGGGTGCCGCCGATGCAGTAGCCGACGGTGTTGATGTGCTCGGCCTGCGACTGCTCCAGCGCCTTCTCGACAGCGCGGTAGATCCCCTTTTCCAGATAGTCGTCGAAGCCGAAGCCGGCCTTGTCGACATCCGGATTGACCCAGGAGCAGACGAAGACCGTGAAGCCCTGGGCCGAGAGCCAGCGGATCATCGAGTTCTCGGGCTGCAGGTCCAGGATGTAGAATTTGTTGATCCAGGGCGGGAAGATCAGCAGGGGGATGGCGCGCTGTTTCTCCGTCGCGGGATCGAACTGGATCAGTTCGAACAGCTCGTCGCGCCAGACCACCTGGCCGGGGGCGGTGGCGACGTTCTCGCCGACGACGAATTTGCCGTAATCGGCCTGGCTGATCTTCAGCTTGCCGGCGCCGCGCTCCATGTCGGCGGCGAAATTCTGCATCCCCTTCACCAGCGATTCGCCGTTGCTCTCGGCCAGGGCCTTGAGAGCCGCGGGGTTGGAGGCGAGGAAGTTGGAGGGGGAGAAGGCGTCGGTCAGCAGTCTGGTGAAGAATTCGGCCCGGCGCTTGGTCAGTGGATCGACGTCCTCGACGCTGGAGACGAGGCCGTTCATCCAGTCCGAGGTCACCAGATAGGACTGGCGCATGACATCGAACATCGGGTTTTCGGACCAGGCGGGGTCCCTGAAGCGCTTGTCCTTGGACAGTTTCGCCTCGTGGGCGGCGGGGGTCTCGTCCCCGGCGGCGCGGCGGGTCGTGGAGGCCCACAGGTCCATGTAGCGGTTGAACAGATCGGCCTGGGCGGCGAACAGCTTGTCCGGGCGCGAGGCCAGGCTGGTCATGACGGAGTTCATGGCCGGGCCGACGTTGAACGGGTCGGGCGAGAGGGCGGCGGGGCGGTCGGCCTGGGACAGGGCGGCCTCGGCGATGGCCGACTGGGCCGTCATGGCCGCCCGGGCCAGGTTCATCGACAGGGTTTCGAGCATCTGGCGCTGGTCGGCGCCGGGGAAGGCGAAGGCGTCGGCGGCGGCCGGCGCCGGTTCCGGTTGCGGCGCGGGCTGTCCGGGCGGCGGAGCCGGCTTGGCCTCGGCCTGGGCGGCGCGCGGGCGGGGCGGCTTGGCCGAGGTCGGGCGGCCGGACTTGCGCGGCGGGCGGGGGGCGATCGTCTCCGGATTGGGGGCGGGCGGAGGGGTCGGGCGCTTGGCCATGGGGGAGGGCTCCGGGGTCGTCAGGATCGGTGCAAGGGCCGCGCGCCCTTCCGCCTGTGGCGATCATGGCATATGACCGCCCCTGATATGAACGCGCCAATCCGGAAAATCGCAGCGATGACGGCGGCGACCCTGCTGACGGGGGGGCTGTCGGCCTGCGCCGGCCTGTTCGACCCCGCCACCGACGCCACTTCGCCGGTCGCGCCCCGCGTGCAGGCGCTGGTCGACGCGCACCGGGAATACCCCCGCTGGGCCGACTTCCCCAAGGTCGTCGAGCCGCTGCCCGCGCCGGTCGCCATCGCGGCCCGGGTCAACACGCTGCGGGTGACCGGCGGCAGTCTGGCGGGCGAGGTGTCGCGCATCGACTGGCAGACCGCGGGCGATCCCGAGGTCTTCGCCGACGACGTCCGGGCGCGGGTCGAGGCCACGCCGGTCGCGCCGGTGACGGCCCAGACCCAGGCGGAGATGGACGAATTCGTGCGCCGCACCCGCGAGCGCGGCCGCGCCCCGCCGCCGGTCGATCGCCGGTAGATCCAACAGAACAGTCGCCCGGACGGCAGAATCCGGGGATCATCGCCTCAGGAGAACGCCCATGGCCGCTTCGGCTCCCTATGCATCCACGCTTGCCGCCGACGCCGCGCGGGTGACCGAACTGGCCGCCATCGCCAGCTACGCCCAGATCGGCCGCGGCGACGAGAAACAGGCCGACCAGCTGGCCGTGGACGCCATGCGCACCGCGCTGAACAGCCTCGACATCGACGGCAAGATCGTCATCGGCGAGGGCGAGCGCGACGAGGCCCCGATGCTCTACATCGGCGAGAAAGTCGGCACCGGGAAGGGCCCGGCCATCGACATCGCGCTCGATCCGCTGGAAGGCACGACCCTGACGGCCAAGGCCATGGCCAACGCCCTGTGCGTGCTGTCGATGTCGCCGGGCGGCGGCATGCTGCACGCGCCCGACACCTACATGGACAAGATCGCCATCGGTCCCGGCTTCGCGCCCGGCACCGTCGACCTGGACATGAAGCCGGGGGACAACGTCCGGTCGCTGGCTTCGGCCAAGGGGGTGAAGCCGGAGGACATCACCGTCTGCGTCATGGACCGGCCGCGCCACGCCGAGCTGATCGCGGCGCTGCGCGAGGTCGGGGCCCGGGTGCTGCTGATCACCGACGGCGACGTGGCGGGCGTGATTCACACGGCGGAGCCGGAGACGGGCATCGACCTGTATCTGGGCTCGGGGGGGGCGCCGGAAGGCGTGCTGGCGGCCAGCGCGCTGAAATGCGTCGGCGGCCATTTCCAGGGTCGGCTGATCTTCCGCAACGACGACGAGCGGGAACGGGCGCGCAAGACGGGGGTCACCGACTTCGACCGCAAATACGACCTGCATGAGCTGGTGTCCAAGGACGCCATCTTCGCCGCCACCGGCGTGACCAAGGGCGCCATGCTGGACGGGGTCAAGGTCGCCGACGGCTTCGTTTCGACGCATACGCTGGTGATGGATTCCTCGACGCGGACGGTCCAGCGCATCCGCACCATCCGGCCGCTCTGATGGCCGACGGGGGCGCGGACGCGGACTTCGGGCCTGCGTTCCTCGGCGTGTCCCGCTCCCTGTCCGGACGCGCCTGGCGGCAGCGGCCCGCCGAGGCCGGTCTGATCCGCAGCCATATGCAGGCCCTGGGTCTGGAAGAGCCTCTGGCGCGGGCGCTGGCGGCGCGCGGCGTGCGCGCCGATCAGGGGGCCGACTTCCTGCAGCCGACGCTGAAGGCGCTGTTCCCCGATCCGTCCAGCTTCATGGACATGGATGCGGCGGCCGAGGCGATCCTCGATGCTTTGCAGGCCAAGGCCTCGATCCATGTCTTCGCCGACTATGACGTCGACGGGGCGTCGAGCGCGGCCCTGCTGGTGCGCTGGTTCCGGGCCGTGGGGGCCGAGCTGCCGATCTATGTGCCGGACCGGATGACCGAGGGCTACGGCCCCAGCGCGCGGGCCTTCGACACGCTGAAGGCCTCGGGCGCCGATCTGGTCATCACCGTGGACTGCGGCGCGGCGGCCAATGAGGCGGTGGCCCATGCGGCGGCGATCGGGTTGAAGGTCGTGGTCATCGACCACCACATGATGCGCGAGCATCCGCCGGTCTGCGCCGCCGTGGTCAATCCGAACAGGCCGGGATGCAACTCGGGGCAGGGCAACCTGGCGGCGGCGGGGGTGGTGTTCGTGCTGCTGGCGGCGCTGAACCGCGAGGCGCGGCGGCGCGGGATGTTCGGCGACCTGAAGGAGCCGGACATCCGCCAGTGGCTGGATCTGGCGGCCATGGGGGCGATCTGCGACGTGACGGGCCTGACCGGCTTCAACCGGGCCCTGACCAGCCTGGGCCTGCGGCGGATGTCCGAGTGGGCCAATCCGGGCCTGCGAGCGCTGCTGGCGGCGGCGGGGGCCGAGCCGGGGCCGGCCAAGTCGAACCATGCGGGCTTTATCCTGGGGCCGCGGATCAATGCGGGCGGGCGGATCGGCAAGTCGGATCTGGGCGCGCGCCTGCTGTCGACCGACGATCCCGTCGAGGCCGCGGCGCTGGCCCAGGAGCTTGACGCCCTGAACATCGCCCGGCGCGAGGTCGAGCGGCAGGTGACGGAACAGGCCACGCGCATGGTCGAGGCCACCGGCGCCCACGCGGATGGTTCAGCGGTGGTGGTGATCGAGGGCGACGATTGGCATCCCGGCGTGGTCGGCATCGTGGCGGGCCGTCTGCGCGAACGCTGGCGCAAGCCGGTCGTGGTCATCGGCGTCGATGCGATCAACGGCGTCGGCAAGGGCTCGGGCCGGTCGCAGCCGGGCATGAATCTGGGCAAGGCCGTGCAGGCGGCGTGGGAGAGCGGCGTGCTGATGGCCGGGGGCGGCCACGCCATGGCCGCGGGGCTGACGGTGCGGGCCGACGACATCGGCCGGCTGCGCGATTTTCTGAACGAGCGGATGGCGGGCGAGCAGGCGGCGGCGGATGCGCTGGACCTGGTCGAGATCGACGCCCTGATCGATCCGGGCGCGGCGACGCGGGGACTGTTCGAACAGTTCGAGCAGCTGGCGCCGTTCGGCCCGGCCAATCCCGAGCCGCTGTTCGCCCTCGAGCATGTCTCGGTGCGCGACGCTGTGGCCATGACCGGCGGCCATGTGCGCTGCCGGCTGGTCGGGGCCGACGGGGCGTCGGTGAAAGCCATTTCCTGGCGCTGCGCCGATTTGCCCGGCGGTCAGTCGCTGTTGTCCGGACAGGGCGGGCTGAGCGTGGTCGGACGGTTGAAGGCCGACGACTGGAACGGCCGCAAGGGCGTGCAATTCGAGATCGAGGACGTGGCCGATCCGCGGATGGCGTGAATACCCGGCATATTCCCGCGAGCCGGGATGCCCGGAATACTGTGTGTCGGCCCTCGGCGTTTTGCGGGTTGCACGGCCCGGAATCGGCGGCTATATCGCCCGCTCTCCGCGCAGCGGTCCCTTCGTCTATCGGTTAGGACGTCAGGTTTTCAACCTGAAAAGAGGGGTTCGACTCCCCTAGGGACTGCCAGCGCGGAGCTTCCCTTTTTCGCTGTGACCGTCGCAACGCCGAGCCTTTCCGGGTCTGGCGCGTTTGAACGTCGCGTCCGGTCGCCGGGCGAGGGAGGAGCCGGTTGATCCAGATGCCCGAGACGCCCACCCCGATACGCGACCTGCGGCGTGAGGACGGCCGCGAGTCCGTGCTGATGGTCGAGGACAATGCCGAGGTCCGGACGATGGGCGCGACCCTGCTGGAGGAGGCGGGGTTCGAGGTCCACCAGGCCGGCGACGCCGACGAGGCTCTGGCGCTGGTCGCGGAAGGCCTGTCGTTCGACCTGCTGTTCACCGACATCGTCATGCCCGGCGCGATGGACGGGGTCGCCCTGGCGGCCGAGGTGCGCCGGCTGCGGCCGGGAACGCCGGTCCTGCTGACGACCGGCTGGGGTGACCGCTCGGATGACCGCGGCGGGCTGGAATTGATCGGCAAACCCTACCGCAGCCCCGATCTGATGCGGAAGATTCGCGCCGTTCTGGACGAGCCGCAGCCGCCGATCTGAACACAATTCGGCGATTCCGGCGGGAAACCGGAGTTTTTTGCTTTTCCGGCCTTCACAGAACCGTGTTAAATAAGCGCCGTCCGCAAGGGTTGCGGGCAGGGGGAAGGCTGTGTCTGACTACGAGGGCGTTGGGACGATTACCGCCGCGGTGCGTATCGCGGGGCGGGTGAAATGGTTCGATCCCGGCAAGGGATACGGCTTCATCGTGCCCGACGATCCCAGCCTGACGGATATGAAGGATGTCCTGCTGCACATCTCCAGCCTGCGCGACAGCGGGCGGGATACGGCGCCCGAAGGCGCGCCCATCACCTGCGATTGCGCGCGGCGGCCCAAGGGCTGGCAGGTCACCGAGGTCCACGAACTGGGCGAGGGCGATCCAGACCTCGCGCCGGCGCCGAAGCGCAGCGGCTATGAGGGCCTGAGGCAACAGGAGGCGTCGCGGATCGCCGACGGCGAGACGGCGTCCGGCGGCCCGCTGGAGACGGCCGTGGTAAAATGGTTCAATCGCACCAAGGGCTACGGATTCGTGGTGCGCGACGGCGCGCCCGGCGATATCTTCGTCCATGTCGAGACCTTGCGGCGCTGCGGGCTGGATGACCTCCTGCCGGGCGAGACGGTCGCGGTGCGGTTCGCCGAGGGGCCCAAGGGCCTGGTGGTCGCTGAAATCAGGCCGGGCGGATAGTCTCCGCCCCCGAAGAGGGTGGATGCGTGATGCTACGTCGTGGAATACTGGCCGTCCTGTCCACCGCGGTCCTGCTGGCCGGCTGCGCCGGGGCGGGAACGCCCAGGGACGCCCAGGGAAACCCTCTGGAAGCCCTGACCATCACCACCGCCAGCGGCGAGCACCGCTTCATGGTCGAGATCGCCGACGACGACGCCGAGCGCCAGCGCGGGCTGATGTTCCGCGATCCGCTGGCGGACGACCGCGGCATGCTGTTCCAGTTCCCCGACGTGGCCGAGCGCGGCTTCTGGATGCGCAACACACCGAGCCCGCTGGACATCATCTACATCGACCCGCGCGGGCGGATCGTCTCGATCGCGAAGAACGCCACGCCCCAGTCGGACACGGTCATCCCGTCCAACGGCCCGGCCAGCGGCGTGCTGGAACTGCGGGCGGGTCGCGCCGACGAGATCGGGGCGAAGGCGGGCGACAGGGTGCGCCATCCGTTCTTCGCAGAATAACCCGGCCGGGTGCGTTGCGGCGCGGCGTCGAGTGTGTCAAATCCCGCCGCCGGAGTGTAGCGCAGCCTGGTAGCGCATCTGGTTTGGGACCAGAGGGTCGGAGGTTCGAATCCTCTCACTCCGACCAAAAACTCTGGAAGCGTGCATAGGCCCCCCGGGCTTGAACTTGCGTTCCCGCTGAAACGCGCTGTCGCCGGGCAGGGCCTCTCCTAGACCACCGTTCCGAACAGGCGACCGATGCCGGCGGTGGCGGCCATGGCGATGACGCCCCAGAAGGCCACGCGAAGCACCGACCGCGGCACATTGGCGCCGCCCGCCATCGCGCCGAGCGCCCCCAGCCCCATCAGCCCCGCCAGAGCCGTGACGCCGACCCATACGATCAGGCCGTTGAGCGGCGCCAGCAGCACCACGACCAGGGGCGGGGCCGCGCCGAGGGCGAAGGTCAGGGCCGAGGTCAGGGCGGCCTGGATCGGCCGGGCGGTGGTGAAGTCGGAAATGCCCAGCTCATCGCGGGCATGGGCGCCGAGGGCGTCCCGCGCCATCAGCTGTTGCGCCACCTGCCGCGACAGGGCGGGCTCCACCCCCCGGGCGGCGTAGATGGCGGCCAGTTCGTTGACCTCGGCTTCCGGATCGGCCGCCAGTTCGGCGGTTTCGCGGGCGAGGTCGGCCTTTTCGGTGTCGGACTGGGAGCTGACCGAGACGTATTCGCCTGCGGCCATCGACATGGCCCCGGCCACCAGGCCCGCGACGCCGGCGATCAGTATGCCGCCGCGCGCGGCCTCGGCCGCCGCCACGCCGACGACGAGGCTGGCCGTGGAGACGAGGCCGTCGTTGGCGCCGAGAACGGCGGCGCGCAGCCAGCCGATGCGGGCGACGAGGTGGCGTTCGGGGTGACGCTCAAGGCGGCTCATGGACGGTCTCCCCGGTCAGCGGCGGCGAGGCAGCATGAGCCCCAGGGTCCCGTCCTTCAACACATACTGGTGGATCAGGGCGGCGGCGGCGTGCAGGCCGATCAGCCAGTAGCCGGCGACGCCCAGGGTCTCGTGCCACTCCTCGAGCTGTTCGGTCAGGCCCTCGTTCGGCGCGACCAGGGGCGGCAGGGAGAGGCCGAAGAAGGGAATGTCCTTGCCGTCGGCGCTCAGCGCCAGCCAGCCGAGCAGCGGCATGGCGATCATCAGGCCATACAGGGCGAGATGCCCGACCGCCGCCGGCCAACGGGTCCAGCCGGGCGAAGGCGACAGGAGGGGCGTCCGCCAGCGGGCGATCAGCCGGATCCAGACGAGGACGAAGACCGACAGACCGAGCATGAAATGCCAGGTCTTCAGGCCCTCGCGGATGTCGCTGCCGCGCGGATAGAATTCCCGCAGTTCGATGCAGGCGTAGACCGCGGCCAGCAGGAGCAGCATCAGCCAGTGCAAGCCGATGGACAGCCCCCCGAACGCGGGGCGGGCGTGGCGTGACTCGGACAGATAGATGATCATCGGCGAATTCCCGCAGGCTGTGACCAAGCTGCGCCGTACCTGCTGCGGCGGATTTGATCCAGCGCAACCGCCGCTGCGTCGGATCGCCGCGCGCCGCGCCGGCGTCGGGATCGCCCGGCGCTGGACCGGGGTCCGGCGTCGGGGTATCTGGCCCTGCGCGGACCGCATCCGCCCACGACCGCCAGGAGCCCTCCATGCTTGCCCGCATCTACCGCCCCGCCAAGACCGCGATGCAATCGGGCAAGGCCACGGCGAGAGACTGGCGTCTGGAGTTCGAGCCGGCGTCGGCGCGAACGATCGATCCGCTGATGGGCTGGACCAGCTCGTCCGACATGAACGGCCAGGTCCGCCTGACCTTCGATTCGGCCGAGGAGGCGGTGGCCTATGCCGAGCGGCACGGGATCCCGTTCCGCCTGCACGAGCCGCAGGATCCGCCCGTGATCCTCAAGGCCTACGCTGACAATTTCGCCACCTTCCGCAAACAACCCTGGACGCATTGATTCCTGTTGCGGCTACCGCGCTTCGCGCTACTTGAGCCGCGCGGTTGTTCGGCTACCGCGCTTCGGGCTACTTGAGCCGCGCGGTTGTTCGGCTACCGCGCTTCGGGCTACTTGAGCCGGATCGCGCGGTGGCCGTCGGCGCCCATAGCTCAACCGGATAGAGCACCCGCCTTCTAAGCGGGATGTTGCAGGTTCGAGTCCTGCTGGGCGCGCCATTCCTGAACCGGCCCGGCGCCCGCGCATTGAGGGGCGATGCGGATCGCCACCTTCAACATCAACGGCGTCAACACGCGGCTGCCCAACCTGCTGGCGTGGCTGGAGGCGGCGCGGCCGGATGTCGTGTGCCTGCAGGAGCTCAAGTCCACGGACGCGCAGTTCCCTGCGGCGGCCATCCGCGACGCGGGGTATCACGCCGTGTGGAAGGGCGAGCATCGCTGGAACGGAGTGGCGATCCTGTCCCGGAGCGCAGAGCCCGTGGTGACGCGGCGCGGCCTGCCCGGGGACGGGGGCGACGCGCAGAGCCGCTATATCGAGGCGGCGGTTGAGGGGGTGCTGATCGCATCCCTGTACCTACCCAACGGCAATCCGCAGCCGGGGCCGAAATTCGACTACAAGCTGGCCTGGTTCGAGCGGCTGATCGCCCATGCGGCGGATCTGCTGACCAGCGGGGCGCCGGTGGTGTTGGCGGGCGACTACAATGTCGTGCCGACCGAGGCCGACATCTACAACAGCCGCTCGTGGAAGAAGGACGCCCTGCTGCAGCCCGAAAGCCGGGCGGCGTATGCAAGGCTGCTGGACCAGGGCTGGACCGACGCGATCCGCGAGCGGTTTCCGCACGATCCGCCGCCGTGGACCTTCTGGCAGTATTTCCGGCAGGCATGGGAGCGGGACGCCGGTTTGCGGATCGACCATCTGTTGCTGAGCCCGTCCGTGACCGGGCGGTTGAGCGACGCGGGGGTGGACCGCGAGGTGCGCGGGCGCGAGCGGGCCAGCGATCATGCGCCGACCTGGATCGTGCTGGACTGAACCGGCACGCAGCGGGGCCGTTCAGGGGTCATGGCGCGCGCCCTGAAGGTCTTTTCCTATTCCGACGGTTTCCATTCGTGGACCGTGGCGGCGACGTCGCGGGCGAAGGCGCTGGAAGCCTGGGGCGTGAAGCGGGACCTGTTCAAGGATGGCGCGGCGGTGGAGGCGGCGGAAGGGCCGGATCGGCAGGCGGCGCTCATGGCTCCGGGCGAACTGATCGAGCGGGGCCTTTCGGTCGATATCGGACGGGTTGAGAAGACCAGGGCTCCGAAGGCGGCGAAGAAACGCGGGCCGAGCGCGAAGGACATGGCCCGGGTCGAGGCGCTGGAGAGCGAGCTGGCTGCGCTGGACGCCACGCAGCAGGCGGAAACGCAGGGGCTGGAGGCGCGGCGGGCGGCGCTGGAGCGGGAGGCGTCGGCCCTGGCGAACCGTCAGGCGAAGGCGACGGATGCATTGCGCGCGAAGCTGAAGACGGCGCGGGCGAAGCTCAGCGGATAGCGGCCCGCCAGGCCGCTAGGCCGGATTGGAGGTCGGCGATCAGGTCGGCTGGCGCCTCGAGCCCGACGTGGAGTCGCAGCAGTTGGCCCGCCAGCACGGGCGGGTCGCGGCGGTGGGCGAGCTGGCCGGTCTCGTGGGTGATCAGGCTTTCGAACCCACCCCAGGAATAGCCGAGGCCGAAGAGCTCCAGCGCCGACATCAGGGCGTGGGCGGCGGCTTCGTCGCCGCCGTGCATGACGACGCCGAACAGGGAGGCGGCGCCCGTGAAATCGCGCCGCCAGAGGTCGTGGCCGACCGAGCCGGGCAGGGCGGGATAGAGGACCCTGGCGACCTCGGGGCGGGCCTGCAGCCAGGTCGCCACGGTCATCGCCGATCGGGCCTGTTCCTCGTAGCGAAGGGGCAGGGTGCGGGCGCCGCGCAGGGCCAGCCAGGCGTCGTCGGGCGAAACCCGCCAGCCGAGATCCTCGATCGTCTCTGAAATGACCCGGCCGACCGCGAGGTCGGCGACGGCGATGGAGCCCATCAGCAGGTCGGAATGGCCGCCGACATATTTTGTCACGGCCTGGACGCTGACGTCGACGCCATGCGCCAGCGGATGGAAGGCGAGGCCCGCGGCCCAGGTGTTGTCCATGACGGTGCGGACCCCTCGGGCGCGGCAGGCGGCGGCCAAGGCGGGGACGTCCAGCATCTCGAAGGTCAGGGAGGCGGGCGATTCGATCAGCAGGACGCGGGTGCGGTCGGTGAAGCCGGCGAGGACTGCATCGGTGGAGGCGTCCGGCGCGTGGAACACCGTGGTCACGCCGCGCGCCTTCATGTGTCGGGTCAGGAAGCGGCGACTGGGGCCATAGAGGGCGTCGGTCGTCACGATCTCGTCGCCGGGGCGCGCCAACGCGGTCAGGGGCACGGTGACGGCGGCGAGGCCGGACGGAACCAGCCAGGCCTCCCTCGCCCCCTCAAGATCGGCGAGGGCGGCGCGCAGTTCGCGGGCCGCGGTCAGATCCTCGATGCCGTAGACGGGGCCGACCGTCTCGTCGCGCATGGCCCCGGGCGCATCGTTGAGCAGGGTGGAGGCCCGCTCGACCGGCGGGGCCACGCCACGACGTCCGCGTCCGCGCCGGGTGGCGGAGGCGATCAGTCGGGTGCGGTCGCTGCGGTCGGACATTCGGGTCCCGGGAGGCTTGCGGTTCGGTCTGCAAAAGCCTCTAAAGCGAGGCGAGGCGCAAGGTCTGAAGGCTTTGGCGAGGCGTAATGAGGGCAGGTTTGGCAGGACGCTGGACGGCGGCTGCGGCGATCGCGGCGGCCCTGACGCTGGTCGCCTGCGGGCGCGGCGAGCGCGACGCCGGCGGGGACGCGGATACGGACGCCGACGCCCAGACCGAAACCGCCGCTCCCGCCTTCGCCAGCCCGACCCTGGCTGCGATCAAGCGGCGCGGCCGGCTGAACTGCGGCGTGCATGAGGGACTGGTCGGCTTCGCCTTCACGGATAACCGAGGCCAGTGGCGCGGGTTCGACGCGGACTTCTGCCGCGCCCTGGCGGCGGCGGTGCTGGGCGACGCGGACGCGGTGCGGTTCGTGCCGCTCGTCAGCAGCCAGAGGTTCGAGGCGTTGCGCAGCGGACGGGTCGATGTGCTGTGGCGCTCGACGTCGTGGACCCTGTCGCGGGAGGCCCGGGAGGGCGTCCGCTTCGCCGGGATAAACTACTATGACGGCCAGGGTTTCCTGGTGCGGCGGTCGCTCGACCTGGCCAGCGCCACGGAACTGAACGGCGCGCGGATCTGCGTGCAGCGCGGCTCGACCTCGGAACTGAACGTCGCCGACTGGTTTCGCTCACGGGGGCTGGAATACACGCCGGTGGTCACCGCCAATGAGGAGGCGGCGCGCGCGGCCTACGGGCGCGAGGACTGCGACGCCTTCAGCGCGGACATCTCGGCCCTGGCGGCGGCCCGCACCACCCTGTCGAATCCCGAACAGCACGCGGTCCTGCCGGACGTCATCTCCAAGGAGCCGCTGGGGCCCGCGGTCAGGCGCGGCGATGAGGCCTGGACGTCGATCGTGCGCTGGACCCTGAACGCGGTCATCCTGGGCGAGGAGCTGGGCGTGACCCGCGACAACGCCGGCGACCTGGCGGACGATTCGCGCGATCCCCAGGTCCGGCGCCTGCTGGGGGTCGAGGGCAACGTCGGGCCCATGCTGGGACTGCGCAGGGACTGGGCCAGGCTGGCGATCGAGGCCGAGGGAAACTACGGTGAGATTTTCGCGCGGAACGTCGGGGCGGAATCATCGCTCGACCTGACGCGCGGGCTTAACGCACAATGGAACGCAACGCCGGGCGGACTGATCTACGCCCTGCCCATCAGATAACGACATCGGCCGAGGGCCGGGGGGACGCATGGAAACGACCAAAAAGGGCGGCGTGCCGCTCTATCTGTGGATGCTGCTGGGCTTCGTGGTGGGCCTGGGAGGCGGGCTGTACGTCAATCTGACGGGTCAGACGGTGATCCCGGCCGTGATGGACATCATCCAGGCGGTCGGCCAGATCTTCCTTCGCCTGTTGTTCATGCTGGTCCTGCCGCTGCTGTTCGCCGCCCTGGCGGTCGGGGTGGCCGAGATGGGCGACCTCAAGTCGCTGGGCCGGGTCGGACTCAAGACCCTGCTGTTCACCGTTGTCGTTTCGGCCATCGCCGTGGGTATCGGTCTGGGCATGGTCAACCTGTTCCGGCCCGGAGACGGCGTCGATCCGGCGCTGGCGCAGCAACTCCTGGCCCAGGGGGCCGAAGGCGCCTCGGCCATCGTCGGCAATGCGCCCAAGTCGATCGAGGCGGGGAAATTCTTCCTCGACATGATCCCGTCCAACGTCGTCACCGCAGCGGCCGAGAACCAGATCCTGCCGGTGATGATCTTCGCCCTGATCTTCGGCATCGGCATGGTCATGGCCAAGAGCCCGGCCACGGACGCGCTTCAACAGGCCCTGCAGGGTCTGCTGGAAGTCATGATGAAGCTGATCAACCTGGTCATCAAACTGGCCCCGTTCGCGATCGCCGCCCTGATGTTCAACCTGTCGGCGGTGTTCGGCTGGGACCTGCTGGTGCGGCTGGGGGCCTATGCCGGCGTCGCCGTGGGCGCGATGGCGATCCATATGTTCGTCGTCTATCCGCTGCTGATCTGGATCTTCGGCGGCATGAATCCGCTGACGTTCGCCAGGGGCGTGCGCGAGCCCTTCGTGGTCGCCTTCTCGACCGCCTCGTCCAACGCCACCCTGCCGATCGCGATCAAGGCCGCCGAGGAGCAGCTGAAGCTTCCCCGGCGCATCTCGCGCTTCGTCCTGACCGTCGGCGCCACGGCCAACCAGAACGGCACGGCCCTGTTCGAGGGGGTCACGGTGCTTTTCCTGGCGCAGTTCTTCGGCATCGACCTGAACATCCAGCAGCAACTGGTGGTGATGCTCGTGTGCATCCTCGGCGGCATCGGCACGGCCGGGGTTCCCGCGGGATCCTTGCCGGTCATCGCCCTGATTCTCGTCATGGTCGGCGTGCCGGCCGAGGGCATCGGCCTGATCCTGGGCGTCGACCGCTTCCTCGACATGTGCCGCACCACCCTGAACGTCACCGGCGACCTGGTGGCGGCCACGGTGGTGTCCCGCGGCGAGGCCGACGTGCCGGCCGAGATCGCAGGGCCGGAGCCGGTGGCACCGCCGGCCTGAAGCCGGCCTGTCTAGGGGGCGGTCACGACGGTATCCGAGCGGCCGCCCCATTCCGCCCAGCTGCCGTCGTAGAGACGGGACGGCTTGCCGAGTTCGGCCAGCCCGAGGCTGAGGATGGCGGCGGTGACGCCCGAGCCGCAGGTGGTCACGACCGGACGGTCCGGATCGACGCCGGCGTCGCGGAAGGCCTGTTCCAGGGCCGGTCCCCGCTTCATCGTTCCGTCGGCCTTGAGCAAGGCCGGGAAGGGCAGGTTCAGCGCGCCGGGCATATGGCCGGAGCGCAGGCCCGCGCGGGGTTCGGGCTCGCGGCCCTGGAAGCGACCCGCCGACCGGGCGTCCAGCACCTGACCGCCTGTCTCCAGCGCTGTGCGAATGTCGGAGAGGTCGGCGACGGCTCCGGCGTCAAGGCGCGCGGAGAAGACGGCGGGGCCCGGGGCGGGCGGAGAGCCGCTCTCCACCGGACGGCCTTCGGCCAGCCATTTCGGCAAACCGCCGTCCAGAACGCGGACATTGGCGGCTCCCATGACGCGTAACATCCACCAGACCCGGGCGGACGACCGGATGCCGACCGTGTCGTAGACGACGATCGCGTCTCGCTCCGATATCCCCAGACCGCCCATGCGCGCGGCGAAGTCGGCGGACGTCGGGAGCATGTGCGGCAGGGGGCTGTCCGGGTCCGAACTGGCGTCCAGATCGAGGAAGACCGCGCCCGGCAGGCGGGCCGCCTCGAAGTCCGGCCGTCCGTCGCGGCGATCCAGATGCCAGCTGGCGTCGACGAGGCGGAGGTTGGGATCGCCGAGGCGGTCAGCCAGGTCTTCGGTGGTGATCAGCGGCGAGGTCATGGCGGCGTCCGGCGCCCGTCAGTCGCGGGCGAGAACCAGCTGTATCACGTCGGTCCGGGCCGAGCGGAAGCCGGCCTCGCAATAGGCCAGGTAGAAGCGCCAGAGCCGCCGGAACCGCTCGTCGAACCCGCCCATGCGGCGAATGTCGCCCCAGGCGGCCTGGAAGCGCTCATCCCAGAGCTTCAGCGTCTCGGCATAGTCCTGGCCGAACCGCTCGATGGCCAGCCATTCCAGTCCGGCGCGGTCAATGACGGGTTTCAGCTCCTTCTCGGACGGAAGCATGCCGCCGGGGAAGATGTATTTCTGGATGAAGTCGGTGCGCTTGTTGTAGCCGGCGAACAGCGCGTCATCGATGGTGATGATCTGCAGGCCGGCCTTGCCGCCCGGCTTCAGCACGTCATGGATCTTGCCGAAATAGGTGGGCCAGTATTCCAGGCCGACGGCCTCGAACATCTCGATCGAGGCGACGCGGTCGAAGGTCCCCTCGACATCGCGATAGTCCGCCATCCGGATATCGACGCGGTCGGACAGGCCGGCGTTGAACATGCGCTGGCGGGCGAAGTCGAACTGCTCCTGCGAGATGGTGATGGCGGTGACCCGGGCGCCGACGTCGCGGGCCGCGAACTCGGCGAAGCCGCCCCAGCCGCAGCCGATCTCCAGCACCGACTGGCCGGAGCGCAGGTCCATCAACCGCGCGAGAGACGCGTACTTCTCCCGTTGGGCCGCATCCAGCGCCATGCCCGCCCGCGTGAATCGGGCCGATGAATAGGTCATCGAGGCATCCAGCCAGGACGCATAGAAGGCGTTGCCGAGGTCGTAGTGGGCGTGGATGTTCTTGCGCGACCCGGAACGGCTGTTGCGGTTCAGGCGGTGGGACAGCCAGTGGACCGCCTTCATCGCCGGATGGCCGTCGACCAGCCGCCGGATGTGATCGTAGTTGTGGGCGAAGGATTCCAGCAGGGCGGCGAGATGCGGGCTCTCCCACTGGCCGGCCATATAGCCCTCGGCGAAGCCGATATCGCCCGAGGCCAGCACGCGACGGGCGAAGCGATAGTCCTTGATGTCGAAAACGGCTGACGGCCCCGGCTGCGAGCCTTCGAGCTGATGCACCTCGCCATTGGGGAGGTGGACGGTCAGCCGGCCGAAGGTCCAGTTGGCGGCGAGCAGGCGCAGCAGCATCGCAAATCCGCGGGGGGTGCGGGCGCCTGCCTCATACCGCTCGGCTGTCACCGACGTCATGACAGCGACTCTCCGCCTGAGGAGGGACGGGCGTCAATCCCCCCCGGCCTCGCGCCACGCGACGACGTCCTTGAGGGCGTCGAGCGCGCGCTGACGGGCCTCGGCGTGGTCGACGATCGGGGCGGGGTAGTCCCGGCCCAGGCGGAGCCGGGCGTCAGACAGGACTGCGGCGGGCGCCGTCCATGGCGCGTGGAGCCAGCGATCGGGCAGTCGGCTGAGTTCCGGAACCCAGCGTCGGACGTATCGGCCGTCTGCATCGAATTTCTGCCCCTGTATGACCGGATTGAAGATTCGGAAGTACGGTGAAGCATCGGCTCCGGATCCAGCGACCCACTGCCAATTCTGAACATTGGAGGCGAGGTCGGCGTCGACAAGGGTGTCGTGAAACCAGCGTTCGCCCTCGCGCCAGTCGATCAGCAGGTGTTTGATCAGGAAGGAGGCGACGATCATGCGCACCCGGTTGTGCATGAATCCGGTCGTCCAGAGCTCGCGCATGCCGGCGTCCACCACGGGATATCCGGTTCGCCCGCGTTTCCAGGCCGAGAGGCCCGCGGGATCGTCGCGCCACGGCATGGCGTCGTATTCCGGACGGAAGGCGGCGTCCGGCATCTGCGGAAAGGCCTGCAGCAGGTGGGCGGAGAATTCGCGCCAGCCGATCTCGGCCACGAATTTTTCGGCCTCGGCGGCGGGCACACGGCCGTCGGCGGCGGCCTGGCGGGCGGCCAGGACGGCGCGCCAGGGACTGATCTCGCCGAAATGCAGATGGGGCGACAGGCGGCTCGTCGCCGGCGCGGCGGGCCGGTCACGGCCGGCGGAGTAGGATTTCAGCCCCCGGGCCACGAAGGCGGACAGGGCGTCCGAGGCTCCGGCCTCGCCGGGGCTCCAGTCGAAGCCGCCGGACCAGTCGGGTCGGACCGGATGCAGGTCCCAGGCATCGATGTCATCGGAGACGGGGTCGGCCGGAGTCGTGATGGCGGCCGGACCGGTCGTGTGCGGCGGGGGGGCGGCCGTGGCCAGCAGGGCCTTCAGGAACGGCGTGAAGACCTTGTAGGGCTGGCCCGACCCGTTCAGGACGCTGCCCGGAGGCGACAGGAGGGCGGCGTTCCAGCCCTTGCACTCGACGCCTTCGGTCCGAAGGCCGTGGGCGATGTCGGCGTCGCGGGCGAAGGCGTCGGGTTCGAACAGCCGGTTCATGAAGACGGCGCCGGCGCCGGTTTCGTCGATCAGTCGGCGCAGTTCGGCCTCGCTGTCGCCGCGGCGCAGGATCAGGCGCGAGCCGCGCTCTCCCAGGGCGGCGTCAAGCGCGCGCAGGGACTTGTCCAGCCACCAGAGGGAGGCGGCGCCCATGGGGCGGACGCGCGAGCCTTGGTCGAGGATGTAGACGGGGACGACCGGCCGTCCGGTTTCGGCGGCGTGGGTCAGGGCCGGATTGTCGGCCAGCCGCAGATCCTGACGGAACCACAGGATCACGGGTCGGGCGTCGGCCTTGGTGGTCATGCGGTCGGGCTCCGTGATAGCTTGCGAACCTATACGTCCGACGCCACCTGATGGCCGCATGAGTGCGGCATCGACCGCGCGTCGCAAAGCCGCAACTCCGGGAAGTCTGCCTTGTCCAAGCCCAACGCCGTCATCGACATCACACAAGGCCTGAAGCGCCCCGTAAGCATCGGCGGCGGTCAGCGCATCGTCTTCATCGCCGGTCCGTGCCAGCTGGAAAGCCGCCAGCACGCGCTGGAGATGGCCCATGCGCTGAAGGAAATCGGCGAGCGGCTGAACGTCGGCGTCATCTACAAGACCAGCTTCGACAAGGCGAACCGGACCTCGGCCACCGCCGCGCGCGGATTCGGGCTTGAGGGCTCGCTGCCGATCTTCGCGGAGATCCGTGAGGTCACCGGCCTGCCGGTGCTGACCGATGTACACACGGAAGAGCATTGCCGCATCGCCGCCGAAGCGGTGGACGTGCTGCAGATCCCGGCCTTCCTGAGCCGCCAGACCGATCTGCTGCTGGCCGCCGCGGCGACCGGCAAGGTCATCAACATCAAGAAGGGCCAGTTCCTGGCTCCCTGGGACATGAAGAACGTCATCGCCAAGGTCGTGGGCGCCGGAAACCCCAACGTCATGGCCTGCGAGCGCGGGGCCAGCTTCGGCTACAACACCCTGGTCAGCGATATGCGGTCGCTGCCGATCCTGCGCGAGATCGGCTGTCCGGTGGTGTTCGACGCGACCCATTCCGTGCAGCAGCCGGGCGGGCAGGGCACGTCCTCGGGCGGGCAGCGCGAGTTCGTGCCGGTGCTGGCGCGGGCCGCCGTGGCCGTGGGCGTCGACGCGGTCTTCATGGAGACGCACCAGGACCCCGACAATGCGCCATCGGACGGGCCGAACATGGTGCCGCTGGACCAGTTCGAGGCCCTGGCCGCCGACCTGATCGCCTATGACGACCTGACCAAGGCGCGGATGGCGAAGGCGGCCTGAATCCGATAGGCCAAGGGGATGGCTGAACGCACGCTCGATCTCGGTGAACTGCAGGCGCTGCTGGAGCGAGTGCGTGGGCTGAAGATCGCCTGCGTCGGCGACCTGATGCTGGACCGCTATGTCTATGGCGAGGTCAGCCGGATTTCGCCCGAGGCGCCCATTCCCGTTCTGCGCATGGGTCGGACCCTCGCCATGCCGGGCGGGGTCGGCAATGTGGCGCGCAATGTCGCCGCCCTCGGGGGCGTGGCGCGACTGGGCGCGGTGGCGGGGCAGGATGCGGCCGGCGATGAGCTGGCGGCGCTGATCGCGGCGGAACCCGGCATCGAGGACGCGGTCGAGCGGCGCGCCGGCGTGGCCACCATCGTCAAGACGCGCTTCGTCGCCGCCGGCCAGCAGCTGTTGCGGCTCGATGAGGAAGCGGCGGCCTTGATGGGTGATGAAAGCGACGCCCTTACGGGTGCTTCCGTCTATCTGCTCTCAGATTACTCCAAGGGCGTGATCAGCGATCTGGTGATCGCCCAGGCCCTGTCCGCGTCGCAGACGAGCGGCGCGCCGGTGGTGGTCGACCCCAAGGGTCGCGACTTCGCCCGCTATGGCGCGGTGGATCTGATCAAGCCCAACGCCAGCGAACTTGCCGCCGCCACGGGCCTGCCGGTGGAGAGCGACGCCGAGGTCGAGGCGGCGTTGAAGGCGCTGCTGCACGCCACCACGGTCAAGGCTGTGGTGGTCACCCGGGCCGGCAAGGGCATGAGCCTGATGCGGCGCGGGGAGGCGGCGAAACATTTCCCCGGACGGGCGCGCGAGGTGTTCGACGTTTCGGGCGCGGGCGACACGGGTCTGGCGGCGCTGGGGCTGGCGCTGGGCGCGGGCGCTTCGCTGGAGACGGCGGTTGAGTTCGCCATCCTCGCCTCGGGCGTCGTGGTCGGCAAGGCGGGGACGGCGGTGGTCACCCCGGCCGAGCTGATCGACGCCGAGATGAGCCAGCATGCCGCCGGGGCCCACGCAAAGGTCATGCCGCTGGAGGAGCTGGCGCATGTGGTCGAGGGCTGGAAGCGGCAGGGGCTGAAGGTCGGCTTCACCAACGGCTGTTTCGACATCCTGCATCGCGGCCACGTCGCCTATCTGGCCCAGGCGCGCGGGTGGTGCGACCGGCTGGTGGTGGCGCTGAACACCGACGCCTCGGTGCGCCGCCTGAAGGGCGAGGGGCGGCCGATCAACGATCTGGACAGCCGGGCGGTGGTCATCGGCGGGCTTCAGTCCGTCGACCGGGTGACGGCCTTCGACGACCCGACGCCTCTGGCCCTGATCGAACGGCTGAGGCCCGATGTCCTGATCAAGGGCGCTGACTACACCCGCGAGGGGGTGGTCGGCGGCGATCTGGTCGAGAGCTGGGGCGGCGAGGTCAGGCTGGCCACATTTGAGGACGGCTATTCGACCACGAAGACGGTCGAGAAGATGAAGGGCGAACGATGATCCGGCGCATGATCGTGGTGACGGGCGGGGCCGGCTTCATCGGCTCGAACATCGTTGCGCGCCTGTGCGCCGAGGGGCGGCGCGATATCGTCGTGGTCGACCGGCTGGAGACGGCCGATCTGGGCAAGTGGAGGAATCTCGCCAAACATCCGATCGCCGACTTCTGGTCGCCCGAGGAGATGTTCGATCAGCTGGAGCGGAACGCCGAGCGGATCGAGGCCGTGGTTCACATGGGCGCAATTTCGTCGACGACCGAGCCGGACGCGGACCTGATCCTGCACACCAATTTCAGCCTGTCGCGGGACCTGTGGGCCTGGTGTTCGTTGCGCGACGCGCGGCTGATCTACGCTTCGTCGGCGGCGACCTACGGCGATGGCGGACTGGGGTTCGAGGACCATGACGATCTTCGGTCCCTGTCTGCGCTTAGACCGCTAAATGCCTATGGTTATTCGAAATATCTGTTTGATCAATATGCGGCGAGGCAGGCGCAATACCGGACGGCGCCGGCCCAGTGGGCGGGGCTGAAATTCTTCAACGTCTATGGACCGAACGAGTACCACAAGGGCGGGATGAAGTCGGTCGTGGCCCAGATCTGGCCCAGGGTTCAGGCCGATCAGCCGGTGACCCTGTTCCGCTCGCACAATCCGAACTACGCCGACGGCGGCCAGATGCGCGACTTCGTGTTCGTCGACGACGTGGTCGACATGGTCGAATGGCTGCTGGAGACGCCCGAGGTGTCGGGCGTGTTCAACGCCGGCTCGGGGCAGGCGCGGTCCTTCCTCGATCTGGCCAACGCCACCTTCGCGGCGGCGGGCAAGACGCCCCGGATCGAATACGTCGATACGCCCGAGAGCATCCGCGACAAATACCAGTATTTCACCGAGGCGCGGATGGAGCGGGTGCGCGAAGCCGGGTTCAGCGGTCAATCGACGCCGCTGGAAGAGGGCGTGCGCCGCTATGTGCAGGACTTCCTCGCCACGGCGGACCCGTATCGATGACGCGGCCGAGGCTGACCTTTCGCCAGTGGGTCGGCTGGATCGGCCTGACGATCATCCTGGTGCTGGCCGCCGCCGTCGCGGTGTGGCGCGGCGACATCCTCAGGGCCGGGCTGGACCCCCAGGTGCCGTTCCAGACCTACACGCCGCCGCCCGCGCCCGATTACGGGGCGCCGGCGGCCTGGGCGTTGCGGGAGACGCGGACAGCGGGCGCGGGGCCGGCGGCTGTCTTCTTCGTCCATTCGACCACCTATGACGGCGGGGCCGAGTGGAACGGTCCGATCGGAGACCGGGCGGCGGACGCCTATCTCAGCCGGGTGGTGCTGCCCAACTACGCCGGGCCGTTCGCGCGCGCCGGGGCGATCAGCGCGCCGCGCTATCGGCAGGGCAGCCTCTACACTCGCCTGACGCTGCGCGAGGATGCGCGCGAGGCGCGGGCCTTCGCCTGGGGCGATGCGGCGGCGGCGTTCGACGTCTGGATCGCCAACCATCCCGGCGGGCCGATCGTGCTGGCCGGGGTGGAACAGGGCGGCGACATCGTCGAACGGCTGGTGCGTGAGCGCGTGGCCCCCGATCCGGCGCTGAGCCAACGGCTCGTCGCGGCCTATCTGATCGATGTGGTGGCGGCCGCCGACGGCTTGTCGCCCCGGGTCCCTGCCTGCGCCAGGCGCGATCAGGTCGGCTGCGTCGTCGGCTGGTCGCCGGTGGGCGAGGGCAATGACGGCGCGGCTCGGCGGCGGCTGCGCCGGGCCCTGGTCTGGGACGCGCGGGGCCGGCTGGTCGACCTGGGTCAGCGCCCGGCGCTGTGCGTCAATCCCGTGACCGGCTCGACCGACACGGCGCCGGTCGAGGCGCGGCGGCACAAGGGAGCGACCAACGCCACCGGGCTGGAGTGGGGCGCGCGGCCGGCCTTGATGGCGCGTGAGATCGCCACCCAGTGCCGCGGCGGCCTGCTGCGCCACACAGAGCCCAGGACGGAGTCCTTCCGCGAGACCGGAAGTTGGGCTGATCGAAGAAAGTCTCGCCCATACAATCTGTTCTATGGTGACATTGAAGCAGATGTTCAAGCGCGTCTGACGGCCTGGCAGGCTCGCCAGGCGGCCTAGTCGATGCCCGGCCGGTCGTTGCGCCAGTCGAACAGGGCCTCGAGCACCCTGACCGCCTCGCCGCGCGGCGAGGTCAGGTCGGGATCGCGGCCCAGCACCAGACGGGCGTCGTCGGCGGCGGCCAGCATCAGGGCGCGGTGCCGGATCGGGTCGGCGAAGCGGTAGGCCGGGAAGCCGCTCTGCTTCAGACCCAGCGGATCGCCGCCGCCGCGCAGGCGGAAATCCTCCTCGGCGATCTCGAAGCCGTCCTCGGTGCGGCGCAGGGTCTCCAGCCGGGTCTTCGCCGTCTCGCCGAGACCGTCGTCTCCGCCGCCGTAGAGCAGGATGCAGGCGCTGGCCTTGGCCCCCCGGCCGACGCGGCCGCGCAGCTGATGAAGTTGGGCCAGGCCGAACCGGTCGGCGTGCTCGATGACCATGATGGTGGCGTTGGGCACGTCGACGCCGACCTCGACCACGGTGGTGGCGACCAGCAGCGGGATGCGGCCGTCGGCGAAGTCGGCCATGACGGCCTCGCGCTCGGGCCCCGGCATCTGGCCGTGTGCGAGGCCGACCTCGACCTTGAGGATGCGGCGCAGGTCGGCGGCGCGGGCCTCGGCGGCGGCGAGGTCGGAGGCTTCGCTCTCGGCCACCAGCGGGCAGATCCAGTAGGCCTGGGCGCCGCTGTCGATGGCGGCCTTGAGCCGCTTCGCCACCTCGCCGATGCGGGCGAGAGGCAGGACGGCGGTGGTGACGGGTGTGCGGCCCGGCGGCTTCTCCATCAGGCGCGAGACCTCGAGTTCGCCGTACTGTGTCAGTTCGAGGGTGCGGGGGATGGGCGTCGCCGACATGGTCAGCAGATGGACGCCGCCTGTGCGCGGGTCGCCCTTGGCCTGGAGCCGCTGGCGCTCGTTGACGCCGAAGCGGTGCTGTTCGTCGATCACGGCGAGGGCCAGCCGGTCGAAGCGGACGGCGTCCTGGAACAGGGCGTGGGTGCCGATGGCGACCTGGGCCTCGCCCGAGGCGAGGGCGGCGAGACGGGCGCGGCGCTCGGCCGGCGCATCCCTGCCGGTCAGGAGGACGGCGCTGACGCCGGCGGCCTCCATCATCGGCGCGATGCGCTGATAGTGCTGGCGGGCGAGGATTTCGGTCGGCGCCATCAGGGCGGACTGGAAGCCCGAGGCGGCGGCGTCGGCCAGGGCCAGGGCGGCGACCGCGGTCTTGCCCGAGCCGACATCGCCCTGCAGCAGCCGGCCCATCTGTTCGCCCGAGGCGAGGTCGCGGCGAATCTCGGCGATGGCCTGATGCTGGGCCCCGGTCAGCTGGAAGGGGAGGGACTCGAGCAGGCGAGCCGAGGCGTCGCCCGGATGGATCACCGGCGCGGGCGTGATCTGGCGGGCGCGGCGGCGACGGGCCAGCGCCAGCTGGTGGGCGAGCAGTTCGTCATAGGCCAGTCGCTGGCGGGCGGGTGCGTCGGGCTCCAGATCGGGCTCGGCCTCCGGGGCGTGCAGGCGTTCGAGGGCGGCGCGCCAGCCGGGCCAGCGGGTTCTGGCCAGCCAGGCCGGGTCCTGCCATTCGGGCAGGTCGGGAGCGTGCTGGAGCGCGGCCTGGACCAGTTTGCGGATGATGCGGGAGGACAGGCCCTGGGTCGCCGGATAGACGGGCTCGATGGCGGGAATGTCGCCCGCCTGTTCGGGGGTGAAGATGTCCGGGTGGACGATCTGCACCTCGCTGTTGAAGCGCTCGACCTTGCCGGTGACCAGCCGGGTCTGGCCCCGCGGCAGCAGGCGGTCGATGTGCTGGGCCGAGCCGCCGAACCAGATCAGGTGGACGAAGCCGGTGGCGTCGGTCGCCCGCACCTTGATGGGCGCGCCGGGCTTGGGCGGGACGATCAGGCGGTCGATGACGATCTCGAAGACGCCGACCTGGCCCTCGACGGCGTTCGCGGCGGTCATCGGGCGACGCACGATCAGTCCGGACGGCGACAGGAACGCGACGTCGCGCACCAGCGGCCCGGCCAGCTTCTGGACGAGCGGGAGCACCTTCGGACCTACGCCCTTCAGGGTGGAGACCTCGGCGAACAATGGAAACAGGACCTCGGGGCGCATGATTACCAATACATCCCTAGATTGTATCGCTGCGCCATCCGTGTCTTTATGCGGGAGTCGATTTCGGCGAGGACGGAGGGCAGGCGCATGTCGGTCCAGGATCTGCAGAACACTCTACGCGCCAAGGGATACGATCCCGGCGCGGCCGACGGCCAGCTGGGGCCCCGAACGTTTCAGGCCTTCGCGGGCTATATGTCCGACGGCCGGGCGCCGGCCGGCACGGGCGCCCTGATCGCGCAGTACGCGCCTGCTGGCGAACTGACCACCCGCCTGCGGCTGATCCATTTCCTTGCCCAGGTCAGTCATGAGAGTGGTTTCCGCCCGATCGCCGAGAACCTGAACTACTCGGTCGACGGCCTCAAGCAGACGTTTTCCGCCGCGCGCATCTCGCGGGCCCAATGCGAAGCGCTGGGGCGGGCGCCGGGACGGCCGGCGGATCAGCAAGCCATCGCCAACGCCGTCTATGGCGGGACCTGGGGCGCGGCCAATCTGGGCAACACCCGGCCGGGGGACGGGTGGCGATATCGGGGGCGGGGTCTGATCCAGCTGACCGGCCGCGCCAACTACGCCCGCACCGGCGCAGGGTATGAGGCGGATCCGGATCAGGTCATGACCCCGGCCGGATCTGTCCAATGCGCGGTCGACTACTGGCGCACGCGGGGCTTGAACGCGGCGGCGGACGCGGACGATGTGGCGCGGGTGACCCGGCTGATCAACGGCGGGGTTCTGGGGCTGGCGGAGCGGACGGCGCTGACCGACCGGGGAAAGGCTGTCTGGCCCGCGTAAGTACGGTGGCGGCGGGGCTCCGCGCCCGCTATATCCCCCGCTTCATGACCGATGACCGTGAGCAGACCCGTCTGGCCCGCGCGCGCTTTCGCGCGTGGCGTCGAGGCTTTCGCGAAGCCGATCTGGTGCTGGGCCCCTTCGTCGACAGCGTCGGCCCGTCGCTGTCCGCAGCGGAACTGGGAGCGTTCGAGGCGCTTCTGGATGCGGATGACTATGCGCTTTACGGCTGGATCACCGGGACCGGGCCGACCCCTGACGAGCATGAGACCCCGGTGATGGGCAAGATCCGCGACTTCATGCGCGACCACGTCGCCGCCGCCGTGGCCGAGGGCGCCGGCTGATGGACGCGGCGGTCCCCAAACGGGGCGATCAGGAACTGGGCGGCGCGCCGGAGGGCCTGGATGCGCTGACGGTCGCGGAGCGGCTGAGGGCCGAGGGCGGCCTCGGCGTGTTCGTGGCCCGCGACTACGCCCGCATGGGCGAGTTCGTTCAGGCGTTCGGCTTCTTCGCCCAGGATATCGAGGTCATCGAATTTCCGGCCTGGGACTGCCTGCCCTACGACCGGCTGAGCCCGTCGTCTTCGGTTTCGGCCGAGCGGATGGCGGCGCTGACGAAACTGGCGCAGCGGCAACCGGGCGACAGCCGTCCGACGCTGGTCGTGACCACGGTCGGGGCGGCGATCCAGCGGACACCGCCGCGCGAGGTGACGTGCGGGGCCGGATTCGAGACCACGGTCGGGCTGGATCTCGATACGGCGGCGCTGGAGCGGTATTTCGCGGCCAACGGCTACATGCGCGCCTCGACGGTGTCGGAGCGCGGCGAGTTCGCGGTGCGCGGCGGGGTGATCGACGTCTATCCACCGGGCTTCGAAGAGCCGGTGCGGCTGGACATGTTCGGCTCGGAGCTGGAATCGATCCGCACCTTCGATCCGGCGACCCAGCGGTCGACGGGGCAGCGGCGCGAGGTGTCTCTGGCGCCGGTGTCCGAAGCCCTGCTGGACGCCGAAAGCATTTCGCGGTTCCGCACCGGCTATCTGAGCCTGTTCGGCGCGGCGGGAGACGACCCGCTGTACGGGGCCATCAGCGAAGGCGCGCGGCGGCAGGGCATGGAGCACTGGCTGCCGCTGCTCTACGACCGGCTGGAGACGCTGTTCGACTATCTGCCCGACGACGCGAAGGTGTTTCTGGACAATCAGGTCGAGGCGGCGCGGGCCGAACGCTGGACCCTGACCCGCGACGCCTACGAGGCGCGCCGCGACGCGGCGATGAGCCGGAAGGCGGGCAGCGGGGGCTCGGCCTATCGCGCCCTGCCGCCCGAGCGGCTGTATCTCGACGAGGCCGAGTGGAACACCGCCTTGGCCGGGCGCCGGGTGTGGCGGATGTCGCCGTTCCACGGGGCGGGCGAGGACGCCGGCGGCCGGCTGGGCCGCAGCTTCGCGGCCGAGCGGGCGCAGGACAGCGTCAATCTGTTCGAGGCCGTGGCGCGCCACGCCGAGGCGGTGAAGGCGGCGGGCAAGCGGGTGCTGTTCGCGTCGTGGACAGAGGGCTCGTCCGAGCGGCTGGCGGGCATGCTGGCCGATCACGGGCTGGAGCATGTCGTCGCCGTGCGCGACTGGACCGACGTCCAGAAGGCGCCGAAGGACATCTATCTGCGTGGCGTCCTGCCGGTCGAACACGGGTTCGAGACGGGGGATGTCGCCGTCATCTCCGAGACCGACATTCTCGGCGACCGGCTCGCGCGGCCGAGGAAGAAGCGGCGGGCGTCGAACTTCCTCGCCGAGGCCTCGGCCCTGACCACCGGCGACCTGGTGGTCCACCTCGATCACGGCATCGGCCGCTATGAGGGGCTGAAGACGCTGGAGATCCAGCAGGCGCCGCACGACTGTCTGGAGTTGCTCTACGCCGGGGACAGCAAGCTGTATCTGCCGGTCGAGAACATCGACCTGTTGACCCGGTACGGCAGCGATTCCGATGGCGCGCAGCTGGACCGGCTGGGCGGGGCGGGCTGGCAGGCGCGCAAGGCCAAGGCCAAGGCCCGCCTGCGCGACATGGCCGAGGGGCTGATCGCCCTGGCGGCCAAGCGGTCGCTGCGCTCTTCGGACCCGATCACGCCGCCGCACGGCCTGTTCGACGAATTCTGCGCCCGCTTCCCGTACGAGGAGACGGACGACCAGCTCAACGCCATCGGCGACGTGCTGGAGGACCTTGGCAAGGGCACGCCGATGGATCGCCTGATCTGCGGCGACGTCGGCTTCGGCAAGACCGAGGTGGCGCTGCGGGCCGCCTTCGTGGTGGCCATGACGGGCCAGCAGGTGGCCATCGTCTGCCCGACGACCCTGCTGGCGCGGCAGCATTTCAAGACCTTCAGCGAGCGGTTCGCCGGCTGGCCGGTCACGGTGCGCCATCTGTCGCGGATGGTGACGGCGAAGGATGCGGCCGAGACTCGGGCGGGCCTGAAGGACGGCTCGTTCGAGATCGTCGTCGGCACACATGCGGTGCTGAGCGAACAGGTCGGGTTCAAGGACCTGGGCCTGGTGATCGTCGACGAGGAGCAGCACTTCGGGGTCAAGCACAAGGAGAAGCTGAAGTCCCTGCGGGCCGACGTCCATCTGCTGACCCTGACGGCGACGCCCATTCCGCGGACGCTGCAGATGGCGCTCTCGGGCATCCGCGAGATGTCGATCATCGCCACCCCGCCGGTCGATCGTCTGGCGGTGCGGACCTATGTGACGCCTTGGGACCCGGTGCTGGTGCGCGAGGCCCTGCTGCGCGAGAAATACCGCGGCGGTCAGGCCTATTACGTCGTGCCGCGCCTGTCGGACCTGCCGGACATCGAGAAATTCCTGCGCGAGCAGGTCCCCGAGATCAAATTCGTCGTCGGCCACGGCCAGATGTCGCCGACCCAGCTGGAAGACGTGATGAGCGCCTTCTACGACGGCAGCTACGACCTGCTGCTGTCGACAACCATCGTCGAGAGCGGGCTGGACGTGCCGACGGCCAACACCCTGATCGTGTACAAGGCCGACATGTTCGGCCTGGCCCAGCTGCACCAGATCCGCGGCCGCATCGGACGGGCCAAGGCGCGGGCCTTCGCCTATCTGACCACGCCGCCGAACAAGCCGATGAGCCTGTCGTCCGAGCGCCGTCTGCAGGTGCTGCAGTCGCTGGACAACCTCGGCGCCGGCTTCCAGCTGGCCAGCCACGATCTGGACCAGCGCGGCGGCGGCAATCTGCTGGGCGACGAACAGTCGGGCCATATCCGCGAGGTCGGGGTCGAGCTGTACCAGCAGATGCTGGAGGACGCGGTCGCTGAACTGCGTCAGGCGGGCGAGGGCGGCGGCGTCGTCGATCGGGGCTGGTCGCCGGCCATCAATGTCGGCGCGGCGGTATTGATTCCAGAGGAATACGTCCCGGACCTCAACGTCCGTCTGAGCCTGTATCGTCGTCTGTCTGACGCCGAGAACTCGGAAACGCGCGAGGCCCTGGCGGCTGAACTGATCGACCGGTTCGGGCCGCTGCCGGACGAGGCGAAACAGCTGCTGCGCATCGTGGGCATCAAGGCCAACTGCAAGACGGCCTGCATCGAGCGCATCGACATCGGGCCCAAGGGCGCGGTGCTGACGCTGCGCAACAACGCCTTCCCCAATCCGATGGGGCTGGTGGGGCTGATCCAGAAGAACCACGCCTTCTGGAAGCTGCGGCCCGACCAGAAGATCGTGGTCAAGGGCGAGTGGGACACGGCGGCCGACCGGCTGAAGGTGGCCGAGCGCATCACCGCCGATCTGGCGCGGGTGGCCGGAGCCGCTTAACCGGTGTGCGGGTCGGCGTTCTCGAAGCGCGCGTCCCACCAGGTCTTCCAGCGGCCTTCCAGATCGGCGAAGGCCGCGTCGGACAGGCCGTAGGTGGTCAGGGTCAGCATGGTGGAGCCGCGCGGGCGCTTGTCTTCCCTGGGTGGGCTGTCCAGCACGACCAGCAGGCCGTCGCCCCAGGCGTCGACCGTGACGCCGATCTGGTGGCGCGCCGTGAACCAGACCTGGCCGGACGCATCATCGGGGCCGAGCGGCATCGCATAGGGCTCGCCCGGCGCCGGGGCGGCGTCGAGACCCAGCAGCGACCGGCCCAGCCGGTCGGCGCGAGGCGGGCCCGAGAAGAAGATGGTGCGCCGCGTCTGGCCGGCGTGGCGGGCGAAGGCGAAGGCCAGCTGCCAGGTGAAGGAAATCCAGCCCTCGATCATGCCGTCGAACACGTCGGTCCATTCACCGGCGGGGGCCGAGCGGACCACCCGGACGAGGCTGGTCGTCGGGCCGGTCGCCTCGACCTCGTAGCGGTCGTTGACGCCGACGAAGGTGACGGTCCGGCGCGCTTCGTCCGCCTCGGCGTGGGTGACGAAGATGAAGTCGATCTCATCCTTCAGGCCCTCGGTCTCCCAGCCGAACCAGTTCCTGATCTGCTGCGGATCGCGCAGGGCGGCCCAGACCGCGTCGGCGGGGGCGGGCACGGTGACCTCGACGAGGACGTGGTCTTCCATGGGCTTCGCGGCTTCGGTCATGGTCAGTTCCTGGCTGGAGCGGGTCTGGGCGTCGCCGGGTGGGCGGCGGCCGTGAGGCGGTAGCGGCGGCCGGACGGGGCCGCATATTTGCGGGCCAGCGCCGCGACGGCGGCGCTGACCTCTTCGGTGAAGGCGTCGAAATCGGCGGGCGCGGCGAAGGTCACGTCGGCCTCGACCGTCAGGGTCAGCAGGCGCGAGCCCTCGGCGGCCGCGTCCTGGCGCATGCGGGCGACGTCGCGGACGATGGTCGAGGCGGTCGAGATCAGGTGATCGGCGGCGTGGCGATCCTGGGCGTCGATCGCGTCGGGATCGGCCGGGGCCTGCATCATGGCCGGGTCGAACACATAGCTCCGGGCGGCGACGAACAGGCGTTCGGTGAAGCCGCGCTTGCGCCGCTCCTCGGCCAGCTGGATCAGGCCCGCGGTCTCGAGGGCGCGCAGATGGTGGCCGATGTTCTGGCGCGGCAGGCCCAGCTTTTCCGACAGGCCGGCGGCGGAGGCGGGCTCGGTCAGGGCCGCGAGAATACGCCGACGGATGGGCGCCAGCGCCAGCAAGGCGGTGTCCAGGTCGTCGAGCAGGGCTGAAGGACGCGCCGTCATGGCGCGAACCTGCATTAGACAAATCAGATTGTCAAATGAACGTCAGGCCTGGGACCGGACGTCCTTCGAGGCGCGTTCCAGCACCGCGGCGGGAGATTCGTCGGGCTCGATCTCGGCCACCCCCACCTCGAACTCCACCACGAAGGGCGAGCGATCGGGACCGGCGTCGAAGGCGGTGCAGCCGATCACCGCCGCGATCCGGTCCGCGGCGATGCGCGCCGACGGGCCGTGGGTCGCCGGCAGGGCGAGGGCGAAGACGTCCGGGGACAGCCGGGCCGCCGTGTCCTCGGTGCGGATCAGGCGCGAGACCATGGCGCCGATCTGGGGCAGGGCGCGGTCCAGCCAGCCGCCCTTGCGGGCCTCGACGACGGCCTCGGTCTCGGAGACGCGCAAGACGGCGACGGACAGGGGGCGGCGGCGCAGACGGGCGCCCTCGGCCACCCGGGCCAGATGGCTGGCGAACAGTTGAGGCGTGAACAGGCCGGTGGCGGGGTCGGTCAGGCCCGAACCCCGCGCGCTTTCCAGCGCCTTGCGGATGGCGACGTGGCGGCGGTGGGCGCGGGCCAGGGTGGCGATCCGCTCGGCGGTTTCATCCTCCGGCGTGTCGGCGGCGGCGACGTCGGCGAAGCCGCGGTTGTAGAGCTCGGCCAGGTTGATCTCGCCGGCGCCGCGCAGATAGAGCACGGCGGGGATGTGGTAGAGGCGCGTGTTGCGCTTCATGCCCGAGGCGATCGACAGGGCGGGCGCGTGATCCTCGGCGCCCCAGAGGACGGCGGCGTCGAACGGCTTTTCGTGCAGATAGTCGAAGGCGGTGTAGGGGGTCGGCGCGGCCACGACCTCGCAGCCGCGTTCGGTCAGGGCGTTGGACAGGGCGAGGAAATGCCGGTCCGGCTTGCCCGCCGCGAGCACTCGCAGAGGGGTCGCGTCGACATCGGTCGGGGGCAGGGGCTGACCGCGGGCGGCGAAGGTGGCCTCGCGCAGGCTGACTTCCTCCTCGGCGATGGCCGAGCGAATGAGGTTTTCGAGCCGCAGGGCCGCCTGGGCGGCGTGCGGCGGGTTCGACATGGCGATATCGGCCAGGCCCGACTCCCAGGACGGGGTCTCGGGGCCGATGGCCAGGACGGGCAGCCGGCGGGGCGACACGGTCTGGCGAAGGGCCTCGACGCCATCGGCCGCGTTCGGCAGGCGGGCGTCCAGAAGCACCGCTTCCAGCGGCCAGTCGATCAGCGTCTGGACGGCGCCGGCCAGCGAGCGGGCGGTGACCGTGCGCCAGCCGAGGGCGTCCAGCCCCTGACACAGGGGGCCGACCAGGTCGTCGTCGGGTGCGACGACCAGAATGCGCGGATCGGAACCCAAGGGCGGCGTCTCCAGCCGCGCCCAGCCCCGGGCGCGGTTTCATGGCGGCGGACCATAGCGACCGTCGGCGGCTGTAAGCAACGGGTCCGCGGCCCCTATCCCCGGCTCCCGCTTTCCCCCGGCGCGAATTGCGGTAGAAGTGCGCGCTTCAACGGTTGTGGGGACCGGCTTGCAGGCCAGATCGGACATTGAAGCCGCCGCGCGCTGGGCCACGCCCATGCTGTGGGGCCGGCTGGCGGTCAAGGCGTTCACGCGCAGCTGGGGCCGCGACGTGATGCTGTACACCGGCGGGGTGTCGTTCTTCGCCCTGCTGGCGGTGTTCCCGGCCATCGCCATCCTGATCGGCTTCTACAAGGCGGTGCTGTCGATCGCCCAGGTCAGCGAGCAGGCGGCGGCCCTGGCCGACGTCATGCCGACGGCGGCCCGGGCGATCTTCCGGGCCGAGGTCGAGCGGCTCGCCAACGCCTCCGCGCGGACCGTGTCGGCGCAGAGCTTCTTCGCCGTGGTCATCGGCGGCTACGCCGCGCACCGGGGTTTCAAGGCCCTGCTGGCCGGGCTGAACCTGATCCACGACGAGAAGGAGCCGCACGGCTTCTTCAAGTTCAACCTGCTGGCCTTCTTCGTCGCCCTGGCGGCCTTCCTGCTGTTCACCGTGGTGTCGGGCGCGGTCGTGACCTCGCGGCTGCTGGAGCACGCCGGCCCGGCGTCGGAGGGCGCGCCATCGCCCGGCGGCATCCCGCTGGACGGGCTGTGGCCCGCCCTGGGGCTCGCGATCGGCCTGACCATGCTCTACCGCTACGCCATGTCGCACCGGACGCCGGTGGCCTGGGCGCCGTCGATCGCCGGGGGATTGGTGGCGACGGTGATGTCGACGATTTCGTCGTGGCTGTGCGCCATCTATGTCGAGCAGATCGCGCCGCTGGGCGCGACCTATGGCTCGGTCGGCGCGGTCGTCGTCCTGCTCATCTGGCTGTCCTGGAACGTCAACGCCATCTTCTACGGCGGGGCCTTCGCCACCGAGATGGAGATCGCGGCGCGGTCGCTCGGCGCGCCCGATATCGAACCCGAGGAGCCGCTGCCCGAAAGGGTCGTCAGCCTGTCGGAGCGGCGGGCGTCTCGACCACGATAGTCAGGACGCCTTGCGTCTCGTCGACCGAGACGACGCGGCCGCCCAGACCGGTCATCAGATGCGGCACGTCGATGCGGGCCATGGGGTCGGTGGCCAGCAGGGTCAGGCGCGCGCCGGCGGGGGCGCCGCGTATCGCCTTCTGAAGTTTCAGGCTGGGGGTCGGGCAGCGGTGGCCGCGGGCGTCGACGATCATGCCCCGAGCCGGTCAAGCAGCAGCCGCAGGGCCAAGCGCACGCTTTCCAGCCGGATCGCCTCGCGTCCGAGGTCGCCGAAGCGGTGTTCGACGTGGATCAGGCCGGTCGGACCGGCCGCGGCGAAATGGACCAGGCCGACGGGCTTGTCGGCCGAGCCGCCGCCCGGCCCGGCGATGCCGGTGATCGAGACGGCGACGGACGCGCCCGATCGGCTCACGGCCCCCTCGGCCATGGCGCGGGCGACGGGTTCGGAGACCGCGCCATGAGCTTCAATCAGATCGGCGGGGACGCCCAGCATGTCGTTCTTGGCGGCGTCGCTGTAGGTCACGAAGCCGCGCTCGACTGCCGCCGAGGAGCCCGCGATGGCGGTCAGGGCGCCTGCGACCAGGCCGCCGGTGCAGCTTTCGGCCGTGGCGATCATCAGGCCGCGTGCGGCGGCCGCTTCGACCACCTGTCGGGCCAGGGACTGAATATCGTCGGGGAACATGCGGCGGGGCTTTCCGAAGGCGGGACGAGTCGGGCTAGGGTGGTTCAAAGCGCCGGGAAACGGCGCCAGCATACGGGGCGGGCATGAGCGACACCACCGGGGACCGGGACGTCGAGATGGGCATCGACGCGGGCGCGCCCGGGAGGCCCGCGGACAGGCTGACGCCGCTGCTGTTCGCTTTGGCCATCTTCACCTCGGCCTCGCTGGTGTTCGTGGTCCAGCCGATGGTGACCAAGCTGGTACTGCCCATGCTGGGCGGATCGCCGGCGGTGTGGAACACGGCGATGGTCTTCTTCCAGACCGCGCTGCTGGCCGGCTACGCCTATGCCCACGTCCTGCAGAAGGCGGGATCGATCAAGACCCAGGTGGCGATCCATCTGGGCCTGCTGGTGCTGGCGGGACTGTTCCTGCCGTTGCGCGTCAACGGCTGGCTGGGAGATCCCGACCCGTCGGCGCCCATCGGCTGGCTGCTGGCCACCCTGGCGTTGTCGGTCGGGGCGCCGTTCGCCGTGCTGTCGGCGACCGCGCCCCTGCTGCAGGCCTGGTACGCGCGCGTGCGCGCCGGCTATGCGGACGGCCGGAACCCCTATGTGTTGTACGCCGCCTCCAACCTCGGCAGCTTCCTGGCGCTGCTGTCCTATCCGGTGCTGATCGAGCCGCTGGCGACCCTGTCGGGGCAGCGGTGGGGCTGGAGCGGCGGCTATGCCGCCTTCATGCTGATGGTCGTGGCCCTGGCCCTGGTGGTCTGGCGGCGCCGGCTGGACCGGACGGCGGAGCCCGCCCGGCTGGCCGTCAGCCCGCCGATGACGCTGCGCGAGAAGATCATCCTGGTGCTCCTGGCCGCCGCGCCGTCCAGCCTGATGCTGGGGGTGACTTCGCACCTGTCGACCGACGTGGCCTCTGCGCCCTTCCTCTGGGTCGTGCCGCTGGCCCTGTATCTGCTGACCTTCGTGATCGCCTTCCAGAACCGGCCGTGGATCCCGCTGGGGGCCACCCTGCCGATCCAGGCGGCGATCGGAGCGGTCTGCGTGCTGACGGTGGCGTTCCGTTCGTCCAACTGGTCCATGGCCTTCGCCATCCATCTGATCGCCTTCTTCTTCGCGGCCCTGATGTGCCACCAGCTGCTGGCGGCGCGGCGGCCGGCGCCCGACCGGCTGACGGAATTCTATCTGCTGATGTCGCTGGGCGGCGTGGTCGGCGGCGCCTTCACCGCCCTGATCGCTCCGGTGATCTTCAACATGGTCTGGGAATATCCGCTGGTGCTGGTGCTGGTCGGCCTGGCGCGCCCGTGGGGCCGGGGTCCGCTCAACGCCACACAGACCGGTCTGCTCGTGGCCGCCGCCCTGATCGCGGTCTCGCCGGTGGCGCTGTCGCTCTGGCTGAACAGCAATGACGGAGCACGGGCCGCCTTCTACGCCACGTCGCCCTTCCAGATGGGCCAGCTGGCCATGATCCTCCTGCTGCCGGCGGCCATCTGCGCCTTCCTCGTGCGGGAACGGGCGCTGGCCTTCACCGCCATCCTCCTGATGATCACCCTGTCGTCGCAGTGGATCGCGCGCGGCTATGACTGGAGTTATTCCGGACGCAGCTTCTTCGGCGTGATGCGGGTGGCCAATTCGCCCGATCCCCGGCTGGGCGGAGACGTCCATGTGCTGATGCACGGCACGACCCTGCACGGGGCCCAGGCGCGGGATCCCCGCTTCGACTGCGTGCCGACCCTGTACTACGCCCCCGCCACGCCCATCGGCCAGGCGGCGGAGATGATCGAGCGGCGCGGTCCGGCGCGGATCGGCGTCGTCGGCCAGGGTTCGGGCGCCATGGCGACCTACAAGCGGTCCGAGGACTCGATGACCTTCTTCGAGATCGATCCGATGGTCGACCGGCTGTCGCGCGATCCCGAGTGGTTCACCTATATCTCGGACTGCGCCGCGGGACCGATCGACACCGTGCTGGGCGACGCGCGGCTGACCTTGGCGAAACAGCCGGCGGGATCGTACGACCTGCTGATCATCGACGCCTTCTCGTCGGACGCCGTGCCGACCCACCTGCTGACGGCCGAGGCCATCGAAGGCTATCTGAAGCTGCTGAAGCCCGACGGGGTGGTGCTGCTGCACCTGTCGAACCGCAACCTCGACATCACCCTGCCGGCCATCGCGGCGGCGCAGGCGCTGGGCAAGGCGAGCCTGCACCAGATCTACTACGAGGGAGACTCGACGCCGGAGATGGCCGAGGCCTCGACCGAGGCCCTGATCCTGTCGCCGACGCCCGAGGGGCTGGCGGACTTCCGCGCCGACGCGCGCTGGAAACAGCCGCTGCCGACGACCGTGCGGCCTTGGACGGACGACTACGTCAACCTGTTCGGCTCGTTGTGGCGGAGCATGTTCCCGCCGGCGGAACGGCCGCTCTAGGCCGGCAGTTCGATGGTCGCCAGGGCCTGGGCGGCCAGACCCTCGCCGCGGCCGGTGAAGCCCATGGCCTCGGTCGTGGTGGCCTTGACGCTGACGGCGTCGAGCGGCAGCGACAGGATGTCGGCGAGCCGCTCGCGCATGGCCTGACGGTGCGGCTTCACCTTGGGCCGCTCGCAGATCAGGGTCACGTCGACGTTGACCAGCCGCCCGCCGCGGGCGGTCAGCCGCTCGACGGCGTGGATCAGGAACAGGTCGGACGACGCGCCCTTCCATTGCGGATCGCTGGGCGGGAAGTGGTCGCCGATGTCGCCGTCGCCCATGGCGCCGAGGATGGCGTCGGTCAGGGCGTGCAGGCCGGCGTCGGCGTCGGAATGGCCGATCAGGGTCTGGTCGTGGGCGATCTCGACGCCGCACAGCCAGACCGAGGTTCCGGGCCCCCAGCGGTGGGCGTCGAAGCCCTGGCCGACGCGAATCTGGCGAGGGATGAGCGCTTCGGCCATGGCGAAATCCTCGGGGAAGGTCAGTTTCATCAGCCGCGCGTCGCCCTCGACGACGCGGACGCGGCCACCGGCGCGCTCCAGAACGGCGGCCTCGTCGGTGGCGGGTTCAGCGTCGGGCCAGGCGGCGTAGGCCTCGACGATGGTCTGGTAACGGAACGCCTGCGGGGTCTGGGCCCGCCACAGGCCCTCACGCTCGACGGCGCCGGAGACAAGACCTTTGGTGGCGCGGCGCAGGCTGTCGGCGACGGGCAGGGCGGGCAGGGCGCCGTCCGCGTCGGCGAGCGCCGCGATCAGCCGCTGGATGACGGCGGCCTCAAGGAAGGGCCGGGCGGCGTCGTGGATCAGGACGGGACGGTCGCCGGGGCCGCCGAGAACCTGCAGGCCGCTTCGGACCGAGGCCGCGCGAGTGTCGCCGCCCGCGGCCAGCCGCCATCCCGAAAGACCGGCGAGCGCGGTCTGCGCCTCGGCTTCCGAGCCTGCGGAGACCACGACGACCAGATCCTGCGCGCCAGCCTTCAGCAGGGCCTCGACCGACCAGCGCGCGACCGGCCTGCCGCCGAGGGCGCGCCACTGTTTGGCTCCTCCGGCGCGGGAGCCGGAGCCGGCGGCGACCACGATGGCGGCGAAGGCGGGTGCGGGCGTGGTCATCCCGGCCTTCTAATCGCCGCGGTTGCGCTTGACGAGGGGCGGCGACGGCGCGGAAAGGGACCGATGGCTGCAGGCATACAGATCGGCGACGTGTGGGTGCCCGGACGGGTGCTGACCGCGCCCATGACAGGGATCACCGACCTGCCGTTCCGGCGGCTGGCCTCGCGGCTGGGCGCGGCCTATGTCGCGACCGAGATGGTGGCGGCCGCCGAGCTGGCGCGGGCCCGGCCGGACGTGGTGCGGCGCGCCGCCGTGGGCGAGGGCCTGCCGCTCACCGTGATCCAGCTGGTGGGGCGCGATCCAGCCGCGATGGCCGAGGGCGCGCGCATGGCCGAGAGGGCCGGGGCCGACATCATCGACCTGAATTTCGGTTGTCCGGCCAAGGAGGTCACCGGCTCGGCCTGCGGCTCGGCCCTGATGCGGACGCCCGAGCTGGCCTGCCGGCTGATGCAGGCGGCGGTCGAAGCGACCACGCGGCCGGTGACGGTCAAGATGCGGCTGGGCTGGGACGACGCGCACCGCAACGCGCCCCTGCTGGCGAAACGGGCCGAGGAGATCGGCGTGCGGGCGGTGACCGTGCATGGCCGGACGCGGGCGCAGTTCTACACCGGGCAGGCGGACTGGACGGCGGTGGGCGAGGTCAAGGCGGCGGTGGGCATTCCCGTCATCGTCAACGGCGACATCCTGACCGCCGACGACGCGCGCGAGGCCATGCGCCAGTCGGGCGCCGACGCGCTGATGCTGGGCCGCGGCGTCTATGGCCGGCCGTGGCTGGCGGCGCATATGGAACGGGCCCTGGCCGACGGGACCGTGCTGCTGGAGCCCGGGCGCGAAGAGCGGCTGGACATCGTCATCGAACACCTGCGCGCCTCGGTCGCCTTCTACGGCCTGCCGCTGGGCCTGAAGATGTTCCGCAAACATCTGGGCTGGTACATCGAACAGGCGCCCTGGCCCGCCGATCCCCTTGAGCGCAGGGCGGCCAAGTCCCGGTTGTGCCGCCTGGAAACGCCGGAGGATGTCGAGCGGGAGCTTGGCGCGCTGTGGCGGCCAGTGACGCATTCCGGCAACCCTGTTGTTGATATTCAGCCACAGTTGGTCGAAGCTGGCGTTGCATGACGGATATTCCGACCGCTGACGCAGAGCCTGAACCCGCCGCGGACCGACGCGGTGTGGTTCGCTGGTTCGCCGGCTGGTCGGAGGAGCGGCGGCGCAACACCTTCCTCGTCTTCTACACGCTCGCCTTCCTGATCACCGTCGCCGCCATCTGGCTGGTCGCCGTCGCGCCGGGCAGCAGCGGCGAGGGCGCGCGGGCAAGCGCCAGCCAGGCGGTGCTGGTCATCCTGAGCGCCAACCTGCTGCTGATCGGAAGCCTGGCGATCGTTGTGGGACGGCGAGCCTTGTCCCTGTTCCGGCGACGGACGGACGCGGGCGCGCGCCTGCATCTGAGGTTCGTGACCCTGTTCTCGCTGGTGGCGCTGGTGCCGGCGGTGCTGATCGCCCTGGTGTTCGGCGTGCTGGTCAACCGCGGGGTGGACCAGTGGTTCAGCGACAACGTCCAGTCGGCGGTCCAGAACGGAGCCCTGATCGGCGAGGCCTATCTGGACGACGTCTCGGAGGAGATGGACGGGGACCTGCGGGTGATCGCAGACCAACTGGTCGGGGCCCGGCCGCTGTTCGAAAACCGCATACAGTTTTCCGACGCCCTGACCCAGATCGCCGATCTGTTCGGCTATCCCGCCATCTATATCCTCGGGCCGGAAGGCGAGGTTCTGGCCAGCGGCGAGGCGCCCGGGGCCCCCCGCTATGTCGCGCCGCCCATCGCGGTGCTGGAGGCGGCGGCCCAAGGCGGGGAACCGCCCCAGCAGGTCACGGAGAACCCCGACACCGTGCGGTCGCTGATCGCCTTGCCGGCCTATGGCGACGCCTATCTGTATCTGGTCCGGCCCCTGCAGGACGGCCTGATCGCCCAGATGCGCAACGGCGAGGAGTCAATCGTCGCCTATCGCGAGGCCAAGGAGAGTCGGCAGCGCATCCAGGCCGCCTTCGCCCTGAGCTATTTCGAGACGGCCCTGCTGGTGCTGGTCGGCGCCATATGGCTGGGCATGGGGGCGGCGAGCGCCATATCGGCGCCGATCGGCCGGCTGGTCGAGGCCGCCGACCGCGTGGCCGGCGGAGACCTGACCGCGCGCGTCGACGCGGCCGACGGGCCGGGCGAGATCAAGACCCTGGCGGCCGCCTTCAACCGCATGACCGGCGACCTCGCGGCCCAACAGGCGGCATTGCGAGCCGCCAGTGAGGAGGCCACGGGCCGCAGCCGGTTCATCGAGACCGTGCTGTCCGGCGTGTCGGCGGGCGTGATCGGTCTGGACCGCCAGCGCCGCGTCTCGGCCATCAACGACAGCGCCGTGGAACTGCTGGCCATTCGCGAAGCCGACATCATCGGTCGGCCGCTCGGCGACGTGTCGCCGGAGCTCAGCGAGCTGGCGGGCCGGGCTGAGGCCCATATCGAGGAAGAGATCGACGTCAGCCTGGAGGGCGAGACCCGGCGGCTGCGCGTGCGCATCGAGGGCGGCGTCGGCGGCGAGATGGTGCTGACCTTCGACGACATCACCCGGCTGGTGACGGCCCAGCGCAACGCCGCCTGGCGCGACGTGGCGCGGCGCATCGCCCATGAGATCAAGAACCCCCTGACCCCGATCCAGCTGTCGGCCGAGCGGCTGCGGCGGCGCTACCGCGGCCAGGTCATGGACGACGTCGAGGTGTTCGACCGCTGCACCGAAACCATCATCCGCCAGGTCGGCGACATCGGCCGGATGGTCGATGAGTTCTCGTCCTTCGCCCGCATGCCGGCCCCGCGCTTCACCGCCGTCGATCCGGCCGAATTGCTTCGCGAGGCGGTGTTCGCCCAGCGCGTGGCGGCGTCCGACATCGGGGTCGAGCTGATCGAGCCGTTGCCGAAGGCCGTGCTGCACGCCGACCGGCCCATGATCGGCCAGGCCCTGACCAATATCCTCAAGAACGCGGGCGAGGCCGTGGCGGCGCGCCGGGCGATCGCGCCGCGCGAGGGCGATGGCGAACGTCCGGGGATTTCGGCGCGGCTGACGGTCGAGGACGAGACGGCGACCTTCGTCATCGAGGACGACGGCATGGGACTGCCCGCGAAGGACCGCGACCGGTTGACCGAGCCCTATGTGACGACGCGCGAGAAGGGCACCGGCCTGGGCCTCGCCATCGTCAAACGCATCTGCGAGGAGCACGGCGGCGAGTTGAAGATGGCCGATGCAGAAATCCTTTCGGGCGCCCGGGTGTGCCTGATCTTCCCCCTCAAATCCCAACCCAAATCGACCGGCGCGGCCGGGGCGAAGGATGCGAAAGCATCCCGGTCCCCGGCCGTCCCGGCCGCCGAATAGCGAGGCGTCATGCGATCCACGGGAGCCGACATTCTGGTCGTCGACGACGAGGCCGATATCCGGGAGCTGGTCTCTGGCCTGCTCGAGGACGAGGGCCACGCCGTGCGCACAGCCTCGAACTCGGACGAGGCCCTGGCCGCGATCCGGGCCCGAAAGCCGTCGCTGGCGCTGCTGGATATCTGGATGCAGGGCGGGGGCCTGGACGGGCTGGAACTGCTGGACGTGATCAAGGAGCTGGATCCCGACCTGCCGGTGGTGATGATCTCGGGTCACGGCAATATCGAGACGGCGGTCACGGCGCTGCAGCGCGGGGCCTATGACTTCATCGAGAAGCCGTTCAAGTCCGACCGGCTGGTGGTGGTGGTCCAGCGCGCCCTCGAGGCCAGCTCGCTGAAGCGCGAGAACCGGCGCCTGCGGGCCCAGGTGGCGGCCCCGACGGGCTTCATCGGCCGCTCCGCCGCGGCCCAGGCCCTGCGCAGCACCATCGCCAAGGTCGCGCCGGCCAACAGCCGGGTCCTGATCTCGGGTCCGCCGGGCTCGGGCAAGGAATTGGTCGCGCGCCAGATCCACGAGGCCAGCGCCCGCTCGCGGGGCGAGTTCGTCGCCATCGCCGCCGCCGGCATGACGCCCGAACGTCTGGATATCGAACTGTTCGGGGAGGAGGGCGTCGACGGCCGGCCGCGCAAGATCGGCGTGTTCGAACGCGCCCACAACGGCACCCTCTATCTGGACGACGTCGGCGACATGCCGCGCGAGAGCCAGAGCCGCGTGCTGCGCGTGCTCGTCGAGCAGCGCTTCCGCCGGGTGGGCGGCGAGCAGGACGTGCAGGTCGACATCCGGGTGGTGACCTCGACCTCGCGCGACCTCAAGCAGGAGATCGCCGAGGGCCGCTTCCGCGAGGACCTGTTCCACCGCCTCAATGTGGTGCCGATCCGCGTGCCCGCCCTGTCGGAGCGGCGCGAGGATATCCAGGAGCTGATCGACTACTTCATCGACACCCTGTCGGCGTCGCAGGGCCTGACCCGGCGGCGGCTGGGCGACGACGCCATCGCCGTGCTGCAGGTCCATCCCTGGCCGGGCAATGTCCGCCAGCTCAGGAACAACGTCGAGCGGCTGCTGATCCTGGCCACGGGCGATCCTGACGAGCCGATCAGCGCCGACATGCTGCCGCAGGAGGCGACCAACGCCAACTCCACCGGCACTCTGGGCGGCGAGCGCATCATCGCCCTGCCGTTGCGTGAGGCGCGCGAGGTGTTCGAGCGGGAATATCTGGCGGCGCAGATCATGCGTTTCGGCGGCAACATCTCGCGCACCGCGGCCTTCATCGGCATGGAGCGGTCGGCCCTGCACCGGAAGCTCAAGTCTCTGGGCGTGTCGCCGTCGCGCGGCGGCGAGGAAGACATCGAAGAGGTTGTCGAGGCATGAGCCGGGTCGCCTACGTCAACGGCCAGTACCAGCCGCACGGACAGGCCGTGATCCATGTCGAGGATCGCGGCTTCCAGTTCGCCGACGGCGTCTATGAGGTCTGGTCGGTGTTCGACGGCCGCCTGGCCGACTTCGACGGCCATATGACGCGCCTGCACCGCAGCCTGAACGAGTTGCGGATCCCTGTTCCGATGACGGCCGAGGCACTCGCGCGGGTGCTGAACGAGACGGTGCGGCGCAACCGGGTGCGCGAGGGACTGGTGTATATCCAGGTCACGCGCGGCACGGCCCGCCGCGACCATCCGTTCCCCCCCGACGGCACGGCGCCCAGCGTGATCGTCACCGCCCGCTCCCTGCCGCTGTCGAAGGGCAATGCGGCGGCGAAGAAGGGGGTGGCCGTGGTCACCCATCCCGACATTCGCTGGGGCCGCTGCGACATCAAGACCGTGGGTCTGTTGCCCAACGTCCTGGCCAAGCAGGCAGCCAAGGAAAAGGGCGCGGCCGAAGCCTGGATGGTCGACGAGATGGGCCTGGTCACCGAGGGGTCGTCGACCAACGCCTGGATCGTCGACGAGAACGGCGTGCTGAGAACCCGCGACGCCCAGTCCAACATCCTGCGCGGCATCACCCGGGCCGCCGTGATGAAGCTGATCGAGGAGGAGGGGCTGGCGTTCGAGGAACGGGCCTTCAGCGTCGACGAGGCCACGCGGGCCAGGGAGGCCTTCTACACCTCGGCCAGCGGCTTCGTCATGCCGGCGGTGTCTATCGACGGAACGAAGATCGGCAACGGCAAGCCCGGACCGATCGCGACGCGGCTGCGGACCCTGTATCTCGATCAGGCGATCCGCGACGCGATCTGAGGTCCGCGCGCACGGAATGAGATTGATCGGCCGCCGCCGATGCCTATGCTGACGGGGCCGGACATCCGATCCAGCCCCGCGCCGCTCCTCCTCGGCCGGAGAACAAGCAAGAACAGGCTGAACCTGCCATGTCGCAAGACAAGTCCAAGAACCTTCAGGACACCTTCCTCAACTCGGTCCGCAAGACCAAGACGCCGCTGACCATCTTCCTCGTCAACGGGGTCAAGCTGCAGGGCATCGTGACCTGGTTCGACAACTTCTGCGTGCTGCTGCGCCGCGACGGCCAGTCGCAGCTGGTCTACAAGCACGCCATCTCGACCATCATGCCGTCCGCGCCCGTGCAGCTGTACGAGCCGGAAGCCGACGAGGACTGATCGCTCCGCCCCTTCGACCGTCACCCTCGGGCTTGACCCGAGGGCCAGACGTGGTGCGGCTGTGCGTCAGGGATGGCCCAACGGCCGTCGACTTCCTATCTGTCGATCCGCACCCCAACATCCGATCCTCGGGTCAAGCCCGAGGGTGACGGCGTAGAGAAAGCCCGAGACCTGACCACCAAACACATCGACCACGCCGTCCCGCTGATCCGGGCCGTCGTCATCCACCCCGAACGCTCCGACTCCGGCGCCGGCGACAGCTCGCGCCAGTCGGTCGAGCGTCTGGAGGAAGCCGTCGGCCTCGCCCGGGCGCTGGACCTCGACGTGCGCGGCGAAGAGATCGTGCGCATCCGCAAGGTCACCCCCGCGACCCTGTTCGGCTCGGGCAAGGTCGAGGAGCTGGCCGCCCTGGTCCGCGCCGCCGAGGCCGAGGCCGTGGTCGTCGACGACGACCTCTCGCCGGTGCAGCAGCGCAATCTGGAGAAGGCCTGGGACTGCAAGGTCATCGACCGCACCGGCCTGATCCTCGAGATCTTCGGCCGCCGCGCGCGGACCAAGGAAGGCCGGCTGCAGGTCGAGCTGGCGCGGCTGGACTATGAGAAATCCCGCCTCGTCCGCACCTGGACCCACCTCGAGCGGCAACGCGGCGGCACCGGCTCGACCGGCGGCCCCGGCGAGACCCAGATCGAACTCGACCGCCGCCTGATCGCCGACCGGATCGTCAAGCTGAAGGTCGAGCTGGACGAGGTGCGCCGCACGCGCGGCCTGCACCGCAAACAGCGCCAGAAGGTCCCGTTCCCGACCATCGCCCTGGTCGGCTACACCAACGCCGGCAAGTCGACCCTGTTCAACCGGCTGACCGGCTCCGAGGTCTTCGCCAAGGACCTGCTGTTCGCCACCCTCGACACGACCCAGCGCACCATCCGCCTGCCGCAGGGCCGTCCCGCGATCGTGGCCGACACCGTCGGCTTCATCTCCGACCTGCCGCACGAACTGGTCGAGAGCTTCCGGGCGACGCTGGAGGAGGTCGGCGAGGCCGACCTGATCCTGCACGTCCGCGACATCGCCTCGGCCGACAGCGAGGCCCAGGCCAAGGACGTCGAGGCGGTGCTGAAGCAGATCGAGACGCCGGAGGGCAAGACGCGGCGGGTGCTGGAGGTTTGGAACAAGATCGACCTGCTGGCCGACGACGTGCGCGAGGCCGTGCTGGGCCAGGCCGAACGCCTGTCGCGCGAGGGCAAGGCGGTCGCCGTCTCGGCCTGGACCGGGGAGGGGATCGAACCCCTGCGCCAGGCCATCGCCGGGCTGATCGACGACGACCCCGAGACCGAACTGGTGCTGGACCCGTCCCAGGGCGAGGCCCTGGCCTGGCTGTACGAGAACGGCCGCGTCACCGGCCGCGAGACGGATGATCAGGGCCGGACCCATGTGGTGGTGCGGCTGCACCCGGCGGCCCTGGGCCGGTTCGAGCGGCAGTTCGGGTAGGGGCGGGGCTCCTCTCCACCGCTTCGCGGTCCCCCTCTCCACTGCGTAGGGAGGAGATGGAGCACTGTTGTCTCCTCCCTGTCGGCGAAGCCGATGGGGAGGGGGACCGCGAAGCGGTGGAGGGGTATCAGCCGCCGCACCGCTCATGAGCGGTTCGCCGGATGAAATTCACGACCCCATCCAGATGCACCCGGACATCCTCGGCGGCGAGCCGAAAGACCCTCACGCCCTGTTCGCGCAGCCACGCTGTGCGCCGCGTGTCGTGCGCGATCTGCTCGGAACGTTCGTGGCCTTGACCGTCGACTTCGACGGCCAACTTCGCTGCCGCGCAGTAGAAGTCGAGAACGTACGGGCCGATCGGATGCTGCAGAACTAACGACGCCAGCGAATACAATCTCAGGTTAGAAGGTCAGCCTCTTTCGTGCGCCTTCGCCGCGTCCCACAGCCCGTCCATCTCGGCCAGATCGCTCTGCTCCGGACCCCGCCCGTCCTTCGCCAGTTCCGCCTCGATGAAGCCGAACCGCCGCACGAATTTCGCATTGGCCCCGCGCAGCGCGTCCTCGGGCTCCACTCCCAGCTTCCGCGCCAGGTTGGCGACCACGAACAGCAGGTCCCCGACCTCGTCGCGGGCCTTGTCGAGGTCGCCGGCGGCGATCTCGACGCGCAGTTCGGCGACCTCCTCGTCCAGCTTGTCGAACACCTCGTCGGTCGAGGGCCAGTCGAAGCCGACGCGGGCGGCGCGTTTGGTCAGCTTGGCGGCGCGGGCGAGGGCGGGCAGGCCGACGGGCACGTCGTCCAGCACGCCGTGCTGCGCTTTCGCGACGCGTTCGGCCGCCTTGATGTCCTCCCAGCGGGCCTTCTGGGCGGCGCCGTCCGGTTTCGCCGCCTCGTCGCCGAAGACATGCGGATGCCGCCGCTCAAGCTTGTCGGCGATGGCGTTGGCCACGTCGTCGAAGGCGAACAGCCCCTGTTCCTCGGCCATGCGGGCGTGGAAGACGGTCTGGAACAACAGGTCGCCCAGCTCGGACTTGAGATCGTCCATGTCGCCCCGCTCGATAGCGTCGGCGACCTCATAGGCCTCCTCCAGGGTGTAGGGGGCGATGGTGGCGAAGGTCTGCTCCACGTCCCAGGGACAGCCGCCGACCGGGTCGCGCAGCCTGGCCATGATGGCGGTCAGGCGGTCGATGGGGGTCATGCGGGCTCCCCGACCGGATCGGCGGCCACGCCGTCGCGCGCCTCGAGCGCCTTGCGGATCTCGTCATGCCGGGCGGGGGTCAGCGGATAGCCCTTGAGCACGAGCGCGGCGGCCGCCAGCAGGACGCCGGGCACGAGAATGAAGAGAATCTGCAGCGTCAGCAGCGCGCTTTCGCTGTTCCCTTCGACCCCCGGGATGGCGCGGAAACCGACCCATTGCAGGATCAGGTAGGGGATCAGGGCCACGACGTGGCCGATCTTGGTGGTCGCCGACAGGATGGAGAACATCAGGCCGGTCCGATCGACGCCGGTCTCCAGTCTGATCTCATCGCCCGCATCGGCCATCATGGCCCGGAGAAGGAACAGGCCGGCCGCATAGGGCAGGCCGGCGATGAACATGGCCGCCGCCGTCAGGGCGAAATTACCGCCCGGGACCAGGGTCGCGCCGATATAGAAGACGGCGAAGATCAGGCTGGCCGTCGCCAGGGCCTTGTCCTTGCCGATCTTCGTCGCCAGCCACGCCCAGAACGGCGCGCCGACCAGTCCGGCGACGAAATAGAACAGCATGAACAGCGAGGCCTGGGTGTGGTCGTAGCCCTTGATCTGGCCGAAGAAGAAGAACAGCAGCGAGCCGGTGATCCCGGGCGCCACGCCCAGCAGCAGGTCGGCGAACAGCAGCTTGCGCACCGTCTTCTTGCCGAACAGGCTGAGATAGGCCTTCGGGCCGCCGTGCGGGGCGGCGCCGGCGTTGACCGGCTCGGGCACGACGAACATGGCCAGGCCGATGGTGACGGGCAGGGCGATCATGATGGCCCAGCCCATGATGCGCACGCCGGCGGCGTAGTCGCCGAGCCCGGTCTTCACCACCACCGTCGGCAGGATCAGGATCAGGATCACGCCGATGATGTTGAACACCTGCCACCAGCCGTAGACGCGGCTGCGCTGGTCGTACTGCGGCGCCAGCACCGAGGCCCAGCCCAGCTGGCCCAGGGTGCCGATCGAGAAGCCGAGATAGAGGACCAGCAGCCAGCCGAACAGATAGGCCGCGCCGGCGCCGGGCTGGACCAGCACGAACATCATCAGGGCCGACAGCATCAGGATCGGGGTCGAGATCGCCATCCACGGGCGGTAACGGCCCCACTTCGTCTTCGTCCTGTCCATGCCCCAGCCGATGAAGGGGTCGAAGACGATGTCGATCAGCCGCACCGCCATGAAGACGGCGGCCACCACGCCCAGCTCCAGTCCCACCCAGGTCGCGTAGAACTCCGGCAGGGTCACCGGCAGGGCGACGCCGAAGGCGGCCAGCGGCAGGCAGGGACCCGAGAAGGCCGCCAGAACGGCGTTGGAACGGCGGGCCGGGCCCGGGGCGGCTGCGGCGACGGGTGCGTCGGTCATGGGTGAGTCCGGCGATCCGGCCCGAGTCGGCCGTGGGGTCACCATGCCGACTTTGAGCGCCGCGTGCGAGCCTGCGGCCCACCCGCCTCAAAGGCCTTGCGGCGGCCACACGGACAGGGTCACCATCCCCGCATGACGATGCGTCTGATCCTGCTGCTGTTGACCGTCTTCGGCCTGTGCGCGGCGACCCCGGTCGAGGCCCAGCATCGCGCGCCGCCGCGCGGCCAGGCCGAGGCGTGCGACGCCGACCCCATCGAATGGGCCGGGCCGGCCCTCGCCAACAGCCTGTCGTGGCAGCGCATGGAATGGGCCCCCTTCGGCCCGACCGAGTACGGCTGGGAGACCTATCTGCCGCTGATCCAGCGGGAGCTTGGCACCGACTGCGCGCCGAACTCGCCGGTGTTCGCGCGGCGGCTGGCGGAGTTCCAGATCGGGCATGGCCTGCCGCCGACCGGCTGGTTCGACGCGGCGACCTTCCAGACCTTCCGCGGCCTGTGGCAGGAGCGGCGGCCCTTCATCATGGCGCGGGTGCGCGACGAACCCTGCCCGGATCCGCCGCCCTTGTACCAGTTGGGCTATCTGGTCGAATCGGAAGAGCACGCCGACCGCCTGACGCGGCTGCTGCGCCGCGACGTGCTGGACGCCTATCGCCGCCTGGTCCAGGCCGCGCGCGCCGAGGTTCCCGAGGTCGCCCACGATCCCGAACTGCTGCAGATCTTTTCCGGCTTCCGCGATCCCGAGGCGGACGCGGCCCGCTGCGCGGCGGCGGGCAATTGCGACGGGCTGAGGCGCGCCGTCTGCTCGCCGCACCGGACCGGGACGGCGGTGGACCTCTATGTCGGCCAGCTGGCGGATCTGGGGGTCGACAACACCTCGCCGGCCAGTCGGCTGCACATGGCGCGGAGCCCGACCTACCGCTGGCTGGTCAAGAATGCGGGCCGGTTCGGCTTCACCCCCTATGTCTACGAGCCCTGGCACTGGGAGTGGGTCAGCCCGACCGGTGGCTACGCCGGCCCATGATCCGCCTGTTGACGGTCGCGGAGCGGGCGCTGGCGGAACAGGCGTTCGGCGACAGCCTGGACCTCCGCAGCATCCGCTTCCTGCACTCTCCCTGGCCGTTCGACCGGGCCTTTGTGGCCGGACGCTGGTTCGGGCGGGACTGGATCGTCTGGCCGGGGCGGACGCTGCCACGCGACATCGCCGCAGCCCCGTTGCGGCTGCAGGCGACCTTCATTCACGAACTGACCCACGTCTGGCAGGCGCAGCAGGGCGTGAATCTGCTGACCGGCAAGCTCAGGGCCGGCGACCGGCCCTCGTCCTATGAATATCCGGTCGGCATGGATTGCGCCTGGGGCGATCTGAACATCGAACAGCAGGCGATGGTGGTGGAGCATCGCTTCCGCCTGATCCGCGGACAGCGCACCCCGGCCGACCAGGCCTTCTACGACCGCATCTGCCCGATCGGCCCCCGGAGGGAGGAACCGCGGTCCTGACCGACGGTTTCAGAACGCGGCCCCTTGCAGAGACGTCCTGATATCCCACATCAGGCACAGACACTGTTGCGGAACAGAGTCGTGTTGTCATCATGGGAGGGTTTCATGCCCCGGATTCTCGTTCTCTATCACTCCACCTACGGCCATATCGAAACCCTGGCGGAGGCCGTCGCCGAAGGCGCGCGGTCGGTCGAGGGCGCGGTGGTGGACATCAAGCGCGTGCCCGAACTGGTGCCGGACGAACTGGCCAGGGCCAGCGGCTACAAGCTCGATCAGGCCGCCCCGATCGCCGCGGTGGCCGATCTGGAGACCTATGACGCCGTGATCGTCGGCGCGGGCACCCGCTTCGGCACGGCGGCGTCCCAGATGCGCAACTTCTGGGACCAGACCGGCGGCGTGTGGATGAAGGGCGCTCTGGTCGGCAAGGTCGGTTCGGCCTTCACCTCGACCGCGACCCAGCACGGCGGGCAGGAAACCACCCTCATCGGCCTGATCCAGACCCTGTTGCACCACGGCATGCTGGTCGCGGGGCTGCCGTATGCGTGGGCCGGACAGTCGCGCATCGACGAGATGACCGGCGGCTCGCCCTACGGCGCCACCACCATCACCGGCGGCGACGGATCGCGCATGCCCAGCGCCAACGAACTCGAAGGCGCACGCTGGCAGGGCCGCTATGTCGCCGAGACGGCGAAGAAGCTGGTGGCTTGATGCGCCAGCCCGCGATCTTCTTCGGTCACGGCTCGCCTATGAACGCCCTGGGCGGTCCCTGTGCGGACGTCTGGCGCGAGGTCGGGGCGTCGATCGGCAAGCCGAAAGGCGTGGTCATGGTCTCGGCCCATTGGGAAACCGACGGGCTGGGCGTGACGGCTCAGGCGCGGCCGGAAACCATTCATGACTTCGGCGGCTTTCCCGACGCCCTCCATGCCATGCAATATCCGGCGCCCGGCTCGCCGGAGCTGGCGGCGCGTGTCTCTGACCTGACCGGGGCGACGCCGACGACGCAGTGGGGGCTGGATCACGGAACCTGGTCGGTGCTGGCCCACGTCTGGCCCGAGGCCGACGTGCCGGTGGTGCAGCTGTCGCTGAACCGCCGGCTGGATGCCCAGGGCCATTTCGACCTGGCGCGTCGGCTCTCGGCCCTGCGGGACGAGGATGTGGTGATCGCCGGTTCGGGTGACTTCGTCCACAATCTGCGGACCTGGAAGCGGACCGGCGGCGAGGCCTACCCCTGGGCCTCGGGCTTCAATGAGGCGGTCAAGTCGGCCCTGATGCGGGGCGATGACGCCGCCCTGATCGACTGGGTCGGCCTGGCCGAGGACGCGCAGATGAGCGTGCCGACCGACGAACACTATCTGCCGCTGCTCTACGTCGCCGCCCAGCGGCTGCCGGGCGACGAGGTCAGCTTCTTCAACGACGTCATCGAGGGCGGTTCGATCTCGATGACGGGCGTGCGGATCGGTCAGACGTAGGGTTTTTTCCGCATCGCCGCGTCGATGCTCCACGGCCCCGGACCCGCGGCCATCAGATACAGGAAGACGAAGCAGTAGAGGGCGATGGTCTCCCCGCCGTTGAGGATGGGGAAGGGGCTCTGCAGGCCGTGAATCGCCCAGTAGCCGACGGCGCAGAAGCCGGCCGCGAGGAAGGCGGCCGGTCGGGTGAACAGGCCGAGGGTCAGCAGCAGACCCAGAGCCAGCTCGAACGGACCCGACAGGCCGGCGAGGCTCAGGCCGGGCGGCGGCACGCCTTCGACGGCCGGAAAGCCCAGCACCTTGGCCGTGCCGTGTTCCAGCAACAGCAGGCCGGACACGATGCGCAGGACGCTGAGAAGCTGCGGCTGATACCGCGCGACTGAATCGAACATGAAACCCTCCTTCTGATACCGACAGACTGGAACAGAGGCTGTGTCAGTTCAACGGTGAAATTCAGGCGGCCTTGTCGACCTCCGCCATCTGCTGGATGCGGACGTAGTCGGTCTTGCCGGTGCCGAGGACGGGCACCTCGACGACGCGCAGGATCTTCTTGGGCACGGCCAGTTCGGGGGCGCCGTGGCTGCGGGCCCATTCGGCCAGGCGCGCGACGTCGGCGTCCTTGCGGTCGGTGACCAGCACCAGCTTCTCGCCCTTGCGGCTGTCGGGGATGGAGACGACGGCGTGGCGCGCGTCGGGCCAGACCGCGCTGGCCAGCCCCTCCACTGCAGTCAGGGACACCATCTCGCCGCCGATCTTGGCGAACCGTTTCACCCGGCCGAGGATCGAGACGTAGCCGTCCTTGTCGATGTCGACGATATCGCCCGTGTCATGCCAGCCCCCCGCCAGCGGGTCGATGGACAGCGGATCGTCGGCCGAGAGGTAGCCCCGCATGACGTTGGGGCCGCGCAGATACAGCCGGCCGCCCTCGGGAATCCCCTCGACGGGGTCGATGCGCCATTCGAGGCCAGGCATCATCTGGCCGACGGTGCCGGGGCGGTTGCGGTCAGGATGGTTCACGGCCACCACCGGCGCGGCTTCGGTGGCGCCATAGCCTTCCAGCAGCTTCAGGCCATGGAAGCGGGTGTTGAACAGATGGTGGGTCTCGTCGCGCACGCGTTCGGCCCCGGCGACGACGAACTTCAGGGTGGCGAAGTCGTCCGCGGCGGCGACGCGGGCGTACTGGTTCAGGAAGGTGTCGGTGGCGAACAGGACCGAGGCGTTCACCTGCGGCAGGAGTTCGACGATCTGCTTGGCGTGAAGGGGCGAGGGGTACTGGAAGGCCTTCAGCCCCTGCAGGATCGGCAGCAGCACGCCTCCGGTCAATCCGAAGCAGTGGAAGGTCGGCAGCGGGTTGAACATGACCCAGTCGGGGTCCAGGTCTATGTGCTGGGCCACCTGACGGCAGTTGGCGACCAGATTCCACTGGCTCAGGACCACACCCTTGGGCGCGCCGAAGCTGCCGGAGGTGAACAGGACCACGCCCGGAGAGGAGGGTTCGGTCTTCACGCGGAAGCGTTTGGGCATCAGCCCGGCCATCAGGCCGTACAGCTTGTCCTGCAGGCCGATCGTTTCGCGCACGTCGTCCAGCCAGACGATCTCGGCGACCGTGGCCAGGTCCGCGACCAGGTCGTCCAGCTTGGCCTGGGTGATGAAGCGTTTGGCGGTGAGGACCTTCTTCACGCCTGCGGCCTTGATCGCCGCCTTGATGTTGGCCTCGCCCGAGGTGAAATTCAGCATCACCGGCACCCGGCCATGGGCGTGCAGGCCGTAATAGGTGACCACCACCCCCATGCTGGACGGCAGCAGTATGCCGACCCGCTCGGCCGGTTCGGTCATGGCGGCGATCTTGCGCCCCAGCACGAAGGCGGCGCGGATCAGGCCGGTGTAGGTGAGGGGCTTGCGGTCCTGGTCCTCCAGGATTTCCTTGTCGCCGTACTTTTCTCGGGCCGCGATCAGGGCGTCGAAAATGGTCTGCTCGCCGGCCTTCATATCCAGGGGTACGCGCAAAACCATCCTCCGTGGGCCCGGTTGGTTCCGGCCCTTTATGATGAGCGAGGCAAACTAGGGCCCTCAAGCCGCATTGAAAAGATGCGTTACGTTGCGTGAGCCCCGGGGCCGCCTTGCCTTCGCCGCGTGGAAGGACGACATAGCGGTTTCGCACAGCCCGGAGCCCGCGACGCCTTGGTCACGCTGATCGACACCCTGACGAAGACGCCGGCTGAACTGCGTCACCCGGAAAAGCAGAACCGCCCGGAAACGGCCGTGTTGAAGAAACCCGACTGGCTGCGCGTCAAGGCGCCGGGTTCGGGCCAGTACAATGCGACCCGGGCGATCGTGAAGGAGAAGGGCCTCCACACGGTCTGTGAAGAAGCCGCCTGCCCGAACATCGGCGAGTGCTGGAGCCAGAAGCACGCCACCCTGATGATCATGGGCGACACCTGCACGCGGGCCTGCGCCTTCTGCAACGTCAAGACGGGCCTGCCCCAGCCGCTCGACCCCGAAGAGCCTGCCAAGGTCGGCCTCGCCGTCCGCGAAATGGGCCTCAACCACGTCGTCATCACCAGCGTCGACCGCGATGACGTCGCCGACGGCGGCGCGGCCCATTTCGCCGAGGTGGTGCGCCAGATCCGGCTGCAGGCCCCGAACACCACCATCGAGATCCTGACGCCCGACTTCCTGCGCAAGGATGGCGCGGCCGAGGTCATGATCGACGCCACGCCGGACGTCTTCAACCACAACCTCGAGACCGTGCCGCGGCTGTATCTGAAGATCCGCCCCGGGGCCCGCTATTTCCACAGCCTGCGCCTGCTGCAGATGGTCAAGGAGCGCGACCCCAACCAGTTCACCAAGTCCGGCATCATGGTCGGCCTGGGCGAGACTCGCGAAGAGGTCATGCAGGTGATGGACGACATGCGCTCGGCCGGCGTCGATTTCATCACCATCGGCCAGTATCTGCAGCCGACCCGCAAGCATGCCGCGATCGACCGTTTCGTCACCCCGGACGAGTTCAAGGCCTATGAGGCCATCGCCCGGGCCAAGGGATTCCTGATGGTCTCGTCGTCGCCGCTGACCCGCAGCTCTCACCACGCGGGAGATGATTTCGCGCGCCTCAGGGCCGCGCGTCTGGCCCAGACCGGACGCTGAGCCGCGTTTGGCCGTTCACCGCGTCACCAAGATCCTGCCGTACACGCCGGACCAGTTGGCCGCGCTGGTCGCGGATGTGCGCGCCTATCCCGAGTTCGTGCCATGGGTGACCGGGATGCGGACCTGGAGCCCGCGCGAGGAGGCACCCGGCGTCTCCGTTCTGGACGCGGAGGCGGCGGTCGGCTTTTCCTTCCTCAAGGAGCGGTTCTCGACCTGGGTGCGGCATGACCGGAACCGCGACAGGGTCGAGGTCGGCCTGCTGCGCGGACCGTTCAGACACCTGAACAACCGCTGGGAGTTCTTCCCCGATCCCAAGGGAACGCGGGTCGAGTTCTTCATCGATTTCGCCTTCAAGTCGCGGCTGCTGGACGGGGTTCTGCACGCCAATTTCGATCGCGCCGTGAACAAGCTGATGGCCTGTTTCGAGGCGCGGGCGGCGGCGCTCTACGGCCCGAAGGCATGAGCTTCGACTTCGACGCGACGGTGGTGGGCGCCGGCGCGGTCGGCCTGGCCTGCGGACGGGCGCTGGCGAAGCGGGGCCTGTCGGTGCTGGTGCTTGAAAAAGAGCCTCACATTGGCCAGGGCGTTTCCTCGCGCAATTCCGAGGTCATCCACGGCGGCCTCTACTATCCGACGGGCTCGCTGAAGGCGCGGTTCTGCGTTGGAGGCCGGCGGCTGCTCTACGCCTTCCTGGAGAGCCACAAGATCGACTACCGCAAATGCGGCAAGCTGGTCGTGGCCACCGAGGAGGCGGAGGTCGCGCGGATCGAGGCCATCTTCGAACAGGGGGTCGCCAACGAGGTCGAGGCGCTGGATCATTTGACCGGAGCCCAGGCGAGGGCGCTGGAGCCGGGGCTGAACGCCCACGCCGCCATCCTGTCGCCCGAGAGCGGCGTGTTCGACAGCCACGGCTATATGCTGGCCCTGCAGGGCGAGATCGAGGATGCGGGCGGCTCGGTCGTCGTTTCCACGCCGTTCGAACGCGCCGGACCGGCGTCCGGCGGCGGCTTCACCCTCACCACGGGCGGGGAGGAGGGGACGAGGCTGACGACGCGCCTGCTGGTCACCGCGCCGGGCCTTGGCGCCCAGGCGGTCGCGGCCCGGATCGAAGGCTATCCCGCCGACCGCATTCCCGCCGGCCATTTCGGCAAGGGCGTCTATTTCCGCCTGACCGGCAAGGCGCCGTTCGAACGGTTGATCTATCCCCCGCCGATCCCGGGCGCCCTGGGCACCCACTACCGCAAGGATCTGGGCGGACAGGCCGTGTTCGGGCCGGACCTCGTCTATGTCGAGACCGAGGACTATGCGGTCGACGCCGCCAAGGCCGCCGAGTTCGAGGGCTATGTCCGCCGCTTCTGGCCCGGCCTGCCCGACGGCGCCCTGACCCCCGACTACGCCGGCATCCGGCCCAAGCTGCACGGGCCGGGCGAGCCGCAGCCGGATTTCCAGCTGCACGGCCGCGAGGTCCACGGTCTCGACGGCCTCGTCGCCCTGTTCGGCATCGAAAGCCCGGGCCTGACCAGCTCCCTTGCGATCGGCGAGGCGGTCGCCGCAATGCTGGGCCATGACTGAGATCGACATCCGCGACGCCGTCGCGACCGATATCCCCCCGCTGCACAGGCTGATCGAGAGCGCCTATCGCGGCGAGGCCTCGCGCGCCGGCTGGACCACGGAAGCCGACCTGCTGGACGGCCAGCGCACCGATCCGGAGGACCTGGCCGACATCCTCGCCGATCCGAAACAGGCCCTGCTGTCGGCCTGGCGCGGGGATGAACCGGTCGGCTGCGTCCTGATCGCCGAACGCGACCGGGCAATTGGCTATTTCGGCATGCTGTCCGTCAGCCCGACCTTGCAGGGCGGCGGTCTCGGCCGCCGGCTGGTCGAGGCCGCCCACGCCGCGCTGGCGGATCGCTTCGGGGCCAGACGGGTGCGAATCTCGGTGTTTCCGCAGCGCAAGACCCTGATCGCCTGGTACGAGCGGCTGGGCTATCGCCTCACCGGGGAGACCCTGCCGTTCCCCTATGGCAATCCCCGGTTCGGCCTGCCGCGGCGTGACGATCTGCACTTCGTCGTCATGGAACGCGCCCTGGATTGAGCGCCGCCGCGACATGCCTTGAAATCGCCCGCGGCTTCATGCATAAGCCCGCCCTCGCTGGCGGCTCTTTTCGGGCCGCCGCTGTTGTTTTCGCGCTCCTGCAGCGCCGACTAAGAAGATTGAGACGGACATGGCCGTTCCGAAGCGCAAAGTATCGCCCTCGCGTCGCAACATGCGCCGCGCCCACGACTCGCTGGGGACCAACCCCTACACCGAGGACAAGGACACGGGCGAGCTGCGCCGCTCGCACCACATCGACCTGAAGACCGGCACCTATCGCGGCCGTCAGGTTCTGACGCCCAAGGAAGACTAGGACCCTGGAAGCTTGTCATCCCGGCCAACGGAGCGCGAAGCGCGCAGGCCGAGCCGGGAGGGTTGACTGAATGACGGCGCGCGGTTCACCGCGCGCCGTTTTCGTGCGTCTATGCGGCTCCTCGATGAAACGGAGCCTGTGCATGATCCGCCTTGTCACCGCCGCCGCGTCGCTGATGCTGCTCGCCGCCTGCAACGCCCCCGAAACGGCTGAAAGTCCTGCCGCGGAGGCTCCGGTCCCGCCGGCGACTCCGGCGGCGGACCCGAACGCCCTGACCGCCGAGGGGTTCGGCCCCCTGCGCATCGGCATGACCAGGGCCGAGGTCGAGGCGGCGCTGGGCCCCGACAGCGACCCGGCGTCGGTCGGGGGCGCGGAGCCCGAGACGTGTGACCAGTGGCGACCCGAACGTGCGCCGGACGGCCTGCTGGTCATGATCCAGGACGGCGTCCTGACCCGCATCTCGGTCGCGGCGCCGTCGACATTGAAGACGGATCGCGGTTTCGGCGTGGGCGACCCGTCTGTGGCGATCAAGGCGGCCTACGGCGCCCGGGCGGTGTCGGAGCCCCACAAATATTCGCCTGCCCCCGCCGAAGACATCTTCGTCTGGGCCTCCGGCGGCCCCGCCACGCCCCATGCCTATGTCCAGGACGCGGCGGCGCGCGGCGTTCGCTACGAGATCGACAGCACGGGCAAGGTCGGCATCGTCCATGTGGGCGGGCCGGCGATCCAGATGGTCGAAGGGTGCTCCTGATCCCCGAGGCCTGACGGTTGGCGATTCGGCGGGGGTTGGGCTAAACCCCGCCGACTTCCCTGACAGCAGAGCGCTCCCATGACCGACATCGCCGACATCGTCGCCCGCCAGATTCTCGACAGCCGCGGCAATCCGACGGTCGAGGTCGATGTGATCCTCGATGACGGCAGCTTCGGCCGGGCGGCCGTGCCCTCGGGCGCCTCCACCGGCGCGCACGAGGCCGTCGAGCTGCGCGACGGCGACAAGGACCTGTGGGGCGGCAAGGGCGTCGGCAAGGCCGTCGACAACGTCAACGGCGAGATCTTCGACGCCCTGTCCGGCATGGACGCCGAAGACCAGCGCCGCATCGACGAGGCCCTGATCGCGCTGGACGGCACCGAGAACAAGGGCCGCCTCGGCGCCAACGCCATCCTCGGCGTATCGCTGGCCTGCGCCAAGGCCAGCGCCATCTCGTCAGGCCTGCCGCTGCACCGCTACCTCGGCGGCGTCTCGGCCCGCATCCTGCCGACGCCGATGATGAACATCATCAACGGCGGCGCCCACGCCGACAATCCGATCGACATCCAGGAGTTCATGATCCTGCCGACGGGCGCCGAGAGCTTCTCGGAAGCCCTGCGCATGGGCTCGGAAATCTTCCACGCCCTGCGCCAGCAGCTGAAGGACGCCGGTCACAACACCAACGTCGGCGACGAGGGCGGCTTCGCCCCCAACCTGGCCTCGGCCGAGGAGGCGCTGAGCTTCATCACCCGGGCGGGACAGGCGGCCGGCTATCTGGCCGGCGAGGACTTCCACCTCGGCCTCGACGTGGCGGCCACGGAATTCTTCAAGGACGGCAAATACGTCATGGCCGGGGAGGGCAAGACCCTCGAGGCCGAGGCCATGGTCAACTATCTCGCCGACCTGTGCGAACGCTTCCCGATCGTGTCGATCGAGGACGGCTGCGCGGAAGATGATTTCGACGGATGGCGGATGCTGACCGAGCGGCTGGGCGACCGCTGCCAGATCGTCGGCGACGACCTGTTCGTCACCAATCCGGCCCGACTGGCCGCCGGCATCGGCGAGGGCCTGGCCAACTCCATCCTCGTGAAGGTCAACCAGATCGGCACCTTGTCGGAGACTCTTGACGCCGTGGATATGGCGCATCGGGCGGGCTACACCGCCGTGATGAGCCACCGGTCGGGCGAAACCGAGGACGCCACCATCGCCGACCTGGCCGTCGCCACCAACTGCGGGCAGATCAAGACCGGCTCGCTGGCCCGCTCCGACCGCACGGCCAAATACAACCAGCTGCTCCGCATCGAGGAGATGCTGGGCGATCAGGGGGCCTATTTCGGCGACGGCATGCTGCTGAACCGGTAGGCGCCGGCTCGCAGTTTCTACGGCCAAGCTACGGTTCATTAGGCATTTTCGGTCAGACTCCTTCAATCTTGAGTCCGCGCTCAGAAGGAGCGTCCATAAGTGCCCGACCGGATGAAGCCCTATTTTCCGTCAGTGATCCTGCTGTTGCTGATCGCCTACCTGGGCGTTCAGGCCCTGACCGGGGAGCGCGGCCTGCTGAGCGGGCAGGCGCGCGACGCCATGCTGGTGCGCCGCGAGACCCAGCTGGCCGGGATCATGGAGCAGCGGCGCGACCTCGAGGTCCGCGTCCGCTATCTGCGCACCGACAGCCTGTCCCGTGATCTGCTGGAAGAGCGCGCGCGGGCCGTGCTGGGCTTCAGCGACCCGCGCGACTATGTCATCCGGGTCTCGGCCCCGGCGACGCCGAAGGCTTCCGCGCCGCGGGCGTGAACTTTCGTTACAGCTTGACCGGAGCGCTTTGCGTTTCGGGAACGAAGGCTGCTAAAGCCCCTTTCCGTAACGACAAGAGGCCCTGCATCCTGCCATTTGGCGAGGGCCCAGCCGGGAGATGACGGATGGCGAAAGCCCCCGCCGCCAAAGCTGATTCCAGCAAGGCGACAAAACTGCCCAACACGCCGACGGCGTCGAAAGAGGATCTGCTCCGCTTCTACCGCGAGATGGTCCTCATCCGCCGGTTCGAGGAGCGGGCGGGCCAGCTGTACGGCATGGGGCTGATCGGCGGCTTCTGCCACCTGTACATCGGTCAGGAAGCCGTGGCGGTCGGCGTTCAGGAGAGTGTGCGCCAGGGCCACGACAAGATCATCACCGGCTATCGCGACCACGGCCACATGCTGTGCGCGGGCATGGACCCCAAGGAGGTCATGGCCGAGCTGACCGGCCGCATCGGCGGCTCGTCCAAGGGCAAGGGCGGGTCGATGCACATGTTCGACACCGCCACCGGCTTCTACGGCGGCCACGGCATCGTGGGGGCGCAGGTCGCGCTGGGCACCGGCCTGGCCTTCGCGGGCCGATATCGCGGCGACGACTCGGTCGCGTTCATCTATTTCGGCGATGGCGCGGCCAACCAGGGCCAGGTCTATGAGAGCTTCAACATGGCCCAGCTGTGGAAGCTGCCGGCCATCTACATCATCGAGAACAACCAGTACGCCATGGGCACGAGCATCGAACGCTCGTCGTCGACGACCCAGCTCAGCGAGCGCGGCTCGAGCTTCGGCATCCCCGGCGAACAGGTCGACGGCATGGACGTGCTGGCGGTGCGCGACGCCGTGGCCCGGGCCGTCAAGCGCGCCCGCGAGGGCGGCGGGCCCTTCATCCTCGAGATGAAGACCTATCGCTATCGCGGTCATTCGATGAGCGATCCGGCCAAATACCGGGCCAAGGAAGAGGTCGACGAGGTCAAGAAGACCCGCGACCCGATCGATCACATCAAGACCCTGCTGGCCGCCGCCAGGGCGACCGAGGACGAGATCAAGGCCATCGACGCCGAGGTCAAGACCATCGTCGCCGAAGCCGTTCAATTCGCCCAGGAAAGCCCGGAGCCGGATCCGTCCGAGCTCTACACCGACGTCTATGTGGAGGCCTCAGCGTGACCGACATTCTCATGCCGGCGCTGTCGCCCACGATGGAAGAGGGCACGCTGACCAAATGGCACATCAAGGCGGGTGACACGGTGAAAGCCGGCGACGTCATCGCCGAGATCGAAACCGACAAGGCCACGATGGAGGTCGAGGCCGTCGACGAGGGCGAGGTGCTGGAAATTCTCGTGGCCGAGGGGGCCGAGAACGTGAAGGTTAACACGCCGATCGCCCGTCTGGCGGGCGAGGATTCGGCAGGGAATTCGACGACGAATTCCGCTGCGACTCCGACGACTCCGGATACGGCTCCGAAGAATTCGGAGACTGGCGCTTCCGGCGAGCCCGAGAAGGCGCCGGCGCCCGTCGCCGCGACGCCGAAGGTCGAGCTGCGCGATCCCGAGATCCCGGCCGGCGCCAAGCTGGTGAAGACCACCATCCGCGACGCCCTGCGCGACGCGATGGCCGAGGAGATGCGCCGCGACGAGGGCGTCTTCCTGATCGGCGAGGAGGTCGCCCAGTACCAGGGCGCCTACAAGGTCAGCCGCGAGCTGCTCCAGGAGTTCGGCGACAAACGCGTGGTCGACACTCCGATCACCGAGCACGGCTTCGCCGGTCTCGGCGTCGGCGCGGCCATGGCCGGGCTGAAGCCGATCGTCGAGTTCATGACCTTCAACTTCGCCATGCAGGCCATCGACCACATCATCAATTCGGCGGCCAAGACCCTCTACATGTCGGGCGGCCAGATCCGCGCCAGCATCGTCTTCCGGGGACCCAACGGCGCCGCCAGCCGCGTCGGGGCCCAGCACAGCCAGGACTATTCGGCCTGGTACGCCCAGGTGCCGGGCCTGAAGGTGATCGCCCCCTATGACGCCGCCGACGCCAAGGGGCTGATGAAGGCCGCCATCCGCGATCCCAACCCCGTCGTCTTCCTCGAGCACGAGATGATGTACGGGCTGGAGTTCGACGTGCCCGAGGTCGAGGACTGGCTGGTCCCCATCGGCAAGGCCAAGGTCCGGCGCGAGGGGACCGACGTCACCATCACGGCCCACAGCCGCATGGTCGGCTTCGCCCTTCAGGCGGCCGAGAAGCTGGCGGAGGAGGGCATCTCCTGCGAGGTCGTCGACCTGCGCACGCTGCGCCCGCTGGATCACGAAACCATCGTCGAGAGCGTCAGGAAGACCAGCCGTCTGGTCTCGGCCGAGGAAGGCTGGGGCCCCATGGGCGTGGGCGCCGAGGTCGTGGCCCGGGTGATCGAGCACGCCTTCGACTACCTCGACGCGCCGCCGCTGCGGGTCCACCAGGAGGACGTGCCTCTGCCCTACGCCGCCAATCTGGAAGCCCTGTCGCTGCCGGGCGTGGACAAGATCGTGGCCGCCGTGAAGCGGGTGATGGCATGAGCGAGAAGCCCGAGTTCCAGCTGACGACGCCGGACAGCGTCGCGGCCGACGCCGAAGCCGTCGAGATTCTGCGCATGTGGTGGTCGAAGAACGAGCCGGTGATGTCGGTCAAGCCGGCCTTCAACGATCCGGTCCAGTTCGGCCACATGCTGGCCTATGCCGCCAAACACATGGCCCACGGCTATGCGGTGCGACATGGCCATGACGAGCGTCAGGCCTACAACCGCATTCTCCAGGGCCTGTCCGACGTCATCAAGGCGGACAATGTGCAGACCGTGGCAGAACCGGTCGTCCAGTCCGGGAGCGTGCAATGACCGACATCCTGATGCCCGCCCTGTCGCCCACCATGGAAGAGGGCGTGCTGACCAAATGGCACGTCAAGGTCGGTGATGTGGTCAAGGCCGGCGACGTCATCGCCGAGATCGAGACCGACAAGGCGACCATGGAGGTCGAGGCCGTCGACGAGGGCGAGGTCACCAACATCCTCGTGGCGGAAGGCACGGAAGGCGTGAAGGTCAATACGCCCATCGCCCGTCTGAAGGACGAGGGCGGTGCGGCCGCTCCCGCGCCGAAGGCGGCGGCTGCTCCGGCTGAAGCTCCGAAAGCTGAGCAGTCTAAGGCCGAGGCCGCTCCGGCGCCCGCCGCTGCACCCAAAGCCGCTCCGGCCAGGGCCGACGGCGAGCGCGTCTTCGCCTCGCCGCTGGCGCGCCGCATCGCCGCGCAGAACGGCGTCGATCTGAAAGCCGTCAAGGGCACCGGCCCGCACGGCCGGATCGTCAAACGCGACGTCGAAGGCGCCAAGGGCGGCGCCCAGGCTCCTGCCGCATCGACCGCCCCGGCTCCGGCCGGCGAGGTCCGCAAGGTCCAGTCCCTGGCCCAGATGGGCATTCCGGACGGCAGCTACGACCTGATCCCGCTGGACGGCATGCGCAAGGCCATCGCCCGCCGCCTGACCGACAGCTTCCGCGACGTGCCGCATTTCCCGCTGACCATCGACTGCGAGATCGACGGCCTGCTGGCCTCGCGCGCCCGGGTCAACGCCATGCTCGAGAAATCGGGCGTGAAGGTCTCGGTCAACGACTTCGTCATCAAGGCCTCGGCCATGGCGCTGAAGGCCGTGCCCGAAGCCAACGCCAGCTATTCGCCTGAAGGCATCGCCATGCACCACCACGCCGACGTGGCCATGGCGGTGGCGATCGACGGCGGCCTGATCACCCCGATCATCCGCGCGGCCGAGACCAAGTCCCTGTCGCAGATCGCAACCGAGTCCAAGGACCTGGCCAAGCGCGCCCGCGACCGCAAGCTGAAGCCCGAGGAATTCCAGGGCGGCACCTTCTCGGTCTCCAACCTCGGCATGTTCGGCATCCAGTCGTTCGCCTCGATCATCAACGAGCCCCAGGGCGCGATCATGAGCGTCGGCGCGGGCGAACAAAGGCCCGTGGTCAAGAACGGCCAGCTGGCCATCGCCACGGTGATGACCGTCACCCTGACCTGCGATCACCGCGTGGTGGACGGCGCGGTCGGCGCGCGGTTCCTGCAGGCCTTCAAGGCGATGATCGAAGATCCCGTGACGATGCTGGCCTAGGCGGAGAGAGGGCGTGACCACGGTCTATGATTTCAGCGCCACGGCCATCGATGGCGTCGAGCAGGCGCTGGAGCAGTACCGCGGTCAGGCCCTGCTGATCGTCAACACGGCCTCGAAATGCGGCTTCACCGGCCAGTACGCCGGGCTGGAGGACCTGCATCGTCAGTATGCGGACAAACCGTTCGAGGTGCTGGGTTTCCCCTGCAACCAGTTCGGCCAGCAGGAGCCGGGGCGGGCCGCCGAGATCGCCAGCTTCTGCTCCTCCACCTATGGCGTCGACTTTCCGATGTTCGACAAGGTCGAGGTCAACGGCCCAAACCGGCATCCCCTCTACGCCTGGCTGACCAGCCAGAAGAAGGGTTTCCTCGGCAGCCGCGACATCAAGTGGAATTTCACCAAATTCCTGACCGACCGGGAGGGCCGCGTGGTCGCGCGCTACGCCCCGCAGGTCGAACCCGAGGCCATCAAGGCCGATATCGAGAAGCTGATCTGACATGGCTGCTGAATTCGACCTCATCGTCATCGGTTCGGGCCCCGGCGGCTACGTCGCCGCCATCCGCGCCAGCCAGCTGGGCCAGAAGGTCGCCATCGTCGAGCGCGAGAGCCTGGGCGGCATCTGCCTGAACTGGGGCTGCATCCCGACCAAGGCCCTGCTGAAGTCGGCCGAGAAGTACGAAAGCCTGTCGCACCTGAAGGATTATGGCCTGTCCGCCGACAAGGTCGGGTTCGATTTCGACACCATCATCCAGCGCTCGCGCGGGGTGGCCGCCACGATGAACAAAGGCGTCACCTATCTGATGAAGAAGAACAAGATCGAGGTGATCGAGGGCACGGCGAAGCTGGAGAAGGGCGCGGCAGCGCCCAAGGTGATCGTGGCGCTGAAGGCCGGCGGGTCGCGCACGGTGGAGGCGAAGGCCGTGATGCTGGCCGTGGGCGCCCGCGCCAAGGCGATTCCGCAGATCGGCCTGGAGGCCGACGGCGACCGCATCTGGGCCTATCGGGAGGCCATGGCGCCGAAGAAGATGCCGGCCTCCATCGTCGTGATCGGCTCGGGCGCCATCGGCGTGGAGTTCGGCAGCTTCTACCGCGCCCTGGGCGCCGAGGTGACGATCGTCGAGGCCGTCGACCGGATCATGCCGGTCGAGGACGAGGAGGTGTCCAAGGCGGCCCAGAAGGCCTTCGAGAAGCGCGGCATGAAATTCCGCACCGGCTGCAAGGTCACCAAGGTGTCGAAGGGCGGCAAGGGCGTGCAGGTGGCCATCGAGGCCGGCGGCAAGGCCGAGACGCTGGAGGCCGAGGTCTGCATCTCGGCGGTCGGCATCACCGCCAACACCGACGGCATCGGTCTGGAGGCGCTGGGCGTCAACATGGACCGCGGCCACATCACCATCGACGGCCACTGCCAGACCAATGTGAAGGGGCTGTACGCTATCGGCGACTGCGCCGGCGCGCCCTGGCTGGCGCACAAGGCCTCGCACGAGGGGATCCACGCCGCAGAACACATCGCCGGTTACAAGACGCCCAATGTGAACTCGCCCATCGCCGGCTGCACCTACGCCCAGCCGCAGGTCGCCTCGGTCGGGATCACCGAGCAGGGCGCGCGCGAGGCCAAGCGCGAGGTCAAGGTCGGCCGCTTCCCCTTCCGCGTGAACGGCAAGGCCGTGGCCGCCGGCGAGGTCGAGGGCTTCGTCAAGGTGATCTTCGATGCGAAGACCGGCGCCCTGATCGGCGCCCACATGATCGGCCACGAGGTCACAGAGATGATCCAGGGCTATGTCACCGCGATCGCCATGGAAGCGACCGAGGAAGACATCCACGGCATCGTCTATCCGCACCCGACCATGTCCGAGGCCATGCACGAGGCGGCGCTGGACGCCTATGGGCGGGTGATCCACATCTGACGGAATGCATCTCCCTCCCCATGAAGGGGAGGGAGAGCGTTGGGCTCTACCCCGCCAGCACGTCCACGCTCATCCGCTCCAGCAGGGCCCCGCCCTGGCCCACGGCGGCGAGCCGGCTGGACGCATGCCCCAGAACATTGGCGGCGTAGACCTCGTACAGGGTGATCTTGCCTTCCAGCCACGCGGGATCGCCCTGGCCGCCGTCCAGCTGGTCGCGGGCGTAGAGCGCGCCCTGGGCCAGCATCCAGCCGCCCGCGACGTCGCCCAGCAGCTTCAGATAGGCGTCGGCGGCGGCGAGGACGTCCGCGGCCCCTTCCGGAGCGGCCTTCCGGTCCAGCAGCCACAGGGTCGCGTCCTCGACCGCCGTGACGGCGGCGGCGAAGCGCTCGACCGGCTTGCCGGAGTAGAGCCGCGGGAGTCTCGCCAATGTCGCCTTCATGTCGGCGATCAGGTCGTGGGCGGACTGGCCGCCGTCCATCGACAGCTTGCGCCCGACCAGATCCATGGCCTGGATGCCGTTGGTGCCCTCATAGATCGGGGCGATGCGGGCGTCGCGATAGTGCTGGGCCGCGCCGGTCTCCTCGATGAAGCCCATGCCGCCGTGGATCTGGACGCCCAGGGACGCGACCTCGCAGCCGACATCGGTGGACCAGGCCTTGGCGATGGGGGTGAACAGGTCCTCGCGGCCCTTCCAGCGCCGGCGCTCTTCCCCGGTCGCCGAATGCCTGGCCAGATCGGCGGCGACCCCTGTGGACAGGCAGACGGCCCGGGCGGCGGCGACCTTGGCCTTCATCACCGACAGGGTGCGACGGACGTCGGGATGATCGACGATCGGGGCGTTGGCCTCGCCGGTCCAGACCGACCGGCCCTGCCGCCGCTCGAGGGCATAGGCGAGGGCGTGCTGATAGGCGCGTTCGGCGATGCCGACGCCCTCGACGCCGACGGCGAGGCGGGCGGCGTTCATCATGACGAACATATGGGCCAGGCCCTGGTTGGGCTCACCGACCAGTTCGGCGGTCGCGCCCTCATAGGACATGACGCAGGTGGGCGAGGCGTGGATGCCCAGCTTGTGCTCGACGCCCACGGGCCGGAAGCCGTTGCGGTCGCCCAGCGTCCCGTCGTCCCTGACCAGATATTTCGAGGCGAGGAACAGGCTGATGCCCTTGGGGCCGGCCGGGGCGTCGGGCAGGCGGGCCAGCACCATGTGGACGATGTTGTCGGTGGCGTCGTGGTCGCCCCAGGTGATGAAGATCTTCTGGCCGTTCAGGGCGTAGGTCCCGTCGCCGTTCGGCGTCGCCGTGGCGGTCAGGGCGCCGAGGTCCGAGCCCGCCTGCGGCTCGGTCAGGACCATGGCCCCGGTCCATTCGCCGGAGACCAGTTTCGATAGATAGATGTCCTTCTGCGACGGCGTGCCGTGCGCCTCCAGCGCCTCGATGGCGGCCAGCGACAGCATGGGGCACAGGCCGAAGGCCATGTTGGCCGCGTGGACCGTCTCATAGGCCGCCAGCTCGAGGGCCTTGGGCAGTTGCTGGCCGCCGGCGTGGACGGGGGCGGACAGGCCTGTCCAGCCGCCCGCGGCGAACTGGCGATAGGCGTCCGCGAACCCCGGCGCGGCCGTGACCGCGCCATTGGCATAGGTGGAGCCCTTCTGGTCGCCGATGCGGTTCAGCGGGGCCAGGACGCCTTCGGATAACTGCGCCGCGGCCTCCAGCACCGCGCCCAGCACGTCGGCGTCATAGTCGGGGAAGGCGCCGGTGGCGGCGACCTGGTTTATCCCGGCCACGGCCTGCAGGGCGAAAGCGATGTCGCGGACGGGCGCGCGGTAGGTCATGGTGGGCCTCAACTCGGTCTGTTCCGCGTTCATGCCGTCTTGCCGCCGGGGCATGCAAGCGGCGGCTTGGCGGCGGCTTCGCCGTGGTCCAGTCTGGGGCGCAGACTGGAGCGCGACATGGCCGAACCTCGTAACCGTTATTCAACCGTCTCGTTGACCTTGCACTGGCTGATCGCCGCCCTGGTCGTGACGCAGGTGGGCCTGATCGCCGGGCATGAATGGACCGAGGGACCGACCTCGCGCGAGTTCGTCAACGTCCACAAGTCCGTGGGTCTCGGCATTCTGGTTCTGACGCTCGGACGCCTGGGCTGGAGGATCGCCAACCCCGCGATTCCGCTGCCCGACGCCATGCCGCGCTGGCAGAAGCTGCTGGCGCGCGCGACCCACGTCCTGTTCTACGTCTTCCTCATCGCCATGCCGCTGGTCGGCTGGGCGGCGTCATCGGCGGCCGGCCGGGAGATTCTGTGGTTCGGCCTGTTTGAATGGCCCCTGCTGCCGGTGGGCGGCGGGCGCGAGACCGCGGGCGCCCTCATGGACCTGCATGAACTGGCGGCCAAATTCCTCATCGCCCTGATCGTTCTGCACGTTCTCGGCGCGCTCAAGCAACATTTCGTCGACCGGGACAATGTGTTGCACCGGATGATTCCGTGGATACCGCGTCGCCCATGAGACTGTGGGTCGCGCTGCTCTTCGCGCTGCTGACGCCCCTGCTGACCGGGGCGGCGCCGGGGCCCTGGGCCCTTGAGCGGGACGGGTCGAGCATCGAGATGTCCGTCCGGGCTTTCGGCGGCTGGCGCACCGGGCGGTTCGAGGACTGGCGGGGCTCCGCCGTCATGGATCCCCTGCGTCCGGAGGGCGCCCGGGCCTCGGTGACGGTCCAGGCGGCGTCCCTGAAGATGTCGCCCGATGTCGCGACCGGACGCGCCATCGGGCCGGCCTTTCTCGACGCGGCGCGCTATCCGGTCATCCGCTTCGAGCTGAAGTCGCTCGAACCGCTGGGGGGAGACCGCTATACGGCGCGCGCCGACGTCACCATGAAGGGGCGCACGCGGGCGATCGCCTTTCCGCTGGCCTTGCGCGTCAATGGCGACCGGGCGCATCTGGCGGGCGCGTTCCAGCTGGATCGCGCGGACTTCGGGATAGGAACGGCGGGACCGTGGAACAGGCTGGTCGGACGGCAGGTGACGGTGCGGGTCGCGCTTCAGGCGCGACCGTCCTGAGCGCGTCCGACGCGGAGGCCGTTCGGGTCCTGAATGCCGGCGGCCTGGTCATCCTGCCGACCGAAACCGTCTACGGCCTGGCGGCGGACGCGGGCGACGCCCGCGCGGTCGCCGCGATCTTCGAGGCCAAGGGCCGTCCGCGCTTCAATCCGCTGATCGCCCACGTCGCCGACGCCGTCCAGGCCGAGGGGGTGGCGGTGTTCGATGGCCGCGCCCGGGCCTTGGCCGAAGCCTTCTGGCCCGGACCCCTGACCATCGTCGCCCCGGTTCGCGACCGGACGGCCGTCTGCGACCTGGCCCGGGCCGGGCTGGACAGCGTCGCCGTCCGGGCGCCGGGCCACGCCCGCGCCCGCGCCCTGATCGCGGCGTTCGGGCGGCCGGTGGTGGCGCCCTCCGCCAACCGGTCGGGACGGCCCAGCCCGACCACCTTCGCCGACGCCGTGGAGGAGACCGGTTTCGCCGCCGGCGCCGCCGTCGACGGCGGCCCCTGCGCCGTGGGGGTGGAGAGCACCGTCGTCTCCGTGCTGGACGGCCGTGTCGCCCTGTTGCGCCCGGGGTCGGTGACCCGCGAGGAGATCGAGGCCGTCGTCGGCTCGCTCGACCGGGGCGGGGAGGGGCATCGGTCGCCCGGCCGTCTGACCCGGCACTATGCGCCGGACGCCCCCGTCCGGATCGAGGCGGAGACGGCGCGGGCCGGCGAGATCCTGCTGGGCTTCGGGCCGGGGGTCGGCGACCCGCGCTGGAGCCTGAGCCCGACCGGCGACCTGCGCGAGGCGGCGGCCAACCTGTTCCGGCGGCTGCGGGAAGCGGACCGCGGACGGCCTTCGGGGATCGCCGTGTCCCCGATCCCGGCGCATGGCCTCGGCGAGGCCATCAACGACCGCCTGAGGCGTGCGGCGGGGTTCGTAGGCTAGGCCAGAAAGCGGGCCTTGATGTCGATGCTGGATCGCTCGCCGACATGGTCGATGCAGTGCTCCAGCCACTCGCCCGCCGCCTCGCGCCCGTGCGCTTTCAGCTCATTGAGGAAGGTCCATTCGGTATTGAATTTCGAGCTCAGCGACTGGGCTCCCAGCCACGGGCCCGGCTCGATGGCGTGCAGCATCAGGCGGCGATAGCGGTTGTCGCCGGTCCGCTTCAGCCGCCCGTCGGCGATCATGTCCTGGACGAAGGCTATGGCCCTCAGTTCGGCGACCAGGGGCGCGTTGAACACGATCTCGTTCAGCCGGTCCATGATGTCCCCGGCCGCGCGCGGGACCTCCTCGCGCACGAACGGGTTCAAGGGCAGCAACAGGATGTCGTCGGGCGTATCGGCGTAGACCAGCGGCCACAAGGCGGGATTCGCCAGATAGCCGCCGTCCCAATAGGGTTCGCCCTCGATCTCGACCGCCTGGAACAGGTGCGGCAGGCAGGCGGAGGCCAGCAGGACCTGGTCGGTGACCTCGGGGTTTTCAAACAGGCGGGCGCGGCCGTGCTTGACCGCCGTGGCGGCGACGAACAGCCGGATCGAGGACGCGCGCACGGCCTCGAAATCGATCGTCGTATCCAGAACCCGTTTGAGAGGATTGAGGTTGAACGGATTGAATTGGTAGGGACTCATCGACATGGCCGCGTTCTCGGCCGACCGCCACAGGCTGCTGTCCTTAAGCCAGCCCGGGGTCATGGCGGCGCTCCAGATCGAGGAGTCTCCGAATACGTTGCGGCCGCCCGACAGGTTCACCTCGCGCCACAACAGGTCCAGCTGACTTCGGGCGCCCTCTGTCCCGCCCGTATGCAGGCCGCTGATCAGGGCCGCGGCGTTCATGGCTCCGGCGGACGAGGCGGTCACCGCGCGGATGTCGAGCCGGTCATCCTCCAGCAGGCGGTCCAGCACGCCCCACTGGAAGGCGCCATGAGAGCCCCCGCCCTGCAGGGCCAGGCTGATGGGCCGGCGTTTCGGCGTGGGCGGCTTTCGCTTCGACACCCGCTCGCCTCCGTGCCTACTGGGCGGTCCAGCCGCCGTCGATGGAGAAGCTGGCCCCGTTGGCCGAGGCCCCGAGGTCGGACGCCAGATACAGCATCATGCCGGTCAGTTCGTCGGTGGTGACAAACCGCTTGGTGGGCTGCGAGCCCAGGATCACGTCCTTCAGCACCGCCTCCTTCGACATGCCGCGCGTGCGGGCCTGATCGGCGATCTGCTTCTCGACGATCGGCGTCTCGACGAAGCCGGGGCAGATGGCGTTGCAGGTGATGTTGTCCTCGGCGACCTCGAGCGCGACGGTCTTGGTGAAGCCGATGACGCCGTGCTTGGCCGCGACATAGGCGGACTTGAACGGGCTCGCGACGAGGCCGTGGGCCGAGGCGATGTTGATGATCCGGCCGCGGCCCTGCGCCTTCATGATCGGGATGGCCGCACGGGTGGCGTAGAAGGTCGAGGACAGGTTGATGGCGATGATCTGTTCCCACTTGTCGGACGGGAATTTCTCCACCGCCTCGACGTGCTGGACGCCGGCGTTGTTGATCAGGATGTCGAGGCGGCCCAGCTGGTGCTTGCCGTAAGCCACCATGTCGGCGACCTCGTCGCCGCGCAGCATGTTGGCGGCGTGATAGCGCACGCGGACGCCGCAGCTGGCTTCCAGCTCGGCCCGGGTGCGTTCAATCTCGGACGGGTCGCCCAGCCCGTTCAGCACCACGTCGCCGCCGCGCGAGGCGATGGCGCGGGCGAAGGCCAGACCGATGCCCGAGGTCGAGCCCGATATCACCGCCACCTGACCCTTCAGATCACCGATGTCGCGGAAGGGTTCGCTTGAGGTCTGGGAGCCGTCGCCGCGTTTGGGCCATTGGAACATGGGTATCTCGTCCGTCCGTCAGTCTCGTCAGCCTAGCCGTTCGCGGTTGCGAAGGCGACAGTCGGGTTTAATTTCCCGATCTGGTGAATATCCAGTCTGTGTCGCTGGAGGCCGCCTTGTCAAAGCGATAACCGTCGCGGTCGAACGCCTTCAGGTCCTGCGGCCGCTCGATCCGTTCATCGATGGCGAACCGCGCCATGCCGCCCCGGGCCTTCTTGGCGAAGAAGGAGATGATCCGGCTTTCGCCATCCTTCGATTCGCGGAAGTGCGGCGTGACCACCGGCAGTTTCAGCGCCCGGGCGTCGACGGCGCCGAAATACTCCTGGCTGGCGAGGTTGATCAGGGTGGGATCGGCCTGTCCCTCGGCGTCGGCGTTCAGCTGCTTCGACAGCCGGTCGCCCCAGAAGTCATAGAGGCTGGACCCGCGCCGGGTCTTCAGCCGCGCGCCCATCTCCAGCCGATAGGGCTGGATCCGGTCCAGCGGCCGCAGCAGGCCGTAGAAACCCGACAGGATGCGCAGGTGATCCTGGGCCCAGACCAGCGAGGGCTGGTCCAGCTCGCGCGCCTTGAGACCCTCGTACACGTCGCCGGCGAAGGCGAAGGCGGCCTGGACGCCGCCGGTCGAGCCGGCGTCGAAGGCCTGGAAGCGTTCGCGGTTCAGGCGTGCCAGGTCGTCGGAGATGTTCATCAGCCGGCGCAATTCAGCGACCGTGCGGGCCCGCGCCGTCCGGGACAGGTTGGCGGTGTCGTCCAGAAAACGCCGCTCCGAGGCCGGCAGGTCGGGATGGGGCTCGGTGAAATCCAGCCGCTTGGCCGGTGACAGGACGATCAGCAAGGGGCGGGCTCCGGCGGCGTTGGCGTGCAGATAGGCCGGTTCGATGACGAATTGAACCGGGCCCGGCGTCGCGGTCAGTCCGCCTGTGGGTAGAGCGCCGCCAGAACCCGCGGCAGCCGCTCGGGTAAATCCTCGGCGATCAGGCCGGGGCCGAAGCCGCGCGCCGCCTCGGCATGCATCCACACCGCCGCCCGCGCCGCGTCGAAACTGCCCATCCTCTGGGCCATCAGGCCCCCGATCATGCCCGCCAGCACGTCGCCCGTTCCCGCCGTCGCCAGCCAGGGGACGCCGTTGGCGTTGACCGCCAGCCGTCCGTCCGGCGCGGCGATCACCGTGGCCGGGCCCTTGAGCACGACCACCGCCCCGGCGCGTTTCGACGCCTCGCGCGCGGCGGCCTGGCGGCCCCTGGCGAGCAGACCGGGAAACAGACGTTCGAATTCACCCTCGTGCGGGGTCAGGACGTCGTCGCGGTCGAGGACGCCGAACAATTCGGCGGGCCAGCGTTCGAAGACGGTCAGGGCGTCGGCGTCGACGACCAGCGCCGCGCCCGTCCCGGCCAGGGCGCGGACATTGGCCTGGGTCGCGTCGTTCACCCCGGCGGCGGGGCCGATGACGACGGCGTCCATGCCCTCGACGGCCGCCACCAGCGCCTCGGCCGAGCCGAAGGGGGCCAGCATGACGGCCTCGATGGCCGGGGCTATGACGGCCGCCGCGTCAGGGGGGCACAGGATGCGCACCACCCCCGCGCCGATGCGCAGCCCGGCCCGCGCCGCCAGCCGCGCCGCGCCGGTCTGCGTGGCCTTGCCCGAGACGACGCCCAGCCGCCCGCGCGCATGTTTGTGGGCGTCCGCGCCGGGCCAGGGCACGGAGGGGCGCCAGTCCGGGTCGGGGGCCTGGGTCATCGGACGTGTCCTCCGTTCACGGATGGCGACAGGGGGCGAAAAACGCTTGCCTTATTGTGCAATGCAATGTCCCTTTACCTCCCGTGCGCGCGGCATGATAACGCCCGCCTGGGATCGCCAATGAAAAAGATCGAAGCCGTCATCAAGCCCTTCAAGCTGGATGAAGTGAAGGAAGCGCTGCAGGACGCGGGCGTGCAAGGCATGACCGTGCTGGAGGCCAAGGGATATGGCCGCCAGAAGGGCCATTCCGAGCTTTACCGCGGCGCCGAGTACGTCATCGACTTCCTGCCCAAGATCAAGATCGAGGTGGTGGTGTCCGACGACATGGTCAACTCGGTCGTGGACGCCATCCAGGCCGCGGCGCGCACCGGCAAGATCGGCGACGGCAAGATCTTCGTGTCCGACGTCCTTGACGTCATCCGCATCCGCACCGGCGAGACGGGCGCCCAGGCCGTCTGAATTTCCGTCGGCCGTCCTTCCGGGGCGGCCGTTTCTTCACCTCCCCGAGCCACAGGACGTCGAACACCATGAGCGCCAGCAAGATCCTCAAGGAGATCAAGGAGAAGGACGTAAAATACGTCGACCTCCGGTTCACCGACACCAAGGGGCGGATGCAGCACGTCACCTTCGACATCGACCTGGTGGACGATGAGTTCCTGGAAGAGGGGACGATGTTCGACGGCTCCTCGATCGCCGGCTGGAAGGCGATCAATGAAAGCGACATGCTGCTGAAGCCGGACCTGACCAATTTCTGGATCGATCCGTTCTATCAGCAGACCACCCTGTTCCTGTTCTGCGACGTGCTGAACCCTGACACGGGCGAACCCTACAATCGCGACAGCCGCTCGATGGCCAAGAAGGCCCTGGCCTATGTCCAGTCCTCGGGCGTCGGCGACACCGTCTTCTTCGGCCCCGAGGCCGAGTTCTTCATCTTCGACGACGTGCGCTGGAGCACGGCGCCGCACGACACGGGCTACACCTACGATTCGATCGAGCTGCCGGCCAATACGGGCGCGGAATATTCCGAAGGCAACATGGGCCACCGGCCGACGCACAAGGGCGGCTACTTCCCGGTCAATCCGACCGACAGCGCCCAGGACCTGCGCGGCGAAATGCTGGGCGTCATGCGCGACCTGGGCATGCAGCCCGAGAAGCACCACCACGAAGTCGCCCCGGCCCAGCACGAGCTCGGTCTGAAGTTCAGCGACCTGCTGACCATGGCCGACCGGCTGCAGCTCTACAAATACGTCATCCACAACGTCGCCGCCGCCTACGGCAAGTCGGCGACCTTCATGGCCAAGCCGACCTTCGGCGACAACGGCTCGGGCATGCACGTGCACCAGTCGATCTGGCGCGACGGCAAGCCGCTGTTCGCGGGTGACAAATACGCCGGCCTGTCGGACATGTGCCTGTGGTACATCGGCGGCATCATCAAGCACGCCAAGGCCATCAACGCCTTCGCCAACTCGACGACCAACTCCTACAAGCGCCTGGTCCCCGGCTACGAAGCCCCGGTGAAGCTGGCCTATTCGTCGCGCAACCGTTCGGCCTCGATCCGCATCCCGTTCGTCAATTCGCCCAAGGCCAAGCGTATCGAGGCCCGCTTCCCGGACCCGATGGGCAATCCCTATCTGACCTTCGTGGCCCTGCTGATGGCCGGCCTGGACGGGATCGAGAACCGGATCGATCCGGGCGCTCCGGCCGACAAGAACCTGTACGATCTGCCGCCGGAAGAGCGGGGCAACATCCCCGAGGTCTGCGGCAGCCTCAAGGAAGCCCTCGACAACCTCGACAAGGACCGCGCCTTCCTCAAGAAGGGCGGCGTCATGGATGACGACTTCATCGACAGCTACATCGAGCTGAAGATGGAGGAGGTGATGCGCCTGCAACTGCACCCGCACCCCGTCGAATTCGACATGTACTACAGCTGCTGATCCACGGCTGAGGCGAAACGAAAGCGGCGCCGGAGGGGAAGCCCTCCGGCGCCGTTCTTCATTCGGGATTCGCGATCTAGCGGTTGGTCGTCTCGACCTCGATGCCGTCACGACCTGCGCGCACGGTCGTGCTGTCGCCCACGCGCGCTTCGGGACGCTCGATGACCACGGTCGGCGGGCTGGCGGGCACGGGCACGGGAACGGCGACTTCGCGCGTTTCCACGACCGTGCGGGTCTCGGGAGCCGCCGCGGGCGCGGCGGCCTGCTCGGCCGCGGGAGCCGCCTCCTGTTGGGTGCAAGCCGCGGCCGTCAGGGCGAGGGCGGCGAGGGCGGCGAAACGATGGATGGCGATCATGGCGGGTCTCCCAACAGGTGATCCCGTCCAAACCCCGGCGCAAAGCCAAGGTTCCGACCGCGGGGGCCGTCAGTGCAGGCTGACCGCCACGGGCGCCCAGGCCTGGGCGGGCTGGATCGTGGCGGGGAAGCTGATGCGGACCCCGCATCCCGTGGAGCCGCGCGTGATCACCAGCTCGCCGCCCAGCTGTTCCGAGACCGCTTCGAACAGGGGGATGTCCCGCGGCGGGGTGACGTTGCTGTCGCCCGCGGCCACCAGGTCCAGCGTTCGCCGGTCGCCGTCGTCGGCGAGGATGACGGCGAGGTTGGTCGCCGAGGGGCAGGATTTGAGCGTGGTCAGATATTCCAGCAGCACCAGCCCCAGGGCCGTCGCATGCTCAAGCGGCACATCCAGATCGCCGCTGGCGATGCGCACCTTGTCGGCCTCCATTCCGCCACGCGAAGCCGAGGCCTCGACCAGTTTTCGGGCGAAGGCGTCGAACGGGATGCGGCTGTCCGGATTGCCGGTGAACTCGCGGTGGGCGCGGGAGATCAGCAGGGTGCGCGAGGCGGCGTTGGTCAGCACGCGCGAGACCATCGGATCGGCCTCCTCACGCGCGCGAAGCTGCAGGATGGCCGAGATCAGCTGCAGGTGATCGGTCGTCCGTTGGGCGTGCTCGTGAAACAGTTCGGCCTGGCCGGTCGCCAGGGCCTCTACCCGCGCGTGGTTCGCGGCCAGCAGGTTGAACCGGGCCCGGATCGTGCTCAGGATGTGGATCAGCAGCGCCGACGACAGCAGGAAGAAGCTCAGCGCCACCAGACCGCGACCGTCCATGTTCCAGTGCAGCGGCACGGGACCCAGGAAGGCGTAGACGATCGCCGTCGACAGGCCGGCGGCCATCAGGGCGGGCCGGGCTCCCAGCCAGTAGGCCGCCAGGATGACCGCGGGATAGAAGCAGGTGTAGCCGTAGCCATTGCCCATGGCCGACGAGAGCATAAGCCGGACGCCGAGAGCCAGCATCACCAGCACGGCGGCGGCCCCGTAGCGGGCGCCGGGAACGTTCTGCAGCCGCGCCAGTACGGCGGCGGGACGGGGCGCCAGCGAGAAGGTCGGTGAATCCATGACTACATTCCCGCGTCGGCGGTCAGGCCGCGGCGTCCGCGGTCTTGCGGCGCATCTCGATCAGACGCACGCACCAGATGGAAATCTCGTACAACAGCACCAGCGGCACGGCGAGCATCAGCTGGCTGATCGGGTCGGGCGGCGTCACGATGGCGGCGACCACGACGACGGCCACGATGGCGTAACGGCGCCCTTCGGCCATGAGTTTCGAACTGACGATGCCCGCCAGTCCCAGAAGCGTCATGATCACGGGCAGCTGGAAGCACAGGCCGAAGGCCAGGATCAGGGCCGTGGCCAGGCTCATGTATTCGGACACCTTGGGCAGCAGGGCGGCGGTCACGCCCTCGGCCACGATGCCCTGATTGAGCGAGAACAGCATCACGATCGGCAGCATGACGTAATAGACCAGCGCCGCGCCGACGATGAACAGCACCGGGGCCGCGACCAGGAACGGCAGGAAGGCGCCTCGCTCATTGCGATACAGGCCCGGAGCCACGAACCGGTACAGCTGAAAGGCCAGTATGGGGAAGGAGGCGACGACAGCGCCCAGCCCGGCCAGTTTCATCTTCACGAACAGGATTTCCAGCGGCGCCGTATAGATCAGCTGCGCGGCCTGATGCTGGCCGTCGGCCAGCGGCTTGAGCCCGACCATGGTCGAGATCAGGTCCAGCATGGAAACATTGTGGCCGTCGGCGGCCTGCAAGGCGCTGGCCACCACATAGGGTTTGACCAGGAAGACGTAGAGCGGGCTGGCGAAATAGAAGCAGACGAGGAAGGCGATCACGAAGGCGACGACGCAGATCAGCAGCCGGCCGCGCAGCTCGATCAGATGATCCATCAGCGGAGCGCGCGACGCCTCGATCTCGTCCTCGTCGCGATCGACGGCGCTCATGACGCGGGCGCCGTCTTGCGGGCGGCCCGGGGTTTCGCAGGCTTGGCGCCGGTGGACGCTCCGGCCTTCGCCGGGGCGGGCTTGGCGGTCGTTCGGCCCGTGCCGGGTTTGGACGCCTTCGCCTTCACGCCGCGGGTCTTGGCCGGCTTGCTCGCGGGCTTGGCGGCCGGGGCCGGCGTCTCCAGCGGCGCCATGACCGGCGGGCTGTCGGGCCATTCGTCAGGGGCGGACAGCATGGGCTGGTACAGCGGCTTGTTCAGGTCGTCGCGGATTTCGCGGAACGCCGAATCGGCGTCGGCGCCGAGGGCGTGCATGCCCTGACCGGTGCGCAACGCCTCGACCTCCTTGCGCAACTCGTCCAGTTCGGACTGGCGCGCCATCTCGTCGAAGCTGGAGCGGAACTCATTGGCCATGCCGCGCGCCCGGGCGACGATCTTGCCCAGCTTGCGCAGGAGCAGCGGCAGGCGCTCGGGCCCCACGACCAGCAGGGCCACGACCGCGATAACCAGATATTCGCCGCCCCCGATTCCGGGACCCAGGCCACCCATGCGTCAGGTCTCCGCCGTCTACAGCGGCCCTAGGACTTCAGGTCTTCTTTTTCGGCGTCGGTCCGGGGCAGGGCGCCCGCGCGTTCGTCGCGCGGCTTGTCCTCGTCGGTGTCCTTGAGGCCGTCCTTGAAGGCTTTCACACCCTTGGCGGCGTCGCCCATCATGGCCGAAAGCTTGCCGCGGCCGCCGAACAGCAGAAGCACGATGATGGCGACGATGGCCCAGTGCCAGATGCTGAATGAACCCACGGAATACTCTCCTCAGTCAGGCCGGGCCGGCCCGGTCGAAATGTCTTCACGCATATAGGCCGTTCAGTGGCGCGACGCCAAGTGAACCTGTTAGGACGCGCCCATGAGTCACGTCATCATCCACACCGACGGCGCCTGCAAGGGCAACCCGGGCCCCGGCGGCTGGGGCGCCGTGCTTCAGACCGGCGGCGGCCATGAGAAGGAGTTGTGGGGCGGCGAGCCGCTGACCACCAACAATCGCATGGAGCTGATGGCGGCGATTCGCGCCCTCGAGGCTCTGTCCCGGCCCTGCCGCGTCGACCTGCACACCGACAGCAAATACGTCATGACCGGCATCACCGAATGGATCCGGGGCTGGAAGGCGCGCGGCTGGAAGACGGCGGACAGGAAGCCGGTCAAGAACGAGGACCTGTGGCGCCGCCTCGATGAGGCCCGCGCCCGGCACGAGGTCAAATGGCACTGGGTCAAGGGCCACGCCGGCCACGAACTCAACGAACGCGCCGACGGCCTGGCGAATCGGGGGATCGCGGATCTGCCGCGTTAGGCCGTACGCACCTTCAGTTTCGACCCGTCGACGCGGTCCACGATCACGCTTTCGCCGATCAGCGGGCCGGCGCCGTCGATTTCGGCGACCCATTCGGCGCCCGAGACGAACACACGGCCGCGTCCGTCGACAAACGGCTGAACCACCTGGGCCCGCTGGCCAACAAGCCGGTTGTCGCGGGCGTTGATGTCCGGGGCGTCTGACGGATTGACCCTCTGGATCAGCCGCCGCGACAGCAGGGTCATGGCCACGGTCAGGACCGCGAACAGGGCGACCTCGCCGACAAAGCTCAAGGGCAGGCCCAGCGCGGTGACCACGGCCACCATGCCCGCCGACACCGCCGGCCACAGCAGCCATTCGGTCGAGAAGGCGGCCTCGACCGCCAGCAGGATCACGCCCAGGGCCAGCCAGATCCAGAAGGGCTGGGCGGCGTGGAGATCGATCAGGGCGTCCATGGCCTACTCCGTTCCGGGAACCGATCCGCGCGGGGGCCGCGGCGGGCGGGGGGGCGAGGGGGGCGGGGCGTCGCGGCGGACGTCGCTGCGGCCCTGCTGCTGTTCCCGGGCCAGGCCGACCAGTTCGCCGAGGCCGGCGATGGTGCCGACCAGGCCGGACATCTCGGCGGGGACGATGACGGTCTTGGCCGTCGGGTTGCGGGCCAGTTCGGCGAAGGCCTCGACGTATTTCTGGGCCACGAAATAGTTGATGGCGTTGACGTCGCCGCGGGCGATGGCCTCGGACACCATGGCGGTGGCCTTGGCCTCGGCCTCGGCCTCGCGCTCGCGGGCCTCGGCGTCGCGGAAGGCGGCTTCGCGGCGACCCTCGGCCTCGAGGATGGCGGCCTGTTTGGCCCCCTCGGCGCGGGCGATGGCGGCCTGTTTCTCGCCGTCGGCCTCGGTGATGACGGCGCGGCGCTCGCGCTCGGCCTTCATCTGGCGGGCCATGGCGTTGGTGATGTCGGCCGGCGGGGTCAGGTCCTTGATCTCGATCCGGTTGACCTTGACGCCCCAGGGCTCGGTCGCGGCGTCGATCACGGTCAGCAGGCGCGAGTTGATGCTGTCCCGCTGGAACAGCACCTCGTCCAGCTCCATCGAACCGACCACGGTGCGCAGGTTGGTCGAGCACAGCTGGGTGATGGCATAGGGCAGGTTCTCGATCCGGTAGGCGGCGGCCGAGGCCTCCATCACCTGGATGAAGACGATGGCGTCGACCTTCACCATGGCGTTGTCCTTGGTGATGACCTCCTGCTGGGGCACGTCGAGGACCTGCTCCATCATGTTCATGCGCCGTCCGACCCGCTCGACGAAGGGCGTCAGGATGCTGATGCCTGGCGCGAGGGTGCGGGTGTATTTGCCGAACCGTTCGACGGTGAACTCGCGCCCCTGCGGGACGATCTTGACCACGCTGAACAGCAGCACGAAGGCCAGCGCGACCAGGGCAGCGGTGAAGAGAACGGACGTGTCCATAGGGCCTCCCAATCCCGCTCAGGTTAGCAGCCCGTGCCCGCTGCGTCACAGAAACCGGACACGGCGAACATGACATCCGCGTAATGAAAAAGGGCGGCTCCCGCAGGAACCGCCCCTCCAGCCTGCGCCTGGGCGCCGGACTACTCCTCGTTGATGACCAGTTCCTCGCCGTCCAGCTCGCAGAAATTGACTTCCGCGACCTGCACGGAATCGCCGTCCGAGAAGTCGGCGCGGATGTCGTAGACGCATTCGGGCAGGCCATCGTCGATCGAGATGTCGATGCTGTCGCCCGATCCCAGCACGTCGGCGCCGAAGATGTCCTCTTCCCACTCGTTGGTCGAAGGCAGGGAGATGAACAGGGCCGTCAGCACGTGTTCCGTGTTGTTGGTCAGGGTGAAGTCGATGGACTCGGTCTGGGCCGAGGCGGCGGGCGCAAGCAGGGCGGCCGAGGCGGCGAGCGCCGCCACCAGACTACGGATATGCATGATGATGTTCCCCATCCGGCCCATCGCCGGAAAGCTTGACCTTGTCACGTCGCAGAACGCGGGTCGCGTCCCAAATCGCGGGACGCCACGGCGAGCGCGATAATCCGGTGCGTCTCGGGCCAGGCCACCAGCGCCTTCATCTCGTCCAGCGCCACGAACCGCGCCGCGATCGCGTCGTCGCCGGCGACCGGTTCGCCCGATATCCAGCGCGCGGCGTAGTCGATCAGGACATAATGCCGTCCGGCCTCGGGAAAGACGCCGTCGACCACGTCGATCAGGCCGGTGATCTCGGCCTCGATTCCGGTTTCCTCGCGCAGTTCGCGCAACGCAGCGTCCATGGCCCGCTCGCCGGGTTCGATCCGCCCGCCCGGCAGACTCCATTCCCCTTGCCGCGGCGGCGTCCCGCGCCGGATGAGCAGCACCGCGTCGCCGCGCAGGCAGACGACGCCGACGGCGGGAACGGGCGAGGGAAGGGCGGTCGTCATCGATCCTCCTTATCCCGTCATCCCCGGGCTTGTCCCGGGGCCCCGTGGTTCCGCGGCCTCGGACCTTCGGCCAAGGGGCGCCCTGGACGTCCTGCGGGTCTCTGACTTGCCCGCGCGACGGCGAATTGGTCCTCGGGACAAGCCCGGGGATGGCGGTGTTGGGGGTGGCGCGAGACCCGTTGCTTTGAGACAAGGGGCGCATGATCCCGCCCTCCGCCGCCGCGCTCGAAGCCCTGAAATCCGCCGCCGGCCCCGGCGGCTGGACCGACGATCCCGACGAAATCGCGCCGTGGCTGACCGAATGGCGCAACCGTTGGCAGGGGCATACGCCGCTGATGCTGACGCCCCGTTCGACCGAGGAGACGGCCCGGCTGGTCGCCGTCTGCGCCGAACACCGCGTCGCCATCACCCCCCAGGGCGGCGACACCGGCCTGGTCGGCGGCCAGATTCCGTACGGCGAGGTGCTGCTGTCGACCCGCAAGCTGCGGGCGGTCCGCGACGTCACCCCGCTGGACGACGCCATGACGGTCGAGGCCGGCGTCACCCTGCTCGAAGCCCAGCAGGCCGCCGCCGCGGCGGACCGGCTGTTCCCGCTCAGCCTCGCGGCCGAGGGCACGGCGACCATCGGCGGGGTGGTCTCGACCAACGCCGGCGGCACGGCTGTCATCCGCTACGGCGTGATGCGCGACCTGGTGCTGGGTCTTGAAGCCGTCCTGCCCGACGGCCGGATCTTCCACGGCCTGAAGCGGCTGCGGAAGGACAACACCGGCTATGACCTCAAACAGCTGCTCATCGGCGCCGAGGGCACTCTCGGCGTCGTCACCGCCGCGACCCTGAAGCTGTTCCCGGTCATGCGCAGCCGGGCGACGGCCATGGTCGGGCTGGACACGCCCGTCGCCGCCATCGACCTGCTGGCCCGCGCCAAGTCAGAGACCGGAGGCGGCGTCGAGGCGTTCGAGCTGATGAAGCGGATCGGCATGGGCTTCGTGCTCGCCAACATCCCCGACACGCGCGAGCCGCTGGACACCACGCCGCCCTGGTACGTCCTGATCGAACTGGTCTCCGGCGAACCGGGCGGGGCGGAGTCCGCCATGGAGCGGCTGCTGACCCACGCCTTCGAGACCGGCCTGGTCACCGATGCGGCCATCGCCCAGAACGACGCCCAGCGCGCCGCCTTCTGGAAGGTGCGCGAGGAACAGTCGGCCGCCCAGAAGCCCGAGGGCGGCGGCTGGAAGCACGACGTCTCGGTGCCCGTGTCCCGTATCGCCGACTTCCTCGAGGAAGCCACGGCCGCCGTCGAACGCTTCCACCCCGGAGCGCGGGTCAGCGCCTTCGGCCACGTCGGCGACGGCAATATCCACTACGACGTCCTGTGCCCGCCCGGCGGCGACCATCCCGCCTTCCTCGCCCGCTGGGCCGAGGGCTCCGAGGTGGTCCACGACATCGTCGCCCGCTACGACGGCTCCATCTCGGCCGAGCACGGCCTCGGGCGGCTCAAGACGGACGAGGCGCGCCGCTACAAGTCGCCGCTGGAAATCCAGACCATGCAGGCCGTCCGCGCCGCGATCGACCCGCACCGGATCATGAACCCGGCGGTGCTGTTCTAGGGTCCGGAGGGCCGGGCTCCGCGGTCTGCGCTTTCGGCCGACGGGGCTGGTTCATCACAACGAACACGAAGAAGAGACACGAAGGACACGACGAGAGCGAGCCCCTCTCCGCCTTCCGCGGGCGCTTGCCCGCCATCGGACTCTTTTGCGTCTCCCTGACGGGAGATGCGGGTCCGCCGGCCCCGTCGTGTCCTTTGTGAATCCTTCGTGTCCCTTGTGATGAACCTTCGCGGGTCGGGGAGGGCTCCGGCAGGCCCCGCTTGCCCCGCCCGCCTGATCGTCCTACCCCTCCGCCTCGATTCAACACCGCCGGAGCCCCTCATGACCCTCGCCCTGCTGTTTCCGGGACAAGGCAGCCAGTCGGTCGGCATGGGCGCCGCCCTGGCCGACGCGTTCGCCTCGGCCCGCGCCGTCTTCGCCGAGGTCGACGAGGCTCTGGGCCAGAACCTCAGCCAGCTGATGCGCGAGGGGCCCGAAGACCAGCTGACCCTGACCGAAAACGCCCAGCCCGCCCTGATGGCCGTGTCCGTCGCGGCGATGCGCGTGCTGAAGACCGAGTTCGGTTTCGATCTGGCCAGGGCGACCTGGGCCGCCGGCCATTCGCTGGGCGAATATTCGACCCTGTGCGCCGTGGACGCGATCTCCCTCGCAGACACGGCGCGGCTGCTGAAGCTGCGCGGTCAGGCCATGCAGCGCGCCGTGCCGGTGGGCCGGGGCGCCATGGCGTCCCTGATCGGCCCGAAGACCGATCTGGCGCTGGCGGAAGAGGCGGCGAAGGCCGGGTCAGAGGTCGGCGTCTGCGTGGTCGCCAATGACAACAACGCCGGCAACATCGTCATCTCGGGCGACAAGGCCGCCGTCGACCGCGCCATCGAGAAGGCCAAGGAACTCGGCGCCCGCGCCATTCTCCTGAACGTCTCGGCGCCGTTCCACTGCCCGCTGATGCAGCCCGCCGCCGACGAGATGGCCGCGGCCCTCGCCACGGCGACCCTCGTCGCCCCCTCGGTCGCCGTCGTCGCCAATGTCACCGCCCGGCCGGAAACCGATCCCGAGGTCATCCGCCGCCTGCTGGTCGAACAGGTCACCGGCCGCGTGCGCTGGCGCGAGAGCATGGAATGGATGGCCGGGGAGGGCGGCGTCACCCGTTTCGCCGAGATCGGCTCGGGCAAGGTCCTGACCGGCATGGCCAAACGCATCGCGCCCGACGCGGAGAGCGTGTCGCTGAACACCCCGGAAGAGCTGGAAGCGTTCGCCTCGTCGTTTGGATAGTCTCCGCCGTCATCCTCGGGCTTGACCCGAGGATCAGAGGTCTGAGCAAGCTCGGCGCCTCGGATGGCCCTGAAAACTCGCTCCAGCCGCCTGGCTGGGAGCACCCTGACAGTCCGATCCTCGGGTCAAGCCCGAGGATGACGGAAGAAGAAGAAGAGGCACCCATGTTCAATCTCACCGGCAAGACCGCCCTCGTCACCGGCGCCACCGGCGGCATCGGCGGGGCCATCGCCCGCGCCCTGCACGCCCAGGGCGCGACCGTCGTCCTCTCCGGCACCCGCGAGGCGGTGCTGCAGGATCTGGCGAAAGAACTGGGCGAGCGCGCCTTCGCCGCCGCCGCCAACCTGTCGGACCCTGAATCGGTCGACGGGCTGATCGCCCGCGCCGAGGACGTCGCCGGCGCGCCGCTGGACATCCTGATCGCCAACGCCGGCATCACCAAAGACGGCCTGCTGATGCGGATGAAGGATGAGGACTTCCAGGACGTCATCCGGATCAACCTGGAGAGCTATTTCCGCCTGTCGCGCGCCGCGATGAAGGGGATGATGAAGCGCCGTTCGGGCCGGATTATCGGCGTGACCTCGGTGGTCGGCGTCACCGGCAACCCGGGCCAGACCAACTATGCGGCCTCCAAGGCCGGCATGATCGGATTTTCCAAGTCGCTGGCCCAGGAAGTGGGTTCGCGCGGGATCACGGTGAACTGCATCGCCCCCGGCTTCATCGCCTCGCCAATGACGGATGTGCTGAACGATGCCCAGCGCGAGACGATCCTGAAGAACATCCCGGCCGGCCGCCTCGGCACGGGCGACGAGATCGCCGCCGCCGCCGTCTATCTGTCGTCCGACGAAGCCGCCTACGTCACGGGCCAGACCCTGCACGTGAACGGCGGGATGGCGATGATCTAGGACGCAGTGAATTCCTTCTCCCCCTGGGGGAGAAGGCGCCCCGGAGGGGCGGATGAGGGGTAAGTCCGCGCCCGACTGTCCGGCAGCCGGCTTGTCTCGGACATCCCCCTCATCCGAGCGACTTCGCCGCCCACCTTCTCCCCCGGAGCAGAGAAGGAAGTTTGGGACGGCGCCTCCGACAAGGCGTCACAGGGCTATTTCTAGCCCTCGCGGCTGTGCTAAAGGCCAAGCAACCGACGGGTCTGAGTCTTCGTTGAAGGCTTGCACCGTCGCCGCTGCCGTCATACGGCAGTGACTGAGACAACAGCCGCCGTGGCGGCCCTGAAAGCAGAGACACCCATGTCCGACACCCTGGAACGCGTCCGCAAGATCGTCATCGACCACCTGGACGCCGATCCGGAAAAGGTCGTTGAAAAGGCCAGCTTCATCGACGATCTGGGCGCCGACTCGCTCGACAACGTCGAGCTGGTCATGGCCTTCGAGGAAGAATTCGACATCGAAATCCCCGACGACGCCGCCGAGCATATCCAGACGGTCGGCGACGCCGTGAAGTTCATCGACGAGAAGCTGGCGGGCTGATCGCCTCCACTTCAGAACGGCTTTGATGGCCGCCGTGGCGCGCCCCTAGCGGGGTCGCCCGGCGGCCATTACTGTTTGCGGTCAGGATTCTGTAGCGAGGAGCGCTCATGCGCCGTGTCGTCGTCACCGGCCTCGGTCTTCTCACCCCCCTCGGCTGGGGCGTTGACCATAACTGGAAGGGCATCCTCGAGGGGCGGTCGGGCATCGGTCCGATCACCAGCTTCGACACCGAGGGCTACGGCTGCACCATCGCCGGGGAAATCCCGTCCGTGGACGGCCGCGGCGGCGGCGCGCCCGGCCAGCCCGGCGTGTTCGACCATGAAAAGGTCATGTCGCCCAAGGACCGCAAGCGGGTCGACGACTTCATCGTCTACGCCATCGCCGCCGCCGACGAGGCCCTGGCCGACGCCGGCTGGAAGCCCGAGACCGAGGAACAGCGCGAACGCACCGGCGTCATGGTCGGCTCCGGCATCGGCGGCCTCGGCCCCATCGCCGACACCGCCATCATCCTCAAGGAACAGGGCCCGCGCCGGGTCAGCCCCTTCTTCATCCCGTCCGCCCTGATCAACCTGACCTCGGGCCAGATCTCGATCCGGCACGGCCTCAAGGGCCCGAATCACTCGGTGGTGACGGCCTGCGCCACCGGCGCCCACGCCATCGGCGACGCGGCGCGGATGATCATGATGGACGACGCCGACGTCATGGTGGCGGGCGGGGCGGAAAGCTCCATCGTCCCCATCGGCATCGCCGGCTTCCTCGCCTGCAAGGCTCTGTGCACGGCGTACAATGACACGCCCGAAAAGGCCTCGCGGCCGTGGGACAGGGACCACTCCGGCTTCGTCATGGGCGAGGGCGCGGGCATCGTGGTGCTGGAGGAATACGAACACGCGAAGGCGCGCGGCGCGACCATCTACGCCGAGGTCATCGGCTACGGCATGAGCGGCGACGCCTACCACATCACCGCCCCGGCCGAGGACGGCGAGGGCGGCTATCGCGCCATGCAGATGGCGGTGAAACGGGCCGGGATCGACGTCTCCGACATCGACTACGTCAACGCCCACGGCACGTCGACCATGGCCGACTGGATCGAGGCCGGCGCGATCGAGAAGCTGATGGGGGACCACGCCCCCAACGTGGCCCTGTCCTCGACCAAGTCCATGACCGGCCACCTGCTGGGAGCGGCGGGCGCCATCGAGGCCATCTTCTGCATCCTGGCCATCCGCGACCAGATCGCGCCGCCGACCATCAATCTGGACAATCCCGAGCGCGAGACCCCGATGAACATGGTGCGGGACAGGGGCCAGCCGATGGAGATCGACGTCGCCATGTCGAACAGCTTCGGCTTCGGCGGGACCAACGCCACCGTCATCTTCCGGAAGGTGGGCTAGGTGGGGATCGAACGGGGTTCAGGCCGCAAGACGGCCGTCGTGGCGGCGACGGGAACCGTCAGCCTGTTCATCATCGCCGCCCTGGTCGCGGCCTGGAGCGTCTTCTACGCGCCCGGCCCGTCGGCGCGCGGCGGTCAGCCGGCGACCATCGTCACCCTCCCCAGCGGCGCGGGCGTCTCGGCCATCGCCGCGACCCTGAAATCCGCCGGGGTGATCCGCTCGACCGACATGTTCAAGGCGGCCGCCACCCTGACCGGCGCGGACCGCAAGCTGCGGGCCGGCGAATATGAGGTGCCGAGCAAGGCCTCCCTGCGCTCGGTCATCGTCCTCCTGGTCGAGGGCCGGGTGGTCCGCCACTACGTCACCCTGCCCGAGGGCTGGTCCTCCGCCCAGGCCGTCGACATCCTCAACAACCAGCCGATCCTCATCGGCACGGTCGACGGCACGCCGGACGAGGGTTCGCTCTGGCCCGACACCTATGAGGTCAGCCGCGGCGAGACCCGCGACTCGGTGATCGCCCGCATGCGCCGCGCCCGCGACGAGAACCTGGCCCGGCTGTGGGCCGCCCGCAGCCCCACCACGGTCGTCCGCACGCCCGAGGAGGCCATGATCCTCGCCTCGATCGTCGAGAAGGAGACGGGCCTCGCGGCGGAGCGCCCGCGCGTCGCCGCCGTCTTCACCAACCGCCTGCGCGCGGGCATGCGGCTGGAGAGCGATCCGACCATCGTCTACGGCATCACCCGCGGCCGCCCGCTGGGCCGGGGCATCCGCCGCTCCGAACTGGACCGGGCCACCGCCTGGAACACCTATCAGATCGACGGCCTGCCCCCGACGCCCATCGCCAATCCGGGCCGCGACGCGGTCGCCGCCGTCCTCAATCCGCCCCGCAGCGACGAGCTGTTCTTCGTCGCCGACGGCACCGGCGGCCACGTCTTCGCCCGCACCTTCGACGAGCATCTCGCCAATGTCGCCCGCTGGCGCGAGATCGAGCGCCGCAAGGCCGGCCTGCCGCCCGAGGCGGCCCCGCCCGCCGTGCCCGGCACGGTTCCCGGCGTCCCCAACGCGCCGCCGGACGCCGCCTCCGGCGCCGCCGTCCCTCCGGGCGTGACGGTGCCGCCGGGCGCGCGGGTCATCAGCATACCGCCGGCCGCGCCGGCGCCGGCGCGATGAGCCGGATCTCGGGCATGACCGGCTTCGGCCGCGCCGACGGGTCCGACGGCGACTGGACCTGGTCGGTCGAGGCCCGCTCGGTCAACGGCCGCAATCTGGAGGTCCGGTTCCGGGGGCCGCCCGGCTTCGACACCCTCGAGCGTCATGCCAGGACCTCCGCCCAGGCCCGGCTGAGCCGAGGTCAGGTCACCGTCGGAATCCAGACCCGGCGCGAGCTCGGCGCCGCCTCGCTCAAGGTCAACCAGGACATCCTCGCCCGCTACCTGTCCCTCGCCAATCAACTGGCGGAGGAGGGGGCGACCCCGCCCTCGGCCGACGGCCTGCTGTCGCTGCGCGGCGTGCTGGAGGCGCCCGAGGAGGCCGACGACGCCGGGGCCCGCGCCGCCGTCGAGGCCGCCATGGCCGTCACCATCGACCAGGCCCTCGACGCCCTCAAGCTGTCGCGCGACCGCGAGGGCGGCCAGCTTCTGCCCGTGATCACGGACTTCATCGACCGGATCGAGCAACTGGTGGCCCAGGCCGAAACCGGGGCCTCGGCCCAGACCGACGCCATCCGCGAGCGTTTCAGCCGCCGCATGACCGAACTGGCTCCCGACGCCCCCGGCCTTGAGGACCGGATCTTCCTCGAGGCGGCGGCCCTCGCGACCCGGGCCGACGTGCGCGAGGAGCTGGACCGGCTGACGGCCCACGTCGCCTCGGCCCGGACCCTGTTGCAGCAACCCCCCGCCGGGCGAAAACTCGACTTCCTGATGCAGGAATTCATGAGAGAGGCGAACACCCTCTGCTCGAAATCGGCTACGACCGCGCTCACCGGAATCGGCCTCGAGCTGAAGGCCGGCATCGAACAGTTGCGCGAACAGGTCCAGAATGTCGAATGAACGCACGCCCCGCCGCGGCGTCCTGCTGATCGTCGCCAGCCCCTCGGGCGCCGGCAAGACCAGCCTGTGCCGCCGCCTGATGGCCGACCACGGCGGGCTGGAGCTGTCCGTCTCCATGACCACGCGCGGCATCCGGCCGGGCGAGGTGGCGGACCGCGACTATCACTTCGTCGACGACGCCGAATTCCAGCGCATGATCGACGCCGACGCCTTCCTCGAATGGGCCGACGTCCACGGCAGCCGCTACGGCAGCCCGCGCGCCCCCATCGACCGCGCCCTGGCCGAAGGGCGCGACGTCCTGTTCGACATCGACTGGCAGGGCGCCCGCGACATCGCCCGCAAATGCCCCGAGGACGCCGTCCGCGTCTTCATCCTGCCGCCCAGCCTCGAGGAGCTCCGTCGCCGCCTCGTCACCCGCTCCCAGGACGCCGACGAGGTCATCGAGCGCCGCATCGCCAACGCCAAGGGCGAGATCGAGCACTGCGGCGACTTCGACTATATCTTCGTCAACGACGACTTCGACCGCAGCTACGCCGAACTGGCCCACATCTACCACGCCGAACGCTCGCGGCGGTTCCGCAACGTCTGGGTCGACGCCTGGCGTGACGCCCTGCTGAACGAGGCGGTCTAGAGCACGCGGACCGAGGGCCCGGCGCCCGCTCCGTCGATCAGCAGGTCCGTCACCGCCCAGACCAGCGCATCAGCCCGGTCGGGACTGCCGCCGCCGGCGTCGCCCAGCCCCATCAGCTCCTCCTCCAGTTCGGCCAGGTCGGCGCAGTGCCGCACCCGCCCCTGTTCGTAGAGGGCCGCCACCGGTTCGGCCCGGGCCCGCTTGCCGAAGCGCGCATGCACCCGCTTCACCGGGCAGCCGACGCCCGCCGTCTTCAGCACGGCCTCGACCATCTCCCCGCCCTGGTTGGTCTCGGCCACGACGCGAACGGCCCCGAACGCCTCGACCGCCCGCGCCACGACCCGGGCCCAGCCCTGCGGCGACCGCCCGCGCACCGTCCGATCGGCCAGCACCCAGGCCATGCCGCCCTTCCGGCCCGCGACGATGATCCCGCACGCGTCGCCCCCGGTCGAGCACGGCGGATCGACGGCCACCACGACGCGCTCGAACGCGCCTTCTCCCTCCCCCTTGTGGGGAGGGATGTCGGCGCGCAGCGACGACAGGGTGGGGCCCGCATGTCCGCACCCAGGCCCTTTCTGACCCCACCCGGGCTCAGCCTGCGGCCTCGCCGTCCCTCCCCATGAAGGGGAGGGAAATCGCGCCGCCTGCATCATCTCCAGCGTGAATAGCGCCCCGTCGCCCTCGACCACCCGTCCGTCCAGCTCCTGCGCCGCCAGCCGGGTGCCGCCGTACAGACCTTCCAGTCCGTCCAGAAACGCGGGGGCGAGGTTGCCCGCATTGACGCGCGTCGGCAGGTCCGTCCGCTCCAGCCCCGCCTCCTTAAGCAACCGTCTCAGCGCCGCCATCGGTTTCGGCGTCGTGGTCACCACCAGCTGCGGCCGCCGCCCCAGCCGCAATCCCATCCGCAGCAGGGCCAGCGTCGCCTCGGGCTTGCGCCAGGCGCACCATTCGTCCGCCCACGCCGCCCCGAACTGCGGCCCGCGCAGCGACTCCGGATCCTCGGCCGAGAACACCATCGCCACCGCCCCGTTCGGCCACACCAGCCGCCGCCGGCTCGCCTCCCATTGCGGCCGTCCGCCGATGGCGTAGCGGGGCAGGGCGCACAGGCCCGACGGCCCCTCGATCATCACCTCGCGCACGTCATGCAGGCTCTGTCCGACCAGGGCGATCCGCCCGCCGCCCGGCGAGCCGTCGCGCGCCCGGTTCGCCACCCATTCCGCGCCCGCCCGCGTCTTGCCCCCGCCGCGCCCGCCCAGCACCAGCCAGGTGCGCCAGTCGCTCTCCGGCGGCTTCTGGCCTTGATGCGCCGCCTTCGTCCAGTCGGCGCCGAGTATCTGCCGCTCCGCCGGCGACAGGGCGGCCAATCGCACCTCCAGGTTCAAACCGTCTCCTCCACGCTGTGCGGGGAGGGGGACCGCGAAGCGGTGGAGGGGCCACCGCCCCAATCCTCGCCCAGCAGCTTCCGCCGCACCGCCTCGAACGCCGCCTCGTCAGGCTCGCCGGGATCCTCCGGGGCCGTCCCGTCCAGCCGCGCCGCCGCCCGTCCCAGCACGTCGGCCACCCGCGCAGCCTCGCCGGCCAGCGTCATCCGCCCCTCGCGCAACAGCTTCACCGCCTCGCCCAGCGCCAGCCGCGCCGCCTCGCGCGGGGTCAGATCCCCGTCGATCTGCCCGACGACTGCCTCCGCCAGACCCGCGTCGGCGGGACAGACCGGCGTCGCCTCGGCCAGCGACCGTTTGCTCCATCCCTCGCGCGTGATCCGCCGCCGGATCGCGTATTCGGTCACGTCGAACACCTCGGCCAGCCGCGGCGCGCTCTCGCCCGCCAGATACCGCGCCCGGACCAGCGTCCAGACCTCCTCGCGGCGGATGCGGTAGGGATTTCGGCGGCGTTTCCTGCCTGTCTCTTCCATCCCGCCATTATCGGGCCGCCGCTTCCTGCGGCGGGTTCATGACGCTGTTTCGGCGGGAAAACCCCTTCGGATCAAAGGCGTGATCTGAGAGAATTGTCTGGCTGGCGGCGGATTGCCGGCAATTGTCGCGGATATGGCTGATGTCGCCCCTGTCACGGGCCGGATGTCGCGGATATCGAGCCGCGATTGTCCCGGGTCGGCGACCGCAAGGTGCGCGCGGCGCCGCCTCTTGACCGCGACCGGACGGCGCCTATCTCCAACGCACTGTTTCAACAACGAAAGGAGGTGGTCGAATGTCTCATTGTCTCACGCCGCGCGCGGCCCGTCGGATGAGCCCGGCCTCCCCTCTGGCGGGGTCTGTCGCCTGACGAAGCCGTTCGCCGGCTGACAATGGAAGGGCCGCTCCCGCGAGGGGGCGGCCCTTTTTTGCTGGCGGCTCTCAGGGTCGGTTCGCTGCTGGGGCGGCCATGGGCTGCTGGGGGCGGGGCTGCGGGAAGTTCACCGTAAGGTTTTCGACCCGCCGCCAGAGCATCGCTCCCGAGGGCGACCTGTAGCCAACCTCGCCCGTCACCGGGCATTGGACCGTGTCGAACGGCGTGGCTAACGCTCCCTGGAACCGGTTGCGGATCGTCAGGACCAGCGTTCTCGACGACCCTGTGAGGGGGCCGTCGAACGTGGCTGCGAACTCGGCGCCGTTGGTCATCACGTCCGCGCAATCCAGCCGCAGATTATCCAGAATGATCCGGTCGGTGTCGTTGTAGGACCCGATGTTTCGCAGCTGGAACCGGATGCTCCATTGGATATCCGACGCTTCCGGAATGGAGCCGTTCACCGGATAGACGGATGGTCCCTGCTGGCTGAGACGGTGAAGCTCGGGCCCCGCATTTCGCGTCAGCGTGACGTCTCCGAGCTTGAGCCAGAGGCGCTGCTGGCTCTTTTCGTTCGCGCTTGCCAGGAAGGGGGTCAAGGCCACATCGCCCGTGGTCGTGGAGGCCGTCGGCGTATAGCTGATCTGGAACCGGCAAACGGTCAGGTTGTCCTTGCGCACCTGCAGGGGATCGCTCGCGAAGGCCAGCTGCGAGCTGGGCCCGGTCGCGGATCGGCTATCGCGCACTTGCCAGGATGAACGGTTGCAATAGGCGGCGGGCAGGGACTGGATGTCGGCATGCAACATCTTGGGCTGCGTCGGGTCGATCATCGGGCCGTCGGGAGCTGAAAGCTCTGCAGGCGAAGCGTTCTCGACGGCGGCTACGATCGCTGCGAGGTCCGGGAAGGCTCGCCAACCCGTGGTGGCCGGCGCTCCGGTGCGTGGCGTGTCGATCAGGACATGGAAATCCTCGAGCGCATAGGATGACTGTTGCCGTAACTCGCCGTCGACTGAGGCCGCCGCGGTGAACATGGGGATGTTGAGGCGGCCAGAGGCTTCCGCATCGGTCTGCTGGTCAGTCTCGGTCCGTGTCTGCCGGTAGATGACGGTTCCATCGAAATACTCCAGCAGAGACCGGTTGCCGGGCCCCGGGATGTACCAGTCCCAGAACAGGATGCCCGCGTAGAATTTGTGCCGCGCGCGATCGATGTTTTCGATCGTCGATCCGTCCCACATTTCCCAGACGGGCGAGTTGAAGCGGCCGCGGACGACCTCCATCGTTGATCGGCTGTCGCTCCTGGACTCCGCCTCCAGCGCCGCTTGCAGGGTGGCCGTCGGGAAGGCGAAGTCGGCGTTGGCGCTCAAGGCTCCGGCCAGGATGCTGATGCAGCTGGCTTCCAGCCGGGTCGAGGGGAAGCCGGGTTGGAGAATCTTGTCCCTGTCCTCATAGGTCAGCCGAAGGAAGTTCTTGTTCTCGAAGGTGGCGGCGCTCACATCCCGTGAGCTGTAAACATGGCCGAACACCCGGCCGAGGCTCATTTCGAGATCCTTCAGGATCGTCGGATTCGCCGTCAGGTTCAGCCGCCCGATGATACGCGGGTCGATCGCCGACACCTGCCGTGTCGAGCCTAATAGGCCGGGTCTGCGTATGGTCAGCGGGATCTGACCGCTGCAATCGCGCACATACTCAGTGAAGCTTTGCTCGATCGGATAACTCAGTAGCGGCTGGCTGGCGCTGTTCAGCCGCGCGCTGAACGGGGCCGGCGATTGCGCCGCGGCTGACCCGGCCATTGCCAAGCCGGCCAGCATGGCCGGAACGCAGCAAACGGATTTGTGCAAGACGCGCTCCTGTCCCTCTGCCGGCGTCAAACCGGCGCTCCCTGAAGAATATGAGCACGCGCTGTGGTTGAGCACAATCCACGTATCGGTGATACGAGACTTGCGGGCCTTTTCAGGCCAGCGCGTTCGCCAGCCTGAGGAAGCCGGGTCCGTCCACCACTTCCGCCCGCGCATCCGGCTCGATCCCCGCCGCCTCGCACAACGCCGCCCCGCCCAGGGTCTTCAGACTGGACCGCAGCATCTTGCGCCGTTGCCCGAACGCCGCCGCCGTCACCCGTTCCAGCCGCTTCAGCGTCTCCGCGTCCGGCCGGTCCACGCGCGGAACCAGATGCACCACCGCGCTGGCCACCTTCGGCGGCGGCGTGAAGGCGGCGGCGGGCAGGTGCATGACCAGACGGGCCTCGCACACCGCCTGGCTGATCACCGCCAGACGGCCGTAGGCGTCGTCTCCGGGCGCGGCCACGATGCGCTCGGCCACCTCCTTCTGGAACATCAGGGTCAGGGCGTGCGGCAGCCACGGCCCCGTCAGCCATTTGATCAGCAGCGGCGTGCCGACGTTGTAGGGCAGGTTCGACACCACATGCGCCGGCCCCTCGACCAGATCGGCCTCGCGCACCTTCAGGGCGTCGGCCTCGACCACGACCAGACGCCCCGAACCATCGTCCAGCTCGGCCAGCAGGGGCAGGAAGCGCGGATCCTTCTCGACCAGAACCACCTTGCCGGCGTCGCCTTCCAGCAGGGCCCGGGTCAGGCCGCCGGGGCCGGGGCCGATCTCGATCACCGCGCGGCCCTCGAACGGGCCGGCCAGACGCACGATCTTGCGCGTCACATTCAGGTCCAGCAGGAAATGCTGGCCGAAGCTCTTCTTCGCCGACAGCCCGTGGGCGTCGAGGGATTCGCGGAGCGTGGGGAGGTCGGTCACATCAGGTCCGCATCAACAATCCTTCTCCCCCTGGGGGAGAAGGTGGCCCGAAGGGCCGGATGAGGGGTAAGCCCGCCGCAGGCTCGGCGCCAACCCTTTTCCCGCCGGCCTGCGGAAAACGGATCAAACCTTCCACACGACGGCATGCTCGCGGATTGCGGCCAGAATGATCCCGGGATTGCGCAGGAACGCCTCGTTCCTGAACCGCAGCACCGTGAAACCCGCCTCAGCGAGGCGAAGGTCGCGGGCGGCGTCTTCAGCGGCCTTCAGGTCGTGAATTCCGCCGTCCAGCTCAATCACAAGTCTGATCTCCGGACACACGAAGTCAGGAATCGCGCCCGCCACCGGAGTTTGTCTCCGGAACTTCAGACCTTCGAAGCGCCGTCCTCGCAACATGGCCCACAACCTCGCCTCCGCGCCGGTGAGGTCCGCGCGCATACGCCTCGCCTGACGCGTCCGCGGCTGGGTCTGGAACATCGCCTTCGCTCCATTCTCGGATCGCCGGATGATGGCGAGCGGGCGTGGCGATGGCTACCCCTTACAAACCTGAGATTGTCGTTCCTCCCCTTTTCCTCCGGGAAGGAAACCGGGCCCTGCAGGGGCTCGCAAGCTCGGGCGCCGCAGCCGGTCCGGGTCGGGCCTTCCCCTCATCCGGCCCTCCGGGCCACCTTCTCCCCCAAGGGGAGAAGGATCCACCAGCCGCCAGCCACTAACCACTGACCACCCCGGCCCGCGCCGCCGCCATCTCCCCCGCCAGCCGCACCGCCGCGATCAGGCTGTCGGCCCGGGCCAGGCCCTCGCCGGCGATGTCGAAACCGGTGCCGTGGTCCGGCGAGGTGCGGATCACGGGCAGGCCCAGGGTGGTGTTGACCCCGCCCCAGAAGTCCAGCGTCTTGACCGGGATCAGGGCCTGGTCGTGATACAGGCACAGGACGGCGTCATAGGTCGCGCGGGCGTCGTCGTGGAACAGGGTGTCGGCGGGCCGGGGGTCGGTGATGGCGATCCCCTCGGCGCGCAGGGCCCGCGCCGCCGGGCCCAGCACCTCGATCTCCTCCAGACCGATCGCGCCGCCTTCGCCCGCGTGCGGATTCAGCGCCGCCAGCGCCAGCCGGGGGGCCGCGATCCCGAAGTCGCGCTTCATCGCCTCGTGGACCACCCGCGCCGTGCGGCACACCCGCTCGACGGTGATCAGCGCGGGGACCTCGGCCAGCGGCGAATGAATTGTGACCAGGCAGGCGCGCAGGTCCTTCGCCGTCAGCATCATGACGGGCCCGCGCGTGCCGGCGAAGGGGATGTCGGCCGTCAGTTCGGCGATGAACTCCGTGTGGCCCGGAAAGCGGAAGCCGGCGGCGTAGAGCGGGGCCTTGGCGATCGGGGCCGTGACCACGCCCGAGGCCTCGCCCGACAGGGCCAGGTTGACCGCCTGCTCGATCCAGTCGGCCACGGCGCCGGCGTTGGCGGCCTCGGGCCGTCCGGGCGCGACGGCGGCGGGCAGGGGAATGTCCAGCACCGGGATGGCGCGGCCGAACACGGCCGGGGCGTCCGCGAGCGACAGCACGGTCTGGACCGGCTGGCCCTGGGCGCGCAGCAGGGCGGCGTCGCCGACGACGGCGAAGACGGGGCCGCTGGTCTTCAGCGCCGTCCAGGCCGCGGCGATGATCTCGGGTCCCACGCCCGCCGGTTCGCCCATCGACAGGGCCAGCGGCGCGGGGCCGGTCATCACTTCATCTCGATGAGGGCGTCCTCACGCAGGTCGCGCATGTAGCGCCGGGCCAGGGTGGCGAGGTTCTGACGGAACAGCTGGTTCTCGACGGCGCGCGCGTCGGGCGCCTCGATGCCGCCGGCCCGGCGTCCGCAGACGGCCAGCAGATGGACGCCCAGCGGGGTGCGGACCGGGGTGCTGATCGAGCCGACCTCGGCCGAGCGGGCGACCTGCTGGAACTGCGGCGCGAGGTTCTGGACATCGGCCTCGCCGAGGTCCGAGCCCAGCAGACCCTGTTCGGAGGTGGCGCGCTGCAGCATCGTATCGCAGGTCAGCTGGGGCCGCAGGGCCTCGAGCCGCGCCGTGGCGGCGGCCACATCCGCCTCGGTCGCGGTTTCCGGCAGCTCGATCATCACCTGCTTGATCTGCACCAGACTCGCCGACGCCCCGTCCCGCTTGTCGCGCATATAGACAATATAGACGCCGCCATCGACCGGAATGGGGCGCGACAGCTGGCCGACGTCGAGCTGATCGAGGGCCTGCTGCAGGGCGGGCTGGACGGTGCCTTCCACGACCCAACCGGCGTCGCCGCCGCGGGTGGCCGAGGGGGCGGCCGAGAACTGCTGGGCGACGGCTTGGAAGGGCGCGCCCTGAACCATCTGCTGCACCAGCTGCGTGGCGCCGTTCAACGCGGCCTGCTGGCCGCCGACGCGGCTGGCCTCGATATAGATTTCGCCGATCAGATACTGCTTCTTCGACGCCGCCTCGCCGGCCTGGCGGAGGGCTGCGTCCACCGCCGACCTGCTGACCCGGGCACGGCTCTGGAAGCGGCCGCCGACCAGTTGGGACCAGCCGATCTGGGTCCGGAGCTGTTCGCGCAGGGTCGAGGGGCGAATCCCGCCCTGGGCGAGGAAGTCGAGATAGGTCGCGGGCGCGGCGCCCACTTCCTGGGCCATGGCGGCCAGCTCCCGGTCGACGTCTTCGTCGCTGACCACCAGGTCTTCGTATTTGGTCAGCTCCTGGGCCTGCAGTCGCTCGTCGATCAGCAGGTTCAGCGCCTGCTGCTGGATGGCGGGGATATTCTCGGCCGTCGGCTGGACCTGGGTCATGGCAATCAACAGCAGCATGCGCTGGCGCAGGTCGAACCCGGTGATGACGCTGTCGTTGACCGTGGCCAGGATGCCGTCGGACATCTGGAACGCGGGCGCGACCGGAGCCGGCGCCGGAGCCGCCTCGGCGGCCGGATTCAGCGATCCCGCCGCGGCCGGAGCCTGCACGGGGGCGGTTTGGGCCACGGCCGTACCGGCCAGGAGGGCGGCCATCGCCACGCCCGTCATGTAACGCGTCAAACCCATGTCAGTCCGTATTCCTCAAGCGGCGTTGGCCGGATTTGATCCGGATAATCTTCCCGCGCGCCCCCGGGCCGCGCGGCGTCCAGCGCCTGTCGCTGCGTCAATACCCTGTACCGCCGAAAGTGGCGAGGTTTAGGCGCACATAGACGCCCTCCGAAGGCCCCGTCGGGCGGACGCGGGTATTGTCGCGCCGCCAACCCAGCTCGAACCGGAAACAATCGTCGTCGAACAGCAGTCCGATTTCCGAGCGGGTTATCACGTCGCGCTCGAGGTCGGCGATGCCGGCGGCGGCCACGCCCCAGTTGCCGTAGAGGAATTGCTGGCCCGAAAGCTGGACGAATTCATAGTTGCGATTCAGCGGTCCGGCGACCGGGTTGGACCGGTCGATGATGTAGCTGACCGTGGCCAGGTTACGGCGGCCCCAGCGGCCGTCCACGGCCGTCTCGGCCCGGCGGATCTCGCCCGAGGAATCGATCGTCGCGTGGCCCCAGCCGCGAATCCGGTCGGAGGGGGAGAAACTGCCCTGGACGACCCAGTCCGAGGTGTCCGACGCCAGTCCGGAGGGGTCGTAGACCTGCGTCGGCGCATCCGGAACGGGAACCCGGAAGGCCGGCTGTTCAGCGTCTCGCAGGCTGCGGCCGATGAACAGGCTCGCCTGCCGGCCCTGGTCCCAGCGCAGCGTGGCGCGCATACCCGCCGTGAAGCGCAGTCCGCCCTCCAGCAGATCGTAGCCGGGGAAACGGTCGATCCGGAACAGCGAGCTCTCGTCCAGTTCCAGCGTCTGGCTGTCCTCATTGGGAATTCGCGCGTCGAGGTCCGGATCGGTCGATACGGATATCTGCGCCATCGGCTCGAGGATCAGGTCGGCGCTGTCGCCCATGCGCCGGATCAGGGGATAGCTGACGTCCAGGCCGGCGGTGGCGCGGGTGCGGGTGATGGTTTCGTCGTCAAGGCCCAGGATCGGCGGCAGGTCGCCGACGGAATAGGCGTCGGCGCGCACGTCGACGAACGGCTCCCACCGCACGCCCGCCCGCGAAGTGAGGGCCCGACGCCATTCGGCCTGGCCGGAGACGCGGCGGCTGTCCACACCCGGCAGGCCCACGATTGAGCCGGTCGGGACGATCTCGGGCCGGAGAACCGGACTGCCGACATAGGCGTCGCGGTACAGCGAAACGGCGGCGCCGCGCAGCCTCAGGCGCCCGCCCAGCACCGGCCCGTCGGGTTCCCACCGGGCCTCGATCAACGGGGCGACGAACGGCAGGCTGTCGTCGCTCTCGAATATGTTCAGGCCCGGCGCGTCGACGTTCGGGACCGCGACGCGAAGGCTCTGCATGTCGAAGGCGGCGATGGAAAGGTAGGACCGGAGGGTCTGGCGCTCGAGGTAGACCTGGCTGATCAGACGGCGGCGATCGCCATAGTAGAGGCCGTTGTCCTGATAGGGATCGCGGATGTCGTACCGGTCGAACAGGGTCTTGTCCGAGGTGCGTTCAGCGGTGAACCCGCCGCGCCAGGGGCCGTCCGGGTCGAACCGGCCGTGAGCCAGCAGATAGCTGCGGTGCTCGGCTGCGATGGGAATGTCGGGCAGGTTGTCCGGGTCGGGACCGTCGAAATCCCCGAAATTCTCCTCATAGGTATAGCCGGCGCGGGCCACGACCGTCCCGTTCGCGAACCGGCGCCGCCACTGCAGGTTCAGCAGGGGAGCCACATCGGTGTTGAACTGGGGACTGATCAGCCAGTCTTCCGAAGGCGAGACGACGTGCAGGTAGGGAACCTCCAGGCTAAGACCCCGGCCCTCGTCGTAGCTGGGTATCGGGACCAGGAAGCCCGACGCGCGCTCAACCGTCGGATCCGGATGGGCGAAGAACGGCAGGTAGAAGACCGGCACGCCGCCGACGCGGAACAGGGCGTTGCGGTACAGGATCGCTCGCAGGTCCTCGTTCTGAACCACCTTCTCCGCCTGGATGGAGATGCTGGGTTCCTTCGGATTGCCTTCGGCGTCGCAGATCGGGCACGGCGTGAAGATGGCGTAGTTCAGCTCGTTGACGTTCTCGCTGCGGCGCACGGCCGTGGCCGCCATCAGGCTGGCGCCGTTGGTGAAGCGGGTGGCGAAATCGACGGCGACCCCGGCCTTGAGGTCTGAATCGAGCTCGAGGCGGCTGGCGAAGATCACCGTCCCGCCCGGATCGGTGAACTCCACCCGCCGATTGGCCGTCGCGACGCCGGACGAGAGATCATAGCTGACGTCGCCGGCCCTCAGGGTCGCGCCCCGGAAGCGCGCCAGCACCCGGCTTTCGCCCGCGCCGCTGGCGGAGATCACGTCGCCGGCCCGGGCCGCGACGTCGGCCTCGATGTAGACGGCGTCGGGCGTCAGCCCGTCCGGGCCCGTCGGCGCCGGAACGGGCGAGGGGGGCGGGGCGGGGGCGGCCGTTGTCTGCGCGAAGGCGGCAGAGCCTGACGCGGCGAGGGCGACGGCGGCCGCCCCGGCCAGGAGCCGGCGGCGCAGGGCTGCCGTGTCGGGCGCGCGGCGGTCACGCTGCATGCAAATTCACTCTGGATGGCGGACGGGGCGGGGGTTCGCTTAGCCGTCTTCGGTATAGAACAGCAAGGTGAAGGCGGCGAGCGCCGTCAGCAACGGCGGCAGCCAGGCCGCCAGCCACGGCGGGATGACCTCGGCCGAGCCGAAGGCCGACGCGGCCTGGTTGACGAAGAAGAAGCCGAACCCCAGCACCACGGCGGCGACGCTCATCTTCGCCAGATCGCCCAGCCGCATCAGCCTCAGCGAGAACGCCGCGGCGAGGATCGACATGGCGGCGAACATCAGGGGCGTGGCCAGCAGTTGCTGCAGGCGCAGCCGGTAGGCGGTGGACGAGAAGCCCGCGTCCTCGACGCGCGCGATCTGGGCCGGCAGGGACCAGAAGGAGGTGGACTGGGGTCGGGCGAATCGCTCGAACGCCTCGTCGTCCGCGAGGCTGGAAGGCAGGTCCAGGGTGGCGTACTGCACCGCCCGCTGGCCGATCTGGGCCCCGACCGCGTCGACCAGGCGCCACCGTCCGGCCGCCAACGTCGCCGAGGCGGCGTCGATCCGTTCCGAGAAGGTGCGCATGCCCGCGCCGTCGTTGGTGTAGATGAAGAAGCTGACGCCAAGCAGGCGGGCGTTGGCGCGATCCTGCCGGGCCGCGCGGATGACCATCTGCCGCGTATCGTCCCCCTCGCGAATCCACACGGCCTGTTCGGTCGCGCCCGCCGCCGCCGAACCCGACAGCCGGGACCGCTCGCGCTGGAACAGGCCGTCGGCGGACGCCGCCAGCGGTCCCAGGGCGGCGACGGTTGCCACGCCGAACATGAAGGCCGCGCCCGCCGCCGGCAGCACGAATCGCCAGGCGGACACGCCGGCCGCCCGCATCGCGATCAGTTCGCTGCGCCGGTTCAGGCCGACGAAGGCCGCCAGCGTCCCGAACAGGAAGACGAAGGGCAGCAACTGCAGGATCACCTGCGGGGACTTCAGCAGCATCAGCCCGAGAATGCGGACGCCCGACAGATCGACGTCGGATCCCACGCCGCGGGAAATCTCCACGAAATCGATCAGCATGATCAGGGCGCCGATCACGCCCAGCGCGATGGCCAGCGATCGCGCCTGCTGGACCAGGACGTAGCGTTCAATGCGGCCCAGACGCAGCCGCGGGACGGGCAGGGCGATCCGGCTCATGCGAACCTCGCCTTCAGCCGGTCCAGGGCGGGCCAGGCCCGGCTGCGTCGCGGCTTCAGCGCCCGGAACAGAAGTCTCAGCGAGATGGCCGTGGCCACGATCGGCAGCACATACTGGAACACGTTCAGCCAGCCGTTCCAGGCGCTGGCCGAAACGATGCCGTAGCCGGCGACGCGGACGATCAGGAACGCCGCGGCGGCCTTGGCGATTCTCAGGCTGTAGCCGGTCCGGCTGAACTGGCCGCCCATGATCGCGGTCAGGGCCATCGCCATGGCCATGAGTGCGTAGAGCGGGGCCGAAAGCCGCGAATGGCCCTCCGCGTTCAGTTCGCCGGCCGACCCCACGCTCTCGAGGTCCTGCGGCGACGGGTTGAACAGCTGCGGCAGGTACAGGTCCGACGGCTTGTAGCGAATTCGGTCCGTGACGTCGGCATAGGGTGAAAGGTCCACCACGGTGCGGCCGAACGAGATGTATTCAAGGACTCCGCGGGACGAATAACTCTGGCGCGATCCGTTCACCAGGGTCAGGAAAGGGGTTCCGTCGATCCGGCCGAACCGCGCCTCGGCCGCATCCCAGGTGGTGACCTTGTCGCCTTCGTCGACATAGACGAACAGGTTCTTGAGCAGGCCGTTCTGCTCGATCTGCTGGACATACACGGTCAGGCCGTTGGGCCCTTGGACGAAGCGCCCCTCCTCGATCAGCACGGCGGCCAGGTCGGTGCGGATGGCGAAGGCCTCGGCGCGGGCCTGACGCTGGCCCCAGGGCATGAGGACCGTGGTGATCAGCAGGGTCGCCAAGGCCGCGATGGTCGCCAGCCGGATCGCCGGCCGGATCGCTTGCCAGCGGGTCACGCCCGAGGCGAAGACGGCCGTCAGCTCCTGCTCGCGCTGCAGCCGGGTCAGGGCGATCAAGGCGCCGACGAACAGGCCGATGGGCACGATCACCGCGAGCAACTGCGGCACGGCCAGCAGGGTCAGCTTCATCATGACCCAGACGCTCTGGCCCCGTTCGACGATGACCTCGAGCTGATCCAGGCTTTGGCTGAGAATGCCGATTCCGGTCAGGGCGGCGCACGCGCCGACGACGGGACGGGCGATCTGCCGGAAAAGATAGCCTTGGATCAGGGTCATGTTCAGGAGAAATCGCCCGTTGCAGGCGGCGGCGAGGGAGAGCATCTAATACACACCCGACCGCGCCCGTGAAACCGCGCGCGCTCATCCCAATCGACACCAGACCGGGGCGTACCGCCCGGCGGGAGTAGTAAATGAAGATCGAATTCGTCGCGTCCGCGAGCGCCCCCGAGGTTCTCGCCGTCCTCGTCAATGAAGGACGCACCTTTGTCGGGACGGGCAGCCGCCTCGACGTCGCGACATCGGGCGCCCTGAACCGCGCCATGACCGCCAGCCGCTTCACCGGCGGGTCCAACAGCACCCTGATCGTGGCCGCTCCCGCGGGCGTGGATGCGGGCGCCATCGTCCTGACGGGGGCGGGCGATCCGACCAAATTCGACGACCTCGCCCTGGAGGCCGCCGCCGGCGCCGCCTATCACGCGGTCAAGCTGTCGGGCGCGACGGCGCTGACCATCGATGTGTCACACCTGTCGGCGGCCCAGGCCGCGCGCGCCGCCTTCGCAGCCCGTCTGGCCGCCTATCGCTTCCTCAAATACCGCACGACGCTGAAGCCCGAAAAGACGCCGTCGATCGAGACCATCCGCATCGTGGCCGCCGACCCCAAGGCCGCCCAGGCCGCCTGGGCGGATTTCGCCGCCGTGGCCGAGGCCGTGGAATTCTCGCGCGACCTGGTCAGCGAGCCGGCCAATGTCCTGTACCCGGAAGAGTTCGCCAAGCGGGTGAAGGGCCTCGAAAAACTGGGCCTCGAAGTCGAGATCCTGGGCGAGAAGGAGCTTGAGAAGCTCGGCTTCCGCACCCTGCTGGCCGTCGGCCAGGGCAGCGTGCGCGAAAGCAAGGTCGCCATCATGAAATGGAACGGCGGCGCGAAGGGCGACCAGCCCATCGCCTTCGTCGGCAAGGGCGTCTGCTTCGACACCGGCGGCATTTCGATCAAGCCGGCCGACGGCATGGAAGAGATGAAGTGGGACATGGGCGGCGCGGCCGCGGTGGCCGGCCTGATGCACGCGCTGGCCGGCCGCAAGGCGAAGGTCAACGTCGTCGGCGTTCTCGGGCTGGTCGAAAACATGCCCGACGGCGCGGCGCAGCGGCCGGGCGACGTGGTCATGTCGCTGTCGGGCCAGTCGGTCGAGGTCCTGAACACCGACGCCGAGGGCCGCCTCGTCCTGGCCGACTGCCTCTGGTACACCCAGGAACGTTTCAAGCCGAAATTCATGCTCGACCTGGCCACCCTCACGGGCGCCATGATCGTGGCCCTGGGGCTGGAATACGCCGGCGTCTTCTCCAACTCGGACGAACTGGCGAACAACTTCCTCGCCGCCGGTCCCAAGGTCGGCGAGAACGCCTGGCGGATGCCGATCCCGGCCGCCTACGAGCGCCACATCGACACCCCGATCGCCGATGTGAAGAACACCGGAAACGGCCGCGCGGGCGGTTCGATCACCGCCGCCCTGTTCCTGCAGCGCTTCACCAACGGCACGCCCTGGGCGCATATCGACATCGCCCCGACCGCCTGGATCAAGGACTCGAAGAACCCGACCGTGCCCGACGGCGCCGTCGGCTGGGGCGTCCGCACGCTCGACCGCATGGTGGCCGACGCCTACGAGTCCTGAGCGGGGGCGGGAGGTAGAGCCGGATGTCTGAGGCAGCACCGGAAATCTGGTTCTACCATCTCGAGCGCTCGACGCTGGACCAGGTCCTGCCCGGCCTGCTGGAGAAGACGCGCGAACGGGGCTGGAAGGCTCTGGTCCGCGCGTCTGACCCGCGCCTGCTCGACGATATCGACGAGCGGCTGTGGACGTATCGCGACGAGAGCTTCCTGGCCCACGGCCGGGCCACGGAGGCGGAGGCGCCGCGCCAGCCCATCCTGCTGACCGAAACGACCGAGAACCCGAACGCCGCTCAGGCGCTGTTCATTGTGGACGGCTCTGAATTGGGCGACACGAAAGGCTTCGACCGATGCTTCATCATCTTCGACGGACGGGACGAGGCGGCGCTGACCGGCGCACGGGTCCGCTGGAAGGCGCTGAAGGATCAGGGGGGCAACCTGGCCTACTGGAAACAGTCGCCCGAAGGCCGCTGGGAAAAGGCGGCCTGATCGCCCTCGCGGCCCTGGCCGCCTGTTCGACGCCCGCCTCTGACGCCGCGGCGCCGCGCACCGTCGAAGAGGCGCAGCTGAGCCAGCCTGTCGGTTCCCGGCCCACCTATCCGACCGTCGACATGTGCCGCGCCGGCGAGCTGCAATGGCTGGTCGGGAAACGGAAGACCGAAATCCCCGTTCCCGTCGACGTCGTGAACCGCCGGGTCGCCTGCACGACCTGCCCGGTGACCGAGGACTATTCGCCTCAACGCCTGAACATCTTCTTCAACGAGCAGACGCAGATCGTCGAACAGGTTCGTTGCGGCTGAGGCCATCAAGGGAGACGACGCCGATGAAGACCCTGTTTATCAGCCTCGCCGCCGGCCTGCTGGCCGCCGCCTGTGCGCCGATGGAAGAGGGCGGCGCGACCGCGCCCTCCGACGGCCCGAGCACGTGCCGGGCCGACCAGTACCAGCGCTACCTCGGCCGCAGCCGCACCGAACTGCCGCCCAGACCGGCCAACGAGACCTGGCGCGTCACCTGCACCACCTGTCCGGTGACGATGGACTACAACCCGGGCCGACTGAACATCCTCTATGAAGAGCGGACCGGGATCATCCGCGAGGTCAAATGCGGATGAGGGGCGCGATTGTCGCCGCCGCCATGACGCTGGCCTCATGCGCCCCGGTCGAAACGCCGGGCGCGACGCCTGGTCCTGAACGATGCGACGCCGTGGCGTCGCGGTCGCTGGTTGGCTCCCATGTCGGAGCGGTGGATTTCCCGGCCGGGGCCAACGTCCGCATCGTCTGCACGACCTGCCCGACGACGAAGGACCTGCGTCCCGATCGGCTCAATATCCGCTTCAATCAGGCGACGGGGATCATCGAACGCGTCGACTGCGGCTGATCCGGCCCGACCGGGCGTCAGGTCGGCGGCGAAACCGCCATGTTGTCGATCAGCCGCGTCCGGCCCAGCCAGGCGGCCGCCAGAATGCGGGCCGGCGCATCCACCACGCCGTCGCGGAAGGGCGCCAGATCGTCGGCGCGCCGGACGGCGACGTAGTCGATCCGCTCGAACCCCGCCTTCAGCAGGGCCGCGTGGGCGTCGCGTTCGATCGCCGCCAGCGGACGTCGCGCCGTCGCCTGCGCCCCGGCCTCGGCCAGCACGCCGTTCAGCCGCCGCGCGGTCTCCAGTTCGGCTTCGCCGAGGTAGGCGTTGCGCGACGACAGGGCCAGGCCGTAGCCGTCGCGCTCGGTGGGAGAACCGACGATCTCGGTCGGGATGTCGAGGTCGCGGGCCATCCGGCGAACCACCATCAACTGTTGATAGTCCTTCTCGCCGAACACGGCGACGTTCGCCTGGACCTGGTTCAGAAGCTTGGCCACCACCACGGCCACGCCGCCGAAGAAGTGCGGACGGAAGTCGGTCTCAAGCCCCGCCGACGGCCCGCCGACGCTGACGGCGGTGACGAACCCCTCGGGGTACATTTCCTCGACCGTGGGCGCGAACAACAGATGACAACCCGCGCCGGCCAGCATCTCCGCATCCTGCGCCTCCCGCCGGGGGTATGACCCCAGGTCCTCGTGCGCGGCGAACTGGGTGGGATTGACGAAGACGCTGGCGACCACGCGGTCCGTCCGACGGCCGGCCTCTCGGACCAGGGTCAAGTGACCTTCGTGCAACGCGCCCATGGTCGGAACGAAGCCGACGGTGAACCCATGGCGTTTCCACGCGCTGACCTGTTCACGCAGCGCGGCGACCGTGCGGACGACGGGAAGGGAATCGGGCTCGGTCATGATGAACGGATTAACCCTTCGCCTTAAGCGTGCTTGTGAACCGTGCGGCAAAGGCCGCCGTGCGAGGGTTGGCTTATGACGCCGAGCCTCCTGATCCGTCCAGTGCTTGTCCTTCTCGCCACCATGGGCCTGAGCGCCTGCGGCATGGTCGAGAGTGATCCGAATCGTTTCGAGACCCTTGCGGAATCCGTGGCGGCGATCCCGCTGGATGGTCAGCGCCAGCCTGGGCCCGCGCCCGCAATTCACCGCGCCTCCGCCGAACCCGCCCTGCGTCCCGCGATCCGGGTCGAGGTGCTGGATCCCCATGCCCTCTGGGACGCTCGCGACGCCGACATGAACGGCATGGTCGAACGCGCCGCCCCGCGCCTTGTGGCGGCCGCCGCGCCGGCGATGGCCGACGCCGTGGCGCAACAGGTGTCGACCCGGATCGACGCCGCCGCCGTCAGCGCCGGGCTTCGGCCCGCCATCAAGGACCGGCCGGCAGCGACGACAGCCGCGCCCGCCGCCGGCCGTGGCCTGGTGCAGCTGGGCGCCTATTCCAGCGAAGCCTCGGCCCGCGCCGCCTGGGCCCGCCTCAAGAGCGGCGGGGCCGCCTGGGCCCTCGATGGCCTGTCGCCGGTCTATGAAGCCGTCGACGTCGGCGGTCGCCGCCTGACCCGGCTCAAGGTCCGCGCTCCGGCCGCGGGCGCCGCCGCCGTCTGCGCCGCGGCGGGAGTCGATGATCCCTGGTGCCGCCGCACGGCCTGAGCCGCGCATCCACAGCCCTGCCGTTCCGCTGCGTTGACGCCGGGCCCCGCGGCCGCGATTCTGCCTGTCCTGGCCGCGCGTCTGAGTCGGCGGCCCCACACAGGTATGAGTCCCCATGGCTGACCCCACGGTCATCGTCGTCGGCAACGAGAAGGGCGGGGCGGGCAAGTCCACGCTCGCCATCCACATCGTCACCGCCCTGCTGCACGCGGGCAAGCGCGTGGCCATCATCGATCTCGACCTGCGCCAGCGGTCGATGGCCAAATTCTTCGCCAATCGCGCCGCCTGGATGGCGGGCAACAGCCAGACCCTCCCGATGCCGATCGAGCCCGACATGGGCGACGGCAAGGCCCTGGCCCGGGCTGGCGAGGGTGAGCAACTGGCCCGGTTCGAGGCGGCCTTCGCCGAGGCGCGCGCCTCGGCCGAGGTCATCCTGATCGACACCCCGGGCGGGGACACCCTGCTGTCGCGCACGGCCCACGGCCTCGCCGACCAGATCGTCACCCCGATGAACGACAGTTTCGTCGACTTCGACCTGCTGGGTTCGGTGGATCCCGTCACCCTCGACCTGCTCAAGCCCTCGATCTATTCCGAAAGCGTCTGGGAGGCCCGCAAACAGCGCGCCATCACCCAGGGCCGTCATGCCCAGATCGACTGGATCGTGGTCACCAACCGCCTCGCCGTCGCCGCCGCCCGCAACCGCCAGCGGCTGGAAGAGCGGATGGAGAAGCTGGCCCGCCGCGTCGGCTTCCGCATGGGGCCGGGCCTGCGCGACCGCGTCATCTATCGCGAACTGTTCCCGTTCGGCCTGACCGTGGCCGACCTGTCCAACGACGTCCGGCCCGTGGCGGTGTCCCTGGCCCACGTCGCCGCCCGCCAGGAGATGCGCAATCTGATGCAGGCCTTGGGTCTGGACAGCGGCGCCCTGGACGCCCCGCTCGACGCGGCGGCATGACGTCTTGAGCCTCATCTGGCTGGTCCTGGCCGCCATCGCCGTCTGGGCCCTGGTCCGGCTGGGACGCCAGAGCGAGGGCCCCCGCCGGGGTCAGTGGCGCGTCGCCGCCACCCTGTTCAGCGCGGTCATGCTGGGGGGCGGGGTGTTGCTGGCCTTCCGCGGAGCCTGGCTGCCCGCCGTGGGCCTGATCGGCGCGGGCCTGTGGCTGACGGTGGCGTCGCGTCAGCGGGTCGTCGGGGCGCGTCGGACCGAGACCCTGTCCGATTCCGAAGCCCGGTCGATCCTCGGCGTAGCCGTTGACGCCTCGCCCGAAGCCGTCAACGCGGCCTGGCGCCGCCTGATGGGCCGCGCCCACCCGGACCAGGGTGGCACCGAAGGCCTCGCCGCCCGCCTGAACGCGGCGAGGGACAGGTTGCTGAAACGGTGACGGCATTCTCCCTCCCCCGAAGTGGGGAGGGAGAAAGTGTGGTCAGGCCGCCGGCTTGGCGGTCTTCCTGGCCGCAGGCTTTTTCGCCGCAGCCTTCTTGGCGGCCGGTTTCTTGGCCGCGGCCGCCGGCTTCTTCACCGCCGCCTTCTTGGCCGCCGGCGCCTTCTTCCCCTTCGCCGGGGCCGCCAGCGCCCGCGCCGCCAGCAGCGGCAGGGCCTGTTCCAGCGTCAGATCCTCCGGCGCCGTGCCCTTGGGCAGGGTGGCGTTGATCTTGCCCGACTTCACATAGGGGCCGAACCGCCCGGCCATGACGTGGATCGGCTCGCCCGTCTCCGGGTGCGCCCCCAGGTCCTTCAGCGGCGCCGCGGCCCCGCCGCGCCCCGCGAACTTGCCGGCCCGCTTCTCGGCCAGCAGCACGACCGCGCGGTTCAGCCCGACCTCGAACACCTCGTCGATGTCGGCGACATTGGCGTAGGTCCCGGCGTGCAGCACGAACGGGCCATAGCGGCCGAGGCCGGCCGTGATCGGCTTGCCGTCCTCCGGATGCATCCCGACCTCGCGCGGCAGGGCCAGCAGGCGCAGCGCCTGATCCAGCGTCAGCGACGCGGGCGACCAGCCCTTGGGCAGGGACGAGCGTTTCGGCTTCTCCTCGCCCGGCGGCGTCGTTTCCACATACGGCCCGAAGCGGCCGATCTTCAGCGCTACGGGCTGGCCCGTGGCCGGATCGACGCCCAGATCCCGGTCGCCGCCGTCCTCGACCTCGCTGGCCGCGCCGAACCCGCGCGTGTAGCGGCATTCCGGATAGTTGGAGCAGCCGATGAAGGACGACCGCATCTTGAAGCTGGCCTTCAGATGCAGCCGGCCGCTCTTGCACAGGGGGCATAGCCGCGGGTCGGTTCCGTCGCCCTTGTCCGGGAACAGGAAGGGGCCGATCGCCGTGTCCAGCTCGTCGATCACGCCCTGACGGGCGGTGACGGCCTCGGTCGCGGGCTTCAGCTGCTGCCAGAACTCGCGCAGCACCACCTTCCAGTCCAGCTCGCCGGCCGAGACCTCGTCCAGCCGGGTCTCGAGCGCGGCGGTGAAATCGTATTCGACCCACCGGGTGAAGAACTGTTCGAGGAAGGCCGTGACCAGCCGTCCGTTGTCCTCCGGGATGAACCGGTTCTTGTCCATGCGGACGTATTCGCGGTCGCGCAGGGTCGTCAGGATCGAGGCGTAGGTCGACGGCCGGCCGATGCCCAGCTCTTCCAGCTTCTTGACCAGGGTCGCTTCCGAGAAGCGCGGGGGCGGCTCGGTGAAATGCTGGTCGGTGCGCACCGCCTCGACCCTGGCGATCGCGCCTTCCTTCAGCGCGGGCAGGCGGGTCGTGTCGTCCTCGTCGTCGCCGCCGTCCTTGGGCTTATCGTCGCGGCCTTCCTCGTAAACGGCCATGAAGCCGTCGAAGGCCACGACCTGACCCGTGGCGCGCAACCCGGTCTGGCCGGTCGGCTCCTCGATCTCGACCGTCGTCCGGTCCAGACGCGCCGACTCCATCTGGCTGGCGATGGTCCGCTTCCAGATCAGCTCGTACAGCTTCTGCAGGTCGCCATCGAGACGCAGGGTCTCCGGCGCCCGGGTCATGTTGGTCGGACGAATGGCTTCGTGCGCTTCCTGGGCGTTCTTGGCTTTCGTCTTGTAATAGCGGGGCTGTTCCGGGACGTAGGCCGGACCAAAGCGGTCGCCGATGACCTCGCGCGCCTGGGCGATCCCCTCCGGGCTGACCGACAGACCGTCGGTCCGCATATAGGTGATCAGACCGCCCTGGTCGTCGACGCCCTCATACAGTTTCTGCGCCGCCTGCATGGTGCGTTGCGCCGTGAAGCCCAGCTTGCGCGAGGCCTCCTGCTGCAGGGTCGAGGTCATGAAGGGCGGGGCCGGCGCACGCTTGACCGGCTTCTTCTCCACCGAGCTGATGGTGAAGGTCCCGGCCTTGATGGCGTCGCGCGCCGCGGCCGCCATGGCTTCCGAGGTGATGTCCAGCCGCTGCACCCGCTTGCCGGCATGCTTGACCAGACGCGTGGTGAAGGGCGGGCTGTCGGCGGCCAGGTCGGCCTCGACGGACCAGTATTCCTGCGCCTTGAACGCCTCGATCTCGAGCTCGCGATCGACGACGATGCGCAGGGCGACCGACTGCACCCGCCCGGCCGAGCGCGCGCCCGGCAGCTTGCGCCACAGCACCGGCGACAGGGTGAAACCCACCAGATAGTCCAGCGCCCGGCGGGCCAGGTAGGCCTCGACCAGCTCCATGTCGATCTGGCGCGGATTGGCCATCGCCTCGAGCACGGCGCTCTTGGTGATGGCGTTGAAGGTGACGCGCTCGACGTGCGTGTCCTTCAGCACCTTCTTCTTGGTCAGGATTTCCAGCACGTGCCAGCTGATGGCCTCGCCCTCGCGGTCGGGGTCGGTCGCCAGGATGACGCGGTCGGAGCGTTTGGCGACCTCGGCGATCTCGCTCAGCCGCTTGGAAGCCTTGGCGTCGACCTCCCACGACATGGCGAAATCGTCGTCAGGCAGCACCGACCCGTCCTTGGACGGCAGGTCGCGGACGTGCCCGTAGGACGCCAGGACGGTGAAGTCCGGGCCCAGATATTTGTTGATGGTCTTGGCCTTTGCGGGGCTCTCGACGACGACGAGGTTCATGCGGGGAGGGGGCCTTGGAAGGGCGCGGAAAGGGGGCGGAACGTGGTTGGCGCGAGGCCCGCTGTCAATCGGCGCTGGCAAGGCACAACCTTAAATAGGATATGATATCTTGCATAACACGGTGTGGTTGTGTCTATTCCGGACCCGGAGCAGGAGTCAGAAATGTCCGACCAGAGTTTATCTCCAGCCGCCGCCGCCACGCCGCCGCGCGCCATCGAGCCGCAGGGGGTCGTAGCCTGCGCCGGGCCGGTGAGGGAGTATGTCGGCGATCTCGCCGCCGAACTCGCGCAGATGGCTCGCGGCGTCGGCGACGATGCCCTCGCCACGGCGCTGGAGGCGGCGGCGAACCTGGCCGTGCGGCCGATGTCCCGATCAATCGCCCTGGCCCGGCGCCGTCCCTAGCTGGACGCCAGGCCGCCCGGAAGCAAGGTCGCGCGTCCCGCCAGGCTGAGTTCCAGCAGGGCCGCCGCCACGGCGCCGATCGGGGCGGCGGCCGCCCGGGCCAGTTCGTCCCGCGGCGTCGGCGTGGGCGACAGCAGGGCGGCGACCCGCTCGATCAGCGCCGCGTCCGCCTCGTCGGCGGCCCCGCTGAAGGGATTACCGGCCTCAGGTTCACGCAGGGTGCGCAGGGTCGAGAAGGCGCGCTCCACGTCTTCCAGTCCCTCGCACAGGATCGCCCCCTGCCGCAGCAGTTCGTTGGGGCCGCGCGACCGGGGGTCCAGCGGCGATCCCGGCACGGCGAAGACGTCGCGGCCCTGCTCCCCCGCCAGCCGGGCGGTGATCAGCGAACCGGACCTTAGCTCGGCCTCGACCACGATCACCCCGCGCGACAGGCCGGAGATGATGCGGTTGCGGCGCGGAAAGTCCTTCGCCTGGGCCTTCGCGCCGACCGGGCTTTCCGAGACGATGCAGCCCTGTTCGGCGATCTGGCGGTAGAGGTCGGCGTTGTCGGGCGGATAGACGTCGTCCACGCCGCCTCCGAGCACGGCCACCGTGCCCGTGGGCAGGGCGCCGGCATGGGCCGCGCCGTCGATGCCGCGCGCCAGTCCCGAGACGACCACATGGCCGGCCTCGCCGAGTTGCTGGGCCAGGCCGCGGGCGATCCGCTGGCCGCCGGCCGAGGCGATGCGCGCGCCGACGATCGCGATGCAGGGGCGGGACATCAGATCGGCCTCGCCGAGGGTCCACAGCACCGGCGGCGGGGGATCGCAGGCCGCCAGGGGTTCAGGGTAGCCGGCGTCCCCCAGCACGATCAGCCGGGCCCCGATCCGGCCGCCCGCCGCGCATTCCGCCTCGATCTGCTCCACGGACGGCGGACCGTCGCCGCGGCCGCCGGCGCGGCGGACCAGTTCGGGCAGGGCGTCCAGCGCGCGTTCCGCCGTGCCGTACCGGTCCAGAAGCTGGCGGAAGGTGACGGGCCCGACCCGGTCGGTGCGCGCCAGCCTCAGCCGCGCGAATCGCTCCGCCTCCGACAGGGGCGGCGAGGGGTTCACCCCTTTTTGGCGCCGATGCGGGGTTCCGTCCCCCTCAGCAGCCGGGCGATGTTCTCGTGGTGCCGGATCCAGATGAGCAGGGCGGTGAACAGCGCCAGCGCTGCGACCGGCGCCGGGGTGGGCCGGCCGAGCGTGGCCAGCGGCAGTATGGCGTAGACGGGCGCGGCGGCCGCGGCGAGCAGGGCCGCCAGCGACGACATCCGGAACAGCGCCGCGACCAGCAGCCACGTCGCTCCCGCCAGCAGGCCCAGCGGCCAGGCGGCGGCCAGCAACAGACCGAAGAAGGTCGCGACCCCCTTGCCGCCCCTGAAGCCCAGCCAGACGGGGAAGAGATGGCCAAGGAAGGCCGCGCCGCCGGCGATGGCCGCCAACGCCGGTACGCCCGGGAACAACGCTTGGGCGATCAGATAGGCGGCGGCGCCCTTGCCGGCGTCCAGGATCAGGGTGGCGAAGGCCAGATCCTTGCGTCCGGTCCGCAGCACATTGGTCGCGCCGATATTGCCGGAGCCGATGCTGCGCACGTCCTCGCCCGTCACCAGGCGGGTCAGGATCACCCCGAACGGAATGGAGCCCAGCAGATAGCCGCCGACCGCCACGAGGGCGACCGTCCCGAGAGCGGGTCCGACCAGATCCTGCAAGTGATTCGCTCCCTCTTAGCGCGCGTTGTGAACGATGCGGCCCGCGACGACGGTAATCAACACCCGCCCCTGCAGACGGCGCCCGTCAAACGGAGAGTTCTTCGATTTCGACTTCAGGGCGTCGGCGTCGACGACGACCGGCGCGCCGGGGTCGAACAGGATCAGGTCGGCGGGGGCTCCGGCCCTCAACACCCCGGCCTCCAGCCCCAGCAGGGTCGCCGGGCCGTGGGTCAGCGGCCGCAGGATGTCGAGCAGATCCAGCCCGTCCGCGTGGTGCAGCGACAGGGCCGCCGGCAGCAGCGTCTCCAGCCCGACCGCGCCCGGCGTCGCCTCGGCGAACGGCCGGCGCTTGTCCTCGGCGGGGGCTGGGGCGTGGGCGCTGGTTATGGCGTCGATCAGGCCGTCGCGCACCGCCTCGATCAGCGCCTGCCGGTCACCCTCCGGGCGCAGCGGCGGGTCCAGCCGGTAGAAGGTGCGATAGTCGCCGATGTCGATCTCGTTGAAGCACAGGTGGTTGATCGACACCGAGGCGGCGACCTCCAGCCCCTTCGCCCGGGCCCGCGCCAGGGTCTCCAGCGCGTCCGCGGTCGAGATCTGGTCGACCAGGAAGCGCGCGCCGGTCTGTTCGACCAGCGCCAGGTCGCGTTCCAGCTGGATGCGTTCGGCGAGCGCCGGGGCCGAGGCCAGCCCCAGCCGCGTGGCCAGTTCGCCCGAGGTGGCCACCGCGCCCTCGCTCAGCCACGGATCGGCCGGACGGCACGAGATCAGGGCGTTGAAGGCGGCGGCGTAGCTCATCACCCGCTGCAGGGTGCGGGTGTTGGCGATGACCCGGTCGACGTCGGTGAAATACAGGGCGCCCGCCTCGTCCATCAGGCCGATCTCGGCCATGCGAACGCCGTCGCGGCCCTTGGTCGCCGCCCCGGCCGCGCGCACATTGACCAGCCCCAGGGCCGCCCCGCGCCGCAGGATGAAGTCGATCATCGCCGGATCGTCGATGGCCGGATCGGTGTCAGGCTGGATGACGATGGTGGTGACCCCGCCCGCCGCCGCCGACAGGCTGGCTGACTTCAGCGTCTCCTTGGGCTCCGCCCCCGGCTCGCCGGTCTTGACCCGGATGTCGATCAGGCCCGGCGACAGGCACAGCCCCCCCGCGTCCAGCACCGTCACGCCATCCGGCGCGACCGCGCCGGCGCCGTGGATCACCTCCGTGATGCGGCCGTCCTCGACCAGCACCGCGCCGGGACCGTCATACTCGGTCGCCGGGTCCAGCAGCCGGGCGTTGAGGATGGCGACAGCCGTCATGCCGCCGCTCCATCCAGCCGCGCCGACAATGCCGCCAGCACCGCCATGCGCGCCGCGACGCCCATCTCGACCTGGTCCTGGATCAGCGACACCGTCAGGTCGTCGGCCACGTCGGAATCGATCTCCACGCCGCGGTTCATCGGCCCCGGATGCATCACCTTCGCGCCCGCGTTGGCCCAGGACAGTTTCTCGCGGTCCAGACCCCAGAAGCGGAAGTATTCGCGCGTCGAGGGCACCAGCGCCCCCTCCATCCGCTCAAGCTGCAGCCGCAGCATCATCACCACGTCGCAGCCCTTCAGCCCCTCGCGCATGTCGTGGAAGACCTCGCAGCCCCAGCGGTCGGCGTCGCCGGGCACCAGGGTCGGCGGCCCGATCAGCCGCACCCGCGCGCCCATCATCGACAGCATCGAGACATTGGATCGCGCCACGCGGCTGTGGGCGATGTCGCCGCAGATGGCGACGGTCAGCCCGCCGACGTCGCCGAAGGCGCGGCGCAGGCTCAAAAGGTCCAGCAGGGCCTGGGTCGGATGCTCGTGCCGCCCGTCGCCGGCGTTGACCACGGCGCAGCCGACCTTCTGCGACAGCAGGGCCGCCGCGCCCGAAGCGCCGTGGCGCACCACCAGCACGTCCGGTTTCATCGCGTTCAGCGTCGCCGCCGTATCGATCAGGGTCTCGCCCTTGGCGGTCGAGGAGGTGCGGGGGCTCAGGGCGGTCACATCGGCGCCCAGCCGCTTGGCCGCGATCTCGAACGAGGCGCTGGTGCGGGTCGAATTCTCGAAGAACAGGTTCATGACCGTGCGCCCGCGCATCAGGTCCAGCGACTTCGAAGACTGGCGGTTGAAGTCGACGAAGGCGTCGGCCAGGTCCAGCAGCGGCGGGGTGGTGGCGGCGTTCAGGTCGCCGGCCGACAGGAAATGGCTGCGCGGGAACGGCGCCAGCCGCTCGAGAATCAGATCGGTGAGGGCGGCGGGCTGGCTCATCGAGGCCCGGCTATAGGGCCGTCTCCGTCGGAACGGAAGCCGCTCCGTGGTCAGATATAGCCGAACAGCGCCAGCAGGATCGGAATGGTGAAGGCGCTGACCACCGTGGTCAGGGCCACGACCCCCGCCATCAGGGGCGCGTCGCCGCCCATCTGCCGCGCCATGACATAGGAGGCCGCCGCGCCCGGCGAGGCGCCGGCCAGCAGCGCCAGTCCCTGCGCCATGCGGTCTCCGCCCAGCACGCCGGTCAGCCAGTACATGCCCAGCGGCAGGACGATCAGCTTGATCGCCGTCACCGTCAACATCAGCACCGGCCGCGACGCCGCGTAGCGGAAGCTCAGCCCGGCCCCGGCCGTCATCAGGCCCAGGGCGATGGCGCCGGGGCCCATCAGGTCGAACCCGGCCATCAGCAGATCGGGTTTTGGAACGCCCGCCAGATTCAGCGCCGCCCCGATTCCGCAGGCCCAGATGATCGGGTTTCTTGCCAGCGACGACAGCGCCAGCCGCCAGCCGCCGCCCTGACCCGCGCCCCATCGCGCCAGCACCAGCACGCAGACCACGTTCAGCGCCGGGGCCAGCACCCCGAAGGCCACCGCCGCCACGCCGAGCCCCGGTTCTCCGAACACCGCGCCCGCCACCGGCAGGAAGACGAAGCCGTTCCAGCGGATGACGCCCTGGAACACGCTGGTGAAGGCCGGGTCGCTGATCCGCATCAACGGCTTGGCCAGAACCGTCAGCAGGGCGACGGTCAGGGCGACGGCGACCGTGGCCGTCGCCACGGGCCCCGCCGCGCCGCCTGCGAAATCGGCGCGCCACACGGCCGGGATCAGGAAGGCCGGATAGAAGACGAAATAGGTCAGCCGCTCGACCGCCCGCCAGCCGTCATCGGTCAGGAAGTCGCGCTTCTTCAGCCCCCAGCCGAGGGCGATCATGGCGAAGACGGGAACGATCCCGGTCAGCAAGGCGCTCATCGCCCGGCCTGGTCCCTCAACCGGTCCAGCGCGCCCTGCAATATCCAGGCGGCGGCGGTGCGGTCGACCACGTCGGCGCGCCGCTTGCGGGTCAGGTCCAGCTCCCCGATCAGGAACCGCTCGACCGCGCTGGTCGACAGCCGCTCGTCCTGGAAGGCGCAGGGCACGGCGCGGATGCGCTGCAGGTTGCGGGCGAAGGCCCGGCACGACTGCGCCCTTGGCCCCTCGCTGCCGTCCATGTTCAGCGGCAGGCCGATGACCAGGGCCGAGGCCTTGCGCCCGTCCATCAGCTTCAGCACCGCATGGGCGTCGTCGGTGAATTTCGTCTTTCGGATCAGCGACAGCGGGCTGGCGATCATGCGGGTGACGTCGGACGCGGCGACGCCGATGGTCTTCTCGCCGAGGTCCAGCCCCAGCCACGGCGTGCCGGGCGGAGTCGAGGCGGCGAGGTCTTTCAGCGATAGAACGGTCACGGTCTGGCGGTAGGACTGGCGAGCCGCCCTGTCAAAGTGCAAGGTGGAGCTGTCGTTGATGGGGGAACATCCGATGAAGCCAGTCACCTTCCTTGTCGCCGTCCTGGGGCTCGCGGCCTGCGACGCCCAGGTCGAGACCCGCAAGGCCGAGGTTCCGCCCGCCGAACAGGCCGCCGCCACGGCGCCCGCTGCCGCGCCCCTGACCGCCTCGGGCCCCGCCGCCACGCTGCAGCCCGACGCCGCGCCGGACGTGCAGACGGCCGCCTCGGTGGTCAGTCTCGACGCGCTGAAGAACCAAGGCTCCCTGACAGCCAAGCTGTTCGGCACGGCCGGCGGCGATCCGGCCATGAACGGCCTCTACACCTACCTCGCCTTCTTCCACGATCCGGCGGAGGGCTGGCGCGTGTTCCGTCTCGGCGACGTCCTCGGCTACCGCGTCCTGTCGGAAGCGCCGGGACGGGTTGATCTGGAGATCCGGGAAAGTACGATGGACGAGGCCGCGGGTGCGATTGGCGAGCGCACCCGCCACGTCATCGTCGGCTGGGCCGTCGCGGCCGACGGTTCGGTCCCGCCCACGGTGACGGTCGCGCCGGCGAGATAGCGGCCACGCCGTCAGAATCCTTGTGAAACCGGGGCCGGGCGGCTAATCCCGCCCGTTCTGGTTTCGCAATTGGAGGGCCGCATGGCCATCGACGCCGCGACCGTGCGCCGCGTGGCGCACCTCGCCCGCATCAAGACCCCGGAAGACCGGCTCGAACCGCTCGCCGCGGAGCTGAACGGCATCCTCGCCTGGATCGAACAGCTCAACGAGGTCGACGTCACGGGCGTCGAGCCCATGACCTCCAATGTGGCCCAGCCCCTGCGCCTGCGCGACGACGTCGTCACCGACGGCGGCAAGGTCGCCGACGTGCTCGGAAATGCGCCGCGGTCCGCCGACGGCTTCTTCGTCGTGCCCAAGGTGGTCGAATAGAATGTCCGACCTGACCAGACTGACCCTCAAGGCCGCCCTCGACGGCCTGAAGGCGAAAACCTTCTCGTCCGAGGAGATCACCAAGGCCTTCGTCGCCAACATCGACGCCGCCAACCCGCGCCTGAACGCCTATGTCGTCCAGACCACGGACAAGGCGCTGGCCATGGCCCGCGCCTGCGACGCCCGGCTGGCGAAGGGGGAGGGCGGCGCCCTCGAAGGCGCGCCTCTGGGCATCAAGGACCTGTTCTGCACCGACGGCGTCCAGACCACAGCTGGCTCCAACATGCTGCGCGGCTTCGTCCCGCCCTATGAGTCGACCGTCACCGCCAACCTGTGGCGCGACGGCGCGGTCATGCTGGGCAAGCTCAACATGGACGAGTTCGCCATGGGCTCGTCCAACGAGACCAGCGCCTTCGGCCCTGTCGTGAACCCATGGAAGTCAACGGCTTCCAACGCAGACTTGACTCCCGGTGGCAGCTCCGGCGGCTCGGCTTCGGCCGTCGCCGGCGACCTGTGCCTCGCCGCCACCGCCTCGGACACCGGCGGTTCGATCCGCCAGCCCGCCGCCTTCACCGGCACGGTGGGCATCAAGCCCACCTACGGCCGCGCCAGCCGCTTCGGCATGGTCGCCTTCGCCAGTTCGCTGGATCAGGCCGGCCCGATCACGAAGACGGTCGAGGACGCCGCCATCCTGCTGCGGTCCATGTGCTCGTTCGACGTCAAGGACTCGACCAGCCTCGACGTCGAGACCCCCGACTGGACCCAATCCCTGAACAAGGGCGTCAAGGGCCTGCGCATCGGCGTGCCGAAGGAATATGTCGTCGACGGCATGCCCGCCGAGATCCAGCAGCTGTGGGACCGGGGCGTCGAATGGCTCAAGGCCGGCGGCGCCGAGATCGTCGAGATCAGCCTGCCGCACACCAAATACGCCCTGCCGGCCTATTACATCATCGCCCCGGCCGAGGCCTCGTCCAACCTGGCCCGCTACGACGGCATGCGCTTCGGCCACCGCGCCGAGGGGACCACCTCCCTGACCGACCTCTACGAGACCAGCCGCGCCGAGGGCTTCGGCAAGGAGGTCCAGCGCCGCCTGACCATCGGGGCCTATGTCCTGTCGGCCGGATTCTATGACGCCTACTACGTCCGGGCGCTCAAGGTCCGCCGCCGCATCGCCATGGATTTCGACGCCGTCTGGGACAGGGTCGACGCCATCCTGACGCCGTCTACGCCATCAGCGGCCTTCGCGATCGGCGACAGGCAGATCGACCCGCTGCAGATGTATCTGAACGACATCTTCACCGTCACCGCCAACCTCGCCGGCCTGCCGGGCATCTCGGTCCCCGCCGGCCTCGACAAGGGCGGCCTCCCGCTGGGCCTTCAGGTCATCGGCAAGGCGCTGGACGAGGCGACGGTGTTCCAGGTGGCGAGCGCGCTGGAAGAGGCGGCGGGGTTTGTCGCCAGGCCCGAGAAGTGGTGGTGAGCATGACCGACACATCCAAACTCATCCACGGCCGCACCGGCCCGTGGGAAATCGTCATGGGGCTGGAGATCCACGCCCAGGTGGCGTCGAAGGCCAAGCTGTTCTCGGGCGCCGCCGTCGGCTTCGGCGCCGGCCCGAACGAGCAGGTGTCGCTGGTCGACGCCGGCTTCCCCGGCATGCTGCCGACGCTGAACCGTCACTGCGTCGAACAGGCCGTCCGCACCGGCCTCGGCCTCAATGCGCAGATCAACAGACGCAGCCAGTTCGACCGCAAGAACTATTTCTACCCCGACCTGCCGACCGGCTATCAGATCAGCCAGCTCTACTTCCCCATCGTCGGCGAGGGCGTCGTCGAGGTTGAGGCCGAGGACGGCTCCTTCTTCAACGTCGGCATCGAACGCCTGCACCTGGAGCAGGACGCGGGCAAGCTGATCCACGACCTGTCGCCGACCGAGAGCTATGTCGACCTGAACCGCGCGGGCACCGCCCTGATGGAGATCGTGTCGCGTCCCGACATTCGTTCTCCTGAGGAAGCCGTGGCTTACGTCAAGAAGATCAGAACCATTCTGATCTATCTCGGCACCTGCGACGGCGACATGGAGAAGGGCAACCTGCGCGCCGACGTCAACGTCTCGGTCTGCCGCGAGGGCCAGTACGCCAAGTACAAGGCGACCGGAGACTTCAGCCATCTGGGCACGCGTTGCGAGATCAAGAACGTCAACTCGTTCCGCTTCATCTCCCAGGCCATCAACTATGAGGCCCGGCGCCAGATCGAGATCCTCGAGGACGGCGGCAAGATCGACCAGGAGACCCGCCTCTACGACCCCACGGCCGGCGAGACCCGCTCGATGCGCTCCAAGGAGGAGGCGATGGATTACCGGTATTTCCCGGATCCGGACCTGCTGCCGCTGGAGCTGGAGCAGGCCTGGATCGATGACATCAAGGCGAACCTGCCGGAACTGCCGGACGCCAAGCGCCGCCGCCTGATGGCCGACTACGGCCTGTCGCAATACGACGCCGTGGTGCTGATCTCGGAACAGGCCAAGGCCGACTATTTCGAGGCCGCCGCGAAAGGCCGTGACGCCAAGCTGGTGTCCAACTGGGTCACCAACGAGCTGTCGGCCCGCCTCGCCGCCGACAACCTCGACTTCGGCCAGAGCCCGGTCCCGGCCGCCCATGTCGCCCAGCTGGTCGAGCTGATCGAGACCGGCGTCATCTCCTCGAAGATCGCCAAGGAGGTCTTCGACCACGTCTGGAACGGCGAAGGCTCGCCCGCCGAGGTCGTGGAGCAGCACGGCCTCAAACAGGTCACCGACACCGGCGCGATCGAGAAAGCCATCGACGACATCATCGCCGCCAACCCCGACAAGGCCGCCGCCGTCGCCGAAAAGCCCCAGGCCCTCGGCTGGTTCGTCGGCCAGGTCATGAAGGCCACCGGCGGCAAGGCCAACCCGGCGGCCGTGAACGACATCCTGAAGGCCAAGCTGGGGCTGTAGGGGCCCGCGTTCTCCCTCCCCTTTATGGGGAGGGATGTCGGCGCGAAGCGGCGACAGGGTGGGGTGCGTCAGTCCGCGCGCCGGCCCCTTCGAACCCCATCCCGATCGCTGGCGCGATCGTCCCTCCCCATGAAGGGGAGGGAGACGTCGAAGCCTACTCGAACAGCTCCCCGCTCTCGTCCGTCCCCTCCACCACCGCCCGCGCCAGCGTGCGGGTCACCGGCCGGTGCATCGCGTCCAGCCGCTCGACAACCTCCGCCGCCGCGGCGGCCGACCGGTCGATCCGCCTCAGCAGATAGGGCACCACGTCCTTCTGCGGCCGGATGCCCCGTTCGGCGAACCGCGCCTCCAGCATGGCCGCCAGCACCGCGTCGTCGGGGGCCTCCATCGGCACGCTGATCACGGCGTCCAGGCGCGAGCGCAGGTCGGGCAGGGCGACGTCCCAGCTCGACGGCGCCGACCGCGCCACCAGCAGCAGGGCCCCGCCCGGCGCCTGGGCCAGATTGATCAGGTGAAACAGGGTCTCGTCGTCCACGTCCCGGGCCCGGTCCAGCAGGATCGGCCGGCCCTCCAGCTCCATCGGATCGATCACAGCCGCCTCGGCCCCGTGCAGGGCCACGGCGCCGACCCGTTCGGCCCAGATCTGCGCCAGCCGGCTCTTGCCGCAACCCGCCGGGCCGCAGATCGCCATGGCCCCGCCGATCAGACTGGGCCAGTCGGCCAGGGCCTCGACCGCGGCGCGGTTGCTGTCGGACACCACGAACCCCTGCGCCCCCTCGGGCAGGTCGCGTTGCAGCGGCAGGCGCATCTGGTCGGCGGGCGAGGGGCGGGCGGTCATAATGGAACAACTATAGCAGACAGCGTTCCGGGTTCCTCGCGTCGCCGTGGACAACGTCTTTCGGCTGTGGAGGATGGGGCGAGGAATTGGACGACGAAAACCGGAGGAATTCAGAGACGCCCGGGAAGGATTTGGAGGACGGGGAGGACAGACGCGCCGCCCGCCCGCAAACCTTGACTTTCCGGGGCGATGATGCGCCCTTCCGGCCTCCCGAATTGCGGCCCCCGCGGCCCCTGATCCAAGACGAAACAGCCATGCACGCCTACCGCTCCCACACCTGCGGCGCCCTGCGTTTGACCGATGCGGGCTCCAATGTCCGCCTGTCCGGGTGGGTCCATCGCAAGCGCGACCACGGCGGCCTGCTGTTCATCGACCTGCGCGACCACTACGGCCTGACCCAGCTGGTGCTGCACCCCGAGACGCCCGGCTTCGAGGCGGTCGAGCGGCTGCGCGCCGAAAGCGTCATCCGCGTCGACGGCGAGGTCGTGGCCCGCGAAGGCTCGGTGGTGAACCCCAACCTGCCCACCGGCGAGATCGAGCTGCGCGTCACCGGCGTCGAGGTCCTGTCCGAGGCCGCCGAACTGCCGCTGCCGGTGTTCGGCGAGCCGGAGTACCCCGAGGACATCCGCCTCAAGCACCGCTACCTCGACCTGCGCCGCGAGACCCTGCACAAGAACATCGTCCTGCGCTCGCGCGTCATCTCCTCGATCCGCCAGCGCATGGTCGGGCAGGGCTTCCTCGAGTACCAGACGCCGATCCTGACGGCCTCCAGCCCTGAAGGCGCGCGCGACTTCCTGGTCCCCTCGCGCCTGCACCCGGGCAAATTCTACGCCCTGCCGCAGGCTCCCCAGCAGTTCAAGCAGCTGCTGATGGTCTCGGGCTTCGACCGCTATTTCCAGATCGCGCCCTGTTTCCGGGACGAGGACCTGCGCGCCGACCGTTCGCTGGAATTCTACCAGCTCGACGTCGAGATGAGCTTCGTCACCCAGGAGGACGTCTTCGCCGCCATCGAGCCCGTCATGCACGGCGTGTTCGAGGAGTTCGCCGACGGCAAGACGGTCGACCCGTACCCCTTCGTCCGCATCCCCTACCGCGAGAGCATCGCCCTGTTCGGCACCGACAAGCCGGACCTGCGCAACCCGATCGAGATGCAGGACGTCTCGGAGCATTTCCGCGACGGCGGCTTCGGCCTGTTCAACAAGATCCTCGCCGGGGATGCGAAGAACGCCGTCTGGGGCATTCCGGCGCCGACCGGCGGCTCGCGCGCCTTCTGCGACCGCATGAACTCGTGGGCCCAGGGCGAGGGCCAGCCGGGCCTCGGCTACATCTTCTGGTCCGAGGACCAGGGCGCCTGGGGCGGCCCGATCGCCAAGAACCTCGGCGCCGAGGCGACCGACGCCCTGATGAAGTCCCTGGCCATGGGCAAGGGCGACGCTGCATTCTTCGCCGCCGGCGACCCGTCCGTCTTCTACAAATTCGCCGGCGCCGCCCGCACCAAGCTGGGCCAGGACCTCAACCTGATCTCGGACGACGAGTTCAAATTCTGCTGGATCGTCGACTTCCCGATGTTCGAGTGGAGCGAGGAAGAGAAGAAGGTCGACTTCTCGCACAACCCCTTCTCGATGCCGCAAGGCGAGATGGAGGCCCTGACCACCAAGGACCCGCTCGACATCCTCGCCTACCAGTACGACATCGTCTGCAACGGCTATGAGCTGTGCTCGGGCGCGATCCGGAACCACAAGGCCGAGATCATGCTCAAGGCCTTCGAGATCGCCGGCTATGACGCCTCGGTGGTCGAGGACCAGTTCGGCGGCATGCTCAACGCCTTCCGCTATGGCGCGCCGCCGCACGGCGGCCTGGCCCCCGGCATCGACCGCATCGTCATGCTGCTGGCCAACCAGACCGCCATCCGCGAGGTCATCGCCTTCCCGCTGAACCAGCAGGGCCAGGATCTGCTGATGAGCGCGCCGTCCGATGCCGCCGAGCGTCAGTACAAGGAGCTGCACATCCGCGCGGCCCTGCCGCTCAAGACCTGATCGGCGGCCGGAGACCCGGACATGAAAAAGGCCGCTGTCCCCGGGGACGGCGGCCTTTGTCGTCAGCGGCCGGAGTTGGCCACAACCAGGTTTCGCACCCGGGGCGGAACGGGCGGCGCCGGCGGCGCGGCGGGCGGGCGGGGGGAAATCCTCACCATGCTGACGCCGCGACAGACGCGGACGGTCAGGCGAGCCGGCAGGCGCGTAGCGCCATCGCCGCAGGCGCGACTGATCTGTTCCTGGCTGAGGCCCCGCGCGCCGGACAGGTCAGAGCCGCGGATGTCGACCCGGTTCATTTCCGCGTTGCGGAAATCGGCGCCGTCGAAATTGCCGCCGGTCAGCCGCGAGCCGTTCAGCGTGGCTTCCCGGAACGACACGCTCCGGAAGTCGCCGTTCGACAGGTTCGACATGGCGACTTCGGCGTTGCTGAAGTTTGCAGCGCGGGCGCTGACGTTCGCCAGGGTGGTGGCGTTCATCTCGGCCGCCGAAAGATTGGCGTTGGTCAGGACCGCGCCGTTCATATTGGAGTTGTTCAGGACGGCCCCGCTCAGATCCGTTCCGGCCATCCGCACCCGGACCAGGGTCGCGCCCATGGCCTCGGCGCCGGACATGTCCGCGCCGGTGAAGTTGGCGCCCGTGAGATTGGCGAAGTTCATCTCCGCGCCGGTCAGGTCGGCGCGGCTGAAGTCGCTGCCGGTGAAGTTCGAGCCTTGCAGCTCCGCGCCGCGAAGGATGGCGCCTACCAGGGTGGCGTTTGTGAAGGCCGCGCCGGTGAAGGCCGCGCCCGTCAGGTCGCGCCCCGACAGCTCACAGCGGTTGCAGGATCCGCCCAGCGACACCATCCGGGCCACATCGCGGTCCTGCAGGCCGAACTGGAAGTTGACTTCGGCGCTCGCCGATCCGGCGGCCGCCAAGGCGGCGATGGCCGCGCCGAGCGCGAAGCCGGTGGAGAGGCGACGGGTCATGGGTACAGCAGGCTTTTTCACGCCCTTGTCATGAGGCCAAACCCCGACAAACCCTACTTAAATCGCCGTAAGGTCCAAGGCGGTACGCGGTCAGCTCAGCAGTGGCGAATCGACAGTCCGCGTGGCAGGCGGGTGGCCTCGTCCCCGCAGGCCTGGTTCAGCCGGCCCTGGGTCAGACCCGTGGCTCGCTGCAGCGAGGCGCCGGAAAAGTTGACGCCCGTCAGCGTCGCGCCCGAGAACGACGCGCCGTCCAGATATGCGCCGACGAAGCTCGCGTTTGTCAGGTTCGCGCCGGAAAAGTTCGCACTTGAAAAGACCCCGCCGTAGGCCTCGACGTCGCGCAGGTCGGCGTTGGTGAACCGGGCCCGGTTCATGACGGCCAGACTCAGGTCGGCCTGGCGCAGGCGCGCGCCCGACAGGTTCAGGCCGCGGGCGTCGACGCCGCCGAAGTCGCCCTGGAACAGGTTGCAGCCCGCGCAGCTGGCGCCGCCGCGCACGCGGGCGATCTGGCCGGCGTTCTGCGCCGAGGCCGGCAGGGCCGCAGCCGCAAGGGCGGCGGCGAGGGTGAAGGTCAGGATGGCTTTCATCACAGGCTCCGGTCTCGCCTTCGAATGTGCAAGACGCGGGCCATCATGGCGCACAATCGTTGATCAACCCTGCATCGAGGGCGCCGCCCCGCAGGTGTCGCAGCTCCAGCCCGCGCCCCGCTGTTGCAGGGTGAAGTCCCCGCAGGCCGGACAGGCTACGGCTTCGGTCGCCGCCGGCGGAGACGCCGGCGTTCCCCGCGGATGGCCGAAGGGAAGGACCACCAGATTGTCCGGAGCCGCGCCCCGGGCGAACCCCTTGGAAATGAATCGGGCCGCCGGCACCGTCTCCGGCTCCCCGTCTTCAGCCTTGCCCAGGCCCAGGCCGTCGGCGTTCAGGCTCTCGGCGTCGGCGTTGGCCAGTTCCCGCCGGTCCAGGTACGAAACGCCGAGTTCGCGGAAGATGTAATCCAGGATGGAGGTCGCAGAGCGAATGGAGTCGTTGCCGGTCACCCGTCCCGCGGGCTCGAACCGGGTGAAGACGAAGGCGTCGACGAACTCATCCAGCGGCACGCCGTATTGCAGGCCGATCGAGATGGCGATGGCGAAATTGTTCATCAGGCTGCGGAAGGCCGCGCCTTCCTTGTGCATGTCGATGAAGATTTCGCCCAGTTCTCCATCCTCGTATTCGCCGGTGTGGATGTAGACCTTGTGCCCGCCCACAGCCGCCTTCTGGATATATCCCTTGCGCCGGTCCGGCAGCTTGCGGCGGGTGCGGTCGCGTTCGATCACCTTCTCGACCACGCGTTCGACGGCGCGGGTCTCGGGCTCGCGGCGACGCTGGCGGAGGGGTTCGTCCGGCTCGACGAGGTTGAGAATGCCGCTGGCGGGCGCCATGGCGCGCTGCAGGCGCACGGCCCGGCGTCCGTCGCGGGCGGCGTCGCCCAGAAGCCGCGCGGCCTGCATCGCCGTGGTCCGCCAGTCGATGATCGTCGGCGCGGGGTCCGGCGCGGCGCTGACCTGTTCCACCACGGCGCGCAGACCGGCTTCAAACGCGGGCAGATCGGCCAGGACGGGCCGCAATGCGGCCGGGACGCCGGTCCATTCCGTCAGATCCGGCTCGCCGAAAGCCCAGGCCTGGGCCCGGGCGACGGCGTCGGCCGAAAAACCGAGATGGCCGAGCAGATCGTCCGCCGCATCCGCGATCCCCAGCACGTCGCGCAGGAAGCCGGCGTCAAGCACCGGCACCCGAAGGGCGTCGGCCAGCAGGTCCACCTGGGCGACGGCGGTTTCCACCGCTTCCAGTTCGATATCCGTGAATCCCCTGGCCCGAAGCGCGGCGTGATCGACGCCGGGCGCGTCGACCAGGGTGCGCCGGCCGAACAGATGCCGTTCGGCCGATTCGAGGTCGCCGCCGGCCCGGCGGATCGCCGACGCCAGCGCGGGCCGCAGCCGGCGGACGATTTCGCCATCGCCCGTCTGCCAGACCTCGGTGACGGCGAGCGGGCTCAAGGCCAGGCGCAGGGCCGCCTCGACGTCGTCGACGAACAGGGACGGCGCCACGCCCTCGCAGGCCGCGGTGACGGTGCCCGCCAGTTCAGCCGCCCGCGACCGGGCGTCGTCCGGGCCTTCCTTCAGGACCAGATCGCCCAGGCCGCCGAGGCCGATCGCGATCGAGGGAGCACCGGTCGCGGTCAGGGCGCGCGTCCACAGCCGCACCAGATCCCCCAGCGCGGTTTCGACGCCGGCTCCGCTGAGCGCCCGCAATCCCGTCAACGACAGCACTATGGCCGGCGACCGCGCCGAACCGGACGCGCTTTCCGCGTCATCCGGCTCGAAGGTCAGCAGGAGATCGCCTTCCAGCGCGGCTTCGGCGGCGAGCAGGGCGTCCGGCGCGCCCGAGGCGATCATCGCGCGATCGGCCAGGGCGACGATCAGGGGCGGGGTCGGGACGGGCGAGGCCACTGCGTCGAATCGTTCGCCGGCTATCGCCCGCAGGATGTCCGCGTCCGACGCCCCGGTGCGCCGCGCCGCCAGGGCCGCCCTGGCCAGCGCCGGGTTGGAAGCGGGATCGGCGCAGTCGGCCCGGGGGCCCTCGCATCGGCTTACCGCGTCCGAAACGGTCGTCAGAGCTGCGGCCAGAGCCTCGATCGCGCCCGCCGCGCGGCGGCTCGCCCGCCGTCGCGCGCCCTCGGCCGCCAGCGTGTCGCCTGCACCAGGATCCGACAGGTTCAGGACATCCGGGCCGATCCGCGTGGACCGCGCCGGGGAGACCAGCCCCAGCAGAAGCGTCGCGGTCAGCTCGATGGCGTCGTCGCCCGGCAGTTTGGCCGCCCAGCCTGCCATGGCCTCGGCCAGAGGATCCCCATCGCTGACGGCGAACCCCTCGGCGTCCGCCCAGTCGAGCCAGGCTTCGATCTGCACGTCTGTCCAGGCGTCGGGAGCGCGCACGGAGACGACGCGCCCGCATCGCTCGATCTGGCGCATCGGCCGCGGCAAGGCGGCGGCGTGGGGAGCGAAAGGAAAGCGCATGCGGCGTCTCGGCGTGGCCTTTGCGCCAGACTAGCGGTCTTGCGGGTCTGTCGGCAATAAATCTGGCGTGTCGGACCTCGGTTACCCCCAAGATGTTGAGGTTCGCCATATTTCAACGACGCTGGACGGGAGGCGCGCCGGTTTCTATGATCACCCAAGGGTCGCCGGCTTCCGCCGCTGCGACGGATCGTGAGTGGATTTCCCGACGTGCTAGGCAGGATTTTCGGCTGGACCAGCGGCGCAACCATCGGCACCTTCTTCACCATCGCCAAGCGCGGCGAGCATGTGGGGACCGATGAGTTCGGCAACCGCTACTACCTGTCGCGCGATACCTCGAGCTATGACGGACGCCGCCGCCGGTGGGTCACCTACAATGGCTATGCCGACGCCTCCAAGGTCCCGCCGGACTGGCACGGCTGGCTGCACTACACCTATGACGAACTGCCGACCGAGCACCCCCTGCCGCGTCGCAAGTGGGAAGAGGACCATCTGCCCAATCTGACGGGCACGCCGATGGCGTGGCGGCCGCAAGGATCTCTCGCTTCGGAAGGCAAGCGTCCGGCCGCGACAGGCGACTACGAAGCCTGGCGTCCGGAATGACCGTGCGCGGCTTCATTCTGGCGGGCAGCGTGGTTCTGGCGCTGACGGCGTCGGGCGCCGTCGTCGCCTCGGCCCTAAATGACATGCCCCAGGACGCCGTTCCGGTTCAGGACCCGACGGCGAACCTGAACGCCCAGCCGACCCCGCCACCGACATCGCCTGCGCCCGTTGAACCGGCCCCGGAAGGCACGCCTGCGCCGGCTTCGCCGGTCGCGGTAACGCCGCCGACGCCGGCCATCGTCATCGCCGAAGACAAGATCGACGCAGACGCGGACGAAAACGGGAAGACTGAAACGGTCGCGCCCAAACGCGTGGAGACGCCCGCCGAGCCGGCCCGCCGCCAGCGTCGCCGGGTCGCGATCGTGGAGGCCATCGACAAGATCACCGCGGAATCGATGCGGTTCGAGGTCGAGGTCGGCGGTCGCCCGGTGCGGTTCCAGAAGACCCTGATCTTCACCGCCCGCGCCTGCGAGGTCTCCGCCCCCGACGAACAGGTGTCCGACGCCGTCGCCTATCTGGAAGTGTCGCTGCAGCCGCGCGGCGTGATCCAGGTCAGCGAGCCGCGCCAGATCTTCCGCGGCTGGATGTTCGCCTCAGCCCCTGCCGTCAACGGCCTGCAGCATCCGGTCTATGACGCCTGGGTCGTGGGCTGCAAGGCGTAGAAGACCGCCTCGGAACCCGTCATCGGCTTGAACAGCGACCGTGAGTCCGCCTGCGCGGCGCGGGCCGACTTCAGCAGCTTCAGATAGACGGCCTGGGGAGTCTCCACGGCGCCGAACTGGCTCAGGTGCTGCGTCAGGAACTGGGCGTCCAGCAGCCGCCAGCCGCCGCGCTTCAGCCGGGCCACAAGATGGACCAGGGCGACTTTTGACGCGTCCCGTTCCCGGCTGAACATGCTTTCGCCGAAGAAGGCGCCGCCGAGGGTGACCCCGTACAGCCCGCCGACGAGCCGCTCGTCATGCCAGCATTCAACGGAATGGGCGCGACCGCGGGCGTTGAGCTCCATGTACAGACGGCGGATCGGACCGTTGATCCAGCTGTCCTCACGGCCCGGCCCCGGGGCCGCGCAGGCGTCGAGCACGGCCGAAAAGGCGGTGTCGACCCGGATCTCGAATGGGTCGGACCGGACGGTGCGTTTCAGCCGGGTCGGAATCCGGAAGCCGTCCAGGGGTATGACCCCGCGTTGCTCGGGCTCGACGAGGAAGACGCGGGGGTCGTCGCGGCCCTCGCCCATGGGAAAGACCCCGTTGGCGTAGCACTGCAGCAGTTCGTCCGGGCCAAAGCCGCCGAAGGGGCTGCTGGCGCTGAAGCCCGGTTCCTCCATCACGCCGTCAGGCGGCGCCCTTCTGGCGCTTGGCCCAGTTCTCGAGCCAGTGGATGTCGTAGTCGCCGGACAGGATGTCGGGCTCCTGCAGCAGCTTCTGGAACAGGGGGATCGTTGTGTCGATGCCGCCGATGACCATCTCGTTCAGGCTGCGCTTGAGGCGGGCGATGCACTCCTCGCGGTCGCGGCCGTGGACGATCAGCTTGCCGATCAGGCTGTCGTAATAGGGCGGGATCGAATAGCCGGCGTAGATGGCGCTATCCAGCCGCACGCCCAGACCGCCGGGGGCGTGGAAGTCGGTGATGGCGCCGGGCGAGGGCGTGAAGGTTTCGGCGTTTTCGGCGTTGATGCGGCACTCGATCGAGTGGCCGGTGAAGGTAACGTCGGCCTGGGTGAACGACAGCGGCAGGCCGGCGGCGATGCGAATCTGCTCGCGAACCAGATCGACCCCGGTGATCATTTCCGTAACCGGATGCTCAACTTGCAGCCGGGTGTTCATCTCGATGAAGAAGAACTCGCCATCTTCCCAGAGGAATTCGATGGTGCCCACGCCGAGGTAGCCGATGGCGGCGATGGCCTTGTTGACCGTCTCGCCGATGGCGACCCGTTCCGCCGCCGACAGGGCCGGCGAGGGGGCTTCTTCCATGACCTTCTGGTGGCGGCGCTGCAGGGAGCAGTCGCGCTCGCCGAGGTGGACGACGTTGCCGTGGCTGTCGGCGATGACCTGAAGCTCGATATGACGCGGCTTCTGGAGATAACGCTCCATGTAGACGGCGCCGTTGCCGAAGGCGGCGGTGGCTTCGGACTGGGCGGTCTGGACGGCCTCGACGAGGTCGTCGGCGGTCAGGGCGACCTTCATGCCGCGCCCGCCGCCGCCGGCCGCGGCCTTGACGATCAGGGGGAAGCCGATGGTCTTTGAGGCCGCGATGGCGTCCTCGATGGTCTCGACCTCGCCGGCCGAACCGGGAACGCACGGAATGCCGGCTTCCAGCACCGTCTGTTTGGCGGTGATCTTGTCGCCCATGACCCGGATGTGCTCGGGCTTGGGCCCGATGAAGGTCATGCCGTGGGCCTCGACGATCTCGGCGAAGCGGGCGTTCTCGGACAGGAAGCCGTAGCCGGGGTGGATGGCCTGGGCGCCGGTGATCTCGGCGGCCGCGATGATCGACGGGATGTTGAGGTAGCTCTTGGCCGCGGGCGCGGGGCCGATGCAGACGCTCTCGTCGGCCAGCCGCACCCACATGGCGCCGCGATCGGCCTCGGAGTGCACGGCGACGGTGGAGATGCCCATCTCCTTGCAGGCGCGGTGAATCCGCAGGGCGATTTCGCCGCGGTTGGCGATCAGGACCTTGGTGAACATGGGCTTACGCCTCGAGCAGGACGAGCGGCTCGCCGAACTCGACCGGCTGGGCGTCGCCGACCAGAACCTCGACCACAACGCCGTCGCGGGGGGCCTGGATCGGATTCATCGTCTTCATCGCCTCGACGATCAGCAGGGTCTGGCCCTTCTTGACCTTGTCGCCGGCCTGGCAGAACGGCGGCGCCTCGGGCGAGGCCTGCAGATAGACGGTGCCGACCATCGGCGACTTCACCTCTTCGCCCGACTTGGCGACGATGGTGGCGGGGTCGGACGGCATCGACGCCGGGGCCGCGGCGGCCGGAGCCGGCGCATGGGCGGCCGGGGCGGGGGCGGCGGAATACTGCACGACCGGAGCGGCCACGACTTCGCGGGCCACCCGGATGCGCAGTTCGCCGCGCTCGACCTCGATCTCCGTCAGGGAGGTGTCGTTCAGGATGTCAGCCAGCTGGCGCACCAGGGTGGTGTCGATCTCGGCCTCGTTCTTGAGCCTGGACGCGGGGGTCTTGGGATCGGCCATGGGTGTTTGAGCCTCTTCTTGTCGTCTTAAACCGAACGGCCCGCGGGGCCGGCGCGTTCCTGCGCCAGCCTGAGGGCGGCCTTGACGGCCAGTTCGTAGCTGAATGGGCCGAAGCCCGAAACCACGCCCGCCGCGACCGGCGAAACATAGGAGCGATGGCGGAAACGCTCGCGCGCCGCCGGATTGGAGAGATGGCATTCGACGATCGGGATCGTCAGGGTCTTCAGGGCGTCCAGCAGGGCCACCGACGTGTGGCCGTAGCCGGCGGGATTGATGACCAGGGCGGAGGCCTTTTCGCGGGCCTCCTGGACCTGGTCGATCAGTTCGCCCTCGTGGTTGGTCTGGCGGAACACCACGGTCGCGTCCCCGGCGGCCCGTTCGCACATCGCCTGAACGTCGGCCAGCGTCTGACGTCCATAGATATCCGGCTCGCGCACCCCAAGCAGGTTGAGGTTCGGGCCGTTCAGGACGTAGAGGACGGTTGGTTCGGGCATGAGCTCGTGAACTGCGGGTTCCGACCGGAATCGGACGGGCCTTTTAGCTGAGGCGTGGCGGTTATCAAACCGCGGCGCGGAATAGAGTGACGTAGCGGCATGCGCATTCAGGTCAACGGGGAAGTCCGCGAGGTCGAGGCCGGCACCATTCTGGCGCTGGTCGAGGAACTCGGGCTGGACATCCGCAAGGTGGCGGTAGAGCGCAACCTGGAGATCGTGCCGCGGACGCTGCATGGCGCGACGGCGCTGGCCGACGGCGACCGGATCGAACTGGTGCAGTTCGTGGGCGGGGGCTGAGGGCTCACCGGTCGACCTCGAGATCCCGCAGATCCCGGCCCCGCGTCTCGCGACCGAGGACCGCGATCATGCCGAACGCCACCACGGTCAGGCCGCCGACCAGGGCCGCGGCCACGCCCAGCACGGGCGCCGCGCCCAGGACGCTCAGGCCCTGTGCGGCCAGACCGCCCAGCTTGCTGCAGCCGGCGACCCAGCCGGTGGCGCGGCCGCGGATGCGCAGGGGGTAGTTCTCGGCCGTATAGGGCAGGATGATCGAGATGACGCCGCTGGAGCCGACGATCAGCAGGGCCAGCGGGGCGATCGGATCGGCCAGGGCCTCGACGCCCATGCCGCGCAGCAGGAAACCAAACAGGCCGAGGGCGCTGACGCCCAGCATCAGGGCCAGGGCCCCCCGCGTGCTCCAGGCGCTGTAGAGCCAGACCGAGATCAGCACCGTCGGCGCGGCGATCAGGGTGGATCGGGCGATCAGGGCCGAGGCGGCCTCGACGCTTCGGCCCTCGGCGACGAGGGCGGCGGGCAGCCACAGCAGGACGCCGAAATTGACCAGGCCCCAGGACAGGGCGGCGAGGGTCAGGGCGACCGTCACCGCGAGATGGCGGCGGTCGACCGGCGGCAGGCGAGAATGGCTTTCCGCCTCGATGGAGGCCGCGACGGTCCGGACCCCGGCCCCGAACCGCGCCAGCACGGCGCGGGCTTCCTCGCCGCGGCCGACGTGCTGCAGGAAGCGGGCGGACTCGGGCAGAAGAGGGCTGAGGGCGATCAGGATCAGGCCGGTGGGCAGGTTGAGGAACCACATGATCCGCCAGCTCCAGTCAGGCTGGAGCCAGGCGGACAGGGCGCTGGCGGCGAAATAGCCGCCGACCGCGCCGATGCCGCCGACCAGGACCAGGGCCCAGCCGCGGTGGCGTGTGGGCATGATCTCGGCCAGCAGGGCGTAGGCCACGGGCAGCATGCCGCCGGCGGCCGCGCCCATCAGGAAACACATGCCGACGTTCCACCAGAAGTCCGGCATGGCGCCGCAGATCGAGGTGCCGACGAACATCACCGAGGACAGCAGGATCGAGGCGCGGCGGCCGTAGATGTCGGCGAGCCAGCCCCAGGCGAAGGAGCCGACCACAGTGCCGCTCAGGGCCGCGAACGGCAGCAGGGCGACCATGGCGCCGCTCAGGCCATATTCGGCCCGCATGCCCGGCAGGACGAAGCCGAGGCTGGCGGGCTTCATGATATCGACGATCAGGGCGATGGAGAGCAGGCCGCACATCAGCCAGTGAGCCCGGGTCAGGGGCGCGTCCTCGGGCGGAGCCAGGACGAGCACGGCCTCGCCCGCACCCGCCTGTCGCGCCGGCAGCAGGCCGAAGGCCGTCAGGCCCACGCCGCCGACGATCAGGACCATGCCCCACATCATGCCGGCGTCCATCGGCATGCCGGCCAGATGGAACCCCATGTCCCGGCCCATCCAGTACATGGGCAGGTGGAGCAGGACGCCCGCCGTCACGACCAGGCAGCCGAACCAGAAGGCCCAGGCGTGGCGTCGGTCTCCGAATAACCGTGACAGCATGGGCCGCGTCTTCCCCCGGAGACCGATGATCCCGTTCCTAGCGTCCCGGTTCGGCGCGCGTCGAGCGGCAATCGTCGGCGCGGGCGGCGGATAAGTGCCGCGGGGCTCTTCGACTCGGGCTGCGGACGGGCTAAACCCCGCCCATGACCGCTCCCACAGACACCTGGACCGTCGCCGGCCGGACCTTCAACAGCCGACTGATCGTCGGCACCGGCAAGTACAAGACCTATCAGGAGAACGCCGAGGCCGCCGAGGCGGCGGGGGCCGAGATCGTCACCGTGGCGGTGCGGCGGGTGAATCTGAGCGATCCGTCGCAGCCGATGCTGGTCGACTATGTGAAGCCGGACCGGTTCACCTTCCTGCCCAACACCGCGGGCTGTTTCACCGGCGAGGACGCGGTGCGGACGCTGCGGCTGGCGCGCGAGGCCGGCGGCTGGGATCTGGTCAAGCTGGAGGTGCTGTCGGACACGGCGCACCTGTATCCCGACATGATCGAGACGCTGCGGGCGCTGGACCTGCTGATCAGGGACGGCTTCCAGGTCATGGTCTATTGCACCGACGACGTGGTCATGGCGAAGCGGCTGGAAGAGGCGGGGGCCGCGGCGATCATGCCGGCGGCGGCGCCGATCGGCTCGGGCCTGGGCATCCAGAACCGGGTCAACATCCGGCTGATCGTGGAACAGGCCAAGGTGCCGGTGCTGGTCGATGCGGGGGTGGGCACGCCGTCGGATGCGGTGCTGGCCATGGAACTGGGCTGCGACGCGGTGCTGATGAACACGGCCATCGCGGGGGCCGCCGATCCGATCCTGATGGCGTCGGCCATGAAGCACGCGGTGATCGCCGGGCGGCAGGGCTATCTGGCGGGGCGGATGCCGCGGCGGCTGTATGCGAGCGCCAGTTCGCCGCTGAGCGGGCTGATCTGAGGGGCGAGAGTCTCCAACATCAGGAAAAAATGTTGTGACGCGCAGAGCGGCTCGCCGGTGAGGCGGGCGCCGGGGCCTGGGGCGGCTCCGGGCGAGGTTTGGCGCTGTCAAAGACCAGTCCCCGTGGGGATTTGAATCAGTATGCACGGCGATGCGTCAGAAGCGGACGCAGGCGGTTTTGCGGGTCCGGGGCGGCGGGACTGAGGGGGCGGGAAGGGCGGAAAAATGTCTCGAGAGTAGCGGGTTGGGAGGGGCGGGAGTCTTCATTTCCGACAGCGAGGATGGTCACGCGGCGCACCCCTTTCGTCATTCCGGGCGCAGCGCAGCGAAGACCCGGAACCCAGCGGCGCGCGAGAGCGCGAACCTGTCGCGAATGCGATCTGAGCAGCGTGCATGAACAGATCGCCTTCGGCGCCGCTGGGTCCCGGGTCTCCGGGCCGCTACGCGACCCTGCGCCCGGGATGACGAAAGCAAGGAAGGGCGAGGGCGGGTTGGCGGAAACCGTTGCGCCCGCTAGAGCATCGCTTCCTTCCCAAGAGACCCGCCATGCACGACATCCGCGCCATCCGTGAGAACCCCGCCGCCTTCGTCAGCGGCTGGTCGTCGCGCGGGGTGGAGGGGGCGGAGGCTCTGGTGGCGGATATCCTGCGGCTGGACGGCGAGCTGCGCGCCGCCCAGACGACGGGGCAGGAGGCGCTGGCGAAGCGCAATGCGGCGTCGAAACTGATCGGCGCGGCGATGGCCAAGAAGGACATGGCCGAGGCCGAGCGCCTGAAGGCCGAGGTCGAGAACCTGAAGGGCGAGATCGCGACGGCCGAGAAGACCGAGGCCGAGGTCGGCACGGCGTTGCGCGACCTGCTGGCGGCGCAGAAGAATCTGGCGGCGGACGACGTGCCGGAGGGTGAGGACGAGAGCGGCAATGTGCTGGTCGGCGAGCCTTGGGGAACGCCGCGCCAAGAGGGGCCGGCCAAGGATCACGCCGATCTGGGCGAGGCCATGGGCCTGCTGGACTTCGAGGCGGCGGCGCGGATGTCGGGGTCGCGGTTTGCGGTGCTGAAGGGCGGGCTGGCGCGGCTGGAACGGGCCATCGGCCAGTTCATGCTGGACGTGCAGACGAACGAGCACGGCTATCTGGAGGTCAATCCGCCGCTGCTGGTCAACGACGCCGCGGCCTACGGCACGGACAAGCTGCCGAAATTCGCTGACGACCTTTTCCATACGACAGACGGGCGTTGGCTGATTCCGACCGCCGAAGTGTCGCTCACGGCTACGGTGATGGGCCAGCTGCTGAGCGAGAGAGACCTGCAGACGCCGATCCGGATGACGGCGCTGACCCCCTGTTTCCGGGCAGAGGCGGGCTCGGCCGGCAGGGACACGCGCGGCCTGATCCGACAGCACCAATTCTACAAGGTCGAGATGGTGTCGATCACCCGGCCCGAAGACAGCGACGCCGAACACGAGCGGATGACGGCCTGCGCCGAGGCCATTCTGCGGAAGCTGGAGCTGCCGTTCCGCCGACTGTTGCTCTGCAAGGGGGACATGGGGTTCGGCGCCAGAAAGACCTTCGATCTGGAGGTCTGGCTGCCGTCGCAGGGGACCTATCGCGAGATCTCGAGCTGCTCCAACTGCGGGGACTTCCAGGCCCGGCGGATGGACGCGCGCTTCAAGCGCGACGGCGAGAAGAAGACCGAGTTCGTGCACACGCTGAACGGCTCGGGTCTGGCGGTCGGCCGGACGCTGGTGGCCGTCATGGAAAATTATCAGGACGGCGATGGACGGATCGCGGTGCCGGCGGCTCTGCTGCCATATATGGGCGGGGTGACGCACGTGGGATGATTCAAATCCCCGCGCATCCGGCGAAAGCCGGGACCCGGTGCTTTCTAGGGCATTTGTGAATGGGATTGGCGCCGCCGCAACACAGGCAGCGCTGGATCATCCAAAGAACTGGGGCCCGGCTTTCGCCGGGATGATCGGAGTAGAGATGATGCGAACGATCCTTGGCCTGGCCGCCGCCGCACTGACCCTGACCGCCTGCGCCACCAGCGGCCCCTCGTCCAACACCTACGTCCACGCCGCGGGCGACACCGCCTTCACCGGCTGGGTGCGCTTCTCGAACGGGGAGTTCCAGCTGTACGGCGACGAGGACCAGGTGCTGCAGCCCTTCTCGCGGCCCTGCGTCTCGGGCGCGGCGTCGCGGGACGAGATGGCCCAGGCGATGGGCGACCTGGGCGGACAGAAGGTGCGGATCACGGGCCGGACGGCGCCCTGGAGCGCGGCCGTGAACGGCCGGATCGAGCACGCGCGGTCGGACATCCGCAACGACTGCGGCGGAGCCTTCGTGATCCTGGCCGACGACATCCGGCCCGCCAACTGACACAGGCGGCTTGCGCGAGGGGCCGACGCGCTGCAAGAGCGCGGGCGGCATGCGCATTCTTCTGACCAATGACGACGGCGTCGACGCCGAGGGGCTGGCTTGCCTCGAGCGGATCGCGCGGACCCTGTCCGACGACATCTGGCTCTGCGCGCCGCAGGTCGAGCAGTCCGGCAAGGGCCGGGGCATCACCCTGACCGAGCCGCTGCGGGTCAATCGCATGGGCGAGAAGCGGTTCGCGGTGACGGGGACGCCGACCGACTGCGTCGTTCTGGCGGTCAACGACCTGATGCCCGAGCGGCCCGATCTGGTGCTGTCGGGGGTCAATCGCGGCCACAACGTCGGCGAGGACTGTTCGTATTCCGGCACGGTGGCGGGCGCGCTTCAGGGCATGGCCTTCGGCATCCGCTCCATCGCCCTGAGCCAGAGCCTCGAACGCTTCCACGACGAGGTGACGGCCCACTGGGAGACGGCCGAGGCCTATGCGCCGGCCATCATCTCGCGCCTGCTGGCCCAGCCGTGGCAGGACGGGGTGGTGATGAACCTGAACTTCCCCGCCCGTCCGCCCGAGGCCGTGACCGAGGTCGAGGTGACGCGGCAGGGCTTCCGCGACATCGGCGAGATGCATGCGGTCAAGCGCACCGACCTGCGCGGCCGCGACTACTACTGGATGAGCTTCCGCGGGACGAAGCATGACCATCCGTCCGGCACGGACCTGCGGGCCATGGACGAAGGGAAGATTTCGGTCACGCCGCTGCACATCGACCTGACCCATGCGCCCAGCATCCACGACCTGAAGGGCGTGCTGGGCGGGGCGCCGCCGAAGGGTATGGTGACGATATGAGGTCGCTTTTTCACGCCCTTCCCCCATTTCGGGGGAAGGTGGGCCGCGAAGCGGCTCGGATGGGGGCTCTGTCCGGGTTCCGATCAGGGGGCAGCCGGGCCGCCACCGGCCGGCCCCCATCCGTCAGGCTTCGCCTGCCACCTTCCCCCGCGAGGGGGGAAGGGACCCGTCCATGAAACTCAACGACGACCGCGCCGGACGTTTGATCCTCGGCCTTCGCCAGCAGGGGGTGACCGACCCGCGTGTGCTGGCGGCCATGGAATCGATCGACCGCGCCGTCTTCGTGCACGAGAAATTTCTCGACCAGGCATGGGAGGACCAGGCCCTGCCGATCGACTGCGCCCAGACCATCAGCCAGCCCTATATCGTCGGCCTGATGACCCAGGCGCTGGACGTGCAGCCGCGTCACCGGGTGCTGGAGATCGGCACCGGCAGCGGCTACCAGGCCGCGGTGCTGAGCCGGCTGGCGCGCTATGTCTATTCCATCGAGCGGTACCGCAGCCTGCTGACCGAGGCCGAGACCCGGCTGAAGGACCTGAAGATCGACAATGTCATCACCCGGCACGGTGACGGCAATCTGGGCTGGCCCGAACAGGCGCCGTTCGACCGGATCATGGTCACGGCCGCGGCGCCGGGCGAGCCGACCGAACTGCTGCACCAGCTGAAGCCGGGCGGGATACTGGTCTGTCCGGTGGGGCGCAGCTCGGTGCAGATGCTGCACCGCTATGTCGGCCAGGCCGACGGCTCGTTCCGGCGCGAAAGCCTGAGCGAGGTGCGGTTCGTGCCGCTTGTCGAGGGGACGGCCAAGGAGGGGTGAGGGGTAGTCCCGATCGCCCTCCGTTAACCTTCGCGCCCAACTTTGGCGCCCTTTGACGGGTTGGCTTGGGCCGACGGGCGAGGCACACCGGATGACGACCACGGGGCGGGAGACGGCATGACGATGCGATTCGGGATCAGGGTTCTGGCGGTGCTGGTCGGGATGATGACGCTGGCCGCCTGCGCCAGCTATCCGGCCGAGCCGCGCTATTCGATTCGCGCCGACGGCGCGGCTCCCGCCCGGACGCCCGCCTATCCCGCCGCACCGCTTTCGCCGGCTCCGGCTCCAAGCGGGGAGGGCGTGCGCGGCGCGACCAATCCTGCGAACGAAGCGCCGCCGCCGCGCACCGCGCCGGTCGAATCGATCGAGGGCGGGGCGCTGTCGGCGCCGATCGGCACGGCGCCGCGGGTCTATTCCGAAAGCCCCACGCCGGCGGCCGGGCCCGCCTCGGAAGGCTTCAGCACGCCGCCGCCGCCGCGGTCCGGCGCGGTCGCCGTCGAGGCCGGGGCCGTCTATGAAATCCAGCCCGGCGACACGATCTCGGGCATCGGCCGGCGCTTCCAGACGCCGGTGCAGAACCTGATCGACCTGAACGCCCTCGGCCCGCGCGCGGCGATCACTCCGGGCCAGCGGCTGATCCTGCCGGCCAGCGCCGTCGACATCGGCGGCGATCCCTACGCCACCGGGCCGTCGCCGAGCGGCGTCTATGTGCCCGAAGTCGGGACGCCTCCGCCTCCGCCTCCGCCGCCGCCCTCGGGCAACGCCGCCCTGCCGCCGCCGCCGCGCGAGGCCGCGCCCGCGGCCGGACCGGCGCCGACGGCCGGACCCGCTCCGGCGCCCGCGCCCTCGATGGTCAATCTGGACTGGCCGGTGCGCGGCGACATCCTGCGGCGCTTCGGGCCGGTCGGCATGGGCGAGCGCAACAACGGGGTGAACATCGGCGCGGCCGCAGGGGCCGAGGTGCGCGCCGCCGCCGCCGGACGGGTCGGCTATGTCGGCGACGACCTGGCGGGGCAGGGGCTGACCGTGCTGGTGGTGCACCGCGACGGCTGGCGCACGGTCTATGGCCACCTCGGCTCGGCCGTGGTGCGGGACGGGGACGAGATCCGCGCCGGGCAGCAGATCGGCACGGTCGGGACGACCGCCGGGGACGGGCGGCCGTCGGTGCATTTCGAGACCTGGCGCATGCGCGGCGACCAGCCGAACGCCGTCGATCCGCTGACCGTGTTGCCGCGATAACGCAAAGCGGAGCGGTGAACACGCGTCGCGTTGCAAAGTGCGGCGGCGCACCCTAGTTTCCGCGCCTCATTTTCAAGGGCCGCTCCCGGCGGCTCCAGACGTTCGCGGAGACCATCGTGCAGGAACTTATGGCGGGGCCGTTCGGCACCCTGATCTTCTTCGTCCCTGTGATCATCCTGTTCTACTTCATGCTGATCCGCCCGCAGCAGAAGCAGATGAAGGCCCATCAGGCGCTGGTCGCCGGTCTGAAGCGCGGCGACACCGTGGTGCTGTCGAACGGCATGATCGGCAAGGTCACCCGCGTCGAGAACGACCAGGCCATGGTCGAGATCGCGCAGGGCGTGAACGTTCCGGTGGTCAAGCAGATGATCACCCAGGTGCGCGACCGCACGGCGATCGCCGCCAACGACACCAAGACCATCGCCAAGTCCTGACGCCGTTCTGAAAAGGTCGGGGACGCCCGCATGATCCATCTGTCGCGCTGGAAGGTCATCCTTCTTGTCCTGTCCCTGCTGTTCGGGCTGCTGTTCAGCTATCCGAACCTGCTGACGGCCGCCCAGCGCGAGGCGTTGCCGGGCTGGCTGCCGAAGAGCGGGCTGAACCTGGGGCTGGACCTGCAGGGCGGATCGTACCTGCTGCTGGAGGTCGACGTCCCGGCCATGCGCGAGAAGCGCCTGACCAACCTGGGCGAGGACGCCCGCACGGTTCTGGCCGAGGCGCGGGTCGGGGTGACCAGCATCGGACGGGAAGACGCCGGCGTGGTCGTCACCCTCGCCGATCCGACCCAGATGGACCTGGCCCTGCAGTCGATGCGGGCCCTGGTCAGCGGGGGCGCCAGCGGCGTCGCCGACCGGTCGGTGCAGCGTCTGGGCGACAACCGCATCCGTTACGGCTTCACCGAGGCGGCCCTGAACTCCATGGGTTCGGACGCCGTGACGCAGTCGATCGAGGTGGTGCGCCGCCGGATCGACAGCCTGGGCACCCGCGAACCCTCGATCACCCGCCAGGGCGCCGACCGCATCGTGGTCCAGGCCCCGGGCGAGAGCGACCCGGCCCAGCTGGAACGCGTCATCGGCCAGACGGCGCAGCTGACCTTCCAGATGGTCGACGTCGAGAATTCGGTGGAGGAGGCGCTGGCCGGCGCCGTGCCGCCGGACTCCGAACTGATCCCCGGCGCCGAGGCCGGCGGCCCGGCCTACTATCTGGTCAAGCGCCGGGTGCTGGTGTCGGGCGAGAACCTGACCAAGGCCGAGGTGACGGCGGACCAGAACAACCAGACCGCCATCGGCTTCCGCTTCGACGGCGCCGGCGCGCGCCGCTTCGGCGAGGCCACGGCCGCCAATATCGGCAAGCCCTTCGCCATTATTCTCGACGGCAAGGTGATCTCGGCTCCGAACATCCGCAGCGCCATCACCGGCGGCTCGGGCATCATCGAGGGCAGCTACACCATCCAGGAGGCCTCCGAGATGGTGAACCTGCTGAACGGCGGCGCCCTGCCGGCCCCGCTGAACGTCGAGGAGCGCCGGACGGTGACGGCCGAGCTCGGCGCCGACGCCGTGGCCGCGGGCAAGCTGTCGACCCTGATCGGCTTCGCCATCATCGTGGTGTTCATGCTGCTGACCTACGGTTTCATCTTCGGCGGCATCTCGGTGATCGGCCTGCTGCTGAACGGCCTGCTGATCATCGCCGCCATGTCCTTCACCCAGGCGACCCTGACCCTGCCCGGCATCGCGGGTCTGATCCTGACCTTCGCCGTGGCGGTGGACGCGAACGTGCTGATCTATGAGCGGATGCGCGACGAGGCGCGGGCCGGACGGTCCGTGATCGCGTCGCTGGACGCCGGCTTCAACAAGGCCATGGGCACGATCGTCGACGCCAACCTGACGACCCTGGTGGCGGCGCTGATCATGTTCATCTTCGGCGCCGGTCCTGTGCGCGGCTTCGCCTGGACGCTGACGATCGGGGTGTTCACCTCGATGCTGTCGGCGGTGCTGGTCGCCCAGGTCGGACTCGCCCTGTGGCTGAAGATCGCCAAACCCAAAAAACTGCCGATCGCGGAGTGATGGCGATGTCCTGGTGGCCCCTCATCAAAGTCCTGCCGATCAAGACGAACCTGAAGTTCGTCTCGTTCGCCAAATACGCCGCCGTGCTGTCGGCCGTGCTGGTGATCGCCTCGCTGGTCGGGGTGTTCAAGCCCGGCCTGAACCTGGGCATCGACTTCCGCGGCGGCGCCGTGATGGAGCTGAGCAAGCCCACCGGTCAGGCGCTGGAGCTCGACAAGGTGCGCGAGGCCGTCGACGGCCTCGGCCTGGGCGACGTCCAGGTGCAGGGCATCGACAACGACGCCAGCGCCATCGTCAAATTCCAGGTGCCCGACGACGAGCCGCAGGCCCAGGTGGTCCAGCGCGTGCAGTCGGCCGTCACCGCGGCCGTGGGCGAGGTCGAATATTCGGGCGTCAGCGTCGTGGGTTCGAAGGTTTCGGGCGAGCTGTTCACCTCGGGTCTGCTGGCCCTGGGCGCGGCCATCCTTCTGATGTTCGCCTACATCTGGTTCCGGTTCGAGCCGCAGTTCGGTCTCGGCGCCGTGGCCGGGCTGCTGCACGACGTGATCCTGGTGTTCGGCCTGATCGTGCTGATGCGGCTGGAGTTCAGCCTCAACATGGTCGCCGCCATCCTGACGGTCATCGGCTATTCGATGAACGACACCGTGGTGGTGTTCGACCGCCTTCGCGAGAACCTGCGCAAATACAAGACCATGCCCCTGCGCGAGGTGATCGATCTGACCATCAACGAGATCCTGACGCGGACGATCATCACCGGCTTCACGGCGGTGATGGTGCTGGCGGCCCTCGCCTACTTCGGCGGACCGGCCCTGTTCGGCTTCTCGATCGCCCTGATGTTCGGCATCGTCTGCGGCACCTATTCGTCGATCTATGTCGGCGCGCCGATCATCCTGCTGTGGGGCGTCAAGCGCGGCGGCCGCGACAAGGAAGACGCCAAGCCGATCAAGCTGGGAATGGCCAGCCGGCCGTAGGGCGTCTGATCTCCCTCGCCCTTGTGGGGAGGGTGGTCGCGCAGCGACCGGGTGGGGCATCGTCCGGACGCACCCCACCCTGTCGTCGCTTCGCGCCGACATCCCTCCCCATGACGGGGAGGGAGAGGTAAGGTGACGCTTCAACGAATCGCTCCGGGGAGGGGCTGACCATGGGCAAGCTGCTGTCGAATTTCCGCACCACCATCCTGCTGAGCCTCGCGCTCGCGGGCGTGATGATCCTCGCCTTCGGACAGGTGTCCGGCGGCTTCGGGGAGGCCTTCTGGCAGGCGGCGTTCCGCTGGGTGCACGTCGTGGCCGGCATCCTGTGGATCGGCCTGCTGTACTATTTCAACTTCGTCCAGATCCGGGTGATGCCGAACATCCCCGCCGAGCTGAAGCCCGCCATCGGCAAGCATATCGCCCCGGAGGCCCTGTTCTGGTTCCGCTGGTCGGCGCTGGTGACCGTGCTGGCCGGTCTGGCCGTCATGTTCGCCCGTGGACACGCATACGCCGCCGAGGTGCTGACCTTCGGCCTGGCCCAGGGCCTGACCGAGGACCAGAAGGGCTTCACCCTGATGGGCATCGGCGTCTGGCTGGCCATCGTCATGTTCCTCAACGTCTGGGGCATCATCTGGCCGAACCAGAAGCGGGCGCTGGGCATCGTCGTCGTGGATGACGCGGCCAAGGCCAAGGCCGCCCGCGTCGCCATGATGGGCAGCCGCATCAACCTGCTGCTGTCGCTGCCGATGCTGACGTCCATGGCGATGTTCCAGACCCTGTTTGGCTGATCCGTCTTCCGATCGTACGGGCGTCAGCCTCGACGACCAGGTCCGCGGCGCCGACCGCGACCGGTGGCTGTCCAGCCGGTTCGTGGCCGACGAGCGGCTGCGCGCGGACCTGATCGCCCTCTACGCCCTCGAGGCCGAGCTGATGGCCATACCGACGCGGGTGACCCAGCCGATGCTGGCCGAGATGCGCTATGTCTGGTGGCGCGAGCAGATGGACGGGGTGTTCGCGGGAGCGGCGCGCAAGGGCCATCCGGTGCTCGAGGCCCTGACCGACATCGTCGCCCGCCACGGGCTGGAGCGCGCGCCCTTCGACGCCCTGATCGAGGCCCATGTGGGCCGGGTGCATGGCGAGCCGCACGATCTGGACGCCTTCTACGTCGGACCGATGCAGGTCGCGGTGCGGATCCTGTCGAAGACGGCAGACCCCGCTTCCGTGGTCTCGGCGGCGCGGGCGAGGGGACGGGTCCAGACCGGACAGGCTGTGGATACGGGGATGCGGGCGGAGGCGAACCGGGCGCTGCGGAGCCTGCCGGCCGAAGCCTTTCCCGCCGTCGCGTCCGCGGCCCTGCGGAGCGCGGACCCCGCCGATGCGGCTCGGCGGCTGCGGCTGACATGGGCGGTCCTGAGAGGACGGATCTGACGTCCGCGGGTCTCAGAGATCCACGGTCGGGACGCCGGCGGGCCAGGCGTCGTTGAAGAAGGCCTCGCGCGACGGAGCCGGAACGGTCGCTCCGCCCGTGCGCCAGTCCATGAAGGAGGCGTTCCAGTCGGCCCCGGCCCGGTCATAGGCGCCGCCGCCTCCGGCCCGGACGGCCGCGTGCATGGCCGCACGGCGCGTCAGGCCGACGCCCAGTTCCTTCAGGGCCTCGCGGAAGATGTCGTCCGCCTCCCCACGGCGTCCGGGCTGGCCGATGGTGTAGAGCCAGTCATGCAGGACGGCGGCGATCGCATGCCGGCCGAAGGGCGGGATGACCCAGCGGGCGAAGGTCGGGATGGAGGCGAAATCGGTCAGATAGGTGGGCGGCACCCGAACCGTCCGCGACCCGTCGGGAAGCGTGTAGGCGAACGGCCGAAGCACCACGACGGTCGTGCGCCCGTGCCGCTCGCGCGCCTGGTCATGATTGACGGCGCAGACCAGAGGCTCCTCGACACGGATCGCCGCCTCGGTCGCCGTTCGGCCGGTTCTGGCTGCCCTGGGTTTGACCGAGTGGAACGGCATAACGGCGATACTGCAACCGTCACGGGTAGCGTGCAAGGCCCGGGGGCCAAGGCGGCCCTTCCGCCATGGCCGTCAGTTCAGGGTGCGTTCCAGCAGTGCGATGCGCCGGTCGAGGTCGGCGACGACCGAAGCCAGACGCTCCTTTTCGGAGGCCATGTCGATCGGCGTTCCGTCCTCGTAGGACAGTCGCGCGCCGCGGGCGATCAGGTCGAGGCGGTACAGGGCGGTGACGCGCCGCGCCTTGAGGCGGTCGAGTTCGCTTTCCGCGGCCATCAGGCCGCGTCCCGCCACGCCTTCAGCGCGTCCAGCGCCCGGACGCTCATCAGTCGCTTCTTGGCCCGGCCGCGTTCCTTGAGCGGAATCTTCACGCCCGCCTCGTCGACCTTGGGGGCCTCGAGCGGCGGCAGCAGGCCGTAGTTGATGTTCATCGGCTGGAATTTGGAAATGCCCCCGGGTCCGTCGAGGTGGCCGCCGGTGATGTGTTCGACCAGGGCGCCCATGGCGGTGTGGACGGGCGGAGCCTCCAGCGGCCGGCCCAGCCGTTCCGCGGCGGCGAGGCGGCCGGTCAGCAGGCCCATGGCGGCGCTCTCGACATAGCCCTCGACGCCCGTGACCTGGCCGGCGAAGCGCAGGCGCGGCATGGCCTTGAGGCGCAGCTGGCGGTCCAGCAGCTTCGGAGAGTTGAGGAAGGTGTTGCGGTGCAGGCCGCCGAGGCGGGCGAACTGGGCCTCGTGCAGGCCCGGGATCATGCGGAAGACCTCGGCCTGGGCGCCGTGCTTCAGCTTGGTCTGGAAGCCGACCATGTTGAACAGGGTGCCCAAGGCGTTGTCCTGGCGCAGCTGGACGATGGCGTAGGCCTTGACCTGGGGGTCGCGCGGATTGGTCAGGCCGACCGGCTTCATCGGGCCGTGGCGCAGGGTCTCGCGGCCGCGCTCGGCCATGACCTCGATGGGCAGGCAGCCGTCGAAATAGGGAACGTTCTCCCAGTCCTTGAACTCGGCCTTGGGGCCGTTCAGCAGGGCGTCGATGAAGGCCTCATACTGGGCCTTGTCCATCGGGCAGTTGACGTAGGCGGCGGCGTCGCCGCCCGGGCCTTCCTTGTCGTAGCGCGACTGGCGCCAGGCGATGTCGAAGTCGATGGAGTCGGCGTGGACGATGGGGGCGATGGCGTCGAAGAAGCTGAGCGCGTCCTCGCCGGTCAGGTCGAGGATGGCGGCGGCCAAGGCGGGCGAAGTCAGGGGGCCGGTGGCGACGATGACATTGTCCCACTCTTCCGGCGGCAGGCCGGCGATCTCCTCGCGCACGATGGTGATCAGGGGATGGGCCTCGAGTTTCGCCGTGACCGCCTGCGAGAAGCCGTCGCGGTCGACGGCCAGGGCCCCGCCCGCCGGCACCTGATGGGCGTCGCCGCAGGCCATGATGATGGAGTCCAGCGCCCGCATCTCGGCGTGCAGCAGGCCGACGGCGTTGTGCTCCCAGTCGTCGGAGCGGAAGGAGTTGGAGCAGACCAGTTCCGCGAGCCCGTCTGTGTGGTGGGCGTCGGTCTTCACCCCGGGCACGCCGCGCATCTCGTGCAGGACCACGGGGACGCCGGCCGAGGCGATCTGCCAGGCGGCTTCCGAGCCGGCGAGGCCGCCGCCGACGACGTGGATGGGCTTCAGGATGTCCGTCATGCGCGGCTTCTAGCGGGGCCGGGCGAAAGGGGCTAGCTTGGCCATGAGCTTGGGGAGGCTGAATGGCGCGATTTTCAATCGGGACCGCGATCGGCGATGCGTTCGGCCTGATCCGGCGGCGTCCGTTGTCGGTGTTCGTCTGGGGGCTGCTGATGATGGCGCCGTCGGCGGCGACCTTTGGCCTCATGCTGCCGATGATGGGCGACATGATGGGCGAGATGGCGGAAGCGGGTCGGGACGGCGCCGCCCATAACGCCGCCTTCGCCGAAATGATGCAGTTCCAGGCCGTGTCCGGACTGATGAACCTGGTCCAGCTGTTCGTGACGGTCGTCGTCTATACGGCGGTCATGCGGGCCGTGCTGCGGCCCCGGGAGAGTGGCTTCTTCTCCTTGCGTCTGGGCATGGACGAGCTGAGGGTCGCGGTCGTCGGCATCGCCGTGGTCGTGGGCATGTATATCGCCATGATGGTGCTGCTGCTGGTCGGCTTCGCCATCGGCTTCGCCGTCTGGGGCGCGGGTTCGCCGATGAACTGGCTGGTCATCACCGGCCTGATCGTCACGGGAATGCTTGCGATCTGGCTGGGGATGGCGCGGGTCGGCCTGATCGCGCCCGCCAGCGTCCTGTACCGCAGCTTCGCCTTTCCCGAGGGGTGGCGGCTGGCCCGCGGCCAGACCGGCGCCCTGTTCGGCATGATGCTGCTGGCCCTGCTTCTGGTCGTCGCGATCAAGGCGGTCGCGTTCGGCATCGGCCTGGCCGTCGCCCTGGCAGCCGGAGTCTCCGGCGGCGTCGACTGGTCGGCTCTTCAGGCGCACAATATGGACGTCAATCCGTTCGAAGGCATGGAGGCGATGTTCGCGGCCAACTGGCCATGGTTCGCGGTGGGCGCGCTCGTGGCGGCGATGGTCTATGGCGCAGCGCTGACGCTGCACATCGCACCCTTCGCCTCGGCCTGCCGGCAACTGGCCGGAAGCGAAACGCCGCCCGTCGCGGACGAGCCGTCGCCCGGGTCCGTCGGATGAGCCAGGATCAGGACAAGAGAACAGGAGACACCATGGCGTTTTCGGCCACCGACGCGGCTTTCGAGGGTTTCCGCCTCGTCCGGCGCAATCCGCTGGCGCTCGTCGCCTGGACGCTGCTGTACGCCGTCCTGACGCTGACCGCCCTGTTCTCGCTGTCCACCATGGTGGGGCAGCTTGAGGCCTGGAGCGTGCAGGCCGAGGCGATGGAATCCGTCGAGCCGAGCTTCGACCAGGTCTGGGCCCTGATGGCCGGTTTCGGTGCGATCATGGCCCGGGTGGCGTGGCTGCTGCCGATCAGCCTCGTGGTCGGGGCCATGCTGGCCGCGGCGGTGGCGCGCGGGGTGCTGAACCCGTCCCGCGACCGGTTCGGCTATCTGCGCCTCGGCATGGACGAGGTGCGGGTCCTGGCGGTGACCTTCGTGCTCGGCCTGGTCATGACCCTTGTCGCCGTGGTCGCCATCCTGGCGGTCGGCGTGCTGATCGCGGCGGCCAAGGCGGCGGGCGGCGACGGACCCGCCCTCATCGCGGGCCTGCTCGGCTTCCTCGCCGGGACCTGCTTCTTCATCTGGCTGTGCGTCCGGCTGAGCCTGGCCGTGCCGATCACCGTGGCCGAGCGCCGCTTCGCCTTCTTCGATTCCTTCAACCTGACGAAGGGCCGGTTCTGGCCCTTGCTGGGCATGGCGGTGCTGGCCATCGTCATGGTCATGCTGGTGCAGCTGTTGTCGTCCATCGTCAGCCTGCCGCTGGGCATTATCTCGGGCCTCGAGAGCTGGTCGTTCAACAGCGATCAGGACCCCGAGGCCGTCCGGGCGGCTCTCGACGTCGGCAATCCCTGGGTGATCACCCATGCGGTCGTCGAGGCGATCGTGTCCGCACTGACCGTCGGCATCCTGTACGCGCCGTTCGCGGCCGCCTATCGCCAGATCACGGGCGGTCGACCGACAGAAACGGCGTCCGGTCCGGTCTGACCTCGAGGGAAGGCGTCGTGGAAGCGGCCCCGGCCGCAGCCTGAGCCGTCAGGCGCTCTTCCTCAGCGCCGCCACGCGCGCCTTGCGGCGCGTCTCGTGGCGGTCGAGGACCTCCTTGAGGTATTTGCCGGTCCAGCTCTTCGGATTGGCGGCGACCTGTTCGGGGGTGCCGACCGCGACGATCTCGCCGCCGCCGTCGCCGCCCTCGGGGCCGAAGTCGAGCAGCCAGTCGGCGACCTTGATGACGTCGAGATTGTGCTCGATGACCACGATGGTGTTGCCGTTCTCGACCAGTTCCTGAAGCACCTCCAGCAGCTTGCGCGTGTCCTCGAAATGCAGGCCCGTGGTGGGCTCGTCGAGGATGTAGAGGGTCTTGCCGGTGGCGCGTTTCGACAGCTCCTTCGACAGCTTGACCCGCTGGGCCTCGCCGCCGGACAGGGTGGTCGCGGACTGGCCGACCTTGACGTAGCCGAGGCCGACGCGGTTCAGGGTCAGCATCTTGTCGCGGATCGACGGCACGGCCTTGAAGAAGCTGGCGGCCTCTTCAACCGTCATATCCAGAACGTCGGATATGCTCTTGCCCTTGAAGACGATTTCCAGCGTCTCGCGGTTGTAGCGCCTGCCCTTGCAGACGTCACAGGTGACGTAGACGTCGGGCAGGAAATGCATCTCGATCTTGATCAGGCCGTCGCCCTGGCAGGCCTCGCAGCGGCCGCCCTTGACGTTGAAGCTGAAGCGACCGGGCCCGTAGCCGCGGGCCTTGGACTCGGGCAGGCCGGCGTACCAGTCGCGGATGGGACCGAAGGCGCCGGTGTATGTCGCCGGGTTCGAGCGCGGGGTGCGGCCGATGGGCGACTGGTCGATGTCGATGACCTTGTCGAACATCTCCAGCCCCTCGATGCGGTCGAAGGAGGCGGGGGCGTCCGACGCATTGTGCAGCCGGCGGGCGGCGGCCTTGTAGAGGGTCTCGATGGTGAAGGTCGACTTGCCGCCGCCCGACACGCCGGTGACGCAGGTGAACAGGCCGGCGGGAATTTCGCCGGTGACGTTCTTCAGATTGTTGCCGGTGGCGCCGCTGATCCTCAGCATCTTCTTGCGGTCGACGGGACGGCGGCCCTCGGGCGGCAGCTCGATCTCGCGCTCGCCGGTCAGGTATTTGGCGGTCAGGGAGTTGGGATTGGCCATGACCTCGGCCGGGGTGCCCTGGGCGCAGACCTCGCCGCCATGGACGCCGGCGGCCGGGCCCATGTCGATGACATAGTCGGCGGTCAGGATCGCCTCCTCGTCATGCTCGACGACGAGGACGGAATTGCCGAGGTCGCGGAGACCCCGGAGGGACTCCAGCAGGCGGGAGTTGTCGCGCTGGTGCAGGCCGATCGACGGCTCGTCGAGGACGTACAGCACGCCGGTCAGGCCCGAGCCGATCTGGGAGGCCAGGCGGATGCGCTGGCTCTCGCCGCCGGACAGGGTGCCCGAGGCGCGCGACAGGCTGAGGTAGTCGAGGCCGACGTTGTTGAGGAAGCGCAGCCGGTCGGTGATCTCCTTCAGGACCCGACGGCCGATCTCCAGCTGCTTGTCGGTCAGCTTGTCGTTCAGGGCCGTGAACCATTCGTGGGCGTGTTTGATCGACAGCCAGGACACCTCGGCGATGTCCGTCGCGGCGACCTTGACCGCCAGGGCCTCGGGCTTGAGGCGTTTGCCGAGGCAGACCTCGCACGGGGTCTCGGACTGGAACCGGCCCAGTTCCTCACGCACCCATGAGGAATCCGTCTCGCGCCAGCGGCGCTCGAGGTTGGGCAGGACGCCCTCGAAGGCCTTGGAGACCTCGTATTTGCGGGCGTTGTCGTCGTAGGTGAATTTGATCTTGTCGCCGCCCGAGCCGCGCAGGATGACGTCCTGGGCCTTGTCCGGCAGCTCGCGCCAGGGCTTGTCCATCGAGAAGCCGTAGTGGCGGCTGAGCGACTGCAGCGTCTGTGTGTAGAGGGGCGACGGGCCGCGCGACCATGGGGCGACGGCGCCCTTGTGCAGGGTCTTGTCGCGATCGGGGATCACCAGATCGGCGTCGAAGGCCAGTTTGACGCCCAGACCGTCGCAGGCCGGGCAGGCGCCGAACGGATTGTTGAACGAGAACAGCCGCGGCTCGATCTCGCTGATGGTGAAGCCCGAAACCGGGCAGGCGAATTTCTCGGAGAAGGTCAGCCGGCGCGGCTCCTTCTCACCCTCGGCGACATTGGCCCACTCGGCGACGGCGATGCCGTCCGCCAGACCGAGGGCGGTCTGCAGGCTGTCGGCGTAGCGGCTCTCGAGGCCTTCCTTGGTGACGATCCGGTCCACGACGATGTCGATGTCGTGCTTGAATTTCTTGTCGAGGGTCGGGGCGTCCTCGATCGCGTAGTATTCGCCGTCGATCTTGACGCGCTGGAAGCCCGCGCGCTGCCACTCGGCCATTTCCTTGCGGTATTCGCCCTTGCGGCCGCGCACGACCGGGGCCAGCAGCATCAGGCGCTCGCCGTCGGGCAGGGCCGTCAGCTTGTCGACCATCATGGAGATGGTCTGGCTCTCGATCGGCAGGCCCGTGGCCGGCGAATAGGGCACGCCGACCCGCGCCCACAGCAGGCGCATATAGTCGTGGATCTCGGTCACCGTGCCGACGGTCGAGCGCGGGTTCTTCGAGGTGGTCTTCTGCTCGATGGAGATAGCCGGCGACAGGCCCTCGATCAGGTCGACATCGGGCTTGCCCATCAGCTCGAGGAACTGGCGGGCGTAGGCGCTCAGGCTCTCGACATAGCGGCGCTGGCCCTCGGCATAGATGGTGTCGAAGGCGAGCGAGCTTTTGCCCGAGCCCGACAGGCCGGTCATGACCACCAGCTGCTCGCGCGGGATGTCGAGGTCGACGCCCTTGAGATTGTGCTCGCGCGCGCCGCGCACGCGGATGAAGTTGTGCTTTTCGGTCATGGAGTCCGGGAACGCGGTGGGGCCGGGGAGGGGTCCGGCGCGACGACGCTATATGGGGATCAATTCGCGGGATTCAGCAAGAACATTGTGTGAACACGGCGGCGGCGGGCGACGCTGCTGACAGCAGGTGTCAGCAGGCGCTGTCCGCGGCCGGCGGCGTCCACGCCTCGGACGGCCGCAGATAGCGCTCGCCCTTGCGCAGCAGCACGCCCTGCGCGCCCGCGATGCCCAGTTCGAGGCTTTCGGCGATGCGGCGGGCGCGCTCGATGAAATGGGCCGCGGCGGCGGGCGGGCAGACGTCGGCGGCCGTGGCCTCGAACAGGTCCAGCCAGCGGTCGAAATGCCGGGCGTCGACGGGCAGGGGCAGATGTTTCGGCATGGGCCGCCCGTGATAGACGCCGCTCATGAGGGCCACGGAGGACCAGAACAGCTTCATCTGTTCGAGATGCGGGCCCCAGTCCGAAATCCGCTCATCGAACACCGGCCCGATCAACGGATCGCGGCGCACCCGGTCGTAGAAGGCGTCCACGAGGCGGGCGATCATCGGCTCGTCGATGCCGGTCTCGGCTTCGATGCGCCGGACGATGGACTGGCGGCGGGTCGCGGGATCATCAGACAGGGTCACCCGCCCTAACTAGGCCGCCAGGAGCCGCTCCGCCATTGCGGCTAATCGCCGTCGAGGAAATCGCCGGCGTTGAAGCTGAGGACGCAGCGATGGTCCGCGCCGGCCGCCGCCGAGCAGGAGTCGACGCCGAACATGTTGGTCTGGACCCTCGCCGTCGAGCGATAGCTGCGGCCGTCGTGGTCAAAGGCGGAGCCGATCCGCGCGCTCCAGGGGCCCAGGGCGTCGTAGAACGCCCGCGCGGGCGCGCCGGCGCAGGTGAACAGGATCAGTTCGTCGCCGCCGCCGTCCGCCGCCCTGCGCCAGGTCCCGGCCGCGGCGGCCTGACCGAGGCAGTCGGCGTAGAGGCGCGCGTTCGCCGGGGCCGGATCTCCCGCGATCGGGCGGTAGTCCGGGACTGTCACGGCCGCGTCAGGCGCATGGGCGCAGGCGGTCAGCAGCCCCGCGAGAGCAAGGGCGGCGAGGAAGGGGGCGTGACGCATGATCTGTTCTCCAGGGCCACCGTCTCACGGGTTCGTCAGGGGGGCCATTCCTGAAATGGCTTGCACGCCAGCCGCTTCGACCTCATCTTCCGGCCTTCGAGTGCGTTCACCGGAGGCCCGACGACATGATCAGCACGCTGGAAATCGCTGTCGCCCTTTCCGCATCGCTGCTCGCGCTCGTGACGGCTCTCAGCCTGCCGAGGCCCAAACGCGCCCGCGTTCGCGCCCGGGATCGCCGGTCGGACCGCGCGCCGCGCGGCTGACCGCCCCGCCAACGTCTGAATATCTGTCGCCCGTGACGTCGCCCGCCGGATCGCCTGTCAGGCCGTCCGGTTGAAGGCCACGGCCCGGCCGTCGCTGGCGTTGGCCTGACCCGAGGCGCCATAGGCCGAGGGCGATCCGCGCTGGCTGGCGACCTCTGCGACGATGGTCTTGACCAAGCCCTCGGAGACGATGCGGGCGGCCTCCACGGCGCGGGCGTGGCCCGACAGCACGGCCTCGAAGGCTTGCGTGGCCTTCACCAGCGCCATGCGGTCGGCGGCGGGGGCCGCGGCGAGCACGGACGGGTCCGCCTTCACCTGGGCCGACTCGCGGCGATAGGCGTTGGCCAGCTGCTGGGTCTCGCCCAGGGTCGCGGCGGCGTCCTGCGGACGGCGATCCTCGAAGGCCTTCGACTCCTCGACGAGTCGGGCGGTCAGGCGCGCCGTCAGGTCGGTCAGCTGACGGACCCGCGCGCGGGCGTTGACGACGGCGGCTTCGGTCATGCGGCGGGTTCCCCGGCTTCCTGCATCTTGAGCATCTGGGCGACGACCTGATCGGCCAGGCCGATGCCGCCGGCCCTGACGGTCTGTTTGGCCATGGCCTCGATCATGAAGCTGCGCCATGTCGACTCGGCCTCGCCGCCGCCGAACGGCGCTTCGGTGGAGAGGCCTTCGAACATCGGCTTCATCATCTGGGCGAGGAAGGTCGCCTCGAAATTCTCGGCCGTCTCCCGCATCCGGGCGGAAACGGCGGCCGGAGCGGCCGGGACGGGCGAGGTGGGGGAGATGACGGGGTCGCTCATGGTCACATCACCTCGATGTCGGCCTGCAGGGCTCCCGCGGCCTTGATGGCCTGCAGGATGCTGATCATGTCGCGCGGGCTGACGCCGAGGGCGTTCAGGCCGTTGACGAGGGTGGACAGGGATGTCCCGCCGCCGACGATGCGCATCTGGCGACCCAGCTCTTCCTCGACCGCCACGTCGGACTGGGGGACGACGACGGTTTGGCCGCCCCGGCTGAAGGGCGCGGGCTGGCTGACCTGGGGGCTTTCCTGCACCGAAATGGTCAGATTGCCCTGGGCGATGGCCACGGTGGAGACGCGGACGGCTTCGCCCATGACGATGACGCCGTTGACCTCGTCGATGATGACCTTGGCCGGGGCGTCGACCTGGACCGGCAGGTTCTCGACCATGCTGATGAAGCCGGCCATGCCCATCTGGCCCGGCGCGCGCAGCGCGATGACAGTGCCGTTCTCGGCCAGGGCGGTCCCGGGATAGGTCTGGTTGATGGCGGCGGCGACGCGCTGGGCCGTGGTGAAGTCCGGATTGCGCAGCGTCAGCCGCACCTCGTTCATATTGGCCAGATGGAAGCCGGTCTCGCGCTCGACCGTGGCCCCCGAGGCGATGCGGCCGGCGGTCGGCACGCCGCGCGTGACCGAGGAGCCCGACGCGCCGCCGCCCGAGACGGCGCCGGTCTGGATCGAGCCCTGGGCCACCGCATAGACCTGACCGTCCGCGCCCTGCAGGCTGGTGACCAGAAGGGTGCCGCCCAGCAGGCTCTTGGCGTCGCACATGCTGGCGACATTGACGTCGACGCGGGCACCGGGGGTGGCGAAGGGCGGCAGTTCGGCCGTCACCATGATGGCGGCCATGTTCTTGGAGTTGGCGTTGGAGCCGCGGATGTTGACGCCCAGCCGCTCGGTCATGCCCTCCAGGGACTGGCGGGTGAAGGGGCAGTTGCGCAGGCTGTCGCCGGTGCCGTTGAGCCCGACCACCAGGCCGTAGCCGACCAGTTGGTTGGTGCGGACGCCCTCGATGGCCGCGATGTCCTTGATCCGCGACTGGGCGGACGCCGGCGCCGCGAATCCGGCCACGGCCGCGGCGGTCAGGAGGGAGGCGAGCAGTTTCTGCATAGGCGGGGCGTCCACATACGGTTGCGCCTTTCGCTGATGCCAGAGCCGTGCCAGCCGGAAACCTGAATGAAAACAGTCGCCGGCGCGATCGAGTCCCGGATGAAAGCGGCAAAAACTGCCGGGACGTTAACCAAACGGTGACGCCGCGCCGACGATGGTCCGGCATGTGCTGGAGTCGCATCGCATGAAGGTCACTGGCCCGTCCGGACCGTCGTCCACGCAAGGCAGCCGTCCGGCCCGGGCCAGCGGCGGCTTCTCCGTGCCCCACGCGGCGGCAGGGGCGGCCGCTGCGCCGGCCAGTTCAGCGTCCGGCGTTTCCGGGGTCAGCGACGTCTCGGCCCTGATGGCCTTGCAGGGGGTCGAGGACGTCACCGAGCGCCGCCGCCGGGCCATCCGCCGCGGCGGGGGCCTGCTGGACCGGCTGGAAGAGCTGAAGCTGGCCCTGTTGCAGGGCGAGGCGGGCGAGGGCGCGCTGGATCGCCTGTCCCGGACGCTGCGCGAGGAGCGGCCGGTCGACGCCGACGCCGAACTGAACAGTCTTCTGGATCAGATCGATTTGCGCGCGGCGGTTGAACTAGCCAAGGCTGATTTACGCCGCACTGCAGCATAAGTCGCCGGAATTCCTTGAAAAAGGGCCCTCGCCGAGCGGTGGGTGATGAAGAAATGTCACGCTCGCGTCTGGACTGTAAGCTTTACGGGTCACGCTCTTGCGAGCGTTGTTGCCGCGACTCTTCGCCATCCGTATAGGCAGGGCTGCGCCACAGGGGGGCGCTGTAAGAGACCGTGAGTGCGATTATGACCGCATTGGCCTCTGTGCCTGTCGGAACGCCCGGATACCGGCCGTCTGACGAAGAGCCATTCATGAACGAGCGCCAGCTGGCCTATTTCAAGGCCAAGCTGATGGACTGGAAGGAGGACATCCTCCGCGAGTCCAAGGGGACTGTCGTCAACCTGAAGGCCGAGACGGAGAATCATCCGGATCTGGTCGACCGGGCTTCGTCGGAATCCGACCGGGCGCTGGAACTGCGCACCCGGGACCGTCAGCGCAAGCTGATCTCCAAGATCGACGAGGCGCTGCGCCGCATCGAGGACGGCTCCTACGGCTATTGCGAGGAGACCGGCGAGCCGATCAGCCTCGGACGGCTGGAGGCCCGCCCGACGGCGACGCTGTCGGTCGAGGCCCAGGAGCGTCATGAGCGCCGCGAGCGCGTCCACCGCGACGACTGATCGCCCGCGAGCCTTGACTTGATGGGCCGCGAGGGCGACCTGTGCGCCCCGCGTTTCCAAGGTCTATCGCATGTCCGTCAAGGTCCGTTTCGCCCCGTCGCCGACGGGTAAGCTGCACGTCGGCAATGTCCGCACCGCCCTCGTCAACTGGATGTTCGCCAAGGGGCAGGGCGGCAGCTTTGTCCTGCGCATCGACGACACCGACCTGGCGCGGTCCACGCCCGAGTTCGAACAGGGCATCGAGGACGACCTGACCTGGCTGGGTCTGGTCTGGGACGAGCGTCACAACCAGTCGAAGCGGTTCGATCGCTATGAAGAGGCCGCCGCGCGGCTGAAGGCCGCCGGGCGGCTGTACGCTTGCTACGACACGTCGGAAGAGCTGGACCGCCGCCGCAAGGTGCAGCTGTCGCGCGGCCTGCCGCCGATCTACGACCGCGCCGCCCTGGCGCTGACCGACGCCGAAAAGGCGGCCTACGAGGCCGAGGGGCGCAAGCCGCACTGGCGGTTCAAACTCGACGGCCGGCGCGTGGCCTGGGAAGACCTGTCGCGCGGCCATGCCGAAGTGGACACGGCGTCGATGTCGGATCCGGTGCTGATCCGCGAGGATGGCCTGTTCCTCTACACCCTGCCGTCGGTCGTCGACGACATCGACATGGCTATCACCCACGTGATCCGCGGCGAGGACCACGTCACCAACACCGGCGCCCAGATCGAGATCTTCGAGGCGCTGGGCGGACCGGTCCCGGCCTTCGCCCACATGCCCCTGCTGGTCGGCGAGGACGGGCAGGCGCTGTCGAAGCGGCTGGGCTCGCTCTCGATCGCCGAGATGCGCGACCAGGGCTATGAGCCGATCGCCATCACCAGCCATCTGGGCCGCATTGGCACCAGCGATCCGCTGGAGGTGGGGGAGTCCATCGACGCCCTCGGCGCCAGCTTCGCCTTCGCCAAGATGGGCCGGTCGCCGGCGCGTTATGACACGGCCGATCTGGACCGGCTGAACGCCCAGGCCCTGCACGCGATGCCGTATGCGGTCGCGCGGCCCCGGCTGACGGCGCTGGACGCCGATCTCGGCGAAGTCTTCTGGAACGGCGTGCGCGGCAACCTTCAGAAGTTCGCCGATGTCATTGAAATGGCGAAGATGGTTAGAGGTCCGATCACGCCGATGATCGAGGACTCAGCCTTCGCCAAGGCCGCCCTGGCGGCCCTGCCGGAAACCATCGACGAGACGCTGTGGCCGGTCTGGACGGCGGCGGTGAAGGAGGCCACGGGGGCCAAGGGCAAGGCGCTGTTCATGCCCCTGCGCCTGATGATCACGGGCCAGGCGCATGGCCCGGACATGGCGACGCTCGCGCCCATGATCGGCCGCGAGCGGATCGTCAAACGGCTGAACGGCGAGACGGCCTGAGCCGCCTCGCCGGTTTCAACTCAATTCAGGCGTTGCAGGCGGCCAGTTGCTCGGCCGACAGGGCGACGCCCTTGTAGCTGAACGACGACACCGCGCCGAAACGGGCCACGACGCGGCGGCAGGCGCGCGGGGCGGGCTGGTTGGCGCCGCCGCTGGCCGTGCAGGAGCCGCCGGTGCAGCGCCAGGAGGCGCCGTCGATAATGGTGGCCGAGGCGGGGGCCTTCGACGCATCGGTCAGGACGGCGCTCGAGGCCGGAGCCTGGGCGACGGCGGGGGCGGCGACGAACAGGGCCGCGGCGATAAGCAGAGCACGCATGGGGAGGTCTCCGGACAGGCGGAAACGACCATCGTCTCCGCAGCGCCAATGTCCGTTTTTATACGAAACTGTCAAGGCGCGTTGCCAAAAGAGACGCACGGACACTGGCTATCTGACCAGTGATTACTTAACGCTGATCATGTTTCAAGTGCGGCATGGCGTCCGCGGCCTTCATGGCCTCGATCGCGGCCTCGACCGTGTCGCAGACGACCCACGCCTGGCGGAAGCTGGCGGGGGTCATGCCGGACTCGATGCTATGTTCCATCATGGCCAGAAGAGGTTCCCAGAAGCCCTTGAGATTCAGGAAAATGACCGGCTTCGAATGAAGGTCGAGCCGCTTCCACGACAGCACTTCGATGGCCTCTTCCAAGGTGCCGACCCCGCCCGGCGCGACCACGAAGGCGTCCGACTGGTCGTACATGATGGTCTTGCGCTCATGCATCGACGGCACGACGATGGTCTCCACCTCGTCGAACAGCCGCTCGCGGCTGCGCAGGAAGCCGGGCATGACGCCCAGCACGCGCCCTCCGGCCGCGTGCGCTCCGCGCGCCGAGGCGCCCATCAGGCCGACGCCGCCCCCGCCATAGACCAGCCGCCACCCGGCCCGGGCCGTCTGTTCGCCGAACGCCCGCGCCGCCTCGGTATAGGCTGGATCGGACGCGTCCGAGGAACCGCAGAACAGGCAGACGGAATTTCCGTCGAAAGGCTGGATGGAGACAGGGGAAGACATGGGGCCTCGGGAACGGATGGAAGACAGCGGCCCCCGGGGCGCGCTATCTGGGGAGATACTCCTAGCGGTCGGATGGACGCGATGAAACGGGCCATGTTCGGCAAGGCGGGAACGGCGGCGCTTCTGGGCGCCCTGGCGGCGGCGTGCGCCCCGCCCGCGGCGGCGCCCCGAACCGAGGCCGGGAACGCCGCGGTCGCGGGATGGACCCGCCCGCCGGCGATCCTGTCCGTGCAGAGGACCGCGGCCAGCCTGATCTTCACGGGCGAGGCCGAGCCGGGCGCGCGTGTCGTGCTGCGCAGCGCTCCGGGGGCCGCCTATGCGGCGGCGGCGGACGCGCGCGGCCGGTTCGAGATTCGCATGACGGCGCCGGCGGGCGATCTGTGGTTGCGGCCGGAGACCCAGATCGGCCAGGACGCGGCCCCCTCGCCGGACCGACTGCTGATCGTGGCCGGCGGGCGCGGGCCGATCGCGATCCTGCGGATCGGCGGACCGACCCGGCGCCTGGACCAGGCTCCGGCCCTGGGCGCGGTCGACAGCGACGGCCGCATGCGGCTGGCGTCCGGCCGGACTTCGGGAACCGCGCCCGTCGTGGTGCAGGCCGCCGGCGAATCCGTGCGCGTCACGCCTGACGGAGAGGGCCGCTGGAGCCTGATGCTGCGGCCCTCGGACGGCCCTGACGAAATCCAGGCCGGGGGCGGCCGTTTCGCCTGGCCGGGGGAGGCCGCGGCGGGGCCGTCGCCGCGGGTCGAGCGGTCCGGGCGGGGCTGGCGGATCGCCTGGACCGGGGCGGCCGGCGCGCGGCAGTCGACCTGGCTGCCCGACGCCGTCTGAAGCGGGTTTACGCCTGATTAACCAATTCGCTTCAACGGAAGGGTGTCTTCCTTCTTCGAGGACACCCACCATCACCGAACTTCTTCAGCCCGGCGCTCGCGTCGGGCTTTTTTTCGGTCTGACGCTGTGGTGGGAAAGAGTGGCTCCGCGGGTAGGATTCGAACCTACGACCAGCCGATTAACAGTCGGCTGCTCTACCACTGAGCTACCGCGGAACACTTCCTCTCGGGAAGGCGGGCGCTATAGCAGCGCGAGTCAGACTGACGCAACGGGAAATATCCGATCTTGGCCGTGATCCGCATCGACCACCCCGACGATCCGCGCATCGCGGGCTTCCGCGATATCCGGGAACGCGACCTGACAGGCAGGCAGGGCCTGTTCGTGGCCGAGGGCGAAGTGGTGCTGAACGTGCTGACCTCGCCGCAATCCCGGTGCCGCCCGGTCGCGCTGTTGCTGGATCAAAAACGGGCCGAAGGGCTGGCCGGCGTGATCGCCCGCGTGGACGCGGCCGCGCCCGTCTATGTCGCCGACCAGCCGATTCTCGACGCCATCGCCGGTTTTCACCTGCATCGCGGCATCCTGGCGCTGGGACGCAAGCCCGGGCCGGCGACGCTGGAAGACTGCCTCGCGCCGCTGGGCCCGGACGCCGTGGTGGTCGCGGCGTGCGGGATCGGCAATCACGACAACATGGGCGGCCTGTTCCGCAACGCCGCGGCCTTCGGGGCCGGCGCGGTCCTGCTGGACCGGACCTGCTGCGATCCCTTCTACCGCAAGGCCATTCGCGTGTCGGTCGGGGCCGTGCTGCGGACGCCGATGGTCATGGGGCTGGATCCGTCCGCCATGCTCGACGGCCTGGGGCGGGCCGGCTTCACCGCCGTGGCCCTGACGCCCGGCGCCGAGACGCCGCTGCATCGCATGCCGCGCGAGGGGCGGGTGGCGCTGATTCTCGGCCCCGAAGGTCCCGGCCTGCCGCAGGAGATCATCGCGCGCTGCCGAGCTGTCGGAATTCCGATGTCAGGCGGCTTCGATTCCCTGAACGTTTCGGTCGCCAGTGGAATTGCCCTTCACCATTTCACCCGACAGGCGTGAAACGATCACGGAATTGCGATTAACGCATTGTACACCTTGATGAACAGCCACGCTTGTGTCGCTGTGGCGGCGTCCGGGGAGGGTTTCATCATGTTTGGCGGCGTTTTCGTCTTCATCCACCGCAATGCGCGCCTCGCGCTGGCGGTGGCCATCGTCACGGCCGGCGTCAGCGCGGCCAGCGTCATCGGCTGGATCACCGCACCGGTCTAGGCTCTGGGGGAGCCGTCCAGGTTCTGTCGAAAATCGCGATGGAGGCCTGACCGAGAATCGAACTCGGGTGCAAGGATTTGCAGTCCTCTGCGTAACCACTCCGCCATCAGGCCCTGGGCCGTCCCGCAAACGATCGGGGGACGACCTCGCCATCGCGAGGGGCGTTCGCTATCAGATCGGATTGTCGCCCGCAACGCACAGACCTATAAGCGCGCCAGATTTCCCGGCCTGTCGCCGGGCGCCTCCAGCCGCAGGATTGTCGTCCCATGGATTTCGCCGCCGCCCGCAAGGTCATGGTCGACAGCCAGGTCCGCGTGAACGACGTCACCGACCGGGCGCTGCAGGCCGCGCTGCTCGCCGTGCCGCGGGAACGTTTCCTGCCGCAGGAGCGGGCCTGGTCTGCCTATGCCGAGATCGAGCCCGAGATCGCGGGCGGGCGCCGGCTGATGATGGCCCGCGACCTGTCCAAGCTGCTGATGGCGCTGGATGCGAAGGCCGGCGAGGTCGCCCTGGCCATCGCGGCGCCCTATGCCGCGGCGGTGCTGGCGCGTCTGGGTCTGACCGTGACCGCCCAGGAAGCCGACGCCGCAGTGTTCGGGGTCACGGGTCCCGTCCTGGCGGAAGAGGGCGTCGCGACCGTGGTCGCGCCGCTGTCGGCCCCTTCGGGCGAGGGCTATGAACTGATCATTTCCGAGGCGGCGGTTCCCGGACGGCCCGAAGCCTGGCTGGCGGCGCTGAAAGTCGGCGGCCGGATGGCGGTCGTGGAGCGCAACGGGCCGGTCGGCAAGGCGGTGCTGTATGTCCGCGGCGAGCAGGGCGTTTCGCGCCGTGAGTTGTTCAACTCGGCCCCGCCGGTGCTGTCGGATCTGGCTCCGGAGGTCGCCTTCGCCCTGTAGCCGGCGGAGCGACGGGAAAAGGCGAACCTTCGCGTGAAAAAAACTTAACTGGCGCGGGCGTAAACCGTCCCGCATCAGACCTATGCAGACAAAGGGCGTGCTTCCCCCGCGCCCAGGGGCCAGGACCACAATGCTGAAACGTTCGCGCGCGCTTGCCTCGGTGGCCGCCATCGCCATCCTCTCCGGCGTCTCCGCCCCGGCGTGGGCAGAGACGTTGAAGGAAGCCCTGGCCCTGGCCTATCAGACCAATCCCTCGCTTCTGGCCCAGCGCGCCAGCCAGCGGGCGCTGGACGAATCGATCGTCCAGGCCCGCGCCGGCCTGCGGCCCCAGCTCGATGTCAGCGCCAACGCCGGCTATTCCTTCACCGACAGCGCCGGCGGCGCCCGCGAGATCGACACCAACGGCGACGGCATCCCCGACACCACCGTCAACATTCCCGCCTCCAACAGCGACAGCACCAGCGCCGGGGCCAGCCTCGGCCTGTCGCAGACGATCTGGTCCGGCGGCCGCATCGGCCACGGCATCAGCGCGGCCGAGGCCAACATCCTGGCCGGGCGCGAAAACCTTCGCGACATTGAACAGACCGTCCTGACCTCGGTCATCCAGGCCTATGCGGACGTGATCCGCGACAGCGAGATCCTGCGCATCCGCCAATCGAACCTCGGCGTGCTGCAGCGCCAGCTGGACGAGGCCTCGGCCCGGTTCGAGGTCGGCGAGATCACGCGCACCGACGTGGCCCAGTCCGAGGCGCGTCTGGCCCAGTCCGAGGCCGACCTGGCCAACGCCCAGGCCCAGCTGTCCGTCTCGCGCGCCGCCTATGCCGCCGTGGTCGGCCAGTCGCCCGGCGATCTGGCCCCGATGCCGGTTCTGCCCAACCTGCCGGCCGATTTCGACGCCGCCCTGGACGTCGCCCTGCAGGACAATCCGGGCATCCGGGCCGCCGGCTACAATCTGCGGGCGGCCGAGGCCAATGTCGCCGCCGCCAGGGCGGAATACATGCCTTCGGCCCGGCTGACGGCGTCCTATGGCGGATCGACCAATGATGTCGGACGGCCCGGAGATATCGTCGACAACACCAGCTTCCAGGCCGGGGCGACCATCTCGGTGCCCCTGTTCACGGGCGGGCTGAACAGCTCGCGCGTGGCCCAGGCGCTGGAACGCGCCAACGTCGCCCAGATCAACGTCGAGGGCGAGCGCCGCAACACCCTGCAGTCGGTCAGCTCGGCCTATGCCCAGTCGTTGTCGGCGCGCTCGACCCTGACGGCGGGGCAGGAGGCGGTCCGCGCCGCCACCGTGGCCGCCGAGGGCGTGCGCCAGGAGGCCCAGGTCGGCCTGCGCACCACCCTGGACGTGCTGAACCAGGAGCTGGAGCTGCGCAACGCCGAGGTCACCCTGGCCAGCGCGCGCCGCAACGAATATGTGGCCCAGGCCAATCTGCTGGCCGCCATGGGCCGGCTGGAAGGTCAGGATCTGGACGCGTCGATCGCGGTCTATGACCCGGCGGCCAACTACAATCGCGTGCGCAACCGCGGCGCCCTGCCATGGGACGGCGTGATCGAGGCCATCGACCGAATCGCCGCGCCGCCGGTCACGCCGGCGAACGACGCCGTGGACGCGCCGATCGACGCCCAGCTGAAGTCCGAGATCGTCCAGACCGCCCCGCGCGACTGATCGCCTGTGGCGCGACTTGCGGTCGGGCGGGTTAACCGGTCAGGCGAAAAACGCCCGTTGATTCCGCCGGGCTGAGATGCGACGACAGCCGTGTGGGGCGGCTCGCCGACCTCGCGCCGCCATTCGCCCCCGGGGTTTCGACATGACCGACCAGACCGCCGCCCAGGAACCGACGATGGAGGAAATCCTGGCCTCGATCCGCCGGATCATCTCCGAGGACGATGCGCCCGCCGAGACGGCGACGGCCGCCGCCGCGCCCGGCGCCGAGGTCGAACCCGCCGCGGACGCCGAACCCGAGTCGTCCCCCGCCCTGATGGACGAGACGCCGTCGAGGCAGGAGGCTGACTCCCCGGAAGAGGACGTGCTGGAGCTGACCGAGGCCTATGAGGCGCCCGCCGTCGAAAGCATCGGCGATCTGGACGTGTCCACGGCCGACGAGCCCGAGCCCTTCCCCAGCGCCCCGGTCAGCGAATCCGTGTTCGAGACTCCGGCCGAGGTTCATACCCCGGAGCATCCGTCCGTGCCCACGACATCCTATGACAGCCTGGTCGGCGACAGCGCAGCGGCCAGCGCCGCTTCCGCCTTCGCCGGTTTCGCCTCGACCCTGAAGAAGCCCGAGCCGGCCGACGTGTCGTTCCCCTCGGGACCGACCATCGACGAGATGGTGCGCGGCCTGCTGCGGCCGATGCTGAAGGAATGGCTGGACGCCAATCTGCCGGCCATCGTCGAGGCCCAGGTACGCAAGGAAGTCGAACGCATCGCCCGCACGGCCGGCTGACTTCACCTGCGACCTGATCAAGGCTAGATCATTCCGGGGCGGCTCCAGTCGGGGCCGCCCTTTCGCTTTTTGCCTGTAAGACCCTCCCATGCTCGACAAGACCTTCGATCCGACCGCCGCCGAACCGCGCCTCTATGCGATGTGGGAGGACAGCGGCCTGTTCGCCCCGAAGACCGACGGCGCGGCCGAGGCCTATTCGATCGTCATCCCGCCGCCGAACGTGACCGGTTCGCTGCACATCGGCCACGCCCTGAACAACACCCTGCAGGACATCCTGGCCCGCTATCACCGGATGAAGGGCAAGGCGGTGCTGTGGCTGCCCGGCACCGACCACGCCGGCATCGCCACCCAGATGGTGGTCGAGCGCCAGCTGGCCGCGGCGGGCAATGTCGGCCGCCGCGACATGGGCCGGGACGCCTTCGTGGCCAAGGTGTGGGAGTGGAAGGCCGATAGCGGCGGAACCATCGTCCAGCAGCTGCGCCGGCTGGGCGCCAGCTGCGACTGGAGCCGGGAGCGGTTCACGCTCGATCCGGCCATGAACGCGGCGGTGCGCAAGGTCTTCGTCCAGCTGCACCGGGACGGTCTGATCTATCGCGACAAGCGGCTGGTCAACTGGGACCCGCATTTCCAGACGGCGATCTCGGACCTCGAGGTCGAGCAGCGCGAGATGGACGGCTCCTACTGGCATTTCGCCTATCCGCTGGCCGACGGCGTGACCTATGAGCACCCGGTCGCCTGGGACGGCGACGGCCAGCCTGCGGAATGGGAGACCCGCGACTATATCGTGGTCGCCACCACCCGGCCCGAGACGATGCTGGGCGACACCGGCGTGGCCGTGCATCCGGACGACGCGCGCTATGCGGGGCTGGTCGGCAAGTTCGTGACCCTGCCGATCGTCGGCCGCCGCATTCCCATCGTCGCCGACGACTACGCCGATCCGACCAAGGGCTCGGGCGCGGTTAAGATCACCCCGGCGCACGACTTCAATGACTTCCAGGTCGGCAAGCGGGCCGGGCTGGCGGCGCTGAACGTCATGGACGCCTTCGGCCGCATCACCGCCGCCGACACGCCGGATGTGCCCGCCGACTACGAGGGGATGGACCGCTTCGCCGCGCGCAAGGCCATCGTCGCCCGCGCCGAGGAAGACGGCTGGCTGAAGGAGATCGAGAAGACCCGCCACGTGATCCCGCACGGCGACCGCTCGGGCGTCGTCATCGAGCCGTGGCTGACGGACCAGTGGTACGTCGACGCCCATACCCTGGCCCAGCCGGCCATCAAGGCGGTGGAGCAGGGCGACACTGTCTTCGAGCCGAAGAGCTACGAGAAGATCTATTTCGAGTGGCTGCGCAACATCGAGCCGTGGTGCATCTCGCGCCAGCTGTGGTGGGGCCATCGCATCCCGGCCTGGTACGGGCCGGACGGGACCATCTTCGTCGAGGAGAACGAGGACGACGCCCGCGCCGCCGCGCGCAACCACTACGGGGCCGAAACCGCCCTGTCCCAGGACGAGGACGTGCTCGACACCTGGTTCAGCTCGGCCCTGTGGCCGTTCTCGACCATGGGCTGGCCGGAGAAGACCGAGGACCTGCGGCGCTTCTACCCGACCAGCGATCTGGTGACGGCGGCGGACATCATCTTCTTCTGGGTCGCCCGGATGATGATGATGGGTCTTCACTTCATGGATGAGGTTCCGTTCCGGCGGGTCATCATCAACGGCCTGGTCCGCGACGAGAAGGGCCAGAAGATGAGCAAGTCGAAGGGGAACGTGATCGACCCCCTCGGCATCATCGACGAGCTGGGCGCCGATCCGCTGCGCTTCACCATGGCCATTCTGTCGGGCACGCGAGACATCAAGTTGTCGCGGCAACGCATTGAAGGCTACCGTAACTTCGGCACCAAGCTGTGGAACGCTGCGCGCTTCTCGCAGATGAATGAGGCGAGACGCGTCGAGGGCTTCGACCCGGCGGCGGTCGACCAGACCATCAACCGCTGGATTCGCGGCGAGCTGACGAAGGCCGAGCGCGCCGTCAGCGCCGCCATCGAGGGCGGCCGTTTCGACGACGCCGCCTCGGCCCTGTACCGCTTCGTCTGGAACGTCTTCTGCGACTGGTATCTGGAGCTGGCCAAGCCGGTGTTCATGGGCGCCGATGAAGCGGCCAGGGCCGAGACCCGGGCCATGACGGCCTGGACCCTGGACCAGACCCTGAAGCTGATGCACCCGATCATGCCCTTCATCACCGAGGAGCTGTGGGACAAGCTGGCCGGGGAGGGCGCGGCGCGCGGCGAGGCGACCCTGATCGGGGCCGCCTGGCCGGACCTGCCCGACGCCTTCATCGATGCGGCCGCCGAGGTCGAGATCGGCTTCCTGGTCGAGACCGTCACCACGATCCGGCAACTGCGGGCGGAGGTGAACCTCGCGCCGGGCGCGCGTCCACCGCTGATGCTCCACGCCGGAGACGCCGGCGAGTTCGCTGTGATCAGCGGAAACCGCGACCTGATCGCCTCGCTGGCGAGGGTCGATCTGTCGATCGCGCTGGACGCCGGACAGTTGCCGGGCAAGGCCGTCCGCTTCGTGGTCGGCGCGACGACCGGGGCGCTGGACCTCGCCGGATTGATCGACGTGGCCGCGGAGCGGGCGCGCCTGCTCAAGGAAATCGCCGCCTTCGACAGCGACATCGGCCATGTGAACAAGAAGCTGGGCAATCCCAATTTCGTGTCGCGCGCCTCCCCGGAGGTGGTCGACGAACAGCGCGAGAAACTGGCCGAGGCCGAAGCCGGCAAGGCCAAGCTGCAGGCGGCGCTGGCGCGGCTGGACGCGGTGGGGTGACCAGGGTCCGGCTCGACCAGTTTCTGGTCGCGCGCGGCCTGGCCGAGAGCCGGGCGAAGGCGAAGGCGGCCATTGAGGCCGGCGGGGTCACCGTGGACGGCGCGGCGGCCAGGGCCGCGTCCCAGGCCGTGGCGGACGACGCCGTCGTCACCTACGCCGACGCCCACCGCTGGGTCGGGCGCGGGGCGCTGAAGCTGGATCACGCCCTGACCCTGTGGCCGGTCCCGGTCGAGGGCCGGACGGTGCTGGACGTCGGGGCCTCGACCGGCGGCTTCACCGAGGTCTGCCTCGAGCGCGGGGCAGGGCGGGTCTATGCGGTGGATGTCGGTTCGGGCCAGCTGCACCCGCGCGTCGCGGCCGACCCCCGGGTGATCAACCTCGAACATACCGACGCCCGCCACCTGACGCCCGGTCTGATTCCCGATGCGCCGCAGCTGATCGTCTGCGACGCCAGCTTCATCGGCCTGGCCAAGGTGCTGCCGGCGGCGCTCGCGCTCGCCGGGCCCGGGGCCGATCTGATCACCCTGGTCAAGCCGCAGTTCGAGGCGGCCGTCCCGGGCGGGGCGAAGAAGGGCGTGGTCAAGGACCCGGCCACGCGTCAGGCGGCGCTGACCGCGGTCTCCGCATGGATGGAGGAACAGGGCTGGTCCGTGCAGGCCGCGACGGAAAGCCCGATCACCGGCGCCGACGGCAACGTCGAATTCCTGCTCTGGGCTTCGCGGCGATAGCTGTCGCGCGGCGAGCGCCAGAGCGCCCACAAGGAAAAACCCCCGGTGGATTGCTCCACCGGGGGTCTCCGTCACGTCGCCGATCGACAGGGGGGCTGAAAAATAACCGGCGACGCAATTCCGTGATCAGTAGCGGTCGGGGCAGGACTGCTCGTATCGGGTGACATAGCGACCGTCGTAGGTCCGGCTGCGGACCTCGACCGTGCGGCAACCGGTCTGCGAATAACCCGACTGGCCGTAACCGGACTGGCCATAGCCGGACTGGTACGAGCGGTCGTAGTCGCGGTCATAGCCGCGGTCGTACGACTGATAGCCATAGCTTTCGCTGTACGGCGCCTGGCTGCCGTAGCGTGACCGGTCATCGTAACGCGGCTGGCCATAGCCCGACTGGTCGTACCGGTAGTCGTAGCGGGCCTGATCGCCGCAGTCGCGGGCCGAGCTGCCGCCGACGGCTGCGCCGACCACGGCGCCGAGGACGCCGCCCAGAATGCTGCCTTCGGTGCGGCGACCGCGGGCGGCCAGCTGCGAACCGGCCACAGCGCCGAGCGTCGCGCCGACGGCGACGCCGCCGCCCTGGCGGCCGCTGCGGTCGGAGCGGCAGCTGTCATAACCGTAGCGCTGGTCGCCGTACCGGTCGTCCTGATAGCCGTAACGCGACTGATCGTAGTCATAGCGCGGGCTGTAGGCGCCCGAGCCGTAGTTCTGCGCGCCCTGATAGCTGTAGGCCTGGGCCGAAGCCGCGGTCGGGACCAGCAGGGCGCCGGCGGCCGCGAGGGCGGTGGCGGCGGCGGCGGTCTTCAGGGTCAGGCGGGCGAACATGGTGGTCGATCCTCGGTGGCGGGGACGAGCCGAACGATTGGCGTCCCGGTCTGTTGCATCGGTTTATGGGCGCGTGAAGCTGAACGGCTTTTGAGTGGTCCGTTCATCTTCGTTCAGGTTTCACAAGCCGTCCGGAGCCTCTAGGAACGGGCCATGACGGAAACGCTGACAATCGCGCGCGTGGGCGGGCAGGGCGACGGGATCGCCATGACCCCCGACGGTCCGGTGTTCGCGCCCCTGACCCTGCCGGGCGAGGTCGTGCGCGGCGAGGTCCGCGACGGCCGTCTGGAGGCCGTAGAGATCCTGACGCCCAGTCCCGAGCGGATCGCGCCGGTTTCACCCCACTATGGCGACTGCGGCGGCTGTTCGCTGCAGCACTGGGCGGCCGGTCCCTATCTGGACTGGAAACGCGAACAGGTCCTGCTGGCTCTGGCGCGCGAGCGGATCGAAACCGACGTCGAGCCGACGGTGGCCGTTCCCGCCGGGACTCGCCGACGGCTGGCCCTGCACGCCCGACGCGGCGAGGACGGGCGGGTCGTGCTGGGATTCAAGGCGCGCAAGAGCTGGCGGCTGGTCGAGGTCACGGCCTGCCCGGTGGCCGATCCGCGACTGGTGGCGGCCTTTCCGGCCTTGAGGCGAATCGCGGACGCCTTTCTCGAGCATCCGAAATCCGCTCCCACCTTGCATGTGACCTGGACCCTGACGGGGCTGGACGTCGATGTGACGGGGGTCGAGCGGCGTTCCGGGGGGCTGTCGGGCGACGCCCGGATGCGCGCCATCCAGGAGGCGGCGGCCGCTGATCTGGCGCGGCTGAGTCTGGCGGGCGAGACCCTGATGATGGAACGCCAGCCCCGGGTGGCGTTCGGCGACGCGACCGTGCCCCTGCCGGCGGGCGGCTTCCTGCAGGCCGTGCCCGAGGCGGAGGCGGCCATGGTCGAACGCGCGGTCGAGGCGGTGCGGGGCGCCAAGAAGATCGCGGACCTGTTCTGCGGCGCGGGGACCTTCACCTTTCCACTGGCGAGGGTGGCTCCCGTTCTGGCGGCCGACGCCTCGGCGGCGGGGATTGCGGCGCTGAAGGCCGGGGTGGGCACGGCCAAGGGTCTGAAGCCGATCACGGCCGAGGCCCGCGACCTGTTCCGCCGGCCGCTGGCGCCGTACGACCTGCGCGGCTGCGACGCCGTGGTGATGGACCCGCCGCGCGCCGGGGCGATCGAGCAAACGAGGCAGTTGCCGGGGACAAAGGCGGCGGTCGTGGTCGGCGTGTCCTGCAACCCGGTGACCTTCGCCCGCGATGCGCGCATCCTGATCGACGCCGGCTTCCGGCTCGAACGGGTCACGCCGGTGGATCAGTTCCTGTGGTCAGCCCATGTCGAGCTGGTCGGCGTTTTCAGGCGGTAGGTCATGTCCATGAACGATGATGAGCCCGATGAGGACGGCGGCGGTTTCGACGCCGAGGACTGGACCCGTCTCACGCCCTTCACGGGCGCGGTGGCGACGCTGGACGACGTCCAGGCGCGCCGGGCCGTCTTCGCCCTGGGCGATACCGACGATCCGCGCCCCATCGTCATGGATCTGCCGCAGCCGGTGATCTGGTGGGACGACGACGGCGAGCAGGCGGCGGTGGCCGTGCAGGCCGAGACGCATCTGGGACCGGACGGCGAGGAGATGGAGGTGCTCGGCCTGATCCTGCCGGACGGCGGCGGGGCGGTAGCCCTGATGGAGGACGTCGACCTGGTCGACGCCTCCGATCCGACCTGGCGGGACCTGGTCACCCGCGCGATCGATCCGTCGGCGGCGTACGAGGACTAGAAGCTGATCCCTTCCCCATTTCGGGGGTGCTTGGCCGATCGTATACGATCGGCCTGCGTGGGCGGCGAAGCCGCTCGGATGGGGGCCTGCCTGCCGCCTCGCGGATGGCTGCAATGACAACATTCGGCTTCCCGAGAATGTCGCCGTTGGAGAAGCGAAGAACCCTGACTCCTTGGGATGTCAGCCAATCGTCCCGTTTCGCATCGTCAAACGTCCGCAATGCATGAACGCCCCCGTCAGCCTCGATGATCAAGCGAGCCGACAAACAGGCGAAGTCGACCACATAGAACCCGATCGGAACCTGCCGCCGGAAGCGAAGACCGTCGACATTCCTGTCACGAACCAGAGACCGGAAGAAATCCTCGGCCCGCGTCGGCGTCTTGCGCAAGCGACGCGCCCGTCTGATCGTCCGTTCAGGCTGCATCCGGCAAGCCCCCATCCGTCTCGCTCCGCGAGCCACCTTCCCCCGAAATGGGGGAAGGAAGGTCAAAGAGATCGCCCTGGAGTTTGGCGTCCGCCGGAACCCGGAACTTCGTCTCGTCCACCGGTCGCCGCGGCGCACCCAGCCCATATCGTTTGACGGCGGCGCGGAACCGGGCGCCGATCAGTTCGGCCACCGGCCCCGTGCCCTTCATCCGCTGCGACCAGTCGGGATCGTAGTCGCGGCCGCCCCGCGTCTGGCGGATCAGGGACATGACCCGGGCGGCCCGGTCGGGCCGGGCGTCGGCCAGCCACTCGCGGAACAGATCCTTGATCTCGAGCGGCAGGCGCAGGGTGACGTACATGGCGGACACGGCGCCCGCCTTCGCGGCGGCTTCCAGCACGGCTTCCAGTTCATGGTCATTGAGGCCGGGGATGACGGGGGCGAAGCCGACGGTGACCGGAACGCCGGCCTCGGACAGCCGGCGGATCGCCTCCAGCCGTTTCGCCGGGGTCGAGGCGCGCGGCTCCATGGCCCGGGCCAGGCCGCGGTCCAGGGTGGTGATCGAGACGCAGGCCGAGGCCAAGCCTTCCGCCGCCATGGCCCCGAGAATATCGGCGTCGCGGGTGATGAGCACCGACTTGGTGATGATGCTGAACGGATGCCGGAACCGCTGCAGCACCTCGAGGATCGACCGGGTCGACTTCAGCTCGCGCTCGACCGGCTGATAGGGGTCGGTGTTGCCGCCTATGTGTATCCGCTTGCAGACGTAGCGGGGCTTTGAGAGTTCCTGCTCCAGCAGACCCGCGGCCTCGGGCTTGAAGAAGATTCGGCTCTCGAAATCCAGGCCCGGGGATAGGCCCATGAAGGCATGGGACGGACGGGCGTAACAGTAGATGCAGCCATGTTCACAGCCCTTGTAGGGGTTGATGGACCGGTCGAAACCGATGTCCGGACTGGTGTTCCTCGCGATAATCGTCCGGGCGTGTTCGGGCGTCAGGGTCGTGCGCAGGGGCGCGGCCTCGGCGTCGTCGGTCGTCCAGCCGTCATCGAAGGCCTGCACGGTTTCCGGCTCGAACCGGCCCGTCGCATTCGATCGCGCGCCCCGTCCTTTCGCCGCTTCAGCCATGAGGGAGAGGATAGCAGCGCAAGGGAACAAAGCAAGAACATTATGATCCCATTGGACCGTCATCCTCGGGCTTCACCCGAGGATCGGATGATCCGTCGCTGCTCTTGAAGTGTTGGCCCGGGATCACGGGCCTGTCCCTGCCGCCGTCCCGCCCGGCCTCTGATCCTCGGTTCAAGCCCGAGGATGACGACAGTCGATGGGGAGTATGGTGCGGATGAGAGGACTCGAACCTCCACGCCTTGCGGCGCCAGAACCTAAATCTGGTGCGTCTACCAGTTCCGCCACATCCGCTCAGGTAGGGGAACAGCCTCTAGGCGAGACGGCAGAAAAGCGAAAGGCCCGGGATCGCTCCCGGGCCTTTGCCTTGTTCGGACGGATCGGAAGATCAGTCGTCGCGCTTCGGGTCGACGCCGCGGACGAAGGCGTCCGTCGCGCTTTCCAGCTTCACGTCCTCGGTGATGTCGATCCCCTTGGCCAGCTTGGAGTGCCAGAAGCCGTAGAGGATGTAGACCACCGCGCCGACCGCGGCGTAGCCGCCCAGGATGGTCAGCGGCAGCGGATTGCCGTCCATCGCGTGCTGGATCATCGGCCAGAAGTTGAAGCCCGCCAGCGCCAGGCAGGACAGGATGCCCAGCACGGCGGTGACGATGCCGCCCGGCACCTTGAACGGACGCTCCATCTCCGGATGCTTGATGCGCAGGAAGATCACGCTCAGGCAGACGATCGAGAAGGCCACGGCCGTGCCCAGCGACACCAGATCGCCGAGGATCGAGATCGGCAGGAAGGACGCCGCGACCGCGATCACGATGCCCAGCAGGATGGTGCCGATCCACGGGGTGCGGAACTTCGGATGGATGATGGCGAAGGCCCGCGGCAGCAGGCCGTCGCGCGCCATGGTGTAGAAGATGCGCGTCTGGCCGTAGCACAGCACCAGCATGACCGAGGACAGGCCGGTGATGGCGCCGACCTTGATCAGGAAGCTGATCAGGTTCAGCGGGCTGCCGTCCGGCGTCAGGAAGGGCGTGTCGGCCCATTCCAGACCCATGCGGTCGATGGCGACGGCCACCGGCGCCGGGCTGGCCAGCTCGAGATAGGGCACCACGCCCGTCATGACCGCCGCGACGGCCATATAGATCAGGGTGCAGACGATCAGGGCGCCGAGGATGCCCACGGGCACGTCCTTGGACGGGTTCTTGGCCTCGGCCGCCGCGGTCGAGACCGCTTCGAAGCCGACGTAGGCGAAGAAGATGATCGAGGCGCCGCGCAGGATGCCGGTGGCCCCGTACTCGCCGAATTTGCCGGTCGTGTTCTCGGGGATGAAGGGCACCCAGTTGGCCGGGTTGATGTACTGAACCCCGACCGCGATGAAGGTCAGCAGGACGACGATCTTGATCATCACGATGATGTTGTTGATCGAGGCCGACTCGCTGACGCCGAGAACCAGCAGGCTGCACACCGCGGCGATGCCGATGGCGGCGACCAGGTTGAAGGTGCCGGTCAGCGGGAAGCTGGCGACGCCCGTGTCCGAGGTCACGGCCTGGATCAGCGGCGTGGCCCAGGAGGGGCCTTCGCCGCCGGCGTACTGGATCATCGGGAACAGGCCGTCGGCCACCCCGAAGTCCCGCAGGATCGAGACGACATAGCCGGACCAGCCGACCGCGACGGTCGAGGCGGCGACGCCGTACTCAAGCACCAGCAGCCAGCCCATGATCCAGGCGAAGACCTCGCCCAGGGTGCCGTAGGCATAGGTGTAGGCCGAGCCGGACACCGGCATGGTCGAGGCCAGTTCGGCGTAGCACAGGCCCGCCAGGCCGCAGGCGATGCCCGCGACGACGAAGCTGAGCATGATCGCCGGACCCGCGTGCGCGGCGGCGACCTGGCCGGTGAGGACGAAGATGCCGGCGCCGATGATGGCGCCGATGCCGAGGCTCATCAGATTGATGGGGCCCAGCGAGCGCTTCAGCTCGCTCCTGGCCGCTTCCTTCTGGATCTGGGCTACGGATTTCTTGAGGAACAGGCGGTTCCCCTTGGGCCTAAGGCCTTCTGCGGACATCGAGTCTCGCCCCCTGATACACGGCAAGCCCTCCCCGGGCCGCCTTCAATGGCGCGGACGCTAGCGGCGGACGACCTCGCTGGCAACGCGGTTTCCGATTGATGAAGGGCCGAAGACGCTTTCGTGAAAGGGAATTCTGGTTGGCGGTCCTGCTTCGCGCTAGTTGAGCCCGGATTGTCGCGTCTGTCCCGCTGACCGAGTCTGCCCCTCCATGCTGCCCATCCACGCCGTCCTCGAGCCGCTGAAGGCCGCCCTGTCGACGGGCAATGTCGCCGTGCTGGCCGCCCCGCCGGGCGCGGGCAAGACCACGGTCGTGCCCTTGGCCCTGCTGGGCGAGTCCTGGCTGGACGAGGGCCGGGTGCTGGTTCTGGAGCCTCGCCGGCTGGCGGCGCGGGCGGCGGCGGAGCGGATGGCGTCGTCCCTGGGCGAACAGGCCGGCGACACGGTCGGATACCGCACCCGCCTGCAGAGCCGGATCGGCCCGCGCACCCGGATCGAGGTGATCACCGAGGGTGTGTTCACGCGGATGATTCTGGACGATCCGGGGCTGGAGGGCGTCGGGGCGGTGCTGTTCGACGAATTCCACGAGCGCTCGCTGGACGCCGACCTCGGACTGGCGCTGGCGCGCGAAAGTCAGGCGCTGCTGCGCGACGACCTGCGGCTGCTGGTCATGTCGGCGACCCTGGATATCGCCGGCGTGTCGGGGTTGCTGGGCGGCGCGCCGGTGATCGAGGCCGAGGGCCGGATGTTTCCCGTCGAGACCCTCTACCTCGGCCGCAACGCCGCCGAACGGATCGAGGACGCCGCGGCGCGGGCCGTCCGGCTGGCCTTGGGCGAGCAGACGGGGTCGGTGCTGGTCTTCCTGCCGGGGCAGGGCGAAATCCATCGCACGGCGCAGCGGCTGAAAGAGGCGGTGCGCGACCCGTCCGTGGACATCACGCCCCTGTACGGCGCGCTGGATGCGAGGGACCAGGACCGGGCCATCCGGCCGGCCGAGCCGGGCCGGCGCAAGGTGGTGCTGGCGACCTCGGTGGCCGAGACCAGCCTGACCATCGAGGGCGTGCGCGTGGTCATCGACGGCGGCCTGTCGCGCGTGCCCCGGTTCGAGGCGTCCAGCGGCCTGACGCGGCTGGCGACGGTGCGCGTCAGCCGGTCGTCGGCGGAACAGCGGCGCGGTCGGGCCGGTCGCGTCGAGCCCGGCGTGTGCTACCGCCTGTGGGACGAGGCGGCGACGCGCGGTCTGGTCCCGCATCAGCGGCCCGAGATTCTGGAAGCCGACCTGACGGCCTTCGCCCTCGATCTGGCGCGCTGGGGCTCGCGGACCACCGAGGCCCTGGCCTTGCTGGACCAGCCGCCGGTCGGCGCCTTCGCCGAGGCGCGCAAGGTGCTGCAGCGGCTGGACGCGCTGGACGCCGACGGCGGGCTGACCCCGCACGGACGGCGGCTGACCCGCATGCCGCTGCCGCCCCGGCTGGCGCATATGGTCGCCGTCGCCAGCGACCTGGGCGACGCTTCGCTGGGCGCGCGGATGGCGGCGGTGCTGAGCGAGCCGGGGCTGGGCGGGAACGATGTCGACCTGCGCGAACGGCTGCGTGAGATGGCGCGCGACCGGTCGCAGAGGGCCCGCGACGCGCTGAAGCTGGCCGACCGCTGGGCGCGCGCCGCCGGGGGCGGGCAGGGCGGCGAGGCGGACCCCGGGACCCTGCTGGCCGAAGCCTTTCCCGAGCGGGTGGCCAAGGCGCGGGGCAAGCCGGGCGAGGTCCTGCTGGCCTCGGGCCGCGGCGCCTTCGTGGAGCCGACGGACCTGCTGGCGCGGGAACCCTGGCTGGCCGTGGCCGAGCTGGGCGGCGGAGACGCCCGGGACCGCATCCGGCTGGCCGTCCCCGTCGACCCGGCGGCTCTGGAGCGGCGACTGGAGGCAGAGGACCGGCTCACCCGCGAGCCCTCGGGACGGATGACCCTGCGCCGCGTGCGCCGCATCGGCGCGATCGTCGTTGACGAGAAGATCGTCGGCGCGCCGGACCGGGCCGCGATCACGGCGGCGCTCAAGGGCGAGGTCGAGCGCGCCGGGCTGGCGGACCTCAAATGGGGCGAGCGGGCCGCGGGCCTGCGGGCGCGGCTGGCCTTCCTTGGTGGCCTGGACGCCGGTTGGCCGGATGTCTCGGACGCCGGCCTGCTGGCTTCGCGGGAAATCTGGCTGTGGCCGTTGCTGGAGACGGTTCAGTCCGTGGACGCCATCGCCGACGGCGCGCTTGAGGCGGGTTTGAAGACGCTGGTCGCCTGGGACCGGCAGCGCGCCCTGGACGAACTGGCGCCGGCGCGGCTGCAGACGCCGTTGGGCTCGGCGGCGATCGACTACGCCGCCCATGGCGGGCCGCGCGTGGACATCCGGGTGCAGGAGCTGTTCGGCGTGACGGCGCACCCGACGGTCGGAGGCGGACGGATACCCCTGACCCTCGCCCTGCTGTCGCCCGCGCGCCGGCCGGTGCAGGTGACGAAGGACCTGCCCGGTTTCTGGGCCGGCAGCTGGGCGACGGTGCGGGCCGAGATGCGCGGCCGCTATCCGCGCCACCCCTGGCCCGAGGACCCGACGAAGGCGGAGGCGACCAGCCGGGCCAGGCCGCGCGGGGCCTGAAGCCTCAGGCTGCGCCGTTCAGCATCCGGCCATAGCTGTCGACCAGGCTGGTGTAGGTCGGCACGAAGTTGACGCTGGCGGGACTGCCGGCGATCGACACCGGGGCCTTGATCTCGAAATGCAGGTGGATGGTCGTCGCATTGCCGCCGAAGTCGGCCGAGGCCTTGCCGATGTGCTGGCCGCGTTCGACGTTGCGCGAGGCCATGGTCGGGAACAGGGCGTTCACCCCCGGCATGTCCATGTGCAGATAGCGGTAGATGCGGCCGGAATCGCCCAGCAGGGTGACGGTGTAGCTGCCGATGGAGGTGATGCGTCCGCTCTCGGCGGCGACGATCCAGTGCACCTTCTTCACGCAGGTGGCGGGACGGATGTCCTGGCCCTGATGCCCCCGGCCAGCGGGGCACATGCCGTTGGTCCACGACCTGGTCTCGCAGAAATTGTCGCGCCACGGATAGGCGTAGTTGCGCGGATCGCATTGACCCCCCGGTCCCGGCGCCGCGAACCCGCCATAGCCGTAGACCTGGGAGTTGGCGTAGGCCGGCCCGGCCTCCATCGGGAAGCGCATGCCCGCGGCCCACAGGGTCGCGTCGGTCGCCCCGCTGCCGGAACCCGGGGGCAGGGCGCCGCCCGGGTCATGAGGCCAGGTGACGGGTTCGGGGACGGGCGGCGTCTCGGGCACGGGGTCCGCGACCGGTTCCGGCTCGGGCATCGGCGCGGGCGGGACCTCGCCGGGCGGAGGGGCGGGCTCCGTCGGGGTCGCCACAGGCGCCGGCGGGTCGGTCTTCAAGGGCGGCGCGGCCGGGTCCTGGGCGCAGCCGTTCGGCGAGCAGGCCGTCAGCAGCAGCAGGGCGGCGAGGGTCAGACGCTTCACGACGCGCCTCCGCCGATCAGTTGCAGGGTCGAGGCGAAGGCGATCGCCTCCGGCTCGGTGCACCCCGCCGCGCCGGGGCCCTCGCAGATGAAGCTGACATTATAGGCGGCGCCGAAACGGCTGAAGGTGACGTCGACGCCGTACTCCGTACGTTCGGTCCGGACGTTGGTCAGGCCCTCGGTCCGCGCCTGGGCGGCCGCGCGCGAGGCGACGGGCGGAAGGCGGGCGGCGGCGATGCGGGGGCCGGTCCGCGCGATCGTCGCCGCCGGCGCCGTCGGCCGGACGGCCGTGAGGGCGCCCGCGGTCGGGGCGGCCGTCGGCGGTTGCTGCGGCGAGGCGGGCGCCAGGGGCGACTGGAAGGCCTTGGTCGCGCCGTAGATCTCGATGATCTGCTCGCCGCGCTGAACCACCAGCATATAGTGACGGTCGCCGGTGAAGATGCGGGCGGTGCGCAGCAAGGCGGGGTCGGCAGGCGCCAGCACCGGCACGGGCGAGGCGTCGGCGACGGTCAGGACACGCTGCGACACCGGGTCCTGGTTCAGCACGCCGCGCAGCCGGGCGGTCAGCGGTTCCTTCTGGGCCGCGGCGAGGGCCGCGTTGTCCGCGCGCGAGCGGGGCAGGTCGACCTGGGTCGCGGCGACGGGCGATGGCGCTGGCTGCTGCGAGGTGGCGACCCCCGCCAGCGCGGCGGCCAGAATAACGCCTCCGGCGAAGGCTCCGGCGCGGAAATTCATGTGACTGACCCTCCCGACGTTAACTATATCGTCGTTCTGCGAAGGTTGCGAGAGGGGCAGACGAGGCGGGGCGAAACTGGCAAACTTCGAACATGGCCGAGGATGTCGAGTTCCGTCCGCCGGACATGTCGTACCCGGCGTTGTTCCTGCGCTTCCTCAGGTTCGGCGTTCTGGCTTTCGGCGGACCGGTCGCCCAGATCGCCATGGTCCGGCGCGAACTCGTCGAGCAGGAGCGATGGATTTCCGGCGCCCGCTTCAACCGGCTGCTGGCCGTCATGCAGGCCTTGCCCGGTCCGGAGGCGCACGAGCTCTGCGTGCATCTCGGCATCCACGCCAGGGGACGGCTCGGGGGATTGCTGGCCGGGCTGGGGTTCATGCTGCCAGGTTTCGCCCTGATGTTGCTCGCCGCCTGGGCGTATTTCCGCTTCGACGTGGATCGGGGTCTGGCCGGGGCCGCCCTCATCGGCGCGCAGGCGGCCGTCGTCGCGCTGATCGTGCGGGCCGCGCACCGGATCGGGGCGCATGTTCTGATAGACCGCGGCCTCTGGACGATCGGCGTCGCGGCCGGCGCGGCGACCCTGCTGGGCGCGCCCTTCTGGATCATCCTGCCGGCCGGAGCGGCGATCCACGCCCTCGTCAGGACCGGTCGGCGCGGCGCGGCGGCGCTGCTGCTGGTTGTCAGCGCCGTCATGGTGGTGATCTGGTTTTTCGCGCAGCAACCGGCGACGACAGCAGCGACGGCGGGGGCGCCGCCCCCGGGCGAGGGTTCCTGGCCGCTGCTGTTCGTCTCGGGACTCAAGGCGGGCCTGCTGACGTTCGGCGGGGCCTACACGGCCATCCCCTTCCTGCGTCAGGATCTCGTGGGCCGCGGCTGGCTGGGCGACGGGACCTTTCTGGACGGGGTCGCCGTGTCGAACATCCTGCCCGCGCCCCTGATCATGTTCGCGACCTTCTCCGGTTATGCGGTGGGCGGCCTCCCGGGAGCCGTGGCCATCACGGCGGGAGTCTTCCTGCCGGCCTTCGCCTTTTCCATGATCTTCTACGACCGACTTGAAGCCGTGGTGTCCGAACCCCGCATCCGGGCCGCCCTCGATGGCGTGGCCGCGGCCGTTGTCGGTCTGATCGCGGCGACGGCGATCAGCCTCGCGGCCGGCCTGACGGGCTCGCCGCATCCCCCGGCCTCTGTCATGATCGCCGGTGCGGCGCTGGCGGCTCTGTACCTCACCAAGAACCGGTACGCCCCGCCCGTTCTGCTGCTGCTGGCCGGGCTCGCGGGGCTCGGGGTCGCCCTGGTCTGACCACGCCGCTTGCCTTTCCAGCCCATCCGGCCTACATGCCCGCCCACTTCACACGCAGGCGTGGCGCGGTCAGGGAGAAATCCTGTTCGCTCCGTTCCGAGGACTTCGGTCTTTACAGCGCCTGCGGCGGATCAATCGGATAAAGGACTACCCCTCATGGCTCTGCCTGAATTCTCCATGCGTTCGCTGCTCGAAGCCGGCGCCCACTTCGGCCACCAGACGCACCGGTGGAACCCAAAGATGGAACGCTACATCTTCGGCTCGCGCTCGAACATCCACATCATCGACCTGTCGCAGTCGATCCCGCTGCTGCACCAGGCGCTGGTCGCCGTGCGCGACGTCGCCGCCAAGGGCGGCCGCGTCCTGTTCGTCGGCACCAAGCGCCAGGCCGCCGATCCGGTCGCCGAAGCCGCCAAGCGTTGCGCCCAGTACTACATGAACAACCGCTGGCTCGGCGGCACCCTGACCAACTGGCGCACCGTGTCGGGCTCGATCGCCCGCCTGCGCGAGCTGGAAGGCCTTCTGGAAGCCGGCGGCGAGGGCCGCGTCAAGAAGGAGCTGCTGAACCTGCAGCGCGAGAAGGACAAGCTCGAGCTGTCGCTGGGCGGCATCAAGGACATGGGCTCCATCCCGGACATCATGTTCGTGATCGACACCAACAAGGAGGCCATCGCCATCCTTGAAGCCCGCAAGCTGAACATCCCGATCATCGCCATCCTCGACACCAACTCGGACCCGGACGGCATCACCTATCCGATCCCCGGCAACGACGACGCCGCCCGCGCCATCCAGACCTACTGCGACCTGATCGCCGACGCCGTCCTGGACGGTCTGGCCGCTGGTCAGGCTTCGGCGGGCGTGGACCTGGGCGCCGCCGTCAACCCGGACGAGCCGATGCTGCGCGAAGCCAAGGCTCCGAAGGCCGCCAAGGCCGTTGAAGCCGAAGTGGCCCCGGCCGAGGCTGAAGCCGTCGCCGAGGAAATGATCGCCGCCGCCGAACCGGCCGTCGCCGACGAAGCCGCCCAGGTTGCGACCTCGGAAGCCAACGACGCCGTCGAAACCGAGGAAGCCGCGGTCTAAACGACCCCGCTTCCCGACGGCGAAATCAATACGCGGCCGGGCCCCTCAACGGGTCCGGCCGTTCCCGCATACGCATACCAAGGAGATACCCCATGGCCGAGATCACAGCCGCCCTCGTGATGGAACTGCGCGCCAAGTCCGGCGTCGGCATGATGGACTGCAAGAAGGCGCTTCAGGAGACCGACGGCGACATCAACGCGGCGATCGACTGGCTGCGCGCCAAGGGCCTGTCCAAGGCCGCCAAGAAGGCCGACCGCGTCGCCGCCGAGGGCCTGGTCGCCGTCGCCTCGAAGGAAGTCGGAGCCGGTGAAGTCGGCGCCGCCATCGAGTTCAACGCCGAGACCGACTTCGTCTCGCGCAACGAGCTGTTCCAGAACGCCGCCAAGAGATTCGCCCAGCTCGGCCTCGAGCACGCTTCGGTCGAGGCGCTGCACGGCGCCGAGCTGGAAGCCGGCAAGACGGTCCAGGACGAGGTCACCAGCATGATCGCCACCATCGGCGAGAACATGCAGCTGCGCCGCGCCGCCCGCCTGTCGGTCGACGAGGGCGTCGTCGCCTCCTACGTCCACAACGCCGTGTCGCCGGGCGTCGGCCGCATCGGCGTGCTGGTCGCCCTGCACGGCGGCGGCGACAAGACCGCCCTGCGCGAACTGGGGCGCAAGATCGCCATGCACGTGGCCGCGACCGCTCCGCTGTCGCTGAACACCGACGATCTGGACCCCGCCGCGATCGAGAAGGAACGTCAGGTCCTGACCGAAAAGGCCAAGGAAGAAGGCAAGCCGGAAGCCATGATCGCCAAGATCGTGGAAGGCCAGATCAACAAGTTCCAGAAGGACGTGGTGCTGATCAAGCAGCCGTTCGTCATGAACCCCGACGTGACCATCGAACAGCTGGTCGCCGACGCGGGCAAGGAACTGGGCGCGCCCGGTCTGCACCTGGCCGGCTTCGTCCGCCTCGCCCTCGGCGAAGGCGTCGAGAAGGTCGAGGGCCCGGACTTCGCCACCGAAGTCGCGCAGATGACCGGCGGCCAGTAAGGCCGGCGCACAACCGATCGACGAAGGGGCCGGCGAGCGATCGCCGGCCCTTTTTGTTGGCCCGGCGCCGATCTGGCTATTGGCCCGCTTTGCGGTAGGCTTCCTGCTTTGCCGGAGGGTCCCTTGTCGCCAGTTCTGCTTCTCTTGCTGCTCGGAAGCCCCCAGGATCCGGCTGTGAGCGCGGCCGCCGAGCCCTGGGCCATGGTCCGCTGGACCCTGCCCATGCCCGGGGCGCAGCGCGGGTCCGACATGTGGTACCGAAGGCCCGTCCATGTGGTCTCCGAAGACGGCCCGATCGTGCAGATCGAGGCTCTGACGCCCATGGAGTACGGGCCCGATGGCGCCGTCGTCGGGCACGTCCGCTATGTCAGCCAGCTACATTGCGGAACGACCAATCTGCGCGGGGTCCCGGGACCCGGAGAGGCGGTCGAGCCATGGGGTCCGCCCCCGCCCGAATTCAGTCCGCCCTACGAATTCATTCGCGCCGTGTGCGAGGAAAAGCGCCCCTACGACACCGCCGCCAGTCCCGAGCAGGCCCTCGAGAAAAGCGCCGAAAACGAGCGCCGGTGGCGGCTCCGCGTCGAAATGGGACGCACCCGCCCCTGACGGAGGTGCGGGCGCTCAAACGCCCGGTTTGCGGCGCAGGCGGCGGATCGCGCCGGCACGCGACAATCACGACGCCTTCTCCGCTCGGCCCACACCGGCTAAACCAGCCGGATGATCGGTAGACTCAACCACGTCGGCGTCGCCACGCCCTCCATCGAGGCCAGCGTCGCCCTGTACCGCGACATGCTCGGGGCCACGAAGGCGCATGCGCCGTTCGACCTGCCGGCCCAGGGCGTGCGCGTCTGTTTCATCGACCTGCCCAACAGCCAGATCGAGCTGATCGAGCCGCTGGGCGACGACAGCCCGATCCACGGCTTCCTGGCCAGGAACCCGAAGGGCGGCCAGCACCACGTCTGTTTCGAGGTCGCGGACATCCTCGCCGCGCGCGACGCCCTGCGGGCCAGGGGCGCGACCATCCTCGGCACGGGCGAGCCGCGCATCGGCGCCCACGGCACGCCGATCATCTTCGTCCATCCGAAGGACATGGGCGGGGTTCTGGTCGAACTGATGGAAACGCCCTCGAGCTCTAACCAGCACGGAGCCCACTGATGCCGATCGGCCCGATCACCATGCTCGCCATCTACCTCGTCTGCTGGTGGACGGTGCTGTTCGCCGTCCTGCCGCTGGGCACGTCGAGGGAAACGCATGAGCCGCCGACCGACGGCGCCCAGTGGGGCGCGCCCGTGAAGCCGGACCTGAAGCGCAAATTCCTCACCACCACCTGGGTCGCGGCCCTCGTCTGGGCGCTGGTGATGGTCCTGGTCTACATCGGCTGGATGCCGCTGCCGGACCTGGCTCCGCCGGCTTCGTGACGCCGCCATGACCGACCGCCTTTTCCTTCTCAATCCCGGCTGGACCGACGAACAGGGCGGGCCGTGGTATTGCCCCGCCGGCGCGGTCCTCGAAGGCGTGCTGGCCTTCTATCCCGACCTGAAGACGCAACTCGACATCACGCGCCTCGACCACCCGCGACCGCGCCTGCCGGTCGTCGAACTGGTCGGCGAGGCGCACCAGAGTTGCCCGATCCTGGTCCTCGACGAAACCTTCGACTGGCCCGAGGCCCGGACCAGTGAAACGACCGGAAAACGCTTCCTGCAGGACCAGGCCATCATCCCCTATCTGGCCGCGCGATACGGCATCGGCCTGCCGCATCCCTGAGCGATCCCGCGCGTTTGTGACGACCGCCTAGCTTTCGCCCCGTCCGAACGGCTAAAGCGGTGCTTCACCTCTGTCCCCGGATTCTGCCCATGCGCCTGTCGCGCTATTTCCTGCCCACGCTCAAGGAGGCGCCTTCGGACGCCCAGATCGTCTCGCACCAGCTGATGCTGCGGGCCGGGATGATCAAACAGGAGGCCGCCGGCATCTACGCCTGGCTGCCGCTGGGCCTGCGGGTGCTGAACCGGATCGAGCAGATCGTGCGCGAGGAGCAGGAGCGGGCAGGGGCCGTCGAACTGCTGATGCCCACCCTCCAGCTGGCCGACCTGTGGCGCGAGAGCGGCCGCTACGACGCCTACGGCCCAGAGATGCTGCGCATCACCGACCGGCACGAACGCGAACTGCTGTACGGGCCCACCAACGAGGAGATGATCACCGACATCTTCCGCGGCTTCGTGAAGAGCTACAAGGCGCTGCCCCTGAACCTCTTCCACATCCAGTGGAAATTCCGCGACGAGCGCCGTCCGCGCTTCGGCGTCATGCGCGGCCGCGAATTCCTGATGAAGGACGCCTATTCCTTCGACATCGACGAGGCCTCGGCCCGCAAGGCCTATAACCGCATGTTCGTGGCCTATCTGAACACATTCGCCCGCATGGGGCTGAAGGCCGTGCCGATGCGCGCCGACACCGGCCCGATCGGCGGCGACCTCAGCCACGAGTTCATCGTCCTTGCCGACACGGGCGAAAGCCAGGTCTTCTGCGACCGCAAGCTGGTCGAGATGCCGGCGCCGGGCACGGGCGTTGACTGGGACGACCTGCAGGCCATCGTCGACGAGCGGATCTCGATGTACGCCGCCACCGAGGAAATGCACGACGCCGCCCGCTTCGAAAGCGAGACCGCCGAGGGCGACCGCCTGACCGCGCGCGGCATCGAGGTCGGTCACATCTTCTATTTCGGCACGAAGTACTCCGCCCCGATGAAGGCGAAGGTCGCCGGGCCCGACGGCAAGGACACGGACGTCCACATGGGCAGCTACGGCGTCGGCGTGTCGCGCCTGCTGGGCGCCATCATCGAGGCCAGCCACGACGAAAGCGGCATCATCTGGCCCGACTCCGTGGCGCCGTTCGACGTCGTGGTCATCAACCTGCGCGCCAGTGACGAGGCCGTCTCCGCCGCCTGCGAGGAGGCCGTGGCCAAGCTGGAGGCCCTCGGCAAGGACGTCCTCTACGACGACACCGACGAACGCCCGGGCGGCAAGTTCGCCACCGCCGACCTGATCGGCATCCCCTGGCAGCTGACCATCGGGCCCAAGGGCCTCGCCGACGGCGTGGTCGAGCTGAAGCGCCGCGCCACCGGCGAGAAGGTCTCCGTTCCGCTGGACGAGGCCCTGATGCGGGTGCGCGGATGAGTCTGGCCAGCGCATTCCTTCCCCCATTTCGGGGGAAGGTGGGCCGCGGAGCGGCTCGGATGGGGGCTCTTTCCGTACCCTGTCCCGTCGAATCCAGGCCGCCCTCAGGGTCCCCCATCCGTCAGGCTCCGCCTGCCACCTTCCCCCGAAATGGGGGAAGGAGAACCGCATCATGACCGACGTTGTTGTTCCCAAAACCAGGCCGGCCGGGCCGTTCTCGGCCTGGGAGATCGAACTGGCGCTGCGCTATCTGCGCGCCCGGCGGAAAGAGGGCGGCATCGCCCTGATCGCCATCATCTCCTATGTCGCCATCTCGCTCGCGGTCATGGCCCTGATCGTGGTGATGAGCATCATGGCCGGCTTCCGGCACGAACTGCTCAGCCGCATGCTGTCCTTCAACGGCCACATGTACGTCCAGGGCCAGGTGCTGAGCGATCCGAACCGCGACGCCGTGGTCCGGCGCATCGGCCAGGTTCCGGGAGTCGTCAGCGTCACGCCCGTGATCGAGAACCAGAGCCTTGTCCGCGCCGCCGGCCAGACGACCGGCGCCGTCGTGCGCGGCATCCGCCCGCAGGATCTGGGCTCCATGTCCTACGTCTATGACAGCCTCTCGGCCGAGGCGAAGCGCACCTTCGGCCAGGGGGCCTACGGCGGCGACAACATCATCATCGGCAAGGCCCTGGCCGAAGGCATGGGCCTGCGGGTCGGCGATCCCATCACCCTGTATTCCCCGACCGGAGCCGACAGCGCCTTCGGCAATCTGGGCGGGCTCGAGAAGACCTATCGCGTCGGCGGAGTCTTCACCTCCGGCACGGCGGACTTCGACCGCGCCTTCCTGTTCATGCCGCTGGAACAGGCCCAGCTCTTCTTCGGCAAGGAGGGCGTCTGGGACGTCATCGAGATGAAGATCGACCAGCCCGACCGCGTGGCCGACCTCTATCCCGCCGTCCGCGCGGCCGCGGGGCCCGGCGGCGTGGTCAGCGACTGGCGCGACCGGCTGGCGGCCTTCTGGGGCGCGCTGAAGGTCGAGCGGGTGGCCATGAGCATAATCCTCGGCCTCGTCGTCGCCATCGCCGCCCTGAACATCATCTCCGGCATCGTCATGCTGGTGAAGAACAAGACCCGCGACGTGGCCATCCTGCGCACCGTCGGCGCCAGCCAGATGTCGATGCTGCGCGTCTTCTTCGTCGCCGGCGCGGCGATCGGGGTGGCCGGCACGGCCACCGGCCTGTTCCTCGGCCTCGTCTTCTGTCTGAACATCGGCCCCATCCAGCATTTCCTCGAGGCGCTGCTGGGCGTCCAGCTGTTCAACGCCGACGTCTACATGCTCGACTCCATCCCCGCCCTGGTCGACCCCGGCGACGTCTTCTGGGTCGCCGTCTGGTCCCTGTTCATGAGCTGTATCGCCAGCCTGCTGCCGTCGTGGCGGGCCGCGAAAATGGATCCGGTCGAGGCGCTTCGGTATGAGTAACCCCGTCCTCTCCGTCCGCGGCCTGACGCGCACCTATGACACCGCCACCGGCGGCCTGACGGTGCTTCGGGGCGTCAATCTCGATGTGATGCCGGGCGAGGTCGTCGGCCTGATCGGCCCGTCCGGCTCGGGCAAGTCCTCCCTGCTGCACGCCGCCGGCCTGCTGGAGCGCCCCACCTCGGGCGAGATCCGCATCGACGGCGAGGACGTCGGCATGCTGGACGAGCGCGCCCGCACCCACCTCCGCCTGGCCCGCATCGGCTTCGTCTACCAGTTCCACCATCTGCTGGCCGAGTTCGACGCCCGCGACAACGTCGCCCTGCCGCTGCGCATCGCCGGCGTCAGACAGGCCGAGGCCCGCGCCCGCGCCTCCGAAGTCCTGACCGCCCTCGGCCTCGGCGAACGGCTGACCCACCAGCCGGCCCAGATGTCGGGCGGGGAGCAGCAGCGCGTCGCCGTCGCCCGCGCCCTGGCCAACCGTCCGCGGCTGCTGCTGGCCGACGAGCCGACCGGCAACCTCGACCCCGCCACCAGCCAGACGGTGTTCGAGGCCCTGCACGACCTCGTCAAGAAGACCGGCGTCGCCGCCCTGATCGCCACCCACAACATGGAGCTGGCCGGTCACATGGACCGCGTCTTCGCCCTCAAGGACGGCCATCTGGAAGAACGCCCGGCCGAGAGCCACGCCTACTGAGGCTGTGCTAAGGGTTCTGCTTACGCGGAGCCTTTCATGACCGACGCCATCCAGGCCCATCTGACCACGGCGCGCGAGGCCATGGCCGAAGGCCGCACTCTGGACGCCCGCAACTCATACGCCCGCGCCGCCGCCCTCAGCCGCGAGAGCGGCGCCCCCCTGCTGCAGGCCCACGCCCTGCGCCACCTGTCCGACATCGACCGCGAGGCCGACCATCTGGAACAGGCCCTGGCCCACGCCGAACAGGCCGCGGCCCTGTACCGGTCGAACGGGCAGGGGACCTCGATCGACATGGCCAACGCCCTGCGGCTGACGGCCCTGGCGCTGGACGCCCTGCGCCGCCCGGGCCCGGCCGAAGCCGCCTGGACCGCCGCCCGCGACCTCTACGCCGACGCCGGCGTCGCCGCGGGCGTGGCCGAGTGCGAGCGCAGGCTGGAGGCCGAATAAATCCCTTCTCCCCTCGGGGGAGAAGGTGTCAGGCGCAGCCTGACGGATGAGGGGGCGGTCAGATCAAGCGAGCGGTCAGACGGGGTGGGGGAGCCATCCCCCTCATCCGCCTCGCTCCGCGAGCCACCTTCTCCCCCGGAGGGGAGAAGGACGCTTGCCGCTATTTCTTCCCCGGAGGCGTCGTGAACGGCGAGCTGCTGCTGACCGCCACGGACGGCTTGGGCTTCTCGGCCTTGGGTTTGCGGACTTCCTTGTTGCTCTTCACTTGACCCTTGGCCATGGCCGCTCTCCCGCGACGCCTGCCGCCGGAGGGCGGACGGTGAGTGGCGCGCAGGCCATCCTACAGGCCGCGACGAGTCGGTTCACCTCAAATGCCCTTGACGGGAACGCAACAAGAACATAGAACAGAACCGGAACACGCAATCCGGGGACAAAGATCATGGCGCGTTGGGTGAGGGATACATTGTCGCTGGCGTCGTGCGGCGGCTTCGTCTGGGTGATGTGGCAGGCGGCGTTGCTGACCTCGGCGGCCTGAGGGGAGTCCGGGGCGTCCGGACGGACGGGTGCCGCGATTTCAAGGTGTTGAGCGCCGCGAATGGACGAGCTGGACGAGCTGGACGATATTTTTCCGCTCCACCGGTCGCGGGGCGCCGGCGCCGCCGGCTATCCACAGGCGGTCGTCGGGCGGGACGGGCAGGGCGCCGCTTTCCGGTGTCCGGGTCGCTCGCGATGTGAGACTCGGTCCAGAACAGGGACGCCGATCGGCGAGGGAACGGGACCGGTTTGACCGACACGCTGAACAGCCAGGGCTTCATCCATCTCCGCGTCCGCTCGGCCTATTCGCTGCTGGAAGGCGCGATCAAGGCGGGCAAGGTCCCGACCCTGGCCGCCGACGCGGGCATGCCGGCGGTGGGCGTGGCCGACCGGGCCAATCTGTTCGGCGCGCTGGAGTTCAGCGAGGCGGCGAAGGGGGCCGGCGTCCAGCCGCTGGTGGCCTGCGCCATCCCCGTCACCGGCATCGGCGGCAAGATCAACGAGCGCTGGGCCAGGGTCCCGACCGTGGTCCTGCTGGTCCAGAACGAGGCGGGCTGGCTGAACCTGTGCGCCCTGTCGTCCTCGGCCTTCCTCGACGCCGGTTCGATGGACGAGCCCAGCGTGCCCTGGACCATGGTGGCGGAGCGGTCCGAGGGGCTGATCCTGCTGTCGGGCGGCCCCGACGGCCCCGTCGACCCCCTGTTCGTCCAGTCCCGCCCGGCCGAGGCCGCCGCCGCCCTGACCGAAATGGCGCGGGTCTTCGGCGACCGCTTCTATGTCGAGCTGCAACGCCACGGCCTCGCCAGCGAGGGCCAGGCCGAGCGCGGCCTCGTCGAATGGGCTTACGCCCATGACGCGCCGCTGGTCGCCACCAACGACGTCCACTATGCGAAGGCGGCCCAGGCGCGGTCCCACGACGCCCTGCTGTGCATCGCCGACGGGGCCTTCACCGGCCAGGAAGACCGCCGCCGCATCACCGGCGAGCACTGGTTCAAGCCCGCGGCGGCGATGCGGACGCTGTTCGCCGACCTGCCGGAGGCCTGCGACAACACCATCGAGATCGCCCGTCGCTGCGCCTTCCTCGCCCCCACGCGCGCGCCCATCCTGCCCCGTTTCGACGCCGGCGCGGGCCGGTCCGAGCCCGACGAGCTGATGCATCAGGCCCGCGAGGGACTGAAGGCGCGGCTGCTGGCGGTGACGCCCGCGGCCCCCGAGGAAGAGTACTGGACTCGCCTCGAATGGGAGGTCGGCATCATCCAGCAGATGGGCTTCCCCGGCTATTTCCTGATCGTGTCGGACTTCATCAAATGGGCCAAGAACCACGGCATCCCCGTGGGTCCGGGCCGGGGTTCGGGCGCCGGTTCGCTGGTCGCCTGGGCCCTGACCATCACCGACCTGGATCCCCTGCGCTTCGGCCTGCTGTTCGAGCGGTTCCTGAACCCCGAACGCGTCTCCATGCCCGACTTCGACATCGACTTCTGCCAAGAGCGGCGCGAAGAGGTGATCGACTACGTCCAGGCCCGCTACGGCAAGGACCGGGTGGCCCAGATCATCACCTTCGGCACGCTGCAGGCCCGGGCCGTGCTGCGCGACGTCGGCCGGGTGCTGCAGATGCCGCTGGGCCAGGTCGACCGTCTGGCCAAGATGGTGCCGGCCAACCCCGCCAACCCCGTGACCCTCGCCCAGGCCATCGAGATCGAGCCGCGCCTGCGCGAGGCGCGCGACAACGACAGGGCCGTGGCGACCCTGCTGGAGACGGCGCTGGAGCTTGAGGGGCTGTACCGCAACGCCTCGACCCATGCCGCCGGCATCGTCATCGGCGACCGCCCCCTGATCGAACTGGCGCCGCTGTACCAGGATCCGCGCTCGACCATCCCGGCCAGCCAGTTCAACATGAAATGGGTCGAGGCCGCCGGTCTGGTGAAGTTCGACTTCCTCGGCCTCAAGACCCTGACCGTGCTGGACCGCGCGCGCCAGTATCTGGAACGGCGCGGCGCCGCGCCCGACTGGAACGGCCTGCCGCTGGACGATCCCAAGACCTATGAGCTGATGGCCTCGGGCCAGACCGTCGGGGTGTTCCAGCTGGAATCCCAGGGCATGCGCGACACCCTGCGCAAGATGCGCTGCGGTTCGATCGAGGAGATCACCGCCCTGATCTCCCTCTACCGGCCCGGGCCGATGGAGATGATCGACACCTATATCGACCGGAAATTCGGCCGGCAGCAGGTGGACTATCTGCACCCCTCCCTGACCGAGGTTCTGACCGAGACCTACGGCGTCATCATCTACCAGGAGCAGGTGATGAAGATCGCCCAGGTCCTGGCCGGCTACAGCCTTGGCGAAGCCGACCTTCTTCGCCGCGCCATGGGCAAGAAGAAGAAGGAGGAGATGGACTTCCAGCGCGCCCGCTTCATCGCCGGCGCATCGGAGAAGGGCGTTTCCGAGGAACAGTCCGGCGGCATCTTCGACTTGGTGGCCAAGTTCGCCGGCTATGGCTTCAACAAGTCGCACGCCGCGGCCTACGCCCTGATCAGCTTCCAGACCGGCTGGCTGAAGGCGACGCACCCGGTCGAATTCATGGCCGCGTCCATGTCGCTCGATCTCAGCAATACCGACAAACTCGCTGTCTTCTATCAGGATTGCCGCCGCTTCGACGTGCCGGTCAATTCCCCCGACGTGAACCGCTCCTCGGCCGATTTCGACGTCGCGTACGACAATGGCGTGGGGGCCGTGCTGTACGCCTTGGGCGCGATCCGCAACGTCGGCCTCGAGGCCATGAAGCATCTGGTCGAGGTGCGCGAGACCGGCGGGCGGTTCACCGACATCTTCGACTTCCTCGAACGCGTCGACCCGCGCAGCGTCAACAAACGGGCGCTGGAGAACCTGGCCCGCGCCGGCGCCTTCGACAGCTTCCACTCCAACCGCCGCCAGCTGTTCGAACAGGCCGACACCCTGATGGCCTATTGCCAGAGCGTGGCCGCCGAGCGCGCCTCGTCCCAGGTCTCCCTGTTCGGCGGCGACCAGGCCGGCGCCGCCCGCCCGCGCCTGAAGCCGGTCGAGCCCTGGGTCGGGCCCGAGAAGCTGGATCAAGAGCTGGCCGCCGTCGGCTTCTACCTGTCCGGCCACCCGCTGGAGGACATGGCGCCGGCGCTGAAGCGCAAGCGCGTCACCTTCGTCGCCGAGGCCACGGCCCTGGCCGAAAGCGGCCACGAAGCCTTCCTGATGGCCGGCGTCGTGCGCCGCCGTCAGGAGCGGGCCAGCGCCAAGTCGGGCGAGAAATTCGCCTTCGTCACCTTCTCCGATCCGACGGGCGAGTTCGAATGCCTGTTCCCGCCCGAACAGCTGCGCAAATGCCGCGAGGTGCTGGAAGTCGGGGCCTCGATCATGGTCAAGGTCCGCGCCAAGTCGGCCGACGGCGAGGTGCGCTTCTTCGGCGACGACGCCTCGCGGCTCGACACGCTGCTGGACGACGGCGCCATGGGGCTGCGCATCCACGTCTCGGCGAAAACGGCCGACGCCGAAGCCTTGCGGACACGGCTCGAGAAGGCGAAATCCCCGGGCAAGGGCGGCGAGGTGTCCCTGGTCGCCTCGCTGGACGGCCGCCGCGAGGTCGAACTGAAACTGCCCGGCCGCTACCGGCTGGACGGGGCCCTGCGCGGGGCGTTGAAATCGGCGCCGGGGGTGGTGCTGCTGGAGGATGCGTGATGACTGAGGTCAAGACCCATGAGGGGTCCTGCCACTGCGGCGCGGTGGCCTATGAGGTCGATATGAGCGTCGACGGGCTGATCGAGTGCAACTGCTCGCACTGCTACCGCAAGGGCTTCGTCCTCGCCTTCGTCTCGCCGGACGCCTTCCGCGAAACCAGGGCCGGCCCGCAGACGGAATACCGCTTCAACAGCCACAAGATCGGCCACCGGTTCTGCGAAACCTGCGGCGTCCAGACCTTCGCGCGCGGCGAAGGCCCCGGCGGCCTCCCCATGGTGGCGATCAACGTCCGCACCCTGACTGACATCGAACCCTTCAGCTGGACGGCGCAGCGGGTCGACGGGCGCAGCTTCTAGGGACGCGGAACGAAGGCCTCCCGCGGCGTTCCGTCGATGGCGTAGAGCCGCTCGGTCGGCAGCTTGATCACCAGCCCCGAATTCGCCAGCCGATGGTCGTACACGGCGCCCAGGAGGCCCGCCATCGGACCGCCCGAAACCTCGGCGCCCAGGGCGTCCATGCCGATCGCCAGCCCCTCGCCCATGCTTCCGGTCCAGCGGCCGACACGGACCGAAACCGGCCCCCGGTGGCGTTTGCCCGGGCGCGGCAGGACCTGTTCGATCCATTGGCGGGGAATGCCCGTCTCCCGCTCTTCGGCCGGCAGGTTGTGGATCTGATAGGCGGTCGGCCCATCGACGAACCAGCCCATGATCGCGCGGGCGACCACGGTGTTTCCCCCGCTGGCCGTGTCGGTCAGGTCCAGCACGACCCGCTGTCCCGCGCGGGCGTTGGCCATGGCGGCGTCAAAGGCGGCGATCGTCCCGCTGTCGCCGAGCGAGTCGTTAAAGCGGATGACCCGGTCGTCGCCGCTTTCGCGCACGGTGACGGGGGGCTGATCGGCCCGACGGACCGCGTAGAGGTTGGGCAGGCTCAGCCGGCGTTCGACGCCGTCGCGGCCGCGGATGGTCAGATCGCGCGGCCGGTCGCGCCGGCCCGCGGCGAGCACCCGCGCGGCGTAGCCGGCCCGCTCGCCCTCCGCCGGAAGTCCCGGTTCCGACCAGAAGGCGGCGACCGCCTGACCGGTCGGAAGGTCTCCAACCGCCGTCAGCGCATCGCCCTGACGCACGCCGGCGAGCGCCGCGGACGAGCCCTCGCGGACGGCGGTGATGCGCCACGCCTCGCCCTCGGGCTCGATCCACAGATCGGCATAGCTGGGTACGAGGCCCCAGCTGTCGGCGAAGGATCCGCCGGTGATGGCATGGTGGTCGGCGAGGGCGGCCACCGCGTGTTCGGCGTAGCGGAGCAGGGCGCTCCGGTCCGCCACCGCCTCGGCCTCGGCGCGGAGAACCGGGCTCGTCGGCATGACCCCGCCCGGAAAGCGGTCGAGATAGGCGTACCGGCTGTTGATCAGCGGCTCGACGGACAGGGCGTCCTGTCGCCAGGCCGCGGCGTCGGGTTCCGCCTGCGCCGAAGCATGACCGGGGAGGGCGCAGACGAAGGCGAGCAGCAGGGACAGGACGGTTCGCATCAACGGGTCTCGGCGACAGGGTGGTCGAGGCTCGCGCGGCCTGGGGCCGGCTGCAAGTGAATCCCGCGTCATGCCGCGAAGGTCATTGCCTCAGGCCGCGTCGGTTACGGCATAGACCATGATCCCCGTCGCCACGGCCAGGTTCAGACTGTCGGCGCGGCCGCGCATGGGGATCTTGACGTTGACGTCGCAGGCGACGGCGAGGGCGTCGGTCAGCCCGGCCTGCTCGTTGCCCATCAGGATCAGGGCGGGGTGCTGGATCGAGGCGTCGCGATAGCCATGGGTCGCATCCAGCCGGGTGCCGATGACGCTGCCGGGCCAGGACTGGCGCCAGGCGAGAAACTCGGCCGGGCTGGCGCGGACGATGGCCACGGCGAAGACCGAGCCCATGGTCGCCCGCACGGCCTCGACGGACCAGGGGTCGACGCAGTCGCCGATCAGGATCACCCCGCCGCAACCGGCGGAATCCGCGGTGCGGATGATGGTGCCCAGATTTCCGGGGTCGCGCACCTGCTCCAACGCCACCCACGCCGGAGCCGATTTCGGCTGGATGGCGGACAAGGGCGTGTAGAATTGATCGAACACCCCCAGCACGGTCTGGGGATTGTCGCGGCGGCTGATCTTTTCGAGGATGGCGTGGGTGACGATCACGACCTCGCCGCCCGCCCCGCGCGTGGCCTCGCGGGCGCGGTCGAGGATCGGATGCGGCCGGGCGTCCTCGCCGACCAGCAGCAGGCGCGGCGCGCGGTTCTGGTCCAGCGCCTCGCCGATGAATTTCAGCCCCTCGGCCAGAAAGCGGCCGGTCGCCTCGCGCTCCTTGCGCATGTGCAGGGCGCGCACGGCCTTGACCGTGTCATTGGTCAGGGAGGTGATCAGGCGATCGGTCACGCCGACCACCGCGCGAAGAAGCTGAGGCCGATGGCCCGGCCGTCCGCTCCGTCCTCGGCCAGGGCCAGTTCGCCCCAGTCGATGACCCCGCCCCGGTCCGCCGTCGCCTCGGCCATCAGGTGCGAAAGCGACAGGCCCGAGATGCGCGCCGCATAGGCGTTCAGCAGCAGGAAGGAGGCCTCGTCCGACAGCAGGGCGGCGCAGTCCTTCAGCAGTCCCGGCAGGTCTTCGAACAGCCGCCAGACCTCGCCCGTCGGCCCCCGTCCGTACTTCGGCGGATCGAGGATGATGCCGTCGTATTTCACCCCGCGCCGAACCTCGCGGGCCGCGTATTTGCGCGCGTCCTCGACGATCCAGCGGATCGGCCGGTCGGTCATGCCCGACAGTTCGGCGTTCTCGCGCGCCCAGGCCACCGACTTTTTCGAGGCGTCGACATGGGTGACCTCGGCTCCCGCGGCGGCGCAGGCCAGGCTGGCCACCCCGGTGTATCCGAACAGATTGAGGATGCGGGGCTTGCGCAGTCGCCGGATGCGACCGTCCAGCCACTCCCAGTTCGCGGCCTGCTCGGGAAAGAAAGCCAGATGGCGGAACGGCGTGAACCGGCTGGTGAAGCGCACATCGCGCCAGGCCAGGGGGAAGGTGTCCAGGGAGGCGCCGGCGAAACGCCAGCGCCCGCTCTCGTCCTCGTCGGTCGGATCGAAGACGGCGTCGGCGGCGTCGAAGGCGGAAGGATCGCGGGGCGACCAGAAGCACTGGGGTTCGGGGCGCACGACGGTGAACCGGCCATAGCGTTCCAGCTTTCGGCCGCCGCCGCTGTCCAGCAGGGCGTAGTCGGCCCAGGCGCGGGTGACCAGGGTCTCAGGCGACGGGTTCAGGCGCGGGGGCATGGAGGGCTGATAGGCGGAGAGACGCCGTCCCGTCCAGCGCATCCTGCGTTTCGCCGGCCGCTTCCTCGGCAGAGGCCGGCGCGTCGCGACGGTGACGTGTCTTGTCCCAGGCGAAGGGATCGCGCACCAGACGCCACGCCGCATGCGCGAAGGCGAGGCTGAGCAGGGCCCAGTAGGCCGGGGCCGCGATCATGTCGCGGGGGCCATAGGGCACGCCCGCGCGACGGGCTCCGATGGCGCAGGACAGCCAGGCCGAAGCTGCTCCCAGCACCAGCACGCTCACCGCCAGGGCGGGCGTCTCGGGAGGCAGGCCCGCCATCAGGGAAACGAGTACCGTCGCGGCCACCCACGCAAGCGAAAGTCCGTGCAGGGCCGCCGAGACCAGGCCCGCGCCCACGGTCAGGACGAGGGCGGCCCCGCCCCGCCAGCCCAGCCGCCAGGGCTGGCGCGTATGCACGCCCCAGGTCTGCATATAGCCCTTCAGCCATCGGGTTCTCTGCGGCAGCCAGTTGTCGAGGCCGCCGGGCGGCGTCTCCCAGGTCGGGCGCGAGATGACGCCCAGCCCCCAGCCCCGGCTCCACAGCCGGAAGCCGAGATCGGCGTCCTCGGTCACATTCCATGCGTCCCAGCCCTCGACCGCGCTGAGCACATCGGTGCGGAAATGATTGCTGGTCCCGCCGAGAGGAAACGGCAGGCCGAGGCGCGCGATGCCGGGCAGGGTGGTCTCGAACAGGCTGGCGTATTCGGCGGCGAACTGGCGATCGAGGAAGGGCGAGCCGTCCGCCGGTCCCCGGCGGCGGATGCGCAGCGGAGCCTGCAGGCAGGCCAGCCGGCCGGTCGTGTCCGCCGCGAACCGGCTGGCGGCCTCGCGAAGCTGAAGCGGGTCCGGCTCGTCTTCGGCGTCATAGACCGTCAGCAGATCGCCCGTGGCCCGGGCGAGGGCGCAGTTCAGCGCGCGGGGCTTGGTCTGCGGCTTGCCAGGCGGGATCACCAACACGTCCAGCCAGTCGGGCCGTGGTGTCGCCAGGGCGGCGGCGATGGTTTCGTGATCGTGGGCTTCAAGCACCAGCAGGCCCTGTAGCCGGTCGGCGGGGTAGTCGATGCGCGAGAGGCGGCCGATCAGCTGCGGAACGACCTCGGCCTCGTCATGCAGCGCCGCCAGCACGGTGTAACGGGGCCAGACCGGCGGCTCGGGCGCGGGAGAGGCGCGGACCGCGCTGAACAGGATCAGGCCGGTGCGCCAGACCGCCACGGCCAGGAACCCCCATGCTCCGGCGACAACAATCCCATGCCCGAACACGTCCGGGCGGAGCCAGGCCAACGATCCCGCCGGGAGGATCAGCACCGCCATGACGGCGAGCTGCCCGGGCGTCAGGCCGCGCATGGCCGCGCTCTGCCCGAGGGGCGGCCCATATCGCCCGGCGCCGCGCCGGCGATCCTCAAGATTGCTTATCCCAGCCCTCTCCACAACGCATGGTTATCCCAGTGATTCGCGCACGGCAAGCGGTTGGCGGATGCCCGGGAATGCCGCTATTCAAGGGACCGCCGCTCGGAGTGCGCGTTTTGACCGCCGTGACCCTCAATCCCCGCTCGCAGAGAAAGCCGAAAGGCGAGGGCCATGCGCGCCGCGCGGAAATACTCGCGGCCGCCGAACGGATCTTCGTAGAGCACGGTTACGAGGGCGCGACGATCCGCAAGATCGCGGACGAGGTCGGCCTGTCGTCGACGGCGCTCTACATGCATTTTTCCGAGAAGAGCGAGATCCTCCACGAGATCTGCAGCCAGGCGTTCGCGGCCCTGCTTGAAACCAACGAGGCGTTGATCAATCAGCCGGTCGGGCCCGAGGCGCGTCTGCGGTTGATGCTGCGGGCCTATGTGGATTTCGGGTTCGGGAATCCCAACGCCTATCGCCTGGCCTATATGACCCGCCCCATTGAGCTGCGCGAGGGCGCCCAGTCCGCCGCGCGGGAACTGGGGCACGAGCTGTTCCGGTCGTTCGAGAAGACGGTCGAGGATGTCGAGGCGGCGGGCCTGCTGCGCGGCGACGCGCGCACGGCGGCCCAGGCCCTGTGGGCCGGCGGTCATGGGGTGGTCTCCCTGATGATCACCAAGCCGTATTTTGACTGGGTCGACCGCGAAACCCTGGTCACCACCCTGATCGACGGGTTGCTGGCGGGACTGCTGAAGCCATGACGCGCCGCGCCGTGGTTCTGGCCGCCGCGATCCTGATCGCGCCGGTCGTGGCGGAGGCGCGTCCATTGCGGGTCATGTCGCTGGATCAGTGCGCGGATCAGTATGTTCTCGCTCTCGCGCCCGGGGCCGAGATGGCCCTGTCGCCCCGCGCGGACGATCCGGATGCATGGATGCGCGCCGCCGCGGCAGAACATCCGCGCGTCCGGCCCACCCTGGAGGCGGCCATCGCCTTCCAGCCCGATGTGGTGGTCCGCTACTGGGGCGGCGAACCGCGTCTCCTGGCGCGGCTCGCGGCGGACGGCGTTCGTGTTCTGACCATCGAGGATGCGACGGATTTCGAGGGCGTACGCGCCGATGTCCGGACGGTGGCGCGGGGTCTGGACGCCGTGGCGCGGGGCGAGGCCGTGATCGCGGGCATGGACCGCACGCTCGCCGCCGCTCCAGTGCGGGGCGCGGTTCGGCCCCGGGCCCTCTATCTGACGGCGGGCGGGTTCACAGCCGGGCCGGGGACGTTGATCGACGCCATCCTGACGGCCGCGGGCTTCGTCAATGCGACGGAGGCCGCCTCGTTCGCGCCCGTCAGCATCGAGCGGATCGTCCTGTTTCCCCCTGCGCGGTTCGTTCTCGGCTTCTTCGACCAGGCCCGCATGGACTGGCGCGGCGCGGGCCGCCATCCCGTTCTGCGCCGGATCGCGCGGGGGCGGGTGGCCGCGCGCCTGCCGGCGGCGACCCTGACCTGTCCCGGCTGGTTCGCGGCCGACGCCGCGGCCATGCTGAAGGCCGGAGCATGAGGCCGTCGCGTCTGATCACCGGACTGGTCCTGTTGATCCTGGCGGGGGTGGTCGCCGGCGTGCTGCTGGGTGAAAGCGTCTTCGACGGTCGACAGTGGGCCCAGGCCTTCGCCGATCCGGCGTCCGCGCCGGGGGAAGTCCTGTGGCAGGTCCGGGCGCCGCGGGTTGTCACGGCTCTGATGGTCGGCGCGGCCCTGGGGCTGGCGGGCGCCGTCATGCAGGGCCTGCTCAGAAACCCGCTGGCCGATCCCGGCGTGCTGGGGGTGTCGGCGATGGCGGCGCTTGGGGCGGCCGGCGCGATCGTGCTGGGGGCGGCGGCGATTCCGGGCGCGGTCGAGGTGTCGGCCCTGACCGGCGCCGGACTGGCGGGTGGGCTGCTGGTCCTGTTTTCGGCGCGGGTCCGGTCTCCTGAAGCCCTGATCCTGTTCGGTGTGGCCCTGTCCAGCTTCGCCGGCGCCGCCACGGCCCTGATCTTCAACCTGTCGCCGTCGCCCATCGCCACCGCGGAGGTGATGAGCTGGCTGCTCGGCTCGGTGCAGAACCGCAGCTGGGTCGACGTGGCCTGGGTCACGCCGGCGGTGCTGGTTTCGGCGGTCCTCGCGGGCCTGGCCGCGCCGGGACTGCGGATGCTGAGCCTGGGCGAGGAGACGGCGCGGACGTCGGGCCTGCCCATGGCGCGTTTGCGGCTGCTCGCGCTTCTGGCCGCGGCGCTCGCGACCGGGGCGGCCGTCGCCGTGGCGGGCGTGATCGGCTTCGTCGGACTGGCGGCGCCGCATCTGGTGCGCAGCGTGGTGCGCGGTGATCCGGGACGGCTGCTGGCGCCCTCGGCCCTCGCGGGCGGGTTGATGCTCGTGGTCGCCGACCTTCTCGCGCGGATGACCCCGACCGATCAGGAGCTGAAGCTGGGCGTGTTCACCGCCCTCGTCGGCGCGCCCCTGTTCGCCATGATCGCATGGCGGGCGGCGCGGGAGTGGCGGCTGTGACGGCGCTGGCTCTGATCGGAGCGACGGCGTCGCTGGGTGGCCGTGTCGTGGTGGACGCCGTTGATATGACCGTCGGAGCCGGGGAACTGGTCGCCGTGGTCGGACCGAACGGCGCCGGCAAGTCGAGCGCCATTCGGGCGCTGGCCGGACTGTTGCCCCTGACGGGCGGCCGCGCCCTGCTTGACGGCGAGGATGTGGCCGCCCTGTCGCCCGGGCTCCGGGCGCAACGGGTCGCCTATCTGCCGCAGGAGCGCCGCATCGCCTGGAACCTGCCGGCAGTCGAGGTCGCCGCCCTGGGCGCTCCCTTCCTGCAGGCGACGGACGCCCGGGCGCGCGCGCGGTCTGCCCTGGAGGAGGTCGAGGCCGGAGATCTGGCCGAGCGCGGCGTGGCCGACATGTCGGGCGGCGAGCGCGCCCGGGTGCTGCTGGCGCGGGCCCTGGCGACCGGCGCGCGGGGCCTGCTCGTCGATGAACCGACCGCCGGACTGGACCCCGACGCCCAGCTGATGGTGCTGGAGCGGCTTCAGGCGCGCGCCCGGGGCGGGCAGGCGGTCCTGGTCAGCCTGCACGACCTGACCTTGGCGGCGCGGTTCGCCGACCGGATCGTGGTGCTGGATCAGGCAGGGGTCGTCGCCGACGCCGGCCCGATGGAGGCCTTGTCAGCCGAGGTCATGGCGCGTGTGTTCGGCCTGTCGGCCCGATGGATGACCGGACCGGACGGCCCGTTGCTGGCGGCCGGCCGGCGTCAGTCGGCCGGATAGGGCGTCGCGGTCGCATCCGTCTCGGGCGCATAGGCGGTGTAAGGAGCGGGCCCCGCGGGCGCGCCGCGTCTCAGGTCTTCCGACAGCCTCAACGGGGCCGAGCCGCCGTTCAGCCTTGCGCGATAAACCTGCATGTTTTCCATGACTCGCATCATGTAGTTGCGGGTCTCGGTGAAGGGCGCGCACTCGATGAAGTCCACGGGGTCGACGCTGCCCGCCCGCGGGTCGCCGCACCGGGCGATCCATTGCGGCGGCCGCGCCGGCCCGGCGTTGTAGCCGACCGTCGTCAGCAGCATCGACCCGCCGAAATCCCGGGTCAGGTCGCCGAGGTGATAGCTGCCCAGCGTCATGTTGAAGTCCGGATCCCACAGCCGGTCCTGCGAGAACGGCAGACCCAGCTGCCGGGCCACGGCCGCGCCCGTCGACGGCAGAAACTGCATCATGCCGCGCGCATCGGCGCTGGAGCGGGCGCGGGGGTCGAAGCTCGATTCCTGACGCGTGATGGCGAGAGTGAACTCCAGCGGCGCCGCCCCGGCGACCGGGGGCGCGAGGCGAACCGGATACTGGCGCTCCGGCATCAGGAAGCCGCGCTGGCTGGCGGCGCGGCCGACCATCATGGCGGTGAAGCCTTCGCCGTAGTTGCGCGACAGATCCATCAGCAGGGCCAGGTCGGATGCGCCCGGCAGGTCGTCGTCCAGTTGATAGGCGAAGACCCGGAACAGGCTGGTTTCGCCCGTCTCGCCGAGGATGCGCACGGCGCGCACGACCTCATTGGCCTCGAAGGCCGCGATCTCGGCCCGGGACGGGACAGGGTCCGAAGGCAGGGTCAGGGTCGTCATCCCGGCCTTCTCGGCGGCCAGCTGGCCGTAGAAGGTCTGGATGTGCCGGGAACCGGCCTGGTAATACTGGACGGCGGCGGGCGTGGCCCCCTGCGCCTCGGCGGCGCGGCCCAGCCAGTAGAGGGCGCGGCCCTGGGTGATCGGGGTCGAGGACGACTGGCGCAGGGTTTCGAAATGGGTCGTGGCGCGGGCCGGATCGTTCAGCTTCACCAGCGCCACCCAGCCGGCGAAGAATTCGGCGTCCACCTTGCGGTCTCCCGAGGGGAAGCCGTGACCGGCCATCGCGTCATAGGCCGCCTGCCAGTTGCGCTGCTGCAGGGCGTCGAGGAAATAGTTGCGGCGCTCGCTCCACAGGGTGTTCTGGCCCTCGGAGTGCGACGGCGCGGCGGGAAGGGCGCGCAGAAGCGCGAAGCCTTCCGACTGGCGGCTCTGCGACCGCAGGATGCGGACCCGCTCAAGCACCACGGCCGGATCCATCGCCTGAGACGGGCTGAGGCCGGCGACCACGGCGTCGGGGCTGTAGGCGGTGCGCAACGCCATGGCGGCTTCGGCGACGGCCTGGCGCTCTGGCGACACGCGCGACACCATGGCGCGCGTCGCCGGGCCGTGCGGACCCAGCAGCAGCATGTTCAGCCGCGCCTCGTGGTCGGCCTGGGTCAGCCAGCCGCCCCAGCGGTTCAGGATGCGGGTCTGGGCGGCGTCATCGAAGGATCGGGTGCGCCACCAGTCGGTGATCAGGGCGCGCGCCTCGTCCCGGCGTCCGCGCTGTTCCAGGGCGTCCGTCAGGGCTATGGCCCCCTGGACGGTCAGGGGCGGGGCGGACGAGAACAGGGCCGTGGCGGCGTCCGGCCCGGCATAGGAAAGGTCAAGCGCGCGTTCGGCGGCGATACGCCGGCTCTCCGCGCGCGGCCAGCCATCGAAGCTGGTCTGGGCCACGGCCAGATCACTGTACGGCAGCTGCTCGGCCGAGGTGTCCAGCAGAGCCCATTCGACCAGTTTGCGCGCCGTCGGGTCGCCGATCTGGGCGGCGGCGTTGCGGGCGCCCATGACGTCGCGGTTCCGGGCGGCGGCCAGGCCCTGGCGGAAGAGCGCCGTATCCTGGTCGTTCAGCAGACGCGGCTGGTTGCTGACGGGACCTGACGCGCCGGCGCTGTAGGGCGTCTCCTGCGGCAGCAGGCTTTCCGGCGCGGGGGCGAGAAGGGCGAGGGCGGCCGCGAGGCTGGCAGCGATCATTGCGTGTCCGAACTCCATGCGTCGCGGTTGCGGTCGGGCGACCGGCAACCTACCCTCCTGCGCTTGTCGCGGCGAACGTCGCCATTTCCACGCAGGACCATCTCTCTCAATGACCGCCCCCTTGTTCAAGGGCGTGATCACCGCCCTGATCACACCACTTCGTGACGGAAAGGTGGACGAAGCCGCCTTCACAGGGCTGCTGGAACGCCAGATATCAGCCGGGGTTCACGGCGTCGTACCCATGGGCACGACCGGCGAGAGCGCCTCGCTGCACCTCGACGAGCACAAGCGCGTGGTCGAACTGTGCGTGCAGGTCGCGGCGGGCCGTATCCGCGTCATCGCCGGGGCCGGGTCCTCGGCGACGGACAAGGCCATCGAACTGGCACGCCACGCCAAGACCGTCGGCGCCGACGGAGCCCTGATCGTCACCCCCTATTACAACCGCCCCTCGCAGGAGGGATTGGCGCGGCATTTCGAGGCCGTCGCCGAGGCGGTCCAGCTGCCGGTACTGCTGTACAACGTGCCCGGACGGACGGGCGTCGACCTGGCCAACGACACCGTCGCCCGGCTGGCGGCGCATCCGAACATCGTCGGCATCAAGGACGCCACCGGCGACCTGGCCCGGGTCAGCTGGATGCGCGCCAATATCGCCCGCCAGTTCGACCTGATCTCCGGCGACGACCCCAGCTACCTCGGCTATCACGCCCAGGGCGGCGTCGGAGTGATCTCGGTGACGTCCAATGTCGCGCCCGAGGCCATGGTCGCCCTCCATGAGGCGGCGGCGGCCGGCGACTACGCCACGGCCCGCGACTGGCAGGACCGGCTGATCGGCCTGCACAAGGCCCTGTTCCTCGACAATTCGCCGTCGCCGACGAAATACGCCCTGTCGCGGCTCCAGCTGTGCGGCGAGGAAGTGCGGCTCCCGCTGGCCCCGACTTCAAACGCGGTGAAGCCGGCCATCGACCGCGCCATGGCGGATGCGGGTCTGGGCTGATGGCCTCCACTGCGCCGAAAATGAAGATCATCGCCGAGAACCGGCGAGCGAAATTCGACTATTTCCTTGAGGACTACATCGAGGCCGGCATCATGCTGCTCGGCACGGAGATCAAGGCCCTGCGCGACGGCCGGGCCAATATCGCCGAGAGCTATGCGGCCGTGGAGGGACGCGAGATCGTGCTCGTGAACGCCGACATCCCGCCCTACAAACAGGCCAACCGCTTCAACCACGAGCCGCGGCGGCACCGGAAGCTGCTGCTGCACCGCAAGCAGATCGACAAGCTGATCGGCGCGGTCCAGCGCGACGGCCAGACCATCATTCCGGTCAAGCTGTACCTGAACGAGGCGGGCAAGGCGAAGATCGAGATCGCCCTGGCCAAGGGCAAGAAGCTGCATGACAAGCGCGAGGCCACGGCCCAGCGCGACTGGCAGCGCGACAAGGCCCGGCTGATGAAGGAACGGGGCTGACGGCTCAGGCCTGCGGCGTCGCCACGTCCATCACCGGCTGGGCGTCCAGCACGCCCGGCGTCGAGGCCGTCATATAGGCGTCGATCCCGCCCGGTCCGACCGAGGGCTGGCTGTACTGCTGGATCATCAGCCCCATCGCCGCCAGCAGGGCCGCCATCAGCAGGGCCCACATCGCCGTCTTCCGTTCCTGGGGCGTGAAGACCCCGTTCGACCTACGCATCACAGCCTCCAAAGCTGTTCGATCAACGCAAGCTGGGCGGTACTGTTCCTGGGAGCCAAGGCTACACCCGGAGGCCGGTGATTCGCGTGGCGCGGGAGCCACACTCGCCGCGTCGGCGAGGGGCGTCCGGTCAGGTTTCGATGATCTCGCGGGCGCGGCGGAACACGGCCTCGAACATGGCGGGGGTCAACCGGCCGGTGTTCGTGTTTAGGCGCGAGCAGTGATAGCTGTTCAGGATCACATAGCCGCCCAGGGCCGCCTCTACGCCATGGCCTGGCGGCGCGGCCGTCCCCCTGAGGCCGAGCGCCTTGAGCACATTGCGCCGCGAGACGTCGCCCAGGGTGACGATGACCTTGAGCCGGGGCAGGGCGGCGAGGCGGGCGGTCAGGAAGGGGCGACAGGTCGATTCCTCGGCGGGCAGGGGCTTGTTGCCGGGCGGGGCGCAGCGCACCGCGTTGGTGATCATGCAGTCGACCAGCCGAACGGTGTCGTCCGGCCGCGCCTCGTAGACGCCGGTGGCGAAGCCGGTCCGGATCAGGGTTTCATAGAGAATCCAGCCGGCGCCGTCGCCGGTGAAGGGCCGGCCCGTGCGGTTGGCGCCGGTCCGGCCGGGAGCGAGTCCGGCGACCAGCAGACGCGCGTCGGGATCGCCGAACGAGGGGGCGGGACCGTTGAACCAGTCGGGGTTCTGGCCCTGGTTCTCGCGCCGGTACTCGACCAGGCGCGGGCACAGCGGACAGTCGCGGGGCGGCTCCGGGTTCAGGCTCATTCGCGGTGATCCGTCTCGAACACCCGGCTGGTCGGCTGCGGCGCCGCGGCGCGCGGCCGGCCGATGTCCGGCAGCAGGTCGTTCAGCTCCACGAAGGCGTCGGCCTGGCGGCGCAGTTCGTCGGCGATCTGGGGCGGCTGGCTCTTCGTCGTCGAGACCACGGTGACCCGCACGCCCTTCGCCTGCACGGCCTGGACCAGCCGGCGGAAATCCCCGTCGCCGGAAAACAGGATCGCGTGGTCGATGTGCGGGGCGAACTCCAGCATGTCGACGGCGATCTCTATGTCCATGTTGCCCTTGGTGCGGGTGTGGCCCTGGGCGTCGGTGAAGCGTTTGACCGGCTTGGTCACCACGGTGAAGCCGTTGTAGTCCAGCCAGTCGACCAGCGGCTTGATCGGCGAGAACTCTTCGCCCTCGATCACCGCCGTGTAATAGTAGGCGCGAACCAGAACGGCCTGGTTGCGATACATCTCGACCAGCTTCTTGAAGTCGAGATCGGCGTTCAGCGCCTTGGCCGCGGAATACAGATTGGCCCCGTCGATGAACAGGGCGATGCGATCGGTCGGATAAGGCGTCATGGAAAAGGACTCCGGCGAAATGGACGTCCCCGCCTCCGTCGAAATAGACGACGCGGTCGATCTGGACCTGGCTGTCATCGTCGCGCTGGGCTGCAATGACAAGGGGGCGTGGGCCGACTGTCGCGAGGCGCTCGAGGCCGCCCTGGCCCGCTTCCGGTCGGAAGGGATCGATGTGCTGGCGCGGTCGTCGTGGTGGCGCTCGGCCGCCTGGCCGGACCCCGCCGATCCGCCGTTCCTCAACGGCGTGGTCATCGTTCGCACCGAACACGAGCCTCACGACCTGATGGCCGCGCTGGGCCGGATCGAGGAGGCGTTCGGACGCCAGCGCGGCGCGGCCAACGCGCCGAGGACGCTGGATCTGGACCTGATCGCCTATGGGCGGCTGGCGGACCAACTGGGCGCGCTGATCGTTCCGCATCCCCGCGCGGCGGAGCGCCGGTTCGTCATGGGACCTCTGGCCGAGATCGCTCCGAACTGGCGGCACCCGGCCGGAGGGACGGCCAGGACCCTCGCCGCAGCGGCGATGGTGGGAAGGGACGCCGCGCCCCAGCGCTGACGCCTCATTCTCGCCCATGCGGCGTTGCACAATTGGGCCTGACCCTATAGTTTGTGCGGTTCTCCCCCCGCGCCCGAGGATATTCATGGCTCGCGTCACTGTCGAAGACTGCATCGAGAAGGTGCCGAACCGGTTCGGCCTGGTTCTGCTCGCGGGCAACCGCGCCCGCGCCATCGCCAACGGCGCGCCGCTGACGATCGATCGCGACAACGACAAGAACCCGGTCGTGGCCCTGCGCGAACTGGCTGACGACATGGTCAAGCCGGACGAACTGCGCGAGACCGTCATCGTTGCGCTGCAACGTGTCGACGAGCGCACCGAAGCCGAGGACGAGGCCGAGATCGTGGGCCTGCTGGCTGAACCCCAGCACATGAACATGGCCGAGGCCGAGCTGATCCGTGCGCTGCAAAGCGACCGCGACGGCGGCCAGGAGGAGCGGTACTGACGGCGGAACCCGCCAACGGTATCACCATACTGCCGGCGCGGCAGCCCGCGCCGACGCCCGAACCCGCCAATCTGAACGACCCGGGTGGTCCGCGTCCTCACGTGGATCCGGACGACCATCCGCGTTCCACGGTCCTGCGTCAGTTCGAACTGGTCGAGGCCGTGCGCGCCTACGATCCGACGGCGGACGAGGCGCTGCTGAACCGCGCCTATGTCTATGCGATGAAGATGCACGGCTCGCAGCTGCGGGCCTCGGGCGATCCCTATTTCGCCCATCCCATCCAGGTCGCCGGCATCCTGACCGACTACCGGCTCGACACCGCCACCATCGTCACGGCCCTGCTGCACGACGTGGTCGAGGACACCTCGGCGACCCGCGACGACATCGCCGGCATGTTCGGCGAGGAGGTCGCTTCTCTGGTCGAGGGGGTGACCAAGCTGTCACGGCTGGAGCTTCAGGCCGAGCACACGCGCCAGGCCGAGAACCTGCGCAAATTCATCCTCGCCATCTCCAAGGATGTCCGCGTCCTGCTGGTCAAGCTGGCGGACCGTCTGCACAACATGCGGACGCTGAAGCACGTCAAGCCCGAGAAGCGCGAGCGCATCAGCCGCGAAACGCTTGAAGTCTACGCCCCGCTTGGCCGCTCGATCGGCATCCACTCGATCGCCTCCGAGCTGGAAGAGCTGGCCTTCGAACATCTGAATCCGACCGCCCGGACCGCCATCGAACGCCGGCTGGAAGCGCTGAAGCTGGAGCACGGCCGCGCCATCGACGGCGTGTCGCGCGAGGTCGAACGCGTGCTGTCCGAAGCGGGGGTGAAGGCCACGGTCTTCGGCCGGCAGAAGACGCCCTATTCGATCTGGCGCAAGCTGCAGCGCAAGTCGGTCGGCTTTTCGTCCCTGTCGGACATCTACGGCTTCCGCGTCCTCGTCGAGGCCGAGGACGACTGCTACCGCGCGCTGGGCGTCATCCACCGCGCCTGGCCCGTGGTGCCGGAACGGTTCAAGGATTTCATCTCGACCCCGAAGTCCAACAATTACCGCTCCTTGCACACGACAGTTGTCGGTCCGTCTGGCCTGCGCATCGAGATGCAGATCCGCACCGAGGCCATGGACCGCGTCGCCGAGGACGGGGTGGCGGCGCACTGGGCCTACAAGAACAAGTCCTATGGCTTCGACAAGGAGGCCATGGAGAAGGACGGCGGGCGCGATCCGCTGCAGAACCTGCGCCACCTCGTCCAGGTCATCGAGCACGGCGAGGGCGGCGAGGACTGGGTCGAGCACGCCAAGCTGGAGATGTACCTCGACCAGGTCTTCGTCTTCACGCCCAAGGGGTCGCTGATCACCCTGCCGCGCGGCGGCATGCCCCTGGACTTCGCCTACGCGGTCCACACCGAGGTCGGCGACACGGCCGTCGGCGCCAAGATCAACGGCGAACTCAAGCCGATGCGCACCCAGCTCCAGAACGGCGACGTGATCGAGATCGTTCGCGGCTCGAAGCGGGAAATCCCGGTCGACTGGCGCTCCCTGACGGTCACGGGCCGGGCGCGCTCCGCCATCCGTCGCCACATCCGCACCTCCGAGCGGGGCGAGTTCCAGAAGCTGGGACGGGCCACGCTGGACCAGACACTGTCCCGCGCCGGCAAGACTCTCGCCGAGGTGTCGCTGAAGGCGATGCTGGAAACCCTGTCGTTCGCCTCGGAAGAAGACCTGTTCGAGGCCATCGGCCGCGGCCGACTGTCGGCGGCCAAGGTCGGCGAAACCCTGTTCCCGGCGCTCAAGGGCCGGCTCAAGGCCGGTCCCGACCGCAAACGCATCGGCGACGAGCAGGCGCGCCTGTTCGTCCGCGGCGGCGGCCTGACCCCCGGCGTCAGCGTCCATTTCGGCCATTGCTGCTCCCCCGTGCCCGGCGACCGCATCGTCGGCATCCTCGAGCCCGAGGCCGGCCTGACCGTCCACACCATCGACTGCCAGCGTCTGGCCGACTTCTCCGACGACGATTCCGTCTGGCAGGATCTGCAATGGACGCCCCAGGCGGAGCAGGGGGCCGTCGCCTCCGCCCGCATCCGCGCCACCATCAAGAACGCGCCGGGCGTCCTCGGCCAGGTCGCCACCATCATCGGCGAGGCCGGCGGCAACATCCTCAACCTGGTCATGAGCCACCGGCAGCAGGACTTCTTCGACGTCGACATCGACATGGAGGTCGAGGACGCGAAGCACGCCACCGCCATCATGGCCGCCCTGCGCACCAATCCGTCGGTCGACACGGTCGAACGGGCGCGGGGCTAGGGCCTTGCGGCGACGGTGGCGCTCGTTATGACAGCCGCCATGACCTCAGATGACGTTCTCGACGAATTCCGCGGCGCCGGCGCCCTGCGCGAAGGCCATTTCGTGCTGTCCTCGGGGCTGCACAGCCCGGTGTTCCTGCAGAAGAACCTGGTGTTCATGGACGCGGCGCGGTGCGCGCGGCTGTGCAAGGCGCTGGCGGAGAAGATCACGGCGGCCGTCGGGCCCGTCGACGTGGCCATCTCGCCCGCCGTCGGCGGCATTATTCCCGGCTATGAGACCGCGCGCTGGCTCGGCGTGCCCTCGATGTACGTTGAGCGCGAGGGCGGCGTTTTCAAACTGCGCCGCGGCTTCCACGTCGAGCCGGGCCAGAAGGTCGTCATGGTCGAGGACATCGTCACCACGGGCCTGAGCTCGCGCGAATGCATCGCGGCCATCCAGGCGGCGGGCGGAGAGGTGGTGGCGGCGGCCTGTATCGTCGACCGGTCGGGCGGACGGGCCGACGTCGGCGTGCCCTTGGTGGCCCTGGCGACGCTGGACGTGCCCGCATACCCCGCCGACGACCTGCCGCCGGAACTGGCGGCCCTGCCGGTCGAGGACCCCGGCAGCCGCCGGCTGGCGAGCCGGGGCTAGGCGGATGACCGGACGCGTTCGCCTCGGCGTCAACATCGACCATGTGGCCACCGTGCGGAACGCCCGCGGCGGAGTCCATCCCGATCCGGTGCGGGCGGCGCGCGAGGCCCTGGCCGCCGGCGCCGACGGCATCACCGCCCACCTGCGAGAGGATCGACGCCACATCACCGACACCGACATCGCGGCCCTCAGCGACCTGTGCGCCGAGGCCGGACGGCCGCTGAACCTCGAGATGGCCGTCACCGATGAGATGCTGGCCATCGCCCTGCGGCACAGGCCCCACGCCGCCTGCCTCGTGCCAGAGCGGCGCGAGGAGGTGACGACCGAGGGCGGCCTGGCCGTCGCCGGCCACGAAGCCCGCATCCAGCCGGTCGTGAAGGCCCTGGCCGACGCCGGCATCCGGGTGTCGCTGTTCATCGAGCCCAGCCTCGAACACGTCGCGGCCTCCCACGCCGTGGGCGCCCGGGTGGTGGAGCTGCATACCGGCCGCTACTGCCATCTGTCCGGCGACGACCGGGCGGTGGAGTTTGAACGGCTTCAGGCCGCGGCGACGCGGGCGTTCGATCTGGGCCTGGAGGTCCACGCCGGCCATGGTCTGGACTACGTCACCGCCGCCCATATGCTGGCCATTTCCGAGGTCCGCGAGCTGAACATCGGCCATTTCCTTATCGGCGAGGCGGTGTTCGTGGGTCTCACGCCCGCCATCCACCGCATGCGCGCGGCCATGGACGCCGTCGCGTGATCATCGGCGTCGGCGCTGACCTGTGCGACATCCGCCGCATCCAGTCATCGCTCGACCGTTTCGGCGACCGGTTCAAACAGCGCTGTTTCACGGAGCTGGAGCAGGCCCGGTCGGATCGCAAGCCCGACGCCGCGTGGAGCTACGCCAAGCGGTTCGCGGCCAAGGAGGCCTGCGCCAAGGCCCTGGGCACGGGCATGCGGGTCGATGTATACTGGCGCGACATGGGGGTGGTGAACCAGCGTTCGGGACAGCCGACCCTGGCCCTTACCGGACACGCCCTGGAGCACCTGCAAAGGTTGACACCGCCCGGTCACGAACCGCGGATACATCTGACGCTCAGCGACGAGCATCCGTACGCGCTCGCCTTCGTGGTGATCGAAGCCTTGCCGATGTCTTGATCACGTTATACCGATTTCGCCGCAAAGACCGCGGAACAGCGGCTGGGGACCGAACCGAGATGAGCGACGAGCACAAGCCGCACGACGACCACGGCCATGCGGGTCACGACGACCATGCCCCGGCCGCGCCCGACGCGCACGGGCATGACGCCGTGGCCGCGCATCCCGTGGCGGACGACCAGGCGGCCGAGGAGCATCCGGCGGCGGATCACGGCCCCGACGACCATGGCCACGACGAGTCGGCCGCCCACCCCGTCCATGACGCCCACGGTCACGATGACCCGGCGCACGGCCACGACGACCCTTCTGCCGCGCACGCTGACGAACACGCGCATGACAGCCATGCCGCGCCCGTCGTCGCCGCTGCCGCCGGCGGCGCGGCTGTCGCCGCCGCGGCGGCTCCCAGGCCGGTATGGAGCGACGCCGGAGACGCGCCGTTCCAGGACGTCGACAGCACGCCGGTCTACGCCCGTGGCAAGGGCGCCGGGAAGAAGAAGTCCGGCGGCGGTTCCGGCAGCGAGAGCTTCGAGTTCATCAAGACGATCTTCTTCGCCCTGCTGATCGCCTTCGTCCTGCGCGTGGTCCTGTTCCAGCCCTTCACCATTCCGTCGGCCTCGATGGAGCCGAACCTTTACGAGGGCGACTACATCGTCGTGTCCAAATGGAGCTATGGCTATTCGAAACACTCGATCCCGTTCAGCCCGCCGATCTTCGACGGCCGCATCCTCGCCCGGTCGCCCGAGCGCGGCGACACCGTCGTGTTCAAACTGCCGCGCGACGACCGGACCGACTACATCAAGCGCCTGATCGGCCTGCCCGGCGACAGGATCCAGATGGTCGCCAACGTCCTGCACATCAACGGCCAGCCGGTCCGCGACGTCGTGGTCAGCGGCGCCGACGTGACCAATATGTACGGCATGCCCATCGTGCGCATGCGCGAGACCCTGCCGGGCGGCAAGACCATCACCATCCAGGACTTCGGCCCCGGCAACGATCTGGACGACACCCCGGTGTTCGAGGTTCCGGCCGGCCACTACTTCATGATGGGCGACAACCGCGACAACTCGATCGACAGCCGCGTCGAGCAGTCCCAGGGCGTCGGCCTGGTGCCGGAAGAGAACCTGATCGGCAAGGCCGAGATCATTCTGTTCTCGTGGTCGCCCGGCGCCTCGCTGTGGAACCCGGTCAGCTGGTTCTCGAAGATCCGCCCGAGCCGGTTCTTCACCGTCCTCGACTGATGGCGGCCAGATCCTCGGACCGACGGGCCGAGGCTGTCCGCGCGCTCACGCGCCGCCTGGGCCATGAGTTCAGGGACCCGGCGCTGCTGGACCTGGCCCTGACCCACGCCAGCGTGGGGGAGGGGGCCGAGCGCGACGCCCGGGGCCGACTGTTCGCCGACAACCAGCGGCTGGAGTTCCTCGGCGACCGGGTCCTCGGCCTGCTGGTCGCCGACCGGCTGATGCGCGACCATCCCGACGCCAACGAGGGCGAGATGTCCTCGCGCCTGCACGCCCTCGTCGACAAGGCGACCTGCGCCCGCGTGGCCGAGGCCGTGGGGGTGGGCGACGCCATGCGCCTGTCGCCCGGAGAGGCCAGACAGGGCGGCCGCCGCCGCGAGGGCATGCTGGGCGACGCCATGGAGGCCATCCTCGCCGCCGTCTGGTTCGACGGCGGCATCGACGCCGCCCGCGCGGTGTTCGACCGGACGTGGGCGGAGGAACTCTCCGCGCCGGCGCGCAAATCCCTGACCAACCCGAAATCGGCCCTGCAGGAGTGGGCCCTGGCCCACGCAAAGCCTTTGCCTGTCTACCGTATCGTCGACCGCAAGGGCTCGGATCACGCCCCGACCTTCACCGTCGAAGTCAGTGTGGCCGGACATCCGCCCTTGACCGCACAAGGCCGTTCGCGTCAGGACGCGGAGAAAGCGGCCGCCATCGGCCTGCTGCAGCGTGAAGGCGTGATTTGACCAACCCTGAAAACCAGAGTGCCGGCTTCGCCGCCATCATCGGCGCCCCGAACGCCGGGAAGTCCACGCTGGTCAATCGTCTGACGGGAACCAAGGTCTCGATCGTCACCCAGAAGGTCCAGACCACGCGCTTTCCCGTGCGCGGGATCGCCATCGAGGGCGACGCCCAGATCGTGCTGGTCGACACCCCCGGCATCTTCACCCCGCGCCGCCGCCTGGACCGCGCCATGGTCGCCTCGGCCTGGGGCGGCGCCTCGGACGCAGACGTGGTCGTGCACCTGATCGACGCGGCCTCGCACATCGCCGCCGAAGGCAAGGAAGGCCAGGCCGCCGACCGCCGCTCGGCCGAGGACACCGAAACCATCATCGCCAATCTCAAGGCGACCGGCACCAAGGTGATCCTGGCCCTGAACAAGATCGACGGCATGCGCCGCGACACCCTGCTGGCCCTGTCCCAGCGACTGTTCGAAACCGGCGTCTATTCCGAGGTCTATATGATCTCTGCGCTCAGCGGCGACGGCGTCGACGACCTGAAACAGCGTCTGGCCCGCGCCATGCCCAAGGGGCCGTGGCTCTATCCGGAGGATCAGTCGGCCGACGTGCCGATGCGCGTCCTGGCGGCCGAGATCACCCGCGAGAAGGTCTATCTGCGCGTCCATGAGGAACTGCCCTATTCGGCGGCCGTCGAGACCACCGCCTTTGAGGACAAGGCCGACGGTTCGGCCCGGATCGAACAGACCATCTATGTCGAGCGCGAGAGCCAGCGGCCCATCGTCCTGGGCAAGGGCGGCCAGACGCTGAAATGGATCGGCCAGAAGTCGCGTGAGGAACTCACCGAGCTGCTGGACCGTCCCGTCCACCTGTTCCTGACGGTCAAGGTCGACCCGAAATGGCAGGATTCCCGCGCTCTTTATGCCCAGTTCGGGCTGGATTTCGACGTCTAGCGACCGTGTTCAACGTACCCAGACACGCCGGGGGCCATCCCCGGCTCATGATCGCAATTTTCGCGGTCCTGCTGATCACCATCGCGGCCCTGGCCGCCTGGGCCAGCGCCCGGCCCGCGTCCGTCGCAGCGGCGGCTGAACCGCTGCCTCCGCGACCGCCGGTCGAGGTGGTCGAAACCCTGCCGGCCCTGAAGGCCCAGCTCGACCGCTGGGGCGCATCCGGGCAGTTCACCGGCGGCGTCCTCGTCGCCCGCGGCGATCAGGTGCTGTTCCGTCAGGTTCACGGCATGGCCGACCGCCGCGCGGGCGAGCCGCTGCAGCTGAACTCGCGCTTCCGCCTGGCCTCGGTCAGCAAGCAGTTCACCGCCGCCGCCATCCTCAGGCTGCAGGACGAGGGCGTGCTGTCGACCCATGACCCGGTGTGCCGGTGGATCCAGCCCTGCCGCCCGGCCTGGGAGCCTGTCCGCCTCTACCACCTGCTTGGGCACAGTTCCGGCATTCCGGATCTGATGGCGCGGCCGGCCTGGGGCGTGCGCCGTGTGACGCCCGCCACCATGGCGGAATTGACCGCCGAATCCATGCAGTACGGCCTTCAGTTCCCGCCCGGTACGAAGATTCGCTACAACAACGCCGCCTACAATCTGCTGGGCGCCGTGGTCGAGAAGGCCAGCGGGCAGCCGCTGCACGATTATCTCCGCACCGCCTTCTTCAAGCCGCTGGGCATGACCGACACGGGGTATGACGACGGCGCCTCGGACGTGGTCATGGGTTACGCCAACCTCGGCGGCGGCGGTCCGTCCGAACAGCCCGACGCCAATGTCAGCATCATCGTCGGGGCAGGGGCCCTGTATTCGACCCTCGACGACCTGCTGGTCTGGCAGCGGGCCCTGCATGGCGGCCATCTGCTGAGCCCCCGCAGCTATGCGATGATGATCGCCGACCACGCGCCGGACTCGACGCCGGCGGAACGCGGGCGGCCGCGCCGCGACTGGGGCTTCGGCCTGTTCACCAACAGCCTCGGGCGCCGCGTCAGCCCCGACTTCCTCGACCGTCAGATCTATCACACCGGCAGCTGGTCGGGATTCCGCAACCTGGTGACGTACCAGCCCGACGCGGAGGTGACGGTGATCGTCCTGTCCAACAACTATCACCAGCGCGACGCTGTCTTCCTGCTGTCGCAGCAAGGCGTGGCCGAGGCCCTGGGGCGGCCGGTCCCGACCTCCATGGCGCGCTGACCGGTCAGAACCGCATCGTTCCCGTCTCGACGAACCGCTGGTGCCAGGCCAGCGCCTCGTCCAGCAGGGTCGGCGACTGCAGGCCGTACGAACCCTTGAGGGCGCGGTCGTAATAGTCCTGCAGCTGGTCGCGGTAGTCGGGGTGGGCGCAGTTGGGGATGATCACCCGGGCCCGCTGCTTGGGCGACAGGCCGCGCAGGTCGGCCAGGCCCTGTTCGGTGACCAGCACCTGGACGTCCTGGGTGATGTGGTCGACGTGGCTGGCGTGGGGCACGATCGCCGAAATCCGGCCGCCCTTCGCCGTCGACGGCGTCATGAACACCGAGATGAAGGCGTTGCGGGCGAAGTCGCCCGAGCCGCCGATGCCGTTCTGGATGCGCGAGCCCATGATGTGGGTCGAGTTGACGTTGCCGTAGATGTCGGCCTCGATCAGGCCGTTCATGGCGATGCACCCCAGCCGGCGGATCAGTTCGGGGTGGTTCGATATCTCCTGCGGCCGCAGGATGATCCGGTCGTGGAACTCGGTCATCCGCGCGTTCAGGTCCGCCGCCGCGTCGGGGCTCAGCGAGAAGGCGGTGGCCGAGGCGACGCGCAGTTTTCCGCTGTCCAGCAGGTCGAGCATGCCGTCCTGGATGACCTCGGTGAAGGCCGTCAGGTTTTCGAACGGGGCGTCCACCAGCCCGGTCAGGACCGCATTGGCGATATTGCCCACCCCCGACTGCAACGGCAGCAGCGAAGCGGGCAGGCGGCCGACCTTCACCTCATGGGTGAGGAATTCCAGCAGGTGGCCGGCGATCGCTCTTGCCGCGTCGTTCGGCGGATCGAACGGCGCGTTGCGGTCGGGCGAATGGGTCTCGACCACGGCCACGACCTTGGCCGGATCGCAGCGGAAGGTCGGCTGTCCGATCCGGTCGTCGGACCGTATCAGCGGGATCGGCACCCGGTCGGGCGGCAGGGCGGTGCCGTAGTAGATGTCGTGCATCCCCTCCAGCGCCTCGTTCTGCCAGGAGTTGACCTCGAGGATCACCTGATCGGCCCGGTCGAGCCAGGTCTTGTTGTTGCCGACCGAGGATGAGGGAATCAGCGAACCGTCCTCCCGGATGCCCGACACCTCGATCACCGCCGTCTCCAGCGGCCCGAGGAAGCCCTGCCAGGCCATCGGCGCCACCTGGCTCAGGTGCATGTCGAGATATTCCATCTCGCCCCTGTTGATCTTCTCCCGCGCGATCGGATCGGAATTGTAGGGCAGGCGGAATTCGATGCCGTCCGCCTTGGCCAGGGCGCCGTCGAGCTCCGGCCCGGTCGAGGCGCCGGTCCAGACCCTGAGCCGGAACGGGTTACCCCGGGCGTGCTCGGCCTCGATGCGGGCGGCCAGCGCCGGAGCGATGACCTTGGGATAGCCCGAGCCGGTGAAGCCGCTCATCCCCACCGTGCTGTTGGGCGGGATCAGGGCGGCGGCGTCCTCCGCGCTCATGATCTTCGACTGCAGGGCGGCGGAGCGGATGCGTGAGGGGGCCATGGATCCGATCTAGGCGCCCGGACCCGCCGCGGCCAGCCCGGAAGACTGCGTAGGCCGCTGTCAGCCCTCCCGGGCCCAGCGCGCGCGGCGCTCCAGCTCGGCCGCGCTGGGATCGTCGTCGCCGAACGTACCCGTCCGCGGCGGCTGGTCGGTCCTCACCCAGGTGTTGGCGACGACCCCCGACCCCGACTGTCGCGTCTTCGTCAGCGTCCAGGCGCGGGGGCGGGCGCCGTCGTCGAACAGCCGCTTTCCCGCGCCCAGGATGACCGGGAAGGTCAGCAGGGTCAGCTGGTCGATCAGGTCGTGCGCCAGCAGGGTGTGGATGACCTCGCTCGACCCCTGGATCAGCAGGTCGCGCCCCCCGGTCGCCTTCAGCGCGCGCACCGCGGCGGCGAGGTCGCCGTCCAGTCGCTGACTGTGGGCCCAGTCCAGCGGCGTCTCCGGGCCGGCCGCGACGTATTTGTTCACGGCGTTGAACGTGCGGCCGATCTCGTCGTTCTGGTGCGGCCAGTAGGCGGCGAAGATCTCATAGGTCCGGCGGCCCAGCAGCAGGTCGTAGTCCTCGCCCATGGCCTCCTGCATCAGTCCGCCGGCCGTCTCGTCGAAGAACGGCCAGACCCAGCCGCCGAAGGCGAAGCCCCCGGTCGTGTCCTCGTCGGGTCCGCCGGGGCCCTGAATGACGCCGTCGAGGCTGACGAAGGTGGCGGTTCTGATCCTTCGCATGACGGTCATGCTCCCTGGGGCTTCCAGCCTTCCGCCGGCATGGTGTTGACCATCCACGGCACGCCGAACCGGTCGATCAGCCCGCCGTAGCCGGGCGACCAGAAGGTCTCTCCGAACGGCATGGTCGTCTTGCCGCCTTCGGCCAGGGCGTCATACCAGCGCCGGGCCTCGGCCACGTCCCCGGTGTGCAGGGTGACGTCGAAGCCGTTCTTCGGCTTGTCGACGTTCGGAGCCCAGTCGACATCCATGTCGGCGCCCATGATCGCCTGATCGCCGACCTCCAGCCAGCAATGCATCAGCCAGTCCCGGTACTGCGGTCCCACGGGCATGTCGGGCGGGCCTTCGCCATAGGGGTAGGCGGCGGTGATCCTGCCGCCCAGAACCCGGGCGTAGAACTCGAAGGCTTCCCGGCACTGGCCGCGGAAGCTGAGGCTGGTCACGATCTTCATGGTCGGTCCTCCCTTGAACGGTTGAAACAAACGCCGAGGCTACGAATCCTTGTCGCGGGCGAGGAAGGCCTCCAGCCGCTCGAAGGTGCTGGTCCAGCCGTGTCTGTGGCCGGTCAGGCTGGCCTCCGACTTCAGTCCCTCGTGGGTGAAGTCCATCAGCGTGCCGCCGCCCGGGGCGTCGCTGAGCCGGACCGTCACCAGGGTGTCGACCGGTGGGCCGTCCTCGTGCGACTCGTCCCACTTGAAGGTGAAGACCAGCCGCTCGTCGGGTACGATCTCGCGATAGATCCCGCCCTGCCACAGGTCCTGGCCGGTGTCCGGCGAACGCAGGCAGGCCCGCCATTCGCCGCCGACCCGAAGGTCCTGGGTGGCGCTGACCGCCGGCCACTCGACCGGACCCAGCCACAGCACCATGACCTCGGGGTTCGTCCACGCCCGCCACACCAGCGGCCGCGGCGCATCGAAGAAGCGCTGCATCTGCAGGGTCGGACGGGTCGCGGGGGCTTCGACAAAGGTCATCGGGCGGCTCTTCGGCGTGTCCGGTCGAGGGTCGGGCAGGTCAGTGGGTCTTCAGCAACTCGGCCAACTGGTCGGCGCAGGTCCCCCAGCCTTCGTGGAAGCCCATGGCCTCGTGCTGCTTCATCGTCTCGGCGTTCCAGTGGCGCGCCGTGGCGACATAGTCGGTCCGGCCGTCGTCCCGCGGCGTCAGTTCGACCGTGGCGACCATGAACGGCTGCCCGGCGGGCCGCCAGTCCGGCGTCAGGGCGTCGGTCGTGATCCAGCGCCGGTTCGGAATCGCCTCGAGGAAGACGCCGCTGTTGGGAAAGCGCTCGCCGTCGGGGCCGTGCATGATGAAGTTGAACACCCCGCCGGGCCGCGGGTCGAGTTGTACGTCCGAGATCGTCCAGGGCTTGGGCGCGAACCACTGCTGCAGCAGCTCGGGCGTCATCCACGCCTTCCAGATCTGCTCCGGCGTCGCGTCCAGCACCCGGCGCAGCACGAGGGCGTGCTCGTGGGCGACGCCGTCAGTGTGGCAGGGGTTGTCGTCAATTTCTTGGGCCATCGGGGTCTCCCTTCTGGATCTTCTTCAGATAGGCGTCGAGACGGTCGAAGCTGGCGTCCCAGTAGCGGCGGTAGTGTTCCAGCCACTCGGCGATGCCCTTCATTCCCATGGGTTCGAGGCGGGCGGGTCGCCACTGGGCCTCGCGACCGCGGCTGATCAGCCCCGCCTTCTCCAGCACCTTCAGGTGTTTCGACACCGCGGGCAGGCTCATGTCGAACGGCGCGGCCAGGTCGTTGACGCTGGCCTCGCCCTCGCACAGCCGCGCCAGGATGGCCCGACGGGTCGGGTCGGCCAGGGCAGCGAATTTGGCTGAGAGGGGATCGGTCTGCATCAGGGAACTTCGTGTGTAACTCACAGGTTAAATGCGCGCCGGTTCGGAGCTTGTCAACCCTTCAGTTAAATAAAGCGCCGGAACGTCCGGCCCGCCCGAGCGATTGGATCAGTCAGCCGGAGCAAGACCATGAAAGCCCTGATCCTGAACTGCACGCTGAAGCCGTCGCCCCAAACCTCCAGCACCGAGGCCCTGGCGAAGGTCGTCCTCGCCGAACTCGAAAAGGGCGGCGCCCAGGTCGAGATGATCCGCCTCGTCGACCTGAACCTCAAGCCCGGCGTGAAAACCGACGAAGGGGAGGGCGACGACTGGCCCGCCGTTCACGCGAAGATCATGGCCGCCAACATCGTCGTCTTCGCCACCCCGACCTGGCTGGGCCAGATGTCCAGCGTCTGCCTGCGCGCGCTCGAGCGGCTGGACGCCCTGTTCGGCGAGACCGACGACAGCGGTCGCCCGGTCGCCTTCGGCAAGGTCGCCGGCGTCGTCATCACGGGCAACGAGGACGGGGCCCACCACATCGTCGCCACCGTCTGCCAGGGCCTGATCGATATGGGCTTCACCATTCCGGCCCAGAGCTGGACTTACTGGCACCTGGGACCGGGGCCCGGACCGGACTATGTCGACACCGATCAGGGCCACGACTGGTCGGACCGCGTCGGCCGCAACGCCGCGCGCAATCTGCTGGCCCTGGCGAAAGTGCTGAAGCCCTCGACCTATCCGGTTCCCGAAAGCGGCGAGGACGCCTAGCGTAGGCGAAAGGCCGTCGGGAGGATTCCATGTCGCTGTTGCTCGCCGCCGTTGCGGCTCTGTCGCTGCAGTCCGCGCAGCAAGCGCAGGCCGCCGCCGCCCTGAGTGAGATGCACGCCGCCGCGGCGCGCTCCGACGGCCCGGCCTGGGCCGGCCGCCTCGCCCCCGGCCTCGTCTGGGTCGGCAACGAGACCTCGGAGCGCTGGGACCGCGACGCCTTCCTCGGCTTCGCCGCGCCGACGTTCGCGCGCGGCGAGGGCTGGGTCTATTCGGCGCGCGAGCGCCACGTGACCCTGGCCCCCGACCCCTGCGCCTGCGTCGCCTGGTTCGACGAGGTGCTGGACAGCGTCACCTACGGCACGGCGCGCGGTGAGGGCCTGCTGGTGCGCGAGGGCGACGACTGGCGGGTGCTTCGATACGCCCTCAGCTATCCGATCCCCAATGACCTCGCCAATGCGATGACGACCGAGATCAAGGCCTTCGAGGCCGCGACGCCCATCGTCGACGCCCCGGGCGAGGCCGCCGACACCCCTGAGGAACGGGCTGCGGCCCTGGTGCTTGACACCCTGCATCGCGAGGCCTCCGAAGCCGACGGGGCGGCCTATTTCGACCTGTTCACAGCCGACGCGACCTACATCGGCACCGACCTGACCGAGCGCTGGTCGATCGCCGAGTTCCGCGCCTACGCCGAACCCTATTTCAACCGCGGCCAGGGCTGGACCTATACGCCCCGGTCCCGGTCGCTGACCCTGGCCCCGCTGGATTGCCGCTGCGTGGTCTGGTTCGACGAAGCGCTCGACAGCGCCTCCTACGGCACCAGCCGGGGCACGGGTGTGCTCGTACGCGGCGACGACGGCCGCTGGCGCGTCGCCCTCTACGCCCTGACCTTCCCCATCCCGAACGCCCTGGCGCGGGATATGACGGCGCGCATTCGGGCGGCGGCCGAATAGGCATTTCCCTCCAAGACCGCGCGCCTGCCGGCGCCGAACCGTCCCTCCACCGGGTTCCGTCGAAAGGCAGTGGGAGAACGGTCTGGACCGGGTCGAGAGTCTCGTATGCTTCTCGAAAAAATGTACGCGGATCTCGGGCGGCCTGTCGGCCTGGCCGGCCCCGCGCGAAACCGGGCGCGCGAGGCGCGCGAGGCGCGCGAGGCGTGGAATAAATAATGTCAAAGACCCCGCCCTGTGGGCTTTGGAGGACTAGAACACAGGCCTGCGTCAGAGGCGGTCGCAGGGCTCCGGACGGGCCTCGAACGCGGTCCTTGCAGGGGCGAAAGTCGCCAATTCAGGGGCGAGAGTAGCGGGTTGGGAGGGGCGGGAGTCTCCATCCCGGCGGAGAGCGCAACGCCGCAGTCTGGTGGTGGGCGTCGCCCCTGAAACGGAACGTATGGCCAACTCCAGCCCGGACCTCTAACACCTGCGGCATGGATTTCACCGACCACGCCTTCGTCCTGTCCGCCCGCGCCCATGGCGACACCGGGGTGGTGGTGGAACTGCTGACCGAGGAACACGGCCGCCGCGCCGCCTACGTCGCCGGCGGGGCCTCCCGGCGGATGAAGCCCTTCCTGCAGGCGGGGGCGCGGGTGACCGTCGACTACAAGGCGCGGACCTCGGACCACCTCGGCTCGGCCCGGCTGGAGCCGGTGGGGGAGGGGCCCAGCGCCCTGTTCGACGATCCGCTGGCCCTGACCGGCCTCGCCGCCGCTGCGGCGGTGGCGCAAGGGTCATTGCCGGAGCGGGAGCCGCATCCGGGCGCCTTCCTGGCCTTCGAGGCGCTGATGTCGGCCTTCGCCCTGCCGGACGTCTGGCCCGCCATCTTCGTGCGCTTCGAGGCGGGGCTGCTGGAGGACCTCGGCTTCGGCCTGGACCTGAGCCGTTGCGCCGTCACCGGGACCATGGACGACCTGGTCTGGGTCAGCCCGCGCACCGGCCGCGCCGTCAGCGCCGACGCCGGCGCGCCCTATGCCGACAAGCTGCTGAGCCTGCCGCCCTTCATGTTGGGGGCCCAGGCGGGGCTGGGGGAGGGGGATGTCGGGGCCGGCCTCGATCTGACCGGCCATTTCCTCGAACAGTTTGTCTTCCACCCCCAGAACAGGCCCATTCCGTCCGCGCGGGTGTGGATGATCGACAAGCTGCGCGAGGCGGGCCGGCTTTAGGCGCTAGACTCGAGCCTCCAGACCGCCGATTCGGACCCCATGACCGTTCACACCCCGCCGCCGGAAGGCGGACGCATCGTAGACGAGCCGATGAGCGAGGCGCTGTCGCGCCGCTACCTGGCCTATGCGCTGTCGACCATCACCAACCGCGCCCTGCCGGACGTGCGCGACGGCTTCAAGCCGGTGCACCGGCGCATCATGTACGCCATGCACCAGATGCGACTGAACCCGCAGGCGGCGGCGCGCAAATGCGCCAAGGTCGTCGGCGAGGTCATGGGCGGCTATCACCCGCACGGCGACGCCTCGATCTATGACGCCCTGGTGCGCCTCGCCCAGGACTTCTCGCAGCGCTATCCGCTGGTCGACGGCCAGGGCAACTTCGGCAACATCGACGGCGATAACGCCGCGGCCATGCGCTACACCGAGTGCAAGCTGACGGCGGCAGCCGTCCTCCTCATGGAGGGCATCGACCAGGACTCGGTGGACTTCAAGGCCACCTATGACGATCAGGACGAAGAGCCGATCGTCCTGCCCGCCGGCTTCCCCAACCTGCTGGCCAACGGCTCGTCCGGCATCGCCGTGGGCATGGCCACCTCGATTCCGCCGCACAACGTCGGCGAATTGATCGACGCCTGCCACGTCCTGCTGGACCGTCCCGACGCCACGACCGAGGAACTGGCGACCATCGTTCCCGGTCCCGACTTCCCGACCGGCGGCGTCGCCGTCGAGGGCCACGCCTCCATCCTCGACGCCTATGAGACCGGCCGGGGCGGCGTTCGCCTGCGCGCCCGGTGGGAGACCGAGGACCTCGGCCGCGGCGTCTGGCGCATCATCGTCACCGAGATGCCCTACCAGGTGCAGAAGTCGAAGCTGATCGCCGACCTCGCCGATCTGATCGAGCACAAGAAGGCCCCGCTGCTCGGCGACGTGCGCGACGAGTCGGCCGAGGACATCCGGCTGGTCATCGAGCCGAAGAGCCGTACGGTCGAACCAGAAGTCCTCATGGAGAGCCTGTTCAAGCTCTCCGATCTCGAGGTCCGTTTCCCGATCAACATGAACGTGCTGGACGCCACCGGCACCCCGCGCGTCATGGGCCTGAAGGCCTGCCTCCAGGCCTTCCTCGATCACCGCCGCGACGTGCTGGTCCGGCGCGCCCACTGGCGCATCGAGCGGGTCGAGAAGCGGCTGCATCTGCTGGAAGGCCTGCGGATCGTCTTCCTCAACCTCGACGAGGTCATCCGCATCGTCCGCGAGGAGGAACAACCCAAGGCCGTCCTGATCGCCCGCTTCGGCCTGTCGGAACTCCAGGCCGACTTCATCCTCGACACCCGCCTGCGCCAGCTGGCGCGGATCGAGGAAATGACGATCGAGAACGAATACAAGGCGCTCGCCGACGAACTTGCCGCGCTGCAGTCGCTCTCGTCCTCGCCGGCCAAACAGTGGAAGCAGGTCGGCAAGGATCTGGAGGCCGTGCGCAAGGCTCTCGTGTCGCCGCGCCGCACCACCATCGCCGAAGCCGTGGACTCGTCCGCCTACGCCTCGGTGGAGGCCTTCATCCCGCGCGAGGCCATCACCGTCATCCTCTCCGAACGCGGCTGGATTCGCGCCGCCAAGGGCAAGGTCGAGGATCCGTCCGAGCTGAAGTTCAAGGAGGGGGACAGCCTCGCCTTCCTCGTCGCCGGCCATACGACCGACAAGCTGCTGGTGGCCGCCTCGGACGGCCGCATCTTCACCGTCGGCGCCGACAAGCTGGCCTCGGGCCGCGGCCACGGCGAGCCGCTGCGCCTGATGATCGACCTCGACGAGAAGGCCGAGATCGTGAACCTGCTGATGCACCAGCCCGGCGGGAAACTGCTGATCGCGTCCAAGGCCGGCTACGGCTTCATCGCCCCCGAGGACGAGCTGCTGGCCCAGAAGCGCGGCGGCAAACAGGTGCTGAACGGCGAGATGCGCGCCGCCCTGCGCGTCACGGGCGACCACGTCGCCGCCATCGGCGACAACATCAAGGCCCTGATCTTCCCCGTCGCCGAACTGCCCGAAATGGGCCGCGGCAAGGGGGTGAAGCTGCAGTCCTACAAACAGGGCGGCCTCGCCGACGTGGCGGTGTTCGACAGCGCCCTCGGCCCTGAATGGGTCGACGGCGGCGCCCGCCGCCGCAACTGGCCCGACTGGAAGGACTGGCTGGGCAAGCGGGCCGGGGCCGGGCGGCAGGGACCGCGCGGGCTCAGGAAATTCCGTTAGTCGAGCGGGGCCGGGATTCCGAATGCCCGGCTCAGCCTCACGCGCTGTTCCTCGCAGGCCGGGACCAGGGCGTACAAGGCCTGGAGCCCGGCGTTGAACCCGTTGATATCCTGCGCGAACAGCGCCTCGCGGGCCGGCCGGAAGGCCTCGCCCCGCACATCGCTGATTGCTTCTTCGGTCACCGGATCGGGGATCCGCAGCTGGGGGCCGAAGCGCTGGCTGTAGCGAACGAACTGCATCTCATGGCCCCGGTAGGTCGCGACGTCGGGATGGTGCTCGAACAGCTCCATCGACTTGCCCGTCGCGGCGGCGCCGTACACGCCGGCGCAGCGCACCGAGACATCGTAGTCCGCCTGGATCTCTTCGAGGAACCGCTCCTGACCCGCGGCGGCGCCCGGCAGGGCCAATGCCGTCAGGACGCCGGCCAGAACCAATATGCGCATGGGAGCCTCCAATCCGCCGCGACGATGAACGAACGCCGTTCTTCGTGCAAGGAGCCAATGGTGTCGGCGATTTCACTATCCGACCCCCGGTTGTCGCGCGATACTCGCGCCCTGGCCGACGCTCGGCCGTCCTGGAGACCGCAATGCTGACCACCCTGATCGTCATCGCCGTCATCGTCGCAGTGGTGCTGTTCGTCATCGTCGGCGCCTACAACAAGCTTGTCGCCCTGGACCAGCGGGCCGACCAGTCGTTCGCCGACATCGACGTGCAGCTCAAGCAGCGCCACGACCTGATCCCGAACCTCGTCGAGACCGTGAAGGGCTACGCCACCCACGAACGCGGCACCCTGGACGCCATCACCGCCGCCCGCGCGGCCGCCGCCGGCGCGACCTCGGTCAACGACAAGGTCGAGGCCGAGAACATGCTGACCGCCACGCTGGGCCGTCTGTTCGCCGTCGCCGAGGCCTATCCCGACCTCAAGGCCAACACCAACTTCCTCGAGCTCCAGCGCGAGCTGTCGGACATCGAGAACAAGCTGGCCGCCGCGCGCCGCTTCTTCAACAACGCCGTCAGCGAGTTCAACGCGGTGCGCCGCCAGTTCCCCACCGTGCTGTTCGCCGGCATGGTCGGCTTCGGCCACGACAAGCCCTTCTTCGACGTCGGCGAGGGCGACCGAGCGACGATGAACGCCGCGCCGCCCAAGGTCAGCTTCACGGCGTAGGGGATCGCATTGATGGCCGCCGTCGGGCTCCAGACCCACATCTGGGCGAACAACACCCGTTCGGTCCTCCTGCTGGCAGGCTTCCCGGTCCTGATGGTGGGCATCATCTACGGGGTGCAGCTCATCCTCATGGGCATGGGCTTCCTGCCCGGGACGGGCCGGGGACTGGGCGAGGACATGGCGCTCGCCGCGTCCTGGCTGGGCGGCACCATTCCCCTGGCCCTCACCGTGGCGGCCATCTGGTTCGCCATCGCCTATTTCGGCAACCAGGCCATGGTCGACGCCATGACCGGGGCTCGAAAGGTTGAGAGGCGGACTGAACCGGACCTCTACAACCTGCTGGAAAACCTCGCGATCTCGCGGGGCCTGCGCACCCCGACGCTGCGGCTCATCGAGACCGGCACCCTGAACGCCTTCGCCACCGGCCTGCACGAGGGCCGGTACAGCATCACGGTCACCCGGGGTCTCGTCGACACCCTGACCCGCGACGAGCTGGAGGCGGTGCTGGCCCATGAGCTGACCCACGTCATCAACAAGGACGTGCGGACCATGGTGATCGCCTCGATCTTCGCGGGCATCATCAGCGTCATCGCCGAACTGGTGTTCCGGGGTCTGATCCATTCACGCGGCGGCGGACGCCGGGACAACAAGAACGCCATGCCGCTGGTCCTGATCGGCCTGGCCTTCGCCGCCGTCGGCTTCGTTCTGGCCATCGTCATCCGGATGATGCTGTCGCGCTCGCGGGAGTATGTGGCTGACGCGGGTGCGGTCGAACTGACCAAGAATCCCGACGCCATGATCTCGGCGCTGCGCAAGGTCGAGGGCCGGTCGACGCTCAAGGGGCCGGACGAGCTCCAGCAGCTGTTTCTCGACAACCAGCCGAATGGCGTCGGCCTGGAAGGCCTGTTCGCCAGCCATCCCCCGATCCAGAAGCGGGTCGACGCCCTGGTCCAGTTCGGGGGAGGGGTGGATCCCGGTCCCTGGAGCGGCTTCGCGCCGGAGCCGCCCGACTACGAAACCTCGGTGCCCGCGGCGGGCTGATCTTCCATCCGCTCCCAGCCCAGCCGGGTCAGCTGTTCCATGGGCCGGAAGTCGGCCTTGTAGTCCATCTTGCGCGAGCCCCGGACCCAGTAGCCCAGGTAGACGAACGGCAGATTCACCGCCGTCGCCTGACGGACGTGGTCCAGGATGGCGAACCGGCCGAGACTGCGGGCCTCCATCGCCGGCTCGAAGAAGCTGTAGACCATCGACAGCCCGTCCCCGAGCAGGTCCGTCAGGCAGACCCCCACCAGATCGCCGGGTCCGCCGTCGGGCGACGGCAGGCGGTACTCGATCAGATGCGTCCGGACAGCCGTGTCCTCGACCATGGCCACATAGTCGAGCCAGCTCATGGCGCTCATGCCGCCGCCGGGATGGCGGCCGTTCAGGTACCGGCGCAGCAGATCGAACTGCTCGGTCGTGGCCTCCGCCTCGACCAGGTCGCGCGACAGGTCGGCGTTCCGCTTCAGCACCTTGCGCTGCGAGCGCGAGAAGGCGAACTCGGGCACCGGCAGCCGCACCGAGACACAGGCGTCGCAGGCCTCGCAGGCCGGGCGGTAGGCGATGTTCTGGCTGCGGCGGAACCCGGCCTGGGTCAGCTCGTCGTTGACGTGAGCCCCTTCGCTGAACGGCAGGTTGGCGAACACCTTCCGCTCGGTCTGCCCTGGCAGATAGGGGCAGGGGGCCACCGAGGTCATGTAGAAACGAAGCTGGCGCTGGGGAACAAAGGTCACGGCGCTACATCCGCATCCGATTTCGCCGACAGTGGGGCAGCCGTCTCGTCATCGGACGATTTGCGCCCGCGTCGCCCCGCGGGGCAAGCCCGTTCACCCCACACGCGCGTGCGGGGCGGCCCGTCACAGGCTGGTGTCCGTGGGCAGCACCGGCGCCTCGCGCAGCAGGACGATGGCGATGCGGCGGTTGCCGGCCAGGGTCGGATCGTCGGGATAGAGCGGGTCCGAACCCGCCTTGCCCGACACCTGGTAGACGCGGTCCGGATCGACGCCCGCGGCCTGCAGGATCAACCGCGAGGCGTTGGCCCGTGCGGAGGAGAGGGTCCAGTCGTTCGGACCCGTCGCGCGGCTTGACCCGGGCGCGGCCGAGGTGTGGCCCGTGACGGAAATGCGGTTGGGCAGCTGGGTGATGACCTTCGAAATGGTCCGCAGCAGCAGCTGGGCCCGCGGATTGGGCCGGGCCGAGTTCTGCTCGAACATCGACCGGCCTTCCTGATCGACCAGCTGGATGCGCAGGCCCTCGGGGGTCTGGTCGATGATCAGCTGTTTGGACAGTTCGGCCAGCTCCGGCATCGACTGCATGGCCTGACGCAACGATTCGGCGGCCGAGGAGAACTCCGCGGCTTCGCGCCGGGCGATCTCCTCGCGCAGGGCCGCCTCGCTGGCGGCGGCGAGGTTCTGGCTCTGGCCCGCTTCGGGCGGTGCGTCCGGCGGCGCCTCGGGCGCGAGTTCGCTGATCACCGACTGCGAGCCCGATCCCTTGGCCCCGTCGTCGCCAAGCGCCGTCCCGCCGAGGATGCCGCCCGAACCCGAGGTCGTTTGCGAGACGCTGGCCGGAGCAAAATATTCGGCGATGCCGCGCTTCTGTTCCGGGTCGGTCGTATTGATCAGCCACATCAGCAGGAAGAAGGCCATCATCGCCGTGACGAAGTCGGCATAGGCCACCTTCCACGCGCCGCCATGGTGGCCGCCGCCAATGACCTTCTTGACCTTCTTGATGAGGATCGGGCGATCGCTCATGGACATGGGACGCTGGCCTCGGCGGTGAACTCGGCCCGACGATGGACGCCTCAAGGTTAAGGCCGCGTTTCCCATACCGTCCGGTCTTGCTCCGGCGCCGGGCCTCGCCTAGTCGTCGCGGTGTGAGCACGCCCTCAGATCCCGCGTTCGACGTCCAGGCCTACCGCCGCGCGCTGGGCGGTTTCGCGACCGGCGTCTGCGTGGTGACCGCGCATACGGAGGAGGGGCCCTTCGGCATCACGATCAACTCCTTCACCTCGGTGTCGCTCAAACCGCCCCTGGTGCTGTGGTGCCTGGATCGGGCCTCGGACCGGCACAACGCCTTCGCCGCCGCGGACCGGTTCGCCGTTCACATGTTGCCGGCCGAGGACCGCGAGATGTCGGACCGGTTCGCCTGGGGCGTCTGCCGCCTGTCGTCGGACGAGTTCGACAGCTCCAGCGCCGAGCCTCCGCGGCTGAAGAACGCCCTGACGCGGCTGGACTGCGTCGCGACCGAGCGAATCGTCATGGGCGATCACCTGACCATCGTCGGGGCGGTGCAGGCCTTTGAAACCGCGCCCGGCGCCGCCCTTGTCTATTATCGCGGCCGCTACGGCGTCGCTCCGGAGCCTGAGGAATGAAGATCGGTTTCGCGGGCCTCGGCGTCATGGGTGGGCCGATGGCGCGTCATCTGGTTCATGCAGGACATGAAGTGTCCGGCTTCAACCGCACCCCCGACAAGGCGCGATCGTGGGCGCAAGCCAGCGGCGGCCGGTTCGCCGAGACGGTCGCCGGGGCGGCGGATGGCGCTGATCTGCTGATCCTGTGCGTCGGAAACGACGACGACGTGCGCCAAGTCGTGACCGAAGCGCTGCCGCACTTGAATACGGGTGCGATCATCGTCGATCACACAACAACCTCCGCGAAGGTCGCGCGCGAAATGTCGGCGCTGGCGGCCGCTCAGGGCCGGGCGTTCATCGACGCACCGGTCTCCGGCGGTCAGGCCGGGGCCGAGAACGGCCAGCTCAGCGTGATGGCCGGCGGCGATGCGGCCGCGCTGGCGAAGGTCGAACCCGCGATCATGGCCTATTCGAAGGCCGTCAAACACATGGGTCCGTCGGGCGCGGGCCAGCTGACCAAGATGGTCAACCAGATCGCGATCGCCGGCGTCGTCCAGGGTCTGGCCGAGGCCGTCCATTTCGCCGAGGTCACAGGCCTCGACACCGGCGCGGTCTATGACGCCATCTCGAAGGGCGCGGCCCAGTCCTGGCAGATGGACAACCGCTGGAAGACGATGGCCGAAGGCCGGTTCGACTTCGGTTTCGCCGTCGACTGGATGCGCAAGGATCTGGGCCTCGTGCTGGACGAGGCCCGCACCAATGGCGCTCATCTGGCGCTGACCGCGCTGGTGGACCAATTCTATTCCGAGGTGCAGTCCATGGGGGGCGCGCGATGGGACACGTCGAGCCTGGCGGCAAGACTGCAGGCGCGCGCCGATCGGGCCTGAGTATGCGCAACATTTCGTATAATATATCTTATGCGCATAACAAGCATGGCCCGGGGCGAGGTGTTCAAGGTCCTGCCGCCGCCCTCTCTCTTGCATCCAGCAGAGCGATCGCCTCCCGCACATAGTTGGCGTGGGCGACCAGACCGATGCCCAGCGGTTCGTCCGAGGGCCGCACCTCGGATGTCAGCACTCCGGCGATGAACGGATGATCGGGCTGGACGGTCCCCGGGAGTTTGCGCGCCGCTGGAGTCCAGAAGACTGGCCCGCCCGAATTTCCCGGAAAAACAGGAAAATCAAGAAGAAACACTGGAAAACTCTCAATCGGAGTCAATGGCCAAGACCCGACTCGCCCCACGCGCAGGATCGGAAACCCCGCCGTGTTCGACGCATAGCCGCGTGGAAAGCCCAAGGTGAACAGTTCATCGCCCGGCCCGACCTGCCACGCGTCCAATGTGTCCCGGTCGGCGAGCCAGGCCAGCGGAATGGCGGCGCGGGCGAAGACAGGCGGCGCGGACACCTCCATTACCGCTATGTCCCGGTCGGGGTGTCTGATCCAGACCGGCTCGCCTGCCGCGTCGCGAATGCGCAGCGGCTCGGGGGCGAAACGCCAGCCGCCGCCCGGAATCTCGACCCGCCAGCCGATCCGCGCCTCGGGCGAACTCATGCCCGACACCACGTGGTGGGCCGTCACCAGCACCGTCCGGGGCTCGCCGTCCGGGCGGGGTGCGTCGATCAGAAAGGCCGTGCCGACCCGGCGCGTGCCGTCGCCGTTCATCTGGTCGATCTGCACCGTGGCGCTGATCAGGCCGACGGTCAGATCCCAGTCCGGAAGGGACAGGCCGGCGGCGGGCGGCGGCTCCTGAACGGGTTCCGGGGGCGTCTGAAGGTCGAACATCATCCCCCATCGGGTCAGCGGCGTTTGTTCATTTGACGGCGGGACGCCGGCGCGCACAAGGTCCGCGTTCAATCGAGGGGCCATCCATGAACCGCCGCGACCTGCTCGCCACCTCCGCCGCCGCGCTGGCCGCGAGCGCCCTTCCCGTTTCAGCCCGCACGCCCGGAGCCCCGATGCCGCAGAATCGTCCCGTCCCCCCTGTCGCCAAAAAAATCCCGGTGACGATCGAACAGCTGGGGCGCGTGCGCACAGACGACTATCAGTGGATGAAGGACGACAACTGGCAGACCGTGCTGCGCGACCCGACCGTCATCAAGGCCGATGTGAAGGAGCATCTGCTGGCCGAGAACGCCTATCGCGAGGCGATGATGGCCTCGACCCTGCCCCTGCAGGCGGCGATGTTCGAGGAGATGAAGGGGCGGATCAAGGAGGCCGACAGCTCGGTCCCCTCGCCCGACGGCGCCTGGGAATACTTCATCGAGTACCGGACGGGCGATCAGCATCCCCGGTACATGCGCAAACCGCGCGCCGGGGGCGACGCGCAGATGCTGCTGGACGCCAACGCCCTGGCCGAGGGCAAGGCCTTCTCCAAGGTCTCGGCCGCCGATCACAGCCCGGACCACGCGCTGTTCGCCTACGCCGAGGATGCGCAGGGGTCGGAGGTTCACCACATCTACGTCAAGGACCTTGCGAGCGGCGCCGTGCTGCCGGATCCGATCGGTTCGGCGACCGGCGACTTCACCTTCTCGCCCGACAGCCAGTGGATATTCTGGACCAATCGGGACGACAACGGCCGGCCGGACAAGATCTTTCGCCGCCCGGTACGGGGCGGCGAAGCCAGCCTGGTCTATGAGGAAGCCGACGACGGCATGTTCATCAGCGTCAGCCGCACCGCCGACGACGCCTTCATCCTGATCTCCATCGCCAATCAGGAAACCGCGGAAGCCCGCGTCATCCCGGCCGCGACGCCGACCGCGACGCCGGTCCTGCTGGAGCCGCGCCACGTCGGTCGGCTGTACGAACCCGACCACTGGGGCGACCGCTGGGTCATCCGGACCAACGCCGACGACGCGATCGACTTCAAGATTGTCGAGGCGCCGACCGCGACGCCGGGCAAGGCGAACTGGATCGACCTGGTCGCCCATGCGCCGGGCCGGTTCATCGAGGGCGTGGCTCTGGTCAAGGACTTCATCGGCCGCCAGGAACGCGCCGATGCCAATACCAAGATCGTCATCCGCGACCGATCGGGGGTCGAGCACGAGATCGCCGTGGACGAGCCCGCCTACTCCCTGTCGCTGGGCGGGGCGTCGGAGTTCGACACCACGATCATGCGCTACGGCTACAATTCGCCGTCCACGCCGACCTCGACCTATGACTACGATCTGGCGACGCGCGCGCGGACCCTGCGCAAGGTGCAGGAGGTTCCGTCGGGGCACGATCCGGCCGACTATGTGGTCGAGCGGCTGAACGCCCCTGCCCCCGACGGAGAACTGGTGCCGGTGACTGTGCTGCGCCGCAAGTCGACGCCGGTCGACGGTTCGGCGCCGGTGCTGCTGTACGGCTACGGCTCCTACGGCTCCCCGATTCCGGCCAGTTTCTCGACCAACCGGCTGTCGCTGGTGGATCGGGGCTGGATCTATGCCATCGCCCACGTCCGCGGCGGCTCCGACAAGGGCTGGAACTGGTTCCTCAGCGCGCGCCGGATGACCAAGAAGAACACCTTCACCGACTTCATCGCCGCGGCCGAACACCTGATCTCTCGCAGCTACGCCCGGGCTGGAAACATCGTCGCCGAGGGCCGGTCGGCGGGCGGCATGCTGATGGGGGCGGTCAACAACATGCGGCCCGACCTCTGGGCGGGGGTGATCGGGGGCGTGCCCTTCGTGGACGTGATCAACACCATGAGCGACACCAGCCTGCCGCTGACGCCGCCGGAGTGGCCCGAATGGGGCAATCCGATCGAGGATCCCGAAGCCTACGACTATATGATGAGCTACAGCCCCTATGACCAGGTCGGGCCGCGCGCCTATCCGGCCGTGCTGGCCACGGGCGGCCTGTCGGACCCGCGCGTGACCTACTGGGAACCCGAGAAATGGGTCGCCAAGCTCCGGCCCGCGACGACCTCGGGCAAGCCGATCCTGCTGAAGATCAACATGGAGGCGGGCCACGCGGGGTCCTCCGGCCGGTTCGACTATCTGAAGGAGGTCGCGCACGACTACGCCTTCGCGGTGTGGGCGATCGAAAAGGGTTGGGAGCGGGCCTGATCCGACCGCGAAATCGACCATGACGCCCCTCCTCCGCGACGCAAGCGAAGGCGACCTTGCGGCCATCACCGCCCTGTACGGCCGTGAGGTGCAGGGCGGCACGGCGACCTTCGAGACGACGCCGCCGACTCTTGAGGAGATGGCTGGCCGGTTCGCGGCGGTGAAGCGCCACGGCTTGCCATGGCTGGTCGCCGAGGTTGACGGCCGGTTCGCCGGCTACGCCTACGCCTCGCCCTTCCGACCCCGGCCGGCCTATCGCTATGGCGTCGAAGGTTCGATCTATGTGGAGGAGGATGCGCGCGGCTGCGGCGTGGGCCGGGCGCTGCTGGTCGGCCTGGTCGAGCGGGCGCGGGCGATGGGCCTGCGGCACCTCATCGGCGCAATCAGCGACAGCGACACCAGCGCCGTCTCGATCGCCCTGCACCGGTCGCTGGGCTTCCGCGAGGCGGGCGTCTATCGCCAGGTCGGCTGGAAGTTCGACCGCTGGCTGGACGTCACCCTGATGCAGCTCGACATGGCTCCCGACGGCGCCCCGCCGCGGGCGCCCGGTCTGAACCTGGGCGGGGGCCTCGCCTGAGGGCTTTCAGTGCGGCGCGATGTCGGCCGGCGGCGTGGTCAGCCAGGGCGCCAGGCGGAATCGGCGCGGCGTCTCGCCCAGGGTCCGGTGCTGGATGAACTGCCGGGCGAAGACGACCACCGCCTGGATGGTGGCTTCGTCGAACGGCTTGGACACGGCGCCAAGGGCGCCGGCGAACCCCTCGGGAATCTGTTCGGGGTTGGCAGTCAGGAAGACGACGGCGCAGCCGAATTCGCTGACCATCCGCTGGGCGATCTGCGGGCCGGTCATACCGTCCAGCAGGTTGACGTCGATCAGGGCCAGGTCGGGGCGTTCACGCTCTGCGATGGCGAAGGCGCTGGCCTTGTCCATAGCGCAGCCAACGACGTCGCAGCCGGTCTCCCCGAGCACAAGCTCCAACTCCATGGCGAGCAGGGCCTGGTCTTCGACGATCATGACCCGAAGGTCGGGTGGATTCGACAAGCAGCACCCCCAACGCGCACCGACTCGTACACGATTTGTGTCGGGTAGCGGACAGTCCAACGCGCCATTGGATATTTGGTTCGGCTCAGCTAAGAAAAACCGGAGTTTTGAGCGTCTGGGGGCGAAATGGCCGCGATTGCCGAGGATCGCCTCGTCGAGCTTCAAGGCCGCCTGCTGGGCGGTTATCAACTGCTGCAAACCCTGGTAGGCATCCGTCTGCGCAGCGTCACCGATCCCGAGAGCGTGCGGCATCTGTCCTGGCTCAGCGACGTCACCGCCGCGATGGAGCTGATCGGTCGGCGGATGACGGCGAAGGGTTCGCTGGACTTCGCCGGCTATCTCGACGACGTCGCCGCCTTCTGGAGCCGGGCCTGCGAGGGCCGGCCAGTGCGGATCGACGTCCGCGGCCAGTCGACGCTCCTGCCTGACAGCCATCTGCTGCCGCTGGCCATCATCACCCACGAACTGATCTCCAACGCCTGCCGTCACGCCTTTCCGGACGACCGGCGCGGGTTGATCGCGGTCGCCTTCTCGCGCGCCGTGAGCGGGGTCAGCCTGGTCGTGCGCGATTCGGGAATCGGCGCCGGGGCGCTGACGCCGGGCGAAGGCCTGTCGCTGGTCCAGGGACTGGTCGAACACCTCGGCGGATCGATGAACATCGAAACCGCGCCGGGCGCGGGCGTGGGCGTGCGCATCCGCCTGCCGCTCCAGACGACCGGGACGCACTAGCCGGCGGTCCGGCTGAAACCTGCAGTGCGAAGCGTCCATGAGGCCTCAACCGATCCCTCGGCGAGCCTCGCATGCGCCTGCGTCAGTTTCGGACGCAGGCCTCGAGCGATGTCAGGGAAGGCGGATGGCTGGGGAACTAGGACTCGAACCTAGAATGACGGTACCAAAAACCGGAGTGTTACCATTACACCATTCCCCAGCAGGTCCGGCGCATCCGGGGCCGAAGCGCCGGAAGGCGGTCGAGATACGCGAAGGCCGCGAGCGATGCAAGAACCGGTTTCGAGACTATTTTCACCGACCGCGAAACGATGCTTGCGGGGGTGAAAGCCCGTGGCTATAAGCCCCCTCCTCAAGTCGGAGTGTGGCTCAGCCTGGTAGAGCACTGCGTTCGGGACGCAGGGGTCGGAGGTTCGAATCCTCTCACTCCGACCATCTTTCTCCGGAAAGAAGAGAGACAGCCCTTCGGGGCCCCGAGGTTCCCCGCCTCAATCCCCCGCCCTCGCCGCCACCGCATTCAGACGCGCGCCCACGGCCTCGATGGTGCGCTCGCCCAGCGCCTTGCGGCGGGCCAGCAGGTCGGGCGAGCCGGCGTCATAGTCGGCCATCAGCCGTTTGACGAACGAGCCGTCGCGGACCTCGGCCAGGACCATGTCCATGGCGGCGCGAGACGGTTCGCCGATGATGCGCGGCCCCGTCAGATAGGCCCCGTACTCCGCCGTGTTGGAGATCTTGGCGAAGGCGCCGGCGATGCCGCGCTCGAACATCAGATCGGTGACCAGCTTGACCTCGTAGAAACATTCGAACCACGCCACCTCGGGCGGATAACCCGCAGCAACCAGCTTCATGAAGGCTGCGTCGATCAGTTCGCCGACCCCGCCGCACAGCACCACCTGCTCGCCGAACAGGTCGCTTTCGCATTCGGCGGCGAAGGTGGTTTCAAGGATGCCCTTGCGGCCGCAGCCCAGCGCCGCCGCATAGGACAGGCCGAGGGCATGGGCGCCGCCGGTGGCGTCCTGATGCACGCCGAACAGGGCGAAGACCCCCTGCCCTTCGACATAGAGGTCGCGGATGCGCGGCCCGATGCCCTTGGGCGACGCCAGGATGACGTCCAGATCGGCGCGTGGCTGGACCAGGCCGAACCGCACCGACAGGCCGTGGGCGAAGACCAGGGCTGCGCCCGGTTTCATCGCCGGGGCCAGTTCGTCAGCCCACAGGTCGCGATGGGCCTCGTCCGAGACCATGACGGCGACCACGTCGGCGGAGGCGGCGGCCTCGCCGGCGGTCAGGACCGGGAAGCCGTCCCCGGCGGCCTTTTCGCGAGTCGCCGAGCCCGCCTTGAGGCCGACGACGATGTCGCTGACGCCGGAGTCGCGCAGGTTGAGGGCATGGGTGCGGCCCTGGCTGCCATAGCCGATCACGGCCACGCGCCTGCCGCGGATGATCGACAGATCGCAGTCGCGGTCATGGAAGACGGGGAGTGGCGTGCTTAGGTGTTCAGACATGAGCACAGACATAACGCCTTCCGAGGTCGTCGCCTTCTGGAAAGAGGCCGGGCCGAAAAAGTGGTTCGCCAAGGATGACGCCTTCGACGCGGAATTCCGCCGCCGTTTCCACGACGCCCACGTCGCCGCCGCCCGGCGCGAACTGGATCACTGGGCCGGGACGGCGGAGGGCGCACTGGCGCTGCTGATCCTGCTGGACCAGTTCCCGCGCAACAGCTTTCGCAACACCGGCCACGCCTTCGCGACCGATCCGCTGGCGCGGATGTTCGCTGATCGGGCGCTGGCGGCCGGGCATGACCTTGCGATCGAGGGCGATATCCGCCGGTTCTTCTATCTGCCGCTGCAGCATTCGGAGGTTGCGGCCGATCAGGCGCGGCAACTCGAGCTGTTCCAGACCCGGATGGCGCGCGCCCCGGACGACCGCTGGGCCGAGCACCATCACGACGTCATCGCCCGCTTCGGCCGCTTTCCGCATCGCAACCGGGCGCTCGGGCGGGAGACCACGCCGGAGGAGCAGGCGTTTCTGGATCAGGACGGGTTCCGGGGCTGACGACAGACTCCGCACCGGAAAAAACACCGTCCAACCCGTCCAGCTCGTCCAACTCATCGTTCCTGCGTTCCGCGCGCAGGGCGGCGTCCTCGGCGGCGGACTGCTCATGGAGGCGGAGGTGGATGCGCAGCCAGGTGGCGGCCTCGGTCGCGCGGCCGTTGACGATGGCCTCGCGCAGATGGATGGCCGCCATCTCGGCCAGATCGAAATAGCCGGCCTCATCGAGGTCGCCGTCCACCTCGATGGGGGCCGCCGGGCTCGGCGCCGGCTGGTCGATCCGGCGCCAGCCGCCGGAGGCGGCGCGACCGCGGAAGGTGGCGAGGCCGAGGCCGTAGCGGGCGCAGACGTCCGGGCCGCTGTGGCCGGCGAGATAGTCGCGGCGGGCGAGGTCCCAGGTCTCCGGCGGGTGAATGCGGAGGCCGGCCCGCGGCGGCGGTTCGGTGTCAGTCAGGTCGGTCATGGGGTCCTCCCGGTCAAGGGACTCCATTGTGGGCGCGCGGCTTCCTGCGGCGGGTTCGTGACGCTCTTGGCGGGACGATGTCGTGGAAAAACAGCGAGTTGGCCGCGCGAATTAGGATGGCTGGCGACGGAATTGTCGCAGCGGATCCAGCGTCCTTCTTCCCCCAGGGGGAGAAGGCTGGCGGCGGAGCCACCCGGATGAGGGGGATGGCGAGTCACACCGGCCGCAACAGGTTCAGGCCCGGCTGGCGACGGACATCGCACCGACCTGCCCCCTCATCCGGCCCTCCGGGCCACCTTCTCCCCCAAGGGGAGAAGGGACGTGGGGGCGTCCACAGCCCGCACGCCAAAGTGTCCACCGATCGCATTGGGATTCACCGAATCAGCGTCCAACCTGAACGGATGAACGCCGTCGCCACCCTCGCCGATCTGCAGGCCCGCACGGGCGCCGTCGCGGCGGATCATCCGGAATGGCAGTACCTGAACCTGCTGCGCGACATCCTCGACAACGGGGCGCAGCGCGACGACCGGACCGGCACCGGCACCCTGGGCGTGTTCGGGCGGCAGATGCGGTTCGACCTGGCCAAGGGCTTTCCGGTCCTGACGACCAAGAAGCTGCATCTGCGCTCGATCATCGTCGAACTGCTGTGGTTCCTGCGCGGCGAGACCAATATCGGCTGGCTGAAGGACAACGGCGTCAGCATCTGGAACGAATGGGCCGACGCCGAGGGCGAGCTGGGCCCGGTCTACGGCAAGCAGTGGCGCTCGTGGGCGGCGCCGGACGGGCGGGTGATCGACCAGATCACGAAGCTGGTCGAGGGGCTGAAGACCAATCCCAACAGCCGCCGCCACATCGTCTCGGCGTGGAACCCGGCCGACGTCGACGACATGGCCCTGCCGCCGTGTCACTGCCTGTTCCAGTTCTTCGTCGCCGACGGCAGGCTGAGCTGCCAGCTGTACCAGAGGTCGGCGGATGTGTTCCTGGGGGTGCCGTTCAACATCGCCAGCTATGCCCTGCTGACCATGATGGTGGCCCAGGTGTGCGGGCTGAAGCCGGGCGAGTTCGTGCACACCTTCGGCGACGCCCACCTGTATCTGAACCACGTCGAACAGGCCGAGCTGCAGCTGAGCCGCGAGCCCCTGCCCGCCCCGACCATGACCATCACCCCGCGCGACGACCTGTTCGCCTACCGGCTGGAGGATTTCGTGCTGGAGGGTTACGAGCCGTGGCCGCACATCAAGGCGCCGGTCGCGGTCTGATGTCGCTCGACCTGAAGGGTCTGCAGGCCGACGTCCTGCGCATCTCCGACATCTACGCCGCCGAGCACGGCATCGAGCGCTCCGCCGACTGGGCCCTGCTGAAGGTGCAGGAGGAGCTGGGCGAACTGACCGCCGAACATCTGCGCATGAGCGGGCGGGCGCGGGGCGCCGCCGATGCGGGCAAGCTGGGCGACGAGGCGGCGGATGTGCTGGGGATGCTGCTGATCTATTGCGACCGGGCGGGGATCGATCTGGAGACCGCCGTGCAGAGGAAGTGGCTGAAATGGCTTCGCGACTGACTTCATTCCTGTCCGGACGGACCGTCGCGGTGGTTTGGTCGCTCCTCGCCCTGCTCTTCAGCAGCGGTCGCTACTGGCAATGGCAGAGCTTTGAGGCGCGGCAGGCCGAGTTCCTGGTGTTCCATGCGAGGGTCGCCCCGAATTTTCCCGCCGGAGAGCTCGACCAGTTGGCCCCTTCGAGCGACTTTCTGGTGATGTTCGCACTGTTGACGGGGTTCTGGATCGCGGCGGCGGTGCTGCAGTGGCGGCGCCCCGCGCATTGAGCCACAGCATGCGGCGCGTCGCCCGGCGCGCTGCTGTTCCGCTTCAAGGCGCTGGAACCCGTCGTCTGATCGCGTAAGAACGGGCGGCGGCAGCCCGGCCGCCGTCCGTCTCCGTCGAGGTCCGCTTGCCCCTGCCCCAACTCGTCCTCGTCGTCGCCCGCGCCCGCAACGGGGTGATCGGTCGTGACGGCGACCTGCCCTGGCGGCTGCGCAGCGACCTGCAGCGGTTCAAGGCCATCACCGTCGGCAAGCCCTGCATCATGGGCCGGCGGACGTGGGAGAGCCTGCCGCTGAAGCCCCTGCCCGGCCGGCTGAACATCGTGCTGTCGAAGGACGAGTCCTTCACGGCGCGCGGGGCGCTGGTCTGCACGACGCTGGACGAGGCGATCGAGATCGCGCGGGAGACGGCCGAGGACGACGGCGTCGACGAGATCTGCGTCATCGGCGGCACGGCCCTGTTCGAAAAGGCCCTGCCGCGGGCGAAGCGGCTTTATCTCACCGAGGTCGAGGCCGAGCCGGAGGGCGACGCGGTCTTCCCGGCGTTCGACGAGGCGGCCTTTGTCGAGGTATCGTCGGAGGCGCATCCAGCCGGAGAGAAGGACGACCACGCCTTCGTGTTCCGCGTGCTGGACCGCCGCTGAAAACAGGAGACCGCCCATGCTGATCGTGACCACCAATGACGCGCCCGGCCACCGCGTGGTGAAGACCCTGGGCGTGGTCCGCGGCATCACCGTGCGGTCGCGCAACGCCATCAGCGACATGGTCGGCGGGGTGCAGTCGGTCTTCGGCGGCCGGGTCGGGGTCTATGTGAAGCTGGCCGAGACGGCGCGTCAGGAGGCCTATGACGAACTGGTCGCCCATGCGCGAGAGATGGGCGCCAACGCGATCCTGGCCATGCGCTACGACGCCAACGAGATCATGCCGGGGATCACCGAGGTGCTGGCCTACGGCACCGCCGTGGTGGTCGAAGCCGAGGCCTGAGGCTCGGGCATCGCATCCGTCCCGCCCAGCCGGTCCCAGAACCGGAAATACAGGCCGTAGTTGGTCTTCATATGGGTGTGGTGGCGGCTGTGGTGGGTGGCCGTTATCAGCTGGGCGCCGGGGCCCGAGCGCACCCAGCGGTCGGGCCATATCTCCCAGCCGCAGTGGTTCATCACGGCGGCGGCGGTCATGACCGCCAGCAGGGCGACGACGACCCAGATATTGACCGGGATCAGGAAGACCAGCAGCGGCAGCAGCCAGGCCGTGGCGACCGCCTCGATGGGGTCGAAGGCGAAGCTGGCGAAGGGGCTGGGCTCGCGGCTGCGGTGATGGCCGGCGTGGGCGAAGGCGAACAGCCGCGGGTGATGCAGCAGCCGGTGGGTCCAGTAGTAGTGGGCGTCCTGGATCAGCAGCAGACCGACGAAACTGACCGGCAGCCACCCCCAGCCATGCAGGGCGGGATCGAGATACAGCCGCGTGCCGCCGGCCTTCCACGCCTCGAGCGCGATGGCGGCGGGAAAGGCGTAGATCGGCGTGGAGACCAGGGAATAGCGGATCTCCCGCAGCATCAGGCGGCGGGACGGCCGGTCGCGGTTGAGCCGGCGGCCGACGCCGGCCTTGCGGCCCCACTGCAGTTGCCAGACGGCGCCCGCGATCAGCAGATAGCGGGCGCCGATGATGGCGCTGAGCCACAGGGTGGTGATCAGGACGGCGAGGATCATTCCCGCCATCCTAGGGCGGTCAGGACAGGGTCGCCATCGCCGAGCGTTCGAAGTCCTTCAGCTCGTCGAGACGGCCGTCGCGGATCTTCTCGACCCAGTGGGGATCGGCCAGCAGGGCGCGGCCGACGGCGACGAGGTCGAATTCGTCGCGCTCCAGCCGTTCGATCAGGCCGTCCAGCGAGGCCGGCTTGGAGCCGGCGCCGCCGAAGGCCGCGATGAACTCTCCGTCGAGGCCGACCGAGCCGACAGTGATGGTCGGCAGGCCGGTGACCTTCTTCGTCCAGCCGGCGAAATTCAGGTCCGAACCCTCGAACTCCGGCTCCCAGAAGCGGCGCTGCGAGCAGTGGAAGACGTCGACGCCGGCCTCGACCAGCGGGGCCAGCCAGGCTTCGAGCTCGGCGGGGTCGTGGGCGTTCTTCGCCGCGAAGTCGTGCGACTTCCACTGTGACAGGCGCAGGATCACGGCCATGTCCGGGCCGACGCCCTCGCGCACCGCCCTGACCACCTCGGCCCCGAAGCGGGCGCGGTCGGCGATGGTCCCGCCGCCCCATTTGTCGGCCCGATCGTTGAGGCCGGACCAGAAGAACTGGTCGATCAGATAGCCGTGGGCGCCGTGGATCTCGACGGCGTCGAAGCCGAGCTCGCGGGTGGCGCGGGCCGAGCGGCCGAAGGCTGAGATCGTGTCGGTGATGTCCTCGTCGGTCATCGGCTCGAGGCCGCGCTTGCCGGGACTGGTCAGGCCCGAGGGGCTGTCGACCTTGCCCAGCGGAGCCCAGTCGGCGCCCTGCCCGCGGGCCGAACCGACGTGCCACAGCTGGGGCGCGATCAGGCCGCCGGCGGCGTGGACGTCCTCGACCACCTTCTTCCATTCCGGCAGGGCCTCGCCGTGGAAGACGGGGACGGCGGCGTCGTTGCGGGCGGCGGGGCGTTCGACGACCGTGCCCTCGGTGATGATCAGACCGACCCCGCCCTCGGCCCGGCGGCGATAGTAGCCGGCGACATCGCTGGTCGGGACGCCGCCCGGTGAGAAGGAGCGGGTCATGGGCGCCATGACGATGCGGTTGGGCATCTTCAGGGACTTGACCTCGAAGGGACGGAACAGGGCGTCGACGGACATGGGCGGCTCGCGAGTGACTGGAACCGACAAGGTGGCGATTACAGTTTCGTTTGGAAACCCTCAGAGGCCGAGTTTTTCCGCGAGGGCCCTGGCCATGCCGTCGAAGCGGGCGGCGTCCAGAGGCAGGCCGCCGAGGAAATCGCCGCCGGGACGTCTCCCGGCGGCCGACCTACCATCCGTGGTTACTCAACGCAGTCTTGCTGCACTTCACAAATCCAGTAGCCGCCGTCCAGAGTGTCGATGAAGACGCAGTTTACCGCGCATGCGGGAATTGGGGGCGTCTGGGCGACGGCGGGAAGCGTCACGATGGAAGACGCCGCAATCATCGCGGCCATCACAACCTTCTTGAGCATGATCTTCTCCTGATGCGGGAAATCCGCGTCAACATCGATAGGTGAATTTCGCGATGACACAACCGGAAATATGCCTCGGACAAAGGTGGACTCGTCCACGCTGTCCACGGGGTCCTGGGCGGTACAGCCAGAGATGGCGCGGGACTAGAGCAGACCCAAGGCTCTTGCCACCCGTTCCGCGAGTGCCGCGAAGCGACGGGCGATGTCGCCGTCAGGCTGGCTGACCACCACAGGCGCGCCGGCGTCGCCGCCTTCCCGGAAGGCCGCATCAAGGGGCAGGTCGCCGAGGAAGGGAGTGGACAGGCGCTCCGCCTCGGCCTTCGCCCCGCCCTGACCGAACACGGGGCCGGTCATGTTCTCGACCAGGCCCAGGGTCGGGACGCCGACCTTTTCGAACAGTCGGTGAGCGCGACGCGCGTCGGCGAGGGCCACTTCCTGCGGGGTGGAGACGATGACGGCGCCGTCGAGCGGCGTCTTCTGGATCAGGGTCAGCTGGACGTCGCCGGTGCCGGGGGGCAGGTCGACGACGAGGATGTCGAGCGGCGCCTCCTCCGTGCCCCAGGCCGTCTGGGTCAGCATCTGGGTCAGGGCCTGGGAGGCCATGGGCCCACGCCAGATCATGGCGTCGTCGGCCCTGGTCAGCAGACCGACGGACATGGCCTTCAGGCCGTGAGCCACATGGGGCTGGATCTTGCCGTCGCGGTATTCGGGCTGGCCGGAGATGCCCAGCATGGTCGGCAGGGACGGGCCGTAGACGTCGGCGTCGAGCAGACCCACCGACAGGCCGCGCGCGGCGAAGGCGGCGGCCAGATTGACGGCCACGGTGGACTTGCCGACCCCGCCCTTGCCGCTGGCGATGGCGAGGACGCGGCGGACATGGGCCGGCCGGTCGGTCGCGACGGGAGCCTTGGGCCGGGTCTGGTCGACCGCCTGGGGCGACAGGGAGGCGCGGCGGGTCGGGGCCGTGATCGCCTCGGCCGAGAGCACGACCGAGACGCGCGCCATGCCGGGCAGGGCTTTCAGCGCGGCCTCGGCGGCGTCCCGGACGGGCGCATAGAGGGCGGCGTCGGCGGTCGGCACCTCCATGACGAAGCCGGCGCGATCCTCTGCGACCGTCAGTCCCTGCACCAGACCGGCGGCGACCAGCCCCTGGCCGGTCTTCGGATCCAGGATGGCGTCGAGGGCGGCGATTACGGAAGCGCGGTCGGGCAAGGCGGGTCAGTCCGGGTTGCGGGGGCGAGGTCCGCGTTCTATCGCCGGAGACCCCTGCCCGCGAGCGCGCATTTTGTCCGACCCCCTCATCACCCTGATCGCCGGTCCGACCGCCTCGGGAAAGTCGCGGCTGGCGCTGGAGATGGCGGAGCGCACGGGAGCCCTGATCGTCAATGCGGACAGCCAGCAACTCTACGCCGATCTCAATGTCCTGAGCGCGCGGCCCTCGGCCGAGGATGAAGCGCGGGCGGAACACCGGCTGTACGGCGTGGCCGACGCGGCCGACGCCTGGTCGGTCGGACGCTGGAGCCGGGCGGTGCTGCCGAACCTGATCAAGCAGGCGGATCAGGGCCGGCCGGTCCTGCTGGTGGGCGGAACGGGTCTATATTTTACAGCACTCACAAAGGGGTTGGCGGACATTCCGGATGTTCCGGTCGAGGTCCGCGATGCCGCCGGCGCGATGTTCGACATCGACGGTGAGGCCGCCTTTCGGACGCGTCTGGCCGAGGTGGACGCGGCGGCGTCGGCGCGCATCGAGGCCGGCGACCGGCAGCGGCTGACCCGGGCCTGGGCCGTGGCCGAACACACCGGACGGTCTCTCAGCGCCTGGACGGCCGACACCTCGCCCCTGCTGGCGCCGGGCTCCTGGACCGGGCTGGTCGTCGAGCCGGAGCGGCCGGCCCTGTACGCCCGCTGCGACGCCCGCGTGGCGCAGATGGTCGAAGGCGGCGCGCTGGACGAGGTCCGGGCCCTGGTCGCCCGTGGCCTGGACCCCGACCTGCCGGCCATGAAGGCCGTCGGGGTGCGCGAGTTCGCCGCCCATCTGGCGGGCGAGACGACGCTGGCGGCGGCCGTGGAGGCGACGCGGCAGGCGACGCGCAACTACGCCAAGCGACAGCTGACCTGGTTCAGGAACCAGACGCCCGGATGGACACGGCATCCCGGGCCCGATGCGGTACCCTCGCCCGGGCCCTGAGACGCCGGTCGGCGCGGATGCTATGCAGGGCCGGGTGCGACGGTCGCATCCGCCAGCGTGATGTCGCCCGGACCGATCCGTTGCGCGCGCGCACCTCGGGAGCGCGCATGACGAACCGGGTCGATTCCCTGATCGAGCAGATCCGGGCGCTGGAGCATGATCTGGCGGCGGAGTTCTCGCGACAGCGCTCGGGTTTCCGCTTCGGGCTGGAGCACGGCCGGGCCCGGTTCGAGGAAGAGGCGCTCCGCCGGCTCGAGGAACGCCGCATCCACCTGGTGAAATACATCCTCGGAGCGCCGCTGCTTTACGTGCTGACCGCCCCGCTGATCTATTCGCTGATCCTGCCCTTCGCCGTGGTCGATCTGTGGGTGTCGCTCTATCAGGCGGTCTGCTTCCGCGTTTACGGCATCCCCCAGGTCCCGAGGGGCCGCTACATGATCTTCGACCGCCCCGGCCTGCCCTATCTGAACGCGGTCGAGAAGCTGAACTGCGCCTACTGTTCCTATGTCAACGGCGTCATCGCCTATGTCCGCGAGGTCGCGGCGCGCACCGAACAGTACTGGTGCCCGATCAAGCACACCCGGCGGCTGATGGGCGCGCACGGCCGCTATGCCGGGTTCGGCGATTTCGGCGACGGCGAGCACTATCGCGAGGCCCTGGAGGCGTCGCGCCGGGCGCTGCGGGAGGACTCCGGGGACTGACGTCCGTCGCGGCCCTCACTTCAGACCTTGGAAGCCGGCCCCGGAAGCCCTATATTGATCGTGCCGGGGCCTGCTCCGGATATGGCGATAAACGCGCTTGTAATAAGCGGACCGGACCCGGGTGCGATTCCCGGCGGCTCCACCATTTCTTCCCCGCGTTATCGGCGGAGCGAGCATGGGGCCGACTAGCATCGACGGACGTGTAAAGAAGACTGCTTTCGCCCGTCCTGGCCCACCGTATCGGGCCATTTTCTAACTGCGAACGATAACTTCGCTGGAGAAGTCGCTCTCGCCGCGTAAGCGGTTCGGGTGATTTCGAACACTTAAGTCCTGGGGGATCAGTTCCTCAGGCGGGGCCGCCGGGAGCCTGCCAACAGAATCCCGGCACTTTCACCATGTCGCCATCTTTCGCAGGCCGTCCGGCGCAGCTATCAGTCGCGCGAACCATCGAGGCGACCCATGGCCGACGAAACCCCTCCAGTCGACGAGATGCACTACGAGCAGCTGGCGCAGGACGCCCTGCGCGGCGTCATCCGCTCGGCGCTGGAACGCGCCGCCCTGCCCGAGGGCATTCCCGGGGCGCACCATTTCTACATCACGTTCAAGACGCGGGCGCCCGGCGTCAGCGTGCCGCCCGACGTCATGGCCAAATATCCGGACGAGATGACGGTCGTCCTGCAACATCAGTATTGGGACCTGAAGGTCGAGCCGACGAAATTCTCGGTCATGCTGAAGTTCGGCGGCATGCCGAAGGTCCTGGCCATGCCCTATACGGCGGTCACCCGCTTCTACGATCCGTCGGTGCAGTTCCTGCTGCAATTCGAGGCCCCGGCCACGGTCGAGGACATCGCCGCCGAGGTCGCCGCGGCCGAGCCGGTCCGCCCCGAACCTGTCGAGACCGGCGACGAGGGCCCCAAGGTCGTCTCGCTGGACCAGTTCCGGAAGAAGTAGCCTCTTCCCCTTCCGCACGCGTCGGCTAACCTCGGCCGGTCGGAACCGGGGAAGCGGTCATGGGACGGGCGTTGGTCATCGTGCTGGCGGTGTGGATCGCCCTCGTCTCCCCTGCGGCGGCCCAGACCCCGCGGAGCCAGCCCGGCCGGTTCGAAGGCTGGACCTCGGCCATCATCGCCGCCGACTGGCGCGACGGCCGCGGCCGGCCGATCCAGGCCTTCGACAATGCGCGCCGCGATCTGGTGAAGGGGTTTCTCGCCGCCGGCTTCCCGCGCGCGACCATGGTCGACTACAGTCTGAGGCCGGACGCGCCCGATCCGGCCACGGCCGAGGGCGTGCTGGACGGTCTTTACGAAGCGGCGGCGCGAGGGAACGCCGGCTGTCTGCTGTATTTCACCTCGCACGGCGTCCCCACGGCCATGGTGTTCGGCGACGCCCCGCGCATGACGCCCGACATGATGGTCAACATCGTCCGGCGAGCCTGCGGCGCGCGGCCCACGGTTGTGATCGTCTCCGCCTGCTATTCGGGAATTTTCGTCAACGGCCTGTCGGCCCCGAACCGGATGGTCCTGACCGCCGCCAGTCGCGAGCGGACGTCGTTCGGCTGCGGGGCGGACGAGACCTATCCGTGGTTCGACGGCTGTGTACTGGAGACGCTGCCGACGGCGACGGACTTCCTCGCGCTGGCGGCGGGAGCGCGGGCCTGCGTGACGCGCAAGGAACAGGAACACGGGGTCGATCTGAGTTCCGAGCCCCAGCTGTTCGTCGGCTCCGAGATGCAGCTGCGTCTGCCGACGCTGCGGTTCAGCCGATCGACAGGCGCGGGAAGACCCGGATCGTGATCCGCTCGCGCTCGCCCTCGCGCCGTTCGACCAGCAGGCGGGCGACCTGGGCGTCGTCGTGGAACAGATAGCCCTTGATGGCGTCCAGCAGGGCCTTGGCCAGGTTGTCCAGATCCATCCACGGCGGATCTCCGACATGCTCCATCAGGATCTCGACCGTGTAGTCGCCGTATGACGGGCGCGACGACCATTCCTTGCGCATGAATTCATAGACCAGCGGCTTGTAGTATTTGGCCTGGGTGGTCAGGCCGTCGATGGTGATCTCGACGGCGTCGCCGACCTCGCGGGCGCGGACCTTTCCGATGCCGATCCAGCCTGCGGTCATTCAGCCGTCCTCGCCCCAGCGCCTTGTTCGCGCGCGGCCCCGTGCTACACCGCCGCGCACTGTCCCGCCACGTCCGATGAGCCCCGCCGACCATGACGAACCGCACCGAAACCGACACCTTCGGCCCCATCGAGGTCGCCTCGGACCGCTACTGGGGCGCCCAGGCGCAGCGGTCGCTGGGGAACTTCAGGATCGGCTGGGAAAAGCAACCCCTGCCGATCGTCCGGGCCCTGGGCGTCGTCAAGCGCGCCGCGGCGGAAACCAATATGGCGCTGGGCAAGCTGGACCCGAAAATCGGCGAGACCATCGTCTCGGCGGCCAATGAGGTCATCGCCGGCAAGCTGAACGACCATTTCCCGCTGGTGGTCTGGCAGACCGGCTCGGGCACCCAGTCAAACATGAACGCCAATGAGGTGATCTCGAACCGGGCGATCGAGATGCTGGGCGGCGAGATGGGATCGAAAAAGCCGGTCCACCCCAACGACCACGTCAACATGAGCCAGTCGTCGAACGACACCTTCCCCACGGCCATGCACGTCGCCTGCGCCGAACAGGTGGTCAACGACCTGATCCCGGCGCTGAAGCATCTGCATGCGGCGCTGGAGGCCAAGGCGAAGGCCTGGGCCCACATCATCAAGATCGGCCGCACCCACACCCAGGACGCCACGCCCCTGACCCTGGGCCAGGAGTTCGGCGGCTATGCCCAGCAGGTCGCCAACGGCATCGAGCGAATCGAACTGACCCTGCCGAAGCTGATGGAGCTGGCCCAGGGCGGCACGGCCGTCGGCACCGGGCTGAACGCCCCGGTCGGTTTCGCCGAACAGGTGGCCGAGCGGATCGCCGCCATCACCGGCCTGCCCTTCGTCACCGCGCCCAACAAGTTCGAGGCCCTGGCCGCCCATGACGCCATGGTCTTCACCCATGGGGCCATCAACACGGTCGCCGCTTCGCTGTTCAAGATCGCCAACGACATCCGCTTCCTCGGCTCGGGCCCGCGTTCGGGCCTCGGCGAACTGGCCCTGCCGGAGAACGAGCCGGGTTCGTCGATCATGCCGGGCAAGGTCAATCCGACCCAGTCGGAGGCCCTGACCCAGGTCTGCGTCCAGGTGTTCGGCAACCACGCGGCGGTGACCTTCGCCGGCTCGCAGGGGCATTTCGAGCTGAACGTCTTCAATCCGGTGATGGCCTACAACTTCCTGCAGTCGGTGCGGCTGATGGCCGACGCGGCGGTGTCGTTCACCGACAACTGCGTGGTCGGGATCGAGCCGCGCGAGGACAACATCAAGCGTGGTCTCGACAACTCGCTGATGCTGGTCACGGCGCTCAACGGCAAGCTGGGCTATGACGTCTGCGCGAAGATCGCCAAGACGGCGCACAAGAATGGAACCACCCTGCGCGAGGAGGCGGTCGGCGGCGGCTATCTGACCGACGCCGAGTTCGACGAGGCGGTGCGGCCGGAGAAGATGATCTCGCCGGGGTGATCGGCGCCTACCCCGGGTTGGTGGCGATAAGCCGGGTTTCGGGTTAGGCTGTCGTCCATGGGCAAGGTCGAGCTGAATATCGGCATCGAGCCGGAACTGGTCGAACAGGCCCAGCGGCTCGGCCTCTCCATCACCGGCATGAGCGAGGTTCAGCTTCGGCTGCATCTGCAGAAAATCGATCCGGCCGGCGCCGAAGCGCGGGCGAAGCGCTGGGCGGAAGAGAACGCCGAGGCGATCAAGGATCACAACCGCCGGATTCGGGAACGAGGCCTCCTTTCGGATCATTTCCGGACTTGGTGATGCGTCAGTTCGACGTCTTCGAGAACCCCTCGCCAGCGGCCCGGCGGTTCGCACCCTACCTCGTCGTTATGTCGTCCCATCTGCTGCTGGATTTCGACGATGCAGTTGTCGCCCCGCCTGTAAACGACAGTCAGGGAACCGTTCCGGGTCTGGAGCTCGACATCGATCTGAATGGCGAGCCGCTGGTGCTGGTGATTTCCGAGATGGCCGGCGTGGAGGGACGGACCTTACGCCGCCAGGTGGGAACACTGGTCGCATGCGAGGATGCCACCCGCCGCGCGCTCGACCGGCTGTTCACCGGCTTCTGATCATGACCGCCCTCACCCGCCCCTACTGGATCGAGGCGCGCTTCGAGCGGCGCGAGGGGTGGGACGACGGCGTCTATCCGTTCAACCTGCCGGTCCTCAAGGCGCTCGAGATCCTGGTCTTCCATCCGCGGGTGACCTTTCTCGTCGGCGAGAACGGCGCGGGAAAGTCGACGCTGATCGAGGCCCTGGCCATCGCCTGGGGCTTCAACGCCGAGGGGGGATCGCGGGACCACCGGTTCTCGACCCGCGCCTCGCATTCGCCTTTGCATCGCTTCATCCGGCCGGTGCGCGCGCCGGTAAAGGCGAAGGACGGCTATTTCCTCAGGGCCGAGAGCTTCTTCACCACCGCCAGCTATGTGGAGGCGTCCGGCACGGGCCGGGCCGGCCAGACCGGCCTGCACGAGCAGTCGCACGGGGAGAGCTTCTTCAACCTGTTCGACAACCGCTTCATGGGCGACGGGCTCTACATCCTCGACGAGCCGGAGGCGGCGCTGTCGCCGACCCGGCAGCTGTCGTTTCTGGCGCGGATGCACGAGCTGGTGCTGCGAGGGTCGCAGTTCATCATCGCCACCCATTCGCCGATCATTCTCGGCTACCCCGACGCGTGGCTCTATCAGGCATCGGCCGATGGGCTGGAGCGTGTCGCGTATGAGGACACCGAGCATTTTCAGGTGACCCGCGGTTTCCTGAACCGCCGCGAGACCTATCTCGACGTCCTGCTGGCCGACGACTGAACCTAGGGCTTGTCGCGGATCGTGCGGCCGATGGGGGCGAGCGCCAGCTTGGCCAGCTCCAGATCCTTGAGGGCGAACGGGATGCCGATGATGGAGATGAACTCGGCAACGGCGATGATCAGATGCGACAGGGCGATGTACCAGCCGGCGAAGATGAACCAGACGACGTTCAGCACGAGGCCGAGTCCGCCGGTGCCGATGTCGTGCTGGCCGGTGAATTCGTCGCGCCAGACCACCTCGCGTCCGAACGGCCAGAAGGAATAGCTGGCGATCCGCCAGGCGGCGAAGGTCCAGGGCAGGCCGACCACGGTCAGGGCCAGGATCGCGCCCCCGAACAGCCACAGCAGGCCGGACAGCCAGCCTCCGAAGACGAACCAGAGCAGGTTGAGGATCAGGCGGATCAAGGCGGACGTCTCCACGCGTCCCATGCGGACGCCCGCCATAGATAGGACGAAGGCCCCGCCGATATCAGCGGGGCCTTCGTGAATTCGCGGTAAGCCGGGTGGGTCTAGTGTTTCTCGGTCCAGCGGGCCTTCGCCTCGTCGCGGGTGAGGTTCAGGTGCACGTGCTCGCCGACGTGATGGACCCAGCTGACGGGAATCATATGGTGTTTGAAGCCGCCGGCGAGATCCAGCTTGGCCAGTTCGATCTGGTCGCCGATGACGTGATCGACGCGGCCCACGTGCTCGCCGTCCGAGCCGACGACTTCGAGGTGTTCGCGGATTTGAGACGGGTCTACCATGGGGAGCTCCTGACGGGTTTCGCTGTCGGGAATAATCGCCCGATCGACGGTCGGGTTGCATCGCGGAGACCGGCATGGGCGAGGTCGTCAATCTGAACAAGGCGCGCAAGGAGCGCGCGAAGGCCGAGGCCAGGGCCGCCTCCACGGCGAACCGCGCCAGCCATGGGCGTTCGAAGGCGGACCGCGCGGCGGCCGACAAGGAGCGCGCCCGAATTCAGCGGCTGCTGGACGGATCGAGACTGGAGGATTGAGGCATGGCTGACCCGCGTCAGGACCCGCGCATCAGGCACGGCCTGATCCCGATTCTGGTCGCCATGCGGGTCAAGGCCGAGCGCGAGCGGCGGACGGCGGAAATGGCGAAGAAGGCCGAGGCCCCGAAGAAGCCGAAGCGCGGCTGGTTCCGCTAGCTCGAGACCCTGGGCGCGCGGATCAGCAGCGCCTGACCCGACAGCACCAGCATCAGGCCGGCCAGGGCCGTCCAGCCGAAATGGGCGCCCTCGAACAGCACGGACACCAGCATGGCGATCGGCGGCGTCAGGGCCGAGATGTAGCTGGCCATGGCGTAGCCGATGGTGCGGGCGATGGTGAAATAGAGGCCGAAGGCGATGACCGAGCCGAAGACGGACAGGTAGAGCAGCGAGCTGACGTAGGTGAAGGTGGGGTCGATGCGGAACTCGACCCCCGTGGCCAGGCCAAAGAGCGCCAGCAGGCCGGTTCCGTAGGCCATGGCCCAGGCGGTCGAGGGAATGGCCGCCGAACCGCGGGTCTGGCCCCGCCAGGCGAAGAAATTGCCGAAGGCCGAGGCCGTGGTGGCGATCAGGGCGAGGCCGACGCCGAGGGCCGCCCGGTCGTCGAAACCCGCGCTGAGCACCTCGCCGCCCGACAGCACGGCGACGCCGACCAGGCCGAGAACCGCCCCGCCCCATGAGGCCGCGGCCGCCTTCTGCCCGGCGGCTAGGCGGAAGAGAACGAGGTTGAGGAAGGTCAGGGAGGCGAAGGTGACGGCCACGATGGCCGAGGCCACATGGCCTTCGGCGGCGTAGGTGAAGCTGTAGCTGATCGAGAAGGCGAAGAGCCCCTGCCCCAGGGCCGCCAGATGCTGGGCGCGCGTCAGGCGGAGGTTCTGCCGTGCGATCAGGCAGCCGAGGAACAGGACGATCGACGCCAGGCCGAAGCGCCAGACGATCGAGGCCAGCGGCGGCACCGATCCCAGCTGCAGGGTGATGGCGTACCAGGTGGTGCCCCAGATCATGGCGCAGATGATCACGCCGCCGATCCCGAGAAGCGTGGTCCGGGACAGGGGTGGGCGCGCGACGGGCGCGATTTCGACCGGGGAGGACATGCGCCGCAAATGAACCGCGTCGGGACGCGACACAAGCCGGGTTATCCGCGCCTGCCACAAGGCGACCTTGTGCCAGCTGAAATCGCGGTCAGCCGCGGAGCTTGAGTCCGGCGCGGACCTCTGCGGGCACCGACTGATAGACGGTCGGCGGCCGGATGCCGAGCCGCGCGCGGACGGCGTCCAGCGGCTGTTCGAACAGGGCTTCATAGTCCAGTCCGGGCAGCCAGCGGGCGGCCTTGCCGTTGCGCCAGGCCTGCCAGACGGCGCGCCGCGCCGGCACCGACCGCGCCTCGCGCTGGATCTCCCGCGCCGCGCCCCAGCCGATGAAGGCGAAGCCGAGGTTCCGGGTCTGGCCGTAAGAGAATGACACGACGCAGGCCTCGCCGAGGGCGTCCGTCTCATAGCCGGTGAGGACGTGCCAGATGTCGTGGATGTCGCGCAGGCGGCGCGAGTACCAGACGACCGGGTGCGGGGCGTCGATGAAGGGCACCACCTCGCGCTCGACCTCGGCCAGGCCGTCGGCGGTGAAGCCGCGGGCCTCGCGGAAGGCCCGGTAGTGCGCCCCGACCGTGCCGGGCCCGAACCGCGCCAGCCAGACGGGATCGTCCAGCTTGTGGGCCAGTTCCTCGCGCAGGAAGGCCTGGCGCCCGCCTTCCATGGTGGACAGCATCCGCTGGTAGCCTCGCGAGACCGACCGGCCGCTGAGGGCCTGCATGATGCGGAACACCTGTACGGTGTCCTCCTTGTCGCGGATCAGTCGGCGAAACGCCTTCAGCGCCGCCAGCGGGCGCAGCCGCTCGGAGCGGACCTTGCGGAAATCATCGGTGGCGGCGGCGGTCATGGTCATGGCGGGATCCGGGAGGATGGCGCAGTGTAGCGAAAGCGGCGTCCCGGGGGAACGGGACGACGTAGCTTGGGTGAACGTCGATAATATTGCTTGAAGGCCCCGTAATGCCGTCTCCCCCTTCTGCGGCGCCGACCCCCCGGCTTCAGTCCCTCGCCCTGGCCTGGCCGCCCCATGAACTGCGCCAGGAGGACGTCGCCGCCAACGGGGCCGAGATGTTCGCCACCACCCACGGCGGCTTCGAACGGCTGGCCCCGATCTATCGCAACGCCCGGATCGAGACGCGGCACTCCTGCGTGCCGATCGAGTGGTATCTGAAGCCGCACAGCTTCTCCGAGCGCAACGATCTGTTCCTCGAGAACGCGGTCACGGTGCTGGCCGAGGCCGCGGACAAGGCGCTGGATCAGGCCGGGCTGGAGGCGGGCGACATCGACGCCATCGTCGTGGTCTGCACGACCGGCATCGCGACGCCGGCCCTCGACGCGCGGCTGATGCAGGTGATGCCCTTCCGGCCGGACGTGCGGCGGCTGCCGATCTTCGGACTGGGCTGCGCCGGCGGGGTCGTGGGACTGGCGCGGGCGGCGGATCTGGCGCGGGCGCGGCCTGACGAACGGTTGCTGTTGCTGGTGGTCGAACTCTGCGCCCTCACCTTCCGGGCGCAGGACCGGTCCAAGAGCAATCTGGTCGCCACGGCCCTGTTCGGCGACGGCGCGGCGGCGGCCGTGATCAGCTGCCGCGACGACGCGACGGGACCCGCCCTGGGCGCCAGCCGCGAACACACCTGGCCCGACAGTCTCGACGTCATGGGCTGGGACGTGGCCGACGACGGGCTCAAGGTCGTATTCAGCCGCGACATCCCGGCCCTCGTCCAGAATGACTTCAGGCCCGTGGCGATCGACTTCCTGACGAGCCAGGGCCTGACCACGGCCGACGTGGGCGGCTTCGTCTGCCACCCCGGCGGGGCCAAGGTCATTGACGCCCTGGAGGCGTGTTTCGACCTGCCCGAGGGCGCCCTGACCCACACGCGGGACGTCCTGCGCGACCACGGCAATATGAGCGCGGCCACGGTGCTGTTCGTGCTCAGGGCCATGCTGGACGACGGGACGAAGGGGCCGCTGCTGCTGACGACCCTGGGGCCTGGCTTCACGGCCGGACTGATGCTGGTGCATGCGTGATGTGGCTGTGGCTGGTGCTCGGCCTGGTCGCGGCGCAGCGGCTGTGGGAGCTGTGGCTGGCGGATCGCAATACGAAACGGTTGCTGGCCGAAGGCGCGATCGAGGTCGGCGCGGGCCACTATCCGCTGTTCGTGATCCTGCACGCCAGCTGGCTGGCGGCGATCGCGACCGTCACGCCGTGGTCGACGGTCCCCGATCCCCGCTGGCTGGCGCTGTATGTCGTCCTGCAGGCCGGCCGGCTGTGGGTGATCGCGACGCTCGGGCCGTTCTGGACCACGCGCATCATCACCCTGGCCGGCGCGCCCCTGGAGACCCGCGGCCCCTACCGCTTCCTCCGCCATCCCAACTATGTGGTCGCCTCGCTGGAAATCCTCGTCCTGCCGCTGGCGTTCGGCCAGGTCTGGATCGCACTGGTCTGGAGCCTGGCCAACGCGCTACTGGTCGGCTGGCGCATCCGGGTGGAGGATCGCGCCTTGCAGGACCGCCGCGGCCGATGCTGAAAAAACGCTCCGTCTCCCTGTCCGGCCATGCGACCTCGGTGGCGCTCGAGCCCGCCTTCTGGACCGTGCTGGACGCGATCGCGGCCACCGCGGGCCTGTCGCAGGCCGGCCTGATGAAGCGGATCGACGAGCGGCGGGGACGCACGCCCCTCGCCTCGGCCTGCCGGCTCCTGGCGCTGGCCTGGGCGGGCGGGGATCGGTCTTTCGCCGAACAGGAGTCTCCCGATTGACAGCCGCCGGGGTTGGCGCATCCTTCTTCCCGGAGGCGTCGTCATGGCCAATGAAAAACTGATCCCCGCCGCGGTCATCGGAGGCCTGCTGGCCCTCGGCATGCTGGGCGGCGGCGCCCTCATCGGACAGGGGATCGTCAACGCGCGGGTCGGCGACCGGGCTGTCAGCGTCCGCGGCCTGGCCGAGCGCAATGTGAAGGCGGATCTGGCCGTCCTGCCGCTGCGCTTCACGGCGTCCGGCGACGTGCTGTCCGAGGTGCAGGGCCGCATCGACGGCGATCTGTCGATCGTACGGACCTTCCTGACCGCCCAGGGCTACCCGGCCGACGCCGTGTCGCTGGGCCGGCTTGAGGTCGCGGATACGCGGTCGCGCGAATACGCCAACCAGACCGGCGGGCCGCGCTTCATCCTCGCCCAGACGGTGATCGTGCGGACGACCGACGTGGACCGGGTCCAGGCCACCACCCGCGCCCTCAACGATCTCGTGCGGCAGGGCGTGGTGTTGCAGGACTTCACCGGCCCCACCTATGTCTTCACGAAGCTGAATTCGGTTCGCCCGGCCATGATCGCCGAGGCGACAGCCGCCGCCCGCACCGGCGCCGAGCGGTTCGCCCAGGATTCAGGCGCGCCGCTGGGGCCGATCCGGCAGGCGACCCAGGGGTCGTTCGAAATCCTCGCCCGCGACGAGATCGGCGACGAAAGCCAGTCCCCGGACAAGAAGGTCCGGGTCGTGACAACCATCAGCTACCGTCTGCGCTGACGGATCAGTTTTCCGGCACGCGTTCCGGGCCCGGGACGGTCGGCGGTTCAACCGAGGGCATGTCGGGCAGGTCCGGAACCTTGGGCGCGTCCGGCAGGGTGGGCCGCGGCAGGTCGACATCGATGTCGACGTTGGTGTCCTTCGTTCCGCTGGCGCCGCCTTGCGAGAAGACGACGAAGGCGATGACGAGCACCACAACGACGAGGCCGCCGACCAGCAGGCCGATCCAGCTGCTGCCGCCGCCGCTGCGCGCGGGGGGATTGTTGATGGTGGTGTGATGAACCTCGGTCCGCGGCGTGGGTTCGACGGGCGGCGGAATGTTGGGATCTGTCATCGGTCAGTTCGCGCTCGGCACGGCCGGGGCCGAGACTTCGGGCAGGTTGACGTCGACGTTGACGTCCTTCGTCTCGGGGGCGCCGCCGCGGGCGAAGACGAAATAGGCCACGATGGCGAGGACGACGACGATGCCGCCGACGATGAAGGCCAGGCCGGCGTTGCCGCCGCCGCTTCCGGTGTTGTTGATGTTGTCGGCCATGGAAGACCCCTTCCCTGATTGCTGATGCAGCCGGAACGACGGTCACGCTTGGCGGTTCCGCGACCGGAGGCGCACGCCGACGCTGACATATGGCTCCGTGCCCCTTATGTTCCGCCGATGAGTCTGCCTGACGCCCCCGCCCCCCGCATTTCCGACCTGGCCCGTTCGCGCGGCCCCAATGGCGTGGAGCCGTCGGCGCCCGACTATCTGGCCGGGCTCAATCCCGAACAGCGCGAGGCGGTCGAGACCGTCGACGGCCCGGTGCTGGTGCTGGCCGGGGCCGGCACGGGCAAGACGCGGGTGTTGACCACCCGGCTGGCGCATATCCTGGCCACCGGTCGGGCCCGGCCGTGGGAGCTGCTGGTCGTCACCTTCACCAACAAGGCCGCGCGCGAGATGCGCGAGCGGATCACCCATCTGATCGGCCCCTCGGCCGAGGGACTGCGCTGGCTGGGCACCTTTCACAGCGTCGCGGCCCAGATCCTGCGCCGGCACGCCGAACTGGTCGGGCTCAAGTCGACCTTCACCATCCTGGACACGGACGATCAGGAACGGGTCTGCAAACAGCTGCTGGAGGCCGCCAACCTCGACACCAAGCGCTGGACGCCACGTTCGCTCAGCGGCCTGATCGACCACTGGAAGAACCGCGGCTGGACGCCCGACAAGCTGCCGCCGTCCGAGGATTTCGCCAACGGCAAGGGCCATGCGTTGTACGCGGCCTATCAGGCGCGTCTGGTCAGCCTGAACGCCTGCGACTTCGGCGATCTGTTGCTGCACAATCTGACCATCCTGTCCCAGCATGCGGATATCGCGGAGGAATATCGCCGTCGGTTCCGCTACATCCTGGTCGACGAATACCAGGACACCAACGTCGCCCAGTATCTGTGGCTGCGGCTGTTGACCTCCTCGACCGGCAACGTCTGCTGCGTCGGGGACGACGATCAGTCGATCTACGGCTGGCGCGGGGCCGAGGTGGACAACATCCTGCGCTTCGAACGCGACTTTCCCGGAGCCAAGGTCGTAAGACTGGAGCGCAACTATCGGTCTACGCAACACATTCTCGGCGCCGCGTCCGGCCTGATCGCCGCCAATCGCGACCGCTTGGGCAAGACCCTGTGGACCGAGGATCTGAGCGGCGACAAGGTCCGGGTGCGCGGCGTGTGGGACGGCGAGGCCGAGGCCCGGCTGATCGCTGACGAGATCGAGACCGCCCGCCGCGCCGGCGTCCCCTACAGGGACATGGCCGTGCTGGTCCGGGCCTCGTTCCAGATGCGCGCGTTCGAGGAGCGGTTCGTGCTTCTTGCCGTGCCCTACACGGTCATCGGCGGGCCGCGCTTCTTCGAACGGGCGGAAATTCGCGACGCCCACGCCTATCTGCGGCTGATCCTGTCCGAGGACGACGACCTGGCCTTCGAGCGGATCGTCAATGTGCCCAAGCGCGGCATCGGCGACACCAGCGTGCAGAAGGTGCTGCAGATCGCCCGGCTGTCGGGCGTGTCGGCCATGGCGGCGGTCCGCGACCTGATCACTTCGGACGAGCTTCAGGCGCGGACGCGGACGGCGCTCAGCAACTTCGTGCGCGACATCGACCGCTGGCGGGCCCTGGCCCAGACCACGACCCACTGGGAGCTGACCGAGGCCGTGCTCGAGGAGAGCGGCTACACCGACATGCAGAAGGCCGATCGCGCCACCGGCCAGACGCGTCTGGACAACCTCAAGGAGCTGACGCAATCCATGCAGCAGTTCGAGACCCTGCCCGCCTATCTGGAGCACGTCTCGCTGGTCATGGACCTCGACCGGGGCGGTTCCGACGACGCGGTGCAGATCATGACCCTGCACGGGGCCAAGGGGCTGGAGTTCCCGCTGGTCTTCCTGCCGGGGTGGGAGGAAGGGGTCTTCCCGAGCCAGCGCAGCATCGACGAGAAGGGCGAAAAGGGTCTCGAGGAGGAACGCCGCCTCGCCTACGTCGGCGTCACCCGGGCCAAGTCGGACGCGCGCATCAGCTTCGCCGCCAACCGGCTGGTCTACGGCCGCTGGACCTCGCAGCTGCCCAGCCGCTTCGTCGACGAACTGCCCATGGCCCATGTCGAGGCCGAGAGCGACACCGGCTATTATGGCGTCACCCCCGGCATGAAGGACGCGAAGAGCCGCTGGGACGACATGCCCACCTTCGGCAGCGGCTATTCCTCGCCGGGCTGGAAGCGGGCGCAGTCGTTCACGGCCGGGCGGGCTCCGGCGGCGAAACCGGCGCGGCATACGCTGATCGAGGGCGACGGGCGGCTGTTGGCCACGGCGGACCCGAAGGCCGGCGGGAATTGGTCGAAGGGCGAACGGGTGTTTCACCAGAAGTTCGGCTACGGCCTGATCACCGGCATCGAGGGCAACAAATTGCTGGTCGCGTTCGAGAAGGCCGGGGAGAAGAAGGTGATCGACAGCTTCGTGGAGAAGGTCTGACCGGTCGACCGGAGTGCGGACCGGCGGCGGGCCTAACCCGCCCCAACCCTTCGTTAAGCCTGACGCCCGACTCTGCACGCGTGCGCGAATCCCGTCCAGACACGGTCCTGATCGAGCCCGCCCCCAGCCTGTGGGAACGGGTGATCTGCATCGGCCTCATCGCCATGCTGACCGGCGCCCTGATCGGGCCCGTGTTCGCGCCGCTGCAGGAAGAGACGCCGGTGCTGCGTCTGGTGTGGCTGCCCGCCTATGCGGCCATCTTCGGCATGGCGGCGTATCGGATCGACCGGATGTGGCGGGCCTGGCCGGCGATGCTGGCCATGCTGTCCGTCGTCGGCCTGGCCTTCGCCTCGAAATACTGGTCGATCGACTATGAGACGACCAGCCGGCGGGTCCTCGCCCTGGCCATCAGCGGCGTGTTCGCCCTGTATCTGGGCGCGGTGTTCCGGGGTCCTCACCTGCCGCGGCTGCTGATGCACGCCGCCCTGGTGATGGCGGTGGGCAGTCTGGCGATGGTCTTCGCCTTCCCCTCGATCGGCGTGCATCAGGCCGATAACGCCGGCCTGTGGCGCGGCCTCTGGTACGAGAAGAACCAGATGGGGGCGGTGATGGTGATCGGGGCGACGGCCGCCGCCGCCTGCCTGGCCTCGCCCGACCCGCGCCGGCTGCTGCCCGCCCTCACCCTCGGCCTGGCCTCGATGCTGGTGCTGGCCACCCAGTCCAAGACCTCGCTCCTGTGCCTGATCGTCGGCCTCGGCCTCGTCGGCGGTTTCTGTTCGCTGAAGCGCGGCGGCGCGGCGTTCAGCGTCGTGGCGATCTGGGTCGCCGTCGTGGTGGCAGGACTGGGCATATGGACGTGGGAAACCCATTCGGTCGCGGTGCTGGAGGCGCTGGGCAAGGACCCGTCGCTGACCGGCCGGACCGAGATCTGGGACAGCCTGATGCGCAAGGTCGCCGACCGGCCATGGACCGGATACGGCTACGGCGCCTTCTGGGGACGCGTGGGGGAATCGGTCCCCGCCGACTGGGTGCGCAAGGAGACCGGCTGGACCGTGCCCAGCGCCCACAACGGCTGGATCGACCTGCTGGTGCAACTCGGCTGGCCCGGGGCGGTGCTGGTCGGCGTGCTGATGGCCGCGACGGCCCTGATCGCCGTTCTGCGCTCCATGGGATCGGGCGTGCGCGAGGGCTGGTGGGGGCTGGGCTTCCTGGCCGCCTTCTTCGTGCTGAGCCTGTCGGAAAGCATCCTGGTGCAACACCAGAGCCTGCCCTGGGTGCTGTTCCTGGCGGTCCTGACCCGCGCCGTCCTGCCCTCGCCCGCCCCGGTCGCCGTTCCGCTTGTGGAGAAGCGGCGCGGGGCCTACCAGACCGGCTCCCGAATCGCCGCACAGTATCCGCATGGGCCAGTCCGATCCCGCACCGTCGTTTCTCGATGACCTCTTTGGAGGGCCGCCTGCCGGCGCGCCCGATCCCGACCCCGCGCCCGCCAATGATCCGGCCTTGACGCCCCAGGCCGCCGCGCCGAAGCCGAACCCCGAGCCGGTCAGCGCCCCCACGCCCGCCCCGTCCGCTCCGCCGGTCGCCGGCAACTATTCGGCCTCCTCCATCGAGGTGCTGGAAGGCCTTGAGCCCGTCCGCAAACGCCCCGGCATGTATATCGGCGGCACCGACGAGCGGGCCCTGCACCACCTGTTCGCCGAGGTCCTCGACAACGCCATGGACGAGGCGGTGGCCCGCCACGCCAGGCTGATCACCGTCGATCTGGACGCCGAGGGCTGGCTGGCCGTTCGGGACGACGGCCGCGGAATTCCCGTCGATCCCCACCCCAAACATCCAGGCAAGTCGGCGCTGGAAGTGGTCATGACCGTCCTCCACTCGGGCGGCAAGTTCTCGGGAAAAGCCTATGAAACCTCAGGCGGTTTGCATGGCGTCGGTGTCAGCGTCGTCAATGCGCTGAGCGAACAGCTGGACGTCACCGTCTGGCGCGACGGCCATGAGTGGAAACAGTCGTTCAGCCGCGGCCTGCCGCTCGGCTCCATCGTTCAGGGTCTGCCCTCGAAGAAGAAGGGCACCCTGATCCGGTTCAAGCCGGACGAGGAAATCTTCGGCGTCGGCGCGGCCTTCAAGCCGGCGCGGCTGTTCCGCATGGCCCGGTCCAAGGCCTATCTGTTCCGCGGCGTCGAGATACGCTGGACCTGCGCCGCCGAACGCATCACCGACCACACCCCGACCGAGGCGGTGTTCCACTTCCCCAACGGCCTGGCCGACGCCCTGGCCGAGCGGATCGGCGATCTGGAGACGGTCACCCCGGCCTTCTCGGGCCGCGTCGAGCGCAAGGGCGAGGCCGGCGCCGTCGAATGGGCCGTGACCTGGTCCCCGATCGGCTTCGGCGAGGCCGACGGCTTCGTCTCCTCCTACTGCAACACCGTCTCGACCCCGGATGGCGGCACGCACGAGGCCGGCTTCCGCGCCGCCCTGGTCAAGGGCCTCAAGGCCTATGGCGAACTGACCAACGAGAAGCGCGCCGGCCTGATCACGGCCGAGGACGTGATCGCCAACGCCGGGGCCATGATCTCGGTCTTCATCCGCAATCCCGAGTTCCAGGGTCAGACCAAGGACCGCCTCTCCTCCCCCGACGGCCAGCGTCTGGTCGAGCAGCTGATGCGAGATCCGCTGGACCACTGGCTGACGGAAAGTCCTAAACAAGCCAACACCTTGCTGGGCTTTGTTATCGAGCGGGCCGAGGATCGGCTGAAGCGGCGCAAGGACAAGGAGGTCCAGCGGGCCCAGGCCACGCGCAAGCTGCGCCTGCCCGGCAAGCTGTCGGACTGCTCGCGCCAGTCGGCCAACGGCACCGAGCTGTTCATCGTCGAGGGCGACTCGGCCGGCGGCTCGGCCAAACAGGCCCGCGACCGCACGACCCAGGCCATCCTGCCCCTGCGCGGCAAGATCCTGAACGTCGCCTCGGCCACGGCCGACAAGCTGCGCGCCAACATCGAACTGTCGGATCTGGCGCTGGCGCTGGGCGTCCAGCCCGGCAGCCGGTTCAACATCGACGACCTGCGCTACGAGCGGATCGTCATCATGACCGACGCCGACGTGGACGGGGCGCACATCGCGGCGCTGCTGATCACCTTCTTCTACCGCTCGATGCCCGAGACGATCCGTCAGGGCCGGCTGTTCATGGCCCTGCCCCCGCTCTACCGGATCAGCGCGGGTCCTCTGAGCGAGTACGCCCGCGACGACGCCCACCGCGACGAGCTGATCGCCACGGTGTTCAAGGGCAAGAAGGTCGAGATCGGCCGGTTCAAGGGCCTGGGCGAGATGATGGCTTCCCAGCTCAAGGAAACCACCATGGACCCGAAGAAGCGCACCCTCGCGCGGGTCACGGTGCCGGAGTCCGAGGACGAGATCGAGGACCTCGTCGAACGCCTGATGGGCCGCAAGCCCGAGGCCCGCTTCCAGTTCATCCAGGAAAACGCGCGGTTCGCGGTGGCCGACCTGGACGTCTAGATCAGGGACAGGTCGTCGGGGCCCCGTAGCGGCTGACCTGACCGTGGGCGGCGTCGCCCATCAGGTGCAGCATGGTCATCCGGTCGTATTCGCATTCCGGCATGTCGGCCGCCTCGGCGAAACCCAGCGCCCGCGCGATCAGGGGCACGGTGTTGCTATGGCCGACAATTAGGACGACGGCGTCCTCCGGCAGGGCGCGGACCCGTTCGGCGATCGCGGCGACGTGAGCGGCCGCGCCGCCCTCCAGGCCGACCGGCTCTACAGTCGCGGAATGGAACGCGGCCGTCGGCGCGGCGGTCAGGCGGGTGCGCTGCAGCGGGCTGGTGAAGATATGGTCCGGATGAGCGCCGGCGAGCGCGGCCGAAAGCGCGGCGGCCCTCGCCTGCCCGGCCTCTGACAGGACGGGATCGGCGCTGGTGTCGGCCTTTTCGGCGTGCCGCACCAGATACACGGTCTGGGCCATGGCCGAGCTGGCCGTGAGCAGCGTCAGGGCGACGGCGAGCAGGATGCGTTGCATGATCTCAAATCCCGATTTCGTTGGAGACTGGCTGCCCGGCGACCGCCTGTCGAGACCGAAGTCGCCGGGCGCCCGGACGGGCTTCAGTGCACTTTCCACTCGCCCGGCTGCGCAAACGCGGGCTCGCCGCTGACTTCGGCGTAGACCGAGCTGAGATCCTCGAAGACCCGGTTCCAGGCGAAGCGTTCGACGGTCCGCACGCGGGCGGCCGCGCCCAGCGCCTCTATGTCGCGGGCGAACAGGGCCTCGATGGCCGCCGCGTAGTGAACGGGATCGGCGCTCTTCGCCAGCTGACCGACGGTGTCGTCGACCGTTTCCTTGACCCCGCCGGCGTTGACCCCGACGACCGGGCGGCCGCAGGCCATGGCCTCCAGCACGATCAGGCCGAACGGCTCCTTGTCATTGGCGTGAACGAAGGCGTCGCAGGAGGCGATGATCCGGGCCACGGCCTTCGGGTTGGCTTCATAAGGCAGGGAGATGACCCGCTCCTCCGCCGGCATGCCCGCGCCGGCGCCGACCAGGATGAGGTGGTAGGGATCGCCCAGCGCCTGGACGGCCTCGATGAGGACGTCGATGTTCTTTTCGCGCGCCGGACGGCCGGCGAAACACAGCAGCCGCGCCGACGCCGGGAGACCCAGCTTCTTCAGCAGCCAGTCGCGGTCGCCGCGGTCGGGACGGAAGGTGTCGATCTCCACGCCCAGCGGCCGGATGACGATGTTGCCGACGCCGGCCTCCTCAAGCCGGCGGGCGATAAAGCGGCTTGGCGAGATGACCTTGTCGAACTGGCCGAACAGCCGGGCCCAGCGCTTTTCCACCGGCTTCTTGGCCCATTCGCCGAAGTGGAGGGCAGCGAGGCCCGCCGGGTCGGAATGGCAGAAGCCGACGACCGGGCAACCGGCCCGCTGGCCCGCTTCGAGGGCCCCCTGTCCCGGCGTATACGGGTCGCCGGCCTCGATAATCGAGGGGTTCAGCGACGCCACCCAGGCCCCCCAGCGCCGCACCGAGGTCGGCCAGCGGTAGCCGTCGCCGAACGGCAGCTTGGTGGCGTGCAGTTGAACAATGCCGTCGTCGCCTGCCTTGTGGTGCGCGCCCGGCACGACCAGCGAATGGGCGACGCCCGGACGGTTGGCCTCGAGCCAGGCCTTCTTGGACAGGAGATAGCGTTTCACCCCGCCCGAACGCGGGGCGTACAGCATGGTCGTATCGACCAGCCGCGGCCGGCCGTCGTCGCCGGCGGCCTTGGTGGCCTTCAGGGTTTCGGAGACTTCCTCGTCCCATCCGGGGATCAGGCGCAGTTCGCCTTCCTGCACTTCCAGCCCGGCCAGGCTCATGAGTTCGCGCTCCGCCTCACTGATACTGGCTGCCCCAACGCGCGCGACCCGCTTCTGGATGCGGCGGGCCTTGCGGACCTTCGACATATGCGACTTGACCATCAGCGGCCCCTAGCGCCGCTCGCGGCCAAGCTCAAGCGTCGTCCGCTTGCGGAGAGTCTTCGGACGGGGTCACCCCCCGCCGATGAAGCGCCTCACGCAGCAGGGTTTCAACCTGGGCGTTGACCGAGCGCAGTTCGGCGGCGGCCAATCGCTCGACCGCCGCCATCACGCCGGGAGAGGCGCGCATAAGAAAGGGCTTCCTCGGGCGCGCCATGCCCTAGCCGTACAGGGTGCCGGTGTTGATCACGGGCTGGGCCTCGCGATCGGCGCACAGGACGACCAGCAGGTTGGACACCATGGCGGCCTTGCGCTCCTCGTCCAGATGGACGACGCCGCGCTCGCTGAGGTCCGTCAGGGCGTTCTCGACCATGGCGACCGCGCCCCGGACGATCAGGCGCCGGGCCGACAGTATGGCCTCGGCCTGCTGGCGACGCAGCATGACGCCGGCGATCTCCGGCGAATAGGCAAGGTGCGCGAGGCGCGCCTCGTCGATCGCGAGGCCCGCGGCGTGCAGCCGGGTGCCCAGTTCGTCACGCAACCGGCCAGCCACATCCTCCGCGTCGGCGCGAAGCGTCAGTTCTGAGTCCTGGCCTTCCTCGCCATGGTCATAGGCGTAGTGCGAGGCGATATCGCGCAGGGCCGTGTCGACCTGGATGGCGACGAAGGCCTGGTAGTCGTCGACGTCGAACAGCGCCTGGGCGGAATCCTCGACGCGCCAGACCACGTTTGCGGCGATCTCGATCGGATTGCCGCGTCTGTCGTTCACCTTGAGCTTGTCGGAGGTGAGGTTGCGGACGCGCAGGCTGATCTTCTTGCGGCTGTACCAGGGCAGGACCCAGCGCAGGCCGGTCCTGCGGTCGGTGCCGCGATAGTCGCCGAAGAGGAGGATCGCCATGCCTTCGTTCGGCTGCAGCGAATAGAGGCCGCAGATCAGCAGCAGGCCGATGACCGCGGCGACGATGCCGGCCACGACCCGCCAGGCGGTGTCGGGGTCCTGGGCGACGCTGACCGGCCCGAGAATCAACAGGACCAGGCCGATCAACAGCATGACGATGCCATTGGCCGTCGCCGCGGGGCGTTCGGTCGATCTGGAATGCGTGGTGGCGGTCATGGGTCCCTCCCTGAAGCAATATGAAAATGATATCACTTTGATGCCACAATGTGCAATAGCTGCGCTTGATCAGCGGCCCTGGCGTCCGGCAACGGCCTTGCATTCGCCTCAAATTCGAGAAACTTGAGGCAGGCTGGCTTGGTCCCTGTTAGAGGATCGCCCGCGTCTCTGGCGTATCGTCCACAGGGGTTTCTACCGAATGCGTATTCTACTCGCGACCGCGGTTGCGATCGCTCCCCTGATGGCGGCTTCCGGCGCGATGGCCGAGGTGGTGATCTCGACCGTCCGTACGACGCCGATCGCCACGTCGAACGCGACCGGTACGGGCCCCGACGATATCCGCATCGCCAGCGGCGGCGCCGTCAACGTCGCGTCGGGCGCGGCGGTGACAATCGACGTCAGCGAAAACTTCACCCTCGACTCGGGCGGGGGGATCAACATGACCCCGGCGGCCGACGGAGCGACCGGGCTTCTGGTCAATCCCGGGGTGACGTCCAATGTGACGATCAACGGCTCCATCGCCCTCATCGACACCATCGACACCTATCCGGACACCGACAGCGACGGGGACATCGACGGTCCCTGGGCGACGGGAAGCGGCCGCTATGGCGTCCGGTACGCGGCGGGCGCGCCCGTCACCGGCGATCTGGTCGTCGGCTCGACCGGCGTCATCAGCGTGGACGGGAACAACTCGTACGGGATCTCGATCGAGTCCGGACTGAGCGGAAAACTCCAGACCCAGGGCACGATCCGGGTGTTCGGAGACAATTCGGTCGCCATCCGCACGCAGGGCCCGATCAACGGCCCAGTGACCCTGTTGGGGACGATCAGCGCTCGCGGGGCAAACACCTCCGCCATTTCAATCGGCGGCGACGTGGGCGGCCGTGTGTCCCTCCAGGGCGAGATCAGCGCTTCCGGCTATCGTTATACGACGCTGGGGAACGACACGTTCGAAGGCAAGCTGGACGCCGATGACAAGCTGCAGGGGGGCGCGGCCGTAATCATCGCCGGCAACGTCGCCGGCGGAGTCATCGTTGATCGCGCGCCCGTGGACGCCGATACCGCCAATGCGGACGAGGACGGCGACGGCATTCCCGACGTCAACGAGACCCAAGGCACGATCAACAGCTATGGCGCGGCGCCGGCGATCCAGGTCGGGTCCGTGACCCGGTCGATCACGCTCGGAGCGGTGGGGACGGGCGACAACCAATTCGGCTTCATCAACCGCGGAACGGTCAACGGCCAGGGCGTCTACGCCGGCGTAGACGCCAACGCCATCGTGTTCGGCGGCAACCCCGGCCAGACGGTCACTATCACGGGCGGCGTCCGAAACGAGGGCACGGTGGCGGCTCTCGCCTCCGACGCCAACGCCACCGCGATCCGGCTCGGCACGGGAACCACGGCGCCCCAGATCTTCAACTCCGGCGCAATCACCGGCGGCGTCGCCAGCGAACTGGCGTCCGCGACGGCCACGGCGATCCGGATCGACGCCGGCGCCTCGGTCTCGAGCTTCGTCAACAATGGCTCGATCCTGGCCTCGGCCGGCGGCGGTACGGCGACCGTCACAGGCGTTCTGGACCTGAGCGGCAGCCTCACCTCCATCAACAACACCCGGTCGATCCAGGCGACGCTCAATCCGAATGCGGCCGGCGATCCGCTGACGGGCACGACGACGGCCATCGACGTGAGCGCGAACACGACCGGCGTGACCCTGATCCAGACCGGCGTCGCCGCCACGGCGACCGCGGCGAACCCGGACACCGATGGCGACGGCGTGCCCGATGGCAATGAACCGATCATCGCGGGTGCGATCAAGCTGGGATCGGGAGCGGACACGGTCGACATCAGGAACGGCCTGGTCCTGGGCGACATCGCATTCGGCGCCGGCGCCGACCGTCTGTCGATCTCCGGGGGCGGCGTCGTGCGCGGCGCTCTCGCCGACGCGGGCGGCGATCTCGCCATCGACGTCTCCAACGGCACGCTCGACGCGCGCCAGGTGACGCGGACGAACATCACCAGCCTGAACGTCGGCGCGGACGGCGACCTGATCGTGACCATCGATCCGGCGAACAGCACCGCGGGCGGGTTCAATGTCGCGGGAACGGCCACCCTGGCTAACGGCGCCGGCCTTGGCGTTCGCTTCACCTCGCTTCTGGCGGCGCCCAACCGGTTCACCCTGATCGACGCCGCAACGCTGAATTTCGGTGCGATCGATCTGGATTCGATCGAGTCCAATTCCCCGTATCTCTATGTGGTCGAGGCGGGCGCCAATGTCCCCGCCGGCGAGGTGTTCGTCGATGTCCGTCAGCGGACCGCGGCCGAAGCCGAGCTGATTCCGGTCGAAGCCGCATTCTACGACGCCTTCTATGCCGCGATCGGCGACGCCGATGCGCTGAGCATCCGCAACGCCTTCCTGGCCCAGGCCGGCCGCGAGGAGTTCATCAACCTGTACGAACAGCTGCTGCCCGACCATTCGGGCGGTCCGCTGGTTTCCCTGGCCTCCGGCGTCGACGCCGTGACGCGGGCCCTGACCGGCCGCAACGCCTCGGCCGCGCCGGGCGAGACCAGCGCCTGGGTGCAGGAGATCAATTTCTACGCCGACAAGGACAAGACCGACACCTACGGCTTCCGTTCCGAGGGCTTCGGCGTCGCTGGCGGCATCGAGCGGGGCAGCGGTCTGGGCAATATCGGCATCTCGGCGGCCTTCACCTCGTCGGACCTCGAGGATCCCGAGGCCGAGGCTGAGGAAGTGCTGTCGGCGAACCTGCTGGAACTGGGCCTCTACTGGCGGGCCCAGGGCCAGTACTGGACGACCTGGGCGCGCGCCGCCGCCGGCTATGCGACCTTCAACTCGGAGCGCCGTTTCGTCGGGGCTGGCCTGAACCTGTCAAATGAATCGGACTGGAACGGATTCACCCTCGCCGCGGCCGGCGGCGCTTCCTACGAGCGCTCCTATGGACGCTTCAGCATCCGCCCCGAGATCTATGCCGAGTATTTCTCGCTCAGCGAGGACGGCCACGTCGAAGAGGGCGGGGGCGATGGCTTCGATCTGGAGATCGACGATCGCGAAGGACATCTGTTCTCGGCGACGGCCGCCGTCAATCTCGGCATGGGGATGGGCGAAAACAGCTGGCTGCGGCCGGAGCTGCGCGTCGGCTGGCGTCAGAACATCTCGGTTGATCCGGGCGAGACCATCGCCCGCTTCCGCTCCGGCGGGCCGGACTTCACCCTGGCCGGCGGTTCGATCGAAGGGGGCGGGCCCATCGTCGGCTTCCGCCTGAACGTGGGCAATGAACTGGGCATGCTGTCCATCAGCGCCGACGCCGAGATGATCGAGGACTATGTCCGCTATATGCTGTTCCTGCGGGCCAGCTTCCGGTTCTAGGCCGGCGAAAGGGATCGGGCGGCTAGCTCAGCTGGTCAGAGCACCTCGTTTACACCGAGGGGGTCGGGGGTTCGAACCCCTCGCCGCCCACCATTCCGCCGATATCAGGAGGCCCAGATGACGACCCTGTTCAAACGCTCCGTCGCCCTTGCCCTCGTCGTCGGCGCGTCGGTGGGGCTGCAAGGCTGTCTTGTCGGCGCCGTGGTCGGGACCGGGGCCGCCGTGGTCGGAGCCGGCGCGGCCGTGGTCGGCGCGGGCGTCGACGCCGTCACCACCTCCGACGAGGAGACGAAGGCCAGGCGGGAGCGTGAACAGCGCGAATACGAACGCGAACAGCGCCGCTGCGAGCAGCGCCAGCGGCAGGGCCGCGACTGCTGACCTAGAGGGTCAGCACGCAGCGTTCGTGAATGGTCGGCCGCGCCACCTGGATGCGGCACAAACCCGGCCACTCGGGTTTGAGGCGGCGGGCGAACCACAGGCAAAGGTTCTCCAGGCTCGGCAGCTCCAGGCCCGGCTTCTCGTTCAGCATGCCGTGATCCAGTTCTTCGGCCGCGGCCTTCAGGGCGCGGTCCAGCGCGCCGAGGTCGGCGACCCAGCCATGCTCAGCGTCCAGCACTTCCGAACGGACGGTCGCCTCGACCGTGAAGGAATGGCCGTGGATGCGGCGATAGATGCTGCCCTCCGGCTCGTGCGGGAAATGATGGGCCGCGTCGAAGGTGGCCGTCTTGGTGATCTCGAAAACGCTCATCTTACGCCGATGTATTTGTGGGTCTGGACGCTGAGCCGCCACTTCGGGTGGGTCAGGCAATAGTCGATGGCCGCCGCCGTATTGGCCGCCTGGTCGGGGCCGTCCATGGGCTGCAACCAGAAGCGTTCGAACGGCAGATGCTCGAACCGGTCCGGCATCGCCTTCGGCTGCGGATAGACCAGCTTCAGCTCCTGCCCCGAGGTCTGGACCACGGGCGCGTCGGCCTTGGGGCTGACGCAGATCCAGTCGATCCCGGCCGGCGCGGGAAGCGTGCCGTTGGACTCGATGGCGACCTCGAAGCCGCGGACATGCAGGGCGTCGATCAGGGCCGGGTCCAGCTGCAGCAGGGGCTCGCCGCCTGTGCAGACGACCAGCCGGGGGTCCCCCGCCCTGCCCCGCCACATCGACTGGACATGGTCGGCCAGGGCGTCGGCGCTGGCGAATTTTCCGCCGCCGTCGCCATCCGTTCCGACGAAGTCGGTGTCGCAGAAGGTGCAGACCGCCGTCGCCCGGTCGCGCTCGAGCCCGTTCCACAGATTGCAGCCGGCGAAGCGCAGGAAGACGGCCGGCCGCCCGGCCTGGCCGCCCTCGCCCTGCACCGTCAGAAAGACTTCCTTGGCGGAATAGGTCATGCGGCCGCCCATTCCGCATGGCCCGCCGCCCGCAGTTCGCAGGCCGGGCAGTCGCCGCAGCCATAGCCCCAGGGATGGCGGTGCGCACGATCGCCGCGATAGCAGGTGTGCGACGCCTCGACGATCAGCTCCACGAGCGCCGGGCCGCCGATACGGTCGGCCAGAGCCCAGGTTTCGGCCTTGGTCAGGGTCATCAGCGGCGTGTCGATCACGACCGGCCTGTCGAGCCCCAGACTGAGCGCCGCCGCCATGGCGTCGATCGTGTCGCGGCGGCAGTCAGGATAGCCGGAGAAATCCGTCTCGCACATTCCGCCGACCAGAACCTCGAGGTTCCGCCGGTCCGCCAGGGCGGCCGCGCAGGTCAGGAACACCAGGTTCCGCCCCGGCACGAAGGTGCTGGGCAGGCCCCGTGCGTCCATCTCGATCGCCCGGTCCGTCGTCAGGGCGCTCTCGGATATTCGTCCATAGCCGGTCAGGTCCACGACATGGTCGGGGCCCAGACGGGCGGCCCACCGCGGCAGGACCGCCAGCATGCCTTCGCGCACCTTCAGGCGCGCCTCCATCTCGACCGCGTGGCGCTGGCCGTAGTCGAAACCCACGGTCTCGACGCGCGAAAACCGCTCCAGCGCCCAGGCCAGGCAGGTGGCGCTGTCCTGCCCGCCCGAGAACAGGACGAGGGCCGTTTTTTCGCTGGCGGGGCCGGAATCGCTCATGACAAACCTGCGGTCGGCCTGTCGGCCGCGCGCATAAACAAGGGGGATGGGCCGCCATCGTGGCGGGGCGGGCCTTCTACACCAGCCGCGGATACAGAGCAAAGACGGCCCGGAAATGACGGTTTCCGCTCTTAACTCTTCGGCAAAAGCTTGTCGGCCACTGTCTGCCGGTGACAGTGGAGTTGTGGCCGGACATGCCGACCATTGAAGTCTTGACCGAGCGCGCCGAGGCAGTGTCGCCCGAGACGCCCGGCAGCGCTGTCTTCTCGCGCTTCGAGCGTGAACCCGACACCCTGGTGATCGCCGTCGTCGAAGGCGGTCGGCCGGTCGGCCTGATCGAACGCAACGCCTTCCTGCTGAAGATCGCCGCCCCCTTCGGACACGCGCTCTACGCCGGACGGCCGGTGCAGCACCTGATGGACGCCGAGCCCGCCGTGGTCGAGGCGGGCGTCAGCATCGACACCTTCTGCGACATCCTGTTGAAGAGCGGCCCCGGCGCCCTGATGCGCGGCTTCATCGTCACGCGGCAGGGCCGGTATCACGGCGTCGGCACGGCGGTGTCCCTGCTCCGGGCGGTCAATGACCTGCAGCGGAGCCAGAATGCGGAACTGGCCGAACAAACCCGGGTCCTCAGCGACACCCGCAACCAGGCGCTCGCCTCGGCCCGCGCCAAGAGCCAGTTCCTCGCCATCATGAGCCACGAACTGCGCACGCCGATGAACGGCGTGCTGGCCGTGGCCGACCTGTTGCGGCGCCAGCCGCTGAACGCCCAGGCCCAGGCGCACGTCACCACCATCGTGGATTCCTCCGAGACCCTGCTTCGCATCCTGCAGGACGCCCTGGATCTCTCGCGCGCCGAAGCCGGGGAATTGGAGCTGCATCCGGAACCGACGCCCCTGCGCGCCCTGATGGACGACATCCAGGCCCTGTGGACGCCCCGGGCGTCGCAGGACAATGTCACCCTGATGGTGAGCTATGAGGGCGACACCGAGCTGGCCGGCCTTGTTGACGGGGTCCGGCTGAAGCAGGTCTTCAACAATCTGGTCAGCAACGCGCTGAAGTTCGCGCGCAACGGTGTCGTCGAGGCCCGGCTGAAAGCCGTGGCCTCGGGCACCCGCATCCGGCTGGAAGCGCGGGTTCGCGATGACGGTCCCGGCGTGGACGCCGATCGCGTGGACGAGATCTTCGCCCCGTTCGTCCATGGATCCGGCCCCGACGGCGCCGGTCTCGGCCTCGCCATCTGCCGTCAGATCGTCGATCGGATGGGCGGACGCATCTGGGCGGAAAACAATCCCGGCCACGGCGCGACCTTCGCCTTTGACATCGAGGTCGGGCGCAGCGAGGTCGAGGCCGCCGCCCCGTCCAACGTCGAGAGCATCGGCGACGGTGAACTCCTGACCAATCCCCACGTCCTGATCGTGGACGACAACGCCACAAACCGCGTGGTGGCCCAGGCGCTTTGCGAGATGTTCGGCTGCACCTCCGAAACGGCCGAGGACGGCGTCGAGGCCTTGGAGGCCGTGCAGGAACGCCGTTTCGATCTGGTCCTGATGGACATCAAGATGCCCCGCATGGACGGAGTCCAGGCCACCCTGGCGATCCGCGCCCTGGAGGGTCCGGTCAGCGCCCTGCCGATCGTGGCCCTGACGGCCAACGCCGATCCGGACGACGCGCGGAAATATGTGGAAATCGGCATGGCCGCCGTGGTCGAGAAGCCGATCAAGCCGGAACGCCTGCGCATGGCCATGAACCTGGCTCTGGAACAGGCCGCCGCCGCATCCCGGTCCGCCCCCGGACCGGGCGCGGCGAAGCGATCCGCCGCCTAACCGGAATCCGCCGCGCCGGCCTCGTCATCCTCCTCCTCATAGCCAACAAGCCGCAGCGCCCTCGCCGGCTGGTCGTTGAGCTCGCACCAGCGCAACAGGCCTTCCTCGCGGCCATGGGTGATCCACACCTCTTCGGGCTTCAGCTCGGTGAAGGTCGCAACCAGTTCGGGCCAGTCGGCGTGATCCGACAACACCAGCGGCAGCTCCACCCCGCGCTGGCGCGCGCGGGCCCGGACCAGCATCCAGCCCGAGGCGAAGGCCAGGACCGGGTCGGCGAACCGGCGGGCCCACCGGTCCTGGGTCGCCGACGGCGGCGCGATCACCACCTCGCCCCCGAGGGCGTTGGCCTTCAGCCCCGTGGCCGGCAGGATCGGCCCCAGATCGACGCCCTCCCGCTCGTACAGGCGATTCAGGCGCTCCAGCGCGCCGTGAACATGGATCGGCCGCTCCCACCCCGCCTCCCGCAACAGCCGGATGACCCGCTGGGCCTTGCCCAGGGCATAGGCGCCGACCAGATGCGCCCGTTCGGGAAACTGGCCCAGGGACTGGACCAGCCGGCCGATCTCCTCGCCGTCGGGCGGATGGGTGAACACCGGCAGGCCGAAGGTGGCTTCCGAGATGAAGACGTTGCACGGGACCGGCTCGAACGGCGCGCAGGTCGGGTCGCGGCGGCGCTTGTAGTCGCCGGAGACGACCATGGTGATCCCCTTCCAGCGGATCACGGCCTGGGCTGAACCCAGGACGTGACCGGCGGGCGCCATGCCGATCTCGACGCCCCTGTGCGAGGCCGTATCGCCGTAGCCCACGCCCTGCCGATGCGTGGCGAAGGCCTCGCCATACCGTTCAGCCATGATGGCGAGGGTCTGCGGCGTCGCCAGCACCGTTCCGTGCCCCGAACGGGCGTGATCGGCATGGCCATGGGTGATCACGGCGCGATCCACCGGCTGGACCGGATCGACGTAGAAGTCGCCGGGCGGGCAATACAGACCCGCGGGCGTCGGCCGCAGCAGGTCTTCGAACCGGATCATGGAGGGCATATGGCGGTCATGGCGCATCTGACAACGCGCTCGACGGACTTGCGCTCATTCCGTACCCGACCCAGAAGCGGAGCATGACGTCCTCGATCCTCGACATCCTGCCCCAGCTGGCCGGCGGCGCCGCCCACACCCACGCCCTCGGCTTCGTCTACGACGGCGTGGACGGGGACCGCGTCCGCATCCGCGTGCCGTGGCGCGAGGACCTCGTCGGCGATCCCGAAACCGGCGTGCTGTCCGGCGGACTGGTCACCACCCTGCTGGATCATGTGGGAGGCCTGGCGACCTGGGTCGCGCTGGGACGGTTCGAGACCATCGCAACCCTGGACCTGCGGGTCGACTACATGCGCGCGGCCGAGACGCGCCGGGACCTGATCGCCGAGGCGCGCTGCTATCGCCTGACCCGGTCGGTCGCCTTCGTCCGCGCCTGGGCCTTCGAGGACAGGGCCGAGGATCCCGTCGCGGCGGGCCAGAGCGCCTATATGCTGGGTTCGGGCGGCGGCCGGGGCGCGGGCGTCAATCTCCGTCCCGCGGGGGAGGCGCCGCAATGAGCGATCTTCTCGACCGCCTCCCCTATGCGCGGTTTCTCGGCCTGGTCACCGAGGCCGAGGGCGACAGCCTGACCGTCACCATGCCCTTCGCCGAACGGCTGATCGGCAATCCGATCCTGCCGGCGCTTCACGGCGGCGCCACCGCCGCCCTGCTGGAACTGACGGCGGTCGCCCAGGTGGCTGCCCTCTATCCGCGGCTGCGCCTGCCCCGCCCCATCAATGTCAGCGTGGCGTATCTGCGGTCGGGCCGGCCTGTCGACGTCCACGCCAGCGCCCGAATCAGCCGCGCCGGGCGTCGCGTCGCGCACGTGCTGGCCGAGGCCTGGCAGGACGACCGCGCCCAGCCCATCGCCGCCCTGACTGCACACTTCCTACTTGCGGTAGACGACCTGTAGTTGTCTTCTAACGGGCCGCATGTTCGGCTTCCTTCGGTGACGTTTCGGTCACCGGAGGAAGATCATGACCAGACAATCCATCGGCGAAAGCCTGGCCGCCCGGCTGTATGCGGCCGAAACGGCCATCGACCTCGCGCTCATTGAAACGGCGACCCTGGCGGCGATGCTGCCGGCGGCCCGCGCCGACGCCTACCTCTCCGCGGTCACGGGCCAGCGGGCCTTCGACGGCGCCGCCGGGGCCGTCAGCGCCCTGTCGGCCGCTCGCTCCCACATGGTCCAGACCCATACCGCCCTCGCCGCCCTGGCGCGCAAGCTGGGCCTCGACGCCCTCGCCGTTGGGCCCATCGACAAGCCGGGCGACACGCCCCCGGTCGGCGGCGGAGGTGGAGACGGCGGTGGCGTTCAACCCGAAATGGTTAACAATGTGATAGCAGACGTGATGAACAAACCTCTACCGTACATAGCGGAACCATGTTAATAGCTTGTTCACCAGTTTACTCCGTGGGAGAGCTTTCCGTGACCAAGACCGAAGTTATCGCCAGCGTCGCCGGCGATCTTTATGCGACTGAACAAGCCATCGACGCCGCCATCGCGCGGGCCACGACCTTGGTGCAGTCGATGATCGGAGGCCGCACGGCGCTTAACATCTCGCCGGTCGTCGGCGCAGAGTCGCAAGCCCGGGCGCTGGAAGCGATCGCCGCCTTGGGCGTCGCACGCCAGGCCATGATCGCCTGCCATGAGGAACTCGGCAAGGATCACCGGCGCATGGGCTACGGCATCTACGCCGAAGAACCCCAGGACAAGGGTCAGGGCCCGAGGCCAGCGACCATCGGCGAACACCGGCTGCGCGCGGTTTAACTTAACGTAATGTAAGCCGCCGGACATTTCCCCGGCGGCGGGCTTCAGGCATTATCGCCCCCATGCTTTGCGGCATGGGGGCGATTCTGTGTTTGAGACTATTTATTCGCAAGTCCTCACAGGGTTCCTCGTCCTCGTCGTGGGATTTGCGCTGGTCAAGGGCGACGAAACCGAGCGGATAGGCGGCGCGGCCTATGCGCTTGTCATCATCGCCGGCGTCATGACCTCGGACAACAGCAGCTTCAGCCTCTCGCGATGGAGCGCCTTTGCCCTTGACGTGGTGCTGCTGGCCACCTTCCTCGGCCTGGGTTGGCAAAGTCGCCGATCCTGGCCCATGTGGGCCGGCGCTTTTCAGGCCTTGATCGTCACCGGCCACATTATGGTGCTGGCCAATCTCCGCCCCCCGGGCGACGCCTTCGCCGCCGTTAACAACATGGCCAACTACGCACTGCTGATATCCTTGGCCGTGGGGACCTTCTGGGCATGGCAGGAACGACGCGCAGCCGGACTGAAGGCCTGAGCCGCGCGCGTGCGGCCCGTCAGCAAAGGCGAAGCGATTGTTTGACACCCTCTATTCCCAGATCGGGGCGGCGATCTCTGTGGCGGTCGTCGCCTTCGCTTTCCTGAAGGGCGACGAGCCCGAGCGCGTCGGCGCCGGGGCCTATGCGCTGGGCCTGCTCGCCTCGCTGCTGCTGCAGTTTGACGGCGAACTGTCCGGCCCGCAGTGGGGCCTGTTCGCGATAGACGCCGTCATGCTGGGCGTCTATGCGGCCCTCGCCTGGAAAAGCCGGCGGTCATGGCCGGTCTGGGCCAGCGCCCTGCAGGCCCTGATCGTCATGAGCCACCTCCTGATCCTCATCGATCTGCGCCCGCCGCTTGCGGCCTTCTACGCCGTGATCAACCTGGCCAGCTACGGGATTCTGCTGGCGATGGCGGTCGGGACCTTCTGGTCCTGGCGGGACCGGCGCGCCGCCGGACTGGAATAGATTGCCCGCCCCGCGGCCCAGGTAGATATTCCTATCCACCCCTGTAGACTTCATCCGAATCGGCCCCGTCCGGCCCCGGTGAGGCGCCATGCCCCTGTCACATGTCCAGCTGTGGAAGGCGATCGACGGCCTGGCCCGGCGCGAAGGCCTCAGCGCGTCGGGCCTGGCGCTGCGGGCCGGCCTGGATGCGACCAGCCTCAATCCCTCCAAACGGTTTGGCCCCGGGGATCCGCCCCGCCCGCGCTGGCCCTCGACCGAGAGCCTGACGCGCATCCTCCAGGCCACCGGCGTGTCGCTCGGCGATTTCGCGGCGCTGGCCCTGGACGCCCCCGACCGGCCCGCGACCGCCCCCCTGCTCGGCATGGCCCGGGCGGGCGAGGACGGCTTTTTCGACGATGCGGGCCTGCCGACCGGCGATGGCTGGGAAGAGACTGACCTGCCGCGGCCGAAAGACACCCTGTTCAGCCTCCGCATCAACGGGGATTCCATGGCTCCCCTGTACCGCGAGGGCGACCGGGTGCTGGTCGATCGCGACACGACACGGGTGCGCAAGGGCGACCGCGTCGTGGTCCGGACCGCGTCGGGAGAAACCCTGGCCAAGGAGCTGGCGGCGATCACGGCGCGGTCAGTGACCCTGTCGTCGATCAATCCCGCCTATGAGCCCCGCACCCTGCCGCGCGCCGACATCCTCTGGATGGGCCGCGTGCTGTGGGTCAGCCAGTAGGCCGGTCCCCCGCTCGGAACGCCACGACGGAACAAGACCGCGCTCCCGGCCGGCGCCGGCGACGGCGGCTGAACGAAAAAGGCCGCCCCTTTCGGGACGGCCTTCCGCTTCGTTCGTGTCGGATCGCGCCTAGTAGGCGGTGACGTAGTTGGCGTTCACCCACCCGCCGCCGGCGATCTGGACCCATTCGCCCTGCGAGCCGATGGCGGCGAAGGGCTGGCCGGCGCGCAGCGAGCCCGCCTGGCGATAGTTGGTGCCGGGGCCCGAACGGATGCGCAGGTTCGAGGTGGCGCGGTACTGGGCGCCGCTGCTGGCCGTGGATGCAGCCCGGGCGCGCTGCTGGTTGCAGCCGATGTAGGAACCGGCGGCGGCGCCGGCGCCCGCGCCGGCCACGGCGCCGAGGGTGCGTTCATTGGACGAAATCCGGCTGCCGGCGAGGCCGCCGATGACCGCGCCGATCAGGGCGCCGGTGCGCTGACGTCCGCCGGGCGCGTCGCAGTTGGTGATGCCGTTGGCCTGCTGGGCCATCGAAACGGTCGGGACCGCGGTCACCAGCGCAGCCAGGGCGGCGGCGGTAGCCAGGGTGGTGTTCATGAACTTCGACATGGTCTCTCCAATTCATCGAGGTTGGTCGATGACAGGCACAATGCGCCACGCCGGATGAAGGCTCCCGGAGCCTCGCCGTTATATTCGGTTCATTTAGGTTGCCGGCCTTCCCGGGCGACGCGTGGCGGGTCGGCTACGACGCCAGCTCGCCGTTCGCGCCCGCCTCGATCAGCCGGGTCGTCTGCGGCAGGCCGTAGATCGCGGCGAACGAACCGAACCGCGGTCCCTGGGACGCGCCCAGCAGCACCTCGTACAGCGCCCCGAACCACCCACGCAGCGGCTCGAACGCATGCGCCTTGCCCACGGCGTAGACCTCGCCCTGGATCAGTTCGCCGTCGGTCGTGTCGGCCGGCAGGGCCCTCAGCCGCCCCGCCAGGTCGAGCAGCGCCGCCTTCTCCCGGTCGTCCGGCAGGCGGTACGACTTCGTCGGCTTCACGAAGTCCTCGTAATAGTTCAGCGCCCGCTCCATCAGCTGGTCCAGCAGCGGCTCGGTCTGCGGCGTCGCCTCGGGCAGGTATTTGGCGAAATAGGCCCACAGCTGGTCCTTGTCGGACGCATTGGCCACGCCGACCAGGTTCAGCAGCAGGGCGAAGGACACCGGCGAGGTGTGTTCCGGCGGCGCGCCCGAATGGATCGACCAGACGGCGTTGTCGATCCGCTTCGCCGGTTCCTGCGTCTTCCAGGCCTCGATCGCCGCCAGATAGTCGTCGATCGCCCGCGGGATGACGTTGAAGTGCAGGCTCTTGGCCGATTTCGGCGACTGGAACATGTACCAGCTCAGCGACTCCGGCGTGCCGTACCGCAGCCACTGCTCCATCGTCAGGCCGTTGCCCTTGGACTTGGAGATCTTCCGGCCCTCGACGTCGAGGAAGAGCTCGTAGTTGAAGCCCTCGGGCGGCGTGCCGCCCAGGGCGCGGCAGACCTTCGAGCTCTCGCGCACGCTCTCGATCAGGTCCTTGCCCGACATTTCATAGTCGACGTCCATCGCGGTCCAGCGCATCGCCCAGTCAGGCTTCCATTGCAGCTTCACATGGCCGCCCGTGACCGGGACCTCGGTGCGGCCGCCGGCGGGGTCGTCGAATGTGATGGTCCCCTTCTCCACGTCCCGCTCCAGGGTCGGGACCTGCAGGACGTGGCCCGTAAGGGGGCTGACCGGCAGGAAGGGCGAATAGGTCGCGCGGCGCTCCTCGCCCAGGGTCGGCAGCATGATCGCCTGCACCGCCTCGAACCGCTCCAGAAGGGTCAGCAGCGTCGCATCGAACCGGCCGGACCGGTACTGCTCGGTCGAGGACAGGAATTCGTAGTCGAAGCCGAAGCCGTCGAGGAAGGCGCGCAGGCGGGCGTTGTTGTGGGCGCCGAAGCTGTCGTGGGTCCCGAACGGGTCGCGCACCACGGTCAGCGGCTTGTGCAGGTCCTCGGCCAGCATCTCCGGGTTGGGAATGCCCTCCGGCACCTTCCTCAGCCCGTCCATGTCGTCGCTGAACGCGATCAGCCGGGTCTGCCAGTGATCGCCGGTCAGGGCGCGGAAGGCGTTGCGGACCATGGTCGTGCGCGCCACCTCGCCGAAGGTCCCCATGTGCGGCAGGCCCGACGGACCGTAGCCGGTCTCGAAGATCACCGGCTTCTGCAGAGCCTCGAAGGTCGCCAGCGCCTCGTCCGCCTTGCCGGCGTCGATCAGCAGCTTCGCCGTATTGCGCTCGGCGTCCGACAGCCGCTTCTTCAGCACATGGGCCAGAAGATTGCGGGCCTGTTCGAACGGCCAGGACCTGGCTTCGCGCGCGAGGGTTTCGAGGTTCTGCAGCATGGGCGGGGTTTGGCCTGTCAGAGGCCACGGGTCAACGATAGGCTCGATCGCGAAGAAGGCGTCCCGGGGGTGTCCGGAGCCCGAACTGGAGAAAGACTGAGGCGTCTGTTGCAACCGCCTCGGTGTCGGACGGTTGTCTCAGTCCCGGCCCGGAGAGCCCCATGACCGACCAACTGACGTTCAGCCTCGACGAAGCCATCAAGGCCCAGCGCGCCCTGCGTGAGGCGCTCGACCTCGGCGAGGAGCGCTTCGAGGTCTCCGAATTCGTCGAGATGATCAGCGACGAGATCGAGCAGATGCGCGACGCCGGCAAGACCAATGACGACATCGCGGCCATCGTCACGGAGGCCACCGGCCACCGCATGGACCCGTCCGACCTGGATCGCCATTACATCGCACCCGAAGACCGTCACGGCGGCCAGGATCGGTAGGAGCCGACCGGTCGTGGGACTCAGCCCGCGGCGGAGGGCTCCCCGACCAGGGCTTCGCGCCAGCCGCAGCCGCCCCAATAGGCGACCTTTCCCAGCAGTTCCGCCATGTCGACGGGCTTGGCGACCAGATCGTCCATGCCTGCCTCGACATAGGTCTCGACCTGGCCGGCGAGGGTGTTGGCGGTCACGGCGATGATCGGCACCGCGCCCGCCTCGCCGCCGAGGGCGCGGATGTGACGGGCTGCCTCCACCCCGTCCATGACCGGCATCTGGATGTCCATCAACACGACATCCCAGTCACCGGCCGCGGCGGCCGTCAGCCCGAGGGACCCGTTCTCCGCCGTCTCGCAAACCATACCCTGCCCGGACAGCATGGCGGTCAGCAGCATGAGATTGGTCTGGTTGTCGTCGACGCAGAGCACCCGAAGCGGCTTGCCGCCGCCGGGCCCGGCCATCGCTTCGGGATCCGGGGCCGCCGGAAGCTGCACCTCCGTCCCGACAGGCGCGGCGGCCGGATCGCCGTGCTGCTCCGACAGGTCGATCATCTGGTTGACGACCGTCAGCAGCTTCTGGCCCGCCTGATGGATCCGCCGGGCCTGTTCGCCCTGCGCCGGGGCCAGACCGGCGCCGGACAGCAGTTCGGAGAAGCCGATCACCGCGTTCAGCGGCGTCCGCAGCTCATGCGACATGTCGGTGAGGAATTTCTGGCGAGCCTCGGCCATGGCCGTCTTCTGCTCCGCCGTGGCCTGCGCGCCTTCGGCCTCGACGCGGGCGGTGACGTCCTGCTCGTTGAGAAGCACCCCCAGGGCGCCCGTCACCGGATCGGACACCGGGCGGGCATCCACCTCGTGCCAGCGGCGCCCCGCCGTGGTCTCGACCTCGCACAGGCGGCTCGCCACCTTGCCGGTCCGGACCTGGTCCAGGAACCAGCGGCCCCGGTCGGGATCCACGAAGCGCGGCGCCAGCCCGGCGTCGCCGGGGCCGTAGGCGGCGTAGGCCGCCGGGTTGGAGAACAGGATGGCGCCCGCGTCGTCCAGCAGGGTGATCAACGCCGACGTATGCCGCAGGGCCTCGACCGCCCGGGCTTCCTCGGCCTCGACGTCGAGCGGAGCGGCCTCGAACAGCAGGACGGCGCGACCGTCCTCCATCCGGAAGGTCGAGATCGTCGCCTGCACGGTCACGGGCCGACCATTGGGGTAGAAGGTCCAGCGTTCGCTGAGCTCGCTGCCGTCCGCGGTGGCCTCCCTGAGACGGTCGGTGCGGGCCCGGACCGCGGGCGACAGGTTGGAGAAGTCGCGCGCCAGCAGCTCGTCCAGGGTTTCCGCGCCCCACAGCCTCAAGGCCGGGGCGTTGGCGTAGACCCCGCGCGCGCTGACCGGATCGTACATCCAGACCGGACGGCGCAGCCGGTCCCAGCCGCGCACCGCCGATGACAAATCCGAATTGGCCTCAGGGCTCATGCCCGGGTGATAGCGGGATCACCTGAAGCAACGTTTAACCGCCTTGACCCCGCCCCTGCCCCATGGCCTTTGCCCCGCCTGATGAAGACCGCCGATTTCGACTTCGACCTGCCGGACGACCGGATTGCGCTCCGCCCCGCCGAGCCGCGCGATTCCGCCCGCCTGCTGGTGGTGCGGAACGGCGCGCTCGAAGACCGGATCGTCCGCGACCTGCCGGACTTCCTGCGGCCCGGCGACGCCCTGGTGTTCAACGATACGCGGGTGATCCCGGCGCGGTTGTCGGGCGTGCGGGAGCGCATCGGACCCGAGGGCGAGACCCTGACCGTCGCGGTCGAGGCCACCCTGCATCATCGCGACGCCCCCGACGTCTGGTCCGCCTTCATGAAACCCGGCAAGCGCATCAAGGCGGGGGATCGCATCCGCTTCGGCGCCCAGGCCGACGGCGGCTGTCTGCTCGGCCGCCTCGACGCCACCGTGACCGGCAAGGGCGAGGACGGCCTGGTCACCCTGCGCTTCGACCTCGACGGCCCGTTCCTCGACGAGGCCATCCGCGACGTCGGGGTCATGCCCCTGCCCCCCTATATCGCGGCCAAGCGGGCCGAGGACGATCGCGACCGGTCGGACTACCAGACCATGTTCGCCCATTGGGACGGTTCGGTCGCCGCCCCGACGGCGGGACTGCATTTCACGCCGGCGCTGATGGCGGCGGTCGAGGCGAAGGGGGTCTCGACCCATGCCGTCACCCTGCACGTCGGGGCCGGCACCTTCCTGCCGGTCAAGGCCGACGACACGGCGGACCACAGGATGCATTCCGAGTGGGGCGAGGTTTCCGTCGCCACCGCCGCCGCCCTCAACGCCGTACGCGCCGCCGGCGGGCGCATCGTCTGCGTCGGCACCACCTCCCTGCGTTTGCTGGAGAGCGCCACGACGCCCGAGGGCGAGGTCCGGCCCTTCCATGGCGACACGGCCATCTTCATCACCCCCGGCTACCGCTTCCGCGCCGCCGACGTCCTCCTGACCAATTTCCACCTGCCGAAATCGACCCTGTTCATGCTGGTCTCGGCCTTCGCCGGGCTGGAGACCATGAAGGCGGCCTATGCCCATGCGGTGCAGGACGGTTACCGCTTCTATTCCTACGGAGACGGGTCCCTGCTGTTCCGGAACGACGCGTAACTCTATATTCCGCTCATCCCGGCGAAAGCCGGGACCCCGTTCTTCGGGCGATCGGTCCAACCGGTTTCGCCTCCCCGTCAATCCCGACCATCGTGCTCAACGACAGCACTGGGTCCCGGCTTTCGCCGGGATGAGCGGAGCAAGCTTTGCCCTTTCCGTTTCATATCCAGAACACCGAAGGCCGCGCCCGCACCGGCGTGCTGAGGACGCCGCGCGGCGACATCCGCACGCCCGCCTTCATGCCCGTCGGCACCGCCGCCACGGTCAAGGCCATGACCGTCGACCAGGTCGCGCAGACCGGCGCCGACATCATCCTGGGCAACACCTATCACCTGATGCTCCGTCCCGGCCCCGAGCGGATGGAGCGGCTGGGCGGGCTGCACAAATTCATGGGCTGGAACAGGCCGATCCTCACGGACAGCGGCGGCTTCCAGGTCATGTCCCTGGCCGGCATCTCGAAGGTGAAGGAGGACGCCGTCACCTTCGCCAGCCACATCGACGGCTCGAAACACGTGTTGAGCCCCGAACGTTCGATCGAAATCCAGGCCGACCGCATCGGCGCGGACATCTCCATGCAGCTGGACCAGTGCGTCGCCTGGCCCGCCGAGGAGCCTGCCGCCCGCGCCGCCATGGAGCTGTCCGCCCGCTGGGGCGCGCGCTCGAAGGCCGCCTTCGGGACCCGCGAAACCCAGGCCCTGTTCGGCATCCAGCAGGGCTCGACGTTCGAAAACCTGCGTCGCGAATCCTCCGAGCGGCTGCGGGAGACCGGCTTCGACGGCTACGCCATCGGCGGCCTCGCCGTCGGCGAGGGCCATCAGGCGATGTGCGAGGTTCTGGACTACGCGCCCGACATGCTGCCCGCCGACCGGCCCCGCTATCTCATGGGCGTCGGCAAGCCGGTCGATCTGGTCGAGGCCGTGTGGCGCGGCGTCGACATGTTCGATTGCGTCCTGCCCACCCGCGCCGGCCGCCACGGTCAGGCTTGGACGTGGGACGGGCCGATCAACCTCAAGAACGCCCGCTTCGCCGAGGACCAGGACCCGCTGGACCCGGCCCTCGCCTGCCCCGGTTCATCTCAATATTCAAAAGCTTACCTGCATCACCTGATCCGCGCTGACGAGATTCTCGGCAAGGTGCTGCTGAGCTGGCACAACATCGCCTTCTTCCAGGCCCTGATGGCGGCGATGCGGGCGGCGATCGCCGAGGGCCGGTTCGAGGCCTTCCGGCGCGACTTCCACGCCCGGCACACATCGAACGGCTAGCGCTGGCTGCGGCCCCTCGGCCGGAACCAGGCAGGTGCGGCGGGGGGCGGGCAATTGCGCTGCATCCCCGTGCCCTTCAGGAAGGCGCGGCGCATTCGCCCCGCCTGGATCGCTGACTGCACGTGTCGGCTGTGCTGCTCCGCGCCCGACAGCCGGCGGATCCAGCTGCGGCCCGGGATGAAGTCCGTCGTGGCGTCCCGTATGCCGTCCAGCGCCGCCGCCGCCGCCGCATCCGCCGCGCGCTCGCTCAGGAAGGAGCCGTCCGCGGGCGGAGGCTCGTCGGTGTCGGGCCCCAGGGCCTCGTTCAGGCGCGCGATCTCGGCGCCGATGGTCGCGCACTGGTTCAGATTGCGCAGGTCGTAGGGATTGGCCTCGGCCTGCAGAAGGACGGTCGGAATGGCCTGCCGCCTCAGATTCAGATCATCGAGCGGCGCGGTCGCCGCGGCGCCCAGTCCCGCTCCGAACTGGCGCGCGCCGCCCATGGCGGAATTGCCGGCCTGGCACCCGGCGAGGGCGGTCGCAGCGACAAGAATGAGCGAGGTCCGGCGCATGGCCTCTTCAACCACGCCCCACGCGGCGGGGAAAGCCGCCTCATCGCCGATCAGGCTGGCCAGAACAGCGCTTCACCCCGGCGAAAATCCGGCTAGGGTCCGTCCCATGATCGAGTTGCTCAAAACCTGGTTCGCGCAGCAGCGATGCAAGCACGATTTCAAGTACAGCCGCACCAGACCGGGCTCCCTGGTCTGCAAGAAATGCCGTGCCCGCCGGCCAAAGCCCCGCTGACCGCCGCGACGGACCGGCGCGAGCGCTGCGGCCCGGGGTAGCAAAAAAGGGGTGGTACGTCCTCTCGGGCTCGAACCGAGGACCCTCTGATTAAAAGTCAGATGCTCTAACCAACTGAGCTAAGGACGCACACCTGCAGGATCGCGCTCGCGACCCGGCGACGCGCCTTCTCTTGCAATCCGGCGTCCGGGTCAAGCGCCGGGTCGACGGATTGAGGACGTCGGGCTAGGCATCGGTCATGAAACCCTTGTCCGGCCTGCGCATCCTCGAGTTTGACGGCCTGGGTCCCGTGACCTTCGCCGGCATGGTTCTGGCCGACCTGGGCGCCGATGTTCTGCGCCTGACCCGCGGCGCAAGCGCCGGCGCGCCGGTCTTCGCCGACGTGGGCGGCGGAATTCTGCATCGCGGACGGTCGTCCCTGGCCGTCAATCTGAAGGATGCCGGCGACCGGACACGCGTCCTGGACCTGATCGCCGCGGCGGACGGCCTGATCGAGGGTTTCCGGCCGGGCGTCATGGAACGGCTGGGGCTCGGCCCCGAGGACTGCGCCGCGCGCAATCCGCGGCTGGTCTACGGCCGCGTCACCGGCTGGGGGCAGACGGGCCCCAAGGCCGGCGAGGTGGGGCACGACATCAACTATATCGCCCTCAGCGGGACGCTCCACGCGATGGGCGAGCCTGACCGGCCGCCCCGGCCGCCGCTGAACCTGATCGGCGACTACGGCGGCGGCGCCATGATGCTGGTCACGGGGGTCCTCGCGGGCCTGATCGAAGCGCGGCGTACAGGCGCGGGTCGGGTTGTGGACGCGGCCATGACGGACGGCTCGGCCCTGCTGATGAGCCTGTTCCATGCGCTCGGGGCCCGCGGCCTCTGGAGCGACGCGCGCGGGGCGAATCTGCTGGATGGCGGCGCGCCCTTCTATCGCTGTTTCGCCTGCCGCGACGGCCGCTTCGTCGCCGTGGGAGCTCTGGAACCGCAGTTCTACAGCGCCCTGCTGACCGGCCTCGGTCTCGGCGAAGCCGAGGCGCCTCAGTACGACACGGCGAAATGGCCGGCGCTGCACGCGCGACTGGAAGCGGTTTTCGCGACACGGGACCGCGACGACTGGGCCGCCCGGTTCGAAGGAACCGACGCCTGCGTCACGCCCGTGCTGTCGCTCGCGGAGGCCCCAGGCCATCCGCATAACGCGGCCCGGAACACCTTCGTCGGGTCGGGCGGGATCCAGCCCGCCCCGGCCCCGCGATTCGGCGGCTCGGAGCCTCGTCCGGAGCCCGAGGGCGCCGCAATGACGTTCGACGGGGCTCTGGCGCGCTGGCGCTGAGACGCCGTCCATGCGCCGGATCGCAAATTCGTCCCGATCACGCTCTGGCGTGGTGACCATCCGCCCGTTCAGGGTTATGGAACGGGCGAACCGGTCGCGCGTTGGAAGGCCGATCCGGGGGAGACGCCATCCATGAAACGACTGATTGCCTGTCTGGTCCTGTCCAGCGCCCTCGCCGCCGCGGCCTGCGACGATCCGCGCGAGTCGAACGAACCGGAAACCGCGGACGTCGCCATGGAAGCCCCGGTGGCGCCCGCCGCCGAGGACGCGGGCGTCCCCGTCGCAGAGCCCAGCGCCGTAGACACCCCTCCCGCGGACTCGACCACGGTTCCGCCCGAGAAGCGGTCTTCGGAAGAGTCGGTCAAACCCGAGAGCGAAACCCTCTTCTACTGATCTGTCCGTTGATCGGCGGCGGTCGACCGCCCTGACGAAAGTTCCAGTTTGACGCCAAGGCACGCCCTGTTTCTCGTCAGCACGGCGGGTCTCGCTCTTCTCGCGTCCACCGCCCATGCAGACCCGCGCGCACAGATTCGCGGCGAGATGGACGCGGAGCTTCGCGAACAGCTGGTCCGCGCCGTCGGCGAGGTCGATGCGCCGCCTTCCAACCGGTTCGAGGCCCGCCGCCGCGCCCGCGGCGCCATGGAGGCCGCCGAAGCCCTGCTGAGGTCCGAAGGCTACTACCAACCCGTGCTGGAAGATGCGGTCGAGGGCGAGGAAAGCCCGGTCGCCATCGTCAACGTTACGCCCGGGCGGCGGTTCGTGCTGACAGACCCCCGGGTGCAATGGACCGCCCCCGCGCCGGACGCCCTGTCCGAAGCCGCCGCGCTCGACGAGATCAGCGTCAAACCGGACCAGGCCGGACGCGCGAGCGACGTTCTCGCCGCCGAGGGCCGTGTCGTCGCAACCCTGACCCGCCGGGGATATGCCGACGCGGCGGCCGAGCCCCGCCGTGTCGTCGTCGACCATGCGACCTTCACCGTCCAGCCCAACTACCGGATATCGTCCGGCGCCCTTGTGCGTCTGGACGGCGTGCGGCTGGAGACGCGCGGGCCGACCAATCCCGCCTGGGTGACCGGCCTGGCGCCCTGGACCGAAGGCGACGTCTACGATCCGGATGATGTCGCGGAACTGGAGCGCCGGCTGCTCGAGACGGGCGTCTACGACGGCGTGGGCGTGGCCCTCGCGCCGCGCGAGCAGGGTCTGACCAATGGCTACCGGCCGGTCGTCGTCACCCTGACCGACCGGCCACGCCGGATTCTCGAGGCGGGCGCGACCTTCTCGACGGCCGAGGGGTCGGGCCTCGATCTGATCTGGACCTGGCACAACCGTTTCGGACGCGCCGACACCGTGGTCTGGCAGGCCCGCGCGGCCGATGTCGACAGCCGGCTGGGCGTCAACCTCAGCCTGCCGCACTGGCGGCGTCCGGGCGAGACGCTGAGGCTCTCCGCCGCCGTCCTGAACGAGGACACGGACGCCTATCGCCGCACGGCCCTCGCCGTGGCCGCCGACCTTCAGCAGCGCCTCGGCAAGACGTCCTGGATCAGCTACGGCGTCGGCCTGGACGCGGGCAAATACGATGAGAACCGGTTCGATCCGGTCACGCAATTGCCGATCAATTTCGACCGTGACCTGGTCATACTGACCGGACGGGCGAGCGCCTATCTGGACCGGTCGAACGACCCGCTCGATCCGACGACGGGCTGGCGGCTGTCGGCCTGGGCGCAGCCGACCGCGGTGTCGGGCGAGGATACGATCATCTTTCTGCGGAGCGAGGCCCAGGTCACCGCCTATCTGCCGCTTCAGGATGGCGCGAAGACCGTCCTGGCCGGCCGCGCCCGCCTCGGCTCCATTGTCGGCGGCGCGGAACTGACGATACCGTCTGACCGGCTGTTCTATTCGGGCGGCGGCGGTTCGGTGCGCGGCTTCGAATACCAGGGCGTCGGGCCGCGTCTGCCCGACAACACGCCCCGCGGGGGGTTGAGTCTCGTCGAGGCCTCGGTCGAGATCCGCCGCGACGTCTGGCGCAGCTTCCAGGTCGTGGGCTTCGTCGACGCCGGCGCGATCGGGTTCCAGGAGACGCCCGATTTCGGCAACCTGCGGTACGGCGCCGGCTTCGGGGTCCGGTACAAGCTGCCCTTCGGGCCGATCCGGGCCGACATCGCCTTCCCGCTGGATCGCCGGGACGGCGACGCTGATTTCCAGGTCTACGTCAGCATCGGACAGGCGTTTTGACCGGCGCCCCGCCGCCCGTGGAACCGCCCGACACGCCCGCCGAAGCGGCGAAGAAGAAGCGCACCCGGCTGCAGGCCATCGCCTTCTTCGGCGGCATGGCCGCGGCGATTCTCGCCGCCATCCTGCTCGTCGGTCTGGTGGGCGGGCGGATGTATCTCCTGTCCGGCCCGGGACGGGAACTGGTGACCAGTTTCGTCGCCGGCAAGAAACTGGGTCGCTATGGCCGGATCAATGTCGAGGGCGTGCGCGGCGACCTGTTCGACGATTTCACCATCGACCGCGTCACCGTCACCGACGCGAAGGGCGTCTGGCTGGAGGCGCGCAAGGTCCATATCGACTGGGACTGGTGGCCGCTCATGGCCCGCGAGTTCCACGCCACCAACGTCGAGGCCGAGGTCATCCGCCTGATCCGCCGGCCCGAGGTCGAGCCCACGACCACGCCCCCGGGGCCTCAACCCCTTTCGGTGGACATCGACCGCTTCTCCGCCGACGTCGAACTGCTGGAGGGCTTCAGCCGCGAATACGGCCGCTGGCGGCTGTCGGGCGAAGCCGACGCGCCGCGCAAGGGTCCGAAGAAGGCGATCGTGAACGCCGCCAGCAACAGCCGGCCCGGCGACTATCTGCGCGTCAACGCCACGCTCGGGGCGACCATCGCCGATCTGCGCCTTAACCTGCGCGCCGAAGAGGCCCGGGGCGGCCCTCTCGCCGGAGCCTTGGGCTATTCGCCCGACCGCCCGTTCTTCGCGACGGCGATCGTCAACGGCTCGGTCGTCGACGCCCTGGTGCGGACGGGCGACTTCGTGCCGCTGGTGATCAAGGGACGGTACGGGAAGGATCGGACCCGGATCGCCGGCTTCGCCGACTTCTCCGGATCGGACCTGCTGGCGCCGTTCGCGCAGCGGATCGGCCGCACGGCCCGGTTCGGTTTCGCCACCTCGAGCGACAGCGACGACGACGGCCTGCATGGCGTCGGCTGGCGGCTGATCGCGGACAACCTCAACGCCAGCGCCAGCGGGGACGTAAGGCTCAGCGATCGTAGCAGCCCCGACGGGATCGCTGTCGAGGTCTCGACACCGTCCCTGTCGCGGCTCGTCGGCCACAGCGCCGCGGGCCCCTCGGCGTACAAGGGCGTGTTCAGGGGCTCCCCCTCGGACTGGACCCTGACCGGGTCGGCGGACCTGCTCGGGGTCGAGGTTTCAAGCTATCGGGCGCAACGGGTCCGCGGCCCCCTGAATGCGCGCATGCGTGCGGGACGGCTGGATCTGGACGGCGATCTCCGCGCCGCCGGGGGATCGAGCGCCGGGATCGTCGGCGGTCTTCTGGGCGGCCAGCCGCGCATCACGTTTGAAGCCGCCCGGCTGGCGGACGGCGCCATCCTGCTGGAACGGGTGCAGGCGACCGGTCAGGCCCTGACCCTCTCCGGCTCGGGCGGACGCAGCCTGACGGGCGGCCTCGGGTTCCGGGGCCGGGCCGAGATCACCGATGTCTCCCGCCTTCGCAAGGGCGCGCGCGGCGCGTTCGGAGGTCCGATCACGGCCTCGATGACGCGCGCGGGCCAGCCATGGCGAATCACCTTCGATGCCCGCGGCCGCCGGCTGGCGACCGGAATGGCGGAGCTGGACCGCCTCCTCGGGCCCGTCCCGCGGCTCCAGGCGACCGGCGCCCTCAACGGCGGACGGATCGAGGTCGAGCGGGCGCTGCTGACCGGCGCCCAGGGCACCGCCGGCGCGCGCGGCCTCATCGAGGGCGACGGGCGGCTAAGGCTGGCCCTGAACTGGAATGCGCAGGGACCCTTCGGGGTCGGCCCTGTCGCCATTGACGGAGCCATGACGGGCGACGGCGCCCTGACCGGAACCCTGGCCCGACCGCGCGCGGATCTGACGGCCCGGTTCGGCAGGCTGAGCGCGGGGGCGCTGGTTTTGACCGACGCAGACATGGTGCTGAGTTTCCGGCGCGGCGCGGACGCCTCGGACGGACGCATCGCCCTGACCGCCGGATCCAACTACGGGCCGGCGCGGGCCAGCGGAAACTTCTTCCTCGGGGGCGACCGCATCCGGCTGACGGACGTGGATCTGGACGCGGGCGGCGTCACGGCCCAGGGCGCGATCGCCCTGTCCAACAGCTTCCCGTCCAGCGCCGACCTGACGTTCACCGCCCGGCCCGGCGCCTTCCTGGCCTCCGGAACCGCCGACGGCCGGGTTCGCCTGACCGACGGCGCCGGCGCCGAGACGGCGATCCTGGATGTGACCGGCCGCAATGTTCGCCTGACGGGATCGACCTGGACGATCCGGACGCTCGACCTGAACGGCCGCGGGACCCTGTCACGCCTGCCCTTCACACTGAAGACGGACATCGGCGGCGCGACCCCCGTGTCGTTTGATGGAACCGGGGTCTATTCCCGGAACGGGGGCGCACAGTCGGTGGTGCTGGAAGGATCCGGCCGGGTCCGCGAGATCGCCTTCACCACGCGCAATCCCGCTGTCGTCGCCCTGTCTGGCGACGGACGCGTCGTGCGGGTCGATCTCGGCATCGGCGGGGGCGTGCTGCTCGGCGAACTCCGTCAGGACTCCCGGGCGTCCATCATCGAAGCCAATCTGACCAGCGTCGATCTGGGAACCGTGGTCCGCGACATGCGGGGATCCGTGACGGGCCAGCTGTCGTTGCGGGGAGCCGGGGACGACCTGTCGGGCTCGGCCAACCTCGCGCTGCGGGAGATTCGCAGCATCGACGCGCCGCGCGGTCTGGCGGTCGACGGCACGCTGAATGCGATTCTGGTCAACGACAGCCTGCGCGTTCAGGCCCAGGCCAACGACGGCGACGCGGTCCGGGCCACGGCGGACGTCACCCTGCCTGTGGAGGCCTCGGCCGTGCCCCTGCGTCTGGCCATCGTGCGGACGCGGGAAATGTCCGGCGACATCTCCATCCAGGGTCAGATCCAGCCGATCTGGGACCTGCTCGCCGGCGGCGAACGGTCCCTGACCGGGCAGGTGGACGCCCGCGCGAGCCTGGCGGGTTCGCTGGCCGCCCCGCGGATCAACGGACGGCTCGACCTGCAACAGGGGACGTTCCGCGACAGCGCCACCGGCGTGCGGCTGGAAAACGTCACCCTCGCCAGCCGGTTCGACGACACCACGGGCCTGGTCGAAGCCTTCAGCGCCGTGGACGGGGCCGGCGGCTCGGTGACGGGCAACGGCCGCATCGGGCTGCGCCAGGGTTCCGGATCCAGCTTCCAGCTGCTGCTGAACCGGTTCCGCATCATCGACAACGACATCGCCGAAGCCCGGGCGTCCGGCCCCCTGACGGTGACGCGCGGCCAGGACGGCAACATCACCCTGACCGGCGAGATGGACATCGACGAGGCGCGCATCGAGGCCAATCCGCCGGGTTCGAACGGCATCGTCCGCATGGAGGTGATCGAGATCAACAAGCCCGGCGGCGATGTCCCCGAGGAAGAACAGAACCGCCAGCGCGGCCTGCAGTTCGGACTCAACATCGGTCTGCGCTCCCCGGGCGGGGACGTGCGCGTCGTCGGCCGCGGCCTGAACGTGGAGATGAACGTCAACGCCCGCGTCACCGGCACCATCAGCCGGCCGATCCTCAGCGGCACGGCGCGGGTCGTGCGCGGCGACTACGACTTCGCCGGCAAGCGTTTCGTGTTCGACGAGCGCGGAACCGTCAGTCTGTCGACCAACCCCGAACTCATCCGGCTGGACCTGACGGCCACCCGCGACGACCCGGCGCTGACCGCCACGATCCGCGTCACGGGCACCGCCGCCCGGCCCGAGATCGCCCTGACCTCGACCCCCGCCCTGCCGCAGGACGAAATCCTGTCACAGGTGCTGTTCGGACGCTCCGCCTCGCAGCTGTCGGCGTTCGAGGCGGCGCAGCTGGCGGCCGGCGTCGCGGCCCTGGCCGGCGGCGGCGGCTTCGACGTGATCGGCAACCTGCGGGAGCTCGCGGGCCTGGATCGCCTCTCGTTCGGCGGCGAGGCGTCCGGCCTGACCGTCGCCGGCGGCCGCTACATCAATGACAATGTCTATGTGGAGATCATCGGCGGCGGCGAGAACGGCGCGGCCGTGAACGTCGAATGGCAGGTGCGTCGCAACCTGACCATCAGCTCGAAATTCGGGGGACAGGGCGAGGCCAGCCTGTCGATCCGCTGGCGCCGCCAGTCCCGGCAGCCGGGCGCCGGTCGCGAGGACCCGCGCCCGAACCGCTAGGGACTAGTAGGTCTGGGCGGCGGCGAAGCGCAGCTTGTCCAGCTTTTGCGCCCCGCGAATGCCGGCGACGTGCAGGACCATCTGGACGACCAGGATCACCAGTCCGCCCCAGGTCTGCCATGCCGGAGGGGCGACGGCGGCGGAGGTCTCGGGCTGACCCACGCCGAAAGCGGCCATCAAGCCCGTGATCAGGCCGAAGGCCACCAGAATGGCGAAGATGATCGGGATCACGATGTTGGGCTTGAACCACTGCACCAGCCCGATAATCAGCTGGATGACGACCAGGCCGATCGACAGCCCCAGGAGTCCTTGCGCCATCATGGCGGCCATGCCCGCGGTTTCAGGATTCTGGGCGGTGGCCTGGGCGACCGCGGCGTCCATCAGCGCCTGCCCCGCCGTCATCAGATAGACAATCCCGATCACGCCCCAGAGGACGCCGAGAAAAATGGCGATGGCGCTGGCCCTTGCCGCAGCGATCGCTTCGCCCTCGGTCGTGATCGGCGTCGTCGGATTGGATGCCCGGATCCAGTCAGTCATATGGTGTTCCTCCCTCGATGGTGGGGCAGCCTAGCGCGTGCGTCCGGCGGTGGAAACGGGCTAGCGCTCGCCTTCACCTTTGCCGTCCGCCCGGCTAGGGTCCGCCGGCATGCGAATTCACCCCTCCGACCAGCTCGTGCTCGACCATGTCGCGGCGCGCGAAGCCGCCATCGTCGGTCGCGCGATCGACTGGTCCGGCGTCAATTCGGGCAGTCGTAACGCCGAAGGTCTGGCCCGGATGCTGGAGAGGCTGGAGACCGAGGCCCGGCGTCTGCCCGCCGAGGTCCGGCGAATAGCCACGCAGGACTCCGCCTCCGTCGGCGACGACGGCGCGGTGCGGACCGAGGCCCACGCCGACGCCCTGAAGATCACCGCCCGGCCCGATGCGCCGATCCAGGTCGTGCTGACCGGCCACTATGACACCGTCTTCCCCGCCGACAGCGGCTTCCAGACCGTCTCCACCCGGCCGGACGGCGCGCTGAACGGTCCCGGCCTCGCCGACATGAAGGGCGGGATCAGCGTCATGCTGGCCGCCCTGGAAGCCTTCGAGACCCATCCCGACCGCGAACGCGTCGGCTGGACTGTGCTGCTGTCGCCCGACGAGGAGATCGGCTCCCCCGCCTCGGCGCCCCTGCTGGCGGCGCTGGGCGCGCGCGGCCACATCGGCATGACCTATGAGCCCGCCCTCGCCGACGGAACCCTGGCCGGGGCGCGCAAGGGCAGCGGCAACTACCATCTGATCGTCAGCGGCAGGGCCGCCCACGCCGGCCGCGCCTTCCACGAGGGCGCCAACGCCGTCGCCGGGGCGGCCATCCTCGCCGCCCGCCTGCACGCCCTGAACGGCCTTCGCGACGGCGTCACCGTCAATGTCGCGAAGATCTCAGGCGGCGGAGCCCTGAACGTGGTGGCCGACAACGCCGTCGTCCGCTTCAACGTCCGCGTCCCTGACAGGGCGGCCTCGGACTGGATCGAGGCCGCGGTGCGCGAGATCGCCGCCCACGCCCCCTTCCCCGGCCTGACCCTCGACCTGCACGGCGGCATGACCCGCGCGCCCAAGCCGATGGACGCGTCCCAGACGGCCCTGTTCGAGGCGGTGCGCGACACCGGCGCCCTGCTGGGCCAGACCGTGGCGTGGAAGCCCTCCGGCGGCGTCTGCGAGGGCAACAACCTGCACGCCGCCGGCCTGCCCAATGTCGACACCCTCGGCGTCCTCGGCGGCGACATCCATTCGGACCAGGAGTTCGCCTGGCCCGCCAGCTTCGTCGAACGCGCCCGGCTCAGCGCCCTGATCCTGTGCAAGATCGCCTCGGGCGAGATCGATGCGCTGAAACTCAAGTCCCTGCGTCTGGAGACGATGTAACCCCCATGCTCGTCGTCCGACCCGCCGCGCCCGCCGACCTCGACCACCTGCTGGAACTCGCCATCCTCAGCGGCCCCGGCTTCACCAGCCTGCCCGAGGATCCCGACCAGCTGGCCGAACGCCTGGACCTCAGCCGCGACAGCTTCTCGGGCGATCTCGCGCCGCAGGAACGCTGGTACACCCTGATGCTCGAGGAGTCGGAGACCGGCGACGTCGACGGCATCGGCTCGGTCAAGGCCGCCGTCGGCCTCCACCGGCCGTTCTTCTCGTTCCGGGTGGTGACCAACACCCAGTCGTCGCCTTCGCTGGGCGTCCGCCTGGAGCAGAAGACCCTCGTCCTGGTCAACGAATGCACCGGCTGGACCGAGGTCGGCTCCCTCTTCCTCAAGGCCGACCGGCGCAAGGGCGGCGCCGGCCGTCTGCTCAGCCAGTCGCGCTACATGCTGATCGGCGCCCAGCCCGAACTGTTCAACGAAAACGTCCTGGCCGAGCTGCGCGGCGTCTTCACCCCCGACGGCGCCTGCCCCTTCTGGGACCATGTGGCGCACAAATTCTTCCCGATGGATTTCGACGAGGCCGACCGCATGACGGGCTCGACCGACAAGCAGTTCATCGTCGACCTCGCTCCGCGCCACCCGATCTACATCGACCTGCTGCCCGAGCCGGCGCGCGCCGTGATCGGCAAGGTCCATCCGCAGGGCGTGCCCGCCATGGCCCTGCTGGAGAGCGAGGGCTTCCGGCCCAACGGCCTGATCGACATCTTCGACGCCGGCCCCACGGTCGCCTGCGGCCGGGACAACATCCGCACCGTCCGAGACGCCCGCCGCCTGACCGTGGTCGTTGCCGCCGAGGTCGACGCCGAATTGCCGGCGCTGATCTCGACCGACAGCGTCTCCGACTTCCGCGCCGTCCGCCAGCGCGCCCATATCGAGGGCGACGTCGCCACCCTGACCGCCGAAACCGCCGACGCCCTCAGGGTCGGCGCCGGCGACACGGTGCGGGTCAAGGCCTGAGCCCCATGACCATGCCCCCGTTCAAATCCATCGACCCCGCCACCGGCGAAACCGTCTGGGAAGGCCCCGCCGCCTCGCCCGCCGAGGTCCAGGCCGCCGCCGACCGCGCCCGCGCCGCCTTCCCCGACTGGGCCGACCGCCCGCGTCAGGACCGCATCGACGCCGTCAAACGCTATCAGGCCGTGCTCCGGGACCGCGCCCCGCGAATGGCCGAGGCCATCAGCCGCGAAACCGGCAAGGCCCTGTGGGAGACCACGGCCGAGCTCGGCGCCATGGCGGGCAAGGTCGACATCTCGATCCGCGCCTATGACGAACGCACCGGGGAGCGCACGGCGGAGACCGGCTTCGGCCACGCGACGCTGCGCCACCGCCCCCACGGCGTGGCGGCGGTGCTGGGGCCCTTCAACTTCCCCGGCCACCTGCCCAACGGCCATATCGTCCCGGCCCTGCTGGCCGGCGACACCGTGGTGTTCAAGCCGTCTGAGGAGACGCCCCTGATCGGCCAGCTGATGGCCGAGGCCTTTGTCGAGGCGGATCTGCCGACGGGCGTGATCAATGTCGTCCAGGGCGGGCGCGACACGGGCGCCGCCCTGCTGGACAGCGGCATCGACGCCCTGATGTTCACCGGCTCGGGCGCGGCCGGCGCCCATTTCCGGCGCAAATTCGCCGACGATCCGCATGTGATCCTCGCCCTCGAGTTGGGCGGCAACAATCCGCTGGTGGTCTGGGACGCCGCCGACGCCGAGGCCGTGGCCGGCATCGTCGTCCAGTCGGCCTTCGTCACCACCGGCCAGCGCTGCTCCTGCGCCCGTCGCCTGATCGTTCCAGAGGGCCCGCAGGGCGACGCCATCGTCGAGGCCGTCGCCGCCTTCGTCGACCGGCTGATCCTCGCGCCGTGGAATTCGACCCCCGAACCCTACGCCGGCCCCCTGATCTCGCAGAAGGCCGCCGAGGCGGCGCTGCAGGCGCTGCAGGACCGTATCGCCATGGGCGCCAGGGTCATCCGCGCCTCCGGTCCCGTCGACAACCTGCCCGGCGCCTTCGTGAAGCCCGCCATCATCGACGTCACCGGCGTGGCCGTCCCGGACGAGGAGATGTTCGCCCCCTTCCTGTCCGTGACCCGCGTCGGCAGCTTCGACGCCGCCATCGCCGAGGCCAACGCCACCCGCTACGGCCTGTCCGCCGGCCTGGTCAGCGACGACCCCGCCAACTGGGACCGGTTCATCCGCCGCATCCGCGCCGGCGTCGTCAATTTCAACCGCCCGACGACCGGCGCGGCCGGCGACATGCCCTTCGGCGGCCTCGGCGCCAGCGGCAATCACCGGCCCAGCGCCTGGTATGCGGCCGACTACTGCGCCTATCCGGTGGCCAGCTTCGAGGCTGGCGCGGTCAGGAACATCGAAAGCGAGATCAAGGGGCTGCGCCCGTGATCATGCACCGCGCCTCTCCCTCCCCTTCATGGGGAGGGTCGTCGGCGCGAAGCGGCGACGGGGTGGGGTGCGTCGGTCCGCGCTCCGGCGCCTTCGAGCCCCACCCGGATCGCTGCGCGATCGTCCCTCCCCATGAAGGGGAGGGAGAGCCGTGACTTCCGCCGTCGAAGCCAATGCCGACGGCCTGATCGGGCCGACCCACTCCTACGCCGGCCTCTCGCCCGGCAACCTCGCGTCCAGCCTCAACGCCGGCGAGGCCTCCAACCCCCGCGCCGCCGTCCTGCAGGGGCTGGACAAGATGAAGCGGCTGGCCGACCTCGGCCTGCCGCAATACGTCCTGCCGCCGCACGAGCGGCCCGAGATCCCCTTCCTGCGCAGCCTCGGCTTCACCGGCTCCGACGCCGCCGTGCTGGAAGCCGCCTGGAAGACCGCGCCCTCCTTCGCCGCCGCCGCCTGTTCGGCCTCGCCGATGTGGGCCGCCAACGCCGCCACGGTGACGCCGTCCGCCGACGCCGCCGACGGCCGGGTGCATTTCACCCCCGCAAACCTGGTCACCAACCTACACCGCTCGCTGGAGCACCGGCAGACGAAGCGGGCGCTGGACGCCCTCTTCCCCGACCCCGACCGTTTCGCCGTCCATGACGCCCTGACCTCGGTCGCCCACCTCGCCGACGAGGGCGCCGCCAACCACGTCCGCCTGTGCGCCGACCACGGCGAGCCCGGCGTCAACCTGCTGGTCTGGGGCCGCGAAGCGTTCGAGCCCTGGTCCGGCGCCTTCCCGGCCCGCCAGACCCGCGAGGCCTCGGAAGCCGTCGCTCGGCGGCACGGCGCTTCCGGCGTCGTCCTCGCCCGCCAGTCGAGGGCCGCCATCGCCGGCGGCACCTTCCACAATGACGTGGTCTGCGTCGGGGCGCTGGAGACCCTGTTCTTCCACGAGCTGGCCTTCGAGGACACGGAGGCCACCAAAGCGGCCGTCCGCGCCGCCGCCGGCGGCCTGTTCGAGCCGATCTTCGTCGAGGTCGGGACCGCCGACCTGCCCCTGACGGACGCCATCTCCAGCTATCTGTTCAACTCCATGCTGGTGCGGATTCCGGGTGAGGATCGCCTGACCCTGATCTGCCCCACCGAGACGCGCGACAACCCGCGCAGCCACGCCGTCGCCGAGCGGCTGGCCGCCTCCAACGGCCCCATCGGCCGGGTCGAATACGTCGACGTGCGCCAGTCGATGCGCAACGGCGGCGGCCCCGCCTGCCTGCGCCTGCGCGTGGTCCTGACCGAGGCCGAACAGGCGGCCGCCAATCCCGCCATGCGGTTGACCGACGCCCTGCACGCCCGGCTGTCGAGCTGGGGCGAGGCCCACTACCGGGACCGCCTGACCCCGGCCGACCTGGCCGATCCGGCCCTGCTGGACGAGAGCCGGAGGGCGCTGGACGAACTGACCGGCCTGCTCGGCCTCGGGGGCGGCTTCTATCCGTTCCAGCGGGGCTGAGCCGTGGTCGCCTTCACCCATCGGATCGCGACCGAGGCCGACATACCGGCGCTGGTGGCCCTGATGGACCGGTCGATCGCCGGCCCCTTGGCCGCCTTCCTGACGCCTGACCAGATCGCCGCCAGCCGCCAGCTGATGGGGATCGACAGCCAGCTGATCGCCGACCGCACCTATGTCATCGTCGAGGCTGACGGCGTTCCGGCCGGCTGCGGCGGCTGGAGCGGGCGGATCACCGAATACGGCGGCGACCACACCCCCGGCCGAGTCCCCGCGCCCCTGACGCCGGGCGTCGACGCGGCCCGCATCCGCGCCATGTACACCGCGCCCGAGTTCGTCCGGCGCGGCGTCGGTCGCCGGATCCTCGGCCTGAGCGAGGCCGCCGCCCGCGCCGCGGGCTACGACCGCGCCGAATTGGTCGCCACCCTCGGCGGCGAGCCTCTCTACCGCGCCGCCGGCTATGCCGAGATCGAGCGCTTCGAGGACGACCGCGGTGGCGCGCCCGTGCCTCTGGTGCGGATGGGCAAACCGCTCTAGCCCTTCTCCCATGACGCCGAGGGGGATTGGATGACCGAAGCAGCGATGACCCCCGCCCGCCGCCTGCGCAACATCATCGGCGGTTCGGCCGGCAACCTGGTCGAATGGTTCGACTGGTACGCTTATGCCGCCTTCACCCTGTATTTCGCCCCCGTCTTCTTCCCCGAGGGCGACAGCACCGCCCAGCTGCTCAGCGCGGCGGCCGTCTTCGCCGTCGGCTTCCTGATGCGGCCGGTCGGGGCCTGGGTCATGGGGGTCTATTCCGACCGCCGCGGCCGCAAGGCGGGGCTGACCCTGTCCGTGACCCTGATGTGCACCGGCAGCCTGATCATCGCCTGCACCCCGGGCTACGCCGCCATCGGCATCGCCGCCCCGGCCCTGCTGCTGTTCGCCCGCCTGCTGCAGGGGCTCAGCGTCGGCGGCGAATACGGCTCGTCGGCCACCTATCTGTCGGAGATGGCCACGGCGAAGCACCGCGGCTTCTGGTCCAGCTTCCAGTACGTCACCCTGATCTCGGGCCAGCTCCTGGCCCTGCTGCTCCTGATCGTGCTGCAGAAAACGATGAGCGAGGCCGATCTGGCGGCTTGGGGCTGGCGCATCCCCTTCTTCGTCGGCGCGGGGCTGGCGGTGGTCGTCTTCTGGCTGCGGCGACGGCTGGACGAGACCTCGGCCTTCATCGCCTCGGACGCCGGCGAAGCGCCGAAATCCAGCGCCCTGCTGCTGATCCTCAAACATCCCAAGGAGGCGCTGATGGTCCTCGGCCTGACCGCCGGCGGGACCGTCGCCTTCTACACCTACACCACCTATCTGCAGAAATTCCTCGTCAACACGACCGGCTTTTCGAAGACGACCGCGACCGAGGTCAGCGCCGCGGCGCTGTTCGTCTTCATGCTGCTGCAGCCCGCCGTCGGCGCCCTGTCGGACCGGATCGGACGACGCCCCGTGATGATCGCCTTCGGCGTCATGGGCGTGCTGTTCACCGTGCCGATCATGACGGCCCTGTCCGGGGTCGAGAGTCCCTTCGTCGCCTTCCTGCTGGCGATGGCGGCTCTGATCATCGTCAGCGGCTACACCTCGATCAACGCCGTGGTGAAGGCCGAGCTGTTCCCGGCCCATATCCGCGCCCTCGGCGTCGCCCTGCCCTATGCGATCGCCAACGCCCTGTTCGGCGGCACGGCGGAATACGCCGCCCTGTGGTTCAAGGGCGAAGGCATGGAGAGCGCCTTCTTCTGGTACGTCACCGGCCTGATCGGCGTGTCGCTACTGACCTATATCCGGATGCGGGACACCGGCCGCAACAGCCTGATCACCCACGATCAGGCGGCGAACCGCCCGCCCCGCGCCGCATAGGCCTGGGTGCCGCGGGTGAAGACCCGGTCGGTCGGCAGGACGGCCTCGATGGCGATGGCGTCGGCGCCCTTCAGCCGGTCGTAGATCGGGCCGAAATCCTTCAGCGTCTCGGCCTTCAGCTGCTCGATGGAATCGATGACGAAATAGACCTGCTGGAAGTCGTCGATCCGGTACAGGGTCCGCATCACCCGCTCGAGGTCGAAGCCCAGCCGGTTGGGCGACGGGTCCTCCAGCGAGAAGACGCTCTCGGTCGCCGACGACACGATCCCGGCGCCGTAGATGCGCAGGCCGCCCGCGTCCTGCATCAGGCCGAACTCGACCGTGTACCAGTACAGCCGCGCCAGATTCTGCAGCATGCCCAGCGACGCGGCCCGCTGCCCGCCCTTGCCATAGGCCTCCATATAGGCGGCGAAGTCGGGGTCGGTCAGCATCGGCACATGGCCGAAGACGTCGTGGAAGATGTCCGGCTCCTGCAGATAGTCCAGCTGGTCCGGCTTGCGGATGAACTGACCCGAGGGGAAGCGGCGGTTGGCCAGGTGGTCGAAGAACACCTCGTCCGGCACCAGTCCCGGCACGCAGACCACGGTCCAGCCGGTCAGGGCCTGGAGCTTGGGGTTCATGACCGCGAAATCGGGGATGCCGCCGGTGTTCAGGTCCAGCGCGGTCAGCCCCTTGAGGAAGACGTCGGCGGCGCGGCCGGGCAGGATCTTCATCTGCCGGGCGTAGAGGGTGTCCCAGGTCCGGTGCTCGACCTCGGTGTAGGACGCCCATTCCTGCGGAATGGTCCAGTCGGCGGCCGCGCCCTCGGGCGGCTTGTCGAACACATGCTCGAAGTCTGACATGGACGGCTCCTGCGACCTGCGGGCTCTGACTGGCCCTTGCCTGGCAATCTAGGCCTCCGGCGACGCGCGCGCCAGCCGGTCTCAGTGGATGGCGTGGGACAGCGGCGCGTGCCGACCCTGGGCGTCGACGGTGAACCAGCGGCGCTCGGCGTCCTCGGTCAGGGCCGACAGTTCGGGATCGTGCTCCAGCGCGGCCTCTGCGGCATAGGCGATGAAGCCGCCGTCCGGCCCGATGGCGAGGACCTGATAATAGGGCTGGTCCGGCGCCGTCTCGCCCGTTTCGGCGGGATCGCCGGCGTAGCTGGGGTCGATGTCGATCACGACGCCGCGGAAGGCGGCGTCCCGATGGCGGACGATCTGGCCGAGGCCGAATTTCGCGACGGATTGACGGGTCATGGCCGCAGAATGCCCGACCCAACCTGAGCCTTATCGACCCCCTCCCGTTCATTTTCGCGTCACATGGTTGGCGCGGACGGTTCGCCGGTCCTAAGGTGCCGGGGACGGGCGCCGTATCGGACCGCCCACCTTGAAAGTTCGGCCCATGCCGGAGACCGACGGCGCGCCCCGGCGCGACGAGCGGTCCCAGCTCCCGAGGCCCGATCGGCAGCGCGCCCGGAGCGGCGCCGTCGGCGGCCCCGGGGCGTCAGGTCGCGAGGCGCCCGTGTATGGCGCGCTCGATCTGGGGACCAACAACTGCCGGCTGCTGATCGCAAAGCCGGCCCGCGACGGCTTCCGTGTCGTCGATTCCTTCAGCCGCATCGTCCGCCTGGGCGAAGGTCTGTCCCGCACGGGGCGGCTCGACGACGGAGCCATGGACCGGGCCTATGAAGCCCTCGCCTTGTGCGGCGAGCGAATCGCCAGGAAGGGCGTCGACTCCGCCCGGCTGATGGCCGTCGCGACCCAGGCCTGCCGCCAGGCCGACAACGGCGAGGCCTTCATCGAGCGCGTCCGCCTGGGCACCGGACTCAAGCTCCGGATCATCGACCCGGTCGAGGAGGCCCGGCTGGCGGTCGAAGGCTGTCTCAACCTGTTCGACCCGTCGGCCGAGGCCGTCCTGGTCGTCGACGTCGGCGGCGGATCGACCGAGCTCAGCTGGCTGAAACGGCGGAGCCGGGGAGATTTCGGGCTTGAGGGGTGGATGTCGGCGCCCGTCGGTGTGGTGACCCTGGCCGAACGTCACCCCGAGCCCGAGGCGGGGCTGGACCACTGGTACGAAGCCATGGTCGCGGACATGGGCGACGCCCTCGCCGCCGCGCCGGTCAGCCCGGCCCTGCGCGACATCTTCACCGGCGGACGCGGCCACATGATCGGCACCTCGGGCGCCATCACCAGCCTCGCCGGAATCCACCTCGGTTTGCGCCGGTACCAGCGCAACCTCGTCGACGGCCTGTGGATGACCAGCGGCGACTGCGAAAGGGCGGCCGAAAAGCTGATGGCCATGGGGCCGGCGGGTCGGGCCGCGGAATCCTGCATCGGACCGGATCGCGCCGACCTCGTCCTGGCCGGCGCCGCCATCATGGAGGCGGTTCAGCGGGCGTGGCCGTCCGAACGCGTCCGGGTCGCGGACCGGGGCCTGCGCGAAGGCCTGCTGCTGCAACAGATGCGCGCCGCCCGGCCTCCGACCCGACGCCGTCGCCGCGGACGCGGACCGAACGGCGCCGTCCGGAGCGAACCGTCTAGTTGACCACCTGAACCGGCAGGACGACGTCGCAGACCGAGAAGTCCGCGCCCCGCGCCGCCCGGGTCTCCTCGACCAGCGCCCGGAAGCGCGGCGAAGCCGTCGCCAGCACCTGCACCGAGGGTCGTTCAGCCTCGGGGATGTCGGCGGCGATCCGCACGCGGGTCATCCGATCCGGCTGGGCCTGGGTCATCATGCCGTTGTCGCCGTCGCCGACCTGGAGCGATCGCACCACGTCCAGACCCGACACCGTCACGCCCCAGATGGTGTACCGCTTGTCCAGCGCCGGATAGGCCTGGCGCATGAGGAAGAACTGACTGTTGGCCGTGTCATTGCCCTCGTCCCGGGCCATGCCGGCGACGCCGGGGCAGTACAGCCCCCAGGCGTGGACCTTGCCGTCGGCGGTCAGGGCGAAGGCGGAATCGGGCTGGGTCTGGACCGGCAGCGAATGGAAGAAGCCGACCCGCGCCCCGGCCGGCTCGGCCACCGCGGCGAACGGCATCGTCGCCTCGCGGCGGAAGGTGAATTCGGCCTTCAGATCGGGATAGGGGCTCTGGCCCTCGCCATTGCCGAGGGGGTCGCCGGTCTGGGCCATGAACCAGTCGATCACCCGGTGCCACAGGACGCCGTCGTAGAAGCCCCGGCGCGCCAGCAGCCTGATCCGCTCGACGTGCAGCGGCGCCACCTCCGGCGTCAGTTCGACGAGGATGCGGCCCTTGGTCGTGTCGATGACCAGCAGGTTCTCGGCCGGCGCGGTCCGCCACTCGGGCGCCGCGATCGTCGTTTCCGGAGTAGGCGGCGGCGGCGGGGCCGGCGTGCCGCCCGCATCCTGGGCGTTCGCCCCGCCGGCCGTCATCACGGCCAGGGCCACAAAACCGAGAAACTGTCGCATCGCCTTCCCCCTCATTTCAGATCAGCCGCCGGTCACTTCAGCGGGCGGCTGCACGTCGCAGACTGTGAAGCGCGCGCCCAGTTCGGCCCGTTTCTGCTCCACCAGGGCCGCGAACGCCGCACTGCGCGGCGTCATCACGCGTACGGCCGGACGTTGCCCCTCCGGCAGCGCCGACGCCGTGCGGACGCGCGTCATGGCGTCCGGATCGGCGACCTGGCCGTTTTCGGCCTCGCTCCCCGCCTTCAGCGCCTTGACTACGTCCAGCCCCGCCAGGACGCGGCCGAAAGGCGTATAGAGGCCGTTCAGGTTCTCGTTCACGCCGGTCATGAGGAAGAACTGGCTGTTGGCGCTGTTCGGGTCCTGATTGCGGGCCATGCCGGCGACGCCGGGGCAGAACAGGGCCTGGGCCGCGGCCCTGAAGTCGGCGGTGACCATCATCTGGGCGTCCGGCTGGGTGAAGATCGGCATCGAACCGGCCACGCCCATCTGCCCGGTCGGGGCGGCGACCAGATTGACGAACCCCTGGTCCCGTCCGCGCCGGAACTGGAATTCCCCCGGAACGTCCGGCAGCTCGCTGCCGCCGGCGCCGGTGCCCAGGGGGTCGCCGGTCTGGGCCATGAAGCCGGGCAGGACGCGATGGAATTTCAGCCCGTCGTAGAAGCCCTGATCGGCCAGGGTCCGGACCCGTTCCACGGACAGCGGCGCGACCACGGGATCCAGCTCGACCAGGATTCGGCCCCTGGCGGTGTCGATGACCAGAAGGTTTTCCGCCGCCACGGGGCGCCATTCGGCGGCGGAGGCCTGGGCCGCCGCGGGCTGGCCGGCGGCGAACAGGGCCATCGAAAACACGCCGATGGTTGCGATCCTGAAGTTCATTCTATCCCTTGACCTTGTCCCGGACCGCCTTGGCGACGGCCGGGCTGACGAAACTGTCGATCGCGCCGTCCAGACGGGCGATCTCCTTGACCAGCCGCGAGGCGATCGCCTGGTGCCGCGGGTCGGCCATCAGGAAGACCGTCTCGATGTCGGCATTGAGGCGCTGGTTCATCGCCGTCATCTGGAATTCGTATTCGAAGTCGGCCACGGCGCGCAGGCCGCGCACGATGATGCTGGCGTCCAGCTCCTCGGCGAAATGCATCAGCAGGCTGGAAAAGGCCCGCACCTCGACCTTGCCGCCCAGATGGGCGACCTCGGCGCGGACCATCTCGACGCGTTCGTCGGTCGTGAACAGCGGACCCTTGTCGTCGTTGCGGGCCACCCCGATGACCAGCCTGTCGACCAGCTTCACCGCCCGGCCGATGATGTCCATATGCCCGTTGGTCACGGGATCGAACGTGCCCGGATACAGGCCGATGCGCATGCAGTCCTCCCCGCTTTCCAGAGGTTTAGCAGCCGCCGCCGTCACAGCCTAGATCGGTTGCACCGGGTTCGACGCCCACGCCGCCTTAAGCCGGTCGATCATCGCGCCCGGAGTCGCGAAGGCCCGATCGCCGATCGACGCGACGGCGCAGGCCGGGGTGGCGCTGTTGCAGATGAAGGCGCCGTCGAAGCCGGCGAGATCATCCACCTGGACCGGAGTGATCCTGCCCGTCAGGCCGGACTGGCCGAGACCTCTCTGCACCAGCGCCTGTGCGACGCCCGCCAGCATCGGCGCCTGAGGCCAGATCACTTCGTCGTCGCGGATAAAACCTATATTCCAGAGGCTTCCCTCTGAAAGCTGGCCTTCAGTATTCACGAACAACGCGTCATCAAAGCCCGCGACCCGGGCGATCCGGCGCGCGCGGATCAGGCCGAACGTGGCCACATGCTTCAGATGCGGGGCCTCGCGGGCATAGGTTTGCACCTGCAGGCGCACGCTGTCCGCCAGCGGCGGAGGCGGCGGCGACGCTGCGATCATGACCTTTGGCCGGCCGCTCCAGTCCGGCGTCCGCGGCCCGATCTCCGGCGAGAACAGACTGACCCGCAGCCAGCAGGCCTCGCGCCCCGCCACGGCCGTCCGCATCAGGTCGCGCAGGCGCGCCTCGCCGACCGGTTCGCCGAACAGCTCGACCGCCTCGGCCTCGAGCCGCGCCAGATGCAGGTCAAGCCCCCGCGCGCCGCCCTCCTCCACCCGGAACGAGGTGTAGGCGCCATAGTTGACCAGCGCCACATGGGTCAGGTCGTCCGGGGTGGCGGGTTGACCGTCCACCGACAGCTCAGCGAGGGACATCAGATACTCCGCTCATCCCGGCGAAAGCCGGGACCCAGTGCCTTGGGCGATCCGGCGCCGCCGGGTTTCGCTGAGATCGATCCCATGCAGCCTGCCTCGCGAAAGGACCGGGTCCCGGCTTTCGCCGGGATGAGCGGCTTTAAAACTCAGCCTTCGGTTTCTGCGCCGTCCGCCTCATCCTCGACCGCGCCGTCCTCGCCCCCGCCGCTGTCCGGCAGGCGTTCGACCGACACGACCCGCTCGCCCTCGGCGGTGCGGAAGATGGTCACGCCCTGGCTGGAGCGGCCCACGATGCGGACCTGCCCCACCGGGGTGCGGATCATCTGTCCGCCCGAGGTGACCAGCAGCAGTTCGTCGCCGTCCTCGACCGGGAATGAGGCCGCCAGACGCGTGCCCGCGCGGCCGCCCAGGCCGTGGGCCGTCAGCCCCTGCCCGCCCCGGCCCGTGCGCCGGTATTCATAGGCCGAGGATCGCTTGCCGAAGCCGGTGTCGGTGACGGTCAGGATGAACTGCTCGGCGGCGCCCAGTTCGGCGATACGCTCGACGCTCAGGGCCGCGGCGTCGGCGGAACCTTCGCCGCCCTCGTCGTCAGCCTCGACCGTCGGCGCGTCCTCGTCGCCCTCGCCCGTCGCCCGGCGCATGGCCGAGGCGTGTTTGACATAGGCGGCCCGCTCGTCCGGCGTCGCGTCGACGCGGCCCAGCACGGCCATGGAGATGACCTCGTCGCCCTTCTGCAGGCGCACGCCGCGCACGCCGGTCGAATCCCGGCCCTTGAACACGCGCACGTCGTCCGCCTTGAACCGGATGGCCCGGCCCAGGGCGGTCGTCAGCATGACGTCGTCCTCGGCCGTGCACAGGGCCACGCCCACCATGTGGTCGCCGTCCTCCAGCTTCATCGCGATCTTGCCGGCCCGGTTGACGGTGGCGAAGTCGCTCAGCTTGTTGCGGCGCACGTCGCCCGACCGGGTCGCGAACATGATATCGAGGTTGCCCCACTCCGCCTCGTCCTCGGGCAGCGGCAGGACGTTCATGATCGAATCGCCCGGCTCGATCGGCAGCAGGTTGACGAAGGCCTTGCCGCGCGACTGCGGATTGCCCAGCGGCAGCCGCCAGGTCTTCAGCTTGTAGGCCTTGCCGTTGGTGGCGAAGAACAGCACCGGCGTGTGGGTCGAGGCCGAGAACACGCCGACGACGGCGTCGTCCTCCTTCATCGCCACGCCGCTGCGGCCCTTGCCGCCGCGATGCTGGGTCCGATAGGCGTTCAGCGCCACCCGCTTGACGTAGCCGCCGTGGGTGACCGTCACGACCATGTCCTCGCGTGGGATCAGGTCCTCGTCCTCAAGCTCGAAATCGCCCTCGCCTATGATGGTGCGGCGCGGAACGGCGAACTCTTCCCGGACCAGCAGCAGATCCTCGCGGATCACCGCCAGGATGTTGGCGCGGTCGCTCAGCAGGGTCAGATGGCCCTGGATGGTGTCGGCCAGGCCGCGCGCCTCTCCGAAGATGTCGTCGCGGCCCAGGCCGGTCAGGCGGCTCAGGGTCAGGCCCAGGATGGCGCGCGCCTGTTCGTCGGTCAGGTTCAGCTTGTCGCCGTCGACCAGCATGGAGCGCGGGTCGGCGATAAGCTCGATCAGGGCGATCATGTCGCCCACCGGCCAGCTCTTGGCCTGCAGCCGCTCGCGCGCCTCGGCCGGATCGGCCGAGCTGCGGATGATGTGGATGACCTCGTCGATATTGGCCACGGCCACGGCCAGGCCGACCAGCACATGGCCGCGGTCGCGGGCCTTGGCCAGTTCGAACTTGATGCGGCGGACGATCACCTCTTCCCGGAACTCCAGGAAGGCTTCCAGCAGCTGGCGCAGCCCCATTTGCACCGGGCGGCCGTGGTTCAGCGCCAGCATGTTGACGCCGAACGAGCTCTGCATCGCGGTGAAGCGCCACAGCTGGTTCAGCACCACGTCGCCGGACGCGTCGCGCTTCAGCTCGATCACCATCCGCATGCCGTCGCGGTCGGATTCGTCGCGGACGTCGGAAATGCCCTCGATCCGCTTCTCGCGGACCATTTCGACGATGCGCTCGATCAGGGTCTGTTTGTTGACCTGATAGGGCAGCTGGGTGACGACGATGGCCTCGCGGTCCTTGCGGATCGTCTCGATCGTCGCCTGGCCGCGCACCATGACCGAGCCGCGGCCGTCGCGCAGGGCGTTGCGAGGCGCCGTGCGGCCCATGATCTCGCCGCCGGTCGGGAAGTCGGGACCGGGCACGATGTCCAGCAGGGCGTCGTCGCTGATGTTCGGATCGTCCAGCAGCGCCACGCAGGCGTCGACGATCTCGCCGAGGTTATGCGGCGGGATGTTGGTCGCCATGCCGACGGCGATGCCGCCCGCGCCGTTGACCAGCAGGTTGGGGATCCGCGCCGGCAGGACGACGGGCTCCAGCTCCTTCTCGTCGTAGTTCGGCTGGAAATCGACCGTGTCCTTGTCGATGTCGGTCAGCAGGGCCGAGGCGGCCGGGGCCATCCGGGCCTCGGTGTATCGCATCGAGGCCGGCATATCGCCGTCGACCGAGCCGAAATTGCCCTGGCCGTCGACCAGCATCAGCCCCATCGAGAACGGCTGGGCCATGCGCACCAGCGCCATATAGACCGAGGCGTCGCCGTGCGGGTGGAAGCGGCCCAGCACGTCGCCGACCACGCGCGCGCACTTCGAATACGGCCGGTCCGGCGTCATCTTCAGATCGTGCATCGAATACAGGATGCGGCGGTGCACGGGCTTCAGTCCGTCGCGCGCGTCCGGCAGGGCGCGGCTCACGATCACGCTCATGGCGTAGTCGAGATACGAGCGCCTCAGCTCGTCTTCGATGGTGATGGTCGAGATGTCGCCGCCGCCGCCGCCCGAGGCCGGGGGAAGCGCGTCGTTATAGCTGTCGTCAGTCAAGGAAATCAGGCTTTAAATGGCCGGAATCGGAACGTGATCCGCGAACGGGTTTTCTAGCATCCAGAGGCCCCCGTGGCAAAGCCGGGCCGCCCGGAGACGCTCCGTCCAGACAAGGATTCCAGACCATGCGCCTCCCCCGCCTCTCCGCCCTCGCCGCCCTGCCCCTGATCACGCTCCTGGGAGGCTGCGTCACCGTCACCGCGACCGAATACGGCGAGGAGTCCGGGCGCGCCGCTCCGGGCGATTTCGGCGAGGCGACGCTGACGAATCCCTCCGGCGCGCGCGTCGGCCGGGCCATCCTGACGCAGGGGCCGACCGGCCTGCTGATTCGCATCGAGGCGGAGGGCCTGACCCCCGGCTGGCATGGCGTCCACATCCACGCCACGGGCCAGTGCGCCGCGCCCTTCACCTCGGCCGGCGGGCACATAAACCACGGCGACCCGAAGGCGCCCCATGGCCTGCTCAACGCCGGCGGACCCGACGACGGCGACCTGCCCAACGTCTTCGCCGACGCCCGGGGCCGCGTGAACGCCGAGGTCTTCACCACCCGCGCCCGGATCGCCCGCGAAGGCCCTGGCCAGTGGCTGTGGGACGCCGACGGCTCGGCCCTGGTCATTCACGCCGGGATGGACGACCAGACCAGCCAGCCCATCGGCGGCGCCGGCGACCGCGTCGTCTGCGGCGTGATGGCGGCCGGCTGACGCCTATTCGGCGACCGGCCGGGTCAGGTCGAACTCGACCCGCAGGTAGCGATTCGGCCGCCGCAGTTCATAGGCGAAGATTTCCGCGGGCCGGACCTCGACCGCCCAGACATTGGTGTTCGAGACCGTGGCGTTGCGGCGTGTGAACAGGTCCTTCGAGAATTGGTCGACCGGAAACTCCTGCCGCGTCGCCGTGCCGGGCGTGACGGTGTCGCCGCCGTACTGGCTCAGTTCGTCCTCGGTCCCGTCCTCGTGCCGGTGATCGTGCTTGAGGCGCAGGCCGTCGGCCGTTCGGGTGATCACCCAGGTCCGCGACCGGTTCTCGCCCACCCAAAAGGGAATCCGCACCTCGTTCGCCGAACAGTCCCGCACATGCATTAGCAGCCGCGACCGGGCGAAGTCGGCGTCGGCGGCGTCCGTGGTCGCCACCCGCCCCTCGAACCTCTGGCCGCACAGGGCCTTCAGATTGGCGAAGAAGGCGTCCTGCGGCGAGACCGGCGCGGGCGCCGTGGCGCAGGCGGACAGGGCGATGGCGGCGGCCAGAACGACGATCTGTTTCATGGGCCCAGCTTGGCACGACCGGCTCCCCTCGCCTAACCTCCACCCATGGCCTCTGCCGTGACGCTTCGCCTCATCATCGACGATCCGGTCCCCGGGGTGCGCTACAGCCTCCAGAGTGACGACCTGCCGTTCGAGCCCGTCACCGCGGGCGACGGCCCGATCTCGTTCGACGTCCCGATCACCCTGCATCCCGACGGCCGCATGACCGGCCCCTTCGTGCGCCGGGAGGGACCGACGCGCCGCTTCGTCTACATCCGCATCGGCACGTCGGCGGGCGACCACGCCAGCCTCTGGAGCCGCCGCGCCAAGATCGACATCCACGACATCCCGCCGGCCCTGCTGACCCCCGGCGCCGTTCTGGAGGTCCATCTGCCCGGCCGCGGCAAGGACGGTTCCCCCGCCTGCGCCACCGTCCGGCCCCTCGGCGCGTGGAAGACCGCAAGTCGTCGTTGACTTCCGGTCGCGCCTGAGTATGTTCCGCGCCTCTTATTTTAGCGGCTTTCGCCGTCGCAGAGGTAATTCCCGATGGCCAAACCGGCTTCCATCAAGATCCGCCTGAACTCCTCGGCCGACACCGGCTTCTTCTACGTCACCAAGAAGAACGCCCGTACCATGACCGAGAAAATGGTCGTCAAGAAGTACGATCCCGTCGTGCGCAAGCACGTCGAGTTCAAGGAAGGCAAGATCAAGTAGGGTTCACGCCCTGCTGGATACGAAAACGCCCGGTGGAAACGCCGGGCGTTTTTCGTTTGCGTGCTAGATTGTCCCGATGAGTGACCCGACCGACGATCCGAAGGACTCCGCCGCTGCGCCCTCGCCTCCCGAGAGCCCCGTCCAGCGCGCCCTCCGCCTCAAGCAGGCCGCGATCGAGGCGCGCGAGAAGCCGCCGCGTGGCGGCCGCTTCCAGCGCGAACAGGCCGCGCGCATCGCCACCGGCAAGTCCAAGCCCTGGATGAGCCGCTGACGCCCCTCAGGCCGCTCTTGCGATGACCTGGTTCCGCCCGTGGGCCTTGGCCTCATAGACGCCCTCGTCGGCCCGCTTCAGCAGGGCGTCGGGCGTGTCGCCCCCGCCGGCGCTCGCCGCCACGCCCACCGAGACGGTGATCGTCAGCCCCTCGGCGCCGCCCATGATCGGGAACGGCTGGGCCGCGACGTCGCGCCGGATGCGGTCGGCGACGCGCGCGGCGTCTTCCAGGCTGGCGCCGGGCATCACCACCACGAATTCCTCGCCGCCCAGACGGCACGGCAGATCGATGGCGCGCACATTGGTCGCCAGCCGCACCGCGAACTCGCGCAGGACCTCGTCGCCGGCGTCGTGGCCGAAGCCGTCGTTGACCAGCTTGAAGTGATCGATGTCCATCATCAGCACGGCGACGGGCTCGCCGCCCTGGCCCGCCCGGGCCATCAGCCCCTGCAGCTGCCCGGCCATGTAGCGGCGGTTGTGAAGCCCCGTCAGGGCGTCCGTGACCGCCATCTCCAGGCTGTAGTCCAGCTTTTCCTTGAGGAAGTCGGCATAGCGTTTGCGCTTGATCTGGGTCCGCGCCCGCGCCTCCAGCTCCTCCGGGTCCACCGGCCGGGGCAGGATGTCGTTGACGCCCAGCTCCAGCGCCTTCAGCAGCCGCGGCCTGTCGGCCTGATCGACGACCGCCAGGATCGGCAGACGGCGCGAGGCCTCGGTCGACCGCACCTGGGCCACGAAGCGCAGGCCGTCGAACTCCGAACTCGACACATTGACGATCATCAGATCGACCGGCCCGCGCGCCGCGATCAACGCCGCCGCCGGATCGGCCTCCACCGTCGGCCGGTGTTCGCCGGCCAGATGTTCGACCATCTTCTCGGCCTGTCGGGCGTTGTCGTCGACGATCAGCACCCGCCCGCCCGATCCGCGCAGCCGCCCCGCGCCGTCGGTGTCGACGCCGATGCGGCGGCCGGTCTCCTCGCGCTCGCGCAGCTCGTCCATCACCGATTTCAGCCGCACCAGCGATTTCACACGGGCGAACAGGACCACGTCGTCGATCGGCTTGGTGACGAAGTCGTCGGCCCCGGCTTCCAGGCCCTTGATCTTGTCCTCGCGCCCGTCCAGCGCCGTCACCAGCACCACGGGGATGTGGCGGGTCACCGGATCGGCCTTCAGCCGCCGGCAGGTCTCGAACCCGTCCATGCCGGGCATCATCACGTCCAGCAGGATGATGTCGGGACGTTCGTCCGATGCGATCTGAAGCGCCGTCGCGCCGTCGCAGGCGGTCAGCACCTCATAATACTCGAGCGTCAGCTTGGCCTCGAGCAGGCGGACGTTCGGTTCGACGTCGTCAACGACCAGAATGCGCGCCGTCATCGGTCCCTACCCCAGATGTTTCCGAACCACGTCGAGGAAATGCATCACCGAGATGGGCTTGGAGATATAGGCCTCGCACCCGCCCTGGCGGATGCGCTCCTCGTCGCCCTTCATGGCGAAGGCGGTGACGGCGACGACGGGGATGTGGCTCAGCTCCTCGTCGTCCTTGAGCCATTTGGTCACTTCCAGGCCGCTGATCTCCGGCAGCTGGATGTCCATCAGGATCAGGTCGGGCTTGTGCAGGCGCGCCAGGGCGAGGGCCTGGAGCCCCTCGCGGGTCTGCAGGGTCTCGTAGCCCTGGGAATCGAGCAGATCATGAAAGAGCTTCATGTTCAGCTCGTTATCCTCGACGATGAGGACTTTCTTGGACATCATCACCTGGCCTGTCGCCCCATGGAGTGCGGCTGCACGGAGGCTTGTCGCCTTCTTCGTGCACTGTGGCCCGGCGGGTCTTAAGTTGGGGTGAAGCCCCTCTCCGCCGGCGCAGCCGGCCTTCAGACGGGTTCATCACAAGGGACACAAAGGCCCCCAAAGGGCACAATGAGGCCGGGCCGCTTCCGGGCCTTCTTCGTGGTCTTCGTGCCTCTTCGTGTCCCTTGTGATGAACCTCCCTCGGCGCCGCCTCCCGGATGACGGATATTGGACCGCCATGGCCCCTTCCTGCGCATGAAAGCCATCTGCCGCGACTGCCTGTGGACCGGCGACCACCAGGTCGACCGGTGCCCGGTCTGCGATTCGCGCCGCGTCGTCCGCCATGACGAACTGGACCGGCTGACCATCGCCCATCTGGACTGCGACGCCTTCTACGCCTCGGTGGAGAAGCGCGACCGGCCCGAGCTGCGCGACAGGCCGGTGATCGTCGGCGGCGGCAAGCGTGGCGTGGTTTCCACCTGCTGCTACGTCGCCCGCCAGTACGGCGTCCATTCGGCCATGCCGATGTTCAAGGCGTTGAAGGCCTGCCCCGAAGCCGTCGTCATCAAGCCCGACTTCCGCAAATACATCGCCGCCAGCGAGGCCATCTTCGGCGCCGTGGGCCGGCTGACGCCGCTGGTCCAGACCCTGTCGCTCGATGAGGCCTGGATCGACCTCGCCGGCACCGAACGGCTGAACGGCGGGCCTCCGGCCTTCCAGCTGATTCGCCTGCAGAAGCAGATCGAGGAAGACACGGGCCTGACCGTCTCGATCGGCCTGGCCCCCAACCGCTTCCTCGCCAAGGTGGCGTCCGAACTCGACAAGCCGCGAGGCTTCTCGGTGCTGGGCGCCCGGGCGAAGGACCTGCTGGCCCCGAAACCGATCCGCATCCTGCCCGGCGTCGGCCCGGTGTTCGCGAAAACCCTGAACAGCGACGGCTTCGCCACCGTCGGCGATCTGGCCGCCGCCGACGTCCGCGACCTGGTCAAGCGCTATGGCGAGACCGGCCTGCGGCTGCACGATCTCGCCCACGGCCGCGACGCCCGGCTGGTCAATCCGACCCATGACCGCAAGGGCATGAGCGCCGAAACCACCTTCAACGAGGATCTGACCTCGGCTGAGGATCTCGAGGCCGAACTCTGGCCCCTGTGCGAGAAGCTGGCCTCCAAGGCCCGCCGCGACGGCGTGGCCAGCCGGGTTCTGGTGCTGAAACTGCGCCGCACGGACTTCAGGATCGTCACCCGTCGCATCTCCCTGCCCGAGCCGGTCCAGACCGCCCGCGCCCTGTTCGCGGCCGGCCGGGCCCTGATGACGCCCGAACTGGGCCGACCCTACCGCCTGATCGGCATCGGCATGGCCGAGGTGGTCGACGCCGTCGACGCCCCGGCCCTGTTCGAGACGACCGAGGCGCGCGCTCTCAAGACCGAAACCGCCATCGACGCCCTGCGGGCGAAATTCGGCGCGAAAGCCGTGGTGGCCGGGCGGGCGCTGAAGGACTGACCGTAACGTCTGCTCCCACATCGTGGGGAGGGGGACCGCCGCGCTACCTCCCATCCGCGATGGGGAGAAGACAGTCCCCCCTCCGTGCATCCCCGCGAAGCGCGTGACGCTGCTCGCCGGATCTATAGTCGGGTTGGCGGGAAAATATCCTGCCGGTTCAACATCTTCCGCTTTTCTCAAACTCTATTGTCAGCACCGCCCCCCG
>NZ_LMGT01000005.1 GCF_001427825.1 Brevundimonas sp. Root608
CCCCGCCGCACGTTGATGGCCCTGGCGCCAGACGCCCTCCCCCGCGACGGGATGCAGATAGTATGCGGCCGCCGGGAGGGGGTGCTGACAATAGAGTTTGAGAAAAGCGGAAGCGGTTGATCGGGGAGGATATTTTCTTCCGAACCCGACTATATCAAACCTGATCCTTCCCCCATTTCGGGGGAAGGTGCGCGGCGGAGCCGCCCGGATGGGGGCTCTGTCCGGGTCAGCGGTCGGCGGACGGTGGTCCGCGATCAGACAGCCCCCACCCGTCTCGCTGCGCGAGCCACCTTCCCCCGAAATGGGGGAAGGGGCGATTTGGTCAGTTCCCTTCGCGCGGGGCCGGGGCGGCGTCCGCCGGACTGGCCGGTGTCGCGCCGGCGGCGTCGGCGGCGGCCTGGCAGTCCTGACCGGCGTAGAGGCCGTTCAGATAGTACCAGCGGTGGCGGACGGCGGCCTCCTCGGCCTCCTTGCGCTCGCGGTCGGGGCGGGTCAGGGCCTCGGCGCCGGCGATGGCCAGACCGGCCCCGGGGATCAGCAAGGCCGCGCCGGCCGTAGCCACGCCGGTGATCGAGGAGAGAATGCCGCCGCCCGGCGTTCCGCCCAGCCGCTGGCTGAGCTGGGCCGCTTCTTCCGAAATCTGGGGGCAGGTCATGGCGGTGTCGCTGGCGCGCATGATCTCGACGGGGCCGTCGGCGGAAGCCGAGGCTTCCTGTGCGACGGCGGGCTGGACGACGCCCACGGTCAAGGCGGCGACGGCGGTCAGGATGCGGATATTCATTTTACTCAACCCTCAAAGCCCCGCGACAGAACGGGCTCAGAGGGCGAGGGTTGCGTTCTCCCTCCCCTTCATGGGGAGGGGGGCGCCGAAGCGACCGGGTGAGGAATTCCAGCCCTGACCCACCCTGTCGCCGCTTCGCGCCGACATCCCTCCCCATGAAGGGGAGGGAGAACGCGTGCTTACGCCCGCACCGCCCGCGTCGCCTCGACGCCCAGCGCCTGAAGGGCGGCGGCGGCGATGTGTTCGGCGTTGAGGCCCGCGGTCGCGTACATGGCGACCGGATTGTCCTGGTCCTGGAAGACGTCAGGCAGGCAGAGGGTGCGGATCTTCAGCCCGGCGTCGAGCGCGCCCTTTTCGGCCAGCAACTGCAGCACGAAGGCGCCGAAGCCGCCCATGGCCCCCTCCTCGACCGTGATCAGGCATTCGTGCTCGCGGGCCAGACGCAGGATCATGTCGGCGTCCAGCGGCTTGGCGAAGCGGGCGTCGGCGACGGTGGCGGAGACGCCGCGCGCGGCCAGGGCGTCGGCGGCCTTGAGCGATTCCTGCAGGCGGGTTCCGAGCGACAGGATGGCGACCGTCGTGCCCTCGCGCACGATGCGGCCCTTGCCGATCTCGAGCGGGGCGGCGAGCTCGGGAATCTCGACCCCGACGCCGTCGCCGCGCGGATAGCGGAAGGCAGACGGGCGGTCGTCGATCTCGAGGCTGGTGGCGATCATGGCGGCCAGATCGGCCTCGTCGGCCGCGGCCATCAGCACCATGCCGGGCAAGGCGCCCATGAAGCCGATGTCGAAACTGCCCGCGTGGGTGGCCCCGTCGGCGCCGACCAGACCGGCGCGATCCATGGCGAAGCGCACCGGCAGCTTCTGGATGGCCACATCGTGGACGACCTGGTCGTAACCGCGCTGGAGGAAGGTCGAATAGATGGCGCAGACCGGCTTCATCCCGTCGGCGGCGAGGCCGGCGGCGAAGGTGACGGCGTGCTGTTCGGCGATGCCGACGTCATAGGTGCGGGTCGGGAAGGCCTGGCCGAACAGGTCCAGCCCGGTGCCCGACGGCATGGCGGCGGTGATGGCGACGATGGAGGGGTCGAGATGGGCGCGCTTGATCAGCTCGGTCCCGAACACCTTGGTGTAGCTGGGGGCGTTGGAAACGGATTTGGACTGTTCGCCCGAGACGACGTCGAATCTGGCGACGGCGTGCAGCTTGTCGGCGCTGCTCTCGGCGGGGGCGTAGCCCTTCCCTTTTTGCGTCACGACGTGGACGATCACCGGACGGTCGGTGATGGCGGCGGCGTTCCTGAGGATGGGGACCAGGTTGTCCATGTCGTGGCCATCGACCGGCCCGACGTAGTAGAAGCCCAACTCCTCGAAGAAGGTGCCGCCCACGATCATGCCGCGGGCGTATTCCTCGGCCTTGCGCGCGGCGTTGCGGAACGGGCGCGGCAGATGTTCGGCGACCGACTTTCCGAAGCGGCGGAAATTGCGGTAGGCGCCGCCCGAGACCTGTTTGGCCAGATAGGCGCTCATGCCGCCGACCGGCGGGGCGATCGACATGTCGTTGTCGTTGAGGATGACCATCAGCTGGCCGTGGGTCGTCTCGGCGGCGTTGTTCATGGCCTCATAGGCCATGCCGGCGGACATGGAGCCGTCGCCGATGACGGCGACGACGCGGTTCGTTTCGCCCTTCTGGTCGCGGGCGGCGGCGAAGCCGAGGGCGGCGCTGATCGAGGTCGAGGCGTGGGCCGCGCCGAAGGGGTCGTATTCGCTCTCGCTGCGTTTGGTGAAGCCCGACAGCCCCCCCGGCTGGCGCAGGGTGCGGATCCGGTCGCGGCGTCCGGTCAGGATCTTGTGCGGATAGCACTGATGGCCGACGTCCCAGATCAGGATGTCCTTCGGCGTCTCGAAGACTTGGTGCAGGGCCACGGTCAGCTCGACCACGCCGAGGCCGGCGCCGAGGTGGCCGCCGGTCGTGGAGACGGCGTCGATGGTTTCGGCCCTCAGCTCATCGGCCAGCTGGCGCAGCTGGGGGATGTCGAACCCGCGCGTGTCGGCGGGGAGGTGAACCTGGTCGAGCAGCGGGGTGTCGGGCATGAACTCACGTGTTCCTTACGAGCTCTTCTCTACCCGTCATCCTCGGGCTTGTCCCGGGGATCAGACGTTCCGGCGCTCGGTATTCCAGGGTGGCCGGCAGTCAGAGAAGCCTTTGGATAGCCAGCTGTTCCCAACCTCTGATCCTCGGGTCAAGCCCGAGGATGACGGCGAAGGGTCGTCAAGAACGGCGCTGAAGGACGTAATCCACACTGGCCTTGAGGATTTCGGCGTCGGGACCGAAGACGTCGAGGTGGGCGCGGGCCTGGTCGGCGAGATGCGCGACGCGATGCCGCGCGGCGTCGACGCCCAGCAGGGTGACGAAATTGGTCTTGCCCTGGGCCGCGTCCTTGTTGGCCGCCTTGCCGAGGATATCCTCGTCGCCCTCGACGTCGAGCAGGTCGTCGACGATCTGGTAGGCCAGGCCGATGTCGTGGGCGAAGCTGATCAGGGCCTGGCGCTGGGCCTCGCGGGCGCGGGCGATGATCAGGGGAATCTCGAAGGCGTAGGTGAACAGGGCGCCGGTCTTGAGCCGCTGCATGCGGGCGACGCCGCCGAGATCGTCGCGCACGCCCAGCAGGTCGATCATCTGGCCGCCGGCCATGCCGCGCGCGCCCGAGGCCAGCGACAGGCGGGCCGCCAGTTCGCAGCGGACCTCGGCGTCGTCGTGGGTGTCGGGGTGCAGCAGGATGTCGAAGGCGGCGGTCTGCAGGGCGTCCCCGGCGAGGACGGCGGTGGCCTCGTCATAGGCCTTGTGCACCGTCGGGCGGCCGCGGCGCATGTCGTCGTCGTCCATGCAGGGCAGGTCGTCGTGGACCAGGCTGTAGGCGTGGACGCATTCTAGGGCGCAGGCGGCGCGCAGCACCGGCCGCTCCTCGATGTCGAACAGATTGGCGGCCTCGAGGGCGAAGAAGGGGCGCAGCCGCTTGCCCGGGCCGAGGGCGGCGTAGCGCATGGCCTCGGTCAGGCGCGATTCGGGGCCGCTGGCGCGGGGCAGAAGCTCGTCGAGGGCGACGGTGACCAGATCGGCGATCTCGGCCACGCGGTCGATGACGTCCTGCTCCGGGGAGTTGGCGGCGGGGGCCTGGGGCGGGTGGAGGGTCAGAACAGCCTCCCGCCGATCTCGACCTCGCGGTCGACGCCGACCAGCACGACCTCGCCCGCGGCGTCCGGGAAGCCCAGGGTCAGGACCTCGGACATGAAGTGGCCGATCCGGCGCGGGGGGAAGTTGACCACGGCGGCGACCTTGCGGCCGACCAGGTCGTCGCGCGTGTAGTGGGTGGTGATCTGGGCCGAGGACGTCTTGACGCCGACCTCGGGGCCGAAGTCGATGGTCAGCTTGTACGCCGGCTTGCGCGCCTCGGGGAACGGGTCGGCGGTCAGGACCTGGCCCACGCGCACGTCCACCTTCATGAAGTCGTCGAAGGCGATCGGGGCGGCCGGGGCCGGCATCAGCTGAACTCGGCGGGTTCGACGCCTTTCGCCTGGCCATCGGGGCCGACGACGATCTTCTCAACGCGCAGCTGGGCGGCCTTCAGGCGGTTTTCGCAGTGAGCCTTGAGCCGGGCGCCCTCCTCGTACAGGGCGATCGATTCCTCGAGCGGCGCCTGGCCGGACTCGAGCTTGGACACGATGGCCTCGAGACGCTGCAGGGCGTCCTCGAAGCTGAGATCGGCGGGAATGGCGGCGGGGTCGGTCATCGGCGACGACCCTAGAGGGGGCGGCGGCCCGTCTCAAGCGGAAGGCCGGACTTTCCTGCTAGGGGAGGCGGCGGACGGAGACGACGCCGATGCGCGGGTCCAGCATCTGGCCGCGCATGAAGCCTTCGCCCTCGGTGGGGGATTTGGGGGCGGCGAGGATCCGGCGGACGATGTCCATGCCCTCGACCACGCGGCCGAAGACGGCGAAGCCGGGGTCGCCGGGGGCGGACTTGCCGGCGTCGAGCGAGCTGACGTCGCCGACGATGATGAAGAAGTCGCCCGTGGCCGTGCCGGGATCGAAGCGCGCCATGGAGAGGGCGCCGTCGGTGTGGCTGAGGCCTGTCTCGCTGGTCGGCTCGTGGGCGATGGGCGGCAGGACGCGTTCCGGCGCGCCGCCGGTTCCGCCCTGGATCAGGCCGGCGGCGGGGCCGAGGACCATGCCGCGGTAGAAGGTCACGCCGTTGAAGCGGCCCTCGTCGACATAGCGCAGGAAGTTGGCGGAGGTGACCGGGGCGCGGGGGTCGGTTTCGGCCAGAATGGTTCCGGCGGTGGTTTCGATGGCCACGCGCACCGCGCCGGCGGGAGCCGGGTCTTGGGCGGAGGCCCGGTCCGGAGCGAGGAAGGCCAGGCTGAGGACGAGGGAAAGCAGGGACCGTCGGATCATCGTGCTCTCCGCGCCGTCAGCGCTTCTCGTAGCGGCGCTGGGACCAGTATTTGAAGCCCTGGTTGTGGACCAGATCCCAACCGTCGGCGCGCAGGCGGCGACCGACCATGTGGTTGAAATAGCCGTGGGCGAGGACCAGCACATCCTGACCGCTCTCTGCCCGGGCGATCAGGGCCCGGGCGGCGGCCTCGGAACGGGCCTCGGCCTGGGCGCGGGTTTCCTGACCCTCGTGGTGATTGAAGGCGTGCCACCAGAAGCGGGCGACGGCGCCCCAGTATTTGGGCGGCAGCTTGAACCACGACGGGAAGTGCGGCGGCGGCAGGGGCGCCTCGATGAACAGGGCGTCCGACATGACCTCGCGGCCGGCGGCGATGGCCGCGGCGGTTTCCTGGGCGCGGGGACGGGTCGAGGCGTAGATGGCGCCGGCGCCCTCGGCCGTGGCCAGCAGTTCGGGCGGCGGGGTCTGGCCGGCGCGCAGGCCGCCGACTTCGTATTTCGCCCACCAGTCGCGATACTGGTCGGAGGTCAGCAGGCATTTGCGCGACAGGGCCGGCTCGCCGTGGCGGGCCAGGATGATGGCGCCGGGACGCACCGAGACCAGAGCCGGGCGGGCCGGCGGGGCAGTCACGGGAATCGGCGGGTCTGCCATCAATGGGTCTCGGGCGGGGGCGGGCATGATTTGCGGAGGGATAAGCCTTTGGCGAACCGTCCTTATTCCTCCCCCAAGGCCTGAACGTGAGCGACCGCGGAACGGCCCAGCCCTTCTAGGTCGTAACCGCCCTCGAGCGAGGCTGCAACCTTGCCGCCACAACACGAACGCGCGACCTCGAGAACGGCGCGGGTGGCCCAGGCGAAATCGTCGGCCTCCAGACTCTGATGCGCCAGCGGATCGCGGCGGTGGGCGTCGAAGCCGGCGGAGATCAGGATCAGGTCCGGATTGAAGGCCTGCAGCGCCGGCATCAGCCCGCCCGAGAAGGTCGCGCGCCAGGCCTCGCGGGCCGCGTGGGGCGGCACCGGGGCGTTGACGATATTGCCGACGCCGGTTTCGGAGGCCGCGCCCGTGCCGGGATAGAGGGGCATCTGGTGGATCGAGCCGAGGAAGAGGCTGGCGTCGTTCTCGAACGCGGCCTGGGTGCCGTTGCCGTGGTGGACGTCGAAATCGATCACGGCGACGCGGGCCAGTCCCTCGGCCTGGGCGACGCGGGCGGCGACGGCCACGTTGGAGAACAGGCAGAAGCCCATGGCCTGATCGGGCTCGGCGTGATGGCCGGGCGGGCGGACGGCGGCGAAGGCCCGGGTCGTCTCGCCGCGGGCGATGGCGCGGACCGCGTCGATCACCGCGCCGGCGGCGAGGCGGGCGGCGCGGAGGCTGCCGGGGGACAGGACGGTGTCGGCGTCCAGCTGGTTCAGGCCGGCGGAGGGCGAGGCCCTGAGCAGGCGGGCGACGTAATCAGCGGGGTGCAGCCGTTCGAGGTCGGCGACGGTCGCCTCCGTCGCGGCGCGGCGGTCGAGGGACAGGCCGGAATCGTCGAGGGCGTCCAGCACGGCCTTCAGCCGCTCGGGCCGCTCGGGGTGGCCGACGCCGGGACGGTGCTCGATCATGTCGGGGTGGGTGAACAGGGCGACGCTCATTGTTGGAGACTAGGCGGGCGGCCTGACAAAATCATCCGCTCATCCCGGGGAAAGCCGGGACCCAGTTCTTTGGGCGATCCGGTCGTTCAGAATTTTCACAGCCGCTGCCCCACGCATCCTGCATCACGAAAGCACTGGGTCCCGGCTTTCGCCGGGATGAGCGGAGGGGGTTGAGTCCCGGGGTGCAATGGCTGAAAGCGGAAGCATGAGCGAACCCATCATCCGTCCCGCGACCGACGCCGACGCCGACGCGCTGGCCGCGATCGGGCGCCAGACCTTCATCGACACCTTCGTGGCCGCCGACGGCTTCGCCATCCCGTATCCGGCGGATGATCTGACCGCCTTCCTCGACGCCAGCTTCAGCCCGGAGACGATCCGCACGAAGTTGAGGGAGCCCGGCGCGGCCTGGTGGGTGGCGGAGCGCGACGGCGAGTTGCTGGCCTTCGCCAACACCGGGCCGAACACCCTGCCCCACCCGGACGCCCGGCCCGGCCACGCCGAGCTGCGGCGGCTGTATGTGGCGAAGGCGGCGCAGGGCCTGGGGCTGGGGACGAAGCTGCTGGCCGTGGCGCTGGAGTGGATGGAGGCGCACAGCGACGGGCCGCTGTGGATCGGCGTCTGGAGCGGCAATCTGAAGGCGCAGAAGCTGTACGAGGCTTTCGGGTTCGTGAAGGCCGGGGAGTATCAATACCCCGTCGGTCGGTGGCTGGATGACGAGTTCATCTTGCGGCGGGGCTGAGCCGGGCTCAGGTTGGTCCCATGCTCCTCCCCTTCTTCACCGCCCTGAGACACGCGCGCGTGCCCGTGTCGATGAAGGAATGGCTCCATCTGATGGAGGCCATGGACCGGGACGTGGCCGGGCGGAAGGTGGATGATTTCTACCACCTGTCGCGGGCGGTGCTGGTCAAGGACGAGAAGCACTACGACCGGTTCGACCAGGTGTTCGGCAAGGTGTTCGCCGGGATCGAGACCGTCGGGGCGGGCGAAGAGCCGTCGCTGGACGTGCCCGAGGACTGGCTGAAACTGCTCAACGAAAAATACCTGACCGACGAGGAGAAGGCGCAGATCGAGGCCTTGGGCGGGTTCGACAAGCTGATGGAGACGCTGAAGCAGCGTCTGGAAGAGCAGAAGGGCCGGCACGAGGGCGGCAACAAATGGATCGGCACCGGCGGGACCAGCCCGTTCGGCCACGGCGGCTACAATCCCGAGGGCGTGCGCGTCGGGGGGCCCGGACGGCAGGGGCGGGCGGTCAAGGTCTGGGAGAAGCGCGAGTACCGAAATCTGGACGACCAGGTCGAGCTGGGCACGCGCAACATCAAGGTGGCGCTGCGGCGGCTGCGCCGGTTCGCGCGGCAGGGCGCGCCGGACGAACTGGACATGGACGCCACCATCGACGGCACGGCGCGGCAGGGCTGGCTGGACATTCACATGCGGCCCGAGCGGCGCAACACCATCAAGGTGCTGCTGTTCCTCGACATCGGGGGGTCGATGGATGCCCATGTGAAGATGTGCGAGGAGCTGTTCTCGGCCGCGAAGACCGAGTTCAAACACCTCGAGTTCTTCTACTTCCACAACTGCCTCTACGAAGGCGTGTGGAAGGACAACCGGCGCCGGCACGAGCAGAAGATCCCGACCTGGGAGGTGCTGAACAAATACCCCGCCGACTGGCGCGCCATCTTCGTCGGCGACGCCACCATGAGCCCCTATGAGGTGACCATGCCCGGCGGCTCGGTCGAGCACTGGAACGAGGAGGCGGGCGCGGTCTGGATGAAGCGGGCGACGCAGCAGTGGGACAAGGTGGCCTGGCTGAACCCGTCGCCCGAGCGCTACTGGAGCTATTCCGCCTCGGTCGGGATGGTGCGCGAACTGGTCGACGAGCGGATGTATCCGCTGACCCTGGAAGGCCTGGAGAAGGCGATGCGGGCGCTGGCCAAATAGGCTAGGGTGCGGGCGGTTTCCGGGAGTGTTCCGACATGCTCGCCATCGTGTTCGCCGTGATGCTGCAACAGGCCGCCGCGGGTCAGGTCGTTTGGGAGGAGCCGCCTCCGCCGCCGCCCGCCGCGCCGGTCGGGATTCCCGCCATCCCCGACAGCGCCCGCGCCGACCCCTATGGCTATGAACGGGCCGAATGCAGCCCGCTGATCCGCAAGGCCTCGGAGTCGATGGAGGCTTGCCAGGCCCGGGTTCGGACCGCGCTGGCGGCCAATCTGGGGGCCGATCTGCCGCCCGGCCTGGCGCCCGCGGGCGCGCCCGACGCAGGCCGGCTGGCGGCGGCGGGCGACCGCTACGCCCTGCAGTGCGGCGCTCCGGATCGACCTGCCCGCGCCGCCCTCGCGCCGCAGGAGCAGACGTGTGAAACCCGCCCGCAGGCGCGGCCCCAGGGCGGTGTGGCCTGGACCGAGGAATGCCGGCCGGCCGACGGACGGGCGCCGACGCAGGATGGGCTGAGGGTCCGGTTGGGCGGGGACTGACCGGACGCGCAAACGCCGCCCGCGGTGCGGACGGCGTCACGGTCGTTGAACGCGAAACCTAGTTGCGGTTGTCGCGGAGGGTGTCCTTCAGACCGCCGACGGCGTTCTGGATCTTGCCCTCGGCCTGATCGGCGCGTCCTTCGGCCTTGAGCTTTTCGTCGCCGGTCAGCTTGCCGGCGGCTTCCTTGATATTGCCGCCCATGTTCTTGGCGGCGCCTTCGATACGGTCATGATCGGGCATGGAAATCTCCTCACTGACACGCCGTCGGACTGACGGCGCCTGTGCAGGAAAAAGCGAACGACGGCCGCGCCCGTTCCGTATGGTTCAGCTGGCGTGGCGTCGCAGCCAGAGCGTCACGGCCCAGGCGTGGGCGTCGTGGCGCAACCGGGCGGCGGCCGTATGCGGATGCAGCCAGACCAGTTCGTGATCGATCTCGACCTTGACGGCGGGATCAAGCGACAGTTGTTCCGCGATCCAGAAGCCGCCGTGGTTGTTGATCGGCGATCCGTCGGACTTGCGGAAATACTGCGAGGCCTCGGCCAGGCGAAGCAGAGGCCGGACGGACATCCCCGTCTCCTCGATGAATTCGCGGACCAGGGCCTGCTCCTCGGTCTCGTCGCCGTCGACGGCGCCGCCGGGCAGGTCGAAATAGCTGCCTTCGCCCCGGTCCACCCGGACACAGGCCAGTTTCGCATCGTGGAAGACCAGGCCGAACGCCGTGGGGCGCGGGGCGTAATCAAGGTCGGGATCTCGGCAGCCGAACTGGAGCATGGGCGGATAATGCGTCCGAAGCGTCAAAGATCGAAGGCGAGGCGGGCGCGTACGCCGCGGTGCTCGCCGTCGTACTCGACCTTCGAGCGCAGGCCCGAGGCCATGGCGGTGATGATCTTGCCGCCCAGACCGGTGCCGCGGGCCTTGCCGTCGCCCATGCCGGGGCCGTCGTCCTCGACCGTCAGCAGGGCGCGGCCGTTGGCGTCCGGCTCGAGAATGACCCGGATCTCGCCGGCCTGACCGGGAGCGTAGGCGTATTTGACGGCGTTGGTGACCAGTTCGGTGACGACGACGCCCAGCGACACCGCCTGATCGGTCGAGACGCGCATGGGCTCGGCGCGCAGGGTGATGTTCGGCGAGTTGTCGCCGGGACCGACCGACTTGCCCAATTCGTCGATCAGGCCTTCGAGATATTCGTCCATGGCCACGGAGGACATGTCGTCGGATGTGTAGAGGCGGCGGTGGACGTGGGCCACGGCCTCGATCCGGGCCTGGGATTCCTTCAGGGCGGATCGGGCGCCTTCGTCGGTCATGTGGCGCAGCTGCAGAGACATGAAGCTGGACACCAGCTGCAGGGAATTGCCGACGCGGTGGTTGACCTCGCGCAGCATGGCCTCGGCGCGGTCGCGGGCGAGGCGGACCATCTCCTGGGCCGCCTCGTTCTCGCGCTGGAGCCGGCGGCGCGACACCGCCTCCTCCAGCGCGTTGCGCAGCAGGGCGGTGAAATCCTCGGACACGTCCTTGATGACGTAGTCGGCGGCGCCGGCGCGCAGGGCGGCCACGGCGATACGGCCCTCCTGGGCCCCGGTGACATAGACGACGGGCGGCGGGTTCTTCAGCGCGATGATCTCGGGCAGGACGTCCAGGCCCTCGCGGCCCGGCATGTAGTGGTCCAGGGCGACGACATCGAAATCAGCGGCGCGCTCGACGAGGATTTCCAGACCCGCGTCCCCGTCGGGGGCGCAGGCGACGGCGAAGCCGTGGCGGCCCAGCTCCTTCTCGACCAGCCGCGAGAGGCCGCGGTCATCGTCGATATAGAGCAGGCGGATGACCTCCCCCTCGGGCTTCACTGTGCGCTCACTCGATGTCCGGCGCCTGCATCACCGACAGGAACAGCCCCAGTTGGCGGATGGCCCCGGCGAAGCTTTCATAGTCCACGGGCTTGGTGATGTAGACGTTGCAGCCGAGGTCGTAGCAGCGCTGGATTTCCGTCTTGTCGTCCGTGGTGGTCAGGACCACGACAGGGGCGCGGCGCAGGCGCTCGTCCTTCTTGACCCGCTCGAGGATGTCGGTGCCCGACATGTCCGGCAGGTTGAGGTCCAGCAGGATCAGCATCGGCCCGTTCAGCCGAACCTCCTCGCTGAACAGATAGTCCATGGCCGAGCCGCCGTCGGCGAAATGGGCGATGTCATTGGCGATGTTGGCGCGGCGGATGTTCTTTTCGATCAGCTTGGCGTGACCGAGGTCGTCCTCGACCATCACGATCTTCACGGCAGTGCTCATCAATCGTCTCCGGCGTCCGCGAGGACGAGGCGTGTGGGGAATTTCAGTGTAAATGTCGAGCCTTTTCCGAGCTCCGACCCGACGGTGATTTCGCCGCCCAGACGACGCACGCTGTTGCGCACGAAGGCCAGACCGACGCCCTCGCCCACCCGGTCCTGCTTGCCGGAGCGTCGGAAGAGTTCGAAGATGCGTTCGTGATCGCGGTCGGAAATTCCGCGCCCGTTGTCGGCGATCCGGTAGACGACGTGGCCGTCGCCGGTTTCCCGACCCGAGACGACGATGCGTCCGGGACGGGCCGGGTCCAGATATTTGACGGCGTTGTCGACCAGATTGCCCAGCACCTGCTCCATCGACAGCCGGTCGCTTTCGACCGACGGCAGGGGTTCGACGACGATCTCGGCGTCCGAGGCCTCGGTCTGGTGCCGGACGCTGTCCGCCACGCCGCGGGCCATGGCGGTCATGTCGAGCCATTCGGGCGTGAGATTGCGGCGACCCTCACGGGACAGCTTCAGGATGGCGTTGATCAGCCGGTCCATCTTTTCGGTCGAGGCGCGGATGAAGCCGACGGCTTCGGGAAGGTCCTCGCGCACCGCCGTCAGGGCGTCCTGCTCGACCAGCTTGGGCGCCCGGGTTTCCACCGCCGTCATCTGACGGTCGATGACCTTGCCGGCCTGCTCCAGTTCCGAGGTGAACCCCATGACGTTGACCAGCGGGGCGCGCAGGTCGTGGCTGACGATATAGGCGAAACGCTGGATTTCCTCGTTGGCGCGGGTCAACTGGAAGGTGCGGTCGCGGACCTTGTGCTCAAGCCCGGCGTTCATCGCATCGAGGGCGTCGCGCGCCTGCTGGATCTCGAGCACATAGCGGCGGATCAGCCAGGCGCTGACGCCCGCCAGCGCCAGGATCAGCAGGGCCGCGATGGCGTTGACGAGAACCGTCACGCCGGCGGCCCACTCCGTCTGGCGGGTGCTGAACTGGAGACGGGTCTCCTGCACCTCGTCGATCGCGGCGGTTTCGGCGCGCATCTGATCCATCACCCGCTTGCCGGAGCCCTCGCGGATAATCCGCACGGCGTCCTCGAAGCGGCCCATCCGCCCCAGGGCGATGGTGCGATCGATCACGTCGAACCGTTGCTGGGACAGGCTGCGCAGCTGCTCGACGCGCGGCGACAGGTCCGGATCCCCCGCCGTCAGCCGCGCCAGTTCGTCCAGCCGCTCGGGCAGCCGGGCCGTGCTGATGTTATAGGGTTCGAGATACTCAGGCTGCCGCGTCAGCAGAAAGCCGCGCTGACCCGTTTCAGCGTCGATCAGCAGGCGCATCACCTCGACCGCCGCCAGCCGGATGCGCTGGCCGCGCTCCACATTGTCGTTGAAGTCGCTTGTCCGCTGCAGCATCACGAAGACGCCGACATTGACGATCAGCAGCAGGCTGATCGCGCCGGTCAGCAGCGCCACGACGGACCGGCTGAGCGACGGAGTGCGCAGGAAGCGGCCAAGGGCCAGAAGCGTGGGACGCAGCGCCGGTATCATCGGGCGCGAGCATTAGCGGCGCGTTCGGCCCTGTCCAGTCGCGTCCCGGGAGAAACCCTGCCCGTTCCGGCGATTTAAGGTAAAGGTGCGTTCGTCAGGATCGGGGGAGAACGACATGGTGTGGTGGTGGTGGATCGTTCCGGCGGTCGTCGGACTGATCGGCGTCGTCCTGCTGCTCAAGGGCCTGGGAGCCCTGTTCAGGGGCCGGATCTTCAGCGGTTTCCTCGTCGGCGCCGGCGGCGCGGGCTTCATGGCGGCGGCGGTCATCGCCTCCCTCCTCGCCCTCGACATCCAGACCTATGGCCGGCTGACCTATGAGCGTCCGGTGGCCACGATCCAGACCCGCCAGCTGGGGCCGCAGTTTTTCGAGGCGACAGTGATCCAGCCCGACCGGGGCGAGCACGCGCCGGCGGCGACCAACCTGTATCCGCTGCACGGCGACGAATGGCGCATCGAGGCCCAGGTGCTGAAGTGGAAGCCGTGGGCCAATGTGCTGGGTCTGGACACGCAATACCGGCTGGATCGCCTGTCCGGGCGGTACGCCTCGATCGAACAGGAAATCAACGCCGAACGCAGCGTCCATCCGCTGTCGGGCGGCGACCCCTCGGTCACCTGGCTGCCGTGGACGATCAGCACCTGGGACACGGCGCGGCGTTACCGGCGCTATGTCGACGCGGTCGACACCCTGTACGGCGGCGGCGCCTATATGCCGATGGCCGACGGGGCGAAATACGAGGTGTGGATCACCCAGTCCGGCCTGGTGGCGCGCCCGGCCAACGACGCGGCGCGCACCGCGTCGTCGGGGGGATGGACCGAGGTTCGGTAGAGAACTCTCCTCCCCGCATCGTGGGGAGGTGGCGCGGCGCGAAGCGCCGTGACGGAGGGGGCGACGCGGTGGCTGACGGAAAGAGCTACGAACGCGCCAAGGCTTTCCGCAAGGCGCTGACGGCGCCGGAAGCCCGGCTCTGGCTGTACCTGAAGGCGCGCAAGCTTCGGGGCCTGCGGTTCCGGAAGCAGCATCCTCGACTTCTTTTGCGCGGAAGCCGCTCTCGCGGTTGAGATGGACGGGTCGTCTCACGAGCATCCTGAGCGAGCCGAGCATGATCGGCGACGGACGGTCTGGCTGCGCGGGCGGGGCATTCGCGTGGTTCGCGTCGCGGCGCGTGACGTGCTGGGTGAACTGGAGGGCGTACTCGGGTTCATCGCGGGGGTTGCGAGGAACGATTGCCGTCCGCGTCGCCCCCTCCGTCACGGCGGCTGCGCTGCCGCGCCACCTCCCCATCTGGCGATGGGGAGGAGATTGACGGGTCGGCCTAGACCGTGCCGATCGTCCTCAACCGCGCCCGCGGATGGACCTCGTTCTGGCTCATCACCACGGTCTGGCCGCGGAAGCGTTCGATGATCGAGCGAACATAGGGCCGGATCTGCGGGCCGGTCAGCAGGACGCCGGTCTCGCCCGCCATGGCGGCGCGCTCGAAGACGTCGCGGACGGCCCGGATGAAGTCCTGGAGACGGGACGGCGCCATGGCCAGCTGGCGGTCCTCGCCCTGTCCGACCAGGGCGTCGGCAAAGGCGGCTTCCCATTCCGGCGACAGGGTGACGATCGGCAGGGCGCCATCGTCGCCCTTGTGCTGCCAGCACAGCTGACGGGCCAGACGGCCGCGGACGTGTTCGACCAGGGTGGTGACGGAGCTGGTGTGCGGCGCGGCCTCGGCGAGGCCCTCGAGAATGGCGCCGAGATCGCGGATCGAGACCTTTTCGCGCAGCAGGGTCTGGAGCACGCGCTGCAGGGTGGTGACGGTCACGACCGAGGGGATCAGTTCGTCGACCAGCTTCTTCTCCTCGGTCCCCAGCTCCTTCAGCAGCTTCTGCACCTCGGCGTAGGAGAGCAGGTCGGCCATGTTCTCCTTGAGGATTTCGGTCAGGTGGGTGGTCAGCACCGTCGAGGGATCGACGATGGTGTAGCCGCGGAACGTCGCTTCCTCGCGCAGGCTTTCGTCGATCCAGGTGGCGGGCAGGCCGAAGGCGGGTTCCTTGGTGTGTTCGCCCGGCAGTTCGACCTGGCGGCCGGCGGGGTCCATGGCCATCAGGGAGCCGAGACGGACCTCGCCCTGTCCGGCCTCCATCTCCTTGATGCGGATGGCGTAGCCCTGGGTCCCCAGACGCATGTTGTCGAGGATACGGACCGACGGCATGACGAAGCCGTACTCCTGGGCCAGCGAGCGGCGCAGGGCGCGAACCTGGTCGGTCAGGCGGCGGCCCTCGAGATCGTTGATCAGGGACAGCAGGGAATAGCCCAGCTCGATCTTGACCTCGTCGATGGTCAGGGCGGTGCCGATGGGCTCCTCGACATCCTCGCGCGGGCCGGAGGCGGTGGCGGCCATTTCGGCCTCGGTGGGCTTGGGCCTGAGCCGTTCGCGGCCCAGCTTCCAGGCCATGAAGCCCGTACCGATGGCCAGCGCCGCGAACGGGATCAGGGGCATCCCCGGAATCAGGCCGATCAGGGCGGCGGCGGCGGAGACGACGCCGAGGCTGACGGGGTTGGTGGCCAGCTGGGCGACCAGGGCCTTGTCGGCCGTGCCCTCGACGCCCGCCTTGGACACCAGGAAGCCGGCGGCGATGGAGATGACGATGGCCGGGACCTGGGTCACCAGGCCGTCGCCGATGGTCAGGGCGACATAGGTGTCGGCCGCCTCGCCGATCGGGAGGCCGTGCTGGATCGTGCCGATCAGGATGCCGCCGATGGCGTTGATGAAGACGATGATCAGGCCGGCCACGGCGTCGCCGCGGACGAATTTCGAGGCGCCGTCCATGGCTCCGAAGAAGGTCGATTCCTGCTCCAGCTCCTTGCGGCGCAGCTTGGCCTGGTCCTCGGTGATCAGGCCGGACGACAGGTCGGCGTCGATGGCCATCTGCTTGCCCGGCATGGAGTCGAGGGTGAAGCGGGCCGAGACCTCGGCGATGCGGGTCGAGCCCTTGGTGATGACCACGAAATTCACCACCAGGATGATGGCGAAGATGATGATGCCGATGATGAAGCTGCCGCCCATCATCAGGGCCCCGAACGACTGGATCACCTGGCCGGCGGCGCCGTGGCCCTCGTGGCCGTGGGTCAGCACCAGGCGGGTCGAGGCCAGGTTCAGCCCCAGGCGGAACAGGGTGGTGACCAGCAGCACCGTCGGGAAGATGGCGAAGTCCAGCGGCCGCTTCATCATCACGGCCGTCATCAGGATCAGCACGGACGAGACCAGCGAGATGGCCAGCAGCAGGTCCAGCAGGAATTTCGGCACCGGCAGGATCAGCAGCAGAATGACGCCGATGACGCCGATGGCCATGGCCACCTCGCCGCGCGCGACCCAGCCCATCATGTCGCGGCCGGTCGGACGGGCGTAGCCGTCCTTCATCATCACCGAGGCGGGGATGTCAGTCATGGCCGAGCGCCTTCAGGGCCAGGCGGGCGGCGTCGGCGATGACGGCGTCGTTTGCAGCCGCCGAAGACGCCGAGGTCGCGTGATAGTAGGCGGCGACGATCACCGGCTTGCCGTTGGGTGGATAGAGCAGGCCGATGTCGTTGGTCGGGCCGTAGCCGCCGGTGCCGGTCTTGTGCGCCACCCGCCATCCGGCCGGGACGCCGGCCTTGAGGCGATCCGCGCCGGTCGGCGAGTCGACCATCCAGCGCAACAGCCGCGCCTGCGACCCTGCCGTCAGCGGCGAGTTCGGTGAAAGGAAGAGACGCTGCAGGTTCGTGACCGACTGCGCCGGCTGGATCGTGTCCTTGTCGCCGTCCAGCCGGTTCATCTCGGGCTCGAAACGATCGGCGCGGGTGCTGTCGTCGCCGATCGAGCGGTAGAAATTCTGCATGGCCGCGATGCCGCCGTTCGCCTTGAGCAGCAGGTTGGCGGCGGGGTTGTCGCTGACCTCGACCACCGCCTGCATCAGCCGCCCGACGCTGAGGCTGGAGCCGATGGCGGGCTCGGTCACCGGCGCGTGGTTGACCATGTCGGCCCGGCTGATCGGGATCATCCGGTCGGCGGTTTCGCGGCCGTCCTGGATGCGGACGAAGGTCGCGGCGGCCAGATACATCTTGAAGGTCGAGCAATAGACGAACCGCTCGGTCGCCCGCCAGCCGAGGCTGCGGCCCGTCGCCGTATCCAGCGCGACGAAGCCGAGACGGCCGCCGTTGCGCGTTTCCAGCCCCGAGACGTCGATGGCCTGCATCGCCACGGCCGGTCGTTCCGGCTGGGCCGTCGGGGCCGCCTCGGGGGCGGCCTGCTGCGAGCAGCCCATGACGCCGATCGCGCCGAGGCCGGTCAGGACGCTTCTGCGGTCCGTACCCGAGGTCATGCTCAGGCCGCCGCGTAGCCGACAGCGGCGATGCCCGATTGCGGAGCCGGGATGCTGGTCCCCTCGTCGGCGTATTCGTTCAGCTTGTTGCGCAGCGTCCGGATCGAGATGCCCAGGATGGTGGCCGCATGGGTGCGGTTGCCGAGGCAGTGCGACAGGGTGTCGAGGATCAGGGTCTTTTCCATCTGCGCCACCGTCTGGCCGACGTGTGCGCGGGTGACGGCGTCGGCGGTCTGGGCGGCGCGGGCGGCGGGGTTGTCATAAGCGGCGGCGCCGTGCGAGCCGGCGCTGAGGGGCTGGCCGTCCGGCAGGCGGATGGCCTCGACGTCGATCTCGGGCCCGACCGCCAGCAGCACGGCGCGGTGCATGGCGTTCTCCAGCTCCCGCACGTTGCCGTTCCAGCGATGCGAGACCAGGGCGCGGCGGGCGTCGACCGAGATCGGCCGCGCCGGCACGCCGTTGGCGGCGGCGTATTTCTTGACGAAATGATCGGCCAGAACGGAGATGTCGCCGGGCCGCTCGCGCAGGGCGGGCAGGCGCAGGTTCACGACGTTGAGGCGGTAGAGCAGGTCTTCGCGGAAGGTCCCCTCGGCGACCGACTTGGCGAGATCGCGGTTCGAGGTTGCGATGATGCGGATGTTGACCGGCACAGGCTTCGTTCCGCCGACGCGATCGATGACGCGTTCCTGGATCGCGCGCAGCAGCTTGGCCTGCAGGCGCACGTCCATCTCGGAGATTTCGTCCAGCAGCAGGGTGCCGCCGTCGGCTTCCTCGAACTTGCCGATGCGGCGGGCCATGGCGCCGGTGAAGGCGCCCTTCTCATGCCCGAACAGCTCGGATTCCAGCAGGTTGTCGGGGATGGCGGCGCAGTTGACGCTGATGAAGGGCCGCTCGGCGCGCTTCGAGCCGGTGTGGAGATAACGGGCCATCACCTCCTTGCCGACGCCGCTTTCGCCGGTGATCAGGATCGAGGCCTCCGAGCGGGCGACCTGGTCGGCCAGCATGACCACCGCCTTCATCGACGGATCGGCCGAAATCAGCGGCCGATCATCGTCGGCGACGGCGGACAGGACGGCGGCGATCAGATCGGCTTCCGGGGGAAGCGGGATGAACTCCTTGGCTCCGGCGCGGATGGCGTTGGCCGCGTCATTGGCGTCGGCGTCGACGCCGCAGGCCACCACCGGCACATGGATGCGCTCGGCCTCGTTGGCCGCGATCAGGGCGGCGATGTCGATGCGGTAGTCGACCATCAGCAGGTCGGCGCCCTGCCCCCGGCGCAGCTGTTCCGTCGCCTGATCGCCACGCTCGACGTGGCTGACCTTGGCGCCGTGCGCCATGGCCATCTTCACCGCCGTCGCCAGCTGTCCGCTGAGCCTGCCAACCACCAGAAGCCGCATGGGTCTTCTCCTCTAATCACTACAAGCCGCGCCGATCAGGCGTTGCTGTCTTCCGTCTTGATGATTTCCGTCATGGTCACGCCGAGCCGGTCCTCGACGACGACGACTTCTCCGCGCGCGACCAGCCGGTTGTTGACGAAGATGTCGATGGCCTCGCCGACCTTGCGGTCCAGCTGCAGCACCGATCCGCGGTTCAGCTTGAGCAGCTGGGCGACCGACATATGGGCCTTGCCCAGCACCGCCGAGATGTTGACCGGCACGTCGAAGACCGGGGCCAGGTCGCTGGCGGTCTTGTCGGTCGCCTCGTCGTTGACGGTGATCGCGGTGGAGTCGGGAAACTCCTCCAGAGCCATGGTGTCGGACGCCATTACGGCCTCTCTTCCAGCGGGGTTTCGGGGGTCAGGGTTTCGGCATGGCCGGCTTCGGCGGCCAAGGCGGAGTTCAGGGCCTCGCTGATGCGGGCGAAGGCGTCCGCGGGGTCAAAGGCGGCGCGCCCGTCGGCCCATTCCAGCTGGAAGGCCGCGGCGGGCATCATGGGTTCGTTGCGGAAAGCCACCACCCCGGAGAAGCCGGCGTCCGTGCACAACTGTTCGATACGGGCGCGGGTCGCGTCGTCCAGATCGCCGGTGCGGATGACCAGACGGGGCGAGGCGTCGACTTCCTGGCCCAGGGCTTCCAGCGCGGCCTGGAGAGGGGCGGCGGGGAACCGGTCCAGCGCCGAGGCGGCCACCACGCGCGCGGCGGACATCGCCAGATGGGCGGACTGTTCGCGGTGGGCCTGGGCCACCTGCGTCAGGGCGGGGACGGCGGCGTCCAGGGCCTGGGCGATGGCGGACAGGGCCATGGCCTGCACGTTCGCGCTCTCGGCCAGGGCCTCCCTACGGGCCTCCATTCGAGCCTGGGCGATCAGGGCGTCGACCTCGAGCGGGGCGTAGGACCGCTTGGTCGGGCGGAAGGACGAGGCGTGGACGACCACGCCCGAGGCGTCGAACTCGGTATCGAAGGAAAACGGGGTGCTGAGGGGCTGATGGGTCATGTCAGTAGATCAGCTCGTCGTCGCCGCCCTGGCCCACCAGCATGATCTCGCCCTTGGCGGCGAGATCCTTGGCGACCTGGACCATGGCCATCTGGGCCTGGTCGACGTCCTTGAGGCGGACCGGGCCCATCGACTCCATGTCCTCGCGCATGATCTTGGAGGCGCGCTCGGACATGTTGGAGAAGAACAGTTCGCGCAGGGATTCCGACGATCCCTTGAGCGCCAGGCCCAGGGAATCCTTCTCGACCGCGCGCAGCAGCGTCTGGATGCCGCCGGGGTCCAGCTTGGCGAGGTCCTCGAACACGAACATCAGGGCGCGGATGCGTTCGGCCGCCTCGCGGTTGCGTTCCTCCAGGGCGCCGATGAAGCGGGCCTCGGTCTGGCGGTCAAAGCTGTTGAAGATGTCGGCCATCATCTCGTGGCTGTCCCGCTTGGACGTGCGGGCCAGGTTGGACATGAATTCGGTGCGCAGCGTCTGCTCGATCTTGTCGAGAATCTCGCGCTGCACCGGCTCCATGCGCAGCATCCGCTGGACGCATTCGAGGGCGAAGTCCTCGGGCAGGCTGGTCAGCACCCGGGCGGCGTGGTCCGGCTTGATCTTGGACAGGACCACGGCGACGGTCTGGGGATATTCGTTCTTCAGATAGTTGGCGAGGACGGCCTCGTTCACATTGCCGAGCTTGTCCCACATGGTGCGGCCGGCGGGACCCCGGATCTCCTCCATCAGGCCTTCGACCCGATCGGCGGGCATGAAGGAGGCCAGCAGGCGCTGCGTCTGTTCGAAGCTGCCCATGACCGCGCCGGAACCGCTCATGCCCGAGACGAACTCGACCATCAGTTCCTCGACCACGCCCGACGTGACCGTGCCCAGGCTGGCCATGGCCTGGGAGATTTCCTTGATCTCCTCGTCGTCCAGGCTCTGCCACAGGCGGGTGTGGTCCTCGCCGAGGGACAGCAGGATGACGGCGGCCTTCTCGGGCCCCGTCAGCTTCCTGGCGTCCTCGACGGCCGGCTTCTTGGAGGCGAGGCGCGCCGCCATCAGCCTTCGTGCACCCAGCTGCGCAGGATCGAGGTGGATTCGTCAGGATGTTTCTCGACGAAGTCCGCGACCTTCTTGACCGACGACGCCTTCACCTGACCCTCGATGCGGGCGATGTCGAGCCGCTGCTCCATCTCGGACGGGGGGCCGGTCAGCTGCTGCATCGGCGAGCCGCCGCCCATGACCGTCGTGGTCTGCAGGGAGGTTACGGAACCGCCGCCCGGCAGGGCCCCGGCCAGCTGCATCGCGCCGCCGCCCGACGCCGACTTCAGCAGCGGACGCAGGACGAAGAAGATCAGCAGGACGCCGGTGATCAGGAGAACCAGCAGCTCGACGCCGCGCATCAGGTCGTTCTTGGTGAAGTCGAACAGCGACGATTTGGCCTCCTCGCCGCCGACCACCGCAAGGTCGCGGTTGAAGCGGGTGTTCAGCACCTCGATCTTGTCGCCGCGCGTCAGGTCGATGCCGACGGCGGCCGAGACCAGGGCCTTGATCTGTTCGATCTCGGCGGGCGTCCGGGCGGCGTAGGTCGGAGCCGCGCCGTCGGCGCCCGGCGTCCATTTGCCGTCGACGGCGACCGAAACGGCCAGGCGCTTGATCTCGCCGGCCTCCTTCACCGTGGTCGTGGTGGTGTTGGAGATTTCGTAGTTGGTGGTCTCGGTGTTGGCGGTGTCGCGCGAACCGGCGGTTCCGGTCGCGGGGGCCTCGGCGCCCGGGATGTTGTTGGTGGCCGTGGCGCCGCCGTCCGAGGTCGGCGTGGTGTCGCTGGATTCCGTGCCGTTGGTCGAAGTCGAGCGCACCACCTGGCCGTCCGGATCGTAGCGCTGTTCCTGGGTGGTCGAGCGGCTGTGGTCGATGTCGGCCGTGACCTGGACGCGCGCGGAGCCGACGCCGACGACGCCCTCGACGATGTCCTTGATGCGGGCCTGCAGCCGGGACTCGGTGGTCTCCTGCGCGTCCTGGGCCGAGGCGGCGCTGAAGCCCTCGGCGTCGGCGCCGGCGGCCAGGGTGCGGTTGGAGGTGTCGGTCAGGGTGACCTTCTCGGGCTTCAGGTTCGGCACCGACGAGGCGACGACGTTGCGGATGGCCTGGACCTGGGCGGCGGCCAGCTGGCCGCCGGTGACGCCGACGACGATCGAGGCGGTCGGGGCCGCGGCTTCCGACTGGAACAGTTCGCGCTGCGGCAGGGCGATCATGACGCGGGCGGAGTTGATGCCGCGCATGCTCATGATGGTGCGCGACAGCTCGCCCTCGAGCGCCCGCTTGGCATTCAGGTTCTGCTGGAACTCGGTCTGGCCCAGCACCGACTGGTTGTCGAAGATTTCGTAGCCGACGCTGCCCGAGGTCACGAGACCCTTGCCGGCGACCAGCATGCGGGCCTCGCCGACCTGGTCGCGGCTGACGAAGATGGTCGAGCCGTCGCCCTTCGAGGAATATTTGATGCCGGCGCCGTCCAGGGCGGTGGTGACCTCGGAGGCCTCCCGCAGGTCCAGACCGGAATACAGCAGGGCGTCGGGGGCCTGACCGACCCGCATCATGATCAGGATGAGGGCGATCGTGATGCCGGCGGCGACGCCCAGCACCACGGTCAACCGACCGATCCCGAATCTCTGCAATGCCGCCGTGAAGCCGCCCACGCGTCCCGCCCCGGTTACTCACGGGTACCGACTGGAGGCCCGCCAGGCAGAAAATGCCGGGCGCATGGTAAATGGCGGGTTAAGAGTGTTGAACGATCAACGCTTCTTCCGCTTCTGCATCACGAAGCCGATGACCCTGGCGGCCGCCTCGAAATGCTCGCGGGGAATGGTCTGGTCCACCTCGACGGCGGCGTAGAGGGCGCGGGCGAGCGGCACGTTCTCGACGATCGGCACCTGGTGCTCGCGAGCGACCTCGCGGATGCGCAGGGCCAGGGCGTCGACGCCCTTGGCGACGCAGATGGGCGCCGGATCGCCCTCGCCCGGCTCGTAGCGCAGGGCCACCGAATAGTGAGTGGGGTTGGTGATGATGACCGTGGCCTTGGGGACGTTCTGCATCATCCGCTGGCGGCTGCGCTGGGCCCGGATCTGCTTCAGCTTGGCCTTGACGTGCGGATCGCCCTCGGACTGTTTGTAGTCTTCCTTGATCTCTTCCTTGGTCATCTTCATCCGCTCGGCGAAGCGGAATTTCTGCCACAGGAAGTCGGCGCCCGCGGTGAAGGCCAGCAGGATCAGCGTCGCCACCACCAGAGCGAGGATCATGTCGCGCGCGACGGGCAGGATCATCGCCGGCGGCATGGCGGCCATATTCTCGAGGTCGCGCAGGCGCGGCTTCAGCACCATCCAGCAGATGAAGCCGACGGCCAGCAGCTTGATGAAGGTCTTGATGAACTGAACCAGGCCGTCGGGGCCGAAGATGCGTTTGAACCCCTTCATCGGACTGACCTTGGACCAGTCGGGCTTGAGCTTGTCGGCGGAGAAGATCAGGCCGGACTGGGCCACGTTGCCGCCGACGCCGCCGAGGATGGTGGCCAGCATGACCACGCCGAGGAAGGGCGCGACGGCCCACAGGGCGATGGCGCCGATCTCCACGCCCGCCCCCGCCTCGAGCCCGCCCAGCATGGTGTGGGGCGCGGCGATGAAGGGCAGAAGCTGTTCGGCCATCGACGTCGCGAAATAGCCGCCGGTCATCAGGACGGCGGCGGAGGCCCCCGCCAGGGACAGGGTCGAGGCGACGTCGGGCGACTTGGCGACGTCGCCCTTTTTTCGCGCGTCCTCGAGTTTTCGGGGTGTCGCCTCTTCTGTCTTCGACTCTGGATCGGCGCCTTCAGACACCCGCGCCTCCCGCGAAGATCCGGGCCAGGGCGCGGTAGCGGTCGATGAAGACCGTGCCCACGACGCCGAGGCTGAGGGCGAAGACCGACAGGCCCAGGATGATGCTGAGCGGGGCGGCGGCGAAGAAGACCTGGAACTGCGGCATGACGCGGCCGATCAGTCCCGAGGCGACGTTGAAGATCAGGGCGAAGACCAGCAGCGGCGCCGACAGCTGGACGCCCAGCATGAAGGCGTCGCCGAGGGTGCGGATGGCCAGTTCGGCGAAGTCGCCGGTGACCAGCGGCCGCGCCGGGGCGATCAGCTCATACGAACCGACCAGTCCGGCGATGAACAGGTGATGGGTGTTGGTGGCGAAGACCAGGGTCGTGCCCAGCAGCATCAGGAAGGCGGCCAGGGTGGCGCCCGGCTGGGCCTGCATGGGATTGGCGGTCTGGGCGAAGGCCAGGGTGGTCTGCAGGGCCACGATCTCGCCGGCGGTCGACAGGGCGGTGGTGAAGCTGCGCAGCAGGGCGCCGATCATCAGTCCGACGATGACCTCGCGGATGATCCAGCCGGCCACGCCGCCGACCGTCGCCGGCAGGGCGGGCAGCACGCCGGCGATGACCGGCCACAGGGCCAGCGACACCACCAGGGCCAGCGACAGGCGAATGCGGGGCGGCACATAGCTCTCGCCGATGCCGGGCAGCATCATCAGCACCGCGCCGATCCGCGCGAAGATCAGCGCGCCCTGCCAGACCTGGTCCGATGTGGCGTATGGCTCCACCGATCAGGCGATCACATGCCGGCGATGCGGGCGGCGATCTCGCGCATGAAACCGCCCAGCAGGGCGCCCATCAATGGCAGGAACAGAAGCAGCGAGACGAAGATGGCGATGATCTTGGGGGCGTAGATCAGGGTCTGTTCCTGGATCTGGGTCAGGGCCTGGACCAGGCCGATGACCACGCCGACGACCAGACCCACCAGCAGGACGGGGAGGCACAGCTGGATCGTCAGCCACAGGGCGTCGCGCCCCACATCCAGAACTTCCGCGCCGTTCATTTTACGCTCCACCAAACACCGGGCAGAAAATGCCGGGAGCGTGGTTAACGGGGCGTTAGGATGGACGAAGCCCTTGCCCTGATGTCATGAGGCCCCAGCTAAAGGCCGCAGTCGCAGAGTTGAGGATTCCCCCATGACCGACCCCCGTCACGTCCATGATGAGAATTGCGACGGCAGCTGGCGGGAACGCGAGGCCCTGGCGCGCGCCGCCGGCACGCCACTGCCGCGCCGGGGCGGACAACGGCCCGAGGTCGATCTGCCCGACGAGGACGAGGTCCGGGCCGCCGTCCGCACCCTGATCCGCTGGACCGGCGACGATCCGGACCGCGAGGGCCTGGTCGACACGCCCGACCGGGTAGCCCGCAGCTATCGCGAGATGTTCGCCGGCTACGACGTGGATCCCCGCGAATATCTGGAGCGGACCTTCGAGGAGGTCGGCGGCTATGACGAACTGATCGTGCTCAGGGACATCCGCTTCGTCAGCGTCTGCGAACACCACATGCTGCCGGTGATCGGGCGCGCCCACGTCGCCTATCTGCCGACCGACCGGGTGGTGGGCATCTCCAAGCTGGCGCGCGTGGTGCGGGGCTATGCTCGGCGGCTGCAGATCCAGGAGAAGATGACGTCCGAGATCGCCAAGGCCATCCAGGAGGTGCTTCAGCCCCAGGGCGTCGGCGTCGTGATCGAGGCCGAGCACAGCTGCATGACCCTGCGCGGCGTCAATGCGCCGGGCACCAGCCTGATCACCAGCCATCTGACGGGCGTGCTGCGCGACGACGCCCGGACGCGGGAAGAGTTCCTGCGGCTGGTGCGGGGCGGCTGAGGCCTCTGGTCTTCAGCCCCTCTATCGACCACTGTCTCCCGACATTCATCGGGGGACGGCCATGGGACTTTTCGATTTTCTGACAGGAAGCAAGGCGGCGCCCGCCGGCGTGAAACGCCAGTCCACGGCCGAGCTGCGCAAGAGCCTGATGGCCGTCAACCGGGCGACGGCGCCGTTCGTCATCCGCGACGGCAAGAAGGAAGGCGTCGACATGGTCGCCGAATGGCGGATCGTCGATGCGAAATGGTACGAGATCTTCGCCAAGGCCGGCATCAAGAAGGTGTTCAAGGTGCTGATGAAGTTCGACGAGGCCAAGGGCGAGGTCCGGGCGGTCGACGAGCTGTGGGAGGTCGAATGGCGCGCCGGCGTTCCGACGCTCAGCGCCGCCGCCAGCGCCTCGCGCGGCCAGCAGTTCGAGAAGAGCTTCGAGACCGTCTACGCCTTCCGCGAGGACGGGTCGTTCGGCGAGGTCTACGACTACGCGTTCGACACCACCGAGATCAAAAACCCGGTGCGGGCCGCCGTCCTGGCGGCGGGCTGGGGCTGGCGGGGCGTGGCCTTCGGCAAGCTGTAGGGTTCCCGCCGCGGCCCGGTCCTTGCGGAATTCGCCTCGAAGGAGGCCTTTCCCATGGCCTGGACGGCGATATCGACCCGAAATGAGACAACGCCCATCGTTCGGGGCGGGTGGCTGGACGCCCTGCGTTTCATTGTGGCTGCTCTGATCATCCTGCACCACTTCCAGGGCGCGGGGCCCGCGCCGCTGGCCGAACAGTGGCATCCGGTGTTCGAGCGCGGCGGCTTCCTGCTCACCAACTTCTTCCTGATCGACAGCGGCTATGTGCTGATGCGCGTCTATGGCGCGGCGGTGGCCGGGGGCCGGATGTCGGCCGGCGACTTCTTCGCCAAACGCTTCCTGCGCGTCTGGCCGGCGCACATCATGATGGGCCTCAGCCTGGTCGCGCTCGTCGTCGGCGGGACGGCCGTCGGCGTCGGGCCGCGGGCGCCGGAGTGGTTCGACTGGAGCCAGCTGCCCGCGCAGATGGGGCTGGTGCAGGCCTTCGGCGTGCCTGGCGGCTACGGCTGGAACGCGCCCAGCTGGTCGATCTCGGCCCTGATCGGCTGCTATCTCGCCTTCCCGTGGATGCTGAAGGGGCTGGTCCGGCTGGGGCCGTGGAGCGTGCTGGCGCTCGGCGTCGGCCTGTACCTGCTGGCCAACCAGCTGACCTGGAGTCTGCTGGGCTATCCCGTCTATCAGATGCCCATGGGCTTCGGCTTCTTCCGGGCCCTGCCGCTGTTCTTCCTCGGCATGGCGCTGGCCTGGTTCGCGCAAAAGGTCTGGATCGCGCCGAAGCTGGCGCGATGGGCCGGAACCGCCGCCGCGGTCGGTCTGGCCGTGGCCCAGTATTTCGACAAGAACGCCCTGTTCTCGCTGGCCTGCATCTCGACCATCATCCTCGCCGCCGGCGCCATTCCGACGCCGCGCCCCTCGAAATGGATCGAGAAGGCGGCGCAGGTGTCGTTCTCGATGTTCATCACCAACGAGGTGGTGCGCATCGCCTGGTTCGGGGTGGCCAATGTCGCCATCGCCCGGTTCGCCCTGCCCGTCGCCGCCCAGTGGGCCCTGTGGGTCGCCGGCGTGGCGGCGGCCTTCCTCTTCGCCTGGGCGTTTCACGTCGCGATCGACACCCCGGTCCAGGACCGCATCCGCGTCTGGCTGAAAGGCCGGTCCGGGCGCCGGACCTCGGCCGGGTTGCAGCCGGTCGTGTCGCTGGAAGGCTGAAGCCGACGCCGGATCGCCGGCTTGGCCTGCGCCGCCCGGGCTTCTAGAACAGCCCGGTGAACGACGTCCCTGTCGACAACGATCCATCCACGCTCGCCGAGGCCGCCGAAGCAGGCGACGGGGCGGCGGCGGCGCGTCTGGCCGTGCTGACCGGCATGGGGCTGGGCGTCGCGCCGGACTGGGATCGGGCGATGGCCTTGCTGGGCCGGGCCGCGAGCCTCGGGTTCGAACCTGCCCGGCAGCAGATCGTGCTGCTGGCCGGAACCCCGGAGCCCGACGACTGGCTCAGGGCGGCCCGGGGCGTCGACATCGCCGGCTGGCTGAATGCGCCGCGCCCGCGCGTGCTGTCGGAGGGTCCGGCGATCCTCGCCATCGATGGATTCCTGCCGCCGGCGGTCTGCGACGGCATGATCGCCCGGGCCGAGGCCATGGTGGAACCGGCCCTCGTCTATGACCCCGAAACGGGCGAAGGACGGCGCGAGAGCGTGCGCACGAACCGGGCGGCGCAGTTCGACCTGGAGAAGATGGACGTGCTGCTGGCCCTGGTGCGGGAGCGGATCGCGCGCGCGGCGGGCCTGCCGGCGCCGGGGCTGGAATGGACCCAGGTGCTGCATTACGCCGTGGGGCAGACGTTCGACTGGCATGTGGACTGGCTGGATCCGTCGCTGCCCGGGTACGCCGCCGATCTGGCGGCGCGGGGGCAGCGGATCGCGACCTTGCTGGTCTTCCTCAACGACGATTTCGAGGGCGGGGAGACGGCGTTCGAGGCGGGAGGACTGCGCCACCGGGGCCGCAAGGGCGACGCCCTGCTGTGGGCCAACACCCTGCCCGACGGCTCGATCGACCGGCGGACACGCCACGCGGGCCTGCCGCCGACCCGGGGCGAGAAATGGGTGCTGTCGCAGTGGCTCAGGGGGCGGGCGCCGACGGCCTGACGAACGTCAGATCGGCATCCGCATGATCTCCTGATAGGCCTGGATCACCTGGTCGCGCACGGCCATGACGGTTTCCAGCGAGGCCTCGGCCGAAGACACGGCGGTGACCACGTCGATCAGGCTGCCCTGCCCCTGCACCGCCGAGGCCATCTGGGTCTCGGCCGCGCGGGTCGATTGGGTCATGTCTCCCATAACGCTGGTCAGCATGTCGGCGAAGCCGGACTGGCCGACGTTCGCGCCCGGTCCGACCGGCGAGGCGCCGTCCTGGATCGCCGCATAGGCCTTGGCCGCCATCAAGGGATTCATCGCTCAGGCCTATTTCTTCAGCAGGTCGAGGGTGCGGCTGTCCATCGAACGCGCGGTCTCGATGACGTTCAGATTGGCTTCGTAGGCGCGCTGCGCCTCGCGCATGTCCATGGCCTCGACCAGGGTGTCGACGTTGGGGCGCAGCACATAGCCCTCGGCGTTGGCCGCCGGGTGGCCCGGATCGTATTCGCTGCGGAAGTCGCTCATGTCGGGCCGCACCTGGGCCAGGGTCACGCCGGTGGCGCCGTCGATCTCGCGCGCCTGGAAGACGGGGACCTGGCGACGGTAGGGCTGGCCGCCCGCGACCTGGGCGGTCGACTCGGCGTTGGCGATATTCTCCGCGATGATGCGCATGCGCGACTGCTGGGCCTTGAGGGCGCCGGCGGCGACGGCCATGGCGCTGTTGCGCGGCGGAATGGGGTCAGGCATCGGTCAGCTCCTCATCGTCCGGGCGCGCGGACGGCCATGCGCAGCATCTGCATGGATTTCTGGTACAGGCCGATCGCGGCGTCATAGGCCATGCGGCTCTCGGCCATCTTGAGCATCTGCTCCTCGACCACGACCGAGTTGCCGTCGAGCGTGGTCTCCGAATCGGGGGCGGCCTGGGTCTGGAAGCGGGCGGTCTGGCCCGCCGGGGCGATGTGCATGGCGCTGGTGCGGGTCATGCGGACCCCGCCGCCGCCCTCGGCGAGGGCTCTGGCGAAATCGGTCGGCTGGTTCAGGTCGCGGCCGGCGTAGCCGGGCGTGTCGGCGTTGGCGACGTTCTGGGCGATGACGCGCTGGCGCTCGTCCAGCCAGGACAGGCGGCCCTTGATCTGGCTGAGCAGCGGCAGGTCGGCGAAGCCCACGGGCGACTCCCGGGGCGCGGATCGCCCGTTGAGATGGGCAGAAACTGCCGCGTCCATGGTTAACGGGACGTTATCTCAATACGGCGTTAACCATGATCGCCGAAGGCTGGGGCATGAATTTCCTCGACCTGCTGCGAGCCCTGTTCGCGCTCGCCTTCACCCTGGGCATCATCGGCCTGGCCGCCTGGGCGGCGCGGCGGTACGCCCCGGCGCTGCTGGCGCGCCTCAGCGCCGAGCGCGGCGAAAAGCGTATGAAGGTGGTCGAGACCCTGATGCTGGACCCGGCGCGACGGCTGGTGCTGGTCTCGATCGACGGCGAAGAGCGGCTGCTGATGCTCGGCGAAGGGCGCGAGCTGATCGAGCCGCGCGGGGCCGTCACGCCTCCGGGAGCCGCCCAGTGAGCCTCAGGGACGTCTTCGTCCTGCCCGGCCGCGCGGAGCTGAAGCGTGCGGCGCTCCTGTCCCTGATCACCACCCTCGCCTGCCTGCTGTGGCCGCTGGCGGCCCTGGCCCAGGATATCGCCGCCGCCGGCGGACCCGGCGCGGCGATCAATGTCGACCTCGGCACCGGCGCGGGCCTGACCGAGCGTGTGGTGCAGCTGGTAGGCCTGATGACCGTGCTGTCGCTGGCGCCGTCGATCGTCATCATGACCACCAGCTTCGTGCGAATCGTCGTCGTGCTGTCCCTGCTGCGCACCGCCCTGGGCATGCAGCAGTCGCCGCCGAACGCGGTGCTGGTGTCGCTGGCGCTGTTCCTGAGCGCCATCGTCATGGCTCCGACCTGGCAGGACGCCTATGATTCGGGCATCCGCCCCCTGCTGGATCAGCAGATGGAGCTGCCCCAGGCCTTCGATGCGGCGTCGGAACCTGTGAAGACTTTCATGCTGGCCCAGGTGGATCAGGACGACCTCGCGCTGTTCGTCCGGCTGTCCCGCCTGGAGGCCCCGACCGCGACCGCGGACCTGCCCCTGAGAGTGGTCACTCCGGCCTTCATGATCAGCGAGTTGAAGAAGGCCTTCGAAATCGGATTTCTCCTTTTCGTTCCGTTCCTTGTGATCGATCTGGTGGTCGCCAGCGTGCTCATGTCCATGGGCATGATGATGCTGCCTCCGGTAGTGATTTCACTGCCGTTCAAGCTGATCTTTTTCGTGCTCGTGGACGGGTGGAGACTGGTCGCCGGAAGCCTGGTCGAGAGCTTCCAGAGAGCGTCCGGCGCCGGGTAAATCCCCAGCCCGTGGGGGTTACAGCGGCGAAGTCGCTTGCCAAGGGAAGAAAAAGCGGCGTCAATCCGTCCGTCATCGCCCCTGAATCGGGGCGAGCTTTCATCGGGAAACGACCCACATGACCACCCAAGCAGAACTCATCGCCTCCGTCGCCAAGGACGCCGGCGTCAGCCAGGCCGACGCCGGCCGGATGCTCGACGCCCTCGTCAAGAACATCCACAAGTCGCTGACCGGCGGCGGCGACGTGCGCATCTCCAACCTCGGCGTGTTCGACACCGCCGCCCGCGCCGCCCGTGAAGGCCGCAACCCCGCCACCGGCGCGACCATCAAGATCGCCGCCTCGAAGGCCGTGCGCTTCCGCGTGTCGAAGCCGCTGAAGGATGCGGTGAACAAGTAAGACCGGAAGGTCCCGGCGCGTGGCCTCTAGGGGGCCGGCGTCGCAGCTTGAGGACGGGCGGGGGCCGCGGCGCGGTTCCCGCCCGTTTTCGTTCTGAGGTCCCCCTTCATGGCGGTGACCCAACCCGCGAAGGTGTCGGCCGAGGCGGTCAGGGTCGCGAAATCTCCCGGCGCGACGCCGTCGTCGTCGAGGGCGATCGCCAGCGCCGACCTGGCCCGGGCGCCGGCCACGAAGGGGCGGTAGTTCCGCGACAGGCGGTTCAGGGCCGCGCCGTCCCGTCCCAGCGAATAGCCGATCCCGGCGCGAATCAGGCGCGCCTCTTCCTCGGCGGTCAGCGGAGTCGGATCGGCGTACCGCTGACCGAGACGGGCGTCGTACAGGGCCGCCGCCTGGAGCCATTTCTGCTGCTTCCAGAAGATCTCGGCGCGGACGTCGCCGGCCTCGGGCGAGCCGTCGGAGCCCAGCACCTCCAGCGCGTGATCGAAGCGGCCGAGGCCCGCCAGGGCGCGGGCCTCAAGGGCGCGCCGCTCGGCGTTCAGGGCGTTGGGCAGGATGGTGGTCCGCGAACCCCAGATCGCCTGCAGGGCGGGTTCCGGTTGCCGATCCATCAGATAGACCGCGGCCAGGTCGGTCGCGACCTGGGCCTTGGCCACCCCCTCCAGCCGGTTGTCGACCTGATACTTCAGCAGTTCGGCCGCCTGATCCAGCAGGTCGACGTCGACCAGCCGGCGCGCGAGGCGGCGCACCATCTCGTCGCCGTCGGCGCCGATCGGGGTCAGGTCGCGGAAATCGTAGAACAGACCCAGGGCCTGCACGGGCTGCAGGCCGTCGGCGCCGCCTTCGAGGAACAGCATCCGGAAGGCCGCGCCCAGATCGGCCTGGATGTCGGCGGCGCCTTCCAGCCGGTTCAGACCGGGCCCCGCGCCCTTCAGCACGGTCAGGGCTTCGCGGTAGAGCCCCTGCGACAAATAGAGTTGGCCCAGCTGGCGGATGACAGCCAGTTCGGTGGCGTCGCCCCGCCAGCGCCACCGCAGGCCTTCCAGTTCAGAGGCGGCGGCGTCGGGCTTCATCCGGCCCTTGGCCAGGGACAGGCGGACGACGCCCAGCTTGGCCGGCACCGAGACGGCGTCCAGCGGCGCCCGGCTGATGGCGTTGTAGACCGACAGGGCCCTGTCGGACTGGCCGTCCAGTTCGAACAGCTTCGCCTGCACCAGGCGCGCGGTCAGCTGATCGGCGGCGGGCGCTTCCTGGCTGAAGCTGTAGGCCAGCAGGGCGCGGGCGGCGTCCAGGTCGCCGGTCTCAAGGGCCGCCAGCGCATGGGCCGCGCCGAAGCGGGCGCGCCAGGCGGCGGGAAAGGCGTCGGCGGCCACGGCTCCGGTGGCGAACGCCTGCCGGGCGGCGGCCCAGTCGCCCTGGCTGGAGGCGATATAGCCCCGCCACATCGCGGAAGCGGGATCGCCGGCCACGGCGGAGGCGGCGAAATCGCCTTCCGCCTCCTCCATACGGCCGATGGAGGCGCGGGCGGCGCCGCGCAGGCCGCGAAGCTCGGGCTCCCCGACCATGTTGGGAGCCCTGGCGACGATGTTGTTCAGGACGCCGACGGCCTCGTAACCGAGACCCGACCCGACGAGGAAGCGGGCCAGGGCGAAGCGCGCCTCGGCCGGCGCGCGCGGATCGTCGCCGGCCGCCATCGCCTCCTGGGCGGCGGCGTCCTGAAGCTGACGATAGCGGGCGGAGAAGCCGGCGTGGCCGACATCGGCCCATTCGGCCAGCACGAGGGCGGCGTATTTCGCCTTCCGGGGGGCGCCGTTCCGATCCGTCGCGGCGTCGAGCGCGGCGGACGGCGGCGACAGGATCAGGCCGTTGGGCCGGCTGAAGGTGACCCGATCGCCGTCGGCCTGGATGCCAAGGTCGGCGGAGGAGGTTTCGACGGCCAGTCCCTGGGCGGTGGGCAACAGGGCCAGATCGACGGTCCGGCGACGGTCGGCGAAGCCCTTGCCGGGCGCGAGGGCCGTGACGGCCGCGAACCGGTCTCCGGCCAGCGGATCCGTCAGCCAGACCGCCTTGGTGGCGCCGGCCATCCGGGCGACCAGAACCGGCTCGCCGCTGTCGTCGCGGTTGATGGCCACGCCCTCGACGGCGACCGGCTGACCGCCGATCGTCACGGTCCAGGCCGAGCCCCGGGCGACGGCGGAGACCGCCAGACCGGCAGGCGCGGCGATGCGGACGGCGACATGGTCCGTTCCGGCCGTCCAGTGCGCGTCGGAGGCCGGGCCCAGCTGTCGCGCGCCGGACATGTCGAGCCGGGCCGGGGTGTCGAACACGACCCAGACCGCCTCGCCGCGACGGAAGACGGCCGCCCCGACCGGCTTGTCCCACTGGAAGGCCAGCGACACCTTGGCGGGGGTGGCCCGGGTGACGACGGCCACGGTCTGCGCGGCGACGGCGACCGGCGGCGCATCCGGGGCCGAGGCGAAGAGGTTCAGATAGACGGCACCGTCGGCCGAGCCCGAGCGGGCGTCGGCTCCCTCGGCCAGGGTCAGGACCAGTTCGGTGGCGCCCTCGACGGCGCGGGTCTCGACCTTTTCCACGCCCCGGGGCGGATCGACCTTCAACCGCGAGACATCGGGCGCGGCGGTCGACCCGATGCGAACGATGACGTCGCGGCCCTCGCGCCGGACTTTCGACCGCGCCCCGATGACGCCGGCGAATTCGATGCGGGTGAACTCGGCGTTGGCCCCGATGCGGATCGAGATGGGATCGGCGGCCGCGCCGACCTCCTGGGCCAGGGGCGCCATGGGCGCGAAGACGACCGCGCCCGCCGCGGCGGCGGCCACGGTGGTTCTGAGAACGCGCTTGCTGACGGAGACCCCGGACATACGCGCGCACCCTCGCGCGACCGGCCTTACAACGCGGTTAACGGTTGGTGACCGCGACAATGCGGCCGGTTGCATGGCGGCCCCCGCAGACCGACATGCGCTGTGGCTTCCCGTCAGGACCCGAATTGTGACCGATCCCCAGTTTCCGCGCCTCAGCACCCTGTCCACCGGCCTGCGCTGCCGATGCCCGCGTTGCGGCAAGGGTCCGCTGCTGAAGGGCTTCCTGACCATCCGCGACGCCTGCCCCGCGTGCGGCCTCGACTACAGCTTCGCCGAACCGGCCGACGGCCCGGCCTTCTTCGGCATGAGCCTGGTCGGCGTCATCGGCATGGCCCTGTTCATGTGGTTCGAATTCGGCGCCCACCCGCCGATCTGGGTGCATCTGGTGGTGACCATGCCGCTGCTGGTGCTGGGCTGTCTCGCCGTCTTGCGGCCGCTGAAGGGCTGGCTGGTTTCGGAACAGTACATCCACAAGGCCGCCCCGCCCGAGTTCCAGAGTCTGGGCGGACACGGCGAAGGGTCGAAATGGCGCTGATCGCCGTTTGACTTCGGACGCGGCGGCGCGCTCCCTGCGCGAGCCTCGAGGAGGGGCGAGCCATGGACGTCGAACGCATACTGTCTTGGCTGCTCATTCTCGTGCCCGTCGTCATCCTCGGTATGGGCGTCCGCATGATCCTGACGCGCACGCGGAAATAGACCGGTCAGCGCGGCCAGGACCAATGCGCGAAGGGACAGGTCCATCCGCCGTCCCGCCGGCGGCTCGTCGCTAGAGCGTCCGCGGCTCGAGGGTGGAGAAGACAGCGTGGGTCGCGCCGGCGGCCTGGGCCGGCAGCGCCCGGTCGGGCCTGAGATTGACCAGCATCAGCTGACTGCAGATCTGACGCGCCGCCGCCACCAGTTCCGCCGCGCTGAGCCAGTCGCGCACGGTCTCGTGCGCGACTCCGGCGAAATCGATGGCCAGGCAGTGGGCCCGCACGCCGTTCAGCCGTCGCGCGGCGTCGATGTCGGGCGCGACGTGGAGCACGACGCCGCGGGTCTGGGTCTGGAAATGCGCCAGGGCGTCGTCGATGACCTCCACGGGCGCGTGCTCGATGCCGCCGAAGACCTCGACCAGCAGACTGCCGGGTTCGGCGCTGTGCTGGCTGGCCGCGCAGAGCAAGGCATAGGATCCGCGCCCGGCGGCGAACGTCCGCCAGAAGGCGGGCACGATGCCGCTGTCGCCCGGTCCCAGCCGCAGCAGCCGCAGGCCGTGTTCGATGGTCAGGACGTCGATCTGCTTCAGGTCGTCAACCTCGAGCGTCCTTCGTTCGAACAGCGAGCGTTCGCCACAGCGCCGGATGGTGCGCCTCAGACGCTGGCTTATGGGGGTCGAGGACGCCAGGTCGAACACGGGCTGCGAGGCCAGGGTGACGGTCAACTCACAACGGGACCGGGTGGCGGTTGAAAACGTGACGCTTTCGTACGGGGCACCGAAGGCGCGCCGCTGCGGGGCCGCTCCCGCCTCGGCCTCTTCGCGCAACCGGCCATAGCCCCAGTCCCCCCGTCCCGCATGCATGCCCGACCCTCCTGGCTTCCACCTCGTCCGACTGATTGAATGAACGCTGATAGATTAACTCGAACCTTAGCCTTCTGGTTAACATGCCAAGTTAATGCAGTAATGATGCTCGAAAATACGCCGTTACAGTGATTTTAGAAATTAATCTCGACTCATCCTGATTCGTATTTTGAGTGAACAACGAAACACCTCACGAAATATAGGTCACATTGCTTTCTGAATATATCAGTGTTTACTTTTATATACTTTAAATATAGCCAAATACGGCTCCAATGTATCAGAAATGGCAGACGTTTGCCAGACCGTATTCTTCGATTACATTGAGAAAGGGCAGGCGGTTATGCCCTGAAGGATAGAACACTATACTTGTCTCTATCGATGCGTGCATGATCGGACCCTTGGACCCGGGAGGCGGAGGCGTTCCGGTAAACGGGGAAACCATCTTCAGACCGGAGGAATCCTGTGGACGGAAGAGGTCCGTCGGGGGCGGATTTTTGCGGGATGGTGAGGATGGCGACCCCGGAGGGACTCGAACCCCCGACCTCTGCTTTAGGAAAGCCTTGCTCTATCCGGCTGAGCTACGGGGCCACGCAGCGCTGACCTAGCGGCTGGGACGGCGTCGGGGAAGCGGCCAGATGCGTTTTCCGGCGACACCCGCCCCGGTCCGCGCGCCGCCGGTTGAAAGCCGCCCTATCTTCTTGTGATTAAGAGCCGTTAAGATACAATATCTTGTAGGGAACAAACCCCGAATCGGGCCGTGTCGATGATTCGGTCCTGATTCGTTTCGCCCCTGTTCCGCCAGCCGAACCTTCGCTGTTTACGTGTCCGCCGGCCGCCACGGCGCCGCTTGAGGAACCGGTCGGGACACGCCACCTTTTCAGCATCATGAGTGATCGCAGCACCGGTCAGCCCCCCTCGCGCGTCGTCGCGGTCCTGGGGCCCACCAACACCGGCAAGACCCATCTGGCGGTCGAGCGGATGCTGGGCCACGCCTCGGGCATGATCGGTCTGCCCCTGCGGCTGCTGGCGCGCGAGATCTACGACCGGATCGTCAAGCGCCGCGGCGCGGCGGCTGTGGCCCTGGTCACCGGCGAGGAGAAGATCGTCCCGCCGCGGGCCGTCTATTTCGTCTGCACCGTCGAGGCCATGCCGATGGAGCGGTCGGTCGAGTTCCTCGCCGTCGACGAGATCCAGCTGGTCGCCGATCCCGAGCGGGGTCACGTCTTCACCCAGCGGCTCCTGCATGCGCGCGGGCGGTTCGAGACCATGTTCCTGGGCGCCGGGACGATGGCTCCGCTGATCCGCGCCCTGGTTCCCGACGTGGAGATCGTCTCGCGCGAACGGCTGTCGACCCTGTCCTACGCCGGATCCAAGAAGCTGACCCGCCTGCCGGCCCGCAGCGCCATCGTCGCCTTCTCGACCGAGCAGGTCTACGCCATCGCCGAGTTGATCCGGCGCCAGCGCGGCGGCGCCGCCGTGGTGATGGGCTCGCTCAGTCCCCGCACCCGCAACGCCCAGGTCGAGCTGTTCCAGTCGGGCGAGGTCGATTTTCTGGTCGCCACCGACGCCATCGGCATGGGGCTGAACATGGAGGTCGACCACGTCGCCTTCGCCGGCCTGCGGAAGTTCGACGGGCGACGGACGCGCTGGCTGCACGCCCACGAGATCGGCCAGATCGCGGGCCGCGCCGGACGGCATCTGCGTGACGGCACCTTCGGGGTCACCGGAGAATCGCTGGAGCTGGACCCCGATCTGGTCGAACAGGTGGTCGAGCACCGCTTCGACCCGGTCGAGGGGGCCGAATGGCGCAATGCCCGGCTGGATTTCGACACCCTGCCCGACCTGTTGCGGTCGCTGGTCGTCACGCCGGGCCGGACGGGTCTGAGCCTGACCCAGCCGGCGCTGGACGAAACCCTGCTGCGGCGCCTGATCAAGGATGAGGAGGTCGCGCGCGTCGGCCGCTCGCGCGGCGCCATCATGCGGCTGTGGGAGGCCTGCCAGCTGCCGGACTTCCAGAAGACGACGCTGGACGAACACGGCCGGCTGGCGAAGGACATCTTCCAGGCTCTGACCGGCAGGCGGGGCCGACTGACCGAGGACTGGATCGCGCCCCGCTTCGCCGAACTGGACCGCGACGATGGCCAGATCGACCAGCTGTCGGCCCGTCTCAGCGGCGTGCGCACCCTCAGCTACATCGCCAACCGTCCCGACTGGCTGGATCAGGCCCAAGGCTGGCGCGACCGCACCAGGGCGCTGGAGGAGCGGCTTTCGGACGTCCTGCACGAACGACTGACCGCGCGCTTCGTCGACCGGCGCACGACCGCCCTGATGCGGGCCCTGAACGTGCGCGAGGACGCGGTCGCGGACGTCGACGCCGAAGGGGCGGTCATCGTCGAGGGCCATGCGGTCGGGCGGCTGACCGGCGTGGACTTCCAGATCGACAAGGGATCCTCGGCCCTCGAGGACCGGGCCCTGCGGCATGCCGCGCGGCAGGCGGTGACGCCCGAGATCGCGCGCCGGCTTGGCCGGCTGGCGGCCGACGCGGACGAGGCGTTCAGCGTCACCCCCGAAGGCGCGGTGCTGTGGCGCGGCGTTGCGGCCGGTCAGGTGACGGGCGGAAGCTGGTTCGCGCCGCGAGTGCGGCTGTCGGGCGAACTGGGGCCGGCGGCGGGGCGCGAGCGGGCGCAGCGGCGGCTGGAGGCGTGGCTGGCCGGCGAGGCCGGGCGGGCGCTGAAGCCGCTGGCGCGACTGAAGGCGGCGGTGGAGAGCGGGACCTTGAAGGGCCTGCCGCGCGGGATCGCCTTCCGCCTGATCGAGGCCGGGGGAGTCATCGACCGGCGCGACGTCGAGCGCGATCTGGCGGCGCTGAGCCAGGTCGAGCGGCGCACGCTGAGGACCTTCGCCGTGCGCATGGGGACCCATTCGGTCTGGCTGCCGGGGGTGCTGAAGGCGCGGGCGCGAACCCTGGCCCAGGCCTTTGTCGCCGGCGAGCCGTTCCGGCCGGGAGCCACGACCCTGACCGCCCTGCCCGAGCCGCCGCCCTCGCCGCGCCTGCTGTCGGCCTTCGGCCTGCGCGCGGTCGGCAAGGTCGCCGCCGCGGTGGACCTGCTGGAGTCGATGAGCGAGCGCCAGGCCGCCGGCAAGGGCGTGCTGACCGACGCCGACGTCGGGGCCCTGGGCGTTTCGCTGGACGAGGCCAGGGCCCTGACCGCCGCGCTGAAAGCCTCGCGCGCGCAGAAGCCGGATCGGGGCGACCGGCCAAGGACGGTGAAGGACTCGCCGTTCGCCGTCCTGTCGGCCCTGACGGCGGCGCCCCCGCCCGCCCGCGCGAAACGCAGACGCCCCCGCCGGAACCGCGCGCCGGCATGAGCGAGACGGCCTGTCGCATCGATGTGTGGCTGTGGCGCGCACGCTTCGCGAGGACGCGGTCGCTGGCGGCGGCCATGGTCGAGCGGGGCGCGGTCCGGCTGACCCACCAGGGGCGACAGGCCCGGCTGGACAAGCCCAGCCGTTCCGTTCACGTCGGCGACGGTCTGGTGTTCGCCATCGGCGGACGGCTGGTCGACCTCACGGTCGAGGGCCTGGGCGAGCGGCGCGGTCCGCCCGAGGAAGCCCGCGCCCTCTATGTCCTCGCCCCGACCGACTGACGCCTACGGCTGCCGGACGAACTCGCCTTCGATGTGCAGCGTCACCTCGTCGCCCAGCACCGGGAGGCCATAGGCGATGCCGAACTCGGACCGTTTGATCGTGGCCTCGCCGTCGAACCCGGCCTTGTAGGCGCCCATGGACGGGCCGGCCTGGTTGAACTCGACCGCCATGGTCACCGGACGGGTGACGCCGCGCAGGGTCAGGTCTCCGACCACGACGGCTTCCGACGGGTCGGCGGCGTCGATCGTGACCGAGCGCGAGACGAAGGTGGCGACAGGATGGTTTGCGGTGTCGAAGAAGTCGGCCGTCTGCAGGTGGGCGTCCAGTCCGTCGGAATTGGTGTCGACCTCGGTCAGGGGGATGGTCGCCGTCAGCGTCGAGGCCGAGGGGTTGGCAGGGTCCAGGGTCAGGTTCGCCTGCACCGCCACGAACTGGCCGACGTAGGTCGAGAAGCCCATGTGGTCGACCGACCAGGTGATCTTGCCGTGCGCGGAATCCAGCTTGTAGGTCCCCGCCTGGACCTCGGCCGGGGTCTGGGTCAGGACGGCCTGGGCGACCACGGCGCCGCCGGCCAGAAGGCTGAGCGAGGCGGCGGCGGCGATGACGGTGCGGGAGACGGGATGCATTGTGTGAAATCCTCTGGATGTCGGGCGATCTGTAATCGCATCTGATACAGATAGAGCGCCCATCGTCCATGACAACCCCCCGGATGCGTCACGTCCGCCCACCGAGTTGACAGCCGCGGCCGCGGGGGTCATCTGCGCAACCCGTCCCCGAAACCGCGCGATCCCCTCCGCCCCATGACCTACATCGTCACCGACGCCTGCGTGAAATGTAAGTTCATGGACTGCGTCGAGGTCTGCCCGGTCGACTGCTTCTACGAGGGGGAGAATTTCCTCGTCATCGCCCCGGACGAATGCATCGACTGCGGCGTATGCGAGCCGGAATGCCCGGTCGACGCCATCGTGCCCGACACCGAGGACGAGCCCGACGGCAAATGGCTGCTGGTCAACGCGGAATACGCCAAGGTCTGGCCCAACATCACCGTCAAGGGCACGCCCCCGGCCGACGCCGAACAGTTCGAGCGCGAAACCGGCAAGTTCGAGAAATACTTCTCGGAAAAGCCCGGCAAGGGCTCCTGACGGCAACGGCGGCGCCTGTTCGCCGCCATCGGCCGGTGGGATTTACCGTTACGGCCACGCTGACGCTGTGGACGTTTTGAATTTCCCCAATTTTGTGATAGGTTCCTGTCATTGGGTCGGGCGGTAAGCGATTTTCTCGCGCCGCCCGCGTTTGCGACAGAACTCCGCCCACGAAGGCGGGGTCGGCCAGAGGTTTGGTGATCCGTTTTCGCTCCTGACGACTGATACAGCTGCGCCGCCGACGGTTCCCGTCGATGGAGAGCGCAGCCGTCACTTGCGTTGCCGCCTCATCCACCCTGCGCCGGGAAAGGAATGACATGACGAACAAGAGCGGTCTGGAATTCAAGGTTGGCGACGCGGTCGTCTATCCGGCGCACGGCGTCGGCAAGGTGGCGGCCGTCGAGACCCAGGAAGTCGCGGGCATGTCGCTGGAGGTCTATGTCGTGACCTTCGACCACGAGAAGATGACCCTGCGCGTCCCGACCAAGAAGGCGAAGACCGCCGGCCTGCGCTCGCTGGCCGCCGACGACGTCGTGACCAAGGCGCTGACGACCCTCAAGGGCCGCGCCCGCGTCAAGCGCACCATGTGGTCGCGTCGCGCCCAGGAATACGAAGCCAAGATCAACTCCGGCGACCTGATCTCGATCGCCGAGGTGGTCCGCGACCTGCACCGCGCCGACAGCCAGCCGGAACAGTCCTATTCGGAGCGTCAGCTCTATGAATCGGCCCTGGACCGCATGGCCCGCGAGGTCGCCGCCGCCAACCGCATCGACAAGGACGCCGCCGTCCAGCTGCTGGCCAAGTCGCTGAGCGCCAAGAAGGCCGTCATCGCCGCCGCCGAGGCCGCGGAAGAAGCCGCCGAGGAAGCCGAAGCGGCCTGATCAGGACGCATCGCCGAACGACGCGAAGGCCCGGGAGCAATCCCGGGCCTTCTGCCATTCAGCGGCCCGGACCGGTCCCGGACACGCTTTCGAGATAGGCGATGACGTCGGCGATCTCGGTCGGCTGAAGCTCGAAGGCCGGCATGGCCGGATGGGCGGTGACCAGCCCCTCGGCGAAGGCCTCCTGCAGGTCCCGCACAGGATACAGCACGCCCATGTCCCGGAACGGCGGCGCGGCGGCCAGGGGACTGTCCCCCGAGTGTTCGACCGCATGGCAGCCGGCGCATTGCTGTCGCACGAGGATCGCGCCCCGATCCGCGGAGCCCATGACCACCGGCTCGGTTCCATTCTGGCGGACGGCCTCGCCCGCGCAGCCCGCGAGCGCCAGCGCCCCCAGCAAGATCCAAGGTAGACCCGCCATCTCTCGATCCTCCCGTATCGCCGCCACAACGGCCGGTTTTCCCTTAGCACAGGGCCCCGCGCCGGGCTTGATCCATAGCAAGACGGAAGGCGCGATCTCGCGCTATCCTGCGGATATCGACATCCGGTTCCAGCGAGAGCGCCCCCATGACCCAATTCCACCATGTCCGCCTTGAACTCGCGCGCGAGCCCGGCCATCCGGCGGGCGACCCCACGGAAGGCTATGACATCGTCGCGCCTCTGGACGCCGACGGCCGGTTGGACGGGGAGGCCCTGCGCGCCGAGCCGGAGCGCGGCCATGTGCGGCGTTTTACCGACGGCCAGACGGTCGGAACCGGCCATCTGAAGCATGGTCCCGGCGGCCATTGGACCCTCGACCTCGACGGGGGCGACACGGCGGACGCCCGCGGCTTCCGCTTCGGCGAGGAACGGTTCGTCGCGGGGGAATACGTCAGCCTGACCCTGCCCTCGGGCGAACAGCATACCTATGTCGTGGCGCGGGTGGCCCCGGTCTAGAAATACTCGGCGTTCGCCGGGCACTGGGCGGCCAGACGGCGCGCCGTGATCGTGGCCGGAATAAAGGGGCTCCAGACGCCGGCGGCCTTGATCGAGGCGCCGCCGCGGAAGCTGAACTGCTCGGGCTGATAGGTGCCGTTCAGGCGCACGCGCACCTGACGGCCGCTGCGCGAAACGCAGTTGCCCTCGAACCGGGCGTTGCCGGCGCCCACCTCGCGCGTCGGATAGGTGCAGCGGTAGTGGCGCGTCGACAGGCCGCCGAAGAAACGATTGATCTCGCTGGGGCGCACGCATTTGGTTTCGGTGTCGCCCTGCCCCAGCGCCCGGGTGGTGTACTGCCAGTAGCCCGGCAGCACGGGCTGCGACGCCGACTGCACCGGTGCGGCCGGGCCGGCCATGGGCGCGCTGGCCATCAGCAGGGCGCCGATCAGGACGGGGGCGGTGCGGATCAGGACGGACATCTTCATGGACGGACCTCGGGCGCAGGGCTTCGCTGCATGGATAGAGCCGATATATGGCGGGATTTGAACGGCGGCTGAACGGATCACGCGCCGCCACAAGCCTTGACGCGGCGCGGTGACTTCCACTATACGGCCCCCTCTCGCGCGGGGACCCCGTCCCTGCGCGCCATTGTTTCATGCGCCCGCATCGTTCGTGGGCCGCTCCGTCAAGGATAGTCAGATGTCGCGTCGCTGCGAACTCACCGGTATCGGCCCCATGGTCGGCCACAGCGTGAGCCACTCGAACGTCAAGACCAAGCGCCGCTTCCTGCCGTCGCTGAAGACGGTCAAGGTCGCCTCGGAAGCCCTGGGCCAGTCGTTCAGCCTGCGCATCTCCAACGCCGCCCTGCGCACCCTCGACTTCAAGGGCGGTCTCGACCCGTTCATCGTCAAGGCCAAGGACGAGCAGCTCTCGACCGCCGCCCAGCGCATCAAGCGCCAGGTGAAGGCCAAGCTGGCCGAGCAAGCCGCCGCCTGATCCGGCGACGCTGCTGAAGATCTGAAGAGGCCGGCGGAGACGCCGGCCTTTTTCTTTGCCCGCGAGGTGGCACACTGCCGCCATGACCCGCGACGAGATGTACGCCTACGCCCTGTCCCTGCCCGAGGTCGAGGAGTCGACGGTGCACGGGGTCCGCTGCGTGCGCCTGCGGGGCAAGCTGCTGATCAACGACACCCGCCGGCCCGAGGCCGTCTCCCTGTCGCTCGACCATGGCGACATCGACCTTCTGATGGAGACCGAGCCGCAGACCTATTTCAAGACGCCGCATTTCGACGGCTGGCCGGCGGTGCTGGTGCGCTATGAGACCGCCGACGACGATCGCCTGCGCGAGCAGATCGACAAGGCCTGGGTCCGGCGCGCGACGAAGGCGCAACGCAAGGCGCGCGGCATATAGGGCTTTCGGGTTGCGCGGCGGACGCGCCTGTCTAGGCTGGCGGCCCAGTCCTCGGGAGCCGTTCGTGTCCTTCATCGCCTGCCGCGCCGCCCTGACCGGCGCATCCCTGCTCGCCCTCTCCGCCTGCGCCACCGCGCCGGCTGCGACAGAGAGCGTTCCGGCTTCGAACGAGCCCGCCGCCGTCGTCACGCCGGCGCGCGAATCGACCGCCTTCACCCTCGGCACCGACCAGCCGCGCACGCCCGAACAGCTGGCCATGGTGTTCGACAGGGCGGACCTGTCGATCAAGGTCATCCCCGACGACAAGGCCATCGACGCCATCGCCGTGCTGGACTTCACCGCCGCCGCGCCGCTGGCCGCCGTGGTGGTCGAACTGGACACCCTGCTGACCGTCTCGTCGGTGCAGGTCGACGGGCGCGAGGTTCCGGCGGGCGACTGGACCAATCCCGAGGGCCGGATGACCATCCCCTTGCCCCGGCCGCTGGCTGCCGGCGAAAAGGTCTCCGTCCGCATCGCCTATGCCGGCCAGCCGCGCGTCGCGCCGCACGCCCCGTGGGACGGCGGCTTCGTCTGGGCCAATACGGCGGACGGCACGCCGTGGATCGCCACCGCCGTCCAGCCCGAGGGCTGCGACCTGTTCTGGCCCTGCATCGACAGCCCCCTGGCCGAGCCGAAGCGCGTCGATCTGCACATCACCGTGCCGTCGAACCTGTCGGCGCCGTCGAACGGACGCTTCCTCGGCACGGTCGATCACGGCGACGGCTGGACGACCTGGAACTGGTCGGCCGCCAACCCCAACACCTACGCCATCGCCCTGAACATCGGGCCCTATGTCGAGCTGAAGGCCGACTACCGCAGCCGCTTCGGCAACACCGTGCCCCTGTCGTACTGGCACCTGCGCTCCGACGACCCGGTCAAGGCCCAGGCCCTGTTCGACCAGTTCGCGCCGATGATGGACTTCTACGAGGCCACCGTCGGCCCCTACCCCTTCGGCGACGAGAAGATGGGCGTGGTCGAGACCCCGCACCTGGGCATGGAGCACCAGACGATCAACGCCTATGGCAATGAATACAAGCTCGACGGCCGCGGCTTCGACTGGCTGCTGCATCATGAGCTGTCGCACGAGTGGTTCGGCAACCAGCTGACCAACCGCAACGCCGACGACATGTGGCTGCACGAGGGGTTCGGCAGCTATATGCAGCCGCTCTACGACCGCTGGCTGAACGGCGAGCGTTTCTTGCAGGCCAGCCTGCTGGAGCAGCGCCGCGACCTGAAGAACAAATTCCCCGTCGTCTCGGGCACGGAGAAGTCCGAGGACGAGGTCTACAAGGGCGACGTCGGCCCCGGCCTGGACATCTACAACAAGGGCTCGCTGATCGCCCATTCGCTGCGGATGCTGATCGGCGACGAAGCCTTCTTCCGCTCGGTGACGCGCATCGTCTACGGCACGGCGACCCCGCGGCCCGGCGCCTTCGAGCCCCGCTACGGCACGACCGACGAACTGCTGGCCATCGTCAATGAGGAGGCCGGGCGCGACCTGACCTGGTTCTTCCGCGGCTATCTCTACAACGCCGCCCTGCCCGACCTGACGCAGACCCGCGACGGCGGCGACCTGATGCTGGAATGGGTCACCGGCGACGGCGGGATCTTCCCCATGCCGGTCGAGATCGAGATCGACGGCCGCCGCCAGACCGTGGCCATGACCGGCGGCCGCGGCCGCATCGCCGCGCCGACGGGCGCCCATGTGCTGATCGACCCGGACAACAAGGTCCTGCGGCGGCTCGACTTCATCGAGGCCTGGCAGGCGGCGGGCTCCCCCGACTAGATCGCCTCCGCCGTCACCGACTGCCGCACCAGCTGGCACGAGCCCTGGGTGGTCAGGAAGGCGATGTCGGCCGCGTCCCGCCCGCAGGCGATGCGCACCAGCCCCTCGACCGGGGCCAGGCCCGTCGGATCGACCAGCCACCAGCCGTTCGACAGAAACACCTCGAAGATGGCGTGGAAGTCGGGCGGGTTCAGCTGGTGGGCGAAGGCGCTGACGGCCCGCGCCGGAATGCCGGACGCCCGGCACAGGGTGATGCCCATGTGGGTGAAGTCGCGGCACACCCCCGCCCGGTCGATGAAGGTGCGCGCCGCCGTGGTCTCGCTGTCCGAGGCGCCCGGCTCATAGTCGATCTCGGCCCTGATCCATTCGAGGATCTTCAGCACCCGGTCGCCGCCGACCGTGCCGCCGAAGGTGCGCTCGGCGAAGCGGCCGAACTGGTCCGAGGGGCAGTAGCGGCTGGGATTGAGGTAGGTCAGCACCTCGGCCGGCAGGTCGTTCCAGTCGTGCTGCACCGTCACTGGCGGCAGCCCCTTGAGCACGCCGTTGTCGACCACCGCCGAATAGCTGAGGGCCACTTCGCCCGACAGATGCGCGCGCAGGGTGCGGGCTCCGAATTCCTCATCCTCGTCCTGGATGAAGTCGATGGCGGGCGTCGTCGTCAGGCTTTCCTCGAGCACGGTCTGGCCCGGCCAATGGGCCACCTGAATCTTGTAGATGGCGTCCGTCGGCGGGTCGAAACGGTAGACCAGATCGGCGCGGACACGGATTTTCATGGAGCCTCGGGGATCGGAGCGACGGTGGAGGCGCGCGGCCCCACGACAGGAACCCCCCGCGCGACCGATCGTTCTCCCGGATGGGCAGGGGCCTGATTACGTGAGGACCAACACAATGAAAACGCTTGTATCAACCACCGTGTTCACCGCCGCCCTGCTTGTCGCGGGCGGCGCTTCCGCCCAGATCGCCGGCGGCCTCGGCGGACAGGTCGGCGGATCGGTCGGCGTTGGCGTTCCCCACACCGGATCGATCACCCATGGGGTCGGCTCCATCGCCCGCGACGGCGTCGGCATGACCCGCGAAACCGTGCGGGAGGCGCGCGACAGCGCCCGTGACGCCCGGCCCAACGCCCGGGTGAACGCCAACGCCAATGCTCGCGCCGACGCCCGCGCCAATCGCGATGGAGCCGCGGTCGACGCCGCCATCCAGACCGGCGCCATGGTCCATAGTTCGGATGGGGCCATGCTCGGCTCCGTCGTGGACGTGACGCGCAACGCGGCAGGCCGCGCCACCGCCTTCGTCGTCCGCTCGGCGGACGGCGCCACGCGCACCGTTCCGGCCGGCAGCGTGTCCGCCGACGGCAATGTGCTGGTGACCGGCTGGACCGAGAGACAGTTCAACCGTCGCCGCCGCTAAATCCGCCGGAAGACAGGAAGCCCGCGCCATCGGCGCGGGCTTTTGCTTGCCGTCACGGCTCCAGCTCGATGTCCCAGTACAGATAGTCGAGCCAGCTCTGGTGCAGATAGTGGGGCGGAAAGCGGCGCCCGAATTCCTGCAACTGCCAGGCGTTCGGCCGGTGCGGGACGCGGCGCAGCGGCATGCCGGCCTGCTGCGGCGTGCGGCCGCCCTTGCGCAGATTGCAGGGCGAACAGGCGGCGACGATGTTCTCCCAGGTCGTGCGGCCGCCCCGGGACCGCGGCACGACATGATCGAAGGTCAACTGCTCGGTCGCGTGGCAATACTGGCAGGTGAAGCCGTCGCGCAGGAAGACGTTGAAACGGGTGAAGGCGGGCTGCCGGTCCTGGTCGACATAGTTCTTCAGCGCGATCACGCTGGGCAGGACGAACTCCATCGACGGGCTGCGCACGACCTTGTCATAGGTCGAGACCACGTCGACGCGGTCCTGATACACCGCCTTGACCACCTCCTCCCACGGCCAGATCGACAGCGGATAGTAGGACAGCGGGCGAAAATCGGCGTTCAGCACCAGCGCGGGCCAGCCGGACGGGGGACGGCTCAGGACCTGCATCAGGGCCTCGCCGTCGGGGAGAGGATCATGGACGCGAACGGACTGAAGACGTGTCTCCTTCCCTGGCTCTGATCCAAGCCTAGTCCCGATTCGACGGCTTGGCGATGACCGGCCCGCGACGGTTCCGTAACGCTCAGCCCCGCGACGCGGTCCCCGGGAAGGCGGGCAGGCTCCAGCCCCAGATCAGGGCCCCGGCGCGCAGGGCGAAACCGCAGGGCGCGGCGATCAGGGCGGCGGGCCAGACGTCCATCCCGGCCACGCGCGCGACAACGAAGACGGTCGAGGCCAGAAGCGCGGCGGACACCGTGATCTCGCGTCTCAGCAGGATCGACGGCTCGCCGGCCAGCAGATCGCGCACCACACCGCCGAAACAGGCCGTCAGCGCCCCCATGACGACGCAGATGAGCGGCGCGACATCGAAGGCCTCGGCCTTGGCGGCGCCCATGACGCCATAGGCGGCGAGGCCCAGGGCGTCGAGCCACAGCAGGGCGCGGAAGCGCCACGTCCGCGCCCCCAGCATCCAGACCACCATCGAGGCCGCCAGACAGACGGCGATATAGCGCCAGTCCTGCACCCAGAAGACCGGCGCGCCGATCAGCAGGTCGCGCAGTGTTCCGCCGCCCACGCCGGTGATGGCGCCGAAGAAGGCGAAGGTGACCAGGTCGTGCCGCTGCCGCGCCGCCGCCAGCGCCCCCGTGGCCGCGAAGACCGCCACGCCCGCGAAGTCGAGCGCGCCGAGCACGGTCTCGGGGTCGGTCAGGTTCGGGTCGACGATGGGGCTCACGCGGGTTGGTCCTCCAGCGCGACCTCGCCGCGCTTGACCGTCCCATACCATCCCCAGAGCAGATGCGCCGCCACGCTGCGATGCGGCGTCCACATCGCGGCGCGGGCGTAGGCGTCCTTTTCGCGCGGGCGGAGCGGCGCCCGGTCGGCCCAGCGCATCGCCTCCTGCAGGGCGATGTCGCCGGCGGGGAAGACGTCCTGCCGTCCCTCGCAGAACATCAGAAAGGTCTCGGCCGTCCATTTGCCGACGCCCTTGATGGCGACCAGCCGGGCCACCGCCTCTTCGTCCGACAGCCGCTCCAGGTGATCGAAATCGATGCGGCCGTCTGCGTGGGCCCGGGCGATCTCGTGGCCATAGGTCGCCTTCTGGATCGACAGGCCGAAGCCGCGCAGGGTCTCGATCCCGGTGGCCAGCACCCTGTCAGGCGTGACCTCGCCCTCCAGCCCGGCGACGACACGCGCCCATATGGCGGCGGCCGAGGCGACCGAGACCTGCTGTTCCACGATCATGCGGAACAGGCCCTCGAAGCCGCCGGTGCGCAGCCGCCATTCGAACGCCGGGGTCTGCGCATGGGCGCGCTCCAGCGCCGGATCCAGCGAGGCCAGGCGTTCGCGCGCGGCGGCGATCCATTCCAGGGAAGGCGCAACAGCCATTACATCTCATCGACAGGACTGGGCGGGGGATCTAGCCTCGCGGAATGCTCAGTCTGGACGAACTGCTCCACCCGATCACCCCCGCCCGGTTCAGGGCCGACTACTACGGCCGGAAACCGCTGCATATTCCGGCGGCGGAGGGCGGGCGCAAACGCGACATCCTCACCTGGGACGGGTGGAACGCCCTGCTGGGTCAGCCGGGAATCTGGACCTCCCAGACCCTGCGTCCCATGCGCGATCACATTCCGGTTCGGAAGGATCTGTATTGCGACACGGTCCAGACGGCGAACGGGCAGGTGCATCGCCCGTCGATGCCCCGTCTCGAGATCTTTCTGGCTTCCGGCGCAAGCCTGGTGGCCAATGAGGTGCATCACCTGCACCCGCCCCTCACCCGGCTGGCCGCCATGCTGGGCGAGGCCTTCGCCGCCGGCGTCGGTTGCAATGTGTATTATTCGTCGAAGGGCGTCCGGGCTTTCGGCACCCACTACGACAACCACGAGGTGTTCGCGATCCAGACCGAGGGCGAGAAGGTCTGGAACATCTACGAGGCCCGAGCTGACAATCCCGTCGACGCCATGCCCGACAACATGGAGACGCGGCGCTGGCTCGAACAGACGCGCGGCAACCTGATGCAGGAAGTCCGAATGAGGCCCGGCGACGTACTGTACATCCCGAGGGGCTGTTATCATGACGCCCTGGCGACCACCGGTCCGTCCCTGCACGCTACCTTCGGCGTCAATCCCCTGACCGGCGCGACGATCATGTCCCTGCTCGGTCTCATGGCCGGAAAGGCGTCCCTGTTCCGGGACTGGCTGCCATCGGCGCATACGGAGGACGGCGCGCTCAAGGATCGTCTCCATGAACTGGGCGACCTGCTGGCCCATCTGGCCAAGTCTCCGCTGCTGGCCGAGGAAATCGGTCGCCTTCAGCGACGACAGATCGAGCGGCCCCGCGAGTTCGCCCTGCCGCAACTGCAGGCCATGACCCTGTATCGCACGACCGGGCGGGCTTTCCCGGACGCCGGTTTCGACCAGCGACTGGCCTACGACTGGGCCACGACGGCGCGGGAGTTCGCGGCCGAGGAAATGGCCGTCCAGTTCGACTATCTTTCCGAAGCCGAGATCCGGCTCGCTCTGGAGGCGGCGGAGCAAGCCGGCGCTATCCAGAGGGTCTGAGCGTGGCCTTCGTCACCCGCTTCGCCCCGTCGCCCACCGGCCGGCTGCACCGGGGCCACGCCTTCTCCGCCCTGAACGCCTGGACGGCGGCGCGCGCGGCCGGCGGACGGTTCCTGCTGCGCATCGAGGACATCGACCCGACGCGGTGTCGGCCCGAATTCGAGGCCGCCATCCTGGACGATCTGGCCTGGCTGGGTCTGGTTTGGGAGCAGCCGGTCCGGCGGCAGTCCGATCACCTGACCGACTATGCCGGGGTCGTGGACGTGCTGGACCGGCGCGGCCTGCTGTACCGCTGCTTCCGCACCCGCAGGGACATACTCGACTCCATCGGCGACGCGCCGCACGGACCGGTCGAGGCGGCGCGGCCCGGGCCGCACCCGGCCGATGAGGAAGCCGCCTTCCTCGCCGGGGGGCGACCCTTCGCCTGGCGTCTTTCGCTGGACCGCGCCCGCGACCTGCTGGGTCGGCGCGCTTGGGACGCCCTGACCTTCGTCGAGGAGGGGCGCGGACCGGACGGCGAACGCGGCCTGATCCGGGCACGGCCCGAGACCGCCGGCGATGTCGTCCTCGCTCGCAAGGACGCCGGCGCCGCCTATCACGTCGCGGTCACGCACGACGACGCCCTGCAGGGCGTGACCCATGTCATCCGCGGCGAGGACCTGTTCGAGGCGGCCCATATCCAGGTGCTTATCCAGAATCTGATGGGCTGGCCCACGCCCGTCTATCGCCACCACCCCCTGCTGGTCGGCGGGGATGGACGGCGCTACGCCAAACGCGACCGGTCCGTGACGCTGGGCGAACTGCGGGCCCAAGGCCTCAGTCCCGAAACCTTGAGGGCCCAACTGGGCTTCTGATCAGGACGCCAGCCGTCCCTTGGCCCGTGCGGGGTGGAAGGCCACATCGGCGTCAGGCCGCGTCTTGGAGCCTGGCCCGCCTATCGTATGCAGGATGTGGCGGATGACGTTCAGGCGCGCCGTCTTCTTGTCGTCGGTGGCGACCACGGTCCAGGGCGCGCCGCGGCTGTCGGTCTCTTCCAGCATCCGGTCGCGCGCGGCGCTGTAGGCGTCCCATCGGATCTGGGCTTCGGCGTCGAGCGCCGAGACCTTGAACCGCTTCAACGGGTCCTGAAGACGCTCGGCCAGACGACGGGCCTGTTCTTCCTTGCTGATGTCCAGCCAGATCTTGATCAGGGTGACGCCGTCGTCGACGAGCGTCCGCTCGAACCGCGGGGCGTCCTTCAGGAACTGGGCGTACTGCTCGGGTTTGCAGAAGCCCATGACCGACTCGACGCCGGCCCGATTGTACCAGGATCGATTGAACAGGACGGTCTCGCCATCGGCGGGCAGGTGGGCGACATAGCGCTGGAAATACCACTGGGTCAGTTCGCGATCCGTGGGTTTGGGCAGGGCGACGACCCGCGTCTGGCGGGGAGAGGCGTACTCCGTGATGCGCTTGATCGCCCCGTCCTTGCCCGCCGCGTCGCGGCCTTCGAAGACGATGAGGGTCTTGCGCCCTTCCTGGATGGTCCACGCCTGGGTTTCGACAAGCAGGGTCTGAAGCTTCAGGAGTTCGGCGTCGTAGTCTTTTGATTTTCCCATGCCGCCACCGTGAACCTTTCGGCGCGCCTTCAGCAAGCTCGCGCTGCGCGCGGGTCCCCGCTCAAGCCCGATCGCCGCGCAATCATTACTCCCTTCTAACGTGCCGTGAGCCGCCGATCCGGCTATCCGTCCGCAAGATCCGGGGACACGACCATGATCGCCACGCGCCGCGCCCTGTTGGGCGGCTTCTCCGTCCTGCCGCTGGCCGGCGCCTTTCCCGCCCTGGCGGCGGATGAACGCGACAGCAGGGCCGCCGCCGCCCTCGACGCGCAGTTCGCGCAGCACGCGCCGCCCGCCATGGCCTCGGCCGCGGTCGGCCGCGACGGGCTGATCTGGTCGGGCGCGCGCGGCGTCCGGCGCGCGGGCTCTGACGAGCCGGCGACGCTGGATCAGCTCTGGCACCTCGGCTCCAACGGCAAGGCGATGACGGCCGTCCTCTATGCCCGCCTGGTCGAGCAAGGCCGGGCGCGGTGGGGCGCGACCCTGCCCGAGCTGTTCCCCGGCGTCGCCATCGATCCCGCGCTGCGGGCCGTGACCATCGACGATCTGCTGTGTCACCGCTCCGGCCTGTCGGACCGCGACCTGCTGACGCGCGAGGTCATGATGGCCGGCCATGCCGACACCCGGTCGACCCGCGACCAGCGGGTGGACTTCGCCGCCATGGTCCTGGGCCAGACCCCGACCGGAACCCGCGGGACCTTCGCCTATGGCAACGGCAACTACATCCTGGCCGGGGCCGCCGTCGAACGGCTGGCCGACCGGTCGTGGGAGGAGACGATCCAGGCCGAGGTCTTCGATCCCCTGGGCATGACCTCGGTCGGGCACGGCGCGCCGAAGGGCGACAATCCGTGGGGGCACCGGTCCGTCGGCGATCAGCTGATCCCGGTCGATCCCGCCGGCGTGGCCGACAACCCGCCCTTCCTCGGCCCCGCGGGACGGATCCATATGACGGTGGCGGACTACGGTCGGTTCCTGCGCCTGTATCTGACGGAGGGCGCCGGCCTGCTGCGGCCCGAAACCATGGCGCGGCTGATGACACCGCCCGAGGGCGCGCCGCCGGCCTATGGCTACGGCTGGGGCGTGCAGCCGGGCCCGCGGCTGGGTCACGACGGCTCCAACACCCTGTGGCATGTGACGGCGCGGGTCCTGCCGGCGCGGGGCGTCGCCGTCCTGTCGGTCGCCAACCATCACGGCCGCGGCCAGCCGGCGAACCACGCCATGGTCGAGGCCCTGGCCGCCCTTTACGCCCCGGCCTGAGCGGTTCCGCTTCCGCTCCCCGCGGGGGACCGCTAAGGCTGGTCCGGCAATGAAGCGCGACTTCGCCGATTTCTGGAACCTGTTGTGGGAGCTGACGCTGGGCCTGTGCGCCGCGTTCGCCCTGCTGAACGCCTTTGTCCCGGGCCAGGACCTGCCGTGGAAGCCGCTGGATCTGAACCATCCGATTGGCCAGGCGACCGGCGCCAAGGTGGCGGATTTCGAGCTGGCCCGCACCGCCGCCCCGGAAGAGACCGCCGCCGTCACCGACGCCTGCATCCAGGTGCTGCGCGAGGCCGGCGTGACCGTCGAACGGGCCGAGGACCGCGACGACGGCGGCTTCTGCGTCGTGCGCGGGGCCGTCAGGATCACCGGCGGCGACGTCACCCCGCTGGACGGCCGCCCGGTGATGCAGTGCCCGCTGGCGGTGCGCTACGTCATCTGGGACCGCCAGGTGCTGCAGCCCGCGGCCGAGGCGGCGTTCGGCAGCCGGGTGGCGCGGATGAACGAGGTCGGCACCTACGCCTGCCGCCGCATCTATGGTCAGACCGATGTCGACGCCCGGCCCAGCGAGCACGCGCGGGCCAATGCGCTGGATATCGGGAGCATGACGCTGGAGGACGGGCGCAAGGTCTCCGTCCTGGCCGACTGGGACGGAACCGGTCCGCGGGGGGCGGAGGGCAAGGGATTCCTGAAGCGCATCCGGGACGGCGCCTGCCGGGCCTTCTCGACGGTCCTGACGCCGGACTACAACGAGGCGCACCGCAACCACCTGCATCTGGACGGGGCCCCGCGCAGTCTTTGCGCCTGATCCGCCGAACCGCGTTCGCGAAACAGGCGGTTGACCGGCCCGGTTTTGCGGGAGAAAAAGTCGCCGCAGTCCGGATTTCGCGCGGCCTCCACACCCGTGCCCGCTCCTTCGCTGAATGAGCTCGTCCAGATGGGCTGACGGGCGCTCCCCCGGGGGCGTCTGCCTGGCAAGCGCGTTCACGGAGACGCAACATGGCGACCGGTACGGTCAAGTGGTTCAACCCGACCAAGGGTTTCGGCTTCATCCAGCCTGACGGCGGCGGACAGGACGTTTTCGTCCACATCACCGCGGTCCAGAAGGCGGGCCTGCAAGGCCTGGATGAGAACGCCAAGGTCGAATACGAGCTGGAATCCCAGCGCGGCAAGACGTCAGCGATCGATCTGAAAATCCTCTGATCCCGGACTGACAGCATCACGGGACGGGCGCGGCGGCTTCGGCCTCCGCGCCTTTCTTTTGCGCGCTCGACCACTGCGCCAGCACGATGGCGACCAGCACCACGGCGCCGCCGATCATCTGCACCGGCGTCATGGTCTCGTGGAAGATCAGCCAGCCGAGGCCCGAGGCCACCACCGGCTGGATCAATATGGTCACCGCCGTCAGCGAGGCCGGCAGCCGGCCCAGCGACCAGGCCACGCCCCCCTGCCCCAGCACATGCATCACCCCCATGGCGGCGCAGGCGGCCCAGCCCGCCGCCGTCGCCGGCCACAGGTCCTCGCCCAACCCCACGGCCACGCCGAGCAGCAGCGGCGTCCCCAGGGCCGTCGACCACAGCATGATCCGCATCGCCCCCGCCGTCGCCCGCGCCGCCTTCACGGCGAGGAAATAGCCCGCGTACCAGAGCGCCACCGACAGGGAGAACAGGTCCCCCAGCGGCGGATTGGTCCCCTGCCGCCCGTCCGCCCCCGCCGACATGGCCAAGGCCCCGCCCATGGCCAGGCCGATCGCCGCCACGAACAGCCGCCGCGGCCGGTCCCGGAACACGATCCAGCCGAACAGGGTGACCACGACCGGCGTCAGGTTGCACAGCACGGTGGCGTTGGCGACCGAGGTCATGACGATGCCGTAGTGCCAGAACGACAGGTCCAGCACGAAGAACAGCGCCGCCAGCGCCATCCATTTCGACGGCCGGCCGACGCCCTCCGCGCCAGGCCGGGCGGTGAGCAACAGCAGCAGCGGCAGGGCGAAGGCGAAGCGCCAGAAGCCGGCGGCGGCGGGCCCCGTCTCGGTCAGCCGCACGAGGATGGGCGCGAACGCCAGCACGCAGGCCGAGGCGATCAGGACCATCAGGGCGGAGGCGCGGGAGGCGGGCATGGAAGGGGTATAGCGGATTCGCGGTCTCCCTCCCCCTTGTGGGGAGGGTGGCCGAGCCGAAGGCGAGGACGGGTGGGGAACCGCCGCACGGTCCTGCGCGGCCCTGACATGCCCCACCCTGTCGTCGCTTCGCGCCGACATCCCTCCCCATGAAGGGGAGGGAGAACGGGGGCGTCAGTCGCCCCTGCTCTTCTCCACCCGGCGCAGGCCGCCCTTCTGGCCCGCGGCGCGGGCGAGGTCGGCGTTCTTCGAGAAGGTGCGCTGCTCGGGACTGACGCTGGTCCCGCCCTTGGAGGCAATGGCGCGCCGCTGCTCCGGCGACATGGCCGCGAAGCCGCGCGGGCGGCCGGTGGGTTTCACTTCGGTCATGGGCTGTCCTCTCTCGCAGGTTGAACGCGAGAGAGCCGGGTTTCCGTCGCCGGAAGAGTTGCGGATCGGCGGCGCGCGGCCGGACGGGGCGAATGTCCCCGGCCCGCGCAAAAATGCGAATTCCGCCCATGTGGAGACATTCGACCCTCATGCCGGGTCCTCCGGCGCCGTGTCGAATTCGTCGTATTCGGGCGGCAGGGGGCGGCCGAGGGCGAGGTCGCGGGCCAGTCCCAGCGCGCGTTCGCGCAGGAAGCGGCGGGCCATCAGCTGGCCCTCGGCGCTGCGGGCCTCCTCCTCGGCGGGGTCCAGTTCGACCCATTCGAACAGGGCGTCGAGACGGGCGATCTCGGACGCCGCCCGGGCCAGCCGCAGGGCCGTCAGGCCGCGCCCCGCCCGCACCGCCTCGGCGGCCGAGGCCAGCGCCCGCCGCGCGAGGTCGCCGGGCCGGATCTGGATCGGCGCGGTCCATGCGGCGACGATGTCGTCCTCGGTCAGGGGCGCGTCGGCCTCGCCCGCCGTCGCCGCAGACGGCGCAGCCGAGCCGGCCGATCCGGCCATGGCCGCCGTCCGGGGCCGTTCGGGCGCGCCGGGCCAGGGCGTGGCGCGGGCGGCGAAGGCGCGCTTGGTCCAGCCCTCGCGCGCGGCCCGCTTGCGCAACGCCCCCTCGGACACGCCGAACCGCCCGGCGACCGTCCGCGCCGACAGGCCGGACAGGTAGGCGCCGCGGATCAGGCTCCAGGTGTCGGGGCTGACGGTGACGTAGCGGGTGTCGGGCGTCGGCGGTGTTCGCATGATGTTGCAGTCCCCCTTCCGTGCGTGAGCGCGGATTATGGGGGCGTGGTGCGTCAGGAACGGACGTATCGGGGGCGGAAGGGGCGGGTTGTGGGAGCGGGAGGGGTGGAGGGGGGAGGTGTGGGAGTCTTGCCCCGATGAGCGCCCCCTACCTTTCGTCATCCTCCGGCGAGCGTAGCGAGACCGGGGGACCCAGCGACGCCGAAGGCGACCTTTTCACGCACGATGTTGGCGGCGGAGTCCGCGACAGCTTCGCGCTCTCGCGCGCCACTGGGTCCCCCGGTCTGCGCCGCGAAGGCGCGGCTTGCCGGAGGATGACGAAAGAGGGGGTTAGTCGTCCTGAACCGGTGGGTCGTGCAGCCATTCGCCGTTGCGAGCCTCAGCCGCGATGGCGAATGGTGGCCGCCGCGCACGCATGTGCGCCGCCAATGCTTCAACCGACATGAGGCCATTTCGATGGATCATGCGATGACAGTTGGCGCAGAGCGCCGCCAAGTCGGAGAGCTTGGTCGCCTCGCCCTCTTCGATCAAGGCGACCGGCACCTTGTGGTGGGCCTCGACATAGCCGAGACCCAACTCGCCGTAGATGGCTTCCATATCATCGCCGCAGGCCTCGCAGGCGAAGCTGGTCAGAGAGGCTTTGAAGTCATTGATGAGCTTTCGCGACCGCTCGCGCCTCATATGAACACGGAGGGTGGCGCGGCCTTCCTGAGCCTCGATATCGGCCTCGGCTCCGTCCAGAACGCTATCCGGGTTTCCGGGCGCGAGAAGATCAGACTTGAGGCGCCAGACGCCCGCCCGGGCGGCGGGGCCATAGACGTTCTCGAACAGGTCGTTGCCCTTGAAGTGTGCCGAACCAGCCCAGTTCTCTTGGAGACGCGCGCGGACGCGGGCTGCGGGACTCGCGGCCTTATGGTCCGGGACGATCTCCACGACCTTTGGCACGAGCTGATCGAGGTGCGCTTCTCCTCCCAGCTGGGACAAAGCCTCGACAATATGTTCGGGTCGTATCGGCACCGGCTAAACCACCCGCCGGATGGCGGACCGCGCGCGATGCGACGACTCCCACTTGTGGTTGGTAACGCTCCCCATCCACCCACCGTAGCGGGTGGATCGTCAGAGGTCAGCCCTTGCCGCGCGAGTAGCTCTCGATCTCGTCGCCGTTCGCGTCGAGCGCCACGACATGGCGGGCGTCGAATTCGACCACGCCCTGCTCCTTCCATTTGATGGATGGGTCGCCGTCATAGGCCAGGTCGACGGCCTCCTCGAGGGAGTCGGCTTCGACTTCGGTGGTGTAGTCGACGTAGGCATCGACGCGGGAGAGGATGGTGAACTTCGGCATGGCGCGCTCCTTTCGAAGGAGCATGCCGGAGCCAAACGTCAGCGGCTACCAACTGGAGATTCTAAGGTCCAGAACTGTTCTGTGGATCAAAGAAAATGGCGAAAACGATAGCTTGATACAGGTTCCAGACAAAACTTTTTAATAGAAGAATACAAAAGAATACATATGACACGAAGGCAGAGGCAAAGAAGCCGGCAATCATGTCGATGTCCACCACCGGATTGGGATCTAGCTTGTCTGCTATAAACCAAATCGGCGACTGCTTCGTGGTGGAAAACACAACGAATATGCCGAAAGCAAGCAATATCATGTAGTGTACGAATATGTACAAGAAGTTATAGAATACGAACTTAAACTCCGATATAGAACGACCACCCGATTTGTACATTGCAAGCAGCCGGAATATACTAGGTTTCGTCATTGTCGCAAAAATCGAGAATCCCGCGATCAAAAAACCCAGTATAGAAACTGCAACATTTGAAACTAGACCTGCCCATGAGTTAAGAGAGGCAGCGATAATTGGCGCGTCGGCCACCAGGTCATTGTGTTGAGCAAATGCGAAACCGATTAAGAGCGCGACACATATAGCGACCGATAAAATGATGTCCGATTTGTTTCCGACCGTGCCCCAAGCCGCCTTGGCTACGCCAAGGAGGTTCTGATCGTTGGTGGCATCAGCGCGCCAGCCATCGATGGGCTCGATTTTAGGCTTGCTGGTCATCTTCTCTCACTGCCGCCGCTGCTCTCGCAGCGGCCTGTTGGGGCACATCGGGACGCTTGAGCTCTCCACGGGCTATGATGGCGTTGAAACGGTCAAGCAATGCGTTCGCCTTTTGTTTGACGGTTCCGACGAGATTTTCGATAATAGTCGTCACAGAGAAATCTTCGTTCTCGCCCTTTAGTCGATCGCCGTTATGGTCAAGGCCTGAGAAGCGCACGGTTTCATTTGCGCCGTCAGTCGTCTCTTGGAGCGCGGCGATTGTGCCCTCCTTGTCTAGGCCCTCATTGTCCGTGGTTGTCACCCGCGTTTGCTTGCCTTTCAGCATTTCATTGAATGCCTCGGCGCTTGCGATAAGTGAAGCTGCGGTAGGCTCATCGTTTTTCCGATGAATAATCAAATCTACGCGTTGAAGCTTCGCGAAGCGTTGAACGAACTCTGAAAGACGTTCGCCGTTCGTAATCTGAACGATCTCTAGCGTCGGAACTGGAATCCCTTCTTTCAAAACTCGCTTGTAAACTCGTTCTCCGCGCTCTGCTCCCTCATCATGAAGTTTATCGATATAGTCGCGATGCTTTCTGATAAGAAAACGCTGCATCGTGGACTGGAATGATGCTAGGCTCGGTGCAAACCGGGTCTCAGCAAAATATATCAACCTATGATCTTTCAGTAGAAGAACGAAGAAGGCTGACGGAGAGGTGTCTAGCTTAGCCTCATCGCTTATAAGTTGAGAAGTTGCGGGATCGAAAACCTGATCACGAACTAGCGTGGTGTCCTGAACGAACTGGCCAGCAATTGCCGGTTCGCTTACGTCATTAGTTAGTGAGTCGAATAGGCAAACGTCCAACAGGTGGAATGTCGATCCACGGGCTTCACGATACAGCTTGTCGTCAGTGAAAGCAGGCAGGACAACCTCTCGAAGCAGGTCGATCATGTTCCGATCGCCGAACTTGCAAATGAAATTTGCAAAAAGCGTTTGGTGCTGGCGCATCTTCCCCCTCGATTGATCGACATTGCGATGACAACCAGTGACTGCAAAACGGACCAGCTTGCAATAGTGAAGCTAAGCCGACTTTGGTCGTAGCCTGATCCTATCGCACCCTGATGGTCCGCCCCCTACAGCCTGCTCTTCCGGAACGCCTCCGCCTTCTCCGCCGCCGCATCGGCCCGCCAGCGTTTCGGCGCCGACTTGTCGACCGCCTCGCCCTCGGCGGTCAGGACCTCGTTGGCGAACTCCAGGTCCATCAGCTTCATGCGCTTGATCTCGTCGCGCAGGCGGGCGGCCTCCTCGAACTCGAGGTTGGCGGCGGCGTTGCGCATGCGGCCTTCGAGGTCCTTGAGGGCGGCCTGGAAGTTGGAGCCGGTGAAGGGCTTGGACGCCTCGGCCACGCCGGGGGCGGTCAGCTTGTCGAGGGCGCGGGACTCATAGGGGCTGGCCATGATCTCGCGGATGTCGCGCTTGACCGATTCCGGGGTGATGCCGTGTTCGGCGTTGTACTCTTCCTGCTTGGCGCGGCGGCGGTTGGTCTCGGCGATGGCGCGCTCCATCGAGCCGGTCATGCGGTCGGCGTAGAGGATGACGCGGCCGTCGACGTTGCGGGCGGCGCGGCCGATGGTCTGGATCAGCGAGGTCTCGGAGCGCAGGAAACCCTCCTTGTCCGCGTCGAGGATGGCGACCAGGCCGCACTCGGGGATGTCGAGGCCCTCGCGCAAAAGGTTGATGCCGATCAGGACGTCGAAGGCGCCCATGCGCAGGTCGCGCAGGATCTCGATCCGCTCGAGGGTGTCGACGTCGGAGTGCATGTAGCGGACGCGGACGCCCTGTTCGTGCATGTATTCCGTCAGGTCCTCGGCCATCTTCTTGGTCAGGACGGTGACCAGCGAGCGGTAACCGGCGCGGGCGACGGATTTCACCTCGTCGATGACGTCGTCGACCTGGTTGCGGGTGGTTCCGCTGACCGGGCGGATCTCGACCGGGGGGTCGATCAGGCCGGTGGGGCGGATGACCTGTTCGGTGAAGACGCCGCCGGTGCGCTCCATCTCCCACGGGCCGGGGGTGGCGGTGACGAAGACCGTCTGGGGCCGCATGGCGTCCCATTCGTCGAACTTCAGCGGGCGGTTGTCGATGCAGCTGGGCAGGCGGAAGCCGTACTCGGCCAGGGTCGACTTGCGGCGGTAGTCGCCGCGGTACATGCCGCTGATCTGGCCGACGGTGACGTGGCTCTCGTCGACGAACAGCAGGGCGTTGTCGGGGATGTATTCGAAGAAGGTGGGCGGCGGCTCGCCCGGGGCGCGGCCGGTCAGCCAGCGGCTGTAGTTCTCGATGCCGGCGCAGGAGCCGGTGGCCTCCATCATCTCGAGGTCGAAGCGCACGCGCTGCTCCAGCCGCTGGGCCTCCAGCAGCTTGCCGTTCTCGACCATCCAGTCGAGCGTCTCCTTGAGCTCGGCCTTGATGCCGGTGATGGCCTGGTTGAGCGACGGGCGCGGGGTGACGTAGTGGCTGGCGGCGTAGACGGTGATCTCGGTCAGGTCGGCGGTCTTCCTGCCGGTCAGGGGGTCGAACTCCTGGATGGATTCGAGCTCGTCCCCGAACAGCTGGATGCGCCAGGCGCGGTCCTCCATGTGGACGGGGAAGATCTCCAGCACGTCGCCGCGCTTGCGGAACATGCCGCGCTCGAAGGCGGCGTCGTTGCGCTTGTACTGCAGCGCGATCAGGTCGGCGCGCAGCTTGGATTCGTCGATCTGGTCCCCGACCTTCAGGGTGAAGGTCATGGCGGTATAGGTCTCGACCGAGCCGATGCCGTAGATGCAGCTGACCGAGGCGACGACGATGACGTCGTCCCGCTCCAGGATCGCCCGCGTCGCCGAGTGGCGCATGCGGTCGATCTGCTCGTTTATGGACGAGTCCTTCTCGATGTAGGTGTCGGACTTCGGGACGTAGGCCTCGGGCTGGTAGTAGTCGTAGTAGCTGACGAAATACTCGACGGCGTTGTCGGGGAAGAAGCTCCTGAACTCGGAATAGAGCTGGGCGGCGAGGGTCTTGTTGGGGGCCAGGATCAGGGCCGGGCGCTGGGTCTGTTCGATGACCTTGGCCATGGTGAAGGTCTTGCCCGAACCGGTGACGCCGAGCAGGACCTGGTCGCGCTCGCCCGTGTTCGCCGTGGCGACAAGCTCGGCGATGGCGGCGGGCTGGTCGCCGGCGGGGGTGTATTTCGTCTCCAGCCGGAAGGGGATGTGCTTGCGGCCCGCCGGGCGGTCGGGGCGGTGCGGGGTCCAGTCGGAGGGCTTGCCGGGGGCCTCCTCCGGCGTCAGGCGCGGGCCGGACACGGGGGCGAACATCGGCATGCGATTGGTCGCCGTCGCCGGGTCGAAGATGAAGGGGGCGCGGGCCTCGGACAGGCCGGCGGACATCTCGGCCGACTGGCCCGGAACGTGGACGGGCTTGCCGGACTTGCCGTGGGACGCGGAGGGGGAACGGGCCATGAACGGAAGGTAGGGCGCGCGGCCGCCCGCGGCTAGGGGTCGGAGGGCGCGCCGCCCCGGGCGGAGGCACGGACGCCGCGCCCGCCCGGCCCGACTGTGGTGGGCGCAACACGCCTGTGTCGAAGCCGTGGCGGGTTTGTGTCTATTCGGTTGCAAAACCGGCGGGGCCCCCTCCTAACTGCAACGCTGACGTCTTGTTCTCATCATTCGGGGTCCTCCACATGCGCACCAGGCCGTTCCTGATGACTTCCTCCCTGCTGGCCGGCCTTTCGGCCGTGACGCTCGCGGCCGCCATCCCGGCGGCGGCCAGCGCCCAGACCGCCCCGGCCCAGGATCCCGAGGCCTCCGATCTGGGCGAGGTGGTCGTCACCGGCTCGCGCATCCGCCGCGACCCGACCAATTCGCCGACGCCGCTGATCCAGATCGGGCAGGAGGAGCTGCAGCAGTCGGGCGAGGTCAACGTCATCGACTTCCTCGCCGACATCCCGGCCCTGTCGACCTCGGTGGTGCCGGAAGACACCACGGGCGCGAACCTGAACGACGGCGGCCTGTCGCTGCTGAGCCTGCGCGCCCTGGGCGCGGTGCGGACGCTGACCCTGGTCGACGGACGCCGCCATGTGGGATCGAGCCCCGGCACGCTGTCGGTCGACGTCGACACCATTCCGCGCCTGCTGGTCAACAACGTCGAGGTGGTGACGGGCGGCAACGCGGCCGTCTACGGCGCCGACGCCGTGACCGGCGTGGTCAATTTCGTGCTCAAGAAGGATTTCGAGGGCCTGGAGATCGACGCCTCGGTCGCCGAGATCAACGACGACCATCAGCTGAGCCAGCGCCTGTCGGTGCTGTGGGGCCAGAACCTGCTGGACGACCGGCTGAACGTCTATGTCTCGGGCGAATACCAGCGCAATGACGAGGTGCTGGACACCGACATCGACTGGAAGCGGGAATCGTGGGGCCTGCTGGCCAACGACTCCGACCCGGCCTCCGCGCCCAGCGACGGCGTGCCGGACCTGATCCTGGTCCGCGATCTGCGCACCTATATCCGCGGCACCAATTTCGGCGGCGTGACCATCCTGTCGACCGGCGTGCGGCCGAGCCCCGCCGCCGACCCCGATGTGCCGTTCCAGAGCTGCTCCGCGACCACCTTCTCGGCCAACTGCTTCTCGCTGGCGCCGTCCAACCGCCTGGACAACGGCTTCCTTTACGACAACACCGGCGCGTCCCAGCCGGTCACCTTCGGCTCGATCCGGCAAGGCGCCGGCTTCACCCGCAACTCGAGCAACGGCGGGCAGGGCATGGTGCAGAACACCGAACAGGCCCAGGGCAGCCGCCTGCCGGAATCCACCAACTACCGCTTCCAGACCGGCTTCAACTTCGATGTGACGGACAGGATCGAGGTCTTCGGCGAGGCCAAATACGTCGAGGAAGAAACCTTCGACGCGGGCCAGCGGGTCTTCCACGACTTCAACATCCGCCAGTTCGCCCCCGGCACCGTCGGCGCCATCACCGCGACCTCGGCGTTCGAGATCGGCCTGGACAACGCCTATCTGCCGACCAATGTCCGCACCGCCATCCAGACCAACCGCCGCGACATCTATAATTCGGCGGGGGTGGTGACGAGCAACGTCGCGGACCCGCGCGCCCAGCACAAACTGTACGGGCCGCCGCGGACCCAGACCAACAACCGCGACCTGCAGCGCTACGTTCTCGGACTGCGCGGCGACGCGGGCGATCTGGGCTTCTATCGGAATGTGACCTGGGAAGCCGGCTACACCTACGGCGAGATGAACAACGCCAACACCGAGCTGGGCGTCGACGTCGTTCGCTACCAGGCGGCCGCCGACGCGGTGGTCGACACCGCGGGCATCGTCAACGGCCGGCCGGGCGAGATCGTCTGCCGCGTGAAGCTGTTGACGGCCCAGGGCGTGGCCGTGCCGAACGCCGTCGTGGGCGGCGTGACCTATTCCCGGCAGGGCGCGGTGATCAACGACTGTTCGCCGGTGCGCGTGTTCGGGCCGGACGGTTTCACCCAGCAAGGCCTGGACTATCTGCAGGCGGCGATCACCGTCACCGACCAGAACAAGCAACACGACTTCCTGGCCTTCACCACCGGCGACCTGTGGGACTTCTGGGGCGCCGGCCCGATCGGCGTCGCCCTGGGCTATGAGTACCGCGAGGAGATCACCAGCGGCGTGGGACGCGATTCCGACACCGCCGGCCGCCTGCTGTTCCTGAACACCGGACCGGACTTCGCCGAGGCCAGCTACGACACCAACGACTATTTCGCCGAGCTGAGGCTGCCGCTCTTCACCGACACCTTCCTGGGCTCTTCCGAGATCAGCGGCGCCTATCGCGTGTCCGACTATTCGCACGTCGGCAAGCAGGACACCTACAGCGCCCAGTTCCAGTGGCGGCCAACGGACCAGTTCCTGTTCCGGGCGACGACGGCGACGGCGATCCGCGTGCCCAACCTGTCGGAGACCAACGAGCCCTACGGCCAGACCTTCGCCAACGGCTTCTCCGACCCCTGCAGCGCGACGGTGATCAACAACCTGGCCGACCGGACGATCGCCAACAACCGCATCGCCAACTGCGCCGCCCTGGCCACGGCCGCAGGCCTGACCTTCACCTTCAGCGATCCGTCAGCGCCGAACGCCTATCTGCCCAACTACGGCAGCGGCTCGGTGCCGGGTCTGGCCGGAGGCAACCCCTTCCTGCAGCCGGAGACGTCGGAGAGCTTCACCATCGGCGGGGTCTGGACGCCCGACTATCTGCTCCCGAACCTGTCGATCGTGCTGGACTACTATGACATCGAGATCAGCGATGCGATCGCCTCGGTGTCCGCGCAGTCGGCCGCCAACCAGTGCGTCAGCGGCAACCAGGTGAACACCGGCGCCTGCGCCACCATCACCCGCAACCCGGGCACCTTCCTGGTCAGCAGCTTCATCCAGGGATCGCTGAACTACGCCGCCCTGACCGCCAAGGGCGTGGACTTCACCGCGCGCTATGGCTTCGACCTGCCGGAGTGGGCCGGTCACAACTGGGGCCGGTTCAGCCATTCGATCCGTGGCAACTGGCTGATCGAACAGCATGATTTCGTCAACATCGTCGATCCGACGGACTCCAGCGACTTCGAGGACACCGTCGGCATGCCGCGCGTGCGCTTCCTGTCCACGGTGACCTGGGAGCCGACGGACACCCTCGCCTTCACCTGGGACTGGGACTGGCAGGTCAGCCAGGAGATCGAGGACGTCGACAATATCGGCTACGGCAATTTCGACCGTTACGAGACGCTGGAATACCTGGAGACGGGCGACTTCTCCCAGCACGACTTCTCGGTGCGCTGGAACATGCGGGAGGACACCACCGTCCGGGCCGGGGTGGTCAACGCCTTCGACGCGGAGCCGGCCCGCTGGCTGGGCAACACCAGCGCGGACAATTTCGACCTGTTCGGACGGCGCTTCTTCCTGAGCCTGAACTACCGGCCCTTCTAGGGCCGGGGCCGGATGCCCGGGGGCGGCGGCGAGCCGCTCCCGGCGATCGGATCTCCCGCGCCTTCCGCCTCACGCGTTGCGCAGCAGAACCCCGGCGGTGAGGACGGCGAAGGCGATGGCCAGGGTGTTGAACACATGGTCGCTGACCACAGGGATGGCGACGCCGCCGTACTGCACCAGCATGGCCAGGACGGCCAGCACCACGGCGATGGCGAACAGGGGCACGGACGGGGCCGTGAGGGGAAGGCCGGCGCGACGATTGACCATGGGGCGGTGTCCTGACGCCCGACGCGGCGGGAGGCCGGCCGGAGCTTCACCGTAACGCCGCGCCGGTGCGCCTGTTCCGGCCGCGGACCGGTGGTTGCCGCAGGGACAATCGTCGGCGAAGCTGGCTTCTCAACGGGGGCTACGGGATGCGAATGGCGACGAGGACGGCGGCGCTGGCGCTGGCGCTGCTGCAGGGGGCTGCGGCGGGCCGAGCGGGGGCGCAGGCTCCGACGCCGGAGGCGCAGTCGCAGCGGCCGCCGCAGGCGCAATGCGAGGCGGTGCGCGACGTCGACTTCCGCACGCTCGAGCGCGAGCGGGCCCGGCTGCCGACCGCCGCGGGGTCGCCGGTCGCTGACATGCTGGACGTGGTGAGAATCCCGGCCTGGGCGGCGCGGCGGCCGCCGGAGGACGCGTCGGTGGTGATCCGCGCGCGGATGCCCCCGGGCGGGGGCTACAGTTCGGACCACCGCTCGGTCGTGTGGCGCGAGGCGGACGGGTCCTGGTGGTTCTGGCGGCACAGCGTCAACGAGGGGCCGCCGGCCCCGCCTCCGCCACTGCCGCAGGGGCTGAGCCGCCAGGAGATCGACGCCTGGTACGCAAACTGGAACGACAGCCGCACGGCCGATGAGCGATACTGGCCGCCCCACGAGGGCCGGTTGTCGGCGCAGAAGACGGCGCAGATGGAGGCGGCATGGAGCGATCCCTGCCGCGCCTGGGATCCGGACTGGTGGCCGCACGACCTGCCGCTGAACCGGCGCATCGACGGCTCGCGCCGGCGGCTGTGCCCGCAGGACAGTTCGGCCATCATCGCCGACATGGCGGAGGCCGGGCGACCGCGCCGCAGCGTCGGAGGCGCGTGCATCAACGGCACGCCGACCTACCGGATGATCCAGAACGCCGCCTACGCCGCCGCCGACCCCGCCCCCCGGTGAGCGCGTCCGAAAACCGCCGGACAATCCCGCGGCATCGGCGTGAGGTCGGCGGCCCTGACGGAGACACGCCATGACCGCCTTTCACGACCTGCACCGTTCCGGCCTGCTGATCCTGCCCAACGCCTGGGACGGGGGTTCTGCGGCCCTGATGCGGGCCAAGGGGGCGAAGGCGATCGCCACGACCAGCGCGGGCGTGGCCTGGGCCCTGGGCTGGCCGGACGGGGACGCCCTGCCGGTCGATCGGGTGGTTCAGGTCTGCGCGGACGTCGTACGGGCGGCGCAGGGCCTGCCGGTGTCGATCGACTTCGAGGGCGGCTATTCCGACGATCCGGCCATGGTCGCGGCGGAGGCCCGGCGGCTGGTCGAGGCCGGAGCGGCGGGGATCAATATCGAGGACGGCGGCGGCGCGCCGGAGCTGCTGGCGGCCAAGATCGCCGCGATCCGGGCGGCGGTCGGGCGCGACCTGTTCATCAACGCCCGCTGCGACGTGTGGCTGAGGGGCGTGGGCGAGCCCGGGACGCGTGTGGCCGAGGCGGCGCGGCGCGGGGCGATCTATGCGGCGGCGGGCGCGGACGGCCTGTTCACGCCGGGGCTGACGGACGCGGCCGACATCGCGGCGATGGTCAGGGCGACGCCCCTGCCGCTGAACCTGCTGGCCTATCCGGGCCTGCCCGACGCCAGGACGCTGGAAGGTCTGGGGGTGCGGCGGTTGAGCGCCGGCTCGGGCATCGTCGGCGCGACCTGGGGCCGGGCGGCCGCCCTGACAGAGGCCTTCCTGGCCGACGGCCGGTCCGAGCCGCTGGGCGAAGGCGCCCTGGGCTGGGCCGAGGTCAACGCCCTGATGCCGGCGGTGGAATGAGCGCGCCGGATCGCCTGATCCTGTCGTGGATCGACAGCCCCATCGGGCCGCTGGCCCTCGCCTGCGACGGGGCGGGCGTCGTGCGCGGCGTGTCGTTCGGCGACGGGCTGATCAAGGCGATGCGGCGGGAATATCCGGCGGCGACCCTGTCGGAGGGCGAGGCGCCGTCGGCGGTGGCGCGGGAACTGGCGGCCTATTTCGACGGGGACCGCGAGGCCCTGAACCGCGTGCCCTGGTCGCTGGACGGCGCGGCGTCCGACGGCTTTCAGCCGCGCGTGTGGAAGGCCCTGGCCGAGGTCCCGGCGGGCGTGACCATCAGCTATGGCGAGATGGCCAGACGGGCCGGCGAGCCCGGGGCGGCCCAGGCCGCGGGGGTGGCGCTGAACCGCAATCCGATCCCGCTGATCCTCGCCTGCCATCGGGTGGTCGGCGCGGACGGCTCTCTGACCGGGTTCGGCGGGGGGCTGGAGCGCAAGGGGTGGCTGCTGCGGCACGAGGGGGCGCTGCTGATCTGAGCGACGCCCCCTTCCGCGGTTTAGCGGCGGGCCAGATCGACGCGGGTTTCCAGCTCGGTCCAGCGACGCATCAGGTCGCGCAGCTCCAGCCGCAGGCTGGCGGCCTCGGTCCGGCTGATCGAACCGTTGCGCTCGCCGGCGGCGATGCGAGCCTCGATCTGCGCGCCGCGCGGATCGGAGCCCCAGTTGTCGCCCGAGTTGTAACCGTCGTCATAGCCGTCGCCCACGCGGCGGTTCAGATCGGCCCAGCGGGCTTCCAGATCCTGACGCTCGCGGGCGTCGATGCCGTTGCGCTCATAGCTGGTCTCGAGCCGGACGAGGGCGTCGAAGTCGGTCGACAGGCGGGTGGCCTGCGCGCGGGTCAGGGTGCGGTTGCGAACGCCGGCGTTGACGCGGGCGTCGAACGCGGCGCGGCTCTCGGCCAGCGGGCGCCAGCCGTCATAGTCGTCGTCATAACCGCTCTGGCCGCCGGCCTGGTAGCGCGTGGCGAAGGCGCGATAGCGTTCGCTCAGGTCGGCGCGTTCCTGGCTCGTGACCCGGCCGTCGGCGGTGTAGCGGGCCTCCAGGGCGACCAGATCGCCGTATTCGGCGCTCAGGCTGCTGGCGGCCGAGGACGAAATGGCGCCCGAGCGCACGTCGGCGTCCAGCCGGCTTTCGAACTGGGCGCGCTGGGTGTTGAGCGGACGGCGTCCGCGCGACCATTCGCTGTCCAGGGTGGTCGAGACGCCGAGCCGGTCGCCGAACAGGGCGCCGAGGATGGCGCCGATCGGATCGGACTGGGTCTGCTGCCCGTACGGCGTCTGGCTGTAGGGGGTCTGGGCGGAGGCCGCGCCTGCCGCCAGGGTGAGGGCGGCGACGGAGGCCGCGAGAAGCTTGATGGAGGTCATGGGGGGTGTCTTTCCGGGTGGGTGCGTCCCTGTGCGGAAAGAACGGTGTGCGGCGGCGAAGGTTGCGCGGCGGCGCGGTCCCCTTCGTCGCGAGTCAGACTAGACAGGACCCATGACCGCCCTCCCCCTTGCCGAACTGCTTGTGCTGCTCGCCGCCCTGGTCGCGGCGGGACTGGCGGGCGGGATCGTGGCCGGGCTGTTCGGCGTGGGCGGAGGCACGGTGATCGTGCCGGCGGTGTTCTACGCCTTCGAGGTGCTGGGCGTGGGCGGCGAGGGCAATCTGCACACGGCGATCGGGACCTCGCTGCTGACCATCGTGGCGACCAGCTGGCGGTCGCTGAAGGCGCATCGGTCGCACGGGGCGGTGGACGAGGGAGTATTGAGGACCTGGACGCCCTGGGTCGCGGTCGGGGCGCTGATCGGGGCGGCGGTGGCGGGCGTGACCTCGATGGAGGGACTGGCCATCGTCTATGGCGTCTGCCTGGCCCTGATCGCGGCGCAGCTGGGGCTGATGCCCGAGCGGTTCACGCTGAGGTCGGACCTTCCGACCGGCTGGGGGCGGCGCGGGCTGGGAAGCCTGATCGGCGGACTGTCGGCGATGATGGGGATCGGCGGCGGCAGTTTCGGGGGGATGCTGATGACCCTGTGTGGACGGCCCATCCATCAGGCGGTCGCGACCGCATCGGGTTTCGGGGTGGCGATCGGAGCGGCGGCGACCCTGGGCTTCGTGGTGGCTGGCTGGCAGGCCGAGGGCCGGCCGCCCTGGTCGATGGGCTATGTCAACGTGCCCGGGGCGATCGTGATGGCGGTGCTGACCACGGCGGTGGCGCCGTGGGGGGCGCGGCTGGCGCATTCGCTGAACAAACGGGTCCTGCGCAAGGCGTTCGCGGTCTATCTGCTGGCCACGGCGCTGTCGGTGGTGGCGAAGGCGTTCTAGGGCCGCAGGGTCAGGCTGGCGGGCGTGGCGGTGAAGGCCGAGAGGCGGCCCAGATAGCTCATGCCCAGCAGGGAATGCGGCAGACCGCGCTCGACCACCAGGGCCTGGACGCGTTCGATGCGGGCGCCGGCGACGGCGACGGCCTGAAGCTCCACCGGCGCGGCGCGGACCGGGCCCGAGGCGGTGATCAGTGTTCCGGAGAAGTCCTCCGGGGTGAGCTTCAGGCCCAGACGGGCGGCGTCGTTGCGGGTCAGGGCGACCACGCTGGCGCCGGTGTCGACCATGACGCGGACAGCGTGGCCCTCGATCAGGGCGTCAGCCCAGTAGTGGCCGTCGAGACCCTTCAGCACACGCGCCGGCGTCCCCTCGGCGGGCGCGAAGGCGCGGACGGCGGGGACGGTCGCGGCCTGGGCCTGACCCCGCAGACCGGCGTGATCCATCCACCAGACGGTGGTGAGCGCCGAACCAACGGCGGCGGCCATGATGCCGAGAGAGGAAAGGTCGAAACGCATGCGTTACTCGTCCTGAGGCGCCGCTTCTGCGACGGCCCGGTATCGCACGCGCCCGTTTGGATGCGGTGAAGGGGGATGGTTTGCACGGCCTTAACGCGGTCGGCTCAGGCGGGGCCCAGCAGGGCCGGATCGATCCGGGTCCGCCGCGCCGGCAAGCCCGCCATGACCGCGGCGCGCTGATCCTCGGTCAAACCGCTCCAGCCGCCGATCTCCGACAGGGTGCGGAAACAGCCGAGGCAGAGGCCGGACGCGCCGTCGACGACGCACAGCTTGATGCACGGCGTGACGACGGCGCGCGGCGGGGTCTGTGGATTTTCGGCGACAGTCGATGACATGAATACGAAATATGGTCCGGTGTCGGAGTAAAAACTATTGCATTTTTCGCCGGTCGGAATTAGCTTGACCATGACGCGAAACGACTATGACGGTGAGATTCCCGAAAAGCACGACGTGTCTCTTTTCATCGTTCCATCGAAAGGAGACGCCAGGATGAACGACAGAGACCGCAATCTCCAGCACGCCATGATGTCCTTCGCCCTCTGGGGCGGGATGCTGGTCAATACGAAGAACAACAACGGGGCAGGCGACCGCGTGGTCAGCCATCCGTCGAACTTCGTGCCGATCAAGATCGAGAAGCGCCGCTAGGGCGAGTTCGATCGACTGAAAAAGCCCCGGTCCGAAAGGCCCGGGGCTTTTTCAATTCTTCTGTCGCGCGAGTGATACGCGCGCCGGAATGAAATCCGTGCCAGTCTTCTGTCGGAGGGGCGCGCATATGCTGAAGCTTGAGGCGACGCTGGTCGCGACCACGGCCGTCCGGCCGTCGCGAGACGGCTGGTCGCCGGATCGCGGGGTCGACTTCGTCGTCTGGACGCCGATGCAGCAGACGATCGCCGCCACGTCCGCCGCGCCGGCGCCGATCGTGACGCCGGAGCGGGCGAGTTTCCTCGAAGCCGACGACATTCTGCCCCCTGGAATGGCGGTCGTCCGGCGCTATGTCAGCCTCGCCGCCCAGGCGGCCGAAGCCGAAGCCGCGGCCAGGGAGAACGCCGACCTTCCCCTGACCCGGGCCTGGTCGTCGGTGGCGCGCAAGGTCCCCCGCTGCTGACGTTGCGGCGGGGCCGCGGTTGCGGCACAGCGGAGCCATGACCCTGATCCGTCGAGAACGCCGCGCGCACATCGAAATCTGGACGCTGGACCGGCCCGACCGGCTGAACGCCCTGCCCGACCTCGAGGACGGCGAAGCCTTCGCCGCCGCCTGCGAGGCGGTGAACGCGGACCCGGCGGTGCGCTGCGTGGTGCTGACCGGGGCCGGGCGCGCGTTTTCGGCGGGGGGCGACCTGAAGGCGATGAAGGACCGGCGAGACCTGTTCGCCGGCTCAGGCGCGGATATCCGCGAACGCTACCGCCGCGTGGTGCACCGGATCGTGCGGTCGCTGTACGGGCTTGAGGTTCCGCTGGTCGCGGCGATCAACGGTCCGGCCATGGGGCTGGGCTGCGACATCGCGGGGCTGGCCGACATCCGCATCGCCTCGGAGACGGCGACCTTCGGCGTGCCCTTCCTGAAGCTGGGCATATTGCCGGGCGACGGCGGGGCCTGGCTGATGCCGCGCAACATCGGCTATGCGCGCGCCGCCGAGATGCTGTTCACCGCCCGGGTGCTGGACGCGCGGACGGCGATGGAATGGGGGCTGGTCAGCCGGGTGGTCGCGCCGTACCGGCTGATGGACGAGGCCATGGCGACCGCCGGGGAGATCGCCGCCCGCGCCCCCCAGGCCCTGCGCATGACCAAGGCCCTGCTGCGCCAGGGCCGCGACGCGACTTTCGACCAGATCCTGGAGATGACGGCGTCGATGCAGGCGCTGGCGCACCTCGGCGACGATCACCTGGAAGGGGTCACGGCGGCGCTGGAGAAGCGGCCGGCGGATTTCACCGGCCGCTAGCTCAAGGGATCAGCCCGCCGCCGCGGGGGCGCGCATGGCGCGGGCGGCGGGGACGCCGGCGGCGACGGCGCGCGGGGCGCCGGCGGTCTGCCCGGGCTTCATGAATTTGACCAGCACGCGCTGGCCGATCAGCAGGGGCGCGTCTCCGGCGGTGACCACCACCTCGACCACCCGCTCGTCCGAGCGTTGCGAGGGGTCGTCCGAGGCCAGCTTGCGGGCGCCGAAGACGGCGGCGCGGCGCAGGACGGCGCCGACATAGACCTTGGACGGATCGCCCTCGGGGGTGATCTCGACAGCCTGGCCGGGGGTGATGTTGGGGATGTCGCTCTCGACGATCTCGGCGCGGGCGATGCGGGGCGCATCAGGCTCAAGGTCGAACATGTTGGATACGTTCAGGGTCGAGGCGCCGGCGCCGGGGTTGGCGTAGCGGCGCACGATGCGGCCCGACTGGGGCGCACGGATCACCGTCAGCTCGACATTGTAGGCGGCCTGGTCGCGGCGGGCGCGGGCGGTCTGGACCGCCGCCTGCTGCGAGCCGAGCCGGGCCTGGGCCTGGGCGATGGCGTCGCGCGCCGCATCCATGCGCGAGGCGGCGACGAAGTTGGAGTCGACCAGCCGGGCGAGGCGGTCGTGCTCGCGCTGGGCGGTGCGGATGTCGACCTGGATCAGACGCAGCTGGCTCTCGGCCTGGGCCACGTCGGCGTTGGCGCTCTGCAGGGCCAGGCGCGGCTCTTCGTCTTCCTGACGGGCGAGGATCTGGCCGGCGACGACGCGGTCGCCTTCCTGCACCAGCACTTCACGGACGACGCCGCCGCGGCGGGCCGCGATCTGGATGATGCCGCCCTCGACATCGACCTTGCCGTTGGCGATGGCCGCATAGGGGCTTTCGACCTTCTTCTGGGCGTTGGCCTTCTCTTCCTCGGCCTTCTTCGCCCTGCTCGCGCCCTGCATGACGTTGAAGCCGACAACGAGCACGACGATCAGCACCAGACCGATCCAGAGCCATTTGTTCTTGAGGAAGGCGGGCATGTCGATGGTCCTTGGGGTCGTCAGTGCGAGGCCAGGGTGGCGTCGGGATTGGGGATGCGGCGTTGGTCGTCGATGATGACGCCGTCTTCGATCTTGATGACGCGGTCGGCCCATTCCTCGAGGCGCGGGTCGTGGGTCACGCAGATCACGGCGGCGCCGTGTTCGGTGGCGGCGCGGCGCAGCAGGCGGATGACCACCTGGCCGTTCTCGCCGTCCAGCGCCGATGTCGGTTCATCGGCGAACAGGATCTGGGGGTTCTTGGCCAGGCAGCGGGCGATGGCGACGCGCTGCTTCTCGCCGCCGGACAGGGCCGAAGGCCTCTGGTGCAGGCGCGGGCCAAGGCCGACCTCCTCCAGCGTCGCGGTCGCCTGGCGTTTGGCGTCGCCCTTGGACAGGCCCTGGAATTTCAGCACCACCTCGACCTGCTGCAGGGCCGTCAGGGCGGGGAACAGGTTGAAGCCCTGGAAGATGAAGCCGCAGTTGTCGAGGCGGAAGCGGTCGATCCGCCCGGCGGAGAGTTTCCACAGGTCGTCGATGTCGAGCGTGTCGACGCGACCGGCCTCGGGCCGAAGCAGGCCGGACAGGGCGGCGATCAGGGTCGACTTGCCCGAGCCCGACGGGCCCATGACCATGGTCAGGTCCCCGTGGCGGGCGTCGAAATCCACGCCCTTCAGCACCTCGACGAAGCCCTTGCCGGACTTGAAGCGCTTGACCAGGCCCCGGGCCTCGATGGCGAAGTCGCCGTGCTTGCCGTGCGTTCGGGTCTTGCTCATCGCAGCAGGTCCGCCGGCTGGCTGTTCTTGAGGATGCCGAGGGACAGCAGGCCCGACAGCATGGCGATGACGACGAGCCCGCCGCCGACGACGACCAGCAGGATGGGCGGCAGGGCGATGATGACGGCATTGGCCGCCGCCAGCATCTGCACCAGCAGGGTCAGGCCGATGGCGGCGCCGACGCCGACGAGGCCGACCCAGAAGCTGAGCTCCATGACGATCCGGTTCAGCGATCCCATGCCGACGCCCAGGGCCCGCAGCGAGGCGAACTCCTTGATGTTGGCCATGATGGCGCCGCGCAGGGTCTGCCAGGTGATGGCCACGCCGATGATGGTGCCCAGCACCACGCAGCCGCCGATGATGATCACGAGGATGCCTTCCTCGAACATGGCCGAGGCGTTGGCGTCGGCCAGTTCCTGACGGGTCCAGGCCTTCCACTGACCGTCGCCCTGTTCGTTCAGCTCGACCGCCACGCGCTCGGCCTGGGCCGGATCGCGCAGCTTGATCATCAGGGGGCCGACGCGGGGTCCGGTGTCGGCCTGGCCCAGCATGCGCAGGGTGTCGCGCGACATGACGATGGTGGCCTGCATCATGTTGGGATAGCCGCGGGTGATGCCGACCACGGTCACGGTCTGGCCGTTGTACAGGGCCTTGTCGCCCAGCTTGACGCCCAGCTTGGCCACGGCCGTCTCGTCGATGGCGACGGTGTAGGGCTGGCGCAGGGCGTCGACCAGTTCCTGCGAATAGTCGGTGGGAATGGTGACCGCGCCGGGCGTGGTGTCGATGATGCTGGCCTGGACGAATTCCTGCCGCGGGGCGCCCATCTTGGCGCGCTCGGCCTGGGACATGGTCGGGTCGACGTTCTTGACCGACTGGAACGAGCCCCCCGCGCCGTCCAGCGGCTGGACCTCGATCACCGCCGGGTTGCGATAGGCGAGGGGAATGAAGCGGCGCGGCACGCCCGAGGGTCCGCCCATCAGGCTCTTGGCCCCGGGCTGCATGATGATGATGTCGGCGCTGGAACGCTCGATGGTCGCGGTGAAGCCCTTGCCGATGCCGATGAAGACGCCGGTCATGGCCAGCACCAGCAGGCCCGACAGGGCCAGCGCCATCACGGCGGCCATATAGCGCCGCCACTCATACAGCAGCGTGGAAAGTGCGAGCGACATTGGTAAGGACAGACCCCCGAGGCGTTACCGCTATGTGACGACGGTGTTCGCTGGAACCAAGTTAAATCGGGGTAAGGCCACCGGCGTTACGCTTTCGTGAGGCGGATCGAGAGGCGATGGACGGGATCGGTTCATCGGGTTTAGGTAGCGGCAACAGTCGGCGATCAACGCCGCACTTGGGAGATTTCGCAGAATGCAGCTTCGTTCGCTTCGCGCCGCCGTCTCGGCGACCGCCTCGATCGCCGCGGTCGCCGGCTTCATGGCCGTCATGGCCGCACCCTCGTCGGCCCGCGCCGATGAAGGCATGTGGACGTTCGACAATTTCCCGATCCAGACGGTGAACGACAAATACGGCACGCGGATCGACCAGGCGTGGCTGGACCGTGTTCGCAACGCCGCCGTCCGCATCCAGGGCTGTTCGGCCTCGTTCGTCTCGGACGAGGGGCTGATCCTGACCAACTGGCACTGCGTCGTCGGCTGCGCGCAGGAGCTGTCGTCGCCCGAGCAGGACTATGTGAAGAACGGCTTCCTGACCGCCAACCGCGAAGAGGAAAAGCGCTGCCCCGGCCAGACCGCCGAGGTTCTGGTCGACATCGTCGACGTGACCGACCGGGTGCTGGGCGCCGGGGCCGGACTGGAGGGCGCGGCCTTCAACGCCGCCCGTACGGCCGAGACCAACGCGATCCAGACCGAGGCCTGCGCCGGCGATCCGAAATTCAGCTGCCAGGTGATCAGCTTCTACCGCGGCGGCCGCTACGCCATGTACAAGTTCCGCAAATACGACGACGTGCGGCTGGTGTTCGCGCCGGAGAACCAGGCGGCCTTCTTCGGTGGGGACCCCGACAATTTCAACTTCCCGCGCTACGCCCTCGATGCCGGATTCCTGCGCGCCTATGAGGACGGCCAGCCGGTCGCGACGCCCAACTTCCTGAAATGGAATCCCAACGCGCCCAAGGAAGGCGACGTGACCTTCGTGGCCGGCAACCCCGGCTCGACCTCGCGCCTGCTGACCATGAGCCAGCTGGAGCGGCTGCGGGACCAGCAGCTGCCGCTGACCCTGATCCAGAACTCGGAACTGCGCGGCCGCCTGCTGGAATATTCGCTGACCGGCGACGAGGCCAAGCGTCTGTCGTTCGACCCGATCTTCGGCCTGGAGAACAGCTTCAAGGCCCAGTACGGCCAGCATCAGTCGCTGCTCGATCCGGCCTTCCTCGGCGCCCGGCGTGACGCCGAGACGGACCTGCGCGCCCGGGTGGCCGCCGACCCCGCACTGGTGCAGCGGATCGGCGATCCGTGGGGCGACCTGGAGCGGGTGCAGGCGACGGCCCGCGAGCTGTACCTGCCCTATCGCCAGCTGGAACAGGCCGCCGGCGGCGGCTCGACCCTGTACGCCATGGCCCGCACCCTGGTGCGCGCCTCGAAGAACACGGCGATGACCGACGCCCAGCGCGCGCGCCTGGTCGCGGCGGTCGGCGCCGAGACGCCGATCGCGACCGACATGGAAGAGATCCGCCTGCGTTACTGGCTGTCCAAGACGCGGGAGTATCTGACCGTCGACAATCCGCAGGTTAAGGGTCTGCTGGGCCGCGAAAGCCCCGAAGGCCTGGCCGACCGGCTGATCGCCAACACCCGGATGGGCGACGCCGCCTTCCGCGCCCAGGCCGCGGCCATGACCACGGCGCAGCTGGCCGAGGCTGATCCCCTGCTCGCCTTCGTCGTGGCCAATGACGACGCCGCCAAGGCGATCAGCGACCGCTGGGCCGCCGAGGTCAACGCCCCGACCGCCGTCGCCGCGGAGAAGGTCGCACAGGCCCGGTTCGCGGCCTACGGCACCAATCAGTATCCCGACGCCACCTTCTCGCTGCGCCTGTCCTATGGCCAGGTTGCGGGCTGGACCTATCGCGGCGTGACCGTGCCGGCCTTCACCTACATGGGCGGCCTGTATGAGCGGGCCACGGGGGCCGAGCCGTTCAACGCGGCCCAGGCCTTCATCGACAACGAAAGCCGGGTGAACAAGGAGACGGTGTTCGACTTCACCTCGACCAACGACATCATCGGCGGCAACTCGGGCTCGCCCGTGATCAACGCCGAGGGCGAGGTGATCGGCGCGGCCTTTGACGGCAACATCCACTCGCTGGGCGGCGCCTATGGCTATGACGGCGAACTGAACCGGACGGTGAGCGTGTCGACCGCGGCCATCACCGAGGCGCTGCGCAACATCTATCCGCAGCCGCGCCTGCTGGAAGAGCTGGGCGTGGAGTAACGGTCCTTCTCCCCTTGCAGGAGAAGGTGTCAGGCGAAGCCTGACGGATGAGGGGTCGCTCCGGTCTTGCCGGGCGACCCCTTCGTCATTCATGGTCCGGCCGTCCAATCGGGTCCCCTCAGCGCGACCCCTCATCCGACCCGCTGCGCGGGCCACCCGTCGTCGGCTCGCCGTGCGAGCCTCCTCCACCCGCAAGGGGAGAGGACAGGAGTTTTCGATGCGTCACCTCACCCCCGCCCTCGCCGCCGCCCTTCTGACCCTCGCCGCCGGCGCCGCCCGCGCCGAGGAAGGCATGTGGACCTTCGACAACTTCCCGATCGCCCGGGCCAACGCGACGCTGGGCACCAACATCGACCAGGCCTTTCTCGACCGGGTGCGGCTGAGTTCGGTCAAGTTCGGCGGCTGTTCGGCCGGGATCGTCTCGGGCGAGGGCCTGGTGATGACCAACAACCACTGCGTCGCCACCTGCGTGGCCAATCTGTCGACCCAGGCGGTCAACTACGCCGAGACGGGCTTCACCCCGCGCAGCCGCGAGGAAGAGCTGAAATGCCCCGGCGGCACGGCGGAAATCCTGACCGACATCAGCGACGTCACCGAGCGGATGCACGCGGCCGGCGCCGGTCTGGAGGGCCAGGCCTTCACCCGGGCGCGCGACGCAGAAGCGGGACGGATCGAGCAGGAAGCCTGCGGCGCCGCGACCGACAAGCGCTGTCAGGTCGTGAGCCTGTACCGGGGCGGGCAGTTCAAGCTCTACACCTACAAGAAATACTCCGACGTCCGGCTGGCCTGGGCGCCGGAGGACCGGGCGGCGACGTTCGGCGGCGATCTGGACAATTTCAGCTTCCCCCGCTTCGCCATCGATGCGGCCTTCATCCGGCTGTACGAGAACGGCGCCCCGGCCGCGACGCCGACCCATTTCAGGTGGAACGCCGACAAGCCGGTCGAGGGCACGCCGGTGTTCGTCTCGGGCAGTCCCGGCGCGACGCAGCGGCTGCTGACCCAGGAGCAGCTGTTCACCATCCGCGACGTGGTCCTGCCGATGGACCAGCTATTGGCCTCGGAACTGCGCGGGCGGTTGATCCGGTTCTCGGAAGAGAGCGAGGAGAACGCCTTCATCGCCATGGATCCGATCGTGGGGCTGGAGAACACCTACAAGCGCGGGCTGGGCCGGATGCGGGCCCTGGTCGATCCCGGCTTCATGGCGACGCGGGCGGCCAATGAGGCGGACTTCCGCGCACGCTACGCCGCCCGGTCGGACACGACGGGCGCCGATCCGTGGGCTGAACTGGCGGCCGTCCAGCCGATCATGCGCGAGACCTATGCGGCCATGGCCCTGCTGGAAGGCGGGACCGGCGCGGGCACGACGCCCGTGGCCGGCGGGTCGCAGCTGTTCAACTGGGCCCGGACCATCGTGCGCGGCGCCCAGGAGCGGGAGAAGGCCTCGGCCGAGCGCCTGCCCGAGTTCGCCGACAGCCGGCTGGCCGCGGTCCAGTCGGGGCTGTTCGCCGAGCGCCCCGTCTACCCGTCGCTGGAACAGGTCCGCATGGAATGGTGGCTGTCCAAGACCCGCGAGTGGCTGACCGTGGACAATCCGGCGGTCCGCGGCCTGCTGGGCAGGGAGTCGCCGGAAGCCCTGTCGGCGCGGCTGGTCAGCGGCACGACCCTGGCCGATCCGGCCGTGCGGCGGGCGCTGTGGGAGGGCGGCCTGGCCGCCGTCGAGGCCTCGGACGATCCCATGATCCAGTATCTGCTGTCGATCCAGGACGAGACCCGCGCCGCGCGTTCGGACTGGGAGGCCCGGGTCCAGGCCCCGACCGACCGGGCCTCGGAACGGCTGGCCGCCGCCCGCTTCGCCGCCTATGGCGACGCCGTCTATCCGGATGCGACCGGCACGCTGCGTCTAACCTACGGCCGGATCGAGGGCACGGACGTTCCCGGCCAGAGGTTCGGCCCCTTCACCACCTTCAACGGCCTGTGGGACCGGGCGACGGGCGCGGCGCCGTTCGACGTGGCGCCCAAGCTGCTGGCCGCGCGCGAGCGGATCGACGGCGACACGGTGCTGAACATGGCGGTGTCGTCCGACACCATCGGCGGCTCGTCGGGCTCGCCGGTGGTCAATGCGGCCGGCGAGATCGTCGGGGCCAATTTCGACTCCACCGTCCTGACCCAGCGCAACGCCTATGGCTATGACCGCAACGTCAACCGGTCAGTGATCGTGACCACCGGCGCCGTGACGGCGGCGCTGCGGGATGTCTACGGGATGGAACGGCTGGTGGCGGAGCTGGGGGTCGAATAGGTTTCAGGGGCCAGGGGCCAGGGGCTAGATCAGACAACCTAACCCCTGGCCCCCGGAACCTACCTACAGCTGGCTCATCTTCTGCTGGGCCTTGGCGAAATACTGCCAGCCGGTCCACAGGGTGACGATGGCGGCGAGCCAGATCAGGACGTAGGCGAAGGTCTGGAAATTCGGCTGCCATTCCAGCGGCAGGCCGAAGCCGTCCCACAGCAGCACCAGCTGGAGCGCGCCCAGGGCGACCATCTGCAGGGTGGTCTTCCACTTGGCCAGCAGGGTGACCGGCAGCTTGACCTTGCCGGCGACGGTTTCGCGCAGGGCCGAGACGGCGAACTCGCGGAACAGGATCAGGCCGCAGGGGATGGCGATCTGCGGCAGGGCTCCCCAGGCGAGGACGCCGAGGATGGCGCCGGTGACCAGGATCTTGTCGGCGATCGGATCGAGGATGGCGCCCCAGCGCGTGGTGGCGTGCCAGCGTCGGGCCAGATAGCCGTCGACCCAGTCGGTCGAGGCCGCGACCACGAAGATGACGAAGGCGGTGCGGCCGAAGCGGAACTGGTCGTCCGGGCTCAGATACTCCGACAGGAAGGGAATGCCCTGGGGCGCCGCCCCCGCCAGGATCAGGAACATGATGACCCCCGCGATGAGGCGCAGGCCGGTCAGGATGTTCGGAATGGGATTGGCGTGGGGATTGGGTGTCATGGGGCGCTCCGATACCTCAACGCGATCTGCCACGCTTCGCTGCATGAAGCGAGGCGGTTGGCCCGTCGGCCCTAGGCCAGGGACACGAACTCGCCGCTGCGCAGGGAGCGCAGGACGCCGTCGGCGATGCCGAAATGGACGCCGCTGAGCGCCAGGGTCCCCGCCGCCTCGCGTTCGGCGATCCAGGGGAAGGTGCGCAGATTGTCCAGCGAGAGACGGACCACCGCCTCCTCGGCCTTCTGCATGAGGTCCTCGGGCGGGCATTCCTCGCAGACGCGGCGGACAGCGGCCGTCCCTTGCGCCACCCAGGGGGCGACGAAGTCCTGACAATCGCCGGGCGCGCCGTGGATCATGGCGTTCACCCCGCCGCAGAGCGCATGGCCCATGACCATGATGCGCGAGACGTTCAGCACCTTGACCCCGAACTCCAGCGCGGCGGAGACGCCGTGCAGATGGCCGTCGGGCTCATAGGGCGGGACCAGGTTGGCGACGTTGCGGACGACGAACAGCTGGCCCGGCGCGGCGTCGAAGATCAGGGCCGGGTCGGCGCGGCTGTCGGAACAGGCGACCACGAGGGTGTGGGGCCTCTGCCCCTTTTCGGCGAGGGCCTCGTATTCCGCCTTCGCCTCGGCCCAGTGGCCTTCACGGAATCGGCGGTAACCGGAGAGCAGGGCGTCGCGGGATTCGTCGGTCATGGGACCGGTATAGGCAATCCGTTCGGCTTGGGGGAGAGGGCGCGCGAATCCTCGGGGCGCCCGTCTAGGGCTTCATCACTACGACCTTGAGGAAGGTCGCCGGTATCTCGGTGGTGTCCGGGCCGCCGCGATTATGCGTCTCGAATATTGCACTCAGTTCCGTCTCCAGTTCATCAGCCCTGCCATCGTTCGACGCCGCCTCGAACGCGTTCATCGTCGGGCCGTAGTAGTGTTTGAAGGTCTGAAGCAGGGCGCGCGGCGGCGCGGGAGAGAGGAAGACGTAGGTCGCACGCTCGCAGACGATGTTCTCTGTCGGGACGCCTGCCGCTTCGAAGCGTTCCCGGACATTCGCCTCGACGCCCCATGTCACCGGGCTGACGAAGCCTTCGGGCGGCGGCGGAGCATAGGCCGCGCTTGTCTTCAGAATCTGGGCCACCAGGGTTGGATCGCCGGGAATCCAGTTCCCCATCACAATGCGGCCCCCGCTCCGCGTCACCCGCGTCATCTCCCGGGCCACGTCGAACGGACGCGGCGCGAACATCGCGCCGAAGATGCTCACCACCAGATCGAAGCTCTCGTCGGCGACGTCTCGCAGATCCGATGCATCCCCTTGCTGGAAGCGAAGATTGTGCAATCCCGCCTCGGCCGCGCGCCGGTTGCCGGCGGCCACCAGGTTTTCGGCGATGTCGATCCCGAGCACCTCCGCGCCGCGCCGCGCCGCCGGAACGGCCGTGGTGCCATCGCCGCAGCCGAGATCAAGAACGTCCAGACCCGGCGTCAAGCCGAGGCCGTCGACCAGCGCCTCTCCGCTCTCCCGCATCGCCGCGGCGATGCGGGTGAAGTCGCCCTTTTCCCAAAGCGCCTTGTTCGGGTTCATGTGCTCGCCTCGCTTTCGGTAACATCGTTATCACCTTGAGCGAGACTCAGCCACGGAGGGCGGAACTAGCGCCGTGTGGCCGCCGGATGGAAAAACGCGTGGATGCGTTCGGCCATGGGCTGGTTGATGCCCTCGACCTTGACCAGGTCGGCCACCGAGGCGCGGCCGACGCCCTTGGCGGAGCCGAAGGCGTGCAGCAGGGCCTTTTTGCGGCCGGGACCGACGCCCTCGATCTCGTCCAGCGGGTTCTTCTTGATGTCCATCGAGCGGCGGGTGCGGTGGGCGCCGTTGGCGAAGCGGTGGGCCTCGTCGCGCAGGCGCTGGATGTAGTAGAGCGCCGGCGACTTCAGCGGCAGCATGAAGGGCGGCCGGCCCGGCATGAAGAACCGCTCCATGCCGGCGTCGCGGTCGGGACCCTTGGCCACGCCGACGGCGGTGATGTCGTCCAGGCCCAGATCGGCCAGCACGGCCAGCACCTCGGCCAGCTGGCCGGCGCCGCCGTCGATCAGCAGCAGGTCGGGACGGACCACCTCCTCCCCCGCGTCCTCGTCCTTCACGAGGCGGGAGAAGCGGCGGCGCATGACCTCGCGCATCATGCCGTAGTCGTCGCCGGGGGTCAGGTCCTCGCCGCGGATGTTGAACTTGCGGTACTGGGACTTCTGGAAGCCCTCGGGCCCGGCCACGACCATGCCGCCGACGGCGTTGGTCCCCTGGATGTGGGCGTTGTCGTAGATCTCGATCCGCTCGGGGCGGCTGTCGAGACCGAAGGCCTCGCAGACCTCGTCGAGGATTTTGCCCTGGGCCGAGCCCTCGGCCATCTTGCGGCCCAGCGCCTCGCGGGCGTTGGTCAGGGCGTGATCGACGAGGGCCAGTTTCTCGCCACGCCGGGGGTTGGCGATCTCGACCTTGCGTTCGGCCTTCATCGAGAAGGCCTCTTCCAGCAGCTCCAGCTCGTGGGGGCGGACGTTGGACAGGATCAGGCGCGGGATCGGCTTGTCCTCGTAGAACTGGCCGAGGAAGGCGGCGAGGATTTCCGGGTCCGTGTCGGTCCGGTCGACGCGCGGGAAATAGGCGCGGCCGCCCCAGTTCTGGCCGCCGCGGTAGAAAAAGACCTGGACGCAGGCCTGACCGCCCTCGGAGAACAGGGCGAAGACATCGGCCTCGGCCACGCCGTCGGCGCTGACGGAATTCTCCATCGAGATGGCCGACAGGGCGCGGATGCGGTCGCGGACGCGGGCGGCCTGTTCGTAGTCCATCGCCTCGGCGGCGGCGCTCATCTCTTCGGACAGGCGGCCGATCACGGCCCGCGACTTGCCCTTGAGGAAGGCCGAGGCCTCGTCGACCAGACCGGCGTAGTCCTCGAGCGAGATCAGGCCGGTGCAGGGCGCTGAACAGCGCTTGATCTGGTGCAGCATGCAGGGCCGGGTGCGGGTTTCGTAGACGCTGTCGGAGCAGGAGCGCAGCAGGAAGGCCTTCTGCAGGGTGTTGAGCGTCCGGTTGACGGCCCAGGTCGAGGCGAAGGGGCCGAAATAGTCGCCGGGCGTGGTGTGGGCTCCGCGATGCTTGCGCACCTGGGGGGCGCGGTGGTCCTTGCGGATCATCAGCTCGGCGAACGACTTGTCGTCGCGCAGCACGACGTTGAAGCGCGGCTTCAGCTGTTTGATGAAGCTGGATTCGAGCAGCAGGGCCTCGGTCTCGGAGGCGGTGATGACCAGCTCCATCGAGCGGGTCAGGGACACCATCAGGCCGATGCGCTGGGTGTGGAACCGGCCCTGGGCGTACTGGAGGATGCGCTTCTTGATGGAGCGCGCCTTGCCGACATAGAGGCAGGTCCCGTCCTCGCCGTACATGCGGTAGACGCCCGGCTTGTCCGGGGCCCGCCGCGCCTCGTCGCGGATCAGGTCGGCCGCGATCAGGGCGGTCGGCGGCGAATCGGCGGGCACAGGCTCCTCGGTCATCGGGACCGATATAGGCCTAGAAGCGGCGGACCATAAGCACGCCGGCCAGAACCAGGGCGACGCCCGCGGCGCGGCCGAGGCTGATCGGATGCTGCGGCGCGCCGAAGGCGCCGAAATGATCGAGGATCAGGCCGACCAGCAGCTGTCCGGCGACCATCAGGGTGATGGTCAGGGCGACGCCGAGACGCGGCACGCCCCAAGCGGCGGCGACGACGAAGACCGCGCCGTACAGGCCGCCGATCCAGACGTACCACGGCAGGGCGCGGGTGGCCGCGACATCCGGTCGGGCCTGCAGGATCACGGCGACGATTCCCAGCGCCGCCGTGCCGATGGCGAAGGAGACGAAGGCGGCGTTCACCGGCGAGCCGACGGCCCCCATCAGCCGGGCGTTGGTCGGGGCCTGAAGCGCGGTGGCGCCGCCCGCGAGGACGACGGCGATCATGGAGAAGAGGGCGGGGTTCATGGGAGCGCCTGTACCATCCCGGCGCCGCCGCCGCACAGCCGAAGATTTCGCCGGGGCGCGACGATCCGCTTCCCGCCGTCCTTGAACAGTGGGGCGCGGCGCTTTATTGGCACCCCAACAACGGAGCTTTCCATGCTGGCCCTCTACATCATCCTCGGCTTCGTCGCCGTCCTGGCCGCCATCAACTTCATCGAGTTCGGCCGGGTTGACTGACCATCCCGTCCGTTCCGGCGCCGCCCTCGTCACCGGCGGCGGCAAGCGGATCGGGCGTGCGATCTGTCTCGAGCTGGCGTCGGCCGGATTCGACGTCGCCATCCACCATCGGAACTCGGACGATGAGGCCGCCGAAGTCGCCCGGGCGGTCGAGGCGCTCGGCCGCCGCGCCGTGACCCTGTCCGCGGACCTGGCCGACGCGGTCGCGACCCACGACCTGGTCGGGCGCGCAGCGGAGGCGCTGGGGCCGCTGTCGGTGCTGGTCAACAACGCCTCGGTCTTCGCCGACGACCGGCTGGACACGATCACCGGCGAAACCTGGTCCGCCCATCTGGACGTCAACCTTCGCGCCCCGGTGCTGCTGGCGCAGGTCTTCGCCCGCGAGGCGCCGGACGGCTCGGCCATCGTCAATATTCTCGATCAGCGGGTGTTGAAGCCCGATCCCCGATTCTTCTCCTATGGTCTGTCCAAGTCGGCCCTGTGGTTCGCCACGCGGACCATGGCCCAGGCGCTCGCGCCACGCATCCGGGTCAACGGCGTCGGGCCGGGACCGACCCTGCCCTCGGTGCACCAGACCCCGGACGATTTCGCCGCCGAGGCCGGGGCGACCCTGCTGGAACGACCGGGGAGTCCGGAAGCGGTGGCCCGGACCGTGCGCTGGCTGGTGGACGCGGAGCTGGTGACGGGTCAGATGATCGCCGTCGACGGAGGCCAGCATCTGGCCTGGCGCACCCCGGATATCGTGGAGTAGGCCGTGAGCGTAACCCCCCTGCCCCTTACCGGCGCCGGCGCACCCCGACTCGAAGGGCTGACGGTGTTCGTGCGCGGACTGACGCTCGAGGCCGGGATCGGCGTCCATGATCATGAACTGGGGCGGCTGCAGCGGCTGGTCATCGACGTGACGCTGGAACTGACGCCCGCGCCGGTCGAACGGCTGGGCGACACGGTCAACTATGAGACGGTCGCCGCGGCCGCCCGGGCCATCGTCGCCGAGGGCCATGTAGGACTGGTCGAGACCTTCGCCCAGCGGCTGGCCGCGGCCTGCCTGGACGACCCGCGGGTGCGGCGCTGCGCCGTGCGGATCGAGAAGCCCGGCGCGCTCGAAGGCGCGGCGGCGGCGGGCTGCGAGGTCGCGCTCTCGCGCTGACGCCCTGACGGTTGCGCGGCGAGCGAGGGGCCGTCATACCTTGGGCCAGAAGACAAGGACCCGTTGATGGCCGAACCGGGCGATCCCTCCAATGCCGACGATCACGACGACCTGATCGGCTTCGCCTCGCCGGCGTCGCTGCAAGGCCGCATGCGCGAGCCGGAGGCGGACGCCGGGGAGACGCCGGAAGCGGCGATCGCGATCGAGCCCGAGCTTCGCCCCGCGCCGGAGCCCAAGCCTCAGCCGGAGCCGGAGCCGGAGCTCGCGCCCGAGCCCGAGGTTCAGCCGGAGTCCGGGCTGGACCTGTTCGCGACGCGCACGGTCTGGACCTCCGCCGCCGCGCCCGCCGGACAGGAACCCGTCCCCACCCCTCCGGAGCCGACCCCCGTCGCGGCCGCGCCGTCCGAAGGAACGCGGAAGCCGGTCGAGGCGGAGTCCGTGTTCGAGCGATCCCCGGAGCCGCCCATGCGCCGCCGCCGCCGCGATCCGGTGACCGACCTGCCGAACGGAGGGATGGGGCTCTACGCCGTCTACGCCCTGATCCTGTTCGCGGTGCCGACCATGGGCGTGTCGGCGATCATCGGCCTGCTGGCCGTGACCGGCCGCGCCGGGCCCGAGGACGCGCTGTCGTCCTCGCACTTCATCTATCAGCAGCGGACCCTGTGGACGGCCGCGGTCGCCGCCGTCGCGGGGCTGATCCTGCTGGCCGCGCCGTTCGCCCTGGGGGTGCCGATCCTGTTCCTTCTGGCGCTGTGGCTGGTGCTTCGCGGCGCCTCGGGCGTTTGGACCCTGAAGTCCGGCCGCCCGATCGCTGATCCGCGCGGCTGGGGGATCTGACGGAGAGACGATCGATGGCCGATGCGACGCGCCCCGCCGGCAAGGCGATAGAACCCCGCGCGGGCCATGAGTCCGAGGGCAAGCCGGCGGCCCTGATCGCCTGGGGCCTGTACATCCTGTCCCTGCCCAGCGCCAACCTGCTGGTGATCGTCGGCCTGATCGTCGCCTATGCGGGACGGAGCGGCGCGACCGGCCTGGCCCGGGCCCATATCGACGCCCAGATCGGCCTGTTCTGGTCGGTGTTCTGGTGGACGATCCTGTTGTGGGTCGTGATCGGGATTTGCGTCGTCAGCGTCCTGGCGGCTCCGGTCACGGGCATCATGCTGGTCCCGGCGGCGCTCCTCGTCGGACTGGGGCTGTTGCTGCTGACGGTGTGGTTCACGATCAAGAGCATCATCGGCCTGATGAACCTGCTCGGCGACAAGGCTCCCTGAGGCCCGGATTTCTCCGGTCGGTCGGGAACAGCGTACGGGGCGACCGGGTTGGCCTTGTGTCCCTGCTGCCATGAGAGGCTTCCCCATGACCGAGTTCCGCGATGTTCGAGACGAACACAGATTCGAACAGGGCTTCACGGACGCCGAGGGTCGACTGCGGACCGTCTTCGCCGACTATGCCGTACAGGGATCGACGCGGGCCATCCTGCATGTCGAGGCCGATCCGGCCCTGCGCGGCTCGGGCGCGGCGGGACAGTTCATGCAGGCTCTGGCCGAGCATGCGCGGGCGGAGAAACTCAAACTGCAGCCGCGCTGCAGCTACGCCGTCGCCTGGCTGAAACGCCATCGCGAGTTCGATGACGTCGTCGCCTGACAGTCTGATTGACCGCGGGTCGGCCCCGGAGGGCGAGGCCCCGCCCACGCCCTGGCCGCCGACCTGGACGGCCTGTCTGTCCGGATCGACGGAAAAGCCGATGGAGCGGGCGGGCGTTCCCGCGCATTGTCATGTTCGACGATATGGAGCCGACCCATGCCCGACCTCGACCTGTCTTCCGTCAGCGCCGTCGCCGGGCCGTTGCAGACCTGGGTCCTGCCCGCGCTGCTGGGGCTCGGCCTCGCGTCGGCGACGGGATTGCGAACCTTCCTGCCGCTGCTGATGCTGGCGCTGGCGGCGCGGTTCGAGATGTTCGGGGTTCGTCTGATCGACCAGATGGACTGGCTGGTCTCCTGGCCCGCCATCGCCGCCCTGGCCACCGCCACTGTCGCCGAGTTCGCGGGCGACAAGGTGCCGGCCATCGATCACGCGCTGAACGCGGTCGGCTACGTCACCCGGCCCGTGGCGGGCGCTGTGGCGGCGGGCAGCGTCTTCTGGGGCGTGGACCCGGCGGCGGCCGCCATCGCGGGGATCATCGTCGGGGCGCCAGCGGCCCTGGCCTTCAACGCGGCGCAGACCGGCGTGCGCGTCGGATCCACCGCCACGACCGCGGGCCTGGGCAATCCGGTGGTGTCGCTGGTGGAGGATTTCCTCGCCTTCATGACGGTGCTGATCGCCTTCGTGGCGCCGATCCTCATCCCGATCGTGATGGTCGTCTTCGCGGTGCTGGTGTTCCGGCTGGCGCGGCGCATCCGCGACCGGAACGATCCCCGTCCGGCCTAGCCGATCGTGCGGCCGACGATGGCTTTCAGCGTTTGCGCCTTTGCCGGCAGGTCAGACGCCAGTCGGCCCGCCAGTTCGCGGGCGCCGACGGGATAGGCCTCGCCGCCCTGGGCGATTTCCTCGGCCATGGCCGAGGCCTGCATCAGGACCTTCTCCAGCGCCTCGACCTGTTCGACGGCCAACGCCCGGGCTTCCATCTGCAGGCGTTTGACGCGGTCCGAGGTCGTCTGCGGCCCGCGCATCAGGTCGTAGATTTCAGCCTCGGCAGCGACCAGGCGAAGGTCGGGTTTGGCGTTCGGGGTCTTGCTCATGGATACCGTCTCCTGACCCATCCAAATGCAAAGCGGCGCCGTGGCGTTCCGTCGTTAACCCCGCCCCGGGTCATATCCGCGCGGGATGTGACTCCGATGCATCAGGCGGCCTCGCCACGACGCTCCAGGCGGGATTCGGCGTCCCGCACGGCGTCCACAGCCTTGTCCACAACCTCGAGCCCGGCCCCCGGGCCAATGGCCTCGACGGTCAGGATGCGACGGAAGGCGCGGGCTCCCGCCCGGCCGTGCATCAGGCCCAGCATGTGCCGGGTCATCGCCGCCAGATGCACGCCCTCCGCCAGGCGGGCCGCCATATAGGGGCGATAGCGGTCGATGGCGGCGAAGGCGTCGACGTCGGGCGTGGCCGCGCCGTAGAGGCGGCGGTCGGCCTGACCGAGGATGGCGGGCTCATGATAGGCGGCCCGGCCCAGCATGACGCCGTCCAGCCGCACGCCATCGCCAAGGTCGTCGAGGTGCGCCTCGGCCTCGTCCAGCGAGGCGATCCCGCCGTTGATCGAGATCGACAGCTGCGGCCGCTCGCGCTTCAGCCGGCGCACCAGCGCATAGTCCAGCGGCGGCACGTCGCGGTTCTCTTTCGGCGACAACCCCTTCAGCCAGGCCATGCGGGCGTGGACGATGAAGACGCCGATCCCGACGGCCGCGCAGGCGTCGACGGTTTCGAACAGCGAAATTCGCGGCTCCTGGTCGTCGACGCCGATGCGGCATTTGACCGTGGCCGGCACCGCGACCGCTTCCCTGATGGCCGCCATGCAGTCGGCGACCAGTTGCGGCTCGCGCATCAGGCAGGCGCCGAAGCGGCCCGACTGGACCCGGTCGGACGGGCAGCCGACGTTCAGATTGATCTCGTCATAGCCGAAGGCCTCGCCGATCCGGGCGGCCTCGGCCAGCTGATCGGGATCGGAGCCGCCCAGTTGCAGCGCCACCGGATGTTCGACCGCGTCGAAACCCAGCAGCCGCTGATGATCGCCGTGCAGGATGGCCGGCGCCGTGACCATCTCGGTATACAGCAGGGCGCGGGTCGTGAGGGCGCGATGGAACGCCCGGCAGTGCCGGTCGGTCCAGTCCATCATGGGCGCGATCGAGAGGCGGCGGTTCATGGCGGGCGCCTCCTACACCAAAGCGGGCCCGGTGGCGAACCGGGAACCCCGGGGCTCCCGGCCGGTTTTCCCCGGATCAGAGGAGGAAACCATGATCAGACCTATTCTCGCGGGCGCAGCCTGCCTGGCCCTGCTGGCCGCCTGCAACGCCGAACAGAGCCCCGAGGCCGTGGACAAGGCCCAGGACATGGCGTCCGTCCCGGTCGGCCAGACCTCGGCGGCGACCGTGGGCTCCAACCTGCAGTCCGCCTACATCCCCAACGCGGCGATGGGCGACATGTACGAAATCCAGGCCGCCGACATCGCCTTGCAGCGGTCGCAGAACGCCCGGGTCAAGGAACTGGCGCAGATGATCCGGACCGATCATGCGGCCGCCTCCAACGCCATGAAGGCCATGCTTCCGCAGGCCGCGCCGGGGACGACGCCCCCGACCGCCCTGGACGAACGCCGGCAGGGCTTGATCGACAATCTGCGCTCGGCCTCGGCGGCCAATTTCGACGCGACCTTCATCGACCAGCAGATCGCCGCCCACAACGAGGCCCTGACCCTGCATCGCGGCTTCTCGAACGCGGACTCGCCGCTGGCGGCTCATGCCAGCAGCGTCGTGCCGAAGATCGAGGGCCACCTGCGCATGGCCGAACAGATCAAGGCCGCCCTGTAGGCCTTCCGGCTTCCGGGTTGGAACGAGAGAAAGCCGGCGCCGTCAGGTGTCGGCTTTTTCTTGCGGCCCGTCCTCCTCGAGGGCGTCGGCGGCCTCCTCGTTCAGCGCCTGACCCTCGCGGCGCGGCTTGACGTAGGGTTCCGGCCGGGTCGTGGCGATGTTGCCGCGCATCAGGGCGCGGCCGGCCTGGATTCCCTCGGCGAGCTGCAGGGTGAACCGCTTCTCGTCACGTCGGCGGACGTCGGCGATGGTCTCGCGCGCCTCCTCGTCCGAAAAGCCCAGGTCGATCAGCACCTGATGGCCGAACACCAGGGCGCTCTCGAAGGTCTCGCGGATCTGGTACTCGACCCCCGCATTGACCAGCCGGATCGAATGGCCGCGGTCGAAGGCGCGCACGAACAGCTTGGTCAGGGGGAATTCGGCCTTGACCAGTTCGACGATCCGGTCCGCCACCTCGGGCTTGTCGACGCACACCAGAACGGTTTCGGCGCTTTCCGCGCCAGACGCGCGCAGCACATCGAGGCGCGAGCCGTCGCCGTAATAGACCTTGAAGCCGAAATTGCCGGCGGCCTGGATCATCTCGACGTCCATGTCGATGATCGAGACGTCGACGTCGCGGGCCAGCAGGGGCTGGGACACGACCTGGGCGAACCGGCCGAAGCCGATGATCAGGACGCGTTCGCGCAGGTTGCGGGCGTGGTCGACGCCGTCGGCGTCATCCGCCGACAGGGCCTCGTCCGGACGCAGCCGGTCCGCCAGCATGACCCTGAGCGGCGTCAGGGCCATGGAGAGGATCACCACCGCCGACAGGATGGCGGCGGTGCGGGCGTCGAACAGACCCATGGCGAAGGCGGTGGAATAGAGGACGAAGGCGAACTCCCCGCCCTCGCCCATCAGGGCCGCGCGCAGCAGGCCCTCGCCGTGCTTCTGCCGCAGCCGGGCGACGGCGTAGACGGCGACCATCTTGGCGGTCATGAAGGCGGCCAGCCCGCCCAGCACCCAGACCCAGTCGGCGGCCACGACGCGCAGGTCCAGCGACATGCCGACGCTCAGGAAGAACAGGCCCAGCAGCAGGCCGCGGAACGGCTCGACGTCGGCTTCCAGCTGGTGACGGAAGGTCGATTCCGACAGCAGGACCCCGGCCAGAAAGGCCCCCATGGCCATCGACAGCCCGCCCAGGTTCATCGCGTAGGCCGCGCCCAGAACCACGAACAGGGCGCCCATGGTCATGACCTCGCGGCCGCCGTAGCGGGCCAGCAGACGGAAGAAGGGGTTCACCACCCAGCGCCCGGCGACATAGACCAGGGCGACGGCGCCGATGGCCAGGCCGACCGTCGTCCAGATGGGATGGCCGGTCTCGACCGCCGAGCCATACGTCCCCGCCAGGATGGCGACCAGGGCCAGCAGCGGCACGATGGCCAGGTCCTCAAACAGCAGGACGGAGACCACGCGCTGGCCCGCCGGTTCGGCGTTCTCGTTGCGCTCTTCCAGCAGCTGCATGACGATGGCGGTGGACGACAGGGCGAAGCCGAAGCCCGCGATGAGCGCGGCGTGCCAGGCCAGTCCGGCCAGCATGGCGAGACCGGTCAGCAGAATGGCGCAGGCCAGGACCTGGACCGCGCCGAGGCCGAAGATCTCCTTGCGCAGGCTCCACAGGCGGGCGGGCCGCATCTCCAGGCCGATGATGAACAGGAACATGACGACGCCGAACTCGGCGACGTGCAGCACCGACTCGGGGTCGTCGACCACGCCCAGCACCGACGGGCCGATCAGCAGGCCGGCGGCGAGATAGCCCAGCACGGCGCCGAGGCCGAAGCGGCGGAACAGGGTGGCGGCCACGACCATGGCGGCCAGCAGGGCCACCGCGTGGCCCAGACCCATGCTGGTCGTCTCGTGCATGCGGGTCCCCTGTGACGCGAGGCTGGATAGTGGGGGGTGATGCGCGGTTGCGCCACCCCGCGATTGTCGAACGCGGTCCGGTGAAACCGCCACAGTTTCGCCCGAGACGGGTCCGCCTCATGCGCGTCTGACAACCCAAGGGAGATGCGCCGATGACCGTCCTTCCGTTGAAACAGGCCATGGCCGGCGCGATGAGCCTGGCGCTGGCGTCTCCCGTCGCCCCGGGCGCCCTGACCCAGGCCGGCGGCCGGCCGATCGATCCCGACAAGCCGTCGGATGGCGTGGTTTCGGCGGCGGCCTGCGCGCCCTTCGGTTTCATCCTGCCCGACCGGACCTTGCCGGATCACGTGGTCGTCACCGGCAGCCGGGTCACCGCCGGCGCGCCCGCGGGCGGACCGCCTCCGCCCCCGCCCCCGCCAATGGCCCCGCCCCCTCCCCCGCCGCCCGCGCCGGCCTATGTCCCGGCGAACGAAGTGCTCGCGATAGCGCCGGCCCGGCGCCAGGACCGGCCCGCCTATGTCCCGCCTCCCGTCATCGGCCGGATCCCGCAGGCCGACACCGAACGCTATCCCGACGCCACGCCCAATCCGGTCCGGCGGGTGGCCGACGAGCCGGTCTCAACCTTCTCGATCGATGTCGACACGGCCAGCTATTCCAACGTCCGCCGCTTCATCGACGAGGGCCGCGCCCCGCCCGCCGACGCGGTGCGGGTCGAGGAGATGATCAATTATTTCGACTATGGCTATGACCGCCCGACCACGGCGACCCAGCCGTTCGCGATCAGCACCGCCGTCGCCGCCTCGCCGTGGTCGCCCGGCCGTCAGATCGTGCACGTGGGCCTGCAGGGCTACGAACTGCCCGAGGGCGAGCGGCGGCCGCTGAACCTGACCTTCATGGTCGATGTGTCGGGCTCGATGCAGACGGCCGACAAGCTGGCGCTGGCGAAGAAGTCGATGAACCTGATCATCGACCGGCTGAGGCCGCAGGACCGGGTCGCGGTGACCTTCTACGCCTCCGACGTCGGCACGGCCGTGGGGCCGACGCCGGGCGACCAGAAGCTGAAGCTGCGCTGCGCCGTCGAGACGCTGAACGCCGGCGGCTCGACCGCCGGGGCGCAGGGGATGGTCAACGCCTACAGCCAGGCCGAGGCCGCCTTCGGCCGCGACAAGGTCAACCGCATCCTGATGTTCACCGACGGCGACTTCAACGTCGGCGTCACCGACGACCAGCGGCTCGAGGACTATGTCGCCGCCAAACGCGGGACCGGCATCTATCTGTCGGTCTACGGCTTCGGGCGCGGCAACTACCAGGACGCGCGGATGCAGACGATCGCCCAGGCGGGCAACGGCGTGGCGGCCTATGTCGATGATCTGAACGAGGCCCGCCGCCTGTTCGGTCCGGCCTTCGACCGGGGCGCCTTCCCCATCGCCGACGACGTCAAGATCCAGGTCGAGTTCAATCCGGGGCGGGTCAGCGAGTATCGGCTGATCGGATACGAGACCCGGCTGCTGAACGAGGAGGACTTCAATAACGACCGCATCGACGCGGGCGAGGTCGGGTCCGGCGCCTCGGTGACGGCCCTTTACGAGATCACGCCGGTGGGCGGCCCGAGCCAGATTCCCGGGCGCCGCTATGATCAGAACCGGGTCGGCGTCGGCGGCGGCGATCCGGACGGCGAGGTCGGCTTCGTCCAGGTGCGCTACAAGCTTCCGGGCGAGCGGGACTCGCGGCTGATGCAGCGGGTCGTGTCCAACGCCGGCGGCGACCGGGTCAGCGCCCAGCCGCCGGAAAGCACCCGCTGGGCCATGGCGGTGGCGGCGTTCGGCCAGAAGCTGCGCGGCGATCCATGGATGGCCGAGGGCTATGGCTGGAACGACATTCTCGAACAGGCGCAGGGCGCGCGGGGTCAGGATCCCTACGGCGAGCGGGCGGAATTCGTGCAGCTGGTCCGCGCGGCGCAGGGGCTGCCGGCGCGGGCGAGACCGTAGGGACGACGTTTCGGACTTGATGATAGGTCCCTCTCCCAATGGGAGAGGGAGCGGGGCATGGTGACCCCGTGACGGAAACCCTCTCCCTCAAGACCGCCCGCCGCATCGCCCTGGCCGCCCAGGGGTTCGGCCGCGCCCGCCCCGCCGCGCCGGGCCGGAGCCATGTCCGCGACGTCGCGCGCCGTCTGGGCGTGATCCAGGTCGACAGCGTCAATGTGGTGACGCGGACCCACTATCTGCCGGCCTTCTCGCGGCTGGGCGACTATCCGCGCGAGGCGCTGGAGGCCGAGGCCTGGGGGCCGCGGCGCAGCCTGTTCGAATACTGGGGTCACGAGGCGTCGCTGCTGCCGCTGGAGACCCAGCCCCTGTTGCGGTGGCGTATGGAGCGGGCGCGCGGCGGGGCGATGTGGACCGGGCTGTCGCGGTTCGGCCGCGAGAAGCGGGACTATATCGACGGGGTTCTGGCCGAGATCGAACGGCGGGGGCCGGTCACCGGCGCGGACTTCGCCGAAGGACCGCGTGGCGCGCCCGGCTGGTGGTCATGGTCGGACGGCAAGCGGGCGCTGGAATGGCTGTTCTGGGCCGGGCTGATCACCACGAGGACGCGCAACGGCTTCGAGCGGGTCTATGACCTGACCGAACGCGCCCTGCCCGCCCGCATCATCAACCTGCCGACGCCCCACGAGGCGGACGCCCAGCGCGACCTGGTCCGCATCGCGGCGCGGGCGACCGGCGTGGCGACGGCCGCGGACCTGCGGGACTATTTCCGGCTGCCGCTGGCCGATGCGCGCGAGCGCGTGGCGGAGCTGGTGGAGGCGGGCGAGCTGACGCCGGTCACGGTCAAGGGCTGGCGGCAGCCAGCGTATCTGGCCGCAGGCGCGCGTACGCCGCGCAAGGTGGCCGGCGCGGCCCTGCTGTCGCCCTTCGACAATCTGATCTGGACCCGCGACCGGACCGAGCGGCTGTTCGGGACGCGTGTGCGGCTGGAGATCTACACCCCGGCCCACAAGCGGACCCACGGCTATTATGTGCTGCCCTTCCTGGAGGACGAGGCGATCACGGCGCGGGTCGACCTGAAGTCGGACCGCAAGGGCGGGACGCTGCTGGTCCAGGCGGCGTGGCGGGAGCCGGACGCGACGGCCGACACGGCCGCCAGGCTGGCGGGCGAGCTGAGCCGGATGACGGGATGGCTGGGGCTGGAGCGCGTGGAAATCGTCGGAAAAGGCGACCTCGCCGCGGCCCTGGAGGCGGCGGTGAGAGGCTGAGGAATTCGACGACGGAATCGTGGGGATTTCGACGACGGCCGACAACGACGTCGAAGACTGTGAAGATCACGGGGATTTCGGCGACGCCGCCGCTCTCCCTCCCCTTCATGGGGAGGGACGATGGCGAAGCCATCCGGGTGGGGTCCGAAAGGGCCGGAGCGCGGACTGGCGTACCCCACCCTGTCGTCGCTGCGCGCCGACATCCCTCCCCACAAGGGGGAGGGAGAAACCGCCTCACACCTCGAACTTCACGCCCTGCGCCAGCGGCAGTTCGCGGCTGAAATTCACCGTCTGGGTCTGGCGGCGCATATAGGCCTTCCAGGCGTCGGAGCCGGATTCGCGGCCGCCGCCGGTGTCCTTCTCGCCGCCGAAGGCCCCGCCGATCTCGGCGCCCGAGGGGCCGATGTTGACGTTGGCGATGCCGCAGTCCGAGCCCCAGGCGGACAGGAAAGCCTCTGCCTCGCGCACGCTGTCGGTGAAGACGCAGGAGCTCAAACCCTGCGGCACGGCGTTCTGCATCGCCACGGCCTCGTCGAAGTCGGACCAGGTCAGGACGTAGAGGATGGGAGCGAAGGTCTCGTGCTGGACCACCGCGCTCTGGGCCGGCATGCGGACAATCGCCGGGCGGACGTAGACGCCGTCCCGGTCAACGCGGTCGCCGCCGACGACGATCCGGCCGCCCTGTTCGACGGCGTGGGCCAGGGCCGTGTCGAAGCCGTGCGCCGCGGCCTCATCGATCAGGGGACCGATAAGGACGCCGGCCTCGCGCGGATCGCCGACGGGCAGGGTTTCATAGGCCGCCTTGAGGCGCGCGATCAGGCCGTCGGCGACGCTTTCATGCACCAGCAGGCGGCGCAGGGTAGTGCAGCGCTGGCCGCAGGTGCCCACGGCCGAGAAGGCGATGGCGCGCACGGCCATGTCGAGGTCGGCGCTTGGCGTCACGATCATGGCGTTGTTGCCGCCGAGCTCGAGCAGGGAGCGGCCGAGACGGGCGGCGACCGTTTGCGCCACCGCGCGGCCCATGCGGGTCGAGCCGGTGGCGGAGACCAGCGCGATGCGCGGATCGGCGGCGAGGGCTTCGCCGGCTTCGCGGCCGCCGATGACGAGCTGGCACAGGCCTTCGGGCGCGTCGCCGAAGCGGGCGATGGCGCGGTCGAAGACGGCCTGGGTGGCGAGGGCGGTCAGCGGCGTCTTCTCCGACGGCTTCCAGATCACCGGATCGCCGCAGATGAGGGCCAGACAGGCGTTCCAGGCCCAGACGGCGACCGGGAAGTTGAAGGCCGAGATCACCAGCACCGGCCCCAGCGGCTGCCACGTCTCGCGCATGTGGTGGCCGGGCCGCTCGCTGGCGAGCGTCAGGCCGTAGAGCTGGCGCGACAGGCCGACGGCGAAGTCGCAGATGTCGATCATCTCCTGAACCTCGCCGAGGCCTTCGGAGACGATCTTGCCGGCTTCCAGGGTGACGAGACGGGCCAGGTCGTCCTTCGAGGCCCGCAGCTCCTCGCCCAGCAGTCGGACCAGTTCGCCGCGGCGGGGCGCGGGAAGCCGTTTCCACTGATGAAAGGCCGCGACCGACCGGGCGGAGACGGCGTCGAGGTCCGGCGTTTCGGCGACCCGGCCGGCGACCGAGCCGTCGATCGGCGAGCGGGCCTCGAAGCCGTCGGAACTCCAGACGGCTGCGGCGACGCCCAGGCGGGCCAGAATCTCGCGGCTTTCGGCGGCGGCGGCGGTGGTGGCGACGGTCATGGACGGGCTCCGGATGGCCCGCGCGGCTTAGCCGGGCCGCGACCAAAGCGAAAGGGCCGCCCCGTCGCCGGGGCGGCCCTCGGTTCGCGCCGACCGCCTACCAGCGGTCGCGGCGATCCATCCGGAGCATGGCTTGGATACGGTCCAGACGGTAGCTCAGCTCCGCGTATTCCCGCTGGCTCAGTCGGCCGTCGCGGGCGTAGCGCCATTCCAGGCTGCGGTATTGCTGCATCTCCCAGCTCAGGCGCTGGGCCTCGCCCCGGCTGACGCGGCCGTTGTAGGCGACGCGGTTGATCTGCTGTGCCAGGCGCTGGGCGCGGTACTGCAGGTCGTTGCCGTAGCCGCGGTTGTAACCGTAGCCCTGGTCGTAGCCGTAGCCCCGGTCGTAGCCGTAGCCCCGGTCATACCCGGGCGAGCCCACGCCCACGGAGAAGGTGACGTTCTGGGCCAGCACCGGCGTGGCCGTCATGACCGCCGACGCCGCCAGCGTGGAAAGCAGGGCCTTCCGAATCATGGCGGTTTTCATAGTCGTATTCCTCAATCGTTCCGATCCGTTGCGGACCGTAGAGGCAGAAAACCATGCGGGGGCTGACGCGACCCTGAGGCGCTCGTTGTCTGACAGTCATGTAGCTGACCGGAACCGGCGACGGGCGCGGGGGTTCTGACGGCAGCCTCATCTCAAGGAGAGACCCCGATGAAAGTTCGCGACGTAATGAGCAAGGACGTTCAGGTCGCCCGTCCCGGCGACACGGTCCAGGAGGTCGCCTCGCGCATGGCGGCCGGTGATTTCGGCTTCATGCCCGTGGCCGACGGCGACACGCTGATCGGCACGATCACCGACCGGGACCTGACCATTCGCGCCCTCGCCCAGGGCGCGGCGGCCAGCGCGCCGGTGGTGGAATACATCACCCGTGATCCGCATACGGCCAATGCCGACGATGAGCTGAAGACCGTGCTCGACGCCATGGGCACGAAGCAGATCCGCCGCCTGCCCGTGCTGGACAAGGACAGCCGCCTGGTCGGCGTCGTCTCGCTGGGCGACCTGTCGACCCGGGTGAAGGAAAAGTACGCCGGCGAGGCGCTGGAAGACATTTCGCGGGCCTGAGCCAGGCCGGGGTGAAGCCGGCGTTTACGTCTGCTTCACCCTTTCGCGGAACCGGCTGTTCACCCGCGGCGGCGCATTCTCGCCGTTCAGATCGGGAGTCACGATGGCGCGCGCGCAGTTCCAGAAGGGCCAGAAGGTCTGGGTCGAATGCGTCGGCGCATGGGCCCAGATCGAAAAGGTTCAGCCCGTCTGGGCCAAGGGCTTCGAGGAACCCGTCCGCGTCACCTATGACGTCGGTCTGGGTCGCGAATTCCTGGGCCACGAACTGCTGCTGCCGACCGAGGATCCCGCCGCCAACACCGGCGAGTCGTGGCGGCTGATGCGGGCGCGCAACAAGTGGCAGACCGCCGACGACTGTCCCCATCACCCCTTCCCGGGCACCTATCCCGTGGTCGTGACCGACAAGGCCGACTGGGGCGGCTGGCGCGTGCCCGGCGCGGAATATGACCGCGACCCCGACCAGATCGAATTCCAGGCGCGTCTGATCGCGGCCTCGCCGAAGCTGCTGGCCCTCGCCGAACGTCTGGTGGCTTCGGTGGACGAGGCGCCGGATGACGCCCCCCCGGAAATGCAGGAACTGGCCCGTGCGGCCCGTGCGGTCCTGAAGACGGTCACGGACGTGCTGGTTTCGCCGACCGAGGCCGGAGGCGGCGCAAGCCACCGGGAAACGCAGGCGGCCTGAAACCGTTGATGGTTCCGAACCAAGGCTCGACAGGAATCCGCGACGCAGCCTAGATTCTTCTGATCGACGTCGATTTCTCGGGGAGAGCGCCTTGCGGGGCAACGAGCGCCGCATAACCAGCGAGGGACGGCGTTGGGCGGACCGGCGCAAGGGGCCGCCGGCGTGGCTTCGCATCGCCCTGCTGACCGTCACCCTGGCCGTCGCGGCCTATGTCCTGCTGTTCGCCCGTGAAATGGCCCGGCCGGGACTGGAGGCGGACGCCCTGCGCCTGAGCGCAGTGGACCGCGAGGCCCGCCTTCTGGCCCTCGACCTCGAAACCCGCATCGCTCCCGTGCAGGCCGCCGTCCGCGCCGCCGCCATCGGCGCCGATTCCTCCGCCGAGATCCTGCAGCGCGCCCGGGCCGTCGCGCCCGGTGCGGCCTTCGCCGTCCTGGACGGGATCGACCGCCCCGTCGCTGTCGCGGGCGGGGACGCCCGGATGTTCGCCGCCGCCCCGGGCCGGTCGCGCCTGAGCGCAGACGGTCGCGCCATACTGATCTCCAACCCTCTGGTCGGCGGAGGCCGACTGGTCGGCCGCGCAACCCTGCCGCCGCTCGCGCCGCAAGACGGCGTCGAGCGCTCGATCCTGTCCGCGCCGGACACCATCCTGACCAGTTCCCGAATGAACGCCGCCGCCCTGGGCCTGGCGACCGCGCCGGTGGCCCCCAACGGCCGGGGCGTCACCCTGCGCAGCGACGGGCGCGCCATCCGCCGGACGGGCTCCGCTGTCGGCGACACCGGCCTGATCGCCGTCGCCTCCACCCCCGTCACCGTCGGCGCCGACGCCCTGCTGGACGATGTCTGGGTGCTGACGGCGCCGGTCGGCATCGGCGCATTCGTCGTCCTGCTGGCTCTGCTGCTGCAACGCCGCCAGCAAGGCATCAGCCAGGAATGGGCGGCGTCCGAACAGCGGTTCCGCGGCGCGGTCGAGGCGGCCCGGTGTGGGGTCTGGGAATGGGACACCGAAAGCGAGACGGTCACCATCTCGGACTATATGGCCCAGCTGATGGGACTGGAGCAGCGCGGCGCGGTCACGGCCGACGAGATGCTGGCCCGGATTCACCCACGCTATCACGAGGCTGTCCTGCACGCCTTGCGGCAGGCCCAGACCTTCGGCGCCTTCGACGTCAGCTTCCCGGTGTCCGACAGCCAGGGCAAGGCGCGCTGGATCGACGCGCGCGGCCAGGCGCGCGGCGACCGCGGCGAGGACGGCTTCACCAGCGTGTTGGGCGTGGCCCTGGACACGACCGAGGCCCGCCGCGCCAAGGCCCAGGCCCAGGCCGCCGAAAGCCGGCTGCGCGACGGGATCGAGAGCGTGTCCGACGCCTTCGTCCTGTTCGACAAACAGGGCCGGCTGATCCTGTCCAACCAGGCCTTCCAGGACGCCTTCGGCTTCGAGGCGGGGGTCGTCCGCCGTGGAGCCTTCAAACAGGACCTCAACCGGATCGCCGCCCTGGCCATCACCTCGGACCAGCCGGCGACAGGCGGGCGGGCCGGCGCGCGCGAGATCGAGCTGAACGACGGGCGCTGGCTGCAGCTGGTCGAGCGCTTCACCTCGGACGGCGGTTCGGTCGTGACGGCCGCGGACATCACCGCCATCAAGCGCAAGGAGGCCGAACGCCAGCGGGCCACCGAGCGGCTGCACGTGACCATCACCGAGCTGGAGGACCGCGAGGAGAAGCTGTCGCTGCTGGCCCGCAAATACGAGGTGGCGATGACCCGGGCCGAGGCGGCCAACCAGGCCAAGTCGGAATTCCTGGCCAATATGAGCCATGAGCTGCGCACCCCGCTGAACGCCATCAACGGCTTCTCGGAAATCATGGCCGGCGAGATGTTCGGACCCCTGGGCGACGCCCGGTACAAGGGCTACGCCGCCGACATCCTGAAGTCGGGCCAGCATCTGCTGAGCCTGATCAACGACATCCTCGACATGGCCAAGATCGAGGCCGGCAAGCTGACGCTCCACTATGAGAAGGTGTCGCTGAAGGAGGTGGTCGAGGACGCGACACGGTTGATGCGCGGCAAGATCCAGGAGGCGGGGCTGAACCTGCTGGTCGACGCCCCCGAGATGCCCGAGATCGACGCCGACTACCGCGGCCTGAAGCAGGTGGTCCTGAACCTGATCTCCAATGCCGTGAAATTCACGCCCGAGGGCGGCGACATCGTCGTCGCCCTGTCGCGCGAGGACGACGACCGGGTGCGGGTGGCCGTCACCGACACCGGCATCGGCATCGCGGAGAAGGATCTGGACCGGCTGGCGCGGCCGTTCGAACAGGTCGAGGGCCAGCACTCCAAGACCACCCAAGGAACGGGCCTGGGCCTGGCCCTGACCAAATCGCTGATCGAGCTGCACGGCGGGGTCCTGACCATCGCCAGCGAGCCCGGGCGGGGCACCACCGTGGGCTTCGTCCTGCCGATCCAACGGCCTGACGGCGTCCGCGCCGAACAGGCCCGCGCGGCCTGAGGTCAGTTGGCGGGGGCCGGCGCCTTTTCCGGGGGCGCGCCCTGCCTGTCCTGACGGACCACGACGCGGCCCCGGCGGGTCAGGATTTCCGACAAGGCCTTGCGGTCGGCAGGCTCCAGCGTATCCAGAACCTCGACGGCGTTCGCCTCCAGCCGGGCGCGGCCGCGCAACTCCGCCTGTCGCGACTCCGTCAGCAGGGCCGTGACCCGGGCGCTGTCGAAGCTGTCGGACGAGGCGATCCGGACGGCTTCGCGCCGCTTCTGGCGGGCTTCCTCGAAGTCGGGTCGGGCGGCGAGGGCCGAGGCGCGCAGGGTGTCCCGCACCCGGTCGCGAACGGCCGGATCCAGCTGGCCGATCAGCACCATGGGGGACCGCGTGCGGGGCGCGCGATGCTGCGCCTCCAGACGCTTTTCGACCTCGGCGCGGGTGACGAGCAGGCTGGCGCCCGCCGCCAGCGCGAAGAGATTGAGGGCCACCGAGGCGGCCAGGGCGATCTTCAGCGTCCGGGAGGTCATCCCAACACCTCGGTGTCATCCACGCCCATCAGCGACGCCTGATACAGGACCGCGTCGGCCTGGACGTCGGCGGTCAGGTGGGTGGTCATCATGACGCCGGCGGCCACGCCCGCGCAGGCGGCGGCGGCCCAGCCGGCGCCGAAGGCCAGGGTCAGGCGGTCCAGCCAGCGGCGGCCCTCGCGCCGCGCCTTCAGCCCGGCCCCGGCGGCCGAGGCGATGACGCGGTCGCGCAGCGCGATCGAGGGCGGGGCGGTGCGCGACAGGTGCAGCAGGGCGTCGACCGCGTCCGCCTCGGCGAGAGCCGCCCGCGCGATCTCCGGACGGGCCGCGGCGAATGCCTCGGCCGCCGCGCGCTCGTCTTCAGGCCAGCGCCGCGCGTCCGCGCCCCAGGCGGCGATCAGGGCCAGAAACCGTTCGGACGTCATCACACTCAAACTCCTTCAGCGCCCGGCCGGATATCGGCCAGGGCCTGTCTCAACGCCCGCCGTCCACGCGACAGCAGGCTCTCCAGCGCATCCACGCTGACCGACATCAGGGCCGCGGCCTCGATATTGGTCAGTTCCTGATAATGGCACAGCACGACCGCCTCGCGCTGACGATCCGGCAGGCGCGTCAGCGCCGCGTTCACGCGCGCGCCCACGTCCGCCGCCATCAGTCCCCGATCCGGGGAAGGCCCGTCGTCGGGCCGGTCCGGCGGGGCGTCGGTCGGAACCTCGCGCCGCCGGCGCAGCCGGTCGTAGCAGAGGTTCAGGGCGACCCGGTGCAGCCAGGTGTCGAACTTGGCCTGCCCCGGCGTCCAGCGCGGAGCCTGTTTCCAGGCCCGCAGCATGGCGTCCTGGGCCACGTCCTCGGCCTCGGCCGCATCGCCCAGCATGCGCTGCGCGAGCGCCAGCATCCGCGGCAGCTTGCGCGCCACCATGGTCTGGATGGCCGCGGGGTCGCCCTGACCCACGCGGCGCACCAGGTCCTCGTCGGGGTCGGCGATCAACGCCAATCCGGCCCTCTCCCATCGTTCGCGAAAGGGTCAGTCGGTCCATGACCGTCGCCCCGGACATCAACCCTACTCCGATGCGGGCGCCGGAGGCGACGCCTGCCTTTGGGCGTGACGTGCGGCGCGGCGTTCGGTCATGCGCTCGCGGCGCACGCCCTGCATTCCGGCCCGACGTTCGGCGGCGGTGATGAAGCCGTCCCGGTCGGCGTCCAGGCGGGTGAAGGCCTGTTCGGCCTTGGCCTGGGCCCCGGCGATCGAAATCGGGCCGTGCATGTTCGCTCCCTGGCCGTGGCGCGCCATCCGGCCCGCGCCCCGATGCATGCGGGCGGCGCGGTGCGGACGGGCCTCGGCCCGAGCGGCGCGGCGCATGTCGAATTCGGCGCGGCTGATGGAGCCGTCGCTGTTCGCGTCCAGACGCTGGAAGCGGGCGTCGGCGCGTTGGGCCATGCGCGCCTGGGCGACGGCGCGCATTTCCTCGGGCGTGACCGAGCCGTCGCGGTCAGCGTCGGCGGCGGTCAGGCGTTGCAGGCGCCGGCCGACGAACTCGGCCTGGCTGATGCGGCTGTCGCCATCGGCGTCGGCGCGCATCGCGCGGGGCGCTGCGGCCTGGGGCGCGGCCTGGGCGATGGCGACGCCCCCCGCGGCGGCGAGAGCCAAGGCGGCGAGAGCGCCGGCCAGAAGGGTCTTTTTCATCACATGATCTCCATGGCCGCTCGACGCGGCCGCTGTGTCCCTGTCCGGAGAGTGAAACGGCGACCGGGTCAGTCTCCGTCGCGGACCGCCGGCAGGGCGGTTTCGAAGGCGGCCCGCGCGGCCGCGCGCGTCTCGACGAGATGCGTCTTCAGGGTTTGGAAATCGGCCATGCCCGCCGCTTCAGCCAGCCGGCGCCGGAGCCCCTCTGGCTCGTGGTCGGGATCGGGCCTTTCGTCGAAGGCGGCGCCCAGAATCTGGTTCAGCGCCTGCTGCAGCCGCCAGGCCGAGGCGAGGGCCGGCTCATCCGCCAGGGCCTTGAGCGTCGACACTGTCAACGGCCCGCCGGCCGACGCCGCCGCCAGCTGGCCCGCCTGGGCGACGAATTCAGCGTCGACCTGGCCGCCGGGCGACAATTTCAGGTCCCAGAGCCCCTGACCCGGCCGCTCGCGGGCCATCAGATCGCGCATGCGCCGGGCGTCGGCGGCCACGTCCACGCCCGGACGCGGCCGGCGCAGGACGGCCTCGATCGCCGCCTCCACCCGGGCCCCGAACGCAGGGTCGTCGGTCCACACCACCCGCGCCCGCGTCAGGGCCATGAACTCCCAGGTGTCGGCCTCGGCGGCGTAATAGTCCTGGACCGCCTCCAGCCGCAGCGACACCGGCCCCTTGGCCGCGCCGGGGCGCAGCCGCATGTCGACCTCATACAGCCCGCCCTCCGCTGTATGCGCCGACAGGGCCGCGATCAGCCGCTGGGTGAAGCGGGAATAGAAGACGCCGGGGGCCCAGCCCTTTCCCTCGGACACGGCGTCGTCGGGCGCCGCATAGACCGTCATCAGGTCGAGGTCCGAGCTTGCCGTCATCTCCCGCGACCCGGCCTTGCCCAGGGCGATGACGGCGACCGCGCCACCCGGCAGGAGCCCGCCCTGGCGCACGGCCTCGGCCATGGCGGCAGGGGCCAGGGCGGCGATGACCGCGTCGGCCACGGCGGTGTAGGCGCGGCCCGCGGCCTCGGGATCGGCGCGCCCGGTCAGGGTCTGGACGCCGATGCGGAACATCTGCTCGCGATGCATCCGCCGCGCCACGTCGAGGGCGGACTCAAAGTCCGGCGCCGCGGCTGTGTCCGCCAGAAGTTGGGCGACGACGCCGGAATCCTCGTCGATGACCCGGGCGAAGCGGGCGTCGAGCATGCTGTCGAGCGCCGCCGGATACCGGCCCAGTGTGCGCGCCAGACGGGGGGCGAAGGCCATCACGCCGACGACCTGTTCGAACAGCTTCGGCTGGGCCAGGAACAGGGCCTGGACCTGCACCCCGGCGCTGAGTCCGGAGAAGAAGACCGCGAAACGGCGGAAGGCGGCGTCGGCCGCGCCGGTGTCGGCCAGCGCGGTCAGCAGGCGCGGGGCCAGACGCGTGAACAGCTCGCGCCCGCGCGCCGACCGGGTGGCGGGGATGCGGCCGTGGTGCCAGCTGCGGATCGTGTCGGCCACGCCGGCGGGTTCGGCGAAGCCCATGCGGGCCAAGGTCGAGAGGGTCTCCGGGTCGTTCTCGACTCCGGTGAAGACCAGCGAACCATAGGGGGACGACAGCGCCTCCTCGCCCTCGAACAGCTCGCCGTAGCGGCGGTTGACGCCGACCAGCAGGGCTTCGACCCGGGCGTCGAAGGCGGCCAGGTCGCCCTCCCCGGCCAGGGCGGCGACCGCGGCGCGCCGCGCCGGATCGACCGGAAGGGTGTGGCTCTGCTCGTCGTCGAGCATCTGCACCCGGTGCTCCAGCCGGCGCAGGCTCGCATAGGCCGCGGTCAGTTCGGCGCAGGCTTCGGGGCTCACATGGCCGGCGTCGCGCAGCAGGGCGAGGGCGTCGACGGTGCGCGGATTGCGCAGGGCGGGATCCCGGCCGCCGAGGATCAGCTGCTGGGTCTGGGCGAAGAATTCGATCTCGCGGATGCCGCCCCGGCCCAGCTTCAGATTGGCGCCCGCGGCGTCCAGCCCCTCGCCGGTCTTGTGAACGTGGATCTGCCGCTTGATCGACTGGATGTCGAGGATGGCCGGGTAGTCGAGGCTGCGTCGCCAGATGAAGGGCGTCAGGGCTGTCAGGAAGTCGCGTCCGGCGCCGATATCGCCGAGCATGGGCCGCGCCTTGATGAAGGCCGCCCGCTCCCAGTTCTGGCCGACGCCTTCGTAGTAGGACAGGGCGAACGGCACGGCGACGACCGGCGGGGTCGAGGAAGGGTCGGGCCGCAGCCTGAGGTCGACGCGGAAGACATAGCCGTCGCCGGTCCGCTCCTGCATCAGGGACGACAGGGCCTGGGCGGCGCGGTTCAGGAATTTCTGCGGCTCCACGCCCTCGGCCAGGGCGCTTTCCAGCGCCTCCGGCTCCCAGAACAGGCTGATGTCGATGTCCGAGGAATAGTTGAGCTCGAAGGCGCCGTGCTTGCCCATGGCCAGACCGAACAGGCCGGGGATCGGGCCGCGGGGATCCTCCGGCGCCGAAACCAGCTTGCCCCTTTCGCGCTGGTCGCTGGCGATGGCCCGCAGGGCGGCCCGGGTCGAGACGTCGGCGAAGCGGCTGAGCGCTGACGTGACCCCGTCGAGATCCCAGACCCCGCCGAGGTCGCACAGGGCGGTCAGCAGATGCAGTTCGCCCTTCAGCCGGCGCAGGGGCGCGCGAACGTCTTCGGCGCCCCCGGTCAGGGCTTCGGTCGCCGCGAGGATGGCGTCCAGCCGCTCGTCCGGTCTGTCTTCCAGCACGGCGCGCAACCGGTCGGGCCGGCGGCGGGCCAGGCCGAACAGATAGGGCGATGCGGCGAACACGGGGGCGAGGGCCGGCCAGGCCGTCTCCAGTTCCGCGGCCCAGCCGCCGTCGACGGCGGCTTCGGTCAGGCGCTCCCGGGCCCGCGCCGAGGCGTCCGGGTCGACGACGGGGCCGCAGGCGCCCAGGCGCCGGGCCAGGGCCCGGGTCATTCCGCCGCCGGCAGGATCAGCGCCACCCGCAGGCCCGGTCCGAAGCCGCCGTAGGCGCCCGGCCCCTCATCGAGGATGATTCGCCCGCCGTGCGCCTCCATCACCGCCCCCACCAGGGACAGGCCCAGACCCGAACCGGCCTCGGTGCGGCTGTTGTCCAGCCGCACGAACCGTTCGATGACGCGCTCGCGATCCTCTTCCGGCACGCCCGGACCGGTGTCGGTGACGGAGTATTCGATCTCGCCCGACGACCGCCGCCGGGCCCGCAGCATCACCGCGCCGCCGGTCGGGGTGTATTTGATGGCGTTGTCGATGATGTTGGCCAGGGCCTGGGCCAGGAAGGGCTGATTGCCCTCGATCATCAGGCCGCGTTCGATCTCGGCCGAGAACTCCAGCCCCTTGTCCTCCGAGGCCGGCTCGTACAACTCGGCCATGTCGGCGGCGAGATCGGCGGCGTCGAACACCCTGGGATCCGGGGTGCGGCCCGCCGCGGCCTGCAGCCGGGCGATGGCCAGGACGGTGTTGAAGGTCTTGAGCAGGCTGTCGGCCTCGTCCAGCGCCAGCTGCACCGCATCGACGCCGTCGATCTTGCCCGCCTCGGCGTCCATCAGCGCCACCTCCAGCCTGGCCCGCATCCGCGTCAGGGGCGAGCGCAGGTCATGGGCGATGGCGTCGCCGGCGTGGCGGATCGAGGCCATCGACCCTTCCAGCCGATCCAGCATGGTGTTCAGCCCCGCGCCCAGTTCGTCCAGCTCGTCGCCGGAGTTCCTGACCACCGCCCGCGCCTTGAGGTCGCCCTCCTGAACCGCGGTGACGACCTTGCCGAGCCGGCCCATGGCCCGTTCGAGATTGCGGCTGACCAGAATGCCGCCGGCCAGACCCAGCAGCAGAACGATGCCCATGGCCGCCCACAGGGCCTGGGTCAGGCGCGCCAGATAGGCCTCGGTCTCGCTGAGCGAAGCGCCGACGAGCAGCATTTCGCCGCCCGAGAGGCGTTGCTGCACCCCCCGCACCTGGGGCCGGGTCACACGGCCCTCGGCGTCTGTGTCCGTGAAGGGGAAGGTGATCCACTGCCGGTCGCCCTCCATCTTCTCGATCGGCGAGATGCTGAGGCTGCCGGTCACCCGGCTGCCGTCCGGGTTCATCAGAAGATAGACCAGTGAACTGCGGGTCAGCGACCGGTCGATCAACGCCCGGTTCAGGGCGTCGAAGCCGCGTTCATTGTAGATTCCCGTCAGGACCTGCATCTCGCCGCGCACGTCGCGCTCGGCCTTGGTCCGCGCCTCGGAGGCCGAGGCGAAATAGACCCAGGCCAGGATGGCGCTGGCCGCCGCGGCGAACAGGGCGAGGAACAGCAGCGTCAGCCGGAAGGGCGTGCGGCGAAGGAGGGAGGGGAGTTTCACGGGCGGCCGTCAGGGCTCCAGCCGGTAGCCCGCCCCGCGCACGGTCTGCAGCATGGCGTGATCGAACCCCTTGTCGATCTTGGCGCGCAGGCGGCTGATGTGGACGTCGATGACGTTGGTCTGCGGGTCGAAATGGTATTCCCAGACCTTCTCCAGCAGCATGGTGCGGGTCACCGACTGGCCGGCGTGGCGCATGAGGAATTCCAGCAGCTGGAACTCGCGCGGCTGCAGGTCGATCTCCTTGCCCGCGCGGTGCACCGAACGCGAGATCAGGTTCATCTCCAGATCGCCGACCTTCAGCATGGTGGCGACCGAGCCGGTCTCGCGGCGGCGCGACAGGGCCTCGACGCGGGCGATCAGTTCGGAGAAGGCGTAGGGCTTGACCAGATAGTCGTCGGCGCCGGCCTTCAGGCCCGTGACGCGATCCTCGACCTCGCCGAGGGCGGACAGGAACAGCACCGGCGTCTGGTCGCCGTCCTTGCGCAGGGTCTCGACCATGCCGATGCCGTCGAGGCGGGGCATCATCCGGTCGACCACATAGACGTCATAGCCGCCCTTCTGGGCCTCCAGCAGGCCGAAGGCGCCGTCGACGGCGTGGGTGGGCTCATGGCCCGCCTCGGTCAGCCCCCGGACCATCGCGGTCGCGGCCTCGGCGTCGTCCTCGACCACCAGAATGCGCATGGAATCAGCCCCTCGAACGTGAATCGCCGCCGATGTTAGCGCATCGGCGGCGATGGGGGCAGTTAAGGCTTGTTCAGACTTCCAGTCATTCGCCGTCGTCAAACTTCAGCGGAGCGACCACATTGCCTTGCGGGGTGCGGATGAAGAGCAGCACGCTGGGCCGGCCGGCCTGCTTCGCCGCCGCGACGGCCGCCCGGACGTCGGCGGCCGAGGTCACGTTCCGGGTATTCACACGCGTGATCACGAAACCGGCCTGCAAACCGAGGCGAGCGGCCGGCGTCGATCGAGCTACATTCGTTATCAGCACGCCGTTGACGTTATCCGGGAGATCGTACCGCGAGCGCAGGGTGGGCGACAGCGGAGCGACACTCAGGCCCTCAACCGCCTCGCCTGTGGCGGCGGGCGGCGGCGGCGCGGCGGCGCCTCCCGAACCGGACCCGTCCGCAGCGGCCAGTTCCTGCTCCGACGGCCGCGCTCCCGCCCGGACGTTCAGCGTCTGGCGGCGACCGTCGCGTATGATCTCAAGACGAATGGTTTCCCCGGGTCTCGCCTGCCCGACAAGCCGCGAGGCCTCCGTGCTGTCCGCCACGGGTTTACCGTTGACCGCGACGATATAATCGTCGATGCGCGCACCCGCGCGGTCGGCGGGTGCGCCCTCCGTGACGTTTTCGATCAGCGCGCCCTTGAAGTCGCGGGGCTGGCCCAAGGCCTCCCAGCCGTCGGGGCTCAAGGTTCTGAGGCCGACGCCGACATAGCCGCGTTCCACGCGGCCGTTCCGCATCAGCTGTTCCGTCACGCCTTTCGCAATCGACGCCGGAATGGCGAACCCGATACCGACCGATCCGCCGGTCTGGGAATAGATCGCCGAGTTCACGCCGATGACACGGCCGTAGATATCGAAGGTGGGACCGCCCGAATTGCCCCGGTTGATCGCTGCGTCGATCTGCAGGAAGTCAACGTACTGGGATGTCTGGTCATCGACATTCTGCCGGGCGAGAGCCGAGACAATCCCCGCGGTGGCGGTGCCGCCCAGTCCGAAGGGGTTGCCGACCGCGATGACCCAGTCCCCGACCCGGGGCTGGGCCTGTTCCTCGAACGAGACAAACGGGAAGTCAGCGCCCTCGACCTTGATCACGGCGAGGTCGGTGGCCTCGTCACGGCCGACCAGGCGGGCTTCCATCTCGCGACCGTCCGCAAGCTTGACCCGGATTTCAGTGGCGTCCGCGACGACGTGGTTGTTGGTGGCGATGAAACCGTCGGCCGAGATGAAGAAGCCGGACCCGGCGCCCAGCGCGGTCGCGCCCTCCCCGTCCTCGCCTTCCTCCCCGCCCGGCGCTCCGTTGGGGTTCGGAATAGCGAAGGGCATGCCGGGGACTTGGATCATGTTGGGCCGCTGCACCCGCGTCTTGACCTCGATCTGCACCACGGCCGGCGCGACCTGGGCGAAGATGTCGGCGAAGCTGAGAGGCGCACCCTGCGGCGGCGCGAAGGCCAGTCCGCCGCCGGCGCTGGGCGCGAGACGGCCGCTGACGCCCGCGACGGGGCCCGCTTCGGCGGAGGGCCAGTCGATCACGCCGCCCGCGGTGGCGGCGGCGGCGAAGGCGAGGCCGGCGACGGCCCCCAGCATGAATTCCTTGCGCTTCATCATGGAGTTCTTTGCGATCCTTTCGGGCGTAACGCCGCCCGTTTCGACACTGAATATAGGACGGTGACCCGTTTCACCAACGCATGGCGCGATCATAGGTCCCGGCAAGCGTCAGTCGTCAGACGCCTTTGCGTCAGGATCGCGGCGATCCGCGCCGGCGGCGAGAATATCGGCCAGGCGGGCTTCCTCATCGGCCGACAGGGCCGGCGTTTCCTCGCGGCGGCGGCGCGCGAGGGCCAGCAGGCCGATCCCGACCGCCGCCAACGCCGCCAGCGGCCCGAACCACAACAGCCAGGTCCCCGCCCGCACCGGCGGCGTGAACAGGACGAAGTCGCCGTAGCGGCGCACCAGATCCTCGCGCACCTGGGCGTCGCTGCGGCCGGCGGCGATCTCCTCGCGCACCAGCCGGCGCATGTCGGCGGCGATGCCGGCGGGGCTGTCGGAGATGGCCTCGTGCTGGCAGACGACGCAGCGGATGTCGTCGAACAGGGCCCTGGCGCGGGCCTCCTGGGCGGCGTCGGGCAGGGGCCGGTCGGGCGCGGGCGGCGGCTCGGCCGCCATCAGGCCGACGGCGGCCAGGGCGATGAGCAGGGCGCGCTTCATGCCGCCGCCTTCCGCTTGCCGACGCCCAGCCGCAGCCGCCGGTCCAGCAGGGACACGAGCCCGCCGAGGGCCATGATGGCGGGTCCGAGGAAGATCAGCCGCGCCCAGGGATTCCACCAGACGCGCACGCTCCAGGCCGGGGCTCCGGCGGCGGTCTCGCCGCGCTCGCCCAGCACGACATAGACGTCGTCCAGACCCCGGAAATCCAGTCCGACCTCGGTGGTCGTCTGACCCCCGGCGGGGAAGAAGCGGCGCTCGGCGGTGACGACGCGCGACGCGCCGCCATTGTTCAGGGCGACGGTCAGCCGGCCCTGTTCGGCCAGGTAGTTGGGCCCCTCGACGATGCGAACGCTGTCCAGCCGCACGTCATAGCGCCCGGCCGTGACGGTCTCGCCGACGGCCACGGTCCGGGCCGCCTCGACGCGGTAGCCGGTCTCGACCACCGCCCCCAGCACGAACACGCCCAAGCCCGCGTGAGCCAGGACCGTGCCCCAGGCGCCCAGCGGCAGGCCGCGCGCGCGGCGCAGGCTCTCGGGCAGGCTCACGCGGAACAGCCGGACCCGCTCGGCGACCTCGGCCAGGGCGCCGAGCACCAGCCAGCCGCCGAGGCCGATGCCGGCGGCGGACAGGGCCTTGCGCGGTTCGAAGGCCATCCAGCCCAGCAGCGCGACCAGGATGGCCAGGCCCGCGGCGACGGCCAGACGCTGGCCGACGCCCCTGAGGTCGCCGCGTTTCCAGGCGAGCAGCGGCCCGGCCGGCAGGATCAGGAAGGCGACGGCCATCAGCGGGACGAAGGTCAGGGCGAAATAGGGCGGACCGACCGAGATGGTCGCGCCGTTCGCCGCCTCGAGGATCAGCGGATAGAGGGTGCCCAGCAGCACGGTGGCGCAGGCGGCCGTCAGGAACAGGTTGTTCAGCACCAGCGCGCCCTCGCGGCTGACCGGCGCGAACTGGCCGCCGCCCCGGAGCCGGGGGCTGCGCCAGGCGAACAGGGCGAAGGCGGCGCCCGCGGTGACGCCCAGAATGGCGAGCAGCATCAGCCCGCGCTCGGGATCGACGGCGAAGGCGTGGACGCTGGTCAGCACGCCGGAGCGCACGAGGAAGGCCCCCAGCATGGAGAAGGTGAAGGCCAGCAACGCCAGGAAGGTGGTCCAGCCCGCCAGGGCTCCGCGCCGCTCGGTCACCACCGCGCTGTGCAGCAGGGCCGCGCCCGCCAGCCATGGCATGAAGCTGGCGTTCTCGACCGGATCCCAGAACCACCAGCCGCCCCAGCCCAGCTCATAGTAGGCCCAGAAGGCGCCCAGGGTGATGCCCAGGGTCAGCAAGGCCCAGCTGGCCAGGGCCCAGGGCCGGACCCAGCGGCCCCAGGCGGGCCAGAAGCTGTCGTTGGCGCGGCCCTCGATCAGGGCCGCCACGGCCAGGGAGAAACAGACCGAAAACCCGACATAGCCGGCGTAGAGGAACGGAGGATGGAAGGCGAGCGCGGGATCCTGCAGCAGGGGATTCAGCGACGACCCCTGGAGGGGCGCGGGATTCAGCCGCTCGAACGGGTTGGAGGTGAAGACCGCGAAGGCGAGGAACATCACGCCGAGCAGCCCCTGGGTCGCCACGGCCGAGGTCTTGAGGCCGAACGGCAGGTTGCGGGCCCGCGCCAGCGCCGCTCCGAACATGGTCAGCACCAGGCACCACAGCACCAGCGACCCCTCGTGGCTGCCCCAGGCGGCGGCCACCTTGTAGAGCAACGGCTTGTCGGTGTGGCTGTTGGCCGCGACATTGGCGACCGAGAAATCCGACACGGCGAAGGCGAAGACCAGCGCGCCGAAGGCGACGGCGACGGCGGCCGCCGCGGCGATGGCCGCGCCCTGGGCCGCGCCCGCCAGCACCGGGCTGCGGCGCAGACGGCCGGCCGCGGCCATGCCGGTCTGCAGCGCCGAGAGAACCAGGGCGAGGATGAGGGCGAAGGCGCCCAGTTCGACAATCACGTTGCGGGCGTCCCGGGGGCGGGCGTTGCGCCCTCAGGCCGCCATTCGCCTCTTTCCTTCAACCGCTCGGCCACCTCGCGCGGCATGTAGTTTTCGTCGTGCTTGGCCAGCACCTGGGTGGCGCGGAACGACCGGTCGGGCAGGAAGGCGCCCTGTGCCACCACACCCTGCCCCTCGCGGAACAGGTCGGGCAGATCGCCCTGATAGACGACCCGGGTCGCGGCCATATTGTCGGTGATGGAGAAGGCAACCTCGCCATCGGAGCCGCGCCGGACGCTGCCGGCGGCGACCAGACCGCCCAGGCGAACGACCCGGCCCGCCGGGGCCTTGGCCGCCGTGGCCTCGGAGGGCGAGAAGAAGAAGGTGACGCTGTCGCGCATGGCGTACAGGGACAGGCCCACCGCCAGGGCCAGCACCGGCGCGACGGCCGCGACCACCCAGAGCCGGCGCCGCGCCTTCGGCGATTTCGGGAGCCAGCTCACGCGCCGGCCTCCATGGCCGCGATCCGGCTCTCGAGACCGATCCGGCGCGGATCGGAAGGCTCCAGCGCAGCGATCAGCGGAGTCCACATGGCGCGCACGCCGGCGCGGTCCCCGCGCGCCATCGCCGCCTCACCGAGAAAATAGCGCGCGCCCAGCTGGCCGGGATCGCGCCGCAAGGCCTGGACGAAGGCCGCCTCGGCGTCGCCGCCGACCGCGCCCTGGTTGGCCCGGACGAGGCTTTCGCCCAGCCGCGCCCAGCTCTGCGCGTCGTCGGGCTGCAGGGCCAGGGCCCGGCGGAAGGCCGAGGCCGCGCCGATGGGATCGCCGGCCTCGAAGCGGGCGGCGCCGAGCATGGTCAGGGCCTGATGGTCGTCGGGTCGCTCCCGCACCACCCGGGCGGCGACGGCGGCGATCTGCGCCGGCTCGAGCATCTCCAGTTCGGTCGCCCACTGATCGACGCGGCGCTCGTAGGCCTGATCCGGCAGGCCGGGCGATCCGACCGTCGCATAGAGGCCAAGCGCAGCGGCGGCGGTCGCCGCCAGCCCGACGAGAACCTGGAGCCGGTCCCGCGGCTGCGCCCGTACGGGGGCCGTCTCCCGCTCCGCCGACAGAATGCGCCGGCCCGCCTCGGCGCGCGCGGCGGTCCAGCCGGCCTCGTCCAGCAGGCCGCGGGCTTTCAGCCGGTCCAGTTCGGCCAGCTCGGCGCTCGCGGTCAGGGTCGCGACGCCCTCGCCGGCGTCGGCGCCGCGCCGCGCGCCGGCCAGGACCAGCAGGCCGGCAAGCGCCGTCATCAGGGCCGTCATGATCCAGAAAACTGTCATCGCCGCGCGATGTAGCCGATCAGGCGGCCCGCGACGAGGCCCCGCCGCCCGCCGACGAGCCTCCGGCGACTGCGGCCCGACGACGCACCGTGCGGGCGGCCTCCGTCGCGGCTATCAGGTCCAGGCACTGGGCCGTGAAAGCCATCACCTTCAGGGCATGGGCTTCGTCGGGCGCCTCGCCGTCGTTGATCATGCGCAGGACGAGGTCGGCATAGTCGGTCAGGCGCGCCGTCAGGGCCTCGACGAGGGTCTTGCGGTCAGCCTCGCAGCCGAAGGTCGAGGCCGGGCCCCGCACCGAACCCACCAGCCGCAGCAGGCTGCGCGCGGCCAGGACGGTCTCGCCGTCGATCGGCGCGTCCAGTTGCGGCGCCTTGCGGGTCATGCGGCCGGCCATCTGGACGCGTTCCATGGGCAGGGCCTGGTCGACGGCCTTGTCGGCGGCGCGAAGCAAGGCCGACAGCCGACCGGCGATCGCGACCCGCCCGTCGCGGACGGACTTGCCCCATGCGCTCTGGGGATTGAGGGTCAGGGTCACGTCCAGTTCGCCCAGCACGTTCGCGCACCAGGTCAGATCGGCGATGACGTCCTTGACCCGGGCGATGTCGGCGGCGGGCTTGAAGGCGGCGATCCGGGCCGCGCGCAGGTCCACGCCGGCGATCAGCCGATCGACGAACCCGGCCAGTTCCGAGGCGCTCAGAAAACCCTCCTGGTCCACCGCGCAGGATGTCTGGGTGACGATGCGCAGGATCAGGACGGCGTCATCCAGGTGGGAGAACAGGATTTCCAGCACCCGCTGGGCGCCCTCGAGGCGAATGCCGGCGCAATCCTTGAGCAACAGGCGCAACTCGGCGATCTGGTCGCCATCCGGGCGCTTCAGCCAGACTTCCAGAGACGGCAGGCCGCGGCGGGCCATGTGGGCCAGGTCGAGGCAGGCGGCGAGGTCCTCGAGGCCGGCCAGCCGCGCCGGATCCTGCCCGCCGGGCCAGATCAGATCGGGCTGGTCGCGCACGAGGGCGGCGGCGGCCAGGCAGATGCGGTCGGCGACCATCACGGAGGGTTCGTCGCCGTCCAGACGGGGCAACAGGCCGGGTTCCCGGGCGGACGCGGCCTTCCACAGGCGCGCCAGAACGAAAGGCGGAAACGTGAGGGCCGCGACCCCGTCGGCCCGGTCCCGGAACATGGGAATCAGGGGAGCCATGACGAATTGACGGCGCACGCGGTCCCGCTGCTCGTCCGCCAGCATCATGCGCAGTTCCGCCGCCCGACCGCCCGGCAGGGGCGCGACGGCGGAGGCCACGGTCTTGAGCATGGCGTCCGGACACCGCTCCAGCATGGCGGCGAGCGCGACTTTGTGGGCGACGGTCAGCCCCGACATTCAATGTTCCCAAGGCCGGAAGACGCCCGACCGCCCGCCACACTGCACATTCAGGGTTAACAAGCGCTGTGCGAGACGCCGGATCAAGCCTCGGCCGCGGGCAGCTCCAGCAGAACTTTCAGTCCGCCCAGGTCGCTGTCGGCCAGGGTGATGCGACCGCCATAGGCCCGCGTCAGCTCGACGACGATCGACAGGCCCAGACCCGAGCCCGGCGTGGTTTCGTCCATCCGCGCGCCCCTTTCCAGCGCGGCCTCGCGCTGGTCCGCGCGCAGGCCGGGGCCGTCGTCCTCCACGACCACGACCATCTGGCCCAGACCGGTCGGTCCGGCGGAAATCCGGACCCGTCGTTTCGACCATTTGCAGGCGTTCTCGATCAGATTGCCGAGGATTTCCTGCAGGTCCTGCCGCTCGCCGCGGAAGCCCAGATCATCGGGGGCGCGCCAGTCGATCTCCACCCCCTTGGTCTCGAACACCCGCTCCAGCATGACGGCCATCTCGTCCAGGACCTCGGCGATCGGCGTGCGTTCGCCCAGGGCATGGGCGCGGACCGCAGCGCGGGCGCGGCGCAGGTGGTGATCGACCTGGGCCTTCATCACCTCGGTCTGTTTGCGCACCATGTCGGGCAGATCGCCCGGCTGGTCCCCCGCCGCGGCCAGCATGACCGAAAGCGGCGTCTTCAGCGCATGGGCGAGGTTGCCCACATGGGTGCGCTGGCGCTCGACCGTCTCCTGATTGTGGTCCAGCAGACGATTGACCTGTTCCGCCAGGGGCTGGATCTCGAGCGGATAGCTGCCGGCGATGCGGGCGATCCGGCCCTTGCGCACGTCAGCGATCTCGTTGCGCAGGGCGAACAGCGGCCGCAGGCCGATCTGGACCTGCAGGAAGACGGCGATCACCAGGCCCAGGCCGAGGATCAGCAGCGACGTCCAGGTGAAGGTGGCGAACTCGCGCGTGTCCTCGTCGATGTCCGAGCGGTTGATGCCCGCCATGAAGACCAGCGGCGCGTCCCGGCCCGGCAGCGACTTCATGCTGGCCGCCACCCGCAACGGCTCGGGGTAGGGACGACGCAGGGGGCCCGGGGCGGTGTAGCTGATGGTTTCGCCGTCGGCGGCGCGCAGGCGGCCGGGCAGGTCGACCGGGACGAACAGGCTTTCGCCCGCCAGCGACGGCGACCGGGCCAGCACGCGCAAGCCTCCGTCCGGCCCGAACTCGGCGACCGCCCAATACTTGCCGGACAGGGCGCGCAGGGTCTGGGCATCCATGATCGGGGTCACCGTCACGCCTTCGGGCGTCGCATCGGACGCCACGACCACCTCGTCGATGGTGTCGGCCAGAACGTCGCCCAGGCGGCGCAGGGCGGATTCCCGATACTGGGTGGTCAGGGCCCAGCCGGTCAGCACCAGGGCCAGCACGATCCAGGCCGAGGCCAGCCAGATCAGGCGCCGCGTCAGGCTTTTGCCCGGGCGGCCGAACCAGCGGCCCCAGGATCGTCCGTTTGTATCGACCGGCTCGTCCCCCGACGTTTCGGTCACGCCCCCTCGGACTCCCCGGCCAGCGGGGTCAGGCGATAGCCGAGGCCTCTCACCGTCTCGATGCGGTCAGAGCCGATCTTCTTGCGAAGACGTCCGACGAACACCTCGATCGTGTTGGAGTCGCGGTCGAAGTCCTGGTCGTACAGGTGTTCGACCAGCTCGGTGCGGCTGATCACCCGGCCCTGGTGCATCATCAGATAGTGGAGCAGCCGGTATTCGAGCGAGGTCAGCCGCAGGGGCTCGCCGTTGACCGTCGCCCGGGCCGCGCGCGGATCAAGCCGGAGGCCGCCGCACGACAGGGTCGCCGAGGCGATGCCGGCCGAACGGCGCAGCAGGGCCCGCAGGCGGGCCAGGAGTTCCTCGGTGTGGAAGGGCTTGGTCAGATAGTCGTCGGCGCCGGCGTCGAAGCCCGCCACCTTGTCGGACCAGGCGCCCCGCGCCGTCAGGATCAGCACCGGCGTGGTCTTGCCGTCGCGGCGCCAGCGTTCCAGCACCGAAACGCCGTCGATCTTGGGGAGGCCGAGGTCCAGCACCACCACGTCATAGGGCTCGGTGTCGCCGAGGAAATGGGCTTCCTCGCCGTCCGCGGCGTGATCGACCGCGTAACCGGCGTCGCCCAGGGCCAGCTTCAGCTGACGCGACAGGTCAACGTCGTCCTCGACAAGCAGCACGCGCATTCAGCGTTCTCCGATGACCCGGCCGGTGCGGCCATCCACCATGATGTCGGCGATCCGGCCGCCGGGATACTCCCATCGAACCACGATGGTTCCGCCGCGGTCGCTGGCGCCCAGGAATCGCCCCGGGCGACCCGAGGAGGCGCGCTGCGCGGCCTCACCCACGCTGATCCGGGGCCGTTCGTCCTGCCGCTCGCGCTCCGGACGATCGCGGTCGCCGCGCGGGACGCGGTCCTGCGCAACCGCCTGGGACAGGGGGGCGGCCGCGGTCAGGGCGGCAAGTCCTATGGCGAGGGAGCGAAACATGGGGACGGGTTTAGGCCTCAGGCTCTGAACGCGGGCTGAACGACCAACATAGACATATTTTACCGTCCGCGCCCCGCCCGGGCGGCGGAAGTTCAAAGCGGGGACGGGCCCCATTACGGCGATGTCACGGGGATGAACGGCAGCTGACACAGGGCGTTCAGGCAGGGCTCACGCTGGGAGTGGTCTTCTCCGTCTCAACGCCGGCCACCCGGTCCGCGTCGAACCGCCAGGAGACGACAGATGAAGACGTTCCTCATCCCCGCCATCGCCCTGGCCGCGGTCTCCATCGCGGTCCCGGCCATGGCCCAGAACTATCAAGGCCAGTATCGCGGCGACCGCGACGGCCGTTACGAGCAGGAGTATCGCGGCGATCGCGACGGACGCTACGAGCAAGAGCGTCGCGACGGACGTTACGAGCAAGAGCGTCGCGGCGACCGCTACGAGCGGGACAACCGCGGCGGCTGGCAATCGATCTCCCAGCGCAAATATCAGCTGGACCGCCGCATCGACCGGGGCGAACGCAATCGCCAGCTGAGCCGCCGGGAAGCGATGCGCCTTCGGGCCGAACTGAACCAGCTGGTCCAGCTTGAGTACAGCTATATGCGCGGCGGCCTGTCGGCCCGCGAACGCATGGAACTGGACCGCCGCTACGACCGTCTGTCGGCCCTGGTGCGCGCCGAACGTCGCGACAACGACAACCGTCGCTACTAGCCGGACCTTCCTCCCCCGGAGGTCCGAGGGGCGCGATCCGCAAGGGTCGCGCCCCTTTTGCTTACGCGGTCAGCCTCAGGCGGCTTTCGACCACGGTCACCGCCTGTCCGCGCAGCAGGACGCGATCGCCCCGCACCTCGGTCCCGATGTCGCCGCCGCGTCCCGGAAACAGCTGCCGGAAGCGCACGTCCCGGCGACCCAGCTTGTCGGCGTACAGCGGCGCGAGGATGCAGTGGGCGGAGCCCGTGGCCGGATCCTCGTCCACGCCGCAGCCGGGGGCGAAGAAGCGGTCGACCACGTCCACGTCGTCGGACGGATCGGCCAGGGCGCAGACGATCACCTGCCCCGTCTCCCCGGCCTCGCCCTGGATCGGCGTCAGGGCGCGGATGTCGGGCGAAACAGCGCGCACCGCCGCCGCGTCGGCCAGCACCGCGACCAGATAGCGGCCGGCCCAGACCTCGACCGGGTCCGCGCCCAGCGCCTCGGCCAGGCCGGCGGGCGCCGTCGCGCAGCGGCGCGGCGGATCGGCCGGGAAGTCCATTTCATAGCCAGACGCCGCCCGCCTCACGATCAGCGGGCCCGAGCGGGTGTCGAAGGTCAGGGCCGCCGCCTCAAGGCCCGTCTCGGCCAGCAGGACATGAGCCGAGGCCAGGGTGGCGTGGCCGCACAGATCGACCTCCATGCCCGGGGTGAACCAGCGCAGGCCGAACCGCGCCGGATCGCCCGTGCGCAGCAGGAAGGCGGTTTCGGCCTGGTTGTTCTCCCTGGCCAGCGCCTGCATCCAGGCATCGGAGGGCCATTGGCGAAACGGTTCGACCACGCAGGCCGGATTGCCCTTGAAGGGCTCGGAGGCGAAGGCGTCGACGGTCCACTGGCGCATCAGGCGGTCTCCGGTTCGATGACGGTCAGTTCAGGCCAGCGCGCCCGCGCCCGTTCGACCACGCGCAGCCAGTCCCTCGCCACGCCGCGGTTGGGATTGGGCCGCAGGACCAGGTTGAACATGTCGTCCAGGCCCAGGGGCGCGGCCACACTGACGGCGTCGTCCTTCTCCAGCCGCACGCCGATGGCGAAGGCCGGGGCCACGAACCGCTCAAGGGCCTCGTCGGTGCCCGACAGCGGGTCATAGGGCTCGCCGAAATGGGCGGGAAACCAGATCGGCACGCGCGCCTGGTTGCGCACCTCGACGGTGCTGCGGAAGGGCTCGTCGAAGGCGGCCGCGACCCGTTTGATGACGACGTCCTCGGCGTCCCAGCTCGTGTCCGGATCGAAATAGCCGACGTCATAGTCGCGGACGCCATAGCCCGCCGGCCGGCCCGTCAGGGCGTTCCAGACGCTCTGGTAGACCGCGCCCGAGAATATCCGCCAGTCCGGCAGGTCCTGATCCCGAATCCCTCGCAGCACATGCATCAGGCCCGGGTCGGCGCGGACAATGTCGACCAGCCGGGATTCCAGCGCCTTCATCGGTCGCGCCTCATCGGCCAGCCGTGGTCCAGCGGCCCGTGCCCCGCGCCCAGACCCGGCGCGCGGCGGATGGCCTCGGCGACATAGGCCCAGGCCTCGGCCACGGCGGCCTCCAGCGGCAGCCCCTTCGCCAGCCCCGCGGCGCAGGCGCTGGCCAGGGTGCAGCCGGTGCCGTGGGTGTGGCGGGTGTCCAGACGCGGGCCCTCGAGCAGGGTTTCGCCGTCCGGCGTGACGAGGACGTCGATGACGGTCTCGCCCGGAATATGGCCGCCCTTCATGAGCACGGCCGCGGCCCCGAGGTCGAGCAGATGCTCGCCCGCCCGGCGCTGGCCCTCGATATCCCTGACCTCGAGGCCGGTCAGGGCCTCGGCCTCGGGCGCGTTGGGCGTCAGCAGGGCGGCGCGCGGGATCATCAGCGCCCGGACCGCCGAGACGGCGTCGTCGGCGAGCAGGCTCTGCCCGCCCTTGGCGACCATGACGGGGTCGACGACCGCCGGGGCGGCGCAACTGTCCAGAATGGCGGCGACGCGTTCCACCACCTGGCGCGAACCCAGCATGCCGGTCTTGATGGCGTCGGCGCCGATATCGTCCAGCACGGCCCGCGCCTGGGCCTCGATCAGATCCAGCGGCAGCGGATGGACGCCGTGAACGCCAAGGGTGTTCTGCACCGTGATCGCGGTGATCGCCGTGGCGGCGTAACCGCCCAGGGCGGTGACCGCCTTGATGTCGGCCTGCACCCCCGCCCCGCCGCCCGAGTCCGAGCCGGCGATGATCAGGACGCGTCCGAGGGGCGAGGTCATGCGCGCTGGATGGCCAATCGCGGCCGGTTCGGCAAGCCGGATCGTGCTTTATCCGACGATCGCCGAGCCGACGGCGGCCTGGACTGCCAGCGCCTGGACGGTTTCGCGGACGTCGTGGACGCGGATGATCGCGGCCCCGCGCCGCGCGGCCTCGAGCGCCAGGGCCAGGGAGCCGCCGAGGCGGTCGTCGGCGTCGCTCGCCGTCGGGTCGACCGACTGGATCGTGCGCTTGCGGCTGGCCGCGTAGAGGACGGGGAAGCCGGTCGCCGTCAGCCGGTCCAGATGCGCCGTCAGGGCCAGGTTGTGCGCCGCCGTCTTGCCGAAGCCGATGCCGGGATCCAGCCAGATGCGCTCGCGCGCCACGCCGGCGGCCAGGGCCGCGCCGGCGCGGGCGACCAGCCAGTCCGCGACCTCGGCGACGACGTCGTCATAGCGGGGATCGGCCTGCATGGTGCGCGGCTCGCCCTTCATGTGCATCAGCACCACGTCGCAGCCGAGTTCGGCGGCGGTGGCGACACTGTCGGGGGCGTGGCCGAGGGCGGTCACATCGTTCCACATCGTCGCCCCGGCGGCGACCGCGGCGCGGGCGACCGCGGGCTTCATGGTGTCGATGCTGATGGGGCCGTCCCAGTTGGCGCGCAGCCCCTCGATAACGGGAAGGACGCGGGCGATCTCGTCCTCCGCCGTGACCGGCCCGGCGCCGGGCCGCGTGCTCTCCCCCCCGACATCGAGAATGTCCGCGCCCCGTTCGACCAGCCGCAGCCCATGCGCCACGGCGGCCTCGACCGAGGCCAGCCGGCCGCCGTCCGAGAAGCTGTCGGGGGTGACGTTGACGATGCCCATGACGCGGGGACGGCTCATCGGAAATCCCGGAGGAAACGGGCGCGCCGACGGGCGCGCCCTTCAGGCCTGGCCGGCCTCGCGGTCAGTGGACCGTGGCGGGCTCGACGGTGACGCCGTCCGACACCGGGGTGATCGGCACCGAGACCGACGGGCCGGCGTTGGGGAAGTTGCTTTCGTCGCGGTTGGGGGCGAGACCCTTCTCGAGCAGGTCCTTGATCTCCTGACCCGACAGGGTCTCGTACTCGAGCAACGCCTGGGCCAGGGTTTCCAGATCGGCGGCCTTGTCGGTCAGGATCTGGCGAGCCTCGTCCCAGCCGGCGCCGACGATGCGCTTGACCTCGGAATCGATGATCCGGGCCGTCTCTTCCGAGACGTTCTGGCTGCGGGCCACCGAGTGTCCCAGGAAAACCTCCTGCTCGTTCTCGCCATAGGCGACGGTGCCCAGGATGTCCGAGAAGCCCCACTGGGTGACCATGCGGCGGGCCAATTTCGAGGCCTGCTGGATGTCAGAGGACGCGCCCGAGGTGATGTTCTCCTTGCCGAAGATCAGCTCCTCGGCGACGCGGCCGCCGGCCATGATGGCGATGCGGTCGACCATCTGCTGGTACTTCATGGAATAGCGGTCGCCTTCCGGCAGCTGCATCACCATGCCGAGGGCCTGGCCGCGCGGGACGATGGTCGCCTTGTGCACCGGGTCGGCCATCTTGACGTTCATGGCCACGATCGCGTGGCCGCCCTCGTGATAGGCGGTCAGGCGGCGCTCTTCCTCGTTCATGGCCATGGATTTGCGCTCTGCGCCCATCATGACCTTGTCCTTGGCGTCCTCGAAATCGCGATGGGTGACCATGCGACGGTCCTTTCGGGCCGCCATCAGGGCCGCCTCATTGACCAGATTGGCCAGGTCGGCGCCGGAGAAGCCGGGGGTGCCGCGGGCGATGGTCTTGACCACCACGTCCGAGGCCAGGGGCACGTCCTTCATGTGGACGCGCAGGATCTTCTCGCGGCCGTTGACGTCGGGATTGGGCACCACGACCTGGCGGTCGAAGCGGCCGGGACGCAGCAGGGCCGGGTCCAGCACGTCGGGACGGTTGGTGGCGGCGATCAGGATGATGCCCTCGTTGGCCTCGAAGCCGTCCATCTCGACCAGCAGCTGGTTCAGGGTCTGCTCGCGCTCGTCATTGCCGCCGCCCAGACCGGCGCCGCGGTGACGGCCGACGGCGTCGATCTCGTCGATGAAGATGATGCAGGGGGCGTTCTTCTTGGCCTGTTCGAACATGTCGCGCACGCGGCTGGCGCCGACGCCGACAAACATCTCGACGAAGTCGGAGCCCGAGATCGAGAAGAAGGGCACGCCCGCCTCCCCGGCCACGGCGCGGGCCAGCAGGGTCTTGCCGGTGCCGGGAGGGCCGACCAGCAGGGCGCCCTTGGGGATCTTGCCGCCCAGCTTCTGGAACTTGCCGGGATCCTTGAGGAAGTCGACGACCTCCTGCAGCTCTTCCTTGGCCTCGTCCACGCCGGCGACGTCGTCGAAGGTCTTGCGGCCCTTGTGCTCGGTCAGCAGCTTGGCCTTGGACTTGCCGAAGCCCATGGCCCCGCGCGCGCCACCCTGCATCTGGCGCATGATCAGGATCCACAGGCCGATGATCAGCACGAAGGGCAGCAGGCCGATCAGGGCGCTGACCCAGATGGACTGGCGCGTGCTCTTGGCGTCGACGACGGCGCCGGTCTCGGCGATGCTGGTCAGCAGGTCGCCGTTGGGAACGGGCGTGGTGACGGTGACGACCCGGTTGTCCTTCAGGGTCGCCTTCAGGGTCTCGCCGCGCGACTCGACGCTGGCGATGTCGCCGGCGTCGCGCGCCTTGAGCAGGTCGGAATAGGTCATCGCCTGGGGCTGTTGCGCCGCGGCCTTGGCACCGGCGGGGGCGGCGATGCCCCCGGGACGGCTGACGGCCACATAGACGGCCATGGCCCCGAGGATGATGAGGCCCCAGAAGGCGAAGTTACGCAGGTTCATGCTCGTCTCGTTCCTCGGGCGCGGGCGCGCCCCGTCACTGATGTCAGGTCGAAAATAGGGGGTTCGGAGGCGTTGCGCCATGGATGACGGCGCCCAGGTCCCTTTCGTGCGTCATTCGGTCCAGCGCGAGCGCCAGTCTCCATTCGATCAGCGACCGCGTTCGCGCCGCCGTCCGTGCAAGAACCGGGGCGCCGCCATCGTTCCGGATCAGCACAGGTTGGCCGCCGCGAGCCGGGGGCGGCAGGGCCTTCAGGACCGCGCGATCGGCGTCGGACAGGGCGGCCATGCGGCCGGCGGCGGAGACGACGGACCAGCCGGGTTCGGCTGAGGTGATGGCCCAGCGGCCGTCCCAGACGGCTTCGACTCCGGGCGTCAGCGGCAAGGGCGGCGGAGGACGGCGGGTCAGTTCGCCGGGCTCGCGGGTGATGGCGACGCGGTTGGCGGCGGCCTCGATGCGAGCGCCGCAGAGGGTGGCGGTGAAGGATTCGCCGGAGCGAAGGCGGGTCACGAGGGCGCTCAGCCGGTCCCGGCGGGGCGGGCGGTCACCGCCTCCGGCGCAGACGAGGACCGCGGCGAGGGCCTGAGCGTCGATGTCGCGGGGCGGTTGGAACCACCCCTCTCCCCTCGGCAGAGGGGTTGAGCGGGCGGCGCAGCCGTCGTTCTGGCGCGAAAGGGTGAGGGGTTCCGGCGGCGGCGCCGCATGGTGCCGTAACCCCTCGTCCGCCCACCCGGCTTTCGCCGGGCGGGCCCCTCCTTCTCCCGATGGGAGAAGGGAGGCGCGGGCGCGGCTGCGGGCGTACGTCAGGTCCTCATTGGCCGGGTCGTCGATCCACGCCGCCCCCTGCCCCGCCAGCCAGTCGCGGACCTCCGCCCGGCCAGCGTCGAGCATGGGGCGCAGCAGCATCAGCCCGCGCCCCTCGGGCCAGGCCGGAGACGGAGCCCAGTCGCGCAGCCGGCCGAGCGTGGAGCCTTCTTCCCGCATGACCTCGCCCTCGGCGATGTCGTCGGCGGTGTGGGCGAACAGGATGATACGGGCGCCCGCCTCGCGCGCGGCGTCGGCGATCAGCGCGTGTCGGGCGCGGCGGGCGGCGGCCGTCAGGCCCGTCGAGGGTTTCGGCCCGGCCCACGTCAGGCGCCGCCACTCCGCGCCGGCGTCCTGGGCGGCTGTCCGGGCGAAGGCGGTCCAGTCCGCGCTGTCGGGGTGGAGCCCGTGGTCGACCGTCAGGGCCAGCAGGCGTCGCCCGTTGGCCCGCGCCCAGCCGGCCGCGACGTGCAGCAGGGCGAGGGAGTCGCCCCCGCCCGACAGGGCCAGGGCGAGCGGATGATCGACGTCCGGCTCCAAGCGAGCGGACAGGCGGGCCAGAACCGGCCCGGTCCAGTCGTCCGGGGTCGGGTTCAGCCCGGCCGCCGGACCGGCGTCGCGGCGGGGCAGCCGATGCGGGTCCGGGCCTCGGCCGCGCGGGTGCGGACCACCGGCGTCGCGGCCTCGGCGTAGCGGCGGCCGAACTCGGTCAGGGCGGTGCAGGCCTGGGTCTTGCGGTCGGTGGCGTTCAGCGCATTGGCCAGTTCCAGCGTGGTCGCCGGGGCCCAGGGCGTGGTCGGCCAGCCCCGCAGGGCGGCGGCGTAGGCCGAGACCGCGCCCGCATGGTCGCCGGCCGAGACGCGCAGGTCGCCCAGACGGCTCGAGGCCTCCTGGGCCTGGGGCGTGTCGGGCCAGGCGGCGATGACGGCCTGCAGGGCGCGGTCGCCCCGCGCCGGATCGCTGGCGGCCAGGCGCGCGGCGGCGGTCAGGTCGCGGGCGGCGTCGCCGGTCGGCGAGGTCGTCGGGATCGGGGCGTTGAGCTCGGCTTCGCGGGCGGCGGCCTGTTCGATGGCCTGCAGACGGCCCTCGGCGTCGCGCAGGCGGGTGGTCAGGGCGCCGTTGTCGCGCGTGGCCTCGTCCAGCTGGAAAGTCAGCCGCTCGAGGTCGCCGTTGACGCGCTGGACCGTGGCCTCCACGTCGGACAGCCGGCGATCCATCAGGCCGACGCGGCCCTGAAGCGCCACGACCTCGGCGTCGGGCTCGATGATGACGGGCTGTCCGGCGGCGTTGCGCTGGGTCACGGCGCGCTCGAGACGGCGCACATTGCGGTCCAGTTGGTCCAGCCGGCGCTTGTCCCACTGGATCGGCTCCAGCGGCGCGGTCTGGGCCACGACGGTCGTGGTCCCGGCGATCAGGATCACGCCCAGGACCGAGATCAGGGCGTTGCGCGTACGGAGGGCGGCGGGCAGCTTCAGCATGGTCATGGTCGTCCCAGGGGCGCCGCCCCGCCGCGTGGCGACGGGGCGAAGGATCGTATCAGCGCGTCGCGCCCGAGACGATCGCGGTGTGGGCGTTGCGGTTGCGGGCGAAGGCTTCTTCGGTCGAACCGGCGGCGATCGGCCGTTCCTTGCCATAGCTGATGGTGTCGATGCGGCCGGCGTTGACGCCGCGCTCGACCAGATAGGTGCGGACCGATTCGGCGCGGCGGGCGCCCAGGGCCAGGTTGTATTCGCGGGTGCCGCGTTCGTCGGCGTTGCCCTCGATGCGAACGGTCACAGTGGGATAGCGCTGCAGCCAGGCGACCTGGGCGTCCATGCGCGGATAGGCCTCGGGGCGGATCTGATAGCTGTCGAGGTCGAAATAGACCCGGTCGCCGACGTTGACGACGAAGTCCTGCTCGGAGCCGGGGGCGGCCGCGCCGACGGCGCCGCCGGTGATCGGGGCGGCGCTGTTGTCGTTGTACTGCTCGTTGCCGGCGGGCGGCACGGTCTCGCCCGCGCCGGTGTCGGCGGGACGGCGCGGGGTGCAGGCGGCGATGGCGGTCACGGCCAGGCCGACGGCGGCCAGACGGACCAGGGTCGAGGGCTTCATCATCGGATCGTCTCCTTCAGGTGAGGCCGGGGCCTCTGACTTGGCTTTAAAGCGTTGCTACTGACGCGCCACCGGTTTCACCAGTCGCGATAACGCGGGTTTGAGCTACAGGGCTCGGTTTGTCGTCAGCTCGGGCAGGCGTCGGGGCCGGTCCCGCCCAGATTCGACGGCTGTTCGTCCAGAAGCGGCGACCAGGCCGGGTCCGAACCCCGGCCGTCGTAGCCGGCCTGGGCCACCACCCGGCCTGACAGGTCGACGGTCCACAGCCGGGTGTCGCCGCCCGGGCTCTGGCGCGCGAACATGATGTAGCGCCCGTTCGGGGCCCAGGACGGACCCTCCTCGAAATAGCTGGACGACAGGATGCGCTCGCCCGAGCCGTCGGGCTTCATGACGCCGGTCGAAAAACGGCCGCCGCCCTGTTTGGTGAAGGCGATCAGGTCGCCGCGCGGGCTCCAGTTCGGGGCGGTGTACAGGCCGCCGCCGCGGGCGATGGCGCGCTGGCCAGTGCCGTCGGCGCGCATGACGTACAGGCGGGCGCTGCCGGACCGGTCCGAGGTGAAGACGATCTGGCTGTTGTCGGGACTGAACGAGGGCGAGGTGTCGATGCCGGGATCGCTGGTCAGGCGCCGCACCTGACGGCTGGACAGGTCCATCACATAGACGTCGGTGTTGCCGCCCCGGATGATCGAGAAGGCCATCTTCGACCCGTCGTTCGAGAAGCGCGGGGCCAGGACCTGGCCGTCGAACTCGCCGAGGCTTTCGCGGCGGCCGGTCGCCAGATTGTAGAGGTAGATGCGGCTGTAGTCCCTGCCCAGCGCTACATAGGTGATCTCGTTGGGATCGTTCAGCGAGAAGCGGGGCGACATGATGATCTCGTCGCCCTGGGTCAGATAGATCGGGTTGAACCCGTCCTGGTCCGAAATCGCCAGACGCGACAGGCGGTTCAGCTGGGTCCCGCTTTCGGAGACGAACACCACGCGGCTGTCGAACAGGCCGGTCTCGCCGGTCATGCGCTGATAGACCAGGTCGGCGATCTTGTGGCCGATCCGGCGCCATTGCTCGGGCGTGGCGGTGAACTGGTAGGAGGCCAGCTGGCACTGGCGATAGGGGTCGTACAGCCGGAAACCGTAGTCATTGCGGTCATCGGGCCGGCGCGTGACCGCGCCATAGAGCACCGCCTGGGCGCCGATCGAGGTCCATTGCGGGAAGTTGGGGGCATTGGCCAGGGTCAGCCCGGTCTCGACGAAGCCGGCCGGGTCCATCGGCTCGAAATAGCCCGAGCGACGCAGGTCGGCGCGGATGACGCCGCCCAGGTCGGCCCCGTTCTGGCCGTCGAAATTGACCACGGCGATCTGCAACGGCCGCAGCACGCCCTGATCGACGACGATGTCTTCCTGCTGCGGCGGCGCCGGCGTCTGGGCCGACGCGGCCTCGGCGGCGAGGCTCGCCGCCAAGGCGGCTGTGGCCAGAAGAAGGGTCGTTCGCATCAAGGTCTCCAGTCGTCTGCGCGGGCGGGACCGACGCACCCGGACCGCGTGTTCGCCAGCTTGGGCGGGAATGCGGCGATAATCAGGTCCGCCAACCGGTCCAGGGCGATAGGTAGCCCGAAGGCGTCACATTGGTGAAGGCGCGATCAGCGGGAGCCGCACATCGTCGCCGTCCGGAACGAAAAGGGCAGTTCCTGCTGTTCATAACCGGCGGGCATGTCGAATGGCGCGGCCGCATGGATGGCGCGAAGCACCGAATCGGCCGCCGCGCGCCAGCCCGGCTCGCTGCGCGGCTGGGTCAGGCGGGGACTGCCGACGATCCGGCCGCGCGCATCCAGGGTGACGCGTACGCCGATGGTCAGGTCATCGCCGCCCGGAATATCGCAGTTCACGTCCCAGTGCGGGGTCACCTGGCCCGCGAGGGCCTGCAGCGAGGCCCGGCCGACGGCCTGCGGGGCCGAACCGCGGCCCGTCTGCCCCGTGGCCGGGCGCGTGCCGGGCCGGGTCGCGGGACGCGGCGGCCCCGCGAGGGCGTCGAGGTCCAGCGTCTCCTCGCGGCGCGGCGGGGTCGGGCGGGGCGGCGTGGGCCGCGGCGGGGTCGGCTGGGCGCGCGGCGGCGTGGGACGCGGCGGCGTTGTCTTCTTCAACGGCGTGGGCGTCGGGAGGGGCGGCGGGACCGGCTTCGGCTCGGGCGGCGCGGGAACCGGCTCGGGCGGCGGGGCCACCGGCGCCGTGGCGGCGTCCTCGGTGACCAGCTCCTCGCTCGGATTGTCGGCGGCGGCGGCCTCGATCACCACGTCGGAGACGATCGAGACGGGCACGGCGTTGAGGATCGGACGCAGCTCGGCGCGGGGCGCGAACAGGCTGGCCGCCAGCACGGCGGCGATGGCGCCCCCGTGCACCAGGACGGAACCGATCAGGGCCGGGCCTGGCCGTTCCAAGGCGTCAGCCCTCCCCGCCTGATCCGGTAGATTGGGCCGAGGTGTCGGTGATCAGGTTCATTTTCGTGAAGCCGGCGCCCGACAGCCGGGCCATGACGCGCGCCACGGCCTGGTAGGGCGCGCGGCCGTCGGCGCGGACGAAGACCGGCTTGTCGCGCGCGTTCTCGCCGCCCTCCTGGGCCACGGCCAGGATCAGGCGATCCCACGCCACCTCCCCATCGGCGACGAAGATGGCGCCGTCGCGGTCGATCGAGACCACCACCGGCTCCTGATTGGTCTCGACGGCGCTGGCCTCGGTCCTGGGCAGTTCGACCTCGACCCCGGTCGTCAGCAGCGGCGCCGAGATCATGAAGATGATCAGCAGCACCAGCATGACGTCGACCAGCGGCGTCACATTGATCTCGCTCAGCGGCCGCTTGCGCGGCCGTCTGCGGCCCCGGACGTGTCCGCCCCCGCCGCCGCCCGCCAGCGCCATGGCTCAGAACTCCCGGCGGCTGTAGTCGCCCGAAGGCGGCGCGGGCGCCGGCGGCGGCGGCGACGCGGCGGTCGAGCCCCCCAGACGGCGCGCCACGGCGGACTGCAGGTCGTCGGCGAAGCTTTCCAGCCGGCCGGTGAACTTGCCCGCGTCGATCGAGAATTTGTTGTAGGCGATATAGGCCGGAATGGCCGCGGCCAGGCCGAGGGCCGTGGCGAACAGGGCCTCGGAAATCGCCGGGGCCACGGTGGCCAGATTGGTGTTGCCCGACAGGGCGATGGCCCCGAAGGCGTTCATGATGCCCCAGACCGTGCCGAACAGGCCGATGAAGGGCGAGGAGGTCGCCACCACCGACAGCACGCCGAGGCCGTTCTCGACCCTCTGGCCCTCGCGGGCGATCAGGCTGTCCAGCGCCCGGTCGATCCGCGACATCAGCAGATTGGCCTGGTTCTCGGTCAGGGGGCCGCGCGTCCGCGCCTCGCGCCAGTCGGCCAGGGCGATGACCAGCATGCGCGGCAGCGGATGGACCGGATCGGGACCCGCCTGGGCGGCGACCTCTTCCAGCGACCGGCCGGACCCGACCGCCTTCTCGAAATTGTCGGCCTGGCGGTTCAGCGACGAGAATCGCGCCGCCTTGTCGATGATCACGGCCCAGGACCACAGGGAGGCGATCGCCAGTCCGATCATGATCGCCTGCACGACGATGTCGGCCTCGAGGAACAGGCTCACGGGGTTGATCATCGAGGCCTGGGCGGCGGTGGTCATCGAAGGGCGTCCTTGCCGTCTGTCCGTCCCTGTGCACCGGACGGCCGTGGCGGTTGTGTGGCGTACTGCACCGGGTCTAGCGAGGTGTGGCGGCGACGTCACCCGTCTACACGCGTCAGGCGGGGGAAACGGCTACGCTTCGCGCGCCAGCCACGGGCCGACCTTTTCCACGAGCGCCCGCGTGGGCCGCCGGGGCCGTCCATCCATATGGATGCACACGACCTCGACATCCGCCCGGCACAGCACGTCATCGCCGCGCGTGACCGTCTGGGAGATCAGCAACCGCGGCCCCTTCACCGCGTCATAACAGGTGCGCACGATGAGGGCGTCGTCGATGCGCGCGGGCTTGAGGAAGTTCAGCCCCATCCTCGTCACCACGAAGGCCATGGGCTGGTCGCCGTCCAGCAGGTCGGCGTGGCCGATCCCCATCAGCCGCAGGCAGTCGGACCGGCCGCGCTCGAAATAGCGGACATAGTTGGCGTGATAGACCAGGCCGGTGAAATCCGTGTCCTCGTAATAGACCCGCACGGGCAGACGGTGCTCGCGGCCCTCGAATCGGCCGGTCGTGGGCTGGTCGGTCATGGGGTCGTCGCCGGCGGTCTGGGCAGGTGCGGACAGTCGGCGCGCAGCATGGCCTGGAATTCGGTCGCCAGCGGATCGTCGCTCATCATGATCCGGTTGGGGCGCGAGATGAAGCTGTACGCCGCGCTCTCGCCGCGCCGGCCGACATAGCCGCAGACGACGCGGCCCCGGCCCTCGTCCAGCAGGCGGATCTCGGCGGTGCGGCCCAGTTGCTCGCGGGCCTGGCGCAGCACCCGCCGGGCCGGGGGCTCCTCGACCACGCCCGGCCGCGAGGTGCGGACCGCCCCCCAGACGATCACCGCGCCCAGCAGCAGCACCGCGGCGCCCAGCACCGCGATCAGCCGGTCGGTTCGGATCGCCCTTCGCGCCATGCGCCTCTCCTTCACGCGGAGCATGAAGGGGTTCGGCGATGGCGGAAAGGGGCCGCCTCCCCTTCCGTGCATCCCGGCTTTCGCCGTGGACGGGCGGACAGCGCGATGCGCGGGTTATTTGCCCCCGAACAGTCCGCCCTGCTCCGGTCCCCGGGGCGGTTCGGTCAGGCCGAGGTGGGCGTAGGCCCGGGCGCAGGCCATGCGGCCGCGCGGCGTGCGCTGGATGAAGCCCTGCTGCAGCAGATAGGGTTCGATCACGTCCTCGACGGCGTCGCGCGCCTCGGCGATGGCGGCGGCGAGGGTGTCCATGCCGACGGGACCGCCCCCATAGTTCTCGATCAGGGCCTTGAGAAAGCGGCGGTCGTTGGCGTCCAGCCCGGCCTCGTCGACCTCCAGCCGGGCCAGGGCGCGGGCGGCGGCCAGACGGTCGATCATCGGCGACCCTTCGGCCCCGGCGAAGTCCCGCACCCGGCGCAGCAGCCGCCCGGCCACGCGCGGCGTGCCGCGCGAGCGCGAGGCGATCTCGCGCGCGCCCTCGTCGTCGACCGCCACGCCCATCTTGCGCGCCGCCCCGGTGATGACCCGCACCAGTTCATCGGGCGTGTAGAATTCCAGCCGCAGGGGAATACCGAAGCGGTCGCGCAGGGGCGTCGCCAGCAGGCCGGCCCGCGTCGTCGCCCCGACCAGGGTGAAGGGCGCCAGATCGATCCGCACCGAGCGCGCCGACGGCCCCTCGCCGATGATCAGGTCCAGCACATGGTCTTCCATGGCGGGGTACAGGATCTCCTCGACCGTGGGGGCGAGACGGTGGATCTCGTCGATGAACAGCACGTCGCGCGGTTCGAGATTGGTCAGGATGGCGGCGAGGTCGCCGGCCTTGGCCAGGATCGGGCCCGAGGTGGCGCGGAAGCCGACGCCCAGTTCGCGGGCCACGATCTGCGCCAGGGTGGTCTTGCCGAGGCCCGGCGGGCCGAACAGCAGGACGTGGTCCAGCGCTTCGTTCCGGCCGCGCGCGGCGTCTATGAAGACCTTCAGATTGCCCTTGGCCTGCTCCTGACCCACGAACTCGGACAGGGTCTGGGGCCGCAGGGCGCGGTCGTAGGTTTCGCCGGGGGCGGGGTCGGCGGAGACGATGCGGTCGTCGGTCATGGGCGCACCCCGGAAACTCCGTGCATCCCGGCGAAAGCCGGGACCCGGTTCTTTCGCGGGGCAGTCTGCATGGGATTGGCGTCAGCGTATCGGCGGTCCGACCGGGTCGCCCAAAGCACTGGGTCCCGGCTTTCGCCGGGATGATCGGTTGAGAGAGTCACCGCCCCAGCTCCTGCAGGGCGGCGCGGATCACGGCGGACAGCTCGGCCTCCTCGCCCAGACGGATCAGGGCCTGGTCGACGGCGCGGCGGGCGTTGACCTCGGCCACGCCGAGACCGAGCAGGGCCGAGACCGCCTCGCCGGTGACGCTGGGCAGAGGCGGCGCGATTTCGGCATGAACGCCCGGCGCGCTCGGTGTGAAGGAGACGTCGCCCAGCGGCTTGCCCTTCAGTTCGGTGACGATGCGCAGGGCCAGCTTGGGGCCCACGCCGTTGGCCCGCGCCACCGCCGCCTTGTCCTCGCGCGCCACCGCCGCCGCCAGCTCTCCGGGCGGCAGGACGTCGAGCACGCTGAGCGCCGCCTTGGGACCGACGCCCTGGATGCCGTTGAGAGTCAGGAAGGCCCGGCGCTCGTCCCGGGTCAGGAAGCCGTACAGCCGCGGGCCGCTCTCGGCGTTGAAGGTGGATTCGATCTGCAGGGTGGCCTCGTCGCCCGGGGCTGGCAGACGCTGCAGGGTGCGCGCGCCGCAGAACACCACATAGCCGACGCCCGAGCAGTCGATCAGACAATGGTCCTGCTCGACCTCGGCCAGCACGCCCCGGAGCCGGCCGATCACGCCGCCCCCCGCATCGCCAGCAGGGCCCGCTTGCGCAGCTGCGCATGGGTGATGGCCACCGCCAGGGCGTCGGCGGCGTCGGCCTTCACCTCGCCCGCGGACGGCAGCAGGCGTTTGACCATGAAGGCGATCTGGCTCTTGTCGGCGTGGCCGGCGCCGACCACGGCCTTCTTGATCAGGTTGGGCGAATACTCCGCCACGGACAGGCCGCAGCGGGCGGGAGCCAGCATGACCGCCGCGCGGGCGTGGCCCAGCTTCAGGGTCGACGCCGGGTTCATGTTGACGAACACCTCCTCGATCGCCGCTTCGTCGCAGGCGTGCGCCGCGCAGACCGCGCCCACCCCCTCGAGGAGATGCAGCAGCCGCTCGCTGAACGGCGCGGCCTCGGGCGGGCTGATCACCCCGTGCGCGACCCAGCGCAGCCGCGAGCCCTCGGCGACGACCACACCCCAGCCGGTGCGGCGAAGACCGGGGTCAAGGCCGAGGATGCGAGTCGCCCCATCTGGAATCAAGGTGTTCGTCATTCGTTCCATTCATGCCTCAAACGAGGTTGACGAACAATGACCGGCCGTCACTCCTCGCGGGGCAGGATGGAAAAGCCCGCCAGGCCGTCCTCGGCGCTGAGCTGGGCCACCAGGCGGTCGATGTCGATCGGCACGTGTCCCTTGACCTTGAGATGATGCTCGTGGATCGCGCCGTCGTGGGTCATCACATGACCGAGGCGGACCACCTTCACCCCGTTGCCGCGCAGCAGGTCGCGGACGGCCAGGCCGCTGGGCGCCTGGCCCCGCTTCCAGCGCAGGACCACGTCCATCACCCCCACATGGGGCAGCTTGGCGTCCAGGAACCGCAGCACGGCCAGCACGGCCAGGGTCGCGCCGGAACCGATCAGCGCCAGTTCCGTCATCCCCACGCCGTACAGGACCCCGATCGCCGAGGTGACCCACAGGGACGCCGCCGTGGTCAGGCCGTGGACCGAGAACCCCTCGCGGAAGATGACCCCGGCGCAGAGAAAGCCGATGCCGGTCAGCAGGCCATGCGACATCCGCGTCGGGTCGATCACCACCGTCTGTCCCGGCAGGGCGGTGAAGGCCCAGGTCGCCTGGTGCATCGCCGCCAGCATCAGCAGGCAGGAGGTCAGGCACACCAGGATATGGGTCCGGAAGCCCGCCGGATGGCCGTGATAGGTGCGTTCGATGCCGATCAGCCCGCCCGCCGTCATGGCCGCCGCGACGGGCCAGACCAGATCCCAGTTCATGTGTGTAAATCGCTCCGCAGACTGACGAATCTTCAGCCTAGCCCCGCCCGCGGCCCGCGATCAAGCGGTCGTCGTCCGGTCAGTCGTTTCGCGGATCCAGCCGGTAGGACGTCACACCCTCGATGGTCCGCAGCCGGGCGGCGAGATCTTTCAAGGCCCCCTCGTCGTTCAGCCTCAGGCTGAAGCTGCGGCGCACGCTGTCGCCGTCGTCGATCAGTTCGAACCGGTCCGCCCGGCGCGCGGGATCGGCCTCCGCCAGCGCCGTCTCGACATGACCCTCCGCGTCGGGATCGCCGCGCCGCCACACCACTTCCGCGTCCACGACCGCTCTTCTCGGCAGCTTCAGGTCCACCAGCCTCAGCACCACCAGTATGGCGGCCGTCAGCAGGGCCCCCGTCGCGCCGAGGGCGAACAGCCCCGCGCCCAACAGAAGGCCGATGGCGGCCGTGATCCATAACGACGCCGCCGTCGTCAGCCCGTGGATCGAGAAGCCCGAGCGGAAGATCACGCCCGCGCACAGGAAGCCGATCCCGGTCAGGACCCCGTGCGCCATCCGCGTCGGATCGCTGACGATCTGGGTGCCCGCCAGCGGCGCGAACCGCCAGGCGCCCTGCGACACCGCCGCCTCCATCAGCAGGGCCGAGGCCAGACAGACGAGGATATGGGTCCGGAATCCGGCGGCCCGTCCCCGCCACTCGCGCTCGAACCCGATCAGGCCGCCGGCCGCGACGGCGGCGAGCAGGGGCAGGGCGAAACCCGGCAGGTCGGTCATGTGCATGCTCCGGCGACGGTCGATCGCGCGGCGCTGTTCCGCCTCGCGCCGATCCACGCTAGCCTCGATCCGGGATCGGGAGAACACAGCATGTCGACTTCAGGCGGCGCCGTCGTCGTGGCCATGGCCCGGCGGGCCGAACGGACCATCGTCCAGACCCTGCGCGAACACGGCGCCACGTCGGCGGACCGGGCGGTGCCCCTGTCGGTCGGACGCCCCGGCGGCCGCGCGGCCTTGCGGCGGCTGACCCGGTGCGACGCCGTGCGCCCGAACGGCGAGCGCTACTGGCTGGACGAGCGGGCCTGGGAGGCGATGCGCGACGGCCGGCGGGTGCGCGCCGTCTTCGCCCTGATCGTCGTGGCGGCGGTCGTCATCGGCCTTGTCGCCTTCGGCGCCACGCGCGCGGGGGCCCAGACGCCGGCTCTCCGCCCCGACCAGGCGGCCTTCCGCGCGCTCTATGAAGAATTGGTCGAAACGAACACCACCCTGTCGCAGGGCAGTTGCACCCTCGCCTCGGAACGCATGGCCGCTCGCCTCCTGGCCGCCGGCTATCCCGCCGCCGACGTGCGCATCCTGACCCCGGCCGACCGCCCCAGGGACGGCAATCTCGCGGCGGTGCTGCGCGGTTCGGACCGGTCCGCCGAGCCCCTGCTGCTGCTGGCCCACATCGACGTGGTCGAGGCCAATCCCGCCGACTGGACCCGCGATCCCTTCACCCTGGTCGAGGAGGACGGCTATTTCTACGCACGCGGCGCGTCCGACGACAAGGCCCAGGCCTCGGTCTGGGTCGACACCCTGGTGCGGCTGAAGTCAGCCGGCTTCCGGCCGCGCCGCGACATCAAACTGGCCCTGACCTGCGGCGAGGAGACCGCCGACACCTGGAACGGCGTCGAATGGCTGCTGCGCGAACACCCCGACGCGCTACAGGCCGGCTTCGCCCTCAACGAGGGGGCGGGCGGCCAGCTGGACGCTGAAGGAAACCGCGTCGCCCTGAACGTCCAGGCGGGCGAGAAGCTGTATCAGGACTATACCCTTGAGCTGACCAACCCCGGCGGCCACAGCGCCCGGCCGCGCAAGGACAACGCCATCGCCGCCATGTCGCGCTCGCTCGCGGCGCTCGGGGATTACGACTTCGCGCTGGAGCTCAACCCGGTCACCCGCGCCTATTTCGCGGCCGTGGCGGAGACGTCGCCGCAATACGCCGCCGATCTTCGCGCCCTCACGGCGAACGATACGCCCGATGCGGCGGCGGCGGCGCGTCTGTCGGCGGCCAATCCGATCTGGAACGCGACGATGCGCACGACCTGCATCCCGACGCTGATCAACGGCGGTCACGCGCCCAACGCCCAGCCCCAGCGCGTCACCGCCAACGTCAACTGCCGCATCTTCCCCGGCCATACGATCGAGGAAACCCAGGCCGAGATCGCCCGGGTGCTGAACAACCCGGCCATCGCCATCTCGCCCCTGGGCGCCGCTGATCCGACATCGCCGCCGCCGACCCTGAGCCCGGCCATCCTCGACCCGATCCGTCAGATCGCCGGCCGGATGTGGCCCGGCGTGCCGGTCGTGCCGACCATGGCCGTGGGGGCCACCGACGGCCGGTTCACCAACAAGGCGGGCATTCCGACCTACGGCGTCACCGGCATGTTCGGCGACCCGGACGGCGGCGGCGCGCATGGCCTCAACGAACGCATCCGCGTGCGCTCCCTCTACGAGGGCCGCGACTTCCTGTTCGATCTGGTCAAGGCCTACGCCTCGGCGCCGTAAAGCGTGCGGAACCGGCCCGGCGCGTTTGGCGTTAGGGGCCGATGCGGCGGCGTTGGCTGCTTCACAGGAGGGGCGATGCACGGCCCGACCGACCGGTGTCTCGACGTCGAGAATTTCTCGGCCCTCAAGGCCGAGGTGCTGCGCGCCGCGGTCGAACTGTCCGACGAACAGCTGATGGATCTGACGGACGCCCTGCACGTCATCCTCCGCCTGCGCCGCCCTGGCCGGCCGATACGGCATCCTGACGGCTGGGTCACCGACGAGCTTCGCAGCTTCGCCTGAGCGGCCTCAGCCCGCGTACTTCGCCATGTCCTCGTCCGAGATGTCCTCGTTCGAATAGACGTTCTGCACGTCGTCCTCGGCGTCCAGGGCGTCGAGCAGCTTCATCAGCGTGCCGACCGCCTCGCCGGTGACCGGCACCTCGGTCTGCGGGCGCCAGACCAGGGCCGTGGACTTGGCGTCGCCGAGGATTTTCGACAGGGCCTCGGCCACTTCGTTCAGGTCCTCGAACGTCGTCCAGATGGTGTGGCCCGGCGCGTCCTCGTAGATGTCGGGCTTGACCAGATCGCTCTCGACGTCCTGGGCGCCGGCCTCGATGGCGGCCTCCATGACCGCGTCCTCGCTGCCGGCCTCGGCCGGGTAGATGATCCGGCCGACGCGGTTCCACATGAAGGCGACGGAGTTCATCTCGCCCAGCTGGCCGCCGTTCTTGGTGAAGCAGGAGCGGATGTTGGAATTGGCGCGGTTGCGGTTGTCCGTCAGGGCCTCGACGATGATGCCCACGCCGCCGGGGCCCCGCCCCTCGTAGCGGACCTCTTCCATCGTATCGACATCGCCGCCCGCGGCCTTGTTGATGGCCCGCTGGATCACGTCGCGCGGCAGGCTTTCGGCCTTGGCGTTGTTGACCGCCAGACGCAGGCGCGGGTTCATGGCGATGTCGGGCATGCCCAGCTTGGCGGCCACGGTGATGTCGCGCGACAGCTTGGAGAACAGCTTGGAACGCTGCGCATCGGCGCGTCCCTTGCGGTGCATGATATTCTTGTATTTGGAATGGCCGGCCATGAAGCTCTCTTGAAGTGGGCGCTATCGTTCGCCGCGCGGCGGCTCGCTGCATGAGCGCGGACGGCGTCGGATGAGCCCGCGCATCTAGCCGAAGCCGCGTGCGCTGTCACGACACAGGAACCGCCCGCGCCCCGGGACATTCTTCCTGCATCCCGAACGGAGCCGTTTCCATGACCGCCGAAGACGTCATCTACGACGCTGACCTGTACGCCGACGGCGACCTCGACGAGGCCGACATCGTCGAGTGGTACGAGACCCGGCCCGTCTCCGTGTCGACCGCCGTCGCCGCCGGCTCGATCATCGCCGCCTTCACCCTCGGCGCCCTCACCGCGGTGGGCGCCCTGGCCCTGATGGGCCGGCTGGACGACTAGGCCTTCAGGCTCTCCAGAAAGCCGCGCATCTTGTCGTCCACCGGCACCGGCCGCTTGGTTTCGCGGTCGACATAGACGTGGACGAAATGGCCGACGGCGGCGGCGTCTTCCTCGTTGTTGCGGAACAGGCCGATTTCGTAGCGGACCGAGCTGGTGCCCACATGGGCGACCCGCACCCCGGCCTGGATCTCGTCCGGGAAGGCGGTCGGCGCGAAATAGCGGCAACCCGTCTCGACCACCAGGCCGATGGTCGTGCCGTGGTGGATGTCCAGCACGCCGTTGACAACCAGCAGCCGGTTCACCGCCGTGTCGAACCACGAATAATAGACGACGTTGTTCACATGGCCGTAGACGTCGTTGTCCATCCACCGCGTGGAGATGGCCTGGAACCGGCGATAGTCGCCGCGTTTCGTGCGCTCGATCGTACCCGTCATGAAGTCTCCCTTGGCGCTATCGCTCGGCGCGCGGCGCCTCGCTGCTTGAGCGCGTTGTTTCCCCGGCGCGTCTGTGCGCGCTTGAGGGCAGCCTTGGGCTTGGCGGAGGCGGCGTCAAGCGCCTAGCGTGCCCGCATGCAGACCACCGCCGCCGTTCTCCGTACCCTGGGCGCCCCCCGCCCCTATGCGGACAGCCTCCCGCTCTCGATCGAGACCGTGACGCTGGACGCGCCCGGCCCCGGCGAGGTGCGGGTCGCCGTCAAGGCCGCTGGCCTGTGTCATTCGGACCTCAGCGTCATCAACGGCGACCGGCCCCGCCCCCTGCCGATGGCCCTGGGCCACGAGGCTGCGGGCCTGGTCGAGGCGCTGGGGGACGGCGTCACCGACCTGGCCGTCGGCGACCATGTCGTCATGGTCTTCATGCCCTCCTGCGGCCACTGCAACCCCTGCGCCGGGGGCCGCCCCGCCCTGTGCGAGCCGGGCGCCGCCGCCAATGGCAGGGGCGAGCTGCTGACCGGCGGTCGCCGCATTCATGACGCGGCGGGCGACCTGAACCACCATCTGGGCTGCTCCGCCTTCGCCGGCCATGCCGTCGTCTCGCGCCGCTCTCTGGTCAAGATCGACGCCGACCTGCCGTTCGAGCACGCGGCCCTGTTCGGCTGCGCGGTCCTGACCGGGGTCGGGGCGGTGGTGAACACCGCCGGGGTGCGGGCCGGCCAGGGCGTCGCCGTGGTCGGCCTGGGCGGAGTCGGCCTGTCGTCGGTACTGGGCGCCCTGGCGGCCGGCGCCGCTCCCGTCGTCGCCGTCGACCTGTCCGAAGACAAGCTGGCGCTGGCCCGAACCCTCGGTCCGGTGCAGACGGTCAACGCCGGCGACGCGGACGCCGTCGAACAGGTCCGCGCCCTGACCGGCGGCGGGGCCGATTTCGTGTTCGAGATGGCCGGGTCTGTCCGGGCGCTGGACGCCGCCTGGCGGATGACCCGGCGCGGCGGGACCACGGTCACCGCCGGCCTGCCCCCGCCCGAGGCCGCCCTGGCCGTCAACGTCGTCTCGCTGGTCGCCGAGGAACGCACCCTGAAGGGCAGCTACATCGGAACCTGCGTGCCCAGCCGGGACATCCCCCGCTATGTCGCCCTGTTCAGACAGGGGCGCCTGCCGGTCGATCGCCTGTTGACCGGCGTCATCCCCCTGTCGGACATCAACGCCGCCTTCGACCGGCTGGCCGACGGCCAGGCGGTGCGGACCGTCGTGCGGTTCTAGACCAGCTTCAGACCCACGCCCGGCTTGCCGTCCGGCTTGCCGACCGAGACGTCCAGCGTTTCAACGCCGAACTGCAGGCCGCGCACGGCGCGCGCCGCCAGGGCCTTCATCTCGTCCGCGGGCCGGTCGGAACGGATGTCGAGGAACCAGCCGATCCGGCCGATGTCGGGCCAGATGGCCCGCGCCAGCCACACCCCCTCGACCATCGGGGCCTTGAAGTTGTCCCGGATCACCTGCGTGAGCATGACGGGTTCGTTTTCGGGCTCGACATCATGCAGTTCGACCCGACCGGAGACGGGGTAGAACGACGGCAGCTGTTCGTGCTCCAGCACGGCCTTGATCTGGTCGGGGTTGAGCAACAGACCCTTGCCGTCCTCCGGGTTCAGCAGCACCACCGAATCCTTCAGAAGGCTGAGCAGGGCTCGCCCCTGCATGGCGAGGATGCGCGCGTCCTCGCCGAACACCCGGGTCGCCCGGCTGGGATCGGTGAACAGGCTGACGCTGTCGCGGCCGTCGTTCAGCACCAGGCCCCGCAGGATCAGCTGCTCGCCCTGGCGCAGCACCTTGCTCCCGTCGTCGCCGGGGGTCCCGCCGGGGCCCTCGGGATCCGGCACGGCGTACAGGTCGGCCTCGAGCATCACCCGTTCGAACCACCCCATGCGCGAGGCGTCGGCCAGAGCCTCGTAGAGGGCCTCCTCCAGCGGGTTCAGGGGATTGTCGGTGAAGACGAGGGGCTGGGCGTCGGTCATGGTCTACTCGGCGTCGAAGGGGCCGACACAAGAGGCGAGCCGGGGCGCGCCGTCAATCGTCTGCCTCCGCCGCCCGAGCGGGCGGCCGGCCCCGAAGGTCCGGCCGCCCGTGTGCGGGGTCGTCCTAGCTGAGGACGACGATCGCGACGCGCCGGTTCTGGGCCCGGCCTTCCGGCGTCTCGTTCGGGGCCACCGGCGATTCCTCGCCATAGGAGATGGTCGCCATCCGGTTCAGGGCGATGCCCTGGCGGCTCAGCGAGCGGCGGACGGCCTCGGCCCGGGCCTCGCCGAGCTGATCGTTGTATTCGGCGTCGCCGCTGGCGTCCGTATAGCCCTGGATTTCCAGATAGACGTTGCGGTTCTCGCCCTTGAGACGCTGGGCCAGTTCTGCCAGCCGCTGTTCGGCTTCGGGCGAGAGGGCGTGGCGGTCGGTCGGGAATTTGACCGAGTCGTCCGACAGCACGACTTCGTAGAGGAATTTGCCTTCCGCCAGCTTGTGGGCCGCATTGGCCCGCTCAAGCGCCTGTCCGGCCGTGCCTTCGACCTGGGTCACCCGGTTGTCGACCACGGCAAGATTCTCACGCACGAATTTGTGGCTGGCGCAGCCGCTGGCGGCGAGGCCGAGGGCGAGAACCACGCCGGTCATGGCCGTCGTCCTGAGTTTCGATCGGGTCAAGTGTCGTCTCCTGATGGGCGGGGCGCCGCTCCCGCATAGGTGCGCGGACCTGAACCTGCCGTAACCCGGACGGCGGAGTGATGACCCGCATAGGGCCAAAACGCGTCACCTTGACCATTAGCTGAGCCTTACCGCCCGGGGGCGGCGGACGCCCTTCCGGCGCCACCTTGTTGACGCGGGCGGATGGTCTTCAGGTCGGCGCGGGCGCAATCAGGCTCGCCGGTCGAGACGTCCAGGTGCCGCCAGACCCCGAGATGCAAACCGGAAAATCACCCGGTGCGGCCGTATCGGCTCCGCGCCGCCCCGCCCCGTCCGGACGCCGGATGCGGGCATGGGCGCCCGCCGTCGCGCTGAGTCTGTCGGCACATCTGACGCTGTTTCTGGTCCTCGCTTCCTCTTCCCCGTCCCCGATCACAATTGTTCCGCCCGCGCCCGAACCGAGAGCCGTTGTGGTCACCCTGACCCGACCGCCCCCTCCTCCGCCGCCGCCCACGGCTCCGGTCATCGCCGAACCGCCCCCCGGTCCGCTCACGGCCGAGCCTGCCGCCGCTGCTTCGCCCGCTCCGCCGCGCCCGGTTCCGGCCCGCGCCGCGCCGCGCCCCCGGCCGGTTCGCACGCCACCGCCGCCCGACGTCCCCGCCCTGCCCGCCAACCCGGCTCCCGTGGTCGCCCCCATGGCCGTGATCGGCGAGGCCCAGCTGGCCGGCGCCCTCCGGGCCGGGACGGGTCAGGGCGGCGGTTCGGGATCGGGCGGCGGCGGGGGCGGCGGCGCGGGCGCGGGAACCGGCGGCGCCTGCGACATGGTCCGGCGGCTGCAGGACGCGCTGCGGGCCGACCCCGAGGTGCGCGCCGCCGTAGCCCAGGCCCATCGCGCCATGCCGGCCTCGGGTCGGGCCATCCTGGTCTGGAACGGCGACTGGATCCAGGACCCGACCCAGGCGGGCAAGGGTCTGGCCGGGGTGCGCCAGGCCATCGCCCTGGAGGTCGCCTTCGCGCCGCGCGAATGCCGGACCCAGGCGATGCGCGGCCTCGCCGTCATCGCCTTCGCCGACGGACCGGGCGCGCCGCGGCTGGCGCTGGGCGGCGGCGCTTGGCGCTGGTCCGACCTGCTGGGCGCGCGCTAGGTCCCGGGCGATCAGGCCTTGTCGCGGATCCGCATGGCCCCGCCGGCGGCGCCGGTCTGGACTTCGAACCGCCCGGTTCCCCGGATCAGGTCCGACAGCTTGGCGCAGCCGTAGGTGCGCTGGTCGAAGTCGGGATAGGCGTTGCGCAACCGGTCGCCGAGGCCGCTGACCGTGACCCAGCCGTCGCCGTCCTCGTCCATGTCAGCGATCACCGTGGCAATCAACCGGGCCGCCTCGGCCGGCTTGCGCTTGCCGGGGGCGGGGGCCGGCGTGGGCGCGGGCCCCGCCCCCGTGGTCCGGCGGCGCGGCGCCGGCGACGCCTCCTCGCCTGCCGGCGCGCTGAGGTTCTCGGTGTAGATGAAGCGGGTGCACGCCTGGCGGAAGCTTTCGGGCGTCTTCTGCTCGCCGAAGCCGAAGACGTCGACGCCTTCCTCGCGGATGCGCGACGCCAGCCGGGTGAAGTCGGCGTCCGAAGAGACCAGGCAGAAGCCGTCGAACCGGCCCGAGTGCAGCAGGTCCATGGCGTCGATGACCAGGGCGATATCGCCCGAGTTCTTGCCCTTGGTGTTGGCGAAATTCTGCTGCGGCTGGATGGCGTACCTGGCCAGGACCCGCGTCCAGCCGGCGATCTGGGCGCTGGCGAAATCGCCGTAGATGCGCCGCGCCGAGGCCTCGCCAAGGGTGGCGATCTCGGTGAACAGGGCCTCGGCGATCCGCGCCGAGGCGTTCTCGGCGTCGATCAGAACGGCAAGGCGCGGGGCCTTTCCTTCAGCAGGCATGGCGGGGGTCCTCGGTTGGAGCGACGGCACCTGTCGCCCCGGTCGCGCCCCGGGTCAATGCCGGCTAGCCCGCGGGGGCGGCCGTGGTGCGGACCAGAAGACCGTCGACCGGCTGGACCACGCCGTTCGAGGCCACGGTCTCGTCGCCGGTCAGGCGCGCGCGGGCGCCGTTGTCGCCCGACACGATCACGGAGTCGCCGTCCTTCGAGAAGGTCAGCAGGGTGTTGGCCATGGTGCGCATCTCGGCGGCGCCCGAGCCGTTGCGCTCGATGGCGGCGACGATGTCGGCGCGGGTCAGGGCGCCCGGCACGATATGGGCCCGCAGCATGGCGGCGCCCTGGGCCTTCATCGCCTCGTCGCCGAGATCGCCGGCCGAGGCGGCGAAGGCGGCGTCCAACGGGGCGAACACCGTATAGGGGCCCTTGCCCGCCAGCACGTCGCCGAGAGCGGCGTTGTCCAGCACGCGTTCCAGCGTGCCGAACGACCGGTCATCCTTCAGCGTCGCCGCGATGGTCCGGTTCGAGGGGGCGGCGGCCTTGCCCGCGCCGTCAGCCTTGCCCGTGCCCTCGCCGCAGGCGGTCAGGGCCATCACGCAAAGGGGGGCCAGCGCCCAGCGCATCGTTCGTGTCATGCTCATGCTCTCTGTCGGGTCAGGGATCAGGTCAGCAGCTGGATGACGGCGGTCACCAGCTGGGTCTTGGGGTCGGCCTGATACACATAGCCGTCGTTGTAGCGGTACATGGCGTTGGCGTTGTCGACGTACTGGTCCCGGTAGGCGGCGGGCACGTTGTAGACGTCGTAACCGCTGGGCAGGGGCTGGCCGACGCTGAGGTTCTGGCCGGTCAGCAGGGCCGCGACCTGGCTGATCATCTGCGTCTGCGGATCCACGCCGTAGAGGGCGCCGTCGGCATAGCGGTAGTCCTGGCCCTGCGGCAGGCCGAAATAGCTGGAATAGTAGTCGGGCGCCGGCTGGTAGGCATATTGCGACGGCCACGCCGCGCCGGGCGCCAGCGCCCCGCCCAGCACGGGCAGATAGCCGAGCAGCGAACCCTGCGGGTTCATGCGGTACAGATAGCCGTCCTCGTAGCGATAGCGCGACTCGTCGCCGGCCCGGCGCCACAGCGATTCATAGCGGTCGACGCCGGCGGCGGCGGCGATCCGGCGCGCCTGGCCCGGAGGCAGGCAGCCGTTGTCCTTCTTCGCCAGTCCGGGCGGGCAGCCGGCGATCAGGCCGCGGTCGTCGTCGCGGTTGAAATAGACCACCGGGCGGCCGTCGCGGGTCTGGAAGACCTGACGCGCGGCCTCGCGGCGCATTTCGCGGCGGTCGTCGCGGTCATCGTCGTCCCCGCGCCGGTCGCGCACAGCCTCGACGGCGCGGGCGGCCCGGACCTCGGACCGCGCGACGCGGGGCGTCTCATTGCGGCCCGGACGGTCGTCGCGTCCCCGGCCCCGGTCGTCGTCGTCGCGGCCGCCGCGGTCGTCGCCGCGGTCCTGCTTGCCGCCTTCATGGCCGCCGTGGCCGCGACCGTTTCCGTTGCCGTGGTCCTGGGCGAGGGCGGCGCCGGGCGCGGCCAGGGCCAGAAGAAGGGCGGTGGTGATCGGAACAAGCTTGTACATGGGGTTACTCTTTCAGTTCCCCCTCACAACGTCCCCGACCGGACGGTGTTCCCTCGCCGGCCGCAAGGACTCCGCCGCGCGCCGCCGTCAAGCGGCGCACGGCAGGCCCGTCCGGGCCGGGCCGACAGGCGCAGCCGGATCGGAAACCCGGCCGCGACTCCCGCCCTGTTACCCCGCCCGCCGTCCGAACATCCCGGCCAGCGCCGTCATTCGGCCCTTGTCGGCGCCGGTCGCCCGTTCCGCCGCCGCGTTGAGGGCCGCGGCCAGGTCGGCCGCGCCGCCGCGGTCGTCCGCGCTGCGGCGCCACTGGTCGACGCCGGCGCGGATGCGCGCGGTCAGGGCGGCGTCGGCGGTCGGCGAGCGCATGATCTGGTCGAGATAGGCCTGGGCCACGTCGGGGCTGTCGGGCCAGCTGACGCGCATCTGGGTCTGGGGGTTGATGGTGTCGGCCCGGACGCTTTCAGCCGCGGCGATCTCGGCCGCCGACAGATGTTCGCCGGGGACCAGTTTCAGCACGTCGAGGCCGCGGGCGATCTCGCTGGCGTAGATGCGGCCGTTGAGCCAGTAGGCCGACCAGTGGCCGGCGACGTACATCTTGCCGGTCTCGAGCGGCCCGCGGTCGAAGAAGGCGATCTCGACCGGCCGGGTCGCGTCGGTGAAGTCCATGATCGAGACGCCGCCCTGATACCAGGCCTGGACCATCAGGTCGCGGCCGGGGACGGGGATGACCATGCCGTTGTGGGCGACGCAGTTCTGGTCGGCGGGCTGGGCCGAGGGCAGTTTGTGGAAGGCGCGGCCGCGCAGGGTGCGGTTCTCGATGGTGGCGACCATGTTGGCGCCCCAGGTCGAGGGATCCTCGGCGCGGCAGCGGGCGCTGGTGCCGCCGCCCCACTCGTCGGTGAAGACGACCTTGTCGCCGGCGTTGTTGAAGGTGGCCGAGTGCCAGTAGGCCATGTCGGGGTCGAAGATGTCGGACACCCGGGTCGGGTTCCGCGGATCCGAGATGTCCAGCAGGATGCCGTTGCCGCTGCAGGCGCCGGCCGCCAGGCCGATGTCGGGATAGACGGTGATGTCGTGGCACTGGTTGGTCTGGGCGGTGCGCTGGCTGGCGATGCCGGCGGCGCCGCCGCGCCACAGGCCGGCGACGCGGCCCGTCTGGCTGTCGGCGAAGATGCGCGGGCGGTTGACGATGGCGGCGTCCTGCGGCCGGTCCAGCGGCACCTCGATGACGTCGATCGAGAACAGGGCGGTGTCGGGGTTCTGGTCCGGCTGGCCGTCGGTGCAGATGGACAGCTCCTCGGTCTTGCGCACGTTCGAGGTGCCCGAGTTGTAGATGTAGAGCCGGCGCGGGTCGGTCGGGTGCGGGACCAGGGTGTGGGTGTGCGAGCCGCGGCAGGTCTGGACGGCGGCGATCTGGCGCGGGGCGTTCAGGTCGCTGATGTCGAAGATGCGCACGCCGCGGAAGCGGTCGGCGTTGACCTCGCCCGTGGCGGCGGTCGTGCCGCAGTCGAGGCGGGCGCGGTTCTCTTCCACCGACATGAACAGCAGGTCGCCGTGGATGGAGACGTCGCCCTGGCCGCCGGGACAGACCACCGACATGACCAGCCGGGGCGCGCCGTCGGTCACGTCATAGGCGTTGAAGCCATTGAAATTGCCGAGGAACAGCTTGCCGTCCGACATCGCCATGTCAGTGTTGGCCAGGGCCAGGGGGCCGTATTTGGGGTTGTTGCGCATCCGCGCCTGGAAGGCCTCGGCCTCGGCCTGGTTGGTCGGCGGGGCGAACAGGGCCTCGGGGTCGAAGAAGCCGGGAGCGGGCTCGACCGAATATTCCAGCGCCATGCCCGAGGCCAGCTGGCCGGCGTCCCGCAGGCCGCCGCTCAGGGCGCTGCGCGCGTCGGCCGTGATGACCTGGGCCGCGGGCGCCTGGGCCTGGGCGGGGGCGAGGCCGGCGCCCATCAGCACGCCGAGGGCGGCGACAGTGGAAAGCAGGGTGCTGCGAACGTTCATGGGCCGGTCCTTCGGGTGCGGGTTCAGAGGTCTGAGAGGAGGGATTGCATGCGCAGGATCTCCGCCGACTGGTCGGAGACGACGGAGGCGGTGAAGTCGGACAGCATGGTGTCTTCGGCGGCGCCGTCCGTGGCCAGCAGGGCGTCGACCATGTCGAGGGCGCCCTGATGGTGCTGGATCATGCCCTCGAGAAACAGGCGGTCGAAGGCGGGGCCGCGGGCGGCGGCCAGGGCCTGCATCTGCGCCGGTGACAGCATGCCGGGCATGACGGGCGTGTCGCTGGCGGGCATGGCGGGGCCGGCGTGGGCGGCGTGGGCGGAATGATCCATGCCGGCGTGGCCGGACATGCCCGGCATCTCCAGCGGCTGGCCGCGCCCGGTCAGCCAGTCGCGCATGATGTCCATCTCGGCCTGCTGGCTCAGGGCGATGCGGCGGCCCATCAGCTTCACCGTCGGACTGGCGCCGCGGGTCTCGAGCAGCCCGACCATCTCAACGGCCTGGGCGTGGTGGACGATCATATGCTGCAGGAAGGCGACGTCGTCGCCGGTGAAGGTCGAGCGGCTCAGAGCCACCGCCTCGCCGGGGGTGATGATCCGCGCCGCCGCGCCGGGTGCGCCGGGCTGGAAGATCGGCGGCGTCTGCGGACCCGGCTGGGCCGCGATCAATCCGGCGAGGAGGAGGCCCGGCAGAAGGGTCAATCGCTAGCCCGCCGTGCCGACGGTGCTGAACTTGCCGTCCTGCAGATGGCCGATGACCCAGTTCATGGTCCGCCCGCCGGAGAATTTGACGGCCCAGGTCTCGACCCGGCCGTCGGGGGTGTCCTGGGCGCTGACGAAGGTCACCGATTCGATGGCCCCCATGGCGCTCAGGCCCGGAGCCATGCCCTCGATCTGGCCGTTGCAGGCGTCCAGCAGGGACGCCGCCATCAGCGCCTCAAGACAGGTTCCGGCGGCGGCCTCGGTGACGATGCGGTTCAGCTGTTCGCCATACTGGCCGTCCTGGGCCATCGCCGGGAACGCCATCAGCCCCGCCGCCGCCACGCCGGCCAGGATCACACGGATACGCATTCGGTCTGCTCCCTGCCCCGATTTCCGCGGGGACCATGACTCAGCCGGCGGGCGTCCACAACCTGCCGCCGCATGACAAAGAGTTCACGCTGGGGCCCGCGGGACGGTCGCCGGGCGGCTGGACTTCGCCCCCCCGGGGATGCTCTGTTGAGCCGTGGCGAGGACGCGGCCCCCCGAGGCGGTTCGCAACGTCCGGCAGCGGGGATTATGGAATGAAGCGCGTACTCCTGGCCACGGCCGCCTCGCTGGCGTTCGCCAGTCCCTCGTGGGGCCAGACTGCGGCGCCGGCGCCGGTCGCGGTTCCGGCGACGCAGGAGGCCGCGGCGCCCGCCGCCGCCGTCGACGACGAGACGCCCGCGTGGGACGTCCAGAACCCGCCCGGACCCTCGCGCGACATTCCCATCGACGTCACGCGCGGCACCTGGATGTCGCTGGACGTCAGCCCGGACGGCCAGACCCTCGTCTTCGACCTGCTGGGCGACATCTATGTGATGCCCGCCGCCGGCGGCGAGGCGCGCGCCATCGCCAGCGGCGTGGCCTGGGAGATGCAGCCGAAATGGTCGCCCGACGGCCGCCACATCGCCTTCACCTCGGATCGCGGCGGCGGCGACAACATCTGGATCATGGACGCCGACGGCTCCAACCCGACCCAGGTGTCGAAGGAGACCTTCCGCCTGCTGAACCAGCCCGAGTGGACGCCCGACGGCCAGTTCATCGTCGCCCGCAAGCATTTCACCTCGGCGCGCTCGCTGGGGGCCGGCGAGTTGTGGATGTACCACCGCTCGGGCGGCGGCGGCGTGCAGATGACCGAGCGCCGCACGCAGCAGAAGGACACGGGCGAACCCGCCTTCTCGCCCGACGGCCGCTATCTGTATTTCAGCGACGACGCCACGCCGGGGACGACCTTCGAATATTCGAAGGATCCCAACACCCAGATCTACATCATCCGCCGCCTCGACCGCGAGACGGGCGAGATCGACGCCTATGTCACCGGCCCCGGCGGCTCGATCCGCCCGACGCCCTCGCCCGACGGCAAGTCCCTCGCCTTCATCCGGCGCGTTCGCTACCAGTCGACCCTGTATGTCATGGACATCGAGTCCGGCCGCGAGACCCCGGTCTTCTCGGCGCTCGACCGCGACATGCAGGAGACCTGGGCGATCCACGGGGTCTATCCGGCGATCAGCTGGACGCCCGACAACCGCTCCATCGTCTTCTGGTCCGACGGCCGGATCCAGCGTGTCGACGTGGCCTCGCAGGCCGTGACCGACATTCCCTTCCACGTCGCCGACACCCGCCGGGTGCAGGATACGGTGCGCTTCCCCGTCGAGGCCGCGCCCGACCGGTTCGACGTGAAGATGATCCGCTGGGCCCGCCCCTCGCCCGACGGATCGCGGGTGGTGTTCGAGGCCCTGGGCAATCTGTGGATCCGCGACCTGCCGACCGGAACGCCGCGCCGCCTGACCCGCCAGAGCGACCATTTCGAACTCTATCCGTCCTGGTCGCGCGACGGCCGTTCGATCGTCTACACGACCTGGGACGATCAGGACCTCGGCGCCGTCCGCGTGGTTCCGGCGTCCGGCGGAACCGGGCGTGTCGTGACGCCCGACCCGGGCCACTATGTCGAACCGACCTTCTCGCCCGACGGCCGCACGATCGTCTATCGCACCGTCAGCGGCGGCTCGCTGACCTCGGCCCTGTGGGGCCGCGATCCCGGCGTCTACCGCATCCCGACGGCGGGCGGCGAGCCCGTCCATGTCACGGACGACGGCGAGGGCCCGCAGTTCGGCGCCGACGGCGAGCGGCTGTTCCTGACCGGCCGCGACGGCGACAAGCGCACCCTGATCTCGGTCGACCTGGACGGCGACGGGAAACGCACCCACCTGACCTCGGAATGGGCCAGCGAATTCGCCGTCTCGCCCGACGGAAACTGGGTCGGCTGGACCGAACGGTTCCAGGCCTTTGTCGCCCCCTTCGTCGCCGCCGGCCGGCCGCAGACGATCGCCCCCGACGGCAAGTCCCTGCCGCAGGCCCGGGTCACCCGCGACTCCGGCGAATGGCTCAGCTGGTCCGGCGACAGCCGCCGGCTGCAGTGGTCGCAGGGGCCCGAGCTTTTCACCCGCGACCTGAACCAGTCCTTCGCCTTCGTCGACGGCGCGCCCGACGAACTGCCCAAACCCGACGAGCGCGGGATCAACATCGGCTTCACCGCCGGGGCCGACAAGCCCGAGGGCCGCATGGCCCTGACCGGCGCCCGGCTGATCACCATGAACGGCGCCGAGGTCATCGAGAACGGCGTCGTCATTATCGACGGCAACCGCATCGAGGCCATCGGCCCGGCCGCGACCACGCCCGTCCCCGCCGGCGTCCCGGTCATGGACATGGCCGGCAAGACCATCATGCCCGGCCTGATCGACGCCCACTGGCACGGGTCAATGGGGTCGGACGAGATCATCCCGGAGCAGAGCTGGGTCGACTACGCCTCCCTCGCCTTCGGCGTGACCACGATCCACAACCCGTCCAGCGACACCAGCGAGATCTTCGCCCACAGCGAGCTGGCCCGCGCCGGCCGCGTGGTCGCCCCGCGCATCTTCTCGACCGGCTCGATCCTGTACGGCGCGACCAGCGCCGGGACCGTGAAGATCGACAGCCTCGACGACGCCCTGTCGACCCTTCGCCGCATGCAGGCGGCGGGGGCGTGGAGCGTCAAGAGCTACAACCAGCCCCGCCGCGACCAGCGCCAGCAGATCATCGAGGCGGCGCGCCGGCTGAACATGATGGTGGTCCCCGAGGGCGGCTCGCTGTTCCACGCCGACATGTCGATGATCGTCGACGGCCACACCACGGTGGAGCATTCGATCCCCCTGGCCCGCATGTACGACGACGTCCACCAGCTGTGGCGGCAGACGGGCACGGCCTACAATCCGACCCTGGTGGTGGCCTTCGGCGGCAGCTACGGCGAGAACTACTGGTATCAGGAGAGCAACGTCTGGGAGCATCCGATCCTGACGCAGTACGTACCACGCCGCCTGCTCGACGCCCGCGCCCGCCGGCCCGTGACCCTGCCGGACAATGAGTGGAACCACATCTCGGTCGCGCGCGAGGCGACGCGGCTGTCGCAGCAGGGCGTCCCCGTCCTGATCGGCGCCCATGGCCAGCGCGAGGGCCTGGCCGCCCACTGGGAGCTGTGGAGTCTCGCCCAGGGCGGCATGGCTCCGATGGACGTGATCCGCGCCGGCACGATCAGCGGGGCCCGCGCCCTGGGCCTGGACCGCGACCTGGGCTCGCTGGAGCCCGGCAAGCTGGCCGACATGGTGGTGCTGGACCGGAACCCGCTGGAGAACATCCGCGACACCACCTCCATCGCCTACACCATCGCCAACGGCCGGGTGTACGACACCGGCATGAACGAGGTCGCCCCGCGGCAGAGGGCCCGGGCGCCGTTCTGGTTCGCCGGGACCGGCGGCGAAGGCTGGTCGGCGGGGGCGACGGAGGCAGAGGCGGACGGCCACGGGCACGATTGACGGCGGCCGATCCCTGGCGGGTCTGGCCCGTCCGCGTCACTACGCCCGGGCGGTTTCCCGTTGCGCCAACGCGGCCCGGACCGCCGCGTTCAGGTCGTCGATGCGGAACGGCTTCCTGAGCACCCGGCCGGGATCGACCACGGCGTCGACCGCCGCCATGTCCGCATATCCCGTCGCCAGGATGATCGGCAAAGAGGGCAGATGGCGGCGGGCTTCGTTCACCACCTCGACCCCGTTCATGCCCGGCATCGCATAGTCGACGATGACGAGATCGGGCGCCGCCTCGCGCAGCGACTTCAAGCCGTCGGCCCCGTTGGACGAGGCCACGACGGCGTAGCCGGAGTCCTCCAGGCTATCGACGATGAACTGGCGCACGCCTTCGTCGTCGTCGATGACCAGAACCCGCTCGCGCTCGGTGCGCACGGGCAGGTCCCGCCGCGCGGCGGGCCCGGCGACGACCGCGACCGGCGCCGTCAGGGGCAGCCAGATCTCGATTCTCGCGCCCCGGCCTTCCGTGCTGTCGATCCGGACCGTGCCGGCGGACTGTCGGGCGATGCCGAACACCTGGCTCAACCCCAGCCCCGTCCCCTTGCCCACCGGCTTGGTCGTGAAGAACGGATCGAACACCTTGTCGATCAGCGAGGACGGGATTCCCGTGCCCGTGTCCGACACCGTCACCACGCCATAGTCGCCGGCCGAAAGCGTCGCGTCATCGGCCGTTTCCGACCGTGTCGAGATCCGCAGCGTCCCGCCGTCCGCCATCGCGTCCCGGGCGTTGATGGCCAGGTTGAGGATCGCCAGTTCCAGCTGGTTCTCGTCGGCCATGGCCCAGGGCTGATCCCCGTCGAGGGCCATTTCGATGGTGATCTGCGGCCCGATGGTGCGCGCCAGCATATCGCTCATGCCCGACACGAGCGCATTCAGGTCGACCGGCTGCAGATTGAGCCTCTGGGTTCGCGAGAAGGCCAGCAGCTGATGCGTCAGCTTGGCCGCCCGATCGGCCGCCTGCTGGGCGTAGCCCGTCAATTTCGCCGTTCGCTCGTCCATGGTGCGGCGCTGGATCAGTTCGAGATTGCCGAATATGACCGTCAGAAGGTTGTTGAAGTCGTGGGCGATGCCGCCCGTCAGCTGCCCCACCGCCTCCATCTTCTGGGCCTGCACCAGCGCCGCCTGGGCGCGTTCGCGCTCGGCGACCTCGGCGGTCAGCCGGTTGTTGGCGGTCGACAGCTCCGAGGTGCGCCGGGCGATCCGGGTTTCCAGACTGGCGTTGAGCTGCGTCAGCCGATCCTCGGCCGAGGTCAGGTCGTCCAGCAGCTGCCGCGCCTGATACTGGCGCCGGCGGCCCCTCAGCGCCGACTTGACCGCGCTGGCCAGGGTCTCGCCGTGGATCGGCCGCTCGAGCACGACGACGTTGCCCATCTGCTCGAGCACGATCTGGGCGTCGCGCGGCCGGCGTCCCGCGCGCTTGGTCGCCAGCAGGATGAACGGAAAGTCGGACCACGCGGGCTGGGCGTCCAGCCAGTCCGTCAGCCGCCCCCGGTCGGCGTGCAGGGACTCCTCCGTGACCAGGGCGACGCCTGCCCCGGTCGCGATCTCTCCCGCGAGATCGTCGACGCTGGCGCAGACCCGGCAGTCGTGTCCTTCCGGGGTCAGAACCCGGGCCATCACCTCGGCGTCCCGGCCGCGCAGGGCCAGCAGCAGAACGCGGTCCTGAAGGTTCACTCGTCACCCGCCGCCGGCTCGGCCGACATCAGGGCGGTTCCGCCGCGATAGTTCGGAAGCCCGGTCAGAACCCCCTCGAAGTCCTTCAGCGGCTCGCCGATCTCCAGCCCGGTGTGGGTCAGGCGGAACTGCCGGATGCTGGCCTGGTGCCGGGTGGTCCGGCTCTTGGCGACCGAGATGGCCTTGAGCACATTGCCGCGCGCCTCGAAATACCGGAACAGCACGATGGTGTCGGACAGATAGCTGAGGTCGATCTCCGAGCGGATGTCGCCGACGATGCCGTGCTGACCCAGCACCAGCATGGTCACCACCCCCTGCTGGTTCAGGTAGGACAGCATCTCGTGCATCTGCAGCAGCAGGAATTTCTCGCCGGGCATCGCCTGCAGGAAGGCGTTCAGGCTGTCGATGGCGATGAACCGGACGCCGTCCTGCTCGACCGCGCGGCGGATCCAGCTGGCGAACTCGCCGGGGGACAGCTCGGCCGGATCGATCTGGAAGATCTGCAGCGCGCCGCTGTCGATGTGGGGCTGCAGGTCCATGCCCATGGCGCGCGATCGCGCCATCATGGTCGCGACGCCTTCGTCGAACAGATAGTAGGCCGCCTTCTCGCCCCGCTCGATGGCGGTCAGGCCGGCCCGGACGGCGGTCGTGGTCTTGCCCACGCCCGACGGGCCGTTCAGCAGCGTGTTGGTGCCGGGCGAGATCCCGCCGCCCAGCATCTCGTCGAACTGCGGCACGCCCGTCGACAGCAGGGTGTCGGTGAATTCCCGGTGATGTTCGGCCGCGATCAGCCGCGGGAAGACGGCGACGCCGCCCGTCTCGATGGCGAAGTCGTGGAAGCCGCCGCGGTACTTCACCCCCCGCATCTTCACCACCCGCAGACGGCGCCGTTCCGAGCCGTATTCCTGGGCCGCCTGCTCCAGGGTGATGACGCCGTGGGCGATGCTGTGCAGCTGCAGGTCGCCGGGATCCGAGCTGCGGTCGTCCAGCATCAGCACCGTGCAGTTGCGGGTCGAGAAATACTGCTTCAGGGCCAGGATCTGCCGGCGGTAGCGCAGCGAGCTCTGGGCCAGAAGCCGCATCTCCGACAGGCTGTCGAAGACCACGCGCGCCGGCCGGATCCGGTCCACGCATTCGCGCACGCCGGACAGGGTCTCGCCCAGCTCGACCTCCGACGGCTCCAGGATCGACTGTTCGCTGTCCGGGTCCAGCCCCTCCTCATTGACCAGTTCGAACAGCTCGACCTGGTCCAGCGACCAGTTGTGGCTCTGCGCCACCTCGCGCAGTTCCGCGGCCGTTTCCGACAGGGTGATGTACAGCCCCCGCTCGCCGACCCGCGCGCCCTCCAGCAGGAACTGCAGCGCGATCGTGGTCTTGCCCGAGCCGGGCGTGCCCTCCAGCAGATACGACCGGTTGGCCGTCAGCCCGCCGCCGAGCACGCTGTCGAGCTCCGCGATCCCGGTGGAGACCCGGCGGGTCGGTTCGGCGGACGTGGAAGGCGGTGACATCTGCGGCTGGCTCTCCGGCGCCTTTCGGCGGATTGACCTCACCTAACGGCCAAGGTCCGCGATTGGCTCCATCATCATCATGTGCGGCGCCTGTCGAGCGTCCATATGGACAGACAGGTCCGGTAGCGGACAAACATCCGGCCGCGCCGCCGCCTCAGTCCGCCTCGGGCCAGACCGGCTCGCCGTCCTCTGTATCCGTCCCCAGCAACTTGCGCCGCACCGCCTCGTAGGCCGCCTCGTCCGGCTCCTGCGCCCAGGCGTCGCCCCGGCCCCGCGCGGCCCGGTCGGCCAGCCGGGCATAGCCCTCCGCCAGCCCGACCAGCGCCCGCGCCTCGGCCCACAGCCGTCCCGTCATGGCCCGGCCCGAGGCCCGCGTCGCCACCCGCGCCAGCGCCGCCGGATCGCCCGCCTCGGTCTCATCCAGTTCCGCGATCCCTGTGAACAGCCGCGCCGCCACCGCCTCGGGACTGTTGCGCCGCGCCTCTTCCAGCTCGGCCTCGCGCGCCAGCGCCTGCCCGATCGCCTGGGCGTCGCCCCAGTCGCGCTTGGTCGCCCCGTGCTGGGTGATCCGCTTGCGCACGGCGTGCTGCGACACCCGCCATTTCAGCGCCAGAAACGGCGCCGTGGCCCCCTCGCGATATTCCTTGAGGATGATCTCCCACGTCTCGGTCGAGAGCCGGTAGTGGGCGGGCGCATCCGGATCGCGCGGCTTGCGCGGCCCTTTCGGGGTGCGATGGGGATAGGTGTTGGCGAGCGGCGTATCGGTCATCGCACAAGGATAAGCCCGCCCGGACGGGCGCCAGGAACAAGGGCGAAATCGGCCCGCAAACGCAGGCGGGGCGGGGAATCGGGGTGCGAGGTAGAAACTAGACGCCGTCGGTTAGGCTCGTCCAGAGAACCTCTGCGATCTGCTTCGCCAGGAACGGGGGCACAGCATTTCCGACTTGAACGTATTGCTCAGTACGATTGCCCAGGAAGAGGTAATTATCAGGGAATGTCTGAAGCCTTGCTGCTTCTCTGACAGTCAGCGAACGACACTGGCTCGGATCGGGATGGATGAAATAGTGTCCATCCTTCGAGATATGGCTGGTGACCGTCGTCGAAGGCTGATCCCACCGCTGCGTCCTGAAACGATCAGCAAACTTGCCGGACGCCCAGTTGGCGTGAGCAGGCGCAAGTGCGCCGGGGAAATCCTCCGCCTTCGGGGCGCGACCGCGGACACCGGTGAAGACGGCGCTGAAGAAATATCGACCGAGGTCTTCGGTCATGTGGCCTCGGCTCGAATGATTGAGAGTCACTTCCAGGCGGCTGTCTGTCAGCCAGTTGGCGAGCGCTTTGGGACACTCCGAAGACAATGGCGCAACGGCGAGCGACGATCGGGGAGGAGTGGAATTCGAGGCCTTGAAAGGGGCTTGCGCTTCCCGTGCCGCCGACAACACATCCAGCATCTCCGGCATCCGAGCCAAGGCGGAGATGACCTTGTCCATCTGTTCGATGACTACGCCCCGCCAGGTCGTGTCACCGTCATCACCTCTGCTCAGGCCGCTTCGAAGAACCGGGAGCCCGGCAATCGCATTTCGAACGGATGTGGGCGCTCCGGCGGACGCGCCATGTCTATCGGCGGCCGATGGCATCTTCGCCGCAACATCCCGCCGAAGGCCAACAACGATGACTCGGTGGCGAGCCTGAGGGACGCCGAATTCCTCACTTCGGACAATAAAGTCCTGAGGACGGGCGGACGGCTTCAGCACGGCCCGTCCCTCATCATCCCGACCGATAGCGAATAGCTCGTATGAACCGTCGGTGCCGTCTGCCGCTCGAAGGTCGTCAAGCACTCTGTCGAATATGCGCCGTCCATCGACCGACGACGACAGAATGCCTTTCACGTTTTCCATCACGAACGCTGCAGGCTTCAGGCCCTGCAGAATTCGGATGTACTCACGGTAGAGAAAATGACGATTGTCATCCCCCGGAACGTAGCCTTCGATGCCCTGATTTCGGGAGCGCCCGACGAGAGAGTATGCCTGACAGGGAGGACCGCCGATCACGATTGTAGGAGTTCCCTGTCGCACCAGGGAAGCGATCCTTCTGTCCAGGACTTCCGCAGCTTCCTCACTGCCGAGCTCAAGCTGCAGCGCTTCATCAAGCGCTGCCTTCCATTCTCGCTCGTGTGTCTGAGCCCAGTTGGGCAGTTGCCGACCGCTATTCAGCGCCTCGTAATATTCGCCAGGAAATTTCTTGAACTGGCGAAGGAAGGCACGGAGCTGGAGCGTCTTGTGCGCGGACGCCTCCTTCTCAACGGACAGGGTGACCTCGAAGGGGCGATGTCCTCCGTGATCGGAAAACGACGAGAAGCCTTCGGCAAGGCCGCCCGGTCCGGCGAACAGATCGACGACCTGATACGTTGATGGCATGCCCTTGAAGTTCTCGCGCCCTGAATCCAATCGCTATGTACCAGGGTCGCTCGAAACCTCCATGTGAAAAGGTCGAGATGGCTGATGTTGTCGACAGGGTGACCCGATCCCGCATGATGTCGGGCATCAAGGGCCGCAATACCCTACCAGAACTGGTGGTTCGACGAGCCTTGCATGCAGCTGGTTTTCGCTATCGGCTGCATGCTGCTGACCTCCCAGGGCGACCGGACATCGTCCTTCCCAAGCACCGAGCCGTCATCCTGATTCATGGATGCTTCTGGCACCGCCATCCTGGATGCCGCTTCACCACGACCCCAGCAACTCGACCCGAATTTTGGGCCGAAAAATTTGCCCGCAACGTCGAACGAGATGCGCGAAACCAACAAGCGCTACAGGCGATGGGCTGGCGGATCGCTACCGTATGGGAATGCGGTGTCCGCCAGCTGGATCAGCATGGAATAGAGAGCCTGATCGCCTGGATATGCTCCGACGACTCAGAGTACGAGGAGCGAGCCTCACCCATGTAGCGTTAGTCCAAGGCGTTTGCCTTGAGCTTGTCCGCGCCGACTACGTAGCCCAGCTTCAGCCCCACCGCCTCGAATGCCATTTCGGCATTCTGGTTCTTCTGCAACGCCTCATAGACCGCGCGAGTCCGGTCCGAGTGCGTCCAATCGGCCGTCCAAATCGGATGATCTATAATCCGTTGAATCGCCGCCTCAACGTTGGTCCATTTTCCTCCTGAAAAATCTCCTCGGAGAAATACTTTATCGCTCTTCTCGGCCAATATATGAGCGGAAGCCTCACGTAAAAGGTCAGCAACATACTGAAGAGATGACTGGAACATCATCCTCTTCATCCGCTCTTCAGATTGAGCTGACAAAGACTGAGAGGAATCAAAAGCAGATTGTGAAAACTGATTAAGTATCCGAACAACGTTTTGTAGCTCAGCTTGTCGTTGAGCCGCCATTTCCTCTCCCCGCTCGGGCATCGCCTTTACGGATATGAGCCTTTCGATGACCTTCCGCTTTACTGAGTTCTCGGTGATCATCGGTCGAGAATTCTTCTCCGTGCTAACCTTTTGCACATAGTTCGACAGGTCGAGGGTGGGGTCGGATAAAACCCTCTGGACGAGCGCGGCTTCAAAGGCGTCCTTCGCCCGCCTTTTCTCGACTGGGTCGGAGAAGGATGACAAAAACCCCTGTTCCGAGGCTTCCCCAGGAGAAACTGACTCCTCATAGGTCCGAAGCTTGCCTTCCCATTCATCAGAAAGCTTAGCGGCCAGTTCGAAGGGGGAGACGCGGCATTCTCCCCACCCATGCTGGTGGGGATATCGTGATCAGCTTCCAAGACCTCCGAAGCGCGGTTCATCTCGTCGCTGCAAAGGAAACACTTCCCCCCGCTCTTGATCCAGAGGCGATCTTCGATGTCATCTCGCTCTTCTGGCGGAAGACTATCTCGGAGAGCCTTGGAGATGACGATACCGTTCATGGGCACCCAGCTATTTTTGAGGGATCAGGCGTTGGAATGCTAACGTATTGCGTCTGTAGGTTTTCTCAATCCTCATCCATCTTCAGCGCGGCGATGAACGCCTCCTGCGGGATCTCCACCTTGCCGAATTGGCGCATCCGCTTCTTGCCGGCCTTCTGCTTCTCCAGCAGCTTCTTCTTCCGGGTGGCGTCGCCGCCGTAGCATTTGGACGTCACGTCCTTGCGCAGGGCGCGGACCGTCTCGCGGGCGATGATCTTGCCGCCGATGGCCGCCTGGATCGGGATGACGAACAGGTGCGGGGGGATCAGCTCCTTCATCTTCTCGACCATGCTGCGCCCGCGCATCTCGGCCCGGCCGCGGTGGACCAGCATGCTGAGGGCGTCGACCGGCTCGGCGTTGACGAGGATGTTCATCTTGACCAGGTCGCCGACCTTGTAGTCCGACAGCTCGTAGTCGAACGAGGCGTAGCCCTTGGAGATCGACTTCAGCCGGTCGTAGAAGTCGAACACGACCTCGTTCAGCGGCAGCTCATAGACCACCAGGGCTCTGGAGCCGACGTAGGACAGCTCGACCTGGGAGCCGCGGCGGTCCTGGCACAGCTTGATGACGCCGCCGAGGTATTCGTCGGGGGTCAGGATGGTCGCCTTGATCCACGGCTCGCTGATTTCCATGATCTGCATCACGTCGGGCAGGTCGGCCGGGTTGTGCAGCTCGATCTCCGAGCCATCGCGCAGGGCGATCTTGTAGACCACGCTCGGGGCGGTCGCGATCAGGTCGAGGTTGAACTCGCGGCTGAGCCGCTCCTGGATGATCTCCAGATGCAGCAGGCCGAGGAAGCCGCAGCGGAAGCCGAAGCCGAGGGCGGCGCTGGATTCCATCTCATAGGTGAAGCTGGCGTCGTTCAGGCGCAGGCGGCCGATGGCGGCGCGCAGGTCCTCGAAGTCGGCGGCGTCGACCGGGAACAGGCCGCAGAAGACCACCGACTGGACCTCCTTGAAGCCCTTCAGCGGTTCGGCGGTGGGCTTCTTCTCGTCGGTGATGGTGTCGCCGACGGCGGCGTGGGCGACCTCCTTGATCTGGGCGGTGATGAAGCCGACCTCGCCGGGGCCGAGCTGGTCGACCGGGGTGTTCTTGGGCAGGAAGACGCCGACGCGGTCGATCAGATGGGTCGAGCCGTTCTGCATCATCTTGACGCGCTGGCCGGTCTTCAGCGTGCCGTCGAAGACGCGGACCAGGACGACGACGCCGAGATAGGGGTCGTACCAGGCGTCGACCAGCAGGGCCTTGAGCGGGGCGTTGGGGTCGCCCCTGGGCGCCGGCAGGCGGGTGACGATGGCCTCCAGCACGTCCTCGATGCCGATGCCGGACTTGGCCGAGCAGAGCACGGCGTCGGAGGCGTCGATGCCGATGACGTCCTCGATCTGCTGCCGGACGCGCTCGGGCTCGGCCGCGGGCAGGTCGATCTTGTTGAGGACGGGGACGATCTCGTGGTTGTTGTCGATGGCCTGGTAGACGTTGGCCAGGGTCTGCGCCTCGACCCCCTGCGACGCGTCGACGACCAGCAGCGATCCCTCGCACGCCGCCAGCGACCGGCTGACCTCATAGGCGAAGTCGACGTGCCCCGGCGTGTCCATCAGGTTCAGGACGTAGTCCAGCTCGTCCTTCGCCGTATAGTTCAGACGCACCGTCTGCGCCTTGATCGTGATCCCCCTCTCCTTCTCGATATCCATCGAATCCAAAACCTGAGCCGACATTTCACGCGCAGTGAGCCCGCCGGTGAACTGAATCAGGCGGTCGGACAGGGTGGATTTGCCGTGGTCGATGTGGGCGACAACGGAGAAATTCCGGATACGGTCGATGGGAGGGGTCGTCATGGCCGCGCCGGTAGCACGGCGGGGCGGAATCGCCAACGCGGACGGACCCCGGCCGCTCACGCGGTGGCGGATTACTTCGCGGTAACAGGGCGGATTCGCGTTTGAGAAGCGGCCGCCGAACCGCTATTCAACGGCTGATGACAGCGCCCGGGACGGGCGGCCGTCAACCGGCGCGCGGCCTCCCCGCCGTGGCCCAGGGGGATCAGACGTGAGCAAGACCATGCGGAACATGCGGACCGGCGCGGCGGTCGTCGTCATCGGCCTGGCCCTGGCGGCCTGCGGCGGCGAGGGCGATGCGAAGAAGGCCGATACCAAGGCCGGCGCCGGCGCGTCCAGCCAGACGGTCTCGGTCGTGACCGCCTCGCTGCAGAACCTGCCGCGCACCGTCACCGCCTCGGGCACCGTCTCGGCCTGGGAAGAGGTGCCTGTCGGCGCCGAGACCGGCGGTCTGACCGCCACCGGCGTCTATGTCGATGAGGGGACCTGGGTGCGCCAGGGCCAGCCTCTGGTGCAGATGAACGACGCCCTGCTGCGCGCCCAGCTGCGCCAGCAGCAGGCCGCCGTTCAGACGGCCGAGGCCAACGCCGCCCGCGACCAGGCGGCGCTGGGCCGCGCCCAGGAGCTGAAGGAGCGCGGCTTCCTCAGCCAGGCCTCGCTGGACACGGCCCTTGCCAACCATCGCGCCTCCAGCGCCAATGTGGCGGCGGCGCAGGCGTCCCTGTCCGAGACGCGCACGCGACTGTCGCAGGCGATCATCAAGGCGCCCGTCTCGGGCCTGGTCATCAGCCGCAGCGTCACGCGCGGCCAGATCATCGCCGCCGGAACCGAACTGTTCCGCATCGTCCGCGACGGCCGGCTGGAGCTGGACGCCCAGGTGCCGGAAACCGACATGGCCCTGGTCCGCGCCGGCCAGGGGGCCGTCATCTCGTCCGACCAGGTCGGCGAAACCACCGGCCGCGTCCGCATCGTGACGCCCGAGGTCGACGCCGAGACCCGTCTGGGAACCGCCCGCATCGCCATCACCGGCGGCGCCTTCCGGCCCGGCATGTTCGCCCGCGCCCGCATCCAGGTCGGCGACCAGCCGGCGGTGACCGTGCCGACGGCCGCGGTGCTGTACCGCGAGAACCGGGCGGGCGTCTTCGTCATGGGGACCGACAGCCGCGCCCGCTTCCAGCCGGTGACCGTGCTGTCGCGGACGGTCGATTCGACGGCGGTCAGCGGCCTGGCCGCCGGATCGCGCGTCGTGGTCGCAGGGGCCGGCTTCCTCGGCGACGGCGACCGGGTGACGGTGGCCGCCGCGGCCCGCCCCGCCCCCGTCCGCGCCGCCGCGCCGGCCAAGAAATAGGGCCCGGACGATGAAAAACATCTCGTCCTGGTCGATCCGGAATCCGATCCCGATCATCCTGCTGTTCACCCTGCTGACCATCGGCGGGGTGCTCAGCTTCCTGAGCATGCGGATCAACAATAATCCGGACATCGATTTCCCGCTGGTGGCGGTCACCGCCGTGCGGCCGGGCGCGGCGCCCAGCGAGATGGAAGTCCAGGTCACGCGCCTGATCGAGGACTCGCTCGCCGGCCTGTCCGGCGTGCGCCACATCAACTCCCAGATCACCGACGGCGTCTCCTCGACGACCATCGAGTTCGAGCTGGGCACGGACACCGAACGCGCCACCAACGACGTCCGCAACGCCATGGGCGGGCTGCGCGCCGACCTGCCGCAGGACATGCAGGAACCCAGCGTCCAGCGCATCGACATCACCGGCGACGCCCTGATCACCTGGGTGATCAGCTCGGAGACCATGACGCCGGAAGAGATCAGCTGGTTCGTCGACAATGACGTCAGCCGGACCCTGCTGGCCATCAAGGGCGTGGGCGAGGTCAATCGCGGCGGCGGCGTGGACCGCGAGATCGCGGTCGAGCTGGACCCGGACCGGCTGGCCTCCTACGGCCTGACCGCCGCCGCCGTCAGCCAGGCGCTGACCAGCGTCAACTCCGATCAGCCCGGCGGCCGGGTGACGATCTCGGGCTCCGAGCGGTCGATCCGCACCCTGGGCGCCGCGACCTCGATCGAGGCCCTGCGCGAAACCCTGGTGCCCCTGTCGGGCGGCCGGTCCGTGCGGCTGGGCGACCTGGGCCGGGTCGAGGACCACTGGTCGGAGCCCCGCCGTCTGGCGCGCTACAACGGTCAGGAAGCGATCACCTTCAACTTCCTGCGCTCGCGCTCGGCGTCCGAGGTCCGGATCGCGGAACGGGTCCGCGAAGCCGTCGCGGAGATCGACGAGGCGCATCCCGAACTGGTCATCCGCCAGGTCACCGCCAGCGTCGAAGAGATCGAGGAAAGCTATATCGCCTCGCTTGAAGCCCTGCTGCTGGGGGCCGTGCTGGCCGTGATCGTGGTGTTCATCTTCCTGCGCGACTGGCGCGCCACCTTCATCACCGCCACCGCCATTCCGATGTCGCTGATCCCGACGTTCCTGGTGCTGGAGCCGCTGGGCCAGTCGCTGAACGGCATCAGCCTGCTGGCCCTGTCCCTGACCATCGGCATCCTGGTGGATGACGCCATCGTCGAGATCGAGAACATCGTCCGCCACATGCGCGACGGCAAGTCGCCCTATCACGCCTCGATGGAGGCCGCCGACGAAATCGGCCTGGCGGTCGTCGCCACCACCGCGACCATCATCGCCGTGTTCGCGCCTGTCGGCGCCATGCCGGGCATCATCGGGCAGTTCTTCAAGGCCTTCGCGCTCGCCGCCTGTGTCTCCGTGGCCTTCTCGCTCGTGGTGGCGCGCACCCTGACGCCGCTCATGGCCGCCTATCTGCTCAAGCACCAGAAGCACGAGGACGCCGACCCGTTCTGGATGAGCGGCTATCTGAAGGCGCTGGGCTGGGGTCTGAGGAACCGCTGGAAGGTGTTCCTGATGGGCACCGGTCTGATGCTGGGCTGTATCGGCATCGTCATGTCCGGCGCGATCCCGTTCGAATTCCTCGCCAGCGGAGATCGCGGCCGGGCCGGATTCTCGGTCGAACTGCCGCCGGGCGCGACCCTGGCCCAGACCGACGCCGTGGTGCAGCGGATCACGCGGGACCTTCGGGCGCGCCCCGAGGTCACCTCGGTCTATGCCTCGATCGGAGGCCAGGAGGTAAACCAGGCCAACGTCTACGCCGACCTGACGGACAAGGGTGAGCGCGACCTGAGTCAGCAGCAGTTCGCCCGCGTGATGGTCGACAGCTGGAAACCGATCCCCGGCGCCCGCATCGGGGCCGGCGTCGCCCAGCAAGGCGGCGGCCCCTCGGACGGCACCAGTTACCAGTTCGCCATCCTCAGCGACAACGGGGCCGCCCTGACCGCGGCCGCCCGCGCCGTCGAGGCCGAGATGCGGACCGTTCCGGGCCTGGCCAATGTGGTCAACACCGCCGCGATCGCCCGTCCGGAGATCCTGGTCACGCCCCGTCCGGATCAGGCCGCCCTGATGGGCGTCTCGACCAGCGCCATATCCCAGGCTGTCCGCGTCGCGACCATCGGCGATGTCGACCAGAACCTGCCCAAATACAATCTGGGCGATCGACAGGTGCCGATCCGTCTGCGCCTGACCCGGGACGCCCGCGAGGACCTGTCAGTGCTGGAGACCCTGCGGGTTCCGACTGCCACGGGAGCCTCCGTGCCGCTCAGCGCCGTGGCCGACATCCAGTTCGGAGCGGGCCCCTCGCAGGTGCTGCGCCAGGACCGGTCGCGCGTCGCGACCATCTCGGCCGAGCTGGACGGGATTCGCAGCGGGGAGGCCGCCGCCGCCGTGAGCCGGCTGCCGACGGTCCAGAACCTGCCGGCCGGCGTGCGTCAGGTGCCCGCCGGCGACGAGGAATTCATCCAGGAGATGATCATCGGCTTCGCCATCGCCTTCGGCACCGGCATCCTGTTGATGTACGCCGTGCTGGTGCTGCTGTTCAAAAGTTTCGCCTATCCGATCACCATCATGGCCTCGCTGCCGCTGGCCATCGGCGGAGCCTTCGTGGCCCTGATGATCGGCGGCTCCAGCTTCTCGATCTCGTCCCTGATCGGGGTGCTGATGCTGATGGGCATCGCGGCCAAGAACTCGATCCTGCTGGTCGACTACATCGTCATGGCCGAGAAGGACGGGATGCCGCGCTTCGACGCCATCATGGACGCCGCCCACAAGCGGGCCCGGCCGATCCTGATGACCACCTTCGCCATGGGCGCGGGCATGCTGCCTGTCGCCCTCGGCTGGGGCGCCGATGTGGAGTTCCGCTCGCCGATGGCCATCGCCGTGGTCGGCGGCCTGATCTCCTCGACCTTCCTGTCGCTGCTCTTCATCCCGCCGATCTTCACCATCATCGACGACATCGCGGGCTTCTTCGCCCGGCGGATGAGCAAGATGTTCGCTGGCCAGAGGCACGCGCCCCCGCGGCCGGAAACGACGCCGGCGGAGTAGTCGGACACCTGCTTCGCAAGCGCCGCCGTCTCCCCTTTCGGCAGACGGCGGCGGCCGCAGGCTGACGGATGAGGGGTCACCGGGGACGGCGCGGGTCATCCCCCCGGAAGGCGAATCTCCGCGCCCCTTCCACCGCCAGGATAAGACCGGCCGGACATTCCCCGCCCGGCCTGGTCGGCCCGGCCAGGGGTCGGCGGCCATTGCCGTCATGGCCTTTATGGCAGACGGGCCATTGCGGTTCATGCGGCCCTTTCGACTGCGGTCTTTGCAGGACCCGAAAGCGACCGGGGATTCCTCCCCCGCCCCCGCCCCGCACATCACCCAAAACAAAACCGGCCGGGGTTTCCCCCGGCCGGCTTCGTCGATCCGCCGTGCGGCGGGGCGGCTAGTATTTGAAGCGCAGGGTCGCGCCGTAGGTGCGCGGCTGGCCCAGGAAGGCGTCGTAGGTCTGGGTGTCCAGCGCCGGGTTGTAGTAGGTGCCGTTCGGCTGGACCGTCGTCTGGAACGCCGAGCCTTGCAGCGGAGCGTTATAGGCGACCTGGATATACTCCTCGTCGGTCAGGTTCTGGACCCAGAACTCGGCCGTCCAGCGCTCGTCCTCGGTGCCGACCATGATGCGGCCGTTCACCGTGGTGAAGGCTTCCTGCAGCTTGTAGGGCAGCAGGTCCGAGCCCGTGTTGTAGTCGCCCATGTATTTGGCGGCGAGGCTGAAGCCGGCGCGCAGGCCGTTCCCCATGTTGCGTTCGAAGTTGACCGAGCCGGTGGCCGACCACTCCGGCGCGAACGAGGCGCGGGCGCCCGGCAGCAGGGACAGCTGCGGGAAGTTGCCGGGGGTCGTCAGATCGGCGGCGGTGAAGTTTCCGTAGTTGGCGTCGGTCCAGGTGACGCCGCCCTGGAAGCTCAGGCCCTCGATCGGGGTGAACCAGACCATGTCGGCGTCGACGCCGCGCGAGGTCAGCTCGGGGATCGATTCCACCACGAAGGCGGTGCCGAGGAAGGTGTTGAGCTGGAAGTCCTCGAACGTCTGGTCGAAGTAGGTCGCGTTCAGCAGCAGGGTGCGGCTCAGCAGCGTCATCTTCACGCCGGCTTCGTAGCTGTCGACCACTTCCGACGGGAACAGCAGCGAGGCGGTCGGGGTGATGCCGCTCTGCACGCGATCCAGGTTGTAGCCGAAGCTCTTGTAGCCGCGAGCGTAGGACACATAGGCCAGGATCGACGGGTTCAGGCGGTAGGACGCCTTGACCGTTCCGCTCAGTTCCCCGTCGTCGAAGCTTTCGGAGATGTTGCGGTTGGTGAAGGCCGAGTTGGCCCAGGGCAGGCAGATGGTGCCGAGGATGGTCGGAGCCGAGGCGCCGAGCACCGCGCCAATGGCTCCGGCGTTGGCCAGGGCGGCGTTACACGTATTGCCGTTGCCGTTGATGTTGCGCTGCTGCGCCACCAGGCTCTTGTCGTCGAGGGTGTAGCGAAGGCCGAGGGTGATGTCGAAGGCGTCGGTGACGTGCCAGCTGTTGTTGGTGAAGAGGGCGATCGACTCCGACTGCTGGTCGTACTTGTCCTCGACGCCTTGCCCGACGACGAAGCCGATGCCGCCGCCGAGGGCCGCGCCGCCGCTGACGAGACAGCCGCCGAGGCCCGGCGCCGTCTGGGCCGCGCGGGTGAAGCAGCCGATGTCATTGGGGCTGACCGGAATGGCCGGGTTCGCCCGGTTGATGCCGGCGCTGAGAATGAACGACAGATAGGGCGTGTAGTCGGCGCCGAAATAGTAGCTGTCCGTACGGCCGATATCTTCCTTGGTGGCGAACAGGCCGACCAGCCAGTCGAGGCGGTCGTTCGACCCGGCCAGGCGGAATTCCTGGGTCAGGTTGTCGACTTCATAGCCGTAGTCGCCGTCCTGGACGCGGTACAGCAGGTCAGCGCCGGTGTAGTCGATGTCCTGGCCGAGGCTGGAGGTCCAGCGACGGGCCGAGGTGACCGAGGTCAGGGTCGCGCCGCCGAGGAACGTCGGCATGTCGATGTTGGCCTCGATCGAGATGCCCTTGTCCTCGACCTCCTGGCCGTCCGCACGGTTGGCGAATCCGGTGCGCGAGAACGGCAGGACGCCGAAGCCGGCGGCCGGCGGACGCTGGCCCGTGCCGTTCGAGAGACCGTCAACGAACGGATAGGTGGGTCCGGTGCGGATCTGGGTGCCGATGCAGCAGAACTCGTCGCGCGACGAATAGTCGGCGATCATGCGGATGGAGACGTCATCGTTCGGCAGCCACAGCAGCTGGCCGCGGACGGTGCCGAAATCCTGGTTGCCGTCGGTGGTCTCTGCTCGCGGGCCGTCGCCGGTGTCGATATTCATGAAGCCGTCGCGGACACGGCGACCGGCGTAGAGGCGGAAGGCCAGGGTGTCGCTGATCGGGCCGGTGACGGAGCCGGAAGCGCCCATCTGGCCGTAGTTGCCGGCGGTCAGCTCGGCGTTGAAGCCCGGGGTGAACGAGGGGGCTTCAGTGATGATGTTGATGACGCCGGCCGAGGTGTTCTTGCCGAACAGCGTGCCCTGCGGGCCCTTCAGGACCTCGATGCGGGCCAGTTCGCCCAGATCGCCGAAGCCGACCGAGTTGCGCGAGCGATAGACGCCGTCGATGACCACGCCGACCGAGCTTTCCAGGCCGGGGTTGTCGCCGACCGTGCCGACGCCGCGGATGCGGGCGGTGGTCGAGGCTTCCGACGAGGTCGAGGTGACCGTCATGCCGGGGGTCAGGATCTGCAGATCCTTGATGTCGCGCACGCCGGCGTCCTGCAGCACTTCCTGCGACAGGCTGGTGACCACGATCGGAACGTCCTGCAGGTTCTGCTCGCGCTTCTGGGCGGTGACGATGATGTCGTCGATGGTCTGCGGCGCGTCCTGCGGCGCATCCTGAGCGGAAGCGACGCCGGCGAGGCCGAAGGCGCAGGCGCCCACGACGGCGGCCGACACAGTAGTGCGAAGAAGGTTGGTAAGGCGCATGGTCGCTCCCCGACATGGGCCGGGACCCCGTCAAGGACGGCGACCGCGGCGTTTCCTGATCCCTGGCCCGCGCTCTTCTTGATGAAGCGCGGAAAGTCCAGCGTCCGGGGTAGTCCAAGCCGGACTCAGCGACAAGGAGCGGGACCATTCACGGCCCTGTTTCCGCCATGGCGCAACCGTGACTGTGACGCAAAAGCGACAGAAACCGATGACGCTAGGTCAATATTCCCCTAGGTCGGGATAGTATCCGGGGTCTGTTCGGCCAAATTCTTGCGCCGTCGCGCCGCCGCGGCCAGCACCGCGCCGCCGGCGAGCGCGGATAGCAGAGACCCGAGCAGCACGCCCAACTTGACCTCGACCTGTTCCGGCGAGTCGATCGCCCCCGGGAAAGCAAGGGTGCCGATGAACAGGCTCATGGTGAAGCCGACGCCACACAGCAGACTGACTCCGTAGACTTCCAGCCATGTCGCGCCCGTCGGCCTGGCGCCGATCCTGAGGGCGGAGGCGAGCCATGCGGCGCCCAGCACTCCGACCTGCTTGCCGATGAAAAGGCCCAGCGCGACGCCGAGCACCAGCGGAGCCAGCATCTGGTCCAGCGACAGGCCCGCGAAGCTGACGCCGGCCTTGGCGAAGGCGAACATGGGCAGGACCAGGAAGGCGACATAGGGGTGCAGATCGTGCATGGCCTCGCGCAGGGGGCTTTGACCGTCGTCGCGGCGATCGACGACCGGCACGATGGCGGCGAAGGCGACGGCGGTCAGGGACGTCGACAGCCCCGCCAGCACCGTCAGATACCAGACCGCGCTGAAGCCCAGGACCCAGAAGGGGGCCGGTATCCTGCGGCTCCGGGCGATGAAGAAGCCGACGACCAGAAGCGCCACGATTCCGGCGAGCGGCTGAAGGCTGACCCCGCTGGAAAAGAGCGCCGCGATCAGGGCGATGGCGCCGAGGTCGTCGACGATGGCGAGAGTCAGCAGGAAGACGCGCAGCGACGACGGCAGCCTGCGCGCCACCATGGCGAAGACGGCCAGGGCGAAGGCGATGTCGGTCGCAAGCGGGATAGGCCAGCCGCCGTGCGGCCCGCCCATCACGCTCGAAAGGGCCAGATAGACCAGGGCCGGGGCGATCATGCCGCCCGCCGCGGCCAGAACCGGCGTGGCCAGTTTGCGCGGATCGCTGAGCTCGCCGCGCAGGATTTCGTATTTGATCTCCAGCCCGACCACGAGGAAGAAGACCGCCATCAGCCCTTCCTTGATCCATTCAGAGATGGACATCTCGAGGGCCAGGGGCCCGACCTGGAGGACATGTTCGCTCTTCAGCCAGCCGAAATAGCCCGCCGACAAGGGCGAGTTGGCGACGATCAGGGCGGCCAGGGCGGCGAGGCCCAGGACCGCGCCCGAGCCGGCCTCGGTCTTGAGGAATTCGAGAGTCAGTTTGCGCGCCACGGCGGCCTCCGGATCGGAAAGGTCTGTCGTGGCGTCAGGTTATCGACGGACGCCGGACCGGGTTCATCCCCCTGTGGGGCGCCGGCCTGGCCGCGCGCGCGGCCTGATCTCTGCGGACACAATAGATGCTGGCGCGGGGCGTTCAACCGTTGCGTCCCTGCCATCGAGACGTCATTTGCCGGGCATGCCAACGTCCCCCGCCTACCGTCCCGATTCCCGCTTCTTCGATCTGGGCGATGAATACGGCGACGCCGTTCGTCCGGCGGACTTCCCGGAGGCCATCCTGCGCGTCCGCAACGACAGGGCCGCCTCGAGCGTGGGGCTGGACGGGCTGAGCGACGCCGAATGGATCGCCCATTTCGGCCGGTTCGAGCCGCTGCCGGGCCAGCCGGGGCCGCTCGCCATGCGCTATCACGGGCACCAGTTCCGCACCTACAACCCCGACCTCGGCGACGGCCGCGGCTTCCTGGCGGCCCAGATCCGGGACGATCGGGGGCGACTGCTTGACCTTGGTTCCAAGGGATCGGGCCAGACGCCCTGGTCACGCGGCGCCGACGGGCGGCTGACCCTGAAGGGCGGGGTGCGCGAGGTTCTGGCCGCCGAGATGCTGGAGGCGTTGGGCGTGCCGACCAGCCGCGCCTTCAGCCTGATCGAGACCGGTGAGCCCTTGCAGCGTGGCGACGAGCCGTCGCCGACGCGGTCGGCGGTGCTGGTGCGGCTGTCGCACAGCCACATCCGTTTCGGCACCTTCCAGCGAGCGGCGTATCTGGGCCGCAAGGACATGATCGAGGCGCTGATCGACCATGTCCGCGCCGCCTATCATCCCGATGTCGCGGCGGGCGACGTCCCCGGCTTTCTGCGCGCCGTGGTCGAGAGTTCGGCCCGGCTGACCGCACGATGGATCGCCGCCGGCTTTGTCCATGGGGTGCTTAACACCGACAATCTGAACGTCACGGGAGAAAGCTTCGACTACGGTCCGTGGCGGTTCCTGCCGCGTTACGAACCCGGTTTCACCGCCGCCTATTTCGACCACACCGGCCTCTACGCCTTCGCCCGCCAGCCCGAGGCCGTGTTCTGGGCCCTGACGCAACTGGGCGGGGCCCTGAAGCTGGCGGCCGACGCCGGGCCGCTGACCGAGGCGCTGAACGGGTTCGGCCCGGCCTATATCCGCGAACTGCGCGCCGCCTTCCTGGCCCGGCTGGGCGTGCTGAGCCTCGGCGAGGCCGCCGACCAGCGCCTGGTTGACGCGACCCTGGCCGTGCTGCGCGAGGGCGGCGAGGCCCTTCGCTGGGAGCCGCTGTTCTTCGACTGGTTCGGCGGCTTCGCCTCCTCCGCCCGGGCGCTGGGCGGTCCGCGCGGCAAACTCTATCAGGGTGAGGCGTTCGACGTCTTCCGCTTCGCCCTGTTCGAGCACGGGCCAGACCGACCGGAGCGGCTGGAGCATCCGGTCTTCGCCCGGTCCGAGCCTGAGGAGATGCTGATCGACGAGGTCGAGGCGATCTGGACGGCGATCGACGACGACGACGACTGGGGCGCGCTGGAGACAAAGATCAGACGCGTCCGCGAGGCCGGCCAGGCGTGGGGCCTGTCAGACTACTGACAGCAGGCTGTCAGCAGGGATGCGCCAGAAGGCGCAGGCCGGTCGCCGCCGGCGTGGTTGTGACCGAAGGACCCCCGTCATGCCGACCCCGTCCGTGCGTCCCGGATGTTCCGGGCCTGGCCTTAACCCCGCTGCAAGGCCCGTCGCATTACAGAGAATTATGGATACGGCCACGCTTCGGCCCCGTAGCTCACGCAGAAGGCGGTCACGGATGGTTACGGTCACGCTTCGCACTCTTGCGGAATGGATTGGGCGATCCGACATCGCCACTGTTGCCAATCACAAGAGCGCCCTCCCCGGCGTCAGAAAAATGACTTCCCAGACCCTCTCGCCCGCCCGCTCGCGCCTGAACGCCAGCTATCGCAACCTGACCCTCTGGACGCTGCAGGGCTGGCTCGCGATGTTCTTCATCGGCGCGGGCTACGCCAAGCTCAGCGAGCCGATGGCCAATCTGGTCGACCTGATGCGCTGGCCGGCGCATGTCGCGCCGAACATGGTGCGCGGTCTGGGTCTGGCGGAAATCCTGCTGGCGCTGCTGGTGCTGGCCCCTCTGGTGTCGTGGAAGCACGGCCGCCCGCTGCTGGTCATGGCCGCCTCGGGCCTGCTGGCCCTGGAAGTGGTCATGCTGGGCCTGCACGCGACCGGCATGGACGCCGGTCCGACGGTGACCAATCTGGTCCTGATCGCCATGACCGCGCCGGTGCTGTGGATGCGGGCTCGCGAAGTCCGCTAGTCTTTCGGCCCCGCGGCCCGGCAACGGTCCGAGCACACCCTGACGCTTTCCCAGTCGCGCGCCCATTTCCGGCGCCACGAGAACGGCCTGCCGCAGACGACGCACGTCTTCTGCGGCAGATCGCGTTTGTCCGGGGCCGAGCCCAGATTGACGTGTTTGCGAGCCATGCCCAGCTAAAGGCTTCCCTTTACGTGCACGTCAAGTTATGACGCATGCATGGCGACCGCCGACGACCATCGCACCTATTCGATCCGCCAGCTGTGCCGCGAGTTCGGGGCGACGGCGCGGGCGCTGCGCTTCTATGAGGACAAGGGGCTGCTGACGCCCGCCAGAAAGGGTCAGACGCGGGTCTATGACGCCCGCGACCGCGCGCGGCTGAAGCTGATCCTGCGCGGGCGTCGCATCGGCTTCAGCCTGCTGGAGATCCAGGAGATGCTGGACCTCTATGACCACGACAATCACAACGCCCATCAGATGGCCGTCGCCCTGCGCCGCCACCGGGCCCAGATCGCCGCGCTGAAACAGCAGCGCGAAGACCTCGACGCCGCCATCGAGACGGCCGAGGAAGCCTGCGCCGTCATGGAGAAGAAGCTGGGCGAATACCGCCCCGACCTCCTGCCCGGCGCCGAGGAATACGCCGACCTGCTGAAGGCCCGGCTGAACCCCGATCCGCACCACCAGCCCTTCAAAGCGAGAGCCTGAACATGGCCTACAAGGCGCCTGTCCGCGACCTGACGTTCATTCTGGACGAGGTGCTGGAGATCGACCGCTATTCGAACCAGCCCGGTTTCGCCGACGTCTCGTCCGATCTGGTCGCCCAGATCCTCGAGGAAGGCGCGAAATTCGCCGAGGAGGTCATCGCCCCGCTGAACCGCGTCGGCGATCAGGAAGGCTGCAAATGGGTCGACGGCAAGGTCACCGGCCCGACCGGCTGGAAGGAAGCCTACAAGGCCATGGTCGAGGCCGGATGGCCCGCCCTGTCGGCCCTGCCCGAGCACGGCGGCCAGGGCATGCCCTCGGTCGTGGCCATGGCCTTCGGCCAGATGACCGCCGCCGCCAGCGCCGCCTTCTCCATGTATCCGGGCCTGACGGCCGGCGCCTACTGGGGCCTGAACGCCAACGGCTCGGACGAGCAGAAGGCCATGTATCTGCCCAAGATGGCCTCGGGTGAGTGGGGCGGGACCATGAACCTGACCGAGCCCCAGTGCGGCACGGACCTGGGCCTGATCCGCACCAAGGCCGTGCCCAACGGCGACGGCAGCTACAACATCACCGGCCAGAAGATCTGGATCAGCTCGGGCGAGCACGACTTCACCGACAACATCATCCATCTGGTGCTGGCCCGGATCGAGGGCGCGCCGGCGGGGATCAAGGGCATCAGCCTGTTCGTTGTGCCCAAGGTGTTCGTCAACGCCGACGGATCGCTGGGCGAGCGTAACGCGGGCGCGGCCTGCGCCGGCCTCGAGCACAAGATGGGCATCCACGGCAACGCCACCTGCGTCATGGCTTACGAGAACGCCAAAGGCTGGCTGGTCGGGACCGAGAACAAGGGCATGGCGGCCATGTTCGTGATGATGAACGAGGCCCGCCTCGGCACCGGCTTGCAGGGTCTGTCGATCGGCGCCGCCGCCTATCAGGCCGCCGTTGAATTCGCCCACGATCGCCTGCAGGGCCGCAGCCTGACCGGACCGAAAAACCCGGACGGCCCGGCGGACTCCATCATGGTCCACCCGGACGTGCGCCGCATGCTGCTGGAGGCGAAGGCCTTCGTCGAGGGCGGCCAGGCCTTCACCCTGTGGACCGCCCTGCAGGCCGACCTGCAGCATTCGAACGACGAGGCCGAGGCCCAGAAGGCCCGCGACTACATGGGGCTGATCACCCCGGTGCTGAAGGCCTATCTGACCGACAAGGGCTTCCATGTCGCCTCGCTGGCCATGCAGGTGCACGGCGGCAGCGGCTACACCGAGCATTTCCCGGCGTCGCAGTATCTGCGCGATGCGCGGATCACCATGATCTACGAGGGCGCCAACGGCATCCAGGCGCTGGATCTGGTGGGACGCAAACTGCCCGCCAACGGCGGCCGGGCCATCATGACCTGGTTCGCCGACATCGACGCCTTCGTGGCCGAGAACGGCGGCGAGTCGGCGATCAAGCCCTTCGTCGACGGCCTGACCGACGCCAAGAAGAAGCTGCAGGAGGCCACCATGTGGCTGATGCAGAACGGCATGCAGAACCCGGACAACGCCGGGGCGGCGAGCACCGACTATCTGCACATCTTCGGCCTCACGGCCCTGGCCTATATGTGGGCGCAGATGGCCAAGGCGGCGCAGGCGAAGGTCGACGAAGGCTCGACCGATCCCTTCTACGCCAACAAGCTGATGACCGGCCGCTACTTCGTCGAACGCATCCTGCCCGATACGGGGGCGCATCTGGCCAAGCTGAAGACCGGCGCCGAGGTGCTGATGCAGATGCCGGCGGAGGCGTTCTGAGCATGAACGTCCTCAACGTCCCCGAGCCCGCCTTCATGCAGGAAGAGGAGATCGTCCTCTTCTCCGACAGCGTCGGCAAATGGATCGACGAGCACGCGCCGCCCGAGGCGGTGCAGTCGTGGATCGCCAACTCGTCGGTGCCGCGCGAGCTGTGGAACGCGTCCGGCGAGGCCGGCCTGCTGGGCCTGTCCATGCCCGAGGCCGACGGCGGCATGGGCGGGGACTACCGGCATGAGGTGGTGCTGATGCGCCAGCTGGGCTGGAAGGGGGCGGACCATTTCGGCATCTCGCTGCACAATGCGATCGTCATGCCCTACATCTGGCACTACGGCACCGAGGAGCAGAAGGCGCGCTGGCTGCCGCGGCTCCAGTCCGGCGAACTGGTCGGCGCCATCGCCATGACCGAGCCGGGCGCCGGGTCCGACCTGCAGGGCGTCAAGACCACCGCCATCAAGCAGGGCAACCAGTATGTGGTGAACGGCTCCAAGACCTTCATCACCAACGGCCAGCTGGCCAATTTCATCATCGTCGTGGCCAAGACCGACCCGACGGAGGGCGCCAAGGGCACCAGCCTGATCGTGGTCGAGACGGACGGCGCGGAAGGCTTCGAGCGCGGGCGGAACCTGCACAAGATCGGCATGGAGGGGAACGACACCTCCGAGCTGTTCTTCAACGATGTGAAGGTTCCCGGCGAGAACATCATCGGCGGCGGCGAGGGCCAGGGCTTCATCCAGTTGATGCAGCAACTGCCGCAGGAGCGTCTCAACATCGCCGTCCAGGGCGTGGCCGCCTCCGAGCGCGGGCTGCAGGAGACGCTGGCCTACGTCAAGGAGCGCAAGGCCTTCGGCAAGCGGGTGATCGACTTCCAGAACACCCAGTTCAAACTGGCCGAGGTGAAGACCAAACTGACGGTCGCCAAGGTCTTCGTCGACCACTGCCTTGGCCTGCACCTGCAGGGCAAGCTGGACGCGGCCACGGCCTCGATGGCCAAATACTGGGTCACCGACATCCAGGGCGAGGTCATCGACGAGATGCTGCAGCTGCATGGCGGCTACGGCTATATGAACGAATATCCGATCGCCCAGCTGTACAAGGACGCGCGCGTGCAGCGCATCTACGGCGGCACCAACGAGATCATGAAGCTGTTGATCGCGCGCACGCTGTAACCCTCCTCCCCTCCGTCACCCTCGGGCTCGACCCGAGGGTCAGGCGTGGACCTATCGGTATGATCCGTGCGCATCGGAGACCGGGTCTCGTCACCCTCACCGAGCACCGGCCGGTCTGATCCTCGGGTCAAGCCCGAGGATGACGGCCAAGGGGGTGCGGGCTATGTCAGGACCATGATCCGCCTCCACGTTCCCACCCCGCTCGCCCCCGACGCCGCCGTCCTGCCGACGCTGGACCAGTCGCGCTACCTGACGCAGGTGATGCGGCTCAAGATCGGCGACGGCCTGCTGGTCTTCAACGGGCGCGACGGGGAATGGCGCTGCGTTATCGCCGAGGTGCTCAAGAAGGGCGTCGTGCTGCGGGCCGAGGAACAGGTGCGGCCGCAGTCGACCGGCCCCGATCTGGAACTGCTGATCAGCGTGGTGAAGAAGAGCGCGCTGGAGTTCGCCGTCGAGAAGGCGACCGAACTGGGCGTGCGGCGGGTCGGGCTGGTGGTCACCCACCGGACCCAGACGTCGCATGTGCGGATGGACCGGCTGGACGCCATCGCCATCGAGGCGGCGGAACAGACCGGGCGGCTGGACGTGCCGATGATCGACGAACCGGCGAAGCTGGCCGAGCTGCTGGACGGCTGGGAGGCCGGGCGGCGGCTGATGTTCTGCGACGAGACCGGCGGCGCACCGGCCGGCCCGGCGCTTCAGGCGGCCGGCGCGGATCCCTGGGCCGTGCTGATCGGTCCCGAAGGCGGGTTCTCGCCGGAGGAGCGCGAGCGGCTGCGAGCCCTGCCCTTCACCACCGCCGTGTCGCTCGGCCCGCGCATCCTGCGGGCCGACACCGCCGCCATCGCCGCCCTGACGCTGTGGCAGGCGGCCGTGGGCGACTGGGACCGCTAGCGGGACCGTCGGCTTCAGGGCAGGATGCGGCATGTTCAACGAACTCGTCCTGTCGACGGTCATGGCCCTGCTCGCCGTCAGCATCCACGGCTTCGGCCTGCTCAGCCTCGGCCGGGGACTGGAAATCTACGAAATCCGCGCGGGCCGCTCCTATGTCGAGGGGCCGCTGTGGCGGCACGCGCTCCTGACCATCGCCGTGGTCCTGGGCCTGTTCGTCGTCCATGGGCTGGAGATCTGGATGTACGCCGCCCTCTACAAGCTGATCGGCGCGGTGCCGGACCTGCGCGAGGCGGTCTATTTCTCAAGCATCAGCTATGGCTCGATCGGCTACGACGACTCGCTGATGGCGCCGGAGTGGCGGCTGCTGGGCGCGATCGAGGGCGTGGCGGGGGCGATCCTGCTGGGCTGGTCGGTCGCCTTCTTCGTCAGCGTCATGACCCCGTTCTCCGCCCGCAAAAAACACGGCATGGTCCATCGCGACATCCCTTGAGGAACGCACTGTTTCGCCCCATCTAGCCGCCACGACAGCCTTCGGGCTCTGGGGCTGAAAGAACCACATGGCCGACGCCGCGCCGCTCTCCCGCGAAGACCTGATCGGCGCCATGGCGAAGGGGGCCAAGCCGAAGGCCGAATGGCGCATCGGCGCCGAACACGAGAAATTCGGCTTCGACCGCGCGACCCTGCGCCGCCCGGCCTATGACGGCGAGAGCGGCATCCTGGCCATGCTGACCGGCCTGCAACGGTTCGGCTGGAGCCCGGTCGAGGAGGCCGGCCACGTCATCGCCCTGGAGCGCAAGAACGACGAGGGCATGACCGCCTCGATCTCGCTGGAGCCGGGCGGCCAGTTCGAACTGTCGGGCGCGCCGCTGAAGGACGTGCACGACATCTGCGACGAGACCGGCCGCCACCTGATGGAGGTCAAACAGGTCGCCGACCAGATCAACCTCGGCTTCATCGGCGCCGGTTTCGACCCGCTGTGGCGGCGCGAGGACGTGCCGATCATGCCCAAGGGCCGCTACGGCATCATGCGGGCCTATATGCCGAAGAAGGGGTCGCTGGGCCTCGACATGATGCTGCGCACCTGCACCATCCAGTCGAACCTGGACTTCGCGGACGAGGCCGACATGGTGGCCAAATTCCGCACCTCGCTGGCGCTGCAGCCGATCGCCACCGCCCTGTTCGCCTGTTCGCCCTTCATCGAGGGCAAGCCGAGCGGCTTCCTGTCGTCGCGCGCCAATGTCTGGACCGACACCGATCCCGACCGCACCGGCATGCTGGACTTCGTGTTCGAGGACGGTTTCGGCTACGAGCGCTACGCCGACTACGCCCTCGATGTACCGATGTATTTCGCCAAGCGCGGCGAGACCTATGTCGACCTGTCGGGACAGTCGTTCCGCGCCTTCATGACCGAAGGGCTCGACGCCCTTCCGGGCGAGCGGGCGACGAAGAAGGACTGGAACGACCACCTGACCACCCTTTTCCCCGAGGTGCGGCTGAAGTCGTATCTGGAGATGCGCGGCGCCGACGGCGGACCGTGGAGTCGCATCTGCGCGCTGCAGGCCCTGTGGGCCGGGGTGCTGTACGACGGCGCGGCCCTGGCCGCGGCCTGGGACCTGGTCAAGGACTGGGACATCGGCGACCACGAGCGCCTGCGCCGCGACGTCACGCGGCTTGGCCTGAAGGCCGAGGTCGCGGGCCGGTCGGTGCGGGACGTGGCCGTCGACATGGTCCACATCGCCCGCGAGGGGCTGAAGAACCGCGCCCGCTTCAGCGGCGGCATGGTCGACGAGCGCGGCTATCTGTCGGAGCTGGAAGACATCGCCGACAGCGGGGTCACCCCCGCCGAGCGGCTGCTGGAGCTCTACCACGGGGAGTGGCAGGGCGACGTGACGCGGATGTACCGGGACTTCGCCTACTAGGCGGGGCCGGCGTTGCGCGGCGCGCGGGCGTTGTCGGCCGCGTTGCATCGGGCGATCTCGGCTTCCGTCAGCGCCAGGCCGGCCCGGGCGAAGGCGGAAACCGCCCCCATCCGGCCGACGAAGCGCCGGCATTCCCGCATCAGCGGCTGGGTCGTGCCGCCGCCGCGTCCGGCGCACTGGCCGGCCGGGCCGCAGCTCCAGTTGCGTCCGTCGAGGTTCAGCTGGATTTCGCGGGGTTGCAGCAGGGTGGCCGCGGCGCCGGACGTCGGGGCGGGAGCGGCGGTCTGGACGGCGAGGGCCGCCATCAGGGTCAGGACGAGCATGGGTTCCTCCGAAGGCTGGTCATGACGAACGATCCGGGTTAAAAGTGACCGTTCGTGCACCATTAAGTGACCGATCGGTTACTTTGAGTCAAGAGGCTTTTGCATGCCGCCCAAAGGCGAGGCCACCCACGCCCGACTGATCGACGAGGCGATGACCCAGGTCACGGTGCGGGGCCTCGCCGCCGTGAGCCTCGGCGACGTCGCGAATGCCGCCGGTCTGTCCAAGAGTGCGGTGCTGAAGCATTTCCAGTCCAAGGAGGCGCTGCAGGCCGAGGTCGTCGACGCCATGATCGACCGCTTCAAGTCGGCGGTCTGGGACCCTGCGGAACCGCTTGAACCGGGCCGCGCACGTCTGGACCGCATCTTCGAGGGCGAGCTGGACTGGATCGACGGTGAGGATCGCCCGGGCGGCTGCCCGCTGAAGGCGGCGGCGATGGAGCTGGACGACCAGCCCGGCCCCCTGCGCGACACGCTGAAGGGCAGTCAGGTCCGCTGGGCCAAGACGCTGAAGCGCGAGTTCCGGACCCTGTATCCCGAAGCCGACGAGTCCACGCTGGAGCTCAAGGTGTTCCAGTTCAAGGGTCTGGTGCTGGCCTACGGCCATTCGCGCCGCCTGCTGGACGACGAGACCGCGCGAGGCCAGGCGACGGCGGCCTATCGGGCGCTTGTGGACGCGGCTTGATCCCGCCTTCCGGGTGGCGGAGAGTGCGGCCGTACCGGTGAAGGGGCCCCGCACGTGATCATCCGTCTGACCGCCATCCTGATGGCTGCATCCGCTCTGACCGCCTGCGGCGCGTCCGAACAGACCGCCGAACCCGCCGCCGCGTCGGCGACGACGACGGTCGCATCACCGGCCGCGGCCGGCGACCGCACAGTCTTCAGCGACCCCGCCCTGGGCATCGCCTTCGACCATGCCTCCTCGCGCCGCACAGGCCCCTGCCCCGATGGCGAAGAGGCCGGCTGCGTCGCTCTGTTCGAAGGCGATAAGCACGTGCTCTCCTTGCAGCTGAAGGACGGGCCGGTGGGAGCGGTGGCGGCGGCCGAGGCGGGCTTCGAGCGGAACGCGGACGGCGTGCTGATGACCACCTACGGCCGTTTCGCGCCGGTTCCGGTGGAGCCGTTCTCCGGTCCCGGCTGGACGGGCCTCAGGGCCCGTGTGACCTGCGGCGTCTCCGACGAGGAGACCGGCTTCCACGCCGCCGGCGGCGAATGTCTTTGGGCGGTGATCGGCGATGGCGAGCGGGCCGTCGTGGCCAGCACCCAGGGCATACTCGGCCTGGACGACGACACCATGCGGACTCTGACCTCGATCCGCTTCCTGCCGAGGGCCTGAGCCATGGGCGGCAGAATCCGCGTCGGCATCGGCGGCTGGACCTATGAGCCCTGGCGCGGGGTCTTCTATCCGGACAAGCTGAGCCAGAAGAGGGAGCTGGAGTACGCCAGTTCCAAGCTGACCTCGATCGAGATCAACGGCACCTACTATTCGGGCTTCAAGCCCGAGACCTGGATGAAATGGCGCGACGAGACGCCCGACGACTTCGTCTTCGCGGTCAAGGCCAGCCGGTTCTGCACCAACCGCAAAATCCTGTCGGAGGCCGGCGAAAGCATCGGACGCTTCCTCGACCAAGGGCTGACGGCGCTGGGCGACAAGCTGGGGCCGATCAACTGGCAGTTCATGGCCACCAAGAAATTCGATCCGGTCGATTTCGAGGGTTTCCTCAAGCTGTTGCCGAAGGAGAAGAACGGCATTCGTCTGCGCCACGCCCTGGAGGTCCGCAGCGGGACGTTCGACAACGCGCAGTTCTACGACCTGGCCCGCAAATACGGCGCGGCCATCGTCTACGGCCATGACGACGAGGCGCCGGAATGGCCGCGGATCAATCAGGACACGGCCGACTTCAAATACGCACGGCTGATGTCGAGCCGCGAGGATGAGCCGACCGGCATGTCTCCGGCCGAGCTGGACGGCATCGTCAGACAGACGCGCGAATGGGTGAAGCAGGGCGACGTCTTCGCCTATTTCATCGCCGGGGCGAAGGTGCGCAATCCGGCGGCCGCCCAGGCCCTGATCGAAAAGCTGGGGTGACCCGGTTGCGCCGGGCCGTCGGCGCGCACACTTGAGCCCGGCCTTTCAGGAGCCTTCCCCATGCCCATCGCCACCCGCGCCTTCGCCGCCACCTCCAGCGACGCCCCGCTGTCGCCCTTCAGCTTCGACCGGCGCGATCCGGGCCCGGACGACGTCGCCATCGAGATCAAATTCTGCGGCGTCTGCCACTCGGACCTGCACGTGGTGAAGAACGACCTGGGCAACACCACCTATCCGATCGTGCCGGGCCACGAGATCGCCGGCGTGGTGACGGCGGTGGGCGGCAACGTCGCCCGCTTCAAGGTCGGCGACCGGGTCGGCGTCGGCTGCATGGTCGACAGCTGCCGCCAGTGCAAACCCTGCCTCGAGGGCGAGGAGCAGTACTGCGTCCCCGGCATGACCCAGACCTATGGCTCGCCCGACCCCAAGGGCGCCGCCGTCGGCCAGACCATCACCCAGGGCGGCTACGCCACCGCCATCGTGGTCGACCAGAACTATGTCGTGACCATCCCCGACAGCATCCCGCTGGAGGCCGCCGCGCCGCTGCTGTGCGCCGGGATCACCACCTATTCGCCGCTGAGGCACTGGAAGGTCGGGCCGGGCTCGAAGGTCGCCGTGATCGGCCTCGGCGGTCTCGGCCACATGGCGGTCAAACAGGCGGCGGCCATGGGGGCCGAGGTCACCGTGCTGTCGACCTCGGACCGCAAGAAGGCCGACGCGGAGCGGATGGGGGCGAAGCATTTCCTCATCAACTCGGACAAGGCGGCGATGAAGGCGGCGGGCGAGCGCTTCGACCTGATCATCAACACCGTCTCGGCCACGCACGAGATCGCCAGCCATGTGCAGCTGCTGGCCAGGGACGGGACCATGGTCATGCTGGGCCTGACCACCGAGGGCCTGCCGGTCTACGCCATGGGCCTGTTGTGGCGGCGGCGCTCGGTGGCCGGCTCGCTGATCGGCGGCATCCGCGAGACCCAGGAGATGCTCGACTTCTGCGCCGAACACGGCCTGGCCTGCGACATCGAGGTGATCGCCCCGGACCAGATCAACGAGGCCTATGCGCGACTGCAGAAGTCCGACGTGCGTTATCGCTTCGTGCTGGACATGGCGCGGATCTGAGACGAGGGGGAAGGGTCGACCCTCGAACCTTCCCCCGCTACACCTGTTCCTGAACAGGCGCCGCGTCAGACGGCGCCATCAGGGACAAGGAAACGCACATGGCACGAGTGGCTCTGGTCACGGGTGGGACCCGCGGCATCGGCAAGGCGATCGTCCAGCGGCTGAAGGAAGACGGCATGTCCGTCGCCGCCGGCTATTCCGGCAATGTCGAGGCGGCCGAGGCGACGGCGAAGGAACTGGGCGTCACCATCGTCAAGGGCAACGTCGGCTCGTTCGACGACTGCGCCCGCGCTGTGAAGGAGATCGAGGACCAGCTCGGGCCGATCGACGTGCTCGTGAACAACGCCGGCATCACCCGCGACGGCTTCTTCCACAAGATGAGCGCCGACCAGTGGTCCGACGTGATCCGGGTCAACATGGACAGCGTCTTCAACATGACGCGCCAGGTCATAAACGGCATGCGCGACCGGGGTTTCGGGCGCATCGTCAACATCAGCTCGATCAACGGGCAGAAGGGCCAGATCGGCCAGACCAACTATTCAGCCGCCAAGGCCGGCATGATCGGCTTCACCAAGGCCCTGGCGCTGGAGAATGCGCGCAAGGGCGTGACGGTGAACTGCATCGCCCCCGGCTATATCGACACCGAGATGGTCGGAGCCATGGACGAGAAGGTCCTGGCCGGAATCATCGCCCAGATCCCGGTCGGAAGGCTCGGAAAAGGCGAGGAAATCGCCGATATGGTGTCATGGCTGTCGGGCGAACGTGCCGGATATGTCACAGGCTGCACCCTGTCGCTGAACGGGGGTCAGTATCTGGTCGGCTGATCGGGGCCTGCCCAAAATCCGCCGCGCCGGCGCTTCACCACTTCCGTCATGGAGTTGACGGCAGGGTCCAGAACGGCGCGAACGCCGCTTCCGGCCGCGATGGCGATCGCCCTCGCGACGGCGGCGTTGTCCTTTGCGTCCACGGCCTCCGAAGCCCAGGCCCAGATCCGCGGCAACGCCCAGGCCGAGCAGAGCCAGTCCCTCCGCAACAGCGGGGGGACCTCGCGGACCCTGCCGCCCACGGGCCGCTATGTCGCGGAATCCGGTGAAGCCTTCATCCTCGACCGTTCGGGCCAGCGGCCCCTGCTGCGCTTCGACCGGCGCGACGAGACCTGGGTGCTGCGCCCGACCGCCGCCCCGCGCGGCGACGTCATCTATCGCAACGACGCGGGCGACCAGTTGCTGCGGGTCACGCCCGGCGGCGGCATGACCGTCTATACGCCGCGTGCGCCCGGCGGATCGCCGGCCTCGCTGTCCGGCCCGGCCGCCAGCCTGTCGCCGCCGACCCTCGGCCCGGCCCAGATGTTTCAGCTGATGACCCGGCGCAGCGCCATGCTGAGCCAGGCCCTGGGGCGGCTGATCGAGATCAATGTCGACACCGACGGCGCCGCCGAAAGCCTGACCGTCGAAGCCCTCATCCTGTCGACCGACGCGGCCCTGCGCATCGCCCGCTCGCCGTCGGCGCGGTCGTCGCTGGACCGGCTGCGCAGCATCACCATCGTCGATGGTCCCCGCGCCTCGGTGACCTATGCCAGGGGCGATCTCCGCATCGTGGTGGCGCCCGTCCAGGGCGTGGCGGGCCGGCCCTCTTCGGCGCGGGTGATCGACGCCTTCCTGACCCCCGCGCCGCCGCCCCGGCGCTAGGCGCGTCTAGCCGGTGAAGACATCCTTCGCCGCCCGGCGGGCGGCGAATTCGGCGGCATGGGTCGCGCGCATGAAGGGATTGAACGCCTTCTCCAGACCGATCGTGGTCGGAACCGTCGCCTCGCCCCGTTCCCGCATCGCGAAGATTTCCCCCGCCCGCGCGATCATTTCCGGCCGATCGTCGAGGCTCAGGGCGAAGCGGGCGTTGGCGGCGGTGTATTCATGGGCGCACCAGACCACGGTCTCGTCCGGCCAGGCAGCGAGGGCCTGCAGGCTGGCGTGCATCTGCTCCGGCGTCCCTTCGAACAGCCGGCCGCAGCCGAGGTTGAACAGCACGTCGCCGACGAAGGCCTGGGCGTCCGCGGCCGAGCGATAGACGATATGGCCGAGGGTGTGGCCCGGCGCGTCGGTCACCTCCAGCACGGTCTGGCCCAGCCTCACCGTGTCGCCGCCGGCGACGATGCGGTCGATCGGCGCGGCCTTGCGCACCTCTTCGGGCCCGACGATCTCGCAGCCGGTTTCGGCCTTGAGCCGGGCGTTGCCCTGGGTGTGGTCGGGGTGCCAGTGGGTGTTCAGGATCAGGTCCAGCCGCCCCCAGCCCGATCGCTCCAGCGCCTCCAGAATGACGGCGGCGTCCGGCGTGTCGATCGTCGCGACCGCGCCGGTGGCTGCGTCGCGGACCAGCAGGCCGTAGTTGTCGTTCAGGCAGGGAAAGAGGCGCACGTCGAGGGTCATGCGCCTATCCTAGCAGCCCGCCCCGACCCGGCCTATGCTGGCTCCATGCGGCGCAGCATCGAGGACCTTCGCATCTTCTACGGCGAGCCGGCCGGCGCCCTGGCGCGCCGTCTGCTGGCCCGGCGTCTGGAGGACGCCTGGGGCGAGGCGGCCAACAGCGACGTCCTGGGTCTGGGTTACGCCACCCCGTGGCTGGACGCCTTCGTCGGGGCCCGCCGGGTGGTCGCGGCCATGCCGGGCGGTCAGGGAGTCGAGCTGTGGCCATCGGTGGGCAAGAACCGGACGCTGCTGGTCGACGACCGCCGTCTGCCCTTCGCCGCCGGATCGTTTGACCGCATCCTGGTCGTCCACGCCCTTGAGGAAGCCGACGACGCCCAGGCCCTGATGGCCGAGGCCGTGCGCGCCCTGTCGCCGGCAGGGCGGATCATCCTGGTCGCAGCCGCGCGGGGCGGCCTCTGGGCGCGGGCCGAGACCACGCCGTTCGGACATGGGCGACCCTTCACCCGCGGCCAGCTGGAGCGGCTGGTCCGGGCAGCCGGTCTCGAACCGACCGCCTGGTCGCAGACGCTGTATGTGCCGCCCTGGGGGCCGCTGCTGCCGCTGGCCGACGGCTTTGAACAGGTCGGCAAGCGCATCATGCCGGGCGCGGCGGGAGTCATCCTGCTGGAGGCGACGCGTCGGGAATACGCCCGTATCCGGCCCGGAGGGGCGGTGGCGACCGCGCCGGTGAGGACGCCCGCCCTCCAGCCCCGGCCTGCGAACCGGTCGGGGACCGGCGATGATCTGGCGGGAACGGCCAAACGCCCTTAAAGGCGGGCCATGCAGCGACTGATCCTGATGCGACACGCCGAGGCCGAACGGGCCGCCAGCTCCGGTCGGGACCGCGACCGCGCCCTGTCCGTGCGGGGCCGGCAGGACGCCGCCGCCATGGGCCGGGCCCTGGCCGCGCGGGGCATGAGGCCCGATCTGGCGCTGGTGTCGCCCGCGCTGCGCACCCGCCAGACCTGGGATCTGCTGCACGACGCCTTCGGCGACGTCCAGGTGCGCGAGGACGAGGCGCAGTATAATGGCGGCGCCCACGCCCTGCGCCTTCTGGTCGAGGCCGCCGAGGACGAGGCCGGCTGCCTGATGGTGGTGGCGCACAATCCCGGCGTTCATCTGCTGGCCGTCGAATATCTGGTCGAAAGCGCGGCGTCGCCGTCGGTTCTGGACCGCATGAGCGGCGGGTTTCCGCCGGGCTCCGCCGCCATCTTCACCGTGGATGTCGCCGGCCGTTGCGCCTTCGAGGGCTTCCTGCAGCCCCGCGACCTGGGCGGCCTGTGAGCGGCGTCGCCTACAAGCTGGTCGACAGGGCCGAGTGGACGGCCGCGCGCGAGGCCGGGAGCTACGCCGGTTCGGCCGTCGATCGGGCGGACGGCTACATCCATCTGTCGAGCGCAGAACAACTGCCCGAGACGGCGCGCCGACACTATGCGGGTCGGACCGACCTGATGCTGGTCGCCGTGGACCTGCGGGCTGTTGGCGACGATCTGAGGTGGGAGGCGTCGCGCGGCGGGGCCCTGTTTCCCCATCTTCACGCCCCGCTTCCGGTCGCCGCCGCGACGGACGAGCGCGGCCTGTCGGTCGACGACCATGGCGTCATGCGTTTCGACGACGGAGCTGTCGGATGGCCCTGAGCGACCTCGGCGCCGCCCTGCTGCGACGGCTGGATCCCGAGGTCGCGCACGGTCTGGCGATCCGCGCCCTTCAGATCGCGCCCCTGCCGGCGCCGCCCGCCGACGACCCCATTCTGAAGACCCGTCTGGCGGGGCTCGAACTGCTGAACCCGGTCGGCCTCGCGGCCGGTCTGGACAAGAACGGCGAGGCCCTGCGAGGGCTGGCGCGCCTCGGCTTCGGTTTCGTGGAGTGCGGCTCGGTCACCCCGCGGCCACAGGCCGGCAACCCGAAGCCGCGCCTGTTCCGCCTCTCGGAAGACCGCGCCATCATCAACCGGATGGGGTTCAACAACGCGGGCCTCGAGGCCTTTGCCGCCCGCCTGGCGAATCGCCCGCGCACGGTGGTCGTCGGCGCCAATCTCGGGGCCAACAAGGACACGGACGACAAGGCGGCCGACTATGTCACGGGTCTGAGGCGCCTGCGCGGCCTCAGCGACTATGTCACGGTCAACGTCTCCTCGCCCAACACGCCGGGACTGCGCGCTCTCCAGGGCCGGGCGGCGCTGGACGACCTGCTGGGCCGATTGAACGAGGCCCGGGCCGGCGATCCGACGCCGGTTTTCCTCAAGATCGCGCCCGACCTGACGCCTGACGAGATCGCCCTGATCGTCGAGGCCAGCCTGGACCACGGCATCGACGGCCTGATCGTCGCCAACACCACCCTGGATCGGCCCGACAGCCTGCGCTCGCCGGACCGCGGCGAAGCGGGCGGCCTGTCCGGCGCGCCCCTGAAGGCCCGCGCCATGAAGGCGCTGCGCGCCGCGGCGACGGCGTCGGCCGGACGCCTGCCCCTGATCGCGGTCGGCGGGATCGATTCCGGGGCCGAGGCCTACGCCCGGATCCGCGCCGGCGCTTCGGCCGTCCAGCTCTATTCGGCCCTGATATACGACGGCCCGGGGCTCGTCGCGCGGATCAAACGGGACCTCGCCGCCCGCCTGCGCGCCGACGGATTTTCGACGGTGTCCGAGGCCGTTTCAGCGGCCCGTTGACGGAGCGTTAGGGCAACGCGGGCATAGTGCGCGCACGGGCGAAACCGCCTTGTTCGGGGAACCGCATGGCGATCGCCAAAGTCGATACGCAGGCCTCAAATCCCGCACCGGCGGACGACTGGGCGATGGCGATCCGTCAGCGGCGCAAGGCGTTGCTGCAGCGGCTCGGCATGTCCGCGGCCAGCGCCCTGATCTTCAGCCCGCTGCTCGGCTGGCCGTTGAGCGTCGGCTGGGTCGTCGGCTATTTCATCATCCAGGCTCTCGATCTGTGGATTTTCGGCCCGATCAACAGCGGCCGGACAAACCGTCTGCAAGGCCTGCGCGGGATCGCCGGGTGGCTCATACTGACCGTCAACGCCGGCTATTTCGGCAGCCTGTCGGTTCCGTTGTGGCTCGCGGGCGGCCCGATGGGCGGCATCTGCGCCGCCCTGCTGTTGTCCGCCGGCGCCATTTATTCGGTGATCAACGCTCCCCGGTCGAAGTCCGTCATGCTGCTGACCGCTTCGTTCCAGTTTCTCTATCTGTCGGCGACGCCGGTCTTCATGGCGATCTATGGCGCGTCAACGGGCTTCGTGACCGCAGCGGCCATCGCCGTGGGCGTCTTCATCACCTACTGCCTGTCGACCTGGCAGCGCATGAACGAGGCGCGCCTGGCGGAAAGCGCGGCGCGGATCGAGGCCGACCAGAAGCGATCGGACGCCGAACGCATCATGGAGGGCCGCAGCGCCTTCCTGGCCGCCATCGGCCACGATCTTCGCACCCCCATCAGCGCCATCCTGACCGGTGCGGCCGAACTGGAGCGCGGCGCGACCGACGCCTCCGCGCGGTCACAGGCCCATCTGATCACGGACGCCGGCTTCATGATGAAGGCCCTGCTGGACGATCTTCTGGATCACGCCAAGCTGGACGCCGGACACATGACGGTGGACCAGGTCGACTTCGATCTGCGCGACCTGCTGAACCAGACCGTCCGCCTCTGGCGCGGGCCGGCCCGCGCCAAGGGACTCAAATTGCGGGTCGAGGGCGCCGCCTTCGTCCCCGCGGCCGTGCGCGGCGATCCGATGCGCCTGCGTCAGGTCCTGAACAATCTGATCTCCAATGCGATGAAGTTCACCGACACCGGATCGATCACCCTGCGCCTGCAGGCCTGGCCGGACGAGCCGGGCGGCCACGCGGTGCTGATCGAGATCGCCGACACCGGTCCCGGCATGACCCCCGAACAGGTCGGGCGTCTGTTCACGCCCTTCGACCAGACCATCGCCGGGGTCAGCGCCGTCCATGGCGGAACCGGCCTGGGCCTGGCCATCAGCCGCCAGCTGGTCCAGTTGATGGACGGACGCCTGACCGCCCGCAGCCAGCCCGGCGTCGGCTCCCGCTTCACCCTGTCCCTGCACCTCCAGCCGGGCGAGGCCGTCCCGGCCGGCACGCCGGCCCTGGACCAGCAGAGCCGCGACGCCGTCGCCCGTTCCCTGTCGGGCAGCCGCTCGGCCGCCGCCGAACAGATCGCCGCGCCCCAGCCCCTGTACGAGGCGCCCCCGGCCCCCGCGTCGCTCGCCGCCGCCGCGGAGCCCGGGCAGGAGGAGGACGACGAGGGCCGGCCCATGCGGGTGCTGGTGGTCGACGACCACGACATCAACCGCCGCGCCATCCAGCTGATCCTGCAGCCGCTGGGCTGCGACATCGCCACCGCCGCCGACGGCATGGCGGCGCTCAGGATTTGCGAGCACACCGCCTTCGACCTGATCTTCATGGACGTGCGGATGCCGGAACTGGACGGCCGCGAGACCACCCGCCGCATCCGCGCCGGCGACGGCCCCAACGTCGGCGTGCCGATCATCGCCGTCACGGCCGACACGGCGGCCGAGGACATCGCCGCCTGCACGGCGGCGGGCATGACCTATTTCGTGCCCAAGCCGATCACCCCGCCGATGCTGCTGGAGGCCATCACCCATGTGATGACCATGGCTCAGGGGGAAGACGTCGACGAGGCGCAGACCGTAGCCGCCTGACCCCGCACTTCGGTCGCCAGCCGATCGGCGAAACCGTCGGCCTTCATCGCGCATTCCCAGACCGTGACCACGCGCCAGCCGTCGGCCGTCAGCGCCGCCCGGCTGGCCTCGTCGCGCCTCCGGTTGCGGTCGATCTTCGCGATCCAGTAGGCGGCGTTGGCCTTGGGCTGTCGGCCGCCTCTCGGGCAGTCATGGCCGTGCCAGAAACAGCCGTGCACGAACACGGCGACACGCCGCCCCTTCATCACCAGATCGGGCCGGCCCGGCAGGCCCGCGCCGCCCAGCCGGTAGCCGATGCCCGCCGCGCGCAAGATGCGGCGCACGGCCAGTTCAGGCGCGGTGTCGCGGCCCTTCACGCGGCGCATGACGGCGCTGCGCTGTTCCGGGGTGAAGACGTCTGTGGTCACGATCCAGACCTCTCGCGCCGCGTCGCGAGCGGTCGCGCCTCTAGAGCTGCGCCAGCAGATGCTCCGCCGACGAGACCTTGAACTCGCCCGGCTGTTCGATGTTCAGCTGCTCGACGACGCCGTCCCTGACCAGCATGGAATAGCGCTGCGAGCGCTCGCCCATGCCGAAGCCCTTGGCGTCCATCGACAGGCCCAGCTGGCGGGTGAAGTCGCCGTTGCCGTCGCCCAGCATGACGATGTCGTCCTTGCCGATGCCCTGGCTGTCGGCCCAGGCGCCCATGACGAAGGCGTCGTTGACCGAAACGCAGGCGATCGTGTCCACGCCCTTGGCGACAAGGTCCTGGCGGAGGTCCTTGAAGCCCGGCAGATGCTTCGCCGAACAGGTCGGGGTGAAGGCCCCGGGGACGGCGAACAGGGCCACGGTCCTGCCGGCGAAGATGTCGTCGGTGGTGACGGGTTTGGGGCCGTCGTCGGTGGCGCGGGTGAGGTTGGACGAGGGGATGCGGTCGCCGATCTGGACGGTCATGGGCAGGCTCCGGGAGGGGGTGTGAGGACCAAACGTGCCGATCAGATAGGCGTTGCCGCCGCTCCCGCCAACCGGTCACGCCTTGCAGACGCCGCCATCCGCACCAATGATAGGGTCATGGACGAATTCCAATCCCTGGCCGGCCGGCTTCTGGTGGCCATGCCCGGCATCAGCGACCCCCGGTTCGAGCACGCGGTCATCCTGATCTGCGCCCACCGGCCGGACCACGCCATGGGCCTGAGGCTGGACCGCCCCGCGCCCGGCGTGAACCTGAAGAAGGTGCTGACCAAACTCGACACCGCCGCGCCCGACGACGCCGACAGCCGCGCCGTGCTGATCGGCGGGCCGGTGGAGCGCGAGCGGGGCTTCGTGCTGCATACCGACGACTGGCTGGTCGACGACGCCTCCCTGGCCTTCGGCGCGGGCTTCGCCATGACCGGCACCCGCGAGGCCCTGCTGGCCATGGTCGATCCGGCGACGGGTCCGCATCGCTCCGTGCTGCTGCTCGGCTACGCCGGCTGGGACGAAGGGCAGCTGGAGGAGGAACTGGGCGAGAATGTCTGGCTGACCGCCGACGCCGATCCCGAACTCATCTTCGACCCCGACCACGAGAGCAAATGGGGCCGGGTGCTGGCCGGTCTGGGCGTGGATCCGGCGCGATTGTCGGGACAGATCGGCCGGGCCTAGGCCGACCGGGCCTTGATCGGCGCCGTGCCGTCGGCCAGCGATTCGTTCAGATACACCTCGGCCTCCTGGGCCGGCAGGGCCGGGGCGTAGCCGAAGCCCTGGCCGTAGTGGCACTGGGCGTCGAGCAGCAGCTTGGCGAGGCCGGCGTTCTCGACCCCCTCGGCGACGACGTCGAGACCGAGGTCGCGGCCGAGATTGACCACCGACTTGACGATCTTGGCCGAGCCCTCGTCCTTGTCCATGGTCAGGACGAAGTAGCGGTCGATCTTCAGCGTATCGAACGGCAGCTTGGCCAGCCAGGTCAGGGACGAGAAGCCGGTGCCGAAATCGTCGAGCGCCAGCGACGCGCCCGCTTCGCGCAGCCGGGTCAGGGTCTCGGCCGCGCGCGAGGTGTCGCGCATGATGTCGCCCTCGGTCACCTCCAGCTTCAGCGCGCCCTTGGGCAGGCCGGCCTCGGTGATGATGCGGGTGACGTCGTCGACCAGATCCGGCCGCTCGATCTCGCCGACCGACAGGTTCACACTGCAGAACAGCTTGCCCGCCGCCGGGTGGCGCGCCAGCCATTCGGCCAGCTGTCGCGACGCCGAGGTCATCATCAGCAGCCCCAGCTCGTTCATCAGGCCCATCTCGTCGGCCAGGCCGAGGAATTCGTCGGGCGGCACCAGCCCGCGCTTCGGATGGCGCCAGCGGGCCAGGGCCTCGAACCCGGCCACCGCCCCCGTCAGCAGATTGACGATCGGCTGGTAGAAGGGCTCGATCTCGCCGCGGACGAAGGCGTTCCTCAGGTCGGCCTCGAGCGCCAGACGGGACAGGCTGTCGCTTTCCAGCGCCCGGCCATAGGCGGCGGCCCCGCCGCGGCCCGCCAGCTTGGCCTGTTCGACGGCCAGTTCGACCCGGCGCAGCAGTTCGGCCGGATCGGGCGCGTCCGGCCCGCCCTCGGCCGCCGCCGAGCCGATCGACACGGTCGGATAGATGTCGAAACCGGCGATTCTCAGGGGTTGTTCAAGCGCCTCCCGCACCCGTTCGGCCACGGCGCCCGATCCTCTCGGCGCCAGGACCGCGAACTCGTCCTCGCCGATGCGGGCCGCGTTGGCGTCATGGGCGAAGGCGGCGTTCAGGCGCGAGCCGAGGGCCGACAGCACAAGATCGGCCCGGGCGTGGCCCAGGGCTTCGTTCAGGCGGCGCAGGCGGTCCACGTCGGCCACAACGAGCTCATAGTCGCCGGGCTGGGTCAGCAGTTCGCCGGCGCGGGCCAGGAAGGTGCGGCGGTCCAGCAAGCCGGTCAGGTGATCGCGATGCGAGGCGGCGAATTTGGCCTCCAGGGCCACCACCCCGGCGGCGCGCAGCCCGTCTTCCAGCCAGACGCCGCGCCAGATGCAGGTTTCGGCGTCGCGCATGCGCAGCCGGATGGCGACCTCGGTCCCCTCCTCCTGCGGTTTGAGGATCTTTTCGGCCAGGGAGCGGTCCTGCGGGGTCGCCACGGCGGTGAAGGCGGCGCCCGAACACTCCGGCGCCAGCGGCCCCAGGCCCAGGGCGCGGGTGGCCCCGGTGAATCGCATCTGGTCGTCGGCGGGCGTCCATATCCATAGGGCAGTGTCGGCCGCCGCCAGCGCCTCGATGGCGGTCGTCGCGTCCCAGGCCAGACTTCTGGAGCGAGTGTTCAAACGCTTACCGGTCCTGATGGAGAGCCCCAGGGATCACCCCTGGTCAGCCGCCGCGCGCGGCTCCGTCATTCACGACGCCGAACAGGAGATGATCTGCCCATGCGCCGTTAATTTTGAGATAAGCCCGGGCTTCGCCCTCGAGGACGAAGCCGGCCTTTTCCAGAACGCGACGCGAGGCGAGGTTGCCGGGCACGCAGGCCGCATCGACCCGGTGCAGGTTCAGATCGTCGAAGGCGTAGGCGACCATGGCCCGCACCGCCGCCGTGGCGTGTCCCCGGCCCGCGAAGGGCTGGCCGATCCAGTAGCCCAGCGTCCCCGTCTCGGCCACGCCGCGGCGCACGTTGGACAGGGTGATGGCCCCGACGAGCGCCTGGTCGGCGTCGGCGAAGATGAAGAAGGGCCAGGCGTTGCCGGCCTCCATTTCGCGGGCGTAGATGGACAGCCGACGCTTGTAGGCGGCCCGGGTCAGGTCGTCCTCGGGCCAGCTGGGCTCCCACGGTTGCAGATAGGCGTGGCTGGCCTGACGCAGGGCGGCCCAGGCGTCGTGATCCCCGGCGCGCGGGGCTCTCAGGGTGACTCCGCCCCCCTTCACGACCGGACCGGTCGCCTCGTTGATCCAGTCCAGCAGGGCCATGAGGTCAGACTAGCGGGCCGGCGCTCAGCCGAAAAGAGCCTCGCGGAAGGCGGCACCGGCCGGCGCGGCCGCCTTCGGCCCCAGCACCGCGGTCGCGGCCTTTCCGGCCCCCAGCGACATCGCCGCGGCGGCGCGCACGTCCTCGGCGGTCGGCGCCAGCATTCGCTCGGCCATGGTTTCCGAGGAGATCGGCGCGCCGAACATCAGCACCTGGGCCGCCGCCCGGCCGGCGCGGGCCGCCGGGCTTTCGTCCGACATCCACAGCCCGGCGTTCATCACCGCCTTGGCCCGCGACAGCTCCGCCGCCGTCGGTCCGGTCCCGGCGAGGGCCTTGAGCTCGGCGGCGCAGACCCCGGCCAGTTCGACCGCCCGTTCGGCGGCGGCTCCGGCGTAGATGCCGAGGATGCCCGTGTCCTCATAGGGTTCGTGGTAGGCGTCGATGGCGTAGGCCAGCCCCCGCTCCTCGCGGGCGCTCTGGAACAGGCGCGAGGCCATGCCGCCGCCCAGGATTTCGGTCATCAGCCGCGCGGCCGCATAGGCCGGATCTCCGGCGGCGGGCGCCGGCAGCTGGAAGACGATGTTGGCCTGTTCGATCCGCCGCGACAGGGCGGCGCCGCCGCCGGTGAAATGCGGCGTCTGCGGTTCCTGCGCGGGCGCGCCGGTCTCGGAGCCGAACCAGCGCTCGGCCAGGGCCAGCAGCTCGGCCTCGTCCACGGCGCCGGACACGGCGACCACCATCCGATCGGGCGAGTACAGCCGGGCCCGCCAGTCGCTGATCGACGCCCGCGTGATCGGCTTCAGGCTTTTCACCGAGCCGAGAATCGGCCGGCCCAGCGGCTGGCGGGCATAGGCTTGGGTCTGGGCCATTTCGAAGACGTGGTCGTCGGGCGTGTCGAAGGCCTCGGCGATCTCCTGGGCGACCACGTCCTTCTCGCGTTCGATCTCGTCGGGATCGAGCGTTGGGCGAAACACCAGATCCGACACCACCTGCATGGCCAAGGGCAGCGAGCCGTCCAGCGCCCGCACCTCGAAACTGGTTCGCTCATAGCCCGTGGAGGCGTTCAGCGACCCGCCCTCGGCCTCGATCCGCTCGACGATCTCGCGTGCGCCCATGTCGCCCGCGCCCTTGAAGACCAGGTGTTCGAGACAATGGGACCAGCCCGAGGTCGCCTCGGTCTCCCATTTCGCCCCGCCGCGCACGGCGACCGTCAGGGCCAGGGTGCGCAGGCCGGGCATGGGATCGCAGACGACGCGGACGCCGTTGGACAGGGTGTGGAGGGTGGCGGTCAGGATCTCGGCTTTCTACGCAGCAGCGCGATATAGAAACCGAGCACCGCCAGCGCCAGTCCGAACCACGTCAGGGCGTAGCCGAGGTGGTTGTTCGAAAAGGCGGCGGGCGGGGCCGAGGGCTGAAGGGCCCCGAAACCGGGAAAGGCTGACGTCACCGCGTAGAGGGTCTGGGAGGCCCGTTCCGGCGGGACGCCGAGGACCGCCGCGATCGCGCGATTGTCACGGGCGAAGAACCGCCCATTTTCGGGCGGAAGGGCGAAACTGTTCGGGGCCGGCGTGTTTCTGACTTCGGCGATGATCTTCGGATAGCTGCCCGGGAGGCGAGGCGCTCGATACTGGGTGAAAGGCGGACGCGCGCTGATCTCCTCCGACATGAAGCCGAGGTCGACCAGACGACCGCTACACTCGGCGATCAGGCGGACGCTTGGGACGCCGTCGTGGATGGTCTGCAGTTCAACCCGTTGGTTGGCCTGAAAGTCGCAATCGAGGATGACCTTCTGGAACTCCGGCAGGTCGGTCCGCTCGCCGGAAGGCAGGGGAACCGGCGGATGCGTCGCCGCCGCCTCGGCCTCGGCGATCAGTCCGTTCTTCCACTGCATCCGTTGCACCTGCCAGACGCCCAGCGAGGCCAGCAGGACGACCGCCAGCGCGCAGACGATCGTCAGGCCCCAGGGGAAGCGGTTACGGGTCGCCTCAGTCGTCATTGCGCGCCTGTCCCGCCTTGTTGCGCATCTGCAGGGCGATCATCACCCCCTTGCCCGGCCGCATCAGGCCCAGCGACAGGCCGGCCACCAGCGGCAGGGCTGCCGCCAGCATGGCCCAGATGGGGGGATTGTACGCGACCTGGATGAACAGGGCCGAGAACACCACGATCCCGCCGGCGATCTGCATGATGAAGACAGCCGCCCCGTCGCCCGTGTTCAGACGCGTGAAATCGAAGCCGCAGGCCTCGCAACGTTCGACCACCTTCAGGAAGCCCGCGAACAAACGCCCCTTCCCGCAATGGGGACAGCGGCAAAGCAGACCGGCGCGGATCGGGTCGATCCGCGCCGGTTGAAGATCAAGCCCTGTGGGGCCTTGGTTCACCCGAAGGTGACGTAGACGAAGGCGAAGAGGAACAGCCAGACCACGTCCACGAAATGCCAGTACCAGGCGGCGGCCTCGAAGCCGAAATGCTTGGCCGGGCTCATCTGGCCGGCGTAGAGGCGCAGAAGGCAGACCAGCAGGAAGATGGTGCCGATCAGGACGTGGAAGCCGTGGAAGCCCGTCGCCATGAAGAAGATCGAACCGTAGAGGCCGGAGTTCGCCGCCTCCTCGTTGAAGAACAGGTTCTCGTGGATGATGTGGTTGTACTCATAGGCCTGCACCGCGGTGAACAGGATGCCAAGGGCGACGGTGATCAGCAGCCCCGTCTTGGCGGCGCTGCGGTCGCCGACCTGCAGGGCATGGTGCGCCCAGGTGACGGTCGTGCCCGACAGCAGCAGGATGACGGTGTTCAGCAGGGGCAGCTGCCAGGCGTCCAGCGTCTCGACGCCCTTGGGCGGCCAGGTCGACCACGCCTTGGCCGTATCGGCCCAGTTGGCGACTTCCGGAATGTGGGCGCGGGCTTCGTTGAAGACCGCCATTTCGAAGAACATCCAGAAGAAGGCCGCGAAGAACATCACCTCGGAGGCGATGAACAGCATCATGCCGTAGCGCAGGCCGATGGAGACGACCGGCGTGTGGTCGCCCGCCTTGCTCTCCTTGATCACGTCGGCCCACCAGCCGAACATCGACACCAGCACGCCGGCGAAACCGGCGAAGAACAGGGCCTTGTCGCCCTTGGCCAGCAGGGCGCCGGCGACGGCGCCGGCGTCCTCGCCGACCAGGCCCTTCATCCAGACCACCGCGCCGACCATCATGGTCGTGACGGCGATCGAGGCGACCAGCGGCCAAGGGCTGGGGTTCACCAGGTGGTAGTCGTGATGCGGTGCGGCGTGGGCGTCGGCCATCAGGGTCTCTTCAAGCGGTCGAGATACGTAGGGGGCAGGCTATAGCGTCCGCTATCCGGCTGCGCCAGAGGCTTGGCCGGCGTTGGTCGCCAGGTCCGCCGCCTTGGTCGGATAGAAGGTGTAGCTGAGGGTGATCTCGCGCACGCCGCGGCTCTCGCGATCGGTCGCCATCTCGGGCGCGACGAAATACTGGACGGGGAATTTCAGCGTCTGCCCGGGCTGGATCGTCTGCCCCTCGAAGCAGAAACACTGCAGCTTCTGGAAATAGGGACCCGCCCGTTCCGGCACGACGTTGTAGGCCGCCGTGGCGTGGATCGGCTGGTCCGAGGTGTTGGTCACGTCGAAATAGGCCATGCCGGTCTCGCCGATTCGCACCCGCTGGCTGACCTGTTCGGCGCGGAAGGTCATCGGCAGGTCGCGGACATTGGTGTCGAAGCGAATCAGGACTGTCTCATCCAGAATTCGGTCCGGGGCGGTTTCGGCCTTGCGGACCGTGCCGTCGAAGCCCGTGACCTGACAGAACATCCGGTACAGGGGCACCGCCGCGAAGGCGGCGCCGGTCATGCCCATGACGGCCAGGACGCAGGCGATGGCGATGGCGTTCCGCGACAGCTTCATCCGGCGTAGCCCACCGGCCGGCCCTCGGCGATCGCGTCGGCGCGGGCGTCCAGATTGCGCTTCAGGTTCAGCACCGTCACGCCGAACACCAGCACGATGAAGGCGACCAGCGCCCCGGCGATGGCCAGGTTGCGCTTCTTGCGGGCTTGCAGCTGTTCCGGGGTCAGGCGGGTCATGGTCGTTACAGTCCAGGGATGGCGGCGACGCTCTCGACCAGCAGGGCCGCGAACAGGGCCATCAGATACAGGATGGAGAAGGCGAACAGGTTCCGCGCCGGTTTGGCCTCCGCGCGGACATCATACAATGCGGCCTCTCGCCCCACGGCCTCGGCCTTGTCGGGCTGGTCGCCGGCGCGGCTGCGATACAGGCGCACGGCCAGGAACAGGAAGCCGAGGCCGCCCACCACCGACACGGCGAGGTACAGCAGGCCGCCCATCCCCGTCAGACCGGGCGCGATGGCCACGGGGACGAAGACCAGGGTGTAGAGCAGGATCTGCAGCCGGGTGCTTCTCGCGCCCCGCGCCACCGGCATCATCGGAATACCCGCGCGGGCGTAGTCGCCGGCCGAATACAGGGCCAGGGCCCAGCTGTGCGGCGGGGTCCACAGGAAGATGATCAGGAACAGCAGCCACGCCTGCCACGGGGCCTGCCCCGTCGCCGCAGCCCAGCCGATGACCGGCGGGAAGGCCCCGGCGGCGCCGCCGATGACGATGTTCTGGGGCGTCCGCCGCTTCAGCAGCAGGGTGTAGAAGGCGGCGTAGTAGACGATGGTCAGCAGCAGCAGGCCGCCCGCCAGCCAGTTGGTCGTCATGCCCAGCAGCATGACCGAAAAGATCGACAGGATGACGCCGAAGGTCATGGCGTCGTTCTTGTTGACCCGGCCCGCCGCGACCGGCCGCCCGCGGGTGCGCCGCATCAGGGCGTCGGTCTCGCCCTCCAGCGCCATGTTCAGCGCCCCGGCCGCGCCGGCGCCGACGGCGATGCACAGGATGGCGATGGCGCCGGAGATCCAGTCGATGTCGCCGCCGGCGACCACCAGCCCGGTCAGGGCGGTGAAGACCACCAGCGACATCACGCGCGGCTTCAGCAGCTGGAAGAAGTCCTCCGGCTGGGCCGTCGAGATCACGGTCTGTGGGGTGGCTTCGGTCATGGCTCTTTCAAAAACCCGGAAGGCCGCCCTTTCGACTGAAAGAGCGGCCCCCGTGTGTCAGTCCCGGTATGGCCGGTCCTAGTGCTCGTCGCTCTTGACCACCGGCAGTTCGTTGAACTGGTGATGCGGCGGCGGCGAGGACAGGGTCCACTCCAGCGTCGTGGCGCCTTCGCCCCACGGGTTGGCGACGCCCTTGCGGCGGCGAATGGCGGACTCGGCCAGCATGATCAGGAAGACCAGCACGCCGATGGCCGTGATCGCATAGCCGAACGACGAGACCTTGTTCCACAAGGCATAGCCGTCTGAATAGTCGACATACCGGCGCGGCATCCCCTGCAGACCGAGGAAGTGCTGCGGGAAGAACACCAGGTTCACGCCCACGAACATGATCCAGAAGTGCGCACAGCCGAGGAACTCGTTGTACTTCACCCCGAACATTTTTTCGTACCAGTAGTAGAAGCCGCCGAAGATGGCGAAGACGGCGCCCAGCGACAGCACATAGTGGAAGTGGGCCACGACGTAATAGGTGTCGTGCAGGCTGTAATCGATGCCGGCGTTGGCCAGGACCACGCCGGTCACGCCGCCGACGGTGAACAGGAAGATGAAGCCGATCGCCCACAGCATGGGCGTCTTGAAGCTGATGGAGCCGCCCCACATGGTGGCGATCCAGCTGAAGATCTTCACCCCTGTCGGCACCGCGATGATCATGGTCGCGGCGATGAAGTAGGCGCGCAGGTTCACGCTCATGCCGACCGTGAACATGTGGTGGGCCCACACGATGAAGCCGACGAAGCCGATGGCGACCATGGCGTAGGCCATGGCGAGGTAGCCGAAGATGGGCTTCTTCGAGAAGGTCGAGACGATGTGGCTGATGATGCCGAAGCCCGGCAGGATCAGGATGTAGACCTCGGGGTGGCCGAAGAACCAGAACAGGTGCTGGAACATGACGGGGTCGCCGCCGCCGGCCGGGTCGAAGAAGCTGGTGCCGAAGTTGCGGTCCGCCAGCAGCATGGTGATGGCGCCGGCCAGGACGGGCAGCGACAGCAGCAGCAGGAAGGCCGTGATCAGCACCGACCAGGCGAACAGCGGCATCCGGTGCAGGGTCATCCCCGGGGCGCGCATGTTGAAGATGGTGGTGATGAAGTTGATCGCGCCGAGGATCGAGCTGGCGCCGGCGACGTGCAGCGAGAAGATCGCCAGATCCATGGCCGGGCCGGTGTGGCCCGTGGTCGAGAGCGGCGGATAGATGGTCCAGCCGCCGCCGAAGCCCTTGCCCGGTCCGCCGTCGACGAACATCGACAGGCACAGCAGCACCCAGGCCGCGACCAGCAGCCAGAACGAGACGTTGTTCATGCGCGGGAAGGCCATGTCCGGCGCGCCGATCATGATCGGAACGAACCAGTTGCCGAAGCCGCCGATCATCGCCGGCATGACCATGAAGAAGATCATGATCAGGGCGTGGGCGGTGACGGTGACGTTGTAGCCGTGGTGCGAGGCCTCGACGAGGCCCAGCTTGTCGATCAGGCCGCCCTGGACGAAATACTGGATGCCCGGTTCGGCCAGCTCGAGGCGGATGAAGCCGGACAGGATGCCGCCCACCAGGCCCGCCATGATGGCGAACAGCAGGTACAGCGTGCCGATGTCCTTGTGATTGGTCGACAGGAACCAGCGGGTGAAGAAGCCCGGCTTGTGGTCGTGGTCGTCATGACCGTCGTGGTCATAGGCGAGGTTTTCGGCTGCGGTGGCCATGATCTGGGGGCTCTCGCGGATCGTTACTGGGCCGCCGGCGCCGCGGCGGGAGCCGGGGCGGGGGCAGCGGGTTGGGCAGGGGCGGTGGCGGCTGCGCCGACCGTCGGGATGGAAGTCGGGGCGGCGACGGCGCCTTCGGAGACCGTCGGGGCCCCCGTCGTGCCGGCGGCGACCTGGGCGGCGGTGCCGCCCGGAGCCTGTTCCGGCGTCTTCGGCGTCATCGAGCCGCCCTTGGAGGCGACCCAGGCTTCGAACTCGGCCTGGGTGACGACGTTGATCTGGATCGGCATGAAGGCGTGGTCGACGCCGCACAGTTCCGAGCACTGGCCGTAGAAGGTGCCGACGCGGTCGGCGCGGAACCAGGTCTCGTTGACGCGGCCCGGGACGGCGTCGGTCTTCAGGCCGAAGGCCGGCAGGGCGAAGGCGTGGATGACGTCGGCGGCGGTGACCAGCACGCGGACGGTCTTGCCGACCGGCACGACGATCGGTTCGTCGGCGGCCAGGCGGTACAGGCTGTGCGGCATGCCGCGCTGGGCCAGCTCGTCTTCCGGCAGCATGTTGGAGACGTATTCGGCGATGCCCTGGTCCGGATACTCATAGGCCCAGTTCCACTGGTTGCCGGTCGCCTTGATGGTCAGGTCCGGCGTCGGCATGTCGTGATAGGCGAACAGCAGACGGAACGAGAACAGCGAGATGAACACCAGGATCAGGACCGGCAGAACCGTCCAGATCACCTCGATCAGGGTGTTGTGGCTCCACTTGGCCGGAACCGGGTTGGCCTTCTTGTTGTAGCGGACGACGATCCACAGGATCAGGCCCAGCACCAGCAGGGTGATGAATGTGATGACCGGCATCAGGATGATGTCGTGGAAGAAATGCGCCTCGACCTTCAGCGGCGAGGCCGCCGGCTGCAGCCCGAGCGCGCCGTCCGTCGGCTGGCCCACCAGTTCCTTCGCCCAGACGGGCGTGGCGGAGAATACGGCCAGGCACAGGGCGGTGAAACCACCGCCGATCGACGCCCGGGCCCGCGTGCCCATCCCCATGCGAGACATCCTCATATTACCGTTTCGTCGCAAACGCTTGCGAGAGAATCGCAAGCAGGCGCCCGGACATGACGCCCGCAGCGGTTCTTCGGGCGGTCCATATCGCCCCGTCCGACGCTTGCCAAGCGATCAGCAAGAGATTGCGCGCGGCTGCGGCCATCGGCCCACGGATTAAATCTCCGTCATGTTATGACAGCTACCTTGCGTCACCAGATACCTTGCGATACGTCTTGGGCATCAAAGGAGGACGCCACGTGCCCGAAACCATCGAGATACAGCTGAAGAAGGGAGTGCTGACGCTATGCGTGCTGGCGCTTCTGAACCGGCATGACAGCTACGCCTATGAGATCGCCTCGACCCTGTCGGACGCGATCGACATGGGCGAGGGGACGATCTACCCGCTGATGCGGCGGATGCAGTCCGACGGACAGGTCGAGACCTATCTGGTCGAATCGGCGTCCGGGCCGTCGCGCAAATACTATCGCCTGACCGACGCCGGCCGCGCCGCGCTCGAAGCCCAGACGGCCGAGTGGCGCGCCTTCGCCCGCGCGGTCGAATCCGTTCTCGACGGCGCGGCGCCCATCGCCGCGCCGGCCGCGAAAAATGCCGACAAGGGAGCTGAACAATGACCCGCGCCGAATTCATGGGCCGGTTGCGCCGGGGACTGGTCGGCATGCCGACGTCCGCCGCCGCCGACATCGCCTCGGACTATGAGACCCATTTCGAGGACGGCGCCGCCGCCGGACGCTCGGAAGCCGAGGTCGCGGCCGCCCTGGGCGATCCCGACCGCCTGGCCCGCGAACTGCGCGCCGAGGCCGGCGCCCAGCGCTGGCATCAGGAAAAGAACCCGTCGGCCGCCGCCGGGGCCGTCTTCGCGGTCCTGGGTCTGGGCGCGATCGACCTCCTGATCCTGCTGCCCATCTTCATGAGCGTGGTCGGCGTCCTGTTCGGCTTCTTCATGGCCGCCGTCGGCCTGTTCATCGGCGGCGGGGCGGTGATGATCGCCGGTCCCTTCGCGGGCTTCCCGGGCGGCGTCGCCACGGCGATCCTCGGGGGCATCGGCCTGATGGCCGGAGCCACGGCGCTCGGCGCCCTGACCGCCATCGCCACCATCCTGCTGGTCAACGCCACCGTCTGGTACGCGCGCCTGCACTATCGCCTGCTGAAGCCCGCGCTGGGGGAACAATCCCCGGCCGACGGCAAGTTCTGAGGGAGGACAAGACATGATCCGCACGCTTCTCATCATCACGGGCGCCAGTCTGGTGCTCTGCATCGCCACCCTTTCCGGCGCCGCCGCCATCGGCGGGAACGATCTGGCCCGCCACGGCTGGGAGTGGACCTTCCATGACGTGGACAGTTCCGAAACGATCACATTCCAGCGCGGCGACGTCGGTCCGTCGGTGACCCGCAACCTGGCCTGGACCGGCGGCGACAAGCTGACGATCGAGATCCCGGGCGACGTGACCTACATCCAGGGCGACACGCCCTCGGTCGTGGTCACCGGCCGGAAGTCGATGGTCGACCAGGTCAACCTGATCGACGGCCGGCTGACCTGGTCCGAAGGCGATGACCGCTCCGAACACGTGGTCTTCGGCTGGAGCAACCATGACCGGCTCCGGGTCGTGATCACCGCCCCGTCGGTGAAATCCTTCGACCTCGAAGGCTCGGCCGACCTGTCGATCCGGGACTATGACCAGCCGACGTTCGACCTGAACATCTCGGGATCGGGCGACGTGGTCGCGGAAGGCGAGACGCAGACGGCGACGATCGACGTCAACGGCTCCGGCGATTCGGACCTGTCGGCGCTCCGCGCCACCGACGCCAGCGTCGACACCTCCGGCTCGGGCGATGTCCGGATCGGCCCGACCGGAGCCGCCAGGATCGATATCTCGGGCTCGGGCGACGTCGATCTGACCCGCCGGCCGGCCAATCTGCAGCAGTCGGTTTCCGGTTCCGGCGACATCGACCAGAACTGACCCGGTGACGCGAGGGCGGTCAGCCCCTACTTAGGGCCCATGACCGTCCTCGTATCGCCTCCCGCCATTCTCGACAGCGCCGACGTCGGCGCCGATGAAGCCCTGTCCATCCTGCAGGGCGCGCTCGAAGGCGCCGACGACGGGGAACTGTTCCTCGAACGGTCAGAGAGCGAATCGCTGGTCTTCGACGACGGCCGGCTGAAATCCGCCGCCTATGACGCCAGCGAAGGCTTCGGCCTGAGGGTCGTGGCGGGCGAGACCGCCGGCTACGCCCACGCCAACGAGATCAGCGGCGCCGCCATCCGCCGCGCCGCCGACAGCGCCTCTCTCGCCAGGTCCGGCCATGCCGGCGTCACGGCCGAGGCCCCCCGGGCCACCAACCAGCAGCTTTACGACGCGGTCGATCCCCTCGCCTCGCCCGCCTTCTCCGACAAGATCGCCCTGCTGTGCGAGATCGACGCCTGGGCCCGGGCCCGCGATCCGCGCGTGGTGCAGGTGTCGGCCAGCCTGATCGGCGAGCGTCGCCAGATCGAGATCCTGCGCGGCGACGGCCGGCTGGTGCGCGACATGCGGCCCCTCGTCCGGATGAACGTCTCCATCACCGTCGAATCCAACGGCAGGCGCGAGAGCGCCTCGGCCGGAGCCGGCGGGCGCGCCGGCTTCGAGACCTGGATCGCGCCCGACCGCTGGCAGGGCCAGGTCGACGAGGCCCTGCGTCAGGCGCTGGTGAACCTCGAGGCCGTCGACTGCCCGGCCGGCGAGATGGACGTGGTCCTCGGCGCCGGCTGGCCCGGCGTGCTGCTGCACGAGGCCATCGGCCACGGCTTCGAGGGCGACTTCCACCGCAAGGGATCGTCGGTCTTCTCGGGCATGATGGGCCAGCGAGTGGCCGCCCCGGGCGTCACCGTGGTCGACGACGGCTCCATCGCAGGACGCCGCGGGTCCCTGTCGGTCGATGACGAGGGCACGCCGACCTCGCGCACCGTCCTGATCGAGGACGGGATCATGGTCGGGCTGATGCACGACCGGCTGTCGGCGCGGCAGCTGGGCGCCCGCGCCACCGGCAACGGCCGCCGCCAGTCCTTCGCCCACATGCCGATGCCGCGCATGACCAACACCTTCATGGAAGGCGGCAGGGACAAGCAGGCCGACATGATCGCCTCGACGAAACGCGGCCTCTACGCCGCCAATTTCGGCGGCGGCCAGGTCGACATCACCAACGGCAAATTCGTCTTCCAGTGCACCGAGGCCTACCTCATCGAGGACGGGAAGATCACCGCCCCGGTGCGCGGCGCGACCCTGATCGGCGACGGGGCCACGGCCCTGCAGCGGGTGCAGATGATCGGCGACGACTTCGCCTTCGACCCCGGCGTCGGCGTCTGCGGCAAGGCCGGTCAGGGCGTCCCCGTCGGCATCGGCCAGCCCAGCCTCAAGATCGGCGGCCTGACCGTGGGCGGGACCGCCGTCTGATACGTCCGATTCTGACGCAGGTCGGGGTCATACTGCCGGTCCTGTCGATTTCCGTGGAAATCCGACGGACCCGGACGGTGAGACGCATGAGACGCATGAGACGGTGTTTTTCAGGGTCTCGGCCGCCACTCCGGGCCGACCACATCGAACCCGCGGGCCTCAAGGCCGTCGAGGACGCCGCCCGTTTCGGCCAGAAGCCGGATCGGAGCCACGCCCATGGTCACGCCGGGCGAGATCATCGCCGTCTCGATCGCCGCCGCCCACTGCTGCCTCAGCTGCGGCGCGATCTCCGGATCGCCCCATGGCCAGCACTGGTTCAGCGCCTTGTCGACCGGAGAGGCGACGACATCGGCGATCCGGAGCGCGCGCCAGTCCTCGGCCCGGTCCCGGGTCGCGTCCGGTCCCGCCTCGGCGGCGGCGATGGCGGCCTGGACGCAGGGCACATGGGCGCTCTGGGGCGCGGTGATCAGGCTGTCGATCAGGGCGTCGCCGCGCACGGTTCCGACCGGCCGGACCGGCACCCGGGCGCGCCGGGCCGCGCGCCGGATCACGTCCATGGCGTCGTCGCCGGTGCGGCCGCTCCTGTAGCCGGCCTTGTCCTGCATAAGGTCGAAGCCCACGAACAACAGGCTTGTCCGCCGCCAATCCTCATTGCGCTCGTCGGTCATCAGGGCCTCGAGCCGGGTCTGCCAGTCGGGCGTCAGAAAGTCTGCGGTCGTCTGGCCTTCGGGCATGCGCGCGATGGTTCGGGCGCGCCAGATGACGCGGAACAGGTCGGTGACCGAGGCCCGGCCCTCCTGCGGCGACAGGATCTGGTCCGATCGGGCCGCGGCCGCTTCCAGATCGTCAGGCCGCCACGTCAGGTCACGGGGAATGCCGGTGATCGCGCCGACCAGGATCAGGGTGCTGTCGCCGCGGGTCACCGTCCACATCGGCGCGCCCGAGCGCCGGGCCAGAACGATCACCTCGTCGAGCTCCGTCGCCTCCGCCTCGGGCGTCTGGGCCATCGAGACGGCGGGCGTCATGGTGGCGATCAGCAGGCCGGCGGCCAACAGGGCGGCTGTATGAGTTCTCACGACTATACCTTCGTCATTTGCATATGCCGAGTAACGCTAAGACTAAATTGGAACACAACCATGACATCGGTGTAATGATGTCGGAGATTTAATGCACCTGTCTGTCTTGTAACTGGAGGAGGCCGCGGCAGACCGTCACATCTCCCGTCACACGACGAGGGGAATCCTGCAATGACAAAGACCATCCTGCTGGCGACGACGGCGCTCCTGTTGACCGCCGGGGCGACGTCCGCCCAGACACCCGGCGAACAGCAGGCCGCCCCCCAGGCCCAGGCGGACCAGCAGGGCGTCCTGGTGTTCACGCCGGACTTCTTCGCCGACCAGCGGCCCAACAGCGCCCTGGACATGGTCAACCGGATTCCGGGCTTCAGCGTCGTCGACGGCGACGGCAGCCGCGGCTTCGAGGGCTCGGTCGGCAATATCCTGATCAACGGATCGCGCCCGGCGTCCAAGAACGACACCGGCTCGGCCGTGCTGGGCCGCACCCTGGCCGGCCAGGTCGAGCGCATCGAACTGGTCCGCGGCGGCGCGCCGGGCATCGACATGCAGGGCTTCGCCATCGTGGTGAACGTGATCACCAGAACCGAATCCAGCCGGCAGTCCATCCTCACCGCCAACGCCGCGATCTTCGACGGCGGGCAGGACCTTTACGGCGGCTCCTACCAGTTCACCGCCAGGGAGGGCGAGCGGACCTGGGGCGTGACCCTCAGCGACGGCATGTCCATGAGCGACGCCAACGGCATCGGTCCGATCGTCCGCCGCGACGCGAGCGGCGCCATCATCCGCCAGGAAGATTTCTTCAACGACCAGTACGGCGGCGGGACCTCCATCCGCGGCAATTTCGCGACGCCTCTCTACGGCGGCAAGATCGACCTGACGGCCCGCTACGGCGTCAACGACTACCACAGCATCAACCTGCAGACCTCGCCCACGGCGCGGCGCGAAAACCTGTTCGAGGACGACGGCTCGGGCGGCGAGTTCGGGGTGGTCTACACCCGTCCGCTGGGGACGCGGCTGAATCTCGAAACCCGGTTCATCCATCAGTTCAACGACTTCGACAACGTCTCGACATCGCGCACCCGCGTCAGCGGCGTCGACAGTCCGGAACAGCGCTTTGTCGCCGAGGGCAATTCGTCCGAAACGATCTTCCGCAGCCTGCTGCGCTTTGAACGCTCGCCGGCCCTGACCTTCGAAGGCGGCGGCGAGGTCGCCTACAACATGCTGGAGATCCAGCAGGCCTTCACCGTCGGCGGCGTCGCCGTGCCCCTGCCCTCGGCCTCGGTCAAGGTCGAGGAAACGCGCGGCGAGGTCTTCGGCAAGGCGACCTGGCGGGTCCGCCCGACCCTGACCGTGGAAGGCGGCTTGCGGGTGGAGGCGTCGACCATCACCCAGTCCGGCGACGCCGAGCAGGAAAAGAGCTTCTTCTTCCCCAAACCCCGCGTGCTGGCGACCTGGACGCCGATGCCGAACAACCAGTTCCGTTTCCGCTTCGAGCGCGAACTGGGCCAGCTGGACTTCGGCGACTTCGCCGCCTCCTCGGATCTGGACGAGGAGAATGTTCTGGGCGGCAATGCCGATCTGGAACCGGAGCAGCGCTGGATCACGGAAGCGACCTATGAGCGCCGTTTCTGGACCGACGGCATCGTCAGCATCGGCCTGCGCCATGACGAGATCGTCGACGCCATCGACGTGATCCCGCTGGATGGCGGCCTGTCGGCGGTCGGCAATATCGGCGACGGCGCCCTGGACCAGTTGGCGGTGAACGTCCTCGTGCCGATGGACCGGTACGGCTTCACCGGCGGGCGTCTCGGCTTCCGCAACACCTGGAACCATACCGAGGTCACCGATCCGACCACGGGCGAGACCCGCGCCATCTCGGGCGTCCGCCCGTCGCAGGCGACCTTCACCATCGCCCAGGACATCACCTCCTGGAAACTGCAATGGGGCGGCGCCTACATCACCAAGCTCAGCCAGACCAGCTACGATCCGGACCAGACCTCTGGCTTCCGCGGCGCCGACTATTTCGAACTGTGGGCCGAGTACAAGCCGACCGCGACCCTGTCGCTGCGGGCGCAGATCAACCTCTGGGACGATTTCGAGGTCGAGCGCACCGTTTTCGCCGCCCGCACGGCCGCCCGGCCGGTCGCACTGGTCGAGAACCGCTACATCGACCCCCGGACCTTCGTCTCCCTGCGGTTGCGCAAGACGTTCTGATCCGGCGACAGGCCGGGGCGGCCATGGCCTCGCCCCAAGCCTGTCGGCGAATTAATCCACCTGTCCGGCTTGTAACTGGAGGCCCCGCCGGACCACGAGCACCTTTGCCGTAACAGGGAGAGGATTTCATGGGAAAAGCTGTCTGGCTGGTCGGCGTCGCCCTGTGCGCCGTGGCGGCCCCGGCGATGGCGCAGACCTCGACAGGGGTCGCCGCCCTCTCGTCCTCCGCCGAGGCGCCGGTTCCGGCCGATCCGACCGGGACCGCGCCGGCGGTCGACGCGACCCGGCGGGGTGTGCTGGTCTTTGATCCGGCCTTCTTCGCCGACTCCCGGCCCGACACCGCGCTGGACATGATCGCCCGCCTGCCCGGCTTCGGCCTGGACACGGGAGACAGCGATACGCGCGGCCTCGCGGGCACGGCCGGCAACGTGCTGATCGACGGCGTACGGCCCTCGACCAAGAGTGACAATCTGGAGCAAATCCTGCGCCGCATCTCGGCGGCCGGCGTCGCCCGCATCGAACTGATCCGCGGCGGCGCGCCGGGCATCGACATGCAGGGCCGGTCAGTGATCGCCAACGTCATCCTGGTCCGGAGCGTCGTCACCGAACGCGTGCTGGAAGCCAACGCCTATTTTTATCCCGACGGCTACGTCGGCCCCGTGATCGCGGCGCGCTGGTCGCGGCGTGAGGGCGACAACCAGATCGAGGGTTCGATCAACGCGTTCTCGGACCGCACCGACGGAACCGGGGATGGCTTCCGTCGTCGCTATGACCCCGCCGGCAATCTGATCCAGGACGCCGACCTGGTGCTGTGGGACCGCATCCGCACGGTGCGGGCCACGGGCGCCGTCCAGCGCCGCGTGGCGGACGGCCTGCTGAAGGTGAACGGCCTGCTGGGCTGGTTCGGCAATGAGAATTCGCAGGATCTGCTGATCCGCTCGGGCGCCGGCAGCGACAGCTTCAATGACGAGGAGGCGGACTCGGTCGATAGCGAACTGGGCGTCAACTGGACCCGCGATCTGAGCCCCCGCCTCGGGCTGGAGCTGACCGGGCTGCAGCGTTACGGGACCGAGGAATACACCGGCGTCTCGACTGGCGCCGGCGGCAGCTCGACCTTCACGGCCGACGCCACCGCGGGCGAATCGATCGCCCGCGCGACCCTGCGCTACCGGCCCGACGACCGGTTCGCCGTCGAGACAGGCGGCGAGATCGCCTTCAACTTCCTCGACAGCACCAACGCCTATGAGGAAAACGGCGTGGCCATTCCCCTGCCGTCCGCTTCGGTCCGGGTCGAGGAACTGCGCGGCGAGGTGTTCGGCCAGACGACCTGGCGGCCCCGCCCCGAATTCACGCTCGAAGCCGGCGTCCGGGTCGAGGTTTCGGAGATCAGCCAGTCGGGCGACAGCGACCAGTCAAAATCCTTCGTCTTCCCCAAGCCTCGCATCCAGATGACCTGGACGCCGTGGGCCGGTCACCAGTTCCGCCTCCGCGCCGAACGCGAGGTGGGTCAGCTGGACTTCGGCGACTTCGTCGCCTCGGCCGACATCGACATCGGTCAGGTCGAAGGCGGCAATCCGGACCTGGAACCGCAGAAGGCGACCGTTTTCGAGGCCATCTACGAACGCCGCTTCTGGAACGAGGGCGTCCTCGACTTCACCCTGAGCCACGCCGAGATCGAGGATGTGGTCGATATCATTCCGCTGATCGGCGGCTTCGACGGCGTGGGCAATATCGGCGACGGGACGTCGAACTTCTTCCAGACCCGCCTGACCCTGCCGACGGACAAGCTGGGAATCCCGAACGGCCGGCTGCAGGTGCGCGGCAGCTGGTCCCGGACCTCCGTCGTCGATCCGGTCACCGGCGAGGAGCGGCGGTTCCAGGGAAACCAGGCCTTCGGCTGCGGCGTGGCGTTCAATCAGGACCTGAAAGGCGGCCGCTGGTCCTACGGCTTCGACCACGGCTGCAACATCGACAAGGGCGCCGCCTTCCGTGTGCGCGAGATTCGCCGGTTCTATTCCGAGCCCGGCGTCAGCGCCTATGGCCAGTGGAAGCCGCGCCCCGACCTGACGGTGCGGGTCGACCTCGGCAACGCCTCCAACCGCCGCAACGGCTACGATCGCGAGATCTACGCCGGCCCCCGCGACACCGCCCCCCTGTCGTTCCGCGAGGTGCGTCGCACGCGGATGAGCCCCTGGCTGTTCGTCCAGATAAGAAAGACCTTCTGAAGAAGGCGACCCCACGCCCCAAACTGACGTGCGCCACCCCCGCGCACGAAAAAGGGCGGAGCCGTCAGGCCCCGCCCTTTCTGTTGTCAGCCGCTGGCTGGATCAGCCCGCGGTGCTGGTCCCGGGCCTGGCGACGTTGCCGTCCTCCTGGCCCCGATCGGTCAGGGTCGGTCCCGGATGATTGCCGGCGTCATTGGCTCCATGCGACCAGCCCTTGATGAAGAAGCTGATCAGGATGAAGAAGGCGCCGATAACCATGCCGCCCCAGCCGAGCTTCTCGAAGATCTCGAGCGAGGTGCGCAGCGCAAGACCGGGGTCCAGCACCTGACCGCCGACGGTCTCCGTGCCCGCCAGACCCGCGATCCAGCCGCCCACGAACTGGGCGATGGAGCTGGCCAGGAACCAGACGGCCATCATGAAGCTGACCACCGCCGGCATCGACAGCTTGGTGATCTCCGACAGGCCCACGGGCGACAGGAACAGCTCGCCCGTCGTGTGGAACATGTAGAGCAGGCCCAGCAGCACGATCGGCAGCTGGAAGGCCGAGTTGGCCATGCCGGCGCCCCAGACCACCACCATGAAGCCGAGACCGACCTGGATCAGGCCGAGACCGAACTTCATCGTCGGGTTGGGGTCCATGTTGCGCTTGGCCAGATAGGCCCACAGCGCCGCCATGATCGGGGCGAACAGCAGGATGAAACCGGCGTTGAACGATTGGGTCTGGGCCGCGGTGATCGTGGCGTCGACCCAGAAGCCGGTCGGGGTGATCCCGGCCGCTTCCAGCTGGGCGGGCGTGCCCACCGTGACGCCGAGGAAGTTGAACGCCGTCGGCGTCAGGCTGAGGTCGACGTTGCGGTCGGCGAACAGGTTCAGCGAGGTGCCGGCCTGTTCGAACAGGGTGAAGAAGACCACCGAACCGAAGATGAGCACCACCGCCAGCATCATCCGCTCACGCTGCGCCTTGGTCTGGCACACCTTGATGATGACGTAGAGGATGAACAGCAGCGACGCGATCGTGGCCAGTCCCAGCACCCAGCCGACGACGGCGTTGCGCTGGACCAGGAACCAGATCAGGCCGACGCTGAGCGTACCCAGCAGATAGATCGACCATTCGCGGTTCAGCGGGCCGATCATCGGACGCTTCAGCATCTCCGGGTTGGGCGGCTCGCCCTTGCCCTCGAGCAGCGGCTTGCCGAGCATGAAGACGATCCAGCCCAAGGCCATGCCGATGCCGGCCAGGCCGAAGCCCGCCCACCAGCCGACCGTCTGGCCCAGATAGCCGCACAGCACCGCGGCCCAGAAGGCCCCGAGGTTGATGCCGTAGTAGTAGAGGGTGAAGCCGGAATCGCGCCGGGGGTCGCCCTGCGGATACAGCTGTCCGACGATGGTGGAGATGTTCGGCTTCAGGAAGCCGACGCCCATGATGATCAGCGACACCGCCAGATAGAACAGGTTCACGCCCATCAGGTCGCGCGTCTGGGTCATGACGTATGATCCTTCCGCCAGGGTGGCGGGAAGAGGCGACGCCGCCGGCATGCCGGCGACGGCGATGCCGCCGCCCTCGGCCGGACCGAAGGCGTATTTCTGGCCGTCGATGACGATGTTGACGTCCCGATCCGCGCCGCGGCCCTCCGCCGAAATCTCATAGGTCTGACCACCGTAGGTCAGGGTTTCGGTCGCGGGACGGCCCTCGAAGGCCATCAATCCGTGACCGGCGACCAGCAGCAGGGCGCCGAAGGCGATGGCCTTGCGCGTGCCGATGAAACGGTCGGCGAGAATGCCGCCGACCAGAGGCAGCAGGTAGACCAGCGAGGTGTAGGACCCGTAGGTCGAGCCCGCCATGGTGTCGTCGAACAGGAAATGCTGCGTCAGGAAGAAAATCAGGATGCCGCGCATGCCGTAGTAGGAGAACCGCTCCCACATTTCGGCGAAGAACAGGATGATCAGTCCGCGCGGATGGTTCTTCAGAATCTGCATCAGCACCGGAACGCCGGTGGCGAAGGTGATGATCAGGCCCAGAATGATGACGATATTCATGCCTGGTCTCCTGTGCTTTGCCGGGCTTCAAGCCCGATGCGCCTTGTCGGCGCGCCCCCTGCGTCCGTTCTGCTCAACGGCTCACTCCCTTTTTGCTGCGCCCCACCTGACGCGCGAAGGCGCATAAGCAGCACGCGGAGCAAGACCGGACAAGAGTTAAGGGTAAATTGGCTGGAAGGCGGCGTCCGACGCCTCGGCGGTGCGATGCCCGGAATCCGCGGTCGGGGTCGGGGTCGGGGTCGGGAATGAGCACCCCTTGAGTTGAAGCCGCGCTTGTCCGAGGTTCAGGTTTGGTTTTCGAAAGGCCGATCATGTCCCTCGCCCGTCTCCTCCCGGCCGCGCTCGCCCTTCTGCTGTCGGCCGCTCCCGCGGCCGCCCAGGACGCGCCGCGCTGGTCGTTCGCCATTCACGGCGGCGCCGGGGTCATCGAGCGCGAGAGCCTGACGGCCGAACAGGACGCCGCCTACCGCGCCGCCCTGAAGCGGGCGCTCGAGGCGGGCTCGGCCGTGCTGGCCGACGGCGGCGCGGCGCTCGACGCGGTGCAGGCCGCGATCGAGATCATGGAGGACGATCCGCTGTTCAACGCCGGGCGGGGCGCGGTCTTCACCGCCGCCGGACGCAACGAACTGGACGCCGCCGTCATGAACGGTTCCGACCTGACCGCCGGCGCCGTGGCCGGTCTGACCCGAACCCGCCACCCCATCGCGGCGGCCCGGGCGGTGATGGAGCGCTCGCCTCACGTCATGTTGATCGGCGAGGGCGCCGACACGTTCGCCGCTTCCGCTGGGCTGGAGCAGGTCGATCCGTCGTTCTTCTTCACCGAACGCCGCTGGCAGGGGCTGGAGCGGGCGCTGCGCCAGCAGAACCTTCCGGTCCCGCAGCGCCCCGCCGGCGCGCCGGGCCCCCAGGCGGCCAACGATCTGCCCGCCCCGCCCCTGAATGAACGGAAGTTCGGCACCGTCGGCGCCGTGGCCCTGGACAGCCAGGGCCGCCTCGCCGCCGGCACCTCGACCGGCGGCATGACCGCCAAGCGCTGGGGTCGGGTCGGCGACGTGCCGGTGATCGGCGCGGGCACTTATGCGTCGAACCGCGACGGCTGCGCCGTGTCGGCGACCGGCGACGGCGAATTCTACATTCGCGCCTCGGTCGCCCGCGACATCTGCGCCCGGATCGCGGGCGGCGCCGGAGGCCAGGCCGCGGGCCAGGCCGAGGTCGACGACGCCCTGTCCCTGGGCGGCTCGGGCGGCGTCATCGTCATGGACCTGCAGGGCCAACCCGCCTTCGCCATGACCACGTCCGGCATGTATCGCGGGGCGGTGTCCTCCGCCGAACCCGCGCGCGTCGCCATCTACGGAGACGAGGTCCTGCGGCCATGAGCGAACGCGACATCCCCGGCGTGATCGCCCCGCCTCCGCTGATCTATCTCGGCTTCCTGCTGGCCGGCTGGGGTCTGGCCGCATTGGGCGCACGGCCCGAGGCGGTCGAGGCGGGACTGGGCTGGCTGGCGGCCGGTTTCGGGCTCCAGATACCGGTTCGTCGAGGCGCGGCGCTGACCCTGATCGTCGGCGGGCTTTTGCTTGACGGCATGGCGGCGGGTCTGTTCCGCCGTCGGGGCACGGCGGTGGAGCCGTGGAAGCCATCCACCGCCCTGATCGTCGAGGGGCCCTACCGTCTCAGCCGCAATCCGATCTACGTCGGGTTCGCCGCGACCTACGCCGGCCTCGCCATCGCCATGGACAGCTGGATCGCGCTCATTCTCCTGGCCCCCTGCCTGTTCGTGATCGACCGGTTCGTCATCCAGCGCGAGGAGCGCTATCTGGCCGCCAAATTCGGACCGGGATACGAGGCGTTTCGCCAGAAGGTTCGCCGGTGGCTGTAGAGGACGACGAGTTGTCGGAGATGGCGCTCGAGGAGCTGGACATCGCCTGCGCCCTGCCCTGGCCCGATATGAAATCGGTGACGCCTTGGGGCGACAGCTTCACCGGCTTCGCGCCGTCGGGCCGGGAAGTCGAGATCGAGCGACGCTACCTGTGGGCCCACGCGCCCGAAGGCGCGATCGCGGTCGAGGTCGAGGTGCGCGACAGGGGCTCCCCGACGGGCGCGGAAGCCAAGGCCCTGATCACCGCGCCGCGCTGACCGCCCGCCGGAAACGCGGCGGCGTTAACCTTTGTCATTGCCAAGCTGAGCCGTCGGGGCAAGATGCGCCTCCGGACCAGGAGGGGGAGCCGCATGTCCTACGACGCCGACTTCGCCGCCGCCGACGCCGCCAATGCGCCGCTGGACGCCCCGCTGATGATCGGCGCCGATCCCGTGCTCTGGGGCGCCCTGCTGCTGGGGCTGGCCGCCGCCGTGCTGATCGGCTGGTATCTGGGTCAGGGCGCGCGCGGCGCGCGAGTCGACGCGGCGGTTTCCATCTGGGAGGAGATCGACGAGGCCGCCAAGGAAGCCATGAAGGCCGACGGGGACTCCTTGCCCGCCAAGGCTTCGGCGCTGCGCCGGACGATCGACCGGCGGCTGGGCCGGACCCTGGGCATCGCCGGCGGCGCTGGCAGGATGATCAAGGCGCTGGACGCCGCGCTCGGCGGCGAGGGCGAAGAACCACACAAACCCGACGGCGGTCATGGAAACGGCGACACGGCGGAACAGCGGGCGAGACATGAGCACGACGAGGCGCACCCCTCGTCCGTGGGCGGCGTGACCGTGATCGTCAACGCCGATGCGGGCCGCAAGGGGGGCGACAGCCACGGCGACCACGAGACGAAGAAGGGCTCCCTCGGCGTGCAGGAACGCAATGACGCCCTGCGTCTCGCCATCGGCCGCTTCAACGACCACTGGCGGCTCCGCGCCGACCGCGTGCGCGAACTGCGCGCCGCCCACGCCGAACTCTCGACCCCGGGGCCCAGGCGTACGGCGGGCGGCAGGATCAGCGGGACGCGCGCCGGCCACTGACCGGTCCGGCCACGGTTTCCTCGCCGGATAAAACCGCCTAAGCCTTGAGGCATGAAACTCGCCTCCCTCAAGCACGGCCGTGACGGTCGCCTCGTCCTCGTCTCCAGCGACCTCGCCTGGTTTACCGACGCCTTCCTGATCGCACCGACGCTCCAGTCGGCCCTGGACAACTGGGACCGGGTCGAGCCCGACCTTCTGGCCCTGGCGGAAAGCCTCGAACACGGCGGTGTGCCGCGCGGCCGGTTCCATGAGCGGGAGGCCTCGGCGCCCTTGCCCCGGGCCTACCAATGGGTCGACGGCTCCGCCTATGTGAACCACGTCGCACTGGTGCGTCAGGCGCGCAACGCCGAAATGCCCGACAGCTTCTGGACCGACCCGCTGATGTACCAGGGCGGCTCCGACGGCTTCCTCGCCCCGCGCGACCCCATCCCCCTGGCCGACGAATCCTGGGGCTGCGACCTCGAGGCCGAGGTGGTCGTCGTGACCGGCGACGTGCCCCAGGGCGTGACGCGGGAAGAAGCGCTGAACCACATCCGGCTGGTCGGCCTCGTCAATGACGTGTCGCTGCGCAACCTGATCCCGGCCGAGCTGGCGAAGGGCTTCGGCTTCGTCCAGTCCAAGCCCGCCTCGGCCTTGTCGCCGGTCTTCGTCACGCCCCGGGCGCTCGGCGACCGCTGGGTCGACGGCAAGCTCAAGGGCGAGCTGAACGTCCAGCTGAACGGCGAGGACTTCGGCAAGGCCGACGCCGGGGTGGACATGACCTTCGACTTCGGCACGCTGATCGCCCACCTCGCGAAGACCCGCGCCCTGTGCGCCGGCACCATCATCGGGTCCGGCACGGTGTCGAACCGCGACGCAGGCGGCGGCCCCGGCAAGCCCGTGTCCGAAGGCGGGCTCGGCTATTCCTGCATCGCCGAGGTCCGGACGGTCGAAACCATCCTGCACGGCAAGGCCGCGACCCCCTTCCTCAAGCATGGCGACACGGTCCGCATCGAGATGCTGGACGACAAGCACCACTCCATCTTCGGCGCCATCGAACAGACGGTGGAAGCGGTCTAGCCGCCCGCCAGCCGCAGCGCTTCATCCAGCGCCCGGTCCGCCGGAATACGCACATCGGGCTGGACGCCCACCCCTTCCCAATTGGTCCCGGTCACGGGGTGCCGCGCCACGCCTATGGGCATGATGACGGTGAACCACGGCCCCAGGTCCATGCCCGTCGAGGGGTTGGCGCCGCCGCCCGTCGGCTCGCCGATCACGGTTGCGCGGCGCGCCGCCTGCAGGTCGTAGGCCACGGCTTCAGCCGCCGAGAAGGCGCCCGGGCCGACCAGCACATAGATCGGCTGATCCGGAAACGCCGGTCGGGCGACCTTGTTGGCGAAACGCTCGATGGTATCGCGGCTGCCGTCCTGAACGCACCCCTCGGGATCGGCGGGATCGGGCGCGCAGCGACGGAACTGCAGATCCTCCAGCCGCATCGGCTCCGGCGCGAGATGTCCCATCAGCTGACGCAGGGCGACCTCGCCGCCGCCGAGGTTCTCACGCAGATCGAGGACAAGCGCCCGGGCTCCGGCCAGCCGCGCCATCGCGGCGTCGATCGCGCCCGCCGAATCCGGATGGCCGCTGAAAGAGGCGAGGTTCAGATAGCCGACGCCGCCGTCCAGCATCCGCGCCGCGCGAACGCCATAGCCGTTGCGCGCCTCCTCGGCCGACATCGCCTCCATGGTCGGCGGCGGACCATCGGCGACCACGTCGTCGCGGCTGCGGCTCTCGAGCCAGACCTGCAGATGTCTGTCGCCCGACACCGCCAGCAGGTCGGCGTTGATCGCCTGACGGAAGGCCTCGGGTTCGGTCAACGCCAGATAGGCCGGACGCCTTTCGGCCAGCCGGGCCCGGATGGCAGGCGTTCGGTCGGCCATCACATAGTGGGCCAGCCGCCGGTCCAGCGTATCCAGCGCGCGCGTCCGGTGGATCAGGGCGCCCGCCCCGGTCGCGACGCCTGCCGTCGCCTCCTGCGCCATCACCGCCGCCGGCCCCTGGCAGGACAGCAGCAGGCCTGACATGATCGCCAGCATCACACGCTTCATCTCGACCTCCGACGTTTCAGGAGGGGGAGGCCGCGGTGCGCCTTTACGGATGCGTGGGACAGATTAAGCTCTCGAAAGCTATGTGGCCGCTTCCGGGCTGTATGCGGGGACACCGTCATGACGCCTGAACCGACCACCGCCATTGATGGCTGGGCCGCGACGTTGATCCTTGCGCAGACCGGGATATGAGGCGTCTCGCGCTCGCATTGGCCGCCGTGGGGCTGGCAAGTCCGGCCATGGCGCAGGATGTCAGCGCGGATTGGGACCTGACCACGGATCCCGCCCGACAAGTCACTCTGGCGACGCTGAACTTCGGCAGCAATCAGATCGCGCTGCGTTGCAAGACCGGCGTGCTGGACTTTCTGCTCACGGGCGTGCCGACGACGGTAGCCTCGCCAGCCGTGACGGTGACGGCGGGGGCCATCCAGAACGAGCGCCAGCAGTGGCTGGCCTGGCCCGATCAGCCGATCATCTCACCACCGGAACCAGCCCGGTTCGCGCGGCAATTGCGTGCTGGTGGGGAGTTGGACATTCGGCTGGACCCCGGCAGCGCCGGCGAAAGGCCGCGCCGCTACCGCCTGCCCGTGCCCCCATCCATCGCCGCCGTCGATCAGGTTCTGTCGGCCTGTTCGATTCCGCTGAACGACGACTGGGACCTGCGGCAAAGGGCCGAACTCGGAACGGCTGTCTGGGCCCGCCCCGTTATTCCTGAATTTCCGGAGCTGGCCGCTTCCCGGGGTGTGGAAAACGGGGAGGTTGCAGTCGGATGCGCCATCGCTGCCGGAGGCCTCCTGGACGAGTGCCGCATCCTGTCGGAAACGCCACAAGGCGCAGGGTTCGGACAAAGCGCGCTGCGATCGGCGAAGCGCTCGCGCGTCGAGCTTCCGGACGACGAGGAATCCGTGATCGGCAAGGTCGTCACGTTCACGGTCCGCTTCCGGATTTCGTGAGGCTTCAACTTGACGCCGCCGCGGCTGTCGCCACAAGGTTGCGCCTCGCAGACCCGCCCGGATTGTCCCATGAAGCGTTCCCTTGCCGCCCTGCTCGCCTGCATCGTCGCGCTGCCGGCCCTCGCGCAGGATGCGTCGGCCGACTGGGATCTGTTGGAGGATCCGCAAAAGAAGCTGCTGGTCGCCTATACCCGGTTCGACAATGGCGTGAGCATCGCCACGCGGTGCGCCGACGGCGGGTTCGAGGCGGTGATCACGGGATTGCCGCCGGCCGGGTCAGCGACCCGCCGCCCCCTGCGGATCGCCTTCGGCGACGAAGACCTGGCCAGCACCAGCTGGTCGGTGGCGATAGACGACACCGTGGCCGTCGCTGACCTTCCCGCGCCCTTCGCGCGCGAACTGCGGGCGGGCGGTCGTCTGCGCATTGTGGTCCCGAATGGCGCGGCGGCCGGGCGCAACCTGATGTACGATCTGGAGTTGCCGGCGTCTTCGGCCTCCATCGACCGGACGCTGACGACCTGCGAACGGCCATTGGTCGATCCCCGCGATGCGGAACTGGAGACCCTGTCAGAAGACGGCGTGCCCGTGAACCTGATGTGGGGAGTCCGGCCCGAGCCCCGCTACCCCGCGACGCGGTATGCGCGCGGTTTCGCCATCATCTCCTGCGTCACCAATCCGACGGGATCCCTCCGCGACTGCGCGATCGAGTCCGAGCATCCGCGCGAAGGCGGGTTCGGGGCCTCAACCCTCGCCTCGGCCCGACGCGCCCGCGTGCGCAACGCCGCCGATCCCCGCGGCCCGGTCCCGACGACGCGTGTGCTCTACCGCACCCATTTCGTGGTTCAGGGATATCAGACCCGCGAAGAGGAAGAACGCCGACGCGAAAATCGCAGGCTGGAGCGGGAAGAACGGGCGGCCCGACGCGCCGCCGGCGGATGATCCGACGAGGATTTCTTCATCTCCGCCTCCAGCCTTGCTGCGCCCTTTGCCGGATTGACCCGGACTGACAGCCCACGCTACCAAGCCCGCCTGCCGAGAGACCGGGCGGCCTGTGCGGGCGTGGTGGAATTGGTAGACGCGCCGGACTCAAAATCCGGTTCCGAAAGGAGTGCCGGTTCGACCCCGGCCGCCCGCACCACGAGCAGAACGGCGTCAGATCATCGCGTTGGCGGCAGATATTCCGCGGGGATGGGCGCGGCCGGCGTTTCGGCCTGCCAGTAGACGCTGATCACCCACCAGCGCACGCCGTCGTTGAACAGCTGGATGCTGTTGATCCCTCGAGCGAAGGGCTGCGGGTCTGACAGGCGGTGCAGGCTTTCATACGTCGACCAGACATGGACGATACGGCCGAACCGCTCCGAGCGGCGCGCGATCTCGCGTTCGTGGAACCCTTCGGCCAGCAGCAGCGGCTCGCTGCGGGTGACGTATTCGTCGGGCGTGATCGAGCGGACGACGCCCTGACCCTCGCGGTTCATCCCCGAGGGCATCAGCCGGGCGGTGGGATGGAACAGCGACCGGAAGCGGCCCCAGTCGCGGGCCACGCCGGCGTCGCCGGAGATGACTTCATAGAGGGCTCCGACGATGGCCTCGGGCGTGGCGACATCGGCCGGGGCGGCGGTCGAAACGGGAACGGGCGGAGCCGCGGTCTGGGCGGCGGCGGGAGCGGCGCAACCGAGAGCCATCGCAGCCATGAGTATCGAAAGACGCACCTGAATCCCCCCCTGTTTTCCGGGAGTATGCCGGGACGTCGCCCGGGGCGCCAGCGGGGCGCTATCCGGGTTCGACCACCTCGCCGTCTTCCTTGACGAACCGGTCAGGCCGGCGGTCCAGCAGGTCGAAGACCTTTTCGGACGGCCGGCACATGGCGGCGCCGCGGGGTGTGCGGACGATGGGGCGGTTGACCAGGACGGGATGGGCCAGCATCGCCTCAAGGATCGCGCCGTCCGGCGTGCCCGCATCCAGCAGGACGGGATCGATCCCCGCGGCTTCCTTCTCGCGCAAGGCGTCGCGCGGCGTCAGCCCGGCCTCGGCGAAGAGGTCGCCCAGCTGGGCGGCGGTCCAGCCCGTCTGCAGATACTCCACCACCTCTGGCTGGTAGCCCGAGGCCTCGACCATCGCGAGGACATTGCGCGAGGTGCCGCAGGCGGGGTTGTGGAAGACGGTGACGGGGAAGGCGTCGGACATCTCAGCATTCCTTTTCGGCGGTTCCGGGGACGACGGGTCCGGCCTCGTACCAGCCCTTGGGGCGATTGACGATCCGCATCACTGACAGCATCAGCCGCGCCTCGATGGGCGCTCACTTCGCGTTTCGTCCCGGCAAATTCGCGCGGCCCCGGTTGCACCTTGCCCCCTTGAACCGCATCTGGGCGGGGATGACCTCCCCGACCCTTGCGCCAGCCGCCGCCGTGAAGGGGCCCGGGTTTCCCGAATTCGTCGCCCTGATCGCCATGATGATGGCGCTCAACGCGCTGGCCATCGACTCCATGCTGCCCGCCCTTCCGGCCATCGGCGAGGCGCTGGGCGTTGTCTCCGAGAACAGCCGCCAGTGGGTCATCACCGCCTATCTGCTGGGCTTCGGTGTGACCCAGATCATCTACGGGCCGCTGGCCGACCGGTTCGGCCGAAAGCCGGTCCTGATGCTCGGCCTCGGGCTCTATGTCGTGTTCAGCGTCCTGGCCGCCTTCTCGCCGACGTTCGAACTGCTGATCGCCGCGCGGGTCGGGACCGGCGTCGGCGCCGCCGCCCTGAGGGTGCTGGCCGTCTCGATCGTGCGCGACCGCTATTCCGGGCGGACCATGGCGCGGGTGATGTCGCTCAGCTTCCTGGTCTTCCTCGGCGTACCCATCCTCGCCCCGACACTCGGCCAGTTGATCCTCACGGTCGCGCCCTGGCCCTGGGTGTTCGGCGTCCTGGCGCTGGGCGGAGCCGCCTTCGCGATCTGGGCCGCCATCCGCCTGCCCGAGACCCTCCACCCCGAGGACCGGATGCCCATCCAGATCGGCCGCATCGCCTCGGCCTTCCGGCAGGCGCTGACCAACCGCCAGTCGATCGGCTACACCCTCGCCATAACCGCCATCTCGGGCGCCCTGTTCGGCTTCATCAACTCCAGCCAGCAGATCTTCTTCGACGTCTTCCATGAACCGCAGCTGTTCACCGTCGTGTTCGCCCTGGTCGCCGGCGGCATCGCCGTGGCCTCGCTGCTGAATGCGCGGCTGGTGGAGCGTCTGGGTTCACGGCTGATCTCGCACACGGCCCTGCTGGGCTTCATTGCCATATCGTCGGTCCACGCGGCGGTCGCGGTGTCGGGCCATGAGACGATCTGGACCTTCGCCGTCCTGCAGGCCCTGACCATGTTCTGCTTCGGCTTCATCGCCGGCAATTTCGGCTCCATGGCCATGGAGCCGATGGGCCATATCGCCGGCACCGCCTCCTCGGCCCAGGGCTTCATCTCGACCACCGTTGGCGCGACGCTGGGCTTCCTGATCGGCCAGCAGTTCGACGGCTCGGCCGCGCCCATGACCATCGGCTTCGTATGCCTCGGGCTCACGGCGCTGGCCTGCGTCCTGATCGCCGAGCGGGGACGCCTGTTCAAGGCGCGGAACCTCGCCCCGGCGCCGGCGCCCGCCCCCTCTTGATCTTTTTCGCCCGCCGGAGCGTTGTCCCGGCAGGAAACGAACCCGCCCGACCGCCGAAACAATGACGGCGGGCCTTCTGGTCAAGGACTCTCGATGATCCGCACGTTTGGACTGGTCTCCGCCCTCGCCCTCGCGACGGCTCTGGGAGGATGCGCCTCGATGCCCGGATTTGGCCCCTCGTCCGGCTCGGACATGCCGCCCCTTCCGGCCTCGGCCGCCGCCCCGGCGGAATACGCGCGCGACACCCATACCTATGCGCGGCCCGAGATCGCCCATGTGCGCCACGTGGCCCTGGATCTGACCGCCGACTTCCGGGCCCATACGCTCGCCGGCACGGCGTCGCTCGACATCCAGGGCCGGCCTGGCGCGAACGAGGTGGTGCTGGACGTCAAGAACCTGGATATCCGCAACGTCACCGACGCCGCCGGCGCCCCCCTGCAGTATGAGACCGGCGCCAGCGACCCCATCAAGGGCCAGCCCCTGACCGTGCGCTTCCCGGCGCTGGCCGCGGGTGAGAAGCGCCGCATCGTCGTCGCCTATTCGACCCGACCCGACGCCGCCGCCCTGCAGTGGCTGACCCCGTCCCAGACCGCGGGCGGCCAGAAGCCCTATCTGTTCAGCCAGGGCCAGGCCATCCTGACGCGCACCTGGGTGCCGACCCAGGACAGCCCCGGCATCCGCCAGACCTATGACGCCCGCATCGTCGCCCCCGCCGACCTGCGCGTGGTCATGAGCGCCCAGCAGCTGACGCCCGAGGGGGAGGACGCCGGTCCCGGCATGAAGGCCTGGCGGTTCCGCATGACCAATCCGGTGCCGCCCTATCTGATCGCCATCGGCGTCGGCGACCTGGCCTTCGCCGCCATCGACGAGCGCACCGGCGTCTTCACCGAGCCCTCGCGTCTGGAAGCCGCCCGCGCCGAACTGGCCCCGACCGCCGCCATGGTCGACGCGGCCGAGCGGCTGTACGGCCCCTACCGCTGGGGCCGCTACGACCTGCTGGTCCTGCCGCCGTCCTTCCCGTTCGGCGGGATGGAGAATCCGCGCCTGACCTTCGCGACCCCGACCATCATCGCCGGCGACCAGTCGCTGGTCTCGCTGGTGGCGCACGAGCTGGCGCACAGCTGGTCGGGCAACCTCGTCACCAACGCCACCTGGAACGACATGTGGTTGAACGAGGGGTTCACCGTCTATTTCGAGAACCGCATCATGGAGGCCCTCTATGGCGAGGACCGCGCCCTGATGCTGCGCGCGCTCGGCTGGGGCGACCTGCAGACGGAGATGGCGGGCCTGCCCGCCGCCGACACCCGGCTGCACCTCGACCTCGAGGGGCGCGATCCCGACGAAGGCCTGACCGACGTCGCCTATGAGAAGGGCGCCGCCTTCCTGTTCACCATCGAACGGATTGTCGGGCGCGAACGGTTCGACGCCTGGCTGAAGAGCTATTTCGAGCGCAATGCCTTCCGCCCCATGACGACCGACCTGTTCCTGCAGGACATCCGGACCCATCTGATCGCAGGCGACGCCGCGCTGGAACGTCAGCTGATGATGGACGCCTGGATCTATCAGCCCGGCATGCCGTCGAACTGGCAGCCGCCGGTGTCGGGCGCCTTCGGTCCGGTCGACGCGGCCGCCCGCGCCTTCTTCGCCGACAAGGGTCCGGCCTCGGCGATCCCGTGGGCCGGCTGGTCCACGCAGGAGCGTCAGCGCTTCCTCGCCTGGCGGCCGTCTGGCCTGCGCGATGGCGCTGACTGGCTGACCGACGCCCAGCTGGCCGATCTGGAATCATCCCTGAACCTGCGCAACGAAGGCAATGCCGAGGTGCTGTTCGCCTGGCTGCAGATCGCTGTCCAGCATCGCTATCAGGCTGCTGTCCCGACGCTGGAGAACTTCCTGACCACCATGGGCCGGCGCAAATTCGTCCTGCCGCTGTTCACCAGCCTGTGGGCCGAGGGGGACTGGGGCCGTCCCATCGCCACCCGGATCTATGCCCGGGCTCGGCCCGGCTATCACCCGGTGACGACCGGTTCGGTCGACGCTGTGGTGGGCCGGCCCAACTAGCCTTCTCCCTCCCTTCATGGGGAGGAAAGATCGCGCAGCGATCCGGGTGAGGAATTGCAGCGGCAAGCCCGCACGGCGGCGGGTTCGCACTTTCCCACCCGGGGCTCGTCTTCGCCTCGTCGTCCCCCACCACTTCGGGCGAGGGAGAACCACGCCCATGTGACCGCCGCTAGCCTTGGCTTCCGCCCTTCCGGTCACTAGGTTCCGCCCGACGAACGGCGGCCAACGCCGACAAGCGCTTTCAGGAGACGCCCCATGCACGACGCGCCCCAATCCGACGCGGCCACCCGGCTGGACAAGGAAAACCCGCTCGGCGTCGACGGCTTCGAGTTCGTCGAGTTCACGGGCCCCGATCCGGCGGCCATGATCGCGCGCCTTGAACTCATGGGCTTTACCCAGACTCACGTGAACCCGGCCAATGACGTGGTGCGGCTGAAGCAGGGGGACATCACCCTGCTGGTCAACCGCTCGCCCAAGGGTCAGGCGGGCGAGTTCGCGACCGAGCACGGCCCTTCGGCCAACGGCATGGCCTTCCGCGTGGCCGATGCGAAGGCGGCTTTCGAAGGCGCCGTGTCGCGCGGCGGACGTCCGGCCGAGGGTCATGACGGCGGCGCCCTGGGCGGCGGCTATCCCTACATCCTGCAGGGCATCGGCGGCTCGCTGCTCTACCTTGTCGATCAATATGGCGACGCCGGTTCGCTGTATGACGGCTGGGACGAGATCGAGGGCTGGGAAGAGGCCGAGCGCAAGAACTCCGTCGGCCTGTTCATGCTCGACCACCTGACCCACAACGTGCGGCGCGGCCAGATGCGCACCTGGTCCGGCTTCTACGGCGACGTCTTCGCCTTCGAGGAGCAGAAATATTTCGACATCAAGGGCAAGGCGACCGGCCTGTTCTCCCAGGCCATGATCGCGCCCGACCGCGCCATCCGCATTCCGCTGAACGAGAGCCAGGACGAGAATTCCCAGATCGAGGAATTCCTGCGCCGCTACAACGGCGAGGGCATCCAGCACATCGCCCTGGCCACCGACGACATCTTCGAGACGGTGGAGGAGCTGAAGCGCCGAGGCATTCCGTTCCAGGACACGATCGAGACCTATTTCGAACTGATCGACAAACGCCTGCCCAACCACGGCGAGGACGTGGAGCGGATGCGCAAGAACCGCATCCTGATCGACGGTTCGGACGAGGAAGGTCTGCTGCTGCAGATCTTCACCCAGGACACCTTCGGCCCGATCTTCTTCGAGATCATCCAGCGCAAGGGCAACCAGGCGTTCGGCGAGGGCAATTTCCAGGCCCTGTTCGACTCCATCGAGCTGGACCAGATCCGGCGCGGCGTCATCAAGGTGGATGCCTAAGCCGCCGTCCTGGCTGCCCTGGCTCGGCCCGCTTCTCGCGGCCGCGGTCGGGGCGGCGGTCGGCGAATATGGGCTGGGCGGCGGATTCTGGACGGTTCTGGTCGCCGCCCTGGTGTGCGGCTTCGCCCCCATCGTCGGCTATCGAATCTGGAAGTGGCGGTTTCAGCGGAGGGGGTAGTAGCCATCCTCTTCCGCTTCCCTGTTTTGTCTTCGCTTTCGCACCCGAAACCGTCGTCGAATTCTCCGGAGAATTCGTCAGTGAAAGTCCCGCGATCCGGGTAGCACCCGCACGTCCCGCGGATGCCGCCCCCGCGCTGGCGTATGGCCTGATCCCGGCGCCGAATCCGGCGTCAGATGGCCCAGCACCGGCGTCCAGTCCTCCAGTTGATCGACGACCAGATGGGTGACCCCCTCCGCCGTCTGCACCTTGCCCCGCGCCAGCACCATGCGCGCGCCCATGGCCACGGGCCGGAAGCGTTCGAACACGTCGGGCCACAGCACCAGATTGGCCACGCCGGTCTCGTCCTCCACGGTCATGAAACAGACGCCCTTGGCCGTTCCCGGCCTCTGACGGACCAGCACCACCCCGCCGATCGCAACCCGGCGCCCATTTGCCAGCCCCGGATAGGCCTTCGCCGTCAGGGCCCCGACGCCCGCCAGCCGGTCGCGCAGGAAGCTGACCGGATGGCCCTTCAGCGACAGGCGGATGGTCTGGTAGTCGCCGACCACCTCCTCGGACGGCGCCAGCACCGGCAGGGCCTCGGGCGGGCGGCCGTCGGCCTCGTTCAGCCCCATGGCCTCGAACAGCGGCGCCGATGACGCCGGCGCGGCCCCCCTTGCCGCCCACACCCCCTGCCGCCGCGTCAGGTCCAGCGACCCATAGGCGTCCGCCTCGGCCAGCCGGTCCAGCGCCGACGGCGGCAGGTCAGCGCGGCGACGCAGATCGTCGAGATCGGCGAACGGCCCGACCGCGCGCGCCGCCTCGATCCGCAGGGCCCAGTCCTTCCTGAAACCGTCGATCGACCGCATCCCCAGCCGCAGGGCGCAGGGTTCGCCCGGACGGGGCTCAAGCGAGGCGTCCCATCCGCTGCGGTTCACATCCGGATGCCTGACTTCGGCCCCATGCTCGATGGCGTCCCGCACCAGCTGGGCCGGCGCATAGAAGCCCATCGGCTGGCTGTTGAGCAGGGCGGCGGTGAACACCTCGGGATACCGGAGCTTCATCCATGACGAGATGTAGACCAGCAGGGCGAAGGAGCAGGCATGGCTTTCGGGAAAGCCGTACTCCCCGAACCCCTTGATCTGGTCGAAGCAACTGCGGGCGAAGTCGGGATCGTAGCCGCGCTCGATCATCCGGCTGGTGAACCGCACCTCGTGCTCGCCGATGGTGCCCATGTGCCGGAAGGTCGCCATGGCCCGCCTCAGGCTGTTGGCCTCGGCGGGGGTGTATTTCGCCGCTTCCATGGCGATCCGCATCGCCTGTTCCTGGAACAGGGGCACGCCCAGGGTCTTGTGCAGCACCCGCCTCAGTTCGTCGCGGTCGCCATGCTCGGGCGAGGGGTGGGGAAAGTCGATCACGAAGGGCCGGCCCGACCGCTCCGCCTCGCGCCGTTCCGCCCGCCGTTTCAGATAGGGATGCACCATCCCGCCCTGGATCGGGCCCGGCCGCACGATCGCCACCTCCACCACCAGATCGTAGAAAACCCGCGGACGGAGCCGCGGCAGCATCGACATCTGGGCCCGACTCTCGACCTGGAAGACCCCGAGGGAGTCTCCCTTGCACAGCATGTCGTAGACCTCAGGATCCTCCGGCGGGACCGTGTCCAGTTCGAACCGGCGCTCATAGTGTTCCGCGATCAGGTCGAAGCCGCGCCTCAGCGCGGTCAGCATACCCAGCGCCAGCACATCGACCTTCATCAGCCCGAGGAAGTCGATGTCGTCCTTGTCCCACTCGATGAAGGTGCGGTCCGACATGGCGGCGTTGCCGATCGGCACGATCTCCAGCAGCGGCGTCTGGCTCAGCACATAGCCGCCGACGTGCTGGCTCAGATGGCGGGGAAATTTGATCAGTTCGGCCGTCAGCTCCAGCGCCAGCCGCATGCGTACGTCGTCGCGGCTCAGGCCGGTGCGGTCGACATGCTCGTCCTTCACGCTGTCGCCCCATGAGCCCCAGACCGTGTCGGCCATGCGCGCCGTCACGTCCTCGGTCAGCCCCAGAGCCTTGCCCACGTCGCGGATCGCCGAGCGGGGCCGGTAGTGGATGATGGTGGCCACGATCGCCGCCCGGTCGCGGCCATAACGGCGATAGACGTACTGCATCACCTCCTCGCGCCGTTCATGCTCGAAATCGACGTCGATATCCGGCGGCTCGTCCCGGTCGGCGGACATGAAGCGCTCGATCAGCACGTCCTGCTCGGCGGGGTTTACATTGGTGACGCCCAGACAGAAGCAGACCACCGAGTTCGCGGCCGAGCCCCGCCCCTGGCACAGGATCGGCTTCTCCTGCGTCCGCGCCCAATGCACGATGTCGTGCACGGTCAGGAAGTAGTTGGGGTATTTCAGGAGCTTGATGAGCTTCAGCTCCTTGACGATCGTGTCGCGGATTTTCCGTGAAACCCCGTCAGGCCATTTCTCCCGTGCGCCCTTGAAGGCCAGCCGGATCAGGCGCCGCTGCGCCGTCCAGCCCGCCGGCACGGGCTCATCAGGATACCGGTACTCTAGTTCCCGCAGCGAAAACCGGCACGCCCGCGCCACCTCCATGGTCCGCGCCAGCGCCGCCTCATGCCCGCGGAACAGCCGCGCCATCTGGGCCGGCGGCTTCAGATGGCGCTCGGCGTTGGCCTGAAGCCGCCGGCCCGCCTTGTCGATGGTCGTCCCTTCGCGGATGCAGGTCAGGACGTCCTGCACCATCCGCCGGTCGGGGTGGTGGTACAGCACGGCATTGGTCGCGATCATCGACGCGCCCGTGCGATGCGCCATCGCCGCCAGACGGTTAAGCCGCTTGCGGTCGTCGCCGCGCCACAGGGGCGCCGCCGCCAGATACAGGTCGTCGGGCCAGGCCTTTCGCCATGCCGCCAGCCGGGCCTCGAACGCCGCGTCGGGCGTTTCCGGCGCCGGTGCCAGGGCGATCATGCCCTCGCCCAGCCCGGCCGCCTGTTCGAAGGTCAGCCGCGTTTCGGCCTTTTCAATGCGATCGGCGTCCGGGTCGACCCCGGCTTGCGGCACGACCTCGGTCTTGCCCAGCGACAACAGCCGACACAGCCGGCCATAGGCGGCGCGGTCGCGCGGAAAGACCATCAGTTCCGTCCCGTCGGTGAAGCCCAGCCGCGACCCCACGACCAGCGGGATGTCGACGTCCTCGGCCCCCATCAGCGCCCGCACCATCCCCGCCAGGGTATTGCGGTCGGCCACGCCGATGGCGCCCAGCCCCAAGGCCTTCGCCTGCATCGCGATCTCGCCGGGGTGTGACGCGCCCTCCAGAAAGCTGAAATTCGTCATTGCCCCCAGTTCGGCGTACTGGCCGTCCCAGCCTGAGCCCGGGGCGCTCACGGCAGCACCCCGTGCATCCACCACGACGGCGCCCGTTCCTCCGCCGCACCCGAATACTCCCGGCCGTACAGGCCTTCGCGGAACAACCAGTAGCGGCCGCCCGCGTCGTCCTCGACGCGGTAGTAGTCGCGGGTGCGCACCTGGCGGTCATCGGGGCGGGGCCGCCACCATTCGGGCGACAGCCGTTCCGGCCCGTCAGAGCGGGTCACGCGTCGCGACAGCCGCCGCCAGGTGAAGCGCACCGGCGCGCCGTCGGGCAGTTCGGCCAGGGCTTCGACCGGTTCGGGCGGGTCCAGAAGCAGGATCGGCCGGCGCGCGTGGCCCTTCGCCGCGGCTGGCGACCGCCCCAGCGCCGGCCGCCAGCGCTCGACGCGCTCGGGCAGCCAGCTGTCGACGGGCTCGGGCGTCAGCACGCGGTCCTCGCCCAGCCGCGCGGTCAGGCGGTCGATCAGGGCGGCCAGACTCTCGGCCTGTTTCGCCTCGGCCTCGCTTTCCAGCGCCCCCTGTCGCGCCGTCATTGGTTCGATCGCATCGGCGGTCAGCATCATGGCGTCGAGGCCGAACCCCAGCTCCAGCCGGCCCAGCCCCGCCTCACGGAACAGCCGCAGCCACACCCCCGCTTCACGACCGGGCCGGCCCATGCGCACCGACAGGCTGGTGGTCCGGCCGTCCGAGCGGAAGCCCGTCAGGGTCAGGGCCTTGGCCCCCTGCCCGTCGCGCAGCAGCGGCGCGGTCAGGTCGGCGACCAGTTCCGCCAGCCGCGCCTCCACCCCCTCGATGTCGCCGACCGGCTCCATCCAGGCCTGCCACGCCCGGTATTTCGGCGGCGGCCGCACCGGCGTCAGGGCCTCGCCCGCGAAGCCCAGGGCCTGATCCAGTCGTTGCACCAGACCGACGCCGGCCCCGTCCCGGAACCGACGCGCCAGCCCCGCGCGCGGCATGGGATAGAGGTCGCCGATCCGTTTCAGCCCGAACCGCCGCGCCTGGGTCAGGGTGCGGTCGTCGATGCGCAGGGCCTCGACTGGCAAAGGGGCCAGCAGGCCGCGCGCCGTCTCATCGTCGGCGATGCAGCCGCCGCCCTCGGACTCTCCCCAGCGCGCCAGAGCCCAGGCCGCCCCCGGCGTCGGGGCCATGGCGACGCGGGCCCGCGCTCCCGCCTCCGCCAACCGGTCGCGGATCTGAACCAACAGGGCCGCCTCGCCGCCGAACAGATGGGTTGCGCCGGTGAGGTCGAGGAACAGGCCCTCCAACCCCTCTCCCGCCGGATCGACGCTGACGGAAGGCGACCAGCGCTCGGCCCAGACCGCCAGCGCCGTCAGCGCGCGGGCGTCGGCCTCGATATCGGCGGGCTTGCAGATCAGATGCGGGATCATGGCCCGGGCGTCGGCTTGGGTCTGGCCGCGCCGAAGACCCGTCGCCCGCGCCGCCGGATTCAGGGCGTGGATGATCGCCGCGCCCCGGTTGTTCTTCAGGATCAGGGCGAACGGGTTTTTCGGATCGAGGGCGGGGTCAGGCGGCGAGGCCGGACGACGCGCCCGCATGGCCGATCGCCTCCAGACCGTCACCGGCCAGTCGATCAGCCAGACGGAGACGATGCGTCTCATCATCCTGCTCCAGCATCCACGCCCCCGGCCGTTCGCCGCGTCCCCGCACCAGTTCCGCCGCCAGTCGCACCGGGCCGGGGGCCCGGGCATCGTCGGGATCGACAGCGCTGGCCAGGGTCGATATCCGCCAGCGCCGCCGCGCCGCGCTGAGCCCGTCCAGCCCGCGCGGCAACACAAGCCCCACGCATCCGCCCTGTTTGGCGGCGAAATCCAGCCGCCGGGTCTGGGTCAGAGTCGCCGCATCCACCGCGCCCAGGGCCAGGGACACCGCTCCGGACCGCAGCGCCTGTTCCAGGGTCCACAAGGCCTCGGCCGCCGTGTTGACGGGCGCGAGGATCAGGGACACGCCCGGCAAGCCGGGTCCATAGGGCCGGCCGTGCTCGCCCAGCCATGCCCGTGTCGCGGTCATCAGCACCGGCCGCCCATCCCCCTCCAGTCGACGCGACAGGGCGAACGCCATCATGGCAGCCCCATCGCGCGGACCCGCCGCGCACGCCTCTTCCAGCGGCGCGGGCCTCTCGGGAAACAGAGCGGGAGATGACAGGGGCGCGGGGGTCATGAGAGTCCGGAAATCCAGATGTTCACTATTTGTTCCAACAGGCTCCGGAGTCAAACAGAGAATCCCGTTCGCCGTCACAAGAGGGAAATCAGGCCCCGGGTCGCGCCTTCAGCTCATCGCGAATCTCGGCCAGCAGAGCTTCGGTCGGCGTGGGGGCGGGCGCCGTCTCCGGTTGGGCCGCCTGCTCGCGGCGCATCCGGTTGATGCCCTTGACCAGCAGGAACACCACAAAGGCCACGATGGCGAACTGGATCAGGGTGTTGATGAAGGCGCCGTACTGGATGGCCACCTCCTCGACCGCCTCGGTGGAGAGGTCCTCGGGGGCCAGAACCCATTTCAGATTGGCGAAATCGACCCGGCCCAGCGCCAGGCCGATCGGCGGCATGATCACCTGTTCGACCAGGCTGGTGACGATCTTGCCGAATGACGCGCCGATGATGACGCCCACCGCCAGGTCGACGACATTGCCCCGGGCGATGAACTCCTTGAACTCGGTCATGAGGCCCATCGTCGATCTCCGGAGTTCAGGCGTCGGCCGCGTTCAGCCGCTCGCGCAGCTCCTTGCCGCTCTTGAAGAAGGGCACGGCCTTGGCCGGCACATCGACGGTTTCGCCGGTGCGGGGATTGCGCCCCGCCCGCGCGGGACGGGCCCGGACGGAAAAGGCGCCGAAGCCGCGAAGCTCCACGCGGCCGCCCTCGCCGAGCGAATCGACCATCTGGCCGAGCACGATATTGACCACCCGTTCGACCTCGGCATGGGTCAGATGGGTGTTCTCGGCAGCGAGCTTCTCGATCAGCTCAGACTTTATCATCGGCAGGCCCCCGCCCAGTTCAGCCCTTCCCAGAGCCCATACGGGTGCATCCGGGCACGGGATGCAACCCCACCCTAGCCTCCACCCGCCGCAGGAAAAAGCCCCGCCTGGTCGATTGACCGGCGAAATGTCGGTTAACGCTCATAAATCTGCGAGTCGCGCGCACGAAAAAGGCGGCGGGACTGCTCCCGCCGCCTGATCCGTATCCAGATCACAAAGGAGACTATTCCTTGGCGCCGGCCTTCTCGCGAAGGGCCGCGCCCAGGATGTCGCCCAGCGAGGCGCCCGAGTCCGACGAACCGAACTGTTCGATCGCCGCGGTCTCGTCCTTCATTTCCAGAGCCTTGATCGACACCGAGACGCGGCGCGAGGCCTTGTCGATGCCGGTGACCATGGCGTCGACGCGATCGCCGACCGAGAAGCGCTCGGTGCGCTGGTCGTTGCGGTCGCGCGACAGGTCGGACTTGCGGATGAAGGCGGTCGCCGGAGCGTCGTCTTCACCGAACTTGACCTCGATGCCGCCGGTTTCCACCGACGTCACGGTGACGGTGACCTGCTGGCCCTTCTTGAAGGTGTCGCCTTCCATCGGGTCGCCGCCCAGCTGCTTGATGCCCAGCGAGACGCGTTCCTTCTCGACGTCGACGTCCAGCACCTTGGCCTTGACGGTTTCGCCCTTGCGGTAGCGCTGGATGGCTTCCTCGCCGGAGACGTTCCAGTCCAGGTCGGACAGGTGGACCATGCCGTCGATGTCGTTGTCCAGGCCGATGAACAGGCCGAACTCGGTGGCGTTCTTGACCTCGCCCTCGACGGTCGAACCGATCGGGTTGGCGGCCACGAAGGCGTCCCACGGGTTGTCCTGGGCCTGCTTGAGGCCCAGCGAGATGCGGCGCTTGGAGGCGTCGACGTCCAGCACGACCACATCGACTTCCTGCGAGGTCGAGACGATCTTGCCCGGGTGGACGTTCTTCTTGGTCCAGGACATTTCCGAGACGTGGACCAGGCCTTCAACGCCGGCTTCCAGCTCGACGAACGCGCCGTAGTCGGTGATGTTGGTGATGCGGCCGGTCATCTTGGCGCCGACCGGGTATTTCGCTTCCACGCCGTCCCACGGATCGGTCTGCAGCTGCTTCATGCCGAGGCTGATGCGCTGGGTGTCCGGGTTGATCTTGACGATCTGGACCTTGACGGTGTCGCCGACGGCGAGGACCTGCGAGGGGTGCGAGACGCGCTTCCACGACATGTCGGTGACGTGCAGCAGGCCGTCGATGCCGCCCAGGTCCACGAACGCGCCGTAGTCGGTGATGTTCTTGACCACGCCTTCGCGGACTTCGCCTTCCAGCAGCTGGCCGACCAGTTCGGTGCGCTGTTCGGCGCGGGCTTCTTCCAGGATGGCGCGACGCGAGACGACGATGTTGCCGCGCGGACGGTCCATTTTCAGGATGGCGAAGGGCTGTTCCTTGCCCATCAGCGGGCCGACGTCGCGCACCGGGCGGATGTCGACCTGCGAGCCCGGCAGGAAGGCCGAGGCGCCGCCGAGGTCGACGGTGAAGCCGCCCTTGACGCGGCCGACGATGGCGCCGTTGACCGGCTGGCCTTCGGCGAACACGACTTCCAGACGGGTCCAGGCTTCTTCGCGGCGAGCCTTGTCGCGGCTGATGACGGCTTCACCCAGGGCGTTCTCGACGCGCTCGAGATAGACTTCGACATTGTCGCCGAGCTTCGGAATGACGGCGCCTTCGCCGATGCCGAACTCGCGGGCCGGGATGCGGCCTTCGGTCTTCAGACCGACGTCGATGATCAGGATGTCCTTTTCGATGCCGACGACGCGGCCGTGGACGACCTGGCCTTCGCCGAGGTCGCGGCCCTGAAGGGTTTCGTCGAGCAGCGCGGCGAAGTCGTCACGCGAGGGAGAGAAGCTTTGGGTGTCAGTCATGCAGTGTTGAGGTTTCTAACGGCTGTGGCGCGCGACCGAACGGCCCCGCGCGAGGTGAGTGTGAAAGGGGTCATCAGGTCGTCAGGACGCGAGGCGAATGAACCAGAACGCCCGCGGAAGCCGAGGATGACGCGCTGGATTTGCCTTTGGGCCCCTAAAGGCCGTTCCGGACACGCGCCGCCTCGACGATACGGCGGGCCGCATCGAAGGCGGTCTCTATATCCATTTCGGTCGTGTCCAGCAAGACGGCGTCATCAGCCTGGATCATAGGGGCAGCGCCCCGGCCCGCATCACGCTCGTCGCGCCGCACGATGTCGGCCAGCATGTCTTCATAGGCGATGGCGTCGCCCCGGCCCGTCAACTGCTTCCAGCGGCGCATCGCCCGAACTTCCGGGGCCGCGGTCACGAACAGCTTGGCCTGGGCGTCCGGCGCAATGACGGTGCCGATGTCGCGTCCGTCGAGCACCGCTCCGCCGGGCCGGGCGGCGAACGCTTTCTGGAAGGCCAACAGGGCCGCACGCACGCCTGGATAGCCGGCGACCCTGCTGGCGGCTTCGCCGGCTCCCCGGTCGGTCAGCCGGTCGGTGTCGATCAGGTGGCTGGCGTCCAGCGCCCGCGCTATCGCCTCGGCGGCGGCGGCGTCCGCCAGAGATCGCCCCGCGTCCAGCACGCCCAGCCCCACGGCCCGGTACAGCAGACCCGTGTCGAGATGCGGCAGGCCATAGGTCCGCGCCAGCCGGGCGGCGATCGTGCCCTTGCCCGAGGCGGCGGGGCCGTCGACGGCGATAATCAGAAATCGGTTCATTCAGACGCTGCGATATCGGCCCCGAGGCCTCGCATCAACTCGACAAATCCCGGAAAGCTCGTCGCGATCATGCCCGGTTCGTCGACAGCGACCGCCTCGTCGGCCGCCAGGCCCAGCACCAGATGGCTCATGGCGATGCGGTGATCGCCGTGGGTGGTGATGGTCGCGCCGCCCCGAACCGGGCCGCCGGCGACGGTGAAGCCTTCAGGTTCCTCTTCCACCGCGACGCCGCAAGCCTTCAGGCCCGCCGCCATCAGGGCGATGCGGTCGCTTTCCTTGACCCGCATCTCGCCGATGCCGCGCATGACGGTGGAGCCCGCCGCGAAGGCGGCGGTGGCGGCAAGGATCGGATATTCGTCGATCATCGAGGCGGCTCGTTCCGGCGGCACGACCACGCCGGTCAGGGCCGAATGCCGCGCCGTCACGTCGCCCACCTCTTCCCCGCCGGCCATGCGGCGGTTCGAGACCGTCAGATCGGCCCCCATCTCGCGCCATGTCTCGAACAGGCCGGTGCGCAGCGGATTGAGCATGACGCCTTCGACGGTCACCTCCGAGCCCGGAACGATCAGCCCCGCCGCCAGCGGGAAAGCCGCCGAGGATGGATCGCCGGGCACGGCGACGGTGGTTCCCGTCAACGCCTGCCCGCCCTTCAGACTGACGCGCCAGCCCTGTTCCATCGGCAGCACCCCGACCTCGACCCCGAAGGCGCGCAGCATCCGTTCGGTGTGGTCGCGGCTCGGTTCGGGCTCGGCCACCGTGATCACGCCGTTCGCGTTCAGCCCGGCCAGCAGGATGGCCGACTTCACCTGCGCTGACGCCACCGGCTGAACAAAATCGATCGCGGCCAGATCCCCGCCCTGAATCTCGACGGGCAGGCGATCCGGTTCCGCCCTCCAGCCGAAACGCGCGCCCATTTCCGCCAACGGCCCGGTCACCCGCTTCATCGGACGTTTGCGCAGGCTGGCGTCGCCGTCGAAGGTCACGGCGATCGGATAGCCCGCCGCCGCGCCCATCAGCAGCCGTACGCCTGTGCCGGCGTTGCCGCAGTCGATAACGCCGGCCGGCTGTTTGAATCCGCCCTGCCCAGTCACCCGCCAGCGGCCTTCGCCCAGCCGCTCCACGGTCGCTCCGAAGGCTTCCACCGCCCGCGCGGTCGCCAGCACGTCGTCGCCTTCCAGCAACCCCTCGATCTCGGTCACACCCGTGGCCATCGCTCCCAGAATCAGGACGCGGTGCGACATGGACTTGTCGCCGGGAGCGCGCACGAGGCCGTTCAGCGAAGCGCTGCGGCGGGCGGTCAGATAGCCTGGGGTCGACACCCTGCGGTCTCCGGGAGGGTCAGCGGGCGCGGGCGCGCGGAGATGGTTTTTGACAGCGGCGTCAGGGGGTGGCAAGGGAGCCGCCCCATTTCCCCACTCCCGCCAAAGGTCTTCAACCGTGGCCAAACCCGAACTGGGCCAGAAGCAGGTCTGCCCGAACTGCCAGGCCAAATTCTATGACCTGGGCCGCCGCCCGGCTCATTGCCCCAAATGCGCGACCGATTTCGATCCGGAGGAGGCGCTGAAGCTGCGCAACCGCCGTGGCCGTCCGGCCGGCTATCCCGCCGACGAGGCCGACGAGGATCAGGTCAAGGACAAGAAGGTCGACGGCGACGAGGACGAGGAAGAAGAAGCCGTCGCGACGCCCGAGATCGATCAGGAGGGCCACGAGCCCATCCTGACGCCCGACGACGACGACGACGCCCCCGTCGACCCGACCGAGGAGCCCGGCATGGGCGAGGCGACCGAGGACGACGACGTCCTGGCCGATGACGATGACGACGATTCGGTCCCGTTCATCGAGGACGAGGACGACGACGCGTTCGAGGACGAGATCAAGACGCCCAAGGACGACGAATAGGCTTTTTTCGGACCTCCGCCGGACGACTTTTCACACGTCCGGCGGAGACGAAAATAAATGGCTGGACCGGGGTTGATCGCGATCAGGCCCTGACATAGGTTCCGCCGCCTCGCAGCAGGGCCTCCCGGCCCCCACGCGATCCGACCGAAAGGTTCGGGGCTTTAGCTCAGCTGGTAGAGCGCTTGCATGGCATGCAAGAGGTCAGCGGTTCGACTCCGCTAAGCTCCACCATCGAAGGCCCCGCGGGAAACCGCGGGGCCTTCGTCCCATCCGGCTCCCGGTTGATCTCGGGTCCATCCTGCCCCATCTGCACGATACGCCGACGCCTCGCCGATGACGGGGGGCGCAGACGGCGCAAGGCCTGCTTCGGGGGCATGAAACGATGACGACGCGAACCATATTGTTCGACAGCCCCTTCCTGCTGGGCTTCGACCACACCCGGGCGATGATCGACCGGGCCGCCCGCGCCGCCGCGGACAGCTATCCGCCCTACAATGTCGAACAGCGGGGCGAGCACGCCGTGCGGATCACCCTGGCGGTCGCCGGCTTCGGCCCCGAGGATCTGGCCGTGACCCTCGAAGGCCGCCAGCTGACCATCGCCGGCAAGCGCGAACCGTCCGACAAGGCCGACCAGGCGTTTCTGCATCGCGGCATCGCGGGCCGCGGCTTCGTCCGCAGCTTCGTGCTGGCCGACGGGCTGGAGGTGGAGGAGGCGCGACTGGAGCATGGCCTCCTGCATGTCGACATGCGGCGCCCGGAAGACCTGCCGACGGTGCGGCGCATCCCCATCACCACGGGCTGAAAGCCGCGTTTTCCGGTCGCCGCTTTCGGGGCCGGACCCATAAGCCCTCGACGGGCGTTAGTTCAGCGTAAGGAGGCGGTCTTGATGACGCCCATGAAGATGACCAAGAAGGATTTTGAAGGCCTGGGCGCGCCCGACCTTGTCTATGTGCGGGAAATCCGCGCCTCCGACGTTCTGGCCGATGTCGTGCCGGAAGAGTCGAAGGGGCTGAAGATCGACCCCGAGGCGACGCTTTTCGCCGTGCACGCCGCCGACGGCGAGCGGCTGGCGGTGATGATGGATCGTGAAACCGCCTTCGCCGCGGCCGTGGCCCACGAGCTGGAGCCCGTGTCCGTCCACTGACGGCCCTCAGGCCGCCGTGGCCGGGGCCTGGTCCTTGACGAAAAGAGCGCGGATGGCGTCGGTGGTGCGGGCCTGCCGCAGCTGCTCGCGCATCTCCGGCGAACGCAGGGCGCGCGAGATCGCGGCCAGCGCCCGCAGATGCTCGGCGCCGTCCCGGGGCGGAGCGAACAGGGCGAACAGCAGATCAACGGGGCGATCGTCGACCGCGCCATAGGCCACCGGCGTATCCAGGCGCACGAACACCGCCGTGACCCGCCCGACGCCCTCAAGTCGGGCATGCGGCACGGCGACGCCCGAGCCGAGGCCGGTGGAGCCGAGGGCCTCGCGCTCCAGCAGCGCTTCCATCACGCGATTTTCCGGCAAGCCCAGCGCCTGGGCGGCGGCCTCGGCCACCGTATGCAGGGCCTGGCGCTTCGACGATGCGCCGCTGCGCAGGACGACGCCGCCGTCCGCCAGCAAATCACCGATGTCCATGAGGAGTTCCCGACTCTGCCCATACATCCCGAACGGGCGGGGGCCGTTTAGACCACCCGCCTCTATTGGGGAAGACTATACGCTCTTACCGTTTACCGAACCGTGTCCGTTGACCGATTTCGACGTCCGCTCCGGATCGATCCAGCCCACGTTTCCGTCGGGCCGGCGGTAGACCACCGAAATGCCGCCGTGGGCCGCATTGCGGAACAGGACGACCGGATAGCCGGTCATGTCCAGTTCGAGCACGGCGCGTCCGACCGTGATCGTGCGGATCTCCGCCTCGGTCTCGGCGATGACCATGCCGACGGGCGGGGGTTCGCCGGGCGCGCCCGCATCGCCGAAGTCCGCGTCCTCGACCTCATCGGGGCTGCGCAGGACGATGCTTCGCGCCACGTCGCGGGCCGCGTTCTCCGACTTCTCGGGCGACAGGCCGCGCGGGCCAGCGTGATGGTTCTTGAGCCGACGCTTGTAGCGACGGACGCGCTTCTCGAGCTTCTCTAGCGAATCCGAGAACGCACCGTGGGCGTCGCCGCCCAGCCCGCTGGTGACGATGGCCTCTCCGGACGCCAGACGGACCCAACAGTCCACCTTGAAGCCGTGGCCGTCCTTGGACACCACGACCTCGGCGTCCTGGGCGCCGCGTTCGAAATATTTGCCGATCCCGTCTTCGAGTTCCTGGGAGATGCGCGAGCCTAACGCGTCGCCGACATCCACGTGCTTGCCGCTGACTTGGATTTGCATGTCGATAGAACGCGACCGATCGCGAATGGTGTCAACGCCGATCACTGAAATGTGGTGACGCTCGAGGCGGGGGAGAATTCGACGATCGGGGCGCCGGGGAATTCGACCACTTGAGGGACGAGGAATTCGACGACGGATTTCGACGACTGAACGGAGAATTCGACGACGGGCGAGTGATACAGGAGCGACAGCCGGGGCGGTCAACCCGTCCGCAGCATCCGCTTGCGCTCGACCGACGAGGGAATGCGCAGGGCCTCGCGGTATTTGGCCACGGTGCGGCGGGCGATGTCGATGCCGGTCTCTTTCAGAATTTCCACGATCCGGTCGTCGGACAGGACGTCGCCGTCCCGGCCCTCGGTTTCGATCATGGCCTTGATCCGGTGCCGCACGGCCTCGGCCGAGTGGGTGGCCCCGCCGTCGGACGACTGGATCGCCGCGGTGAAGAAGAATTTCAGCTCGAAGACGCCGCGCGGGGTCGAGACGTATTTGTTCGAGGTCACCCGCGAGACCGTCGACTCGTGCATGCCGATGGCGTCGGCGACGGTCTTCAGGTTCAGCGGCCGCAGGAACTCCACGCCGAAGGCGAGGAAGGCGTCCTGCTGGCGCACGATCTCGGACGAGACCTTGAGAATGGTCTTCGCCCGCTGGTCCAGCGACTTCACCAGCCAGCTGGCCTGGGCCGCGCAGTCCGCGACGAAGGTCTTTTCCACGTCCGAGCGCGAACCCGCCGCCACCACGCCGTGATAGCGCTTGTCCATGATCAGGCGCGGCAGGGTGTCCGCGTTCAGTTCGACCTTCCAGCCGCCGGCGGGATCGGCGCGCACATGGACGTCGGGGATCACCGTCTGGGCCGGTTCGCCGCCGAAGCCCGCGCCCGGTCGGGGCGTCAGCGCCTTCAGCTCCGCGATCATCTCGGCCATGTCCTCGGCGTCGACGCCGCAGGCCTTGCGCAGGGCCGACAGGTCCCGTTTGGCCAGCAGGTCCAGATTCTCCAGCAGACAACCCATGGCCGGGTCGAAGCGGTTGCGCTCGATCAGCTGCAGCTTCAGGCATTCGGGCACGGACCGCGCCATGACGCCGGTCGGCTCGAAGCCGTGGCAGACGGTCAGCACCGCCTCGACGCGTTCCAGCGGAATGCCCAGCCGGTCCGCCACCTCGTTCAGGTCGCCGCGCAGATAGCCGCCCTCGTCGACGCCGTCGATCAGGGTCAGGGCGATGGCGTGGTCGGAGGGCGAGAACCCGGCCTGCGAGGCCTGGCCCTGCAGATGCTCCCACAGGGTGGCGTCGCGGGTGTCGGGCTGTTCGCGGCCCTCGCCGTCGGGCAGGCCGCCGCCCGAGCCGGCGCGCGACCAGTCGTTGAGCCCGACCTGGGCCTCGCCGGTCCCGACATCCTCCATCCGGTCCGAGGTGCGCTCGCCGGGGCTGGCGTCGCCGTAGACGTCGTCGGAGCGCGCATCCAGCGAGCGGTCCGCGTCGGCCACCCGGCCCTCGTCAAAACTCATCTCGGCGGCGTCGTGGCTCTCGACCGCAGCCGGAGGCTCGGTCTCGCCGCCCGGTTCGGCGTCCTCGCGCTGCAACAGCGGATTGCGCTCCAGCTCGGCCTCGACGAAGGCGTCCAGCTCGAGGTTCGACAGTTGCAGCAGCTTGATCGCCTGCTGCAGCTGGGGCGTGATGACCAGCCCCTGGCCCTGCCTGATCTCCAGCCTCTGACCGAGCACCGTATTCCCCCGTGCAAGCCGTCGCCGCCCCGTGGCCCGAAACTTGCTGGGGCGACTGTGTCGCCGAACCGGTTAACGGTGTTCTAAACGCCGGGGCGACCGCGTGCGCTTTACTCCGGGCCATGGATCGGAAACGCTGAGGCCTTCCAGCCAGAGGTCGCCATGCGCCTGTTCCTTGCCGTTCTTCTCCTGTTCGTCCTGCCCGCCGCCGCCGAGGCGCAGCCCGGCCGCGCGGAACGGACGATGATGCAGACGGTGACGCAGGAGCATGACCGCCACATCGCCCTGCTGGAGCGGATGGTGAACCAGAACAGCGGCACGCTGAACCTGGCCGGCGTCCGCGCCGTCGGCGACATGGTCCGGACCGAACTGGAGCCGCTCGGCTTTGATGTCCGGTGGGTCGACATGGCCGAGACGGGCCGCGCCGGCCATCTGATCGCCACCCACCCCGGCCGGGGGCGCAACATCCTGCTGATCGGCCATCTGGACACGGTGTTCGAGGCGGACAACCCGTTCCAGCGTTTCGAGCGCCAGGGCGCCCGCGCCACCGGGCCGGGAATCGGCGACGACAAGGGCGGGGTGGTGGTCATCATCGCGGCCCTGCGGGCCATGCGGGCGGCCGGAACCCTGCGGAACGCCAATATCACCCTCGTCCTGACCGGGGACGAGGAGCGGATCGGGGCGCCGGCGTCGGTCGCCCGCCGCGATCTGGTCGAGGCCGGCAAGGCCGCCGCCTTCGCCCTCGAGTTCGAGAACCTGGCCGTCGAGAACGAACAGGACTTCGGCACCATCGCGCGCCGCAGCTCCAGCAACTGGACCCTGACCACGAGCGGCCGGACCGGCCATTCCAGCGGCGTGTTCAACGACACGCTGGGCTATGGGGCCATCTATGAGATGGCGCGCATCCTCGACGGCTTCCGCCGCGAACTGCCGGAGCCCAACCTGACCTACAATGTCGGGGTCATCGCCGGCGGCACGCCCGCCGCCATCGACGCCGAGGGCTTCAATGTCACGGCCTCGGGCAAGACCAATATCGTCGCCTCGACCGCCATCGCCCGCGGCGACCTGCGCACCCTGACCGCCGAACAGGACGCCCGCATCCGCGCCGGCATGCAGGCCATCGTCGACGCCCACCTGCCCCGTACCGGGGCCGAACTGGTCTTCGGCGAGGGCGGCTATCCGCCAATGGCCCCAAGCGAGGGCAATATCGCCCTGCTGGCGCGCCTGAACGCCGTCAACCGCGACCTCGGCCTGCCGGAGATGGCGGCCTATGACCCGGCGCGTCGGGGGGCGGCGGACAGCGGCTTCGTGGCCGCCGATGTGGATACGCTGGGCGGCCTCGGCGTCGCGGGCGGGAACGCCCACGCCGACGGCGAATGGGTCGATCTGGACAGTCTGGTGCGGCAGTCGCAGCGGGCGGCGGTGTTGATCAGCAGGCTGAGCCTGGGGCGGCCCTGACGCCTTACCCGTACATGTCGCCCAGATAGACCCGGCGCACTTCCGGATCGCGGATCACGTCCTCGGCCTTGCCCTCGAACAGCACCGAACCGCCCGAGATGATCGAGGCGTGGTCGATGATCTCCAGCGTCTCGCGGACGTTGTGGTCGGTGATCAGCACGCCGATGCCCTCGCCCGCCAGGTAGCGGATCACCTGGCGGATGTCGGCGATGGCCAGGGGGTCGATGCCGGCGAAGGGTTCGTCCAGCAGCATGAAGCTGGGTTTGCCCGCCAGGGCCCGGGCGATCTCGCAGCGCCGCCGCTCGCCGCCCGACAGGCCCGACGCCGGGGCGTGGCGCAGGTGGTCGATGCGCAGTTCCTCCAGCAGGCGGCGGGTCTCGTCGGCGATCGCCTGGTGGCCGGTATGGTGCAGTTCGACCACCGCCTTGACGTTCTGCTCGACCGTCATGCCGCGGAAGATCGAGGCCTCCTGCGCCAGATAGCCCAGGCCCATGCGGGCGCGCTGGTACATCGGCTGGGGCGTGATGTCCTCGCCGTCCAGCCAGATGGAGCCGGTATCGGGCGGGATCAGGCCGGTGATCATGTAGAAGCAGGTCGTCTTGCCGGCGCCGTTGGGGCCCAGCAGGCCCGCGACCTGGCCGCGCTGGACGTGCAGGGAGACGTCACGCACCACCTGCCGCTGGCCGAACGACTTGGCGATGTTCTCGACCCTCAGGCCCGTGGCGCGCGCCGGCGCGGCCGCCGGCTCGACCGGAGCCTCGTTCACATTGAGGGCTGAGAGTTCCTTGCGCGCCAAAGGTCAGGTCCGAGCCGGAGGCTCAGTTCCCGCTGCGTTCGGGATAGAAGACGCCCTGGACCCGGCCGCCGGTCGCCCCGTCCATCTCCGCCGCCTCGGTGCGGGTGTTGTAGGTCAATCGTCCGCCGGTCATCACGTTCTGGCCCTGGGTCAGAATGACGTCGCCGGTCAGAACGATGGTGTCGTTGGCCGGGGTGTAGACGGCGCGGTCGCCGCGGATCGTCTGCTCGGGCGTGACGAAATAGACATTGCCGCTCGCCTCGACACGGGTGAGGTCGCCGTTGCTGATCGTCCCCTCGACCCGATCGGCCCGGATGCGGTTGTCGCCCTGGGTCAGTTCGGCCCGTCCGCGCAGCGACAGGACCGCCGGCGTGCGCGACACCTCGTCGGCGCCCCACATGATGGGCTGGCCGCCCTGGAAGCTCTGGGCGTCGCCGATCGTCGGCACGGCCGCGAGGCCAAGCGCGAAGGCCGCCGTCAGGAGGGTTCTGGTCATGCTCATCCGTCCGAACTGGCGGGGTTGATCGTCCCGCGCACCTTGTTATCGCCCGCGCCCCTGAACACGACCCGTTCGCCCTGTTCATAGATGACATAGGACGAAGCGTTGACCGTTCCAAGCGGACCCGAGCCCTGGACGCCCTTCGATCCCGTCACCACGCCGGTCGCGGTGTTCACCACAGCCTCGGGCGTGACCAGGGTGAAGCCCGAGCCGCCGTCCGATATCCGAACATTGGGGCCGATCGTGACCGTCCTGGCGGCTTCGTTGTAGGTTCCGCCGTCGGCCGTCAGGGTCGTGACCTTGCGGCCGCCCAGGTTCAGCCTCAGCGCCGGCCCCATCAGCCGGAACTGGCCGGTTTCCGGGTCGCGCACGGCGCTCTTCGCCCCGATCATGAAGCTGCGCCCCTCGGCGTCCTGACCGTGGAACATGGCGCTGTCCAGCCGGACCTCGCGGCTGGTCCCGGCCTTGCGCTCGACGTCCGACATGACGCTGCGCAGGACGATCCAGCTGACGGTGCCGCCGGCCAGGACGATGATCGCCACCGGCAGGATGCGGCGCAGCATATGCACCCGCCGCGACCGGGCGCGGAACGCCTTCGCCGTGGCGGCGACGCGCGCCTCGTCGGCCTGGTCCCGGATGTCGGCGGGGTCTGTCATCAGCTGTGCGCGAAGATGTCCATCTCGTCCCAGCCCGCCAGGTCCAGCGCCGATCGGCTGGGCAGGAAGTCGAAACACCGGCGGGCCAGTTCGGCGCGGCCCTCGCGTTCCAGCATCTCGTCCAGCTTCGCCCTGGCGGCGTGCAGGTAGAGGACGTCGGACGCCGCATATTCCAGCTGGGCGGGCGACAGCTCGGCGGCGCCCCAGTCGCTGGACTGCTGGGTCTTGGACAGGTCGACCCCGACCAGTTCGCGCACGACGTCCTTCAGCCCGTGGCGGTCGGTGTAGGTGCGCGCCAGTCTGGAGGCGATCTTGGTGCAATAGACCGGCCGCGTCTCGACGCCGAGGTGCAGCTGGAACATGCCGATGTCGAAGCGGCCGAAGTGGAACAGCTTCAGCACCGCCGGATCGGTCAGCAGCCGCTTCAGGTTCGGGCAGTCGTAGCCGGGACGGTTCATGCGCACGACATGGGCGTCGCCGTCGCCGGCCGACAGCTGGACCACGCACAGCGGATCACGGCGGAAACGCAGGCCCATGGTCTCGGAATCGATCGCCACCTCGGGCCCCAGATCCAGGCCGTTGGGCAGGTCGCCTTCGTGGAAATGGACGGTCATTCGGGTTCAGCAGCTCTGGCGGCGGAGGAAAACGTCGCCCTCAAGTAGCCGAGCGCCGCGCGCGAGGCGATAGGGCCCTAAAACAAACGGCGCTGCATCGTCGATGCAGCGCCGTTCAAAAGATGGTGCCCAGGAGAGGACTCGAACCTCCACGACATTTCTATCACTGGCACCTGAAGCCAGCGCGTCTACCAATTCCGCCACCTGGGCCCAGACGTTTTCGCACCTGCGTGCTTATCCGTCCGGAAGGCGCGGACCCTTAAGGCAGCCCCCCCAGCGGGTCAACAGGCTTTTGTCGGCTTTGCGTTGCGACGGTGGCGGCCATCGTCTAATCCGGCCCCGGCACGGGGTTCGCCCCGCGCGCGCCGCCGCCTGTTGGAGTCCCTGTGATGAGCGAAGTCGCCCCCGGCCTGGTCACCGTCTTCGGCGGCTCGGGCTTCGTCGGCAGCCAGCTGGTGCGGGCCTTTGCCCGCCGCGGCTGGCGGGTGCGCGTCGCCTGCCGCCGCCCCGACCGCGCCTGGAAGCTGCAGACCTCGGGGTCCGTCGGCCAGATCCAGGCCGTGCGCTGCGACGCCAACAATACGGACGACGTCGCCAGCGCCCTGCACGGCGCCGACGCCGCCGTCAATCTGATCGGCATCCTGTACGAATCGGGCCGCCGCAGCTTCCACGCCCTGCACGTCGAGGCCTCGCGCAACATCGCCGAGGCGGTCGCCGCCGCCAACATCAACCGGCTGGTCCAGATTTCGGCCATCGGCGCCGATCCCGAGAGCGAGTCGGACTACGCCCTGTCCAAGGCCGCGGCCGAGATGGCGGTGCGCGAGGTCAAGCCGGACGCGGTGGTGATCCGGCCGTCGATCATCTTCGGGGCCGGCGACGACTTCCTGAACCGGTTCGCGCAGATGGCCCAGGTCTCGCCCTTCCTGCCGCTGATCGGCGGCGGCAAGACCCGATTCCAGCCCGTCTATGTCGCCGACGTGGCCGAGGCCATCGCCCGCGCCACCGTCCTGCCCGAGGCGGCGGGCCGCACCTTCGAACTGGGCGGGCCGGCGGTGATGACCTTCGAGGAGGTGCTGAAGCTGATCCTGCGCGAGACCTATCGCTCGAACGGCCTGATCCCCCTGCCGTTCTTCGCCGCGCGGGCCATCGGCTCCATGGCCCAGCTGACCGCCATGGTCGGCATTCCGCCGGTGCTGACGCGCGACCAGGTCGTGCTGCTGGAGAAGGACAATGTCGTCGCCGACGGCGCCGAGGGCTTGGCCGAGCTGGGCGTCCAGCCGACGGGCATCGAGGCCATCGCGCCTTCGTATCTGTGGCGCTACCGCCGCGGCGGCCAGTTCGCCGAAGCGACGGCCTGAGCCGGGGCTACAGTCCCCCGGTCAGGGCCAGGCCGACGATCCCGGCCACGCCGACCGCGATCCGCCACCAGGCGAACGGCGCGAAGCCGTGGCGGCTGACGAAGTCGAGCAGGAACCGGACCACGGCCAGAGCCGTCAGGAAGGCCGTGACGAAGCCGATGACGATCAGGCCCGCGTCGCTGAAGTCCAAGCCGTCCCAGCTCTTGAGCAGGTCATAGGCCACCGCGCTGCCCATGGTCGGCAGGGCGAGGAAGAAGCTGAACTCGGCCGCGGACCGCTTGTCGGTGCCCAGCAGCAGACCGCCCGCGATCGTGGCCCCCGAGCGGGACACGCCGGGGATCATGGCCAGGCACTGGAACAGGCCGATCAGGAAATAGACCCGCAACGGATAGCCGTCGGCCTCGAGGAAGGTCGGGACCTTCTTCATCCGGTCCAGCCACAGCAGCAGGACGCCGCCCACGATCAGGGCGATGCAGATCACCAGCGGCGTTTCGAACAGCACCGTCTTGATGAAGTCGTAGGCGAGGAAGCCGATCACGACCGCCGGGGCGAAGGCGACCAGCAGGCCGATCAGGAAGCGGCGGGCCTCGGGGTCGAACGGCCACCGCGTCGCCAGCGCCCACAGCCGCTTGAAATAGACGCTGACGATGGCCAGCAGGGCGCCCAGCTGGATGACGATCTCGAAGGTCTTGCCGTTGCTCTCGAAGCCGAGGAAATGGCCCAGCAACAGCATATGGCCCGTCGACGACACCGGAATGAACTCGGTCAGGCCCTCGACCAGGCCCAGGATGATCGCCGCCAGCCAGTCCGCCATAACGCCCCGTCAAACAGATCGGGTCGTCAGTGCGCGCCCGGTTCGGGACCCACATAGCGCAGGCGGGCCCGGATAGGCGAGCCGTTCGTGGCCTGATCCAGCGCATGACCCAGCAGACCCGCCAGACGGCCCATCAGGAACAGGTCGGCGGCGCCGTCGCGCGGCAGCTCCAGCCGGCGGGCGATCACCGCCAGGGCCAGGGGGAAGTTCGCCTTGCGCCCCGTCGCCGTCTCGCCTTCCTGCACCGCGCGGGCCAGATCAGCCGGCAGATCGGCGGCGGCGAGAAGTGCGGCGGCGCGCGGATCGCCGGCCGGATAGTCGGTCCGGGCGTCGAAACCGACCAGACGGCCCATCTCATGGGCCCGGCGCGCGGCGTCCGCCGCCTGACGCCGCACGGCGACGATCCAGTCAGAGGCCCGGGTCAGTTCGGCCATCGCGGGCGACCCGGCCAGGGTCAGAAGGCCGGCGAAGGCCGCCGCCGCCGGAGCCGCGCCGCCGTCGGCCGCGGCGCGCGTCGCCACCACGGCCGGGTTAATTTCGTGATCGGCCGACAGCACCAGGGCGCGGCGGATCAGATGGGCGTCCCGATCGGGGGTCTTCCAGCTGCGCGCCAGCCGCTGGTGCAGGAACAGACGCGGGCCCGAACCGACGGCGGCGTCCACCGCCTCGTCCAGCACGCGGGCGCATTCCAGGCGCAGCTCCTCGACGGGACGCGGCTTCGGATCGGCGTCCTCTTCGGCGCGGCGGGCGAGGGCCGCGAACAGCCGCGCCCGGATCGAACCGCCCGGAACGGCGCCGATCCGCGGCCGGACGCCCGCGAACGGATTGACCGCCGGCGCGTCCCACAGCCGCCGCGCCACATCCTCCAACGTCGCCGTCTCGGCCAGCTGGACGGCGTCCAGCCCGCGATAGAACAGCCGTCCCCCGGCGATCACCGTCATTGAGGAACAGATATCGGCCTCGCCGCGCGCCGCCCCGCCCGGGGTGCGGCGATAGACGGCGGTCTCCTCGGCCTCGACGGACTCGCCGCTCAGGCGGGCGATGTCATGGGCGGCGTAGAGGCTGCGGCGGGAATCATCCGGGTCGGGCCGCGCCGCGATCCGGCCCCGGCTGACATAGGCGTACAGCGTCTGCGACTTGACCCCCAGTCGGGCCAGCGCCTCGCCCCGTCCGATCCACCGCACTGTGTCCGTCATCTGCACGCGAGCCTCCGAACGCCTCGGCCTCGTGGAACCATGGGACGTCAAGGATGCGGTCCTTTCGTGACGATGACGCTAACGCCCGGGAGGCGCGTGGCCTTGGCAGGGCCGCGCCTTTCCGCGACAAGACGGCGATGACGATCCCCGCCCCGGCCAACGCCCTCGACGACGCTCATTCGGCGACCCGCGCCGTCACCCGGCTGTCGGTCGGCGTGGCCGTGGTCCTCATCGCCTTGAAGGCCTTTGCGCTGGGAGCCTCCGGGTCGGTTTCGATCCTCGCCTCGCTGGCGGATTCGGCGCTCGATCTGGTGGCTTCGCTCGGCGTCTTCTTCGCCGTCCGCTGGGCTGCCGCTCCGGCCGACGAGGATCACCGCCACGGCCATGGCAAGGGCGAGGCGCTCGCGGCCATGATGCAGGCGGGACTGGTGTTCGCCTCGGCCCTGTTCATCGGCTGGGAGGCGATCCAGCGCATCCTCGACCCCCGCCCGGTGACCGCGGGGTACTGGGCCGTGCTGGTGATCCTGATCTCGATCGCCGTGACCGGCTGGCTGGTCTGGATGCAGGGCCGCGCCATCAAGACCAGCGGGTCCAGGGCGGTCGAGGCCGATCGCGCCCACTACGCCGCCGACCTGGCCGCCAACGCCGTGGTCCTGATCGGCGTGATCTCCGGGGCGTTTCTGTCCGCGCCCGGACTCGACGCCGCCGCCGGACTGGTCGTCGCCGTCTGGCTGTTCTGGGGCGCCTACGGGATGCTGAAGACCGCCGCCGACCATCTGGTCGACAAGGCCCTGCCCGAAAGCGACCGCCTCGCCATGACCACCGCCGTCCTGTCGGACCCGCGTATTTCCGGCGTGCACCAGTTGCGCACCCGCATGGCCGGGTCGGTGGTGATGATCCAGATGCATGTCGATCTGGACCCGAACCTGACGCTGGAGGCCGCCCACGCCATCGTCGTCGAGGCCGAGAACCGGCTGCTGGCGGGCTGGCCCGGAGCCGACATCCTGATCCATCCGGATCCGCGCGGCCGGGCGGAACCCCACGGCGGCGCCCCGACCCCAACCCCGACCACGGCCGAGTCCGCGTCACCCTCCTCGCCGAAGTCGAAAAAAGGTCCCTGGGCCTGAGGGCGTGGCTAACGCGGGCTTAACGCCCTCACGTGCATGAAGCGCCCATGTCGGCCTGCGTCCTGTATCATTTCGCCTTCGATCCGGGCTCCCGCGCCGTGCGCCTGGCGCTGGGCGAGGCCAGGAAGGGCTTCACCGAGACCCTGGTTCGTCCGTGGGAGGACGATTGCCCGGTCGCCGGGCTGAACCCGTCGGGCATGCCGCCCGTGCTCCAGGTCACCGGGGACAGCCGGTCCCTGACCCTGTGCGAGCCCGCAGCCATCCTCGGCTGGCTCGAGGACGGCGCGAGTCAGCCCTTCCTGATGCCGACCGATCCGGCCGAACGCGCCGAGACGCGCCGGCTGGTGGCCTGGTTCGACCGCCGTTTCACCGACGAGGTCAACGCCGTCCTGCTGCACGAGCGGATGGAGAAGCCCCTGCTGCGCCTCGGATCGCCCGACGCCCGCGCCCTGCGCGCGGGGCGCGAGGCCCTGAGATCGCACCTCGCCATGCTGGAGGACCTGCTGGCGAACCGGGACGCGCTGGCCGGACGCCGGATTGGTCAGGCCGATTTCATCGCGGCTGCCCATCTGTCGGTGCTGGACTATTTCGGCGAGGTCCCGTGGGCCAACTGGCCGGGCCTGAAGACCTGGTACATGAAGCTGAAATCCCGGCCCTGTTTCCGACCGCTGCTGACCGACCGCTTCCCCGGCGTCGCCGGTTCGTCGTGGTACGCCGATCTCGACTTCTAGGGTCCGGCGCGTCAAACGACGCCCATGCCGGTCGATCTTCGTCCCTTCATCCGCGAACGCGCCGCCGCCCTGGGGTTTGACGCCTGCCGTTTCGCCTCGGCCGCGGCGCCCTGGAGCGCGGGCGAGCGGCTGGCGCATTTCGTCGAGGCGGGCCGTCACGGCGACATGGGCTGGATGGAGACGACGCTGGCGCGCCGCGCCCATCCCACCGCCATGTGGGAGGGCGCCCGGACAGCGATCGTGCTCGGCCTCAACTACGGCCCGGAGTCGGACCCCCTGCCCGAGATGGCCGACCGGTCGGCGGGGTATGTCTCGGTCTATGCGCGCGGCGACGACTATCACGAGCTCATCAAGGGCCGGCTGAAGACGCTGGCGGGTCAGGTCGCCGCCCGCACCGGCGGGGAGGTCAAGGTCTTCGTCGACACCGCTCCCCTGATGGAAAAGCCGCTGGCCCAGCGCGCGGGGCTCGGCTGGCAGGGCAAGCACACCAATCTGCTCAGCCGCACCCACGGCAACTGGCTGTTCCTGGGGGTCATACTGATCGCCGCCGAACTGGAACCCGACCCGCCCGAGGGCGAGCATTGCGGCACGTGCACCGCCTGCCTCGACGCCTGTCCGACCAGGGCCTTCCCGGCGCCCTTCCAGCTCGACGCCCGACGCTGCCTGTCCTACCTGACCATCGAGTTCGCCGGGCCCTGGCCGGACGAGTTCCGCACGGCGACCGGCAGCCGGATCTACGGCTGCGACGACTGCCTGGCGGTCTGTCCGTGGAACAAGTTCGCCGCGGCTTCGAAGGAAGCCCGCGTCCAGGCGCGCGAGGCGCTGGTTTCGCCGCGCCTGGCCGATCTGGTTGCGCTTGACGACGCGGCGTTCCGGACGCTGTTCTCGAAAAGCCCGGTCAAGCGGATCGGACGGGACCGGTTCGTCCGCAATGTGCTGTACGCGATCGGCAACAGCGGCGAGCCCGACCTGATCCCCGCCGCCGAGCGGCTGCTGGATGATCCGGACGCCGTGGTGCGTGACGCCGCGGAGTGGGCGGTGCAGCGGCTCTCCCTCCCCTTCATGGGGAACGATGTCGGCGCGTAGCGACGACAGGGTGGGGAATTTGGAAGCTTGGCGTCGGCGGTGCGAATCTGGCGTACCCCACCCGGGCTCGGCTACGCCTCGCCGTCCCTCCCCATGAAGGGGAGGGAGAACGTCTAGCCCTGGGCGATCGCCCCGCCGCGTTCGCCGCCGGGCGCGCGGGCGATGTCCAGCAGCTTGATGCGGAACACCATGACGGCATTGGCCGGGATGCCCGGCCGGCCCTGTTCGCCATAGCCCTGCGCCGGCGGCACATAGACGACCCATTCATCGCCGACCCGCATCTGCTGCAGCGCCTCGGTCCAGCCCGGCACGACGTCGCCGACGGTGAAGACCGCCGGCTGGCCTGACTGGAACGAGCTGTCGAACACCGTCCCGTCCGTCAGCGTGCCCTCGTAGTCGACCCGGACCAGATCGTTGCGGTCGGGCGTCTCGCCGCCCGGCGGGCCGGACCGGATCACCTTGTACTGCACGCCCGACGGCAGGGATTTCACGCCCTCGGCCTTCGCGTTCGACGACAGGAAGAATTCGGCCGCCCGCAGATTCTGCGCCGCGCTTTCGTCCGGCGCGGCCGGTTCGCGGTTGCACGCCGCCAGCGGCCCCGCCAGCGCCGCCATCATCGACAGCGCCGCGACGCCCCTAGCCCATCCGTAGCGCATAGCCAGCCTCTTCCAGTCCGCGTCTGATTTCCAGGGCGTGGGCCTCGCCGCGCGTCTCGACCATGATGTCGAACTCCGCGCCCTTGGCCGGCACGTCCAGCGCCAGCCGGTTGTGCACCACGTCGATGATGTTTCCGCCCAGGCCGCCGATGACGGCGCTCATCTTGGACAGCATGCCGGGCCGGTCGTCGCCGAGGATGCGATAGACGACCATCTTCTTCTCGCGCACCAGTTCGCGGTTGAGGACCACGGCCAGCATGCGGGCGTCGATGTTTCCGCCGCACAGCACCAGCCCGACCTTCATGCCCCTGAACTTGTCGGGGTAGGCCAGCAAGGCCGCCAGTCCGCCCGCGCCGGCGCCCTCGGCGACCGTCTTCTCCAGCGTGGCGTAATAGGCCACCGCCGTCTCGAAATCCGCCTCCTGGCAGACCAGCACGTCCTCGACCAGTGGATCGGCGATGGCGAAGGGAATGTCGCCGACCGCCTTGATGGCGATGCCCTCGGCGATGGTCTGGCCGCCGCATTTGGCGACCTCGCCCCGTCGTCTGGCGGCGAACGAGGGGTACATGGCCGCCTCGACGCCGAAAATGCGGATGTCCGGCTTCATCGCCCTGGCCGCCACCGAACAGCCCGCGATCAGGCCGCCGCCGCCGATGGGTATGATCAGGGCCTCGAGATCCGGCGCATCCTCGAGGAACTCCACCGCGCAGACGCCCTGCCCCGTTACGATGCCCTCGTCGTCGAAGGCCGAGACGAAGACCAGGCCCTCAGCGTCGCGCAGCCGGTGCGCCTCCTCGGTGGAGCCGGTGAAATCCAGTCCCTTGATCACCACCGTGGCCCCATGCGCCCGGGTGCCGTCCGCCTTCACGAAGGGGGTGCCCTCGGGCATGACGATGGTCACCGGCACGCCCAGGCGGGCTCCGTGATAGGCCAGCGCCTGGGCGTGGTTGCCGGCGCTGGCGGCCACGACGCCGCGTTTGCGCTCGTCGGGCGTCAGCTGCAGCAGCCGGTTCAGCGCCCCGCGCTCCTTGAAGCTGCCGGTGAAATGCAGGTTGTCGAACTTGACCCAGACCTCGGCCCCGGTCAGCTGCGACAGCCGCCGCGAGTGCCGGACCGGCGTCCGGTCCACCTGGCCGGCGATGCGCGCGCGCGCGGCCAGAATATCGTCGAAAGTGACTGTCATGAGCGGTCCCTATACCCGGTCTTCGCCGGGTTGATGCGCGCTTTTGGCCCACCGCCGAACGCCTCGCAACCTTGACCTTATGCCGGCGTTGAGCGTCTGATCGCGGCGTTCGACCCGCGCATCCCCGGAGAGAGCCATGTCTGCCCGTCATCTGATCGCCATCGCCGCCGTGGCCGCCTCCCTGGCGGCGTGCGAGACCGTCTCTCCCGGCGGCTACGGGCCCGGCCCGTCCTCGAGCGCCTTCCGGGCCCAGGACTTCGCCTGGTCCGCCCGTTCCGGCCGCGCCTCGATCGACGGCCGCGTCGATTACCGCCGCGACGGGCAGGTGTTCAGCTGCACCGGCTCGGTCGCCCTGACGCCGGACACCCCCTACACCCGCGCCCGCTTCCAGACCCTGTACGGCTCGACGACCCGCGCCGCGATCCCCGAGGCCGTGGTCCGCGCCCGCACCGTCGCCGATCCCAACGCCGACTATCGCTCCTTCGTCCGCCAGACCTCCTGCGAGAACAACCGCTTCCAGTTCGACAACCTGCCGGATGGAAACTGGTTCGTGATCACCCCGGTCAGCGCCGGCGGGGACCGCGTCGTGCTGATGCGCAATGTGTCCACCCGCGGCGGCCGGGTCGGCGTCATCCTCTAGCCTGCTCCACGTCAGTGCCTGTCGTCTTTGAGGCCGCGTAACTGGCCGCTTCGGAGAGTTAACCATGCGCCCCATCGCCCTCCTGCTGGCCGCCGGCCTGACCCTCGCCGCCGCCCCGGCCGTGGCCCAGACCTGGAGCGGGACGTACGACAGCCGCCACAGCTACAGCGACGACGGAGCCCGGGCCGTCTACAGCGGCCGTCGCAGCGACGGGAACGCCGCGCCCTCCAGCTTTGACTGGCGCAGCCAGCTGGACCGGCCCGGCGACTATCGCTGTGACGCCTTCTGGGACGCGAACCGCACCGACTGCGGCGCCGGCTGGCGCGATCAGCGCCGCCGGGTCAGTCCCGAGGCGCGCCGAGACTATCGCGAACTGGCCGGTTACGGCCGCGACGGTTACGGCGGCCATCACTACAGGCGGTACAGTTACGGAGGCGGATATGGCGGTTACGGCTATTCCACTCGCAATCGTGGTCATGGCTCCAGCCCGGGTTATGACCAGGGCGGCGCGGCGTACTATGGCGCCTACGGTCGTCCGGATCTGGTCTATCCGGGGGGCGGTCGCGCCTATGGCTCCCACGCCGCCTACGGCAGCCGCCAGGACTGGTGCCGGGCCAGCTATCGCTCCTACGATCCCCGCACCGGCTACTATCGCGCCTGGAGCGGCCGCCTGATCTATTGCGGATAGGGCGTTCGCTGACGGCTGTTCATCCGATCACGGATCGGTGGGTGACCGGCGTTCGCCATCGTTTCGCCTTTTCAGGGCCGCTTCGGTCTCCCTGACCCGCAAGGGGCGGTGGATCAGGGAGCGCGTTCATGTCCCAGCACAATATTTCCGGTTCGGAAGTCTTCGGACCCAAGCCCGGCGTCATGCTGCGATCGGTCAAGACCTCGGGTCTGCGCCGCAAGCGCGCCGCCCGCACCTGGGCGGCCTTCATCGCCGGCGCCGTCGTGGCCGTCGCGGGTGGAGCCATCGCCATGGCCGCCGTCTTCGGCCCGACGCTGTTCGGTTAGAATTCGACCTCTCCCTCCCCACTTCGGGGGAGGGAGAATGCCTTACATCACGGCAACCACACCATCCGGCGCGTCGCCGTCTCGGCGTTTCGCGCGCGGCTGAAGTCCTTGCGGACCTCGCCCGTGTAGAGGAAGCCGGCCTTCTCCAGCACCCGGCCCGACGCCGGATTGTCGGAGAAATGCCCGGCCATCAGCGCCCGGCGCTTCCACGCCTTCGACGCCCAGACCGTCGCGCCCTGCAGCGCCTCCGTGGCGTAGCCCCGGCCCCAGAACGGACGCGCGATCCAGTAGCCCACCTCGGGCGCCGGATCCTTGTCCTCGAACAGGCCGAGGACCCCGACAGGGCCGTGGTCCTCATGCTCGATCAGAAAGGTGCGCGCGCGCGCCGGATCCTGCACCGCGACCTGCAGCACGAAGGCCTCGGCGTCGGCGATGCCGAACGGGTGCGGCATACGCAGGGTCATGCGCGCCACGTCGCGATCATTGGCGAGGGTCGCCAGACGGCTGATGTCCTGGGCGCCCGGCGCGCGCAGGGCCAGGCGCCGCGTCTCGACGACGGGGGAGGGTTCAATCACGCACATGACACGGCCTCGTTCGATCTGCCGCCTCCTTGGAGGGCTCGGGCGGCGTCGAGGCGGGGAAACGAAAACGGGGAGCCTGGTGATCCAGACTCCCCGCGGAAATATTTCCCTGGTCCGGATCGCGGCTCTCGAGCCTTGCGCGATCCGGGTGTCAGTCGGTCTGCGCTACTCGGCGGCCATCGGCATGTCGGCGTCGGCCGGAAGAATCGACACGTAACAACGGCCGTTCGCCTTCTTGGTGAACTTCACGGCGCCGTGCGCGGTGGCGAACAGGGTGTGGTCGCGGCCGAGGCCGACGTTGTCGCCCGGATGGAAGGTGGTGCCGCGCTGGCGCACGAGGATGTTGCCGGCCAGCACGCGCTCGCCGCCGAACTTCTTCACGCCGAGGCGTTTCGACTCGGAGTCGCGACCGTTACGCGACGAACCACCGGATTTCTTGTGAGCCATAGGTCTGCTCCCGTTCTCGTACTGAAATTACGCTTCGTCGCCGGCCTTGTCCGCCTTCTTGGCGGGGGCCTTCTTGGCGGGAGCGGCTTTGGTTTCGGTCTTGGCGGCGGCGGCCTTCGGAGCCGCGGCCTTCTTGGCGGCGGGCTTCTCGGCGGCTTCGGCCTTGGGCGCGGCGTCGACGACCTTGGGCGACTTGGCCGGCTTGGCCTTGACCTCGGTCTCCTCGACGCGCGGGGCCAGGCCACGGGCGCGGAGGTTCATCTCGGCCTTGGTCATCAGCGAGGTTTCGCCGTCCCACTTGGCCTTCTCGCCGGCGCCGTCGATGCCGGTGATGCGCAGCACGGTTTCCATCTGGCGATGGCCGTTGGTGCGGCGATAGCCCTGGCGACGGGTCTTCTTGAAGATCTTGATCTTCTCGCCCTTGCGGGTCTCGACCAGGGTCGCGGCGACAGCGGCGCCCGCGATCAGGGGAGCGCCGAGGGTCACGCCCTTGTCGCCGCCCAGCATCAGCACGTCGCCGAACGAAACGTCCGAACCGACATCGCCGTCGAGCTTCTCGACCACGATGACGTCGCCCGGCTGAACCCGGTACTGTTTGCCGCCGGTCTTGATCACCGCGTACATGTTGAAGCCTCAGCGAAACGCAAAAAGAATAAGCCCGACGGGGGACCCCCTCGGGCGAAGAGCGGCGACATAGACGCAGAGGGGTGTCCGAGTCAACGCGGACGGGCGAAAAAACGGGGGTCCGCCGCGCGGCGCGGTCAAATGAAACCCGGCCCTCGACTGTTATAAGATAACATTCTATGACGCCAGGGATGACGCCGGCCGACCTCCAGCAACCCGTTCTCCTGTCCCTGCTGGGGGCCGGCTTCGCCACGGCCTTCCTGCATGCGGCCCTGCCGACCCACTGGCTGCCTTTCGTCCTCGTGGGGCGAGGTCAGCGCTGGAGCCTGCCCCGGGTTCTCGGCGTCGTGGCCGCGGCCGGCCTGGCCCATATCGCCGCCACCGCCGCGGTCGGCGGTTTGATCGTCGCCGCCGGCCTGGCCATGGACCAGTGGATCTCCGGCCTTTTGCCCGGCCTGTCGGCGGGCCTGCTGTTCCTGTTCGGCGCCTTCTATCTCGGACGCGCCCTGCTGCGCCCCGCGATCATGGCCGGCGGCCCGGCGCTGGCGCTGTCGGAGCCGACCGTCTCCCACGCCGCGGCCTTCTGGGGCCTGGTGGCGATGATGGCCGTGTCCCCCGGCGAGGTGCTGCTGCCCATCTATCTGTCGCAGGCGACCGAGGGCGCGCTGGTCCTGACCGCCCTGACCCTGGCCTTCGCGGCCGGGACGGTGTCGGGCATGGCCCTGTTCACCGTCCTCGCCCGGGCCGGATGGTCCGTGCTGCGGCTGGAGCGCTGGGCCCGCTACGAGGGCGTGATCCTCGGCCTGGCCCTGATCCTGATCGGCCTTCTCGTCGTCCTTCGTCAGCACTAAGGATAGCCGCATGGCGCACGCCCACGGCTCTCACGACGACGATCATGGTCACGACCATGGACACAGCCATGGCCCCGGCGGCCATCACGGGCCCGTCGACACCGGCGACTGGCGCTACGCCGTCGGCCTGGTCGTCAATCTGGTCTTTGTGGGCATCGAGTTCGGGGCGGGCCTGTTCAGCGGCTCCACCGCCCTGATGGCCGACGCGGGTCACAACCTGTCCGACGTCCTGGGCCTGGCCATGGCCGGCGGCGCCGCCTGGCTGGCGCGGCGGGCCAGCGGCTCGCAAAGGACCTACGGCTACGGCAAGGCCACCGTTCTGGCGGCCCTGGCCAACGCCCTTCTGCTGATCTTCGCCTGCGGCGCCATCGCCTTCGAGGCCGTGCGCCGTCTGGCCGAACCCGCGCCCGTGATGTCCGGTCTGATCATGATCGTCGCGGCGATCGGCTTCGTCATCAATCTGGGCACGGCCCTGATGTTCATGCGCGACCAGCACACCGACCTGAACGCCAAGGGGGCCTATCTGCACATGATGGCCGATGCGGCCGTCTCGATCGGCGTGGTGATCGCCGGCGGCGTCATCTGGATGACCGGCTGGTCGATCATCGACCCGCTGGTCAGCCTCGGCATCGTGGCGGTGATCCTGATCGGGACATGGGGCCTGCTGAAGGACTCGGTCAATCTGGCGCTGGACGTCGCCCCCCGCGGGGTTGACGTCGAAGCGATCCGCGCCGCCTTCCTGACCCTGCCCGGCGTCACCGCGGTCCACGACCTGCACGTCTGGGGGCTGTCCACGACCGAGACGGCCCTGACCGCCCATCTGTGCCACGGCCGCGCCGACGCCGGGGACCTGCTCAACGAGGCCCATGCCATGGTCCGCGCCCGTTTCGGCATCGGCCACGCCACCCTGCAGCTGGAGGCGGAACCGCTGGCGGACTGCCCCGCCTGCTGACCGCCTCACGGGCCGGCGGCAGGATCAGCCGATGGCCGGGATAGTCGATCACCACCATCCCCTGCGACCGGAACAGGGCGTTGCCGACGAAACCCACCGCCTCGGGTCGGGCGAAATAGCCCTGCGCCGGCTGGACGATCAGGCGCGGCGCGTCCCAGGTGAGCGGCCCGATCTCAAGCCGTCCGCCGAGGTGGACCGGCAGGCTGAGAGACCCGCCCGTCCCGCTGCCGCCGAGGGTGGCGATCGGGGCCGCTTCCGGCCGCTCGCCGCGCACCCGCGCCCATTGCCCCTGGGTCAGGTTGATCCAGACGTGAGGGTCCTCGAACAAGCCCGCCCCGGAATCATAGCGCAGGGGCAGGGCCTGGCCGTCGATAACCGCGTCCAGCCGCAATATGCCGTTGTCGTCGTGCGTGGCCACGACGCGCCCGCATCCGGCCGCCCGCGCCGCCGCCTCGGAGGGCGCCGCCACGGCGATCCGGCCGCCGGCGAAGTCGAGGACGACCACCAGCCCGGACAGGGCGTCCGAGCCGAGGATGCCCACCGCCGGCTCGCCGCCTGGCCCCTGCAGCCCACTGAGGTCCGAGGTGGTCGGCTCGATGACGGGCAGGGTCAGCCCGCCCAGCCTCAGGCCCTCCACCCGCGTCCCTCCGGCCTCGATCACCCCCGCCGAGCCCTCGACCCGGCTTCCCGCCAGCACCGGCAGGCCGGCCCGGGCGGCGAAGGCCGCGTCCAGCGCCGAGCGATTGGCCCCGGTGTCCAGCAGCAGCCACACCGGTTCGCCGGCCTCGCCGATGCGCGCCCGCACGAAGCCGACATGGGCGACGTAGCCCGACTCCACCGCATTGGCGGTTCCGAGAGTCTCGAAGGCGGCGTTGCAGCCTGGGTCGGCGGCGAGCAGGGACAGGACGAGGCTGATCAGCATGGCGGCTCCTTCAAGGCCCGGATTCCGGCCGCGCTTCCGGCGTCCGGCAAGTTAAGTCTCTTTCATCTCGCGGCCCGGCTGACTATCTCAGCGGCCGAAAGGCCTTCCATGACAGACAAGATTCCCGTCACCGTGCTCACCGGCTACCTCGGCGCCGGCAAGACCACCCTGCTGAACCGCATCCTCACCGAGGACCACGGCAAGCGCTACGCCGTCATCGTCAACGAGTTCGGCGAGATCGGCATCGACAACGACCTGGTCGTCGGCGCCGACGAGGACGTGTTCGAGATGAACAACGGCTGCGTCTGCTGCACCGTGCGCGGCGACCTGATCCGCGTCGTCGCTGGCCTGATGAAGCGCCAGCGCCCCGGCAAGCCCGCCTTCGACGCCATCATCGTCGAGACCACCGGCCTGGCCGACCCCGGGCCGGTGGCCCAGACCTTCTTCGTCGACGAGGACGTCAAGGCCAAGACCCGGCTGGACAGCGTCACCGCCCTGGTCGACGCCAAACACGTCATGGCCCGGCTGGACGACTCGAAGGAGGCGCGCGAGCAGGTCGCCTTCGCCGACCGCATCATCCTCAACAAGGTCGACCTGGTCGACGAGGCCGAGCTGGTCGCGGTCGAGGCGCGGTTGCGCCGGCTCAACCCGCTGGCCCCGATCACCCGCGCCGAGCGCGCCAATGTGCCGCTGGACCAGGTGCTGGGCCTCGGCGGCTTCGACCTGGGCCGCATCCTCGACATCAACCCCGAGTTCGCCAACCCGGTCCACGGCGAGGCCGGCCACGTCCACGACGAGCACTGCGGCCATGACCACCACGGCCACGACCACGCGCATCATGATCACGACCACGGCCATTCCCATGGCGCGCGCGGCCATGCGCACGAGGACGACATCAAGGGCGTGTCCCTGTCGCTGGAACGGCCCATGGACGGGACGAAATTCACCGCCTGGCTCGACCGGCTGCTCGGCGAGCAGGGGCAGAATATCCTGCGCGCCAAGGGCATCATCGACGTCAGCGGCGAGGACCGCCGTCTGGTCTTCCAGGCGGTGCACATGATCCTGGAGGGCGACCTGCAGAAGCCGTGGGGAGCCAACGAACGCCGCTGGTCGCGCGCCGTCTTCATCGGCCGCGATCTGGACGAGGCCGCGCTCACGGCCGGTTTCGAGGCCTGCGCCGCGTGAAGACCACCAGTTTCGACGCCCAGATAACCGCCGCCGTGTTCGACGGCGCGGGCGCGATCTTCGCCCTCGGCGACGGCTCGGTCCGGTTCGAGGGTGGCGAGTTCAGCGCCGCCCATGACGGGGCCATCCTGTGCGCCGTCGCCCACCCGTCCGGCGACGGCGTGCTCACCGGCGGCGACGACGGCCGGCTGATCTGGCACCGGCGCGACGAGGCCGGGGTTCTGGCCACCGCCAAGGGGCTGTGGATCGACGCCGTCGACGCCTCGGCCGAGAGCGGGCTGATCGCCTTCTCCGCGGGCAAGACCCTGACCGTCATCGACGCGAAGGACGCCGGTTTCCGCCGCGATTTCCAGCATGAACGGACCGTCTCGGGCGTCGCCTTCGACCCCAAGGGCCGGCGCATCGCGACCTCGACCTATGGCGGCGCGGCCCTGTGGTTCGCTCGCATCGCGCAGCAGAAGCCCACCTTCCTCAAATGGGCGGGATCGCACACGGCCGTGACCTTCTCGCCCGACGGCGCCTTCGTCGTCACCGCCATGCAGGACGCCCAGCTGCACGGCTGGCGGCTGAAGGATCAGAAAAACCTGCGCATGGGCGGCTATCCGTCCAAGGTCCGGGCCATGAGCTTCCTGTCGAACGGCCAGCTGCTGGCCACCTCGGGCGCGCAGGGGGCGGTGCTGTGGCCCTTCGTCGGCGCCAACGGCCCGATGGGGCGCGAGGCCACCGAGATCGGCTTCGACGAGGGCAGTCTGGTCGCGCTCGTGGCGTCGCGGCCGAAGCACGGCCTGCTCGCCGCCGGCCTCAACGACGGCCGGGTCTGGCTGGCCGATCCGGCGGCTCAGGGCCTGAACTTCCTCAAGGCTGAACGCGGCGCGCCCATCACGGCCCTGGCCATGAACGCCGACGCCACGCGCGTCGCCTGGGCCGACGAGGACGGGCAGGCGGGCGTTTCGACGATCTGACCGCTTGCCAAGCCGCCGCCCGGCGTGCTGCGATCCCCCCATGGCGGGGCTGACCAAGACCAGAAAGAAGGGCCGGCCGCTGCTGACCCTGTTCCTGCTCCTGCTCCTTCTGGTGACGGGCAGCATCGTGCTGCAGCGCTTCCTGCCCCCGCCCCCCACCTTCCTGATGACGGCCCGCCTGATCGAGGGCGAGGGCCTGGACTACCGCTGGCGCTCGCTGGATCACATCTCGCCGCGCCTCGTCCAGGCCGTGATCGCGTCCGAGGACGCGACCTTCTGCGCCCACCGCGGCTTCGACATGAAGGCCATCGAGACCGCCTTGAAGGCCAACGCCCGCTCCGAAAAGCGCGGAAGCAGCCGCATCCGGGGCGGCTCGACCATCAGCCAGCAAACGGCCAAGAACGCCTTCCTGTGGCCGGGCCGCGACTGGATACGCAAGGGACTGGAGGCCGGCTACACCGTCGCCATCGAGGCCGTCTGGGGCAAGCGGCGGATCATGGAGGTCTATCTGAACGTCGCCGAATGGGCCCCGGGCGTCTATGGCGCCGAGGCCGCCTCGCGCCACTGGTTCGGCAAGTCGTCGACCGACCTGACCGCGCGCGAGGCCGCGCGCCTGGCCGCCATCCTGCCCAGCCCCCGCCGCTACGACGCGGCCAGCCCGGGTCCCTATGTGCGGCGGCGCACCTCGCGCATCCAGGCCGCCATGGGCACGGTGCGCAATGATGGTCTGGCGTCGTGCGTCCTGGGCTGACGGCGACGCTTGACGCCACGGCTCGGCTCCCCTCCTCTGCCCGCCGAACGAGGCGGGCGAAGAACCGCGCGAGGAGGAAGCCCCATGAAACGCACCCTGATGACTGCCGCCGCTGTTTGCGCCCTCATGGCCGCAGGAGCCTGCGCCTCGACTGACGCCATGAGCGAGTCTGGAGCCACTGCGGGCGCGGTTTCGGACTCCGCTATGGCCCCTCCGGTCACAGCAGCCTCGGCCGCCGCTTTCGTCGCCGACGCCGAGACCCGCCTCGCCGCCCTCAGCGAGGAAGCCGCTCGCATCCAGTGGACCCGCGCCACCAACATCACCCACGACACCATGTGGCTGGAGAGCAAGATCAACGCGGAATACACCGAGCTGCAGGTCGAGCTTGCCAACGGCGCGGCGGCCTTCAACGACGTTCAGGTCCCCGACGACGTCCGCCGCAAGCTGAACCTGCTGCGCCTCGGCATCGTCCTGCCCGCGCCCAACCGCCCCGGCGCGGCCGGCGAGCTGGCCGAGATCACCACGCGGCTGGACTCGACCTATGCGACCGGCAAATTCGAGTTCAAAGGCCGCCAGATCACCCTCGACGACGCCACCACCCTGATGGCCGAGAGCCGCGATCCGGCCGAGACCAGGGCCCTGTACGAAGGCTGGCGCACCATCTCGCCGGTCATGGCCGCCGACTACACCCGCATGGTCGAGATCGCCAACGAAGGCAGCCGCGAACTGGGCTTCGCCGACACCGGCGCCATGTGGCGCGCCGGCTACGACATGGAGCCTGACGCCTTCGCCGCCGAGACCGACCGTCTGTGGACCCAGGTCAAGCCCTTCTACGAAAACCTGCACTGCTATGTGCGCGGACGGCTGAACGCGAAATACGGCGACGCCGTCCAGCCCGACAGCGGCCCGATCCGCGCCGACCTGCTGGGCAATATGTGGTCGCAGCAGTGGGGCAACATCTATGACGTCGTCGCCCCGGCCGAAGGCGGCGCCTCCAGCTATGACCTGACCGAACGCCTGGTCGCCTCGAACTATGACGCGAGGAAGATGGTCGAGACCGGCGAGGGCTTCTACGTCTCCATGGGCCTGCCCGAGCTGCCGGAGACCTTCTGGGAGCGGTCGATGATCACCCGCCCGCGCGACCGCGAGGTGGTCTGCCACGCCTCGGCCTGGGACCTCGACAATGCCGACGACATCCGCATCAAGATGTGCACCCAGGTGAACGGCGACGACTTCTACACCGTCCACCATGAGCTGGGTCACAACTACTATCAGCGCGCCTACAAGGATCAGCCCTTCCTGTTCAAGAACGGGGCGAACGACGGCTTCCACGAAGCCATCGGCGACTTCGTCGGCCTCTCGGCCCTCACCCCCACCTATCTGAACCAGATCGGCCTGCTGCAGACCGTGCCGGGCGCGGAAGAGGACATCCCCTTCCTGCTCAAGATGGCGCTCGACAAGATCGCCTTCCTGCCGTTCGGCCTGATGGTCGACCGCTGGCGCTGGGGCGTCTTCAACGGCGAGACCAGCCCGGCGGAATACAACGACGCCTGGTCGGCCAATATGCTGAAATACCAGGGTCTGGTCCCGCCTGGACCGCGTCCCGCCAACGCCTTCGACCCCGGCGCGAAATACCATATCCCGGGCAACACGCCCTACACCCGCTACTTCCTGGCCCACATCTACCAGTTCCAGTTCCAGCGCGCGGCCTGCAAGGAAGCCGGGTGGACGGGACCGCTGCATCGCTGCTCCATCTACGGCAACAAGGAGGTCGGCGAGCGCTTCGAGCGGATGATGGAAATGGGCCAGTCGCGGCCGTGGCCGGAAGCCATGCAAGCCTTCACGGGCGAGAGCGGCAACGACGCCTCGGCCGTCACCGACTATTTCGCCCCGCTGAACGCCTGGCTGACCGTGCAGAACCGCGGCAAGGACTGTGGCTGGGAGGCGTGAGCGCGGTGCGCCGTCCGAAAGCCACCGCCGCCCCGTGACGAAGTCGCGGCATTAACCCTTGGTATGGGCCCTTCGCTTAACCGTGCGCAATCAATCTGCCCCCGGATAGGCGCGGAAGGATTGCTTCGCGGCTGAACCACGGGCGGATGAGGCGATGAGACGGATCTCCTGGTTTGACGGCCTGTGCCGGGGTCTGCGGGCCTCCGCTCGGCGCTTGGCCGGCGATACGCGTGGCAACGTCGCCATGCTCTTCGCCCTCAGCGTTCCGGTTCTGATCCTGATGACCGTTGGCGGGGTCGACATCCACAGGGCCTCGACCGTGCGGGTGAATCTGCAGGACGCGCTCGATGCAGCGACCCTGTCGGCCGCCCGTTCGCCGTACACCCAGAATGCCGACCTCCAGCGGGTCGGGCTGGCGTCGCTGCGCGCCAACCTGAAAGCCTATCCGAACATCATCCTGCGCGATGCCGACACCTCGTTCGTTCTTAACAGCGACGACGTGGTGGTCGCCTCCTCCAAGGTCGATGTGAAGACCCTGGTCGCCAGCATCTTCCTTCCGCCCTACGGCAAGTTCATGGACGACTATCTGCCGGTCGGGGCCCATTCCGAGGTGGATCGCTCGTCCCGCAACATCGAGGTGGCGCTGGTGCTCGACACCACCGGCTCGATGGCCGGCCAGAAGATCATCGACCTGCGCGCCGCCGCCAAGGACCTGGTCGACATCGTGGTGCAGGACATACAGACGCCCTGGTATTCCAAGGTCGCCATCGTCCCCTATTCGATGGCGGTCAACGTCGACACCTACGCCACCGCCGCCCGGGGCTCGATCGTCGGCTCGGTCAACATCACGGGGGCGGTCATCAATCTCGCCGGCACGCCCCAGATCATCACGGCCGCGACCAAGGCCTCGCCGGTGGTCGTGACCTCGACCGCCCACGGCTTCTCCAACAACGATGTGGTGTGGGTTACCGGCGTCGGCGGGATGACCTCGCTGAACAACAAGCCTTATCTCGTCAAGAACAAGACCGACAATACCTTCCAGCTGTATCGGTTGACCGGATATCCGGTGGACGGACGCAACTACAATGACCTCACCGGGACCACCGGGCGGGTTCAGAGGTGCCAGAACAACGACTGCTCCATCACCATCACCGCCAGCAATCACGGACTCGTCAACAACAACTACGTCTACATCACCGATGTCGGCGGCATGACGCAGATCAACAACCAGACCTATCTGGTCGGCAACGCCACGACCAACAGCTTCACCATCGACATGAACGAGGCGTCGCTGACCCCCTACAGCTCGGGCGGCAGGTCCTGGTGCGCCCAGCAGGGGTGCACCTACTTCGCCTTCGAGAATGTGTACGACGATCTGGTGACCCACCGGATCAGCAGCTGCGTGACCGAGCGGACGGGGGGCAATGCCTATACGGACGCGGCGCCGTCCACCGCCCGCGTGGGCCGGAACTATCCCTCCACGTCCAATCCCTGCCTGGCGAACACGCTGAAGCCCTTGTCCAGCAACAGGGCGGCGGTGAAGGCCGACATCGATCTGTTGAGCGCCTCCGGCTCGACCGGCGGCCACATCGGCGTGGCCTGGGGCTGGTATGCGGTGTCGCCCAACTTCAGCGGCCTGTTCGGCTCGTCCGCGGGCGGGGCCTATAACACCGCCGACACCCTGAAGGCGGTCGTGATCATGACCGACGGCGAGTACAACAGCGGCTACTGCAACGGCGTCATCGCCGCCAACTCGACCAGCGGGTCCGGTTCGGCGGCCCTGCACATCAACTGCAATGCGCCCAACGGCCATCCCTTCGACCAGACGCTGGCCCTGTGCACGGCCATGAAGAACGCCGGCGTGATCGTCTACACCGTGGGCTTCCAGGTGGTGGACGACGCGCGCGCCCGCGCCCTCATCAGCGATTGCGCGACCAGCTCGGGCAACGTCTACATGGCGAACTCGGGCGCCGACCTGCGCCAGGCCTTCTCGGCCATCGGCCGCGACATCACCCAGTTGCGCATATCCCGATAGAGAACCGTGATCGCCGGCGATCATCCGGCGTTAAGACTGCCGGCCCATTCTGAAGCTTCGCAAGCGGGCCTTCGGGCCCGATGATCCGGCGGGACCGCCCACGATGAGACCATCCGTTGCCTCGTGTGTCCGTTACGGCGTGAAGCTTGTCAGAGGCTTGCTGTCCGACGCCCGCGGCAATGTCGCCCTGCTGTTCGGGCTCAGCCTGCCGGTGCTGCTCCTGATCACGGCCGGCGGCGTCGATATCCACCGCGCCTCGACCGTGCGGGTCAATCTGCAGGACGCGCTGGACGCCGCGGCCCTCGCCGCCGCCCGTTCGCCCTACACCGAAAACGCCGACCTCCAGCGCGTGGGCCTGACGTCGCTGCGCGCCAACCTGCAGGCCTATCCCAATGTCATCCTGCGCGAGGCCGATACGAGTTTCGTCCTGAACGACGAGAATGTGGTGGTCGCCGTCTCCAAGGTCGATGTGAAGGCCCTCGTCGCCAACATCTTCCTTCCGCCCTACGGCAAATTCATGGACGACTATCTGCCGGTCGGAGCCCATTCCGAGGTCGACCGGTCGTCAAGGAACCTCGAGGTCGGCCTCGTGCTCGACATCACCGGCTCCATGGCGGGTCAGCGCATCATCGATCTCAAGGCGGCGGCCGTCCAACTGGTCGATATCGTGGTTCAGGACGTCCAGACGCCCTTCTACACGCGGATGGCCATCGTGCCCTACTCGATGGGAGTGAACGTCGGCCCCTACGCCAACAGCGCCCGCGGGACGCCCATCGGCGCCCGGTCCATTTCGCATGCGGCCTGGGCGATGTCGTCGGCAAGGAACATCAGCGGCATCACCCGCGCCAGCCCGGGCGTGGTCACGACATCGACTGCGCACGGACTCCAGTCCAACGACTATGTGTGGATCCGGAACGTCGATGGCATGGAGCAGGTGAACAACCGCGCCTATCGGGTCCAGCGGATCAGTGACACGAAATTCTTCCTGCAGTCCTGGAACGGCGGGTCCTGGGTGACCGTGAACACCAACTGGTACGGCAGTTATGACGATGACGGCCAGATGCGTCAGTGCCTGCTGCCGGACTGCTCGGTCCAGGTGACCGCCCCCGGCCATGGCTTGGAGAACGGCGAGGGCGTCTACATCACCGGGGTCAACGGCATGACCCAGATCAACAACCGGCCCTATCTCGTCGCCAATGTGACGACCAACACCTATTCCATCGGCGTCAACGGCGCGGAATGGGGAGCCCATACCTCCGGCGGGTCGAGCTGGTGCGGCCGGGACGGCTGCCAGTGGCGGGTCTTCACCAATCCGTCCGGCACGCTTCGCGCACTCGAGACCAGCACCTGCGTCAGCGAACGCGCCGGCGCCCAGGCCTATACCGACGCCGCCCCGGGGGGCTCGACCTGGGTCGGGCGCAACTATCCAGCCACCTCGGGGAACCCCTGCCCGTCGGCCGTCATCCTGCCGCTCAACAGCAACAAGTCGACCCTCAAATCCCTGATCAACGGCCTGTCCGTCACGGGCTCGACGGCCGGCCAGATCGGCATGGCGTGGGGCTGGTATTCCGTCTCGCCGAACTTCAACGGCCTGTGGCCGGGCAGCCCCGCCAGCGCCTATGCGCCCGAGGAGACCTTGAAGGCGGTCGTCATCATGACCGACGGCGAGTTCAACACGCCCTACAGCACCGGCGTCATCGCCCGGGACGCCGGCTCCGGTTCCGGCGGAACCGTCGACAGGATCAACCAGAACTCGACCAACGGCGACCCCTTCGATCAGGGCGCGGCGCTGTGCGACGCCATGAAGGCCCGGGGAATCCTCGTCTATACCGTAGGCTTCCAGATCGCCGCCGGCGGCGAAGCCGCAGACCTCCTGGCCGACTGCGCCAGCAGCCCCCAGCACGCCTATCTTCCGTCCAGCGGATCCGACCTCTCCGCCGCCTTCGCCGCCATCGGCCGCGACATCACACGTCTGAGAATATCGAAATAGGACCGGCGGCCCCCTTCAGGGGGACGCGCGATCAGATCAACCGGATTTCCTTCAGCCGCTCGGTCAGGAAATCCTCGGCCATGATCGCCTTGCCGGCATAACGGTCAGGATTGTCCGGGCTGATCATGCCGGGCAGGGTCTCGATCACGAAGTCCGGGTTGAAATGCAGGAAGAACGGCGTGGAGTAGCGGGCGAAGCTCGCCCGCTCGGGCGCAGGATTGATCACCCTGTGGCTGGTCGACGGCAGGACGTGGTTGGTCAGCCGCTGCAGCATGTCGCCGATATTGACCACCAGGGCGCCGGGCGGCGGCGCGATGTCCAGCCATTCGCCGTCGGCGTCCTTCAGCTGCAGGCCGGCCTCCTCGGCCCCCAGCAGCAGGGTGATGACATTGATGTCCTCGTGCGCCCCGGCCCGCACGCCCGACGCCCCCGCCGGGACCGGCGGATAGTGCAGCATCCGCAGGATGCTGTTGCCCATCTCGACCTTGTCCTCGAAAAAGTCGTCGCCCAGCTTCAGATAGCGGGCGATGGCGCGCAGGATCTTCGCCCCCAGGACGTCCATCGCCTCGAACATGCTGTAGACGTGGGTCCGGAAGCCCTCGACCTCGGCCGGCCACACGTTGTCGCGCATGTATTTCCGGTAGGGGTGGCCCTCAGGCAGTTCGCGCCCGACGTGCCAGAATTCCTTCAGATCGACCGTGGCCGCGCCCTTGGCGGCCTCGACGCCGAAGGGGGTCAGCCCCCGCGCGCCGCCCGTGCCCGGCTGGTGATATTTGCGCTTGGTCTCCTCCGGCAGCGCGAAGAAGGCCTTGGTGTCAGCGACAGCGGCGCCGATCACGTCCTCGTCCAGGCCATGATCGGCGATCACGGCGAAGCCATAGCGTTTGAACGACGTCCCAAGTTTGTCCGCGAACGTCTGGAAGTCGGCGTCGTAGAGCTTCATCGACACCGGTTCGATGGCGCGTTTGCCCGCGGTCAGGGCGGCTTCGGGGGTCAGGGTCTCACTCACGGCAGGGCCTCGCAGGATCGGTATTCCGGTTCCTTACGCCCTAACCCGCGACCTTGGCAAAGCCGCGGCGCGCGGCGTTCACATGCCGTACAGGTCGGAACCTCCACCGTAAGCCCACGTTTCGGCGACAGACCGATTTCACGGCAAAGGAAAACCTCCATGCGCAGCAAGCTTCTCCTCACCGGCGCCAGCATCGCCATCCTGCTGGGCGGCGCCGCCTGCACCACCATGGACCCCTACAGCTCGACCCCGCGTCGCAACAACACCGCCACGGGCGCGATCGCCGGCGCCCTCGGCGGCGCGGTGCTGGGCTATCTGACCAACACCTCCAACTCCGAGGAGGGCCGCAAGAACGCCCTGATCGGCGCCGGCATCGGCGCGCTCGGCGGGGCGGCGGTCGGCGCCTATATGGATCGTCAGCAGCGCGAACTCGAGGCCGAACTGTCCGGCTCGGGCGTGGGCGTCGCGCGTCAGGGCGACAACCTGGTCCTGCGCATGCCGTCGGACGTCACCTTTGCTTCCAACCAGTCCAGCATCACCCCGCGCTTCAATGCGACGCTGGACGACGTGGCGGCCGTCCTGAACCGCTACGACCAGTCGATCATCGACATCGTCGGCCATGCCGATTCCGACGGGGCCGACGACTACAACCTGAACCTCTCGCGTCAGCGCGCCTCGTCCGTGGCCCAGGCCCTGGTCAGCCGCAACGTCCTCGCCGACCGGCTGTACGTCGACGGTCGCGGCGAAAGCGCCCCGATCGCATCGAACGCGACCGCCGAAGGCAAGGCGCAGAACCGCCGCGTCGAGATCCTCATCCGCCCGTTCCGCGGCTAGCCGCTCAAGCGGCCGACAGGCGGGTAGCGCCAAGGGAAAGGACGGAGCCCCGGCTCCGTCCTTTTTTTGCGAGCGCACACCGTTCCGTGACTTGCGGCAGGGCGCGTCAGATGCTGGATATGGTCCGCACTCGCTGCGGGGGAATCGCTTGCGTCCGAACCATCAGGAATTCGCCGACGGCGTGAAACTGGCCGCCATCGCCGCGGTTTCGGCGGTGCTTACGGCGACCGTGGTCATCGGCGCCGGCCGCACCCTGATGCCGCAGGACGAGGCCGCGACGGAACAACCCGCCCTCATCCGCGTCGCCCTGCGCTAGCGGTCAGGCCCGTCCGATCGAGACGTAGCGGAAGCCGCGGGCGCGCATGTCCTCGGGCCGGTAGACGTTTCTCAGGTCGACCATGACGGGTTCGCGCAGCAGCAGCTTGACCCGGTCCAGGTCGAGGGCGCGGAACTGGTCCCATTCGGTCAGGATGACGACCGCATGG
>NZ_LMGT01000006.1 GCF_001427825.1 Brevundimonas sp. Root608
GCGGAGCGAAGGCGGCGACGCCGAAAACACATCCGGTCCCCGTAACGCGAAAGCAGGGGGCCACATATCGGTTCCGGGCTAGCCGCCCGCGCTCCGCGACCTCCCCGCACTTTCCGGCGGAAACGCCGAAAGGGCGATGACGCATGCCTGTTGTCTCTCCCTCCCCCTCGTGGGGAGGGTGGCCGCGAAGCGGACGGGTGGGGAACCCCCGCACGGTATCCTCTTCGACATACCCCACCCTGTCGTCGCTTCGCGCCGACATCCCTCCCCATGAAGGGGAGGGAGAATCGGAGACCCGCCCTGTTCCTACCCCTTCACCCGCCAGGTCGCCCCCGTCGGCCCATCCATGACGACGACGTTCAGGGCGTTCAGCCGGTCCCGGATGCGGTCGGCCTCCGGCCAGTCCTTGCCGGCGCGCGCCGCGGCGCGCTGTTCCAGCAGGGCCTCGACCTCCGTGCGCAGGTCGTCGGACACCTCGCCTTCCAGCCATCCGGCCGGATCGGCCTGAAGCACGCCCAGGATGTTCGCGGCGGCGATCAGTTCGCCCTTGGCCCGCGCCACCACGCCGTGGTCGCCCGCCGTCATGGCGCGCTCGATCTCGCTCGACAGGGCGAACAGGGTCGCCATGGCGCCCGGGGTGTTGATGTCGTCCTCGATGGCCTTGAGGAAGTCCTCGGGCGGCGCGTCGCCATTCGCCTCGACGCCGGCGGCGCGATGCAGGGCGCCGTACAGCCGGTCCAGCGCCTTGCGGCTCTGGTCCAGCAGCGACTGGTTCCAGTCCAGCGGCTGGCGGTAGTGGGCGCTCAGCAGGGCCCAGCGAACCACCTCGCCCGGGATGTTCTGAACCAGGTCGTGCAGCAGCAGGACGTTGCCGATCGACTTGGACATCTTTTCCGCATCGACGGTCAGGAAGCCGTTGTGCATCCAGTAGCGGCTGTATTCCGCATGGGCGTCCGGCTCATGCGCATGGCCATGGGCGCAGACGCCCTGGGCGATCTCGTTCTCGTGGTGCGGAAACACCAGATCGATGCCGCCGCCGTGGATGTCGATCGGCAGGCCCAGCGTCTCCTCGATCATGGCCGAGCACTCGATATGCCAGCCCGGACGCCCCTCGCCCCACGGCGACGGCCACGAAGGCTCGCCCTCCTTCGAAGGCTTCCACAGCACGAAGTCGTGCGGATTCTTCTTGTACGGCGCGACCTCGACCCGGGCCCCGGCGATCATGTCGTCCAGGTTCCGGCCCGACAGCCGGCCGTAGGTCCCGTAGGAAGAGACGTCGAACAGCACATGGCCCTCGGCCGCATAGGCGCAGCCCTGCTCCATGATCGCGCCGATCTGTCTGACGATGGCGTCCATGTGGTCGGTGACGTGGGGGGCCAGATCCGGCGGCGAGACGTTGAGCCGGCTCATGTCCTCCAGATAGGCGGCCTCGTAACGCGAGGTGACGTCACCGATGGGCGCGCCCTCCTTCGCGGCCTTGGCATTGATCTTGTCGTCCACGTCGGTGACGTTGCGGGCGTAGATGACCTTGTCCGCCCCGTACTCACGGCGCAGCAGACGCACCAGCACGTCGAACACCACCGGCGGCCGGGCATTGCCGATGTGGGCGTAGTCATAGACCGTGGGGCCGCAGACATAGAGGGTCACCCGGTCCGGATTTCGCGGCGTGAACACGCGCTTTTCGCGGTGCAGGGTGTCGTGCAGGGTCAGCGGCATAGTGAGGCGGTAGCTTTCAGTTTTCTTGCAGGACGGACCTGCGGTCCCATATAGCCGTCCTGCTGCACAAGCGAACAGCGTCGAGATCGATAATGAGCGTCATCCCCGTCAAGCCGGTTCTGGTCGGCGACAACGACCCCGCCCCTCGCCCCTCGCGCGAGAAGGCGCTGGAGGCGGTGCGCACCCTGCTGGCCTGGGCCGGCGACAATCCCGACCGCCCCGGCCTGATCGACACGCCGCGCCGCGTGGTCGACGCCTATGGCGAATGGTTCGACGGCTATGACGCCGACGTCGAAAAGGAGCTGAGCCGCACCTTTGAGGACGTCCAGGGCTATGACGACATGGTCCTGCTGCGCGACATCGAGGTGGAGAGCCACTGCGAGCACCACATGGCCCCCTTCATCGGCAAGGCCTATGTCGCCTACATCCCGAACGAGAAGGTCGTCGGCATCTCCAAGCTGGCGCGCGTGGTCGAGATCTTCTCGCGCCGCCTGCAGACGCAGGAGGTGCTGACCAACCAGATCGCCGCCGCCATCGAATCGCACCTCGAACCGGCCGGCGTCGCCATCCTGATCGACGCCGAACACCAGTGCATGACGACGCGCGGCGTGCATCACCGCCACGTTTCGACCATCACCACCCGGTTCACTGGCGTCTTCAAGACCGACGGCGCGCTGAAGGACCGTTTCCTGAAGCTCGCCAAAGGCTGATCGGCTCGCGCCGCAGGCGTATTTCGCGCAATCGCCCCGCTTCGGAACCTCAAGGGGCCCGAAGCCGCTTTACAAGCGAGTTGCGGGACGCCAAGAGACGAACCGAACGTCATAGCTTGCGCTCGCCGCCATCGCGCCGGGCTGTATGGAGAGACTGAAGCACATGGGCTCCAAACTTTCAGGTCCCGGTGGCCAGGGCGGCAAGACCATCGAGCAGAACGCTGACATCAACGTCACGCCGTTCGTCGACATCATGCTGGTGCTCCTGATCATCTTCATGGTCGCCGCGCCGCTGGCCACCGTTTCGATCCGCCTCGACCTCCCGCCGGCGACCCCGCCGACGACCGACGAGCCGAAGGAGCCGGTCTACATCACGATCCAGGACACCGGATCGATCTTCATCGCCGAAAAGCAGACCTCGCTGGAAACGCTGATCCCCGACGTCTGCGCGGCCCTCGGCGGCGGCAACCCGGGCTGCAAGGAAGAACGCGTCTTCGTCCGCGCCCAGCCGGAAGTGAAGTACGATCAGTTCATGGAGGTCATGAATGCCCTCCAGGAGCAGGGCTTCTACAAGGTCGGCCTGCTGAACGAAGACATCGACTAGGCTTCAGGCTTTTATCCCGAACGACTGAGGGCCGCATCCGCCGAGGATGCGGCCCTTTTTCCTGTCCGCGGCGCCGGGCCGGCTGCCCGCCCTACTGTACGGACTGTCGGGGGGCGGCGGCCGCGGGGGTCCCCGCGGGCGGCGGCTGGAAAGGACGTTCCCCCGAGGGCTCGGCCTGCGCCGGAGCCGCCGTCGCCGGAGCGGGCGCCGGCGTGCGAGCCGCGGGACGAGCCGCCGGGCGACGGGCGGGAGGACGGGCGGCGGTGCGAGCGGGCGTGGGCCGTGGAGCCGCCGCGGATGCGAGGTCGGCGGCGGGGGGCCGGGTCGGAACGGCGGAGCCCGGAGCGACTGGCCCCGGCGCGACGGGCGGCGCGGTCGTCGCAACGGGAGGCGGCGGCGTCGCGGCCGGGGCCGCCGCGGCGGCGGCGCGAGCAGCCAGTTGCTGACGGGCCTGGAAGCGGTGGGCCAGTTTTTCAGTCAGGGTGCGCGCCGCGGCAGGCTCCATCTGGGCCATGATCGCCGCCAGCGAGCGGGGCCGCATGGCGGCGGCGACCGGCAGACGGACATCGTCGCTCAGGGTTGCGAACACGCGGGCCGCTTCCCTGGGCCGCATGGCCGAATAGACGGCGACCAGCCGATCGTTCTCCGCCTTTTCCTGCTCGCTGACCTGGCCCAGCAGCACCCTGACCTCGGCCTTGACGGCCTCCAGGGCGGCGACCTTGGCGTCGAGCTTCTGCTCCGCGGTCGCCATCAGCGGCAGCATCGCCGCCAGATCGGCGTCGCGGGCGTCCAGTTCCACCCGGCGGCCGGACAGCGACTGCAGGATGCGCAGTTCGGCCGGCGAAATGCCCGCCTGCTGGGCCAGCTGTTCCGGCGTCAGGGCGCAGACGGCGGCGGCGGGGGTCGCCGGAGCCGCGGCGGGCACGGCCTCCTCGGCCCAGGCCTTGGCGCCCTCGAACATGCCGGGGGCCACGCCGACCGCGCGGACGACGACCACCCCGCCAATGGCGATCGCGATCAGGGGCAGAAGGCGGGGGATCTTGCTCATGATCGGCTACTCCAGCCCCAGGGTCGACGAACGCGGCGCGTTCGCCATAGGGCCACAAGGATAGGGGGTCAGGCGGCGAACAGGTCTTCGTCCAGACTACGGCGGGCCAGATTGATGCTTTGCTTCGCAGACTGGTTAGCGGTCAGGGCGCCGAGGATGGCGGCGACGTTGTTTCCGCCGGGGACCGGCGCGGGAGCACGGGCGGCGGCGGGCGCCATGCCCTGGATGCGGTCGGCGAGGGCCGCCATGCGCAGCGCGCGCTCATCCTCGACCGGCGGGGCCGGCGCGGGAGCGGCCTGGAGTTTGGCGCGGGCGGGATGGGCGGATTCGGCTGACGAAGCCGGCCCGCGGGCGATCAGGGCCTCGAGCTGGGCCTTCACCTCGCGCGCCTTGATGATGCGGTCGTGCAGCAGGTCTGTTTCCTGACCGGACGCCCGCAGGCTGGCCAGAGCCGCCTCGGCGCGCCCTGCGGCGGCGTTCAGTTCGGTGACCGCTGAAGCAAATGCCTGCTGGCCGGCGCGCAGGGCGGTCAGCTTTTTCTCCAGCCGCACGCCGTAGCCGAGGGCGGCCACCAGCAGCAGCATCAGAACGCCGTCGAGAATCATACCGGTCATCCGCGTCTTCCCTTCGTCAGGCTGGTCGCCGCCTCGACACTGATCGGGGCTTCGACCCGTACGGCGATGTGCTGGCCTTTGCGGCCCATCCGGCCGATCGTGACCGGGATCGATCCGCAGCGGACGGAAATGTCGCTGTCGGGGGTGGCGTTGAGCATCAGGGTGTCGCCCACCTTCAGAGCCAGGACCTGCGACAGCGGCAGCTGCTGCTCGTCGAGCACGGCGCGGACCTCGGTTTCGGTAGTCCAGAGCTCGGTGGCGAGGTGGCCTTCCCAGATGTTGTCGCGACCGAACTTCTCGCCCATGAACTGCTGCAGCAGCATCTTCCGGATGGGTTCCAGCGTGGCGTAGGGCAGCAGCAGTTCGATGCGGCCGCCCCGGTCCTCCATGTCGATGCGCAGCTTGACCAGGATGGCGGCGTTGGCCGGGCGGGCGATGGCGGCGAAGCGCGGGTTGGTCTCCAGCCGGTCGAGGGTGAAATGCACCGGCGTCAGCGGCTCGAAGGCGGCGCGGGCGTCGGCCAGCACGACCTCGACCATGCGCTGGACCAGCACCCGCTCGATGGTGGTGTAGGGCCGGCCCTCGATGCGCAGGGCGGCGGTGCCGCGGCGGCCGCCCAGCAGAACGTCGACGATCGAGTAGATCAGGTTGGAATCGACCGTCAGCAGCCCGTAGTTGTCCAGCTCCTCGGCTCGGAACACCGCCAGGATGGCCGGCAGTGGAATGGAGTTCAGATAATCGCCGAAACGGATCGACGAAATGTTGTCGAGGCTGACCTCGACGTTGTCCGAGGTGAAGTTGCGCAGGCTCGTCGTCATCAGCCGCACCAGGCGGTCGAAGACGATCTCGAGCATCGGCAGGCGTTCGTAGGACACCAGGGCCGAGTTGATGATCGCCCGGATGCCGGATCGCTCTGACCCGTCGTCCTCGCCGAGGTCGAAGCCGAGCAGGCTGTCGATCTCGTCCTGGTTCAGGACCCGTTCCGAGAGCACGGCCGCGCCTTCCCCGGGCTCGTTTTCCGCGAGGGGGTCGATCGCTTCCGCGAACGGATCGGCGTCGTCGGCGAAGGCCGCGTCGGTCATGCCTACTGCACCAGCATTTCTTCGATCAGCACGGCGTCCACCTTGCCGGGCGCGGCGATCAGATTGACCCGGCGGAGGATCTCGGCGCGCAGCTGGAAGCTTCCGGCCGAGCCGGCGAGGTCTTCAGGCCGCAGCTCGCGCAGGAAGCCCTGGAACATGTCCTGCATTCTCGGCATCTCGGCCTGCAGCTGCTCGGCGACAGCGATGTCCCTGGTCTCCAGCGTCAACTTCAGCTTGAGGTAGGTCGGGCGGCCGTCGGGCGCCTGGATGTTCACCACCATGTCGGGCAGGGTGAAGAAGGTGACGCCGTCGGGGCCTTCCGCGATGACGCCCAGCGCCGGATTCGCGGCCGCGTCGGCTCCGCCGCCGTGCCCCCCGCCCTTCTTGTCGTCCTTTTTGGCGTGGCCGCCCTTCTTCTCCGCGCCGTGGGCGCCGTCTTCGGCCGCTGCGGCCTTGGGCTGCATGAGGAAGAAGGCCGCGCCCCCACCCCCGCCCAGCACCACGAGGGCGGCCGGGATGATGATGAACAGCAGCGGCAGCTTCTTTTTCTTCGGCGCCTCGCCCTCTTCGCCTTCCGGCGCCGGCGTATCCGAGACGGCCGGCAGGGTGGCGTCGTCGTCTGCCGCCGGACCCTTCTTCTTGCCGAATTTGAACATGCACCGCGCCCCGAGAATCTCTCGACCCATACGACCGTTTTTTGGTTAACGAGCCGCTAAGAACCGGCAAATCCTGCCGGGCTCCGGATCAAGCTCTACGGCTCAAAGGCCCGCCGTTGCTGGATTAACCCTCCTGGCACGGCCGTTGCGAGGGAGGAACCGAAAGGAGCCGCCCGTGGAAAACGCCGCCTATGTCGGACTGTCACGCCAGATGACGCTGCGCCGCGAGCTCGACATCGTGGCCAACAACATCGCCAATGCGGACACGACCGGCTTCAAGGTCGAACAGCTGCTGGTCGGCGCCGAGGTCGGCGAGCGCGCCCGCAACGCATTCGTGCGGCCTGGCGTCAGCTTTGTGCTGGACAACGGCGTCGGCCGCGACTTCGGCCAGGGGGCGCTGGGCCAGACGGGCCGCGACCTCGACTTCGCCATCGAGGGCGAAGGCGCCTTCTTCAAGCTGACCGACGGACAAGGCGACGCCTATACCCGCGACGGGGCCTTCACCGTGGACGGCGAAGGCCGGCTGGTGACCGAAGGCGGCGCGGCCGTTCAGGGCGACGCCGGCGACATCATCCTGGACCCGGCCCTCGGCGAGCCCTCCGTGGCGCCCGACGGGACCATCAGCCAGAACGGCGCGCTTGTCGGCCGTCTGTCTGTCGTACGCTTCGACACCTTGGCCGCCCTCGAGAAGGGCGGCGACGGCCTGTACCGCAACGCCTCCAACGCCGCCGCAGTCGAGGCCCCGGACGCCCGGGTGCGGCAGGGAATGCTGGAAGGCTCCAACGTCAATCCGATCCTCGAGATCACCAACCTCATCGAGATCCAGCGCGCCTACGAGAGCGTGACGCGGATGATCGAGAACACCAACGACCTGTCACGCCGCGCCGTCGAGCGGCTGGGCCGGGCATAGAAAGGGAGACTGGGACATGCGTGCGCTCAGAACCGCAGCCTCGGGCATGGCCGCCCAGCAGCTGAACGTCGAGGTCATCTCGAACAACATCGCCAACATGAACACCGTCGGCTTCAAGCGTCAGCGGGCCGAGTTCCAGGACCTGCTGTACCAGAACGTCGAGCGGATGGGCGCCCAGTCGTCCAGTCAGGGCACCGTGGTCCCGACCGGCATCCAGATCGGCGCGGGCGTCAAGGCGGGCTCCGTCTACCGCATCACCGAACAGGGCAGCCCCACGCAGACCGGCGGCCGCTACGACATGGCGGTCGACGGACGCGGCTATTTCCAGGTCATCCTGCCGTCGGGCGAAACCGCCTATACCCGGGCCGGCAATTTCTCGGTCAACGGCGAGGGCCAGCTGGTCACGGACGACGGCTATGCGGTCGAACCGTCGATCAGCATTCCGCAGGACGCGGTCGACGTGTCGATCTCCAAGTCCGGCCAGGTTCAGGTCATCACCGCGGGAACGCCGGAGCCGGCCACGGTAGGCCAGCTGGAACTGGCGACCTTCTTCAACGAGGCGGGCCTCGAGGCTGTCGGCGACAACCTGCTGATGGAAACCGCCGCCTCGGGCTCGGCCACGGTCGGTACGCCCGGCGACGCGGGCCTTGGCCAGATCCTTCAGGGCTATACCGAGGCCTCGAACGTGGACGCCGTGGCCGAGATCAGCGCCCTGATCATCGCCCAGCGCGCCTATGAGATGAATTCCAAGGTCATCACCACGGCCGATCAGATGCTGTCGGTCAGCGCCCAGGTGAAATCATGAGGACGCTGATCCTCGCCGCCGCCCTGCTGTTCGCGGGCCCGGCCCTGGCCGGCCCGGTGACGCTGAAGGCCAATCCCGTGGATTCCGACGGGCGTGTGACGCTGGGCGATCTGTTCGACGACGCCGGCGGGGCGTCGAATGTCGTCGTCGGCCAGCGGGCCGGTCCATCCATCGTGTTCGAGGCCGGGCAGCTGCAGAGTCTGGCCCGTCAGGCGGGACTGGACTGGGCAAATCCGGCCGGGTTGCGCCGCGTGGTGGTCCGCAACGCCGCCGCCGCGCCCGCCGCGACCTCAGCCGCTGCGGTCACCGCCGCCGTCGCACCCGGCGTCCCGCGCCCTGCCCCCGCCTCCGCCTCCGCCTCCGCCCGCGGCGCCTACGGCGACCGGGTCATCAGCCGCAACGACATCGTCGAGGTGGCCTATGAGCTCGCCGGCGTCCGCCTGACCATCAGCGGCCGGGCCGAGGGCGCCGCCGCTGTCGGCCAGCGCCTGGCCGTCCGCAATCTGCAGTCAAACCGGGTCATCGACGCCGTCGCCGTCGCTCCCGGTCAGGCCGCCGCCGGTCCCGCCGCCCGCGCCTCCACCCAACAACTCTCCGCCCGGTAAAGGGAACAGTCCTGATGCGTACCGCCTCGATCCTCGCCGCCGCCGTTTCGCTTCTGGCCCTCGGGGCCTGCTCGACCGCCGTCGAGACGGTCATGGGTCCCCAACTGGCTCCGATCGGCTATCCGTCGGCCCTGGTTCCCACCGATCAGGTGATCATGGCCTCGGCCGCCCAGCAGCAGGCCGACCGCGCCGCCAGCGCCAACAGCCTGTGGCGCACCGGGGCCCGCACCTTCTTCGGCGACCAGCGCGCGCGCAGCGTCGGCGACATCCTGACGGTCAACATCGACATCGACGACCGCGCCCAGACGCAGAACTCGACGCAGCGGTCGCGCTCCAACGACATTTCTGGCGGCATCTCCAACTTCTTCGGGCTGGAGAACAGCCTGGGCCGCGCCTTCCCGGGCGGGTTCGATCCGCAGAATCTGGTCGGGCTTGAAGGCGAGTCCAACGCCAACGGCTCGGGCTCGGTGAACCGGTCGGAGAAGGTCAGCCTGACCATCGCCGCCGTGGTGACCGGGGTCATGGCCAACGGCAACTTGGTCATCCAGGGCCGGCAGGAGGTGCGCACCAACCGTGAGGTGCGCGAACTGACCATCGCCGGCATCGTGCGGCCCGAGGACGTCAGCTCGGCCAACACCATCGCCCACACCCAGATCGCCGAGGCCCGCATCAGCTACGGCGGTCGCGGCGACATCAGCCGGGTCCAGGCCACGCCTGCGGCCCAGAGCCTCGTGGAGCGCTTCAGCCCGTTCTAGCGACTGCGGTCTTGGCCCTTCTCACCCCCCGATCCGAAGCGATCCGGGTCGGGCCAGAGCGCGCGATAATTTCGCCACAGGGCGAAAACTGCCGGCCGCGCCCAAGCGGCGCCGTGAACCGTTAATGAAAAGCAGCGTTTGACCCTCAGACGCGAGTGTTTTTCATGCTGAAGTTCGCCCTCCCTGCTGTCGCCGCCCTCGGACTGATCGCGTTCGCCGCCCAGTCCCAGGCGACGAGCTCGGACGTCCAGACCGGCGTCGCGCCGATGGGATGGCACCTCAGCCATGAGGGCGATCTGGCCAAGCTGGCCTATGGCGTAGCCAACTCCGACCAGCTGGCGCTGATGATGACCTGCGAGCCTGGTCAGGCGCAGGCCGTTGTTTACGGGGACGTGCGGCCGGCGGGCCCGCGGATCCACAAGGCGTCCATGACCAGCGTCGCGATTGATCCCCTGGACGGAGGGCTTGAGGACGAGCTCCGGCTGTCGGTCGATGATCCGTCCCTGAAACAGCTTGCCCGGCGCGGCAGGATGGCGGTCGAGGGCGATGCAGGCGCGTTCGAAATCACCGCCTCCCGCGAGGAACGCAAGCTGATCGAGAATTTCTTCGCCTATTGCGGAAACCGGCAGGCCTGATCACATCTGATCGAACTTTCAGCGGGGGCTGAACCATGATCGCCTTTCTTGCCGCAGCGGTCCTGGCCGCGCAGACCGCGCCCCCGGCTCCCGCCTGGACCTGGACGCTGTACGCCGACGCCACGCCCGTGGTGCTGGCCAATGAAATTCCCGACACCGCCAACCTGCGCGTCACCCTTGAGTGCGACCCGGGGTCCAGTGTCGCGCGGGTCACCCTTTATGGAATCGCCCTTTCCGGCATGGCCCGCGTCTCCTCCGGGGACGCCGTCGCCGTAGCCGAGGCCGCCGTCGCGCGAGGCGAGTCGACAAGGCTGGCGCTGCGGACCGATCATCCCGCCTTCGCAGCCTTCGCCGCGGACGGCCGGATGAACGTGCTGGTCGGCGACCACAGGCGGCCGGTCGAAGTTCCGGCGGCCCACCTTGCCAAGCTGCGCCGTTTCTCGGAACTATGTTCCGGCTGAAACCCTGGAGCCGAAATGCGGAGCCGCACGATCTTCGCCCTGACCGTCCTGGCGGTGACGGCCTCGGCCTGCGCGACCGCCGCACCGGAGGCGCCGACCGGGGTGACGTCCAGCGGATCGCCCGCGCCGGTCGAGGGCTATGACTGGTTCTTCCATGCGGATGCCGCCGCCGCCCGGCTGGCCTACGGCCTGGCCGAGAGCGACGATCTGCGCCTGGGCCTGGATTGCGACCGCGGCTCGGGCCGGCTGACGCTCAGCGGAACCGCCTCGACGGGAGCGAGGCCGGAATTCCACGTCGAGGCCGGCGGCGAGACGGCGCGGTTTCCCGCCCGGGCAGAGCCATCCCAGTTGCATGACGGCGTCTTCCTCAGCGGCGAAGCCGCCGCAGACGCCCCGGTGTTCCAGCGGTTCCGGCGGGTCGGCTGGCTGGCCCTGTGGCAGGACGGCAAACGCGAGGCCTATGCGCCCCATCCCGCGTCGGCGCCCAATATCGAGCGGTTCTTCGCCTTCTGCGGTTGACGGAGGACGCCGGCTCCGGTGCAGTCCCCCCTCTTCGGGAGGGACCTCATGAAAACCGTCATCGCCGCCAGCGCCGTCGCCCTGCTCGCCGGCTTCGCCCAGCCGGCGGCGGCCCGGTCCCCGGCCCCGACCCCGACCGTTGTCGCGCGCCCCGTTGCGAACGGGGCGCTTGCATCGATCCTCGCGGACTACGAGGCCTATCTGCGCTCGGTGGATCCGGTGGGCGCGGGCATGGAGGGCGACCGGGCGGCCCTGTCGCGGCTGTCCGACGTCTCCCGCGCCTTCGAGGTCGCCCAGGAACCGGCGCTGATGGGTTTCGCGGACCGGCTGGCCCAGATCGATCCGGCCAGCCTGACCGACGAGGAACGGCTGAACCACGCCTTCATGACCTATGTCATCAAGCGGTCGCGCGACCGCATCCCGCTGGACACGGGCCGCATTGACGCCTTCTCGTCCGAGGGCGGGCCCGGCCAGGGCATGGGCTATGTCGCCAGCGTGACCCGCATCGCCACCGCCGCAGATGCCGACGCATGGATCGCGCGGCTGGAGGCCATGCCGAAGGTGTACGAGGACCAGTTGGCCAACGCCCGGCGCGGACTGGAGACCGGCATGCTTCAGCCCCGGTCGATCGTTGAAAACGCCCTGAGCCTGATCGAGCCCGAGGCCGCCCTGACGCCCGAAACCGACCCTCTGCTGAAGCCGTTCGCCACCCTCCCTGCCTCTATCCCGGCAGCCCGACAGACCGCCCTGCGGGAGCGCGCCGCCCGGGCCGTGGCCGACGGGATCGCGCCCCGGCGCCGCGAATGGGCGCGCTTCCTGCGCGAAGACTATCTGCCCCGCGCGCCGGAAACCCTGGGTCTGGTCAACCGGCCCGGCGGGCGCGAGCTCTACGCCTATCTGGTGCGCGGCTTCACGACGACCGACCTGACCCCGGACCAGGTCCACCGGATCGGACTGGACGAGGTCGCCCGCATCCGCGGCCGCATGGATGTCGAGATGCGCGCCGCCGGCTGGACCGGCGACTTCGCCGGTTTCCTCAACTTCCTGCGCACCGATCCGCAGTTCTACGCGACGACGCGCGAGGACCTGCTGGAGAAGGCGTCGGAAATGGCCAAGCGATCCGACGATGGCCTGCCGGCCCTGTTCGGAACCCTGCCTCGCACCCCCTATGGCGTGCGACCTGTCCCCGCCGAGATCGAGGCCAACTACACCACGGGCCGCTACTTCCAGGGCTCGATGAAGAACGGCGTCGCCGGCGGCTATATGGTCAACACCTCGGCCCTGGACCAGCGCCCGCTGTATGAACTGCCGGCCCTGACGCTGCATGAGGCGGTGCCCGGCCACCACCTGCAGATCGCCCTGCAGCAGGAGGCCGAGGACGGCCCCTATTTCCGCCGCAGCGTCGACGTCACCGCCTTCATCGAAGGCTGGGGCCTGTATTCGGAGTTCCTCGGCGAGGAGATGGGCTTCTACCGCACGCCCTACGAGCGGTTCGGGCGGCTGAGCTATGAGATGTGGCGGGCCTGCCGGCTGGTGTCCGACACCGGCATCCACTGGCTGGGCTGGAACATCGAACAGGCCCGCGCCTGTTTCCGCGACAACTCGGCCCTGGCCCCGCTGAACATCGAGACGGAACTGCAGCGCTATATCGGCTGGCCCGGCCAGGCCACGGCCTACAAGATCGGCGAGATCCGCCTGCGCGAGGTGCGGTCGCGCGCCGAGCGCGAACTGGGCGACCGGTTCGACGTGCGTCGCTTCCACGACGCCCTGTTGGTCGACGGCCCCTTGCCGATGGCCCTGCTGGACGAGCGGATGAACCGCTGGATCGCCGGGGAGAAGGCGCGGCCGGCGGACTAGCGCAGCCCCAGCGCCGTCCGGGCCTTCCTGGTCAGCCTGGCCGCCACGATGCCGTGCGCGATGGTCAGATGTTCGGCCAGTTCGTCGTCGGGCCAGTCGTCGATGCGCGGCAGGTTCACCCATTTGTTGCGCGCCATATAGGGCGCCGGACGGGCGTGGCCGGATTCGGTCAGCACCTCATAGGCGATGTCCGAGACCTTGAAGGAGATGCCGCCCTGCTCGCCGACCATGGCGAACATCTTGCCGCCGACGCGATAAGCGTCGTGATGCGCCCCGAAGGGGTGGTCCAGCGTCGCCGCCGGCAGGGCCAGGCAGACCGTCCCGACCCCCTCGCGGTCCATGATCAGGCCTCGACGCCGACGCCGATCGGACAGACCACGCCCGTGCCCCCGATGCCGCAATAACCGGCCGGGTTCTTGGCCAGATAGCCCTGGTGATAGTCCTCGGCGAAATAGTAGGGGCCCGCCGGCGCGATCTCCGTGGTGATCGTCCCTCGTCCGGCCTTGTCCAGCGCGGCCTGATAGGCGTCGCGCGAGGCCTCGGCTTCGGCCCTCTGTTCGTCGTTGAGATAATAGATGACCGAGCGGTAGGTCGTGCCGACGTCATTGCCCTGACGCATGCCCTGGGTGGGATCGTGGTTTTCCCAGAAGGTCTTGAGCAGCTCTCCGTAGCTGACCTCATGCGGGTTGAAGACCACCTGGACGACCTCGGCGTGACCGGTCCTGCCGGTGCAGGTCTCTTCGTAGGTCGGGTTGGGCGTGATGCCGCCCGAATATCCGACCGAGGTCACCCACACTCCCGGCAGCTGCCAGAAGATGCGCTCGACGCCCCAGAAACAGCCCATGCCGAAGATGGCTGTCTGGAACCCCTCCGGATGGGGCCCCTTCAGCGGGCGGCCCGTCACGTAATGGACCTCGTCAGTGTGCAGGGGCGCCGAACGGCCCGGCAGGGCCTCGGCGGCGGTCGGCAGTTCGTGGGATTTCCTGGACAGCATGGCGGCGACTCCGGTCGAAGGGGCGAACGCCTATATGGGATGCGTCGAGGCGCTTGCCGAGGGGGTCCGGGTGTTCTATCAGCCTCGCCTCGCGCCGGATCGACCTCCGGCGGGTTTCACGCGCGTCGTGGAAACGGACAGGTGGCGGAGTGGTCGATCGCGCACGCTTGGAAAGCGTGTGTACGTGAAAGCGTACCGAGGGTTCGAATCCCTCTCTGTCCGCCACGGCCTCTTTTTTATCGTGCACGTTCAACTACTTGGCCCTCGATTTGTCTAACCCGTCCTCAGGGTTAGACAGTTTTTGTTCTGGTTCCGTGCCGTCGATGCGCGCCATTGCGCTCTCGGCGAGGCCCTTCCGGGCGGCGGCTTGGGTGTATCGCTCGACCTCTTTCAAGGTCCGGTGACCCGTCACCGCCATGATCTCGTGAGCCGTGCAGCCTGCTTCGGCGAGGCGGCGAGCGGCTGCTTTCCTCAGACCGTGAGCCGACGCACCAGCCGGAAGGCCCGCGGTCTTGGCCGCAGCTGATATCCAGTTCCCGAACCCCTTGGCAGTGAAGGGCTCGCCGCCTCCGGTCACGACGAACGTGAGTTGCCCCAAGGTTGCGGCGTCCAGCGACCGCTGAAGCGCGGGGTGGACGGGTATCTCGATCTGTTCGCGGGTCTTCTCCTGCCGGACCCGGATTACCCCACCCTTGACGTTCTGACGGCCCATCACGCGGACATCGCCGCTTCGTTGGGCTGTGTAGAGCAACAGGTCGACGGCGAGCCTCTCGCGCGTTCCCAAGGGCCAGCGCGCGTGGAACGCTGCGATGTCCTCCTCGGACCAAGTGTGGAATCCGTCCGTTTGATTGCGGAGCGGCTTCACGGCCCGGCTAGGATCATCGCTGCGCCAGTTCCGCTCAACGGCGAACCTCATCAGCGCGCGCAGCACCTTCAGGAGGTTGTTCGCCGCCGCCGGCGTGGCCGCCTTCGCGTCCAGCATCCCCCGGATATGGTGCGCCTCGATGGTCGCGACGGACTTGTCGCCGTGCTTGACCCGGAAGCGCTCAATGATCCCGCGGTAGGTGGTTTTGGTGGTGTCGCGCAGTTGGGCCCACTCGGCTGAGCCGTAGAAGGCGACGGCCAGAGCATTGACGCTGCCGGGCTTCACCCTCCCCGCCCCGATAGGGAGCGCGCTGGACTGGACCGCCGCGTCATACCAAGCCCACCAAGCGGCACTCTGGAACGCCTCGCGCGTCTGTGACTGAGGCTTGCCGGGCTCGCGAAAGCGCCAGCGCAACACGCCATGGCGATCTCGATAGCAACTGACGTGAGCAGGCTTAGATCGTGGCATTGTCCCACTCGTTGGGCCCGCGATCCTCGGGCAGGGCGGCGAAATGAGCTTCCAGGTCGCGGCGGTCCCAGACCTTGCGTCCGTCGATCCGCTTGGGCTTCGGCATTCGCCCGTCGCGAACCATCTCGTCGAACTTCACGGCGCTGATGCCGATAAACTGCGACGCCACCTCTCGGCCTACGCCCAGGGGCGCTAGGCTGGGCGGGAGAAGGTTGGCGCGAGCCATATCAGGCCGCCTCCCTCTCGATGGTGACCAAGACGCCAGCCCGCTCGAGCAGCAGATCGCCCAGTGCGAACAGATCGACCACGACCGAGGCGGCGCCGACCGCGGAGGCCAAGTCTTCCGGCGTCGCCGCCCAAGAGTATTTTTCGGACACGGGCCGAACGACCAGCCACCGGTGACGCTCCGGCAAGCCCTCCGCGCCCCGGATCAGCGGTTCGCCCATCCGAAGGTCCAGCGGGTCGCTCACTGCGCGGTCGTCGGCCAGCACTCGCGCCGAGATTAGGGCTTCGCAAGAACCCGCCACCTCTGCGCCGAAGGACGGCGACACGCCGACGTCGGCGAGGGCCTTGAGAGCCAGCATCCGGGCGAGAGTCTTGGCGTCGAACTTTGCCCGCCCCGCCTCCAACGGCGGCAGATAGCCGTGCCGGCGAAAGTCGCGCTGACGGGCAGCGTCAAGGCCAGTGATCCGTTCGGCCTCGCTGGCCGAGAACTGCGTGTATTGGCGGGTCCAGCCCATGGCGTCTCTCCTCGTTGCGTGTGAAATGACACGGTATCATTGCCGTGTCAACTCCCACGCTCACCGGCAAACCGCGTTTGTTTCTCTCGGTCGTCGCCTTCCGCCAGGTACTCGATGATCTGCTCGAACAGGGCCACCCCTGCCCCATCAACATCACGGTGCCGATCCAGCCGCCCAAGGCGTGCCTTCACCAGCATCGCCGGTCGGGTGGCGGCGGGCGTCACCAAGATCAAGGTTTCGAGGTCGGCCTGCTTGGCCCAAAGGCCGGAAAACTCCGCATCATCCTCATCCATCGCTTGAGCGGCCACTTCACAGGCGTGAGCCTCGGCCTCCCAGCGGCGAAATGCATCGACTTCCGATTCGGCGTGGCGGGTAGTGACCCGGCGCGACGTGGGCGCGGGTGTGCTATTGGCGTGGCTAGCCATGATCTCGATCCTCCAGTGGTCGAGGTTGCGGTTAGGGTCGAGAGCGAGGTTCCAGCCTTGCTCCGACCCGCCTTTTCCAATATTGCTTAACCATGTCCAAGGCAATAGATGATATTGGAAAAAGGCGCGGGCGTCCGCCGACAGATGCGACTCCTGTGATGGTACGGCTGGCACCTGATATGCTGCGGCGCCTCGATAGCTGGATTTCGGTACAGGGCCCGAACCCGCCGTCACGCCCTGAGGCGATCCGTCGCCTGTTGGACAATAGTTTGGCGCGCTGACGAAACGTCAGGCAGCCGCAAAGGGCCGTAACAATGTCGATCCTCTCGCACTTCGACCCGATCAAGGTGACTGTGTTTGCGCCCGACGGCAGCGTTCGTGCGGAGCCGCTGGTCGTCATCAGCGACAAGGAGATCATCACCGAAGACGTCTCCATCCATGTGGAGCCCGGTGACGAGGTCAGGCGCCTTCTGCCGAACGGTCGAGATGAGGTGTTCGAAGTCTACGACGTCGTGTTCTCTGACGGCTTGGGCCCGATCCCGCCAGTTTACACCCTCAAGGTCAGGCGCAAGGGCGCTCTCCCTCATCGCGTGCCACAGTCGATTTCGGTCTCGGGCCCGAACTCGCGGGTCACCATCGGGCACGATTCCTCGGTCAACATCTCGCACCAAGGGGACGTGATCCAGCAAGCCAGCGAAGCCATCTCGGCGCAGGTGGACGACGCCGCCGACCGGGACCGGCTTCTGATCGCCCTTGCGGACCTGAAGGCAGCGCAGGACCCGGCTTCGAAGGCGAACGCGTACCAGCGGCTGGTGTCGAGCGCGGCCAACCACATGACCGTCCTGGCCCCCTTCCTACCGGCGTTAACCCAACTGCTCGGTTAAGCGTCGACCGTGGAGGCCCCTTCTTCGTCCGGCCAAGGCGGCCCGGGCGGGTAAGGGTGCGCGCCCTGCGAAAAGATCGGGACGCCCTGCAGGGCCGAGGTGACCCGAATGTGGGTGTATTCGTACATCTGAAGATCAGGGTTGAGCCGCAGACTTGCCTCGTAGAGCGAAGCCGCGATCTGGCCGAGACCGACGACGTCCATCGCCCGGTTCCCGCCCTCGTAAACGTATCTGAACTCCACGAAGGCGTTGGAGTAAGTGACGAGGTCGCGCTCGAGGACCGAGCCTGTCCCCTTCCGGCGCTGCTCGTAACGCACCTTCACGAGATCGCGCACAGTGTCCGGCAGCTTCGCAAACAGGACGTTGAGTCGGTGACCCGACGGGGCCTTCCCGTGCGCGATTAGAAGCAACGTCTTCAGATAGAGCTCGCTGGCGAACGCCAGGCCGACCACACCCGCGGTGAACGGAAAGGCGTAGCGGCCATCTGGACCGACCCGCTGCTCGAAGTTTCGTTGCGCGCTCTCATGGAACTGCACGGCCTCGCGCCACATCTGATCGCGCAGCGAGATAGGCCCGAGCGCCTTGGCCCGGGCCTTGATCATTTCAGTGATGTGGGCCGGCGGTTCCATGGGCCGACTATGGGTGCAGTTCGGCTGAAACCCAATGACCGGCGCCACGTCAGGGTTGAAGCATCCCGGACGCCCGAACCGCCGCGGCGCGAGCAGAGAGAATCATCGCGAGGTGCGCGCTCCCACTGGCCTTGGCGGCCTTCCCTTGCTGATCGATCATCGTCGCCAGTTCATCGGTTGTGACCAGGCCTGCGGCCAGCACGATGGCCTGTAACTGACCAATGAGAAAATCTTGGGCAGCTAGCCGGCCGGAGAGGGCCTGAAGTTCGACGGAGGTCATCACCCAGCCCTCATGCCGAGGCGGTAGCGGACAGACTTCGCACGATCGACAGGGACCGCTTGACGGGCCCCAGTGACGGCCAAACCGCCACTCTCGTTCGCCATCCGCTGTGCCTGCGCGAGAAGGTCCTGCGTCATGACCGCGCCGCGCATGTCGAAGTGCAACGGCGCCCCTCCTCCCGCTGGGCTGAAACCGGGCGCGCCGATGTCCACCCGCTCGTGAGGCGACTTCCAGAAGGCGACCAACTGACTGTCGGTCCCGCCGCTGCCGCCCGGCATGATCGAGCCGCCCGTCGCGAACTTGGGCAGCTTCGAGAACATCGACGACAGGACCGAGCCGATGTTGCCGAGGCCGCCGCCCTGCTTCATCCCACTCTGGCCGAGGCCGAGCAGATCGAAGATTTGCGACCCGACGTTCCGCATCGAGTTCCGCATCGCGTCGCCGAACATGATCTGGAATACCGACGCCCAGTCGCCATGCAGCGCCGCGTCCAGACCGTTGGCGAAGGCGTCGGCGAAGTCTTCTTTCATCGCCGCGATCCGTTCCTTGACCCGGTCGAGGCCGAGGGCCTCCTTCAGATCGGCGGCGGCAGTCAGCGGCTGAAGGTCGATGCGCGCCATGGGGTCGAGCCGCTCGGTCACCGCGGCGTCGTAGATGCCGCGGGCCCGGCCCGCCTGCTCGTTGAACTGCCCCTGGGTCAGATCACCCGTCCCCAGACTCCTGCGGAGAACCTGCATTCGACGCTCCAGCGCGAGCGCGGCGCGCTCCTGATCGGTCATGAGGTCTTGCAGGACACCACGGAGCTCCTCGCGCATCTCCTTGAACCGGTCGGCGGTCGCGCGGGTCGCGCGGCCTACCGGGTCGACCATCAGGGTTTGGAGCTTCGCGAACCACTGGCCCGTCTCCTCGACAAGGTCAGGGACGTAGCTGTGGCCGACAACACGGTCGTACAGGTTGAAGAAGAAGTCGCCTGTCTCCTTCAGCTTCCGCCCGACCCAGCCCAGCACCTCGCCGAGCTTGTCCTGAAGCCAATGTTTCGCGCCCTCGTAGACCTTCTTGAGCGACTCGATGGCTCCCGGCCAGAAGGCCTCGATCACGCCGGCCAGCGCGCCAACGGTGTTGCCGACCGCGTCCTTCAGCGTGGCCCACGCACCGGAGAAGTCTCCGGTCAGGAGATCGCCAAGGATCGAGAACAGGGATCCGATGTTGGAGAGCGTACCCTCGACGATGGAGACCAGCGCCGTCAGCGTTCGCACGATGGAGTTGCCCAGGAGATCGACCACGAGCGCCGCGAACTTGCTGATCAGCGAGCCGATGGGGCCGTCGAAGAACGTCATCCAAGCGCCGGCCATGCCCCTGACGAGGTCGCCGACCGTCGAGAACAGTTCGCCCAGCGCGGGCCCGAGCGTCTCCTGCGTCGTCGCCCAGAGGCGTTTCAGGACCGGCTCGACGTCGTCTCGGAATAGGAGGAAGGCCCCGACTACGGCGCCGACGGCGGCGGCGACCGGAAGGATGAAGGGGACGATGGCTCCAATGGCCACGCCGACGCCCGCCAGAGCGCCGCCCGTGCCCAGGGTGGTGACCAAGGTCCCGACCGCGCCGACAACCGCTCCCACGGCGATCAGAACCGGCCCGAGCGCGGCGGCGATGGCCGCACCTGCGACCACCATGTTCTGTGCGGCGGGGCTGAGGCCGTTGAACTTGTCGGCGATGCCCGCGATCCCGTCCGTCAGCGGGACGAGGTAGCGGTTGACGATGGCGCCCACGCTTTCGGACAGGCTGTTCAGGCTGTCGCGCAACCTGTCGTATGGATCGGTGCGCTGGGCCGCCGCCGCCGAGCCGCGGTACTGGCGTTCTAGCTCGCCAAGAATGAGGGCCTGCGCGCCCGCGACATTGCCCGACTCGACCATAGCCGCGATGCGATCCTTGTTGCCCGCGATCCAGTCCTTGGTGACCGCCCCCGTCCGTCCGAGCGCGGACAGGCTATTGATCGGGTCGTTGAGCGCCTTTCCGATCAGCACCGTGGCTGACTGGAGGTCCATTCTCATGCGAGTCGCCAAGTCCACCACGGCGGTCTGAGCCCGGTCGAACACCACGCCCGACACCTTGCCGAACGTCAGAAGGTTGGCGGTGACCGAACGCAGGATGTCGTCGTCGTCGTACAGCGAGTTGCGCATCAGGCCGTCGGCCAGACCCGCGAGCTCCTCCTTGGTCTTGCCCGAGGCCGCGCCCATCGACGCCAGCGCCGCTGAGACCTGACCCATGGCGTCGGCGGCCTCTGTCGCCGCTTTCGAGGCCGCGAAGCCCGCGGCGATCAGCGGCGCGGTGACCGTCGCGGTCAGGCCAGCCCCGACCATGGCGAAGCCCCGGCCCATGTTCTGAAGGTCGCGACCCACGCCCTGAAGATGCTTTTGGGCTGCGGTGAGGTTGGTCTCGAACTGAGCGGAATCGAGGCCGAGAACGACCCTGAGCGACCCGATGACGGCGGTGGACATGGCTGATCTTTCTGGATTGGGCGCCTGTTCGGCGGCGGTACCGAGGCGGACAAACCGAGTTCGTCTGTGATGCGACGAACCCGGTTTGCCTCGGTGGCTTAGGCGACGTTGCCGAAGTCCCCGTAGGTCAGCGCCTTCGGCTGTTTGACAGCTTGGGCGAGCCGCTCTTCGGCGAGGATCGTCACCAGGTTCCGGGTGAAGTCGTCGTTGACGGTGCCGAGCTCCACCCGCGCCGACCAGCGGTCGTACAGGGTCGCCGCGCGGGGGAAGTCGCCGATCAGGAACTTGTCGACATTCATCGCCTGCGTGGTGATGACCGGCAGACCCCAGAGCCGTTGCGAGATCGCGGACCCCGGCGAACCCATGATGTAGTTTCCGTCAGCGTCCTTCAGCAGCGTGATGCGGGTCCAGTCCGACGGATGCATGATGATGCCCGTCGCCGGATGTTCCGCAAGGGCGCTTTGCAGGAGGCCGAGGCCCAGCGTGTCCAGCATGGTCGGATCGGCGATCACGAACGGCGCCGCGAAACCAGTCGCCTTGGGCACCATCCCTTGAAGGTTCTGGCCGGTGCCGTCGCCATAGAGCAACTGGGCCTCTTCGACCAAGGCAAGGCCGTCGAGGAGCTCGGTGTTAATCAGGCCCTCCAACTGCGGCAGGTCTTCCAGCACCTGCCGGCTGGCCTTCATCCAGTGCGCGATCACGCGTGCCGGGATCGTCTCAAGCTCGAGCTGCATGTCCGATCCGGGCTTCGCCGCGCCTTCAGCGACGGGCGCGGCCCCATTGTTGCGGCCCTTGATGCGCGGAACCTCGACTGCGCCACCCGACATCTGAATGACGGGAAGCAGCGACCGAACGACCGGCCTCCGCTGGAGGAGCGGCGTGATGGTGGGGTCGCGGAACGCCTCGATTGCCGCGCCGACCGACCCCGCGGCGTCCGTCGTGGCCGTGGTGATCGTCGCCTTGGTCTCGAAGGCGTAGCGGTCATTGCGGGCGTTTCGCTCGGCGAACTCCTTCACCCCGTCTTGGGCGACGAACTTGGCCCCCAGGGAGCGACACTCCAGTTCGTCGCCGCTGCCAATGCCGCCCCCGCCGCCGCGGCGCGTGACCTTCTGTTCGACGTCGTCCAGGCGTGCGGAAGTTTCGGCGGCTTTGGTCTTGAGGTCGGCGAAGGCCTCTTTCACCGCGTCGTTGTGGGTGCCGAAAGCGGAGGCCAGGTCCTCGAAGGACTTGATCTCGCGGTGGCCATCCGGGCCGCGCAGAAACCGCCCGGCGCGGCGCTCGGCGGCAGACATGGCGCCGAGGACGCCGAAGGGAAGCGAGGTGGTGGTGGTCATGTCGTTCAGCCTTTCATGCTGAGGATTTCGGCGGTCGCGGCTTTGATCCGCGCGCCCAAGTTGTTGAGGTCCGGGTGGTCTTGTTCGCCGTTAAGCGCCGTCCACCCTGCGGCGGCGATCTTGGCGGCGGCCCCGCGTGAGAGGCCGCTTTCGTGGAGAAGGGCTTGCAGTTCGCGTTGCGACGTCAGGGATTTGATCGCCGTGATCCGCGCGTTCGGCATGGCTGGAACTGCCACGGGACTGACCTCGTGCAGATCGACCGCCGTCAGGATTCGCTCGTCGACGCCCTTCCCTCGACTGGCCCCGCCAGGCGGGACGCTGTAGCCGATGGACAGGCCGGTAACGTCGCCGGCCATGACGTGGGAATGGGCCTCGCGCCCTGACTCGGTTTCGAGGTTCAACCGACCCCTCAGCCAGAGGCCCTTGCTGTCTTCGCGAGCTTCCATCCAGCGTCCGACCGGACGGCCTAGATCGTGTGCCCAGACCATCGCCGGTAGATACCGGGTCAGGCTTCGGGCGAACGCTCCAGGGCGGACGATGTCGCCTTGGAGGTCAGGCGTCGACTCGAAGGTCGCGCCATAGCCTTCGATCAAACCGCGCTCAGCATCCTGAGGCGCGATCTTGATGGCCAGCATGGGGCCAGTGCGGAGGTCGGAATGAGCGGTCACGGGGTCACCAAAGGGCAAAGCGAAGCCATGAGGCGCGGAGCGCCTCGGTTCAGCCTTGCGTCCCGCTCAGGGGCTTGGTGACGCATGGTGCCGCCCCGGATTCCGGTAGCGACCCGACCTCTATAGCCACTCCCGCGTTGCGTGACAAGTCTCACTGAACCGTTCCCATAGGACGTCCAGCCAGAGCGTCGGCGTGCCGGTAGATGACCCCCGCTCCTTGAGGTCCCTCGGCCATCCCGATCCACGAGACGACAAAGCCGAGCATGAACTCGCGCACCTTCGGGCGGCTGATCCCCAGCCGTTCCAGGAACAGCGTCGTTCCACAGAGGACCTCGTGAGCGGTCTCGACCTCCGACTTCGGGGCGTCCGCGCCCGGGCCCGGTGCCGACAGGTAGCGTTCGGCCAGCAGCAGGAGGTTTCGCCCGATCTGCTCGTTCGAAAACGCTCGCTCTGCCGCTTGAACGGCGACGAGCTGGAGAGCGTCGCAGATCACTGCCGCCTCCCCCTCGAGGTCGGATGCGGCGATGACGGTTTGGATATCCTTCGCCAGATCGACGACTTGGGCGGTCGCATCGAAGTCAGTCACGGGTGTTCTCCAGATCGAAAAAAATGAGGCGCGAGCGCCGTCCGTCGCCGGGCGGGAGCTCCGCGCCGGGAATGCTGTGAGGGGCAGCCTGCGCATCCGCTGGCGGCGCACTCCGTTCGATCCGGCGCCGGACGCGGTCGCCGGTCAGACCCAACTGGCTGAGCAGCCCTTTGCGGGTCGCCGTCGGATTTCCCGCTGCGCCGAAAAAAATCTCCGAATGGCACCCCCACCGGTCCGCAACGAACGGACGCCCGGGATTTTCGAAGCCCCCCCTGGTCGCGGTCGAGATCATGGAAGCGGACCTCACGCGGCGAGCCCTTTGCCCTCGCTGGCGAACACCGGGCGGGGCTCGCGGCGCAGCGCGTCATGTCGGGCCTTGTCGCAGACGACCTTCACGTCGAGCCCTCGAAGCTCTCGACCGCAGTCCGACCGGAGCTTGTCAGCCGCAATCGCGAGGTTCGTCACGATGGTGCGGCTCTCCCGGTCCCAGCCGTGAGGGTCCAGCCATGACCGCGCTCCTGCCTCGCCGAGCCTACCGATGATCGCCTCGCGCACTTCCCGGGCCGGGAAAGGAGCAGACGACTGGAGCGGCTCACCCCAGTTCGAACGAACCCGGTTTGCCCTCGACGGGGGGAAGGGGGGAGTAATGGAGTCTTCAAGGGATTGGCGGTCACTGGCGCCACCCTTTTGCGTCACAGGTGACACCCTTTCGGCGACGTCACCGTTCACTGGTGACACCCTTTCCGAGGCCTGACCGGTCACCGGTGCTACCTTTTCGGCAGCGTCTAAAGTCACGGGTGCTACCTTTTCGGCAGCGTCCAAAGTCACTGGTGACACCTTTTCAGGCTCGCCTGCGACGGCAGCTTTGCGCGCGAGGATGGCCTGATCGATGCTGTCGTGAGCCTCGGCAGCATCGAGGATCATGGCGACATAGTTTTGGGTTCGCCCGCGGCCCCGCGACCGCCGAACGGACAGGTGGCCGGCGCGCCGCAGTTCGCCGATCCCACGTCGAATGGTGGACAACGACAGGCCCAAGGCGACCGCCATGTTTTCCTGAGCCCGCCAGGCGGCGCCGCGCTCAACGTTGAGGTCGTGAGCGATCAGACAGCCGACGGTTCTGGCGCTGGCGCTCAGCGCCACGTCGAGCAGCACCTGCGTCTGCCAGCGCAGCTTGTCGCCAACGAAGTTATGGACGTCGAGAAGGCGGCTCATGCGCCACCCCGAGGGGCAGCATCCGGGTTAGGCAGAGAGCCGGAAACACCTTGAAGAACAATGTAGGCGAAGCGGGCGGTTAGACAGCCTAAGGGTCTGATTTTGCGGAGGGAGCGGACAACCTCTCTGTCCGCCACGCACTTCGCCGAGCCGGCCAACCTTATCCAGCATTCCAAGCACCGACTGGTCCCGTCAAAACGGCCTGCATCCGGGGAGATGCCACGCCATAGGTCCGCTGAACCGGGCCGTTCACCAGCGTGTTCCCGCCGTCGTCTCTGCCGATCGAGGGCCGCCCTCCCTTGGGTTGACCTTGCTCCGCCTGTTCCGATGTAATTTAGGTCTGGATCTTCGGGGTAATGAAGGCGCTTCTGCCTGCAAACCGTCTGTTCGCGGGCCCCGTCGATCCGTATGATCTGCCCGCGACAGGAACAGGGTGGTAACAGGTCTGTTCGAGCATGAATCGGGCCCTGCAACTGCAAGATGCCGGGCCTGTTGGTTTGTGTGCCGGATGGGCTTGCCGGCCAACGGGCGGCGACGGGCTTCCGGCTGCTTATTGCTCGCTTCCGGAGCGCCACAAGTTGTCTGTGAGAGGCTCGAGAAGATAGGCCAGCGCGGTTCGTTTTCTCAGCAGGATGATCACCTGGACCGGGGCGCCAGGCCGCAACGAGCTCGCCGCCCGTCCCAGGGTCTTCAACTCTGACGCCGGGACCACGATCTCCGCCCGGTAATAGGTGGCGCCGGTCTGTTCGACGGTGAAGCTGTCGGCTGAAATCCGGGTCACGCGGCCGTGAATCGTGGGCGGGCTGCGTTCGCGCAGCCCGGGGAACTGCACCTCGGTGGTCTGCCCGACGCGCAGGTTGTCGATATCGTTGGGATTGACCTGGGCGATGATCACCTGGGACGCGTCGCGGGGCACCACCTCCATCAGCGTCTGCCCCGGCTGGATGACGCCGCCCGGGGTGAAGATGGTTAGCCCCACGACCTCGCCCGACGCCGGCGCCCGCACCTCGGTCCGCGCGATCTGGGCTCTCAATTCGGCCATCCTGGGTCGTAGCTCGTTCAGCTGGACGTCGATCTGGCGGAGCTGGTCGGCCACATCTTCGTTCATCCGGGTGGACACGCCGGACATCTGCAGACGGGTCTCGCCAATCGCTTCCCGCGAGCGCGCGATCTGCGATCGCAGCGACCCCAGTTCGCCGTCCAGTTGGGCCGCCGTGCGTTCCAGCGCGCGCACGCGCGTCAGCGGCGCGTAGCCCTGCTCCGCCAGACTGCGCATCCCGGTCAGTTCTTCCTGGATCAGCCGCTGTTGTTCGAGGTTGGCGGCGATCTGCCCTTCATAGCCGGCGATCTGTTCGTTCAGCTGTGCGACGCGCTGGCCCAGCACGCCGGTCTCGGTCGAGCGGCCGCTGCGCCGGGCGCCGAACTGGAGCTGCTGGATACGCAGCGACTCCCGGGCGAGGACCAGGTCGTCCCCGGAGAGGTCGGCGAACTCGGGGGGGGTCGGTATGCCGCCGAGCCGGTCGCGCTCCGCGGTCAGGCGCGCCCGTTGGGCGATCAGGGCGAAGACCTGGCCGGCCACGCCGCGCTCGGTCGCCCGCAACTCGCCGGACGCCAACTGCAGCAGAATCTGGCCGCGGCGAACCGTGTCGCCCTCGGCCACGTGCAGGGCGCTGACCACGCCGCCTTCGCGGTGCTGCACAGCCTGCCGGTTGCCCGAGACGGCGATCTGGCCCTGGGCGTAGGCGCCGGCGTCAAGCGGCGCAAGGGCGGCCCAGCCCAGGAAGATGACGAAGAAGACCACGATGATAAGCCCGCCGACCGCGAGCTCGCGGCGCGGGGTGTCCGGCACCAGAACCGGTGGCTCCGGGGGCGGCGCGACGATGCCCGGCGCTGGAAGGGATGGCGTATCGGCGTTGGTCATTGGGAGCGCCCGGACGTCCGCGCGCTCGTCGCCTGCGGCGAGATTTGTTCCGTACCCGCTGGCTGCATCACTCCGGGGGGCGTGGACATCGGCCGTTCAGCCGCGGGCGTGGGCGGCGCGCCCGGTCGGCCGGCGGTGGCGCGCATCTTTTCCAGCACCTCTTCGCGAGGGCCCGCGAGCTGGACCACCCCGTCCCGCATCATCAACAGACGATCGACGCGCGCGAGCACCCCCGCACGGTGCGCGATGACAACCACAGCCGCTCCGCGCGCCGCCGCGCCCAGGATCGCCTGCATCAGCGCCGCCTCGCCTTCCTGGTCGAGGTTGGAGTTGGGCTCATCCAGCACAAGGAGGACCGGATCGTTGTAGAGGGCGCGCGCCAGTGCAATGCGCTGGGCCTGACCCGCCGAAAGGCCTTGGCCGAACGGTCCCAGGATGGTGTCATAGCCTTGCGGCAGGCGCTGGATCAGCTCGTGCGCGCCCGCCGCCATCGCGGCCTGCACGGCGCCGCGATCCGCGGTTTCCTGATCCAGCCCGGCGGAGGTGGCGAACCGCGAGATGTTTTCCTTGATCGAGCCAGCGAACAGGCTGGGGACCTGCGGCAGATAGCCGATCCAGCGCGCCAGTTCGTCGCCCTCCCGCGCCTCGTACTCGGCGCCGTCGAGACGGACCGCTCCGGCCTGGGGCTGCAGGGCGCCGGCTATGACGCGGGCGAGCGTGGTCTTGCCCGAGCCGCTCGACCCGACGATGCCCAGCGTCTGCCCCGGCTTCAACGCGAAGGAGACACCGCGCAATTGCGGCTGGTCGGTATCGGGGAATTTCACCGACACGCCCTCGACCTGAAGCCGTCCGCGCGGGTCGGGCAACAGGGTGCGTTCCCGCTCCACCGAGGCGGTGCTGGCGAACAGGTCGGTCAGGACTTTCCAGCTGCTCACCGCCTGAACCAGGCTGGGCCAGACGCCGACCAGCAGTTCGATCGGCGCCACGGCGCGGCTGAGCAGGACGGACGAGGCGATGATGGCCCCGGGCGAGATCTCGCTCTTGACCGCAAGATAGGCGGCCAGGCCCAACGCGGCTGACTGCAGGACGAGACGAAGGAATTTGATCGCGCCGGAATAGCGCCCGCCCGCCAGCTGGGCGTCTGCCTGGGCCGCGGTCGCGAGACGGCGCTGCTCGACCTGCCGCGATATCGACGCCTGCCTCATGCCAAGGGCGCGCACAACCTCGGACTGGCCCGCCACGCCTTCCTGCGCGGCGTAGGCCGAGTTCTGGGACTGCATGGCCTTCTTCAGCCGCGGACGGGTGTCGCGCTCGTTCAGCCAGGCCAGGGCGAACAGCACGCCGCCGCCGACCAGCGTAAGAAGCCCGATGGCCGGATGCAGCAGAAAGCAACACAGCAGATAGATGGGAGTCCAGGGCGCGTCGAACAGCGCCAGCATGCCCTGGCCGCCGATGGCCCCGCGCACGTGATCGAATTCGCGAAGCGCCTGGGTGTTCGGGGACTTCGCCTGCAGGTCGACAACCCGCGCCAGGACCTTGCCCGACAGCAGCCGGTCGAGCCGCAGCCCGGCCCGCAGCATCAACCGCCCGCGCAGCCAGTCGAGAGCGGCCAGCGCCGCCAGGGCGAAGACGGCGACGGCGGTGACCAGCACCAGCGTCAGCAGACCGCCCGTCGGTACGACGCGGTCATAGACCTGCATCATGTACAGGGTCGGCGTCAGATAGAGCAGGTTCACGAGGGCCGAAAACACCGCCGCCCACACGAAGTGCGGACGGCAGGCCCTCAACGCTTCGGCCAGAGGCTCGGTCCCCGGCTTGCTGGGCAGCAGGTTCTTCAACAAGTCTGGGCCACGCGTCTGCTACTCATAGGGTACAGGTATCGCACCTTGCGGCTCATACCATGCCCGGACGTCACCCCAGCAACGGTAAATGCCGACTTCCCTCGGGGCCTCAGCCCCAGGGATCGCTGCCCAGGCCGGGATGACCGAACCCGGTGTCGTGTACGTGGTCGTCCGGCGTCGGAAGCAGGGTGAACATCCAGAGGGGGTCGTCCCCCCCTCCGAACGTCAGCCCGCCGTCCTGGACGCTGAAGGCGTCCGCGCCTTCATCCAGCGACAGGGCGAACACCTCGCCATGCGGCAGCGGGATGAAGACGTCCAGGTCCCCCGCGACGGTCGCCGGATCGGCGATGACGTCGTCGGACACACTTTCAAGCGGGGGGAGCTCCCAGGAATCCGTTCCCGACGGATCATGCGATTGCAGATTTCCGATCCGCCCCCCGATGAAGAACTCATCCACGGCCGCGTCATACAGCCCCGTTCCGGCCGCCGATCCAGTCAGCGGCTCGAAGGCCGCCACGGAGGGCACGTATGACCCCGTCTCCCGGACCGCAACACTCCCCTCGCCCAGCGGAAGGTAACGTCCGACTTCTTCGCCTGCATCGAAGGACTCGACCGAATGGACGGTCGGTGTTGGCCGTTGAACGACGACCTCCGCCTCGTCCAGCAGATCGATCGGGCGCGCAGCCGGTATAAACCGCAGAACCGGCGCTCCCGGTTCCCGTTCAGCATTCCAGTCGATCGGGCCACGCCAGTCGGGGGTGAGCAAGCGGTTCATCACACGAACTCCCAGTCGGTGGAATGAATGGATCCGCCATTCTCGATCGTGATCACGTCGTGGATCGAGCCGTCAGCAGAGTTGATCTGCCAGTGGGTCGCGTCCAGCTGGACGAAGGTCGCGCCCTGCGCCGCCGTGCCGTAACCCCGGAAGACCAGTTCGTCGCCTGCGCCGTCGCCATTGCCGATGAAGTCGACGATGACATCGCCGTCGGCCTGACCTGCGTGGAAGACGAAGTCGTCATCGCCGAGACCGCCGATCAGCCGGTCCATGCCCGCGCCGCCGTCGATAATGTCGTTGTTGTCCGGCGTGACCACGCCGTCGCGGACGTTGAATACATAGACCCCTGCGATGCCGGTGTTTCCGACCGTGTTCTCGAGATCCAGCATGGCCGACGTACCCGACGAGGCGAACTCGAACGAGGTGCCGGTGCCGGAGTTGTAGCCGGCCCGTGCGTTGTCGCCCCAGGTGATGTCCTCGTAGCGGTAGATGATGTCGAAATCGCCATTCCCCCGGCTAATCAACTGGATCTGGAAGGCGTTCGGCGCCGTGCCGTTCGAATACTGGCCCACATCATCCCAGGTGAAGGTCAGCACGCCGTTGACGGCGTCCAGATCATAATAGACTTGGTTGGTGCCCTGCGACGTTCCACCGGGACTGGTCTGGCCCGCGGCGTTGCGGGTGTCGATATCCGTCCAGAACGCCGCGATCAGCGGGTTGCCGATGCCGGCGCTGATGCTCGACGGGGTGTAGCCGCCGAACGCGCTGTTGAAGGTGATGTTGCCGTTGTTGTTCAGGAACAGCGACGAGTAGGTGGTGCCGAAGAAGTCCAGACCCGCGGCGCCGAACACCGAGGTGATGTCGATCGGACCCAGCGAGGAGTCGTCGTTCCGGGCGAACAGCTGCTCGCCGAACCCACGCTCACCGCCCAGTCCGGTGACCAGGTTGTGGCTGGCCGTGTAGTAGGAGGCGGCCGTCGCCGTCAGTGGAGCCTGGACCGGCCCCTGAACGCCGGCGGCGTTCAGGGCGTCGCCCGAGATCACATCATTGCCCGCGCCGCCGGTCAGCCTGTCACTGCCGTCGCCGCCGACGATCGTGTCGGCTCCGACGTCCCCGGTGAGGGTCTGGTTGCCCGCCGAGCCCGTCAGGGTCTGGTTGACGATGTTGACGTCCAGGCTGAACACGTCGGACGCCGCCTGGGCGCCGCCCGATGCCGTGACCTTGATATCCAGGTGACCCACGTCGGCGCCTTGCGGGGTGCCGGAGAAGGTGCGGGTCGCGGCGTCGAAGCTCAGCCACGAGGGCAGCGGATTGCCGTTGGCCAGGGTCGCCGTCAGCGTGAGGGTCGAGTCCGGATCCGTGAAGGTGTCCGCGGCCAACGTGTAGCTGAACGCGCTGAGCATGTCGGACGACTGGTCTTCCGCGGCGTGGCTGACCACGGTCGCATCGTCCTTGCCGATCACGGTGACGCTGGCGGTGGCGGTGCTGACGCCGCCGCGGCCGTCGCTGATGGTGTATTCGAAGGTGTCGACCAGTTGCTGGCCGGCGGCCAGGAAGTCCAGGTGGCCGGCGGGGTTGTAGGTCACGGTGCCATTGGCGTTGAGTGTGACGACGGCGCCGTTGGCGCTGGCGCCCACCGAGATCACGGTCAGGGCGCCGCCATCCGGATCGACCGCACTGGAGGTGAAATTCGAGGCCGGGAAGGTGAAGTTCTCATCCTCGCCGACGCCGTTGCGCAGGATGCCGGCGAAGCCGAGATCCAGGCGCGCGCCGACCGCACGGCCGCCGGTCGCGTCATACGAACCGACGCGGAACTCGATCACATAGTTGCCGCTGCCCGCCAGGACGACATCCTGGGTGACCACGCCTGTCGAGCCCGAGAACGGCGTCTGGTAGTTGAACACCGTCTGCACGATCGCACCGGTGACGGCATCGCGGATGTAGCCCGTGCCGATCGCCTGGTCGCTGCCCGAGGACAGCTTGTAGACGAAGCGGACGGTATCGCCCGCCTGACCCGCGAACGCCGCACTGGTGATCGACGGACCAAAGCCGGTGCCGTAGCCGTTCGGCACCGTGCCGGTGAACTGCAGGACCGCTACGGCCGCGTCGCCGGCGATGGGTGTTCCCGACCGGTCGACGACGGCGGTCGAGCTGTTGGTCGACGTCAGGCCGCTGGTCGCGGTGCTGACCGTCCAGCCCTGGAAGTTCGGCGTGGCCTCAAAGCCGCCGTTGCCGAGCTGGTTGGCTTGCAGGGTGACGTTCTGGGCCACCGGCGCGTCATTGGCGCCGTTGATCGTGATCGTCAGTTGGGCCGTGTCGGTCAGACCGGCCGCGTCCCGCACCGTATAGGTGAAGGTGTCGGTCAGGGCCTGGCCGGTCGCCAGGGCCTGAACCGCGGCGTGGGTCTCGTTGACGGCGTAGCTGTAGCTGCCGTTGGCGTTGAGCACGAGCGTGCCATAGGCGCCGTTGAGCGGCGAACCCACTGTTCCCGCCGTGCCGCCGCCGGCTTCGGGGCCGGTGCGTTCGGCCGAGATGACCAGCACCGCATCGTCGATGTCGGTGTCGTTGGCCAGCACATTGCCCGTGGCTGCGGAGCCCGGGGTTCCGTTCTGGACGCCGCCAGCCTCGATAGCCGAGCCTGTGTCGTTGACGGCGACCGGACGGTCGTTGACCGGGTTGACGGTCAGATTGACCGTACTGCTGGCCGAACCGCCCTGGCCGTCGCTGATGATGTAGTCGAACGTCCGGGCGCCGTTGGCGTTGGCGGCGGGCGTATAGGTCAGCGTGCCGTTGCCGTTCAGGACCACGCGACCGCCGTCCGCCAGGGTCACCGAACCGCCGGCGGCGATCGCCGAACCATTGATGTGGGTGACCGTGCGGCTCGAACCGTCCACGTCCGTGTCATTGGCGCGCACGTCGAAGTTCACCGAAGTGTCCTCGTTCGTCGTGATCGAGTCGGGGTTCGCGACCGGCGCGTCGTTCACCGGGTTGACGGTGACATTGACCGTGCTGGCGGCCGAGCCGCCCTGGCCATCGTTGATCGTGTAGTTGAAGCTCTTGGCGCCGTTGGCGTTGCCCGCCGGCGTGTAGGTCAGCGTGCCGTTGGCGTTCATCGCCACCAGTCCGCCGTCCGCCAGGGTCACCGAACCGCCGGCGGCGATCGCCGAACCGTTGATGTGGGTGACCGTGCGGCTCGAACCGTCCACGTCCGTGTCGTTGGCGCGCACGTCGAAGGTGACGGGCGTGTCCTCGTTGGTCGTGGCTGTGTCAGCGTTGGCCACCGGCGCGTCATTCGTCCCGGTGACAGTGACCGTGACCGGCTGGGTGGCCGAGCCGCCCTGACCGTCCGAGATCACGACGTTGTAGGTCTGGGTCAGAACCTGACCCGCGGCCAGGAACTGGACGGCTGCGTTGTCGACCGCGAAATTCCAGTTGACCGAGCCGGCGCCGTCGCCTGCGCCGTTGTCGGCGACCGTCGTTGTGAAGGTTCCCAGATAGCCGGTTCCCGCAGCCGTAGAACTGACCGAATGGCCGTCGATCAGGTTGACGTCAGTGAAGGCGACCACACCCGCCGCCGTGACCTGGGCGTCCTCGACCGTCGCGCCGGCGAACACGCCGCCGGACACGATCGGCGCCAGGTTGCTGCCGGTGAGGGTGACGGTGACATTCTGGGTCGCCGTGCCGCCGTGGGCGTCGTTGACGGTGACGGCATAGACCTGTGTGCGGGTTTCGCCTGCGCCGAGGAACTGGACCGCGTCATTGGACACGTTGAAGGTCCAGGTCACATCGCCTTCGCCATCGCCGGAGCCGTCGTCATTGACATGGGCCGAAAGGCTGCCGAGGTAGTCTGAGCCTTGGGCCGCGACCGAGACCGTGTGCCCGTCAGCCAGGTCCACGTCGGCGAAGTTGATGACGCCCGTGTCGGAGATCAGGGTGGTCACGCCGCCCAGACCGCCGCCGGAGCCGCCCAGCAGGCCGTACTGGCCCGTCGAGTTGCGGACCGAGAGCTCCAGCGAGGCCTCTCCGCCGTTCTCGAAGAAGAACAGTTCGATCGTGTGATTGCCCGGCGACAGCGCGATGCTGCCCTCGAACGGCGACTCGGGGTGGTATCCGGCGTCCGCGATGACCAGCACGCCGTCGACCAGCAGGAAGACGCCGTCGTCGTTGAACGTCCGGAAGGTGTAGGTGTCTGCCGTCGTCACCGAGAACTGCGAGGTGATGCGGGCGAAGAAGACGTCATTGACGCCGCCCGTACCCGACTGACCCGCGGCGACAGCCGCCGGCCAGGGCGAGCTGCCGGGCAGTTCGCCCGAGAAGCCGCCGGGATCATCGGTGTAGTCGATGACGCTGGTCGTCGCCGTGTAGTTGGCCGGGTTGCTGGCGGCGTAGTTGCGCAGCGTATTCAGATCGTTCGACTGGAAGCCGGTGAACTGCTCGACCAGGAAGCTGATCGGCGCCGGAGGCGTGGCGGTGGCCGGATCGATCGGTTCGGCGGTGACGCCGCCCGAGGTGTCCGAACCGTCCGCGACGATGGTCGGGGCGTCGTTGGAGCCGGTCAGGACTACCGAGACGGTCTGATCGACCGTGCCGCCGTGGCCGTCGTCGATGGTGATGACGTAGCGCTGGGTGATCGTCTGACCGGCGGCCAGGTAGTCCAGTTCGCCGTCAGCCGCCGCGAAGGTCCAGTTGACCGTGTTGGTCGCTTGGTCGACGCCATCGATGGTCAGGCCGCCGACATAGCCGGATCCCTGGGCCGCGGCCGTGGCGGTGTGCGTGTCACTGAGGTCGACGTCGAAGAAGGCCGTCGAACTGCTGGCGGTCAGGCTCGCCGAGCCTTCGTTGGCGTCCCCGTCGGCCAGTTCCGCCAGCTGGACCGTCGCGCCCGTCGAACCGATGACGATCTCGTCCAGGAAGATGTAGTCGTTCTGCGGGGCGTCGAAGCGGACTTCGTCGACGTTGCCGAACGCAGAATCCAGCGTGACGACCTGATGTTGGCTGTTGACGTTGAAGGTCTGGGTCGCGACCAGAACGCCGTCCACATAGCCGTAGATGGTCGCGGTCGAGTTGGACGCGAAGTTGGCGACCGAGAAGCTGCGGATGCCGAAGTTGGCGCCATCCTGACGACTGATCGTGCCGTCCGAACCGCTGACCGACCAGTTGTTGTTGCCGTAGGTGTAGGCCATGCCGCCGCCATTGGCGCCATAGCCGTACGGGTAGTCGTAGAAGCCGTCGAAATCGAAGCCGTTCTCCTGGAACGACCAGTTCGTGCCGTCGTAAACGCTCGAGTCCTGGGAGTCGCTGAAGCTGAATACCTGGCTGGCGCTGCTGGTGACGGTCGGCGCATCGTTGGAGCCGGTGACGGTGATGGTGACCACCTGCTCGACCGTGCCGCCTTGCCCGTCGCTGATCGCGACGGTGTAGTTCTGGGTGCGGGTCTCCCCGGCGCCGAGGAAGTCGATGTCCGCGTCGTTGACCGCGAACGACCAGCCCACCGAGTTGCCGTCCTGGTCCACGCCCCCGAGGGTCAGAGAACCAAGATAGTCAACACCCTGCGGTGTGACGCTCGCGTTGTGGGTGTCGATCACATCGACATCCGCGAACGAGATGGAGCCGGTGGCGCCGAGCAGCACGGCATTCTCGCCCGCCGACAGGTCAGCCGTTTCGGTCACGCCGCCCGAAGCGACCGCCGCCGTGATCGTCGGCGCGTCGTTCGTACCCGTGATGGTCACGGTGACGGGCTGGTTGACCGTTGCGCCCTGCCCGTCGGAAACGGTGACGGTATACGTCTGGGTCACCGTTTCACCGGCGGCGAGATACTGGATCGCGGCGTTGTCGACCGCGAAGTTCCAGCTCACGGAGCCCGCGCCATCATTGGCGCCGTTGTCAGTCACGGTGGCGCTGAAGGTTCCGAGATAGCCGGGACTATCCGCGGCGCTCGACACCGTATGGGCGTCGCGCAGATCCACATCGGCGAAGGCGATCGCGCCCGAGGCGGCGACCACGCCGTCCTCGACCACGGCGCCGCTCGAAACGGCCGAGGTGATGGTCGGAGCGTCGTTCGTGCCCACGATGGTAATATTCACCAGCTGCTGGGTCGTGCCGCCATTGCCGTCGTCGATCGTGACGATGTAGCGCTGGAGCCGGCTCTGGCCAGCGGCCAGGAACTGCAGTTCGGCCTCGCTGGCGTTGAAGGTCCAGGAGACCTCGCCGCCGCCAGCGGCGGTCGCGGGTTCGCTGACCGAGGCGCTGAAGCTTCCGACATAGTCGGTTCCATCCGCAGCGCTGCTGACGCTGTGGCTGTCGATCAGGTCGACGTCGTCGAACGCGATGACGCCGGTCGCCGCGTGGACGACGTTCTCGATCACCTGGCCCGACGAGAAGGCCGTGGAAATGGTGGGACGGTCGTTTTCGCCCGTGATGGTGATCGTCACCGTGTCGCTGGCCGTGCCGCCCTGACCGTCGTTGACGGTCACGACATAGGACTGCGTCCGGGTTTCGCCCGCGGCCAGGAACTGGACGGCGGCGTTGGCGACCGAGAAGGTCCACTGGATCGAGCCGGCGCCGTCATTGGTGCTTGCGTTCGACACGATGGCGGTCAGACCGCCCAGATAGCCGCCGCCCTCGGCGACGACGCTGACCGTGTGGCCGTCGCGCAGATCGACGTCGGCGAACGTCATTGTGCCGGTGTCGGTCAGCTGAAGGTTCTGGCTATCCACGCTGACGTTCAGCGCATAGGTGCCGGCCGAGGACTGACCGAACTGATCGAAGTCCTTGACGACGATGTAGTAGGTTCCGCCCGAAGCGGCGACGAACTGCAGGAAGGAATCCTGGGTCGAGGTGGAGCCGCCGCCGCCCAGCGTGGTCGACGAGTCATCGTTGAAGTTCAGCAGATTGCCGGCGGCATCGTACAGGAAGACGAAGCTGTCCAGACCGCCGACGCCCGGGATGATGCCGGCGAAGTCGACGTCCAGAGTCAGGGTCTCGCCCGCCTGCAGGTCGATGCGGAACACGTCCTGGTCGGCGCTGGTGGAGATCGCGCCCTGGATCCGGACCGACGGATCGGTCGGGTCGGCCAGATTGGTGTTGCCGGCGTTGATGCGCATGTCGGCGCGGTTGATGACCTGGGCCGTGGCGAAGGCGTTGTTGGACTCAATGTCCGCCATGACAGGCGTGGTCGGGGCCTGGACGCCCGTGACGGGCTCGGCCTCGCTGACGCCCCCCTGCACGTCCGCCGTGGTGATGACCGGCGCGTCGTTCGTGCCCGTGATGGTCACTGTGACGGTCTGGTTGACCGTTCCGCCCTGACCATCGTCGACGGTGACGGTGTAGGTCTGGGTGACGACCTGGCCCGCGGCCAGGTACTGGATCGCCGCATTGTCGACGGCGAAGTCCCATGCAACTCCGCCCACGCCGTCGCCGGCGCCGTTGTCCGTGACATGGGCGTTGAACGTTCCGAGGTAACCCGGGCCATTGGCCGCGCTGGACACCGCATGGCTGTCGCGCAAGTCGATGTCGGCGAACGCGATGGCGCCCGAGGCGGCGACCACGCCATCCTCGACCACGGCGCCAGAAGCGACGGCGGCCGTGATTGTCGGGACGTCGTTCGTGCCCGTGATGGTGACGGTGACCGGCTGGCTGACCGAGCCGCCCTGCCCGTCATCGACGGTGACCGTGTAGCTCTGGGTCAGGGTCTCTCCAGCGGCCAGATACTGGATCGCTGCATTGTCGACTGCGAAATTCCAGGTCACCGAGCCGGCGCCGTCGTTTTCTCCGCTGTCGGTCACTGTCGTGGAGAAGGTTCCGAAATAGCCGGGAGCCGCCGCCGTGCTGGTGGCGGTGTGGGCGTCGCGCAGGTCGATATCGGCGAAGCCGATGGCGCCCGAGGCGGCGACAACGCCGTTCTCGACCACGGCGCCGCTCGACACGGCCGAGGTGATGGTCGGCGCGTCGTTCGTGCCCGTGATCGTGACGGTGACCGTCGCCGTGCGGACATCGCCGTCCGAGTCCGTGACCGTATAGGTGAAGGTGTCAGTCGCCGTCTGGCCCGCGGCCAGGAACTGCCAGTAGGTCGGGCTGGGCGTGTAGACGAAGCTGGCCGTGTCCGGCGTGCCGGGCGCGCCGCTGGTGCGGGTCAGGGTGACTGAACCATGAGCGGGCTGGGTGTTCGTCAGGTTCGCGATCAGGTCCGGCACGCTGTCGTTGGCCAGGACGTTCACCGAGACGCTGACGCTCTCTTCGCCGGCGGACATCACGTCATTGACCAGCGTCACATCCTGGTCGCGCGGGTCCATCGCGACACCGTCAACGGTGACCTGAAGCTTCTCGAATTTGGAAACTGTCAGGCCGAAGGAGAAGGTGAAATTGGCATTGGTGGCCTGACCGTTCACCGGGTTCGTGACCTGGGCGAGGAAGGTCAGGTAGCGGGCAAGGTCAGCCTGGACCATCGGGGTCTGCCATTCCGCCCGGGTCATCACCAGCCTGATGGTGTCTATGCCGGAGCCGCCGTCGTAGACATCGGTCGAACCAACGTTCTCGCCCAGCACATAGATGGCGGTATCGTCGCCTGCGTCGCCGCTCACGATGTCGTTGCCGGATCCGCCGTCAATGATGTCGTCGCCCGAACCGGCGTTGATGCGATCGTTTCCGCCCATCCCGTAGATGGTGTCGGCCCCGGAGCCCCCGTTCAGGTGCTCGCTGCCGGACGTGCCGGTGATGGTGTTCGAGCCGGAATTCGATTGCGTCGCCATTGTTCGCCCCGTGATTGATCTGCATCCGGGCGCAACGACAGGACAGCCGCCCGACCGCAAGAGGCCGAACAGGTCGGTTTCGTCGAAACCGATCCGCGTCTGACTTGAAATTCCCCACCCCGATTTCGCGCGCCGCATTCATTGCGATCACGCACCGGTGAGAGACCCGCGTTCAGCGGAGTCGTCACCAGCCGACAGGAAGTTAACGGCTCGTTAGCATTGCGATATGCCTGAGCGTCTCAATTTCAGTGGTCATCTATTGCAAAAGCTGACGATTTCGCGTCACGAGCGAGAAACATAGTCAACATAATTTCTTCGTCGGACAGCGTTCCATCGACGTTGAATTGCGCCCGCTTATCGATACAGGTCTGAGTCAGAAGTCGACATAACGGGAATCTGTGGCGTTCATGGCGTTGGGTAACAAGTCGTCCGGCCCGCCTCCCGCAGCGGGCTGGAGCATTTCGGCCAAGGACGTTCCGTCCGCTCTTGATTTCTACCTCAACGGGATCAGCGACTGGTACGGGGTGTCGGAGATCGACCACGGCCAGGCCTTCTTCACCGACAACATCGTCTATCAGTTCGGCCCGTATGTGCTCGGTCGGGGACGATCCGTCGGGCAGGTGCTCGTTCGCGGGCCGGGCGAGATACGGCGTTCGGGCCTGGACAGCGTGGCGCTCATGCTGGACCTCGCCGGCATGAAGGGAGACGCCGACGGCGTCGACATCAACACGCCCGCGGGGTCTTTCCATCTGCGCGACCTGGCGCGCCCTTCCGCGCTCAAGGTCGGCGCGGTAGACGCCGTGGTCCTGGCCATGCCGCGAGACGTGGCGCCGCGCTGGCTGGTCGACCGGAACTTTCACGGCCTGACCATCGACGGCACGTCCCGGCTCAGCCGGTTGCTGACCGGACAGCTGATCGCACTTCTCGAGTCAGCACCGTCTCTCACCGTCGAGGATGGCTTGGCGAGCATCGAGGCCGCCCTCGTGCTGGCAGGACGGGCCTTCACGGACACAGGCCGCCTCAGCACCGATCAGACTGCGGCGGTCTACCGGGGCTTGCGATCCTCGGCCGTCGCCCTGATCGATCGGGCGGTCCACGATCCTCATTTCACGATCGGGTCCCTCACCCACGCACTGGGTGTCTCCAGAGCCACCCTGTTCCGGGCCTTCGCCCTGTCCGGGGGCGTCCAGCTCTACATCAAGCATCGGCGGCTCGAGTTCGCGCGTGAGGCCTTGCTGGCGCGGGTCGGCCGACGGCCCACCATCGGCGAGATCGCGCACGCTCACGGCTTCGTCAGCGAGTCCCACTTCAGCCGGTCGTTCCGGGATCATTATGGTCAGGCGCCCGGCGCAGTTCAATCGCCGGGGCCATCTGCGCGGCCGGCCTCCGATCAGGCCGGCATCCGCTACGATCTGGTGCTGGGGTGGATGAGCGGAAGCGACGGCCCGCGGGGGCGGGCCGAGAATGCCTTGGCTATCGAAGACGATTTGTCGTCCGACTGACAGCAGCGCCTCGCACCCTCCGTACAGAGACGAACTTACCGGCGGGCCGACTCGCCGAGGGTCCCGGCGAGCAGATCGCCCCCCAGGGTTGCGCACCCGGGGGCGTCGCCCTGCCGCACCACGACCAGGTTGCGCGACGGGACGATCAGCAGCATCGGACCGCCGGCTCCCAACGCGGCGACGGTGTCGGGAGGCGCGGAAGGAAACCTGAGAGCGCGCCCCCGCCCGAACGCGTCAGCTCCTGGTCGGACGTTCGACCACCAGAGCAGGCCGTTGGAGGGGGTTCAGTTCCTGCGAGGGGCGAGGAGGGTCTGGAGGATGTCCGCGCCGACGAACCGGCGAGCGTTCCAGCCTCCGCCGCCCGCCTCCAATTTCCGTGTGTTGTCTGACCGGACCGGCCCGCGCCCCCACGCGAAGCGTCGGCGTCGGCTTGCAGATGCTCAGGAAGCCGGCGGCCATGAGGGTGGCCATCCGGTCCTTCACCGCGTCGAAGTCGTCGGAGTCGCACAGGCCTCCTGAGAGCCTGTTGGTCCGTCCGGTGCGCGCGAGCGTGAGCCTGTTGCCCGGGCGGTAATCGCGCCAGCGAATCGGAAGGGAGGCGGCCGAGGCCTGTCGCCTCCTTCAGCGCCTCACCGGCATCTGATCGATGCTCCTACAGGGCCAGGCGGCTCCGTTCTGCGGACGGGCGCTAAGCAGAGACAGGGCTGCGGCCCGTTTCGCCACCCGGCCGAGGTCGACGGCAGGGAAAGGCGAAGACAGGGAACGCCCACTATCGGTCAGACATGCTCCCGCCGCCGCGCATTGATCCAGCATTCCAAGTACGCGACCGACATCAGCACTGCGTGAATATTTATCTTCGGATCTGGAACCAAGTTTCTATCATGTCATTTATAAGTACAGGCGTCACAGTCGACGACCTTTTTATGCATTGTTAACTTTACGCTCAACTTGCTGGCTCGGCATTTTACCCTTCCCGGGTAGTATGCTTTCCCGGTCCGCGTTGAACCGACGGTAGCCAGGCTTCCTACGTGCGTGCCCTCCGCTGCGTGAGGGCCGGTACGCCCTAAATTCGCGGCGGCGCTTCGAGGTAGCTATGTTGAAATCCGGCTTGATAGCGGCTGCGCTATTGGCGTCGAGCCAAACTGCGTACGCCCAGCAACCCGCCGGGGGCGGGCAGCTGCAGCAAATTCCGCCGTCCGCTCTCCCGCAGCGACCGGGTCCCGACATCCGAATTGAACACCCCGACGCGCCGACCGACGCGGTGGCGGAAGGTGCGCGCATCCGCGTGAATTCCCTGCGCGTCAAGGGCGCGACGCTGTTCCCGGAAGACGAATTGATCGCGGCCGCGGGTTTCACCCCGGGGAGCGATCTGACCCTGCCCGAACTTCGCAATCTGGCGGCCGGTATTACGCGCTTCTACAACAGCCGCGGCTATGTGCTGGCCCAGGCCTATCTGCCGGCGCAGGACGTCCTCGAGGGGGCCGTGACCATCGCCGTGATCGAGGGCCGATACGGCGCGATCAACGTACGCAACCAGTCCGGCGTGTCCGACGATGTGGCCCGGCGCATAACGGCCGGCCTGAACACCGGCGATCCTGTCGCGATCGCCCCGCTTGAACGCAGGCTGCTGCTTCTCTCCGACATTCCGGGCGTGCTCGTTCATTCGACGCTGTCTCCGGGCGCCGAGGTCGGGGCCGCGGACCTGACCGTGGACCTGGCCCGGGCGCCCCGACTCTCGGGCAGCCTCGAGGCTGACAACGCCGGCAACCGATACACCGGCGCCTACCGGTTCGGCGGCTCGGTCAACTACGCCAATGCGACGGGGTTCGGCGACTTGCTGAGCCTGCGCCTGCTCGCTTCGACGAAGGGTCTGGCCTATGGGCGCGCGGCCTGGCAGGCGCCGTTGGGCGATGCGACGGTGGGCGTCGCCTATACGCACATGCAGTATGAGCTCGGCCGCGAGTTTCGGGCGCTCGACGCCGGCGGCACGGCGGACATCTTCAGCGTCTTCGCCAGCTATCCGCTGATCCGCTCCCGGACCGCGAACCTCTACGCCCTGGCCAGTCTGGACGCCAAATATCTGACGGACGAAATCGGCCTGGTTTCACAGGTGTCCGACAAGGAGATACAGGCCGTGACCCTCGGCCTGCGCGGCGACTCCCGCGACGCCTTCGGGGGCGGCGGCTGGAACGCCGGATCGCTGTCGTGGACGTCGGGCGATCTGAACATCGAAAGCCCGCTGGAGCGGGCCGCCGATGCGATGAGCGCGCGCTCGCAGGGCGGGTTCAACAAGCTCCAGTACGCCGTGTCGCGCCTTCAGGCGGTCAGCGGACCGCTGTCGGTCTACGGCGCCGTTCGCGGCCAGATCGCCACCGACAATCTGGACAGTTCCGAGAAGATGGAGCTGGGCGGCGCCTATGCGGTGCGCGCCTATCCGGAGGGCGAGGCCTATGGCGACGAAGGCTATGTCGCGACGATCGAGGCGCGCCTTGAACTGGACCGATGGACCGGCGCCCTGCCGGGCCGGTTCCAGCTGATCGGCTTCGTCGATGCGGGCGAGGTGGACTTCGCCCATGACCCCTGGTTCGCCGGACCCAATCACGCCCGACGCAGCGGCGGCGGCATCGGACTGAACTGGTTCGGCCCGCAGAACCTGATCGTCCGGGCGTCCTACGCCCGCAGGTTCAACGACCAGATATCGACCTCCGGACCCGACGAGACGGGCCGGGCCTGGTTCCAGATCGTCAAGTTGTTCTGATGACCGTCCCGACCTGCCCTCCTCCCGCGCTCCTCCTGACAAGGACGTTCTGATGACCAGACTCCAGCACATGACCGCCAGCGGCGCCGTACGGGCCGGGGCCCGGAGCCTGCGCCGTCGCAAGGGCGTGCTGTCCGCGTCAACCGCTCTGGCGGGCATCGCCGCCTACGCCGTGATCGGACTGACTGTGTCGCTTTCCGTGGGAACGACGGCCCGGGCCCAGACCCTGCCCACCGGCGGAACGGTCGTCGCCGGCGGCGCGACCATCACCACCGGCCCCGGCACGATGACGATCAACCAGTCCACCCAGAACACGGCCATCAACTGGCAGAGCTTCTCGATCGGTCAGGGCGGCAGCGTCGTCTTCGTGCAGCCGAACAGCAGCTCGATCGCGCTGAACCGGGTGCTGGGCGCGGACGCATCTTCGATCTTCGGCAGCCTGACCTCCAATGGCCAGGTGTTCCTGATCAATCCGAACGGCGTGCTGTTCGGACAGGGGTCCCAGGTCAATGTCGGCGGGCTGGTCGCGTCCACCCTGGGCATGACGGACGCGGACTTCATGGCGGGCGACTACAGATTCTCGGGCAGCGGCGGGTCAGTGCTCAACCAGGGCACGATCATCGCCAACGGCGGCTACGTCGCCCTGCTGGGGGGGACCGTCAGCAATGAGGGCCTGATCCAGGCCAATCTGGGCACGATCACCCTCGCCTCGGGCGAAGCCATCACACTCGACGTCGCGGGCGACGGACTGCTCAACGTCGCCGTGGACAGGGGTGCGGCCAACGCCCTGGTCCAGAACGGCGGCATCCTGCAGGCCGACGGGGGCCGGGTGCTGATGACCGCCCAGGGGGCGGGCGAGCTGCTGAGGACGGTGGTGAACAACACCGGCGTGATTCAGGCCCGCACCATCGGCGAGCGCAACGGCGTCATCCTGCTGATGGGCGACATGCAGAGCGGCACGGTAAGCGTCTCGGGCGTGCTCGACGCCAGCGCGCCTGACGGCGGCGACGGCGGCTTCATCGAAACATCCGCCCGGACCGTGAATGTCGCGACCGGGACCCGCGTCACGACCGAGGCGCCCTCGGGCGCCGCCGGGACATGGCTGATCGACCCGGCTGATTTCACGATCGGCGCCGGCGGCAATATTTCCGGAGCCACCCTGTCCGCCCAGTTGGTGACCACCAATGTCGTCATCAGCACGATGACCGGGCCGGGCGCCAGCCTCCCGGGCAATGGCGACATCCACGTCAATGACGCGATCGCCTGGACCGCCTCCTCCACCCCGACGACGCTGACGCTGAACGCCAACCGCGACGTCAACATCAATGCCGCGATCACGGCCACCAATGGCAACCTGGTGGCCTGTTGCGGGCGCGACGTGAACGTCAATGCGCCCATCACCACGGTGAACGGCAGCGTCCTGCTGAACGCGGGGCAGAATGTGAATGTCTTCCACGCGATCACCACGACCGATGGCAATATCGCGCTGTGCGCGGGGCACGACGTCCACATCGACGCCGCGGTCACTCTCACCCGGGGCAGCACCATTCCCGCCCAGAGCCTCGGTCTTCCGGTCGGCCTGACCCTGATCGCCGGCGCGGACGGAACGGGTCCGGGCGTGGGCGGCGGCACCATCATCTTCAGCCCCCTGGCGCCGCCGGTCACCGTCACGGTCGCCCCGGTGACGATCAACTACAATCCGGTCTCCTACGCCGCCCCGACGGACTTCAGCACCCGCTTCGTCCTGACCGAGGGCGCGGCGCTGACTCAACGGATGCTGCTCTTCCCGGACGGCAGCCGGGTGTTTGACGGTACGACGGCGGCGGTTCTCACCGGGTTCAGGACCACCGCGACGTCAGGCCTGCCGACCGGGGTGACCCTCGTGGCGGGGCCCGCCGCCAGCGCGACGTTCGATTCCGCGGCGGTCGGCGCCGATGTCGGCATCACCTACAGCGGCTACACACTGGCAGGCCCTGACGCTGGCCGGTATGCCCTGGCCGGATCCTGCTGCGTGGCGACCTTCCGGACACGGGGGACGATCACCGCGGCTCCCCCTCCGCCTCCGCCGCCGCCGCCTCCGCCTCCGCCTCCTCCCCCGCCGCCGCCGCCCGTGACTCCGCCGGTGACGCCGCCGGTCGTTCCGCCTGTCGCACCGCCGCCGGTGACGCCGCCCGGGACGCCTTCGCCGTTCGTGCCTTATCCGACGATCAACTATCCCGTCGTGACGCCGACGCCGGAGTTGCCCCTGGACCTCGTCGATCGGGGCGTCCGGATGCCGCCGTATGAGGCGACCCCTGTCTCTCCGCCCGCCGAGGAGGTGATTGCGCGCCCCGCCCCGCCCACGCGGATCGCGCCGCCCGTCCCGGTCTATGTTCCCAAGCAGGACCGCAACTGACCATGGCGTCCACACCTCCGAAATGCGCCGCGCATGCCACGTCCCGCGGGTTCACCCCCCGTTGGCCAGGGCTGTGCGTGGTCGGAGGCCTGGCCCTGGGCCTCGCCTTTCCGCATCCCGGCCAGGCGTCCGAGCGAGCCTGGTCGCCTGACGGGCGCGACGCCGTCGTCTCACCGGCGGCGAGCGAGATTGCGGCCTGGATCAGCGAGACCGCCGACAATCAGGGGCTGCCGTTCCTCATGGTGGACAAGGTCAATGCCCGGGTGCTCGCCTATGACGGCGACGGGCGGTTGCTGGGCTCAGCCCCCGTCCTGCTGGGCCTGTCGCGCGGCGACGTCTCCCCGCCGGGAATCGGCGACCGTCCGCTGTCCGCCATCGGTCCCGAAGACCGGATCACGCCGGCGGGACGCTTCCTCGCTTCGATGGGCGAGAACCTCGGCGGCAAGGGCATTCTGTGGATCGACTACGACGCCGCCCTCTCCCTGCATCCGGTCGTTACGACCCGGGCGGCTGACCGCCGGCTGGAGCGCCTCGGCACGGCGACCGCGCAGGACAACCGGATCTCGTACGGGTGCGTGAACGTGCCGGTGAAATTCTACGAAGAGATCGTGCAGCCCGCCTTCACCGGGACGACCGGGATCGTCTACATCCTGCCCGAGCACCGCTCGCTTGCAGAGGTGTTCTTCCCGGCTCCCGCCGTGGCCGAATCCGCGTCAGGCGAAGACAGTCCGTCGACGGACTGAAGCCGCCGCGATCTACTCGCGTCGGTCGCCCTCGCGTCGATCCTCGCCTCGCATCCCGCCGTTCAACATCATCAACTCAAGGCGGATTTCCACCAGTCTGAGCTCGATCGAGCCGAGCGCCAGCAGGAGAACCGACGTCACCAGCGCGGCGGCTTCAAATCCGACCGCGACGATGGTCGACGGCAGGTTCAGCATCTGCCCGCCCAGCAGCGTCAGGACGAACGCGGCCGTACTGAAGACGACGCCAAAGGCACCGACGGCCTTGAGCAGCGAGTTCCGCGGGGCGCCCTTGTTGATCCGGCTGCCGGGTTTGCGACGGTCCCGCGCCCGGCGGTCGCCTGACCTTTGACGCTTCTCCGATGGCGGCTCGTCGTCGATTCGATCCGCGATCACCTGGGCTTCAACAGACATGGCTTCCCTCCCTATTCGATCAGCCGCGCACCGCCGGCGCGCGGACCCACACCCTTCGGCACGGGAACGGTCGTCGCGTCGTAGTCGGCGTTGACGAACAGCGACGGCGCGCCGGTGAGTTGCAGGCTGCGCGCCACGATGACGGTCCAGGCGCTGTCACGCGCGACGTCAGCCCTGCCCTGGACAACCAGTCGGGCGGTCGGCACGTAGATCACGCCCAGCAGGCTGTCGACGTTGTCGCTGGAGATGATGAAGTCCTGCCTGTTGTCGCGCGTGGCGCCCATCACGATGCCCGCATAGGCGCCGCTCGTTCGTCCCGACAGGCTCACCAGCGCATTGTCGATGAACTGGAATCGGGACGCCGTGTCGAAGAACAGAACGACATCGTCGCCCTGCAGGCGAGCCCCGTCCTTGACGATCAGACTTCCACGACTGAACCAGTGCTCGCCGGGTTCAAGAACGACGGCGGCGGTTCCCGAGATTTCCAGACCGCCGCAATGGATGCCGGGCCGGATACGAGTGACGCCGACCGCGAGCTTGAGCGGCTCGAGCACCGCGCCGACGACACAGTCGGCCAGCCCGCTCCGATCGAGATCCAGCGCGGCGAAGGGATCGGCGATCCGGGCCGCGCCGGTTCCGGGCGTGGGACTGATCGCCCCGCTGGCCGAGGTGACGGCCTGAACGGCGGCCGCCGTGATGGAGCCGCCCTCGACCAGAATGTCCCGGTTGGAGTGCACCATGCAGGCCGGCGCCGCGATCCGGCCGGTATCCGTGATGTTCAGAACCCTGGCGTTGGTGTCCGCCGTGACCAGCACGCACAGGGGAACCAGGCCGAGCGATGTGGCCGTGGCGTCGCCCTGGAAATTCCATCCCCCCGGAGGAAGCAGATTGGCGAAGAATGACGGGCGGTGGCCCCGAAGAAGGACCCGGATCGCGCGCTGCCCGCCCTGGTCGACAACCTCGTAGGTTCCCTCGAAGCTCGGCCCCTCAGACCAGTCGCTCATGGCCCCGGCGACGAAGGAGGCGGCGCGTTCCTTGGCCGCAGCGCCGTCGGTGGCCAGGGCGAGGGAGGGCGCCCCGGCCAGGGCGGCTGCGTCGGCGATGCTCTGCAGGCGGACTTTTGCCGTGTGAACGGCGAACAGGTCGACGGCGCCGACTCCGAGCAGGATCACCGCAGGCCCGATGAAGGCGAAGGCGAGGGCGATATTGCCTCGTGTGTCCGAGCGAAGCAGGCGGACGTGAATCCCCAGCCTGATCAGAAGACGCGCCACGGCCCTCATGCGGCCCGGTCCTTGCCGGAGTCGTGGACGGCGCCGCTGCGCTCCGCCCGGGAAGCGCGGAGGACATAGAGTATCTGATACGTCAGCAGCCGCCAGTTCAGGGGTTTGGTGACGAAGGACGTCGCTCCCAGCCGGAAGGCCCTATCAATGGCCTCGACGTCTTCCCGCCCTGTCTGAACGATGACGGCGATGTCCCGGGTTCGCGGATTGGCCCTGATGGCGGCGAGGGTGTCGAACCCGTCCATGACCGGCATCTCGAGATCAAGAAGAACGACGTCGTAGTCCTCCTTCAGCCGCTCCAACGCGTCCGCTCCGTGAACGGCGACATCGATACGGGCTTTCGGGGACGCGAGATTTACCTGGGCGAACTCGCGCAGAATGGGGTCGTCATCCACAAACAGGATCCGTGCGGACTCATCAAGGACGTAGAAAAAGTCGCCCACTACTCAACCCTTCGGGCCTTACGGGCCCCGCCGGACAGTCCCGACGACAGAAGCTTAAGGGAAGAGTCATTAAGCGTCCGTATCCTGAGACAAATCGGCAATCCGGGTGCTCGAAGTTGCTAAGTTCGAAGCCATATCGAAGCGGATCCATCCGCCGAAAGCTGATCGGGCTGGTGCTGTCCTCGCTTCTGACGACTTGCATCGTTACGGCAACGTTTGCGGTATGGCTTGACGCCCGGGATCAGTCCGCGCTCGAGACCCAGAGGCTGACGCAAACGGCGCGCGTCATCGCTTCGCTCGCGGCCGACCCCGTTCGTTCGGGAGATTCCTCGGGGGCCTTCACCGCCATCAGATCCATCGGCCAGATGCCGGACATCACCTATGCCCGCATCACCGGAACCGGGGGGCGCCTGCTGGCCGAGACGGGAGGCGGCGTCCGCCTGACGTCCGACGCCACGATCGGGCGGAGCGGCGCGGCGTCCTTCTGGTCCGTCCTGAGAAGCGGCACGCTTCAGGCGACAGCGCCCGTGATGAGCCAGGGCGCCCAGGTGGGGGAGATCACCCTTCTGAGCCAGGCGCCGGGACTCAAGTCCCGCATTCTCGCCGCGGTCCTGACCAGCCTCGCCGGCGCCGCGGTTGCGCTTCTGGCGGGACTGATGATCGCGCTCCGGCTGGCGCGCCGGATAAGCACCCCGATCGTACAACTGGCCGCCTTCACCAGCGACGTCCGGCACTCCGGCGATTTCGCGCGGTCGCCGGAAATCGCGGCCGACGGCGAGGTGGGCGAACTGGTGTCGGGCGTGCGGGCGATGATGGAGGATATCCGGGTCCGGGACGACCGCATTGCCGCTCACGTCGCCGGCCTCGAACAGGAGGTATCGGCCCGAACCGCAGAGCTTCGGGTGGCCAAGGAGACGGCCGAGGCGGCGACCGCGGCCAAGTCCGACTTCCTGGCGGTCATGAGCCACGAAATCCGGACGCCCATGAATGGCATCCTCGCCCTGAGCGAACTCCTCTCCGGCTCAGACCTCGCGCCTCGCCAGCGCAGGTACGCGGACGTCATCGCCAAGTCGGGCAAGTCGCTGCTGGCGATCATCAATGACATCCTCGACTTCTCCAAGGTGGAGGCGGGCAAACTCGATCTTGAAGATGTCGAGTTTGATCTCACGGAGGCCGCGGAGGACGTGGCCGGCCTGTTCACCGAGCGCGCCCGTGAAAAGCGGCTCGATCTGGCTGTCTATGTCGATCCCGCCCTGCCCCGTGTCTGCGGCGATCCGACCCGGCTCCGGCAGATCCTCGGCAACCTCACCAACAATGCGATCAAGTTCACCGAGAGCGGAGGCGTTCTGATCACGATCGAGGCGGACAGCGAACGGCCGGAGGGGTACGTCCTGGGGGTCCTCGACACCGGTCCCGGGATACCGGAGGACAAGCTGCCGGACCTTTTCCAGGCCTTTTCGCAGGCCGACCAGAGCACGACCCGAAAGCACGGCGGTACCGGCCTCGGGCTGACGATTTGCGACCGCCTTGTTCAGGCCATGGACGGCGAATGGCGTCTGCGCAGCCGCCTTGGCGAGGGCTCGCTGTTCGCCTTCGCCGTGTCGCTGCGGACGGCCCCGGGCAGCGTCGGTCTCGCGGCGGAACCGACCGCCATGTCGGCCTCCGTCGAGGGCGTAGGGCCCATGTCCGAACGCGCCTTGCGCCGCTACCTGGCGGATTTCGGCATCGGCGCGGCTCCGGCCGGACAGGCGACAGAGGCGGCGTTCCACGGACCGGATCAACCGGTCCTGGGCGTCCCGACCGTCGTGGTCGCCGGGGGCGACGTTCAGGCTCCCCCGGGAACGTGTGTCCTGCAGACCCCGATCCGCCGGAGCGAAATCGAGGCGATCGCGCGCCAGCTGCGCGCAGGTCAGCCGCTGGCCGTGCCGCAAGGCAGAGGCGGCGATTTCCAGTCGGTCCAGTTCCCCGGCGTCCGGGTTCTGGTGGTCGACGATTCCGAGGTGAACCGTGAGGTCGCCGGCGAGGCGCTGGACCGGCTGGGAGCCTCCGTAACGCTCGCTGAAGACGGGCTTCAGGCGGTGGAGCGCCTCAGGACCGAAAGCTACGATCTGGTCCTGATGGATGGCTCGATGCCCAATCTCGACGGGTTCGAGGCGACGATGATCATTCGGGCCGAAGAGGCGGCCCGGAACCGTCCGAGATCGACGATCCTGGCCCTGACCGCTCACGTGGTCGGAACCGCGGCCGGCGCCTGGGAGGCCGCGGGCATGGACGGGGTGATCTACAAGCCGTTCACCATGGGCGACCTCGCCGACGCTCTTGGCGCTCATTGCCCCGAATTCGCGCAACGCGGGGAAACCGCCCCGGCGGTGGAGACCATAGCGGCTGTGGACACAGGCCTTTTCGACCCCGTCGTTCAGGCTGAGCTGCAGGCCATGGCCCTCAACGGCCGGCCCGATTTCGTCGCCAAGGTCGAGGGCCTCTATGCGACCAATGCACCCCTGCGTCTGTCCGACCTCCGGCAAGCGGTCGAGACCGGGAACACCGACGAAGCCGCGCGCGCCGCGCACGCCCTCAAATCGATGAGCCTGAGCCTGGGCGCGGCAGCGGTGGCAAAGGCGGCGGCCTCGGTGGAGAATGCGGCGCGTGGGGGGAACGGCGCCCGCCTGGACGTCGACGCCCTTGCCCTGGTGCTGGATCAAACATTGTCCAGTATCGCCGCGCGCTCCTCGGAGCCCCCGGCGTCGGATTCGAAGTCCGCGACCGTGGAGGAGGATCTGGCGGCCGCCCTGGAGGGCGGGCATCTGAGGCTCGTTTATCAACCCATGATGGATCGGGACGGGGCCTTCGCCGGCAAGGTCGAGGCCCTCGTCCGCTGGACCTGCCCCGAGCGAGGCGTGCGGAGTCCGGATGAGTTCATACCCGCCCTTGAAGCCGCCGGCGCGATCAGGCGGCTGACGGATTTCGTCATGGAAAGGGCGATGCAGGAGGGCGTGGCGCGACGGGACCTCCGAATTTCGGTCAACGCGTCCGCGGACGAGTTTCAGTGCGATGATTTTGCGGACCGGGTCGCCAGGGCCGCCGCGCGGACAGACTACCCGCTCGAGCAAATCGAGATCGAGGTCACCGAAACCGCGATCCTCGACATTGAACGGGCGCGACCGACCCTCGAGCGGCTCGAAACCATGGGGGTGGGGGTCGCGCTGGATGACTTCGGTTCCGGGTACACCAGCCTTCACGCGCTGAGACGTCTCCAGTTCGCCACGCTGAAGATCGACAGAAGCTTTATCACACGGTGTTGCGAGGACACCGCGTCGGCCGCCATCATCCATGCCGTGATCGGCGTTGGTCGGGCCCTGGGCATGAAAATCGTCTGCGAGGGCGTGGAGACCGAAGAGCAGTTCCGGTTCCTGCGGACCGCCGGCGTCCACTATATTCAGGGCTACTACTACCGCCGTCCCTGCGACTTCCAGGACCTTCCCGTTTCCGAAGTCAGGGCTGCCGCCTGATGTGCGTTCCCGCCCCCCGACCTGTCAGTAAAGGAGTCTCGCAATGTCCATGATCCTCGTCGTTGACGACGACCCGACCGTCCGCATGATCGCGGCCGAAATTCTGACGACTGCGGGGCACCAGGTAATCGAGGCGGCAGACGGCGACGAAGCCCTCACGCTGGTCGCCGCGAACGCCTTTGACCTCGTCGTTCTGGACATGCTCATGCCCAACAAGGACGGGCTGGAAACGATCGTCGAGCTGCGGCGCGCCCGGCCGCAGATACGAATCCTGGCGATCTCGTCAGGCGGACGCATGGACGCGAGCCAACTGTTGCGCATGGCGCTGGTGTTCGGGGCCGACGAAACCATGGCCAAGCCCCTGCGCAGCGAGGCCTTCAGTGAAGCCGTCTCGCGCCTGCTTTCCAGGGCGGGCGTCGAGCCCGATCCCAAGAGCGTGGCCGCTGAACTGTCGGCGGCCCCCGGCGTTCGCGGGCGTTCGTTCTGATCGACCCGTCCCGGCGACGGGAGCGATAACGCAGCGGGGCCGCCCTCAGACGGTCCGACGGTCCTTCAACAGGATCATCAGATAGCGGACCCCGTTGGCCGCCGCCGGCGGGAGGCGGTCGGCGCGCATATTGACCTCCGCCGGCGCCTTCTGACGCCGTTCCCGACGCTGACTTCGCGCCGCGACCCGCTTTCGGTCACGACGGATTTCACCACCCGTCAAGGATCTCATCGCAGGTGGCCGTTTCGATCTGCTGGCCATACCGGTCGTGATAGAGGCTGACCGTCGCGTCGTGGGTTTCGTTCGAGGAACTGCACAGGGCGTCCACGGCGATGACGACCCGATAGCCCAGGTCCACCGCGCCCAGGACCGTCGCCAGCACGCAAACATCCGTTTCACCCCCGCTGACGACCAGGGTGTCCGCGCCGCGCTCGCGCAGCAGTCCTTGCAGGTCGCCGCTGAGCCATGGCGAATACACACGCTTGTCGAAGACGAGGGCGGGCGGCGTGAAAAGCGCCAGCTCGGGGACCAGATCGACCAGGCCCGGCTCCAGGGCCTCCAGCGTCATCGACGACCAGCGCTCGTAATACCCGCGCCAGGTTCCGACGCCCTCCCCCGGCCGCGCCGCCGGGATGAAGCGGGTGAAGCAGGTCCGTTCCGGTCCATGCTCGCACAACCGCACGACCTCGGGCAGGACACGGCGGATCCACGGAGTCCGCCATGCTGTCTCCTCGGCAAACAGGCGCTGCATGTCCACGCACAGGTGAACCGCCGAACTCGGTATGGCTCCTTGGGTCAGTCCGGTTGTCTCCGCCATGGGCGCTCAACGCCGCATGACGGGGCGGGTTTCCATGGCGGAGTCTCAGGTCCCCGGCTGGACGTAGGGGGTCAGGGCGAAGAAGCGGCGTTCGGCTCCGCGGGGATCGTTCTCGAGACGGGCCTCGACATCGAGCACCATGGTTTCGCGATCCGTAAGCCCGTAGGGGCGCCAGGCGGGGAGTCCGGGATGGTTCGGATCGCCAGAGCGGGCGAAGGCGATGAAGGCGTCGCTGAGGCGGTCGGCGACCGTCTGCGCGTCGACGCCCGCGACCCGCGATCCGGCCGCGGCGACGTTGTCGAACGCCAGGGGGATGTCCACCGTGTGGAACGCCTGCTGCTGAACTGCGGCATCGGCCTGATCACCCCGCCCGTGGGGTCCGTGCTGTTCGTCGGCAGCGCCATCGGGGGCATACCGATGACCCGGGCGCTGAAAACGATCTGGCCGTTCTGGCTGGCCTGCGCGACTGTGTTGATGCTCGTCACCTTCGTCCCGGCCCTGTCGCTCTGGCTTCCGGCCATGATGAAATAGGCCGGGAGCCGCCCGGTCCGGCCAGCCGTCGGTCGATCGGAAGTTGCCGTTGGACGGACGGCGGCCACACCGGCTATCTGCATGCATCAACCCATGCCGGGCCAACCGCCGGAGCGACCTCATGAGCGCGTCCTCGATCTCCGCTCGCGACGGCTGGCGCTTCTGGATCGATCGCGGCGGAACCTTCACCGACATCGTCGCCCGCGCGCCGGGCGGACGACTCGAGACCCGCAAACTGCTGTCCGACAATCCGGAGCAGTATGCCGACGCCGCGGTCGAGGGCGTGCGCCGCATCCTGGACGCCGCGCCGGGGCCGCTGCCCGAGGGCCGCGTCGACGCCATCCGCATGGGCACAACGGTGGCGACCAACGCCCTGCTGGAACGCAAGGGCGAGCCGACGCTGCTGGCCATCACGCAAGGCTTCGGCGACGCCCTGCGCATCGGCTGGCAGAGCCGGCCCGACATCTTCGCCCGCCATATCGTGCTCAACGAACAGCTCTACGACCGGGTCGTCGAGATCGGCGAACGCGTCCGCGCCGACGGAACGGTCGAACAGGCGCTGGACGAGGACCGGGCCCGCGCCGACCTGACGGCGGCTCATGCGGCCGGCCTGCGGGCCGTCGCCATTGTGCTGATGCACGGCTGGCGCTTCACCGATCACGAGACCCGGCTGGCGGAGATCGCGCGCGAGGTCGGGTTCGAACAGGTCTCGGTCAGCCATGAGGTCGGGGCCCTGATCAAGCTGATCGGGCGCGGCGACACCACCGTGGCGGACGCCTATCTGTCGCCGATCCTGCGCGCCTATGTCGACCGCGTCGGCGCCAATCTGGGCGAGGCGACGCCGTTGTTGTTCATGCAGTCCAGCGGCGGGCTGACGGCCGCCGGCGCCTTCCGGGGCAAGGACGCCATCCTGTCCGGACCCGCGGGCGGCGTGGTCGGCATGGCCGAGACGGCCGCCGCCGCGGGCTTCGACCGGGTCATCGGCTTCGACATGGGCGGCACCTCGACCGACGTGTCGCATTTCGCCGGCGACTATGAGCGGACCTCGGACGCCGTCGTGGCCGGGGTCCGGCTGCGCGCGCCCATGCTGAGCATCCATACCGTGGCCGCGGGCGGCGGGTCGATCTGCCGCTTCGACGGGTCGCGCTTGCGGGTCGGTCCCGAGTCTGCCGGCGCCGTGCCCGGTCCGGCTGCCTACCGCCGCGGCGGCCCGCTGACGGTGACCGACTGCAACGTCATGCTGGGAAAGCTGCGGCCCGATCAGTTCCCCGCCGTGTTCGGACCGGACGGGGACCAGCCACTGGACGCCGATGCGGTGCGGGAAAAATTCGAGACGCTGGCCGCCGAGGTCGCGCGCGCCACGGGCCGCGATACGACGCCGGAAACCCTGGCAGAGGGGTTCGTCACCATCGCCGTGCAGAACATGGCCGAGGCGATCAAGTCGGTTTCGATCCAGCGCGGCTATGACGTGACCCGCTATGTGCTGAACTGTTTCGGCGGCGCCGGGGGCCAGCACGCCTGCCTCGTGGCGGACGCGCTGGGGATGACGCGGGTCATGCTGCATCCCTTCGCCGGGGTGCTGTCGGCCTACGGCATGGGCCTGGCCGACGTGCGGGCTATACGCCAGGCCACCGTGGCGGCCCCGCTGGAGCCGGCCGGCGATGCGGCCCTGAGCGAGCGGGCCGAGGCCCTGAGCGCCGACGCGCGCGGCCTGCTGACCGCGCAGGGCTTCGCCGACGGCTTGACCACCACCGTCGTGCGCGCCGAGATCAAATTCGCCGGGTCGGACACGCCGCTGTCCGTGCCGTTCGGGCCTGCCGACGGGATGTGGGCGGCGTTCGAGGCCCTGCATCGCCAGCGCTTCGGCTTCTTCGCCGAGGACAAGGCGCTGGTGGTCGAGACGCTGGAAGCCGAGGCCGTCGCGGCATCGGATCAGGCCGCGTCGACGCCCTTCGCAGGAGGATCGGACGGGGCGCCATCCGCCGTCGCCCGCGTGCCCGTGCGGATGGCGGGAGTCGACCGCGACACGCCCGTCTACCGCCGCGACGCCTTCGGACCGGGGGCCTCGGTCGATGGTCCGGCCGTCATCCTCGAGGACACCGGCACGACGGTGCTGGAGCCCGGCTGGCGCGCCACGGCGGACGAGGCGCTGAACCTGATCCTCGCCCGCGTGACCGCCCTGCCCGCCCGCACGGCGCTGGGCACGGACGCCGATCCGATCATGCTCGAGGTGTTCAACAGCCGCTTCATGGCGGCGGCCGAACAGATGGGCGAGGCGCTGCGGGCCACGGCCTATTCGGTCAACATCAAGGAACGGCTCGACTTCTCCTGCGCCGTGTTCGACGCGACCGGCGCCCTGATCGCCAATGCGCCGCACATCCCGGTCCATCTGGGCTCGATGGGCGAGAGCATCCGCACCGTGATCCGTTCGCGAGGCGATGCGGCCGACGGCCGGGGCCTGCTGCGCGGCGACGTCTACATGCTGAACGCCCCCTACAACGGCGGCACCCACCTGCCCGACATCACCGTCATCATGCCGGTCTTCCTGGGGGCCGACGACGCACCCGCCTTCTTCGTCGCCGCCCGGGGCCATCACGCCGACGTGGGAGGAACCACCCCCGGATCGATGCCGCCCTCGTCGAGGACGGTCGAGGACGAGGGCGTGCTGATCGACGACTTCCTGCTGATCGACGCCGGCCGGTTGAGGGACGCCGAAACGCGGGCCCTGTTCGCCTCGGGCCGCCATCCGTCGCGCAACGTCGGGCAGAACATGGCCGACCTGAAGGCCCAGGTCGCATCCTGCGCGCGGGGCGCCGACGAGCTGACGCGCATGGTCGCCGAGTTCGGGCGCGAGGTGGTCGCCGCCTATATGGGCCACATCCAGGATAACGCCGAGGAAGCGGTCCGACGCGCCATCGCCGCCCTGAAGCCGGGCGTCTTCGAACTGGAAATGGACGACGGGGCGGTCATCCGGGTGCGCATCGATGTGGACCCGGCGGCCCGCAGCGCCGTCGTCGACTTCACCGGGACCAGCGACCAGCGGCCGAACAATTTCAACGCGCCCCTGTCGATCACCCGGGCCGCCACCCTCTATGTGTTCCGCACCCTGGTGGACGACGCCATCCCGCTGAACGAGGGCTGTCTGAAGCCGATCCGGCTGATCGTGCCGGAAGGGTCGATGCTGAACCCCCGCTATCCCGCCGCCGTCGTCGCCGGAAACGTCGAGACCAGCCAGGCCGTGGTCGACTGCCTGTACGGCGCGCTGGGCGTACTGGCCGCCAGCCAGGGGACGATGAACAATTTCACCTTCGGCGACGACGCCCGGCAGTATTACGAGACCATCGCCGGGGGCTCCGGCGCCGGCCCCGGCTTCGACGGCGCCTCGGCGGTGCAGACGCATATGACCAACAGCCGCCTGACCGATCCGGAGGTGCTGGAGACCCGCTTCCCGGTCCTGCTCGAAGAGTTCTCGATCCGCCGCGGCTCGGGCGGAGACGGCGCGAACCGGGGCGGCGACGGGGCGGTGCGACGGGTGCGGTTCCTCGAGCCCCTGACGGCGGCGATCCTGTCCAACCATCGCCGCACGGCGCCCTTCGGCGCGGCCGGGGGCGAGAACGGGGCGATGGGCGTCAACCGCATCGAACGGGCCGACGGCGGGCGCGAGGCCCTGGGCTCGACCGCCGAGGTTCGCATGGGTGTCGGGGACGTCTTCGTCATCGAGACCCCGGGCGGCGGCGGGTACGGGCCGAAAAAAGCTTCCTGAACGGCGCAATCGGCGCAACCATCCACGGAGGGGGAGAATCCGAATGCTTGTGCTTCTGGGGATCGCGGTCGTCGTGCTGGGCTTCATCGCCCGCATCAATCCGCTGCTGGTCATATTGCTCGCCGCCATCGTTACGGGGGTGGCGGCGGCGGTCGCGCCGGGCGTCGACGCCCGCGCGCTGGGGCGGGCGGCGATCGACACGCTCGCGGCGTTCGGCGACGCCTTCAACGACAACCGCTATTTCCACATCACCTGGCTGGTCCTGCCCGTCATCGGCCTGCTGGAGCGCGCCGGGCTGCAGGAGCGGGCCCGGCTGCTGATCGCGCAAGTCAGGGCCGCGACGGCGGGGCGGCTGCTGATCAGCTATCTCGTGGTGCGCCAGGCGACGTCGGCCCTCGGCCTGACCTCGCTGGGCGGCCACCCGCAGATGGTCCGGCCTCTGGTGGCGCCGATGGCCGAGGGCGCGGCCGAGGTCCAGGCGGGCGGAACGCTGCCGGACGCGCTGCGCTTCCGCATCCGCGCCATGTCCGCCGCGACCGACAACATCGGCCTGTTCTTCGGCGAGGACATCTTCATCGCCATCGGCTCCATCGTCCTGATGGTCGGCTTCCTCGAACAGGCCGGGATCATCGTCGAGCCCCTGCAGATGTCGGTCTGGGCCATCCCGACGGCCATCGCCGCCTTCGCCGTCCACGGCGCCCGGCTGCTGCTGTTCGACCGCTCGGTGAAGCGTGACATCGCGACGGCCGCCGAGACCGGAGCGGCGCAATGATCACCCTGGACCACGCCTATGTGCTGGTGGGGTTGATGTTCGGCGCCTTCGCCGTGCTGACGCTCGGCGACCGGGCGCATCCCACGCGCATCCGCAGCGCCGTCTTCTGGGGTCTGGTCGCGGGGTCGATGCTGTTCGGTTCGTGGCTGGGCGGGCTGGGGAACGGCGTGCTGGTGCTGGCCCTCGTGGCCGTCGGGGGGCTGAAGAAGCTGGGCGTCGGACATCCGCCGACCACCACGCTGGAAGAGCGGCGCGAGGGCGCCCTGCTTCGCGGCAACGCCCTGTTTATTCCCGCCCTGATCGTGCCGCTGGTCGCGGTCGGAGGCACCCTGGCGGCCAAGCATACGGGCGCGGGCGCGTGGCTGCTTTCGTCGACCCAGACGACGCTGATCGCGCTGGGCCTGGGCTGCATCATCGCCCTGTTCGCCGCCATGGCCTGGCTGCGGCCGCCGGTGATGGCGCCGGTGCAGGAAGGGCGGCGACTGATGGACTCCATCGGCTGGGCCGCCCTGCTGCCGCAGATGCTGGCCTCGCTGGGGGCCGTGTTCCTCGCCTCCGACGTGGGCGGCGTGGTGGGCCAGATGGTCAGCCAGGCCGTGCCCCTGACCTCGCCGCTGCTGGCGGTCGTCGTCTACTGCCTCGGCATGGCGCTGTTCACCGTCATCATGGGCAACGCCTTCGCCGCCTTCCCGGTGATGACCGCCGCCATCGGCCTGCCGTTCGTGGTCGTCCAGTTCGGCGGCAATCCCGCCATCGTCTGCGCCATCGGCATGCTGGCCGGCTTCTGCGGCACGCTGATGACGCCCATGGCGGCCAATTTCAACGTCGTGCCGGCCAACCTGCTGGAGCTGCCCGACCGCGACTCGGCCCTGAACGGGGTGATCCGGGCGCAGATCCCCACCGCCCTGATCCTGCTGGGGATCAACATGGCGCTGATGTACGCCTTCGCCTTCAGGTTCTGAACATGACCCACAGCCTCGACGCCGCCACCGCCTCCCGCTTCGCCTCGGCGGCGCTGGGTCATGTCGCCCGCGAATATCCGAACAAGATGGACCACGTCCTCGCCGGACCCGGCGACGTCGAGGGACCGAGGGCGCTGCACCCGATCTTCTTCGGCAGCTTCGACTGGCATTCCTGCGTCCACGGCTGGTGGACGTTGTTCACGCTGCTGCGGCTGCACCCCGACATGCCGGAAGCGGCGCGGATCCGGGCGCTGGCCGACGAGCTGTTCACGCCGGAAAACGTGGCGGCCGAAACCGCCTACCTGCAGCGCCCGGAAAGCCGCGGGTTCGAGCGGCCCTATGGCTGGGCGTGGCTGCTGATGCTGGCGGCGGAGCTGGAGCGGCACGGGGACAGGCGGGCCGATGCCCTGCGCCCGCTGACGCTGGCCCTCGCCGGGCGGTTCACCGAGTTCCTGCCGCTGGCCGACTATCCGGTCCGGGTCGGAACCCATTACAACACCGCCTTCGCCCTGAGACTGACGCTCGACTACGCCGAGGCCGTCGGCGACGCCGTCCTGGCCGCGCTGTGCCGCGAGCGGGCCGTGCGCTGGCATTCCGGCGACCGCGACTGTCAGGCGTGGGAGCCGTCGCAGGACGAGTTCCTGTCGCCGGCCCTGATGGAAGCCGTGCTGATGCGACGGGTGATGACGGGGGACGCCTTCGCCGCGTGGTTCGACGCCTTCCTGCCCCGGCTTGAGCGGCGCGAGCCCGCGACCCTGTTCCAGCCCGCCGGCGTCAGCGACCGGTCCGACGGCAAGATCGCCCATCTGGACGGCCTCAATCTGAGCCGGGCCTGGTGCTGGCGCGAGATCGCCTCCGCGCTGGACGCCGGCGATCCCCGGCGCGCCCTGGCGACTGAAGCCGCACGCATGCATCTGGGCGCCGCCCTGCCCCATGTGACCGGCGACTATATGGGCGAGCACTGGCTGGCCAGCTTCGCCCTGCTGGCCCTGCTGGCCGGCGAGTAGACGGGACGCCGCGGCGACCGGACTAGCGAACGGCGGCGTAGCTGGTGGCGGCGTCGCGATAGCGGGCGTGCTCCCGGGCCGTCATGCAGCGCGGCGTGCTCCACGCCGGATCGGAGCCCCGGACCGACAGCGCCTCACGGGCCGTGACGAAAACCGGAGGAGCGCCGTGTTCGCGGGTGAAGGCGCGGCGGGTCGCGGCGTCCGTGCCGCAGATCACAACGGCGCGCGCCGGGGCCCTGGCGGCCGGCTGATCGAGGTCGGACGCGCTGACCAGTCCGGCGGGAAGAATCGCCGCCGCGGCGAAGGCGGCAAGGCCGACAAGGGGGGCGAAAGCGCGCATTCCAGTCTCTCCCGATGGCCTGAAACAGTCAGGACCCGGAGGAATAATGCGCTCTTTCTTCGCATTGTAAAGATTATGCGACGGTTAGAAGTATGAAGTTTGACAGTTTCCCCGCCTGCGGACGTTACAGCGCCGCCTGTCAGGCCATGCAGGCTCCCGCGGACAAGGCGCCCTCGACGTTCAGGGTGGCGTCGGCGTTCTTGACCACGCCGAGGCTGCACACGGTCAGGCGGTGGTCGGTTTCGAGCGCCGCCAGCCATGCGAACAGAGGTCCGGAGCGGACGCGGGCCAGTTGGAAGCCCAACTGGCCGGACGGGCTCATGACGGTGACCACCTCCAGCCCCGCGGCTGCGGCGGTGCGACGGATCAGGGGATCCAGACCCTCGACCGGGGGCCGGGCCGGGGCGCGGAGCGGACCAAGGGCCGCGACCGCGGCGCGCACCTCGGCGAGCGTTTCGGACGAGGCGGCGGCGCGGTCGGCGGCGGCGCGTCTCCAGGCCAGGACCGGCTGCACCACCCCGAGCCAGATGATCGTGGCGGTCAGCAACCCGGCCATGACCATCAGCATTCGGCGCTCGCGCAGGGTGCGGCCGCTGAACCAGAACGCGAGGGGCCCTGTGAACCGGGTCATCGGGCGCTTCCGATCGTGATGTCGCTGACGATGCGGCCGCGGTCATCGAGGGTGCCGGTTTCGGTGATCTCCAGGCCATGGGCGCGCATGGCCCGGCCGATGGCCTGCATGTCCTGATAGTCGGCATGGGTGACGCTGGCCTTCATGCCGGCGGCGGGATCGACGATCAGAAGGTCCAATTCGGCGCCCTCGACGCCCTCGACGGCCGCGAACAGGGCCGCGGCCGCGCCGACGACCCCGCCGGGCGGAGGGGCGGCGCGGACCCGCTGGCGCAGGGCCTCGACCGGATCGGGACGGGCTGCGAGATCGGGGGCGACGCTGGCGATCCCGGCGCGGGCCTGCTCAGCGGCCTTGCGAGCGTCGATGTCATCCCGGGCGGCCGCGGCGCCGACCAGCACGAGGGGGGAGACGGCCAGCAGGCCGGCGAGAGCCGAAGCCAGGGCCCAACCGCGCCGGGCCGTTCCGCGGGCCCGGTCCTGCGAGGACAGGAGGTTGACGAGCGGCGACAGGGCGGCGTCGATCAGGGCGCGCTCGACCGCGCCGGCGTCCGCGATCGGCTCGACCCGACGCGCGCCGGCGACCAGCTCGACCAGATCGGGCTGGACGCTCGCGGCGAAACCCCGCCCCCGCAACGCCGTGGACGGTCCGAAGGCGACGGCGTTGAGGCGGCCGTCCTCGTCGGGCTCGGGCACGGTCAGTGCGTCGGGGACGATGGCGTCGGCGCGTACGCCGAGAGCCTCGAGATAGTCGGTCCAGGCCTGAAGCAGGGACAGGCCGACGACGGCGACGAGACGGGGCCGGCCCGCCGCGGGCACGGGTCCCAGCGCCACGGCCAGCCGGTCGGCGGGCGCCGCCAGCGAATCCTTCAGCATCCACAGGGCGGCGGCGCGTTGCTGGACCGGGCCGCCAGCGGGCAGGTCGAGCCAGCGGAGGATGACGTCGGCGCCGGGCGCGACGGCCACGGTGCGCATGGGCTCGGGGCGCTCGACGGCGTCGAGCTCCAGCAGGCCGCGCTCGCGCACCATGCCATCGGCGATGAACAGATAGGGCGCGGGTTCGCTGCCTAGGCTCGGAATCAGGATCAGACGGGTCGGTTTCATTCTTCGGGGGTCCAGCGTTGGATCACGGTGCGGACGCGGCCGTCGGAGCCGGCCTCCAGCAGGGCGGTGCGGACGGCGTGGGAGCCGCCCAGTTCGACATCGACACGCAGGTCGAAGAAGCGGGTCAGGACGGTGATCTGGTCGCGCGCCTCGGCGTCGAGCGGCAGCGTCGCCAGGGCCGGCTGGGCCCAGAAGGCGGCGGAATCGGGCCAGCCGTCGCGGGGCCGGGCCGCGATCACCGCCCGAGCCCGCTGCGGCGGAAGGGCGCCGCCGGTCAGCATGGTCAGCAGCGGCGCCTGCTCCGGCGTCAGGGTGTTCACGTTCAGCGGCGACAGGCGCGAGGTCGGCAGGGCGCAGACGTAAGGGCGCAGACGGCGGTACGTATCGGCATCGACGCCCTTGACCGCGCGCAACTCGCTGACCTCGGCGAGCAGGACGCCGCCGGTGCGATAAGGCCTGGCGAGGCCGGCGTAGGCGCCGTCTTCCGCGCCCAGCGGCAGGGGCGTGGTGTCGGCGTCGAGCCAGTCGGTCAGGGCGTCGGCGATGGCCTTGAGGCGGCTGTCGGGGGCCCCGACGGCGCGGCCGAGCGCGCGGAACTGGGCCGCGCCGAGCGGACGGGCGGTCAGGTCCTCGCCGACGCCGAGCACGAGGCTGTTCAGGTTGAAGCAGGCCTGACCGTCGGTGACGGTCGCGGCGATGGTTCCGCCGTCGATGGGGAAGCTGAGGGTCCGGCCGTTCCATTGCGGATCTAGCGGCGTGCGCGACGGACCGGCGGCGAGCAGGCGCGTGATCTGGCCGCGGGCGAGGGTTTCGGCGCCGGCGGCGTACCACTGGGCCTGGCTCTGCGTCTCGACATTGGTCGCGCGGCGCACCGAGAAGCGGACGTCGTCGAGGATGGCCACCGCCACCACCGACATGACGGCGACCAGCAGCAGGACCGTCAGCAGGGCCATGCCCTCGCGCTCGCGCCGCGACCGGCTCATCGGCCGCTCCCGACGAGGAACAACTGGTCGATGCGGCCATAGCCCTGGACCGTCATTCCAATGCGCACCGCGTCGGGCAGCGGACGGTCGATACTGGAGATGAAGGCCGGCGCCGCCTCGCCGTCGCGGACGAAGCCGACTGTGACGTCGCGCACGCCGCGGTACAGCACCTGCGGCGGCCCGGGGCGGGCGCCGTCGAGATGGCTGGAGACGCGGCGTTCCAGCCGGTCCCCGACCAGCCGGTATTCGACCCGCTGCAGCGACGGCCGCGCCTGTTCTCCGGGGTTGCTCCAGCCCGCGCGGGTGAGGACGAGGATGGGGTCGCCGGGCGCCGTCGCCCCGACCATGGGCTGGGGCACGGGCCGGCCGGTGGGGCCGCGCGAGCGCCGGCCGGTGGCCTGGCCGAGGTCGGTGCGCAGCAGGCCGCGCATGCGCTGCAGGTCGCCGACGCGGTCGCTGGCGGCCTTGACCGCGAACCGGTTGTCGATGGTCACGCCCAGCACGGCCGCGCCCGCCGCCGCGATCATGGCGAAGATCATCAGCGAGACCAGAACCTCGACCAGGGTGAAGCCCGCCCGCCGGGTCATGACGCGCGCGACCGGAACAGGGTGCGTTCGGCGGCCTGACCCTCGGCGTCGCTGACGCGGACGTCGATGCGCAGCATGCCGGCGACGTCAGTGGCGGCGACGACCCGGGTCCAGTTCCAGCGACGGCCCGCCAGTTCGACCTGACCCGCGGACGTCCCCTCTCCGATAACCGGCATCGTCGCCGCCTCGACCGCCAGGTTCTCGGCCACGACGCCGCCGAGGGTGCGGGTCTCGACGCGCGCCGCGGAGCGGGTGTTCTCGCCCGAGAGGTTGAGCAAGGCCATGGCGGCGAGGCTGAACACGGACAGGGCGACCAGCATTTCGATCAGGGTGAAACCCTGTCTGGTCTCAGAATTCCCGATCATCCCGGCGAAAGCCGGGACCCGGTTCCTTGAGCGATCGGCCGCACAGGGTGCGCACCGAAAGCGATCCCGAAAAGTCCGCCCCACGAAAGGACCGGGTCCCGGCTTTCGCCGGGATGATCGGAAAGTCGGGAAAATCATCGGAGGGTGACCTCCCCCGCCCCGTCCACCGTCACGGTCTTGCCCTTGCCGTCGCGGGCCAGCGTCAGGGTCGCCGGCTCGGCGACGCCGGTGGGATCGAAGACGAAGCGCGCGCTTTCGGCGGGGCTGACGGCCGTCCCCGCCCGCCAGGTCTCGGGCCCGAACGGACCATCGGACAGCGCCGACCATTCCCGGCCGTCGAAGACGGTGAAGGCGTAGCCCGCCGGGGTGACCTCGACAGCGACCGGGCGGTTGGACAGCACGGCCTCGTCGCGCGCCCTCGACAGCCGGGCCGCGAACCGCACGGCCTCGGCGCCGACGGCCGGGCGCGGATCGGGAACCGCCAACACGACCGCGCCGGCGGCAAGGCCGAGGATGGCCACGACCATCAGCAGCTCGACCAATGTAAAGCCCGCTCGGCCAGCACGGGATTTAACCCTGCCAGTTGCCCAGATCGGCGTCATTGCCCTCACCCCCCTCCTTGCCGTCCGCGCCCAGGGAGAAGACGTCGAACTGGCCGCCGTGCGCGCTGGGGCGGCGGTAGCCGTACGGATTGCCCCACGGATCCTCGGGCAGGCGGCGCACATAGCCGCCGGGACGGTAGCGGTCCGGATTGACCAGACCGGCCGGGGCCGCGACCAGCGCCTGCAGGTCCGCCGGGAAGTCGAGGTTGTCGAGGCGGTAGGTCTCGATGGCCTGCTCCAGGGTGGAAATGTCGGCCCTGGCCTTGCCGACCATGGCCCGGTCCTGGCTGGGCAGGACGTTGATCGCCACCACCGTGGCCAGAAGGCCGATGATGACGATGACCACCATCAGCTCGACGAGCGTAAAGCCGGCTCGCCGGCGACGCTTTGAGATTTTACGTTCGATTTCAGTCGTCATGGCCACGCTCCTCACCCCATCGCCAGGGTGTTGATCTGCAGAATGGGAAGAAGGATCGACAGCACGATCAGGGCGACCACGCCGCCCATGACGACGATGATCGCCGGCTCCAGCAGGCTGAGCATCACGGCGGTGAAGGTGGAGAATTCGCGCTCCAGATAGTCGGCGGCGCGCTCCAGCATGGGCTCCAGCCGGCCGCTGCTCTCGCCCGAGGCGGTCATGTAGACGAGGATCGGCGGGAAGACGTCGGCGCGGCGCATGGCGGCGGACAGCCCCCCGCCCTCGCGCACCGCCTCGGCCATGGTCTCGGTGGCGAGGCGCAGGCGGCGGTTGGAGACGGTGCGGGCGGTGATGGTCAGACCCTCCAGCACCGGCAGGCCGGCCGCGATCATGGTGGACAGGGTGCGGGCCATCTTCGCCCCGTGCAGGTCACGCGTCAGACGGCCGATCAGGGGTAGCCGCAGCACGGACGTATCGGCCCTCAGGCGGATCGCCGGATTGCGCAGCAGGACCGCGCCGATCAGGCCGCCGGCGACGAGGACCAGCGCCAGCAACCAGCCCCAGTCGCGCATCAGTTGGGAGACGCCGATGACCAACCGCGTCAGCAGCGGCAGGGTCTGGTTCATGCTGTCGAACTGGTCGACCACCCTGGGCACGACGAAGGTCATCATGGCGGTGATGACGCCCAGGGCCACGACCGCCAGCACGATCGGATAGACCAGGGCGGTGATCACCTTGCCGCGCACCACCTGATCGCGCTCCAGCCCATCGGCGAGGCGTTCGAGGATCGGCTCGAGCGCGCCCGAGGTCTCGCCGGCCGAGACCATAGCCCGATACAGCGGCGGGAAGGCCTGACCCTGCAGGGCCATGGCGTCCGACAGGCGGCGGCCCTCCATCACGCCCGCATGGACGCCGTCCAGCACGCGGCGGACGGCCGGACGGTCGGCCTGCAGCGCGATGGTGCGCAGGGCCTCCTCGATCGGGGCGACGGAGACGAGGGTGGAGAGCTGGCGGGTGGTCAGGGCCAGGGTCTTGGCATTGAGTTTCGTCGCCTTGCGCGGTCCGGCCTGTTCGGTCCGCGAGACGGCGCCGCGCGCGGTCGTGACCTCCAGCGGCATCAGACGGCGGCGGGCCAGGACGGCGCGCACGGCGCCCTCGTCGGCGGCGGTCACCGCCCCGGTGACGGTGCGCCCGCCGGCGTCGACGGCGACATAGTCGAAGGCCGCCATCAGGCCGCGACCCCGCGATCGGCGGCGTCGGGCTCGAGATCCGCCGTTTCCTGGCGGGTGACGCGGACGGCCTCCTCCACCGAGGTGACGCCCTCGAGAACAAGCGCGCGCGCCCGCTGGGTGAGGGTGTCGGCTCCCGCCTTGCCGAAGGCGGCGGCGTTGATGGCTTCCTCATCAGCCTCGGCGGCGATCAGGCGGCGCACGCGGTCGTCGACGCGGATGACTTCGTACAGGCCGACGCGACCGACATAGCCGGTGTTCTGGCAGTGGGCGCAGCCCTGCGGCCGCCAGACGCGGGCGCCGCGCTCGACCCCGGCCAGCCGGGCCGTGGCCGCGTCCGCCGTCTCGGGCCGGCGGCATTCGCCGCACAGCCGCCGCACCAGCCGCTGGGCCACAATCAGCCGCAGGGTCGAGGCCAGCAGGAAGGGCTCGACGCCCATGTCGCGCAGGCGGGTGATGGCCCCCGCGGCGTCATTGGTGTGGACGGTCGACAGGACGAGGTGGCCGGTCAGCGAGGCCTGGACCGCGATCCGGGCCGTCTCGACGTCGCGGATTTCGCCGACCATGACCACGTCCGGGTCCTGACGCAGGATGGCGCGCAGGCCGGCGGCGAAGGTCATGCCGACCTTGGGATTGACCTGGGTCTGGCCGACGCCGTCGATGGCGTATTCGACCGGGTCCTCGACCGTCAGGATGTTGCGCGTGGCGTCGTTCAGCAGCGACAGGCCGGCGTAGAGCGAGGTGGTCTTGCCCGAGCCCGTCGGGCCGGTGACGAGGATGATGCCGTTCGGCTCCTTCAGCGCGTGGCGGAAGGCGTCCAGCGCCTCGGACGACATGCCAAGCCGGTCCAGCGTCAGGCCCGCCTGCTCCTTGTCGAGGATGCGCAGCACGACTCGCTCGCCGGCGCGCGACGGCAGGGTCGAGACGCGCACGTCAAGCGTCTTGCCGCCCAGCGTCAGGGGGATGCGCCCGTCCTGGGGCACGCGCTTCTCGGCGATGTCCAGCCGCGCCATAACCTTGATGCGCGACACCAGCAGGGGCGTGATCCGGGGATTGAGCGACAGGGTTTCGCGCAGCACGCCGTCGACGCGCATGCGCACGGTCAGGGCCGTCTCGAACGGCTCCAGATGGATGTCCGAGGCACCGGTGCGGACCGCCTCGGCTATGATGCCGTTGATCAGACGGATGACCGGGGCGTCGTCGGCCGTGTCCAGCAGGTCGGCGGCGGCGGGAATGTCGTCGATCAGGCTTTCGAGGCCGGACGGCATGTCCAGATCATCGCTGTCGGCGGCGTTCAGGTGGTCGCCGGCGTAGACCTCGGACAGCTGGCGGTCGAAGGCGGCCTGACCGAGCGGTTCGACGCGCAGGGGGCGACCGAGGGCGCGACGCGTCTCGATCAGGGCCGAGGGATCGGCGCCCTCGCGCAGGCCGACCACGGCGATGTCGCCGGCCTCGAGCAGGATCACGCCGTGCCGCTTGGCGAAGCCATAGGGCAGGGTCGGATTGATCAGGGTGATCATGGCGGCCTCAGCCTCCGGGGCTCGTCTGGACGGGCGGCAGGGGGCCGATGACCACCTCGCCGACCGGCGCGATCGCGCCGGACGCGACGGGCGGCTGGGTGCGCATGTAGTCGCGCAGCATTTCGTCGAGGCCGGGCTCGACGCCCGGGGCGTTGTTCAGCTGCTGCTGACGCATATAGCCCCAGCGATCGGCGGCCAGGGTCTGGGCGTCGCCCGCATTGCGGATGATGGTCGGGCGGATGAAGACCATCAGATTGGTCCGCCCGCGTTGGCGGCTGGTCGAGCGGAACAGGGCGCCGACATAGGGGATGTCGCCCAGCCCCGGCACCTTGTCGACAGACAGCCGGTCGTTCTGGTCCAGCAGGCCGCCGGCCACGGCGATATCGCCATCGTCGACCACGAGCGTCGTCTCCAGCTCGCGCTTGTTCAGCACTAGGTCGCTGGCCGAGTTGGTCAGGACGCCGTTGATGCTGGACACCTCCTGGCGCAGGAACAGGGTGATGGAGCCGCCGGCGTTGATCTGCGGCCGCACGATCAGCTTGACGCCGATGTCCTGGCGCTGGGTCGTGCGGAAAGGGTTGGAATTGCCGTCCAGCAGGGTCTCGCCGGTCGTGATCGGCACTTCCTGGCCGACCAGGATGGTGGCCTCCTCATTGTCCAGCGTCATCAGCGACGGGGTCTGGAGAAGGTTGGAGCCCTCGTCGGTCTTGGCCGCGTTGATGATGAAGCCGAACAGGCCGTTGCCGATGCTGCCCCCGCCGCCGCCGATGAAGCCGTTGGCGCCCAGAAGCGTGTTCAGCGCCAGGTTCTGCAGCTGTTCGCGTAGGGGGTTGTCGTCTTCCAGTTGACCCGCCCCCACGCCGCCCGCGATGGGGACCAGCGGCGTGGCGCGGTCGGAATAATTGGTCAGGCCGACCGGATTGCCGTCCTCACCCGCGAGCAGCCACTGGACCCCCAACTCCTTGACGGCGTTGTCCGACAGCTCGACCACGATGGCTTCGATCAGTACCTGCTGGCGGCGCTGGTCCAGTTGGCGGATGACCTCTGACAGCATCCGCTGGGTGTCGGCCGAGGCCGAGATCACCAGGGCGTTGGCGCCGGGGAAGCGGGCGATGGTGGCGCGCTGGCCCGGGACGGGGGCGGTGGCCATGGGGCTGGCCGGAATGACCGCGGCCGCTGTGTCGCCCGAACCACCGCGCGAAGCACTGGCGGGCACTGCATTGGCGCTGGCGGCCGTGACCTGCTGGCCGACGATCTGTTGCAGGACGGGCAGCAGGGCCTCAGCGTTGGCGTGCTGCAGGAAGATGACCTTGACGTCGTCGGCGGACTCCGCCCGGCGGTCCAGATCCTCGATCAGCGGGCGGATGCGGGCCATGGCCGAGGGGTCGCCGCGCAGGACGATGGAGTTGGAGCTCTCGACCGACGTCACCGTGGCCATCCCCTGCCCCGGCTGGCCGCCCGGCGGGGCGAGGACGGACTGCAGCACGGCCGCGATCTCGCGCGCCGAGGAGTTCTGCAGCGTCACGACCTCGAAGCCCGTGCGGTCCACGTCGATGCGGCCTATCAGCGAGCGGATGCGGGCGAGATTGTCGGAGAAGTCGGCGACGACGACGCTGTTGGCGCCGGGATTGGCCAGCACCTGGCCCTGCGGTCCGACCAGCGGGCGGACGGTCTCGGCGGCCGAGGCGGCGTCGATGTTGCGCAACTGGAAGACCTCGGTGGAGAAGCGTTCCGAACCGACGGTCGACGGTCCCTGGGCCGCGCCCTGGGCCGGGCTTATGCGGTAGGCGCCCGATGAGGTCGGGGTCACCACCAGGCCGTTGGCGCGCAGGGTCGACAGGAAGACCTCGAATAGCTGGGCGCGGCTCAGCGGGCGGTCGCTGGTCACGGTCACCGTGCCGCTGACCGCCGGGTCGACGATGAAGGTGCGACCGGTCGAGCGGGCCACGTCCTGGATGAAGGCGCGGATGTCGGCGCCCTGGACGTTCAGGGTCTGGCGCTCGCCCGACTGGGCCAGCACGGGCGTCGCCGCCAGGGGGCCCTGCACGGCGATGAGCGCCCCGAGGACGGCGGCCAGGACGCTTCGGTTCGATCGCTTCAACGGCCTGTCCTTATGGTGGTGGTCTGCACGGCGCCGCCGCGTTCGAAGCGGATCTCGGCGCTGGTGCTGTTGGCGAGCTGGCCTCGCAGACCGGCGATGCGGTCGAGGCTGTCCAGCGAGGTCCCGTTGACGGCGAGGATGACGTCGCCCGACCGGAGGCCGGCAGCCTTCAGCGCGGCGCCGTCGCCGGCGGCCGAGACGGTGAAGCCGTTGACGCGCAGGCCCTGCATGCGGGGCCGCAGCGAAGCCTGGGCCATCAGCCGGGCGGGATCGACCCAGGGTCCGGCCGCCGCGGCCGGGGCGACGGCGAGGGCGGCTTCGGCCGGCGGGCTGACGGTCTGGGGTCCGGGCGGCGGCGGAGGCGGCGGGGCGGCGCCGACGGGCGTGTCGCTGAAGATCAGGCGGGTGATCGAGCCGCCGCGCGCCAGGGTGACGTGATCCTGGCCGACCGACTGGAGGATCAGGCCCGGCTCGACCTCCTCGCCGACGCCGACAGAGACCTGCCGTCCGTCGGCCAGGCCGATGATGGCGGAGCCGCCGCCCGCGCCGCCGGCGCGAACGCCGAACAGGCGCATCTGGCTGCTGCCCGCCGCCGTGGCCTCGGCCAGACTGCTGAGGTCGCCGGTGCGGAAGAAGGCGTCGAAACGCTGGAAAACCGAATAGTCCGGCGGGGAGACCTCGAGCGGCGTGGAACTCGCGGTCGCGGTCTCGGCGCGAGGCTGGGCGACGATCCAGACCAGCTGACCCAGCTGGATGGCCAGCGCCATGGCCAGGGCGATCTCGACGCCGGCGCGCACGCGATCCGGACGCGCCGCAATGGCGTCCCGAACCTGGTCTCTGAAACTGCGCACTGCGCCGATCACTATGGCGTGCCCCACGGAGCCCCGACGGCCCGGCGGACTCCCTAGACCAATCGTCCGGGTCCGGCTTCACCGCCACATGACGGCCCGGCGAACTGTCCGTGACGGTTGGTGCGCCCACGGACGAACCGCCGCAAAACAGTCGCGCAACGGTCCGGGGAAGCCGCCCGCGCGACCTCCCCGGTATGATCTAGAAGCGCGCGGTCAGGCTGACCGAGGCGCTGGATCCCAGCTCGTAGTTGTTGATCAGGATCTTGTTGCCCAGCTCCTGGTACTCGTCGAAATCGGTGTTCAGCAGATTGCGCAGTTCGAGCGCGAAACCGAGATCGCGGCCCCCGTACTCGAAGTCCTTGCGGTACACGAAATCGAGGAAGATGCCCGGATCCTGGATGAAGTCGGGCTCGCGGTTGCCTGCCCCGCCGGCGCCGCGGGCGCTGATGCGCTCGCTGACGTAGTTGACGATGATCGTCGCCTGGGACCGGGCCGTATCGTCCTCCCAGCCCAGTTGCAGGTTGGCGACGTGCTCGGACTGGCCCTGGAGACGGCTGCCATCCTGGATGAAGAAGGTCGCATCCTCGTCGGCGCCGCCGCCGCCCGGCGTGCGGACGATATCGCCCGCCTCGACATTCACTTCGGAGTCCGACCAGGTGTAGTTGGCCTGGACCAGCCAGCGCTTGTTGGCGATGAAGGCCATGCCGGCGTCGGGGAATTCGAAGAATTTCTTCGCTTCGATTTCGGCCCCGTAGATGGTGGCCTGCGGCGAGTTGATGAAGGACTGCTGACGCGCGTTGCCGGAGGTCACGATCGTCGACTCAACCGGCTTGTCCAGATCCTTGTAGAAGACGCCGGCCGTGAGGAACTGCTGGCGGGCGAAAAACCACTCGTAGCGGGCGTCGAGGTTCAGGATCTCGGTGTCCACCAGGAAAGGGTTGCCGGTGAACTCGCGATCGGTTTCCGGGTCCGTATAGGACTGCGGCGCCAGTTCGCGGAACTGCGGGCGACCGATGGTCTGGGAAGCGCCCAGACGCAGTTGCTGGTCCTCGGCGAAATTCCAGGTCGCCGTGAACGAAGGCAGGAAATACTGCTCCTCGATCTCGGTCGGCGCGAAGGGCGCGGCCCCGCCGAACAGGTCGCGGGTGATGACCGACTGCTGGCCGTCCTCATAGCGCACGCCGAAGGTTGTGCGCACCAGCGGGATGATCTCGGCGTCGACCTGGGCGTAGGCCGCGGCGACTTCCAGCTGGGCCGAATAGGCCGCCGCGCCGCTGCCGGCGCCGCCGGTGATTTCCGTCAGGATCAGACCGTCCGGGCGGATGTTGAAGTCCGAGTAGAGATAGTCGACCCGCGACTGACGCTGCTCTTCCGTCAGGGTGCTGGCGGGCACGAACTGCAGGTCGCGACGCTGGGCGTCGCGGTTGTTGTCCGAGTATGCGACGCCGACGCTGAAGACGGCTTCGCGATAGTCCGACAGCGGCAGGGTGTAGCTGAGGTCGGCCCCGCCCGAGACGATGTCGTCGTCCAGTTCGCTGAACGAGATGCGGTTGCCGCCGATCTCGTGGACGAAATTGCCGCTGGTATCGAGGCCGTATTCGAAGCGCGTCTCGTACGGCGCGTCCCGCTCGGTCTTCGCATAGGCGGCCCGCCAGGCGAGCTCGACTGCGCCGTCCATGAATTCATGCTCGCCGGCCAGCTGGCTGGAGAACAGCTGGCGTTCGAACCATTCCGTGAAATCGGACCGCTGAACCTCGCCGCCGGCGTCGAAATCAGGACCGGCGCTGATGCGGGCTTCCTTGGTCACGTTGCGGACGAAGAAGTTCGTCCATTTGATCTCGCTGTTCTCGTTGGTCAGCGACAGGCCGCCCAGGAAGTTCAGCTGGATGTCGTTCTGGTTCGACTCAAAGGCCTTGCTGGTGACCGGCACCAGGACGGAGCCGGAGAACTGGCCCTCCTCCTGGACGCCGTTCCGGGTCGACCAGCTGTTGCTGTACCCCGCGACGGCGATCAGGCCGAAGGTCCCCATGCTGCTGTCGCTTTTCAGGCCGCCCGCGAAGTCGAAGCCGAAATTCACCGGCGTGGTTTCGCGCTGCAACAGGCGCAATGGCGCGTTGATCAGGGACTGGCCGATCCGCTGCAGTTGCTGCGCCTCGAAGTTGGCGCTGTTGACCGGAACGCCCCGCTCGAACGCGAGGGCCAGCGGGCCGGGTACGTCGCGCGTGCCGTCGTCGAAGCCGGTGAAATCGGTGCGCGAACCGTAATAGATCAGGCTTTCCTTGTTGGTCGTCTCTGTATTGCCGCCGACCGACGCCGACATCGAGAAGAAGGGTTCGTTGGGCGCATCGACCGTGCGCAGGTCGATCACGCCGCCGCCGAACTCGCCGGGGAAGTCGACGGAGTACGACTTCTGGACGGTGACGCTCTCAAGAATGCTGGACGGGAACAGATCCAGCGGAACGACCCGCTGCAGCGGCTCGGGGCTGGGCAGGGGCGAACCGTTCAGCAGGGCCGACGAATAACGCTCGCCGAGACCGCGCACATAGACGAAGCGGCCTTCGACCACGGTCAGGCCGGTGACGCGCGCCAGGGCGCCGGCGGCGCTGCTGTCGCCGGTGCGCTGCAGGTCTTCGGCCGTCAGGAAGGCGGCGACTTCGGCGCTTTCGCGGTTCGGCTCCGGGATGTAGCGGCCCAGAACCACGACCTCGTCGAGCTGGGAGCCGTCGTCCGCTTGCGGCTCGGCCTGTGCGGCCGGCGTTTGCGCGGTGGCGGTTTGCGGCGCGGCCTGGACCGGCGGCGTTTGAGCATAGGCCAGCCCCGGCGCGATCAGCGCGCTGGTGGCCAGAAGGACCCCGCTCAGGGTCAGGGTAACTGTCTTCATGATCTGCGCCTTGAAGGGGTTCAACGGGATACGCGAAGGCCGGAGGCGACCCGTTCGGGCCGCCTCCGCGCATCCGTCATCAGCAGGTCGCGCCGGCGGTCAGGCCGCAGGTCCAGCCCTGGTACCAGGTGTCGGCGGCGTTCTGGACGGCGCCGATGTAGGTCGTGGCCTGGAAGAAGGGATAGACGGCCGGGGCGTTGGCCGGGGTCACGGCGGTTTCATTGGCGCCGTTGATGAACGTCAGCACCTGGTTGCTGATGCTCGTTCCCGCGCCGGGAGCCGTCAGGGTCGAGGTTCCGGCGGGGGTGTTGCCCGTACCGGCGTTGAAGACGGCTCCCGACTGCGCGGCGGTGCCGCCGGGCCGGAACGAGAGGCCGCAGGACATGAACACCGAGTTGAAGGCCGGAGCGCTGGTGACCGTGTCGGCGTCGGCGATGTCGAGGCAGCCCGCGGCCGAACCCGCCACGCTGGTGAAGACCGAGTTGATGACGGTCGCGTCATTGCCGGTGTCGAAGTGCGCCACGGTATGGGCATTGGTCGGCGCGTTGCGGCCGACCAGGGTCCAGTTGGCGATGAAGGGCCGCGAGACATAGCGGGTGGCCAGCGGTACGGAGGCCGGGGCCGACGAGAATTCGAAGCCGGCGCTGCGGCTGGTCGAGCCGGGGGCCCGTTGCGTCACGATGCCGAACTGGGCGCCGCCGCGCCAGCCGGTGTCGGTGTCCAGACCATCGTCGTCGGCGCCGTTGATGACGATGTGGCGCAGGTTGACGTTGCCGCCGAAGATTTCGATGCCGTCGTCCGAGCTGTTGTAAACCTGGATGTGATCGACCGTGGTGCCAGAGCCGACGCCGGCCATGGTCAGGCCCTGAAGCTCGTTGCCGGTCGAGATTTCGAAGCCCGAGAACTTGATCTGGACGTAGCGCAGACGGCCAGAATTATCCGACGGCGTGTTGCCGCCGTAGAAGGCGCTGGTGCCTTCGACCGTGCCGGTGCAGGTCACCGGCGCGGTCAGCTGGCAATTGGCCTGCGGCGCGCGGCCGGCCAGGACGATGCCGCCCCACTGCCCTTGCGAGCTCTCGGTGGTCGTGCCTTCGACGTTCTGGCGGCTCGTGAAGACGATCGGGTTCGTCGCCGTGCCTTCCGCGAACAGCTGCGAGCCGCGGTTGACCAGCAGATAGTCGGAGCCGCCCGAGGCGAAGATGCGGACGCCCGCCTCGATGGTCAGTATGCCCTGCTCGCTGCCGGCGATCGGGGCCGCCGGATCGACGCCGCGGTCGGTGCCGACCGCGGTGCGGCCGGTGATGGAATAGATGGTGCCGGCGCGCAGCGGCACCGTCAGGGCGCCGTTGATCTGTTGCGGCAGTTGGCAGACCCGCAGGGTGTTGCCGGCGATCAGGCCGACGTTGGCGAAGCCGGTCGGGCAGTCGGCCGCCGGCGTGCCCGGAGCGGGCGGGGGCGTCACGCCGCCCCCGCCGCCGCCGCCGTCGCCGAAATCACCCTCTCCAGGCGATGCGACTTCGGCCGAGCCGCAAGCGGCCAGGGTCAGGGCGCTGGCGGAAACCGCGAGCAGGGTCGTCAGTCGAAAGCCGGTCATCGTTTTCACCGTGTCTGTGCAAAAGAATTTCACGACAGAGGTCGCCAGGAACCCAGATCCTGACGCGACGACGGAATCGCCCCCTGCCCACCGCTGTGGTTAGGGGTGGGATATGACGGGGCCGACGCCGTACGGTGACGGTTCCGGTGCGCTTGTGTGAAGTTGTCTTCGCGGTTCCGTGAAAACCCGTCCCGGCACGGCTCAACTGTCACAGACCGCCGCTAGTGCGCGACTTGCGCGGGCTCTAAGGGGGGCCCATCTGGATCCGTTCAAGCCTGGACCGCCCTTGTTCGACGCCGCCCCGCCGCCCCTGCTGATGACAGGTCTGGCCCTGCTGGGCCTGATCGTGGGCAGTTTTGTCGGCCTTCTGAGCATCCGCCTGCCGCAAGGCGAAGGCGTGCTTTGGGGAAGATCGCAATGCCGGGCGTGCGGCCGAACCCTGCCCCCCTGGTCTCTCGTGCCGGTGCTGAGCTACCTGGCTCAAGGGGGGCGCTGTCCCGCGTGCAGAGGGGCTGTCCCTGCCCGCTATCCGCTGATGGAACTTGCGTGCGGGGCCATCGGGGCCTGGGCGGCCATCGCCCAGCCGACATTGCCGGGCGCGCTTCTGACGGCGCTGCTGGGCTGGCAACTCCTGCTGCTGGCCGTCATCGACGGGGAGCATTTCTGGCTGCCCGACCGCCTCACCCTCCCGCTCATGGCGACGGGCCTCGGTGCGGCGCTGGTGCTGGATCAGGCCAATCTGCGCGACAGCCTCGCGGGCGCTGGCCTGGGCTTTTTCACCCTTTGGGCCCTGGCCCTGGCCTACCGCCGGCTGCGGGGGCGGGAGGGCTTGGGCGGAGGAGATCCCTATCTGCTGGGGGCGATCGGTGCGTGGGTGGGATGGCTGGCGCTTCCCAGCGTCCTGTTATGGGCTTCCGCCGCGGGGCTCAGCGTGATTCTGGCCAGACGCCTGTCACAGAGAGCGGTGTCCGGAGGCGACCGGCTGCCGTTTGGCGTCTTTCTCGCCATCGGGGCCTGGATGACATGGCTCTACGGTCCGATCGGTCTTTGACGCCAGCCTGTCGTTTCATCGCCCGGGCGAGACCGGCGTGTAGCGGCGACGCCCTCCCCCGCAGTCAGGTCGCGCGACCCTGCCTCGCGACCTGATCGGCCAGGGCGTCTTCCGCCAGAGCGATCGCGCCGAGGGGACCGGCGCGATCCGCCAGCGCGGGCGCCACGACGAATTCCCTGATCACCTCGACGATCCCGGGCGCCGCGCCGTAGCCGTTCAGACTGTGAATCAGCGCCTCTCTCAGCCGGGGCAGGAGGAAGGGATGTCCGCCGACCACCCCGCCGCCGATCAGTATCCGCTGCGGCGCCGTCGTCAGCACCAGATTGTGCAGCAGGGCCGCCAGGGCGTGAACCACCTCGTTCCACACGGGGCTGGAAGGCCCGAGCCCATGGCCCGGCCCGCCCGCCTTCATCTGGATCGCCGGGCCGGAGGCCAGTCCCTCGACGCAGTCTCCGTGGAACGGGCATACGCCGGCCCAGGTTTCTCCGGGCATGCGGGGGATGCGCAGATGCCCCGCCTCGGAATGTCCCAGCCCCCGGAGGGTCAGGCCCCGCACCACCGAGCCGACGCCGATGCCCGTGCCGACGGTGATGTAGGCGTAGCTGTCCAGACCCCGCGCGCCGCCCCAGCGCCCCTCCGCCAGGGCCGCGCCGTTGACGTCCGTGTCGAACCCGGTCGGCGCGCCGAAGCCGCGCAGGAGCGCCAGCACGTCGGCGCCGCTCCAGCCGGCCTTCGACGTGTTGACGATGCAGCCGTATCCGGCCGCCCCGATATCGAGCTCCAGCGGACCAAAACTCGCGACGCCGATGGCCGCGAACCCTTCCCGGTCCTGCCAGCGGGACAGGACGCCGTGGATGGCGGCGAGCGTTTCCGCGGGCGCGGAGGTGTCGATCCGGACCTCCTCGCGGACGTCGTCAGGCCCGGAGGCCAGCAGGCAGACGCATTTGGTCCCGCCCAGTTCGACCCCGGCGAGTAGCGGACCCCGATCAGACATCAAGCCCCCAACTGCGCAACAAGGACGACCGTCCATCGCCCGTCGCGGGGCCGCGCACAAGGGTTCGCGAACCGTCGGCTTTTCAGGGATGGGGCGACGCCCCCGCCGTCAGGGCGGGGGCGCGTCCGAAGCTTACCAGCTGGCCTTGAGCTTCACGCCGATCTGGTTGTCCTGCAGACGCTCGCTGAACAGGCCCCGATAGCCGGCCGACACGGTCACGCCCTCGGCGACCCCGACCTCGAGACCGAAGTCGGCGAGACCGGCCAGCGGCGGCGTTTCCGCACCCTCGATGGTGAAGGCGCCGAAGCCCGTCGGGGCGCCGCTGAAGCGCATGTCGCCCGTGGCCTGACGGTCGCCCGTCGTGGCCAGGACGCCGGCTCCGGCGTAGATCCGGAAGCCGCGCCCGTCGACGCGATAGTCCTGCGTCGCGCGTGCGCTGAGCTGCAGCGACTGCCAGTCACGCTCCAGCCCCGAGGCCTGCAACGACAGGCCGCCAGCGCCGGTTTCGGTGAAGCCGTCGACCGAGGCGTTGGACGCCGTGCCGATGGCGCCGAGGGCGATCATGGTGTTGTCCGACACCTGGAAGCGGCGCGCCACGCTGGCCGAGAGCGCCTGGCCCTCGACGTGGGTGTTGCCGATGGCCTGACCGCCGAACGCGCCGACCCGGACGCCGCGACGGCTGTCGAGGTCGCCGCCGTAGAAGGTCGCGGTCACGTCCGTCGCCCAGGCGCCGTCGTCGAAGGCGACATAGGCCGCCGCGTGCGACAGGTCGCTTTCGTAATGGGCGTCGCGGGCCGCGACATCGCCTTCCAGACGACTGACGCCGCCGGCCGCGCCGATGCTCATCGAACCGTTGCGAACGCCATAGCCGCCGGCGAAGCCGTTCAGGCGGCTGTCGACTGTAGCCTGGCCCGGCTTGCCGTCCAGAGTCTGGTCGCCGGCGTAGGCCGAGACCCAGCCGCCCGCGCCGCGTGCGGTCGAGGCCGACGGATCGAAGGCGCCCAGGACGTCGCCCAGACGGTCGGCCACGTTGTCGCGACCCCCGGCGAAGCTCAGCCCGTCGACGAAGTTCATCGCCTCGCCGCCGTCATCCCGGCCGCCGAGGCCGCCGTCGCGCACTGCGGTCAGGAAGCTGTCGTTGGCGCCGAACAGTGAGGTGGTCATGTCAGCGAGCGGCTCGCCGCTGATGCTGTCGAAGGCCGCCGCCCGGTCGGCGGCGTTAAGGCCGGCGATGAGGCTGAGGATGCCGGCGAAGTCATCCGAAGCGTTCAGTTGGCCGCCCGAGAGCGCCTGGCCCACCGCCCGCTGGTTTCCGGTTCCGGTCGCGCCCGGATCGAAGTCGGTCAACTCGCGCAGTTCCAGCACGGCGCCGTTGGGGCTCAGATCGTAACGGACCCGCCAGAACAGGTTCTCCGGACCCGCCGCGGTGAAGGTCCCGCCGTTGGCGAAGGTTCCCACCAGGGTGTTGGCCTGCAGGAACAGGTAGCGGGTCGAGAAGTCGAAGTCCGTGGCCGCCGAACCCCGGAAGGTCGGAGCCAGCAGGCCGCCGGTCAGGGTCGCCGCGCCGTTGATGCGCAGCTGGTCGATCAGATTCCCGCCCGACTTGCCCAGCACGTCGATGGCCAGCGTGCCGCCGTTCAGCGTCAGGCCGCCCGCGGTGAAGCCGCCGATGCCGTCCTGGACGCCGGCCAGGCCGGGGGACAGGACCGCGCCGTTCGACGCCCTCAGGGCTCCGCCGATCGTGCCCGCCCCGGTCACGCTGCCGCCCGAGGCCGTCAGGCCTCCGGTGGTCGTGCCCAGGAAGCGCAGTTCGCCGCCGGTGTTGCTGATCGATGCGATGGTGTGATCGCCCATCAGGGTGAACAGGCCGCCGGTGTGAACCAGAGAGCCCGAGCCCGACAGACGGCCGCCGAAGCCCGACTCGACGCCGCCGAAGGTCAGGCGGCCCGCGCCGACGTCGACATTGCCGGTTCCGAACAGGGCGCCGACGCGCTCGTTGAAGCCGTTGACGTTGAAGGTCGCCCCCGCCGCCGTCCAGACCGACGCCGCGTCCGAAAGGCGCTCGTTGGCGCCCAGCCGCAGCGTGCCGGCGTCGATCGAGACCTGGCTGGCCGCCGCCGTTCCGTTCAGGGTCGAGACCCCGCCCAGATTGAACAGGGCTCCGGCGCCGAGGTTGGCGTTCACCGTGGCCGCGTTCAGCTGGTACTGGGCCGCCGTCAGCGTCCCCGTGCCGTTCAGGGCGCCGCTGATCATCGCCAGGCCGACGGTGTCGTCGAAGCCGTTCAGGTTCAGGATCGAGCCCGAAGCGACCGAGACCGTGGCCGTATCCGCCAGACGGTTCGAAGCGCCCAGCGTCAACGTCCCGGCCTGCACCACCACATTGCCCGCCGCGCTTGACCCGGTCAGGATCGAGACGCCGCCGACATTGAACAGATTGCCGGCGCCGAGGTTGGCGTTGACGGTCGCGCCGTTCAGATCGTACTCGCCCGCCGTCAGCGTGCCGGTCCCGGCCAGCGTGCCGCTCAGCAGCGCCAGGCCGACGGTGTCATCGAAGGCGTTCAGGTTCAGCGTCGCGCCCGAGGCCACCAAGACCGTGGCCGTGTCGGCCAGACGGTTCGAGGCGCCCAGGTCGAGCGTGCCGGCCTGCACAACGACATTGGCCGCCGCGCTTGACCCGGTCAGGATCGAGACGCCGCCGACATTGAACAGATTGCCGGCGCCGAGGTTGGCGTTGATGGTCGCGCCGTTCAGATCATATTCGCCGGCCGTCAGCGTGCCGGTTCCGCCCAGTGTGCCGTTCAGCAGCACCAGGCCGACGGTGTCATCGAAGGCGTTCAGGTTCAGCGTCGCCCCCGAGGCCACCAAAACCGTGGCCGTGTCGGCCAGACGGTTCGAGGCGCCCAGGTCGAGCGTACCGGCGTTGACCGACACCTGCGCCGAGCCCGACATTCCGTTCAGGGTGGAAACGCCCGACTGCTGGATCAGCAGGCCGGCCCCCAGATTGGCGTTCACGACGCCGCCGGACAGGGTGTAAGTCCCCGCCGTCAGGGTGCCCGTTCCCGCCAGAACGCCGGCGAGATCGATTGTCCCGACGGTGTCGGTGAAGCCGCCGAGCGCCAGCGTCGCGCCGGAGGCCACGGTCACCGCGGCTCCGTCCGCCAACCGGTTCGAGGATCCCAGCGTCAGCGTTCCGCCCGTGACAGCCACCTGGCCGGCCGAGGCCGTGCCGTTCAGGGTCGAGGATCCGATGCTGAACAGGGCGCCGGACCCGAGATTGGCGTTCACCGTGCCGCCGTTCAGGGCGTACTGCGCCGCGGTCAGCGTGCCGGTGCCGTTCAGAAGGCCGTTCAACGTCAGAACGCCGACGGTTTCGTTGAAGGCGTTGAGCTCAAGCCTGGAACCCGACGATACGGATACCGTGGCGGTGTCGGCCAGCCGGTTCGACGCGCCCAGCGACAGGGCGCCGCCATTGACGAGGACCTGGCCCGCGCCAGCCGTTCCGTTCAGCGTGGTCGTACCGGCAATCGCGTTGAACGTTCCGGCGCCGAGGTTGGCGTTGATGACCGCGCCGTAGCTCGTGTAGCTGCCGGCGGTCAGCGTTCCCGTCCCGTCGAGCCGGGTTCCGGTGAAGAAGGTCGAGGTCGCGACGGTGTCGCTGAACGTTCCCATGTCGACGACACCGCCGAAGCTGGCCGTCAGGTTGGTCGCGTCGGCGAGCACGTTCGAGGCGCCGAGGCGCAGTGTTGCGCCCGAGGCCGTTGTGGCGCCGGTGTAGGTGTTCGCGCCGCTGAGCGTGAGTACGCCGCCGCCCGTAACCGTGACGCCGCCCGAGCCGCCGATGACGCCGGCGTAGTTGCTGGCGCCCGCGCCGCCCACGGTGAGCGTGCTGGATCCAAGCGCCACGAAGCCCGAGCCGTTCAGGGCGCCGATCCGCTCGCTGGCGTTCAGCTGAAGCGCGCCCGGCGCGGCGATGGTCACCGTCACGGCGTCGTTGATCGCGGCGCCGCCGCTGACCGCCAGGGTGCCGGAGTTGATCGTCCACGTCACCGTCGAGGCGTCCACGCCGGTCAGGGTGAAGGTTCCCGCGCCATTCATGGTCCGGGATTCGAAGTTGATCAGATTGCCGATGTCGAAGCTCGACGAACCGGCGCCCGCGACCACGAACGCATCGAAGTCATCGCCGCCGTCGATGAGCCCCGATGTTGCGGCCCCGCCATGCATGAAGAGGGTGTCGTCGCCGCCGGCCAGCGACAGTCCCCCGGTCAGCGTCGAGCCGTCGCGCAGGGTGATGGTGTCGACGAACGAGCCGACCGAAAGGATCGCCGCGCTCGTCCCGCTGATTGAACCGCCTGAGAGGTTGTCGACCGAGCCGCCGCCCGCCAGACGTACGCCCGCGCCGTTGAGGCCCGTGATCGCGCCGGCGTTCGTCACCGTGGCCATGCCGGCGGCCCCGTTCACGCCGTTGGTGGCGCCGCGGATCAGCCCATTGAGCTGATTGTCGACGACGCCGCCGTTCGAGAAGGCGAGGCCCGAGCCGCCGGTTCCGATTATCGACCCGCTATTGGTCACCGAACCGCCGGCGGCGAGCACAGCGGCGTTTCCGCCCGTGATTGAACCCGAGTTGATCAGGGTCGAGTTCGCGCCGTCGAGCGAGACCGCGCGCAGGCCGGCGGTGATCGATCCGAAGTTCGTGATCGAGGCGTTGGCCCCGGCGAGCTGGACGCCATAGCCGTTGGTCGAACTGACCGTTCCGGTCGCCCGGTTGGTTACCGTGCCCGCGTTGTTGAAATAGACCGCCGCGTTCGTGTTGGTGTTCGAGATGGCGCCGGCGTTGTCCAGGGTCGATCCCGCGCCGACGAACTGAACGGCCGTCGCGGTATTCGAGATCGAGCCGCCGGCCTGGTTGGTCACCGTGCCGACGCCATCGAAATAGACCGCCGAGAACACGCTTCCGGCGGAGATGACGCCGGCATTGGTGACGCTGGATCCTGACCCCACCAGGCGGACGGCGTTGCCCGTCGTCGCCGCGATCGTAGCACCGCTGGCGTTGGCGACGCTCGCCAGCGTGTTGGCCGTGACGCCGTTGACGCCACGGATCTCGCCGCCTGACAGGTTGCTCAGGGCGCCGCCGCCGTTCAGGGCGACGCCGGCAGTCGTGCCGTTGATCAGACCGCTATTGGTCAGCGAGCCCGAACCGGTGAAGACGACGCCGGCGCCGTTCGCGGTCGACACCGTACCGCCCGAGGCCACGTTCACCGTCGAGTTCAGGCCGGCGGTGACGGCCGCGCCGTTGGCGACGCTGACATTCGACAGGGTCGCAGTGGAACCGGCGGCGACGTTGACGCCGTTGCTGGCCGTGATCGCCCCGCTGAGGGTCACCACGCCGCGGACGCCGACCGTGCCGGAACCGCTGACGGCGTTGGCGAAGTCGTGATTGTCGCTGCGAGCGAAGACCAGCGCCGCGTTGTTGACCACCGAACCGAGGATCGAGCCGGCCGCGGCGCCGTCGCCGATCTGCAGCGTGCCGGCGTTGATGGTGGTTCCGCCGCTGTAGGTGTTCTCACCCGCGAGGATCAGCGTGCCGAGGTCGGTCTTCACCAGTCCGCCGGAGCCCGTCAGTTCAGAGGCGATGGTCGCCGTCCAGGCCGCGCTCGGGGCCGTGCCGTCGCCGACACGGATCGTGTTGGTGGCGTTCGCCAGGGTGATGGAGTCGCCCTGGATGCGATAGCCGTCCGCCGCGAACTGCATGCCGGTCACGCCGACCGCACCTGCACCGTTGGCGACGGTGACGACGCCGCCGACGCCCTGGAAGATGGCGAAGCCGGGCTGCGGCTGCATGGCGCCGTTGAACAGGCCGCTGGAGTCGGTCCATTCCGAGCCAGCGGCCGTCCAGGTGCCCGCGCCGCCGTTGACCGCGCCATTGTCATGGCCGCCCGGGCCGCCGTCCCAGAACAGCAATTCCGTCGGGGCGTGGACGATGTTGATCTGGCCCGCGACCGAAGTCTGCACCGCCACGCGCTGGGCGCCGGCCGGCGTCGTGCCGATGACGAGGCCGTTGTCGGTCAGGACGCCGCCATAGGTCATCAGACCGTAGACGCCGAAACCATAGGCGCCGGTGCTGGCGACGTTGACCGTGCCGTCCAGCGTCAGGTCGCCGGTGACGGCGAACAGGGCGGGACCACCCGCGCCGCTGAAGGTCGCATTGATGGTAGAACCCGATGACAGGTCCAGCGAGCCCATGGTCAGGGTCGTGCCCTGGGCGCCGATCAGGGTGGCGCCGCTGGCGACCGTGACCGCGCCCGTGACGGAGCCGCCGCCGTTCAGCGTGGCGCCGTTGGCGACAGTGGCCGCCGCCTGGAGCGTGCCGTTGACGATCAGGGAGCCCTGAACCGTGGCGCCGCCCGCGAAGGCGCCAGTCCCTGTCAGGGTCAGCGTGCCGGACTGGTGCGCGAAGGTTTCGAAGTTGGCGAGGTTGTTCAGATTGACCGAGGCGACGCCGCCGCTGAGGTTCGAGGTGAAGCTGTCCGTGCCGGTTCCGGCGTCGATCAGGCCGCTGAACGCGCCGCCCTGGTAGAGGAAGCTGTCGGCGCCGGCTCCCAGGGTCGCGCTGGTCATCGAGCCCGTCGACGCGAGCGTAAGGTTGTCGATCCCCGAGCCGGTCGTGGCGTCGTAGGCGCCGTTCAGCAAGCCTGCGATGCCGACGGTCTGCGTGCCGGTCGCGGTGGACAGGATCTGGCCGTTGGTAGTCGAGCCGGCCAACAGGTCGAGGGTCTTGCTGCCCGCGCCGGACAGCTGGATCGAACCCAACCAGCCCCCGATCGCGCCACCCGACTGGTTGGTGATCGTGCCGGCGCCGGTCATCTGCACCCCGTAGCCGATCGAGCCGTCAATCAGGCCGGCGTTGCTGAGCGTTCCGGAAGCGCCGTTGCTGAAGCTGACGCCGACGCCCCCGAGAATCTCGCCTCCGGCGAGGTTGGTGACCGAGCCGCCGGCGCCCAGCGCGAGCGCCGTACCGGTGTTGCGGCTGATGTGGGCGGACGTGGTCGCTGCGTCGGGCGCCGCGCCGCTGGCGATGACGCCGGAGTTGGTGATCGCGACCGAGAAGTTCGCGCCGATTCCGCTCAGCGAGTTCACGATCAGGCCGGCGTTGCTGATGGTGCTGCCGTTCGCGTTGACGAAGACGCCTTCGTTGCCGGCGCCGACGATGAGGCCGCCGGCGTTGTTGGTCAGGGCGGTGGCGCCGTTCAGAATAATCGCGTCATTGAAGCCCCGGATCAGGCCGGAGTTGTTGATGGTTCCGCCGGCCGTGACGACGCCGTAGTTGCCGAGGATGGTCCCGCCGGCCTGGTTGGTGATCGAACTGCCGGCCGCGTTGCTCTGGACCCCGCCCAGCGTCCCGGTGATCAGACCATTGGCCTGGTTGACCAGCGTCAGGACGCCGTTGGTGGCCACACCGTAACCGTTGACCGTGACCGTGCCCGCGATGTTGCGGCCGATCGTGCCGGCGTTGGTGATGCTGACCGCGCTTGCGGAGGCGCTGGAGACGCCGTTGCCCAGCGTGGCCGTGATGTAGCCGCCCGCGAAGTTGTTGACGGTCAGGCCGCCGGCGGTGTTCTCGACGCCGTTGTACAGATCGCCGACAATCAGGCCGTAGTTGTTGACCACCAGCAGATCGGTCGAGCCGGACTCATGCCGGACGCCGGCGTTGCGGCCCTGGATGGTCGAGCCCGCGCCCGTGTCGGTGATCGAGCCGTTGTTGACCGTGGTCGTGCCGCCCGCGCCGCCGTTGAGGACATAGATGCCCGCGCCGACGGTTCCGTCGCCGCCGGTGCCGGCGTTCTGAAGCAGGCCGAGATTGGTGACAGTGGCGCCAACGCCGCCGCTGGTGATGCGGACGCCGTTGTACTGGCCGCTCTGCAGGGATGCGCCGTTCGCCACCGTCAGGCTGGCGCCCGCGCCGCTGATGACCGCGCCGGTGTTGGTTGAGCCGGTGCGCGAGCCGCCAAGGATCAGATTGGCGCCCGCGCCGCTGACCGTCAGCTGGCCGGTGGTGGTGATCGCGCCGGCCAGGGTCGTGGCGCCCGTGCCGTTGATGTTGATCGCGCCGGAGCCCGAGATGGCCTGGCTGGCTGTCCCGGCGGATGCGTTCTGATAGGTCAGCGTGCCGTTGTTGACGATGCTGGCCCCCGAGATCGAGGCCGTCGTGCCCAGCAGGGTGGCGCCGGAGTTGATCCGGGTGACGCCGCCCCACGTGTTGGCGCTGTTCGTCAGGGTGATGGAGCCGCCGCTGAAGGTGACATACTGGTTCGCGCCGCCGACGCCGCCGGTCTCATAGATCTGGCCGGCAAGCGTGATGGCGCCGCCCGAGGTGTTGTTGAGAATGGTCGGATCGGCCGCCTGTTGCCCGTCGACGACTTCCAGCGAGATGGCGTTGTTGTAGGTGCCGGTCGCCGCGAAATCGATCTGCGGATCGATCATCCGGATCAGGCCTGTACCCGCCGCGCTGGTGTGGCTCAGCCGCAGGATGCCCGCGTTGACGACCGTGCCGCCGGTGTAGGTGTTGTTGCCCGACAGGTTGACGGTGCCGGGCCCGTTGAGGGTCAGGACGCCGGCGCCGCTGACGACGCCCGACTGGGTCAGGGTCTGGCCCGAGGCTGCGCCAAGGCTGCCCGCGCCGGTCATGGCGAGGGTCCGCGTATTGCTCAGCGACGCCGTGGTCGTGATCGAGCCGCCGCCGGTCAGGGTGAGCCCGGTCGCGCCCTGGAACTGCTGGGTGTTGCTTACCGTGAGGGCCGCGCCGTTGATGGTCAGGCCCGAGGTGAAGCTGTTCTGGTTCCCGGTGCCGGTCAGAGTCCAGGCGCCGCCCGTGAAGGAGCCGGTCTCCCAGCCGCTCAGATTGTCGACGCTGAAGCTGCGCGAGCCCGAACCGTTGAAGGTCAGGCTGTCCACGCCCGAGCCGGCGTGCAGCAGGGTGTAGCCCGTGGCGCTGGTGTTCAGGGTCAGGTTGACCGCGCCGCTGTTGCCCGTGGCGTCAAGGTTGCCGGAGAATCCGCCCGCGACGGTCACCGTGCGCGCGCCGCTTCCCGACAGGATCACGTCGCCGGTCGTCGTCGATCCGGCCTGAAGATCGATCGTAGCCGTACCGCTGGTGTTCGCCTGGATGGCCGCGACCGATCCGCCGGAGATCGTCGCGCCGGAGGCGCTGGTCAAGGCAAGAGCGCCGCTCGTGGTGACGTTGACGGCATAGCCGTTGCCGCTGATCGTGCCGCCGGAATTGTTGGCGATGGTGACGGTTCCGGCCGTCTGCGAGATCCCGGCGCCCGTGCCGACGGCCGAGCCGTTGATCGAGCCCGTGTTGGTCACCCCGAAAGCGCCGCTGCCGGTCATGACGAGACCGGCCGAGATGCCCTCCAGGGTCCCCGCGTTCGTCAGGCTGGATGCACTGCCCCCGGTTCCCGTGTTGGAGGACGTAAGAGCGTTGGTAACCGCGGTCACCGTGCCGTTGTTGACGATCGTGCCGCCGCCGCTCGCGAGAGCGATGGCCACGCCCGCGCTCGCGCCAGCGGTTGAGACGGTAGCGCCGACGTTGTTGGTGAAGTTGACCCGGCCCGAGGTGCTGAAGATGCCGGTGGACTGGCCCGTGATCGAGCCCGAGTTGCTCGCGGTGCTGGTGGCGCCGCCGTTGAAGTAGAGGCCGATCCAGTTGTCGAGCACGCCCGTGCCGAGCACATTGACGGTCGCGCCTGCGGCGGCCGTAATGCCGAAGCCCGTGCCGCCGACGTTGGTCAGCGAGCCCGAGAGGTTCAGCGTCGTGCCGGTCGCGATGTCCCACACCGCCCCGCCGTTCCGGCTGCCCGTCAGAGTCAGCGTGCCGCTGAGGTGGTTGTAGGTCTCGAAATTCGAGAGATTGGAGAGGTTGAGCGACCCGGAGCCGCCCCCGCCCAGCTGGCTGTTGAAGGTGTCGCCGGTGCCCGCGCCGGCGTTGATCGTCGAACCGATCGCGCCGCCCTGCCAGGTGAACTGGTCGTTGCCGCCACCGAGCGCGACTGCGCCGGTGATCGCGCCGGTCGACGCCAGGGCGATCGTATCGACGCCGGTGCCGGAGGCGGCGTTATAGGCGCCGTCCAGAAGGCCGGCGACCGTGACGGTCCGCGTGCCTGTATTGTCCGACAGGATCTGGCCGGTCACCGTCGAGCCAAGGTTCAGGTTGATGACCGCCAGGTCGTCGCTGGCCAGCCGGATGCCGCCAACGCCGCCGCTGATCACGCCGCCCGAGTTGTTGGTCAGCGTCACGACGCCGTCCGCGACCTCCACGCCGAAGCCGTATGTGGCGTCGCCGCCGCCGGTGATCGTACCGCTGTTGGTCACGGTGTTGGGTGAACCGGTTGTGTTCAACCGCAGTCCCGACAGGCCGGCGCCGCCGGTTCCACCGGCCGTGTTGATGGCGCCGCTGTTGGTCAGGGTGATGCGGCCGCCGTTCACGTTGTAGCCGTGCGCAACGCCCGTGACCGTGCCGCTGTTGTTGTGCGTGGTGGGGTTGCCGCCGGAATAGACGCCGTCGTAGCCGGTGATCGTGCCCGTGTTGGTCACCGAAGCGCCGCCGGAGCCGTAAACGCCCGCGGTGCCCGTCGATCCGGTTCCGGTGATCGTCCCGGCGTTGTTCACCGAGGCGACGTTCTGGTACCAGATGCCGCTCGAACCGGTGATCGTTCCGGTCGCGGTATTGGTCACCAGGCCGTCGCTGCTGAAGTGCACGCCGTGGCTGCCCGTGCCGCTGGCGGTCAGGGCGCCGTTGTTGGTGACCGTGTTCGTCCCGTTGACCAGATACAGGGCGGCGTTCGAGGACGTGTTGCCGGTCGATGTGATGGTGACGCCCGCGGCGATGTTGACCGCGTAGTTGCCGACGTTCGTATAGACGCCGGTCGCGCCGGTGACGTTGGCCCCCAGGTTGAACGTGCCGGTGTTGCCGAACGTCCCGGCGGTCACGCTGATGGCGCGAGCCGTGGCGGTGATCGCCGCCGTGGTCGTGAGGTTGATCGTGTTCGTCGAGGTGCCGGTGGTCGACAGGTCCACGCCTGTGGCGAACGCCGTGACGTTGCCGATCGCCGCACCGACATTGATCGAGAACAGGTCGACGTTGGTGCCGCCGCTGCTGGTGGCGATGATCCCGGTGCCAACGCCGTTCGAGGTGCTGTTGATCGTGCCGCCGCCGCTGGTGGTGATCTCGGCGCCGGCGGTGTTGGTGGAGTGGATGCCCGTCGGGGCGACGATCGCCGCCTGGGACTGGATGTTGCTGCGGCCGCCCGTCGCGTCGGTGCGGATGCCGGTGACCAGCGCATTGATCGAGCCGCCCGTCATCTCGACGAAGCTGCCGTAGAAATTGCTCGAATTGATGCCGGTGTCGAAGCCCGAGAAGGTTGACGAGCCCAGCTGGATGCTGGCGTTGACGGCGGTGACGGCGTTGAAGCCGGCGATGTGGGTGCCGTTGGCGACGAACGACTGGCTCTGGTTCGAGGCGTCGAACGAGACATAGCCCGAGGCGGCCAGGAGGTTGATGCCGTAGCTGCCCGTGAAGGTCGAGCCGCTGGAGGTGATGCCGATGCCCATGTTGGCGTTGGTCTGGACGTAGAGCGCCGCGCCCCCGTTCACCGTCGTGGTCAGGGTGTTGACGCCGGTCAGGGTCACGCCGGTCGAGTTCAGGCCGCCGGTCGACCCCAGGATGCGCAAGGCGTCGGCCGTCGGAGCGCCGGTGGTGTTGTTGATGACCACGCTGTCGACCGTGGTCGTGGTCGACTGGCTGATGTTGGAGATCTGGATGCCGCCGCCGGATCCGGACTGGTCGCTGACCGTGGGAGCGCCGCCGCCTGACCGGGTGATCGTGCCGCCGCCGGCGGGGTTCACGACAACCTGGGCGAAGGCCGGGGAGACCGCCAGCGACGCCGCGATCAGGGCTGTGGATCCCAGCAGGCCCATACGCATCCGCCGCGCCGCGTCGGCGCTGGTGTTCGAGCGAGCAGGCGTGCGCGAGCCCGCGACGGGGCGCTTGTTGGAAGCCGACATGTAGAACTCACCCCGAACGGCCGGCTTCCGCCGACGCTAAATATCAACCACGCACAGAGGGAGCACACGTCGCCCACACCAAACGGACGGCGGTAATACATTGGCAACCATAGTGAAGGAATGGCTCGCATAGCGGCGTTCGTCCCAAACTTGGGACGTCTCGCCTGAAGCGGGATTTCTCCAGATTCCGTGGTGGTTTTCTCTCCACGTCGGCGAGACACTTGGGGCGTGCAGGCGATGTCCCGATTCTACCGGGCGCTGACGAATTTAGACTTAAGGATGTGCGAACATCCGGACGTCCGTACTTGGAGTTGAGCCTTCCGCGCCACAGTTCCGGCGAAATTCGCCGTGGGGCGGTCCGGAACTGTGGCGAAACGGCAATAGACGTGGGAGATAGCCGCCTTGGCTTGCAACTATCGCTTCCGCGTGGTGTTGTGTTCGCCGACGCTGTCTAATCATCACGGAGCCGACCTATGAAGAAAACTCTTGCTGCAATCGCGACCGGCGCCCTGCTGATCGCCGGCCAGGCCGTCGCCGCCAACCAGGTTTCCGCCGCCCCGAGCGTCGCTGACCGCGTGGGCAGCACCGCCGGCGCCTCCGACGAGTTCGGCGGTTCGATCGCCCCCGGCCTGATCTTCGCCGTGGTGGCCATCGCCGCCTTCGCCGCGGTGGTTGCCGCCGACGACGACTCCGAGAGCGACTAAGTCGACCGGCTGACGAGTTCGTCGGCCTTCAGACCATCATGGACGGCGGCTCCCCCGGGAGCCGCCGTTTTCGTTTGCGCCATTGTCGTTTGCGCCGGGACCGGGCGCGCGCGACGGCGCCGTCAGTGATCCTGGGAGACCTCCCGCATCCAGCCGACCCATTTGCGGCGGCTGTCCTCGGGATCGCCCGGATACGAGGCCTCCACCTCGGCGCGATAGGCTCGTGCGGAGACCTGGTAGGCCTCGCTGAACATCCGGTTCAGGCCCGCTTCGTCGCCCAGTCCGAATCTATGGGCCAGTTCGGCCAGCGTTAAGGCCGTCCGGTTGTCCAGGGCCCTGCGCACAGCGTCCAGCCGACGGTTCTGGATCAGCCGGGCGACGCCGCCATAGTCCTCGAACAGCCGGTAAAGGGCCGAGCGGGACATGCCGGTTTCCCGGCTCACCGTCGCGACCGAGAGGCCCGGATCGCCCAGATTGTCCTCGATCATCCGCCCTACCGCATCGCGGCGCGCATATTCCCGCCGATGCGCCTCGTTGCCGACGCGTCCCTTGTCCTCGACGGCCCCCAGGATATGAATGAAGGCTCGCGCCAGCCCGGGCAGCGCCTCGGTCTCGATCGTGTCGCCGTGGCGGGCCAGCGACCGGAGGAAGTCCGCAAGCATCAGATTGCGTGGCGCCTTCAGCAGCCGTCCGTGCAGCCCCCCGGCCGTTCCACGCGCCGCCTCGATCAGGTCACGGGACACGCTGACGGTCAGAACATGCGCATCGATGAATTCAGTCCGCGCAGGACGAACCGTGTCCATCACATAGATTTCTCCGGGGCTCGCCAGGTTGAACCCACTGGCCGCCCCGCCAATGACCTGGCCCGAGATCACCAGACTCAGAACGATATGATCGAAGCGATCCTTGCTTGCCCGCCCATCCCGGGAATGGACCACCCCCGTCAGGCGCCTTTCGAAAAGCAGCAGGCCATCCAGCCGCCACGCGCTGACCTGGGCCTGGAATGGCCCGTCGCCCCGGGTTACATCCGACCCGTTGCTATACAGCAGCCGATAGGCCTCGAACGCCTCGCCTTCGGACAGCGCGTCGCTGGAATAACTGAAGCGCTCTGTCATGCGGGACGGATACTGCTACGCAAAGGTGGGGAAATCAGACGCTGGCGTCCACGGCCTCGTCGCACTTGGGCTGAACGAACGCCGTGCGTCAACCGGTTGCTCCGGGCGGCGGCGCCTCATCCCCCATAGACGGCCTCCCGATTTTGTTTTAGGCTTAAAATATGTTGTCAGGACGGGCCGTCACAAGCATAGCCGTCGTCGGCGCCGGACCCGGCGGCCTGTACCTCGCCATATCCCTGAAGCTGCGGAACCCGGCGCTCGATGTGATCGTGCACGAGCGCAATCGGCCCGACGACACCTTCGGCTGGGGCGTGGTGTTCTCCGACCAGACCCTGGCGAATCTCAAGCTCAACGACCCCGAAACAGCGGCGGCGATCGAGGCGGCCTTTGTCCACTGGGACGATATCGACGTGCATATTCACGGTCGGACGATCCGTTCTGGCGGGCACGGCTTCGCGGGCATCGGCCGCCAGAAATTGCTGACGGTCCTTCAGGACCGCGCCCGCTCGCTGGGCGTCGACCTCCGCTTCCAGGACGAGGTCGCCGACATTCGCGCCCTGCCCGCCGACGTCGTCGTCGCCGCGGACGGCCTGAACAGCCGCATCCGGAATGACAATCCCGAGGTCTTCGGCGTCGATATCGACGTGCGGACCAACAAATACATCTGGCTGGGCACCAGACAGTCGTTCGACGCCTTCACCTTCGCCTTCGTCGAGACCCCTCACGGCTGGATCTGGGCCCACGCCTACCAGTTCGAGCCGGGCGCCTCGACCTTCATCGTCGAATGCACCGAGGCGACCTGGCGCGGCCTCGGCTTCGACGCCATGGATCAGGACCAGACCTGCCGCACCGCCGAGGCGCTGTTCGCCGACTGGCTGGGCGGCCACGCCCTGATGAGCAACGCCAGACATCTGCGCGGCTCGGCCTGGCTGAACTTCCCGCGCGTCGCCTGCGCCAATTGGCGCGACGGCAAGGTGGTGCTGCTGGGCGACGCCGCCCATACCGCCCACTTCTCCATCGGCTCGGGCACCAAGCTGGCGTTCGAGGACGCCATCCGCCTCGCCGAAGCCCTGACAGAAGGCGGCGACCTCGACGCCGCCCTCGCCGACTACGAAGCGGAACGCCGGGTCGAGGTGCTGAAGCTGCAGAGCGCGGCGCGCAACTCGACCGAATGGTTCGAGACGGTGGACCGCTATGTGGACCTCGACCCGCTGCAATTCGCCTACAGCCTGCTGACCCGCAGCCAGCGCGTCAGCCACGAAAACCTGCGCCTGCGCGACAAGGGGTTTCTGACCAGCGTCGAGCGCTGGTTCGCTGAAAGCGCGGGCGCTCCGCCTACGGACGAACCGCCCGCGCCGATGTTCGCGCCCTTGCGGCTGCGCGGCCTGACCCTGCCCAACCGTGTCGTCGTGTCGCCCATGTGCATGTATTCGGCCGAGGACGGGACGGTCGGCGACTTCCACCTCGTCCATCTCGGCGCCCGGGCCCTGGGCGGGGCGGGACTGGTCTTCACCGAGATGACGGACGTCTCGGCCGACGCCCGTATCACGCCGGGCTGTGCAGGGATGTACCGTCCCGCGCACCGCGACGCCTGGAGGCGGATTGTCGACTTCGTCCATGGGCAGGGTTCGCGCCTCGCCATCCAGCTGGCCCACGCCGGACGCAAGGGATCGGTCGAACGGCCGTGGGGTCCGCGCGCCGACCAACCGCTCGAGGAAGGCTGGGAGTTGATCGCCCCGTCCTCCATTCCGTGGTCGGACGAAGACCGGACTCCGCGTGAAATGACCCGCGTGGACATGGACCGCGTCCGGGATGATTTCGTCCGCGCCACGCGTTGGGCCGATGAAGCCGGCTTCGACATGGTCGAGCTGCACTGCGCCCACGGCTATCTGCTGTCGTCCTTCCTGACGCCGATGTCGAACCACCGCGCCGACGAATACGGCGGCTCCGTCGACAATCGGCTGCGCTTCCCGCTGGAAGTCTTCGCCGCCATGCGCGCCGTCTGGCCCGACGACAAGCCGATGTCCGTCCGCCTGTCGGCCAGCGACTGGGTCGAGGACGGCCTGACGCCCGAGGATTCCGTCGCCATCGCCCGCGCCTTCGCCGAGGCCGGCTGCGACCTGATCGACGTCTCCGCCGGCCAGACCTCGCCGGACTCGAAACCCGTCTACGGCCGCATGTTCCAGACGCCCTTCAGCGACCGCATCCGCAACGAGGCGGGGGTGGCCACCATGGCCGTCGGCAACATCTATGAGACCGACCACGTGAACAGCATTCTCGCCGCCGGCCGCGCGGACCTGTGCGCCCTCGCCCGGCCGCATCTGGCCGATCCGAACTGGAGCCTGCGCGCAGCCGCCGAACTGGGCTGGCGCGGGATTCAGCCGCCGGTCCAGTACCGCGCCGGCTTCGCCCAGCTGGCCCGCAACCTTGAAAAGTCGTCGCAGGCGGGGCCCGTATGAGCCTGACCGGACACCACGCCGTGGTCACCGGGGCCGGCTCCGGCATCGGCCGGGCGACGGCCGAACGGCTGGCCGAGGCCGGCTGTCAGGTCACCCTGATCGGACGCCATGTCGCCCGTCTGAACGAGACAGCCGACCGCATAGGCGACCTCGCCTTCGCCGCCCCCGCCGACGTCACCGACCCGGACGCCCTGGCCGCCGCCATCGAGGTCGGCCGCGACCGGTTCGGCCCGATCGACATCCTGATCAACAATGCCGGCGCCGCGTCGTCCGCCCCCTTCCTCAAGACCGACGCCGACGCCTTCCGCGCCATGCTGGCGCTCAATCTCGAGGCTCCGGCCGAAGCCGCCCGACTGGTCCTGCCGGGCATGCTGACGCGCCGTTGGGGCCGAATCGTCAACGTCGCCTCGACGGCGGGCCTGAAGGGCTACGCCTATGTCTCGGCCTATGTCGCGGCCAAGCACGGCCTCGTCGGCCTGACCCGCGCCCTGGCGCTCGAGGTCGCCTCGAAGGGCGTCACCGTCAACGCCGTCTGCCCCGGCTTCACCGAAACCGAACTGGTCGCCCGCTCGATCGAAGCGATCATCGGCAAGACCGGCCGCACCGAGGACGAGGCGCGCGCCGCCCTCGCCGCCTCCAACCCCCAGGGCCGGTTGATCACGCCAGACGAAGTGGCCATGACCATCGTCTGGCTCTGCGGCGACGGCGCCTCCGGGGTCAACGGCGCCGCCGTCCCCGTGGCCGGGGGCGAGCTGTGAGCGCCGCCGCCGCTCTTCCTGACCGCCCGCTTCCGGACAGGTTGGGCGGCGCCCCCGACGGCAAGCGCTCGCTGCGCCTGTGGCTGCGGCTTCTGACCTGCACCACCACCATCGAACAGACCATTTCCCAGCGCCTGCGCGACGAGTTCGGCTCCACCCTGCCCCGGTTCGACATGCTGTCGGCGCTGGATCGCGCGGGCGAGGCGGGCCTGACCATGGGCGAGGCGGCGGGCATGCTGATGGTGTCCAACGGCAACGTCACCGGCCTCGCCGCGCGGCTCAAGGCCGACGGCCTGATCGAGGCCATGGCCGGGACTGATCGCCGGGTTCAGCGCCTGCGCCTGACGCCGCCCGGCCAGAGCCGCTTCACCGCCATGGCCCGGGCTCACGAACGCTGGCTCGAGGCCCTGTTCGCCGACCTGACCGCGGCCGAGGCCGACGACCTGACCCGCCTGCTGGAGCGCGCCAAGCGGTCGCTCCACGCCACCACGCACGAGGAGCTGAACGGATGAAGGCGCGCGACTACAAGGCGGCCCATTTCCTGTGGTCGGTGGACGACGACGGCGTGGCCACCCTGACCCTGAACCGGCCCGAGCGGAAGAATCCGCTGACGTTCGACTCCTATGCCGAGATGCGCGACCTGTTCCGTGCCCTGGTCCACGCCGACGACTGCAAGGTCGTCATCGTCACCGGCGCCGGCGGCAATTTCTCCTCGGGCGGCGACGTGCACGAGATCATCGGCCCGCTGACCGAAATGGACATGCCGGCCCTGCTCGCCTTCACCCGCATGACGGGCGATCTGGTCAAGGCGATGCGCGGCTGCCCGCAGCCAGTGATCGCCGCGCTGGACGGGGTCTGCGTCGGCGCCGGCGCCATCATGGCCATGGCCTCGGATCTGCGCATCGCCACGCCGCGGACGAAGACGGCCTTCCTGTTCACCCGTGTCGGCCTGGCCGGCTGCGACATGGGCGCCTGCGCCATCCTGCCCCGCCAGATTGGCCAGGGCCGCGCCTCGGAGCTGCTGTTCACCGGTCGGGTCATGACCGCCGACGAGGGCGAGCGCTGGGGCTTCCACAATCGGGTCGTCGAGGGCGAGGCGCTGATGGAGACGGCGCTGGAACTGGCCCGTCCGCTGGCCAGGGGCCCGACCTTCGCCCACGGCATCACCAAGAACCAGCTCAACGTCGAATGGGACATGAGCCTGGACGCCGCCATCGAGTCCGAGGCCCAGGCCCAGGCCATCTGCATGCAGACCAAGGACTTCCGTCGCGCCTACGAGGCCTTCGCGGCGAAACGCGAGCCGGTGTTCGAGGGGAACTGAGCCATGGCCGACCGCACCTTCCTGGACTGGCCCTTCTTCGACGAACGCCACCGCGCCTTCGCCGCCGACATCGAAGCCTGGGCCGAGGCGAACGGCGACGCGCTGCACCTGCACGGCGACCACGACCTCGACGGCGACTGCCGGACGATCCTGAAGGCGCTGGCCGAGGGCGGCTGGCTGAACAACGCGGTGCCGGATGCGAACGGAAAGCTCGACGTGCGCACCCTGTGCCTGACGCGCGAGACCCTCGCCCGCCGCTCCGGCCTCGCCGACTTCGTCTTCGCCATGCAGGGGCTCGGCTCCGGCCCGATCAGCCTGTTCGGCACCGACGCGCAGAAGGCCCGCTGGCTGCCCGGCGTCGCGTCCGGCGAGACCATCGCCGCCTTCGCCCTGTCCGAGCCCGACGCCGGCTCCGACGTCGCCGCCCTGTCGACCTCCGCGCGCCGCGACGGCGACGGCTGGGTCCTCGACGGGACCAAGACCTTCATCTCCAACGGCGGCCTCGCCGACCGCTACACCGTCTTCGCCCGCACCGGCGAAGGGACGGGCGCCAAGGGCATCAGCGCCTTCGTCGTCGACGCCGGGACCCCCGGCTTCGAGATCGTCGAACGCATCCCCCTGATGGCCGCCCATCCGCTGGCCACCATCCGTTTCAACGCCTGCCGCATCGACGAAGACCGCATCCTCGGCGCCCCGGGCGACGGCTTCCGCATCGCCATGGCCACGCTGGACGTGTTCCGCTCGACCGTCGCCGCCGCCGCCCTCGGCTTCTCGCGCCGCGCCTTCGACGAGGCCGCCTCGCGCACCGGCGCCCGCCAGCTGTTCGGCGCGCCGATGAGCGACCTGCAACTGGTGCAGGCCTCGCTGGCCGACATGGCCCTGAAGATCGACGCCTCGGCCCTGCTGATCTACCGCGCCGCCTGGCTGAAGGATCAGGGCGCGCCGCGCGTCACCCGCGAGGCCGCCATGGCCAAGCTCTACGCCACCGACGAGGCCCAGCAGGTCATCGACGCGGCGGTCCAGCTGTTCGGCGGCCTCGGCGTCGTCTCGGGCCATCCGGTCGAGCGGCTGTACCGCGAGATCCGCGCCCTGCGCATCTATGAAGGCGCGTCCGAGGTGCAGAAGATCGTCATCGCGCGGCAGGTCCTCGCCGGCATGGGCGGAGGCGCCTGATGAGGACCAGCGCCCACATCGACCGGTTCGTCCTCGATCACCTGCCGCCGGCGGACCAGCAACCCGAGCTCGTCTTCGACCTGCCGGAACTGGCCTATCCCGAGCGTTTGAACGCCGGCGTCGAACTGCTGCGCCGGGCCATTGAAGCGGCAGGCCCTGACGCCCGCGCGCTCATCGACTTTGACCACGAATTCTCCTGGGCCCGGGTCGACGCCATCTCGGGCCGGATGGCGCGGGTGCTGGTCGAGGACATGGGGCTGATCCCCGGCAATCGCGTCCTGCTGCACGGCCAGAATTCGGCTTGGACGGTGCTGGCCTGGTTCGCGATCCTCAAGGCCGGCGGCGTGGTCGTCGCCACCATGCCCATGCTCCGCGCGGCCGAACTGGCGACGGTGATCGACAAGGCCCGGATCAGCCACGCGCTGGTCTATTCAACCCTCGCCGACGCCGTGACAGAGGCCCGTGCGACCTCGCCCTCACTGACCCACGTCATGGATTCCACCGCGCTGCAGGCGGCCGCCCAGGCTCTGCCGGCCGGCTTCCGCTTCGACGCCGTCGATACGGCCGCCGACGATCCGGCCCTTATCGCCTTCACCTCAGGCACGACGGGCAAGCCCAAGGGCTGCGTCCACTTCCATCGCGACATCCTCGCCATGGCCGACACCTTCGCCCGCCACGTCGTCGGCCTGACGAAGGACGACATCGCCGTCGGCACCCCGCCGATCGCCTTCACCTTCGGTCTTGGGGGTCTGGTGGTGTTCCCCGCCGCCGTCGGCGCCGCGACGGCCTTCGCGCCCCGCCCCGGCTTCGAGGCCCTGGCCGAGACCATCGAGCGCTGCGGGGCCACCGCCCTGTTCACCGCCCCGACAGGCTACCGCGCCCTGCTGAAGCTGGCCGGCCAGCATGACCTGTCCAGCCTGCGCACCTGCGTCTCGGCCGGAGAGGCCCTGCCCGCCGCCACCTCGGACGCCTGGCATGAGGCGACCGGCGTCCGCATCATCGACGGCATCGGCTCGACCGAGATGATCCACGTCTTCATCTCGGCCCGCGGCGACGACATCCGCCCCGGCAGCACCGGCAAGGCGGTGCCCGGCTATCAGGCCCGGATCATCGACGCGGACGGCCGGCCCCTGCCACCGGGCGAAACCGGCCGCCTCGCCGTGCGCGGGCCCACCGGCTGCCGCTATCTCGATGATGCGCGTCAGGCGGCCTATGTCCAGGACGGCTGGAATCTGACCGGCGACGTCTACCGGCTGGATGAGGACGGCTATTTCTGGTTCGTGGCCCGGTCCGACGACATGATCATCTCGTCCGGCTACAACATCGGCGCGCCCGAGGTGGAGCACGCCCTGCTGCGCCACGACGCCGTGGCCGAGGCCGCCGTCATCGGCGCCCCCGATCCCGAACGCGGCCAGATCGTCCAGGCCTTCGTGGTCCTGAACGAGGGCCACGACCCCTCGGACGCCCTCCGCACCGAGCTTCAGACCTTTGTGAAGGGCGTCATCGCCCCCTACAAATACCCGCGCGGGCTCGATTTCGTCGACGCCCTGCCCAAGACCCAGACCGGCAAGCTGCAGCGCTTCCGGCTCAAGGAGCCGGGATGACGGGCGAGGTCTTCACGGTCGAACGTCGCGTCCGCTTCGCCGACTGCGACGCGGCGGGCATCGTCTTCTTCCCGCGCTATTTCGAGATGCTGAACGGGGTGGTCGAGGACTGGTTCGCCGGGCCGCTGCAGGCCTCGTTCCGCGAGCTGCACGTCAACCGCCACGTCAGCGTCCCGACCGCCGCCGTCGAGGCCCGTTTCATCGCCCCGTCGCGGCTGGAGGACGAGCTGACCTTTGAACTGACGGTGACGAAGCTCGGCGGCGCGTCGTGCGGCCTGCGGCATCGTATCAGCTCGGGCGGCGAACTGCGGTTCGAGGCGACCCAGACCATCGTCTACGTCGGCGCCTCGCTGAAGCCCGAGCCCTGGCCCGAGGCCCTTCGCGCCCGCCTCGCCCCCTTCGTGGAGACGCCCTGATGAACCGGATCCTGCTTCCCGAAGGCTGGCCCCGGCCGAAGGGCTATTCCAACGGCGTGGAGGCGACCGGCCGCATGGTCTTCGTCGCCGGCCAGATCGGCTGGACGCCCGAGGGCGTGTTCCCCGGGCCGGGATTCGCCGACCAGTTCCGCCAGACGATCGACAACACCCTCGCCGTCCTCGCCGAGGCCGGCGCGGGCCCCGAACACATCGTCCGCATGACCTGGTACGTGGTGGACAAGGCCGAATACCTGTCCGCCCTGCGCGAGATCGGCGCGGTCTGGCGCGAGTTGATCGGGCCCCACTACCCCGCCATGGCCGTGGTCGAGGTCAAGGGGCTCATCGAGGACTCCGCCCGCGTCGAGATCGAGACCACCGCCGTCGTCCCCGCATAAACGGGGTCAGGCCGACGACCGGGTTCCAGCGTTCGTCGCCCCTTTCGACGCCGCGGGCTCAGACGCTGGCATCCAGCGCCCGCCGGCCGGCGAAGGCCAGGGCGACGCCCGCCCCCACGATCGCCGCCACGCTGACCACAGCGGCGATCGCCCAGGTCAGGGCGCCGTGACCAGTCCCGCCGTGATCGCTGACGATTCCGGTCAGCAACGGCCCCAGGCCGACGCCGATCAGGGAGACGAAGGCCAGATAGACGGCTCCGACCTGCGGCCGCAGACGGGGCTGCGTCAGGGCCTGGACCTCGATCAGCGCGATGACCGCCGTGAAGCCGCCGCCGACTGTCAGACCGGCCAGGCCTGCCGCCGCCATGGGCAGCCCCCGCGCCGACGCCAGCGCCACGACGCTGACCAGCGCCAGCGCCATCCCCGCCGCAAGCAGCGGACCGGCGCCGAAGCGCCGCCCCACGGGCGAGCCCAGGGTCCACCCCCCTCCCAGATGCCCGAGCGGCGCGAAGCTCAGGGCCACCGCGCCCGCGACAAGCGCGGCCTGCGCTGGCGTCAGGCTGAAGCTGCGATTCAGGATCGAGGGGCTCCAGGCGGCGGTGGCCTGGATCATCAGCACCGCGCAGGCCCCGATGATCAGAAGGGGCGCGAAGACGCGCCAGCGGCGGCCCAGCAAACGAAACGCGTCGCCGAGACCCTGACCCGGCTCGCGGACGACGGTCTCATGGCCGCGCCCGCTCCATACCAGCAGAGCGATCAGCACAAGATTTGGGAGCGCCAGGGCCAGACACGCCGCCCGCCAGGGCTCCAGCCCGGCGACGGCCCGGCCGGCGACCATGGCCAGCGCAGCCCCGCCGAGCACCAATGCAGCGCTGCGCCCGGTGGCCGATCCGGTGGTGAAGGTCGACAGCGCGCGGGCCCTGCGCCCGGCGTCGTCCTGCGCGGTCAGCAGCATGAGGGCTGCGGGCACGAAGGCCGCCTGACCCAGACCCAGGGCCACACGCGCCGCCAGCATCGAAGGGTAGTCGGGGGCCAGGGCGAACAGAACGGCGCCGGCGGTCCAGACGATCACGCAGGCCGCCGCGACCCGATAGGGATTCCGGCCAGCGATGAAATGGCCCGCCCCGAGCAGGCCGAATGCGTAGAGGGTCGAGAAGGCCGGCCCCTGCAACAGGCCGATCTGGGTGTCGTTCAGGCCGAATTGGGTTCGGATCAGGGGGGCCACGACGGCTGGCAGGCTGCGATCGACGAAGGCCGCGAAATGGCTGGCTGCGACGATCAGGATGGCGGCCCACGCCAGGGGCGCGAGCCGGTCGGAAGACGGAATCTGGGAGATGAGCCGTCCTCTCAGCCCGAGCGCTGGCAGAACCGAAGTCTCGGCGGCGAAGCCGGATCGGTCAAGCCTTGCCGTGTTCGCTGAACCGCCATTTCATCGCCAGCACGCCCGACGCCATCACGAGGGCGCAGGCGTTGGCCACGATGATGGGCCAGGCCCCCGTCAGCACCCCATAGGCGGTCCACAGGATGAAACAGGTCACCGTCAGGGAATAGGTCTTGAGCGACACGGACGAGGCGTCCCGCTCCTTCCAGATCTTGATCATCTGCGGCGCGAAGCTGGTGATCGAACAGAGGGCGGCGGCCGTGCCGACGACATTGGCGACCAACTCGCTCACGCGCGGGTCTTTCGCGCCGGGGCCGCGGTCTTGGCCTTGCCGGGCCCCTTTCCCGCGGCCGCCTTCCGTCGACGGTTTCCCGCGGTTGTGTCCTCGGCCCGGGTGGCCACGACCGGCAGCGCGCCGGCCCCCTCGCCATGAACGCGCGCCGCCCGTTCCTCGACCTGGCCGAGAATTTTGTCGAGATCCTTCTCGGTCAGATGTTCGATGCCGACGAACCGCTCGTCCGCCGCCCGGACCGCATGCAACAGTTCGTCGAGCTTGGCCTGCATGGCGGCGCCGTCCCGGTTCTGTGTGTTCTGGATCAGGAAGACCATCAGGAAGGTGACGATGGTCGTCCCGGTGTTGATGATCAGCTGCCAGGTCTCGCTGAAATTGAAGATCGGGCCCGTCGCCGCCCAGAGCAGCACGATCAGCACGCAGCCGAGGAAGGTCCACGGCTTGCCGGCGATCCTGGCGGTCGCCGTGGCGAAGGAGACGAACAGCTTTTCCATGCCGCTCCAACCCGTTCGCCCCGCCGAAGGTTGCCGCCTACGGCGCCGCCAGCGTCGGCGGCCGGCGCTCATAGGTCCGCTGTTCATAGGCATGGCCCAGCGACAGGATGCGGGCGTCGTCCCACTTGCCGCCGATGAAGCTGATCCCCACCGGCATGCCGCGGTCGAAGCCCATCGGCACGGTCAGGTGCGGATAGCCCGCCACCGCCGCCAGCCGGCTGGCCGAGCCCTGGGCGTTGTCATCGTCCTCGCGGTCATTGGTCCAGGCGCGCGAGGTCGTCGGCGCGATCAGGGCGGCGACCGTATGGTCCGCCAACATCTTGTCGATGCCCTCGGGACCCGCGGCGCGCAGCGAGTTGGCGCGCGCGTCCAGATAGACCGGATCCTCCAGCCCCGTGGTCGCCTCCGCCCGCAGGAACAGCTCCTGGCCGAACAGCACCGTCTCGCGCGGCTCGGCGTCGTTGAAGGCGATCAGGTCCGCCAGGGTCCGGGTCGGCACCTGCGCCGGGTCGGTCGAGGCCAGATAGGCGTTCAGATCGTGCTTCAGTTCGCTCATCAGGACCTGGATTTCCCAGCCGCCGAGGGCGCGGAAATCCTTCGGCGCCTCGGTGATCTCGACCAGTTCGGCCCCCGCGTCGCGCAGGGCCTGCAGGGCCCGTTCGAATTCGGCCTGCGTCTCCGCCGAATAGTTGGAGACCAGGAACCGCATCACGCCGAGCCGGGTCCCGCGCAGGCTGTCCGCGTCCAGAGCCGCGCGATAGTCGACCTTGCGCGCATCGGCCTCGACCGTCGCCGGATCGAGCGGGTCCGATCCCGCGATGACCGACAGCACGATGGCCGCGTCCTCTACGGTGGTGGTGATCGGTCCGGCCGTGTCCTGCGAATGGCTGATCGGGACGATGTGCGTGCGGCTGACCAGCCCCACCGTCGGCTTGAACCCGACGACGCCGTTGACGGAGGCCGGGCAGGTGATCGAGCCGTCCGTCTCGGTGCCGATCGCCGCCGGGACAAGACCCACCGCCACGGCCACGGCGCTGCCAGCGGAGGACCCGCACGGCGTCCGCTCCGGATCGTAAGGGTTCCGCGCCTGCCCGCCGACGGCGCTCCATCCGCTGATGGAATTGGTCGAACGGATGTTGGCCCATTCGGACAGGTTCGCCTTGCCGACGATGACCGCGCCGGCTGCGCGGAGACGCGTGACCAGAGGCGCGTCCCTCCCGGGCGAATTGCCGGCCAGCGCCAGCGATCCCGCCGTCGTCGGCAGTTCGGTCGTTTCGATATTGTCTTTCAGCAGGATCGGCGTGCCGACCAGACCGCTGTCGGCGTCAATGCCCGGTGGCGGCATAACCGGAGAGGGCACGAGCGCGATGACACTGTTCCAGGGATCCCGGCCCGAGCGCGGCCTGGTTCCAAGGTGCTCCACGCAATCAATGATATCCGGTTCGGGACCGTCGATGCAGATCGACCCCATCGACCCCACGCTCCGCCCTGGCTCCGTCTTTATGCAGGGGACGGGCCGTCCCGCGGTCCAGCCCCGTTCAGCCAGCATGTACTCCGCGCTCCGCCGCTCTGACGCGGTCAGGGTTTCGAGGGCCCGGCACTGGCTCCCGGCCACGCTCCGCTGGCTGCCGGTCGGCGACGGTGTCTGCGCCGTTGCGTTAGGCGCGCAGAGAACCGCGATCGCCCCTGCGATCAGTCCCGCGCGGCGGGCGCCCTTGAACCGATCGTGCGATCCAGGAAGTCGAGATAGGTACGCCATTGCTGCAGCTGCCTTTCATTGCCCCGCACGCCGTGGCGCTGACCGGGATAGAGCATCAGTTCAAACGGGGTGGACGAGGCCTGCAGCGCGTCGATGACGCGGGTCGAGTTCTCGAGGATGACATTGTCATCGGCCATGCCGTGCATCAGCAGCAGCCGCCCGGTCAGGTTCGGCAGCCGCGGAATGGCGTCCGAGGCGGCATAGCCCGCGGCGTTCGCTTCCGGCGTCGACATGAACCGCTCGGTGTAGTGGGTGTCGTACAGGCTCCACTCGGTCGGCGGGGCGCCGGCGATGGCCGAGGCCAGCCCCATCTTCGGCTCCGTCAGGGCCATCAGGCTCATGAAGCCGCCGTAGGACCAGCCCATCATGGCGATGCGGTCGTCGTCGACATAAGGCAGCGAGCGCAGATAGTCGGCGCCCAGCACCTGGTCCTCGATCTCGGGCTGTCCCATCTTCAGGTAGAGGGCCTGTTTGAAAGCCGCGGAACGATCGCCCTCGCCGCGATTGTCGAGGCGGAAGACGATGTAGCCGGCCTCGGTCAGCAGTTGGCTGGTGGCCGACTGCCACGCCTGCTTGACCCCGCCGCCCGACGGGCCGCCATAGACCTGCATGACCACCGGATACTGTTTCGACGGATCGAAGCCCGGCGGGGTGGTCATCTGCCAGACCAGGGTTTCGCCATGGCTGTCCAGCGTGCCGAAGGTCGGAGTCTGCCGCCGGGAGGCGTAGGGGAAGAAGGGGTGGTCCGCGTCCAGCGCGTTCTCCTCGATCCAGCGCACGAAGGTCCCGTCGGCGCGGTACAGGCCCGACTGCGGCGGCGTGTCGAGATCCGAATAGTTGCCCACGAACGCCGTGCCGGTCTTGTTGACCGAGGCGCTCCACCAGCCGCCGCCCGGCGTCACCGCCACCGGCGTCACCGTCCGGCGCAGCGAGGCGCGGAACATCTGCTGTTCGATCGGCAGTTCGCGCCCGTCGCGCATCGAGGCGGTGAAGAAGACCTCGCCGGTCGCCTGGTTGACGCCGTTCAGCGATTTGACCGGCCAGTCCCCGCGCGTGATCGCCCGCAGACGGCGGCCCTCGCGGTTGTAGAGATACAGGTGCTTCCAGCCGGTCTCCTCCGACGACCAGATGAAGGTGCCGTCATCCAGGGCCTTGAAGTCGTTGCTCAGCGACACCCAGGCGTCCGACCGCTGGGTCGAGATCACGCGGGAGGCGCCGGTCGCCGGATCGACGCGCAGCAGGTCCAGCCGCTTCTGATCGCGGCTCTCGCGCTGCACATACAGGGTGCGGCCGTCGGCCGACCAGTTCACCCGGGCCAGATAGATGTCGGTGTTCTCGCCCAGGTCGACCTTGACCCGGCCGCCGCCGACGATGTCGCGCACATACAGTTCGACCACAGCGTTGGGCCTGCCCGCGCGCGGATAGCGCTGCTCGACAACGGTCGCGCCGCCGCCGGTGATGTCCAGCCGCGGCACGATGTCGACGGGCGATTCGTCGGTGCGCTGCAGGGCGATGTAGCGCTCGTCCGGGCTCCACCAGTAGCCCGTGTCGCGATCCATCTCCTCCTGGGCGATGAACTCGGCGGTCGCCCAGGTGATCAGGCCCTCGCCGTCGTCGGTGATCGGCGTCTCGGCGCCGCTCGCCAGATCGACAACGACCAGGTCCTGATCCCGCACGAAGGAGACATAGTTGCCCTTGGGCGAGACCTTGGCGTCGATCTCGTCGGCCTCGGTTTCGGTCAGCCGGCGCACCGCGCCTCCGTCCCGGCTGGCGAGGAAGATGTCGCCTTCCAGCGGGGCCAGGATGTAACGGCCCTGCTCGTCCCACGAATATTCGACCACGCCGCGCTGCGAGATCCGCATGCGCTCGCGCCGCGCCTTCTCGGCCTCCGACAGTTCGCCGGCGTCGGGGACCAGCGCCCGCGCGTCGATCAGCTTGAACGGCTCGCCGGCGCCCGTCGGGGCGGCCCACAGATCCAGCACGTCCACGTCGTCCTCGCGAGACCGCAGGAAGGCGACCAGTTCGCCGTCCGGCGACAGGCTGACCCCGCGCGCCACCGGTCCGGCCAGCGACGGATTGGCGAACACCCGCTCGGGCGTAAGGATCGCCGGGTCCGCCGTTTGCGCCATCACGGCGGTGAACGGCGACAACGCCGCAAGGAACAGGGTGGAGGCGAGGAGTTTGTTGCGCATGAGGCGAACGCTAGAGGGAGAATTCGTCGTCGTCATCCCCCAAGCTCGGATCGCGACATCCCCGCGGCTTCCCCCCCGCCGCCGCACCGCCTAATAAGCCCCGAGATGACCGACCTCGCCGTTTCCTCCCCGCCCGCGAAAGCCTCGCCCTTCCATGAGCTGAAGGTGTTGTGGGTGCGCCACTGGACCGACCAGCTGTTCAGCTTCGCCATAGAGCGCCCCGACGACTTCCGCTTCCGCTCGGGCGAGTTCGTGATGATCGGCCTGCCCGGCGAGGACGGCGGCAAGCCGATCCTGCGCGCCTATTCCATCGCCAGCCCCTCGTGGGACGAACAGCTGGAATTCCTGTCCATCAAGGTCCCCGACGGCCCCCTGACCTCGCGCCTGCAGAAGATCCAGCCCGGCGACACCGTGCTGATGGGCAGGAAGCCGACCGGCACCCTCGTCCTCGACGCCCTGACCGGCGGAGAGCGGCTGTGGCTGATCGGAACCGGCACCGGCCTGGCGCCATGGCTCAGCGTGGTCCGCGATCCCGACACCTGGGCCCGCTTCGGCCAGGTCGTGGTCTGCCACACGGTGCGCAACGTCGCCGACCTGACCTACCGCGACTTCCTGACCTCCGGAATCCACGACGACCCCCTGGTCGGCGAGGAGGCCAAGGCCCGGCTGGTCTACTACCCCACCGTCACCCGCGAGTCGTTCGAGACCCCCGGCCGGATCACCGACCGCATCAGGTCCGGCGCCCTGTTCGCTGATCTGGGCCTTCCCGCGGGCTTCTCGCCCGAACGTGACCGGGTGATGCTGTGCGGCTCCATGGCCATGATCAAGGAGACGGGCGAACTGCTCGAAGCCTTCGGCCTCAAGGAAGGGTCGAACGCCGAACCGGGCGACTATGTGCTGGAGCGCGCCTTTGTCGGATAGCGTCACGATCGATCCGCGCACCGCGCCGGAGGCCTGCGCCTCCATGGCCGAGGTCCGTCAGGGCGTCGACGCCCTCGACCGCGCCCTCGTCGTCCTGCTCGCCGAGCGTCAGCGCTATATGGACGCCGCCGCCCGCATCAAGCCGGACCGCTCGGTCGTCCACGACGACGCCCGCATCGAGGATGTGGTGCGCAAGGTGCTCATCGCCGCCGAACCCGCCGGCCTCTCGCCCGCCATCGCCGAGCCCGTCTGGCGCACCCTGATCGCCCGCTGCATCGCCCACGAGTTCGAGGCGTTCGACCGCACGCGGGGCTAGCCCCTCAGCGACCTCAGCATCAGCTCGTGCCGGTACGCCGCAACGTCGGCGAGGGCGGCCTCCAGCGCGTCGTGCACCCGCTCCAGCAGCGGCGGCGCGGCGGCCTTGTCCGCCGCCTCCGCCGCCTGACAGGCTTCGGCCAGCGTCCCGGCCCCGATGCCGGCGGCCGCGCCGCGCAGCGTGTGCGCCGCGTCGCGCCAGCCCTCGTCCCGCACGTCCAGCATGGGCGACCACAGGGCCGCCTGCTGGGCGAACAGACCCAGCACCTCCTCGCCGATCCCGTCGTCGCCGCCGGTCGCCGCCTCCAGGACGGCGAAGTCGACGGCGCCGGACAGGTCGCGCAGGGCCATCAGCCGGCGGTCTCCTCGCCCCTGGCCAGCCGCGAGTTCCGGGAGGACCAGACGAAGTAGATGACCAGACCGATCACGTTCCAGATCACGAACCACATCTGCGTCCGGGCCGCGAGGCTGAAGAAGAAGACGATGCAGCCGACGATGGTGATCGCCCCGACCAGCCACCACAGCGGCGCGCGGAACAGACGCGGGCGGTTCGGGTCGCGGACCCGCAGCACGATCAGGCACAGGCCCACGGCCGCGAAGGCCGCCAGCGTCCCGGCGTTGGCCAACGAGGCCAGCTCGTCCAGCCGCATCACCCCCGCCAGCGCCGCCACGACGATGGCGGTGAAGACCGTCACCACCGCTGGCACGCCGCGCACCGACACCCGGGCCAGACGCCGCGGCAGCAGGCCGTCTCGCGCCATGCCCAGGAAGATGCGGCTCTGGCCGAACAGGAAGGCCAGCAGCACGGTCGGCAGGGCGATCACCGCGCTGGCCGCGATCCACTGCGCCGCCGTGCCCTGCCCCATCTCGCGCAGGATCAGGGCCAGCGGTTCCGGGCTTTCGGCGAAGCTGGCCACGGGCCGGGCCCCGATCGCGGCGGCCGCGACGACCAGATACAGGGCCGTGCAGACCACCATCGAGCCGACGATGCCGATGGCCAGATCGCGCTCGGGCCGTTTGGTTTCCTCGGCCGCCGTCGAGATGGCGTCGAAGCCGTAGAAGGCGAAGAAGATGATGGCCGCCGCCGCCATGACGCCGGTCTGGACCACGGGCTGGCCGGTGATCTGCTCGGCGAACGGCAGGGCCGGCGCGCCGAAGCCGTTGGGCATGAAGGGCGTGAAGTTGGCGGCGTCGAAGGCCGGCAGGGCGATGGCCACGAAGGCGATCAGGGCCAGGATTTTGATGACCACCAGCACCGCGTTCAGCGTCGCGCTCTCGCGCGTGCCCAGCAGCAGCAGGCCGGTCACCACGGCGATGATGAACACCGCCGGCAGGTTGACGATCCCGCCCGCCACGTGCGGTCCGACCGTCAGCGCCGTCGGCAGGTCCAGCCCCATGCCGCTCAGGAAGCCGACCGCATACCCCGACCAGCCCACGGCCACCGCCGACACGACCAGCGAATATTCCAGGATCAGGCTCCAGCCCACGATCCAGGCGACCAGCTCGCCGAGCACGGCGTAGGAATAGGTGTAGGCGCTGCCCGCCGCGGGCATCATCGTCGACAGCTCGGCGTAGGCGAGGGCGGCGCAGGCGCAGACCAGGCCCGCCAGGGCGAAGCTGATCATCACCGCCGGCCCGGCCAGCCCGGCTCCGACCCCGATCAGGGTCAGGATGCCGGTGCCCACGATGGCCCCGACGCCCAGGGCCATCAGGTGCGGCCAGCTCAGCGTCTTCTTCAGCGCATGCCCGCTGTGCGGGGCCAGCATGGCGTCGATCGAGCGCCGGCGGTTCCAGAAGGCCATGGTGCGTTTTCCCCCGTCGCCGCTCCCCGGCGGCTGATTCACGACCCTAGACCGTCCTGCGACAAACCGGAACGGCCAGCCGCATCCCCTTGCACGCGAGCGGCATTCCCATTAGGTACGCCCCCTCGCCGACGCCGGTCCTGGACTGGCACGGTCGGGACGGCACGAGCCTTGCGAGGCTCCGCCTGACGTATGGTCCGGGTGATTAGCTCAGTTGGTAGAGCAGCTGACTCTTAATCAGCGGGTCGTAGGTTCGAACCCTACATCACCCACCATCGTCCTTCCCTCTCCCCTCCATCCTGCATAGGCTCCCCCTTCTTCGCGGAGGGGCGTTTCATGCGGCGGATCGGCCAGGGCACGATATGGGCGGCGGTTCTGGTTCTGGCCCTCGCCGGCTGCGCCACCGCGCAGGAAGCGCCCCCGCCCCTCCCCACGCCCTTCGAGGCCGTCGACCCCTTCATCGGCACGGCCGGCAAGGGCCACACCTTCCCCGGCGCGGTGGCCCCGTTCGGCATGGTGCAGCTCAGCCCCGACACAGACTACCGGCCGTTCCGCCAGTCCTATGACTGGGCCTCGGGCTACCGCTACGACGACCCGACCATCATGGGCTTCTCGCACACCCATTTCTCGGGCACCGGCCATTCCGACCTCGGCGACGTGCTGATCACCCCGATCTCGGGCGAGTTGAAATGGGACCCCGGCGCGGCCGACCAGCCCGGCTCGGGCTACCGCTCGCGCTACAGCAAGGCGTCCGAGACCGCCGAGCCCGGCTATTACGCCGTCAGCCTGACCGACTCGGCCGTGCGCGCCGAACTGACCGCGGGCGTCCGCATCGGCCTGCACCGCTACAGCTTCCCGCGCGGCGCTCCCGCCCGCGTCCTGCTCGACTTGCGCAACTCCATCTACGACTACCCCGGCAAGGTGCTGTGGTCGCGCATCCGCCTGCATCCCGACGGCACGGTCACCGGCTTCCGCGAGACGCGCGGCTGGGCCCCCGCCCGCCAGCTCTATTTCGCCATGCGCTTCTCGCGCCCCATGGTCGGCCATGAGCTGAAGGATCGCGACGAGGCCATCCCCTACAACGGCTTCCGCCAGCCCGGCCGCACCCCCGCCGATCGCGACCAGGTCCAGGGCCGCCAGCTCGAGGCCGCCTTCGACTTCGGCGAGATCGCCGGGCCGCTGCTGGTCAAGGTCGCCGTCTCGTCCGTCGATGAGGCCGGAGCGATCCGCAATCTGGAGTCGGAGGGCGGCGAGTTCGACTTCGACGGCACGCGCGCCGTCACCCGCCGGGCGTGGGAAGAGGCGCTGAATGTGGTCGAGATCGAGGCCGCGCCGGAGATGCGGACCACCCTCTACACCGCCCTCTATCACGCCCTGATCGCGCCCAGCGTCCATGGCGACGCCGACGGCCGCTGGCGCGGGCCGGACCAGCAGGTCCATCAGTCCGACTTCACCGTCCATTCGACCTTTTCGCTTTGGGACACCTTCCGCGCCGAGCATCCGCTGCTGACCCTCGTCGCCCCGCCGGCGCGCAACGCCGACATCGTCAACTCGCTGATCGCGGCGCAACAGGTCAGCCCCTACGGCATCCTGCCGGTCTGGTCGTTCCACGGTCAGGAGACCTGGACCATGATCGGCTATCACGCCGTCCCGGTCATCGCGGATGCGTATCTGAAGGGCATCCCCGGCATCGACGGCGCCGCGGCGTTGGCCGCCATGACGGCCAGCGCCACCTACCGGCCCTATGGCGGGCTGGGCGACTATATGGACCTCGGCTACGTCCCCATCGACCGCGAGCCCGAGGCGGCGTCCAAGACCGTCGAATACGCCTATGACGACTGGACCATCGCCCGCATGGCCGAGCGGCTGGGCCGGGGCGACGTGGCGGCGCAGTTCGACCGCCGCGCCGGCAACTGGCGCAACACCTTCGACCGCGACACCGGCTTCGTCCGCGCCCGTCTGGCCGACGGTTCGTACCGCACGCCCTTCGACCCCACCGCCATCAACTACGGATCGGACTACACCGAGGGCAACGCTTGGCAGTATTCGTGGTTCGCGCCCCAGGACCTCGGCGGTCTCGTCAACCTGATGGGCGGCGACGCGGCCACGGTGGCCAAGCTCGACGCCATGTTCGACTTCGACAACACCGGGCTCGACTATTCCCACGCCGAGGACATCGCCGGCCTGATCGGCCAGTACATCCACGGCAACGAGCCCAGCCACCACACCGGCTATATGTACGTCTACGCCGGCGCCCCGTGGCGGACCCAGGCGCGGCTGACGCAGATCGTCACCAGCCAGTACCACGCCCGCCCCGACGGCCTCGCCGGCAACGACGACGTCGGCCAGATGTCGGCCTGGCTGATGTTCACGGCCATGGGCTTCTATCCGGTGACGCCGGGTTCGAACCAGTACGTCATCGGCCGGCCGTTCACGGACCGCACGGTGCTGAACCTGCCCGGCGGCAAGCGCTTCGCCATCGTCACGGACGGTCTGGCCGACGACCACCCGTACATCCAGGCGATCATGTTGAACGGCGTACCGTTGGCGCGGACCTGGATCGGGCACGAGGAGATCATGGCAGGCGGCGAACTGAGGTTCCTCATGGGGAGGGAGTCGAACATGACCTGGGGTGTCAGCGCGGAGGCGCGGCCGTATTCGATGACGGGGTATCCGGCGAACTGACGTCCAGCGCCGGCTCATCAGGACGCCGCACTCCCCTCAAGACCGTCACCCTCGGGCTTGACCCGAGGGCCGGACGTTCCTCAGATCGGTCCATGGACAGCGAGCGCCGCCCGTTCATCGCCACCTATATCGAGGCCAGCCGACCGTTCGGCGTCCGCTACATCGGCATGACCAGCAACCTCTATGAGCGCGGGCGACAGCACCGCGACGGCGTCATCGAAGGCTTCACCAAACGCCACGAGTGCAATCTTCTGGTCTGGTACGAACAGCACGCGCTGGTCACGGAGGCCATCCGACGGGAGAAGGCCCTCAAGCGTTGGAAACGCGCGTGGAAGATGCAGTTGATCGAGGCGCGCAATCCTGATTGGGCGGACCTGTACCCATCGCTGTGCGGATCGGCGCCCGATCCTCGGATCAAGTCCGAGGATGACGGAGAGGGGAGTGTCGCGGCGTTCTTGAAGCGGCTGGGGCAGGCTCGGGACCTGGAGGACTAGGCGTCCTCCGCCGACCTAGCCCCTCACAAACCCCCTGAGCACATTCGCCTCCGTGCTCAGCACCAGCCGGCTCAGGTCCACCCGCTTCGGCTCGGCGAACATCAGGAAGTAGTATTTCATCTGCTCCGACCACCAGTAGCCGGGGCAGTTGTCGCCCTGCGCCATCGGCCGGGTGGTGATGTCGGCCAGCGACGTATAGCCATAGGCCGCTTTCGACGTCGCCTTCATCGCCCGGTAGTGCACCGCCGTCAGCGCGCGATACCGCTCGTCGCGGTCGCCCAGCCACAGGTTCAGGCAGGCGTCGGCGAACTCGGGACGCAGGCCGGTGCGCTTGCCGCGCGCCGTCCCCGTCGTCACCTCGATCGATTCCGGGATGATGGTGTAGCGCGCCTGCATGTCGGTGTAGCTGGCCAGGAAGTCGTCGCCCTCGGCCTTGCGTCCCACCTGCCCCAGCAGCCCGGCCAGATAACCGCCCAGCACGGTCTGCGACGTGCCGGTCACCTCGGCGGTCTCATAGTCCACCATCGGGAACCACAGCCGGCCCTCGTAGCGGCGCCCCTGATGGGCGATCATCGCGCCCGTGCATTCCTCGGCCCAGCGCTTCATCTCGGCGTCGCCGAACATCTCCCAGCTGTCCCAGAGATATTCGTAGAAGCTGTCGGCATAGACGTCGATCGAGGCGTTGCGGCTGGTGAACAGCCCCGTCTCCGCATGGATATTGGCCGCCATCAGACCCTTGTCCGACCGCATCTCGAGCGCATGCTTTATCGCCCGCTTGGCCGCCGCATAGTATTTCGGCTCGCCCGTCAGCTGGCCCAGCAGGCCGAACTCGGTGGCGTAGGTGCCGATCTCGGCGAGGTTGGTCATGGGGTCGCGCACCGCCCCCGTCTTCAGGTTCACATAGCGGTACGGCAGACCGTGCGGCGAGGCGTCGAACGCCTTCATCAGCCGGTCGGCCAGATCCTTCGCCCTGGCCAGCAGCACCGGATCCCCGCTGGCCAGATGCGCCGACAGCAGGCCGCCGACCAGCCGGATATTGGTCTCGAACACCTGGGCGAAGCCGTCGATGTCGAAGTCCAGATGGGCTTTCACCCAGTCGACCCCGGCCTGGAACGCCTCGTCCAGTTCCATGATCCACAGCGTGTCCAGCGCCTCGACCAGCGACAGGCCGAGGTCATGCCCCTCGATGAAGAAGGACTGGCTGGTCCCCGAAACAGGATTGATCTCGTCCTTGCCCCAGGCCCGGGCGACATAGTGGTCCCAGGCCCATTTGAACTCGGCCTTCACATCGGCGCCGAGGGCGGCCCAGTCCTCATTCCGCGCGAAGGCGGGCAGGCCGGCGGCGGCGGTTCCGCCCATCAGGGCAAGGGTGTGGCGGCGGCTCAGGGATCGGATCATGCGCCACCCTACCTTGAGGGTCAGGCTGAACAACTCCGATCATCCCGGCGACAGCCGGGATGATCGGAAGAAGGATCAGGTGCGGCTGGACGCCAGTCGCGGCCCGATCATCCACGGCGGCTCCGGCATCGACCGGCGCGCGGTGTTCTGGGCCCGGGTCCAGCGCTCGTGCAGGTCGGCGAAATAGGGATCGTCTTCCTCGATCCGCCGCTGTTCGCCGCTGATGAAGCCGCGGCGGATCGTGATCAGGTCGAAGGGCGCCCCGACCCCGACATTGCTGCGCATCGTGGTCGAGAACGAGATCAGTCCCAGCTTGACCGCCTCGGCCAGCGGCGTGTCGAAGGCGAGGCCGCTCTCCAGAATGGGCTTGCCGTATTTCAGCTCGCCGATCTGCAGATAGGGCGTGTCGCGCCCGCACTCGATGAAATTGCCCTGGCTGTAGATCAGGAACAGCCCCATCTCGCCGCCCTTGATCTGGCCCCCCAGCAGCATCGAGGCCGAGGTGTTCAGGCTGTCGGCCTCCAGCGCCGGCGCGATCGACAAGCGCACGCTGCGCAGGGCGTGGCCCAGAATCTGGGCGCAGCGGAACAGGCTCGGCGCCGTCTCCAGCGTCTCGGGCTCGTCGCCGACGTTGAGGTGGACGCCCTCCTTCGCCATGGCCAGGGCGGTCTGGGTGACGGACAGATTGCCGGCGGTGCAGACGCCCAGAACCCGCTCGCCGGGCCGGTCGACGACGTGGAGTTTGCGATAGGTCGAAATGCTGTCGACGCCCGCATTGGTGCGGGTGTCGGCGATCATCGCCAGACCCTCTTCGACCAGCATGCCTACGCAATAGGTCATGCGGCGCGCCATCCCCGTACGGCAGTCATGAGGCGACGGTATCAGATTCGCGCGACGGCGGCGCCCGCATCCTCACCCGGGTCAGGCCTGTTGCTGGCTCTGTTGCATGTCCGCATCACGCACGTTCAGCCGCACCGCCAGCCGCTCGCCGCCCCCGCCGTAGGTGGCCCCGCGCACCGGCGCCGCGCCCAGATAGTCCAGGCCGGTGGCGACCCGCACATAGCGCTCGGTCGAACAGATGCCGTTGGCCGGATCGAATCCCACCCAGCCCAGATCCTCGATCCAGGCCTCGGCCCAGGCGTGGCCCGCCTCCTGGTCGTCCTGTCCGTCCCGCCGCAGCAGATGACCTGACACATAGCGCGCCGGCACGCCCATCTGCCGGCAGCAGGCTATGAAGACATGGGCGTGGTCCTGACAGACGCCCCGCCCCAGGGCCAGGACCTCGGCCGCCGTATGGGTCGGCGTCGTCACCCCGACCTCGAACGCGACCGAGCCGTGGATCCCGGCCATCAGCCGGTGCAGCCGCTCCAGCGGCGGATGGGCCGAAAACTCCGAGGCGAAGACCGAGATCAGCTTGTCGCGTTTGGTCAGCGCCGTATCCCGCAGGAACACCAGCGGCGACAGGGTCTCCTGATCCCGCGGCACGACGCCGGCGGTCTCGTTCGTCACCACCTCGCCCGAGACCCGGATCGTCAGGCTCTGCGTCGGCTGTTCGGTATAGAGGGTGTGGACGATGTTGCCGAAGGCGTCCTCGGACTTGCGCAGACGCGCGTCGACATCGGTCTCGACCCGCCAGTCCCGCACCTGCTGGGCCTCGGACGACCGGGGCGACAGACGCAGCGTCTGGATGATGAACCGCGCCGCCCGGTCATAGGCGTAGGTGGTCGCGTGATCGATACGGATGCGCACTGGGTCAGCTCAGATACTGTTCGTGGATCGCCTGCCCGAGGCGGCCGTTCTCGCCGAGGAAGGCCTGGATGTATTCGTGCAGGCCCGACTGGAAGATGTCGTCCATGCGCGAATTGTCGAAGGCCCGCATCCGCTCCGCCGCCAGCCGCTGCGCCGGTCCCCGCCGGCCATAGTCGCTGGCCAGACGCTCCAGATACCGCACGATCGACGCCTGACAGCTGGCCAGCGAGCGCGGCATCTGACGGTTCAGCACCAGCAGATCGGCCACCAGCCACGGCTTGACCGAGTCCCGATAGACCCAGCGATAGGCGGTCAGCGCCGAGACCTCGCGCAGCAGGGTCGTCCACTGGAAATAGTCCAGCTGCCCGCCGACCCGTTCGCCCTCGGGCAACAGCAGATGGTATTTGACGTCCAGCAGCCGCGCCGTGTTGTCGGCCCGCTCGATGGCCGCCCCCAGGCGAAGGAAATAGTAGCCGTCGTTGCGCAGCATCGTCCGGCTGGTCGCGCCCTCGACCGACAGGGTGACCGTCTTCACCCACTCCAGGAAGCGGGCGAACTCGTCGCGGCGCGTCGGCTGGCCCTGTTCCTCCAGCCCGTTCCAGGCGCCGTTGATGGCCTCCCACAGCTCCACCGTGAGGGCCGTTCGCACCGAGCGGGCGTTGGTCCGCGCCCGGGTGATGCAGGCGGTGATCGACGAGGAATTGTCCGGCGCGAAGGCCAGATATTCCCGCACCGACTTCTCGGTCGGCGACCGGCCCAGCGCCTTGGGCGCGCCGGCGGAAGCGAGCGCGCTGGCCCATACGGTTTCCGCGTCGCCGTCGCCGCGCGTCGGAATGGCGGCCAGCCTCAGCGTGGCCTCGAGGATGCGGGCGAGAAAATCCGCCCGCTCGATATAGCGGCCGGTCCAGTACAGGCTGTCTGCGGTGCGGCTCAGCATTCAAACATCCAGCACCCACGTGTCCTTGGTCCCGCCGCCCTGGCTGGAGTTGACCACCAGCGACCCGGGCTTGAGCGCCACCCGCGTCAGACCGCCCGGCGCCACCTTCACCCCGTCGGGGCTCGACAGCACGAACGGCCGCAGGTCGACGTGGCGCGGCGCCAGCACGCCGGACTTGTCCAACGTCGGCGCGGTCGACAGCTCCAGGGTCGGCTGGGCGATGAAGTCGTCGGGATCGTTGATCAGCCGCTTGCGGAACGCCTCGATCTCGGATTTCGACGCCGCCGGCCCCACCAGCATGCCGTAGCCGCCCGATCCGCCGACCTCCTTGACCACCAGCTGATCCAGTTTCGACAGCACCTCCTTCAGCGCCTCGGGCTCGCGGCAGCGCCACGTCGGCACATTCTTCAGGATCGGCTCCTCGCCGGTGAAGAAGCGGATGATCTCGGGCATGTAGGTATAGACCGCCTTGTCGTCGGCCACGCCCGTCCCGACCGCATTGGCCAGGGTCACCGTCCCGGCCTGGTAGGCGGTCATCAGCCCCGGCACGCCCAGGGACGAATCCGGCCGGAAGGTCAGCGGATCGAGGTAGTCGTCGTCGATGCGGCGGTAGACGACGTCGACCTGCTGGCGTCCCTGCGTCGTGCGCATGAAGACCTTGCCATCGTCGACGAACAGGTCGCGCCCCTCGACCAGCTCGACCCCCAGCTTGTCGGCCAGGAAGCTGTGCTCATAATAGGCCGAGTTGAACGGCCCGGGCGTCAGCACCACGATCGTCGGGTCCGGCCCCGCCGCCTCTGGCGCGCAGGCCCGCAGCGAGCTCAGCAGCATGTCCGTATAGGTCTCGACCGGCCGCACCGGATAGTCGGCGAACAGGTCGGGGAACAGCCGCATCATCATCTCGCGGTTCTCCAGCATGTAGGAGACCCCGCTGGGCGTGCGGCAGTTATCTTCCAGCACGTAGAAGCCGTCCTCGCCCGTCCGCACCAGATCGACGCCGGCGATATGCACCCACACCCCGCGCGGCGGCCGGCGGCCCTGCATCTCGGGCACATAGTGGGGATTGGTCAGCACCAGTTCGGGCGGCAGGACGCCCGCCTTGAGACACTCCTGCGGGCCGTATACGTCGGCGAGGAACATGTTCATCGCCGTCACGCGCTGGATCAGCCCGGCCTCCAGCCCGGCCCATTCCGACGCCCCGATGATGCGCGGCACGACGTCGAAGGGGATCAGCCGCTCGCTCGACTCCGCGTCGCCATAGACGGCGAAGGTGATGCCCATGCGGCGGAAGAACAGCTCGGCCTGACGCGAGCGCGCCTGCAGCAGGCCGTCCGGCGCCTCGGCCAGCCAGCGGGCCAGCCCGCGATAACTGTCGCGGACATCCGCCCCGCACCCGGGCGCCCCACCTGACATCTCGTCGAACGCCATGCCGCTCCCGCTGCTCTGAAGATTCAGCGTGACCCGACAAGCGTCGCTGAGGCAACAGGAATGTTGCGGCGCGGCAAGCGTTCCGTCGCCTCAGGGGGCGGCCGACCGGGGCGGCGCGTTCTTCACATACTGGTCCAGCCAGCGGGTCATCTCCCACAGCGTATGACCCACGGATTCCCGTGCGCGATAGCCGTGGGCTTCCAGCGGCAGGACCACGTAGCGCACCGTCGCGCCATTGCCCTTGAGCGCCGCGTAGAACCGCTCGGACTGGACCGGGAAGGTACCGGAGTTGTCGTCGGCCTCGCCGTGGATCAGCAGGATCGGCTCATTGACCCGGTTGGCGTAGGTGAAGGGCGACATCTCCGTATAGGTCTCGGTCGCCTCCCAGTAGGTCCGCTGCTCGGCCTGGAATCCGAACGGCGTCAGGGTGCGGTTATAGGCGCCCGACCGGGCGATGCCGGTGCGGAACAGGTCGGTGTGGGCCAGCAGGTTGGCGGTCATGAAGGCGCCGTAGCTGTGCCCGCCCACGGCGATCCGTTCGCGGTCCGCCACGCCCATGCCGACCACGGCCTCGACCGCCGCCTCGGCGCTGGCCTTCAGCTGTTCGACATAGGTGTCGTTCGGCTCGGCTCCGCCCACGCCGACGATGGGCATCGACGGGTCGTCCAGCACGGCATAGCCCTGGGTCAGGAGGAACAGATGGCTGATGCCGCCGGGCCGCGTGAAGCGGTTGGCGCTGTCCACCACCTGGCCGGCCACCGCCGCGTCGGTGAACTCGGCCGGATAGGCCCACATCACCAGGGGCAGCGGACCGTCGCGGTCCTTGTCGTACCCCGCCGGCAGATACAACGTCCCCGACAGCGCCACGCCGTCGGCGCGCGTATAGGCGATGGTCTGCTTGCTGACCCCGGCCAGCTGCGGCGCCGGATCGGGGAAGGTCGTCAGGGCGTCCTGCCGGCTCGCATCCAGGTCGCGGACGAACAGGTTCGGCGGGTCGTTGCGGGTCTCGCGGCGGGTCACCAGACGGCGGCCTTCCTCGTCAAGGATGCCGACGACGCTCTCATAGTCGCCGCTGGCCGAGCTCCACAGCCTTTCGGACTGTCCGTTCGACAGGTCCATGGCCGCCAGGAAGGGGTACTCCCCCTCGCGCGTCGCGCCGGGGCCGGTTGTCAGCACCCGGCCGTCGCGGGCGAAACGGATGACGGGGAAGCCCTGGTCGTTGGGCTCGGTCACGGGCGAGCCCGGATCGTTGTACCGGTCCTGATAATTGCGCTCCAGCAGGACCCGCCCGCTGCCCGGGTTTGACGGATCGACCACATAGCGGGTCTCGTGCCGGGTGTTGAACCAGCGGCTGTTCACCAGGGCGGTGTCCGCGTCACCCCAGGTCACGCCGGCGTAGCGTTCCTTCAGGTCGATCAGCCGTGTCGGCCCGGCGTTGAACGGCGCCGCCAGCATGAACACCCGGTCGCGCACCTCGGCGGGCGTGCGCGGATCGCCGCCGTCCTGGGCCTCGGTCCAGACCAAGGTCGCGGGCGCATCGGCGCGCCACTGCACCGAGCGCGGGCCCGGCGCCACGGCGTCGAACGGCGTCGGGATGTTGTCCCTCAGGGGAAGGTCGGCGACCCGGTGAACGACCCGGCCCTGCAGATCGGTCACGACCACGTCCGCCGGGAACAGGGCGGCGGGCACGACATAGCTGTAGGGCCGCCTGGCCGTCGTCTGCAGCACGTGCTGCCCGTCGGGCGACACGCCCGCGCCGAGATACACAGCCGGAGCCCCCAGCGTGCGCGCCGGTCCATTCAGCGGAACCAGCGTCAGCTGCGAGGTGAAATAGTGGTCGAACAGGGCCTCGTCGCCGGCGTTGGACAGCAGGTCCTGATAGGTCCGCGCCGGGGCCGTCCGCCCCATGCTTTCCTCGACCGTCGGGCCGACGGGGGCTCGGCTCACATCCGGCGCCGCGCCGCGGCCTTCGGGCGTCATCCGCACCATCAGGCCCGAACTGTCCGGCAGCCAGTCGAAGGCCCCGCCCCCGGCCGCGTTGACACGGGCGTCGGTCAGCTTGCGCGCCTGTCCGCTCGCGACATCCACGACCCACAGCTCCAGCCCCGTCGGGGCGTCCATCATCAGGGCGATCGATTTTCCGTCCGGCGACCAGCTGGGCGAGAGGAACCGCGCATTGGCCGGCAGCGCGACCGTGCGCGCCTCGCCGCCCGCGACCGGCTGCAGGCTCAGCCCCGTCAGCCAGGTGACCCGGCTGTTCGCCGGCCCGTTGTTGCGCGGATTGATCCGGTATCCCGCGAGCCGCAGCATCGGCTCTGCCAGTTCGGCGATCGGCGGCAGATTGGCGCGCTCGAACAGCGCGAGGGTCGTCCGGTCGGGCGACAGGCTTGGCGTCGGCGTTGGCTTGGTGTCGAGAATGTCGGCGATCGGCGCGGGCGGCTGCTGGTAGGCCAGGCCGTCCTGGGCCAGCACCGGCCCCGCAAGGGCCGCCAGAAGTACGAAGGCGGGCAGAGCCCGTGCGAGCAGACCATGACGCATTTTGACTTCCCCAAACCACCACGCCCCACGGGCGCCGCACGCTAGGGTGCGGGGGAGACGGGGGTCAAGGGCGCCGGCTCTCCCGACCGCCCGCGGTCGCCCCGGTCATCGCATAGCAGCTGGCCCGGCTGGGCCGGTCGCCGTGCGGTCCGCCGTAGGCGGCGCGGACCGAGCACAGGTCGGCAGGGCTCAACTGGCCCTTCCAGCGGTCGGGGTTGCAGTAGTTCATGATCGATGCGGGGTCGTAATACTGCTCGTCGGCGACCTCGGCCTCCGGCGTGCCCAGGCGGGCGACGCAATCGGGCGCGCGCGGGCTGACGTGGTCGTGCGAAAAGCCGAGGGCGTGTCCCAGCTCATGCAGGGCGTCGGCGTAGAAACACCCCTCGCGCCCCACGGTCCCGCGCCGGCCGCAGATGCGGTTGGTGACCAGATAGTCGGCGTTCAGGGTGATGGCCCCGCCGCGCACCAGATTGACGCCCAGATGGCTGGACGAGGCGAACAGCTCGGGATCGTGCTCGATCCGTATGGGAATCCGGCGCGGCCCTGAGCCGGGCGCCGGACAGGCGGCGAGGATGTCGAACTCGACCCGGGCCACGGCCTCCCACGCGGCCGCGGCGTCCATCACCTTCTCCCGCGCCCAGGCGTCCGCCTCGGCCGGGGCCTCGAAACACATCGGCGCCCGCCCGTCCGGCCACAGGTCCGCCTGGGCCGGCGGCGGCGCGGCGGGCGGAGGCGGCGGTGGCGGCGGAGGCGGTGGAGGCGGTGGAGGCGGTGGAGGCGGCGGCGCCATCACCGGTGGCGGAACCTGATCCTGAAACACCGAACAGCCGGCCACAGGAACGCACAGCGCCGCCAGCGCCAGCACCAGAACGATCTTCAAACGGCTCATGCCCAGCGGCTTTCGGTCAGGGTCAACGACAGGTCGAGCGCCAGCGCCTGCGCGGGGCCCCGTCCGGCCTCCGGGGCCAGGTCCTCGGCCTCGACGCTGATGGTCACGGGCGCATCGCCCTCGCCGATCAGGTTCAGCACCTCCTCGCCGAACCGGAACGGCAGGACGTAGTCGCCGGCGTGGTGCGCCTCCACGCCTTCCCGCAGGTGCAGGAAGGTCGGCGACGACCCCAGAGATATCCGCCGCCCGGCGCAGCTCATGCGGATCTCGATCGACCGGTCCAGCAGCGTCTCGTTCGCGGCCCAGGCGACCGATCCGGCCCCCTCGATCATCAGCGTGTCGTCCGCCGCCCGCATCCGCGCCACGGCCTCCGCCGGCAGGGTCACGGACAAGCCGCCCTGCCCGTCTCCGCCCTCGGCCCGCATCCGGTGGACGACCCCGCCCAGCGGCTCGCGCCGCGTCGCTCCCGGCGGTCCCACCTCGGGCGCGTTGAACACCGGGAAGGGATAGAGATGGTCGTAGCCATAGCCCAGCGCCCGCGTCTCCAGCACGCTCCCAACCCGCCAGTCGCCCGTGTCCTCGCCTTGCCCGCCGACGAAGCCGTCCAGCGTCCGTGCGGTCCAGTCCTCGGGATAGACGCCGGCCGGCTGACGCGCGTGCCAGGTCGCCCAGACGCGGTCGACATTGCAGTGATGCAGCCAGAAAATGGGATCGGTCGCCGCCGTCGTCAGCCGCTTCATCACCCCGCCGACCAGTTCGTGGATGTAGTTGTGGCCATAGCCCTCGACCATCCCCGCCCCGGTCGGCAGCCGGCCCGCGAAGGTCGGAAAATCATCCGAGGTCAGCCGCGACATATACGGCGACCGGGCCCACCGGGCGGCGTTGAAGTCCAGGGTCTCGACGCCGCGCGCGCGCTGCCGCTCGTACAGCAGGGCGTCCTGCTCCGTGATCCACGACGGCAGGGTCCGATGCTCCTGCGCGTCCCAGTAGGGCATGGCGAAGGCGGCATGCCCCGTCAGGCCGGCGATGATCCGCTCGAGATGCAGCAGTTGCAGCCGGTGCCAGGGCAGGAACAGGCCGTTGTTGTGCTGGCCGTTGCGGGAGTGGATGGCGTTCTGCCGCGCCCAGGACCGGTCGTCGCGCCGCCGTTTCATCAGGGCCAGGCCTTCGCCGAAGGCCACCACATCGTCGCTGGTGGCGGACAGACCGCCGGCGCCGCGTCTTGTCCGCCGGGTCTGGCCCAGCGCCGGACCGGCGCACAGGCTCAGCATCGCGGCGCCGGTCAGGGCCTTCCGTCGGTCGATTTTCACCCATGCCCCCGCACATCTTCTGAACCGCGAAGGTTCACCAATCTCAACCTGGTGTCGACCCCGCGTCGCGCACCGGGTCCTGGCCGATGAACCGCGCCTGCCGCGCCGCCGTCCACATCTCGCGCAGGCCCTGACGCGGCTGATCGACGCCGAAGACGGCCAACCGGGCGACCCAGACCTCGGACAGCTGCTCCACCGTGCCCGCGATCCATCCCGGCGGCTGCTGCCGCGCCCAGTTCAGCGGCGACACGGCGTTGAACACCATCAGGAAGGCCGCCGTCATCAATACGGTCCGGCTGGTCCAGCGCCGGTCGCGCGCCGCCACGCCCTCGTCGTCCAGCGGCGGCGCGGGCGGAAAGGCGAACCGACCCAGGGCGGTCAGGGCGTTGTCGCGTGTCGGCAGGTCATGGGCGTCGGCCGTCTCGATCCAGTCGCTGGGCGGATCCTTCGGCGGCGGCGGCAGACTTTCGTACAGCGGCGGAAAGGGCGAATCCGCCCCCTGGAGCGGGAACGGCTCCAGCCTTTCCGGGGGATCTTCGTGCCTGCCTGTCGTGTCGTCGGTCATCGCGGGTCCAACGCCTCAGAACTGGAAATAGATGAAGGGCGCCACGCCCTCGGGGCGCACCGCCTCGATCAGCAGGAAGGCCGCGCCGACCAGCAGGCCCAGGGTGATCGACGGCGCCGTCTTCAGCCGCTCGGCCAGCCCCTCGACGGCGCGCGGCGGCAACCAGTGCATGGCCAGCCCGCCGAGGATCAGCATCAGCAGCAGCGGCGTCAGGGCGGCCACCGGCCCGATCCGCCCCAGGCCCTGCAGCATGGCCATGGCCATGTCGGAGCTCTCGGCCCGGAACAGGATCCAGCCCAGGCAGACGATGTGGAAGGTGACCAGCACCCCGACGACTGTCGGAACGACCTTGCGGTCCCCGAACGCCGCGCGACCCAGCCGCTCGATCACCTGCACCCCGCCGTGCAGCGCCCCCCAGGCCAGGAAGGTCCAGGCCGCCCCGTGCCACAACCCGCCCAGCACCATGGTGATGAAGACGTTGATGCACGACGAGATCAGCCCCCTGCGCCCGCCCCCCAGCGGCACATACAGGTAGTCCCGCAGCCAGCTGGACAGGCTGATGTGCCAGCGCCGCCAGAAGGCCTGCATCGAACTGGCGCGATAGGGCTGGTCGAAATTGCGCGGGAAGGAATAGCCGAGCAGGGCCGCGATCCCGATGGCCATGTCCGAATAGGCCGAGAAGTCGCAATAGATCTGGACCGCATAACCATAGACCGCCGCCGCGATATCCACCGCGCCATAGGCCGAGGGATCGAAGAACACCGGGTCGACCAGGTTCACCGAAATCTCGGACGCGATCACCGTCTTCTTGAACAGCCCCCAGACGATCAGCAGCAGGCCGTGGGTGGCCATCTCGCGCGTCAGTCGCGGCGTCCGGTCGAACTGCGGCAGCAGGTCCGACGCCCGCACGATCGGCCCCGCCACCAGATGCGGGAAGAAGCTCATCAGCAGCATGACGTCGAGCAGGCTCTTCGCCGCCGGCGTCTTCCCGCGATGCACGTCCACGACATAGCTGATGCCCTGGAAGGTGAAGAAGCTGATCCCCACCGGCAGCACGACCTGCAGCAGCGGCAGGTCCCGCTCCCAGCCGAACCGCGTCAGCAGGTCGCCGGCCTGCTCGATGAAGAAGCCGTAGTATTTGAAGAAGCCGAGGATCAGCAGATTGACCGCCACCCCCAGGCCGACCAGCCACGCCTTCCTCGCCCCGGGCTGTCTCGCGATCAGCGCCGCCACGCCCCAGTTCAGCACCGCCGACGCGATCAGCAGGCCGACGAACCGCCAGTCCCACTGGGCGTAGAAGAACCAGCTGGCCAGCAGCAGGAACAGCTTGCGCCGCCCGTTCTCGCGATCCAGCGACCAGGCCGTGAAATAGACGAACAGGAAGAAGACGCCGAAGGCCAGGGTCGGGAACAGCATCTAGCGCGGCCCTCCCGCCTTCCACGCGTCATAGGCGGCCAGAAGGTCGTCGGTCAGCACGCCGCCGATCCAGTCGGCCCCGGCCGAGGTGAAATGCACCCGGTCGCCGCGCATGAAGGGCTCGGCCTGCATCGCCAGCCGGTCCGCCGAACAATCGCCGCCCATCCGCCCGTGCCAGTCCCAGAACGCCACACCCATGTCGGCGGCGACCCGGCGTTGCACGTCCCGCACCACGGCCAGCGAGGGGGGCGGCGCGCGCCGGCCGTCGGCGCTGCAGCCCCCCGCCGCGCCCGTCCGCTGGGCGTCGGGCGCGCCGAGGATCAGCACCGACGCGCCCCAGCCGCGCAGCCGCTGCACCTGCGCCCGCAGCAGCGCCTCCCAGGCGCCCGGATCAAGACCATCCTCGAAGCCGTCGTTGACGCCCAGCGCCAGAATGACGAGGTCCGCCCCCGCCAGCTCCGGCCTGTCCGGCCAGCCCGCGAACGTCTCCAGCGTCGCCCCCACCACGCCGACCTCGCTCATCATCAGTCCCGGCGCGGCCCCATCGACGGCATAGCCGAAGCGCCCCTGAAGCTGCGCCCGAACCCGACCCGTGACGCGCGCCCCGGCCGTATGGCTGTCGCCGTACTGGACGACCCTCACCGGGGCGACGCGCCGCCCGGCCTCGGTGTCGGCCAGGGCCTGAAAGAACCCCGTCAGCGTCCCCGGCTGACACAGCCCGCCCGCGCAGATCGAGGCCCCCGGCGCCGACCGCGACAGCGACAGATAGGGAATCTCCTGCGCGGCGGCCCCGGGCGCCGCGGCGCACAGACCGGCTGCGATGACCGCCTCCAGGCGCCTCATCCTCAGGCGGCGGGCGCCGCGAGGGGAGCCGCCGGCCGATCCAGCCCCGCGTCGTGCTTCAGGCGCGCCGTCACCGGCGCGCTGAGCCGCGAATATCCGGCCATCGACATGTGGATTCCGTCGTTGGCCCGCATCAGCACGCGTCGCCCGCTGTCGGCGGGGAGATAGGCTTCATACCCGCCCTCATCGTTCGAGGTCAGGGCGGTGGTTTCGATGTACGGCACGCCCAGCGCCCGCATCCGCGCCTCGACGACGCCGTTGATCAGCGTCATCCTGGCGTCGAACGACGCCCGCTTCATCCGTGGCAGGCCGACCCAGTAGACGGCCACGTCGCGGCTGCGCAGCAGGCCCACAAGGTCGTCGACCCGCTTGGCGTAGGCGGCCTTCCAGCCGTCCGAGCCGAACGGATGGATCTGCCCGTCCATCTCGATGCCCTGGGCGTCATTGGTGCCGAACAGCATGATCGCGACATCCACCGGCTGCGCGTCCAGCTGGCCCCGGGTCTTCGCCTGGATGTCGACGTAGTCGTAGCGGCTCAGCCCCGTCGACACCTGCGAGAATTTGCTCACCGTCACATCCGGCGTGTGCTGCAGGTCGCGGTACAGGCCTGCGTACAGGCCGTCGGCCATGGAATCCCCGAACACGCCGATGCGCAGCGGCCCGCGGGCCAGTCGCGCGTCCAGCGGCGTCACCGTCGGCAGGACCGGCGCCGCGACCGGAACGACCGGCGCCACCGGCGCGGGCGGGGCGGACGCCGCGGCCCTGTCGCCCAGCATGATGGTCGGATGGCGCAGCCATGCCCGGCCGTCGGGCGTCAGCACCAGCCCGGCCAGCACGCCGACCGCGAAGGTCGCCGTCAGAGCGTTGACGCCAGCACGCAAGACTTTTCCCCGACTGAACCCCGTTCCGTCGGACCTTTTACCTTATCGCCGCCCGACCGCCACCTCGCGCCCGTCTCACGGGAAGAAAAAGGTTAACCGAAGCGGCCTTCGGCCCCCAGGGTCGGCGTCAGCCGAACCGTCCTTCAGCCCAGCGCGCGGCGAAATAGCCCCCCAGCGCCGACAGGGTCGTCAGGGCCGTGCCCCAGCACAGGTCGATGATCGTCAGTCGCGTCGACCAGACATTCAGCGTCGCCTGATTGGTCAGGTCATAGGTCGCATAGGCCACGAACCCGAGCACCGCCCCGTTGATCGCCGCCCTCTGCCACGCCCCTTCGCGCAATGCCGGTTCCACGGCCAGGAACACCGTCCCCGCGATCGAGATCAGGTAGAAGGCCACGGCGGCCTTCATGTCAGGCTTGTCGGCCAGGATCGGACCCAGCACCGGCCTGTACAGCCGGTCGGTCATGGTCGTCAGCCAGACCGCGTCGACCGCGGCGAAGGTCAGCCCGGCGCCCAGATAGGCGGCGACATATTTGATCATCGGTTCTGCTCCGTCAGACCGGCTTCAGCAGGTAATGGCTGACCGCCCAGGTGTTTCCGTCGTCATTGCCGAACAGCCCGGCCGTCGCCAGATAGAACCGCCGCCAGCGCCTCCGCCACAGGAGCGCGTCGGCGCCGTAGGTCTCCCGCATCAGCTCCATCACCCGGTCGCCGTTGGCGTCCATATTGGCCAGCCAGTCGTCCGCGGTGCGCCTGTAGTTCACCCCGTTCCAGGTCCATTCCCGCTCGACCTCGAACAGGTCCGGGAACTGCCGCATCAGCCCCCGGCTGGGCATGACCCCGCCGGTGAAGAAATGCTGGGCGATGAAGTCGCCGCTGTCGGTGTGGTCGAACCGGTACGGCGCGTCGCGGTGGGTGAAGACATGGATGAACATCCGCCCGCCCGGCTTCAGCCAGCCGTGCGCCCGTCCCAGCAGCGCCCGCCAGTTGGCCATATGCTCGAACATCTCGACCGAGACGATCCGGTCATAGCCCTCGCCCATGGGCGTCGGAGCGTGGAAGTCGTTCATGTCGGCGGTGATGACCGTCAGATTGGTCAGGCCCCGGGCGGCGGCCTGGGCCTCGATATGCTGGCGCTGGCCATGACTGTTCGACACGGCGGTGATTCTCGACCGGGGGTACCGCTCGGCCATCCACAGGCTCAGCGAGCCCCAGCCGCAGCCCAGTTCCAGCACGCGCTGCCCGTCCGTCAGGGCGGCGTGGGCGCAGGTCTCGTCCAGCGCGGCCTCCTCGGCTTCGTTCAGCGTCGTTTCCGCGGTCGGGTACAGGCAGCACGAGTATTTCAGCCGTTGCCCCAGACACAGCTGGAAGAATTCCGGCGGCAGTTCGTAGTGCTGCTCATTGGCCGCCGTCGTGTGCTCGGCGATCGCCCGCTTGGCCATGTCGCGGGCGAAGGCCGCCTCGTCGTGCGGCCCTTCCCGATCCAGCCTCTTGCGCGCCTCCGAGACCAGGCTGTCGATCGCCGGCCGGGCGACGAGATCGGGAAACGGCGCATCCTGAAGCCGGCGAATGGCGGCGGTGGCGAGGCTCATGCTTTGGTCCTGACAGGCTGACGACCCATCCAGCTACGGGCCGGCGTCGCATCCGGATGTACGGCATCCATCACAGCCCCCGGCTCGTAGCTGTTCGCGAGTTTCGCTGGAGCCTGCATGCCCCCCCACCTCGTCGCCACATCCCCGACGCCTCCCGGCCAGCGCATCGCCGTCGTCGGTTCGGGCATCTCGGGCCTGTCCTGCGCCTGGCTCCTGTCGCAGTCGCACGACGTGACCCTGTTCGAGGCGGACAGCCGGCTGGGCGGTCACTCCCATACCGTCGACGCCCCCTCGCCCAGAGAACCGGTCGCCGTCGATACCGGCTTCATCGTCTACAACGAGGCCAACTATCCCAATCTGACGGCCCTGTTCGAACATCTGAAGGTGCCGACCAAGCCGGCCATGATGTCCTTCGCCGTCTCGATCGACGACGGGGCCTTCGAATATTGCAGCCAGGGCATCGGCGCCCTGTTCGCCCAGAAGCGCAACTACGCCAGCCCCAGATTCTGGCGCATGATCGGCGACGTGCTGCGCTTCCAGAAACAGGCCCCGCGCGACCTGCCCGCGCTCGAGAAGTCGGGCGAAACCCTCGACGCCTACCTGACCCGCGGCGGCTACGGCACCCTGTTCCGTGAGGCCCATCTGCTGCCCCAGGCCGCCGCCATCTGGTCGTGCACCATGGGGCAGATGGCCGGCTATCCGGCGGCCTCCTTCGTGCGGTTCTACATGAACCACAACCTGCTCAAGGTGGACCTGAAGCCGACCTGGCGCACCGTGGACGGCGGCAGCCGGTCCTATGTCTCCCGTCTGGTCGAGGCCTTCCGCGGCCGGGTCGTCACGGACGCCGGGATCACCGGCGTCCTGCGCGGTCTCGACGGCGCGGCCCTGCGCTTCGCCGACGGCCGGATCGAGCGCTTCGACGCCGTCGTCCTGGCCACCCATTCCGATCAGGCCCTGGCGCTCCTGGAGTCCTCCTCGGCCGAGGACCGGCGCCTGCTGGGCGCCATCGAATACCGGCCCAACAGGGTGATCCTGCACCGGGACACGGCGTTGATGCCCAAACGGCGCAAGGCCTGGGCGGCCTGGACCCACCTCGGCTATTCCGACCGCGCGGGCGAAGGCGGCGTCACCTACTGGATGAACGAACTTCAGAGCCTGCCCGGCCCGCCCCTGTTCGTCAGCCTCAATCCCGCCAAGGCCCCCGACCCCGAACTCGTGATCGGCGAATGGGACTACGAACACCCCGTCTTCGACGCCGCCGCCGTCGCCGCCCAGTCGAAACTGTGGAGCCTCCAGGGCCGCCGCAATGTCTGGTTCGCGGGCGCCTGGTTCGGTTCGGGCTTCCACGAGGACGGCCTGCAGGCCGGTCTGGCGGTGGCCGAACAGCTGGGCGGCGTCCGCCGTCCATGGACCGTGGCTCACGAGAGCGGCCGCATCCATGTGCACGATCCGTCCGGCGCCCCGGACCGGCTGACCGAGGCGGCGTGACCCTCGCCCATCCCCACGCCCCGTCATCCTCGGGCTTGACCCGAGGATCAGACGATCCGACCCTCGGTTTCATGGGCCGAAGTCGGGATCAGCGGATCACCACGGCCGGTCTTGGCCGCCCTTCGTCCGATCCTCGGGTCAAGCCCGAGGATGACGGAAAGGGGGGAGCCGGCCTGTCCTCCGCCCTCTACGTCGGCGAGGTCGTGCACCAGCGCACCCGCACCTTTGACCATCGCCTGCGCTACCGTCTCTGGATGGTGCTCGCCGACCTCGACGAGCTGGACGGACTGCAGGACCGCCTGCGCCTGCTCCGCCGCCGGTTCGGCCCGATCACCCTCAGGACCGCCGACCATGGCGACCGCTCCGGTCGGCCGCTGCGCCTCCAGATCGAGGCTCATCTCGCCGCGGCGGGCATCGACATCGCCGGCGGCCCGATCCGCCTGCTGACCATGCCGCGCATTCTCGGCTACGGCTTCAACCCGATCAGCGTCTTCTTCTGCCACACCCCCGACGGCGCCCTCGCCGCCCTGCTGTACGAAGTCACCAACACCTTCCACGAGCGCCACAGCTATCTGGTGGCGGTTCCGTCTCCTCCCCCCAGGGGGGTGGAGGAAGAAGCGGCGGAGCCGCTTCGACGACCGGACCATGCGGAGCATGGTGGAGGGGGCGCTCCCGCACTGATCCGCCAGTCCGTCGAAAAGCGGTTCTTCGTCTCTCCCTTCATGGACCGGGACCTGACCTACGACTTCACCGTCCGTCCGCCGGGAGAAGCCGTCTCCGTCGTGGTCGCCGTCCGTCGCGGCGACACGCCCATCCTGACCGCCAGCTTCGCCGGCCTCCGTCGCCCCCTGACCGACGGCCAGCTGCTGCGAGCCTTCGTCACCCACCCCTTCCTGACCTGGAAGGTCACCTGGGGCATCCACTGGGAGGCGCTGACGATGATGCTCAAGGGCGCCCGATACCGGGTCCGCGGCGCGCCGCCGGGCCAACCGGTGACCCATGGGTCCGTCCGATTCTGACGTAGGGCGCCGCCATAGTGCGGATGGGCGTCGACGGCCGTCGGACGAAGTGGACGTTATGGACGCTTTGGACGGTGTTTTCTTCTCTTCGGCCTGACGCGAGCCGGAGGCATTGGACGGTCTGGACGGTTTGGACGGTGTTTTTTCCGGCCCGCCTTGCCCGTCCCGCCTCGCCACGTTACGGACGGACGAGCGCCGCGAATATTCATCAAGCGGTGAAAATATGAGGAAGCGATGCGGAAGATCTTCCCCGACGCGGCGTCCGCCCTCGAGGGCCTGACCTTCGACGGCATGACCGTCATGTCCGGCGGCTTCGGCCTGTGCGGCATTCCCGAGCACCTGATCGCCGCCCTGCGCGACAGCGGCGTCAAGGGCCTGACCGTCATCTCCAACAACGCCGGCGTCGACGGCTTCGGCCTCGGCCAGCTGCTGGAGACCCGCCAGATCGCCAAGATGATCTCGTCCTACGTCGGCGAGAACAAGGAGTTCGAGCGCCAGTACCTGGCCGGCGAGCTCCAGCTGGAGTTCAACCCCCAGGGCACCCTGGCCGAACGCATTCGCGCCGGCGGGGCCGGCATCCCGGCCTTCTTCGTCAAGACCGGCGTCGGCACCCTGGTCGCCGAAGGCAAGGAAGAGCGCACCTTCAACGGCGAGCGCTACATCATGGAGACGGGGCTCCTGGCCGACCTGTCGATCATCAAGGCCTGGAAGGCCGACGGCCGCGGCAATCTCCAGTTCCGCAAGACCGCCCGCAACTTCAACCCGATGATGGCCACGGCCGGCAAGGTCACGGTCGTCGAGGTCGAACACATCGTCCCGACCGGCTCCCTGGACCCCGACTGCATCCACACCCCCGGCGTCTATGTCGACCGCATCGTCCTGACCGTGCCCGAGAAGCGCATCGAGCAACGCACCGTCCGTACCCGGGAGACCGCATAATGGCCCGCACCCGCGAACAACTGGCCGCCCGCGCCGCGAAAGAGCTGCAGGACGGCTTCTACGTCAACCTCGGCATCGGCATTCCGACCCTGGTGGCCAACTACATCCCGCACGGCATGGAGGTCACCCTCCAGTCCGAAAACGGCATGCTGGGCATGGGCCCCTTCCCCTATGAGGACGAGGTCGACGCCGACCTGATCAACGCCGGCAAGCAGACCATCACCGAGATCCCCGAGAGCAGCTATTTCAGCTCGGCCGACAGCTTCGCCATGATCCGCGGCGGCCACATCAACCTGTCGATCCTCGGGGCCATGGAAGTCGCCCAGAACGGCGACATCGCCAACTGGATGATCCCGGGCAAGCTGGTGAAGGGCATGGGCGGCGCGATGGACCTGGTCGCCGGCGTCAAGCGCGTCGTCGTGGTCATGGATCACGCCAACAAGCACGGCCAGTCCAAGGTCCTGAAGGAATGCACCCTGCCCCTGACCGGCACGGGCGTGGTCAGCCGCATCATCACCGACCTGTGCGTCTTCGACGTCAAGCCGGACGGCTCGGGCCTCGAACTGATCGAACTGGCCGAGGGCGTCACCCTCGAGGAAGTCGCGAGCAAGACCGAGGCAAGCTACACCGTTGCGGCTGACCTGAACTCGTAGGCATACTCCCCCGGAACCGGCCGCAGAGCCGGTCTGGTGGGAGCATCGAGATGGCGGACGGAGCCTACCGCTGGCAGGGCGCCGCCCCTGCGCCGGACGCGGCGCGGGTCGACGGCATCGACGCGGCCTTTGACGAGGCCGCCGCCCACGCCTTCGGCGAACCGGCCCGCATCGCCGCCGTCGAACGCATCGAGCGCGCCCTGACCGCCGCCCGCGCCGAAAGCCTCGAAGCCGCCGCCGCCGCCCTGGCCCAGCTCCGGTCCCGCATCGACGCCTTGCGGCCCGAGGCTCTCGAACCCCGCCGCGGCCTCGCCGGCCTGTTCGACAGCCGCGGCAAGCGCCTGAACCGTTTCCGCGAACAGTTCCGCTACGCGGCGGACCGTCTGACCGACAGCGGCGCCACCCTCGCCGACCCCGTCGAAGCGGCCGCGCGCCGCGCGACCGCGCTGGACGGCGTCTGGGCCGAGGTCCGCGACGCGGTCGCCGATCTGGACGCCCACCTGGCCGCCGCCGCCCGACGCCTGTCCGGCCTGGCGCCCGCCGACGACGGCGCCGCTCATCCGCTGGAGGGCCGCAAGGCGATGCTGGACGCCTGCCGCGCAGCCGCTCTTCAGTCCCTGTCGTTGATCCGGGGCGCCCAGAACGCCGACGCCCGCACCGCGGAAACGCTCAAATCCTGCACGGACGGGCTCGCCGCCTGGCGCGACGACTGGCGCGAGGCGCTGGGCTTGTCCGGAAAACGTCCCCGCCGCATTCGCCCTGACAGGGACCGTCTGGCCCGCAGCCGTGATCAGGCGCTGGCCCGGATCGACCGAACCCTCGGCGAAATGACCACCTTGGGCGCCCGCCGCGGCGATGTCGAGCGCCGGCTGGCCGCCCTGGGAACCAGCCTCGGGATCTAGCGGGTGTTGGCCTCGGTCCAGGCCACGATCTGGGTGTTCAGGTCGCGCGTGGCCATGTCGAACGCCTCGACGATGGCTCCCACCCGGTTCTCGGTCGCGGGCTGCTCGACGCTGAACATACGCTCGGCCGAGACGGTCCGTTCCGGCGAGGTCGTCACCCGGGCCCGGGCCGTGATCACCACGGTCGGAATCGCGCCCGGCGCGTCATAGCGCGCCTCGAAGGCCCGCATGTCGATGTCCAGGCTGCGACCGCTGCGCACCGGCTCCCGGGGCCCGATCAGGCGAACCCGTGTGGCCTGGCCGGCGAAGGCGTTCTCCAGGCTTTCCATGTACAGGTCCTCGGCCGGAGACACCCACCGGGCCCCCGCGATATAGGCCGTCTCCGTGCCGGTCACGCCCAGCAGCCGATCGCCCTCGACCGCCTCGGGGAACTCGACCCGTCGCAGCGCGATCGAGGTCGCGTTCGAGCCCACGGTTTCAGCCACGGCCGGAGCCGACCCGCCGAAGCGATAGGTCTGCACCGGATCGGGAGAGCTCAGCAGGGCGCAGCCCGCGAGCATGGACGCGGCGGCGCCGATGGCGGTCAGCCGGATGAGGGATGAACGGATCACGGCTGGACCTCCATTTCCTTGGTCGGCGCGCGGCCGATAAAGTCGCGCGGGCTGGACCGCACCTCTTCCACCAGGCCTTCAAGCGCCCGCGTGGCGTCCTCAAGGCTCTGGATCGACTGCTGCAGCTGCGGCAGGCCGGTGGTGGCGAAATCGCTGACCGGCCGTTCCAGTCCGCTGATGGTGCGGTTGGCCGACGTCGCGGCTTCCGCGGCCTGCTCGGCCGCCCGGTTGATGTTGGCGATCGCCTGACGGCCGTCGCCCTCGATCAGCTGACGCGCGCTGACGCCGAGCGCCTGGTATTCGCCGATGGCGGCGTTGGCCTTGGCCAGGGCCTGCTCGAGTTCGGCGAACATCCCCTTGCGGGCCTCGAGTTCGCTCGACAGGGCCTCGACGTTCTTCACGCTGGTCGAGAACGATCGGATGTTGTCGTCCGAAAGCACCCGGTTGATCCGGTTCAGAGCATCCACGGCCTGCGCCAGCACCGTCCCCGAGCCGCTGAGCAGCTCGGCGATCGGCGACGGCTGGCTCTGGATCACGGGCACGACATTGTCCGGATACTGGGTCTTCAGGATCGCGCTCTGCGGATTGCCGGCGGTGACCTGGATATAGTTCAGGCCGGTGATGCCCTGGGGCTCCAGCTGGGCCCGCGAGGTCACCCGTATCGGGGTGGTGCCGTCCACGCGGATGCGGGCGATAACCTGGTCGCCCTTCTTCGGGTCGAGGTTCAGGTCGGTCACCTCGCCGACGCGGATGCCGTTGAAATGGACCTCGCCGCCCTCCGAAAGCCCCCGCACCGGTCCGTAGAAGACGATGTCATAGACGTCGTAGTCGTCGTTGAATTGCAGGCGGGCCAGCCAGATGCTGAACACCGCCAGCGCCGCCAGAAGGGCGATGGTGGCGATGCCGACGGCGGCATAATGGGCGTCTCGTTCCATCTGGTCCGCTCTCCTCAGGCGGCTCTGTCGGCGGCGCGTCCGCGCGGCCCCAGAAAATATTCCTTGATCCAGGGATGATCAGAACGCTCGAGCTCCTGAACCGTCGCCTTGGCCACAATACGTTTGTCGGCGACCACGGCCACCTTGTCCGTGATGGCATAGAGGCTGTCGAGGTCGTGGGTGATCATGAAGACGGTCAGCCCGAGGTCGTCGGAAAGCCTTCGGATCAGGTCGTCAAAGGCCGCCGCCCCGATGGGGTCGAGGCCGGCGGTCGGTTCGTCGAGGAACAGGAGTTCCGGGTCCAGCGCCAGCGCGCGGGCGAGGCCGACGCGCTTGCGCATGCCGCCGGACAATTCGGCCGGCTTCAGATGGTGGGAGTCCGGCTTCAGCCCGACCATCGCGATCTTCATCTCGGCAAGCTCGCGGATCACGTCCTTCGGCAGCCGGGTGTGTTCAACCAGGGGCGACGCGACATTCTCTATGACGCTCAGCGCGGAGAACAGGGCGCCTTGCTGGAACAGAATGCCTGTTCGCCGTTCGACGTCGGCTTCCTGGTCCGCTCCCATGGTCGCGCGGTCGTAGCCCAGGATGCTGACGGAGCCGCCCTCGGGCTCCTTGAGGCCGATGATCGAGTTGAGCAGGACGGTCTTGCCCGAACCGGAGCCGCCGACGACGCCGAGGACTTCGCCGCGCTCGACGACGAGGTCGAGGTTTTCGTGGATCACCCGCTCCCCGAACTGGCTCAGCAGGCCGCGCACCTCGATCAGGTGTTCGGGCGCGGTCGGGGTCGCAGCCGGGGCGGTCACCAGTTCAGCTCCAGGAAGATCATCGCAAATACGGCGTCCAGGAAGATGATGGCGAAGATCGCCTGCACCACGGCGGCGGTGACCCTGCGGCCAAGGCTCTCCACATCGCCCGCAACGGCCATGCCCTGACGGCACCCGATGGCCGCGATGACCACCGCGAACACAGGCGCCTTGAGCAGGCCGACGCCGAGGTGAGTGCTCATCTTGGCGTCCTCGGTCATCCGCTGGATGAAGAAGGCGGGTCCGTATCCCAGTTCCGCCCAGGTCACGATCAAACCGCCGAACAGGCCGGCGATCATGCCAACGAAGGTCAGCAACGGCAGCATGGCGAGCATCGCGGCAAGCCGTGGGATCACCAGCGCCTGGAACGGATTGACGCCCATCACTCGCATGGCGTCGACCTCCTGGTTCATCCGCATCGAGCCGATCTCGGCCGCGAACGACGACGATGACCGGCCTGCAAGCAGGACCGACGTGATGACCACGGCGAACTCGCGAAGCACCGACACGGCGACCAGTTGCACGGTGAAGACGCCGGCGCCGAACTGGGTCAGCAGATTCGCGCCCAGGAAGGCGATGACCGCCCCGATGAAGAAATTCGTCGTGGCGATGATCGGGATGGCGTCCAGCCCCGACCGTTCGCCCTGGCTGAACCAGGCGGCCCAGCGAATCCGGCCGGGATGGCCCAGGGCCGTTCCGACCGCCACGATCAGCCGACCGAAGAAGGCCATCGATAGTGTGGCTTCGGCCGCGATATCGCCCACGCCGCGGCCGACCTTGGCGAAGCCGCGCACCCATCCGGGCGACCGCTTTGGCGGAACCGCGCTTTCACGCTCCAGCTTCGCCACCAAGGCGTAGGTGCGGCCAGCCTCGGGACGCTGGGTCCAGGTGGACTTGGGCAGGACGCCTCCGACGGCCTGGACGATGGCCAGGGCGCCGGCCGTATCGAACCGGCCCAGTTCCGTCAGGTCGACCGCCCCGATCTCCCGGTCGTGCAGTTCCTCGTTCAGCCGGCGCGAGATCCGGCCAAGCTCGGTCGCGGTCCAGTCGCCGGTCAAGCGCAGGGTCAGACCCGGTTCGCCGTCGTCGATGTCAAAATCCGCTACGGCCATGCCCCTACCTAGATTGCGCCGTTCGATTTGCCTACGCCGGCCGAACGGCAAAGCTGGGGCAGACCTCACAACGCGGCGCCGCCGTATTCGTTCAGCCACGGTTTCAGATGTTTAAAGGTCAAGCAGCGCCCGCACGCGCGTCAGATCTTCGACGAAGCGGCCGCGTTCGACGGTTTGGCTGACCTCGTCCGGCAGACGCAGCAGGTACGAAGGGTGCACGGTCATCAGGACGCGGGACCCATCGGGCTGGGCGATCACTTGACCCCGTTCCTTCGTCACCGCCGCCCTGCGGCCCAGCACCCCCAGCGCCGCTGTCGCGCCCAGGGTCACAATGACCTTCGGCTTCACCAGCCGCCGTTCCGCTTCCAGCCACCAGCGGCAGGCGCTGACCTCGCTGGCGAGCGGCGTCCTGTGAATACGACGCTTCCCCCGCGGCTCGTGCTTGAAATGCTTCACGGCGTTGGTGACGAAGAGGTCGTCCCGGTTGATCCCCGCTTCCTCGAGCGCGGCGTCCAGGACCCCGCCCGCGGGGCCGACGAAAGGACGGCCTGTCAGGTCTTCGTGATCGCCTGGCTGTTCGCCCACGATCATCAGCCGCGCCTTCCTCGGCCCCTCGCCGCAAACACCCTGGGTCGCGTCCCGCCACAGCGGACAGTGCCGGCACGCCTGAACCGCCTGACCCAGTTCTTCCAGCGTCGAGGGCACGAACCCTTCATCGAAGGCGTGATCGCGCCCCATGCGCGACAGGGTCTTCGCGAGACGCGGATTGGGCTGGGGTGCGGGCATGGCGACCATGGCTTCGGTGCGAAGCGCCGCCCGAGCCACCAGTTCCGGGATCAGTGCCGCCTCGGGCAGGTTTTTCCAGTACCGTTTGGGCATTTCGCCCTGCATGGTCTTGGTCTTCAGCCGCGCCGGATTGAAGGTGGAGGCATAGTAAGTCTTCCAGAATTCCTCGATCTCGTCCTGCGCCGGCGCCATGTCGCGTGTCGCCGGTGGACCGAACGTCAGCGTCTCCCCGTTCCAGATGGCGCTGCCGTCCGGGGTCAGGATCGACCAGCGCATGGTCGTGAAGCGCCGGACGAAGAACGGCGCCGTCCTCTCCACCACCCGATGCGCCGGCTCGAACCAGGCGACCCACGCCTCGCCCGTCGAGTCCTCGACCCGCCGGAAGCGGACAAAGGCCTTCATCTTGTGGCTGGCGCGACTGACGTTTTTCGCCCGCTCCAGGGCGTCGGCCACGTCGGCGTCGGTGACCACCTTCATCAGGTCGGGCTCGTCCTTCAGCCGCCACAGCAGCCGGTACATGAGGTCGAAACGGTCGTCGGACCGGTGGAGGATCACCGCCCTCGCCAGATCGACGAAGGCCTTGGGCGCGGCGAACGCGGGCCCGCCGCCGCTCGGCGGTCCAGCCTCGTCGAACAGCCTGCCCTCATTCGCGCCCATCCTGAAGGCAGCCGCGCCGGGCGGCACCCCGGCTTGCCGGAACGCACGCGCCGCCTTCCGCCAGCCGTCGAAATCCGTCTGATGCGTCAGCGAGGCGACGCGCATCAGAAAAGGCTCATCTGGACCGGCTTGGGTTCCGGGACGATCCGGGCGCGAAGGTCAGCCGCGTCTGTCAACCCACCCGGCGTCCAGTCCAGAGCAGTGATGAAGGGCCGCACCTTGTCGATGCCGCGGCACAGCCGGCCGATGTCCTCCAGCCGCAAGGTCCGCCAGCGTCGGACCTGAACGATCCGGTTGACCGACTTTACGCCGAGGCCCGGCACCCGCAGCAGCATCTCGCGCGGTCCGGTGTTCACATCGACCGGGAACGAAGCGCGGGAGTTCAGCGCCCAGGCCAGTTTGGGATCGATGGCCAGATCGAGCATCCCGTCCACGGCGGCCTCGCCGATCTCGGGCGGTGAAAAGCCGTAGAACCGCATCAGCCAGTCGGCCTGGTACAGGCGGTGCTCGCGCATCAACGGGGGCTTCGACAGGGGTAGCGCGCTGGACGAATCCGGGATCGGGCTGAAGGCCGAGTAGTAGACGCGGCGCAGGCCGTAACCGCCGTACAGCGAGGCCGCCCGGTCGATGATCTCGGTGTCCGGCGCCCCGTCGGCGCCGACGATCAGCTGGGTCGACTGGCCCGCCGGCGCGAATTTCGGAGGCTGCGCCCGATCTCTCCTGTCCGGCCGCGCCGCATCGACCTTCAGTCGCACCTGGCCCATGGCCTTCTTGATGACGCCGACGTCCTTCTGGGGAGCCAGCCGCCGCAAGGCCTCGTCGCGCGGCAGTTCGATGTTGGCGGACAGACGGTCGGCGTAGCGACCCGCCTCCTCAATCAGTCCCGGATCGGCTTCAGGGATCAGCTTGAGATGGATGTAACCGCGGAAGTCGTGCTCCTCCCGCAGCGTCTTCGCCACAAGCACCAGCTGCTCCATCGTATAGTCCCCGGAGCGGATGATGCCCGACGACAGGAACAGGCCCTCGATATAGTTCCGCCTGTAGAAGTTCAGCGTCAGCTGGACGACCTCGTCGACCGTGAAGCGTGCGCGCGGAACGTTGGAGGACGCCCGGTTGATGCAGTAGGCGCAGTCGTAGACGCAGAAATTGGTCAGCAGGATCTTGAGCAGCGACACGCACCGGCCGTCCGGGGTGTAGGCGTGACAGATGCCCATGCCCTCCGTCGAGCCGATCCCCTTGCCGCCTGTCGAGTCGCGTTTCGACGTTCCCGATGACGCGCAACTGGCGTCATACTTGGCCGCGTCCGCGAGGATCGCCAATTTTCTGCGGAGGTCGATCTGGGTCATGCGTTCATGGTATGTTCCATGCGCGCACCGCGGTCCAGCGTGGCCATAAAGGCGATTTGTCGCGTCAGCTCAGATAGTTGAGCAGGGACACCTGACGCAGCTGGCTGATCACCTGCGCCGAGGCCTGGATCGCGATCTGAGACAACTGCAGATCGGTCACAGCCTTGGCCATGTCAGCGTCCGTCCGGCTCGACACCAGTTCGTCCAGCGCGTTCTTCTGGGCGGTGTGGCCGGCCGAGATGCTCTCCACCTGCTTGGCCAGCGAGCCGGTCTTGGCCACCTTGTCGATAACGGCCGAGCCGGCCTGTTCCAGCCGGCTGAGCTGGGTGGTCAGGAAGGTCTTCTGCGCCTCGGTCAGCTTGCCGGTCAGCGGCCCCTGCCCCGCCGTCGCGTGGAAAATCTGCACGTCGCGCAGAATGCCCAGCACATCCGTCCCCAGTTCGTCGGCCAGGAATCCGGTCTCCAGCGTCGTGCCGTCGGCCACCCGGCTGACCGTCTTCAGGGCGTCGTTCCGGAAGACCGAGGCGACGCCGGGCGCGGCCGCGAGCTCGGTCAGGTTCGTTACATCCAGAGGCGCGGTCGTGGTCGAGGCGCCGGCGAACAGATAGCCCCCCTGGTGCCGCATGTTCAGGCCGCCGCGGATCGACTGGAACTGGCCTTCCATCTCCAGCATGAGGGACCCGGCGGAATCCGTAGACAGCGCGCTGCCGATGGCCTCGCGCAGACCGCTGATGCCGTCGTTGATCTGGTTCATCGCCAGATCCTGGGTGGTCAGGCGTGACGTCACCGCCTCGGCCGTGTCGATGAAGCCCTGTATGCGGCTCTGGGCCCCTTTCAACGCCGTGAGCGTCTCGGACTGCCGACCGAAGCCGGTCAGGTCGGTCGCGTTCTTCTGGGTCGAGACCCGCTCCTGCGCCTCGGCCGACCGCGTTTGCGTGTTCATCAGGTTCAGCAGGGCCGACTGATAATTTCCGTAGGTGGCGACGCGGGTCATCAGACAATCCCCATCAGCGTTTCGTACATGTCCTTGCACGCCTGGATCAGGCGGGCGGAAGCGTTGAAGGCCTGTTGGTAGGTGGTCATCAGCACCAGTTCCTCATCCAGATTGACGCCTTCGTGCGCCGTCTGGCGGGAACTGGCCTCCGAGTAGAGCGCCGCCGCTGTCTCCTGGCGGTTCTTCGCCGCCGCCGCCCGGCCGCCGATTTCGCCCGACATTTCGGAGGCGTAGCGCGACACCGAGATCGAACCGCCCGTGGATCCGCCGGCCGGCTGGAAATTGGCCGACTGCTCTCCGGCGTCGGCCAGGACAAGCGCGCCGCGGCCGTCGCCCGTGCTGAGAGCCGTCGTGCCGGCGGCCGCCGCCAGATTGAGCTGCGCCAGCGCCAGTCTCGAGGGCGTCTGCCGGATGTCCGCGCGCAGGGCGAAGCTGTCGGCCCGGGACGAACGGACGCCGCCGGCGATGCCGAACAACTCAGTGACCGACACGCCCGAGGGGACTTGGGTCGTCGTGTCCGCGAGGACGCTGAGGATCGGGGCCGGATTGCCGTAACCCGTAAAGCTCAGCGAACCGTCGGAGGCGAGAGAGAAGGCCCCGAAGCGCCCGATCCCGAGCGCGGGGTCGTTCAGGCGGTTGACGAGGTCGCCCACGGTCCCGCCAGGCGGGACAGCAACCTCAAGATCGCGCAACCGCGATCCCGTTTCGCCGGTGAAGCGGAAAGTCAGGGTTTCGCCGGTGGTGAAGCCGTGCGGAGACGCCGCCGTCAGACCGTTGTCGTAAAAGGCGGGGCGGTCGGCCGAGATCAGGTCGTTGAGACCGAAATAGTGCGAAAAGCCCCTGCCCGCCTTTGCCGAAGGCGTGGTCGCGTCGTCCGCGACGGCGACGCCATTCGGAGCCGTCGCCGTGATGCTGAGACGGCCGTCGGCGAAGCTGGCCGTGGCGGCCCCGCCCAGCTGGGCGTTCAGGACGGTCAGGAAGTTCGCCGGTGTGGCCGGAGCGCCGTTGACGGTCATGGTCGCGCCGGAGAAGACGATGTCCGCCCGGCTCTGGACGACGCCCGCCGCATTGGTGATCGCGACGGTGGTCTGCCCGGCGAAGCCGGCGATGGCGGTTTCGAACGACTGGCCGACGTTCCGTCCTTTCAGGCTGATCGGGGCCGGCACCGAGGAGTTCGCATTGTGCGCGCGGTTCAACTCGTCCGCGACATGGGAAACCAGTTCCGCCAGGCGCTCGGCCGCCGCTGGCGCCTCGATGTCGCGCAGTTCGACCAGGCCCTTGATCTCGCCCGAGGTGACGCTGTCCAGGAGAGAGCGCTTCTGACCGCCCGGCTCGGTGATCCACAGTTCGTTGAAGGCCGTCTCGCCCGTGACGGTGCCCGCGCGGTTGTAGTCCAGCGTAGCCGCGCCTTGACCGGCCAGCAGGGTGCCCGAACCGGTCCGGATCGACACGCCGCCGACGGGCCGGACCGAGACCCGGATGTCCACCATTTCCGCCAGTTGGCCGATCAGGGCCGCCTGGGCCGTTTCGGCCCCGGAGGCGTCGCCATCGACGGCGGTGGCGCGGGCGATTTCGAGGTTCAGGCTCTCGATCTGCTTGAGGAGGCCATTGGTCTTTTCGATCGCGCTCTGGATACGGCCGTCGGCGTCCTCGCGGACCGCCTGGATCTGTTTGCCGATGCGGCCGGCCTCGTCGAACAGGGCCTGGGTCTTGAACAGGGCGTCCTGACGGCGCGGCGAGGAGGTCGGATCCTCGGCGCTGGCGGCGAAGGCCGAAAACACGCCATCGACCTGGGAGAAGAAGCCGCTGTCGCCGCCGGGATCGCCGAAAAGCGACTGGATGCGGTCATACAGTTCGTAACGCACGCTTTCGCGCGCGGCGTTCGCGCCGGCGTTCAGGCTGGCGGCCTGGAGAAAGCGGTCGGTCGCCAGACGGATGCGGGACACCTCGACGCCGGAGCCCATGCCCTGGCTGGTCAGGGAGGTCTGATCCGCGATCTTGCGGACATAGCCGGGCGTGTTGACGTTGGAGACGTTGTCCGAGACGACGCGCAACTGGGTCTGGGCGGTGGCCAGTCCCGAAGTCGCCGTGTTCATGATGGCGTTCAGCGACATCCGGCGGTCTCCATACGAGCGGCGCCCGGCAAGCCCTGCCAGCCGACGAGCGATTTTTGCCCGGCGTCCCGCGCAGGGATGGCCGGCAAGTCCTTGATTTTACGCGCTACCGCGTTTCGCGCCTGGGTCATGACCGTTGATGAGCGCAAGGGGCGGGCCAGCCGCGACGACCGCACCGGTCGATCGTCGCCGGCGCCGGGCAAGAATCGTCGGCACGCGGCAAGTTTCGACCGGACGCGAGGCGATGACGCCTCTCGGTGCATTTCCTTTTCTTACGCTTTTTCAGTCGCTTCCGGCCCCGGGCCGAGTTGGCCCGCGACTTGCGCCATGGGGTCTGAATGTTCGGCGCAGCAAGCGCCCAAGCCACCATCGCCTTCGCGACCATCCCCCCGGGACAATGTCCGCCCTCGCTCTGCCGTCCTTCATCGCGCCCGCCCCGGCCAGCGCCCCGCAAGGGTCGACCGGCGCAGACAACGCGACCGGATTCATGAGCCTGCTGGCGACCTGCCTCGAGAACGACGCAGAAGGCGGCAAGACCGATGATCCGATGATCGTCGCGCCCGCCAACGACGGGGGCGAGCCGGCCCCGGCGACGGCCCTGCCGCCCGCCCCGGTTCCGGTCCTGGTCATTGCACCGGTCCCGTCGACGCCGGCGCCTGAAGACCAGGCCGCAGCCTCTGGCGAAATTCTTCCCGTCGCGTCGGCCGCTCCGGAACCCGACCTTTCTTCCCTTCTGCAGAACACCGGCGCCCAGCCTGCCCCGCCTGTGATGCCGGGAGCTGCGGCCCCGTCCGAACCGGCCCGGCAGGCGCCGCCGCCCGTCGCTTCAGCCGCTCCGCATTCCGACGCCGCGGCCGAGGTCGACGCGCCGGCGGCGACCGCCGACGCGAAAGCGGCGAACGCCGCCGCCAATGCCCCCTCCACTGCCACCGCCGCCGCCGCCTCCACCTCCGCCGCCGCCGCCGCCGCCATGACCGCCGCGGTTGGCGTCGCCCCGGCGCGGGCAGTCCTCCAGCCCACGCCGCCGCCGCTGCGCGCCCTGGCCGAGCGGACTTCGCGGCCGCTGGATGCGCCGGTCGACAAGACCGCCGCCCCTTCGGTTTCCGGTGCGGACGCCAGCGAAGCGAAGGACGGCGCTGCGCTCAGCCCCGTCGCCCGCTCCGGCCCGGAACGGACCTCCGGGCCGGCGGATACTGCGCCGAAGCCCACGACCGACGTTGTCGCAGGATCGGACGACCCCTCAATCGACGCCGCGCCTGCGGGCGAGAGCGCGGCCACCTCGAACACCTCGACGGGCCAGACCCGTGAAACCAGCCTGTCCGGCCTGTCGCGCGCCACCATCGACGCCACGGCGCAGATCGCCGCCCAGATCCTGCGCAAGCTGGAAGGCCGCTCGACGCGGTTCGAAATGGCCCTGACCCCCGACGACCTGGGTCGGGTGGATGTGAGGCTGGATATCGACTCGGAGGGCCGGCTGGCCGCCCGGCTCGCCTTCGACAACCCCGCGGCGGCCACCGACCTGCGCGGCCGGGTCGACGATCTGCGGCGCCAGTTGGAGGACGCAGGCTTCCACCTCGCCGACGACGCCCTCGAATTCACCGAACGCGATAGCGGATCCAGCGGCTTCGACCGGGGGCAGGACGCCCGTGACGGCCAGAACCGGGCCTTCACCGCCGCCTCGCGCCTGAACGCCGAAATCGACGTCGCCCAGCCTCCCCGCTGGATGGCGCTCTCCCTCTCGCCTGCGGGCGTGGACTTGAAGGTCTGATCGATGGTCGACGCCGTCACCACCACCACCAACGCCACGAACCGGATCGCCGCCGGCAGCGGCATGCTGGCCTCGAATTTCGAGACCTTCCTGGCCCTGCTGACGTCCCAGCTGAAGAATCAGGATCCGCTGTCGCCCGTCGATTCCAACCAGTTCACCGCCCAGCTGACCCAGATGGCCGGCGTCGAGCAGCAATTGCTGACCAACGACCTGCTCAAGAGCCTGGTTTCCGCCCAGGCCGGCGGCGGTCTGGCCGGCGCGGCCACCTATATCGGCAAGGAAGCGACCGCGGCCTGGTCGGCCACCAAGATGGCCGGCGGCGAGGCGACCTGGAGCTACGAGCTCGGCGCCAACGCTTCGTCGGCCACGCTTCAGGTGCTGGACGGATCCGGCAAGGTGGTGTGGTCCGGCGACGCGCCCTCGAAGACGACCGGCCTGCACGATTTCACCTGGGACGGCGCTGCGACAAGCGGCAACAACGGCCAGGACGGCCAGGTCTACACGTTGAAGGTCACGGCCAAGGACGCCGCGGGCGGCGCCGTCGACAGCCAGGTCCTGACCCGGGGACGCATCACCGGCGTCGAGATGTACGACGGCGAGCCGTTCCTGACCGTCGGCAACTCGATCCTGCCGCTCTCCACAGTCATCGCCCTGGAAGAAACCAGGGCCCCTTCCGACGACGGGGCGGCCTGATGCGCTCGCCTGCCTCGCTCACCCCCTCGAACCTGTTCTCGTAAGGAGACTGCGCCATGAGTATCAACAGCGCCCTGCTTGCCGGCGTGTCCGGCCTGACCGCAAACTCCGCCGCCCTGGCGGCCATCTCGCAGAACATCGCGAACGTGAACACCGTCGGCTACAAGCGGACCGCCGGCGAGTTCCAGACGGTGATCAACAGCCAGTCGCAAGGCGCCGGCTATTCCGCCGGCGGCGTCATGGCTTCGGCGCGCCATTACACCAGCCAGGCCGGGCAGCTGCAGCGGACGACCTCGGCCACCGACCTTGGCATCGCGGGACAGGGCTTTTTCGTCGTCACGGAGAAGCCCGAGGACCTGCAGGTCACGGACAGCCGCCTGTTCACCCGGGCCGGCGCCTTCACCGTCGATAACCTGGGCTATCTGAAGAACACCGCCGGCCTCTATCTGCAGGGCTGGCCGGTCGATGCGGAAGGCAATATCGCCACCGATCCCTCAGATCTGAACCGCCTGCGCACCGTCAACGTCGGCTCCGTCGGCGGCACGGCCGAGGCCACCACCCGCATCCAGCTGAACGCCAACATCAAGTCCAGCCAGCTGGTTTCGGCCGAAGCGGCCGACGCCTCGGCCGTGCCGGTCGGCGCCAACGCCTACGATCCCACGACCAACTCCATGGCCATGTGGGATCCGGAAACCGGCGCGGGCGTCAAACCCGACTTCGAGCTGACCATCCCCGTGTCTGACTCCAAGGGCGGACAGCGCACCATCGCGATCGCCTTCCTGAAAAGCACGGTGCCGAACCAGTGGTATTCCGAGATCCGCGCGATCCCGGCTTCCGATGTCGTCACCGGCGCGGGCCTGACCAGCGGCCAGCTGAAAACCGGTCTGGTGGCCTTTACCCAGGACGGCCGTCTGGACGTGGACGCCATGGCGGCGCTCGGCGCCCAGGCCCTGTTCCCCGACCCGGCCTCCGCGAGCCTGACGTTCGGGTCCTCGGACACCGCCGCACCCGGGGCCGGCGCCTTCAACTGGGCCCCGGGCCTGGGCATCGACAATCAGACCCTGGCCTTCGACCTGTCGGCTTCGGCCGGCGGCCTGACCCAGTACGACAGCGCCTCGGTGGTCCAGGCCGTGCTGACCAACGGCACCGCCTTCGGCAACCTGTCCGAGGTCAAGATCGACGACAGCGGCTTCGTGACCGCCATCTTCGACAACGGCGTCACGCGCCAGATCGCCCAGATCGCCCTGGCCACCTTCCCCAGCCCGGACAGCCTGTCCCAGACCTCGGGCAACGCCTACCGCGTCAGCCAGGGATCCGGCACCTACAACCTCAAGGCCGCGGGCACCGGCGGCGCGGGGCTGATCGGGGCGTCCCAGCTGGAAGCCTCCACCGTCGACCTCTCCGCCGAGTTCACCGGTCTGATCACCACCCAGCGCGCCTATTCGGCATCGTCCAAGATCATCACCACGGCCGACGAAATGCTGGCCGAGCTGATCAGCATCAAACGCTGATACCTCAGTAACGGGCCGTAAACCTCAATGAATCCTTTGTTGAATATTGAGAGGGTGGACGGAAGGCATTTTAGCCTTTCCTTCACCACGACGCTTAAACGGCCCTTAGCCGCCGCCCGCTATGGTCATGAGCTTAGTGGTGGTGGTCAATGAGGCATAAGCCCATGTTGCAAGAGCGACGTCTTAATAGCCGAGGCGAACAATATGTGGTCGGTCCGACGGGCACGCCCCTGACGATGCACGACCTTCCCCCGGCCAATACGGACCGCTGGGTGATCCGTCGCAAGGCCGAGGTCGTGGCCGCCGTGCGTGGCGGTCTGATCAGCCTGGATGACGCCCTGGCGCGTTATCGCCTGACAGCCGAGGAATTCCTGGCCTGGCAGAAGGCCATCGACAAATGGGGCATGCAGGGCCTGCGCACGACGCGGATCCAGCACTACGGCCGCCCGTAAATCTTCTCCCCGAGCCGACTGCGGCCGCTCCCGGAAACGGGGGCGGCCGTTGTCGTTTCGGGCTCCGTTTTCGTCCGGCCTCGAAATCGCACGGGTTTCGCACTAGATAGCGCGCCATGACCCTCGCCGAGGACATCTGCCCGATCCCGACCATCGCTCCCATGACCGGCAAGGCCGACATGGACGCGGCGATCGAGTCCGCGCGCGCGGCGGTCGGCCTGCCGGTCGGATCGCGCGTGGTGGCGGCCATGTCGGGCGGGGTGGACTCCACCGTCGTCGCCGCCCTGCTGCACAAGGCGGGCTATGACGTCGTCGGCGTGACCCTGCAGCTCTACGACCACGGCGCGGCGCTGAAGAAGAAGGGCGCCTGCTGCGCCGGCCAGGACATCCACGACGCCCGGCTGGCGGCCGAGATGCTGGGCATCCCCCATTACGTTCTTGACTACGAAAGCCGGTTCCGCGACGCGGTCATCGACCAGTTCGCCGACAGCTATCTGGCCGGGCAGACGCCGGTGCCCTGCATCCGCTGCAACCAGACGGTCAAGTTCCGCGACCTTCTGGACGTGGCTCGCGACCTGGGCGCCGAAGCGATGGCGACGGGCCACTATGTCCGGCGCTCGGTGGTCAACGACCGGGCCCAGATGCGCAAGGCGATCGATCACTCGCGCGACCAGTCCTACTTCCTGTTCGCCACCACGGCGCGGCAGCTGGACTATCTGCGCTTCCCCCTCGCCGATCTGGAGAAGCCCCAGGTGCGGGGGGTGGCGCTGGAGCTGGGCCTGCGCATCGCCGCCAAGCCGGACAGCCAGGACATCTGCTTCGTCCCCAACGGCGACTATCGCACCCTGATCGACAAGCTGAGGCCGCAGGGCCGGGAAGCCGGCGATATCGTCCACATGGACGGCCGGGTGCTGGGCGGCCATTCGGGCATCACCGACTACACCATCGGCCAGCGCCGCGGCCTGAACGTCGCCGTGGGCGAGCCGCTGTTCGTGACCCGGCTGGATCCGGCGAAGCGCCACGTCATCGTCGGCCCGCGCGAAGCCCTGCTGACCGCCTCCCTGACGCTGGACGAGACCAACTGGCTGGGCGACGAACCGGACATCGAGGCGGCGGCGCGGGCCGGCGCCCCGGTGCTGGCGCGCGTGCGCTCGACGCGTCCGCCCTCACCGGCCCGGCTGGCGCTGGTCGACGGCGCCGTCGCGATCCTCTTCGAGACCGGCGAGGAAGGCGTGGCCCCCGGTCAGGCCTGCGCCCTCTACGATCCGGCCGATCCCGACCGTCTGCTGGGCGGCGGCTTCATCAAGACGACCACCGCCGTTGTCTGAGACCGGCGGCTTGCCGGCGCTCGCCTCGCGGACCGGCCTGCCGCCGGAGTTCCTTTACCTGCGGGAGGCTTATCCCCGGGATCGCTGGACCTCGAAGCTCGACGAGACCGCCGCCTTCTGGCTGCAGATGCACGCCAGCTTCCGCGGCCATCAGGCGCATATGGACGGGCTGGTAAGCCAGTGGCGGGCCAGCGGGGACGCGGCCGCCCTGCATCGTCGGCTGATCCCGGCGCTCCAGTCCTTCCTGCAGCACCTCGACGGCCACCACCGCGTCGAAAGCGGCCAGTATTTTCCCATGATGCGCCAGATCGAGCCCAGGATCAGCGCGGGAATCGATCTGCTGGACCGCGACCACGACGCCATCCACGAGACGCTGGAGGCGCTGTTCCACGGCGGGATGGCCTTCCATCAGGCCGTAGCCGCCAAGGCGCCCGACGCGGCCGACACGGCCAACCGGCTATCGGACCTGATCGACGCAAACGGCCGCCCCCTGCTGCGCCATCTGGAGGACGAGGAGGATATCGTCATCCCCCTGATCCATCTGCGGGGGCTGCACGGCTGAGACCGGTCCGGCCCAAAAACACAGTCTCATGAGTCTCATGAGTCTCAGGGCGGACCGAAAATACCGCGCGAAGCGTCCGCTCCGTCCACAGAGCGCACTCCCCAAAACGCATGCGTTGCGTGCAGGGAGCGCCGCGTGTCGCCGCCGTTTAGACATTAGTTGTCAAAAACCGAACCCGACAAGCCTGGAGCAGGAAAACATACGCCTGCGTCAAATCCGGACGTAGGGGGTCATCGGCTCGGCATCAGCTTCCGGCGCTGCCGGACCAGGGCCAGCGGTCGACCGTCGGGAGCCCAGGCGACGCCGTCCTCGACCGCCCAGCCGCTTCCGACATCCTGACTGGTGAAGTGGAAATACGCCCACCCTTCCGGGGACGTGTCCGGCGTCAGCGCCGTCAGCAGGTCGGCGCGCAGGTCGACGCTGGCGGAGATGACCGGCGGCGCGGGGAAGGCCGTGAAATAGGTCGGATACAGGCCGTCCAGCAGAAACAGCAGCCGCGCCTCGTCCAGCGGCGCGGCGTCGGTCGTCCGCATCCAGCAGCCGAGTTCGGGCTTTTTGCCGGCGTTTTCGCCGAACTGCTTCGGTCCCGCGACGAAGCGGTAGTCGATGTGTCGCGTGAACCACGGACCGAACATGGGGTCGAGCGGCGTCGGCTCCAGTTCGTCGACGGGCGGGGGCGAGGCGATCAGGGGCGTCAGCACCGGTCCGGCGACATCGCGACCGTAGGTGCCCAGCGCCTGAACGGCGAGACGGTCGCCCTGGCCGCCGATGACCGAGGCGTAGGCGACGTTGCGGCCGCCGCGGTTCATCACCGGCGAGAAGGTGGCGTCCTCGAAGCGGGCGGCGGCGAGGTACTGAACGGTCAGCGACTGGAGCGGCGTCTGGACGCCGAGGCCCTGACGCATGGCGCCGGCGGCCAGCGCCGCCATCAGGCCGCCGAAGGGCGCGCCGCGTTCCTGGGGCGCGGACTGCGGCGCGTTCGAAAAGCCGCCGTCCAGCCGCGCCGTCAGCCCGCCCGCGCTGTCGTCGTTCAGGGTCAGGGCTTCGGCCAGGGTCTGCTGGGTCATGCGCTGTCGATATCGTGGAGAAAGGGCGGGCGGAAGACGGGGAGGCCTTCCGCCCGAGTCGAGGGGATCGGGAGTCGCTGTCGCGACTCCGTAGCCAAACAAGACTGACGTAGTCCGTCCAGATTGGCAACCCTCTTGCCAAACGGGTGACGCAGGGTCACTTTCGCATCATGGGACGCACCGCAGACTATTCTCGCCAGAGCTGTTCGATCGCCGCGACGCTGGAAATCATCGGCGATCCGTGGACGCTGCTGGTCATCCGCGACGCCTTCAACGGCGTCAGCCGGTTCGAACAGTGGCAGGAGCGGCTGGGCGTGGCCCGCAACGTTCTGGCCGCGCGGCTGAAGACCCTGGTCCAGCACGGGGTGCTGGAGCCGCATCTGTATTCAGAACGCCCGCCCCGCAATGAGTACCGGCTGACGGCCAAGGGCAAGGACCTGTACGGGGTGCTGGTCACCCTGCACGCCTGGGGCGCCCGCCATGTCTATGGCGAGACCGATTCCGGCTTCGCCATGATCCACAAGGAATGCGGCCAGAATCTCGCCCCGCGCATCGCCTGCGGTCACTGCAACGAGATCGTCAAGCCGCGCGACATCCAGCTGGTCCACGCCAAGGACTGCCCGACGGTCGGGGACATGATGCCCCGGGTCGACGAAAAGGTGGCCTGATCGGTGGCCGCCGTCACCCTGATCGGCAGTCCGGTCTCGCCCTATGTGCGCAAGGTGCTGGCCGCCTGCGCCATCAAGGGGCTCGAGGTCGAGCTGGACCCCATCTCGCCCATGTACGGCAATGACGATTTCGAGCGGATCAGCCCGCTGCGCCGCGTGCCGGTGTGGATCGAGGGCGATCTGGTGCTGTGCGATTCCAGCGTCATCGTCCAGTACATCGAGGAAACCCGGCCCGGCCCGTCGCTGTGGCCGGCCGATCCGGCCCGGCGGGCCAAGGCGCGCTGGCTGGAGGAGTTCGCCGACACCCGCCTGTTCGACGTGCTGGGCTGGCGGCTGTTCTTCCAGATCGCCCTGAAGCCGCGTTTCTTCGGGACCGAGGCGGACCCGGAAGTGGTGGAGAAGGCCCGCGACGTCGAACTGCCCCAGATCCTCGACTATCTGGAGAGCCAGATGCCCGAGACCGGCTTCCTGTTCGGCGAGCTGTCGATGGCGGATCTCAGCGTCGCCCCGGCCTTTCTCAACGCCCGCGCCGTGCAGATCAACGTCGACCCCGAACGCTGGCCCCGTCTTGCGGCCTGGCTGGAGCGGATGAACGAGCAGACGCCGCTGGGGCCGCTGAACAAGCTGGCGCGCAACCTGATGCGCACGCCGCTGGCCGCCCATCGCGACCGCCTGACCGAGTTCGGCCTGGCCCCGGCCAGCCGCAGCTGGATGGGCGAAGCCGCCCGCCGCGGCCCGATGACGCCGCAGTAGCCGCGGCGCTTGCCGAGGGCGCGCAACCGGTCCATTCACCCGTCGAAATTTCCTCCCGAACTCCTCCCCCAAGGTTTTCCGCCATGTCCGATCCCGTCGTCATCGTCTCCTTCGCCCGCACCCCGATGGGCGGATTCCAGGGCGCCCTGTCCGGCGTCAAGGCGACCGAGCTGGGCGCGATCGCGGTGCGGGCCGCGGTGGAGCGGGCGGGCGTTCCGCCGGCGAAGGTCGAGCAGATCTACATGGGCTGCGTCCTGCCGGCCGGCCTGGGCCAGGCTCCGGCGCGCCAGGCCGCGATCGGCGCGGGCCTCGGCCAGCATGTCGAGGCGACCACGGTCAACAAGATGTGCGGCTCGGGTCTGCAGGCGGTGATGATGGCCTCGGACTCGCTGGCCGCCGGCAGCGCCGACGTCATCGTGGCGGGCGGCATGGAGTCGATGTCCGGCGCCCCCTATCTGATGACCAAGCACCGCGGCGGCGCCCGGATCGGCCACGATGTCATCGTCGACAGCATGTATATGGACGGGCTGGAGGACGCCTACACCCCCGGCAAGCTGATGGGGGCGTTCGCCGAGGACTCGGCCCGGACCTATCAGTTCACCCGCGAGGCCCAGGACGAATACGCGCTGGAGAGCCTGAGCCGCGCGCTGGAGGCCATCGCCTCGGGCGCGTTCAAGGCCGAGATCACGCCCGTCGAGGTCACCTCGCGCAAGGGCGTCGTCACGGTCGCCGAGGACGAACAGCCGGGCAAGGCCATGCCGGAGAAGATTCCGAACCTGAAACCCGCCTTCTCGAAGGACGGCACCATCACCGCCGCCAACGCCAGCTCGATCTCGGACGGCGCCGCCGCCCTGGTGATGACGCGCGAGAGCGTGGCGCGCGCGCTGGGCCTGCCGGTCATCGCCCGCATCGTCAGCCACGCGGCCCACGCCCATGAGCCGGGCCTGTTCACCACCGCCCCCGTTCCGGCCATGCAGAAGGCGCTGAAGAAGGCCGGCTGGTCGGTCGAGGACGTCGACCTGTGGGAGATCAACGAAGCCTTCGCCGTGGTGGCCATGATCGCCATGCGCGACCTGGGCATCGACCGGGCGAAGCTGAACGTCAACGGCGGCGCCACGGCCCTGGGCCATCCGATCGGCGCGTCCGGCGCGCGCGTCCTGACCACCCTGCTGGCGGCGCTTCAGGCGCGCGGCGGGAAAAAGGGCATGGCCAGCCTGTGCATCGGCGGCGGCGAGGCCGTGGCCGTGGCGGTGGAGCTGGTCTGACCGGCGGCCTTCGGGCGCGCGTCACGGCTGGATTACGCAGACTTAATCTTCGTCGCCTTGTTCCCCCGCCCTCGCCCGTTAAGGTTCGCGCGGGCTTTTCAGACAGCGGGCGGGTGTTTCGTATGCGGATCGGTTTGTTGCTGGCGTCAGCCGCCGGCGTTTCCCTGATGGCCTCGGCCGCCCTGGCCCAGCAGAGCATCGGGCCGATCGACCAGTCGAGGGGAACGTTCGAGGACAAGTTCCGCCAGTTCGAGGGCGAGGACTGGCCGACCCCCACCGACTACCGCAGCGCCTCCGGGGCGCCGGGCCACCGCTACTGGCAGCAGCAGGTCGACTACGACATCGACGTGTCGCTTGACGAGGCGCGCCGGACGCTGACGGGCCGCGAGGCGGTGACCTACACCAACCATTCGCCGGACGCGCTCGGCTATCTGTGGCTGCTGCTGGACCAGCAGAACTATCGCCGCAACTCGCTGGCCGAGCGCAGCCGCACCTATTCGGCGTCCGAGACCGTCAGCGTGAACGAGATCCTCCGGGTCCAGCGCATGCAGGGCTGGGAGGGCGGCTTCAACGACCTGAAGGTCACCGGCCCGGACGGCGGGGCCCTGCCCTTCACCATCGTCGATTCGATGATGCGGATCGAACTGCCGCGTCCGCTGGCGACGGGCCAGAGCTTCGCCTTCAGCATCGACTTCAGCCTGCCCCTGCCCGAGACGAACGTGGTCGGCGGCCGGAGCGGCTACGAGTGTTTCACCAAGCCGGGCGAGGACGGCAACTGCCTGTTCCTGGCCGCCCAGTGGTTCCCGCGCCTGGCGGTCTATTCCGACTATGAAGGCTGGCACAACGCCCAGTTCCTGGGCGCCGGCGAGTTCACGCTGGAGTTCGGCGACTACGACGTCTCGATCACCGCGCCGTCCGACCACGTCGTCGCCGCGACGGGCGAGCTGCAGAACCCGGACATCCTGAGCGCCGCCCAGCGGGCGCGACTGGCCGAGGCCCGCACGGCCGACGCGCCGGTCTATATCGTCACCCCCGCCGAGGCCGCCGCCGCCGAGGCCAGCCCCGCCCGGTCCGGCGTCCGCACCTGGAATTTCAGCGCCGACAACGTCCGCGACTTCGGCTGGGCCTCGAGCCGCAAATTCATCTGGGACGCCATGGGCGTCGAACAGCAGAGCGCCGAGCATCCGGTGGTAATGGCCATGTCCTTCTTCCCCAAGGAGGCCCGGCCGCTGTGGGACGCCTATTCGACCCGGTCGATCGCCCACACCCTCGACGTCTACAACCAGTTCGCCTTCACCTACCCCTATCCGACCGCCCAGTCGGTCAACGGCCCGGTCGGCGGGATGGAATATCCGATGATCACCTTCAACGGGCCGCGCCCGGTGCGGGGCGACGACGGCCGCCTGACCTATTCCGAAAGGGCCAAGAACGGCCTGATCGGCGTGGTCATCCACGAGGTCGGCCACACCTATTTCCCGATGATCGTCAACTCGGACGAGCGCCAGTGGACGTGGATGGACGAGGGGCTGAACAGCTTCCTGCAGTTCGAGGCCGAAAAGCTGTGGGACCACGAATTCCCGGCCCGGGGGGAGCCGAAGGACATCGTCGAATACATGGTCAGCCAGGACCAGGTGCCGGTGATGACCAACTCGGATTCGCTGCTGCAGTTCGGCAACAACGCCTACGCCAAGCCGGCCACCGCCCTGGTGATCCTGCGTGAGACGGTGCTGGGCCGCGAGCTGTTCGACCGCGCCTTCCGCGAATACGCACAGCGCTGGGCCTTCAAGCGGCCGACGCCCTATGACTTCTTCCGCACCATGGAGGAGAGCTCGGGCGTCGATCTGGACTGGTTCTGGCGCGGCTGGTTCTACTCGACCGACCACGTCGACATCTCGCTGGAGGGCGTGACCGCCGCGACGCTGGAATCGACCGATCCGGAAGCGCGCGCCCGCGCCGCCCGCGAGCGCTTCGAGGCCGAGCCGGGGTCGCTCACCGCGGCCCGGAACCAGGACATCGAGACGATGGTCGAGCGCGATCCCGCCACGCGCGACTTCTACAACCAGACCGACCGGTTCACCGTCACGGCCCAGCAGCGCCGCGACGCCGAAAGCGCCGCCCGCCGCGCCGACGCCGACCGCCGCGCGGCGCAGGGTTTCGACGACAACATCTATCGCTTCACCTTCAAGAACGTCGGCGGTCTGGTCATGCCGGTGATCCTGAAGCTGACCTGGGCCGATGGCTCGGACGAGACGGTGCGCATCCCGGCCGAGGTCTGGCGCCGCAACAGCCAGCAGGTCGTCTGGCAGTGGGTGTCGCCGAAGACGCTGGTCTCGGCCGAGATCGATCCGCTGCTGGAGACGGCCGACGCCAACCGCGGCAACAACGTCTTCCCGCGCCGCATCGACGAGCGGACCCTGCGCCTCTCGCCCGCCCCGCCGCCCGGAGAGAACCGGATGCGAGATTCCGACGTGGAGGTCAGCCCGGACTCGACCGCCGCCCGGGTGCGCCGTCCTTCCTGAGGAACCGACCGTGTTCAAGCACGCCCTGTTGACCGCCGCCCTCATCGCCGGCCTGGCCTCGCCGGCCGCGGCTCACCGCGGCCATTCGGGGCTGACAGTGATCGAGATCGATCCGGCCTCGGGCGCCGTCGCGGTGACGCACCGGTTCGCGGCCCATGACGTGGAGCCGGCCCTCGTTTCAATCGCGCCGGACGCCCAGCCGTCGCTGGACGATCCGCGCGCCGTCGCCCGTCTGGAGGCGCATCTGGGACGGCGGTTCCGCCTGTCCGTGGACGGCGCGGCGGTTCCGGTGAGTCATACGGGCACCCGCCTCGCCGGCGACAACGTCCGGGTCGAATTCAGCGGCGCCACCAGCGACCGCGACATCGCCCGGGTCACCGTCGACCTGGACTTCTTCCCGGGCGTGCACGACGACCAGGAACAGCAGGTCAATGTCCGTCTCAACGGCGTGACGCGGACGGTGGTGTTCCGGCCGGGGTCGCGGGCGCAGACGCTGACGTTCGGACCGGCCCCGGACGGCGCTCGCCAGCCATAAGGCGGACCAAGCCGGTGCGGCCGAGGCCGATCACGATCATTGCATCGCTCCGGTTTTGCGAACGATTCTCAGGTTTGCGCGGATGACCCGCCCATGGCAAGCCCCGAACCGGATGGCGGCTGAGCGGAGCACCACAATGCGTGAAGACGGAAAGCTGGATTATCTCGAACTGCCCGGCGGCGCCCTGGGCGCGGTGAAGGCCTTCTACGGCGCGGCCTTCGGCTGGACCTTCCAGGACTATGGGCCCTCCTATGCGGCCTTCGACCAGGGGTTGGAGGGCGGTTTCGACGCGGACGCCGAGGCCGGTCGCCCGCCCCTGCCCGTCCTGTTCACCCATGACCTCGAGGCGATGGCCGCCCGGGTCGAGGCGGCGGGCGGCGTGATCGTCAAGCCGATCTTCGCCTTCCCGGGCGGCCGCCGGTTCCATTTCCGCGATCCGGCCGGCAACGAACTGGCCGTGTGGTCGGAGAGCTGACGCCTGCCTAGCGCAGGTCGACCGACTGGGCGATCTGCTCGGCCAGGGCGCGGTCGGCGCCGTCCAGGCTCATGGTCCAGACGTGGATTTCACGCGGGGCGTCGGGGCGCTGGAACAGGTGCTCCAGGGCGTGACGCACGCCGTCCTCGGTCGAGACCACCGAGGCGCGGCCGCCCGCCTCGACCATCTGGCCGCTGTAGATCGGGAACTGCGACGCGGGCCCGGCATAGATCATGACGAAGGACTGGCCGCCGCGACGGATCGTGTAGATGCGGAAGTCCGGCCCCGGCCGGCCCGTCACCATCTCGAACCCCGCCGGCAGGGTCACGGAAAACGGCAGGGCCGCGCGGGCGCCGGCGTCGAGGACGGCGACGGTGGATACGCCGGGCGACGGAGGCGGCGATGCGGGCTCCGGCGTCGCGACCGGACTGGCGGCGGGCGGAGTCGCGGCGGGGGCGGACGCCGGGGGGGCGGCGGCATGGGCGGGGGCCGGCGTGAGGGCGGCCGGAGCCGCAACAGGTCGGGGCGTGGCCGCCGACGGGGTTGCGACGGGCGGCGAAGCCATGGCGGGCGCGGCGACGGGGCGCGTGATGACCGGGGCAGGCGTCGGCGTCGGCGTTGTCGCGGGAACAGCGGCGGGCGGCGGGCTTGCGGGGGCCGTCGCCGGGACCGGGGCGATGTAGGCGGCGGGAACGGGCGGGCCGCTGTTCAGGTCGCGGGTCAGGTCGCTGCCGGGCGCCGGCGTCGGAGGGGTCTGGGCATGGGCGGCGCCGGCGAGCGAGAGCAGGACGGCGGTGGTAAGCAGCTGGACTTTCATGAGCCCGACCTTCGCGCCTCAGCCCGCGAACGGCAAGGCCCTGAGCGCATAGGCGACGACGGCCGTCACCCCCGAGCCCGCCACGGCCAGGCCGACGAACCAGGCCAGCCGCCGCCACAGGGGACCACTGTCCTCGCCCGGCTCAGGGGGTGGTTCGGGCCTAATGATGATAGCCGGCGTCCGCATCCATCTTGCCGCGGAAGACCCAGTAGACCCAGCCGGTGTAGCCGAGGATCAGCGGCAGGATGGCCGCCGTGCCCACCAGCATCAGGGCCAGGGCGTTGTCGGGGGCCGCGGCCTGCCGGAAGTCGATGTCATAGGGGACGATCGACGGCATGAAGCTGGCCGCCAGGCCCAGATAGCCCGACAGAAAGACCACCATGGCGCCTACGAACGGCCAGCGGTGCGAGCCCTTGCGGGCCATGGCGAAAACCACGGCGAGGCCGGCGAGGCCGAGGACCGGAATGGCCAGCAGGGGGGCCAAGGTCGCCCAGTCGACGGCCAGGCCGGCGGAGGCGTCGAAGCCCCAACGGTCGGCGATGCGCGGATGGACGAACAGGGTGGCGACACTGACGGCCGCCAGCAGCACGGCCACGCCCGCGGCGCTGATCAGGGTCCAGCGCTTCGCGTCCCCGTGCAGGTTGTCGGAGGTCTTCATCATCAGCCAGGTCCCGCCCAGAAGGGCGTAGCCGACGACGATGCCCGCCGCGACCAGCAGGGTGTAGGGGGTCAGCCAGTCGAACGGGCCGCCGGCGAAGCGGTTGTCCGCGACGGTCACGCCCTGGATGAAGCCGCCCAGGATCAGTCCTTGGGCGAGGGCCGTCAGGATCGAGCCCCCGGCGAACATCTGGGTCCAGAATTTGCGACCCCGGTTGCGGGCCCGAAAGCGGAATTCGAAGGCCACGCCGCGCAGGATCAGTCCGGCCAGCATCAGCAGCACCGGCAGGTATAGCGCCGGCATCAGCACCGAATAGGCCAGCGGAAACGCCGCCAGCAGGCCGCCCCCGCCCAGCACCAGCCAGGTCTCGTTGCCGTCCCAGACCGGGGCGATGGTGTTCATCATCACGTCCCGCTCCTCCTTCGACTTCGCGAAGGGGAACAGAATGCCGACGCCGAGGTCGAAGCCGTCGAGGGTGACGTAGAGGAGGACGGCCGTGGCGATCAGCCCGGCCCAGATCAGTTGCAGGTCCAGCATCAGGCGCCCTCCCCCCCGTTCGAGTCTCCGGGTGTCGTGTCCTCGGGCGCCTTGGCCAGCGGCGAGCCGGGGGCGCGATCCTGCCGCGGCGCGGGCTCGGCGAGAGCGGCGACCGGACCCTCGGCCATCAGCCTGAGGATGAAGACGGCGCCCGCGGTGAAGACGATGGCGTAGACGACCATGTAGGCGATCAGGCTGAAGGCCACCTCGCCGGCGGTCACCGGCGAGACGGCGTCGCGGGTGCGGAGGACGCCGTAGACGACCCAGGGCTGGCGGCCGACCTCGGTGACCATCCATCCGGCAAGCACGGCGATGAAGCCTGACGGTCCCATGGCCACGCACCAGCGCAGGAACCAGCGGCTGTCGAACAGCCGGCGTCGCCAGATCAGCAAGGCTCCGACCCCGCCTAGGGCGATCATCAACAGGCCCAGCCCGACCATGATGCGGAAGCCGAAGAAGGGTATGAAGGGCGGCGGCTGGTCCTCGCGCGACCAGGCGTCGAGGCCCTGGATGACCTCGTCCTTCGGCACGTTCTGGATCCAGTTGCCCACGCCCGGGACGGAGACCTGGAAATGGTTCTTTTGCGCGTCGCGGTCGGGGATGCCGAACAGGTGCAGCGGCTGGTCGGCGCGGGTCTGCCAGTAGCCTTCGATGGCGGCGGTCTTGGCCGGCTGGTGCTCATGGGCGACCACGCCCGACCAGTGGCCGGCGACGAGTTGAAGCGGGGCGACGACGGCGATCATTCCGATGGCCATGACCAGGGCTATGCGGCTTTCGGTCCAGCCTGTCGCCAGCGGTCCGTTCCGCTCCTTGAGCACGCGCCAGGCCGAGGCGCCGCCGACGACGGCGGCGGTGGTCAGAAAGGCGGCGAGCAGCATGTGGGTCAGCCGCGACGGGAAGCTGGGATTGAAGATGACCTGCATGAAGTCGGTGGCCTGGAACCGCCCGTCGGCCATGATCTCGAAGCCTTGCGGCGTCTGCATCCAGCTGTTGGCCGACAGGATCCAGAAGGCCGAGATGGTCGTGCCGACGGCGACGAGACAGGTGGCCGTGAAATGCAGCTTCGGCCCCACCTTCTTCCAGCCGAACAGCATGACGCCCAGGAACGACGCCTCGAGGAAGAAGGCGGTCAGAACCTCATAGGCAAGCAGGGGGCCGATGACGCCGCCCGTCAGGCGGATGAATTCGGACCAGTTGGTGCCGAACTGATAGCTCAGCACCACGCCCGAGACGACGCCCATGCCGAAGCTGAGAGCGAAGATCTTGACCCAGAAAAGGTAGAGGACCTTGAAGGCGTCCCGCTTCGTCCACAGCCACAGGCCTTCGAGCACGGCCAGGAACGCCGCCAGGCCGATGGTGAAGGCCGGGAACAGGATATGGAAGGCGATGGTGAAGGCGAACTGCAATCGCGACAGCAGCAACGCGTCGAGTTCCACGGCTCCATGTCCTCACTGACCTAGGGGATCACAAATGACCCTCCCCGGCCGCGGTGTCCACATCCGAAGCGCCGCGCGGCGCTTCGCCGCGATCAGGCGGCGGGAAGCTCGACCCAGAAGACCGCGCCTTCGCCGGGGGTTGAGGTGACGCCGATGGACCCGCCCTGCAATTCGACCAGGCGCTTGGCCAGGGCCAGGCCGATGCCATGCCCCTCGACCGTCGACCGTTCGAGGCCCAGGCGGTTGAAGGGTTCGAACAGCTGGGCCTGCTTCTCCGGCGAAAGGCCGGGGCCGCGGTCGCTGACCTCGATCCGGACGCCATCGTAGACCTTGCTGGCGCGGAACACGACGAGGCCGCCCGCCCCCCCGTATTTGACGGCGTTGGACGCCAGGTTGGCGATCACCTGGGTCAGGCGCTGGGAATCGGCCAAGGCCACCAGGCCGTCGCCTTCGCTGATCACCTCGAGCCGCACGCCGTTGGCTTCCGGGCGCAGGGCCACCGCCCGCTTCACATCCTCAAGCACACCGGGCACGTCGGTGGGGCGGAGTTCGACCTTGACCGCGCCGGACTCGGCGCGGGCCACGTCCAGCAGGTCGTGAGCCAGGGTTTCGACCTGGCGCGCCGTCTTGACCAGCATCTCGGCCATCTCGGCCTGGGTGGCCGTGACCGGTCCCAGTTGCCCGGACTTCCACAGTTCACCGATCCCGATCACGCCGCCGACGGGGCTCTTGATCTCGTGGGCGACGTTGGCCAGCAGGCGTGACTTGGCCTCCGAGGCCCGCTCGGCGCGAACCTGGCCGGCCTTGGCGCGATCCGACAGCCGGTCGCGCTCCTCCAGCAGGGCGGCCACGAGCATGATGGGCATGTAGCCGAACAGGATCAGCAACTGGGCCATCATGGCGCGATCGGCGCCTTCGAAGGCGCGGCCGTAGGGACCGAGGCCGCGCATGGCCGCGCCCACGGCCAGGATCGAGACGATGATCAGCGCCGCCGTGACGCCCAGCATCCGCATGCGGACGGCGATCAGCAACAGAAGCGGCATGGTGACGAAGCCGATCGGCATCACCTGCGAGAAAACGGTGACGCACAGGGCCGTGAACAGGCCAAGGAGAACGACGGCCTCGATGGCGCGGGCCGGCGCGCGGAAGCGGACGACCTCGCGCTTCGTGAGGGCCAGGCCGAAGCTCGACAGCACGGCCACGCCGAGCGCGTGGCCGAACCACCAGGTCTGGGCGGAATCAAGGAAGCTCGCCCCGTTCATCCACCATAGCATGGCGCTCGCAAACAGCGCGGCCGGCAGCGGCCCCACGACGGCCGCGCTGAGGAGGAATCGGCAGGCCCCCTCGACGGACGCCAGATTCAGGGTCGGCGCGAACCGGCGGGCCAGCAGGACGGGGATGTAGATGTCCAGCATGTTGGCGACGGTGAACATCGCCGTCAGCTCGGCCGAATTCCCGGCCAGCAGTTCGCCGGCCGCTATGCCCATGGCGATCAGCGCGCCGAAGGACAGATCGTACAACGGCCCCCGCGAGGTGCGGAGCCAGACCGCGACGGCCAGACCGCCCGCGCCCCAGAGGGCGGCGACGACGCCCGCCGAGCGGGCGAAGGTGAGAGCCAGGACGACCAGCACCATGACCGCCATCGCCGTGAACACCGGCGCAAGAGGCTGGCCGATCCCGCTCGCGGGCCGCGGTATGGCCCGGGCGCGCGGCGCCGGCGACGCGGTGACGCCGACGGCGGGCTCCAAGGGGTCGAGCGCGCGGCTCATCGGCATGTTGGGTCCTGGAACGAAGGCGTGGTCTCGTTCCATAGGCCCGCGCTTCCTAATATCCCCTGAAGGTCAGGCGTGTGACGCCAACGCCGCCGTCAGTTCGGATACGGCGGCCGCCGGGCCGTCCGGATGAGTCCAGACCGCCGAACTGACCGCCACGAAGTCGGCGCCGGCGCTGGCCAGTTGACCCGCGGTCGCCGCGGTGATTCCGCCGATGGCGACGCAGGGAATCTCGACCGTCTCCTGCCAGATGGTCAGGATTTCGGGGTCGGGGCGATGGACCGTCTCCTTTGTGGTCGTCGGGAAGAAGGCGCCGAAGGCGACATAGTCCGCCCCCGCCTCGGCCGCGTCCATCGCCATCTCGCGGCTGTCATGGCAGGTCACGCCGATCATGGCGTCGCGACCCATGATCCGCCGCGCCTCGGCCACGGAGGCGTCGTCCTGGCCCACATGGACGCCATCGCAACCAGAGCGGGCCGCGAGGTCGGGCCGGTCGTTCAGGATCACGGCGACCCCGCGCGCCTGGGCGATCGGCCTGAGCGCGGCCACGGCCGCGAGGACGGCGGCGTCGTCCGCGTCCTTGAGCCGGATCTGCAGCGCCGCGACGCCCCCGGCGTCCAGCGCCGCCTCAAGCGCGCGGGCGAAGGCGCCGAGGTCGGGCAAGGCGGGCGGGGTGATCAAATAGAGCTGACACGGCGGAGGGCTGGGAACGACGGGGATCCTGGACATGGGCGCGAAGTGCGACGGGCGCGCGCCTGCGTCAACTCCGCCCCTGCGAACGACTTGCATTCGCCATGATTGGTCTGTTAAGAAGAACCATTCGCAACAAGCCTTTCAGGTTCGGTTCGTGTACGTCTGCAACTGCAACGGCCTTCGCAAACGGGATGTCGCCGCCGCCATTGAGGCCGGCGCCACGCGGCCGCGCGATGTCTTCGCCCGCAACCAGTGCGCGGTCCAGTGCGCTCGATGCGTCTGCGAAATGCGCGAAATGATCCAGGACAGCCGCGAAACCTTCGCCATGGCGGCCGAATAGGCCCCGCCTCCTCCAAGGAAGATTCATTCGCATTTTCAATGTCGTGAAAAGTGTTCGCAGGTGAACACAGGGCGTGTTTGCGTGTTAAAACAGGCGCTCGCAGCCGGTGATTCACGACGGTCGGGCTGACCGACGCGCCGCTGTCAGGAATGACGACAATGAAGGGCGATCCCGCGATCATCCGCACGCTCAACGCGGTTCTCACCAACGAGCTGACGGCGGTGAACCAGTATTTCCTGCACGCGCGGATGTTCGAGAGCTGGGGCCTGAAGCATCTCGGCCAGGTCATCTACGACGAGTCGATCGGCGAGATGAAACACGCCGACAAGCTGATCAAGCGGGTGCTGTTCCTCGACGGCCTGCCGAACCTGCAGGACCTGCACAAACTGAAGATCGGCGAGAACGTCTTCGAATGCCTCGGCGCCGACCTGTCGCTGGAGCTGGGCGGGCGGGACACGCTGCTGGCGGGCATCGCCCAGTGCGAGGCGGCGTCGGACTACATCAGCCGCCAGATCCTGACCGAAATCCTCGCCGACACCGAGGAGCACATCGACTTCCTCGAGGCGCAGCACAAGCTGATCGAACAGCTGGGCGAGCAGAACTATCTGCAGTCGGCCATGACCGAGATCGCGCCGGACCGCTCGGCGACCGGCAATTGATCTAGAGCACCTCGCGCCGGGCCAGATGGGCGACGGCGAGGGCCAGCACGATCAGACCCAGACCGCAGCCGAGACCCAGGGCCGTGTTCACACGCCAGGCCTGGGTCGAGACCAGCATGTTGACCGGCATCTGCCAGGGGAAGAAGACGCCCGCCTTCGCCGAGGTGGCGACGACGGAGAAGAAGGTCCCGCCGATGCCGACCACCAGGGCCGGCACGAAGCTGGAGAACCGCAGGGCGATCCACAGCTGGATGGCGACCATCAGGATGGCGGCCAGGAAGACCTTGCCCATGGTCGAGGCGTAGAGGGCGATGTCCAGCGTCCCGCTCGGCGTCAGGTTCGGCTTGATCGCCGTCGCCAGCATCACCGCACCCCAGGTCATCATCAGAGTGGCGGCGCTCATGAAGGCGACCACCGCCAGCACCATCACCGCCTTGGCCGCATAGAGCCTCCAGCGCGGCAGCGGAAGGCTGCGCAGATGATCCCACGACTTCGGCCCGTGCTCCATGTGGGCGACGAGCGCCGTCAGGGCCGTCACGCTCATGGGCAGCATGAAATAGGACCAGATGCCGATCCCGCTGACCATCCACATCTCCCACGGCATGGGCGTCTTGCCGCGCAGCAGGTTGAAGAAGGTGAAGATGGCGATCAGCGACGGCGCGGCCACGGCCAGCAGGGCGGCCAGCGACCGGTTCAGCTTGCGGATTTCCACGGACAGGACGGCGAGCATCAGACGAACTCCGGCTGGGGTGCGGGGATGACGGTGGAGGCGGACGCCTGGCGATAGATGCCCTCCAGCGACCGGGCCCGGGCGCCGATGGCGAAGACGGCGACCCCGGCCTCCACGAGGGCGCGGTTCATGGCTGAAACCGCGCCGTCCGGATCGTCTCCGGGATTGAGCCGCGCGGTCAGGCCGTCGTCGGCCAAGGACAGCGCCAGGTCGAACGGCCTGAGCACGGCCGAGGCGCGACCCGCATCATCCACCCGCAACGCGATCTCCGTCGCGAGGTCCGCCTTGATCCGCGCCAGCTCTCCCTCCAGCACCAGCCGGCCTTCATGGACGATGCCGACATGGGTGGCGATCTGCTCGATCTCGCCGAGCAGATGGCTGGACAACAGGACGGTGGCGCCGGTCCGCGCGGGCAGGTCCTTGAGGAAGCGGCGCATGTCGGCGATGCCGTCGGGGTCCAGGCCGTTGGTCGGTTCGTCGAGGACCAGCACCGGCGGCGCGCCCAGCATGGCGCGGGCCAGACCCAGCCGCTGGCGCATGCCCAGCGAATAGTCCGACACCCGGCGGCGGCCGTGCTCCGACATCTCGACCACCTCGAGCACGCGCTCGATCTCGGCTGCGGGCAGCCCCAGCAGGGTGCGGGTCAGGTCGAGGTTCTGACGTCCCGTCAGATTGGCGTAGAAACCGTGCGCCTCCAGCAGGGCCCCGACCTTGCGCGCTGCGCCGATGCGGTCGCGGGCGACGTCGATCCCGGCGATCCGCGCCGAGCCCGAGCTCGGGCGGATCAGGCCCAGCAGCATCTTCAGCGTCGTCGTCTTGCCCGCGCCATTGCGCCCGAGAAAGCCGTAGACGGCGCGGTCCGGCACGGTCATCGACACCGCGTCGACGGCTCGATGCGAACCGAAGCAGCGGCTCAGGGCTTCGGTTTCGATGGCGGCTGTCATGACGGCGGCGCTCGCGTTCGTTTAAGTGCGATATAAAGTTGCGAACCTTGCGTCTTTAAGTCAAGATTAAAGAGCAGACATGATTCCACGCCCGGGAGCGCCGCGTGAGCCAGACCGATCTCGTCCGTTTTCGTCGTATGTGCGGCCAGTTCCGCTGGCTGGCTGTCTTCATGGTCGTCACCGTGGGAGGCGGGCTGCTGCTGACCTGGGTCGGCGCGCCGCTGATCTTCTGGCTGCGCGAGGGCCGCGCGCCTCTGCAGGCCAGCACGATCGCCGGCCTGATCTGGTTCAGCCCGACGGCCTTCTATCTGTTCGGCGTCTGGTCGATCGGATCGGCCATGGGCCAGCTGGCGAGGGGACGGCTGATCCAGCCGACCCTGTCCTCGGCCCTGCGGCGGGTGGGACTGTCGCTGGGACTGGGCGGCGTGCTGAGCGTATTCGTGGTGTCCAACCTCGTCCGGCTGGTCGAAAACGGGCGCGGCGGCTTCCTGCACTTTGACGTGGCGGGGATGACGCTGGGGATGATCGGCGGGGCGTTGTTCCTGCTGGGCCGGGTGGTCGATCAGGCCGGCCGGATGCAGGCCGAGCTGGACGAGATGATCTGATGCCCGTCCGCGTGACCCTCGACGCCCTGATCGTGAAGAAGGGCCTGAAGGCGCGCGACCTCGCGGCCGAGGTCGGCCTGAGCGAGACCCAGCTGTCACTGTTCCGATCGGGCAAGGTGAAGGGCATCCGCTTCCGCACCCTGGCGCGGCTGTGCGCGGCGCTGGACTGCAGGCCGGGCGACCTGCTGGACTACGGCTTCGATCCCGCCGATCTGGCCCCGGTCGAGGACGACGAGGTCTGACGGAACCGCCGCCCTCGCCCGCCATTGTCTGTCCGCAGACCGGGAGAGCCACGCGTGAACGACATCGACGACATCCTTGACGACGCGCGCGACGCCGCCGGCGACTTCCTCAACGCCAACGAGCGCGACATCGGCCATGTCATCCTGGGCGTGGCTGTGACCGTCGGCTTCGCCCTCGGCGCCACCCTGCTGGCGCGGACCACGATCCGGCCCCGGCCGATACATCTGGCGGACGACGACGCGCCGATCACCGAGCGTCCGCGCGGGCCGCTGAGCCTGATCCTGCCCGCCGTCTTCTCGGTCACCACCTTGTCGGCGGTGCGCGTCTGGAACGCCCCTGCCCGGCCCGAGCGCACCACGGCCATGGGCCTGTGGGCCGCGGCACAGGCGCTGAACGCGGTGTGGATCGCCATGCGGCCCGCCAGCCGCGGCCTGCAGATCGCCGCCGCCATGTCGTCCGCCGGCCTCGCCGCCGCCTTCGCCCACGAGGCGCGCAAGCTGGACAATCGCGCCGGCAAGCTGGCCGCCCCCAGCGGCGGCTCGGTGCATCTTGCCAATCTGGTTCAGGGAAAGTCGCGGGACCAGGCGCCGACGGTTCACTGACCCGCGCCTTGCCGGATCACGCCGCATCCTCTAGGGACTGCGCCCGTTCGCGCGCGCCACGGGGCTGCGCCCAATCCCTTCCGAGAACCCGATGAAGATCAACGGCAACAACATCAAGCCCGGCATGGTCCTTGAGCACAACAAGGGCCTGTGGGTCGTGACCAAGGCCAGCCACGTCAAACCGGGCAAGGGCGGCGCCTTCGCCAACATCGAGGCCAAGAACCTCGAAACCGGCAACAAGCTGAGCGAACGCTTCCGGTCGGAAGACAAGGTCGAGCGCGTCACGCTGGAACAGAAGGACTTCTCGTTCCTGTACGAGCAGGGCGACGCCCTGGTCTTCATGGACGACGCCACCTACGAGCAGACCGAACTCCAGAAGGACTGGGTCGGCGAGGACCGCGTCGCCTATCTGCAGGACGGCATGAAGGTCGTCATCGAAATGCACGAGGAACGGCCCATCGGCCTGACCCTGCCCGACCAGGTCACTCTGGAAGTCGTCGAGACCGAGCCCACCGTGAAGGGCCAGACCGCCTCCTCCTCCTACAAGCCCGCCATCGCCAACAACGGCGTGCGCATCATGATCCCGCCGTACATGGGCGTCGGCGAACGCATCGTCGTCGACACCACGACCGGCGAATACGTCCGCCGCGCCGAATAGGCCCGACCGACGCCGCGACCCGGAGGCGCGATCCTGCGCCTCCATGACCTTCTCCGACTGTCCGGGCTGTCGCCTTTGAAGGACCTTCGGACCAGGAGATCCCCATGGCCCTCGCCTCAGCCCTCGTTTCCGTGATGATCGACGCGGTCCGCAAGACCGCCCGGCCGATGCTGCGCGACTTCGGCGAGGTCGCCCAGTTGCAGGTGTCGCGCAAGGGACCCGGCGACTTCGTCACCGCCGCCGACATCCGCGCCGAGGACACCCTGTACGAACTGCTGATGAAGGCCCGCCCGGGTTACGGCTTCCTGGGCGAGGAGCGCGGCATGATGGAGGGGACCGACAAGTCCCACATGTGGATCGTCGACCCGATCGACGGCACGACCAACTTCATGCACGCCATGCCCCATTTCGCCATCACCGTGGGGCTGCAGCGCACCGCGCCGGACGGAGCGTCCGAGATCGTCGCGGGCGTGACCTACAATCCGGTGATGAACGAGCTGTTCTGGGCCGAGAAGGGCAAGGGCTGCTATCTCAATGACACGCGCATCCGCGTCGCCGGACGCCGCGACCTGTCGGAAAGCCTGATCGCCACCGGCCTGCCCTTCATCGGCAAGACGGGCCATGCCCAGGCCATCAAGGACATCCACGCCATTGGCCAGCGCGTCGCCGGCATCCGCCGTCTGGGCTCGGCGGCGCTGGACTTCGCCTGGGTCGCGGCGGGACGGTACGACGCCTATTATGAGCGCAACCTGCAGCCATGGGACGTGGCGGCGGGCATATTGTTCGTCACCGAGGCGGGGGGGATTGTGACCACCATCGACGGCGAGGGCCGGCCGGAAACGGGCGGGCAGATCCTGGCCACGAACTCGGAGCTGCATCCGCAGTTGCTGAAGGTGTTGCGGGGGTAGCCCCCCTTCGCGCGCCCCCAATCCGCTCATCCCCGCGAAAGCGGGGCCCCCGTTCTTTGGGCGGTTCAGCGGTTCCAGTGAGCCGGGAACGCTCGTCCACGAACGCCGGCGTAGCTGGAAAGGACCGGGTCCCCGCTTTCGCGGGGATGAGCGGAATTTTGAAATTCTGGACCGCCGTCCAAGGGCAGAGAGTCCCGGAGTCCCGCGAAAAAATGCGGGACGGCGATTCCTGTGGATCAGGCCGTGCCTGCGAAGGACGGTTGACCCGCCCCTGGGCAGCGGAGCCGACGTGTTCAACACTGTCAAAGACCAGGCCCGGCGGGCATTTGGCTATTATGCACGGGCCTGCGTCAGAAACGGTCGCAGGCCGGTTTTCGGCGAGCCGGCGTCTGTCAGACGGGGCGGAAGTCGCGGATTCCTGTCCCCGAAAGGGCGGGTCGGAGGGGGCGAGAGTCTCCATGTCGAGAGGCGCTGTGGTTCCCCTAAAAGGGGCGGCGCGCGATTCACAATATCTCAAGTTGCCTCGGACATTGCTTCATCCTGGGAGGCCTGATGCGCAATATTTTGAATTGGCTTTGCTTCGATGAGCGGCTCGATCGCAGCGCGCGTCTAAGCCGCAAGAAGTTCTGGGTGAGAACGGCGCTCTTCATCGTAATTTCGGGCGTCCTTTTTCAGTTTCTGAGCCCGCTTCAGGTCGGAGCCTGGCTTCTCCTGATGTTGGCGGCGGAGGCCGCGCTGACGATCGCCTGCCTCCCGAAATTCATGGCGAGTCATCCCAACACCTCGCGCGCGCTGCGAATGGGGGCTTCGGCCGTCACCGCGATCGGCTGGTGCGCCGGTTCCCTGCTGCTCGTGGGCACCCATCAGCCGGCCCCGAGCATGGTGGGCGTGGCCCTGGTCGCCGGGGTCGCGGTCTATGCGATCGGCTCCTGCTTCAGAACCCCCATCCACATGCTCGCCTGTGGTCTCCCCCCGGCCGTGGCGCTCCTGGCGACGCCCTGGGTCATTCCCCTCACCCCGGCGGAGTTGATCGCAAGCCAGGTCGCCATGGTGGTCGTCGTCGGATTTGGCGCAGCAACCGCGGTCAGCGCCGTCATCACACACCAGCGCCTGTTCATGACCTCGGCGGCCGTCAAGTACCAGAAGCGTCAGGCGGATGCCGCGAACAAGGCCAAGAGCGTCTTCCTCGCGAACATGTCGCACGAAATTCGCACGCCCCTGAACGGCGTCGTGGCGATGGCCGATGCTCTCTCCCGTCGGTCGCTCGACCCGGAGGCGGCGTACATGGTGCAGACCATCCGTTCGTCGGGGGAAAGCCTGGAAAGGCTGTTGTCCGATATCCTCGACGCGGCCCGGATTGATTCAGGCAAGCTCGCTGTCGAGCAGATTCCCTTCCATGTCGGCGACACGGTCCGTTCCGCCGTCGCCCTCCATCAGGCGCAGGCGTCCGACAAGGGGACCCTGCTGACGGTCGATATCGTCCCGGAAGCGGATGAGCACTTCCTCGGCGATCCCGTCCGCATTCGCCAGATCATCAGCAATTTCGTATCGAACGCGATCAAATTCACGGCCCGCGGGGAGGTGCGCGTGACCGTGAGCCTGAGCGAGAACCTGCTCACCCTTGCGGTTGAGGACACGGGAATCGGGTTCGACGCCACGCATACCGACATCTTCGGCCGCTTCCAGCAGGCGGACGGCACCATCACCCGGCGCTATGGCGGCACGGGCCTCGGATTGGCCATTTGTGCGGAACTCGCCAGCCTGATGGGAGGAACGGTCGACTGCTCCAGCACGCTCGGGGCGGGTTCGCGCTTCTGGACCACATTGCCTCTCGCGCGAGCAGAGGCCCCGTCCCAGCCAGAGGAGAGTCCGGCAAACCCCGTCGAGGCGCCCGGGTTGAGGATCCTCATCGCGGACGATCACCCGGTGAACCGCAAGGTCCTCGAAATGATGCTGGCCCCCTCGGGCTGCGAACTGGTCCAGGTCGAGGACGGCGCCGAGGCTGTCGCCGCCTGCCTCGCCGAAAACTTCGACGTGATCCTGATGGATATGCAGATGCCGGTCATGGACGGCGTTTCGGCGGTCAGGGAAATCCGCCGGCTCGAAAAAACCCGCGGGTCCGCCCGGACGCCGATTATCATGGTGACCGCGAACGCTCTCCCGGAGCACGTCGCCGCGAGCGCAGCGGCCGGCGCCGACAGCCACATCTCCAAGCCCGTGCGGATTGATGCGCTTCACCGGGCGATAGAGAGCGCCCTTGCCGGCCCTGTCGCGGCAGCGGAGTCAGCGGCGGCCTAGAGCACCCGATCGGCTCTCACAGCCCGGCCTACATCTTCTCCATCGTATGGCTTAGGCTCGCCACACGTCCGCTTTCCAGCCTTAGGCGACGGTCGGCTTCCGACCCATTGCGGACGTTAGCGGGTCCTAGCTCTCCGGGGGGAAGTCCCGGAACCGCCAACCGCCTTCTCCGTCCGGGACCAGAATGGCCTGTTCTCTCGAAACGCATCTGTTGATGGGCTGGCCCATGTTCACATTGATGCTGTTTACCGGTCGCATCTCGACCCCCTCGTCGTAGAGGAACGCGAAAGCGGAACTCGGCCCTGATCTGTAAGCCGCCGCATCAAACAAGCTCTCAAACGCCTCCTCGCCGGGGAGCGCGGCTTGGCCGGGCAACATGTCCGCTGGTCGTTGCTCACCAACGACGCAAACCATAGTCCAGCCACCCGGCTCCATTGAGGTGACCGCAATAGGTTGGCCATCCGCCAAAGCTGCTGAAATCGCTTTGTCGAATGAGTGATCCGCGACTGACATCGGCGGTGGTGCGCCGCAGGCGGACACTCCGGCCACCGCAAACACCGTGGCGAAAAGAGAAATGGTAGGAGAGCGTCGGCGAATAGTCATGGCGGTAGCTTCCACCAATCGACGTCCGCTTACCACCCTTAGGCAACAGTCGGCTCCCGACCCGTTGCAGACATTGCTCCACCCGCTATGGTCATGCCTTGGGCTCGCGGAGGTTGAGGGTGATGAAGTTATTCAAGGTGGCGTTGGCGGCGCTGGCTCTGGTCGGATGCTCGTCACCGTCCTCGACCCACACGCTCGAAGTGGAAGGAGCGCCCGGCGAGGTGGCGCGCTTCGTCGCTGCCGAAGAAGCCCGAAACGCCAGCACGGAAGTCCGATATCAGGCGGGGGCAAACAAAGCTGTCTTCTCCGTCCCGACAGTCCAAGCACAGTCCGAGATGAGGCTAAGGGCAACTGCCGCCAAGCTGGCGGTTGGAACCCGGAGCGCAACCAGTTGGGGCTTCAATCCCGACTCCTAAGCAGGTCCGCTTCCCACCCTTAGGCGACAACCCGCTCCTGACCCAAAGCGGACTAGGCTCTTTGCCTTGGGATCGTTCTTTGCCAAACTCAGCGCCAATCTAGGGCGTAATCTTCTTGGTACCGACTGATACTCTCGAGCTCGTGCTCGCCACGTCCATGGATGCGGTTGTAGTGATGCGTTCCGATGGGACCGTCGCTGAGTGGAGCGACGAGGCTGCCCGAGTGTTCGGCTGGGACCGTGCCGATGTCTTAGATCAGGAAATGGCGCAGTTCATCGTGCCCGCCCATTTTCGGGAGCGGCACCACGCCGGCCTGAGGCACTATCTGACATCTGGTGAAGGGCCGGTGCTTCGGACCAGAATCGAGATCACGGCGTTGCGGCGGTCTGGCGAGGAGTTCCCGATAGAGCTTTCCATCTCCCCTGTGCGTCTCGGGAGCGAAGAGGTGTTCCTAGCCTTCATCAGGGACGTGTCCTCGTCGAAGGCCACCATGGAGGCGTTGGAACGAAGGGCCCACGAAGCGGCTCTGTTGCACCGGGTCGCCAGCGTTGCAGCGGAGTCCGGTTCGTTGGATGACGTGATCCAGCTTTGCCTAGAATCTATCTGTGACCTTCTCGGTTGGCCTATTGGTCATGCGTTTCTCGCACGTCCGGAATCCGAACATCTGTCGGATCATTTTTGGACCGGGGACGTCTTGGACTACGGAAACCTAAGAGAGGCGACTAAACGCACCCGGTTCCCACGCGGCTACGGCCTTCCCGGGAGGGTCTGGGCGGGAACGAAAAGCGAGTGGATCGATGACGCGGACATGGCGCAGAAGTTCGTTCGCGGAGATAGCCGTGATCTCGGCATCGGGGCTGCCTTCGCCATACCAATCACTGCGCGAGGGCAAGTGGTGGCGGTACTCGAGTTCTTCTCGCCTGTTCCTATGCGAAAGGAGCCTGATCGCGTCCTGGTCGCCGAAACCATAGCGGCCCAAGCCGGGCGGGCGCTGGAGCGTGAGAGGGACCGGCAGCATCAGCTGCTCCTTCTCGGGGAACTGGATCACCGGACGAAGAACCTGTTGGCGGTCGTGTCCAGTATGGCGGCGCTAACCGCCAGAGACGCAGTGAGCGTCAAATCCTATACTCAGGATTTCACCCAAAGGCTGACAAGCCTGTCTGCTTCGCACAGCCTTCTGACGAAATCCCAATGGGGCGCGACGGACATACGCGAGTTGATCAACGACGTGGTGGGGGTGCACCTCTCACGGCAGAGCCCCCAGCTCCAGATCGAGGGTTGCGAGCTGTACGTAGAGGCGAAGACCGCGTTGAGCTTGGGGCTCATCTTCCACGAGTTGGCCACCAACGCAGTCAAATATGGTGCTCTCGGAAAGCCAAACGGCACGATCACCATCACCTGCGAAGCTCTGTCGGAGCCGTCATCACTGACCCGCATTGCGTGGCGCGAAATGGGCGTCGGCCCCTGTCGGAAGCCTGAGCGAACGGGCTTCGGTACAAAGCTCATCCAAACGAGTGCCCGGCACGACCTCGGCGGCAATGTGGAGGTTACCTATTCCGACGACGGGATGATCTATGAGATCGTGTTCCCGGCGGCCTGATGGCCGTTGAGGCCGGTGAAGGCACCGCACACTCGAGGTGCCTGTTACACCCTAAGAGTGACCGGCATGGCACGACTGCTCGGGGGGTCAGCGTCCGCTTTCCACCCAAAGGCGACCTCCGGAACGTCCGCTTGAAGAGGCGCGCCCCGTCGTCCCCTTACCCGATCAGCGACCGCGCCGCCGCCCGCGCCTCGTCGGTGACCACCGCCCCCGACAGCATGCGGGCGATCTCCTCGCGGCGGGCGTCGTCGTCCAGCGTGTCGACGGTCGTCGTGGTCATGCCGCCCGCGTCGGCCTTGCGGACCTTCCAGTGGGCGTGGCCGCGAGCGGCGACCTGGGGGCTGTGGGTCACGACCAGGACCTGGGCGCCATGCGACAGCCGTTGCAGGCGCGCCCCGACGGCCGAGGCGACGGCGCCGCCCACGCCCTGGTCGACCTCGTCGAAGATCATCACCGGCTGGCGCTGGTCCTCGCGCCCGGCCAGCGCCGCCTTCATGGCCAGGGCGAAGCGGGCCAGCTCGCCGCCCGAGGCGATGGCGTCCAGCGGGCCGAAGGCGGTTCCGGCGTTGGTGGCGATCTCGAAGCGGACGGTCTCGACGCCCAGCGGTCCCCGGCGGCCTTCGGTCACGGGCTCGAAGGCGACGCGGAAGCGGGCGCGGTCCAGTTTCAGCGGCCCCAGTTCGGTCATCACCGAGGCGGTCAGACGGTCGGCGGCGGCCTCGCGCGCCGAGGTCAGCAGCATCGCCGCCACATCATAGGCCTCGCGCGCGGCCGAGGCGGCGCGTTCGGCGGCGGTGATGGCCTCGGCGCCGTCCTCGATCAGGCGCAGCTTCTCGCGGAAGCGGACGCGCAGCACGGGCAGACTCTCGACCGACGTATTCAGCTTGCGGGCGGCGGCGCGCAGGGCGAACAGCCGCTCCTCGGCCTTGTCGAGCCGACCCGGCTCGAAGTCGAAGGCGTTGGCGGCGGCGTCGACGCAGGCGATGGCCTCCTCGGCCTCGACCATGGTCCGGTCGATGGCTTCCGCCGCGGCGGACAGTTTCTGCAGCAGCGGGTGCTCGGGATCCGTCCCCGCCTGGCCGGCCCGCTGGCGCGCGTGCTCGACGGCGCGCAGGGCCGCCGACAGCTTCTGGGACAGCTTGTCGCCGCCCAGCTGGGTGCGGGCGTCCGCCAGGTCGCCGATGGCCTTTTCCGCCGCGCCGAGGATGGCGCGTTCGCCGGCCAGTTCGGTCTCCTCGTCGGGGCGGGGGTCGAGTTCGTCGAGCTCGGCGAGGTTCTGCGTCAGCTCCTCGGCGTGGGCGGCGGCGTCGGCCGCGGCGGCCCTGAGGTCCGAGACGGCGCGTTCGGCGGTCTTCAGCCGGTCGGCGGCGCCGGCCACGCCGTCCAGCTGGGGCTGCAGGCCGCCGTAGTTGTCGAGCAGGGCGCGGTGGGTCTTCCAGTCCAGCAGGCCGACGGTCTCGTGCTGGCCGTGGACCTCGACCAGGGCCTGACCGATCTCGCGCAGGGCGGTCACGCCCGCCGGCTGGTCGTTGACGAAGGCGCGGCTGCGGCCGTCGGCGGCCACGGTGCGACGCAGGATCAGCTCCTCGCCCGGGGCGACGTCGAAGCCGCGCTCGACGATCATGGCGATCAGGGCGGGGTCGTCAGGGGCGGTGAAGACGGCGGTGGCCGAGGCCTGTTTGGCCCCCGCCCGCACCAGTCCGGCGTCCGCGCGCGCCCCCAGCGCCAGGCCGAGGGCGTCGAGAATGATCGACTTGCCGGCCCCGGTCTCGCCGGTCAGCACGGTCAGGCCGCCGTCGACCTCGAGGTCGAGCGCGTCGACCAGCACGATGTCGCGGATGGAGAGGGCGGTCAGCATGCGAACACCCTCCATCCGTCACCCTCGGGCTTGTCCCGAGGGCCCATTTGTCCGGGGCAGGAGAGATGGGCGTGGGACAAAGCGAATCGTTTCACCGGCGACGCCGGAGAATGCTGACCAATGGGTCCTCGGGACAAGCCCGAGATGACGGGTCGTTGAAGATCAGCCCGGGATGATCCGGCGCAGCCAGCTTTCACGCTGGCCGGTCGGGGCGACGTCGGGCTGGCGGCCGTCCTCGGTCAGCAGGGCGTAGGCCTCGGCGTACCAGGGGCTGCCGGGATAGTTGAAGCCGAGCACGGCGCCGTTGCGGGTCGCCTCTTCCTTCAGGCCCAGCGTCAGATTGACCTCGACCAGACGGTACAGGGCCTCGGGGGTGTGCGAGGTGCGCTGGTAGGCTTCGTTGTCGATCACGGTCTTGTAGCGGTTGAGCGCCGCCAGCGGCTGGCCGGCGCGCTGGTAGTAGCGGCCGATGGCCATTTCCTTGCCGGCCAGCTGGTCGTTGACCATGTCGATCTTGACCGTGGCGTCGATGGCGTAGGACGTGCCGGGATAGCGGCGCTGCACATCCTTCAGCCCGTCGAGGGCCGCCTGGGCATAGCCCTGGTCGCGGCCGACGTCGGTGATCTGTTCGAAATTGCACAGGGCCTTCATGTAGAAGGCGTAGGGCGCGCTGGGATTGCCTGGGAAGAGCTGGATGAACCGGTCCGACGCGGCGATGGCGTCGGCGTAGTTGTTGTTCTGGTAGTAGGCGTAGATCTGCATCAGGATCGCGCGGCGCGACCATTCCGAATACGGATGCTGGCGCTCGACCTCCTGGAAATAGTCGATCGCGTCGGCCCAGCGCTGGCTCTGCAGGCGCTGGTAGCCGGTGTTGTAGAGCGCCTCGACCGGGCGCTCCTCATAGGCCAGACGCGGACGATTGGTGCGGCCGCTACAGGCCGAGATCGTCAGGGCCGAAACAGCCACGGTGGCCAGGATCAGGCCGGCGCGGAAATTGTAAGCAGGCAAGGACGACCTCAAAATTCAAGCCGGCGAGCGCGAACCCGTCGGCGCCCCCGGAAACGAGACGCGATCTCTACACCAGCGGACTTGTCCGCGCCAATGCGCGAAGAAGACCTGCAAAAAGACGCGTCGCGCCTTGTGGCCGGCCCATCCGCTGGTATGTAGCGCGCCAGCGCCACGGCGGCATTCTCAGCCCGGCGATGACGGCGAAAGGATGACCGGACATGAAGCTGCTCTCTGGCAACTCCAACCGGACCCTGTCCCAGGCGATCGCCGCCCACCTCGACATGCCCCTGACCAAGGCCCAGGTGAAACGGTTCGCCGACAACGAGGTCTTCGCCGTGATCGAGGAGAACGTCCGCGGCGAGGACGTCTTCATCGTCCAGTCGACCAGCTATCCGGCCAATGACAACCTGATGGAGCTGCTGATCATGACCGATGCGCTGGTGCGCGCCTCGGCCCGGCGGATCACGGCGGTCATGCCCTATTTCGGCTACGCCCGGCAGGACCGGAAGACGGGCGGCCGCACGCCCATCTCGGCCAAGCTGGTGGCGAACATGATCACCCGGGCGGGCGCGCACCGGGTCCTGACGATGGATCTGCACGCCGGCCAGATCCAGGGCTTCTTCGACATCCCGACGGACAACCTGGTCGCCACCCCGGTGCTGGCCCAGGACATCAAGGACCACTATCCGCGCGGCGACGACCTGATGATCGTGTCGCCCGACGTCGGCGGCGTGGTCCGGGCCCGCTCGCTGGCCTCGCGCCTCAACGCCGACCTCGCCATCGTCGACAAGCGCCGCGCCCGGGCGGGCGAGAGCGAGGTCATGAACATCATCGGCGACGTCGAGGGCCGGCGCTGCATCCTGTTCGACGACATCGTCGATTCCGGCGGCACCCTGGTGAACGCGGCCAAGGCGCTGATGGACAAGGGCGCGACCGAGGTTTCGGCCTACATCAGCCACGGCGTCCTGTCCGGGCCGGCCGTCCAGCGGGTGACCGACGGGCCGCTGAAGGAGCTGGTCATCACCGACTCCATCGAGCAGCCGCACGAAGTTTTGACCTGCGCCAAGATCCGCACGGTCTCGGTCGCTCCGCTGATCGGCGAGGCCATCCGGCGGATCGCCAACGAGGAATCGGTCTCCAAACTGTTCGATTGACCGATTCGCCTGCCTCAAATTGGCCGGGAGCGCGTTCTCTGCTCCACGACGGACAGTTCGAGGAGACTCCATGCATTCGGCAATGATGCGACGCGGCCTATCGCTGGCCGCCCTGTGCGCGGCCGCGGTTCTGGCGGGCTGCGCCTCGGGCAAGGCCGAAGCCGAGGCCGAGGCCGCGCGCGTCGCCGAGGCCGCCGCCCTGGCCGCGCGGACGCCGCCGGCGATCAACCTGTCGCAAGGCGTCGCCGAGGACGCGGCGGTCTATCTCGCCTTCGCCCGCGACATCGCCACCATCCGCGGCGGCTTTGAAAACCCCGAAGCGATCCAGGCCGCCCTGCGCAAGGGTTCGGCCTATGATCCCGGCCAGATTTCGCGCGGCATGGTGGCCTACGCCTCCATCGTCGCCCTGCAATCGCCGGCGTTCGTCGCCGGCGTCAACCAGTACGGCGTCAACCCGACGGGCCGGCAGAAGATGATCGCCGACATCGTCGCCGACCCGCGCACCGCCTCATACATGCCGGGCGCGGACGAGGCGGCCGGCCTGATCATGGCGGCCCTGGACGCCGACATCGACGCCCTGACCGCGGCGGCCAACTCGGTGGAGAACGACGCCTATGCGGTCCAGGCCGACGGCCGGCGGTCGTGGGCGATCGCCCATATCACCGACCGCGAAACCCGGTTGGCCGGCGCCAAGGCCCTTTCGGGCCAGACCATGCTGCCCTCGGCCACGGAGTCGGCCCGCCTGTTCGCCGCGGGCAACAGCGGCGCCGGCGTGACCATCGCGGGGTCGCGGCGTCGCGAGGCCCCCTATCCGCCGGTGGTGGCGAACGCCCTCGCCCTCGCCGCCCTGGCGGCCCTCGGCGCCGCCGGCGAGGATGCGCGGGCCAATACCGCCGCCCTGCAGTCCGAGCCGGTCAGCAACAACTGCCTGAACGAGTCCAAACTGAACCTCTACCAGTGCCTGGCGGCGTCCCGGCCCAGCTACGAGGACATGTTCTGCGTCGGGCGGCATATCGTGCGCGATCTGGCGACCTGCACCCGCAGCGCGGCCCTGCCGGCGGCGACCGTCACGGTGTCGGACATCGTTCCCGCCGGGCCTCCCCGACCGGCGATCGTCACCGCGCCGCTGGACCCGCCCGAGCGCACGCCCGTCTCGCCGACCCAGCAGCTGAATATCGGGACCGGCGCGCCGATCCCGCTGGCGGATTAGTGATCGGCAAACGATTCGCGGCGCCTTATAAGGCGTCTTGAGTTTCGGCGTCCCGCGAAGACGCCGTGAGTGAGCTGGGGAATCTCGGATGTTCATGGCCTATCCGCGTCGCGGCCTCTCGGTCGCCGCCGCCGTCACCGCCCTTGTCCTGGCCAGTTGCGCCACGCCTGAGCCGGAACCCGCCCCCGCCCCGCCGCCGCCGCCGTCGCCGCCGCCCGCCGTCAACCTGAACGAGGGGGTGGCCCAGGCCGCCTCGATCTACGTCGCCTTCATGCGCGAGGTCGGCACGATCCGCGCCGGTTTCGACAGCGCCGAGGCCATCCAGGCCGCGATCCGCAAGGGCGCGTCCTATGAACCGGCCCAGCTCTCGCGGGGCATGATCGCCTATGGCTCGATCCTGGCGCTGCAATCGCCGGAGTTCGTGCAGGGCGTGCGCACCTATGCCGCCGATCCGGTCCAGCGCCAGCAGATGATCGCCCGCATCCTCGCCGACCCCGCCGCCGCCGCCACCTTCCCCGGGGCGGACGCCGCCGCCGGCCTGATCGTCGACACCATCGGCCGCGACTCGGCGGCCATGATGCTGATCGCCGAAGCCGTCGAGGAAGACGCCTATACGATCCAGGGGCGCGGCGATCCGCGCCGCCGCTGGGCCACGGTGCACATTTCCGACCGCGTCACCCGGCTGGAGGGCGCCAAGTCGCTGTCGGCCGTGCAGATGCTGCCGTCCGCCGAGGAGTCGGCCCGGCTGTTCGCCGCCGCCAACAACGGCTCGGGACTGGGCGTGGGCCCCGCCCGTTCAGGCCCGCCCTACACGCCCGCCGTGATCCGTTCCCTCGCCGTGGCCGCCCTGGCGGCCCTGGGCGCGGGGGGCGACGACGCCCGGGCCAGCACCGAAGCCCTGACGGTCGAGCAGAACAGCGAATTCTGCCTCAACATGTCCAAACTGATGCTGTTCCAGTGCCTGGCCGCCTCCCGGCCCAGCTATGAGGACATGTTCTGCGTCGGCCGCCACGTGGCCCGCGATCTGGCCACCTGCACGGCCCAGAACATCACCCCCGCGCCGCCGGAGCTTCCCCTGACCGCCGTGGCGGGCGGGGCGCCGGAGCAGACTCCCGTGGCCGCGGAAGCCGCCGCGGCCTCCACCGCCGCGACGGCGTCGCTGAACAACGGCGGCTGAACCGGCGTACAAGCGACGCCCGGCCTGTTGCGTCCGGGGGTTCTTGCGTGTAATGACCCGCGCTCTTGAATTCAGGGTCCCTAGACCCCGCCGCGAGGGCTGACTGGTCAGCGCGGCGTTTGTGTTGTTGAGGCGAGGCGATGGCCGAGATCATTCTGAACGTGGACGTCCGTGATGGCGTTGGCACCGGCGGCGCCCGCGCCGCGCGTCGTGCGGGCATGGTCCCGGGCGTGCTGTACGGCGGCGACAAGGCCCCCGTCGCCATCTCGGTGAACGAGCGCGACTTCCGCAAGTCGCTCTATACCGGCAAGCTGCTGGGCCACCTGGTGACCCTGAAGTACGGCAAGGAATCGCAGCCGGTCATCGCCCGCGATGTCCAGTTCGACCCGGTGTCGGACCGTCCGCTGCACTTCGACCTGATGCGGGTCGACGAAAAGCAGACCATCAAGATCGAAGTGCCGGTTCACTTCATCAACCAGGACCAGTGCGAAGCCTTCCGTCAGGGCGGTTCGCTGGAAATCGTCCGTCACTCGGTTGAAGTGAAGGTCCGCGCGGATCACATCCCGGAAGACCTGATCGTCGACCTGGCCGGCCACAAGATGGGCGACACCATCCGCTGGACCGACCTGAAGGGCACGGAAGACGTCGAGCCGACCATCACCGACCGCGATTTCGTGATCGCCTCCATCAAGACCTCTTCGGCCGCCAAGGCTGCTGACGAGATCGAGGAAGCCATCGCCGAGGAAGTCGCCGCCGCCGCCGAAGAAGCTGCCGCGGACGAAGTCCCCGCCACCGAACAGGCCGATGGCGAAGAAGCCGCCGCCGAGGGCGAATCGACCGAGGGCTGATCGCCTTCTTTCGACTGTTTTGCGAAGCGGCCCCTTCCGGCTACGGATGGGGCCGTTTCCTTGTCTGGACCTGAGCCATGATCATCATCGCCGGCCTGGGCAATCCGGGTCCCAAATACCAGGGCAACCGCCACAACATCGGCTTCATGGCCGCCGACGAAATCGCCTCGCGCTGGAAGTTCGGGCCCGAACGAGCCAAATTCCAGTCGGTGATCCGCGAGGGCGAGGTGGCGACGGCCAACGGCGCCGTCCGCGTCCTGCTGATGAAGCCCCAGACATACATGAACGAGAGCGGCCGCGCCGTCGGCGAGGCCGCGCGCTTCTACAAGGTCCAACCGTCCGGGGTCATCGTCTTCCACGACGAGATCGATCTGGCGCCCGGCCGCTTCCGCATGAAGACCGGCGGGGGCGCGGCGGGCCAGAACGGCGTCCGCTCGATGATCAGCCATCTGGGCGCGGATTTCCGCCGCGGGCGGATGGGCGTGGGCCACCCCGGCGAGAGCCATCTGGTCATGCCGCACGTACTCGGGGACTTTCACAAGGCCGACCGGGTCTGGCTGGACCCCATGCTGGCCGCCGTCGCGGAGGCCCTGCCCTTCGCCCTGGCCGGTGACGACGAGCGGTATCAGGCGGAGGTGATGCGTCTGGCCCCGGCGCCGAAATTCAGCCCGCGCCAGGCGGCGCGGGGCGACGACTAGACGCACCGTCTTGTCCGTCGGGGCCGGCGCGGATAGACCGCGCCGAGCCCTGAAGGAACTCCCATGAACCGCGCCCTGATCTCCGTCGCCTTGCTGACCCTGGCCGCCTGCGGTTCCGGCGAGCGCGCGCCCGAGCCCGGCGCGCCGACGGTTCAGGTCGCCGACGCCCTGTGCCGGCCCACGCCGAAGGGCCGCCAGATGACCGGCTGCTACATGACGCTGACCGCCAGCGGCCCGGACCGGCTGATCTCGGTCGAAAGCCCTGACGCCAACATCGTCCAGATCCATGAGAGCCGCATGGAGAGCAATATGATGATGATGCAGCAGCTGCGGGACGGCCTGCCCCTGGCCGCGGGTCAGGCCACGGCGCTGGAGCCCGGCGGCCATCACCTGATGCTGCTGGGCGTCAAGGAGCCCCTGGTCGCGGGCGACACCGTCGCCCTGAAGCTGATCTTCGGGAGCGCCGCCCCGGTCGAGGTCACGGCGACCGTCGGCCAGCCCTCCACGTCGGAATACGATCACGCGGCCGCGAAGAGCGGTTCCTGACGCCGAACCTGACAAACAGGACGCGACCGGCTAAAGGCTCGCGCTCACCACTTCGCTTTGCCGCCTCTCGCGGACGGGACCGCGCGTCCCCCCGCCGACGAGGCTTCAGGAACCGCCCAAGCCCATGGCTCTCAAAGTCGCGATCGTCGGCCTGCCCAACGTCGGCAAGTCCACCCTGTTCAACGCCCTGACCAAGACGGCGGCGGCCCAGGCCGCCAACTATCCGTTCTGCACCATCGAGCCGAACACCGGCGACGTGGCGGTGCCGGAGCCGCGTCTGGAAGTCCTGGCCGGGATCGCGGGCTCGAAGGAAATCATCCCGTCGCGGATCACCTTCGTCGACATCGCCGGCCTGGTGCGCGGCGCGTCCAAGGGCGAGGGCCTGGGCAACCAGTTCCTGGCCAATATCCGCGACTGCGACGCTGTGGCCTTCGTGGCCCGCTGCTTCGTCGACGACGACATCACCCATGTCGAAAACCGCATCGACCCGATCAGCGATCTGGAGATCATCGAGACCGAGTTGATGCTCGCCGACCTCGAAAGCCTCGAAAAGCGGGTCGTCAACGTCGAGAAGAAGGCCAAGGGCGGCGACAAGGAGGCCCAGACGACGCTGCGCCTGATCAACCTGGCCCTGACACCCCTGCGCGCCGGCAAGCCTGCCCGCGTGGTCAAGGTCGACAAGGAGGACGAGAAGGCGTGGCACATGCTGCAGCTGCTGACCTCCCTGCCCGCGCTCTATGTCTCCAACGTCGACGAGAACTCGGCCGACAAGGGCAATGAGCTGTCCGACCTGGTCGCGGCCCGCGCCGCCGAGGACGACGCCAAGGCGGTCGTCATCTCGGCCAAGATCGATTCCGAGCTGGCCGTGCTGGATGCCGAGGAACAGGCCGAATTCCTCGAGAGCCTGGGCCTGGCCGAGCCCGGCCTGAACCGCCTGATCCGCGAAGCCTATGCCCTGCTGGGCCTGCAATCCTATTTCACGGTGGGACCCAAGGAGGCGCGCGCCTGGACCATTCCGATCGGCGCCACCGCGCCCCAGGCCGCCGGCGTCATCCACACCGACTTCGAAAAGGGCTTCATCCGCGCCGAAACGATCGCCTTCGAGGACTTCGTGGCGCTCAAGGGCGAAGCGAGGGCGCGGGAGGCGGGCAAGCTGCGCGCGGAGGGCAAGTCCTACGTCGTCAAGGACGGCGACGTGATGAACTTCCTGTTCAACTAGGCGGCTTCACCGCCCCGGGCGTCGGGCATCGCACCAGACTGACGGCGGCGTCGTTCCGGTTCAGCCAGGTCAGGCGCATGGCGTCGCCCTGGACGGCCATGCGGACACGCTCGGCCGACGTCCGGCCCTCGGCCGCGCACGCCAGCGCGGCTTCATAGCCGTCCGACACCTGGCTGATCGACAGGATGCCGCAACTGTTTTCGTAGCCCTCGAACCGCGTCGTGCTGATCTCGATCGGCCGTTCCGCGCCGCGCGGATTGGCGCACCAGCGCCCGTTTGCGGCCCAGAGGCCGACGAAGGTCTGGGGCCCGGACCCCGGCATGATGGCGCCGACGCCCGGCGGCGGGGTCGGTGCCGGGGCCTCCGCCTCGGGGGTGTCGATGGGCGCGGCGGGATCCGTCGGCGGATTGGTTTCGGACGGGCCGCAGGCGGCCAGGACGAGGACGGCGAAGGGAGCGAGTCGGTGCAGGGGCATGGCTTCGGAACGCGGTTCGGCCTCGACGGCTCCCGATCTCGCCTCGATCACGAATTCGCGGCCACGCTTGCATCCACCGGAAGATTTTGCGACCGGTTCGCCAGTGTCGAGAACAAGGGGGCGTCCCGCATGACTCAGAACACCAATCCATGGGCCGCGCAGGTCGATCCGCTGGCGCAGGATATCGCCGCGGTGCTCAAACGAATGGGCGGCTCGGCCCACCAGCGCGACGTGGTCCAGTGCGTGGCGGCGATGAAGCGCCAGCGCGGCGAGACCGTGGCCCAGGACCTGGCCAACCGCATCGTCGAGGTGTTCGAGAAATACCGCGACCTGTTCTTCAAGCCGTTCGGCGAAGGCTCGATGCGCTGGGCGCTGCAGCCGGGCGTCGTGTAGGAGCGTCTCGCTTCAGGATTACAAAAGGCCCGCAACGGGATCGTTGCGGGCCTCCTTGTATGGGATCACCCCTGTCGCGGTTATCCCGTTTGTCGCGGATGTCTCCGCCGCGATGTCTTGCTTGTCGCGGCGGAAATGTATCGGCCCTTCCCGCGCTTAGAAGCGGCGGACGTAGCTCAGGCCGTAGGTGTCCAGTTCGCCGCCGTTGTCGTCGGTGAAGTCGCGGCGGGTCCAGTCGGCGCGGACGCCGTTGCGGCCGTCGAAGAAGTAGTTGGCGCCGGCGCCGTAGTTGACGCTCTCGCCGTCCGAGGTCGAGGTGAAGCCCGCGACGTCGGCCTTGATCGAGGTGGTGCCGTAGCCGACGCGGCCGAACAGTTCGAAATTCGGGCTGATCGGCAGGGTGCCGACGACATAGGCCGCGGCGTCGTACTCATGGGACAGGTCGCCCGTGACGCCGCCAACGGTGATCTCGTCGTCCTTGACGCCGAACGAGGCTTCACCCTCGACGCCGACGTAGCGGTTGAACTTCGCGTTCAGGCGGCCGGTGACGGCGCCCAGGTCGGCGTTGTCGCCGTCCAGCTGGGTGTAGCCGATCGAGCCGGTGACCTGCGGGTTGGAGATGGTCTGCGCCATGGCAGGCGCGGCGAGCAAAGTAAGAGCGGCAGTGGCGAGAAGAATGTTACGCATTGTTTCTTGTATCCTCTAGATGCGGCAACCGTCGGCTGCCAGCCCCATCCAGCGAGGACACAAATGGGCGACCGAAGGCGGCGTTCCAGTGGCGCTCGAATACATAACGACAACTGTGTGACGCGAGGCACAGACCGCGTTACCCCAAGCTGGACAGATTCATGGCGACGCGAACATTGCTCGCTCAGCGGTCCTTCTCGCGCTCCGTCCCGGCGCGGGCGTGCAGGGCGGCCTGGGCGGCGGCCAGTCGGGCGATCGGCACGCGGTAGGGCGAGCAGCTGACGTAGTCGAGGCCGACCTCCTCGCAGAAGGCGATCGAGGACGGATCGCCGCCGTGTTCGCCGCAGATGCCCATCTTGACGCCCGGACGCGCGGCCTTGCCGCGCTCGGCGGCGATGCGGATCAGGTCGCCGACGCCGTCCTGATCGAGGCGGACGAACGGGTCGGTCTCGAAGATGCCCTTGTCCATATAGGCCTGCAGGAATCGGCCGGAGTCGTCGCGGCTGATGCCGAAGGTGGTCTGGGTCAGGTCATTGGTGCCGAAGCTGAAGAACTCGGCGTATTCGGCCAGGTCCCCGGCGCGCAGGGCGGCGCGGGGCAGTTCGATCATGGTCCCGACGAGGTAGTCGACGCGATCCCCTGCCTCGGCGAAGACGGCCTCGGCGGTGCGGTCGGTCAGTTCGCGCAGGTATTTCATCTCCAGTCCGAGGGCGACCAGCGGGTGCATGATCTCGGGGATGGGGGCCTCGGCCGCGGTCTGCTTCACCTCCAGCGCCGCCTCGAGGATGGCGCGGACCTGCATCTCGTAGATCTCGGGATAGGCGACGCCGAGGCGGCAGCCGCGGTGGCCGAGCATGGGGTTGGTCTCGTGCAGCTCCCTGGCCCGACGCTTCAGCTTGGCGGCGTCCAACCCTTGCGTGACCGCGAGGGCGTCGATCTCGGCGTCGGTGTGGGGGATGAATTCGTGCAGGGGCGGGTCGAGCAGGCGCACCGTCACCGGCAGGCCGGCCATGATGGTGAAGAGCTCGACGAAGTCCGCCTTCTGGAACGGCGCGATCTTGGCCAGGGCCAGACGCCGGCCGGCCTCGTCGTCGGCGAGGATCATCTCGCGCACGGCGGCGATGCGGGCGTCGTCGAAGAACATGTGCTCGGTCCGGCACAGGCCGATGCCCTCGGCCCCGAAGCCGCGCGCGGTGCGGGCGTCCAGCGGGGTCTCGGCGTTGGCGCGGACTCTGAGGCGGCGGACCTTGTCGGCCCAGGCCATCAGGGTCTGGAAATCGCCGGTCAGCTCGGGCTCGATCATGGCCACGGCGCCGTCCAGCACCTCGCCCTTCGACCCGTCGATGGTGATGATCTCGCCGGCCTTGAAGACGCGGCCGCGGGCGGTGAAGGTCCCGGCCTTGTCGTCGATCGACAGCTCGTTGATGCCGCAGACGCAGGGGCGGCCCATGCCGCGCGCCACCACGGCGGCGTGGCTGGTCATGCCGCCGCGGGCAGTGACGATGCCACGCGCCGCGTGCATGCCGTGGATGTCCTCGGGCGAGGTCTCCTCGCGCACCAGGATGACGGCGTCGCCCAGCTGGTTCAGCCGCTCGGCCTCATCGGCGTCGAAGACGATCCTGCCGGTGGCCGCGCCCGGCGAGGCGGGCAGGCCGGCGGCGACCACATGACGGGCCGCGTTCGGGTCGAGCGTGGGGTGCAGAAGCTGATCCAGCGCCGACGGCTCGACGCGCGACACCGCCTCTTCCTCCGAGATCACGCCCTCGGCGGCCAGATCGACGGCGATCTTGAGCGCCGACTTGGCGGTGCGCTTGCCGTTGCGGGTCTGCAGCATCCACAGCCGGCCCTGTTCGACCGTGAACTCGATGTCCTGCATGTCGCGATAGTGAGTCTCCAGCCGGCCGACGACCTCGACGAACTGGCCGAAGACCTCGGGCATGGCCTCTTCCATCGAGGGGGCGGTCTCGCCCATCTCCTCGCGGCCCGCCCGGGTCAGGGATTGGGGCGTGCGGATGCCGGCGACGACGTCCTCGCCCTGGGCGTTGATCAGGAACTCGCCGTAGAGTTTGGCCTCGCCCGTCGAGGGATTGCGGGTGAAGGCGACGCCGGTGGCGGAGGTGTCGCCCATATTGCCGAACACCATCGACTGGACGTTGACCGCCGTGCCCCAGCTTTCGGGAATGTCGTGCATGCGGCGATAGAATTTGGCCCGGTCGTTCATCCAGCTGGCGAAGACGGCCGAGACGGCGCCCCACAGCTGGTCGTTGGGGTCCTGAGGGAAGGGTTGGCCCAGCCGGTCCTCGACCACGGCCTTGTAGTCGGCGACGACCTTCTCCCAGTCCTTCGCGGTCAGGTCGGTGTCGATGGTGACGCCCAGACGGTCCTTGTGGTCGTCCAGCACCTCCTCGAAGTCGTCGTGGCTGAGGCCTAGCACGACGCTGGAATACATGGTGATGAAGCGGCGGTAGCTGTCAAAGGCGAAGCGGCGGTCGCCGGACAGGGCGGCGAGGCCTTCCACCGTCCGGTCGTTGAGGCCGAGGTTGAGGACCGTGTCCATCATGCCCGGCATGGAGGCGCGGGCGCCCGAGCGGACCGAGACCAGCAGCGGGTTGTTCGCGTCGCCGAAGGTCTTGCCGACGACCTGCTCGACCTTCTTGAGGCCGGCGGCGACCTGGTCGGCGAGGGCGTCGGGGTAGGTCTGGCCGTTGGAATAGTAGTGGACGCAGGCCTCGGTGGTGATGGTGAAGCCGGGGGGCACGGGCAGGCCGAGCGAGGACATCTCGGCCAGGTTGGCGCCCTTGCCGCCGAGCAGGTTCTTCATCGACGCATCGCCGTCAGCGGAACCGCCGCCGAAGCCGTACACCCACTGAGTCATCGCATGGTCCCTGAGCCCTGGTCGTATCCCGCCTGACTAACGTGCTGCGCCCGCGAAGGCGAGGCCGGGGCTGTAACAAACCGTGAGCGGATGTGGCGGGTCTGGATCAGCGGGGCGGGAGTGGTGACCTGAACCCTCAGTGAGGTCTCCGGCCGAAACGCGCCGCCGCGTGCGGCCGGTCAGGCGCATTCGACGCTTCACATGGATGACGGCGGGGCGAGCGTGCCCAGGACGGCGACCACGGCGAGCAGCACGGCTCCGACCCCGGTCTCCGCGATGATGTTGAGCCGGAGCCGGCGGAGCGCCTGTCGCGGATTCTCGCCCCGCCCCAGAACCACACCCAGGGCCGGGGTCAGGCGGAAGCGGTTTGTCGCTGCAATGGCGAGCATCAGCGCGAACAGGGCGAGCTTGGCGATCAGGAGTTGGCCGTAGAGGCTGGTTCCCAGGCCCGTGACGCGCTCAGGTCCGATCATGAACCAGCTGTTCCCCAGCCCACTCAGCACCAGCAGGGCGACGGCCAGGGTCCCCCAGCCAGAGAACCCGCGCAGGGCGTGATGGATCTCCGGGTCGTCCGTGGCCGTTCGGCGCAGCAGGAGGATGGTCAAGGCCATCAAGGCGCCCAGCCACAGAGCAGCGGAGACGGCATGGATTACGGCGGCGGTCAGGTGCAGCAGCGCGCCCGGCCCCTCCGTCCCGGCGGCATGACCCGTCCAGGCGAAACTGGCGGATGCGACCACTCCAACCGTAGACAGCACTGTCCAGAGCGCCCGTCCCGGCTTGAGAACGATGATCGCGAGCAGTGCGAACGCGGCGACAACGGCCCGGGCGACCATGGCCATGCCCAAGGCCATGCCCGTGACCATAAAGGACAGCGAAGCGAGTTTGAGCCCTTCGCTCAACGACCCCGCCATGACCGCTGTCTGGGCCACGAGGGCGGCGAGCGATCCCAGGACCACGACGCTCGCCGCGACGATCAGCGTGGGGCGCGCCCAGACGAGGCTCGGCCCGTTGGAATCCCTGAAGCTGTAGAGCAGGAACAGCGGCGCGCCGAGAAGGACGACCGCGCCGCTGTATTGAAGCCAGCGAAGCGCGATGACCGCGACTTCCAGCACAGCGTCAGCGCACGGTGAAGGTATAGGAGCCCGTCATGCGGTGCCCGTCACGCGACGCGATGCGCCAATCGACGCGGTAGGCCCCGGCGGCCAGCGGGCGCGTCAGGACCCCCGTCAGAGTCTTGCCGTCCTCGGCGACTGCGGTCCGGACCGCGACCTTGTCACCCGCTGCATTGACGACATCAAAGCCGGAAAAGGCGGGAACCGTGCGCTCGCTGAACGTCAGGCTCAGCGTCCGGGTCGCGGACACAGTCGTGTTGGGCGCCGGTGTCCCGCTGACCAGCCGGGCGTGGGCCGCGGCCGGTCCGGCGGCGAACGCGACGATCGTCGCGACGGCGATAAGGGGCGCGGGATTGAAGTTGCGCATGCCTGGTCTCCTGACGTCCGGCCGCTTCCGGCCCTGTGTTTCTCTACGCGCCACGAGCGCGCTTTCCTCATGAAGGACGATCGCGGCCAATCCAAGGACCGACCGCGGCCCCCTTATGCAAACTCCCTCCCCCGAAGTGGGGAGGAAGAACGATGGGTCGCTTAAACCGCCCTTAACCGCGCTCATTCACCAATCGGTCCTCAAGCTGTACGGGGCCGCGTTTCCATGTCCGATCTGAAGACCGACGTCGTCATGAGGGGCGACTGCATCGAGGTGTTGCGGTCCCTGCCGGACGCCTGCGTGGACATGGTCTTCGCCGACCCGCCCTATAATCTGCAGCTGGGCGGCGACCTGCTGCGGCCGGACAACAGCCTCGTCGACGCCGTGGACGACGACTGGGACAAGTTCGACAGCTTCGCCGCCTATGACGCCTTCACGCGCGAATGGATGACGGAATGCCGCCGGGTGCTGAAGCCCGAGGGCTCGATCTGGGTGATCGGCAGCTATCACAATGTCTTCCGGCTGGGCGCGGCGATCCAAGACCTGGGCTTCTGGGTCCTGAACGACATTATCTGGCGCAAGTCCAACCCGATGCCGAATTTCAAGGGCACGCGCTTCACCAACGCCCACGAGACCCTGATCTGGGCGGCGCGGAGCCGCGACCAGAAGCGTTACACCTTCAACTACGACGCCCTGAAGGCCTTCAACGAGGACGTTCAGATGCGGTCCGACTGGACCCTGGCCCTGTGCACGGGCGAGGAGCGGATCAAGGACGCCGACGGCCGGAAGGCCCATCCGACCCAGAAGCCCGAAGGCCTGCTGCACCGGGTGCTGATGGCGGCGACGCGGCCGGGCGACGTGGTGCTGGACCCCTTCTTCGGCACCGGCACGACCGGGGCGGCCGCCAAGCGGCTGGGCCGGCGCTGGATCGGCATCGAGCGCGACGAGACCTATGCCAAGGTGGCCGAGAAGCGGATCAAGGCGGTCATCCCCGCCGCGCCCGAGGATCTGGTGGTCATGGGCTCGAAGCGGGCCGAGGTGAAGGTGCCGTTCGGGGCCCTGGTCGAGGCCGGGCTGCTGTCGCCAGGCGACAAGCTCTACTGCCCGCGCGGCGACCGGGAAGCCCGGGTGCGGGCCGACGGCTCGCTGGTGGCCGGCGAGATGAGCGGCTCGATCCACAAGCTCGGGGCCCTGTTCGAGAACGCGCCCGCCTGCAACGGCTGGACCTACTGGCGCTTCAAGACCGACCAGGGGCTGCGCTCCATCGATACCCTGCGGGCCGAGGTCCGCGCGGGGATGCAATAGGCTGCGACCGATCGTCTGGGTGCGGTAACCGACAGAGAAGACACGCGAAATTCGCTTCTTTCGGACGGAACCCGTCCACCTGACCGATGGTTGATACAGGAGCGCCCCCGGCCCCGGGGCGCCGACGGAACCATCGAGATGAAGATCGCCCAGGTCACCCCCCTGTATGAGGCCGTGCCTCCGAAGCTGTACGGCGGCACCGAGCGCGTCGTGGCGCACCTGACCGACGCCCTGGTCGACCTCGGCCATGACGTCACCCTGTTCGCCTCGGCCGACGCCGAGACGCGGGCGCGCCTGATCCCCGTTCGCGATCAGGCCATCCGTCTGGATCCGGCCCCGCTCAAGTCCGACCTGGCCGCCCACATGACCATGCTGGCCGAAGTGCTGAAGCGCGCCGACGACTTCGACGTGATCCATTTCCACACAGACATGATCCACTTCCCCTTCTTCTCGCGCTGCGCCGACAAGACGATCACGACCCTGCACGGGCGGCTGGACCTGAAGGACCTCGCCGGCGTGTACGAGCGCTGGAACGAATTCGGCCTGGTCTCGATCTCGGACGACCAGCGCCGCCCCCTGCCCCTGGCCAACTGGAAGGCCACGGTGCACCACGGCATGCCGGGCGAGACCTACAAATTCTCGCCGAAGGCCCAGGGCTATCTGGCCTTCCTGGGCCGCATCTCGCCCGAGAAGCGGCCCGACCGGGCCATCGAGATCGCCGTCAAGCTGAACAAGCCGCTCAGGATCGCGGCCAAGGTCGATGCGGCCGACAAGGTCTATTGGGAGACGGTCATCAAGCCGATGGTCGACGCCAATCCGCTGGTCGAATTCGTCGGCGAGATCGGCGATCACCAGAAGTCCGCCTTCCTCGGCGGGGCCGAGGCCCTGCTGTTCCCCATCGACTGGCCCGAACCCTTCGGCCTGGTGATGATCGAGGCCATGGCCTGCGGCACGCCGGTGGTCGCCTTCCGCTGCGGCTCGACCCCGGAGATCATCGAGGACGGCGAGACCGGCTTCCTCGTCGATACGCTGGAACAGGCCGTCGCGGCGGCCGGGCGGGCGCATCTGCTGGACCGCGAGGCGATCCGGGCCCGGTTCGACCTGCGCTTCTCGGCCACGGCCATGGCGCGGCGCTATCTCGACGTCTACGGCGACCTGCTGGCCCGAAGGCCCTATGCGGAAGAGCCTCTGGCCGAGGTGGTGACGCCGCTGCGGGCCCATGAGGGGCGCAGTTTTTTCTCCGCATAGTCTTCCGTTCATCCCGGCGACAGCCGGGACCCAGTGCTGCGGGTGATGCAGCGGGGCCGAGGATCTCGGCTCGCCGGTCCTCTGACACCGGCGTCAAGCTGGACAGAACTGGGTCCCGGCTTTCGCCGGGATGAGCGGAAGAGTGAACGGGCCGCGCCATCAAGCGTTCGCATTTGCGCGCCAGCCTGTCCGCCCCGGCCACCGCCCCTGGAGTCTTCATGGACGACGCCTACAACGTTCAGACCACCGCGCTCGACACGTCCGAAGCCGACGGGCTGGAACGGCTTATGGCGCTGAAGGACGGCGACACCTTCGCCGTGGCGGATGGCTGGGGCGATATGAAGGGCGGGGCCGACGGCCTGTTCGAGCAGGACACGCGGATCCTGTCGCGACTGGTCCTGACGGTCGGGCTGGCGCGGCCGTCGCGGCTGAGCTCGGGGGTCAGCCAGGACAACGTCTACTTCACCTGTCACTCCACCAACCGGCCCCTGCCGCCCATGGGCGGGCGTTCGGCGCCGGCGGGGGTGCTGCATATCGAGCGTCGGCGCTTCATCCGGGACCGGCGCATGTTCGAGCGGGTGCGGATCGTCAATCACGGCGTCGAGGACATGCTGCTGCCGCTGGCGATCGATTTCGCCGCCGACTTCGCCGACATCTTCCAGGTGCGCGGCACGCTGCGCGAGAAGCGGGGGACCACCGAGACGCCGACGCATGACGGGCGGCGGGTCACCTTCGCCTACGCCGGGCTGGACGGCGTCCGCCGCACCAGCTGCCTGGCCTTCTCCGAACCGCCGGCGCGGCTGACCGGCGCGCGAGCCGAATTCATGTTCAGCCTGCCCCGGGGCCGGCGCAGCGATCTCTACATCGAATGCGGCCCCGACCGATGCGAGCAGCCCGACGAGGCGCGCTACCGGTTCCATGCGGTGGCGGCCCGGCTGGCCATGCGCACGCGCCGGAGACGCGGGGCGTCGCTGAGAGGGCCCCGCAGCCCACGGTTCAACGACTGGCTGGACCAGAGCCGGGCCGACGTGGCCCTGCTGACGACCGACCTGCCGACCGGGCCCTATCCCTATGCCGGCGTGCCGTGGTTCTCGACGCCCTTCGGGCGCGACGGGATCATCACCGCCTGGCAGATGCTGTGGCTGGACCCCAGCCTGGCCAAGGGGGTGCTGACCTATCTGGCCATGCGCCAGGCGACGGAATTCTCGGCCTTCCAGGACTCGGCGCCGGGCAAGATCATGCACGAGACCCGCGGCGGCGAGATGTCGGCGCTCGGCGAGGTGCCGTTCGGCCTCTACTACGGCGGGGTCGACACGACCTGCCTGTTCGTGGCCCTGGCCGGAGCCTATGCGCGGCGGACGGGGGATTTCGCCCTGATCCGCCAGCTGTGGCCCAATCTCATCGCCGCCGTGGGCTGGATGAAGGATCACGGCGACATCCAGGGCGACGGCCTGATCAGCTACCAGCGCGGGGCCGAGACGGGCCTGTCGAACCAAGGCTGGAAGGATTCCGAGGACTCCATCTTCCACACCGACGGCCGCTTCCCCAAGGGACCGGTCGCCCTGCTGGAGGTGCAGGGTTACGCCTATGCCGCCTGGCAGGCGATGGCGGACCTTGGCGCGGCGCTCGGCGATCCCGGCGCCCTGGGCTGGGCGGCGCAGGCCGAACGGGTGCGGGCCCTCGTCGAGGACCGGTTCTGGATGGAGGAGGAAGGCTTCTACGCCATCGCCGTCGACGGCGACGGCGAGCAGTGCCGCTCGATCGGCTCCAACGCCGGCCATCTGCTATTCACCGGCCTGCCCTCGCCGGAGCGGGCGAAGCGGGTCACGAAGCGGCTGCTGGGGGCCGAGTTCCGCTCCGGCTGGGGCGTGCGGACGCTGGCCACGGGTCAGGCCCGGTTCAATCCGATGAGCTACCACAACGGCTCGGTCTGGCCTCACGACACCGCCATGGCGGCGGCCGGCATGGCCCGCTACGGCGAGCGGCGGGCGGTAGCCCTGCTGCTGGGCGAGATCTACGCCTCGGCGACCCATTTCCACCTGCGCCTGCCCGAGCTGTTCTGCGGCTTCGAGCGGCAGACCGGCGAGCCGCCGATCGCCTATCCGGTGGCCTGCCTGCCCCAGGCCTGGGCGGCGGGGTCGGTGTTCCTGATGCTGCAGTCGGCGCTGGGGATCAGCCTCGACGCCGTGGCCGGGACGGTCGAGATCGACGACCCGGTGCTGCCGGCGGGCATCGATCGGCTCAATGTCACCAATCTGCAGGTCGGCGACGGCGTCGTGGACCTGGCCTTCCAGCAGATGGGCCAGCACACGGTGGTCATCCCCCAGCGCCGCGAGGGACCCGTGTCGGTGCGCACCGTTCGCTAGGCAAGGCCCCGCTCCAGGGCCTTGCGGAAGACGGTGGGCAGGGATCGCAGGGCCTCGTCGGGGTCGGTCCAGAGGAAGTCGCCCGCTCCGGTCGCGGTGCGGACGTCCAGCGTCAGCGAGAAATGGGTGAAGACGTGCTCGACCGCACCCGCGCCGCGCCAATCGGCGGCGACAGGGGGCGAGGCCTCGGCCGCGTCCACCGCCCAGTCAGAGGTCGGCAGGCCCGTCATGCCGCCCAGCAGCCCCTTGTCCGGCCGGCGCACCAGGGCGACCCGGCCCCTGTCGTCGCGCAGGACCCAGGCGGTTCCGGTCCGGTGCGGGCGCACAGTCTTCCTTGTCTTCAGCGGCCAGCGCTCCGGCGCGCCCGACCGGAAGCCGGCGCACCAGGCCGTCAGCGGGCACAGATGACACAGGGGCCGGCCGGGACGGCAGACCGTGGCCCCGAGATCCATCAGCGCCTGGGCCCAGTCTCCGGGCCGGTGATCGGCGACAAGGGAGGCCGCCCGCCGGCGCAGTTCGGGTTTTGCCGCGGGCAGCGGCGTCTCGACCGCGAACAGCCGGGCCATGACGCGCTCGACATTGCCGTCCACCACATTGGCGGGGCGGCCGAAGGCGATGGCGGCCACGGCGGCGGCGGTGTAGGCGCCGACGCCCGGCAGGGCCAGCAGTCCCGCCTCCGTGTCGGGGAAGACGCCGCCATGGTCCCCCGCCACCGCGCGGGCGCAGGCCAGCAGGTTGCGGGCGCGGGCGTAGTAGCCGAGGCCGGCCCAGGCGGCCATGACGTCGCTGTCCGCCGCCGCCGCCAGATCGGACACGGTCGGCCAGCGGGCGGTGAAGGCCTCGAAATACGGTGTGGCGTGTGGTGTGGTGGTCTGCTGCAGCATGACCTCGGACAGCCACACCCGGTAAGGATCGGGGGCCGCCGCGCCGGGGGCGCCGCGCCAGGCCAGGGTGCGGCGGTGAGCGTCGTACCAGTCCAGCAGGGCGGCGCGCAGGGCTGGCAGGTCGGCGGACGGGTGAACCGGGACGGGAGGCATCGACCGCGCTATAACCCGGAAATGCCCCGCCCGCTGCCCACCGACGCCGAGGTCCGCGAAATCCTGTCGCGACGACGCACGCGTCCGGCCCCGCGTCCCGCGCCCAAGGCCGGGCGGGCGCTGCAGGGGCTGATCAAGGAACTGGACGCGAAATTCGGCCGCGGCGCCCAGGCGCTGGAGCCGCGCTGGCGCGAGATCGTCGGCGACCGGCTGGCCAGGGTGACCCGGCCGCAGAAGCTGACCAGGGGACGCGGCGGCACCGGCGGGACGCTGGAGCTGCGCGTGGCCGGTCCGGCGGCCCTGCTGGTGCAGCACCAGTCGGAAGACATCATCGCCCGGGTGAACCTGTTCCTCGGCGCGGGCAGCGTCGACCGCCTGCGCATCGCCCAAGGGCCGGTGAAGCCGCCGTCCGACATCGCCGCCCCCCTGAAGCGCCGCCCCGCCGCCGAGCCGCTGGCGGCCCGGGACGAAGCCGCGCTGAAGGCGGCCGTGGCGGACGCGTCCGACGCCCTGAAGGGCCCGCTGGAACGGCTGGGACGGGCGGTTCTGGGCGACCCCGGAAAAGGCCGCGACCGCGCGGGCCGTTGACAAAACTTCGCCGTTTCTGTTCTCGAAGGTGGTCAGGCGCGCGCGACCGCGGGGAATCGCGCGATACTCCGGAAATTCCCGCCGCCAGTTGAGGACGACGCCATGAGCGCCATCACGAAATACGCCGCCATGAACCGCCGTGCGGCCATGACCGCCGCCGCCATGGCCGCCATGGTCACCCTGGCCGGTTGCGGCGGGGGTGGAGCGGGCGCGACGGCCGAGGGCGACATGGCCTTGGGAGCCCCCGAGGGCGCCAAGGTCACCGTGGTGGAATACGCCTCGGTCACCTGCCCCCACTGCGCCGCGTGGCAGGAAACGACCTGGCCGGCGTTCAAGGCCGCCTATGTCGACACCAACAAGGTCCGCTACGTCTTCCGCGAACTGCCGACCCCGCCGAACAATGTCGCCGTCGCCGGCTTCATGATCGCCCGCTGCGCCGGCGAGGACAAATATTTCGACGTGGTCCACGGCATCATGGCCAGCCAGGCGGAATGGCGCACAGGCGTCAATCCGCGCGACACCCTGTTCCGCGTCGGCAACGGCGCCGGCCTGAACAACCAGCAGATCGAGGCCTGCATCAAGGACCCCGAGAACCTGAAGGCCTCCGAGGAGCGCTCGAACGCGGCCATCAAGGCCGGCGTCACCGGTACGCCCGCCTTCTTCGTCAACGGGGTGCAGATCATCTCGCCCGGCGAGGAGGGCGCGACCATGGCCGATCTGTCGAAGGCCATCGAGGCCGAGCTGGCGAAGGGCTGATCGCGCCGGTGCGGCCGCCGCGTCTCCTGCTGATCCTGGCGCTGGCGACGGCGCCCCTCGCCTCGGTCTCGGCCTCGGCGCCCGCGGTCGCGACCGAACAGGTCGCGCCGGTCACGGCGGCCGACCGCAGCATCGGTCGGGCCGACGCCCCGGTGACGGTGATCGAATACGCCTCGTTCGCCTGCCACCTCTGCGCCGACTGGCATCAGCTGGTCTATCCGACCTTCAAGACGCGGTTCATCGACACCGGCCGGGTGCGGTACGTGTTCCGCAACCTGCCCACGCCGCCCGAGGAGATGTCCCTGCCGGCGGCGGCCCTGGCGCGCTGCGCCGCGCCGGGCAAATTCTTCGACGTGGCCGCCAGCCTGATGCACGGCCAGGCGGCGGTGCTGCGCGGCGGGGATCGCGACGACTGGTACGCCCCCGCCATCGCCGTCAGCGGCCGGACACGGGCCCAGATCGACGCCTGCGCCGCGACCCCGGCGACCCGGGCCGCCATCAACCGCGACATCGACAGCGCCATCGCCGCCGACATCGACAGCACCCCGAGCTTCTTCGTCAACGGACGCCGGGTGACGGACCGTTCGCTGGGCGGACTGGAGGTCGCGATCCGGGCGGCCGCATCCGGCCGATGACCGCGTAGGGACCCATGCAGTTCCAGCGCCTCCGGCTCGTGGGCTTCAAGTCCTTCGTCGACCCCGCCGAGGTGCATATCGAGCCGGGCCTGACCGGCGTGGTGGGGCCCAATGGCTGCGGCAAGTCCAATGTGCTGGAAGGCCTGCGCTGGGTCATGGGGGCCAATTCGGCCAAGGCCATGCGCGGTCAGGGTATGGACGACGTCATCTTCGCCGGCGCCGCCAACCGGCCCCCGCGCAACCACGCCGAAGTCCAGCTCACCATCGACAACGCCCAGCGCCGCGCGCCCCAGCCGTTCACCGACAGCCCCATGCTGGAGGTGTCCCGCCGCATCGACAGGGGCCAAGGCTCGACCTATCGCATCAACGGCAAGGAGGTGCGCGCGCGCGACGTGCAGCTGCTGTTCGCCGACGCTTCGACCGGCGCCAACTCGCCCGCCCTCGTGCGTCAGGGCCAGATAAGCGAACTGATCGCCGCCAAGCCGCAGAACCGCCGCCGCATCCTCGAGGAGGCCGGCGGGGTGGCCGGCCTGCACACCCGCCGGCACGAGGCCGAGCTGCGGCTCAAGGCGGCCGAGACCAACCTCGAACGGCTGGACGACATCGGCCGCGAGCTGGAGACGGCGCTGACGCGGCTGCGGCGCGAGGCGCGGCAGGCCGAACGCTACAAGAAGATTTCCGCCGAGATCCGCGCCCTGCAGGCCGCCCTGCTGTTCGTGCGCTGGAATGATGCCCGGGTGGCCGCCGAGGCCGCCGCGGCCGAGCTGGCCGGGGCCGACCGGGCCGTGGCCGAGGCGAGCACGGCCTCGAGCCGGGCCCAGACCGCGGCCCTGGCGGCGCAGGAGGCGCTGAAGCCGGCGCGCGAGGAGGACGCCGTCGCCGGCGCCCTGTTGCACCGCGCCTCGCTGGAGCGCGACCGGCTGGACATGGCCGAACAGGCGGCGCGGGCCGAGGTCGAGCGGCTGACCGCCGAGACGACGCGCATCGCCGCCGACATCGAACGCGAGACCGCCATGGCCGGCGACGCCGGGGACGAACTGGCCCGGCTGGGCGCGGCCCTGGAGACCCTGACCGCCGAGATCGCCGGCGCCCCCGCGCGCGGCCCGGAACTGGAAGCCGCCCTCGCCGCCGCCGAGGACGCGCGCAAGGCCGCCGACGCCGAGGTCGAACGGGTCGCCGGAGCCGTGGCCTCGGTCGAGGCGCGCGTCAACGCCGAGAACGCCCGCAAGCGCGACGCCGAGGCCCGGGTCGACCGGGCAGAGGCGCAGCTGGAGTCGGCCCGGGCCGAGCGCGCGGCGCTGGGCCCGTTGCAGACGCCCGAGATCGAGGCGGCGACGGCGACGCTGGCGACGGCCCAGGCCGAACTGGCGGCGGCGCGGGCGGCCGTGGAGACGGCGGAAACCGAGCGCGGCGACCGGGCCCGGGCCGAGGCCGAGGCGCGCACGGCGGCGCGCGCGGCCGAGGACCGGCTGGGCCGGCTGCAGACCGAGGCGCGGGGACTGGCGCAGCTGCTGGTGCAGGGAAAGCGGGAATATCCGCCGGCGCTGGACGGCGTGCAGGCCGACAAGGGCTATGAGGCCGCGCTGGCGGCGGCGCTGGGGGACGATCTGGACGCGGCGCTGGACGCGCGGGCGGCGGCGTACTGGGCCGGGGCCGGCGTCCCCTCCCCGTCATGGCCAGAGGGCGTCAAGCCGCTGGCGGACCATGTTTCGGCGCCGGCTCAGCTGGCGGCGCGGCTGGCCCACTGCGGGGTGGCGTCGGCGGGGGACATCGAGCGGCTGGCGAAATCCCTGCCGGTCGGCGCGCGGCTGGTGACCCGCGAGGGCGACCTGTGGCGCTGGGACGGCTTCGTGCAGCGCGCCGCGGCGCCGCGTCCGGCCGCCGTGCGTCTGGCGCAACGGTCACGGCTGGCGGAGCTGGAGGCCGAGATCGACACGGGCCGACCGGCGCTGGACGCGGCCCAAGCCGCGCAGAAGGCGGCGACCGAGGCCTTCCGGGCGTCGGAGGAGGCGGTGAAGACGGCCCGCGCGGCGCCCTTCCCGCTGGACAAGGCCGTCACGGCGGCGCGCGACCGGGTCGAGGCCCTGGGCCGCGAACAGGCGCGCAAGGAGGCGCGGGCCCAGGCGCTGGACGAGACGATCGCGCGGCTGACGACCGAGGTCGAGGCGGCGCAGGCGGCCCTGGCGGAGGCGCAGGGAGACGACGCGCCGTCGGAGACCCTCGACGGCCTGCGCGCCGAACTGACGGCGGCCCGAACGGCGGCGGACGCAGCACGCGGCGCGGCGGCCACGGCGCGGGTCGAACGCGACGCCGAGGCGCGCGAGGTGGCGGGGCGTCAGGCGCGTCTGGACGGCCTGACCCGCGAACGCGACGGCTGGTCCGCGCGGGCGAAGGATTCCACGGCCCGCATCGCCGCGCTGAAAAAGGACGCGGAAAAGGCGGCGCAGCGGCTGAAGCAGGCGGCGGACGCGCCGGAACAACTGGCGGCGCAGCGCTCATCCCTGCTGGACGCCCTGACCGCCGCCGAGACCCGGCGCAAGGCGGCGGGCGACGCCCTCGCCACGGCCGAGGGCGCGGCCGGCGAGGCCGACCGGGCGGCGCGGGCGGCCGAAAGCGCGGCCTCGACGGCGCGAGAGGCGCGGGCCGGGCTGGCGGCGCGGGCGGAGGCGGCGGCCGAACGGCTGGCCGAGACCGAGACCAACCTGCGCGAGACGGCCCAGATGTCGCCGGAAGAACTGGGCCAGAAGCTGACCGACGACGCCATCGCCCGTCCGCCCGACGCCGCCGGGGCCGAGAGCCTGCTGTACGGTCTGGAGCGCGAGCGCGAAGCCCTGGGCGCGGTCAATCTGCTGGCCGAGGACGAGGCGCTCGAATACGGCGACCGGCTCAACACCATGAAGGTCGAGCGGTCGGACCTGACCTCCGCCATCGCCAGGCTGCGCGACGGCATCGATGAACTGAACGCCGAGGGCCGCGAGCGTCTGGTGGCCGCCTTCGACATCATCAACGACAATTTCAAGAGCCTGTTCGAAGCCCTGTTCGGCGGCGGCCAGGCCGAGCTGAAACTGGTCGAGAGCGACGATCCGCTGGAAGCCGGTCTGGAAATCTACGCCTGCCCGCCCGGCAAGCGTCTGGCCGTCATGAGCCTGATGTCGGGCGGCGAACAGGCCCTGACGGCGGCGGCCCTGATCTTCGCCGTCTTCCTCGCCAATCCGGCCCCGGTCTGCGTGCTGGACGAGGTCGACGCCCCGCTGGACGACGCCAACGTCGACCGCTTCTGCCGCATGCTCGACGAGATGCGCAAACGCACCGACACCCGTTTCATCGTCATCACCCATAACCCGGTGACCATGAGCCGGATGGACCGGCTGTACGGCGTGACCATGCCCGAGCGGGGGGTGAGCCAGCTGGTCAGCGTGGATCTCACGCAGGCGGAAGAGATCGTGACCGCCTGATCCAAATTCCGCTCATCCCGGCGAAAGCCGGGACCCAGTTCTGTACAGCCTGACGCCGGCGTTTCAGGACTGCCGATCGCAGACTTCCGGAACCGCCTCATCACGCAAAGGACTGGGTCCCGGCTTTCGCCGGGATGAGCGGATTATCGGGATGAGCCCAGCAGTTCGGTGCGGACGAACCAGCCGAAGATGGCCGGCCCCTCGATGACGTAGCGGCGGAACATGCGGCGGGGCTGGCTCAGCAGGCGGTGCAGCCATTCCAGCGACAGCCGCTGGAAGATGCGCGGCGCGCGTTGCTGGCGGCCGGTCAGGAAGTCGACCGAGGCGCCGACGCACAGGGTCACGCCGGTGCGGCGGCCCGCCGCGCGCAGCGCGTGGGCGAACAGCTCCTGTTTGGGGAAGGAGACGCAGGCCAGCAGGACGTCCCACTCCGCGTGGGCGGCATGGCCGACGGCGGCGCGCCAGCCGAGCGTGCCGGGAACCAGCATGGGCGCCTCGAGGAATTTCAGCGTCTGGCGCGGATAGCGGGCCGCCAGATCGTCGAAGGCGGCGCGGTCGGGGCCGAAGACGGCGATGGTCAGGCCCTCGGCGGCCGGAGAGGCCAGCAGGTCGGCGGTCAGGTCGGATCCCGGATAGACCGGCAGGCGCACGCCCCGCAGCCGGGCCAGATGGGCGAGGATGCGGCTGTCGCAGACCTTCAGCCCGGCGCCCTCATACACGTCGCGGGGAACACGGCCGTCCATCAGCTTGATGACGTGGTCCACATTGGGCGTGACGACATAGCCATAGGCGTCGCGCGCCATGCCGAGGACGCGGTCCAGCATCGCGGACCGGTCGCCGCCGGCGAAATCGAGCGTCATGAAGCGCGTCATGGTCGACAGCCTAGTCGCATCCCGGTCAACGCGCGGTTACGATGGGACATGAAAACGCGCCTGCACGCCGTCGTCCTGACCGCCGCCCTGCTGGCCGCGCCCGCCTGCGCCCAGCCGCCGGCGCCGCAGCCCGAGGGGCACCGCCTCGTCCTGACCGGCGTGGGCCGGTTTGCGGTGCTGGCGGACCTGTCGACCATCTCGCGGCAGGGCGGCCGTGTGCGGATGCGCAGCCTGCAGGTCACGGAAGAGGATTTCACGGCCGGCGGCCAGCCCTGGTGGGGCGGCTGGTCATGGTGGACTTTCGACTGCGCGGCCAGAACCGCCGACCGGCTGGACTTCGCCGCGGTGCGCGAGGGCGGGGCCGAGGGGCCCGCGACGCCGGATCCGGCCCAGGCCTATGCCGCCGCGCCCGGCGGAGACGCAGCGGAACTGCTGGCGGTCGCCTGCGATCCTGCCTCCGCAGGCGAGGCCGACGCCGACAATCTGGCAGATGCGGTGCGGGTGGGGCGCGCGGCTCTGGCCGCGAACTAGGCCGCCGCCTCGACCATATCGGCCAAGGCCCGCGTCGCGTCCGGCAGGGCGGCTGACCGTGCGCCCGTACTCATCGCCGCCAGACGGGCCGGATCGGACAGCAGGGGCGCCAAGGCCGCCGTCAGGGCCTGAACCGTCACCTCGTCCTCCAGCATCACCTCGGCCCCGCCGGCCTCGGCCAGGCTGAGGGCGTTGAAGCGCTGGTGGTCGTCCATGGCGATCTTCAGCGGGATCAGCAGTGACGGCACGGCGGCCACGGCCAGCTCGGAACAGGTCGAGGCCCCCGCCCGGCCGATGACCAGATGCGCCGCCGACAGACGCCGGGCCATGTCGCGGAAGAAGGGCGCGACCTCGGCGGCGACACCGGCCTCGAGATAGATCTGCTGCGCGGCTTCCAGCGTCTCGGCCCGCGATTGCTGCTGCACCTTCAGCCGGGCGCGGATCGCCTCGGGCAGGGCCGCCAGGGCGCGGGGGGCGGTCTCGGCGAGGATGCGGGCGCCCTGACTGCCGCCGGTGACCAGCACATGGATCGGGCCGTCCGGCGAGGGCGGGCTCCAGACGCGGTCGTACAGGGCGCGGATATCCGGCCGCACCGGATTGCCGACCAGCGACACGCGCGCGCCCAGCCCCTGCGGCACCTTCTGCAGATCGGGGAAGGACGACGCCACCGCCCCGACATAGGGCGCCAGCCAGCGGTTGGTGCGGCCCAGCACGGCATTCTGTTCGTGCAGCAGGGTCGGCCGCCGCTGGCTGAGCGCGGCGATAAGGGCCGGCGCCGACGGATAGCCGCCGAAGCCGACGACCACGGCCGCGTCGAGACGATTCAGCGCCTTGCGGGCCTTGAGCACGCCGCGCGCGATGGCGACCCCGGCCTTGGCCATGCCGATCGGTCCGCGCCCGGTGGCGGCGTCGAGGGCGATCCGCTCCTCGGCGGGGAAGGTGTGGGCATAGGCCTCGCCGCGATGGTCGGTGGCCAGGACGATGCGCCAGCCGCGCGCCTGAAGCTCTCGCGACAGGGCCTCGGCGGGGAACATATGGCCGCCGGTGCCTCCGGCGGCGACGACGCAGACTCTGGACATCGGAAACCTACGGCAAAATCCGCCGGCCCTGCGGCAGGCTGGCCCCCGGCTCGTAGGCGCCGGGGCGGCGGCGGGTCAAGGCCAGGGCCAGGCCCATGGTCAGCCCCATGGCCAGCATCGACGAGCCGCCATAGCTGATGAAGGGCAGGGTCATCCCCTTGGTCGGGATCAGGTTCAGGTTCACCGCGATGTTGATGCAGGCCTGCAGTCCGATCAGCATGAACAGGCCGGCCGCCGCCGTCTGATCGAACGGGTCGGTCAGTTTCATGGCCCGGCGCATGCCGCGGACGACGATGAAGGCGTACAGGCCGATCATGGCCAGCGACAGGACCAGGCCGAACTCCTCGGCGCCGACGGAATAGATGAAGTCGGTGTGCAGGTCGGGCACCGAACGTTTCATCACCCCCTCGCCGACGCCGCGCCCGACCAGGCCTCCGGCGCGGATGGCCTCGGAGGCGCGGTCGATCTGGTGGGTGTCGGTGGTCTCGGGCGAGAGGAAGCGGCTGAGACGGTCGCGCATGTGGCTGAAGGCGAAATACAGGCCCACCACCCCCGCCATGCCGGCGGCGGCGAGGGCGGCGACCCATTTCAGGGGCACGCCCGCCATGAAGAAGACCGCCATGAAGGTGGTGGTGATCAGCAGGGTCTGGCCGATGTCGGGCTGGATCAGCAGCAGGCCCACGGTCAGGGCCCAGGCCCCGAAGGCGATGCTGACGCCGGGCACCCCCTGCCCCTTCTGCGCCTCCGAGAACATCCAGGCGGCGAAGACGATGAGGCTGGGCTTGGCGAACTCGGACGGCTGCAGGCTGAAAGGCCCCAGATTGACCCAGCGCGCCGCCCCCTTCACCTCATTGCCGATGAATGGCAGGGCGGCCATGACGACGATGGCCCCCAGCAGGGCCAGCAGGGCGATGCGCCGCACGCCGCGCGGCGACAGCAGGGACGCCAGCAGCATCATCACCGTCCCGCCCGCCGCCCAGACGATCATCCGCCAGGAATAGTGGAAGGGATCGCTGATCGACTGATCCGCCAGAATGGCCGCCGGGCTGGAGGCGAAGCTCAGCGACACGCCCAACGCCACCAGCGTCAGGGCCGCGGCCAGCAGGCCGCGATCGACGGTCCAGAACCATTTGGCGATCGGGCTCTGGTCGTTGCGCGAGAAGGCGGGGCTGTAGTCGGTCATGACGCGCTGGCCGGTGTGGCGCCGAGGGCGAGGACGGCGGCGCGGAAGGCCTCGCCCCGCGCCTCGAAGTCCGGATACTGGTCGAAGCTGGCGGCGGCGGGCGACAGCAGCACCACCTCTTCGCGGCCGGTCGCGGCGGCGGCTTCGGCGGCGGCTTTCACGGCGCTGGCCATGTCGCCGCTGATCCGGTGCGGCGTCTCTCCCAGCCGGGCGGCGAACGGCCCCGCCGCCTCGCCGATCAGGAAGGCCTCGACGACGCGCGGGAAGAGGTCCTCCAGATCGTCGATCCCGCCCGCCTTGGCCCGCCCGCCGGCGATCCAGAAACTGCGTTCATAGCTGGCCAGCGCCTGCCGCGCGGCGTCGGCGTTGGTGGCCTTGGAGTCGTTGATGAAGCGGACGCGGCCGAGGCGAGCGACTTCTTCCATGCGATGAGCGAGGCCGGGGAAGGTCATCAGGCCTTCGACGGCGGCGGCGTGGCTCACGCCCAGCGCGCGCGCGGCGGCCCAGGCGAAGGCGGCGTTCTGGGCGTTGTGGCGGCCGGGCAGAGAACGGGCGTTCGACAGGCTGACGTCCGCTTCACGCCTTACGCTCAAGACCCCGTCGGCCGCCAGAATCCCTTCTCCCCTCGGGGGAGAAGGTGGGCGGCGGAGCGGCTCGGATGAGGGGGCTTGCGCCGCCTGCCCGGCGCCAGCCTGTGCGTGTGGGGCAGACCCCTCATCCGCCTCGCTCCGCGAGACACCTTCTCCCCCCAGGGGAGAAGGGAGGGTGCTGACCGTCGTGACGCGACGCCCGTTCTCCGCGAGGTCCGCCGCGATCGCCCGCCCCCATTTCTCATCCACGCCGACCAGCGCCAGCCCGTCGGCCCCCTGCGCCTGGAAGATCCGCGCCTTGGCCGCGACATAGCCCGCCATGCCCCCATGCCGATCCAGATGATCGGGGCTGACGTTGGTCAGGATCGCCACGTCCGGCGCGAAACCGGTCGTCAGATCCAGCTGGTAGCTCGACACCTCGATCACATAGACCGCGCCCGATGTCGGCGCCGGCAGCGCCAGCACGCCGATGCCGATGTTGCCGCCGACGTGGACCGTCAGCCCCGCCTGTTTCAGCACCCAGCCGATCAGGGCCGTGGTCGTGGACTTGCCGTTGGTCCCGGTGATGGCCACGATCTTCGGACGGTCGCTCTCCGGCAGGGCCGCGATCGCGCGGGCGAACAGTTCGATGTCGCCGATCACTTCGACACCCGCGGCCTTCGCCTTGCCGACGGTCCAGTGCGGCTCGGGATGGTTCAGGGGCGCGCCCGGCGACAGCACCAGGGCGGCGAAGCCCGACCAGTCGGCGCCGGTCAGGTCCTCGACGGCGAAGCCTTCGGCCTCGGCCTGCATGCGGCTGGAGACGCTGTCGTCCCACAGCACCGGCAGGGCCCCGCCGGCCTTCAGGGCGCGGGCGGCCGTCAGTCCCGACCGTCCCAGGCCGAAGACCGCGATGCGCCGCCCTTCGAAACCGGGGACGGGGATCATGGCAAAAGCTCCGTCATCCTCGGGCTTGACCCGAGGATCAGATGTTCCGCAGGCGCCGCGCCAGGGCGGTGCGAACTCACCAGCGATCGCGCGCGCGTACGGTCCGGCCCTCGGGTCAAGCCCGAGGGTGACGGTCTGTTTGATGAGGCCGGCTTCACCGCAGCTTCAGGGTGGCGAGGCCGAGCAGCGCCAGCATGGCCGAGACGATCCAGAAGCGGATCACCACGGTCGATTCCGGCCAGCCCATCTTCTCGAAATGGTGGTGGATCGGGGCCATCAGGAAGATGCGCTTCTTCGTGGCCTTGAAATAGGCGACCTGGATCATGACCGAGGCGGCCTCGATCACGAACAGGCCGCCGACGATGCCCAGCACCAGTTCGTGCTTGGTCGCCACCGCGATGGCGCCGAGCGCGCCGCCGAGGGCCAGCGACCCGGTGTCGCCCATGAAGATCTTGGCCGGGGGGGCGTTGTACCAGAGGAAGCCCGTGCCCCCGCCGATGATGGCGGCGAGGAAGATGGCCAGCTCGCCGGCGCCCGGGACGTGGTGGATGCCGAGATAGCTCGAGAAGATGAAATTGCCGGCCAGATAGGCGATGATGCCGAAGGCGGCGGAGGCCATCATTACCGGCACGATGGCGAGGCCGTCGAGGCCGTCGGTCAGGTTCACCGCGTTCGAGAACCCGACGATCGTGAAGGCGGCGAAGGCGACATAGAACCAGCCGACGTTGAGCAGAACGGCCTTGAAGAAGGGGAAGGCGATCGACGTCTCGAGGTTCGGGGATGTCGGCGACGCCTTCATCCAAAGCACCGTCAGCACGCCGGCGACCAGCGAGACGGCGACCTGGGCCAGCAGCTTCTGCTTCGAGGTCAGCCCCGCCGAGGTCTGTTTCGAGACCTTGGCGTAGTCGTCGATGAAGCCCAGCACGCCGAAGGCCGCGGTGACGAGGCTCACGATCCAGATGTAGGGATTGGTCAGGTCGCCCCACAGCAGCACCGCCACCGCGATGCCCGCCAGGATCATCAAACCGCCCATGGTGGGGGTCCCGACCTTGGACAGGTGCGAGACCGGGCCGTCCGAGCGGATCGGCTGGCCCTTGCCCTGTTTGAGCCGCATCCAAGCGATGAACCGGCTGCCCATGGCGACCGAGACGATCATGGCCGTGGCCATGGCCAGGGCCACCCGCACGGTCTGGTACTGGACCAGGTTCAGCAGCGGATAATCCTGGGCGATGTCGGCATAGTGGAGATACAGCAGGTAAAACATCAGCCAGCCCCTCCCAGAGCAGCAAGGGCCCGGGCGACCAGTGACGCCTTCGACCCGTTCGATCCCTTGACCATGACCACGTCGCCGGGCGCAACCAGAGCCGCGGCCTCGGCGGCCAGTTCGGCGGCGGTCTCGCGCCACAGGCCCCGACGGGCGGGCGGCAGGACGTCGTGCAGCCGCTTCATCTCCGGCCCGGCGGTGTGGACCAGATCCAGCGCGGCGGCGTCGATGGCCGCGGCCAGACCTTCGTGGAGGACGCGCGACTGGTCGCCCAGCTCCAGCATATCGCTCAGGACGACCACCCGCCGCCCGCCCGCTGACACCGGCCTGGCGCCGAGGCTGCGGAAGCCCGCGGCCATGGACAGCGGATTGGCGTTGTAGCTCTCGTCGATCAGGGTGAAGGCCCCGCCGGGCGCGGCCACGACCGTTGTCTGGCCCCGGCCCGCCAGCGGCTGGAAATCCGCCAGCGCGCTCAGCGCCGTCTCCAGCGGCACGTCGAGGGCGTCGAGCATCAACAGGACGCACAGGCTGTTGAGGCCCCAGTGGAAGCCGGACTGGCCGAGCGCGAAGTCGACCGTCTTGCCGAACATTTCGGCCTTCACCCGCGCGCCTTGCGGCAGGGGCTCGAAATCGATCAGCCGGGCGTCGTGGCCGGCGCCGGTCCCGAAGGTGACGCGCCGGGCCCCGGCCTTGCGCGCGGCCGCGTCCAGCAGGACGGAAAACGCCGTGTCGCCGTTCAGCACCGCCACGCCGTCGGGGGCCAGGCCTTCGAAGATCGCCGCCTTCTCGGCCGCCACCCCGGCCTCGCCGTCGGCGAAGGCCTCGATGTGAACCGGGCCGATGGTGGTGACGCAGGCGGCGTGGGGCCGGACCATCCTCGACAGGGGCGCGATCTCGCCCGGCGCGTTCATGCCGATCTCGAACACCGCCCGCTCGGTCGAGCGCGGCATCCGGGCCAGGGTCAGGGGCACGCCGATGTGGTTGTTGTAGCTCTTGATCGAGGCGTGGGCCGGGCCGGCCAGGTCGAGCCCCGCCTTGACCGCCTGGGTCACGCTGGTCTTGCCGACCGAGCCGGTGACCGCCCCGCGCCGGACCCGCGCGCTGCGCTCGCGCGCGGCGACGCCCAGGGCTTCCAGGGCCCGCAGGGTGTCGGCGGTGACGACGGACGGTCCGCCCTCGACCGGGTGTTCGGTGATCGCGCCGGCCGCGCCGGCGGCGAAGGCGGCGGCGGCGAACTCATGCCCGTCGCGCGCGCCCTTCAGGGCCAGGAACAGGTCGCCGGGCACGATCTCGCGGCTGTTGTAGGTGATGCCGGTCGCCTCGAAGGCGACCCCGGACAGGCGGCCGCCCGTCGCGGCTTCAATTTCGGCGGAGGTCCAGAGCGGAGCGGTGTCAGGCATGGAGGCGAAGGGCTTCGGCGGCGACGGTTGCGTCATCGAAGGGATGAGTCGTCCCGCCGATGATCTGTCCCTGCTCATGCCCTTTTCCGGCGATGACCACCACATCTCCGTCGCCCATCATCGCGATGGCCTGTTGAATGGCGGCGCGGCGGTCGCCGGTCTCCCGCGCGGACGGGCAGCCCTCGCGCACGGCGCGGCGGATGGCGGCCGGGTCCTCGGAGCGGGGATTGTCGTCGGTGACGATGGCCACGTCGGCCAGACGGCCCGCGATCTCGCCCATCAGCGGCCGCTTGCCCTTGTCCCGGTCGCCGCCGGCGCCGAACACCACGATCAGCCGGCCCGTCGCATGCGGACGCAGCGCCTTCAGCACGGTCTCCAGCCCGTCGGGCGTATGGGCGTAGTCGACATAGACCTCGCCCTTTCCGGAACCGGGAATGCGCTGCAGCCGGCCCTGGGCGCCGGTGATCTTCTCCAGCCCCGCCAGCACCCGCTCGGGCGTCTCGCCAGCGGCGATGCAAAGGCCGGCGGCGACGAGGGCGTTCGAGGCCTGGAAGGCCCCGGCCAGCGGCAGCAGCACCTCGTGCATCGTCCCGCGCGCGTCAATGGTCAGGCGCTGGCCCTCCGGCGTGGCCCGACGGGCGACCAGCGACAGGTCCCGCCCGCGCTCGCCCACGCCCATGACGCCGAGGCCCGACATGATCGAGGCGGCGGCGAAGCTGGAATAGGCGTCGCTGTCCGCGTTCAGCACGGCGGTCCGGCCGCGCGGCAGCAGGGTCTCGAACAGGCGCAGCTTGGCGGCGCGATAGGCCTCCATGTCGCCGTGATAGTCGAGATGGTCCTGGCTCAGATTGGTGAAGGCCGCGGCCTTCAGCGACACCCCGTCCAGACGCCGCTGGTCGATGCCGTGCGACGACGCCTCCAGCGCCAGATGGGTCACGCCCCCGGCGGCCAGATCGGCCAGCATGCGGGCGGCGTCGGCGGCGTCGGGACTGGTCAGGCCGGGGCCCGTCAACGCCCGGTTAACGTTACCTGATTGGGCCAAAACCCCAAGCGTCCCCATGCTCGCGGCATGGAGGCCCATGGAGGCCCAGATCTGGCGGCAGAAGGCGGCGACCGAGGTCTTGCCGTTGGTCCCCGTCACGGCGACGCAGGTGGCCGGCTGGGCGCCGTAGAAGCTGCGCGCGGCGATGGCGTAGGCGCGGCGCACGTCGCCCGAGGTGACCAGCACCGGCGCCATGGCCGCGTCGGTGTCGGCCGGCGCCAGCACGGCGGCGGCGCCCTGCGACAGGGCCTGCGGGATGAAGGCCCGGCCGTCGGCGGCGCTGCCCGGCAGGGCCACGAACAGCGAGCCCGGCGCGACCTTGCGGCTGTCGGCCGTCACACCGGTGATCACCGGGTCCGAGGCCACGTCGCGGCGCAGCAGCTCCGACAGTTTGACGGGGGACGGGACGGCGCTCATCGGCCGTCGCCTTCCAGATCCTCGAAGGCGGGGATCTTGTCGCCGACAGCGGTGCGATACGGGTCGGCGCGGCGCTGCACGTTCAGGAAGGGCGCGATCCGGTCGGCGATGCGGCCCACGGCCGGGGCGGCCACGAAGCCCCCGGTGCGCGGATAGGTTTGCGGCTCGTCGATCAGGACGAGGATCTGGTAGCGGCGCGCGTTCACCGGACCATCCGCCGGGAAGACGCCGGCGAAGGTGCCGACCGCGTGGGCGGTGGAATAGCGGCCGTTGACGGACTTGTTGGCCGAGCCCGTCTTGCCGCCGACGCGCAGGCCGGGCGCCTCGGCCCGGCCGCCCGAACCGCGCACCACATTGCGGCGCATCAGGTCCAGCATGGTCAGGGAGGTCTCGGGCGAGATCACCTGCCGCGCCTGCACATCGGGCCGCCCGCCCTTGCGCAGGGTCAGCGGAATATAGCGCCCGCCGTTGGTCAGGGCCTGCATCGCCGCCGCCATCTGCAGCGGCGTGATCGAGATGCCGTAGCCGAACGACAGCGAGGCCAGGGTCGAGTCCGACCATTCGCGCGGAATGATCGGGGTCTCGGAGGCGATCTCGAACGGCGCCCGCGACATCAGGCCGAAGCGCTGGAAATAGTCGCGCATGACGCGCGGCCCCATCTCGGTCGACAGGCGCGAGGTGCCGATGTTGGACGAGTGCAGATAGACCTCCTCCAGCGTCAGCACCTTGTTGGTGGCGTGGAAGTCGGTGATCCGCCGGTTGCCGATCTGCAGCGCCTCCGAGGCGTCCAGCAGGGTGTTCATGTCGGCCCGGCCGGTGTCGATGGCGGCGGCGACGGTGAAGGTCTTGAACACCGAGCCCATCTCATAGGTCGCGGCCGAGGCGAGGTTGCGCGAGTTCGCCCCCGGCCAGCTGGCCATGCCCAGGACCTCTCCGGTCTGGACGTCGGTGATGATGCCCACCGCGCCCTTGGCCCGGGTCTCGGCGGCGGCGGCGGCCAGCTCGTTCTCGAGAATGCCCTGGATGCGCAGGTCGATGGAGACCTGGAAGGTCTCGCCGCGCGCGCCGGCGGCGCGGATCTCGTCGTTGAAGGCGCGTTCGGCGGCGGACAGGCCGACCCCGCCGGTGTCGACATTGCCCACGACATGGCGCGCCGATTCGCCCAGCGGATAGACCCGCACGTCCTCGGGCTCGAAGCCGATCCCGCCAAGGGCCAGGGCGTGGACCGCCACCTTCTCCTGCGGCGTCAGGCGGTTGATGACCAGCAGGCGCCGGTCGCCATTCAGCACGCGGTTCAGCTTGGCCATCGAGACCCGCGGCAGGGCGCGCTTGATCTGGATCGCCGCCGCCTTGCGGTCCCACACCTCGCGCGGATCGATATAGAGGCCGTAGTGGGTGATGTTGGTGGCCAGCAGGGCGCCGTTGCGGTCGACCATGTCGGCGCGGACCACCGCATTGGGATGGACCGCCGACCCCGCCCCGCCCTTCGGCGTCAGCAGGGCCGCATGTGCGGCGCCCACGGCCAGACAGACGAACACCGCCGAGAACAGCGACAGGATGACGAAGATGCGGACCCGCGTGTCTTCCTCCGGCCGGGCGTCGGCGCGGGCGCGGCCGAACGAATGCTCGACCCACCACATGGCCTCGGCCAGCCAGCGCCACGAGGGCCTGTAGCGCCGCCCGTCGTAGGCGGGGGACCGGTCGGCGGCGAAGGGATCGTGCGCGCTCATTGCGCGGGCTCCGCGACCGGCGCGGCGGGGGCCGCGGCTTCGACGGGCGGCGCGGCGGCCGGAGCGGGCGGCGGCGCGGGCACGGCCGTCAGCGTCGACAGACTGGCCTCGGTCGCCTGGCGATGAACATCGACGGGCCCCAGACCCGCGCCGCGCGACAGGGCCTCCAGCCGGCCCGGCTGTTCCAGGCGGGCGACCTCTGCACGCAGCAGGCGGACGCGCTGGCCGTTGTCGGTGATCTGGCGTTCCAGATCGGTGATCCGGGCGCTCTCGCGGGCCGCCGCGGCCTTGGCCAGATAGACCGAGAAGACCATGGCCGCGACCAGCATGACGCCGATGATCTCGACCCAGCGCACGCCGCGGATTTTCCACGCATACAGCCGGTTCAGGGTGGCGACGGCCGGGCTCATGCGGCGATCCTCCCCCAGGGCGCGGCGTCGGTGCGCACGGCGGCGCGCAATTTGGCCGACCGGGCGCGCGGGTTCGACCCCAGCTCCGCCTGGCCCGCCTCGCGGGCGCCCTTGAACGACAGGGTGAAGCTCGGCTTGCGGGTCTCGATGGCGACCGGGGCGTGGCGCGAACCGCCGGGGGCGTTGCCGGTGCGCTCGGTCAGGAAGGCCTTGACGATGCGGTCCTCCAGCGAATGGAAGGTGACCACGACCAGGCGCCCGCCCGGCGCCAGCGTCGCCTCGGCCGCCTCCAGCCCGGCGCGCAGTTCGCCCAGCTCGTCATTGACGGCGATGCGCAGCGCCTGGAACACGCGGGTGGCGGGATGGATGGCCGCGCCGCGCCGGCCGCCCAGCGCCTTCTCGACCACGGCGGCCAGATCCAGCGTCCGCTCGAACGGCTTCTCGACCCGGCGGCGCAGGATGGCGGTGGCGACCCGGCCCGACTGGCGCTCGTCGCCATACAGTTTGAAGATATGGGCCATCGGCCCGTGGTCCCAGGTGTTGACGATGTCGGCGGCGGTCTGGCCCTCGTCCGACATCCGCATGTCCAGCGGCCCGTCGCGCATGAAGGAAAAGCCGCGCTCCGCCTGGTCCAGCTGCATCGACGAAACGCCGATGTCGAACACCACCCCGTCCAGCCTCGCCTCGCCCGATTGCGCGAAGGCGTCGGCCAGGCCCGAGAAGGGGGTGCGGATCAGCCGGAATTTGCCCGGATAGTCATTGGCCACGGCGTCCGCATGCGGCTGCACGGTCGGGTCGCGGTCCAGACCGATCACCGTCGCCCCGGTCGCGAGGATGGCGCGGGTATAGCCGCCGGCGCCGAAGGTGGCGTCGATGATCACGTCGCCGGGACCCGGGGCCAGGGCCTCGATCACTTCATCGAGCAGAACCGGGGCGTGAGGGCTCATGCGCCCTCCCCTTTCACGTCGTCGCCCAGCATGACCTGACGGGCCAGGGCGCGGCGGGCGTCGCGGCGGGCGTTCCAGCGCGCCCGGTCCCAGATCTGGAAGCGCGGGCCCAGGCCGACGATGACCACGTCCTCGCCCAGGCCGGCGTCCTGACACAGGCTTTCCGGCAGGGTGATGCGGCCGCCGCCGTCGTACGAGAGCGGGCGCTGGCCGGCGTAGAAGGTTTCCTCGAGCGCGGTGCGCCGGTCGCTGCCGAACGGCAGGGCCTCGATGCGGGCGACGTATTCGGCCATCAGCTTGTCGCCGCCGGCCTCCAGGCAGTCGGACGCCATGGAGAAGAAGCAGAAGACGCCGTGCTCGGCGCCGTTGTCGGCGGTGCGGAACTCCTGCGGAATCAGCAGGCGTCGCTTTCCGTCCAACTGTTTCTCATAGGTCGAGAGAAACACGCCTGCCCCAAACTCGGATCTCGCGATCCGCCCCTCTGTTCCCCTGAACACCCTCAGAGAGAATGGGATAGCATGGGATCAACTGGGCCTCAATGGGATTAGTTGACGGAGGTTAACCTCGAAGGTGGTTGAAAACGCTGTAACGACCAGAACATACATAGAACATCCAAAGTATAGACAGGCTGTGGACTGATGTTGCGCCGCAATACGGGCCAAGGCGTTAACCGCCGAACGGCGGTCGACTTCTCTATCCCCCTCGCGGATGGCGACGAGGCGCGCCGCTGTTCGCGCCGTGACGGAGGGGCGGCCTCAAGCAGCGAGCGACCGCGTCGCGAGCGATAGGCCCCAACAAGGAGAAAATGTCAGACGGCCTGTAAGCCGGGTTCTGTTCCCGCCGAAGCGGGCGACGATCATTCCTCTGGACCGCCCATTGCTGAACGGTTCTCGCGACCTACCCGGACGCCTCGGGCGATGAACCCTGCGGCCGAAACCGCGCGACGTCCCTATTCGGTCTTGCTCCAGGCGGGGCTTGCCATGCCGTCCCTGTTGCCAGGCACGCGGTGGGCTCTTACCCCACCCTTTCACCCTTACCGGCCTCGCAAGGCCGGAGGTTTGCTTTCTGTGGCGCTATCCCTCGGGTCGCCCCGGGCGGGAGTTACCCGCCGCCTTTTCACCGTGGAGCCCGGACTTTCCTCGACGCGGGCATAACCCCCGCCGCGACCGCCCGGCCGTCTGACGGGGCTCAATTGCGCCGCCAGCGGATCGGGGTCAATGATCACGTCGTGATCGAAGAAAAGCGCGCGCTGATCTCGAACTGCCTCTTCGTTACGGCCGGCGCAGCTTTGGTGCTCGGGCTCGCGACCGGACTTCCGTTCTGGCCGGTTTTTCTGGTGGGCATGGTTCTCCAGATCGGCGCGATCTGGGTCAGGGCTAGCAGCTGAACTAGCTCAGCACGCCCGTCACGCTCTCCGCCGTGGCCAGCTGCAGCACGCCCATCAGCGTCGCCCGCGTCTCGCCGTCGGCGATGCCGTCCACCTTCGCCGGCCGCCAGTGGCGCTGGAAGGCTTCGACCGTCAGCCGGGTCGCCTCGTCATAGTCGCCGCCCGGCGGCAGGGCGTAGCCGAGCCGGTGCAGGCCGGCGCGCAGAACCACCACGCCCAGACCCTCGTCGCCCACGCCCAGCGGCGGGCCCAGCGCGGCCGTGCGTTCCGGCGCGGGCTCGAACCACAGGCCGTGGCCCACCGAGGCGAGCCGCTTCCACGGGAAGCGCTCGCCGGGATCCTGCTTCCGCTCGGGCGCGAGGTCGGAATGGCCGATGATGCGGGCGTCGGGGATGGTCCAGCGCGTGCGGATGTCGCTGATCAGGCTGATGACCGCGTCGATCTGCGTCTCGGGGAAGTCGCGATAGCCGAACTCATGGCCCGGATTGACGATCTCGACGCCGATGGAGGCGGCGTTGCAGTCGGTCTCGCCCTGCCACGCGCCGGCGCCGGCATGCCAGGCGCGGCGTTCCTCGTGGACGAGGCGCAGGATCGAGCCGTTTTCCTTGACCACATAGTGGGCCGAGACCCTGGCCTCGGGATCCTGCAGCCGGGCGATGGCCTCACGGGCCGTCTTCATCCCGGTATAGTGGAGCACCAGCATGTCGGGCGGGGCCCGGCGGGCGTCGAAATTGGGGGACGGCGCGTCCTTGACCGCCAGCACCGTCAGCGGTCCCGGCCTAGCGTCCGGGCCTCTCCCAGCCATAGGCGACCCAGGCGCCGTCGACCTTGCGGGCCTCGATGACGTCGTCGGCGCGGCGGGCGCGGACGGTGACCTTGCGGCGGGCGCCCATGGCCAGGCCGGCGAAGAAGACCAGCACGGCGGCGAACAGGGCGATCACGGCCACGGCGGCCGCGGTGAAGACGGCCAGCACCGCGCCCACGGCCATGGCGACAAGGGTGGCCACCAGACCGCCGAGCCACAGGATCGAGGCCAGCAGACCGTTGGCCGGACGGCGGGCTGCAGCGCCGGAACCGGGGCCGAAGATCAGACGGTCGGACTGGGTCATGACTTCACCTTCACAGACGCTGTGTACAACGCCGAACACCCAATGTCGGTCCGCGAGGGTGAACGGTCAATGACCGGCCCCTTCACAGGAGAGTGTTCCGCGCGCCCTACCAGGGCTGATCCGCCAGCACGGACGCGCCCGAGGCCCGGGCGCGGTCGGTCTGGATGCGGCGAACCGTCGCCTCCGCCGCCGGGTCGTTCATGACCCCGCCGATGCCGACCAGGACCTGCGCTGCCTCGCCCGAGACGCCGAACATCTCGGCCAGGGCCTCGAACGGCGATTCCGGCGTCGGATAGCGTTTGAAGCGCACGGACTCGTCCGCCGGAATGCGCGCCAGTTCGCGCGCCTTGGCGATCGCTTCCTCGAGGCCGCCCAGCTGGTCGACCAGACCCAGGGTCCGGGCCTGGGCGCCGGTCCAGACGCGGCCGCGGGCGATCTCGCGCACCCGGGCGGGCGGCAGGCGGCGGCCGGTCGCGACGCGGGTGATGAACTCTTCGTAGGTCCGGTCGATCTGGGCCGAGAAGGCGGCCCGTTGCGCCGGCGTGAAGTCCTGCGACGGCGAGAAGGCGTCGGCGTATTCGCCGCCGACCGACAGGTTGCGCATGTCCACGCCGAAGCGGCCCAGGGCGTCGGCCAGCACGAATTTGCCGCCGAACACGCCGATCGATCCGGTCAGGGTCGAGGGCTGGGCCACGATCCAGTTGGCTTCGGAGCTGATCCAGTAGCCGCCGGACGCGGCATAGTCGCCCATCGACACCACCACCGGCTTGCCCGCCGCCCTGGCCGCGCGCACGGCGGCGAGGATCTGCTCCGACGCCTCGGGCGAACCGCCGGGCGAGGAGACGCGGAAGACGATGGCCTTGACCGCCTTGTCCTCGATGGCGTCGTAGAGAGCCTCGGCCAGATCGTCCGACTGGATCGAGGAGCCGCCGCCGAACGGCTCGCCGCCGCCCGTGCCGGTGTTGATCGCGCCCTCGCCGCCGACGATGGCGATGGCGTTCCGGCCCGAGCCCGCCCGTTCGCCCTTCGCCGAGGCGTAGTCGGAGAATTCGATGATCTCGGCCCCGCGTCCGGCGCGGCGTCGGGCCTCGGCCTCGGCCTCCTCGACCTGTCCGATCTTGTCGATCAGCCGGCGCTGGCGCGCCTCGGCCGACGACCAGGGGCCCGCCTCGATGGCCGCCCGCAGCGCCTGCGGGGTCAGCTTCCGGTCCTGCGCCGCATTGGCGATGGCGGAAACATAGATCGACGTCATCCACGCCGTCATCGCCTCGCGGTGGGCCGGGGTGTAGTCGCTCTCGGTGAATTCGTTGACGGCGTTCTTGTATTCGTAGCGCTGCTCGAACTGGGGCGTGACGCCGTATTTGTCGAAGGCCCGGCCCAGGAATACGCCGTCGGACGAGAAGCCCGCCAGCTGGAAGCTGGCCGTGTTCTGCATCCACAGTTCCGACGCCGAGGCGCCGACCATATAGCTCGAGATGGCCGTGCCGACCGGCTGGAAACCCTGGCTGTGGGCGATGACGACCTTGCCCGAGCGGCGGAAGCGGCGAACCGCCTGACGGATTTCATCGGCCGCCGCGGGCGTGATCCCGCCCTCCGGCAGGCGGATCAGCAGCGCCTTGACCCGGTTGTCGGTCTCGGCCTGGGCCAGCACGTCCACGATCTGCAGCGTCGACAGGCCGCCGCCGAAGACGGCGAAGGGGTTGGTCGGCGTCTGGTCCGTGATCCCCTCACGCAGGTCCAGTTCCAGCACCGAGTTGGCGGGCGTCGGCTCCTTCGACGAGGCCGAACTGATCGCCACGGTGATCAGGATGAAGGGCACGACGATCAGGAACAGGAAAAGCCCGGCGAAGACGCCCAGCACGGTCAGGAAGAACTGCTTCATGGAAGGGGACGTGGTCCGGGGCGCGGGCCGGGTCCTGGCCGCGATCTGACCATAGGGCGGCGAACCTCGCCGTCAAATGAACGTCGCGTAACGGGCGAGCCGCGCCGCAGCATCGATGGTGCAGCGCAACGAGAACGATTGATGGCGGGGGTCCGACCCCTTATATGAGCGATCTGCGAGCGGGGGCCTATCGCCCCGCGTCACTTCCGGACCGCACTCCCCATGCTGGTCACCCTGATGAAGGCCAAGCTGCACCGCGCGACGGTGACCCAGGCCGACCTCGACTATGAAGGCTCGATCGCCATCGACGCCGACCTGCTGGACGCCGCAGGCATATTTCCGCACGAGCAGGTCGATGTGCTGAACATCACCAACGGGGCGCGCTTCACCACCTACGCCATCGAGGCGCCGCGCGGTTCGAAGGTCATCGGCGTCAACGGGGCCGCCGCCCGGCTGGTGCAGAAGCACGACAAGGTCATCATCGTCACCTACGGCCAGCTGCCGCAGGAAGAAGCGCGCCAGTGGTCGCCGACCGTGGTGCTGCTCGACGACCGCAACGAGATCAAGCGCGCGGCTTGACGGCGGCGCGCGCCGGGCCTTCCCTTCCCTGTCTACAGGGAGGACGGTCGATGGCGCGCACGATCCAGACACTGCAGTGGGCCCTGCTCGGGCTCTATGTCGTCGCCGGCGCCGGGGCCCTGATGCTGGCCACGCCCGCGGGCCTGCGCGCGCTGGGCCTCACGGACGGCATGGTGTCCTTCCTGCCGGCCACAATCCTCGGTCTGCCGTGGAGCCTGCCGCTGTTCGTCATGGACGACGGCCCGGTCACCGCGCTGGCGGTGCTGGGCATCTGCTACGGCCTGAACGTCGGCGTCGGCCTGATGCTGGTGCGTTCGCGGTAGCCTTGTCATCCCGGACGCCGCGAACCGGCGATCCGGGACGACAAGCGTCTTATCGCACCAGGTCGTAGACGCCGGTGATGTCGATCCGCACCGTCAACTGGCCGGCGGCGACGGGCGTCGAGCCCGAGTCCTGGGCCATTTCGGCGCGGGCGTATTGCAGCATCGGCTGCGGCTGGGGCGAATAGCCGCCGCCTTCCGACAGCGAACGGATGCCGCCCAACTGCACGCCCAGCGCCTGGGCGTACAGCGCCGCCTTGGCCTGCAGATTGCGCACCGCGATCTGACGGGCCTGGTTCTCGGCCGAGGTCGGATCCTTGAGACCGAACGAGATGCCGTCGATCTGGTTGACGCCCGCGGCGACCACGGCGTCGGCGGTCGTGCCGACGGCGTCGAGGTCGTTGATGATCACCGTCACCCGGTTGTTGGCCTGATAGCCGCGCAGCCGGGGCGGCTCATTCTGGACGTAGTCATATTGCGCCGACAGGTTCAGGCCCGAGGTCTGGACGTCGCGCGCCTCGATCCCGGCGCGGCGCAGGGCGGTCATGACCTCGTTCATCCGCGTCGCGTTCAGCCGCATGGCCTCGGCGGCGGTCGTGGCCTCGGTGACGACGCCGAAGCTGATCGTCGCCATGTCCGGGGCGGTCTTGACCTCGCCATAGGCCGACAGGTTCAGCGCCGGGCGGTCGGCGACGGCGTGGATGACCATCGGCGCGCCGCCCTCGGGCTGCGACTGGGCGCGGGCGGCGGGCGCGGCGAACAGGGCGGCGGCGGCCATGACCGCGCCGCTCATCAGCAGCAGGCGGTTGGACACGGCGGGCGTGGCGACGGCGGCGCGGGCGGCGGGACGGTTCATGGGGTCGGAGCTCCTGAAAGCGGAAAGGCCGTTCATCCGAAGGTGGGCGACGACCATGGCCGCACCTTGACCATTGGCCGCTGAATGAACGCCCGCGTACGGTGGCGGTTTCCGTTCATCGGCGTGAAATCGGCGACAGGTCGAGGGCGCGAGGGAGGCCGCTTGGCAAGCCGCCGCCCCGCCTGCTAGGCCAAGCCCACGGCGGGCGCGTAGCTCAATGGTTAGAGCCGACCGCTCATAACGGTCTGGTTGGGGGTTCGAGTCCCTCCGCGCCTACCGCCCCCAGATGCCCCCGCCCCGGCCCCAGCGGTCGTCGCCGCGATACCGGCTGTCGGGGATGTAGCGCCCGTCGCGGTCGTACCAGCCCTGGCCGTCGCGATAGTCGTCATAGCCGTCGGGCCGGTAGCCGTCGTCCTGGTAGGGCAGGCCCAGCAGGCCGTCCTCGTCGTCCCACCAGTCGCGCGGATACGAACTGTCCTCGCAGGTCCAGCCCTCGCCGGGCCGCCAGTAGGGCTCGTAGCGGCCGCGGTAGCGGTCGCGGAACTGGGGTCGGCAGGCGTATTGCGACCAGACCCGGTTGCCGCTGGCCTCCACCGTGGCGCGGGCCTCCCTGTAGATGACCTCGCGCACTCCGGCGAAGACGTTGTTGACGATCACCGCATGACCCGAGGCCGCGGCCACGCCGACGGTGGTGGCGCGAATGCGGCTGTCGGCGAGGCGCAACTCGCCATTGTAGAGCACCACCCCCTTGTCCGACCGGCCGATGCGGCTGTTGTGAATCTGGACCGAGGCCCCCTCGACGGCGACGCCCTCGACATAGCCGACGACGGCGGTGTTCTCGATCTCGACCCGGCCGTAGTCCCGGGCCGACCGCACCACCACCCCGATCGAGCGCGGACCGAAGGCGTTGGGCGCGCCCGTGCCCTTCAGCGTCGTCGAACCGATGCGCGAGGTCTGGCCCGCGCCGGGGATCAGCTCCAGCCCCGACTGGGCGCCCGTCACCACCATCTCCCAGGCGGTCAGCACCGCGCCGTCGGCGACGATCGCCGGGGCGATGGTCTGGGCGTCGATCACGGCGTTGCGGATGTCCAGCAGGCCGCCGTCCATGTAGATCGCCGCCTCGTCGCCGGCATGGCGGAAGCCGACGCGGTTCATGACGATCTCGGCGCCGTAGCCGACGATGCAGGCGGCGTCGCCGGCGTGGGGCGAGGCGAACATCATGTCGCGGATCTCGACCCGCACCCCCTGGGCCACCGTCATGCAAGGCAGGCCGTCGGGGGCGATCAGGGTCGGCGACGGATGGCGGTCCCAGTCGCGCGGATCGAAGCCGCTCTCGCCGATGATGGTCAACGGCTTGTCGATGTTCAGCCAGCCGACGCAGGCCCCGCCGCGGGCGCGGATCACCAGGGTCCCGCCGGGCCGCACGCGGCGCACAGCGTCCTCGACCGCCCCGCTGCCGGGATTGCCACCGCAGTCGACCAGCACGACCTCTTCCCCGCGCGGATATCCGCCCGGATAGCCGGGCCGCCAGTCGGGCCGGTGCCGGCCATAGTCATAGCGCCGGTGCGACGAGCCGCGGTTGCGGTAGGTGCGCGTCGGCGGATCCAGCAGGATGCCGAAATTGGGCCGGGTCTGGCTTTCGACCTTGGCGGCCACCTGGGCCCGCGCGGTCGGGGCGTCGGTGAGGACGAAGGCGCCGACGGCGGCGGCGATTGCGAACGCGCCCCCGATGACGCTGGCGATCCGGGCGAAGGGCGTGGGGCTGGTCATGGTGCTACGCCCTCCTTAGCGGCGCTGCTGCGAACGGGAGACCTGGGCCAGCACGGCCTGCAGGCGGCCGGCCGAGGGGCCGAAGCCCGAGAGGGCGGAATCGATGCGCAGGGCCACGGCCTGGGCCTTGTCCTGATCGGCCACTCCCGCGACGCCGAGCGCGAAATAGCTCGACATGGCGAACTTGGCCTCGGGGCTGCCCTGCCTGGCCGCCTCATCGAACCATCTGAAGGCGCGGGCGTAGTCGGGCGGCAGGCCGATGCCCTCGGCGTACATCACCGCCAGCACCAGCTGGGCCTCGGACGAGCCGTTGATGGCGGCCATCTGGATGGCCCGCACCCGCTCCAGATACGACAGCCGGCCCTCCATCGGGTGGCCCAGCATGGCCTCCAGCGTCTCGATCTGGCGTTTGGACAGGTCCTCGGGCCGCGCCGGGGCGGCGTCGGTGATGCCGAGGTAGCGCAGGGCCCGGCCGACGTGGACGAAGGGCAGTTCGCTCGCCATCCGGCCCAGCGCATATTCATAGGCGTCGCCGCGCGGACGGCTTTCGTCCGAGAAGGGCACGCCCGATCGCGGCGCGGTGTTGGGATAGAATTCGAAGGGCGGCGTCCACTGCCGCGCCTTGGTCTCGACCAGTCCCTGATACTGGCTGCGGCTGGGTGTCGAGCGCTCGAAATCCTTCAGCAGGACATAGGCCCCGACATCCCCGGTCTGCACCGCCAGATAGTTGTAGAGATAGGCGTCGACGTCGTTGCGCTGGAACAGGTTGGTGGCCGAGTAGTAGCCGCGCCGGTTGCGGTCCCCGGGGGCGCCGCTCCGGTTCCTGCCCCAGGCTTCGCGGGCCTCGCGGTTGTCCTCGGGCTCGCCGAAGGGGCCGTACAGGCCGTCGTGCAGCCGCGCCAGGGTGCGGTAGCCGTCGGCGTCCTGGGTCGACAGCACATAGATGACGCGGTCGCGGACGGCCTCCTGCTCCTCGCGCGTCATCTGGCCCAGCAGGCGGTCCAGCCGCTGATAGGCCGCATGGCGCTCCCACGCCCGGCAGTCGTCGTATTTCGACAGCGGCCGCCAGCCGCCGAAGCCGCCGCGGTCGACGCGGTTGATCGGGGCGTAGCCCTCGTCATTGGCCAGGGCGAGGGCGTACCAGGTCGCGCTCTCGATCGGGTCTTCGATATTCTTGTCCGTGGCCCTGACGGCGGCGTAGCGGGACCCCAGCTCCAGCTGGGCGAAGAAGTCGCCGCGGAAGGCCGCGCGGCGCAGGGCCCGCAGCCCCGTCTCCTGGGCGTTGAACTCGGAGCCGCTCAGGGACGCGGGACGCGGGCAGGCGTTGCCGGCTCCGCCGCCGGCCGGTTGCCAGAAGCGCACGCCGTCGCGGTCGCCGCACGAGACCATGCCGAGGGCGGTCAGGGCGAGCACGCCCGCCGCAGCCGCTATGGCGATCGGACCGCGTCGGTTGCCGGAGCGGGGCTGTTCGTCATGGTTCGATTGATCGTCGCGCATCCACCCCCCTTCGATCAAAGCCGACAGCCCCGGGGCCCCCACGCTCAAGCTTGCGCAAGCGGGACAGTCCCGTCCAGTTAACCATCTGTCAAGGTTAACGCCGGTTTGCGACAAAGCGTTGCCGCAGCACGGCCCTTTTGTGTCTGCGCCCGTACTTATCCCCACGAATCAGTCGCTTGCCGACTCGCCTGACAGGGGAAAAGCCGCCTCTCGCCAGCGCCGGCGGGCGTCCCTATATGCATCGGCCAGACCCGCCCGGAGCCTTTCCATGGCCTATGCCGCCCGCGACGACCGACCCGCCGACAAGGCCGCGCGCTATGCCGAGCTCGAGGACGAGATTCTGGCCGTCCTGGAGGGCGAGCCCAACCGCGTCGCGCGCATGGCCACCGTCGCCTCCATGCTGGCCGACGCCTTTCCCGTCTTCTTCTGGACCGGCTTCTACCTCGTTGATCCGGACAAGGCCGACGAACTGGTGGTCGGCCCCTATCAGGGCACGCTCGGCTGCCTGCGCATCGCCTTCGGCCGCGGCGTCTGCGGCACGGCGGCCCGCGACCGCGCGACGCAGATCGTCGACGACGTCCACGCCTTCCCCGGCCACATCGCCTGCGACAGCCGCTCGGCCAGCGAGATCGTCGTGCCGGTGTTCGACGCCACCGGGGCCCTGATCGCGGTCTTCGACGTCGACGCGACCGAGACGTCCGCTTTTGACGCAACGGACGCCTATGCTCTGGAACGGTTGATGGCGAAGGTCTTCGCCTGAGCCGATGAGACTCATGAAACTCATGAGACTGTTTTTTTCGTCCGGGGCAGGCGCCAGGAGCCGCTGGAATGACTTGGGAGATCGGCATGTCGGAACGGGTGATCGCGGTCACGGGCGGCCATGGCGTGCTGGGTCGCGCCGTCGTCGAGGCGGCGCTGGCTGACGGTCTGAAGGTGGCGATCATCGACCACGCCGGCGGCCGGAGTGCACCCGAAGGCGTGCTGGAGCTGGGCGGCGTCGACCTGACCGATCCCGCCTCGGCGACGAAGGCCATCGACGCCGTCGCCGCCCATTTCGGCCGGCTCGACGCCCTGCTGAACATCGCCGGCGGCTTCGTCTGGCAGACCACGGACGACGCCGATCCGGCCTGGGCGAAGATGTTCGCCCTCAACCTGACCACCGCCCTGAACGCCAGCCGCGCCGCCCTGCCCTACCTCAAGACCTCGCCCGAGGGCCGCATCGTCAACGTCGGGGCCAACGGCGCATTGAAGGCCGCGGCCGGCATGGGCGCCTACGCCGCCTCCAAGGCCGGGGTCCACCGCCTCACCGAGGCCCTGGCCGAAGAACTCAAGGACACGTCGGTGACGGTCAACGCCGTCCTGCCCTCGATCCTCGACACCGACCAGAACCGCAAGGACATGCCCGACGCCGACCCGGCCAGATGGGTCCAGCCGTCCGACCTCGCCCGAGTCATGCTCTTCCTCGCCTCGCCCGACAGCCGCGCCGTCACCGGCGCCCTGTTGCCGGTCACGGGGCGGGTCTGATGTTCCTCACCCGCTCGGTCCTCTACCTGCCCGCCAGCAATCCGCGCGCCATCGAAAAGGCCCGCGGCCTGAACGCCGACGCGGTGATTCTCGACCTCGAGGACGCCGTCGCCCCCGACGCCAAGGCCGAAGCGCGGCGGGCCGCCGTCGAGGCCCTGACCGCCGGCGGCTTCAGAGGTCGCATCGGGGTGCGGGTCAACGGCCTCGACACCCCCTGGGGCGCCGACGATCTGGCGGTCCTCGCCGGCCGCAAGCCCGACTTCGTGGTCGCGCCCAAGATCGAGAGCCCCGGGGCCGTCCATGAGGTCGCGGCCCGCCTGCCCGCCGACGTCGATCTGTGGATCATGGTCGAGACTCCGCTCTCGGTCCTGCGGCTCGACGCCATCGCCGGCGCCGGCGCTCCGCTGGCCGCCCTGATGCTGGGGATCAATGATTTCGGCGAGCGGATGAACCTCGTCCTCGGCCCCGAGCGCGAACCGCTGAAGCCGTGGCTGGCCGCCGTCGTCGCCGCCGCGCGCGGCCACGGCCTGCTGGCCATCGACGGCGTGGTCAATGCGACCGACGACGCCGACCGCCTCCGGACCGAATGCCTGCAGGGCCGCGCCTTCGGCTTCGACGGCAAGAGCCTGATCCACCCGGCCCAGATCGACGCCGCCAACGCCGCCTTCTCCCCCTCCCCCGAAGAGGTGGCCCGGGCCCGCGAGGTCGTCGCCGCCTTCGCCGCCGCCGACGCCCAGGGCCAGGGCGCCATCCGCGTCGGCTACCGCATGGTCGAGCGCCTGCACCTCGACGCCGCCCACCGCCTGCTGGCGCGTCACGAGGCGGCCTCGACGCGGTCCGGACTCACGCCTATCTAGTGCGTCCAGAAACAGAACTCAGCGAGGGCCCTCAAGCAGCGAGCGGCCGCGCCGCGAGCGATAGGGCCCCACGTCTCATGTCCCATGCCGTCATCGCCGCCACCGGCCTGTTCACCCCGGAACAGTCGATCTCGAACGCCGAGCTGGTCGCCGCCTACAATGCGTATGCGGAACAGTTCAACATCGACCACGCCGCCGAAATCCTCGAGGGCGACGTCGCCGAACTGACCCCGTCCTCGGTGGAATTCATCGAAAAGGCCTCGGGCATCAGGAGCCGCTTCGTCCTCGACAAGGCCGGCGTGCTCGACCCCGCCCGCATGGTCCCGAACATCCCCGAACGCCCCGACGACGAACTGTCGGTCATGGCTGAGATGGCCGTCGCCGCCGCCCGTGACGCCATCGTCGCCTGGGGCAAGCCGGTCTCGGAGATCGGCGCCGTCATCTGCGCCGCCTCCAACATGCCGCGCCCCTATCCGGCCCTGTCGATCGAGGTGCAGCAGGCGCTGGGCATCGACGGCTTCGCCTTCGACATGAACGTGGCCTGCAGCTCGGCCACCTTCGGCCTCAAGACCGCCGCCGACTTCATCGCCTCGGGCTCGGTCAAGGCCGTGCTGATGATCAACCCCGAGGTCTGTTCGGCCCACCTGAATTTCCGCGACCGCGACAGCCATTTCATCTTCGGCGACGTCGCCACCGCCGTCATCATCGAGTCCTCGGATCAGGCCGGGCCCGGCGGCTGGGACATCCTCGGCGCCCGGCTGAAGACGGTGTTCTCCAACAACATCCGCAACAATTTCGGCTTCCTCAACAACGCCGCCCCCGAAGGCATCGGCAAGCCCGACAAGCTGTTCATCCAGCAGGGCCGCAAGGTCTTCAAGGACGTGGTGCCGATGGTGTCGGAGATGATCGTCGACCACGCCGCCGAGCTGGGCGTCGACCCTGCGACCCTCAAGCGGATGTGGCTGCACCAGGCCAACATCAACATGAACCAGTTCATCGGCCGCAAGGTGCTGGGCCGCGAGCCGACGCCGGAGGAGAACGTCATCATCCTCGACGACTACGCCAACACCTCCTCGGCCGGTTCGATCATCGCCTTCCACCTGCGCCAGCAGGACATGGCCCCCGGCGACGTCGGCCTGATCTGCAGCTTCGGGGCCGGCTATTCGGCCGGGACCGTCTTCGTCCGGAAGCGGGCATGAGGGTCGACCGCAGCGATATCGGCGCCGTCGTCGACGCCATGTACGCCTGCATCTCCGGCCCCGCCGGGCCGCGCGACTGGGCGACCCAGCGCGAGATCTTCCACCCCGACAGCCGCCAGGCCCGCACCGGCCTCGACACCGCCGGCCGCCCGACCCTGATCGTCATGGGCCGCGAGGCATACCAGGCCAACGTCACGCCCTTCTTCGAGGCCAACGGCTTCTTCGAGGTCGAGATCAGCCGCCGCATCGACGTGTTCGGCAACATGGCCCACGTCTGGTCGATCTACGAAGCCCGCACCGCCCCCGACGACGTCGAGCCCGAGCGCCGCGGCATCAACTCCATCCAGCTGTGCCGCGGCCCCGACGGCCTGTGGTCGATCCTGCACATGATCTGGGACAACGAGCGCCCCGGCCTCACCGTGCCGGCGTAGGCGTCCCGCCCGACGGCGGATGCGCCGCCTTCCACTCCATGGCCTTGCGGATGCGGTTCTCCACCGAGGGGTGGTCGTAGAACAGGAATTCCTCGATCGCCGGGGGCGACGGCGCGCGATACTCCGCCGTCTTGATCAGCGCCCTGGACAGCCCGTCCGGCTCATTGGCGTGAACCATGGAGAAATGATCGGCGTCCGCCTCGATGGTCCGGATCAGGGTCGCCATCACCGGCGTCGCCAGCAGGCCGATCACCGCTCCGATCGCCGCCAGAACCGGCAGCCCGGCCGGATCGGAGATGTCGCCCACCCGGTTCGCGCCCAGCAACCGCTTCGCCATCGGGAACAGCCGGTCGATGAGCCAGAAGGCGACGGCGGTGAGGAGGATCAGCACGCCCGTGATCCACAGCGAATGCATGTGGACGTAATGCCCCATCTCGTGGCCCACCACGCCGCGCACCTCGGCGATGTCGGCGCCCTTGGCGAACATCACATCGCTCATCGCCACCCGCGCCGAGCCGAACAGGCCCGAGACATTGGCCGTGTAGCGATCCGACTGTTTCGAGCCGTCGTAGATGTAGATCTTGTCGTCGGGCGTGCCCGTGGCGTGGGCCAGCTCGACCACCGCGTCGCGGACCGGTCCGTCCGGCGCCGGCGTATAGGTGTTGAAGATCGGCTCGATCAGGATCGGCGAGACGATCAGCATGAAGACCACCGCCAGGGCCGTCAGCCCCGCGCCCCAGGCCCACCACAGCCGCCGCGCATGGCGGATGATGAAATACAGGCCGACGATCAGCAGCCCCGTGAACACCACCGAGATCGCCGTCCCGATCAGCGCCTCGGTCAGCCAGCCCGTCAGCGGCTGACTGGTCAGCCCGTACTGTGTCTCGCGCCACCAGCTTTCATAGATGGACCACGGCAGGGTCAGGATGAAGCTCATCAGCAGATACGTCACGCCGACCAGCAGCGAGACCAGCTTGGGCCGCTTGCGCCGCCGCTCCAGCCGGTTGCGGATGCCGCTCAGCACCCCGGTGCGGATGATGATCCAGGCCACGACGATCGAGACGATCGCGCCCCACAGCAGCAGCCAGTGACCGCCGCGCGTATAGGCCACCGCCCGTTCCAGATCGTCCGACGAAAGGGTCGCCAGCCAGCGCGCGGTCTCGGCCGCGGGATCGATGCTCATGACGGTGTCCTCCCTGACGACGGAAGATGACGCCGCATGGCGAAGCTTGTCAGCTTAAATCGCCGTCATGCGACCCGCATCAGCCAACCGCGATAGCGCACAAGCCGCCCGATCAGCGGCGCGGAAATCTCGACGTCGAAGACGAACCGCCCCTCCTCGTCGACTTCCTCGTGCGCCCGGGTCGCCGGGGCCAGGGCGCGCGGCAGGGGGATCGGCCCCAGCCGCCATCCCTCGACCCGGTAGACCAGCCGACCGCCTTCGGGGGTCAGCGTCAGGTCCATGCGCAGCGGCCCGAACCGCTCGCTCATCCGGCCGCCCGGCCGCGGATGCGACAGCACGCTGGCGAAGCCGTGGCCGCCGATCCGCCGCCGCCAGACGGAGCGTTCGCCGTCGGCCTCGATCGCCACCTCGGCCGCACAGGCCGCCTGCGCCTTCGGAAAGCCCACGATGCGGGCGGCCAGCGCGGCCAACGGTCCCGACGCCCCCTCGGTCGCCGCCTCTCCCCGCCACAGCGACCGCCCCGGCGCCTCATGCAGCGCGCGGATCGGCGCCGGCAGGGCGTCGAACGCCGGCCCGATGGCGCGCGCGTAGATCGCCCCTCGCTGGTCCACGGTCTCCGTCGCCAGCCCGTACGGCGCCATTTCGGCGACGATGTCCTCCAGCGACAGCACGCCGACGCAGGCCCGCGCGCCGGGCGCAACACGTCCCGCCGCGATCGCCTTGATCGCCGCCAGAGCGGGCAGGCCGGGCGTCGCCGGTCCCTCGCCCGGCTCGGCGACCAGCCGCCAGACCGTCCGCGCCGCCCGGCCCTGGCCGTCGACGCCATAGGCCTCGACCCGCATGGCTCCCCGGTCCGAGCCGAAGACCGACATCCATCCCGACATGGCGACCAGCGCCTTGGCCAGCGGAACCGGATCGAACCGGAAGCCGCGCACCAGCAGGCCGAGGGCCCACGCGCCAATGTGGGCGGGCCACGGCTCGAGCCCGGCGAGGAACCACGCCCGTTCGCCGGGCCGAAACCGCTCCGCCAGCAGATCGAGGTCCGGCGTCTCGCACAGCGACACCCGCCGCCGGCCCGCCGCGCCGAAGTCGCGCCGATGCAGGCCGCTCCAACCCGCCCGCGTCGTCCAGATTCCGCCCTCGAACACCCTCACCGGCCGCCCCAGCCAGGACAGGATCGCCCGCATCACCGACAGCCCGCGCGGCGCCCGCGCGCCCGGCGAGATCGCCGCCTCCACGGAGACGACCTCGCGCCACCCCTCCGTCAGCCGGTCCAGCACGGCGTTGGACAGCGCCGGCGTCGAACTGCAGCCGGTCAGGGCGACCACCCCCGCGGCCTCCGCCGCCGCGTCGAGCGCCGGAAACGCCGCCACGAAATCCCGCCCGTCGGCCAGGTCGACATAGGACATCCCCGCCGAAATCGCCGCCCGCGCGGTCCCCGGCTCGGCGCCCTGGAACGGTCCCGCCGCATCCGCGACGATCGCCGCGCCTGTAGCCGCCAGATCGCCCGCCGTCAGGGTGGCCGTGTCCATCACCGCCGCCTCGACCCACCCGTCGGGAAACGCCGCCCGCAGCCGCGCCGCCGCGCCCTCGGCCCGGGCGGGATCCCGGCCGGCGACCACCACCTCGAACCCGTTTCGCAGCAGGCCCTCGCACAGGCGCGAGCCGAACACCCCGCCCGCCCCGACCACCAGCACCCGCGTCATGCGACGAAGCGCGCCCGGTCTTCGGGCGACGGGACCATGCAGGTCTCGGTCCGGCCGAAGATGGCGTACCGGTTCCGCGCGATCAGATCATAGGCCGGGTCCCGCACCCACCGGGGTGCCGCCTTCAGACCCGCCAGCGCGCGCGTGCCCGACAGCTGGCCCAAGACAGTCAACGCCGCGTCCGACTTGAAGAAGATGCGCCCGCCCCAAACGACGGCGTTGGTCTGCGGCGCCTCCGGATCGATCCCGTACCGCGCCGCCAGCTTCCGCCCGGTTTCGGACTGGATGGCGACGAAACGGAAACGCCGCCCGGGGTCATGTGCGATCACGAACCGCACCCAGCGCGAGCAGAAGACGCACACGCCGTCGAACAGGATCAGGCCGTCGGCTTCATCCGGGGCGGGCTGCGGCGACCAGCGGTTCATGCGGGCACACTGCGGCGCTTGCCGGGGCCGCACAAGGCGGCGTTACGCCGCCGCCACCGCCTCGATCTCGACCAGCCAGGCCTCGTCGAAGATGCCCGTCACGATCACCGTCAGCGCCGTCTGCCGTCCGCCCAGCCGGCGGATGCGGACCTCGCGGTTCTCCAGCGCATGCGCCCGGTCCGACAGGAAGGTCGTGACCTTGACCAGGTTGTCCAGCGTCATGCCGGCGGCCTTCAGCTGGGTCTCGACATTGTCCCAGACCTGCTCGCACTGGCCCGTGAAGTCGGGCGCCAGCGAGCCGTCGGGCGCGACCGGAATCTGGCCGGACAGATACAGCCAGCGGGTCGCCCCGGAGACCTCCGCCGCCTGGGCGTAGGCGCCTTCCGCCGGCGGGGAGCCGTCTCCGGTCAGCGGGCGGATGATAGCGGCCACCGGCGTCTCCGTCCTATTGCCGCGCGGCGTCCGAGCGGGCGCGGACGACGGCGAATTCCGACGTCGGCTTCCAGCCCGGCCAGTCGCCGCTGTTCGCGAGGTCCAGGCCCAGATGATACAGCAGGGTCAGGTTCTCGACCGCCGAGGTCAGGTCCCAGTCCGCCGACCATTCGTCCGAGGCCTTGTGATAGTCGGCCGCGAATTTGGCGCGCCACGCGGCCTCGCCCGCCGCCCGGCCGCCGTCGACCCAGTCCCAGCCGTGCCACGGCATGATCGCCGGCACGCCCATGCGGGCGAACGGGAAGTGGTCGGAGCGGTAGTAGAACCCCTCCTCCGGCATGCCGTCGTCGGAGACATAGCGGCCCAGGGGTTCGGCCAGGGCCTGCAGCCGGTCTTCCAGCTCGTTCTGGCCCCGGCCGAAGATCGGCACGTCGCGGGTCGGACCCGAAAGCGGCAGCATGTCGATGTTGATGTCGGCGACCGTCGTCTCCAGCGGCCAGACCGGATTGGCCGCATAGCCATAGGCGCCCATCAGGCCCATCTCCTCGGCCGCCATGTGGGCGAAGACGATCGAACGCTTCGGCGCCGGCGCGGCCTTGATCTGACGCGCCATCTCCAGCACGCCGATGGTGCCCGAGGCGTTGTCCCAGGCTCCGTTCCAGATGTTGTCGCCGGTCACGGTCGGGTGTTGCTCCGCGCCGCCGACATGGTCCCAGTGGGCCGAGTAGATGATGGTTTCTTCGGGATGCTCGGTCCCCGGAATCCGGGCCAGCAGATTGTGGGTGACCAGGGTCTCGATGGTTTCGGCGACTTCGACCGACAGGGTGACGCCCGGCAGGGCCACGGCTTTGAACGAGCCGTCCGCGATGTTCGGCAGCTGGCTGATGTCCAGACCGGCGGCGGCGGCCCAGGCGGCGGCGGTGTCGTGCGGCATGGCGCCCGAGAACTCCAGATCGGCCGCGCCGGGCGTCAGGGTGCGGGTGCGAGCCGCGCCGCGCAGGGCGCCCTGCCACATCGGCGAAGCCGCGGGCTGGGCCACCAGGGTGATGATCCCGACCGCGCCGCGGCGGAAGGCCTCGTCGGCCTTGTAGGCGCCCGACTGGTAGTTGGTGGCGTATTCGCCGTTGAAGCGTTCTCCGTCCGGCTCGCCGCCGACCACGACGACGACCTTGCCGCGCACGTCGGCGTCGCCATAGTCGTCCCACTGGCGCTCGGGGGCATGGATGCCGTGGCCGACGAAGACCACGCCCGCGTCCCGGATCGAGGCGCGGCCGTCATTGGTCGCGGCGCGCACGACGATGTCGGTTCCCGGCGTCAGGGCATGAACCTGGCCGTCCGGCCCTGTCCAGCTGGCGGTCGCGCCGGCGACGGGGGTGTAGCGCTTCAGCTCGACGGGTTGCAGCCACTGGCCGTCGGGGCCGCCGGGCTGCATGCCCATGGCCTCGTACTGGGCCTGAAGCCAGGCCAGCACCATCCGCTCGCCCTCGGTGCCGGGATAGCGGCCCTGGTATTCGTCGGCGCTGATGGTGCGGATATTGTCGCTGATCCGGGCGGCCGAGAACTCCTGGGCCGAGGCCATGCCGGCGGCCAGAAGCACGGCGGCGACGGCGACGCCGCCCATCATCTTGCGAAACATTTGGCGGACTCCATCCCCGGACCTGATGGCGCGCACTCTAGGGAGCCGTCCGGACGGCGTCCCTTAAGTTTTCGTCATGTCGAGGGTCGCTTCTCCCTCCCCTTTCATGGGGAGGGATGTCGGCGCGAAGCGACGACAGGGTGGGGTATGGCTGGACTGTTCCTCACCCGGTCGCTGCGCGACCACCCTCCCCACTTCGGGGGAGGGAGAACCCGGCTTCCTACCGCCGCTGGTTCGCGCTCGGCGCGCGCGCCGGGCCGAATTCCGAGCCCGGCATCCATTCCGGCCAGTCGCGGCTGTTGGCCAGATCGCGGCCGATGTTGAAGATCAGCTCCAGATCCTCGACCTGGCCACGCAGGTCCCAGTCGGGCGACCATTCGTCGTCGGCCTGGTGATAGCGCTTGGCGCTGTATTCGGAGCGGGCGGCCTCGCGGGCGGCGATCGGTTCGTCACGGAAGGCGCCGCCGCCGTCGACATAGGCCATCGGCACCCCGCGCTTGGCCAGGGGGAAGTGGTCCGAACGGAAATAGCTGCCCGAGGCGGGGTTGCTGTCCGGCCTTGCGGTGCGGCCCTGACGCGTCGCCTCGGCGGTGACGCGGGCGTCCAGGTTTGACTGGCCCGAGCCGATGATGTCCACGTCGGCGACCCGACCGTAGACGTTCATGGCGTCGATGTTGAAGCCCGCCACCGTCGTGGCCAGCGGATACACCGGATTGGCGGCGTAGAATTCCGAGCCCAGCAGGCCGCTCTCTTCCGCGGTGAAGCTGATCATCACGATCGACCGCTCGGGACGCGGACCGGCGGCCCAGAGGCGCGCCAGCTCCAGCAGGCCCGAGGTGCCCGTCGCATTGTCCACGGCGCCGTTGAAGATGCGGTCGCCGTTGGCGTCCGGCTCGCCGACGCCGATGTGGTCCCAATGACCGGTGTACAGGATGGTCTCGTCCGGATGGGTCGTGCCCGGCAGACGGGCGATGACGTTGCGGGTGGTGACCCGGCTGGTCGCCACGTCGAACATGGCGCTGAAGGTCGCGCCGGCCAGCTCGACCGGGCGGAAATCACGGCCCCGGGCGGCGGTCTTGAGAGCCTCGAAATCCTGACCCGCGCGGCGGAACAGGTCGACGGCGACGTCGCGCTGCATCCAGGCTTCCATCGGCACGCGTTCGGCGGCGGCGTTGGCGCGGACGATGTCGAACTGCGGGCCCGACCAGCTGTTCTGCACCGTGGCCCAGCCGTAGGAGGCCGGGGCCGTCTCGTGCACGATGATGACGCCGGCGGCGCCCTGACGGGCCGCCTCCTCATACTTGTAGGTCCAGCGGCCGTAGTAGGTCATGGCCCGGCCGTTGAAGGTGTCCAGCGCCGGCTCCTCGAAGTCGGCGTCGTTGACCAGAACGACGATGACCTTGCCGCGCACGTCGACGCCCTTGAAGTCGTCCCAGTTCCGCTCGGGCGCCTTGATGCCGTAGCCGACGAAGACCAGCGGCTTGTCCATCAGCATGACGTGGTCGCCCGGCAGGCGGGTCGAGATGGTGATCTGCTGGCCCTGGGTCAGGGGAATGGTCTCGCCGCCGGCCTTCAGGTTGACGCCCTGGAAATTCGAGGCCGTGAAGCGGTTCAGCGCCACGTCCTGGGTCCACGATCCATTGGCGCCGCCGGGCTGGAAGCCGGCCGCCGCATACTGTTCGCTCAGATAACGGACGGTCATGTCCTCGGCCGGCGTGGCGATGCCGCGGCCCTGGTATTCGTCGCTGGCGAGGACGCGCACATGCTCGGACAGCCGGGCCGTGTCGAAGGTCGCGGCGGGCGGGGCGGCGGCGCCTCCCTCCATGGTCGCGCAGGCGGACAACAGGGCGCCGGCGGCGAGCACGGCGGCGGTCGGGAACAGACGCATGGACGGATACACCCTCGGTCGATGACAGGACGGGGCGGACCCTAGGGCGCCGTCCGAGGGCTGTCGATGCGGCCGCCCCCCGCCGGCGCCGGAGCGGGTCCTGGCGCATGAAAAACCCGCCGGAGCGCGAGGCTCCGGCGGGTCCTTCCGGTGTCGGTGTCGGCGGGCCCTAGTGGGCGACGCCCTTCCAGATCCGGCGGTAGCTCACATAGGTGATCCCGGCGAACAGGAAGAGGAAGATCATCACGCCCAGGCCGGTCTGCTTGCGCTGGACCTGTTTGGGATCCGAGGCCCAGGCGATGTAGGCGGACACGTCCCTGGCCATCTGGTCGACCGAGGCGGCGGTGCCGTCGTCATAGGTCACCTGACCGTCCATCAGCGGGTTCGGCATGGCGATGAAGCCGCCCGGCGGCACATGGGCGCCCTCGGGCATGAACGGCGTCAGGTCGCCGGCCATATAGGCGTTGTAGTACTGGCCCGGCCGGATCTGCAGCCCTGCCGGAACCGCCTCGTAGCCGGTCAGCAGCGAATAGATGTAGTTCGCCCCGCCGTGACGGGCCTTGGCCATCACCGACAGATCGGGCGGCGCCGCCCCGCCGTTCGCGGCGGCCGCGGCCGTGGCGTTCGGATAGGGGCTGGGGAAGCGGTCGGCGGCGGTGCCGTCGCGCATCACCGGCTCGCCGGTTTCCGTGTCGATGTCCGCGATCTGGACTTCCTTGGCCAGCGCCTTGACGAAGCGGTTCTCGGCCGGATTGGCCTGATGCGCGTCGAAGAAGGGCCCGCCCGGTTCGGCCAGGGTGCGGAAATGCATCAGGTTCATGCTGTGGCAGGAGGAGCAGACCTCGCGGTAGACCTTGTAGCCCCGCTGCAGCTGGCCCTGATGGAAGGCGCCGAACGGCCCGTCGAAGCTGAAGCCGCCGTCGCGCAGCTTATGGGCGGCGCCCGCGGCCTGCGCCGGTTGGGCGGCGAACGCCAGGCCGGCGGCGGCCGCGATCAGGACCAGGGTCTTCTTCATGGCGCGGATATTCGTCTGGAGGGTCATGGTCGCGTTCAGCCCTTCGTCTCGGGCGAGGCCGGGGCCGCCGCCGTCATGGCGTCGCCGCCCGACAGCACCGGTTCCGAGATCGTCGCCGGAATGGATTTCGGCGTCTCGCGCAGGCCGACCAGCGGCATGATGATCAGGAAGAAGGCGAAGTAGTAGAGCGTCGCCAGGCGGGTCAGCCACAGATAGCTGTTCAGGTCGCCGTCGATCAGGATGAAGGTCTTGAAGGTCCCGATCACCGGCGCGTCCGGCAGCTGCGCCCCGCACCAGCCCAGGATCAGGCCGACCAGAACGAAGATGACGAAGAAGGTCCGCATCGTCGGGCGGTAGCGCATCGAGCGCACCTTGGACGTATCCAGCCACGGCAGGACGAACAGCACGCCGATGGCGCCGAACATGGCGACCACGCCGCCGAACTTGTCCGGCACGGCCCTCAGGATGGCGTAGAACGGCAGCATGTACCACTCGGGCACGATGTGCGCCGGCGTCACCAGCGGGTTGGCCGGAATGTAGTTGTCGGCGTGGCCCAGGGCGTTCGGCATGAAGAAGACGAACACGGCGAACAGGATCAGGAACAGGATGATGGCGAAGCCGTCCTTGACCGTGAAGTACGGATGGAACGGCACCGTGTCCTTGGCCTGCCGGTCCTTCGGAATCAGGATGCCGACGGGGTTGTTCTGACCGGCGTGGTGCAGGGCCCACAGGTGCAGCACCACGCAGCCGGCGATGACGAACGGCAGCAGATAGTGCAGCGAGAAGAAGCGGTTCAGGGTGGCGTTGTCGATCGCCGGGCCGCCGCGCAGCCAGATCAGGACCGGCTCGCCGACGACCGGGATGGCCCCGATCAGATTGGTGATCACCTCGGCGCCCCAGTAGGACATCTGGCCCCAGGGCAGGACATAGCCGAGGAAGGCGGTGGCGATCATCAGGAAGAAGATCAGGCAGCCGACGATCCAGATCATCTCGCGCGGCGCCTTGTACGAGCCGTAGTACAGGCCGCGCAGCATGTGCAGATAGACCGCGATGAAGAACATCGAGGCCCCGTTGGCGTGGGTGTAGCGGATCAGGTCGCCGCCGTTGACGTCACGCATGATGCGCTCGACCGAGGCGAAGGCCATTTCGGTGTTGGGCACATAGTGCATGGCCAGGATCACGCCGGTGGCGATCTGGATGACCAGGCACAGGGCCAGGATGCCGCCGAAGGTCCACCAGTAGTTGAGGTTCTTCGGGGTCGGCAGCGACATGTAGTCGGCGCCGAAGCGGACGATCGGCAGCCGGGTGTCGAGCCATTTCTCGACGCCGGTCTTGGGGACGTAGGTGGATTCGTGATCGCTCATCGGTCTCGCCCTCAGCCGATCTTGATGCGGGTGTCGGAGACGTAATCGTACTCCGGCACGACGAGGTTCTTGGGCGCGGGACCCTTACGGATGCGGCCCGAGGTGTCGTAGTGCGAGCCGTGGCAGGGGCAGAACCAGCCGCCGAAATCGCCCGAACCGAAGGTGGGGATGCAGCCCAGGTGGGTGCAGTTGCCCAGCAGGACCAGATATTGCTGGTGACCGGCCTTGATGCGGTCGCCGTCGGTCTGCGGGTCCTTCAGGGCCGACAGCGGCGTCGCCACGGCCTCCTGGATTTCCCGGGGCGTGCGGTAGCGCACGAACACCGGCTTGCCCTGCCACTTGATGACGACCTGCTGGCCCTCCTGGACCTTGCTCATGTCGAACTCGATCGACGCCAGCGCCAGGGTGTCGGCGGCGGGGTTCATCGAATTGATCAGCGGCCAGGCCAGCATGGCTCCGGCGCCGACGGCGGCCGCGCCGGCCGCGATATGGATGAAGTCCCGGCGGGAGGCGTCGCCGCCCTCACCGTTCTCAGTCACGACCGATTCGGCCACGTCTTACTCCTCGTGCGCCGTGATCCGCGCCCGAAAGAGGGTGCGGCGGGAAACGGCATGGATGCTTTTAGCGGCTTCCCTTCGGTCTGACCCGGCCCGGCGTTGCGGCTCATCGCCGCAAACTGCGCCGCTTCATTGAGAAACAGTCGCAATTCGAGCCGCGACAGACCCCCAGGCCGCGCGTATGAGGGCCTTAGAATGCGTCTCGCCCTTTTTCAACCAGCCATTCCGCAGAACGTGGGCGCCTGCATCCGCCTGGGCGCCTGTTTCGGCGTGGAACTGCATGTGATCGAGCCGACCGGCTTCCGGTTCGATGACCGGGCCATGAAGCGCGCGGCGCTGGACTACGGCCCCCTGGGACACATGATCCGGCACGCCGACTGGGACGCCTTCCAGCGCGATCGCGGGGCGGGACGGCTGGTTCTGTTCACGACGAAGGGCGCCACGCCCCTGAACGATTTCGTCTTCCAGCCGGACGACACCCTGCTGTTCGGCAGCGAACCCACGGGCGCCCCCGACTTCGTGCATGAGGCGGCCGACGCGCGGGTGGTTATCCCCATCCAGCCGGATGCGCGCTCGCTGAACCTGTCGGTTTCGGCCGGGATCGCCTTGTGGGAGGCCCTTAGCGCCCGTCGGTGATCAGCAGCACGGTGGCCAGCCCCGTGCGCCGATCCAGCCAGAAATAGCTGCCGTCCTCGAAATCGCCATCGAACCAGTCGCTCCACGTCATCCACGAGTGATAGCTCAGCGCTTCCGACCGCCGCCCGCCGAACGCCGCCTCGGCGAGGCCCTCGACCAGTTCGATCACATGAGGGTCCTTGAAGCCGCCTCCTCGATAGACGCCGCCGTGGCTGAGACGGCTGGCCAGCCTACCCAGAGAACGCCAGCCGTCGATCAGTTCGAACCCGAGACGGGGCCCCATCCGCTCGAGATAGCTGTTCGCCGCGGCCGCCTCCTCGCTCCAGCTTACTTCGCCGAGAGCGGGCAGGGCCTCCCGAACCACCGCGTGCCGGAAGAACTCCGCGAAGAACCGGATGTCATGCAGACGGTTGCGCGTCAGGAAGAAGACCAGCGCCGGATCGAGATCGAGGTAGAACTGCGCCGCCATGGCGCGACCGTTGGGCCAGTCCTCGCCGATTTCCTCCGCCAGCCGGGCGATGCGACCGTCGAGTGCAAGGGGCTCGATCCGGGACCGGGCCAGGGCGCCGGCGAGGGCGTCGTCGCCGGGCATCGATTCGTCCCAGTCGGTGCGGCGGTAGTCGCGTTCCGGGCGGGCTGCCGACACTATTCCGGCGCTCCGGCGGCCGGGATGACCGCCAGGTTGGGCCGCTCTCCCTTCCGGCTCTCCGCCACCGCCTCGACCGCGCTCATGACTCGCAGCACATTCTCGCCCGCCAGCTTGCGGATGTCGGCCTCGCTCCAGCCCTCGGCCATCAGGGCGGCCAGCAGGCGGGGATAGGCGTCCACCCCCTCCAGCCCGACCGGCAGGGCGTCGACGCCGTCGAAGTCGCCGCCGAGGCCGACATGATCGATCCCGGCCACGTCGCGGACGTGCTGGATGTGGGCGACCACGTCGGCGATGGTCGCCGTCGGGATCGGATGCGCCGCCTGCCAGGCCGTCAGTCCGGTCGTAACCGCCGCCGGATCGCCGGGGTTCAGCGACTTCAACCGCGCGTCCTCCGCCGCCCGCGCCGCGTTCCAGGCTCGCACCGTCTCCGAGACGAAGCCGGGCACGAAGGTGACCATCACCACCCCGCCGTCCTCGGCCATCAGCCGCAGCACGCTGTCGGGCACGTTGCGCGGATGCGCCGTCACGGCTCGGGCCGAGGAGTGGGAGAAGATCACCGGCGCGTCCGACACCCGCATGGCGTCCAGCATCGTCTCCTCGGAGACGTGGCTCAGATCGACCATCATCCCCAGCCGGTTCATCTCCTTCACCACCTGCTCGCCGAACGGCGACAACCCGCCCCATTTCGGCGCGTCGGTGGCGCTGTCGGCCCACGTCGTGGTGCGCGAATGGGTCAGGGTGATGTAGCGGGCCCCGGCGTCGAAGAACTCGCGCAGCAGGCCCAGGGAATCGTCGATCGAATAGCCGCCCTCCATGCCGATCAGCGAGGCGATCTTCCCGCGGCGATGGATGCGCTCGACGTCGGCGGCGGTGGTCGCCAGTTCGAAGGCGCCGGGATGGGCCGCGACGATCCGCTTGACGGTGTCGATCTGTTCGAAGGTCTCGCGCGCCGCCTCGGTCGGCGTCAGGGTCGCCGGCACATAGACCGACCAGAACTGTCCCCCGACGCCGCCGGCGCGCAGGCGCGGGATGTCGGTATGCAGGTCGGTCGAGGCGTCCAGATTGGCGCTCAGATCGACGGCGTAGGGGTCGTTCCCGTGCCCCTGCCGCAACGCCCAGGGCAGGTCGTTATGCCCGTCGATCAGCGGCGTCCGCTCGAGCAGCCGCCGCACCCTCGCCTCTCCCGCCGCGTCCGGCGTCTGGGCCAGAACCGGTCCCGCGATCAGGACGGCGGCGACCGTGGACAGAAGGACAGTGCGGATCATGGCAGGCTCCCGGAACAGCGACGCCGGACAGTGCCAGACGCGACGGGCTTGGCAAGCGCCCGCGCCTTCCCCCCATCGGGGCGTCAATAAATCCGTCCATCCCCGCGGAGGCGGGGACCGCCCCTCCAACCGTGCATCCCCGCGAAGGCGGGGACCCAGGTTTGAGCTGCAACGAGACGGGCGGAGGTAACCGGCGCCCGGTCCGACACCGGCGGCGGGGCCAAGACCTCGGTCCCCGCCTCCGCGGGGATGCACGGTGATGGGGTGCGCGAAGGCGTGACGCTGCTCGCCGGATATATAGTCGGGTTGGCGGGAAAATATCTCGCCTCTTCAACACCTTCCGCTTTTCTCAAACTCTATTGTCAGCACGGGGGCCCCGCGGCCTTATGCTTTTGCCATCCCGTCGCGGGGGAGGGCGTCTGGCGCCAGGGCCAACCACGTGCGGCGGGGTGTGATCGTTGCGGGACGTCGCGCGTCGCCTTTTCGG
>NZ_LMGT01000007.1 GCF_001427825.1 Brevundimonas sp. Root608
GACGTTTCCCGCTCGTTCGCACCCCGCCGCACGTTGATGGCCCTGGCGCCAGACGCCCTCCCCCGCGACGGGATGCAGATATTATGGGCCCGCCGGGAGGCGGTGCTGACAATAGAGTTTGGGAAAAGCGGAAGCAGTTGATCGGGGAGGATATTTTCCCGCCAACCCGACTATAGATCCGGCGAGCAGCGTCACGCCTTCGCGGGGATGCACGGTTGGAGGGGCGGTTTCACGCGGGAGAGCGGGCGGCCTATACCGCCAGCGTCCCCGTCCGTTCCACCACCACCGGGCCGGTCATCAGCACATGGCCGGTCGCCTCGTCCCAGACGATGGACAGGTCGCCGCCGTCGACCTCGACCGTGGCCGACCGGCCGGTCAGGCCCCGGCGCGCGCAGGCGACGAGGGCGGCGCAGGCGCCGGTGCCGCACGCCCTGGTCAGGCCCGCGCCGCGTTCCCAGACGCGCAGGCGGATATGATCGGGGGCGACGACATGGGCGAAGCCGACGTTGACCCCCTCGGGGAAGCGCGGGTGATGCTCGATCAGCGAACCCGTGCCGCGGACGAAGCCGTCGTTCGGGGCGTGATCCATGAAGAAGACGACGTGGGGATTGCCCATGGAGACGGCGCCGGGCGTATGCAGAACCGGGTCGTCGATCGGTCCGACCTGAAGCTCGATGCCCCGGGTGTCCATCTCCTCGTCCAGCGGAATCTGCGCCCAGTCCAGCCGCGGCGCCCCCATGTCGACGGTGATCCGGCCGTCGCTCTCGCGCCGGGCCGTCGTCGGGCCGCCGAGGGTGTCGATGACGACGCGGTCCTTGCCGGTCGACTCCATCAGCAGCCAGCCGACGCAGCGCAGGGCGTTGCCGCAGGTCTCGACCTGGCCGCCGTCGGCGTTCCACACCCGCATGAAGGCGTCGCCGGTCGAGGAGGGTTCGATGGCGATCAGCTGGTCGCAGCCCTCGCCCGTCTCGCGGTCGGCGATGGCGCGCGCCTGATCGGCCGTCGGCGCGAACGGCGTCTCCAGCGCATTGACGACGACGAAGTCGTTGCCGGCGCCGTTCATCTTGACGAAGGATCGGGTCATCGCAGACCCGATATAGAGACGGACTGGACCTTAGGCGAGGGAACCGCGTTAAGCGGGGCCATGAGCCCCGCCCCTCCCGCGTCCAAACCGGCTCCCGTCAAGGCCGAAGGTCTGCGTCTGCGGGCCCGGCTGCGCTATCTCTATCACGGCGCGTCGCCGCTGGCGGTGCGGTTCCGGCTGGCCGTCATCGCCATCGATTTCGCCATCATCGGCTTCTTCCTGGTCGCCCCGATCCTGCACGAGGCGGGGCGGGTCTTCTACGTCATCGACTATGTCGTCGCCGCCGTTCTGGCGGCCGATCTGGCGGCGCGGGCCTATGCCCACACCGATCTGAGGGACTGGCTGCAGAAGCCGGGAACCTGGATCGATCTGTTCGTGCTGGCGACCCTGCTGTTTCCGGCCTGGCTGTTCAACTTCGGCTTCCTGCGCCTGCTCAGGCTGTGGACCCTGCTGAACTCGGAGTTCTTCTGGCGGACGGTGGGGCGCAAATACGACGACACGCGGGTGGAGGAGATCACCCGGGCGCTGGCCTCGCTGGTGACCTTCATCTTCGTCGTGACCGGCTTCGTCTACGCCACCTTCCGCGGCAGCCATCCCGGCATCAGCGGCTATCTGGACGCCCTGTATTTCACCGTTGCGACCCTGACGACGACCGGATTCGGCGACATCACCCTGCCCGGCAACTGGGGCCGGGTGCTGTCGATCGTGGTCATGCTGACCGGCATCACCCTGTTCCTGCGTCTGGCCCAGACCATCTTCAAGCCGCACAAGATCCGGTTTCCCTGTCCCGTCTGCGGCCTGCAGAAACACGATCCGGACGCGGTGCACTGCAAGGCGTGCGGGGAGATTCTGTGCATCCCGGACGAGGGGGCGTGAAGGGGAGGGGCCAGGTTCCAGGGGCCAGGGGTCAGGGGTTGGGGCGGCGTCGATCTTCTTCCCGAGAACCTGGCCCCTGGAACCTGGACCCCCTTCCAACATGACAAAGCCGTAACCTCCGTCCGCTCCAGCTTGTGGCGGGCCCGTCGCCCGGTAAGGTGCCGCCCGACTTCCGTCGGGGACACCACATGATCCGCACCGCCGCGCTCGCCGCGCTTCTCGCTTCCACCGCCCTTTCGAGCGCCGCCATGGCCCAGACCTCCGTTCCCGCCCCGGCCGTCGCCGGGAGTTCGGGCGGCTTCGCGACCTCGGACGCGACCGACCCCTACCTGTGGCTGGAAGAGATCGACGGCGAGCGGGCCATGGCCTGGGTCAACGCCCACAATGAGCATTCGCTGGGCGTGCTGCGCGGCGATCCGCGCTTCCAGACCCTGCACCAGCAGGCGCTGGAGATCGTCCAGTCGCGCGACCGGATCCCGTCGCCGGGCTTCAATCACGACGGCACGATCGACAATTTCTGGCAGGACGCCGAGCATGTGCGCGGCATCTGGCGCACCACGACGCTGGACAGCTACCGCACCGAGGCGCCGCAGTGGGAGACCATCCTCGACTTCGACGCCCTGGCCGCGGCCGAGGGCAAGAACTGGGTCTACAAGGGCGCGACCTGCCTGCCGCCCGAGGAGACCCGCTGCCTCGTCTCCCTGTCGGACGGAGGCAAGGATGCGGTGACCATCCGCGAGTTCGACCGCGCCACCCGCACCTGGGTTGAGGGCGGTTTCGTGCTCGAGGAATCCAAGGGCGGGGCGTCGTGGGTGGACGCGGACACCCTGCTGATCGCGCGCGATTTCGGCCCGGGCACCCTGACCAGCTCGGGCTATCCGATGATCGTCAAGGTGCTGAAGCGCGGCCAGACGATCGATCAGGCCCAGACGGTGTTCACCGGCCAGCCGACCGATGTCTCGGTCTCGGGCTATACGCTGCGCGACGCGGACGGCGTGGTGCGGGCGACCCTGATCAACCGCGGCGTCAGCTTCTATGAGGGCGAGACCCACCGGCTGAACGCCGACGGCACGACGACGAAGCTGGAGCTGCCGGCCAAGTCCAACATCAATGCGCTTGTCCGTGGACAGATGGTCTTCACCACGGATCAGGACTGGACCGCGCCGTCGGGTCAGGAATTCAAGACCGGCGACGTCATCGCCTATGATCTGGCGGCCTGGATGGCCGACCCGACCGTGCAGGCGCAGCTGGTCATCCGCCCCGGGCCGCGCGAGGCCATCGAGGGCATCTCCAACACCCGCAACAAACTGGTCGTGGCCCTGTACGAGAACGTGCGCGGCTCGGTCTATGTCTATGAGCCCAACCCGGCCGGCGAATGGAGCCGCACCCGGCTGGACCTGCCGCAGAACGTCTCGGTCGGCGTCGGCTCGGCCAGCGAGCGCGACGACCAGGTGTTCGTCAGCGTCACCGGCTATCTGAACCCCTCCAGCCTGTTCCTGGCCGATGCGGCGACGGGCGAGGCGGACCTGACCAAATCCCTGCCGGCCAAGTTCAACGCCGAGGGGATGACGGTCGACCAGTTCGAGGCCCGCAGCGCCGACGGGACGATGATCCCCTATTTCGTCGTCCATCGCGGCGACATGGCCATGGACGGCTCGAACGCGACCCTGCTGTACGGCTACGGCGGCTTCCAGTCGTCGCTGCTGCCCGGCTATTCGGCCACGGTCGGCAAGCTGTGGCTCGAGCGCGGGGGCGTCTATGTCATCGCCAACACCCGCGGCGGCGGCGAGTTCGGCCCCAACTGGCACCAGGCGGCGCTGCAGCAGAACCGCCAGCGGGCGCACGAGGACTATCAGGCCGTGGCGCTGGACCTGATCGCGCGCGGCGTGACCAGCCAGCCGAAGCTGGGCATCATGGGCGGCTCGCAGGGCGGGCTGTTCATGGGGGCGATGCTGACCCAGCGGCCGGACCTGATCAACGCGGCGGTCATCCAGGTGCCGCTGTTCGACATGCTGCGCTTCCACAAGCTGCTGGCCGGGGCCTCGTGGATGGCCGAGTACGGCAATCCGGACGTGCCGGAAGAGCGGGCCTGGATCGAGCGCTATTCGCCCTATCAGAACCTGCGCGCGGACCAGCCCTACCCCGAGGTCTTCATCCACACCTCGACCAAGGACGACCGCGTCCATCCGGGCCACGCCCGCAAGGCGGCGGCGCGGCTGGAGGAGCTGGGCTATCCGGTGCTGTTCTACGAGAACACCGACGGGGGCCATGCGGCGGGGGCGAACCTGCGCGAGACCGCCCGGCGCCTGGCGCTGGAATACACCTATCTGACGCGGCGGCTGATGGACACGCAGATTCCCGCGCCGGAATAGCCCGGGACCATACGCTCATCCCGGCCAAGCCGGGACCCAGCGCCTTCGTGAGGCATCGGCGGCTGGGATCGAGAGACGGCAAGCGTGGGCGGCGCCGATCGCCCAAAGGTCTGGGTCCCGGCTGGCTGCTACGCGCCGCCCGTCGGGTTGCCGGGATGAGCGGAGTTGAAAATGCGTCACCTGATCCTGGCCGCCGCGATCCCGGCGCTTGTGCTCGCGGCCTGCGCCGCCGGGCCCGATCCGGTTGTTCCGATCCGGCCGCTGGATATCGCCGAGGTTCCGTCCGTCATGCCGGCCGCTCCCCCGCCGCACATGCCGGCCGACCTGACCCCCGCCGGGGTGCGCGCCGCCGACGACCATCTGGCGCTGGAAGAGGTCAACGGAGCCGAGGCCATGGCCTTCGTGGCGGAGTCCAACCGGCGGGCGCTGGCGGCGCTGGAGGGCGACCGGCGCTATGAGCCGTTCCGCCGGCAGGCCGAGGCGATCCTGACGGCGACGGACCGGATCCCGAGCCCGAGCTTCCTCGGCGAGGGGATCGGGAATTTCTGGCAGGACGCGGCCAATCCGAAAGGCGTGTGGCGGCGCACGACATTGGACAGCTACCGCTCGGCGAACACCCGGTGGGAGACGATGCTGGACATCGACGCCCTGTCGCGGGCCGAGGGCAGGGACTGGGTCTGGAAGGGCGCGGACTGTCTGGCGCCCGACGAGACGCGCTGCCTGGTCAGTCTGTCCGACGGCGGCAAGGACGCGGTGGTGGTGCGCGAGTTCGATACGTCTACGGGGCTGTGGGTCGAGGACGGCTTCATCCTGCCCGAGGGCAAGCACCGGCTGGAATGGCTGGACCGGGACACGCTGCTGGTGGCCACGGACTTCGGGCCGAACACGCTGACGGAGTCGGGCTATCCCTTCATCGTCAAGTCGCTGAAGCGCGGCCAGACGCTGGCGCAGGCGACCGAGGTCTATCGCGGGGATATCGGCGACGGGGGGTATGGGGTCAGCCCGTCGGTCTATCGCGACAGGGACGGGATCGTGCTTGGCGTGCTGATCAACCGGCCGCTCGACACCTTCCGCAGCGAGACGTGGGAATTGGTGGACGGGACACCGGTGAAACTGAGCCTGCCCGAGCGGGTCAGCATTCGCGGCATGATGGATGGGCGGCTGGTCCTCACGCTCGACGAAGCGTGGAGCCGGGACGACGACGTGATTCCCGCCGGCGCCTTGATGGCGGTCGTCATCGACAAGCTTCGTCCGCTCGGACCCGACGAGATAATCGTCTCCAACGCCGCCGAGACGGTGTTCACCCCGACGGCCCGTCAGTCGGTCGAGGATGTGGCGGTCATGGACGATCGGATCGTCGCCAGCATCTATGACAATGTCCGTGGCCGGACGGCCGTGTTCCAGAACCGCGGCGAATTCGGCTGGCCCGAAACCGCCCTGCCGGCGCCGGCAAACGCCGCCGTTCATCTGGGCTCGTCCAGCCGGGAGTCGGGCCGCATCTTCTATTCCTATGAAGGCTTCCTGACGCCTTCGACGCTCGCTCTCGCCGATGCGCGGGCCGGGACCGCCGAGGTTCTGCGCGCCGCGCCCGCCCGCTTCGACGCCTCGACCCATGTGGTCGAGCAGTTCGAGGCGACGTCGTCGGACGGGACGAAGATCCCCTATTTCGTGGTCCGGCCGAAGGACCTGGTCATGGACGGGCACGCCCCGACGATCATCTATGGCTATGGCGGGTTCCAGGTGTCCAAGCCGCCGATCTACATCCCCGAGATGGGCAAGCTGTGGCTCGAGAACGGCGGGGTCTACGTCAACGCCAACATCCGCGGCGGGGGCGAGTTCGGGCCGGCCTGGCACCAGGGCGTGCTGAAGGAAAACCGGCAGCTGGCCTTCGACGATTTCGCGGCGGTGGCGCGGGACCTGCAGACGCGCGGGATCAGCTCGCCGCGCCGCACCGGCATCTACGGCCGGTCGAACGGCGGGGTCCTGACCTCGGTGTCGATCACCCAGCATCCGGAGCTGTTCAACGCGGCGGTGATCGAGAGCCCGCTGATCGACATGCTGCGCTACCACGAACTGCCCGCCGGGGCCTCGTGGATCGGGGAGTACGGCGATCCGCGCATCCCCGAGGAGGCGGCCTGGATCGCCCGCTATTCCGCCTATCAGCAGCTTCGTCCGGAGGCGGAGTATCCGCGCGTCTACATCACCACCAACACGCGCGACGACCGGGTGCATCCGGGCCATGCGCGCAAATTCGCCGCCCGCCTGGCCGAGCAGGGGCACGACCATCTGTATTACGAAGAGACGTCAGGCGGGCATTCCAATGACGCCGACCCGGTCGCCAACGCGAGGCGGTGGGCAAGGCATTATGTGTATCTGAGCCAGCAGCTGATGGATTGAGCCAAACCGGCCTTCCCCCATCTCGGGGGGAAGGTGGGCCGCGGAGCGGCTCGGACGGGGGCTGCCGGCGGCGCGTTTGCGCCCACCGGTCTGGATGCGGGCAGAGCCCCCATCCGTCAGGCTTCGCCTGCCACCTTCCCCCGAAATGGGGGAAGGGCCCGCCCGTCAGGCCGGTTCCACCACCTTGGTCTTCTTCGGCTTGGGGGCCTTGGCCGGTTTTTCGGCCTTGGGGAGTTTGGCCGGCTTGTCCGCCTTCTTCGCCAGCTTTTCGGCCTTCTTCGCCTCGCGCGCGGCCTTCTTGGCGGCGCGGGCGTCGGCCTTGGCCTTGGCCGGGGCGGCGTCGGCCTCGCCGGCCAGTTCGGCCAGCAGGTCGAGGAAGCCGTCGCGCTTGCCCTTGGGCAGCAGGGCCATGATCCGCTTGTCGGCGGCCTCGACCTTCGGTCGGGCGGCGTCCAGCGCGGCCTGACCGGCGACGGACAGCCGCACCGCCTTGGCGCGGGCGTCGATGGCCGACTTCTCGCGGTCCAGCAGACCCTTGGTCGTCATGCGCGAGACCAGATCGGCCAGGGTCGAGCGGTCGATCCCGGTGGCGCGGACCAGATCGGTCTGGGTCAGGCCGGACTTGTGGCTGACCGCCTCAAGCACGGCGAACTGACGCTGGGTCAGGCCGTCCGCGCCCGTCTCTTCGGAATAGATGTCGAGCGCCAGCTGCAGCACGCGGTGCATCAGATGGCTGGGCGAGGCGCCCAGTCCGCCGCCGCGTTTCGCCTTGTTTCCGGACTTGACCATGGACCGTATCCCCTCGGTGTGACGCTACAGCTAGCAGCCGCGTTTTACGGTTTGACGACGGACGATCCGGCGGCGGTTCACGGCGCCCGGTCCGGCTCGGCCGGCGCCATGGGATCGACCGGGGCGTCGGTCGAGGTGAGGTTTTTCATGATCAGCGGAATCTGCGACAGGCCGAACACCGAGGAAGCGACCCACAGCACGCCGCGGAAGCTGACCCAGACGTCGGCCGGATCGATGTCGCCGCGGCCCATGCGGGCGGCCGCCCAGCCGACGAGGGCCTCGCTGCGCACCAGTTCGTTGACGATGGCGACCGCCAGGAAGAAGAGGCCGTAGCGGAAGGTCAGGACGCGCCAGGCCCGGTCATTGATCGGGATCACCGTGCCGAGCAGGGCCCGCAGCGGCTGCTTGCCGAGCCACAGGCCGCCCAGCAGGGCGATGGCGAGGCAGGTGTTGAGGATGGTGACCTTGAGCTTGACCCACAGGCCGTCGCCCGTGAACAGGGTCAGAAGGCCGAAGACCAGGGCGAATCCGCCGACCAGCAGGGGCAGCAGGGCCAGTCGCTTCTCGACGATCAGGCCGATGGCGACGCCGATGGCGGAGCCCGCGACGAGGAACCAGGTGGCGTTGACCAGGGCCGCGTCGCCGTCCAGGCCGCGCAGACGCATCACCAGGAAGGCGAGGCCGAAGGCCAGCAGGCCGCTGAAATCGACCGCCTGGCGCAGGCGGGACTCCTTCGGCGCCGGCGGCGGCAGGGTCTCGGCGTCATTCATGCGTCAGTCCTCAAGCCCCACCAGTGATCTTGAAAAGGCCCGCGCGTCGAAGGGTTGCAGGTCGTCGATCCCCTCGCCCACCCCGATCAGCTTGATCGGGGCGTCCGAGGCCTGGGCGACGGGCACCAGAACGCCGCCGCGCGCCGTGCCGTCCAGCTTGGTCATGACGAGGCCGGAGACATAGGCGGTGCGGCCGAAGATCTGTTCCTGGGCGAGGGCGTTGCGGCCCACGGTGGCGTCGAGCACCAGCAGGGTCTCATGCGGGGCCTCCGGATCGATCTTCTTCAGCACGCGCACGATCTTGAGCAGTTCGTCCATCAGGGCCGACTTGTTCTGCAGCCGGCCGGCGGTGTCGATCAGGACCACGTCATAGCCCTCGGCCCGGGCCCGGGTGTAGGCGTCGAAGGCGAGGCCGGCGGGATCGGCCCCGTCGCGGCGGCTTTCGAAGGTCGCGCCGGCGCGTTCGGCCCAGACCTTGAGCTGCTCGCGGGCTGCGGCGCGGAAGGTGTCGCAGGCCACGATCATCACCTTCGCGCCCTGGCCGGTCAGGTCGGCGGCGATCTTGCCGAGGGTGGTGGTCTTGCCCGAGCCGTTGACGCCGACGAACAGGGTGACGAAGGGGCGGGGGCCCGACAAGGGCTCGTAACGGGCCTCGTGGTTGACCAGTTCGGCGGCGACGGCCTCGGCCAGGGCTTCCTTGACCTCGCGCTCGTTGGCGCCGGTCCCGAAGCGCAGTTCGCGGAAGCGGGCGACGATGCGGTCGGTCGCGGCCGGCCCCAGATCGCTCTCCAGCAGGTGCTCTTCCAGCTGGTCGAGGGCGGCTTCGGAGAGCGGTTCCTTGACGAAGGCGGCGACGACCTGCTCGGTCATCTGTTTCGAGGAGCGGGAAAGGCCCTCGCTCAGGCGCGAGAGCCAGCCCTTTTTCGGCGTGTCGTTCATGGGTTGGCTTTAGCGGGGCAATGCGGGCGCGTCACGTTATCTCGCGTCGCCTTCCCTCCTTCCGTCATCCTCGGGCTTGACCCGAGGATCAGACGTCGGGCCGGGCTATGCGGTTGAGACGGCCACGCGGGTGGGTCCCCACGTTCAACGACGGAGCGCCGGACGGTCCGATCCTCGGGTCAAGCCCGAGGATAACGGTCCGGGAGCCGGGATCGGGGGGGCGCCAGGAGTGACCGCCGCGCGTTGTCACGCTAGAACGCCCTGAGCCAGGAAGCCCGCCCTTGACCAAGCCCCACCCGTTCCATTCCCCCGCCGCCCACGGCTTCGTCCGCGTGGCCGCCGCGACGCCGGTGGTGCACACCGCCGACCCGGTCGCCAATGCGGAGGAACACATCGCCCTGATCCGTCAGGCGGGCGCGCAGGGCGTGGACCTGATCGTGTTTCCGGAGCTGTCGCTGAGCGGCTACGCCATCGACGACCTCGTGATGCAGGCGGCCCTGCTGGACGAGGTCGAGCGGCAGATCGACCGCATCGCCCAGGAGACGAAGGACGTCGGCGTCATCGCCGTCATCGGCGCCCCCGTCCGGCACGAGGAGCGGCTCTACAACACCGCCGTGGTCATGTCCCACGGCTGGCTCTGGGGCGTCGTCCCCAAGACCTACCTGCCCAATTACCGGGAGTACTATGAGAAGCGCTGGTTCTCCGCCGCCTCGCCTGAGCTGTATTCCGGCAGCGGCTGCAATCTGGCCGGCTTCTGCACCGGCTTCGGCGCCAATCTGATCTTCAGCGTTGAGGACCGGCCGGGTTTCGTCTTCGGCGCGGAGATCTGCGAGGATTACTGGGCTCCGCTTCCGCCCTCGACCCGTCAGGCGCTCGCCGGCGCCCGCATCCTGCTGAACCTCTCGGCGTCCAATGTGGTGATCGGCAAGTCCGACGACCGGGCCATGTTGTCGTCCAGCCAATCGGCGCGGGCGATGGCCGCCTACGTCTTCACCGCCTCGGGCTGGGGCGAAAGCACCACCGACCTCGCCTGGGACGGACAGGCCACGATCCACGAACTGGGCGCGAAGCTGGCCGAGGGCGAGCGGTTCTCGATGGAGAGCCACCTGACCATCGCCGACATCGACGTCGAGCGGATCGGCCTCGAACGCCAGCGCAACGGCACCTTCGCCGATTGCACGCGGCGAGAGGTGAAGCCGGGCGATTTCATCGACGTTTCCATTCGCGACGCCGGGCGCGGGCGCGCTTCCGGCGACCTGATCCGTCCGCTGGACCGTTTCCCCTTCGTGCCCGACGACCCGGCGCGGCTGGACCAGGACTGCTACGAGGCCTTCAACATCCAGGTCCAGGGCCTGATGCGCCGGATGAAGGCGACCAACGGCGAGCGCGTCGTGATCGGCGTCTCGGGCGGGCTGGATTCGACCCAGGCCTTGCTGGTCGCCTGCCGGGCGTTCGACCGGCTGAATCTGCCGCGGTCGAACATCCTGGGCTTCACCCTGCCCGGGTTCGCCACCTCGGAAGGGACCAGGTCCAACGCCTGGACCCTGATGAAGGCGCTGGGGATCACTGGGTCCGAGATCGACATCCGTCCGGCGGCGACCCGGATGCTGAACGACATCGGCCATCCGTTCGCCATGGGCGAGCCGGTGCATGACATCACCTTCGAGAACGTGCAGGCCGGTTTGAGGACGGACTATCTGTTCCGCCTGGCCAATCGGCACCATGCCTTCGTGCTGGGCACGGGCGATCTGTCGGAGCTGGCGCTGGGCTGGGCCACCTATGGCGTCGGCGACCACATGAGCCACTACAACGTCAACGGCGGGGTGGCCAAGACCCTGATCCGGCACCTGATCCGCTGGGTGGCGGCGAAGGAACTGGTCGGCGCGGACGCCAGCCCGACGCTGCGCGCCATCCTCGACACGGAAATCTCGCCCGAACTGGTGCCCGCAGGCGCGGACGGAAAGATTCAGTCCACGGAAGAGACCGTCGGCCCCTATGCGTTGAACGACTTCTTCCTGTTCTACGTCACCCGCTTCGGGCTGAGGCCGTCGAAGGTGGCGTATCTGGCGCACCAGGCGTGGAAGGACGCGGCGACCGGCCACTGGCCGGCGGACACGCCGGAGGCCGAGCGGGTCGCCTATGACCTGCCGGTGATCAAGGCGTGGCTGCGGAAATTCCTGTTCCGCTTCTTCCAGACCAGCCAGTTCAAGCGCTCGGCCCTGCCCAACGGGCCCAAGGTGGTGACCGGCGGCTCGCTGTCGCCGCGCGGCGACTGGCGCGCGCCGTCCGACGCCACGGCGCGGGTGTGGCTGGACGAGCTGGACGCCAACGTTCCGGATTAGGGATCATGCAGCAGGAATAGAGCGGCCCGATCTGCTGCTGCCTGCTGCCTCGTTCAGGGCAGCTCGTTCAGGAACGGGAAGATCGCCGCCTTGACCTCGGCCTCGTCCAGCATGGGCGCGTGGCCGATGCCGGGGGCCTCGACATAGTCCATCTTCGGGGCCCGCTTGCGCATCTTCGCCGCGATCCCGGGGCTCAGCAGGTCCGAGTTTTCGCCACGCACCAGCAGGACGGGACGGCCCCTGGCCAGGCGGTTGAACATCGGCCACAGGTTGGGGACCAGGGCTTTCGCGCCGGCGGCTCGGATCGGCACGGCGATGTCGGGATCATAGTCCAGCACCGGCGCGCCCTCGGTCCCGATCCTGAAGGTGCGGCGGGCGAAGGCGTCCCAGTCGGCGTCCGTATAATGGGGGAAGGCGACGGCGTTGATCGTCTTCACATAGGCCGCGGCCTCGGGCCAGCCGGGGGTGTCGACGGGCTGGCCGGAATAGGCGGCGATGCGCATCAGCCCCTCCTTCGCCACCTCGGGGCCGATGTCATTGAGGATGGCGCCGGCGATGACCTTCGAACGGATGGCGGCCAGGGCCATGGTGATCAGGCCGCCCATGGAGGTGCCGAGGAAGACGGCGCGCTCGATCCCCGACTGGTTCAGCAGGGCCAGCACGTCCTGGGCGTAGGTCGCGGGCTGGTAGGTCATCGGGTCCGGCGCGCGGTCGGACCGGCCGCGGCCGCGGATGTCGACGGCCAGGACCCGGCGGCCGCTCTGGGCGATCAGGGGGGCGATGGCGTCGAAATCCGCCGAATTGCGCGTCAGCCCATGGATGGCGATGACCGGCAGTTTCGCGGGACCCGCCGCCGCCGCATAGTCGCGGGCGTAGAGGCTGAGGCCGTCGGCGCTGGTCCAGCGGCGGTCGGCGAAGGTCTGGGTCATGCGAGGCTCCGGGCGGTCAGACCCCAGCTTATTTCATCAGGGAAGGAAATCCCACAGCCGGGGCTGCGGCTAATGGCCGAGCAGGTCCCGGACGAAGGCGTCCAGATCTCCGCCCTCGAACAGGAAGCCGGGGACGCCGGCGCGCCGGGCGGCCTCCAGGTCGGACGCCTGGTCGCCGATCAGGAAACTCTTCGCCGGGTCGATATTGTGATCGGCGACGGCCCTCAGGATCATGCCGGGATTGGGTTTGCGGTCGGGATGGTCCGGATGGATCCAGGCCTCGACCCGGCCCTCGGAATGGAAGGGGCAGGCGTAGACGGCGCCGATGATCGCGCCCCGGGCCGCCAGCCGCCGCACGATCAGGGCGTTGAACGCCTTCATCTGCTCTTCGGTGAACAGGCCGCGCGCCACGCCCGACTGGTTGGTGACGATGACGCACAGATAGCCCAGCTGGTTCAGGCGCCGCACGGCCTCGCCCGCGCCGGGCGTCAGGCGCAGATGCTCTTCCAGATGGGGATAGCCGGTGTCCTCGATCAGCACGCCGTCGCGATCGAGAAACACGGCGGGAACGCCGGTGGTCATGGTCGTTGCGCATACGGCGCCGTACACCCTCGTTGCAACCCGTCACGCGAAGTGACGGGCGGCGGTTTGGCGTGGCGGCGTCCGATTTGGTAGGAGGCGCGACCAAAGCGTCGCCCTCCGGGGCGGCGTCGCTTTCGCCATGCGCGACCGGAGGACCAAGCCGCCATGACCATCCCCTTCATCGACCTGCAGGCCCAGCGCCTTCGCCTGAACGGCAAGATCGAGGCCGCGGTGCAGGAGGCCGTCGTCGCCGGCGCCTGGGTCATGGGGCCGCAGGTGCGCCAGTTCGAAGCCGACCTCGCCGCCTTCGGCCAGGCGAAACACGCCCTGGGCTGCGCCAACGGCACCGACGCCCTGGCCCTGCCGCTGATGGCCTGGGGGATCGGGCGCGGCGATGCGGTCTTCACGCCCAGCTTCACCTTCGCCGCCACCGCCGAGATCGTGCCGTGGTTCGACGCCGAGCCGGTGTTCATCGACGTCGACGCCACGACCTACAACATGGACCCCGGCCATCTCGAGGCGGCCATCGAGGCGACACTGAAGGAAGGCCGGCTGAAGCCGCGCGTGGTCATCGCCGTCGACCTGTTCGGCCAGCCCGCCGACTACCCGGCCATCAAGGCGATCTGCGACAGGTACGGCCTGAAACTGATCGCGGATTCGGCCCAGGGATTCGGCTGCACCATTGATGGCGAGCATCCGCTGAAATGGGCCGACATCACCACCACCAGCTTCTTCCCGGCCAAGCCCCTGGGCTGCTACGGCGACGGCGGGGCGGTGCTGACCAATGACGACGACCTGGCCCAGATGATCGATTCCCTGCGCGTGCACGGCAAGGCGGTGGCGCGCGATCTGGAAGGCAAGACCTTCGACCACGACCCCAAATACCTGAACATGCGCATCGGCCTGAACAGCCGTCTGGACACCATCCAGGCCGCCGTCCTGATCGAGAAGCTGAAGGTCTTCGGTCAGGAGATCGAATGGCGCAACCGCATCGCCGCCCGCTACAATGAAGGTCTGCGCGCGCACGTGGCGGCCGTGCCGGACGTGCCCGCCGGAAACGTCTCCAACTGGGCCCAGTACACGATCGAGCACGAGGACCGCGACGGTCTGGCGGCGCATCTGAAGGACCAGGGCGTGCCGACCGCGGTCTATTATCCGATCCCGCTGCACCTGCAGCCGGCCTACGATCGGTATCCGCGCGGGCCGCAGGGTCTGCCGGTGACCGAACGGCTGATGCAGCGGGTGATCAGCCTGCCCATGCACGCCGACCTCGACGAGGCGACGCAGGACAGGATCATCGCGGCGGTCGCCAGCTTCGACTAAGGTTCGCGCATGACCCAACATCTTCCCCCGCTCAGGATCGGCGTCGCCGGCGTCGGCGTCATGGGGCGCAACCACGCCCGCGTGCTGTCGGACATCCGCGACTTCGACCTGACCGCCGTCTTCGACCCGGACGCCGCGACGTCCGGGGGCGTGGCCGGCCTGTATGACGCCGCGGCCTTCACCAGGGCGGCGGACTTCATCGCCGCCGGTCTGGACGCCGCCGTGGTCGCCACGCCCAACCGGCACCACGCCGACCTGGGCGTCGCCCTGCTGGAGGCCGGGGTGCATGTGCTGGTCGAAAAGCCGATCGCCGCCACCGTCGCCGACGCCCGGCGCCTGATCGACGCGGCCATGGCCAACAACCGCGTGCTCATGGTCGGCCAGGTCGAACGCTTCAATCCGGCGGTCGAGGCGGTCAAGCGCGCCATCGACGGCGAGGACGTCATCTCGATCCAGATCACCCGCGTCGGACCCTTCCCGCCGCGCATGGGCGAGGTCGGGGTGGTCATCGATCTGGCGGTGCATGACATCGACATCATCCGTCATCTGACGGAGTCCGAGATCGTCGAGGTCCAGCCCCAGCTGGCCCGCACCAAGGCCGAGCGCGAGGACACGGCCCTGCTGCAGTTCAGGCTGGAGAACGGGACCATCGCCCACATCACGACCAACTGGGTCACGCCCTACAAGGTGCGCACCCTGCAGGTCGCCACGAGGAACAAATTCGTGGTCGCCGACCTGATCACCCGTCAGGTCACGGAGTATTTCGGTCAGCAGCCCGACGGCTCCTACCAGACCCGCGCCGTCAACAGCTGGCCGGCCGAGCCGCTGAAGAAGGAGCTGGAGGCCTTCGCCCACGCGATCCGCACCGGCGAGCCCCCGGCGGTGACGGGCGAGGACGGGTTGAGGAACCTGGAAGTGGCGTTGCGGTGTCTGGGGGAGGGCTAGGCCTGCCTCCATAACGCTCATCCCGGCGAAAGCCGGGCTTTCCGGCGGGGCCCGGCGGTCCGAAGATTCATCACAAAGCACACGAAGCGACTCCACGAAGGGCACAAAGGGGCCCGTGCCCGGCGCTGATACCTTCGTGCCCCTCCTGACCCTTGGTGTCCTTTGTGATGAACCTCCGGGCTTCGAACCACGACGCATCGGTTCCGGCTTCGCCGGGATGCAGGATCAACCCTGTCCCACCACCTGCATCCCCAGCCATTCCGCCACCAGCGCGGGCTTGTCCGCCCCCTCGATCTCGACCGTGACCTCGTGCTTGAGCAGCCAGCGGCCGCCGCCCTTGTCCTCGGCGGACAGGAGCTTGAACCGTCCACGGACGTTTGACCCGGTCAGCACGGGGGCGAGGAAACGCAATTTGTCGAAGCCGTAGTTGACGCCCATCACCACCCCCTCCAGCGGCGGGACGGCGTCATAGGTCATGGCCGACAGCAGGCTGAGGGTCAGGAAGCCGTGGGCGATCGTGCCCCCGAACGGGGTTTTCGCCGCCGCCACGGGATCGACGTGGATGAACTGCCGGTCCTCGGTGATCTCGGCGAAGGCGTTGATGCGGGCCTGATCCACGCGGATCCAGCGACTGACGCCGACCTCCTGGCCGATCAGGCCGGGCAGGTCGGCGACGGGGGTGGGCGTACCCTTGCGTTCGGTGCGGCTCATGGACGGTTCCTCAGGCGACCGGGGTGAAACGGTCTTCGATGATGGCGGCGAACAGGGCCGGGTCGACATTGCCGCCCGACAGGACGAGGGCGGTGGCGCGCCCGCGGGTCTCGACCTTGCCGGCCAGGACGGCGGCCAGCGACACCGCGCCGCCCGGCTCGACCACCAGCTTCAGGGTGTGGAAGGCGTAGCGGACGGCCTCGGCCACCTCGGCGTCGGACACGGTCTCGACCCTGTCGACGCGGCGGTTGATGGGGAAGGTCAGCTCGCCGGGCCGGTCGGTCATCAGGGCGTCGCAGATGGTGCCGGGGGCCGGCGCATAGGTCACCCTCTGACCCGCCGCGATCGACAGCTGCATGTCGTTGTAGTGCCGCGGCTCGACCGCGATCACCGGCACGTGCGGGGCCAGGGCGGCCATGGCCAGGTTGATGCCGGCGATCAGGCCTCCGCCCGAGGCGCCGCAGACCAGCTGGTCCAGCGGGGCGGCGCCCGCGGCCTTGGCCTGTTCGATGATCTCGAGGCCGGTCGTGCCCTGACCCTCGATGACGAAGGGATCGTCGAACGGGCGCACCAGAACCGAGCCCCGGGAGGCGGCGATCTCCTCGCCGATGGCCTCGCGGCTCTCGGTGTAGCGGTCGTACATCCGCACCTCGCCGCCGAAGGCGATCACGCCGTCCACCTTCACCTTCGGACTGTCGGCGGGCATGACGATGACGGCGCGGGCGCCCATCAATCGCGCCGCGCAGGCGACGGCCTGGGCGTGGTTGCCGGACGAATAGGCCACCACCCCGCGCTTCAGTTCGTCGGGCGTCAGGCGGCTGATGCGGTTGAAGGCGCCGCGGAATTTGAAGGCCCCGGCCACCTGCAGGGTCTCGGCCTTCATCAGGACGCGGCCGCCGACGCGTTCGTTCAGCGCCGGGCTCTCGATCAGGGGGGTGCGGACGGCGTGACCGGCGATCTGGCGGGCGGCGTCCTGAACGCCGGAGAAGGAGGCGGTGTGCATGGACCGACTCATACCGGTCCGCCTGTCCCGGCGAAAGCCGGGCTTCCCAAGGTCGGAAGGTTCGTCACAAAGGGCACGAAGGGTGACGAAGGGCACAAGGAAACCTGTGCCTGGGTCCGACCCCTTCGTGTCCTTCGTGAGCCTTGGTGTTCTTCGGGATGAACCGGGCTCGCGGGCCGAGGCCAATGGGTTGCGGCTTCGCCGGGATGCACGGTTTGAGGTTTGGGGCGGGCGTTCTAACGTCGCCCGATGAAGTCTCTCATCCTCGCCATCGACCAGGGCACGACCTCCACCCGCGCCATCGCCTTCGAGGCCGCGCCCGAGGGCGGGCTGCGGCCCGTCGCGGTGAGCCAGATCGAGCTGGAGCAGCATTTCCCGCAATCGGGCTGGGTCGAGCACGACGCCGGCGAAATCTGGACCGCGACGCTGCAGACCTGCCGCGAGGTCATTCGCAAGGCCGGCGGCGTCGGACGGTTCGCGGCGATCGGCATCACCAACCAGCGCGAGACCTCGGTCCTGTGGGATGTGGCGAGCGGGGAGCCGCTGCACCGCGCCATCGTCTGGCAGGACCGGCGCACCGCCGCCGCCACCGGCCGGCTGGCCGCCGCGGGACATGAGCCGATGGTGCAGGCGGCGACGGGCCTGATCCTCGACCCCTATTTCTCGGCCTCGAAATTCGCCTGGCTGCTGGACGCGGTTCCGGGCGCCCGGGACCGGGCCGCGGCGGGCATGGTCAAGGTCGGCACCATCGAGACCTGGCTGATCTGGAAGCTGACCGGCGGCGTCAGCCATGTCACCGACGCCACCAACGCCAGCCGCACCTCGCTGATGGATCTGGCGACCCGCCGATGGCGGCCCGATCTGGCCGACCTGTTCGACGTGCCGATGGCGGTCCTGCCGGAAATCCGGGGGTGCGCCGATCTTCTGGGGGACTGCGAGCCGTCGCTGTTCGGCGCCGCCCTGCCGATCCACGGCGCGGCCGGGGACCAGCAGGCGGCGCTGGTCGGGCACGGGGCGCTGAAGGCGGGGGACGCCAAGATCACCTATGGCACCGGGGCGTTTCTGGTCGCCAATGTCGGCGCGGCGCCGGTGGCCTCGACCAGCCGGCTGCTGGGTACGCTCGGCTACGCCGTCGGCGGGGACGTGGCCTGGGCGCTGGAGGGGTCGATCTTCTCGGCGGGGTCGGCGATCCAGTGGCTGCGCGACGGGCTCAAGGTGATCAGCGAGTCGCGGCAGTCGGAGGCGCTGGCGCAGACGCTGAAGGACAACGGCGGCGTCTATCTGGTCCCCGGTTTCACCGGCCTGGGCGCGCCGTGGTGGGAGCCGGAGGCGCGGGGGACGATCACGGGTCTGACCCGGGACAGCGGTCCGGCGCATATGGTGCGGGCGGCGCTGGAGAGCCTGGCCTACCAGACCCGCGACCTGCTGGACGCCCTGGCCAGGGACGGGGCGCCGAGGCTCAAGGTGTTGAAGGTCGACGGCGGCGTCACCGCCAACGCCTTCGCCATGCAGTTCGTGGCCGACATTTGCGAGGTGGTGGTCGAGCGCCCGGCGTTCCAGGAAATGACGGCGCTGGGGGCGGCCAAGCTGGCGGCCCTGGGCGTCGGCCTGATCGGCGATCTGGAGGACCATCCGGTCGAGGCGCCGGCGCGCTGGACGCCGAAAATGGAGGCGGGCGAGCGGGAACGGCTGCTGAAGGGCTGGCGCGCCGCGGTGCGCGCGGCCATCATCGCCGCCCATCCGGAAGACGCATGACCCAGCCCCTCGACGACGCCCAGGCGACCTTCTCCGGCACCCGCGAGGTCGATCCCCGCTATGCCCTGGACGAGGCGGCGCTGGATCGCTGGCTGTCGGCCCATGTCGAGGCCTACGCCGGGCCGCTGACGGTGCGGCAGTTCAAGGGCGGCCAGTCCAATCCGACCTATGAGCTGGCCACGCCGGGGCGAACCTATGTGCTGCGCCGCAAGCCCCCCGGGACGCTGCTGGCCAGCGCCCATGCGGTCGACCGCGAATTCACCGTCATCTCGGCCCTGCACAGGCAGGGGTATCCCGTTGCGCGACCCTATGCTCTGTGTACGGACGATGCCGTCATCGGCTCGATGTTCTATGTCATGGACAAGGTCGAGGGCCGGATCCTGTGGGACCTGAAACTGCCCGGCATGGAGCCGGTGCAGCGGCGGGCCATCTATGACGCCCAGGTGGATGCGCTGGCGGCGCTGCACGCCTTCGATCCCGCCGCCATCGGCCTGGGCGACTACGGCCGGCCGGGCAACTATTTCGAACGGCAGGTCGGGCGCTGGACCAAGCAGTATCGGGCGTCGGAGATCGAGCCGATCCCGGCCATGGACCGGTTGATCGAATTCCTGCCCGCCACCCTGCCGCCCGCGGGCCCGACGCGGATCGTGCATGGCGACTTCCGCCTCGACAATCTGATCCTCGCCCCGGATGCGGCGGAGGTGCGGGCGGTGCTGGACTGGGAGCTGTCGACCCTCGGCGATCCGATGGCGGACTTTTCCTATCTGCTGATCGCCTGGGTGATCCCGGCCACGGCGCGCAACGGTCTGGCGGGCGCCGACATCAAGGCGCTGGGCATCCCCTCCGTCGAGGAGACGGTCGAGCGCTACGCCCGGCTGACCGGGGCGAGGCCGGAGACTCTGGACTGGCTGTTCGCCTACAACCTGTTCCGGCTGGCGGCCATCTGCCAGGGCATCGCCGGGAGGGTGCGCGACGGCACCGCCGCCAGCGCCCACGCCCGCACCATGGCCGCCCAGGTTCCGATGCTGGCCGCCGGGGCCCTGGGCTTCGCGAAAAAGGCCGGGGCCTGAGCCCTAGCCGGGCGGCAGGACGGCGCCGTTGAGGATGCGCCGGTCGGCCTTGGCCTGGACCAGGATGGCGACCGCCTGGGCCGGATCGCGCGCGGTGGGCAGGGCGTAGAGGCGCGGCTGGCCGGTCCAGTCGCCCAGCGTCCGGACCGAACGCACGACATTGGTGTGGCGCACGCTGCGGCCGCGGTTGTCGCCGCGGGCGATCTCCACCGTCTGGGGGCCCGGGGTGTAGAGCACGGCCACGACCTCGGCCCCGCCGGCGGGGGCCGGACCCGAGCCGACGCCGACCCGGTCGCCGCCCTCGCGGAACTCGATCTCGGGCGGGAAGATGCGGCGCGCGGCCTCCTCGTCGATGGCGCCCTGCAGGGCGGCGCCGCTCGCTCCCGCGACCTGGCGGCGGCCGTCGATCACGACTTGCGGCGTCGACACGTCGCGCAGCCGCAGCGGCCGGCGATAGGCGCGCTGGCGCTGGGCGAACTCGGGCCGGGCGAAGGTGTCCTGCCAGCCCAGATAGTCCCAGTAGTCGACGGCGTAGGTCAGGGCGATGACGCCGGGCTCGCCCGCCACGGCCTCGACCCGGGCGTTGGCCTCGGGACAGCCGGCGCAGCCCTGGGCGGTGAACAGTTCGACGACCACGGGCTCGGGCGGGGGCGCGTCGCGGCGGGCCACGCGCGTCGGCGACGGCTGGGCTCCCGCCCCCGCCGCCAGCAATGCGGCCGCGAGGGCCGCCGCAGGGATGATCCAGCCCCTTGTGCGCATGGCGGCGAGGTTAATCACGGCAGGCGAAAAGGCGCCGCTCATTTTCGCGTGAAGGCCGAATATCTAGACGCGGATGTCCAGCAGGGCGCCCGGACGGGCCGGACGGTCCTCGAAGGCGGCGGCGGTCGGCTGCGGCGTGGCGGCGCGGAGGGTCGGCCCGGCGGGCGGACCCTGAACGGCGTCGAGCGCCGTCTTGAAGAAGTCCGAGCGCGAGGCGCGCACGGGCGAGGCGCCGGCGGGATGCGCCGGGAACAGGGTCGAGATCAGGTCGGGACGAATCGCGCTCATGCCGACAGGGTTAATCAAAACCGTCGAAAAGGGGTTAACGCCGTGTTGCGGTGGGCAGCGGGCGGGGCGGGGCCTGGATGGCGTCGACCAGCCGCTCGACCTCGGCGTCGTCGACGAGGGGGCCGGATGACTTGGCCGCGACCTCGCCCATGGCGTTGACCGCGAAGGTCTCGGGCGCGCCCGAGATGCCCAGGTCAAGCCCGGCGCGGCCCTCGCGGTCGACCAGCACCATGGAATAGGGATCGCCCAGTTCGTCGAGGAAGCGACGGGTGTCCGCGGGATCGTCCTTCCAGGCGACGCCGACGACGGCGACGCCGCGCGCCTTCAGCGCCATCAGCTTCGGATGCTCGACCTTGCAGGGCAGGCACCAGCTGGCGAAGACATTGACCAGCATCGGCTTGCCGACGCCGGCCGTCTTCAGGTCGACGTGGCCGGGTCCGGGGATGACGCCGTTCAGTATGGGCAGGACGGTTTCCGGGACCGGCTGGCCGACGAGGGCGTCGGGCTTGACCGCCGGGTCGCGCTGCAGCGACCAGCCGACGAACAGGACCGCGAGGGCGGCCAGGATCACCAGCGGAATGAGGGAGACCCAGCGGCTCATGGTCGGGGCTCCACCGGGCTTCGCCCTGTCGGGGCCGGGGCGGCGTCGTTGTCGAGGCGCTTCAGCTCGGCGTTCCAGCGGCGGGCGGCGATCACGGCCCGGACGGCGAGGGCCGCCAGCACGGCGGCGCTGATGCCCCAGGCGGGCCAGACGAAGGGGGCGTAGGCGCCCATGTCGAGGTCGATCATCTCAGGCCTCCTGGGCGCGGCGGGCGCGAAGGGTCAGAACCCGGCGGCGCACGATCTCGGTGCGGATGGAGGTGATCCAGACGGCGAGGAAGAAGACGCCCCAGGCCGCCATCATGGTCAGAAGCGGAGCGAGGAAGGCGGCCGGCATGGCCGGGCCGTCGGCCCTCAGCAGGGAGGCGGGCTGGTGCAGGGTGTTCCACCAGTCGACCGAGAATTTCACGATCGGCAGATTGACCAGCCCGACCAGTCCCAGGACGGCGGCGGCGCGCGCGGCCTTCGTCTCGTCGTCGATCGAGGCGCGCAGGGCCATGTAGCCGAGGTAGAACAGGAACAGGATCAGCACCGACATCAGCCGCGCGTCGCCCCAGGCCCACCAGGCGCCCCACATCGGCTTGCCCCAGAGGCTGCCGGTGATCAGGGCCAGGGCGGTGAAGGCGGCCCCGGGCAGGGCGGCGGCGCGCGCGGCGGCGTCGGCCAGCGGATGGCGGAACACCAGGGCGAAGAAGCTGGAGACGCCGAGGGCCGCATAGATCATCAGCCCGACCGAGGCGGCGGGCACGTGCACGAACATGATCCGCGCCGTGTCGCCCTGCTGATAGTCCTCGGGCGCGGCGAACGAGAGCCAGGTTCCGACAGTCAGCAGGACGGCGGCCAGCCCCCACAGCGCCGGCGTCAGCGGGCGGGTGAAGCGCAGGAAGCGGTCGGGGTTGGCGAGGAACATCAGGGAGGTTCTTAGTGGGCTATCGCGCTTCGCGCTACTTGAGGCTGGCCTGGTGCGCTATCGCGCTTCGCGCTGGTTGAGCCCGTCGTCTTGTCGTGTGCTAGAGCGTCGCGTCTGGAAAGAGGCGAGCCATGACCGACGATGTGACCAAGGATTCCAACGGCAACGTCCTGGCCGACGGCGACAGCGTGACCCTGATCAAGGACCTCAAGGTCAAGGGCTCGGGCGGGGTGACCCTGAAGCGCGGCACGCTGGTGAAGAATATCCGCCTGACCGGCGACACGGACGAGATCGAGGCCAATGTCGACAAGGTGCGCGGCCTGGTGCTGCGGACGGAGTTCGTCAAGAAGGCCTGAGCGGTCCTCCTTTCCCGGCGAAGCCGGGCCCCGATCCATTCCCGGGTTCATCACCAGGGACACGAAGGGTTCACCATCGATTCCGGCTAGGCCGCGACGAGGCTCAGCCCTGTGCGTTCCGGATCGCCGCCGCCGCCGCGAAGGGCGTGACCACCCCGGCGAACAGGACGTAGGCGAAGAGGAAGGCGAGGGCCGGCGTCGGATCGAGCCCGTTTGTGGCCCGCTCCAGAGCCCCCGCGCCGAACACCACCGGCGGAATGAACAGCGGCAGGACCACGACCGCGATCAGCAGGCCGCCGCGTTTGGCGCCGAGGGCGAGGGCGGCGCCCAGCGCCCCGGTCAGGGCGAAGCCGAGCGCGCCGATCAGGGCCGACAGGCCGACCAGCGGGGCGAGGGCGGGCGGCAGGCCGAGGGTGACCGCGGCGACCGGGGCGGTGATGGCCAGAGGCGCGCCGACTGCCAGCCATTGCGCCTTGGCCTTGGTCAGGACCACCAGCTCCAGCGGGACGGGGCCGAGGGTGATCAGGTCGAGGGCGCCGTCCTCATGGTCGCGCTCGAACAGGCGCTCGAGCGACAGGATCGAAGACAGGGCGAGGGCCAGCCAGGCGATCCCGCCCGCGACGGGTTTCAGCCCCGCCGGATCGCCGCCTGCCGCCAGCGGCACCAGCACGGTCAGGCACAGGAAGAAGCCGCAGGCCAGCAGGGGGCCCCCGCCGCCGGCCCAGGCCAGGGCGAGTTCGCGCCGCCACAGGATGAGCAGCGCCCTCATCGCCCGGCTCCGATGTCGAGCGCGCGCGCGGGCAGCGGCAGCGGATCGTGCACGGCGGCGATGAGGCCGCCGCCCCTGTCGAGATGCGCCTGCATCAGCAGGCCGAGCGCGGCCCGCCAGCGGGCGTCCAGCGGCGCGAAGGGCTCGTCCAGCAGCCAGATCGGACGCGGCGCCGCGATCAGCCGGGCGAAGGCGAGGCGGCGGCGCTGGCCGGCCGACAGCTTGCGCACCTCGAGGTCGAGCAGCGGCTCCAGCGCCAGCACGTCGACGGCGGCGGCGATCCCGTCGGCGGAAGCGCCCGACCATTGCGCCTGGAAGGTCAGTTCCTCGCGGGCGCGGCGGCCGGTCTTCAGCCCGTCGAGATGACCCAGCCAGTGGATATGGTTGGCCCGCGCCTCGGCCGGCTCGACCTCGGCGAAGGCGACGGTCCCCGCGTCGGGGCGGATGAAGCCGGCGAGGGTGCGCAGCAGGCTGGTCTTGCCCGCGCCGTTGGCGCCGGTCAGGGCCAGGGCTTCGCCGGAGGCGAGCGAGAAGGACAGGTCGTGGAACAGCAGGCGTTCGCCGCGGGAGACGGTGAGGGCGGAGGCGGTGATCATGTGGTCTCCCTCACCCCTTGTGGGGAGGGATGTCGGCGCGCAGCGACGACAGGGTGGGGTACGCCTGAAATTCCCCACCCGGTCGCTTCGCGACCACCCTCCCCATAAAGGGGAGGGAGAAGGTTTCTGCGAACGTTTCTCAATACCCACACGCCCATCGTGGATACATGGACCTTGCCTGCAACCCTCGCTATATCCGCCCTCGCCGCAGCAGGCGTTCGCCGCGCGCGTCGGGGACCTGTGCGCCCCGCCGCAAGCCGCGCGTTCGTGCAACCGGATTGTCGGGCGGCGTTGACCAGAGGAAGCCTCTCCATGCCGTCGAACGACAGCCTCAAGACCCGTCAGGACCTTTCCGTCGGGCGCAAGAAGTACGCCTATTACAGCCTTCCCGCCGCCGAGGAAGCCGGTCTGGCCGGGATTTCCCGTCTGCCGCGCTCGATGAAGGTGCTGCTGGAGAACCTGCTGCGCAACGAGGACGGGGTTTCCGTCACCGAGGCCGACCTGCGCGCCATCGCCGCCTGGACCGAGAACAAGGGCTCGGTCGAGCACGAGATCGCCTTCCGCCCGGCCCGGGTGCTTATGCAGGACTTCACGGGCGTTCCGGCCGTGGTCGATCTGGCCGCCATGCGCGACGCCATGAGCGCCCTCGGCGCCGACCCGACCCGCATCAATCCTCTGAACCCGGTCGATCTGGTCATCGACCACTCGGTCATGGTCGACCATTTCGGCACCCCGGGCGCCTTCAACCAGAACGTCGAGCGCGAATATGAGCGCAACATCGAGCGCTACAAATTCCTGCGCTGGGGCTCGTCGGCCTTCAACAATTTCCGCGTCGTGCCCCCCGGCACCGGCATCTGCCACCAGGTGAACCTCGAGAACCTCGCCCAGACCGTCTGGACGCTGGAAGAGGGCAAGAAGACCGTCGCCTATCCCGACACCGTGGTCGGCACGGACAGCCACACGACCATGATCAACGGCCTGGCCGTTCTGGGCTGGGGCGTCGGCGGCATCGAGGCCGAGGCGGCCATGCTGGGCCAGCCGATCCCGATGCTGATCCCCGAGGTCATCGGCTTCAAACTGACCGGCGCCATGTCGGAAGGCACGACCGCCACCGATCTGGTCCTGACCGTCACCCAGATGCTGCGCAAGAAGGGCGTGGTCGGCAAGTTCGTCGAATTCTTCGGCCCCGGCGTGACCAGCCTGACCATCGAGGACCAGGCCACCATCGCCAACATGGCCCCGGAATACGGCGCCACCTGCGGCTTCTTCCCGGTGTCGCGCGCGACCATCGACTATCTGACCGCCACGGGCCGCGACAAGGCGCGCGTCGCCCTGGTCGAGGCCTACGCCAAGGCTCAAGGCCTGTGGATCGACGAGACCTCGGAAGACCCGATCTTCACCGACGTGCTGGAGCTGGACATGGGCACGGTCGTGCCGTCGCTGGCCGGTCCCAAGCGTCCGCAGGACAAGGTCGAACTGACCGTCGCCGCCCCGTCGTTCGAGACGGCGCTGGGCGAGGTCTTCAGCCGCCCGACCGACGCCCCGCGCGTTCAGGTCGAGGGTGAGAAGTTCGACCTCGGCGACGGCGACGTGGTCATCGCCGCCATCACCAGCTGCACCAACACCTCCAACCCGTCGGTCCTGATCGCCGCCGGTCTGGTGGCGCGCAAGGCCCACAAGCTGGGCCTGAAGGTCAAGCCGTGGGTCAAGACCTCGCTGGCCCCCGGTTCGCAGGTGGTCACCGACTATCTGACCGCCGCCGGCCTGCAGGCCGATCTGGATGCGCTGGGCTTCAACCTGGTCGGCTACGGCTGCACCACCTGCATCGGCAACTCGGGCCCGCTGCCGGACGCGATCTCGAAGACGATCAACGACAACGGCCTGGTCGCCACCTCGGTCCTGTCGGGCAACCGCAATTTCGAGGGCCGGGTGAACCCGGACGTCCAGGCCAACTATCTGGCCTCGCCGCCGCTGGTCGTGGCCTACGCCCTGGCCGGGTCGATGCGGATCGACATCTCCAAGGATCCGATCGGCCAGGACAAGAAGGGCAAGGACGTCTTCCTCAAGGACATCTGGCCGACCTCGAAGGAGATCGCCGACATCCAGAAGAAGTCGGTCACCCCGGCCATGTTCGCCAAACGCTATGGCGACGTGTTCAAGGGCGACAAGCACTGGCAGGGCATCAAGATCGAGGGCGGCCAGACCTACGCCTGGGACGAGGCCTCGACCTATGTCGCCAACCCGCCCTATTTCGAGGGTCTGTCGATGGAGCCGGCCCCGGTCGCCGACATCGTCGAGGCGCGCGTGCTGGCCATCTTCGGCGACTCGATCACCACCGACCACATCAGCCCGGCCGGTTCGATCAAGAAGACCTCGCCCGCCGGCGCCTATCTGACCAGCCGCGGCGTCGACGCGCTCGACTTCAACAGCTACGGCGCCCGCCGCGGCCACCACGAAGTGATGATGCGCGGCACCTTCGCCAACATCCGCATCCGCAACAAGATCACCCCGGACATCGAGGGCGGCGTCACGCGTCACTTCCCGTCGCAGGACACGATGTCGATCTACGACGCCGCCATGCGCTACCAGTCCGAGGGCCGGCCGCTGGTCGTGTTCGCGGGCAAGGAATACGGCACCGGCTCGTCGCGCGACTGGGCGGCCAAGGGCACCCGCCTGCTGGGCGTGCGCGCGGTGATCGGCGAGAGCTATGAACGCATCCACCGCTCCAACCTGGTCGGAATGGGCGTCGTGCCGCTGCAGTTCAAGATGGAGGGCTGGCTGCGTCTGGGCCTGACCGGCGAGGAGATCGTCACCATCCGCGGCCTGTCGGACGTGAATGTCGGCAAGCTGCGTCCGCGTCAGGACCTGTGGGTCGAGCTGTTCCGCCCGTCGGACGGCAAGATGGCCCGCTTCCCGGTCCGCTGCCGCATCGATAACCAGACCGAGATGGACTACTTCAAGGCCGGCGGGGTCATGCCCTATGTGCTGCGCAACCTCGCGCGCGGCTCCGAATAGCGTCCTGCGGTCTCCTCCCTGTCGCGAAGCGACGGGGAGGGGGCGCGGCGCAGGCATGCGCTGACGGAAGGGCGCGACGCCGGGGAGGCCGGCGGACCGCCGCTCCCCCTCGCTGAAGCGCCGCCTCGACCACGCCGGGGCGCCTTCCTCGACAGCCGGGGATGCACTGGGCTATGCGTCCCGCCCGTTCGGATTTCAGGACTTTTCCCCCTTGCGACTGCCCCAGGCCCGGCTCGATCAGGTGCTCGACCGCTTCCACCAGGTGGAGGCGCGGATGGGTGCGGCCAGCGACGGGCAGGAGATCGTGCGCCTGTCGAAGGAACACGCCGAGATGAAGCCGGTGGCCGAGGCGGTCATGGCCCTGGCGAAAACGCGGGCCGAGATGGCCGATCTGGAGGCCATGGCCGCCGATCCCGAGATGGCCGAAATGGCCGCGGACGAGCTGCAGACGCTGAAGGAGCGCCTGCCGGAGATGGAGCGCGACGTGGCCCTGCTGCTGGCCCCGCGCGACGCCGACGAGAACGCCTCGGCCGTGCTCGAGGTCCGCGCCGGCACCGGCGGCGACGAGGCCGCCCTGTTCGCCGGCGACCTGTTCCGCATGTATTCGCGCTACGCCGCCAACCGCGGCTGGAAGGTCGAGCTGGACTCGGCCACCGAGGGCGACGCCGGCGGCTACAAGGAGATCATCGCCACCGTCACCGGCGACGGCGTCTTCGGCCGGCTGAAGTTCGAAAGCGGCGTCCACCGTGTCCAGCGCGTGCCCTCGACCGAGGCCCAAGGGCGCATCCACACCTCGGCCGCCACGGTCGCCGTCCTGCCCGAGGTCGAGGACGTCGAGATCGACATCCAGGACAAGGACATCCGCATCGACACCTTCCGCGCCTCCGGCTCGGGCGGCCAGCACGTCAACAAGACCGATTCCGCCGTGCGCATCACCCACTTCCCGTCGGGGATCGTGGTGACCTCGTCCGAGAAGTCGCAGCACGTCAACCGCGACAAGGCGATGAAGAATCTGCGCGTCCGCCTGTACGACATGCAGCGCCAGATGAAGGACGACGCGCGCTCCGACTCGCGCAAATCCCAGGTCGGCTCGGGCGACCGCTCGGAGCGTATCCGCACCTACAACTTCCCGCAGGGCCGCGTGACCGACCACCGCATCGGCCTGACCCTGCACAGCCTGCCGCAGATCCTCGAGGGCGACATCGACCCCCTGCTGAACGCCCTGATCGCCGAGGACCAGGCGGCGCGTCTGGCCGATCTGGAGGCCGAGTTCGGCTAAAGGTTTTCCGGGTCCTTGCGGGCCCGCCGCCTCAGAAGCCGGTCTGACAAGGCCTCGGCGTGCTTCAGCGTGAACGCCAGCGCCGCCGGCGAGCCGCGCTTCGGCCCGACGGTATCCGCCACCACCGCGCCGCGCTCGCCGATCGCCAGCGGTTCGCCCGTGGTGGTGTCGATGGCCGTCTGGTGCTCGATCTCGGCGTTCAGTTCGGCGCCCATGATGATGATCTGCACGCTCAGCCACGTCCAAAGCAGGAAGCCCATCATCGCCGCCAGCGGCCCGTAGTAGGCCGTGCGCACGAAGGTCTGCAGATACCAGCTGAACACCAGCGACAGGATCAGGCTCGACAGGGCGGCGAAGATCGCGCCGGGCGTCAGCCAGCGCCAGCGCGCCTTCTGCCGGCAGGGCCCGAGGCGGTAGATCAGCGTCAGGGCCGCGCCATAGACCAGCAGCAGCGCGGGCCAGCGGAAGGGGGCCAGATAGCTCCATTCGGCCGCCCAGCCGAACAGCCCCAGCGCCAGCGGCACGCCCACGATCAGGCCCGCCGTGACCATGATCGAAGCCAGCCCCCCGACGGTGAAGGCCATGCACATCAGGTTGTATTTCACGATGTGGCGCTTCTCGACCTCGTGATAGGCGACGTTCAGCCCATAGAAGAGCACCTTGATCGCGCCGTTCGCGGTCCACAGCGACAGGGCTAGGGTCCAGATCAGGGTAAAGGTCAGCTGGGTGTTGGAGTTCTCGGCCAGCCGCTGCATCTCGCCTGACAGGAATTGCGCCACCCCCGGCGGCATCACCGAATACAGGAAGGACACGCGCGCGGCGGCGTCGGTCGGATCGGCGAACAGGCCGTAGACGGTCACGAAGGCCGCCAGGGTAGGGAACAGCGACAGCATGACGAAGAAGGTCACGCCCCCCGCGAGGAAGCCCACCCGGTCCCCGAAATAGGACATGCCCAGCCGCCAGAAGATATCGACCCAGCCCTTGTGCGGAATATGCTCGGGGCGCTGCGCCAGCCGGCCGCGGCCCGGCTCCCTGGCGTCGAACTCCTCGGGCGTCGGCGCGCGCGGCGGCAGCGGCTCGGGCCTGCGGGCCCTCAATTCCAGCCCGAATTTGTGTCCGCGCGAATAGACCAGATGCGCGGCGCCCGCTCCGGCCGCCAGACCGCCCATGATCGCCCCGATCATGCCCCACGGGCCCAGCCCGCCGCCCGGTCCGCCCTTGTGTCCCGATTGTCTTCGCATCCCGGCCTCAACGGCTCCCTCCGGCGCGCGTTCCGGCGCCGCTGCGCTTGATATCCCCGCAAAGCCGCGTCAATGCCAGCGCATGACCGACATCGCTCCCGCCCTGACCCTGGTCGCCGCCTGGAAGGCCGCCACGGCCGTGCTCAAGGCCGGCCGCATCGACAGCCCCTCGATCGACGCCCGCCTGCTGCTGGAAGCCGCCACCGGCGCGACCCGCACCGACATTCTCACCGACCCCTATCGCGCCGTGACCGCCGAGCAGCAGGCCGCCCTCGACGCCTTCGTCGAACGCCGCCTGCGCCGCGAGCCCGTGTCGCGCATCCTCGGCAGGAAGGGCTTCTGGAAGATCATGCTGAACGTCACCCCCGACGTCCTCAGCCCGCGACCGGATACCGAGGCCATCCTCGACGTCGTCATGCTGGCCTATCCGCCGCACCAGGCGTTCGAGATGATCGACCTCGGCACCGGCTCGGGCGCCATCCTGCTGGCCACCCTGGCCGAGCGGGCCGGGGCGCGCGGCGTCGGCACCGACATCTCGTCCGAGGCCCTGGCCGTGGCGAAGGAGAACGCCGCCAACCTCGAGCTCGACAACCGGGCGACCTTCCTGCGCACCGAATGGGCTGCGGGCTTCGGCGATCACAGCTTCGATCTGGTGGTGTCCAACCCGCCCTACATCCCCTCGGACGACATCCCGGGCCTCGACCCCGAGGTGCGCGACCACGACCCCCTGCTGGCGCTGGACGGCGGTCCCGACGGCCTCGTCGCCTACCGCGAACTGGCCCCCGAGATCCGCCGCATCCTGCGTCCCGACGGCATCTTCGCCGTCGAGATCGGCTGGGACCAGGGCCCGCAGGTCAAGGCCCTGTTCGAGGCGGCGGGATTCGAGGGAGTCATCGTCGTCAAGGACCTGTCGGACCGCGACCGCGTCGTCACCAACGGGCCGGACCCCAGGACAAATCCGATCCCGAAGATGTAGGCGGTCCGAAAACTAGGCCTTGGAAACCGCCCCCGCTCGCGCTAAGTCTCTGACTGTCTCCCACCCAAAACGCACGCCTTGGACCGGTTCAGGCCCATTCATGCGCGCATCAGGGCAGTGACGGTCGGGCCGGGTCGCCCGGCGGACCACGGGGCGGCGACGGATTTCCGATCACATCGTCAGCGGGGATTGGCCCCGGAACGAAGCGGAACGACCAAACGGACAGCGCCCACGGCCACCGCCGCGGACCGTCCCTCATACAAAGCACGAGCGTCCGATGAGAGATTTCAAGGGCATGAAGCGTCAGCGCGGACGCAACAGAAAGCCCGGGAGCAGCGGCGGCGGCAACAACAACGCCAACGCCACCAATCCGAACCGGTCCTGGGATTCCCAGGGCCCCGAGAACATCAAGGTCCGCGGCAACGCCCAGACCGTCTACGAACGCTACATGCAGCTGGCGCGCGACGCCTCGGCCGCCGGCGACCGGGTGCTGGCCGAGAACTACACCCAGCACGCCGAACACTATTTCCGCGTCCTGCGCGCCCTGCAGCCCTCGCGCCCCGTCTCCGAGATCGCCCAGCGCGAACTGGCCGGCCAGGGCTTCGACATCGACTTCGAGGACGAGACCGGCGCCCAGGCCGCCGCCATCATGGCCGCCGAAAAGGTCGAGGCCGACCGCATCGCCCAGATCGAGGCCCGCCAGCGCGAGAACGAGGAGCGCCAGAACGGCGGCTCCGGCGACCGTCAGGGCGAACAGCCGCGCCGCGAATGGCGCGACCGCGACGACCAGCCCCGCGCCGAGCGCGAGCCCCGTCCCGAACGCGAACCCCGCGAGCCCCGCCCCGAGGGCGAGGCGACCACCAACGCCGACGGCAGCCGCCGCGAGACCCGCCGCGAACGCTGGGAGCGCCGCCAGCTCGAACGCGGCGCCCGCTTCGACCGCGAAGGCGGCGAGCGCGCCGAAGGAGACGCCCCGGCTTCCGACGAGACCTCGGAGGCCCGCGCCGAAACCCCCGAACGCGCGGACCGTCCCGAGCCGGCCGAACGCCCGGCCCGCGCCGAACGTCCCGAACGCCGCCCGCGCCGCGACGCCGGCGTGGCGACCGACGACGGTCCCTCGGCCCTGCCCGGCTTCCTGACCCGCTCGACGGCTCCGGCCCCCTCGGCCCCCGCGCCGGTCGAAGCCGACGCCGCCGACGAGCCCGCCGCGCCCAAGCGCCGCGCCCCGCGCCGCAAGGTCGAGGCTCCCGCCGAGGACTGAGGGTCCGCCCGCGGCGCCGGCGCGCTTGACGCAGCCGCCGCGGACTGGCCCAAAGAGCGCCCGAACCTGACCGGAGCGCCCATGTCCCGCCTGTCGCGATCCCCGGCCCTGATCGCCCTCGCGACGCTGATCCTCGCCGCCTGCGCCAGCGCCCCGCCGCCTCCGCCGCCGCCAGGCGGCTCGGGCGCCGCCCTGCGCGACTGGCGCGGCGTCGTCACCGCGGCCGACCGCGACCGCTACGCGCGCCGCGACGCCGCCTGGTCCCTGGCCCTGCAGCAGGCCCGCCGCCAGGCCGGCTCGGGCGACCTGCGCGCCCTCGGCGATCTGATCGACCCCGACATCCGCCGCGCGCCCGTGGCCCCGCCGCCGGGCGACTACCGCTGCCGCACGGTCAAACTGGGCTCGCAGGGGGGCGAGCAGGGGCTCGGCTATGTCGTCTACGGCTGGTTCGCCTGCCGCATCGAACGCACGCCGCGCGGCCTGAAATTCTCCAAACTGACCGGCAGCCAGCGCCCGGGCGGACTGCTGTTCCCCGAGAACGACCGCCAGATGATCCTGCTCGGTTCCCTCGCCCTGGCCGAGGAGCCCGCCGCCAACTCCTACGGCCAGCGTCCCGACCGCGACCTGATCGCCGTGCTGGAGCGGATCGGCGACCGCCGCTGGCGGCTGGTCCTGCCCTGGCCCCGGGCCGAGTCGAACCTCGACGTGATCGAACTCGTCCCCGCGTGACGGACAGGCCGGCCCCCAAACCCCGCAAGTCGCGGGCCAGACCGGCCGCGGCGACCACGGTCCCGAAGGGCCGACGACCGCAGCTCGTCAGGGAGGCGGCGCTCGACATCCCGCCGCCGCCGCGGCGGGCGCGCGTCGCCGACATCGCCGTCGTCGGCGCCGGGCCCGCCGGCCTCGCCGTCGCCCTGATGCTGGCCCGGCAGGGACGGCGCGTCATGGTCCACGAGCGGTTCGCGACGCCCCGGCCCCTGGGCGCCGGCTTCATGCTCCAGCCCACAGGCCTGCACGTGCTGGACCGGCTGGGCCTGACCCCCGAGGTCGAAGCCTGCGGCCAGCGCATCGACCATATTTTCGGCCGCGAGGCCCGCCGCGGCCGCGTGGTCCTGGACGTCCGCTACAGCGACCTGAAGCATCCACGCCCGGCCATCGGCATCCACCGCGCCGCCATGTTCGCCATCCTGTACGAGGCCTGCGTCGAGGCCGGCGTCGACTTCGAGACGGACCGCGAGATCGTCCGCGCCGACGCGGGCCGTCTGATCGACAGCGGCGGCCGCCGCAGCGCCCCGTTCAATCTCGTCATCGATGCGTCCGGCGCCCGCTCGGCCATCGCCGCCGGCATGGGCGCGGAGCGCCGCGACCTCGCCTGGGGCGCCCTCTGGACCACCGTCCCCTGGCCCGGCGCGCCGTTCGATCCGACGGCGCTCGAACAGGTCTATCTGGGCGCCAGCCGCATGCTCGGCGTCCTGCCCTGCGGCGTCCTCCCCGGCGCGCCGGGCGCGCCGCTGGCGACCTTCTTCTGGAGCCTGAAGACCGAGATCTGGCCCGACTGGCACGCGCTCGGGCTGGAGAGCTGGAAGGACCACTGTCTGCGCCTGTGGCCCGAGCTGGCGCCCGTCATGGACGCCATCACCGATCGCGAGCAGATGACCCTGGCCTCCTATGGCCACCAGACCCTGGGCCGCCCCGTGGAGGACCGGCTGGCCGTGCTGGGCGACGCCGCCCATTCCACCAGCCCCCAGCTCGGCCAGGGGGTGAACATGGGCCTGCTGGACGCCCAGGCCCTCGCCGACGCCCTGGTCCGCCATCGCGACCTGCCGACGGCGCTCGACGCCTACGCCCGCGCCCGCCGCTGGCATGTGCGGCTGTATCAGGCGCTCAGCCTCGGCTTCACCCCCTTCTACCAGGCCGACGGCCGGCTCCTGCCCTGGGTCCGCGACCATGTGCTGGGCAAGGTCGCGCGCCTGCCCCTGGCGCCGCGCCTGCTGGCCGCCACGGTCGCCGGCGTGCTGCTGGATCCGCGATCGTCCGAAGGCGGCTGAAACTCCTTCAGGCCGCGACCGTTTCCACGGTTCAGCCGCCAAGGAATGCCTCATGCGAACCCTCGTCGCCGTCGCCTCGCTCGCAGCCCTGCTCGCCGCCTGCGGGGACGGTTCGGCGCCCGCCGGCGATCCCGCCGCACCCTCGACGGCGGCGCCTTCCCCCGCCACGGGCCGGGCGGTCCCGTCCCCGGGTGAAACGCCTGGCCCCGGCCGGCCCTCCGCGCCGCCGGCCGACGGCGAACAGGGTGGAGCCGCCGACTGGCGTCGCGTCGCTTCCGCCGCCGACGCCTCGGCCCTCGGCCGTCTCGACCAGGCCTGGCGTCTCGGCCGCGCCGAGGCCGAGGACAAGGGCTTCGCCGCCCAGGTCGAGGCGCTCGGCCCGCTGGTCGATCCCAACGCCGGACAGACCGGCCGCCTCCAGCCTGCGCCGGGACCGTACCGCTGCCGCACCATCAAGCTCGGGACCAACAACCCCGGCGGACCCGGATACCTTGAATATCCCTGGTTCCGCTGCGCCATAGAACTGACCCCCGGCGGCGATCTGGTCCTGACCAAGACCACCGGATCGCAGCGCACCCGCGGCCTGCTTTATCCGGACACGGATCGTCGCCTCGTCTTCGTCGGCGCCCAGGCCTGGGGCATGGATGAGACGACCTTCCCCCGCTACGGCGAACAGACCGTCCGCGACCAGGTCGGCGTCTTCGAGCGCATCGGCTCGAACCGCTGGCGCCTCGTCATCCCGTGGCCCAAGGTCGACTCCAAGCTCGAGATTCTCGAACTGACCCGCTGACCGCGCTTGACCCCCGGACCGCCCGCGACGACTCTCGTGCACGCGGACCGGTCCGCGGACTGTCAGGGGGTCTTCATGCGCGGTTCCAGCATCACCATCGGGGCGATCATCGCCGTCGTCATCGTCGCCGCCATCGCCCTGGTCGGCATGCCGACCTACAACGTCTATGCCAAGCAGATGCAGGGCAAGGCGGCCTATGAGCAGGCCGTGCAGGACCGGCGCATCCGCGTGCTGGAGGCCCAGGCCGCGCTCGACTCGGCCCAGCTGACCGCCCAGGCCGAGGTCGCCCGCGCCCGCGGCACCAACGAGGCCAACCGCATCATGGCGGAAAGCCTCGGCGGCCCGGACAACTACCTGCGCTGGGCCTATATCGACATGCTCAAGGAAACGGCGGGCAAGGCCGGCCGCGAGACCATCTACATCCCCACCGAGGCCGGCATGCCCGTGCTCGAGGCCGGCCGGGTCTCGCGCCGCCAGACCGAATAGCCGCGACCGGCTCCCTCAGGAGGCCGGGTCCGCCACGGCGACGGCCAGCATCAGCTGATCGACGAAGCTCGCCAGGGCGTCCTGGGTGAACGGCTTGGCCAGCCGCGGCAGGCCCAGGCTCAGCCGGCTGCCGCGATCCGCCATGTCGGCGTAGCCGGTGGCGACGCCGATGGGCAGGTCGGGCCTCGACCCGAGAATCTCGGCCGCCATCTGCGAGCCGCTCATCCTCGGCATGACCTCGTCGGTGATGACCAGATCGAGCGCCGCGTGCGCGCGGGCCGCCTCCAGGCCCTCCGTCGCCGACGCCGCCCCGATCACCGTGTGACCGAGGTCCTCCAGCATGGCGACGGTGTTGATCAGAACCAGCGGGTCGTCATCCACGGCGAGGATCAGCAGACCCCGGCGCCCTGACGCGGCTGACGGCCCGCTGTCCGGCGCCGCTCCGTCCTGGCCCGCCCCGGCGACAGGCAGCCAGATATGGGCGGTCAGGCCCTCGCCCGCGCGGCTGACCAGACCCAGGCGGCCGCCCGACTGCTCGGCCAGCCCATGAACCATCGACAGGCCCAGACCGGTGCCCTTGCCCGCGCCCTTGGTGGTGAAGAAGGGCTCGGTGGCGCGTTGCAGCGTCTCATCGTCCATCCCCCCGCCCGTATCCTGGACGCTGATCCGCACGAAGCCGGCCGCGCCCGACTCCGCCCGGGGCGCGTCGGCGCTCGCGTCAGTCCGGGCGCTGATGGTGATCTTCCCGCCTTGCGGCATCGCGTCCCGGGCGTTGACGACCAGGTTGAGGATCGCGGCTTCCAGCTGGTACGGATCGGTGTGCACCCGCGGCAGCCCCGGCGGAAACCGCACCGAGACGTCGATGCTCGGACCGATGGTGCGCGCGATGAATTCGGACATGCCCCGGACCAGCGACGGAATATCCACCGCCACGAAGGTCAGTTCCTGCTTGCGGGCGAACGACAGCATTCGTTGGGTCAGGACCGCGCCGCGCTCGGCGCCCTGGATGGCGTTCTCGAGCAGGGGGGTGATCCGCGGATCGTAGTCTAGGCGCTTGCGCACCAGCTCCAGGCTTCCCAGCACGGCCATCAGCAGATTGTTGAAGTCGTGGGCGATGCCGCCGGTCAGCTGGCCGATGGCCTCGATCTTCTGGGACTGGAACAGGGCCTCCCTGGCGCTCTCCAGCGCCCGTTGCGCCTCCAGCCGCTCCGTCACGTCGCGCGTGACCTTGGCGAACCCCAGCAGCGCGCCGTCGTCGTCGCGGATCGCGTCGATGACGACATGGGCCCGGAAGCGCGAGCCGTCCTTGCGGACCCGCCAGGCCTCGGTCTCGAACCGCCCCTCGCTCGTGGCGACGGCCAGCGCCTCGGCGGGCGCGCCGGCGCTCCGGTCCTCCTCGGTGTAGAAGGTCGAGAAATGGCTGCCGATGATCTCCTCGGGCCGATAGCCCTTGATCCTCTGCGCGCCGAGGTTCCAGGTCGTGACCCGCCCCTCGCCGTCCAGCATGTAGATGGCGTAGTCGACGACGCCCTGCACCAGCAGGCGGAATTCCTCCTCGCTCTTGCGCAGGGTCTCGGCGGCCAGTTTCCGCTCGGTCAGGTCCCGCGTGATCTTGGCGAAGCCGATCAGCGGCCCTTCGGGGGACCGGATCGGGTCGATGACGACGTGGGCCCAGAACCGGCTGCCGTCCTTGCGGACCCGCCAGCCCTCCTGCTCGAACCGCCCCTCGGTCGCGGCCTCGCCCAGCGCCCTGGCGGGCACGCCCGCGGCCTGGTCTTCCGGCGTATAGAAGCGCGAGAAATGATCGCCGATGATCTCGCCCGGGGTATAGCCCTTGAACCGCTCGGCGCCGGCGTTCCAGCTGACCACGCGGCCGTCGGGATCCAGCATGTAGATGGCGTAGTCGGTGATGGCGTTGACCAGCAGCCGGTAGCGAGCGTCGTCGTGGGTCGTCGCGGCGCCCTCCATGCCCGTCATTCACGCCCCTCCCGCCCCGGGCCCCCGCCCGGCACGCGCGGGGACAACGGTCCCCGCGCGCCGATAGTTCCGGCGCCCGCGCGCCCTCAGACCCTGGTCAGACGCAGGTCCTGGTAGTCGTACGAGAAGTCCGCGTCCGGACTGACCGCCTTCATCGTCGCCGAGACCGGCCGTCCGTTCTCGAGGGTGAAGGTGATGAAGACGTCCTCCTCGCGCCGGTCCGTGAAACGCGTTCTCAGGGTGTCGCCGTCATACGGCTCCAGCGGGCCCTGCAACGCCGGGGTGCGGCTGAAGGTCAGCCACAACACCACGTCCCGCGCCTCGATGGTGATGTCGCCGTACCAGGGATCGCGCCACGTGCCGGCATAGGCCGCCAGCGGCAGGGACGGCGGCGCGCCCGCGGCCTGTCTGGCGTCGATTTCGGCGGCGGCCGCAACGGATCTGGCATCGCCCTCGGCCCGCAGACGCACGCCGTCGGCGACCCAGTCGAAATCCGCCTTGCCCATGACGATGTCGGTGATCCCGCTGCGCAGCGCCCGGGTCAGGAAGCTCTCCTCGGCATTGGTGAAATACGAGAAGCCCGCGTTCCGTCCGGGGATCAGCACCGTGCCCGAGACATAGCCGGGCGCTCCTCCGCCGTGGGTGATCATCCGCTCGCCGCGATAGTCCTGCACCTGCCAGCCGGTCGCATAGGTCGAGGCGATGGCCCGCCCCGGCAGGGTCTCCGTCGGCCCCGCCGAGCTGGAGATGATGATGTTGGGCCGCCACATCTCGTTGGCGCGGGCTTCCGAATACAGCCGCGTCCCGTCCGGCAGGGCCCCGCGCGCCAGCTGCACCGCGATCCATTTGGCCCAGTCGACCGGGGTGGTGACGAAGCCGCCCGCGGCCCCCGCCGAGGACCAGTTCCACACCTCCTGGATCGACCGGCCGATGGTCTGCATCTCGCCCTGGTAGCGCAGCGGCGGCCCCAGCCGGCCGTGCGGCAGGGCCGACTTCGCCGGGTCGGCGGCGGTCATCAGCGGCAGGGTCTCGCTCATGCCCAGCCGGTCCAGAATCCGGGTCTGGACGAAATCCTCCCACGCCATGCCCGAGGCCGCCGCCACCACCTCGCCCGCCACCACGAACATCAGGTTGCAGTAGTGGTAGGTGGTGCGGAAGCTGTCCTCGATCGGCACATGCGGCACGGCGGCCATGATCTCGGCCCGCGTCCGGTCGCTGTTGGGCCAGAACAGCAGGTCCCCGGCGCCCAGCCCGAAGCCGATCCGGTGGCTGACCAGATCGCGCACCGTGACCATGGCGTTCAGTTCGGGCTTCGACAGGCTGAACCCTGGCAGATACGTCCGCACCGGCTCGTCCCACGCGACCTTGCCCTCGTCGATCAGCATGGCCAGGGCGGCGCAGGTCACCGCCTTGGTGTTGGAGGCGATGGCGAACAGGGTGTGTTCGTCGACCGCCGCCCCGCCGATGGCCCGCACGCCGTAGCCGCGGGTCAGCGCCGCCTCGCCGTCCTTGACCAGCGCCACCGACACCGCCGGCTGATCCGGAAAGGCCGCCATGACCCGCTTCACATAGGCGTCGACCTGGTCCGCCAGCGTCGCGCTGTCGTTGGCCGCCCGGGCCCAGCCCCGCGACGGCAGGACGGCCGCTCCGGCCACGGATGAAATCAGCGCGGCGCGGCGCGTGAGGCGGATGGACATGCAGGCGACTCCCGGGGAACCCGGCGCGGACGCTAGCCCGCCCGCGCGGACCCTGTCCATCGCCGCCTCAGCGCCGCGTCTCCCAGGCCATCCACACGGCCACGACGGCGATGCCCCCGGCCATCACGGCGCGCAGCACCGGCCCCTGCATCCGCGTCACCACCAGGCCGCCGGCGCGGGCCGCGCCCAGCACGATCAACGAATGAACCGCCGCCGCCACGAGCAGATGCAGCCCGCCGAGGGTCAGCGCCTGCGCCAGCGGCGAGCCGTGGTCCGGGCGCATGAAGGTCGGCAGCAGGGCGACATAGAAGACCGCCGCCTTGGGGTTCAGCAGATTGCCCGTCAGGCCGCGCAGGAACAGGCCGCGCACCGTCCGGTGCTCGTCCCCGTCGCCGGCCGCCGGGTCGCCGTCGCCGCGCCAGGCCTCCCACGCCAGCCACAGCAGGAAGACCACCCCGGCCCAGCGGATCAACTGGAACAGCGGCGGCCAGATCACCAGCGCCTGGGTCAGGCCGAAGGCGGCGGCCAGCATCCAGATCGCCAGCCCGACCGTCACCCCCGCCACGGCGGCGAACCCGGCCAGTCGCCCGCGCGCCAGCGACACCAGCGCCAGCCACCCCATGTTCGGCCCTGGCGTCAGCTCGATCAGGGCGACGGCCACGAGGAAGGGAAGGATGACGCCGGGATCGACCGGCCAGGCGGCGTGGGAGATCAAGAGGGTCGCTCCGGTGACCACGAAGGTCTGTCGCTCGAACTATCGCCTGCCCGGCGGGAAGACCAGAGACGGAACGCCGGTCTTCCCGGCCCGGGACGACCGGCAATCTGCGGCGGAAAGGTGGCTGGTTCTGAAGGCCACGTCATGAAGAAGATGTAACTCGCTCGAGCCCCGGCCGGACGATATGGAAAGGAAACTTGACGGGCCGCACCGCCCGACCACGCGCAGGGGGCGCACCTCATGACTTCAATCCGGTTCCTGCTGCTTGTCGGCACAGCCCTGGCGACCTCGTCGGGCGCGGCCTTCGCCCAGACGCCGGCTCCCGCGCGCCCGGCTCCGGCGCAGACTCCGCCGCCGGCCGCGGCCGCTCCGCAGGAAGAGGCTCCGGCCGAGGACGCTGAAGAGTCCGAAGACGCGGCGGCGCTCGACGACGTGGTCGTCACCGCCCAGCCGAACGAGGTCCGCACCTCGATCGACTCCGTCAGCTACAGCCTCGCGAACGACCTGCAGGCCGCGACCGGAACCCTGGCCGAAGCCCTGCGCAACGTGCCCTCGGTCGAGGTCGATCCCGACGGGAACGTCAGTCTGCGCGGCGACGCGAATGTGACCATCCTGGTCGACGGCCGGCCCTCGACCCAGTTCAACGGCCCCAGCCGCGGCCAGCTGATCCAGCAGATTCCGGCCAGCCAGTACGCCCGCATCGAGGTGATGACCAACCCCTCGGCCGCCTACAGCCCCGAGGGGTCCGGCGGCGTGATCAACCTCATCTCCAGGCCCAACGCCCCGCGCCCGGGGAATACGACCACCGGTTCGCTCAGGGCCAATATCGGCGACAACGGGCGCTACAATTTCGGCGGCAGCATCGCCCAGGTGATCGGAAAGACGACCCTGTCGGCCGACCTCGGCGTGCGCCACGACCTCTTCCTGCAGCAGGTGGAGCGCGTCCGCGAACGCTTCGACGCCGGTTCGGGCCAGTTCCTCGAGGCGCGCCAGTCCCAGAACATCGAGGGCGACAACGACAACATCTTCGTGCGGCTGGCGGTCGAGCACAATCTCGACGACAAGACCCAGCTGACCGGCGACGTCCGCCATGTCGACGTCGACAGCCTGGCCGACGCGGTCGACCTCTATGAGGCGGACGCCGCCGGCGGGGGCCTGGCCACGGCCTACACCCGCAACTCGCGCGGCGGCTTCGCCGGCCAGTTCTCGGGCGGTTCGGCGCGGCTGCTGCGCCGCTTCAACGATCAGGGCCATGAATGGTCCAACGAGGTCCGGTTCGACCGCAACCGCTTCACCTTCGGCTTCGACACCGAGGTCGATCAGCGCATCCCGGCCGCGCCCCGCGCCTTCGAGACCATCGACAACCGCAACCGCCAGAACCAGATCGGGGTCACCAGCGCCTATGTCCGCCCCCTGGCCGACGGCGGCCGGCTGCGCCTCGGCTATGAGCTGCAGGCGGTCAATCTGGAGCTCGACAATTTCGTCGCCCGCGGCCCTTCGCCGGCGGCCCTGGTCCGCGATCCCATCGTCTCCAACGAGTTCCACGTCGACCAGGCGGTGCACGCCCTCTACGCCACCTGGGAGCGGCCGTTCAGCGAGAAGCTGTCGGCCCAGTTCGGCCTGCGGCTGGAACAGGCCGATATCGACCTCGACCAGGTCACCACCGGCATCCAGTCGTCCAACGCCTATTTCCGCGCCTATCCGACCGGCCACCTGCAGTACACCCTGCGCGAGGGCGAGACCCTGCGCGGCAGCTACAGCCGCCGCATCCAGCGGCCCGGCCCCCAGGACCTGAACCCCTTCCTGACCTACCAGGACAACCTCAACTACCGCTCCGGCAACCCCGACCTGCTGCCCCAGGAGACCGACTCCTTCGAGGTGATGTGGCAGAAGCGCGTCCAGCAGACCTTCTACCAGGCCACCCTCTACTATCGCGACACCACCGACGCCTTCACCCAGGTGACCAGCGAACTGCCTGGCGGCATCTTCCTGACCCGGCCCGAAAACCTGGGCTCCAGCACCTTCACCGGCCTCGAACTGGTCGCCAACGGCGCGCTGCACCCGACCCTGCGCTACAACGCCAGCGTCAACGCCTGGCGCCAGGCGATCGACGCCTCGGGCATTCCCGGCGCCGTCGACCGCGAGGGCGAGAGCGTCGGCGGCCGCCTGACGTTGAACTGGCAGCCGACCGAGGTCGACTTCCTGCAGGTGTCCGGCATCTGGACGGGAGATCAGCTGCTGGCCCAGGGCGTGCGCGAGCAGGCCACCCTGGTCAACCTCGGCTACCGGCGGAAGCTCAACAAGGACTGGTCCTTCCAGGCCACCGTGCGCGACCTCTTCGACCAGTTCGGCTCGACCACCACCCTCGAGACGCCGACCTTCAGCGACCGCACCAGCCAGACCTTCGGCGGGCGCGCGGCCTATGTCGGCCTGACCTGGACCTTCGGCTCGGGCCAGCGGCGGCCGCCGGAACAGTTCGACTTCACGGCCCCGACCACCGGCAACTGACGGCGTCGGGGAGGCGGTCCCGTCCTGGCCCCTTGTGTGGCGGGATCGCCACACCCAGATTTGCGCCATCTCAAGGCGTCGCTTCCTGAAAGGGCGTGCTTGAGCGCACAGTCCGCCTGATCAGGGGAGCCGCCGTGAATCTCGACCTCTACTCCGACCGCGCCAAACAGGCGGTCCAGTCCGCCCAGTCGCTGGCCCTGGCCCGCCGCCACCAGCAGTTCGCCCCCGAACATCTGCTCAAGGTGCTGCTGGAAGAGCGCGACGGCCTCGCCCGCAACCTGATCACCGCCGCCGGCGGCGACGCGGCCAGGGCCGAGGCCGCGACCGAAACGGCGCTCAAGAAGCGGGCCCAGGTCACCGGCGGCTCGGGCCAGATCTATCTCGACGGCGACACCGCCCGGGTCTTCTCCAGCGCCGAGGAAGCCTCGAAAAAGGCCGGCGACGCCTTCGTCACCACCGAACGTCTGCTGTCCGCCATCGCCCGCGAGGGCGGCGTCGCCGCCGAGGTGCTCAAATCCGTCGGCGCGACCCCCGACAAGCTCGACGCCGCCATCGCCGACGTCCGCAAGGGCAAGACCGCCGACAGCGCCGGGGCCGAGGACGCCTATGACGCCCTCAAACGCTACGCCCGCGACCTGACCCTGGCCGCCCGCGACGGCAAGATCGATCCGGTCATCGGCCGCGACGAGGAGATCCGCCGCACCATCCAGGTCCTCGCCCGCCGCACCAAGAACAATCCCGTCCTGATCGGCGAGCCCGGCGTCGGCAAGACCGCCATCGTCGAGGGCCTGGCCCTGCGCATCGTCAACGGCGACGTGCCGGAATCCCTGCGCGACAAGGTCGTCATGGCCCTCGACATGGGCTCCCTGATCGCCGGCGCCAAATACCGCGGCGAGTTCGAGGAGCGGCTCAAGGCCGTGCTGGCCGAGGTCACCGCGGCCGAGGGCGGCATCATCCTGTTCATCGACGAGATGCACACCCTGGTCGGCGCGGGCAAAGGCGACGGCGCCATGGACGCCTCCAACCTGCTGAAGCCCGCCTTGGCCCGCGGCGAGCTGCACTGCGTCGGCGCCACCACGCTGGATGAGTACCGCAAGCATGTGGAGAAGGACGCCGCCCTCGCCCGCCGCTTCCAGCCCGTCTTCGTCGAGGAGCCCAGCGTCGAGGACACCGTCTCCATCCTGCGCGGCATCAAGGAGAAGTATGAGGTCCACCACGGCGTGCGCATTTCCGACAGCGCCATCGTCGCCGCCGCCACGCTCAGCCACCGCTACATCACCGACCGCTTCCTGCCCGACAAGGCCATCGATCTCATTGACGAGGCCGGCAGCCGCGTCCGCATGGCCGTCGATTCCAAGCCCGAGGCGCTGGACGAAATCGACCGCCGTCTGGTCCAGCTCAAGATCGAGCGCGAGGCCCTGAAGAAGGAGACCGACAAGGCCTCCGTCGCCCGTCTCGAAAAACTGGAAGACGAGATCATCGACCTCGAGGGCCAGTCCGACGACCTGACCAGCCGCTGGAAGTCCGAGAAGGAAAAGGTCGGCCAGGGCGCCCAGCTGCGCGAAACCCTCGACCGCCTGCGCGCCGAACTGGCCGCCGCCCAGCGCGCCGGCGACCTGGGCCGCGCGTCAGAGATCGCCTACGGCCAGATCCCCCAGATCGAGAAACAACTCGCCGACGCCGAGGCCGCCGAGGCCGACAAATCCGGCCCCCTGACCCCCGAGGTCGTCGACGCCGAACAGATCGCCCAGGTCGTCTCCCGCTGGACCGGCGTCCCCGTCGACAAGATGCTGGAGGGCGAGCGCGAAAAGCTGCTCAAGATGGAGGACGCCCTGTCCCGCCGCGTCGTCGGCCAGGATGAGGCCCTGACCGCCGTCTCCGACGCGGTCCGCCGCGCCCGCGCCGGCCTGAACGACCCCAACCGCCCGCTGGGCAGCTTCCTCTTCCTCGGCCCCACGGGCGTCGGCAAGACCGAGCTGACCAAGGCCCTGGCCGAATTCCTGTTCGACGACGAGGCCGCCATCACCCGCATGGACATGTCGGAATACATGGAGAAGCACAGCGTCTCCCGCCTGATCGGCGCCCCTCCCGGCTATGTCGGCTATGACGAGGGCGGCGCCCTGACCGAGGCCGTGCGTCGCCGCCCCTATCAGGTCGTCCTGTTCGACGAGGTGGAAAAGGCCCACCCCGACGTCTTCAACGTCCTGCTCCAGGTGCTCGACGACGGCCGCCTGACCGACGGTCAGGGCCGCGTCATCGACTTCAAGAACACGTTGATCATCATGACCTCCAACCTCGGCTCGGAGGCCCTGGCCGGCCAGGGCGAGGGCGACGACGTCGAGAGCGTCCGCCCCTATGTCATGGAACAGGTCCGCGGCCATTTCCGCCCCGAGTTCCTCAACCGCATCGACGAGATCATCCTGTTCCGCCGCCTCGGCCGCGACCAGATGGCCGGGATCGTCCGCATACAGATGGCCCGGTTCGAGAAACTGCTGGCCGACCGGAGACTGACGATCTCGCTGGACGACAGCGCCTACGCCTGGCTGGCCGACAAGGGCTACGACCCGGTCTATGGCGCGCGGCCGCTCAAGCGGGTGATCCAGAAGGATCTCGTCGATCCGATCGCGCGGAAGCTTCTGGCGGGCGAGATCGAGGACGGGTCGGTGATCGCCGTGTCAGCGGGGGATGGCGGGCTGGAGATCGGGAAGGCGCGGGTGCACTAGGGTCGTTCTCAGCCGTTGCTCCGCCATGGGGGAGAATCGGGAATTCGCGGATCCCTCATTTGCGGATTCTCGTATGCCTTTGATTGGAAGTACTCGCCACAAGATCAGAATAACCAGAATGCCCAAGCATGGCGATCAGCCAAGCCGTTTTAGCCAACCGTTTCGATCCCACCCTCGTCCGCGGGCGCAGCGAGCCGACCAACGCTTTGGACAAGACCGAAATACTGACTGGCGACGGTCTTCGGACCCTCACCACGATACCGGCCGTGGTGGATCTTCTGGAGCTCTCGCTCAAAGATGCCGGCGACGTAACTTGTCTTGTAGTCTGCGTATTCGCTCTTGAGAACATTGATAACCGGCTCGTTTAGTCGACCTATTACCTGTGAATTCAAAGTTTGAACGTTAATCGGCCCACGATTAAGCCGGCCACGATCAACATACTCAGCGGTTATCATCCAAGGCGATTTTGGTCCGTTGGCACGTTGGCTTTCCGAGAAGTAGGCGGCCATGTCGTCAAACTGCCGTCGGTGGAAATGGATGATCAGCGGCAGGATAACATTTAGTTCAATGGGAACTCGCTCATCCCACATGGTGACGCAAGACTTAAGGATATCAAAGATCTGCTCAGCGTCGCGGAGCGTCACTTTGTAGGCATCCATCGCGCCGACGAAAATTTCCGATGGCGACGTCTCAAACGGCGTGCCGAGTTTGGAAAGATCTATGTCGTTGAGGGCAAACAAATAGTCGCTGAATGCTGCCAGATCGCGACTTTCGAAACGATAGTGACGGTGGAAAAATCTTAGGAGATAGCCTGCGCCATCAAATCCTTCGCCGTAAACTGCCCGCACGGAATGCGCGAGCTGGTCACCGTCAGTGGCAATGAGGAAGATCGTATTGTCGATATCGAAGAGGTGCTTGACCTGCTCCAGCATTTCTATGGCGTAGGTTGGCCGACAGCGATCTAGTTCGTCGATCAGGACAAAAAGCGGAAGCTTGACCTCAGTCTCGGCTTCAAGAGAGGCCAAGATGGTCTTCAACCGGTTCTGGAACTGCGCCGCACTATCGATCCGCGATTTATAATCGGCGATTTTCCGGTCCACGAATTTGGTCAGGAGCGTGGTGATCTCGGTTGCGACTGCTCCGCTGACCGCTGCTTCGTTGCCCTCAAGGTATTCCTCGATCTGCTCAGGGAGAAAATCGTCGCGCTCTAACAGCGCGCCGATCTCATCGACCGCCTGCCCGGCGTACTTCTCGGCCAATCGACGACCCACCCCTTTGATTAGCGCTGCAAAGATAGTTGCGCCGTGGGCTTTGGTTGCGTCCCACGATTTTCGGACTGCGTCATTCTTGGCGAAATAGGGAGCAAGGCTTTCCTCTATCGAAGCCATGACCGCCACCACGGGTTCTTTTGTGCTGTCGTCCCGCCATGCGTTGACGAAGGCCGTCAGGTGCCCCTCGGCGCGCATCTGCGCCGCGAGGCGCTGCATGAAGAAGGATTTTCCGTGGCCCCAACTTGCGTTCAGGTTGACGACATAAGCGCCAGGAATTGAGGCTGCTCTACGCTCGGCGTGACGCCGGACCAGAAACTCATAGAGGAGTTGCCCGTCCGCCTTTCGGCCAAGCAAATCGCCCTTCCAAATCTGAGCCAAATCAACCGTCATATTGCCCCGCCACGTGTCCCACGGTTGCAACGTCCGGTGTCTGCTGATCGTGGTCAAGAGAGGAAGGAGACAATGCCGGCAATCCGCCGCCAGCGAGACGACTTCGCACGCCGAACCCCCTGATCCGTCGCGCGATCCCGCAACCAGCAGCGTCATCTCCCAGCCGCAGGAACGGCCCGTGCGACAATCCCGCCCTGACCTTCGCCCGCGATCTTTGACAATCAAATCCCACCCAAGGCAGGCGCACGATGTGAACGGTGTGAACGGTGTTTTTCCTCACCCCGCTGAGTCCGATGTGTCCGCCTTGTCCCCCGTTTTCCCCGCCGACTCCGGACTCTCCGCCCAAAGAAAAAGGCCCCGGCGTCACCACCGGGGCCTCATCCATTTCAGCGAAGTCGCCGCTTAGCGACGGCTGCGTCCGCGATCACGATCGCCGCCGCCGCCTTCACGCTTCGGACGGCCGCCGGTGTCGTCCGACAGGGCCGGTTCACCGCGTTCAGCGCGCTCGGCGTTGATCTTGTCGGTGATGTCCTCGCCGGTTTCCTGATCGACGACCTTCATCGACAGCTTGGTCTTGCCGCGGTCGTCCATGCCCAGGAATTTGACCTTCACTTCCTGGCCTTCGGTCAGGACGTCGGCCGGGTTGGCGACGCGTTCCAGGCTGATCTGCGACACGTGGACCAGACCGTCCTTGGCGCCGAAGAAGTTCACGAAGGCGCCGAAGTCGACGACCTTCACGACCTTGCCGGAGTAGATCATGCCGGGCTCGGGCTCGGACACGATCGACGAGATCCAGTTCTTGGCCGCGTCGATCTTCTCCTGGTCCGAGGCGGCGATCTTCACCGTGCCGTCGTCCTCGATGTTGATCTTGGCGCCGGTCTTTTCGACGATCTCGCGGATGATCTTGCCGCCGGTGCCGATGATGTCGCGGATCTTGTCGGTCGGAACCTTGATCGACTCGATCTTGGGCGCGTATTCGCCCAGCTCGGTGCGGGCGCCGTCGATGGCCTTGTCCATCTCGTCGAGGATGTGCAGGCGGCCGGCCGAAGCCTGGGCGATCGCCTTGCGCATGATCTCTTCGGTGATGCCCGCGACCTTGATGTCCATCTGCAGCGAGGTGATGCCTTCGCGCGTGCCGGCCACCTTGAAGTCCATGTCGCCCAGGTGATCTTCGTCACCCAGGATGTCGGACAGGATGGCGAACTCGCCCGAGGGCTCGAGGATCAGGCCCATGGCGATGCCCGAGACGGGACGCTTCAGCGGCACGCCCGCGTCCATCAGCGCCAGCGACGATCCGCAGACCGTGGCCATCGAGGACGAACCGTTGGACTCGGTGATCTCCGACACCAGACGGATGGTGTAGGGGAAGTCTTCCGCCGACGGCAGCATCGGACGGATTGCCCGCCAGGCCAGCTTGCCGTGACCGATTTCCCGACGGCCGGCGCCGCCCATCCGACCGGTCTCGCCGACCGAATAGGGAGGGAAGTTGTAGTGGAGAAGGAATTTCTCCTTGTAGGTCCCCGACAGGGCGTCGACGTACTGCTCGTCCTCGCCGGTGCCCAGGGTGGCGACCACGATCGCCTGGGTCTCGCCGCGGGTGAACAGGGCCGAGCCGTGGGTGCGCGGGAAGACGCCGACTTCCGAGACGATGTCGCGGACCTTGTCGAGGGCGCGGCCGTCGACGCGATGGCCGTTGTCGATGATGTCGCGGCGCAGGACGTGGGCCTCGCATTCCTTGAAGGCGACGCCGAACTTGGCGCTGTCCACGCCGTCCGGGTTGTCGTCGGTCTTCACCAGCTTCTCGGCGGCCTTCTTCTTGGCCACGTCGACGCCCGTGCGGCGCTCGTACTTGCCGGCGTGGGTGTAGGCCGCCTTGATGTCCTCGCCGACCAGCGACTGGATCGAGGTGACGATGTCCGACACGTCGTCGGGCTGGAAGTCGAAGGGCTCCTTGGCGGCGTGCTCGGCCATCTCGATGATGGCGTCGATCACCGGCTGCATGCCGCGATGCGCGAACATCAGGGCGTTCAGCATGATCTCTTCCGACAGCTCCTTGGCTTCGGATTCGACCATCATCAGGGCGTCCTGGGTGCCGGCGACGACCAGGTCCAGCTGCGAGTCGGGCAGTTGGTCCAGGGTCGGGTTCAGCACGAACTCGCCGTCGATGTAGCCGACGCGCGCGGCGCCGATCGGGCCCATGAAGGGCACGCCCGAGATGGTCAGGGCGGCCGAGGCGGCGACCATGCCGACCACGTCCGGGTCGTTCTCCATGTCGTGCTGCAGCACGGTGATGACGACCTGGGTCTCGTTCTTGAAGCCCTTGACGAACAGCGGGCGGATCGGGCGGTCGATCAGGCGGCTGACGAGGGTTTCCTTCTCGGTCGGACGGCCTTCACGCTTGAAATAGCCGCCCGGGATCTTGCCGGCGGCGAAGGTCTTTTCCTGGTAGTTGACGGTCAGCGGGAAGAAATCCAGGCCCGGCTTGGGCGCGCGACCGTAGACGACGGTGGCGAGGACGACGGTCTCGCCGTAGGTGGCCAGAACGGCGCCGTCGGCCTGACGGGCGATGCGGCCCGTTTCCAGCGTCAGCGGGCGGCCGGCCCAGTCGATCGTCTTGCGTTTGATATCGAACATGTTTCGTCTTTCGTATCCCGCGGGCGGATTCCGCGCGGGGTCCCATCAGTGGGTGGAGCGTCGGGCGTTCAGTCCTTCGGTCCATGGGCGTCCGCGCCATCGCGGAAGACCCGGGAAGAAGAGGACCGGTATGGCCCTCGCGTCATGCGCCGATCGTACCGCGGCGCGCGGCTGGTCTCTGGATGCGGAAAGAGGCGCGGACGTGGCCCGCGCCTCGAAACTCTTCCGCGATCTGCGCTTAGCGGCGCAGGTTCAGCTTGCCGATCAGGGCGGTGTAGCGCTCGCGATCGACCTTCGACAGGTGGTCAAGAAGGCGACGACGCTGCGAGACCATCTTGAGCAGGCCGCGGCGCGAGTGGTTGTCCTTCTTGTGGGTTTTGAAGTGTTCGGTGAGGTTGGCGATGCGTTCCGAGAGGATCGCGACCTGGACCTCGGCCGAGCCGGTGTCGCCGGCGGTGCGGGCGTTGTCGGCGATGACTTCGTTCTTGCGTTCAGCAGTAATCGACATCGGGAGTCTCCATGTTGGAGCCCCTGCTGGTTCCCTGCTTGAGGGGGGTCAGGGGAGATTAAAAACGCGGTCGGGTTCTAGCCGGCCGGCCCGCAACTGACCGAGAGCGACGAGGGTCTGTCCCTGGAAGGCTGAAACGGTTCTGGAGCCATCCCGAAGGCGGCTTTTGAGCGTTTCGACCTGTCGGGGGAGCAGAACGATCGGTCGTCCCTGACGAAGCGAGAAGGCGTCCTGGTCCGTCACGGCCAGCTCCGGGATGTCGTCCAGGGCGGTCGCGACGGGAAGCAAGCCTTCCGAGGCGGCGTCCCTATGCACCAGATCGGTCAGGAAATCCAGCGTGACGGCGTTTTCCGTCGAGAACGGCCCGACCCGCTCGCGGCGCAGGGCCGAAACATGCCCCTCGGCGCCCAGCATGATCGCCAGATCGCGGGCCAGCGACCGGACATAGACGCCCTTGCCCGTGCGTATGGTGATCTCGACATGGTCGGCGTCCGGCGCGTCGGTGACCGCCGCCTCATGGATGGTCACACGGCGACTGGCCAGTTCGAAATCGGCGCCCTCGCGGGCCAGGTCATAGGCGCGCTGGCCGTCCACCTTGATGGCCGAGAACTGCGGCGGCACCTGATCGATCTCGCCGACGAAGGCCGGCAGCGCCGCCCGCACGGCTTCCACGTCCGGCCGCACGTCCGACCGGGCGGTGATCTCGCCCTCGCGGTCGAGGCTGTCGGTGGTGACGCCCCAGTTGACGGTGAAACGATAGACCTTCTGCGCATCCATCATGAACGGCACGGTCTTTGTGGCCTCGCCCAGGGCGATGGGCAGGATGCCGCTGGCCAGCGGATCCAGCGTCCCGGCGTGGCCCGCCTTCTGGGCGTCGAACAGGCGGCGGACCTTCGACACGGCGTCGGTGGATCCCATGCCGTACGGCTTGTCGAGGCAGACCCAGCCGTTGACGATCTCGCCCCGTTTCCGGCGACCCATCAGGCCGGGCCGTCCTCTTCCGCGTCGTCATCCTCGAACGGCGACACATAGACGTCGGCGCGCACCCGGGGATCGTCCAGCAGCCGGTTCAGGCGCTCGGCGGCCGCGAAGCTCTCGTCGTGGCGGAAGCGCAGGTCGGGGGTGAAGCGCATGTCGATATGCCGCCCCAGCGCCCCGCGCAGGAATTTGGCGTGAACGTTCAGCGCCTTGACGATCTCGTCGATATGGCCGGCGACCGGCGCCGTCTCGACGCCCGCGCCCAGCGGCTCGACGAAACAGGTGGCGTGTTTCAGATCGGGCGACAGCCGCACCTCGGTGACCGTGACCGACACCCCGACCAGGGCCGGGTCGCGGATCTCGTTCTCGCGCATGACCTCGACCAGGGCGTGGCGGATCATTTCGGAGGCGCGCAGCTGGCGCTGGCTGACGGTGCCGGCCTTGGCGGCGGGCTTCTTCGGTTTGCGGTTGCTCATGCTCTGTCCTCGTCGCCTGTCGGGGATCGGACCCGGCCTGAAAAAGCGAAGCCGCGTCGGGTCGGAAAGGCGGAGCCTTTCGAACGCGGCAAAAATAAAAGAGCGCGGGGTCTAGTCCCGTGCGGCCCTGGTGTCCAATTCCGCGCGATCGATGGTCGCCATGACCTCGGCCGAGGTGATCGACCGGATCGGGCGCACGGGCAGGCCCGCCGCGTTCAGAATCCCCGCGCTCCAGTGGTTGCACAGATGGCCGATCGAGAAATGCTCCCGGCTGGCGAAGAAGCGCGCGTCGTCGCCCGCGCGGGCCGCCGCGATGCGCGGGTGGCCGTCGCTCAGGTCGAGCGAGCCCTGGATATGGTCCGCCATGGCGTCGAAGCCTGCTGCGGAGAGGCGAAGGGTCCGGCGAGTTCCGGGCGCGTAGGCCGCGCGCGGATCCCGCTGCGCCGGGTCCAGCATGATCACCGAGGCGTTGCCCGGCTTGAAGAAGGCCCGCAGGCCGTCGGGCAGGCGGCTCTCCATGGGGCTCTGGTCGACATAGAATTTCGCGTCGCCCCAGCCGATCAGGATCCAGTCGCCCGGCGCCAGGCCACGGACGGCGTCCGCCAGCGGCCCGCGCCGCGCCTCGAGCGCCCGGCGGGGAACCGCCAGGTCGGTGTGGAAGCCATTGTCGAGCAGGTGGACCTCGACCAGGGCCTCATCCGCGCGGGCAGGCCAGAGCGCCGGGTCGCCGGGCGCCGTCCACGTCCAGACGGCCGCGAAGGCGGCCAGAACGGCGACGGCCAGAAAGCGCTTCAGGCCCCAGGATTCCCGGCGGCGGCGTTTCATCTCTGACGGAAGCTCCACGCGCCGCACAGGGCCGAGGGTGCGGCATCGGGGCCGACGACAGTTCGGGCCCGGAAGATCAGCACGTCCACCTGGTTCTGACGGTGCAACAGGGCGACCACGCCGGGCGTCGCGCCGCCGCAAAGCGCCGAGGCCGCGACGGTCCGACCATGCGCCGCGGGAACGATGCGGCGCAGTTCGATCTGCGCGTCGGCCGGAGCCCCCCAGCGGCCGGCATACGTCTGGCCCGCGACGAAGGCTTCCCGTCCGGCGGCGATGCGAAGCGGTCGGGTGTGGAAGGTTTCGCCCCTGTCGAACCGCAGGTCGGCGCCGACGAAGGCGACAGCCCCGGCCGTGACGCGGGTCGCCTCATCAGTCGGGCCGTACTCGCCGGCAAGCATCGCATCCGTCGCGTCCGCCGCCACGATCCCGGGGTCCGTTGCGACAGCCGTCCTGAGACCCGATAGCCCATCGGCGGCGCCCGACGGCAGCCGGCCCGCCCAATCGGCCACCCGGCCGGCCGCGGGGACAGCCTCGTCCCGCACGGCCCGCCAGGCCTCGATCGCGTGGCGGTTCTCGATGGCCAGAAGGAACAGCACCAGGCACAGGAAGGCCAGCGCGCCGGCGAGGCGTTTCAATCCGGTCTGTCGGGGGAGGGCGGCGGCGGACATCGCCGCAACCTTAGCGAGGCGGAATGCGGAGGTGAACGCCTATCGCGCCACAGGCGCGTTGGCATCGTCCGCGGCGCCGCCCGCGGGAGGAACCGCCCACTCGCCGCGCCAGTCGTAGGACAGCTGGACGCAGTGCCGATAGGTTCCATCCGGCCAACGCCCGACGGCGTGAACCGCCAGCGGGCGGGCCAGCCGCACCCGGCCCAGCACCATCCAGGCTTCGTCCGAACCAGGACAAAGCGCCCGGCCCAGGGCCCGGCCGCCGCCCTCGGGCGTGATCGAATAGACAGACGACTCGGTCGAGCCGGCCGGGAGGGCGCGTCGCACGGCGTCGGGGCCGCCGCGCCGGATATCGGCCTGGCCGCGGTTCGAGGTGGAGATGATCCGCCGCACGCTGATCGCGCCGAACAGGCCGCGCTCGGCTTCCAGGGTGATGCCCCGCGTCAGGGCCTGGGTGACCCGGTCCGAGGCGTTGTAGGCGAGAAAGCGCGTCTCCGCCGCGGCGGGGCCGGCCGAGGCGACCTGGGTGACGGCGGACAGGGTCAGGACGGCGATCAGGAAACGGCGCATGCGGTTTGATCTCCGACAGGTAAGGCGAAAAGGCGGCGCGGCCCTCTCCCTCCCCTTCATGGGGAGGGACGATCGCGAAGCGATCCGGGTGGGGAATTGCTTCCTCAGGCCCGGACGGCGGAAGCTTCACATTTCCCCACCCGGGCTTCGCTGCGCTGCGCCGTCCCTCCCCACTTCGGGGGAGGGAGAACCCTAGTCCAGCGTGCGCTTGATCTCTTCGACCGTGAAGCACTCGATGTAGTCGCCGGCCTTGATGTCCTGGAAGCCCTGGAAATGCATGCCGCACTCCTGGCCCGACGGGACCTCGTTGACCTCGTCCTTGAAGCGCTTGAGCGTCGTGAGGGTGCCCAGCTCCAGAACCACGACGTCGTCGCGGATGATCCGGACCTTGGCGCCCTTGCGGACCACGCCCTCGGACACCCGGCAACCGGCGATCTTGCCGGTCTTGGAGATGTCGAAGACCTGCAGCACCGCGGCGTTGCCCAGGAAGGTTTCCCGTTGCAGCGGGGCCAGCATGCCGGACAGCACGCCCTTCATGTCGTCCAGCAGGTCGTAGATGATCGAATAGTAGCGGATCTCGACGCCTTCGCGCTCGGCCAGGTCGCGGGCCTGTTTCGAGGCGCGGACGTTGAAGCCGAGGATCGGCGCGCCGGCCGACTTGGCCAGCTGGACGTCGCTTTCGGTGATGCCGCCGGCGCCCGACATGACGGTGCGCGCGCGAACCTCCTCGTTGCCCATCTTGTCCAGCGAGCCGACGATGGCCTCGGCGGAACCCTGCACGTCGGCCTTGATGATGACCGGCAGTTCCGAGACCTTCTTGGACTGCAGCTTGGACATCATGTCGACCAGGCTGACCTGGTTGATGCCGCCCGTGGCCTTCTCGCGCTTGATGCGGTCACGGTACTCGGTCAGCTCGCGGGCGCGGGCCTCGTTCTCGACCACGGCGAACGGATCGCCCGGGCTCGGAGCCTCGTCGAGACCCAGGATCTCGACCGGCACCGACGGACCGGCTTCGGTCAGCTGCTCGTTGCGTTCGTTCAGCAGGGCGCGAACCTTGCCCCAGGCGGAACCGGCCACGACGATGTCGCCGCGCTTCAGCGTGCCGCGCTTGACCAGGACGGTGGCGACGGGGCCGCGGCCCTTGTCCAGCTTGGCCTCGATGACCACGCCTTCCGAGGAGCGTTCCGGATCGGCCTTCAGGTCCATGACCTCGGCCTGCACCAGGATGGCGTCGATCAGACCGGTCAGATTGGTCCGTTCCTTGGCCGACACCTCGATGATCTGGGTGTCGCCGCCCAGGCTCTCGGCGATGACTTCGTACTGCAGCAGTTCGTTGACGACCTTCAGCGGGTTGGCGTCCGGCTTGTCGATCTTGTTGACCGCGACGATGATCGGGGCGCCGGCCGCCTTGGCGTGCTGGATGGCCTCGATCGTCTGGGGCATGACGCCGTCGTCGGCGGCCACGACCAGAACCACGATGTCGGTCACATTGGCGCCGCGGGCGCGCATCGCCGAGAAGGCGGCGTGGCCCGGGGTGTCGAGGAAGGTGACGCGGTCGTCGCTGGGCAGGCGAACCTGATAGGCCCCGATGTGCTGGGTGATGCCACCGGCCTCGCCCGAGGCGACGTCGGTGGTGCGCAGGGCGTCCAGCAGGCTGGTCTTGCCGTGGTCGACGTGGCCCATGATGGCCACGACCGGCGCGCGGGGCGTGGTCGCCTCGTCGTCGATCGCGTCGGACAGGAAGCCCGTCTCGATGTCGCTCTCCGACACGCGGCGCACGGTCATGCCGAACTCGTCGGCCACCAGTTCGGCGGTGTCGGTGTCGATGACGTCGTTGATCTTCATCATCAGGCCCTGCTTCATCAGGAATTTGATGATGTCGACGCCGCGCACGGCCATCCGGTTGGACAGCTCCTGCACGGTGATGACGTCGGGGATGACGACTTCGCGCGGACGGTTCGGCGCATCGGTGGAGCCGCCCTTGCGCTTTTCCTTCTCGCGTTCGCGGGCGCGGCGGACCGAGGCCAGCGAGCGCATCCGCTCGGCGGTGTCGCCGTCGCCTGCAACCGACTGGATGGTCAGGCGGCCTTCGCGGCGCTTGGGCTCGCCGCGGGTGCGGCTGACGGCCTTGCCGGCGTCCGAGAAACGCTTGTCGCGATCATCCTCGGGCTTCAGCGGGCGGGCGAAGCCGCCGCCGGGCGCGCGGCTCGGACGGGCGACCTCGGCCTGGGCCGGGGGTGCGTTCGGGGTCGGACGGCCGCCGGGGCCGGTGCGCGGACCCGGACGGGCGGCGCCCGGCGCCGGGCGCGGAGTCAGGGCAGAGTAGCGGACGGGTTCGGCCGGCCGGCCGGTCGGGCGGGCCGGAGCGGCGGGACGGTCGGAATAGGCGCGTTCACCGCCGCCCATGGCTTCCTCACGGGCCGAGCGGCCGCCGAAGGCGGGGCCGGCCGGAGCGCGGGAGGGGTTCGGGGCCTTGGGCACGCGCTGGCCGAAATTGACCACCGGGCGCGCGGGCGGAGCCGGGCGGGCCGGGGCGGCGGGGGCTGGAGGCGGGGCGGCGGCCTCGACCGGAGCCGGGGTCGGCGCCACCGGGGCGGCCGGAGCAGGCGTCGGCGCAGCGGCGGCCGGGGCGCGCTTGGCGGGGGCCGGGGCCGGAGCGGCGGCGGTCAGCTTGGACGCCTCGGCGCGGGCGGCCTCGGCGGCGGCGCGGGCGGCGGCGGCTTCCGCCTGTGCGGCGTTGGCCGCCTGGGCCGTGGCGGCGGCCTGTTCATGCGCGGCCTGGTCGCGGCGCGCCTGTTCGGCGGCAGCGGCCTGGGCGCGTTGGGCCTGGGCCTGGGTCGCCAGCTCGATAGCGCGGCGGCGGGCCTCCTGCTCCTCGTTCGACAGGCGGCCGCCGGCGGGTCCGGACGGCATGGCCGGACGCGGCGCCTGGGGCGCGGGCGCGTCGGTGCGCGGACGTGCGGCGACGTCGAAGCCCTGCGGGCGCTGATGGCCCGGCGCGACGCCGGCCCGGGGTCGCTTGGTCTCGACCACCACGGTCTTGGTGCGGCCGTGGCTGAAGCTCTGGCGCACGGTGCCGGTCGAAACCGATCCCGCCTGCCGGGGCTTCAGGCTGAGCGGCGCCCGCGGACCCGTCGTGGACGGAGTTCCGGTCGGAGCCTGCGGTGCGCCGTCGTTGGTCTTGTCGTTCTCGTCAGTCATCCGGTCGCTTTACTCGGAACAGCGGGCAGTCCGCTGTCGTCTCGTTCAAACACAAAAAATCGCGCGTCGCCCTGCCCCCAAATCAGGGAGCAGAACCCCGCCCGTTCAAAACCTTGTTCGGCATCCCAGCCGCTTCATCGCCCCACTGCGGAGGCGTCAACGGTCGAAATCCCGCCAGTCGTTCGACCTCTATGGTCCAGCGATCGGCCCGCCCGCCCTCAAGCAGGACGGCGTGTATCGCATTTTCCAGCCCAAGGGCCAAACTCAAATCGTCCGCCGTGAAGACGCCGCAGACTTTCGGGGGCGGAGTCATGTGTTTCGCCAGCGAAAGCAGCTTGCCGCGGCCGTCGGCGGACCCGTCCGCCGCCTCTATGATCCACGCGGCCTTTCCCGACCGGACATTGGCCAGGGATTTCTCGAAACCGGAGATAAGCACGCCTTCGCGACGGGCAAGCCCCAGCTGGTCCAGACAGCGTTTGACCAGCAGGTTTTCGACCGTGTCCGCCAGGTCGGCGGCGGGCTTCATCGGCGCCTTGGCGGCCCGCGAAAACAGGTTCTTCTTCACCGCCGTCTCGATCGAGGCGCGGTCCGCCGCGACCCACAGGCCGCGTCCCGGCAGCTTGCGCGCCAGGTCGGGGGCCACCGAACCGTCCGGAGCGGCGACGAAGCGGATCAGGCGAGATTCGTCCATGACCTCGTGGGTGACGAGGTCGCGTCGCTCTCTATCGATCGTCGCTTCGCGCAGACTCATGAACGATCCGGTCTCCCATCACGCGTCGGGGGTTTGTTCGGGGTCCTCGGCGAGGACCTCCGCATCGTCGCCTTCGACGGCTTCGGCCTCATCGCCTTCCGGCGCGGCGGCGAAGACGGCTTCGGCGTCGTATTCGCCTTCGGGCAGTTCTTCCTCGTATTCCGGCTCGGGCGGCTGCGGCAGTTCCGAGGCGTCGATCCAGCCGGCGGCGACGCGCGCCTGCAGGATCAGCATTTCAGCCTCTTCCTGGGCCAGGTTGAAGCTTTCCAGCACACCGGGGACCTTGACCCGTTCGCCGTTCTTCACTTCGTAGCCGCCGCGGATTTCGTCGGTGGCCAGGTCGGCCAGATCCTCGACGGTCTTCACCCCGCCTTCGCCGAGGGCGACGGCGATGGCGCCGGTCACGCCCGGAACGGCCATGACGCCGTCCTCGACGCCCAGCTCGACGCGCTTGGCGTCAAGGATGGCGGCCTGACGGTCCAGGAAGTCGCGGGCGCGAGCCTGCAGCTCCTCGGCCGTGTCCTCGTCGAAGCCCTCGATGTCCGAGATCTCGTACGGTTCGACGAAGGCCAGATCCTCGACCGTGGCGAAGCCTTCGGTGACCAGCAGCTGGGCGATGACCTCGTCCACGTCCAAGGCCTCCTGGAACAGCACGGTGCGTTCGCTGAACTCGCGCTGGCGGCGCTCGGAGTCCTGGCTTTCGGTGATGATGTCGATCTGCCAGCCGGTCAGCTGCGAGGCGAGGCGGACGTTCTGGCCGCGGCGGCCGATGGCCAGCGACAGTTGCTCGTCCGGCACCACGACTTCAACGCGGTCAGCTTCCTCGTCCAGAACCACCTTGGACACCTCGGCCGGGGCCAGGGCGTTGACGATGAAGGTGGGCTCGTCGCTGTTCCACTGGATGATGTCGATCTTCTCGCCCTGCAGTTCGGCGACGACCGCCTGGACCCGCGAGCCGCGCATGCCGACGCAGGCGCCGACCGGATCGATGGAGGAGTCGTTCGACAGCACGGCCATCTTGGCGCGCGAGCCGGCGTCGCGGGCGGCGGCGCGGATCTCGATCACGCCGTCGTAGACCTCGGGCACTTCCTGGGCGAACAGTTTGGCCATGAAGCCGGGGTGCGAACGCGACAGCATGACCTGCGGGCCCTTGGCCTCGGCGCGGACGTCATAGATGTAGGTACGGATCCGGTCGCCGATGTTGAACACCTCGCGCGGGATCGAGTCGTTGCGGCGCATGATGCCCTCGCCCCGGCCCAGGTCGACGACGGTGTTGCCGTATTCGACGCGCTTGACGGTGCCGTTGACGATCTCGCCGACGCGGTCCTTGAACTCTTCGTACTGGTTGGCGCGCTCCGCCTCGCGGACCTTTCCGGTCACCACCTGGCGGGCCATCTGGGTCTGGACGCGGCCGAACTCGAAGGGCGGCAGGGTCTCGACGTATTCCTTGCCGACGAAGGCCTCCGGATCGCGCTTGGAAGCGTCGGTCAGGCGGACCATGGCCGAGTCGTTGAACTCTTCCAGCTCGTCCTCGGGCTGCCAGTCGTCGGCCACGATGGTGACGTGACGCGTCAGGGCCAGTTCGCCCGACTTGATGTCGATCTTGGCGCGGATGTCGTGATGGGCGCCGTAACGCGACTTGGCGCCCTTCTGGATCGCCTCCTCGATCGCCTCGACGACGATCTCCTTGTCGATGTTCTTCTCGCGCGCGACCGCGTCAGCAATCTGAAGCAGTTCGAGTCGGTTCGCGGAAACGCCGGCAACAGCCATGATCAGTCCTCGGTCTCGGTAGAGTTGTCGTTACGGGCGGCGCGCTTCTCGGCGCCCGCCTTCATCAGTTCGTCGGTCAGCACCAATTTGGCGTCGACCAGCCATTCGAAGGGAATGAGGGCGGTGTCCTCTTCCCCTTCCAGATCCATGGCGACATTGTCGCCGTCCGTGCCGGCGATCACGCCCTTGAAGCGTTTGCGCCCCTCGATCATGCGGTCGCTTTCCAGCCGCGCCTCATACCCCTCGAACAGGTCGAAATCGCTCAGCCGGGTGAGGGGGCGGTCGACGCCCGGCGACGACACCTCCAGCAGATATTCGCCGTTGATCGGATCGGCGGCGTCGAACACCTCCGACACGGCGCGGCTCAGGCGGGCGCATTCCTCGACGGCGATGTCGTGGTCGCTCGGTCGCTCGGCCATGATCTGCAGCCGGCGGCGCAGGGTGCCGCCCATCAGCCGCACGCGCACGATATCGAGGCCCAGGCTCTCGGCCACGGGTTCGATCAGCTCCAGCAGCTGGCGGTCTTCGGCGGTCTTGGCCTTCAAAGGCTTTGGTCCAAACAAAAAGCGGCGGGCCCGACGGCCGCCGCTTCAAACGGCGCCGTTAGGACGCCGGTCTAACGATGTGGGACGGCGTATAGCTCCCCGGATCGCCTTTGTCAGCCCCTGACGTCAGACCAGCGCCAGCGTGCCGAGATAATCCCGCTTGCCCAGTTCGACCCCGGCATTGCGCAGGATGGCGTAGGCCATGCTGACGTGGAAGTAGAAGTTCGGCAGGGCGAAGCTGGTCAGATACCCCGCGCCCTCGAAATCCAGCTCGACGCCGGGGAAGCGTATTTCGATCCGACGCGTCTCGCCGCCCTCGAAGGCCGCGGCGTCCGTCGCCTCGATGACGGCGATCGAAAGCGCGATGGTCGCCTTGAGTTCGGCCAGGGTCGCCTCTGAATCGTCGGTCTTCGGCCAATCCTGACCGGTCAGGCGCGCGACACAGCTGCGCGCCGAAAAGGCCGCCATGCGGACCTGATCGGGAAAGGGCTTCATGTCCGGGGCCAGCCGCGCGTCCATGATCGCCGCCGCGTCCAGCCCGGACTGGACGGCCTTGTCGACCAGGCCCGACAGAACGTTCAGTCCCCGGAGGAACAGGGTCGCGGAGGCGTCTTGGAGGGCCAGGCTCATGGATCGAAGTCCTTGGTTCAGACCGACCTGGTGCTAGGTCGCGCGGATGAAATCCAGAAAGATCGGCGGCGTATCGCCAAGCTTCTTTTCTTCATAGCGGGTGACGACGTGATCGGCGGGCGCCGTGAACCAGTCAATGGCCGGGTCGAACTGCCGGACCAGACCGGGCGTGCGCTCGAACCGCTCCAGCGCCCATTCCGCATAGTCGGTCCAGTCCGTCACGAACCGCAGCCGGCCGCCCGGCTTCAGCAGTCGCGCGATCTCGGCCGCCGTCTCGTCCTGGACCAGCCGCCGCTTGTTGTGCCGCGCCTTGTGCCACGGGTCGGGGAACAGGATCATCACCCGGTCGAGACTGGCGTCCGGCAAGGCCGTCATCACGTCGCGCGCGTCGTCGGCGTGCAGGCGGACATTCTTCAGCCCGCGCTCGTCGATGTGGCGCAGGGCCGAGCCGACGCCGTTGAGAAACGGCTCGCAGCCGATCATCAGCACATCCGGATGACGGCTCGCCTGTTCGGCCAGATGTTCGCCGCCGCCGAAGCCGATCTCCAGCCAGACGCCCGCGGCGCCGGGCATCAGCGCCGACGGATCGATCGGCCCCGCCTTGGGGTCGGGCAGGGCGATGGACGGCAGCAGGGTGTCGAACAGCGCCGCCTGCCGCGGCTTGATGGCGCGCGACTTGATGCGGCCGAACGAGCGCAGCGGGCGGTGGGCAGTGTCGTCTGAAGAAGCCATGGGCGCGCCTGTTAGACGCGCCCGGCCGTTCAGGCCAGCGCCTTCAGCTGGTCGACCAGATCAGTCTTCTCCCAGCTGAACCCGCCGTCGGCGTCCGGCGCGCGGCCGAAATGGCCGTAGGCGGCGGTGCGGGCGTAGATCGGCTTGTTCAGGCCCAGGTGCTCGCGGATGGCGCGCGGGGTGGCCCCGCCGATGAGGCCGAGGATGTTGGCCTCGAGCACCGCCTCGGTGACGGCGCCCTTGCCGGTGCCGTGCAGGTCCACGTGGATGGACTGCGGCTTGGCCACGCCGATGGCGTAGGAGATCTGGATGGTGCAACGGTCGGCCAGACCGGCGGCGACGATGTTCTTGGCCAGGTAGCGGCAGGCGTAGGCGGCCGAACGGTCGACCTTGGTCGGGTCCTTGCCCGAGAAGGCGCCGCCGCCGTGCGGGGCCGCGCCGCCGTAGGTGTCGACGATGATCTTGCGGCCCGTCACGCCGGCGTCGCCGTCCGGGCCGCCGATCTCGAAAATGCCGGTCGGGTTGATGTGCCAGACCGTGTTCTCGTCGGTGAAGCCCTTCGGCAGCACTTCGAGGATGTAGGGTTTCACGATCGCGGCGACGTCGGCGGACGACAGGCCGGCGGCGTGCTGGGTCGACAGCACGATCGAGGTGGCCCGCACCGGCTTGCCGTCCTCGTACTGGATCGTCACCTGGCTCTTGGCGTCGGGCTCCAGCCGCTTGTCGCCGCCGTGGCGCACCTCGGCCAGGCGCTTCAGGATGTTGTGGCTGTACTGCAGGGTCGCCGGCATCAGCTCCGGCGTCTCGTTGGAGGCGTAGCCGAACATGATGCCCTGGTCGCCCGCGCCCTCGTCCTTGTTGCCGGCCGCGTCGACGCCCACGGCGATGTCGGCCGACTGACCGTGCAGGCGGTTGATGAACTCGAACGTCTCCCAGTGGAAGCCGGACTGCTCGTAGCCGATGTCGCGCACGGCGGCGCGCACGGCGGCCTCGATCTCGTCCTGCACGCCGGGCGCCCATTGCCCGTCGGTGTCCATGATGCCCTGGCCGCGGATTTCGCCGGCCAGCACGACGAGGTTCGTCGTCGTCATGGTTTCACAGGCCACCCGGGCATAGGGATCCTTGGACAGGAACAGGTCCACCACGGTGTCCGAAATGCGATCCGCGACCTTGTCGGGATGGCCCTCGGAGACGCTTTCAGATGTGAACAGGAACGACGATCGGGACAAGGCGGAGCTCCGGCGGTGGGTTGGCCGGCAGACATATAAGGATATGTTTATATGTTCAAGACGCTTGGCGCCGGCTCCGCCAGACCGGGGCGGCCGACGGTGGTCGAAAGCTGCGCGAGGATATGCATCGCTATGTAGAAGGGCGTGATGCTGCGGCGCTCTCCGTCAGCTCAAGGCCCCGCTCACGGGCGGACCTCTCGCGGCGCCTGGGCGACCGGGCGTGGACCGGCGTTCCCGGACCGTGACCGTGACCGTGACCTTGCCCGGCGGACCCAGGCTTCGCGATCGCTGACAGCCCGTTCGCCGACCAGCCAGCGCTCGCCCGCGCCGCACAGAAGGGTCAGCGAGGCCAGAATTCCCAGGCCGATGCGGGCCGACAGGACGGCATAGGCTCCCAGATCGGGGACGACGAGCGCAGAGACATAGACCAGCAGGGTCAGCGTCATGATCGCGGACATGACCAGGGCCCACCACCTGTCACGGGTGAGCGCCAGCCAGACGAACAAGCCGGTCATCAGGAAGTCGACAACGGCGTCGCCGGCGTAGAAGGCGCCGACCCTGAGCTCGTGGGTGTAAAACGACACCGCGAAGACAACGAGCGTCGTCACGGCGCCGAGGCGTTCCGGATGCCCGCCCTTGAGCCACGCAACCACAACCGCGGCCAGGGTGAGCACGTAATAGCCGGCCAGAAAGAGCGTGATCTGAATCTCTCCAATGACTCGGCGGGCGGGGCGTGCGCCCGCACCGCCAGCGTTGGCTCAAGGGGCCGCTAGAAGGTGGTGGCCTCCCCGATCTCCTGGGCCTGTCCGGCGAAGGCGAGGATGAGGTCGGCCACGGCCTTGAGCATCACCGCCGTCACCACCACGATGACGAGCAGGATCAGGAGGCGGACGCCCCAGCCGCGTGGCGGGGGGCGGTAGCCGAGGCGCCGTTCTGGGCCCCCACCTGCGCCATCACCCAGCCCGCGCTCAGCACCTGCCGCAGCAGTTCCCGCGGGCTCGACTGCTCCGCGTCGTCCGCCAGTCCCCGCAGCAGATGACTCCGGACCGGGTCGTTCGCGCCCGTCGGACTGAACGCGTCCAGCGCGGCCTCGAGATCCTCCCAGGTCCACTGGGGAAGCGGCGGACTTTTCAATGCCATGGTCTGACTCCCTGTCGAGGGAGGCATCAACGGCGGAAAGATCGCCGCCGCCAATGGGGTCTTTCGGCCCTGGTACGTTTCGTTCCAGAAGGGCGAGCGCCGCCTTGCGCCGGTTCACGCCCATCCGGCGGCAGGCCTCGTGCACGTGTTTCTTGACCGTGGCCTCCGACAGGTGAAGGCGGGCGGCGATCTCCTTGTCGGTCAGGAAGGCGGTCAGCCTCAGACACTCTTCCTGGCGGGCGCTGAGGCGCTGCGACATTCTACGCTCCGGTACGGCCCGAATAGCTACGGCCTGCGAACCGCCTCGTCCAGTAGCGGAGCGCCGGGAAAGCGTCGTCGTTTACGGAACGCGGCCCCGGGCCGGACCCGTCTTCGCTTTCGGGATCTGACCCGGTTCGAAGGAATGGTGCCGCTTAGGTGACTCGAACACCTGACCCCCGCATTACGAATGCGATGCTCTACCAGCTGAGCTAAAGCGGCCTTGGCGCAACGGGCGACGAAGGCCCTGCGCGAGAGGCGCTCTTTATACGCGGGGCGCGGGCTTGCCAAGCGCCTCGAGCAGCGCGGACTCGTCGGGAGCGCGGGCGATGCGGATTTCCAGGCCGGAGCCTTCGCCGAGGGCGTCGGCGACGGCGGCGGAGAGGGCGACGGCCCGCGCCCCCGCGAAGGGCCCGAGCGCCCCCAGGGCGCGGGCGGCCCGCGCTGAATGGACCAGGACCGCATCGAACCGCCCCGGCGCCGCGACGCCGGTTTCCACCGCCTCATAGAGCGGCAGGGCCCGCACCCTGACGCGATCCGTCAGCAGGGCCGACAAATCCCCCGCCGGCTTCTTCGCGCCGGGAACCAGCACCAGGCCCCCCGTCGGCGCCGCCCCGACCAGCAGGCCGGCCAGGTCGACCAGGGCCCCCTGCGCGGAGCGGACGGTTCCGAAGCCGCGCGCCCGCGCCAGTTCGGCCGTCGCATCCCCGACGGTGAAGACCGGCAAGGTCCGTTCCGGGCTGCGGTCAGCGAAGGCGTCGACGCCGTTGCGGCTGGTGAAGGCCAGGGCGGTCACGCCGTCCAGCCCGAGATCGGCGGCGACGGGCCGGATCGCCAGCAAGGGCGCGACCACCGGATCGAAGCCGAGCGCGGTCAGGCGTTCGGCGGTGCGGGCGGCGCCCGGTTCGGCGCGGGTGACCCAGACTCGCCGGACCGGCGTCAGGACGGGGCCCTCTGATCCCCGGCCGCCGGGTGGACGGCGGCCCCCAGCGCCAGCCCCATGGCCCGCGCCCGGTCCATGGCGTCCTCCGCCTGAATCCCGTCCATCTCCGCCGACCGACGCCAGCGCGCCGAGCCGTCGGGCGCGAGCATTTCCGTCGTCAGGCGCAGCCGGCCGTCGACGGCCGCGGCATGGGCGCCGATGGCCGTGCGGCACGACCCCTCGAGCGCCGTCATCGCCCCGCGCTCCGCCGCCACCGCCAGCGCCGTCATCGGATCGTCGAGCGCCTGGACCCAAGCGGCGCCGGTGTCTTCCACGCGCGTCTGCAGGGCCAGGGCGCCCTGGCCCGGCGCCGGCAGGAAGTCGTCCAGCGACAGCCGCTCGCGGATCACGCTCTCGAACCCCAGCCGGTTCAGGCCCGAAACGGCCAGCAGGATGGCGTCGAAATCGCCTTCGGCGGCGCGGCGCAGCCGGGTGTCGACGTTCCCCCGCAACATCTCGATGGTCAGGTCGGGCCGCAGCGCCAGCGCCTGGGCCTGGCGCCGCAGCGAGGCCGTTCCCAGCCGCGCGCCCATCGGCAGGTCCGCGAAGGTCGCGAAGGTCTCGCTGACGAAGGCGTCGCGGGCGTCCTCGCGCGGCGGCACGGCGGCGATGCACAGGCCGTGCGGCTGCTCGGCCGGCACATCCTTCATCGAATGGACCGCCACGTCGACGCGACCATCGGCCAGCGCCTCCTCGATCTCCTTGGTGAACAGGGCCTTGCCGCCGATCTCCATCAGCCGCCGGTCCTGCACCCGATCGCCCGTGGTCACGATCTCGACGAGGGGCACGGCCTCGGCCAGGTCGGCGTCGGCGACGCCCAAGGCGCGGCCGATGGCGCGCTGCATCATGCCCGACTGGGTCATCGCCAGTTTGGAGCGGCGCGTGCCGATGCGGACGAGATGGGCCATGAGAGTCGTTGCGCCGGTTGAACGGGGTCGCTACCTCGACCCGATGGACAGGCCCGCCGACTATAGCAGCAAGGGGAGCCGGGCAACCGACGCTGTCGGCGGCGACCTCACGGTGCTCGGCATCGAGACCAGTTGCGACGAGACCGCCGCCTCGGTCGTGCGCCTGTCGCCCGACGGCGAGGCCGCCGTCCTGTCGTCCGTGGTTCACAGCCAGATCGATGATCACGCCGCCTATGGCGGGGTCGTCCCCGAGATCGCCGCCCGCAGCCACGTCGAGATGATCGACGGGGTCGTTCGCCGGGCGATGGGGGAGGCGGGCCTCGACTACGGCGCCCTGGACGGCGTGGCCGCCACCGCCGGGCCGGGTCTGGTGGGCGGCGTCATGGTCGGCCTCAGCTTCGGCAAGGCCGTGGCCCTGGCCCGCGACCTGCCCCTGGTCGCCGTCAACCATCTGGAGGGTCACGCCGTTTCGGCCCGGCTGGGCGCCCGGGTCGACTATCCCTTCCTGCTGTTGCTCGTCTCGGGCGGTCATTGCCAGTTGCTGGAGGTGCGCGGCGTCGGCGACATGACGCGGCTGGGCACCACCATCGATGACGCCGCCGGCGAGGCCTTCGACAAGATCGCCAAGGCGCTGGGCCTCGGCTACCCGGGCGGCCCGGCGCTCGAGAAACTGGCCGCGACCGGCGACGGCGCCCGCTTCGACCTTCCTCGCGCTCTGTTGGGGCGCAAGGATTGCGACTTCTCCTTCTCGGGCCTCAAGACCGCCGCCTCGCGCCTGGCCCAGGCCTGCGAGACGGAACAGGACCGCGCCGATCTCGCCGACGCGGTCCAGACCGCCATCGCGCGCCAGCTCAGCGAACGCTCCGACCGGGCGCTCAAGGCCTATGCCGAACGCCACGACCACCGGCTGTTCGTCGTCGCCGGCGGCGTGGCCGCGAACCGGACCGTCCGCGCCACCCTGGAGGCGACCGCCGCCGCCCGCGGTTTCGCCTTTCTCGCCCCGCCCCTGGCCTATTGCACCGACAATGCGGCCATGATCGCCCTCGCCGGCGCGGAACGCTTGCAGAAGGGCCTGACCTCCGACATCGATACCGCCGCCCGGCCGCGCTGGCCGCTGGACGAACAGAGCGCGCTCGCCGACCCGGTCCATCCGCCGGGCCGCAAGGGCGCCAAGGCCTAGGGAAGACGCATGCAGTTCAAAACCGCGGGAGTGATCGGCGCCGGCGCCTGGGGCACCGCCCTGGCCCAGGTCGCAAGTCGGGCGGGGCTTGATGTCCTGTTGCAGGCGCGCGAGCCCGAGGTGGTCGAGAGCATCCGCGCCCGCCGTGTCAACGAGGCCTTCCTGCCCGGGATCACGCTCGACGATAAGGTCTCGGTGACGGCCGACCTGGCCGACCTCGCCGCCTGCGACGTCATTCTGGCGGTGCCGCCGGCCCAGCATATGCGGTCGACCCTGACGGCGTTCGCCGCCCGCCACCGGCCCGGCGTGCCGGTGATCCTGTGCTCCAAGGGCATCGAGCGCGGCTCGCTGAAGCTGATGACGGAGGTGCTGGCGGAAACCTTGCCGGATGCGCCCGCCGCGGTCCTGTCCGGCCCCAGTTTCGCCGGCGAGGTGGCCCGCGGCCTGCCCAGCGCCGTCACCCTGGCCTGCGCCGACGAGGCCCTGGGCGAGGAGCTTATGTGGACCCTGTCGGCGCCCGGCTTCCGGCCCTATCTGGCGTCCGACCTGATCGGGGCCGAGGTCGGGGGCGCGATCAAGAACGTGCTGGCCATCGCCTGCGGCATGTCCGAGGGTCGCGGCCTGGGCCGCAGCGCCCATGCCGCCCTGATCACGCGCGGCTTCGCCGAAATGACCCGCATGGGCGTCGCACTCGGCGGCAAGGCCGAGACCGTCGCCGGCCTGTGCGGCCTCGGCGATCTGGTGCTGACCTGCTCCAGCCCCCAGTCCCGCAACATGAGCCTGGGCCTCGCGCTCGGCCAGGGCCAGACCGTCGAGCAGGCCCTGGCCGGGAAACGCTCGGTGGCCGAGGGCTACGAAAGCGCGCCGGCCGTCCGGGAGCTGGCGGCGAAGATGGGTGTCGACATGCCCATCTCGCTGGCCGTCGCCGCCCTGCTGAACGGCGAGACGACGGTCGGGGCCGTGATCGACGACCTCCTGTCGCGCCCGCTCAAGGTCGAGCGGCATTGAGCGAGGCGCCGGCGAACACCGAACGCAAACGCGTCTGGACCACGCCGCCGAACGTGACCCTGTGCGCCGAGACGGACATCGCCGACCCGGGCTCGCGCGGCTTCGTGCTGCAGATCGGCGAGGCCTTCTTCCACGGCTTTGTCGTGCGCAAGAACGGTCAGGTGGCGGGCTATGTCGACCGGTGCCCGCATCAGGGCTTTCCGCTGGCGATCGAACTGGACCGCTATCTGGTTCCGGACGGGTCGCTGATCCTGTGCGGATGGCACGGGGCGGTGTTCGAGCCTCTGTCCGGCGCCTGTGTCGGCGGGCCCTGCGCCGGCGCGCGTCTGACCGCCTGGCCCGTCGTGGCGCGGGACGGTGTCATCCGCACGGCCTGACGGTCAGCCCGGATTGCGCAGCAGGTACAGGCCGAAGCCGATATGGTCCCGGCCGTATTCCAGCATGGCCCCGACCCGGTCGGCGCTCATCCTGATGGACCCGGCTTCCGGCGCCGCGGGATTGGCTTCCAGCCATCGTCGGGCCGCATCCGTCAGGGCCCGCGCATAGTCGTCGAACACGGCTTTCGGCGAAATTTCCGCGACGACGACCTCGAGGCCCGCCGTTCGCGCCGCGGCCTGCCAGCCGTCGTGACCCGCATACAGATTGGTCGCCTCGACGATCTGGCGCAGCGGGCCGGGCGGTTCGGACAGCCAGACGAGATCGCCCCACAACAGCCAGCCGCCCGGCCTGAGGTGCCGACGCAGCGCGCGCAGGGCGGCCTCCGGCGTCGGCCTGCCCTCGCCGGTGACGTTCGTCGTCCCGAGAGCCGTGATCAGATCGACCGGCCGCGTCCGGGCCAGGACGTCGGCGGCGGCGGCGACGACCAGCGTGACGCGATCCTCGACGCCGGCTCCGGCGATGCGCGCCCGCGCGAGATCCGCCATCCCGGGATCCATCTCGATCGCCGTGACCCGCAGCCCGAAGGTTTCGGCCAGCCGGATCGCCACGGCGGCGTTTCCGGCGCCGATATCCAGCGCCTCGACCCCCGCGGCCAATCCCGCACGCGAGACAGCCGTCTCGACCGCGGCCATCGTCACGCCGTTGCAGACCTCGAGCGCCTCATAGGCGATGCGGGGGAAGGTCATGGACATCAGTCGTCACCGGTCCGGGGAGGTCGGCGATCCGCCCACGTCCGGAACTGACGCAGGTGCATGCTTCACTGACAAGCCCGTCGGAGCCGGTCCGCGGAACTGCAGGCCGCCTTCGCTCGAGAGGCTTGAGACGGGTGAGACGGGTGAGACGGGTGAGACTGTGTTTTTCGGCCGGCCCGGTCCAACGGGGATGCGAACAATCAAGAGCGGCGAAGTACTTTACATTTTAAAGTAAGCGTGAGAGATAAGGGCCAACACGGAGCTTTCACCCATGTCCGCCGTCGCCTTCGATCTCGCCGCGTCCCGCCCCCTGCCTGCCGTTTCGGTCTGTGCGGGGCGGGTGTTGCTTCTCGCCGGCCTCACCTTCGGCGCGGCCAATCTGATCCAGTGGGGCGTCATGAGCGGCGCCCTCGGCTGGCATCCCGCCGTCCTCGGCCTCAGCTGGCCGCTCACGGTCGGGGCCTTTCTGTTCGGCGTGTTTCGCCTGAAGCGGGCGGGCGGCGAGGCGGGCCGCCGCGTCGCCGGCTGGTCGCGCACCGCCATCCTGATCCACATCGGCGCGGCCCTGGCCCTGGCCGGGCTGTCCGCCGCCGCCGGCGACTGGGAGCTGATGCGCTGGACCTCGGCCGTCGGCCTGACCCTGTACGGCCTGGCCTGGGCCGTCGCCGCGGCGCGAACCGGGACGGCCAATATGGCGGCGGTGGCCGCCATCGCCTTCGCCGGCGTCGCGGGGATCGCCCTGCGCTTCGGGACGCCGGACCCCTATCTCATCTATGCTTGCGCGCTTGCCCTCGTGGCCCTGCTTCCGGGACTGTGGCTGGCGCTTGGCCGACGCCTGTGAAGGACGACAGACCCATGACCGAGAACGCCGAAGACCCCGTCGCCGACATCGCCTGGATGCGCCGACTGGCCGAGGAGGGCGCCGACGCCCCGATGCAGGGCGCCTCCATCCTGATGAGCGCGGGCCTGATCTACGGCGCGGCGAGCCTGTTCCACTGGGCCCAGATCACGGATCGGGTTCCGTCGTCGGGCCCCGACACAGGATTGGGCTGGCTCGCGGCCACCCTGCTGTTCTTCCTCGTCCTGGCGGTCGTCATCGTCCGGCTGAAGCGCGGCGGCGGCGTCATGACCGCCAGCAACCGGGCCACCACCACGGTGTGGAGCGCGCTGGGCTGGGGCATCTTCGCCCTGTTCGGTTCCATGGCCGCGCTGGGCTGGCGCGCCGGCGGAGAGGGCGTCGAGATCGCCTTCTGGCTGGTGCCATCGGTCATCATGGTCTTCTACGGAATCGGCTGGGCCGTCAGCGCCGCCATGTACAAGAGCGGTCGTCTGTGGTGGCTGGCCATCGCTTCGTTCCTCGCCGCCCCGCTGCTGGCGGCCCTGGCCGGAAGCGCTGATCAGTATCTCGCCTACGCCGCCGCCCTGTTCCTGCTGATGGCCCTGCCCGGCTTCCTGCTGATGCGCGGCGCGAGGCGCTGAGCGTGGCCGACGCGTTCGACATCAACCGCCTCGACGAGGTCATCCACGGTCGTGTCCGACTGGGGATCATGGCGGTGCTTTCGGGCGTGGACAGCGCCGACTTCAACACCCTCAAGGCGCGGCTGCTGACCACCGACGGCAATCTGTCGGTCCATCTGCGGAAGCTGGAGGACGCCGGCTTCGTGGCCGTGACCAAGCGGTTCGAGGGTCGAAAGCCGCTGACCGAGGCGTCGATGACGGCGGCGGGGCGCAAGGCCTTCGTCGCCTATCTCGACGCCATGCAGGGTCTGGTCGGCAGGAGTGGTTAGACCGCCGCGCCTCGGCTAGAAGGCCGCCATGACCGGCCGCATCCACCGCTTCGACGCCCTCGACAATTTCCGGGACTACGGCGACTACGCCGCCGGGGCAGGCCGCCATATCGCGTCCGGGCGGCTGTTCCGTTCGGCCCATCAGGCGCGGGTCAGCGACGCGGACCTGAACCGTCTGGATGCGCTGGACATCGCCGCCATCGTCGATCTGCGCCGGCCGTCCGAGCGCCGCGACCAGCCCTCGAAACGCCCGGCCCGTTTCACGGGCGCGGTGATCGAAAGCGCCCATGATGACGGCGGCGAGGCCCCGCACATCACATTCCTGAAGACCGCCGACCTCACGCCCGACTCCGGTCGGCGGTTCATGACCGAGACATACCGCCGGCTGCCGTTCGAGGCTTCGCACCTCGATCTGTTCGCCCGCTATTTCCGCATCCTGGGCGAGGTCGACGGACCCGTCCTGATCCACTGCGCCGCAGGCAAGGACCGGACGGGCATGCTGGCCGCCCTGACCCACCATCTGCTCGGGGTCCATCCGGACGACATGATCGCCGACTACCTGCTGACCAACGTCGCCGTGGATCTGGAACGGCGCGCGCCGGGCATCGCCCGGCAGCTGGAGGCCATGACCGGCCGCACCGCCTCTCACGACGCGGTGGTGGCCTTTCTGGGCGTCGAACCGGTCTATCTTGAAACCGCCCTGTTCGAGGTCGCGGCGCAGTTTGGCTCGGTCGACGGCTATCTTGAACAGGCCCTGGGCGTCGATGCCCGTCTGCGCGACCGCATCGGCGAGCGGCTGGCGGCGTGAATGCCCCCGTCGTCGAGACCCGGACACGGCCATGGCGCGATCCGCTCGCGGTCGCCAACGGCCTGAGACATCTCGACGGGCCGCTGGCCCTGATCTCGGACGGCGGCGCCCTGGGGCGCTGGTCGTTCGTCTCCGCTGAACCGGATCGGGTCCATGTGGGCCCCGTGCGGGCCGATATGGACCCGATTGGATCGCAGGCCTTTCGCGCCGGGGTCATCGGCCTGATCGCTTATGACGCGGGCGCCCGCGCGGCGACCGGTCCTCGCGCCGCGATATGGCCCGACCTGATGCTGGCCCGCTATCCCGCCATGCTGGCCTTCGATCACCGCGACCGCACCGTCAGCGTGATCGGGCGGGGCGAGAACCCCGCGGCCGCCCGCGCCGCCGCCGCATCGGCCGAGGTGTGGCTGGCGGCCGCGCGCGATCCGGAGCCGCCCGCCGCCCCGGCCGAACGGTTCGAGGCCGAAGCCGCGCCGGGGGCCTATGTCGACGCCGTGGCGGACGTCGTCGACCGCATCGCGGCCGGGGAACTGTTCCAGGCCAACATCGCGCGGGCCTGGTCCGGGGCGCTGGTTCCCGGCGCCGATCCGTTCGACGTCATGCTGCGCCTCTCCGGCCGCGCCGCCGCCTACGGCGCCTTCTGGCGATTGGGCGACGTGGCGATCGTCTCCAATTCGCCCGAGCTTTTCCTGACCTTCGATCCCGGCTGCCGCCGGATCGAGACCCGGCCGATCAAGGGCACCCGGCGGCGCGATTCCGACCCGGCGCGCGACGCCGCCCTGGCCGGCGAACTCGAAATCAGCGCCAAGGACCGGGCCGAAAACCTGATGATCGTGGATCTGATGCGCAACGATCTGGCGCGGGTCGCCGAGCCTGGCTCCGTCACGGTGGACCGGCTGTTCGAGATCGAAAGCCATCCGACCGTCCACCACCTGGTCTCGACGGTTTCCGCGCGCGCGCGGCAGGGCGTCGGTCCCGCCGGGCTGCTGGCCGCAGCCTTCCCGCCCGGCTCGATCACCGGCGCGCCCAAGCATCAGGCCATGAAGGTCATCGCCGGTCACGAGCCGCCGCGCGGTCCGTGGTGCGGCACCCTGTTTCACATCGAGGACGACGGCCGGATGACGGCTTCAGTGCTCATCCGCACCGCCTCCTTCAGGCGAACCGGAGACAGTTGGCGCTTCCGCGCCCTGGCGGGAGCCGGCATTGTTGCGGACAGCGAGCCCGAGGCTGAACTGGCGGAGACCGACGCCAAGATCCTGGCCCTGCGCGAGGCCCTGACCGGCTCCTAGCAGTCCGGGCAAGTCACATTGTCGACGGTGCGAGGCCGGAGATAATAGGTGTGCGAGAACCGCGTCACAGCAGGCATCAGATAGTCGACCGGAGAGTCGTAGTCGTAGGTGGCCTCCGTCACGATGATGCTTTCACCATCGGAGATCAGGCCCCCCGGCAGGACGATCACTTCGTTGACCGGACGGGACGTCATGTTGTAGCCGCGGCTCCAGACGACCCGGGCCACGCCCGCCGTCTGGGTCACGCTGTTGACGCGCTGCTTCAGCGTTGCGGTGGAAAAGGGCTTCATGATCAGCCCGCCAATCTGGAAGATGTCGTCAACGCTGGCCGCCGCGACGGATTCTTCCTGGGCCACCAGGTCGGCGACCATGGCCGAGACATGCCCCATGCGCTTTTGCGCCATATAGCCCTGGCAGAATTCCGCCATGCCGAAATAGAAGGCGATCATGACCGGCGCGATCATGGCGAACTCGACGGCGGAGACGCCCCGTTCGTCGCTGGTCAGGCGGGAAATCAGCCCCTTGCGTCTCATGGCTCATTCCGGAACGCGGTGGTGGCGGTCAGTATGGCGGACCCGTCGTTCAGGCGTGACAATCCCTGCGCCAGAAAGGTCGTCAACAGCGGCTGCCGGTACCAGACCCGCACGAGCACCAGGTCGCCCGGATTGCCGTTGGAATAGGTCAGCGCCCCGGCGTCGAAGGTCCCACCGGCCATCGGATCGGGCGGCGTGACGGCGAACTGGGGGATGATCCGCACATCGATCGTCGCCCGGGCGGCGCAATCGGGCGCGAAGATGCTCATCCGGCTGCACAGGGACGTCTTGAACTGTGTCGCCGTCATATTCTGGGCGCTGGCCTGGCCGGTGCGGACCAGGCGGCCGGTCTCGATGGTGGCGTTCTCAAGGACGGAGTCCGTGACGAAGACGACGCCCAGTTCCAGGATGGCGAACATCATCATGCAGAACGGCAAGGCGACCATGCCGAATTCAACGGCCGCCGATCCGTCGCGGGCCGCCAGCAGACGGGCGAGGAACCCGTGGCGGCGCTTCCGGACCCGGGGCTGGCGGGATTGCATCAGCAAGGGCGGGTCCTTACGGCGTCGGGGGACCGCTGGTCCCGCGCAAGGACGGTGAACACGAGGCGGCGCACGCCATCTCCGTGGCCTGGCCGCCGCGCCAGACGCGAACGCGGCCGGCGCCGGAGCCAGCCGTGACGATGACTTCGCTCTGGAATACGGTGCGGCCGATGCTGTCGACCGCCACGATCTCGGTCACGCCGTAGCCCTTGCCGGTAATATAGAGCGTGTTGGAATCCACGACCGTCACATCGGCGATCAGCGGATTGCCTACGATCACGGAGCCGGCCGGGCCGCGCAGCTGGACCCGCGCGGCCTGATCGATCTCGACGCTCAGCCGGGCCGACTGTGCGGCGCCGACTCCGGGAAGGGCCAGGATGGCGACGGAGGCGAGGGCGGCGCCCAGTCGGGCGGCGGATCGGGCGGGACGGAGCATGGCGTCGACTTCCAGTGAACAGCGCGCGCGTAAGCGTGGTCCGGACACTGCTCTGTAAACCTCAATAAAGTCTGAAATCGTGCAATGATGCAGTCCGTTATAGTAAACGCGTCGTCAATAAAGAAACCGCTCCGGGGCGGTCCCGTTTTACTCGTCCTTAATCGGCGGCGTGCATGGTGAAGATGTAGCAAGGGGGTCAAGCGGGCAAAGCCGAAGACCCCGGTGGTGTCAACGATTGCTCGCTTAAACGCAGAAGGATTTCAGCCATGACCAAGTTTGTATCGAAATTCATGTCCGATGAGTCGGGCGCCACGGCCATCGAATACGGCCTGATCGCCGCCCTCATCGCGGTCGTCATCATCTCGGCCGTGACGGCCCTGGGCTCGACCATCAAGACCAAGTTCAACGCCGTCGTCACCGGCTCCGACCGGACTGTCCGGGGACTGGCGAAGGGCCGGGCGGAAACGCCCGGCCCTTTCGTCGTCCGAGGGCCGGATCCCGAAAAACTGGCGGGCGAATATTCAGAGTGAATCGCCCGGTAACTACGCCCGACCACCCTGTTTTAACTGACATGCGCGAAAACAGTCCTGCGTTTGGGGGTCAGGCGGGCTACCGGCTCCCCCCGTTTTGAGTAGCTCGCTTCACTCCATTCAAAGGGAAATCCAATGACCAAGTTTGTTTCGAAGTTCATGTCCGACGAGTCGGGCGCCACGGCCATCGAGTACGGCCTGATCGCCGCCCTCATCGCGGTCGTCATCATCTCGGCCGTGACGGCCCTGGGCTCGACCACCAAGTTCAACGCCGTCGTCACCGGCATGGGCGGCACCGCCGGCGCCTAAGGCCCGGACGAACGTCTGAAACCGGCGAAGGGCCGGGGCGGAAACGCCCCGGCCCTTCTGCTTTGGCGCCATGACGAAAAGCCTTTGTGGTGAACGGCCCGGTAAGCGGTTTCCTGCGCGGATGCTTAACCGATCCGCGTCAAGTCTCGCACGGTTCCATCGGCCCCCGGCGCCCCGCCGACGGCGATGGACCAATCCCGGGAGGCGGCTATGACCAAATTCGTTTCGCAATTCCTGTCCGACGAGTCGGGCGCCACGGCCATCGAGTACGGCCTGATCGCCGCCCTCATCGCGGTCGTCATCATCTCGGCCGTGACGGCCCTGGGCTCGACCCAACGATGTCGTGACCGGCATGGGCGGCACCGCCGGCGCCTAGGTCGCCACACAGGTGAAACTGCGGAAGGCCGGGACGATCGTCCCGGCCTCTCTGTTTCCGGAGACCCCGTTCCGGCAACCCCGCTTTAACCGCGTCCATGTCAGATGATGTCCATGGACACCGTGACCTTGTGCCTTCTCGCCGTGATGCCGGCCCTCGTCATCGTGGCGGGCCTCAAGGACCTGACCTCGATGAAGATCCCGAACTGGATCTCGGGGCTGCTGGTTCTGGCCTTCTTTCCCGCCGCCCTGGTCGTGGGACTGGATCCCGCCACCGTCCTCGCCAACCTGGGCATCGCCGCCCTGACGCTGGTCGTGGGCGCGGGCATGTTCGCCCTGCGCTGGATCGGCGGCGGCGACGCCAAGCTGATGGCCGCCGCCTGCCTGTGGCTGGGCCTGTCCGGTTCCGGCATGTTCCTGCTCTGGACGGGCGTCATCGGCGGCGTCTTCTGCCTGGCGCTGCTGTTCGCCCGCTTCCATTCACGGCCCTATCTGCTCGGCGCGCCGGGCTGGGTGGTGCAGCTGATGGAGCCCCGCGGCGACATTCCATATGGCGTCGCCATCGCGGCGGGCGCCCTGATGGCCTATCCCGCCTCGCCCCTGGTCGCCGCCTTCATCGCCGGGTAACAACCACTTAGGCCCGCGTTAACCCGGGCCCGGCATGGTCGTTAACGGTAGGGACCAAAGGGCCGACTCAACGGTCCGGCCCGGTTCTGCCGGAGACCGTCGATGAAGCCCGCCCGTATCATCGTGATCTGTGTCGCCGCCGTGGCCGCCATCGGCCTGGCCCTGGTCGTGCGCGCGATGGGATCACCCTCGAAAATCCCCACCGCCGTCGCCACTGCCGCCGTCGTTCCGACCCGGCCCATGGCCAAGGTGCTTGTCGCCGCCAAGGATCTGCAGCCCGGACAACGCCTGACCGAGGGTGATCTGGACTGGAAGGACTGGCCGGTCGACGAGGTCAATCCGGCCTTCATCACCGACGGAAGCGTGCCCGTGCCGGCCGCCGGGGCGCCCGCCGCGCCCGCGGACAAGCCGGAAGGCGCTGTCGCCTCGGTGACCCGCGCCGCCACGGATCTGGCGACCGGCGGGGCCAAGGCGGACTATATCGGGTCGGTCGTGCGCGAACCCATTCTGGCGGGAGAGCCCATCGTCGGTCGCAAGATCGTGCGCGCCGGCGACAGCGGCTATATGGCCGCCTACCTGGAACCGGGCATGCGGGCCATGGCCATCCGCGTGACGGTCGAGACGGCCGCCGGCGGCTTCATCCTGCCGGGCGACCGGGTCGATGTCCTGCTGACCCGCGAGACCAATCTCGCCAACGCGGGCGAAGGGGCCGGCGACCGGTCGAAATTCGCGTCCTCCACCGTCATGCAGAACGTCAAGGTGCTCGCGATCGACCAGTCGACGCGGGCCGGTGACGACGAACAGGCTGTGGTCGGCGCGACGGCCACCCTCGAACTCGGCCCCCGCGACACGGAGGCCCTTGCTCTGGCCAAGTCCGAGGGTGAACTCAGCCTTGTCCTGCGTTCCTACGCCGACACTGGCGGTCCGTCCGGCCGGGTCGCTCCACCCGCCAGACAATCAACCCCCGTGCGCGTGTTCCGCGGCGGCGCGCCCGAAGTGGTGGTGGTCCAATGAAACGCCTGATCGCCCTCGCCCTGGCCGGTCTCACGGTCGTCGCTCCCGTCCCGCTGCTGCCGGACGTGGCCCAGGCCCAGTCCCGTGCAGCCCTGCCCATGGGGGCCGGCGCGCAACTGATCAATCTGCCGCGGGGCTCGTCGATGGCGATCGATCTGCCGTCGGACGCACGCGATGTGATCGTGCCGAACCCGGTGGTCGCCGAGGCCATGCTGCATTCGCCGCGCCGCATCACCATCATCGGCCTGCAGCCCGGCGAGACCGACGCCGTGGTTCTGGACGCCGCCGGTCGCACCATCCTGTCCCTGCGCATCCGCGTGGATGCCGGCGTTTCGGCCTTGCAGGACACCCTGGGCCGGATCATGCCGGGATCCCGGGTCCGGGCCGAGGCGGTCAACGACAGCATCATCCTGACCGGCCCCGTCGACAGTCCAGGCGAGGCTGACCGCGCCGCCCAGGTCGCGCGCGCCTTCGTCTCGGCGCCCGAGAAGGTCATCAACATGATGACCATCGCCGGCTCTGACCAGGTGATGCTCAAGGCCCGGGTGATCGAGGTGCAACGCACAGCGATCAAGCAGCTGGGCCTGGACGTGAACGCGTTCGTCTCCGACATCGGGGACGGTCTGGGCTTCGTTCAGAACGCGACCTTCGCGGTCAACGGCAGCCAACTCGGTGGGGGTCTGCTCAACTTTCTCGATCGAAATGGAAGTGGCGGAGGCGTGGAAACCCGGTTGCGCGCCTTCGAACGCGCCGGCCTGGTGCGCATCCTGGCCGAGCCCAACCTGACATCCGTCAACGGTGAGAACGCCGAATTCCTGGCCGGGGGCGAGTTCCCCGTGCCCGTCGGACGCAGCGTGGACTCCGCCACGGGCCAGACGACGATCGGCATCGAGTTCAAGCCGTTCGGCGTGCGCCTCGCCTTCCGTCCCATCGTCCTGTCGCAGGGGCGCATTTCGCTGCAGCTGTCGACCGAGGTTTCGGAACTGAGCACGGCCGGAGCCTTCACGCTCGGCGGAACGGCCGACGACGCCCTGGTCATTCCCGCCCTCAACGTGCGCCGCGCCTCGTCCACGATCGAACTGCCGTCCGGCGGGTCGATGATGATCGCCGGCCTGCTGCGCGAGGACACCCGCCAGAACATCGACCAGCTGCCGGGCATCGGCAGCCTGCCGGTGCTGGGCTCCCTGTTCCGGTCGCGCGACTACCTGTCCGGTGAAACCGAACTGGTGATCATCGTTGAGGCCTACATCGTCTCGCCGACCTCGCCCGGCCGCATGCAGACGCCGGCCGACGGCCTGATCATCGCCAATGACGCCCAGACCCTGCTGTTCGGCCAGTTGAACCAGCAGTACCGGCCGGCCGGCGGGACGACGACCGGATCGGACGCCGGCTGGACCGGCCCCGTGGGCTATGTGATCGAATGAGGAATCCGGCCATGCGTATCTCCGCTTCCGCGATTTTCGTCCTCGCTCTCGGCTTGGGAGCCGCGGGCTGCGCCCCGATGATGGGCAGCGATGCCGAGGCGCCCCTGACCCCGCTGTCCCGCTACGGGCTTCAGGTGGAGCCGGGCCTGGACCGGATCGCGCTCGCGGTGCACGACCAGGGCCTTTCCGCCAATCAGCGTGACGCGGTGGGCCAGCTCGCCGCCCGCTACGGCGCATCGGGGCATGGCTGGATCAAGGTCGAGGCGCCGGCCGGCGAGGATCCGGTCGCCGTCGCACAGGCTTACGCCGTCCGCGCCGCCTTGCAGGGCGCCGGGGTCCCGGGCGAGCGCATCCAGATGGCGGCCTACGCCGCGCCTGACCCTCGCGCCCCGGTGTTGGCCGGTTTCGAGACGGTGCGCGCCTCGATCCCCGACTGCGCCAGCGCGGCGCGGAACCTGGGCCCCCGCTTCTCGAACCAGAGCTCGGCCAGCCTGGGCTGCGCCATCACCGCCAACATGGCCGCCCAGATCGCCGACCCCCGCGACATCCTCGGGGCCCGGCCGATGACGCCGGCCGATTCCGGCCGCGCCGCCGTGGTCTTCGATCACTACCGCAAGGGGCAGGCCAGTTCGACGCCCCAGGAGCCGCTGGTGAACGGCCAGATCGCCCGGGCCGTGGAATAGCGTGATGAGCAACGCCTTCGCCCCCCAGCCCTTTGACGAGTTCGACGACGAGTTCGATCCCGACATGGGCTATGTAACGCCAGAGGCCGCGGCGGCGGGACCCGGCCTCAACGAACCCGCCCCCCTTCCGGGCGAACCGCCGGCGGATCAGCGGCCGCCCCTCCAGTTCACCCCGCCGGCCGTCGCCGGGCCGCCCGCAGGGCCGGCCCCGTCCCTGCATGACCCCGACGCGGCGGTTCCGGCCGTAGCCGGCTTCAATCCGGTCGGCGAGCTGGTGGCCGGCGCAGCCTCGGCCTTTTCGGCCCCGACGCTCAGCGGGGCCCACACCGCCGAAGTGTCCGTGCCGCGCATCGCCATCCATGTCTTCGCCGAGCGCCAGGACACCCTGGCCGCCGCCGAGCGCGCCGGTCAGGACCGCCGCCTGTCGCGCGCCACCACCCAGATCCGCATCGGCGGCGTGGCCGCGGCCGTCGAGGCCTATCAGCACGAGCCCACGCCGCCGCTGATCGTGGTCGAGTGCATGAAGGACCCGCAGACCCTGCTGTGGGAAGTCGACCAGCTGGCCGAGGTCTGCGACGCCGGCACCAAGGTCGTCGTCGTCGGCGCCACCAACGACATCCTGCTGTTCCGCGAACTGATGCGCCGCGGCGTGAGCGAGTATCTGGTCGCGCCGCTGCAGCCGCTGCAGCTGATCGCCGCGATCGGCGGCCTGTTCGCGGATCCGGCGCAGCCCTTCGTCGGCCGCTCGATCGCCTTCGTCGGCGCGCGCGGCGGCACCGGCTCCAGCTCGGTCGCTCACAACACCGCCTATGCGATGAGCGAGCGGATCGGCGCCAACACCGTCATCGTCGACTACGATCTCCCGTTCGGCACCGCCGGCCTGGACTTCAACCAGGACCCACTCAGCGGCGTGGCCGACGCGCTCAGCCAGCCGGACCGCCTCGACCCGCTGCTGCTGGACCGGATGATGGTCCGCTGCACCGACAAGCTCAGCCTGTTCGCGGCCCCGGCCACCCTGGACGTCGACTGGGACATCTCGCCCGAGGCGTTCGAGGAGGTGACGACCCAGATTCGCTCGACCGCGCCCTTCGTGGTCCTCGACCTGCCGCATCTGTGGTCGGGCTGGATGCGTCGCACCCTGATCGCGGCCGACGAAGTCGTCATCGTCGCGACCCCCGATCTGGCTTCGCTGCGCAACGCCAAGAACATGATCGACCTGATCAAGCAGGGGCGCCCCAACGACGCCCCGCCGCGGCTGGTGCTGAACCAGGTCGGCGTTCCCGGCCGCCCGGAAATTCCGGCCAAGGATTTCGGCGCCGCCCTCGGCGTCCATCCCAGCCTGATCATCCCGTTCGATCCCAAGACGTTCGGCGCGGCCGCCAACAACGGCCAGATGATCCTGGACGCGGGGGCCAAGTCCAAGGCCGCCGAAGCCTTCCAGACCCTGGCCCAGATCGTCTCGCGCCGCGAACTCCCGATGGTGACGGGTCCCAAGGCCAAGGGCGAAGGCAGGTCCATGTTCAGCGGCCTGTTCAAGAAGAAGTCATAACGGGTGTTCGGCAAGCGCACAGGTCAGACCGGAAATGTGGCGACGGCGCCGCGACCGGCCGCGCCCGCCGTCCAGCCCGCGCCGACCGCCCAGCCCGTCCCGGGCATCCAGACCGAGGCCTTCGCCTTCGGCGGCGAACAGACCGCCGACCAGGCCCAGACCGCGGCGCGCAAGGCCGAATCCTACGCCGCCAAACCCGCGTCGCCGGCCGCTGATCGGCTGGACGCCCTGGCCATGCGTCCGAAGCCGACGGGCGTGGGCGAAGCGCCCCAGAAGGGGCCCGGCCCCAAGGCGACGCCCGGCTACGAACAGCTGAAGAAGGCCCAGGCCGTCGCCGAGATCGTCCGCGAGCAGTCGGACTATTATCACGCGACCAAGACGACGATCTTCAACGCCCTGATGAACACCATCGATCTGGCCCAGCTGGCCCAGCTCGACACCAAGGCCGCCTCCGAGGAGATCCGGGACATCGTCGCCGAACTGGTGGCGATCAAGAACGTCTCCATGTCGGTGGCCGAGCAGGAGCACCTGGTCCAGGACATCGTCAACGACGTCCTCGGCTATGGACCGCTGGAGCCGCTGCTGGCCCGCGACGACATCGCCGACATCATGGTCAACGGCGCCGGCCGGGTCTTCATCGAGGTCGGCGGCAAGGTCCAGCTGACCAACGTCCGTTTCCGCGACAACGCCCAGCTGATGAACATCTGCCAGCGGATCGTGTCGCAGGTCGGCCGCCGGGTCGACGAGAGCTCCCCGATCTGCGACGCCCGCCTGCCGGACGGTTCGCGCGTCAACGTCATCGCCCCGCCGCTGGCCATCGACGGCCCGACGCTGACGATCCGGAAGTTCAAGAAAGACAAGCTGACGATGAAGAATCTGGTGGAGTTCGCCTCCATCAGTCCCGAGGGCGCCCGCGTGCTCGGCGTCATCGGCGCCTCGCGCTGTAATCTGGTCATCTCGGGCGGCACGGGCTCGGGCAAGACCACCCTGCTGAACACCCTGACGGCCTTCATCGACCCGACCGAGCGCGTCATCACCTGCGAGGACGCCGCCGAACTGCAGCTGCAGCAGCCGCATGTGGTGCGTCTGGAGACCCGCCCGCCCAACCTCGAGGGTCAGGGCATGATCACCATGCGCGACCTGGTGAAGAACTGCCTGCGCATGCGTCCCGAGCGGATCATCGTCGGCGAGGTGCGCGGCCCGGAAGCGTTCGACCTGCTGCAGGCCATGAACACCGGCCACGACGGCTCCATGGGCACGCTGCACGCCAACAGCCCGCGCGAGGCCATCAGCCGGATGGAGTCCATGATCACCATGGGCGGCTACGGCCTTCCGTCCAAGACCATCCGCGAGATGATCGTCGGCTCGGTCGACGTCATCGTCCAGGCCGCGCGCCTGCGCGACGGCTCGCGCCGCATCACCCACATCACCGAGGTGGTCGGGCTGGAGGGCGACGTCATCGTCACCCAGGACCTGTTCGTCTACGAGATCACCGGCGAGGACGAGAACGGCAAGATCATCGGCCGCCACCGCTCGACCGGCATCGCCCGTCCGCGCTTCTGGGACCGCGCCCGCTACTACGGGCTGGAGCGCGAGCTGGCGGAAGCCCTCGACGCGGCGGAGTAGGCCGCGATGCTGCCGATCCTCGCCGCGGTTCTGGCCTTCATCACCATCGGCGGCCTCGGCTGGGCCTTTGTCGGCGGCGGCGACTCCACCGATGCGGCGCTCAAGCGCGCTGAAGGCTTCGGGGGGCCGAAACAGGCCAATGCAGCCTCGAAGAAGGCGGCCGCCGCCAACACCCCCGAGGCCCGGCGCAAGCAGATCATGCAGCAGCTCCAGGAATCGGAGCGCGCCGAGCGCAAGGCGCGCATCAGCCTGAAGGCCAAGCTGAAACAGGCCGGGCTGAAGACCAAGCCCTCGACCTTCTGGATCATCAGCGGCGTACTCGGCGTGTTCGCCTTCCTGCTGCCGCTGGTTTTCGGCCTGAACATCCTGATCGCCCTCGGGATCGCCTTCGTCGTCGGCCTGGGCCTGCCGCGCTGGTGGGTGGGGATGCTGGGCAAGCGGCGGCGCAAGAAATTCTCGAGCCATTTCGCCGACGCCGTCGATGTCATCGTGCGCGGCATCAAGTCGGGCCTGCCGGTCCACGACTGTTTCAAGATCATCGCGCGCGAGAGCCCGCAGCCTCTCGGGGCCGAGTTTCAGAACCTGGTCGAGGGGCTCGGCGTCGGCCTGACCCTGGCCCAGGCCCTGGACAAGATGTATGAGCGCATGCCGACGCCCGAGCTGAAATTCTTCTCCATCGTCATCGCCATCCAGCAGAAGACCGGCGGCAACCTGGCCGAGGCCCTGAACAACCTTTCGGTCGTGCTGCGGGCCCGCAAGATGATGGGCGAGAAGATCAAGGCGCTGTCATCCGAGGCGACCGCCTCGGCCGGCATCATCGGCTCGTTGCCGCCTGCGGTGATGATCCTGGTCAGCATCACCACCCCCGCCTACATGGCCAAGCTTTTCACCGACCCGCGCGGCCAGTTCATGCTGTTCGTGGCCGTGGCGATGATGAGCTTCGGCATCTTCGTGATGAAGAAGATGATCTCCTTCAAGTTCTAGGAACCGGCCCGTGATTGCGTTCTTCACCAACCTCCAGAATCTGCTGAGCCTCGGCGTGGGGGTGCTGGTGTTCGCCACCCTGGTGACGCTGCTCGGTTCGTTCGGGGGCGGGGCCAAACTGGAAAGCCGGATGCAGGCCGTCGCGGTGCGCCGCGAGGAGCTGAAGCGCCGGTCGCGCCAGGCGATCGCCTCCCAGAACAGCGGCCCGCAGAACCTCCGGCATACCGACGAGGGCTTCAAGAAGCGGGTCGTGGAACGGCTGAACCTGACCAAGCTGCTGGAAGACCCCAAGGTCGCCGACAAGATGGCCCAGGCCGGGTATCGCGGGCCCAAGCCGCTGACCACCTTCTACTTCTTCCGCTTCTCCATGCCCTTCGTCTTCCTCGCGATCGCGGCCCTCTACCTGTTCGTGGTCAACGATTTCGGCATGCCGGTGATGACACGGCTGACCATCAGCATGGTCGCCGCGGTGATCGGCTTCTATGCGCCCAACATCTTTCTCGCCAACCGCATCTCCAAGCGCCGCACCTCGATCATGCAGGCCTTCCCGGATGCGCTGGATCTGCTGCTGATCTGCGTCGAGGCCGGCATGTCGATCGAGGCGGCGATCCAGAAGGTCAGCCAGGAGATCGGCGGCTCGTCCATCGACCTGGCCGAGGAGATGACCCTGCTGTCGGCCGAGCTCAGCTACCTCCCGGACCGGCGGATGGCCTATGAGGGCCTGGCCAAGCGAACCAACCATCCGGGCGTCAAATCGGTCGCCACCGCCATGACCCAGGCCGAGACCTACGGCACGCCGCTGGGCTCGGCCCTGCGCACCATGGCCAAGGAGAACCGCGAGATGCGTCTCTCGGCGGCGGAGAAGAAGGCCGCGGCCCTGCCGGCCAAACTGACCGTGCCGATGATCCTGTTCTTCCTGCCCGTCCTGTTCATCGTCATCCTGACGCCGGCGATCATCAGCATCCAGGATACGATGGCCGCCGGCGCCGCGGGCGGCTGACGCCGCTCAGACCGGCAAGGCCCCGCGCTTCACCACCGTTCGCATGGCCACGCTCGACGACACCCGGGTCACACCCGGGATCCGCGTCAGCTCGCGCGAGTGGACCCGCTCCAGATCGTCGACGTCGCGCACCACCAGCCGCAGCAGATAGTCCGAGCCGCCGGTCATCAGATAGCATTCGACCACCTCGGGCACGGTCGCGATGGCGGTCTCGAAGGCGGTCAGCGAGGCCTCGGCCTGGGACGACAGGGTCACCGTCACGAAGACGCTGATCGGCAGGCCCACGGCGCGTTCGTTGATGATGGCGGCGTAGCGGCTGATCACCTCGGCGGCCTCCAGCGCGCGCAGGCGGCGCAGGCAGGCGCTCTCGGACAGGTTCACCGTCCGGGCCAGATCGGCGTTGGTCATGCGCCCGTCGCCTTGCAGGGCGCGGATCATCTTCCGGTCGGTGTCGTCAAGGGCGACGGCGGAAACGGTCTTCAAAGCGGGCCTCTCTCGCAGAGTCTGCGACTTTATGCCGTTCACCCGCCGAAAAGAACAGGAACCTGCGGTGGGACCGCCGCTAGATTGCCGCCCGAAACGAAGCGGCCGCACAGAGCCGCCCGTCCCATCGGCAGAGGAAACGGTCATGCGCGTCGGCGTCCCCAGGGAAATCAAGAAGAACGAACATCGCGTCGGCCTGACGCCGACCGCGGTGCGTGAATACGTCGCCCACGGCCACTCGGTCTCGATCGAGACGGGCGCGGGCCTCGGCGCGGGCTTCACCGACGCGGACTTCAAGAAGGCGGGCGCGAAGATCGTCGCCGACGCCAGGACCGTCTTCGCCGACAACGACATGATCGTGAAGGTGAAGGAGCCGCAGAAGGTCGAGTGGGAAATGCTCCGCGAGGGCCAGATCCTGTTCACCTATCTGCACCTGGCGCCCGATCCCGAACAGACCAAGGGCCTGCTGGCGTCGAAATGCGCCGCCGTGGCCTATGAGACCGTGACGAACGCGCAAGGCGGCCTGCCGCTGCTGGCGCCGATGTCCGAAGTGGCGGGCCGGATCGCCGTCTTCTCGGCCGCCGAGACCCTGCTGAAGCACAACGGCGGCATGGGGCTGCTGTTCTGCGGCGTCCCGGGCGTGGCCCCGGCGCGCGTGCTGGTGCTGGGCGGGGGCGTCGTCGGCCTGAACGCGGCCCGCATGGCCATGGGCCTGGGCGCCGAGGTCGTGGTGCTGGAACGCTCGATCCCGCGCATGGCCTATATCGACGAAGTCACCCAGGGCCGGGTCATCACCCGCTATTCCTCGATCGGCGCGATCGAGGAGGAGATGGTCAAGGCCGACGTCATCATCGGCGCCGTGCTGGTCCCCGGGGCCGAGGCCCCCAAGCTGATCAAGCGCGAACACCTGAAGCAGATGAAGCCCGGCTCTGTGCTGGTCGACGTCGCCATCGACCAGGGCGGCTGTTTCGAGACCAGCCACGCCACGACCCACGAGGACCCGACCTATGTCATCGACGGCGTGGTCCACTATTGCGTCGCCAACATGCCCGGCGCCGCGCCGCGGACTTCGTCCGAAGCCCTGAACAACGCCACCCTGCCGTTCGGCCTGGCCCTGGCGGACAAGGGTCTGGAGGCGCTGAAGCAGAATCCGCATCTGGCGCGCGGCCTCAACGTGCTGAAGGGCGAGATCACCTATCCGGCCGTCGCCGAGGCGCTGGACATGCCGTGGAGCGATCCGTTCGGGGTGTGGGCCAAGGGGTAGGATTCAAGACGCGTCTCCCTCCCCTTCATGGGGAGGGACGGCGAGGCGCAGCCGAGCCCGGGTGGGGAACGCCAGCCCCGCACCGACAGCGCCGGCTTCGCAATTCCCCACCCTGTCGTCGCTCCGCGCCGACATCCCTCCCCACTTCGGGGGAGGGAGAGCACCGTGACACGCCCCGCCTGTAAATCGCCGCTCTCTTGCGGCATAAGCCCGCCATGAAGTTTCTCGACCAGGCCAAGATCTACATCCGCTCCGGCAACGGCGGGGCGGGCTGCGTGTCATTCCGACGGGAGAAATTCATCCCCAACGGCGGGCCGGACGGCGGCGACGGCGGCAATGGCGGCAACGTCTGGATCACGGCCATGGACGGCCTGAACACCCTGATCGACTTCCGCTACCAGCAGCATTTCAAGGCCCAGACCGGCGTCCACGGCATGGGTCGCCAGATGCACGGGGCCAAGGGCGAGGACGTCATCCTCAAGGTCCCGGTCGGCACCCAGGTGCTGGACGACGACAAGGAGACGGTGCTGCTGGACATGGACCATGTCGGCAAGACCGAACTGCTGCTCAAGGGCGGCAATGGCGGCTGGGGCAATGTCCATTTCAAGGGCCCCTCCAACCAGGCGCCCGCCTACGCCAACCCGGGCCAGGAAGGCCAGGAACGCTGGATCTGGCTGCGGCTGAAACTGATCGCCGACGTCGGCCTGGCCGGCCTGCCCAACGCCGGCAAGTCGACCTTCCTGGCGGCCGCCAGCGCCGCGCGGCCCAAGATCGCCGACTATCCCTTCACCACCCTGGTGCCCAACCTCGGGGTGGTCGACCTGTCGCCCACCGAGCGGTTCGTCATCGCCGACATCCCCGGCCTGATCGAGGGCGCCTCGGAAGGGGCCGGCCTGGGCACCCGCTTCCTCGGCCATGTCGAGCGCTCGGGTTGCCTGATCCACCTGATCGACGGAACCCAGGACGACGTCGCCGGCGCCTACCGCACCATCCGGCATGAGCTGGAGGCCTACGGCGCGGGCCTGGCCGACAAGGCCGAGGTGCTGGCCCTGAACAAGGTCGACGCCCTGACCCCCGAGGCGCGCGAGGAGAAGGCCGCCGAGCTGGAGGCCGTCGCCGGCCGACGGCCCATGCTGGTGTCCGGCGTCTCGGGCGAGGGCGTGACCGAACTGCTGCGCGCCGCCTGGACCGAGGTGCGCAAGGACCGCGGCGAGATCGCCCCGGCCGAGGAAGATGAGACGGTCATGGAGACGCCGGGCGGCTGGGCGCCGTAGCCCCGCCCGTCCGGGCGTGTTAGCTCCCTTGTGAGCATAAGTCCCCGCGAGCCCTGCCGCCTTGTCCTTCTTCCACGCCGGTCCCGCGCCGAAAGCCCAGGGGCCCCGCCCCGGCGCCCTGCGCGACGGGCTGGATCTTCAGCCCGGAATGGCGGTCGGGCTGTTCGGGGGCTCCTTCAATCCGGCCCATGACGGACACGCCCATGTCGCCGAGACGGCCATGCGGCGGCTGGGGCTGGACCGGGTCGTCTGGCTGGTGTCGCCGCAGAACCCGCTCAAGGACGCCCGCGACAGCGCGCCCCTGGCCGAACGCATGGCCTCGGCGCGGGCGGCGGCGAGGCTGGCGGCGGACGGCCGGGCCATGGTGGTTTCGGACTTCGAGACCCGCGCCGGCACGCAATGGACGGTGGACACCCTGCGCGCCCTGACGGCCCGGCACCCCGGCGTGCGCTTCGTCTGGCTGATGGGATCCGACAATCTGGCCAGTTTTCACAAATGGCGCGGCTGGACCGACATCATGCGGATGATGCCCATGGCGGTGATCGCCAGGCCCGGCAGCCAGCTGGACAGCCGCACCGCCCCGGCCGCCGCCCGCTTCGCCTCGGCGCGGGTTCCGGCCGCCCGTGCGCGCCTGTTGCCCGACCTCGACGCGCCCGCCTGGACCTATCTGACGGCGCCGCTGAATCCGCGCTCGTCGACCGCGTTGCGGGCCGCGCGTGACGCCGCCGCGCATTTGTGATAGGCTTCCGCTTTAGTAATCTCCCCGGAGCCTTCCGCTGACCCCCTCGCCCGCGCACGACGCGCAAGACACCGCCGTTTCGAACACGGCGCACGAGATGGACGAATTCGAACCCATCCGCTCAGAAGACGGTCCGCAGGCTCCCCTTCCCGTCGGCTCAACCGCGCTGGAAACGGCGATCCTGTCGCGTCTCGACGACGACAAGGCGCAGGACATCGTCCTCATCGACCTGAAGGGCAAAAGCCCGATGGCCGACACCATGATCATCGCCTCCGGGCGGTCGCACCGGCACGTCGGCGCCCTGGCCGACCACCTTCAGCGCGCGCTGAAGGAACAGGGTCTGGGCAAGGTCAAGGTTTCGGGCCTGCCGCACTGCGACTGGGTGCTGCTGGATGCGGGGGACGTCATCGTCCACCTGTTCCGCCCGGAAGTGCGCGCATTCTACAACATCGAGAAGATCTGGTCGGTCGAGAGCGGCCACCGCGTCGACGCCCGCGCCTGATTTCCTGATCACCGGATGAAGCTGGCCGTCATCGCCATCGGCAAGCCGGGGCGGGGGCCAGAGGCCGCGCTGGCGACCGACTACGCCGAGCGCGCGACGCTGGCCGGGCGGGCGCTCGGTCTCGGCCCGCTGGAGCTGGTCGACCTCGAACCGCGCAAGCCGGGCAGGGCGCCCGAGGCCGAGCTGATCCTCAAGGCCGCCGAGGGCGCGCATCTGATCGCCTGCGACGAGCGCGGCAAGACCTTCTCCAGCCGCGCCTTCGCCGACCATATCGCCATGCTGCGCGACCGGGGCGAGCGCCGGCTGGTGTTCGCCATCGGCGGGGCCGACGGGCTGGACGAGAGCGTGCGCGCCGCGGCCGGCTCGACCCTGGCCTTCGGGCCCCAGACCTGGCCGCATGCGCTGGCGCGGGCGATGCTGGCGGAACAGCTGTATCGCGCCGTGACCATCCTGGCCGGATCGCCCTATCATCGCGACTGATGCGTCCGCTGGTCCTGATCCTGTGTCTGAGCCTGACCGCCCTGCCGGCAGGCGCCGCCGCGCCGGTGACGGAGGTGGCGCGGCTTCAGGCCGAGTTCCGCGACGAACAGGCGCGCGCGCGACGCCTGCGGGCCGAGGCGGCCGAGGCCACCGCCGAACTGGCCGGGCTGGAGCGGTCGCTGAATCAGCTGCGGACCGCGGTCGGCGAGGATGACCGGCTGATCCTGGCCCAGCGCGCCCGGCTGCGCGAACTCGGCGCGCGCGAGGGGGCGTTGGTGGCCCAGCTGTCGCAGGCGCGGGGCCGGCAGGGCCGGCTGCTGTCGGCGCTGCAGATGATGAGCCGTCGCCCGCCGCCGCCGCTGCTGGTTTCCGCCGACAGGGCGGTCGACACGGTGCGCGCCTCGATCCTGATCCGCGCCATGGCCCCGACGCTGCAGGCCCGCGCCCAGGGGCTGGCCGACCGCCAGGACGAGGTGAACCGCGTCCGGCGCATCGCCGCCCTGAACAGCGAACAGCTGTTCACTACCGAGAGCGCGCGGGGCGACCGCCGCGCCCGCATCGAGGCGCTGACAGCGCGCAAGACGGCGCTTCAGGCCGTGCTGCGGGCCGAGGCGCAGACGGCGGAACGGGCCAGCCGCGCGCTGGAGGCCCGGCTGAGGGCGCTGGGCGCCGCCGTGCCGGTCGCGGACGCCGAGGCCGAACCCGCAGTCGCCCGCCTGCCCGCCGGCCGCAGCCGCCTGACGCCGCCCGTCGACGGCGCCCCGTCGCAGCGGTTCGGCCGCGGCGCGACCGGCTGGCGCTGGCGCGCGGACCGGGCCGAGGCGCGGGCGCCGGCCGGAGGGCGGGTCGCCTTCGCCGGTCCGCTGAGCGGCTGGGGGCAGGTGGTGATCCTCGACCTCGGACCGGGCTGGCGCGCGGTGGTGTCCGGCCTCGACGAGGCGGCGGTGGAGACGGGCGACCGGGTCGCCGACGGCCAGGTCCTCGGCCGCTCGGGCGCGGACGGCGAGATCGCCTTCGAACTGCGACGCGACGAGCGGCCGATCGATCCGGCGCCGTGGTTGCGTTAAGGGCGAAACCGCTTCCCAAGCCGCGATGACGCTGATTTTATCCGCGAACCGCTGATCGGCCACGATTTGGTCGCTCGCCGGTCCGTATCTGTTGAAGACGCCGCGTTCGCGGCCGCCGCCTGACCGTTGAAAGAGACCCATGCGTAAACTGCTTCTGATTGGCGCCGCAGCCGTGACCATGGTCGGCGTGGGCGCCGCCACCGCGGTGGGCCAGACCCCGCGCAACGAAGCGTTCCGCATGCTGGGGCTGTTCGGCGACGTGCTCGGCATCGTGGAGCAGGCCTATGTCGTTCCGGTCGACGACAAGAAGCTGATCGAGGCGGCGCTGCAGGGCATGATGACCGCCCTGGATCCCCACTCCAACTATCTGCCGCCCGACGGCTACGGCGACCTGCAGGAGCGCACCTCGGGGGCCTATTCGGGCGTCGGCCTGACCATCCAGTCCGAGGCCGGGATGGTGAAGGTCATCTCGCCCATGGACGGCGGACCGGCAGCGCGCGCGGGCGTCAACGCCGGCGACGTCATCTCGTCCATCGACGGCCAGAACGCCTCGGGTCTGACGGTCAGCCAGGTGTCGGAGAAGCTGCGCGGCGCCGTCGGCACCTCGGTCAAGGTCACCTTCCTGCGCGACGGGGAGGAGCCGAAAGAGGTCGTCCTGACGCGCGAGGTCATCAAGATCGAGTCCGTCACCGGCCGGGTCGAGGGCGAGTTCGGCTATCTGCGCGTCTCTACCTTCAACGAGAACACCGGCCGCGAGCTGAGCGAGACCATTGCCCGGCTCAAGACCGAGAACCCCGCCATCAAGGGTTACGTCCTGGACCTGCGCAACAATGGCGGCGGCCTGCTGGACGCGGCCATCGCCGTGTCCGACGCCTTCCTCGAGCGCGGCGAGATCGTCACCCAGCGCGGGCGCAAGGCCGACCAGATCCAGCGCTACTCCGCCCGCCCGGGCGACCAGACCGGCGGCCTGCCGCTGGTGGTGCTGATCAACTATGGATCGGCCTCGGCCTCGGAGATCGTGGCCGGCGCGCTGAAGGATCACCAGCGGGCGACGCTGGTCGGCCTGACCAGCTTCGGCAAGGGCTCGGTCCAGACGGTCATCCCGCTGCGCGGCGGCGCAGACGGGGCGCTGTCGATCACCACGGCGCGCTACTACACGCCGTCGGGGGCCTCGATCCAGAAGATCGGCGTCGAGCCCGATCTGGAGGTGTCGCGCTCGGCCGCCGAGGCGCGGATCGTGTCGCGGTCGAACTTCATCTATTCCGAGGCCGCCTACGCCACGGCCCTGGACTCGTCGATCGGGGCCGAGCGCAAGGGGCCGCACACGCCCCGCGAGGCGCCCGGCGAGAGCTATGACGAGGACAAGGACTACCAGCTGGAGCGGGCCTTCGACGTGCTGCGCGCGGGCGGGAACCTGACCCGGCTGGCCGCCGCGCCCGAGGGCGTGGTGGTGTCCGAGCCCGGCGCGACCCTGGCCGCGGTCGAGCCGGAGCCCGCGCCGGAGAACTAGCTGCGGGACGTCAGGGGGCGGGCGTCCCCATGCCTAACGCGCGTTAGGCTTTCTTAACCGACGCCCGCCACTGTGGCGCCTGAAGGAGTCCGCTTCGCGGATCCCCGTATCAAGCGTCCAGTCTGCCCATGTTCGCCAAACGCCAATCCGTCCTGGCCGCCACCGCCGCGATTCCCCCGGTGCGCCGGTCGATGCGTGAAAACCTCGCGCCCGTCACCCGCCTGCTCAGCAAGCCGCCGGTCGCCGTCGCCGGCGCCGGCCTGATGCTGATGGCCGCCGCCGCCCTGTTCATCACTGTGCTGGGCGATCCCCGCGCCGGCGCCCCCTCGGCCCGCGCGGCGCTGAAGCGCGAAGCCGTCGTCGCCGCCCCGACTCCCACCGGCCTCGAGGCCTTCTCCATGGGCGCCTACGGCTCCTGGCAGGATCTGGCGGTCGAAGGCGGGGCGGTCGATCCCGCCCTGTCGGGCGAGGCGGTCATCACCCTGCCGAACGGCGCCACCGTCTCGGGCAACGGCGCCCCGGTCACCGCCCCGCGCGTGACGGCCTCGCCCCTGCCGGCCGCCCCCATTGCCGGGCTGAGCCAGCCGGGTCCCAACGGCCCCCTGCCGACCATCGCCACGGACGGCCGCGTGCCGGCCCAGGCCTATGCCCGCCCGTTCCGCTCGAACGGCCGCCCACGTGTCGCCCTGATCGTCGGCGGCCTGGGCCTGAACGCCGTGACCACCCGAGCGGCCATCGAACGCCTGCCCGCCGAGGTCACCCTGAGCTTCGTCCCCTACGCCGAGGGCCTGCAGACCTGGATCGACCTGGCCCGCGCCCAGGGCCATGAGGTCATGCTGGAAATGCCGATGGAGCCCACCGGCTATCCCGACAACGATCCGGGCCCCTACACCCTGCTGGCCTCGGGCCAGTCCGCCGACATCCAGTCCAAGATGAACTGGCTGCTGGGTCGGGCTGTCGGCTATTTCGGCGTCACCAACTATATGGGCGACCGGTTCGCCAGCTCGGACGCCGGCATGACCGCCTTCCTGGGCATCCTGCGCCAGCGCGGCGTCGCCTTCCTCGACGACGGTTCGATGAGCCGCCGGCCCGGCGCCTGGGCCCGCGCCAGCGCCAACCGGGTCATCGACGAGCAACAGACGCCCGCCGCCATCGTCGGCCAGCTGAACGCGCTGGAGGCCCTGGCCAAGGGCAATGGCCAGGCGCTGGGCACGGGCTTCAGCTATCCGGTCACGGTCGAGGCCGTGGCCCGCTGGACCGCCGACCTCGACGCGCGCGGCCTGCAGCTGGCGCCGGCAAGTGCGATGACGCAACGGCCGGGAAGATAGGGACCAGGGACCGGGGATTGGGGTTCGCCGGGCCGCGATCTCGCGCCATGCCTCTTCCCTCCCTAATCCCCAGTCCCTAATCCCTAGTCCCTATGAAAGACCTCTCCCGCTACCGGCCCAACGTCGGCGTCGTGCTGTTCCATCCGGACGGCCGCGTCTGGTACGGGCGCCGCGCGGGGACCGAGGGGCCGCATAACTGGCAATTCCCCCAGGGCGGGGTCGACGACGGCGAGGACCTGGAAACCGCGGCCCGCCGCGAACTGGGCGAGGAAACGGGAGTCGTCTCGGCCGAGTTGATGGCCTCGACCGACGGCTGGATCGTCTACGACTTTCCGGAAGGCTACGGCGGCTCCAAACAGGCGCGCGGCTGGGCCGGACAGAAGCAGCGCTGGTTCGCCTTCCACTTCACCGGCGACGAGTCCGAAATCGATCTGGAAGCCCACGGCGAGATCGAGTTCGACGCCTGGCGCTGGGGCGCGCTGAACGAGGCGCCGGACCTGATCGTGCCGTTCAAGCGCGACGTCTATGAGCAGGTCGTGGCCGTGTTCGCGCCGCTGGTGGTCTAGGCCGCCGCGCAGCCCAGCGGCTTGAGCGCTCGCTTCGTCGAGGCCGGATATTTCGCCATCAGATGCGCCGGCCGGATCGGGCGGGCGACGAAGCCGCCGCCGCAGTTGGGGCAGACGCCCTTCAGCACCCCGTCCACACAGGCGGCGCAGAAGGTGCATTCGAAGGTGCAGATGCGGGCCTCGGCGCTGTCGAACGGCAGGTCGCGGTCGCAGCACTCGCAGTTGGGGCGCAGTTCCAGCATCGGAGCCTCCGGATCAGGCGGCGAAGGCTAGCCCTGCTTCCGCGAGGCGCCAAGCGCCAGTCGGATCAGGCCGATGACCGCCACGAGGGCCCAGGCTCCCTCCATCAGCACCGCCGACAGGTTGAAGTCGAAATACAGCGACAGCAGGATCAGCAGGGCGCCGGCCAGATTCAGCAGCAGGGCGGGCGCCTTGGTCGCGTCCAGCCGGTTGGTCGTCGCGCCGGCGTAGGCCACGAGGATCAGCAGGACGCCGACGACGCCAAGAAGGTCAGGAACGGTCATGGCCCGTCCCTAGCGGTTCGGGGGCGCTGCGGCTACCGGCGAGGTCAGGGTCAGGATCACGATCTCAGGCGGCGCGCGGAACCGCACCGGCAGGATCGACACCCCGACCCCGCCCGTGACGAACAGCTTGCGACCGCCCTCGTCATACTGGCCGCAGGCCCAGCGTTCGGACATGCGTGAGGCGTGCACCAGCCGTCCGAACACCGGCAGGTTCACCTGCCCGCAGTGGGTGTGGCCGGCCAGGGTCAGCGCGACCCGATCCGGCACGTCGACGAACGGGTCGGGCCAGTGGGTCAGGACCACGACCGGGGCGTCGTCGACGACCTGACGCAGGGTGGCGGAAACGAGGGGCGGTTCGCGCGGCGACTCCATGTCCGCCAGACCGGCGATCCAGAAAGCTCCACCCGGGCGGGCGATCCGTTCGGCGCGATTGTCCAGAACCCTCACCCCGCCCCGGTTCAGGGCGGCGTTGATGGCCGCGTCGTCGTACCAGGAATCGTGGTTGCCGAGCACGCCGTGGACGCCCAGCGGGGCGGACAGACCGCGGAAGGCCTCGACGCCGCGCAGGATCTGCGACTGTTCGGGCAAGGCCCGCGTGGCCGCCGGTTCATGGCCGCCCGCATAGTCGCCCAGCAGGACGACCACATCGGGCCGTTCGCCGTTCATCCGCTCGACCAGCCGTTCGATGCGGGCGACGTCGGTGTGGGGCGCGGCCACATGGGTGTCGGAGATGACGCCGATGCGCAGCGGCGAACCGCGCCAGGTCGCGCTCTCGACCGTGACATGCCGAACCGTCAGCGTTGCCGGCTCGATCAGGAAGGCCCAGACGCCCAGGCCCCATGCGGCCACGAAAGCCCCGCCCAGACTCCCTGCAAGAAAAATCCGGCGGCTGCGCAGCAACCGCCGGACCAGAAATATGCAGATGATGGGTCCGAGGACCGCGCCGATCCAGGCCATGACCAGAACAGCGCCCGGTCCGGCCATGATCAGATCAGCCCGCGGCCACTTCCGAGGCTTGTTCGGCCAGGATGGTCAGGCCGGCCGGGGTCACGTCGGCGAAGCCGCCGTGGACCTCGAACTGGCGGCGCGAACCCCCGTCGATGACCGTGACCACGCCTTCGCGCAGGGCCGTCATGAAGGGGGCGTGCTCGGCCAGGACGCCGAAGTCGCCCTCGACGCCCGGCGCGTCGACCTGATCGACGAGGCCGTTGAAGACCTCGCGCTCAGGCGAGACGAGAGAGAAGGAAAGTTTGCCAGCCATGATGTTCGCCACTTCTCCCATCCGCTCATCCCGGCGAATGCCGGGACCCAGATGGAAAGACTCCGTATTGGCCGATCAAACACCGGAGCCCCGATCCCGTCCATCCGGACCGTGATCTGGGCCCCGGCATTCGCCGGGGTGAGCGGTGAGAGGTTTAAGCTTCGGCCGCCATCTTCTGGGCCTTCTCGACGGCTTCCTCGACCGTGCCGACCATGTAGAAGGCGGCTTCCGGCAGGTGGTCGTATTCGCCGGCGACGATGCCCTTGAACGAGCGGATCGTGTCGGCCAGCTCGACGAACTTGCCGGGCGAGTTGGTGAACTGCTCGGCCACGAAGAAGGGCTGCGACAGGAAGCGCTGGATCTTGCGGGCGCGCGACACGACCAGCTTGTCGTCTTCCGACAGCTCGTCCATGCCCAGGATGGCGATGATGTCCTTCAGCGCCTTGTACTGCTGCAGCACTTCCTGGACCGAACGGGCGACGCGGTAGTGCTCCTCGCCGATGACCAGCGGGTCCATGATCCGCGAGGTGGAGTCCAGCGGATCCACGGCGGGGAAGATGGCTTGGGCGGCGATGTCGCGGCTCAGCACGGTCGTCGCGTCCAGGTGGGCGAACGAGGCGGCGGGGGCCGGGTCGGTCAGGTCGTCGGCGGGAACGTAGATGGCCTGGACCGAGGTGATCGAGCCCTTCTTGGTCGAGGTGATGCGTTCCTGCAGGTTGCCCATCTCGGTGGCCAGCGTCGGCTGATAGCCCACGGCGGACGGGATGCGGCCCAGCAGGGCGGACACTTCCGAACCGGCCTGGGTGAAGCGGAAGATGTTGTCGACGAACAGCAGCACGTCCTTGCCTTCCTCGTCGCGGAAGTACTCGGCCTGGGCCAGGCCGGTCAGGGCGACGCGGGCGCGGGCGCCCGGAGGCTCGTTCATCTGGCCGTACACGAGGGCGCATTTCGAGCCTTCGGTCGAGCCGCCGTTCTTGGACGGGTCCACGTTCACGTTGGACTCGATCATCTCGTGATACAGGTCGTTGCCTTCACGGGTGCGCTCACCCACGCCGGCCAGAACCGAATAACCGCCGTAGGCCTTGGCGATGTTGTTGATCAGCTCCTGCATGGTCACGGTCTTGCCCACGCCGGCGCCGCCGAACAGGCCGATCTTGCCGCCCTTGGTGTAGGGGCAGATCAGGTCGATGACCTTGATGCCCGTGACCAGGATTTCCGACGAGGTCGACTGCTCTTCGAACGAAGGCGCCTCGCGGTGGATCGGGCGGTACATCTGGGTCTTGATCGCGCCCTGTTCGTCGATCGGGTCGCCGACGACGTTCATGATGCGGCCGAGGGTGCCGGGGCCGACGGGGGCCAGGATGGAGGTGCCGGTATCGGTCACGGCCTGGCCGCGGGTCAGGCCCTCGGTGGTGTCCATGGCGATGGTGCGGACCATGTTCTCACCGAGGTGCTGGGCGACTTCCAGAACCAGGCGGAACGGCTTGCCGGTCTTCTGGTCGGTGTTGGTCGTTTCCAGCGCGTTCAGGATGGCCGGCAGCTGGCCCTCGAACTCGACGTCGACGACGGCGCCGATGACCTGGGCGATCTTGCCCACGCCGGTGCCGGCCGTATAGGCGGCGTTGCCGGTCGCGGCGGCGGCTGCGGCCTTCGAGGCCTTGGGAGCGGCCGGCTTCTTGGCGGCGGGTTTCTTGGCGGTGGTGTCGGTCATCGTTGTCTTCCGGTTCGGAATATCGGTCAGGATCGGATCAGAGGGCTTCGGCGCCGGAGATGATCTCGATCAGCTCCTTGGTGATCTGCGCCTGGCGGGATCGGTTGTAGGTCAGGGTCAGGGCGGAAATCATGTCGCCCGCGTTGCGCGTGGCGGCGTCCATGGCGCCCATCTGGGCTCCGTAGAAGCCGGCCTGGTTCTCGTACATCGCGGCCAGGATCTGGGTCGTGATGTTGCGCGGCAGCAGGGTCTCGAGGATTTCCTCCTCGGAAGGCTCGTAGTCGTAGACCGCGCCGTTCAGATCGATGGGAGCGGCGCCCCCCTCGACCACGGCGGGGACCAGTTGCTTGGCGGTCGGGACCTGCGAGATCACCGACTTGAACTGGCTGTAGAACAGGGTGACGACGTCGGCGGCGCCGGCCTCGAACTCATTGGCGACCAGCTCGGCGATCGGCTGGGCTGACGGCAGGGCCAGCACCTTGTGGTCCGACAGTTCGAAGGTCCTGACCACCTTGTCGCCGAACAGGCGGGTCAGGCCGTCTCGGGACTTGCGGCCCACGGCGATGATGCGGACGTCCTTGCCCTCGGCGATCAGGCTGTTGATCCGGTCGCGGGCGGCGCGGACGACGTTGGACGAGAAGCCGCCGGCCAGGCCCTTGTCGGCCGTGGCGACGATGACGAGGTGCTTCTGGTCCGAACCCGTGCCGGCCAGCAGCTTGGGCGCGCCGTCGCCAGACACGCCGGCCGCCAGATTGGCGATGACGGCGGCCATGCGCTGGGCATAGGGCCGGGCCGCGACGGCCTGGTCCTGGGCGCGTTTCAGCTTGGCCGCGGCGACCATCTGCATGGCTTTCGTGATCTTCTGCGTGGCTTTCACGCTTCCGATCCGATTGCGCATTTCCTTGAGGCTGGCCATCCGGCGCTACTCTCTCGCTCTCGGTCTTACGCGAAGGTCTTGGCGAAGGCCTCGATGGCGGCCTTCAGCTCGGCTTCCAGCTCCTTGGACAGGGCCTTCTCCTTGCGGATGCCGTCCATGATGGAGCTGTGCTTGGAGTGGATGCGGGCCAGCAGCTCGCTCTCGAAGCGGCCGATGTCGGCCACGGCGATGGCGTCCAGATAGCCGCGCGTGCCGGCATAGACCGAGACGACCTGCTCCTCGACCGTCAGCGGCGAGTACTGCGGCTGCTTCAGCAGCTCGGTCAGGCGCGCGCCGCGGGCCAGAAGCTTCTGGGTCGAGGCGTCCAGGTCCGAGCCGAACTTGGCGAAGGCGGCCATCTCGCGGTACTGGGCCAGCTCGCCCTTGATGGAGCCGGCGACCTGCTTCATCGCCTTGATCTGGGCCGAGGAGCCCACGCGCGACACCGAGATGCCGACGTTCACAGCGGGGCGGATGCCCTGGTAGAACAGGTCCGATTCCAGGAAGATCTGGCCGTCGGTGATCGAGATCACGTTCGTCGGGATGTAGGCCGACACGTCGTTGGCCTGGGTCTCGATCAGCGGCAGGGCGGTCATCGAGCCCGAACCGTTGTCCTCGTTCAGCTTGGCCGAACGCTCCAGCAGGCGGCTGTGCAGGTAGAAGACGTCGCCCGGATAGGCTTCGCGGCCCGGCGGACGGCGCAGCAGCAGGGACATCTGACGGTAGGCCACGGCCTGCTTGGACAGATCGTCATAGACGATCAGGGCGTGCATGCCGTTGTCGCGGAAGAACTCGCCCATGGCCGTGCCCGAGAACGGGGCCAGGAACTGCAGCGGGGCCGGCTCCGAAGCCGTGGCGGCGACGACGATGGTGTAGTCCAGCGCGCCGCGCTCCTCGAGCGTCTTGACGATCTGGGCGACGGTCGAGCGCTTCTGGCCGATGGCGACATAGATGCAGTACAGCTTCTCGCCTTCCGACGTGGCCGCTGCGTTGGTGCTCTTCTGGTTCAGGATGGTGTCGATGGCGACGGCGGTCTTGCCGACCTGACGGTCGCCAATGATCAGCTCGCGCTGGCCGCGGCCGATCGGGATCAGGGTGTCGATGGCCTTCAGGCCGGTCTGCATGGGCTCATGCACCGACTTGCGCGGGATGATGCCCGGAGCCTTCACGTCGACGCGGCGGCGCTCGGTGAACTGGATCGGGCCCTTGCCGTCGATCGGCTCGCCCAGCGGGTTGACGACGCGGCCCAGCAGACCCTTGCCGACCGGAACGTCCACGATCTCGCCCAGACGCCGGACCTCGTCGCCCTCGGCGATCTGGTTGTCCTGGCCGAAGATCACGGCGCCGACGTTGTCGCGCTCGAGGTTCAGGGCCATGCCCTTCACGCCGGCCTTGGGGAATTCGATCATCTCGCCGGCCTGGACATTGTCCAGACCGTGGATGCGGGCGATGCCGTCGCCGACCGACAGCACCTGGCCGACGTCGGACACGTCCGCTTCGACGCCGAAGTTGGCGATCTGCGACTTGAGGATGGCCGAGATTTCGGCGGCGCGGATGTCCATGACAGGCTCTCTGTTATCGTCTCTTGGGGCCGGGCGATCAGGCCCGTCGCATACTGTGGTGGCGGCGCGCCTAGGCGCGCTTGAGGGCGAACTTCATCTGGTCGAGCTTGGTCTTCAGCGAGGCGTCGAACAGTTTCGAGCCGACCTTGACCTTGAGGCCGCCCAGGATCGACGGATCGACGCGGGCGGTCATCTCCGGATCCTTGCCCAGCGAGGTGCGGAGCGCGGTCTGGATGGATTTCATCTGGGCGGCGGTCAGGGCCTGGGCCGAAACGACCTCGGCGGCAACGACGCCCGTCTTCTTCGCGTACAGAGCCTCGAAGCCCGCGATCACGCCCGGCAGGTCGCGCGAGCGACCGTTCTGGGCCAGCAGGCCGAGGAAATTCTTCGTCACGGCGTTGAACCTCGCCTTGTCGGCGATGGCCGTCAGACCCTTCTGCTGGTCCTCGGCGGCGATGACCGGCGACTGGGCGAGGCGGCGCAGGTCGGCGCTCTCGTTCCACGCGGCCCGCAGGGAGGCCAGGTCGGCGCGCACGGCGTCCAGAACCTTCGTCTCGTCAGCGAGGTCGAACAGCGCCTGTGCGTAGCGCTCGCCGACTTCCGTCGTCCTGTAATCGTCAGCCACTTATAAGGTCCGCGCGGGTTGGCGTTCGGGTTGAAGGCCGGCCGCGTGTCCGCGCCGACCAAAGGCTTGAAATGCTTTGAGAAAGCACTTGAAGGACGCGCCTTGCAACGCGTCCTCCGGCTCAGCCGGGCGCCTGATAGCACTCATCCCCCCGGGGAGCAACCGAGACAGGCCGCCGCATCCGCCGCACGAAAAGAGCGCCCGGCCCTGAGGCCGGGCGCTCCTCCGTCGGCCCTCAGGCGTCAGCCGTGGCCGCAGTGATCTGCGCAGTCGCCAAGGCAGTCGGCGCACGCCGTGCAGCAGGCGGCGCAGGCGTCACGGCAGGCGCAGGCGAGGTCGCAGCAGGCGTGAACCAGCTGGGCGACGGCGGCGGGATCGGCGGCGAAGGCCACGCCGCCCGAAGCGGCCAGGGCCAGCGCGGCCAGGGTAAGAACGCGTTTCATGTCAGTCTCCGATTTTCAGAATTGAATGGTGTGCAGTCGTGCAGACGCATTCAGGTCCGTGGCGGAGGCGGCTCCGGTCCGATGAGGCGGCCGGGAAGGCGATCATCGACCGGCTTGAGTCCATGGGGGATCGCCGGCGCCGGGACGGGCGGCGCGACGAGGGCGGGAGCCGGCGGGCAGAGCGGGCGGGACAGGCAGATCTGGACGCAGGGCGGGACGGTCTTGTCCGGCCCGGAGGACCCGCAATCGGCCGGCGGCAGGTGATGGGCGGGCGTCGCGAGTACAGGGGCTGGCGCGCCGAGCGCAGCCACGCCGAGGATGAGAACCAGAAAAAGCAGCCGTCGCAGGATCATGCGAACCTTCAGCCATCCGACAGCCGAGCTTAGCGCATACGGGGCGCGTGCGGCGCCCGCCCGGGGTGCGACATCTTCTCCCGCCGGTCAGGCCGCCAGGATCGCGCGGGCTTTCCCGGTCAGTGGGCGGCGCGGTGGCGCCCCGGGATCAGGTGCAGGATCGCGACGATGATCCCGCCGGTCACGAGGCCGACGACCGCCGAGGCGGCGGCCGTCGCCAGCCATTCCGTCACGGGGCCGATGAGCGGGACCCGTCCGGCGGCGTGTCCCAGACTCTCGATCACGCCGGGTACGAGGTCGAGATGGTACTCGTGCAGGCCGTGGACCAGGATCCCGCCGCCGACCCACAGCATGGCCAGGGTCCCGACCGTCGCCAGCCCGGTCAGCACCATCGGCATGGCGTGGACCAGACCCCGGCCCAGCGCGCGCGCCGAAGCCGAAGGGCGCTCGGCCAGGTGCAGGCCGATATCGTCCATCTTCACGATCAGCGCCACGGCGCCATAGACCGCCGCGGTGATCAACAGGCCCACCAGGGCCAGGGCCGCGGCCTGGGTCGCCAGCGGGCGCTCGGCCAGATCGGCCAGGGCGATGGCGGTGATCTCGGCCGAGAGGATCAGGTCGGTGCGGATCGCCGAACCAACCATCTTCTTTTCCTGTTCGGCGGACGACAGGGCCAGTTCTTCCGGCGGGGTCTCGCCGCCTCCGTGACCCGCCAGCTTCTCCCACAGCTTCTCGGACGCCTCGAAGCAGAGATAGGCGCCGCCGGCCATCAGAAGGGGCGTCAGCGCCCAGGGCGCGAAGGCGCTGATCAGCAGGGCCCCGGGCAGGAGGATCAGGAATTTGTTCTTCAGCGAGCCGACGGCGATCTTGCGGATGATGGGCAGCTCGCGATGGGGCGAAAAGCCCATCGCGTAACCCGGCGTCACCGCCGCGTCGTCGACCACCACGCCGGCGGCCTTCATGCTGGCGCGGCCGGCGGCGGCGGAGACGTCATCGACCGAGGCCGCCGCCATCTTGGCGATGGTTGCGACGTCGTCGAGAAGGGCGGCAAGACCTGAGGGCACGTGTCACCTCGCAAAACAAATGCGGTTCGCCCTTGGCTAGGCGAGCCCGTGAGCCGGGTCCAGAGGCGCGATCAAACGCGGCGCCCTGACGCGCCCGGCCGCGGCGAAAAATTCTGGCGCGGCATCCCCGGCTGCCCTATCCCGATCCAATGACCGAAATTACTGCTCTCCTGACCGATCCCGCCGCCTGGGCCGCCCTGATCACGCTTGTGGTCATGGAGGTGGTGCTGGGCATCGACAACCTGATCTTCATTTCGATCCTGTCGAACAAGCTGCCGCCCGAGCATCGCCAGCGCACGCGTCGCATCGGCATCGGCCTGGCCCTGATCATGCGTCTCGGCCTGCTGGCGACGATCGGCTGGATCGTCGGCCTGACCAAGCCCGTCTTCGACCTCGGCTTCGCGGGCGCGGGCTGGGACACGGCCTTCAGCTGGCGCGACCTGATCCTGATCGCCGGCGGCCTGTTCCTGGTCTGGAAGGCGACGACCGAGGTCCACCACGCCGTCGACACCAGCATCGGCGACGACCTGCTGGAGAAGAACAAGACCACCGCCGTCATCAACAACGTCGGGGCGGCCATCGGCCAGATCATCCTGCTGGACCTGGTCTTCTCGATCGACTCCATCCTGACCGCCGTCGGCATGACCGATCACGTGCCGATCATGATGGTCGCCGTGGTCATCGCCGTCATCGCCATGCTGGTCGCCTCCGATCCGCTGGCGGATTTCATCGACAAGAACCCGACCATCGTCATGCTGGCCCTGGGCTTCCTGCTGATGATCGGCATGGTGCTGATCGCCGACGGCTTCGGCGTCCATGTGCCCAAGGGCTATATCTACGCCGCCATGGCCTTCTCGGCCCTGGTCGAGGGACTGAACATGATGGGACGCACCGCATCGGCGAAGAAGCAGGCGGCCCTGGCGGCGCGGCAGGCGGCGCTGAACAAGGCCGAGACGGCCGAGCCGGGGGTCTGATCATGCGGGCGGCGGTTCTCCTTCTCGCTGCCCTGCTGACGCCCTTGCCGGCGGCGGCGCAAACGCCGCCGCCGGCCGTTTCCGCATCGGCCGCCGCGCCGGTCCCGGTCTACGGATTCGAAGTCGTCCGAGCGTATCCCCATGATCCCGGCGCCTTCACCCAGGGGCTGGAGTTCCACAACGGCGAACTGCTGGAAAGCACCGGCCGTTCTCCCTCGACCGTGCGGCGCGTGCGGCTGGAAGACGGGGTGGTGATCCACAAGCGCGAGCTGGACGAAAACCTGTTCGGCGAGGGGCTGACCGTCTTCGGCGACCGCGTCCTGACCCTGACCTGGAAGGGCGGCAAGGGGTTCGTCTGGAATCCCCTGACGCTCGAGCCCGAGGGCGAGTTCGCCTATGCCGGCGAGGGCTGGGGCCTGACCCATGACGCCACGCGGCTGATCCTGTCCGACGGCACGGCCGCGCTGCGCTTTCTCGATCCGCAGACCTTTGAGGAAACCGGCCAGGCGCCGGTGACCGTGCAAGGCCGGCCGCTGCGCCAGATCAACGAGCTGGAATGGGTCGAGGGCGAGGTGTTCGCCAATGTCTGGCACACCGACTTCATCGTCCGCATCGATCCGGCCACCGGCGTGGTCACCGGCGTCATCGACCTGACGGGGCTGATGCCGGACCGGTCGGGCCTCGATCAGACGGACGCGGTCCTGAACGGCATCGCCTGGGACCCGGACGGCCGTCGCCTGTTCGTCACCGGCAAGAACTGGCCGACCCTGTTCGAGATCAGGCTGACGGGGCCGAGGTAAGCGTTTCCCTCCCCACAAGGGGGAGCGAGAAGCGCGTCAGAGAAAACTGTACGGATCCACGTCGATCGTCACCCGCACCGACGCCGGCGCCTTCACCCGCGCCAGCCAGGCCCGCAGGAAGCCCTGCAGGTCGACGTCCCGGTCCGCCCGCACCAGCAGCCGCTTGCGTCGCCGCCCCCGCACCAGCGCCAAGGGCGCGTCGGCGGGGCCATAGACCTCCAGCCGTTCGGCATTGGGAATGTTCTCGGCCAGATCGCGGGCGACCCTCTCCACCGCGGCGGCGTTCTCGCTGGACAGGATGATCGCCGCCAGCCGCCCGTGCGGCGGCAGGGACGCGGCCTCGCGCTCGGCCATCTCTGCCGCCACGAAGGCGTCGCGGTCGCCCGCCGCCAGCGCCATCAGCACCGGATGCTCGGGGGTCCAGGTCTGCAGTATGGCCCGCCCCGGCTTGTCGGCGCGTCCGGCCCGGCCCGTGGCCTGGGTCAGCAGCTGGAAGGTCCGTTCGGCCGCCCGCAGGTCGCCCCCGCGCAGGCCCAGGTCGGCGTCGACCACCCCCACCAGCGTCAGATGCGGGAAATTGTGCCCCTTGGCCGCGGCCTGGGTGGCCACGAGGATATCGATCTCTCCGTCCGCCATCCGCTGGATCAGGGCCCGGGCGGATTTCGCGTCCGGGGCCGTGTCGCTGCTGAACACCGCCGTGCGCGCCTGAGGGAACAGACTGCGCACCTCTTCCTCGACCCGCTCGACGCCCGGGCCGACCGAAACCAGCGAATCCTCGGCCCCGCAAGCCGGGCAGTGTTTCGGCCGGAGCATGGAGAAGCCGGTCAGGTGGCAGATCAGCCGCCCGGTGTAGCGGTGCTCGACCAGCCAGCTGTCGGTGTCGGGCGCGGTCAGCCGGTGGCCGCAGACGCGGCACAGCACCACCGGCGCATAGCCGCGCCGGTTCAGGAACAGCAGGGTCTGTTCGCCGCGCGCCAGCGTCTCGCCGATGGCTTCGCGCAGGGGCTGGGCCAGCCAGGTCTGGGGGTCGGGCGGATTCTGGCGCAGGTCCAGCAGGGAGATGTTCGGCAGCACCGCCGCCCCGTGCCGCGCCGCCAGCTTCAGCCAGCCATAGCGGCCCTGATGGGCGTTCCACAGCGTCTCCAGCGAAGGCGTGGCCGAGGCCAGCACCACCGTCGCCCCCTCGATCCGCGCCCGCGCCACGGCGAGGTCGCGGCCGTGATAGACCAGCCCCTCCTCCTGTTTGAACGAGCCGTCGTGCTCCTCGTCGACCACCACCAGCCGCAGGTTGGCGTAGGGCAGGAACAGGGCCGAACGGGCCCCGACCACGATGTTGCAGCGGCCGGCGATCACCGCCTCCCACACCTGACGCCGACGCGGCGGAGCGACGCCCGAATGCCATTCCGCCGGGGCCGCGCCGAAGCGGTCGGTGATGCGGGCGATCAGGGCCTGGGTCAGGGCGATCTCGGGCAGCAGGATCAGGATCTGCGCCGCAGGATCGGCCTTCAGCGTCCGCGCCGCCGCCTCCAGATAGGCCTCGGTCTTGCCCGACCCGGTGACCCCGTCGAGCAGGAAGGGGGCGAAGCCGCCCTTCGCCGTCGCCGCCGCCAACTCGTGCGCCGCCGCCGCCTGGTCGGGATTGAGCGTCGCCGGGGCGTGATCCGGGTCGGGCGCGTCGAAGGCCGCGACCGCCTCGATCTCGATGACCTCCAGCACGCCCTCGTCGATCAGCCCCTTGACCACGCCCGAGGACACATTCGCCGCCCGGGCCAGATCGGGACCCGGCATCGACCGCTGGCCCAGCGCCTCCAGCACCGCCGCCCGTGCGACCGTCGGCCGGGCCGGGGTCCTGTCGCCCACGCGACGCACCCGCCGCTCGGGCCGGGGCCGGGGCGCGCGCAGGCCCTTCAGCGCCGTGGCCGCCATTTCGCCGGGCGCGCTCAGCGTCCAGCGCGCGGCCCATTCGACGAAGTCCACGGTCTTTTCTGGCAGATGCGGATCGTCCAGCACATGGTCGATGGCCTTCAGCCGCCGGTTCGACCCCGTGGTCTCGCGCGCCTCGGACACGATGCCCCGCATCAGCCGCGGCCCCAGCGGCACGGCGACCTGGTCGCCGCGCGCGACGTCCAGCCCCTCGGGGACCTCGTAGTCGAAGGCCTCGGGCACCGGCAGGGGGATGAGGACGCTGGCGACTTTCACCGCCGGGCCCGCTCCGCTAGAGAGACGCTCATGAAACTCTTCCTCGACACAGCCGACGTCGCCGTCATCAAGGACATGGTCCCCACCGGCATGGTGGACGGCGTCACCACCAATCCCTCGCTGATCGCCAAATCCGGTCGCAACATCGCCGAGGTCATCGCCGAGATTTGCGCCCTCGTCGAGGGCCCGATCTCGGCCGAGGCCGTGGCGACCGATTTCGAGACCATGGTGAAGGAGGGCGACAAGCTGGCCGCCATCGCCCCGAACGTGGTGGTGAAACTGCCCCTGACGTGGGACGGGCTGCGCGCCGCCCGCGCCTTCGCCGATAAAGGCATCAAGACCAACGTCACCCTGTGCTTCTCGGCCGCCCAGGCCATGCTGGCCGCCAAGGCCGGCGCCACATTCATCTCGCCCTTCGTCGGCCGGCTGGAAGACCACGGGGCCGACGGCATCGGCCTGCTGGAGGAGATCCGGGTCCTGTACGACGTGCACGGCTTCGACACGCAGATCCTGGCCGCGTCGCTGCGCAATCCGGCCCATGTCAGCGCCGCCGCCGTCGCCGGCGCGGACGCCGCGACCATCCCGGCCGACGTTTTCAAGGCCCTGGTCAAACACCCGTTAACCGACAAGGGGCTTGATGCTTTCCTGGCGGACTGGGGCAAGACCGGTCAGTCGATCCTGTAGTTTGACCTCGAGGAGAGGTTTGTGAGCGTTTCGCCTGACCTCTCGTCCAAGCCGGAAGAACCGCACTGGCCGGAGATCCGCGCCTGGCTGCAGGCCAACGCGCAGATCCTGCTGGATGATCGCTCCCTGCTGGAAGAGATCGGGCTCAAGCCGCACGGCCGCAACGTCGTGGAGTTCGGCCGCGCGGCCCTGACCCGGCTGGAAGAGGTCGCCGAGCGCGAGGCCGACGCCCGCAAGCGCATCGAATCCATCGCCCGCGCCAATTTCGCCGCCCAGACCCAGACCCATGTCGCGGCCCTGGACCTGATGGAGGCGCGCAATCCCTCCGACCTCGCCCGCCGCCTTGATGCGGTGGCGCAGGGCCGGTTCGGCCTGGCCGGCGCCGCCATCGCCCTGGAGAAGCCCGGCGGCGTGCCGTTCGGCTGGCGCGGTCTCGAGGCCGGCGGCGTCGACGCCCTGCTGGGCGACCACGGCCTGACGTGGCTGGGGCCGAATTTCGACGGGCTGAACCTGTTCGGCGCGGCCGAGGCCGAGGTGAAGTCGGTCGCCCTGATCCGCATGGCCCCCCAGTTTCCCGGCGCCGAGGTTCCGGCGCGCCACGCCATCTGCGCCTTCGGCTCGCCCGAGGAAGACGGCTTCGCCCCGACCATGGGCTGCGAGCTGGTGGCCTTCATCGCCCGGGTGGTGGAACGGACCGCCGAACGATGGCCCATTCTGAGCTGACCGCCGACGAGGCCCTGTCGGCCTGGCTCGAGCATCTGGCCCACGAACGCCGCCTGGCCGCCAATACGCTGGAAGCCTATGGCCGCATCGGCCGGGGCTACCTCGCCTTCCTGCAGAGCCATCGCGGCGGGCCCCAGCGGCTGGCCGACCTGGGAACCGTGACCGCCGCCGAGGTTCGGGCCCATCTGGCCGAGCGGCGCGGCGGCGACCGTCCGCTGGCGGCGCGGTCGATCAGCCAGACCCTGTCGGCGATCCGCGCCTTTCACGCCTTCCTTGACCGCCGCTGCGCCACGCCCGCGCCGCAGCTGGCGCTGGTGCGCGGGCCGCGGATCAAGGCCTCCCTGCCCCGGCCGGTGAGCGAGGATCAGGCCCGCGGCCTGATGCAGGAGCCCGACGCCGATCCCGACGCCGAACCGTGGGAGGCCGCGCGCGACCGCGCCGTCCTGACCCTGCTGTACGGCTGCGGCCTGCGGATCTCCGAGGGGCTTTCCCTGACGCTCGCCGACGCGCCCCTGCCGGAGACGCTGCGCATCACCGGCAAGGGCGGCAAGACCCGTCTGGCTCCGGTCCTGCCCGCCGTCCGGACGGCGGTGGACGCCTATGTGGCGCTCCAGCCCTTCCCGCTGGAATCCGGAGACGCCCTGTTCCGGGCCAGACGGGGCGGTCCGCTGACGCCCCGTCATGTGCAGGCCATGGTCCAGCGCCTGCGCGGCCGGCTTGGCCTGCCCGCCTCGGCGACGCCCCACGCCCTGCGGCACAGCTTCGCCACCCACCTGCTGGGCGCAGGGGCGGACTTGCGGGCCATTCAGGAACTGCTGGGCCACGCCAGCCTGTCCACCACCCAGAAATACACCGCCGTCGACGCGAAACATCTGCTCGACGCCTATTCCGCCGCCCATCCGCGACACTGAAAAAGCACGGGCTGGTCAGGATCGCCCGGGCGCGCCTACAGTGAAGGTCCATCCGCTGGGAGGCGGTGCGGAGACCAGACTGCATGACAGGCCTTGACCGTCGCGTCTTGCTGGCCGGGCTCGGGGCCCTTGGCCTTCCTCCCGGTCCCGCCGCCGCGCAGGACCCGGTCGAACCGCTGGTCGAGGACCGGCCGATCCAGTTGCTGAGCAACCTTTTCACGCGCGTCGGCGCCGCGGTCTTCATCGACGGCCGCGGGCCTTTCACGTTCGTGATCGACACCGGCGCGGGCGCGACCTCGATCGCGGACACCCTGGCGGATCAGCTGGCCCTGCGTCCGTTGCGGTCCGTGCTGGTTCACGGGATCACGGAGGCGCGGGTGACCCGCAGCGTCGCGGTCGACCGGCTGGCCTTGAGCGGCCTCGGGTTCCGGAACCTCTCATGCCCGGTCTTCCCGCGCGACCAACTGGGCGCCGACGGCCTGATCGGCCTGGACGTGCTGGATCGCTTCAAGCTGAGATTCAATGTCGCGCGGCGATCGGCCAGCCTGAGCCTGAGGGGACTCAGCATCGTCATGGGCGGCGACATCGCCACCGGGTCACGCCTGCGCCGGGGCGGCGGGCTGCGCTCGGTCCGCGGCCGCTTCGGTCAGATGATCATGAATCAGATCACCGTGGACGGCCAGGCGACGTCAGCCTTCATCGACAGCGGCGCGCAATATTCGATCGGCAATATGGCGTTGCGGCGCGCGGTTTCGGCGCGGCGCCCGGACGGGGGCCGCGTGGCCCGCGAGGTGCCGATCTACGGGGTGACGGGTCAGAGCCTGAGCGCGAACCTGGCCATGGTCGACGATCTCAGGCTCGGGCCGCAACGGCTGGGGCCGACTCCGATGCTGTTCGCCGACCTGCACTGTTTCGAGACCCTGGGCCTCGCCGGCCGGCCGGCGCTGCTGATCGGGGCCGACCTTCTGGGGCGCTTCCGGGATGTCATCCTGGATTTCCCCGCCAATACGGTGACCTTCGAGGGTCTGCGCCGCCAGACCACCCGCAGGCTCGAAATCCCCGGGGTCTAGCAGACCACCGCCCTGTCAGACCTGCATCGTCCAGCCCTCGACGCCCATGGCCGCCTGTTTGACGGCTTCCGAGCGGGTCGGATGCGGATGGCAGATGCGGGCGAGGTCTTCCGACGAGCCGCCGAAGGCCATGGCCACGCAGGCTTCTCCGATCATCTCTCCGGCCTGCGGCCCGAGAATGTGAACGCCCAGGATGCGGTCGGTCGCGGCGTCGGCCAGCACCTTCACAAAGCCCTCTGTCTCGTGGTTGATCTTCGCCCGGCTGTTGGCGGTGAACGGGAATTTGCCGGCCTTGTAGGCGACCCCGTCGGCCTTCAGCTGATCCTCGGTCCTGCCGACCCAGGCCACTTCCGGGGCGGTGTAGACCACGCTGGGCACCAGGTTGTAGTCGACGTGACCGGCCTTGCCGGCGATCAGCTCGATCACGGCCACGGCGTCTTCCTCGGCCTTGTGCGCCAGCATCGGGCCATGGGTCACGTCGCCCATCACCCAGACGCCCTCGGCCACCTTGAAGTGGTCGCCGGCGAGGAAGCCGCGCTTGTCGGCCTCGACTCCGATGGTCTCAAGTCCCAGGCCTTCCGTGTACGGACGGCGGCCGATGGCGACCAGAACCACGTCGCCCTTCACCGTCTCCGCCGTTCCGCCCGCCGCCGGTTCGACGGTCAGCTCCACCCCGTCCTTGCCGGTCTTCGCCGCCGTCACCTTCGCTCCGAGCCGGAAGGTCATGCCCTGTTTGGTCAGGGCGCGCTGGAAGGCGGTCGCCAGGTCCTTGTCCATGCCGGGCGTGATGCGGTCGAGATATTCGACCACCGTCACCTGGGCGCCCAGCCGGCGCCAGACCGAGCCCAGCTCCAAGCCGATGATGCCGGCGCCGACCACGATCAGATGCTTCGGCACGGCCGGCAGCGACAGGGCCCCGGTCGAGTCCACGACCTTGTCCGCTTCGAAGGCCACGCCCGGCAGCGGCGTCGGCTCCGAACCGGTGGCGATGACGATGTCCTTCGCTGTCAGGATCGTCTTCGACCCGTCGGCGGCCGTCACCTCGACCTGACCCTTGCCGACGATGCGGCCGCGTCCCTTGATCCAGTCGGCCTTGTTCTTCTTGAACAGGAATTCGATGCCCTTGGTCAGGGCGGTCACACTGTCCTGCTTCTGGCTCATCATCTGGCCGAGATCCAGTTTCAGCGCCCCGACCTCGATGCCGAGCGTCGGGAATTCCTTCGCCGCCGTCTCGAACAGTTCCGACGCATGCAGCAGCGCCTTGGACGGCATGCAGCCGACGTTCAGGCAGGTTCCGCCAAGCGTTTCGCGCATCTCGACGCAGGCGGCCTTCAGCCCCAGCTGGCCCGCCCGGATGGCCGCATTGTACCCGCCCGGTCCGCCGCCGATGATGACGACGTCATAGGTGCTGGGGGAAACGGCTTCGGCCATGGAGTATCTCGTCTGTCGTGGGCGCGGGAGGCGCGCGGAACCTGACGGCGCCGCCCGCGAGCGTCAACCGCCGCGCCGCATATAAGGGCGGCGGCGTCCGTCCGACAGACGCCCGAATTCAGCGGGCGTCAGAAATTCAACTGGCCCGCCGTCCGCTTGCGCCGGATGCGCCGGCTGGCGACCACCACCAGCACGCCCAGCAGGAACAGGACGCCCAGCACCAGCCAGACCGGCTCGACGGGCAAACCCTCCATCCCCTCCGGCGTCGCCATGGTCGCGGGTCCGCCCGAACGGGCGCCCACATCGCCCTGCCGGTCGACGGCCAGCCGCAGAACGACGTCCGCGGCGAAGCCGAGGAAATAGGCCACGGCCGCCCGGGTGTTCCCCGCGCCCAGCATCAGCGCCGCGATCACATAAAGACCCACAGCTCCGGCCCACAGCGTCCACACCGGCAGGAAGCCGAACAGGTCTCCTCCCGCCGAGGCCTCGGCCCCCACGCGCGCCGCCGCCGCATCCGGCGCGGCGCCCTCGATCAACGGGGAGATAAACGGCCAGGCCAGCCACCCGGCGTAACCGAGCACGGCCAACATCACCATCAGACGCAACAGCTTCATTTCGAGCCTCCCAACCCGCGTTAACCTTACACCGGTCTGTGGAACCGGCGAAAGAGGGGCGCGAGTCAGCGCGCGCTGGGCAGGGTGATGGAGACTTCGGCGCCTTCGCCCGGGGCGCTGTCGATGGACAGGACGCCGCCCGACTGGCGCGAGAAGGCATAGGCCTGCGACAGGCCCAGCCCCGCCGCGCCCTCGCGGGTGGTGAAGAAGGGCTCGACCGCCCGGGCGGCCAGTTCGCGGTCCATGCCCGGACCGCTGTCGCGGACGCTCAGACGGACCCCGCCCTCCAGCAGGGCCTCAAGCCGCACCGCCACCGAGCCCTGGCCCGCCACGGCGTCGACGGCGTTGCGCGTCAGGCCGGCGACCGCGCCCTCGAAGGCGACGGGATCAAGCCGTACCGGTGCGTCGGTGGACGGTCCCTCGATCATCAGGTCCACGCCTGGCCCGGCCATGGCCCGCAGCCGCGTCTCCATGCCGCGCAACAGCACGCCGGCGTCGAGAACGCGCAGCACGGGCTCGTCATCCCCCTGCGAGAAGGCGGTCAGACGGCGCGTCAGCAGTTCGCCCTTCTGTCCGGCGGCCAGCGCGGCCTGGCCGATGCGGCGCACGCGGACCGGGTCGTCGGCCTGACGCAGCATCATGTCCAGGGCCCCGGTCATGACGCCCAGCAGGGCGTTGAAGTCATGCGCCAGCCCGCCGGTCAGGCGGCCGACATTCTCCATACGGCGGCCGCCCTGGAGCTGGAACTCGGCATCCTGTCCGGCTTTCAGCGCCGCGGCGCGCGCGGCCTCGGCCTCCTCGCGGGCGGCGGCGGCGGCGGCCAGCGCCTCTTCGGCCTGAAGCCGCGCTGCGACGGTCTCGGCGCGCAGGGCTTCGACCTCGGCCGCAGGATCGGCCGCGACGACCTCGGCGACGGGCGTGCCGACATCGTCCGCCTCCGGCGCCGCGCCGGCGCGCTCGCCGGCCAGCAGCAGGGCGTCGACGGCCCCCTCCGCATTGGTCAGCGGCAGGATGGACCAGCGGACTCCCTCGGCGCCGCCTGTTCGCGGAACGATCGCCCCCGCCTCCTCCGCGGGAGCGGACAGGGCGGCCCGCAGCGTTTGCCGGCCTTCGACCCGCTCGCCTTCGGCCAGGAACAGATCGACGAAGTCCCCGGCTGCCTCGTCGCGGCCCAGCAGCAGCAGGGCGGTTTGGTTGGCCTCGCGCACCTGTCCGTCGGTTCCGACAACGACGAGAGCGCTGGAGGCGGCGTCGAACACCCGGCGGGTGAGGGCGTCGGACCGCGCAGCCGGTGCGGGGGCCGCCTCGGGCAGGATGATTTCGGGCGTCTGCAGGCCTTCGCTCTCGACGAGGGCGGCGGTCGAGCCGGTGATCTGGCCCAGCTCGTTCTCGATCGGCATGGCCGTCACCGAGACCAGCATCTTGCGGCGCGAGGCCGGATTGGCCAGCAGATGCTGGAAGCCCTTCACCGTCTGGCCCCGCAAGGCCCGGGCGCTGGGCAGCAGGTCGGGCGGCACCGGGCGACCGTCGGGGAAGGTGATGCCCCAGGTCGCCGAATGGAACCGCAGGCCGATCAGTTCGGCGTCCTTGCGACCCAGCAGCTGGTGCGCGGCGCGGTTGGCGAAGACGAATTTGCCCTGTTTGTCGGTCTCGACCAGGGCGACGGGAATGGCGTTCAGGGTCTCGAACAGCCGCTTCTGCGAATCCTCGGCCATGCGCTGTATCAGATCGAGCTGGTCCGAGGCGCTGCCGTGCTGGGTGCTCTTGCGCAGGGCGAAGAAGATCGCGACCACGGCCGCGAGCCAGCCGAGGCCGGCGAGCGCGGCCCACACCCACATCCAGTTGACCTGGCCTTCGAGAAACATGCGACCCGACTGTCCCGTTCTGGCGCCCCGCGCGCCCTTTCGGGAGACACCCTGCAAACGGCGAACCGGACTGGCCCGCTTTCGCCCCCAAGGCGACTAGCGGGGCTTGATGCCGCGGTCCAGTGGCAGGTGATCAGCAACCGGCCGCGTCCACGAAACGTCGCGCCCCGCGCCGGCCGGCGCTCAGGCCGGCGTCGCCGCGCTGTCAGGGAGCAGAAGGATCCGGCGAACGATGTCTGCGCACCCCAGCATGGGCAGCGGCTGGCCGAACCTGGCTCTCCACTCGCGGTCCAGTTCGACCTCCTCGGCTGTCATCGGTGCATGGATCATGGGGCCGGAAAGACGCAACGCGACGATCTGTTCCGCACGGCGGGAGGTGTTTTTCCAGGATGGCGAACTCACGCCGCCCGGGCGGAAATTGAAAAAGGCCCGATCTGGCGACCGGGCCTCTTCAATCGACTGGAGCGGGCGAAGAGATTCGAACTCTCGACCCCAACCTTGGCAAGGTTGTGCTCTACCACTGAGCTACGCCCGCACTTCAGTCGGAGGCGGGCGTATAGCGGAGCGCCCGCTCTTCTCGCAAGCCCCTCCGATAAAATTACCCCAAAACGCGCTCAGGCAGCGAGCCGCCGCGCGGCGAGCGGTAGCGCCCCGCTCTGCGCGTCAGCGGGGCGCCAGCCGAATGGCGCCGTCGAGGCGGATGCATTCGCCGTTGATGTAGACGTTGCGGACCAGCTCCAGGACCAGGGAGGCGTAATCCGCGGGCGTGCCCAGGCGGCTGGGGAAGGGGATGGCGGCGGCCAGGGCGTCCTGGATCTTCTGGTCCATGCCGGCCATCATCGGCGTCCACATGATGCCGGGCAGGATGGTGTTGCAGCGGATGCCTTCCTGGGCGAGATCGCGGGCGACGGGGAGGGTCATGGCGTAGACGCCGCCCTTGGAGGCCGAATAGGCCGCCTGGCCGATCTGGCCATCCTGCGCCGCCACCGAGGCGGTGTTGACGATCAGGCCGCGTTCGCCGTCGGCCATCGGCTCCAGCGTCACCATGCCCGCCGCCGACTGCGACAGGACGCGGAAGGTGCCGAACAGATTGACCCGCACGGTGCGCTCGAACTGGGCCATGTCGTGGGCGCGGATCTCGCCGGTGTCCTTCTTGCGGCTGACCGTCTTCTGGCCCGTGGCGATGCCGGCGCAATTCACGGTCAGGCGCTCCTGGCCGTGGGCGGCGCGGGCCTTTTCGAAGCCGGCGGCGACCGAGGCGTCGTCGGTCACGTCGACCAGGCAGAAGACGCCGCCGATCTCCCTTGCGATCGCCTCGCCCTTTTCCGCATTCATGTCGAACAGGGCGACCCTGGCGCCCGTGGCCGCGATGGCCCGAGCCGTTCCCTCGCCCAGACCCGAGGCCCCGCCCGTCACCACCGCCGCGATCGAACTGTCGAGTTTCATGGCCGCAGCCCCTATGTTGTGTGAACCTTGAGATTGCCGCGGGGTTTAGCCGCCATGTCCGCCAAAGCCAAACCGATCACGCCCGACGAGGCCCTGGACCCGTCGCGCGCCCTCGTGCCCTCGATCCAGCGGGTCAACGAGGTGCGGGTGCAGAAGGGCTTCTGGCCCAAGATCCGGCGCACGGCCTCGCGCATCCCCTTCGCCGGACAGGCCCTGTCGGTCTGGTTCGCCGCCCGCGATCCCGAGACGCCGACGGCGGCCAAGGGTGTCATGGTCGGGGCGCTGGCCTATTTCGTCCTGCCCTTCGACGCCATTCCCGACATCTTCGCCGGCATCGGCTTCACCGACGACGCGGCGGTGATCGCGGCCCTGATCGCCACCCTCGGCGCCAATATCAAACGCCGGCACAAGGACCAGGCCACGTCCGCGCTGGAGCGGCTGCGCGACGGCTAGCTCTCCACCGTCACCACCACCTTGCCCATCACCGACCGGTCGCCCAGTGCCTTGATGGCCTCATGGGCGCGTTCCAGCGGGAAGGTCTGGCTGACGCGCGGGCGAATCCTGCCGTCCTCCCAGAAGCGCAGCAGGTCGGCCATGTTGGCGGCGTGGGCCGCCGGGTCGCGCATCACCGCCGCGCCCCAGAACACCCCGATCACCGACACCGACTTGAGCAGGGTCAGGTTCAGCGGCAGCGAGGGAATGCCGGCCGGGAAACCGACCACCAGATAGCGGCCGTTCCAGTCCATCGAGCGGATGGCCGGCTCGCAATAGTCGCCGCCGACGGCGTCATAGACCACGTCCGGCCCGTCGCGGCCCGAGGCCAGTTTCAGCTCGCCCGACAGCTCCTTCTGCGCCGCCTTGTCCATCTTGCCCGACGGATAGATCAGGCCGTTGTCGGCCCCGGCCTCCAGCGCGAACTGCACCTTGTCGTTGGTCGAGGCGGCGGCGATGACGTGCGCCCCCATGGCCTTGCCCAGCTCGACCGCGGCGACGCCGACCCCGCCCGCGGCCCCCAGCACCAGCAGGCTCTCGCCCGCCTTCAGCTGGGCCCGGTCCTTCAGCGCGTAATAGGATGTGCCGTAGGTCATCACCAGGGCGGCGGCGGTGTTGAAATCCATGGCGTCGGGGATCTTCATCACCGAGGCGGCCGGAACCGCCAGTCGCTCGACCATGCCGCCCCAGCCGGGAACGGCGATGACGCGGTCGCCCTTGCGGACGCTGGTGACGCCCTCGCCGATCGCCTCGACCACGCCCGCCACCTCGCCGCCCGGCGAGAAGGGGCGGGTCGGCTTGAACTGATACCGGTCCTCGATGATCAGGGTGTCGGGGAAGTTGACCCCGATCGCCCGCACCTCGATCACCACCTCGCCCTTCATCGGCCGGGGGTCCATGACCTCCTCGACCACGAGGGTTTCGGGACCGCCGGGAGCCTTGGACAGGACAGCGCGCATGGGGGAGGTCTTTCGCAAAGGCGTCCCGCCCCGGTGGCGCGCGCGTCGGCTTGAGGCTAATCAGCGCCACGCCCGTTTGAAAGGGGCGATCCGGAGACGACCCTGAATGACGGCCCTCATCCTTCACGGCGGCGCGGGCGCGCGGCGCGAGCGCAACTACGACCGCGAGGTCGCCCACATGCGCGAGGTGGTGGCGGCGATGAAGGTCCGGCTGGACGCGGGCGCCAGCGCCCTGGACGTCGCGGTCAAGACGACGGTGCTGCTGGAGGACTCGGGCCTCTATGTCGCCGGACGCGGCGCCTCGCCCAACCTCGCGGGGGCCTATGAGCTGGACGCCAGCCTGATGGACGGCGCGACCCGCAAGGCCGGCGCCGTCGCCGCCCTGCAGGGCTTCCGCAACCCCGTCGTGGCCGCCCGCGCGGTGATGGACCGCACGCCGCATGTCATGCTGGCCGGCGAGGGCGCCGCCCTGTTCGCCCTCGACCAGGGCCTGGAGATGATCGGCGACGAGGACGCCTGGTTCACCCGGGCCGGCCAGGGCGAGGACAACCACCCGCCCGGCACGCTGAGCCACGGCACCGTCGGCTGCTGCGTTCTGGACGACCAGGGCCGGCTGGCGGCCGCCACCTCGACGGCGGGCGTGTTCGGCAAGATGCCGGGCCGCGTCGGCGACACCCCCATCCCCGGCGCCGGCAGCTGGGCCGACGGCCGCGTCGCCGTCTCGGGCACCGGGCAGGGCGAATATTTCATCCGCGTCGCCGCCTGCGCCCAGGTCAGCTGGCGCGTTGGCGCGGGCCAGACCCTGGCCGAGGCCGGCCGCGCGGTGATCGACGAGATCGGCGGCATGGGCGGCGACGGCGGCCTGATCGCCCTCGACCGCGACGGAAACATCGCCCACCCCTTCAACAGCCAAGGCATGAAGCGCGCCTGGCTGACGCCCGGCGGCGACATCGGGGTCGAGGTGTTCGGCCTCTGAACCGGTAGACGCCGCGCTGGAAAAAACACCGTCTGAATCGTCCAGCTCGTCTGCCGTTTCCATCTAACCGCATGATTTTGCTGAGGGGCGCGCGGTAGACTGCGTCCAAGGCGTCCGACGCATCCCCGACGCGCAACAGTCTGGCGGACGGCGACGTCAGATTCGGACGCACGGGGCGACCGGGCGCGAATTACAGAGATTTCATCCGCGGGCGAACGCGGTTCATCCGGCGTTCACCGCCTGCTACGCTAAAGCTTGGCGACACACCGGGAGCCTCCAATGAAGTCCGCCGCCGTCCTCGCCGCCGCCGTCCTGCTGACCACCGCCGCCTGCGCGCCCGTCGTCCAGGGCGGCCCGCCCATCGGCCTGCCGCCGGGTCTGCAGGAAACGGCGCAGGTCGGCAGCATCACCCTGTCCAGCGAATGGCTGAACGCCGGGGACGATTTCGCCGAAACCTTCTCCGACGAGGTCCACGAGGAACTGAGGCGCTGCATGTGGGGCACGGCCCCCATCGACGTCCGCGTCCACATCGACCGGATGCAGCGCGCCGGCCGGCTCGAAACCCTGCTGAACGGCGACGGCGTCCACACCCTGTCCGGCACGGTGGAGTTCGTCGATCCCTCGCACGGAAACCGCATCGTCGGCCGCTTTCCCGTGTCCGTGGCGACCAGCGCCCAGGGGCCGTTGGGCGGCGTTCTCGGTGACCGTCAGATGATGGTTTCGGAAGAATTCGGCCGCGCCGTCTGCGACCAGGCCTTCGGCCGCAACCCGCGCGATCGCGGCCCGCACAACGCCACGGTCGGCTGACGCGAAAACGGGCCGGCGTCTCCTTCCCGCGCAGTGGCTGCTGGAAGAGGCGGGCTATGGCGGGTTCGGACTGCGGGACCGCCCTGGCGCTCGAGCCCCGGGGAGGCCGCGACGTGGCGGAGGCCATCGCCCGCACCGTGGCCGACCGCTCCGTGACTTCCTGTCGGCAACCAAAGGCGCGGCAAAGCTTTGCGGAATCAGGCCTGGCTGTTCGATCGGACTCAATGGAAACCTTTCTGCTGTTCCTGGTCGTCGGCGTGCTGGCGCAATCGGTCGATGGGGCCCTGGGCATGGCCTATGGCGTGATCTCGTCGTCGGTGCTGCTGGCCTTCGGCGTGCCGCCGGCCATGGCCTCGGCCAGCGTGCACGGGGCCGAGGTCTTCACCACCGCCGCCTCGGCCGGCAGCCACGTCGCGCACCGCAATGTGGACTGGCGGCTGCTGCTGCCGCTGGCCATCGCCGGGGTGATCGGCGGCTGCGTCGGAGCCTATGTGCTGACGGGCATAGACGGGGACGTCATCAAGCCCTTCATCGTCACCTATCTGGGGCTGATGGGGGTCTACATCCTGTGGCGGGCCGGCCATGACATTCTGCTCCGCCATATCCCGTCGTGGGCGGCCTGGCCGCTGGGGCTGGTCGGCGGCTTTCTCGATGCGGTCGGCGGCGGGGGCTGGGGACCGACGGTGTCCTCGACCCTGGTCGGGGCCGGACAGGAGCCGCGCCGCGCCATCGGCACGGCCAATACCGCCGAGTTCTTTCTGACCGTGGCCGTCAGCGCCACCTTCGTCTGGGCCCTGATTTCGGGCCACTGGGCCGACGCCGGAGCCCTGGAGCACCACGCGGCGGCCGTCGGGGGGTTGATCGTCGGAGGTCTGGCGGCGGCGCCGTTCGCGGGGCTGATCGCCAAGCGCGTGCCGCGCAAGCCCATGACCTATGCGGTCGGCGCCACCTTGCTGCTGCTGGCCGGATTCCAGGCGATGCAACTGGCCGGCGTGATCGCCTGATACGAAAAGGGCGGCGGGTTCGGCCCGCCGCGCCATCGTCCCGCGGCTCAACCAGGCCGGGTTTCCGCGAAGCTGGGCCGGGCCTCGATCGCCTCGTGCAGGGCGACCAGACGCGGACGTCCTGCGCGCCAGTCGAAGCCGGGGTGGCGGAAACCGATCCAGGCCACGGCGACGCCGGCGGTGATGACGCCCATGTCGAGCCGGGCGGCGTCGGGACGGGCGGCCTCGAGGGCGTCCAGCGCGCGGCCCATGTTCTCGGTCCAGCGGGCGATCCACGACGGCGAGCGTTCGCTTTCGGGGCGGCGGAGTTCGAGCAGCAGCTTGACCCCCATCTCCAGGGCGGCGTTCGCCTGGGTCTCCATCCGCCGCACGGCGAGGCGTTCAGGCCCGTCGGCGGGCATCAGGCGGGGCCCGGAGCCGAGCGCGTCGAGGTATTCGCAGATCACGGGACTGTCGTTGATCGGCAGGCCGTCCTCGGCGATCAGGGTCGGGACCTGGACGATCGGGTTGGACGCCAGCAGTTCGGGGGCATTGGCGTAGGGGTCGACGGCGACCTCCTCGATCCGGTCGATCAGGCCCTTTTCACGGGCGACGATGCGGCATTTGCGGGCGAAGGGTGACGGGCCGGTGATGTAGAGCTTCATGTCGACGGGCGGCTTTCCAGCGGGACGGCGGATTATTCGGCAGGTTCGAGGACCGGCGGGGCGGCCTGCAGCGCCCGCGCGGCGTCCAGTTCGGCGGCCTTCTGTTCGACCAGCTCGACGATCTGGTCGATCATGCCGTCATTGGCCTGTTTGAACGCCATCTTGCCGTTCAGATAGACCATGCCTGACCCGGCCCCGCCGCCGGTGAAGCCAACGTCCGTATACAGAGCTTCGCCCGGTCCGTTGACGACGCAGCCGATGATCGACAGCGACATCGGCGTGGTCACATGGGCCAGCTTCTCTTCCAGGATGCCGACGGTCTCGATGACGTTGAAGCCCTGACGCGCGCAGGACGGGCAGGCGATGATGTTGACGCCCCGGTGCCGCAGACCCAACGATTTGAGGATGTCGAAGCCGACCTTGATCTCCTCCACCGGATCGGCGGCCAGGGAGACGCGGATGGTGTCGCCGATGCCGGCCCACAGCATGTTCCCCATGCCGATGGCCGACTTGATCGTGCCCGAGCGCAGCGGGCCCGCCTCGGTGACGCCGAGGTGCAGCGGGCAGTCGATGGCCTCGGCCAGCTGCTGATAGGCGGCGACGGTCAGGAAGGGGTCGGAGGCCTTCACCGAAATCTTGAATTCGTGGAAGTCGTGATCCTGCAGGATGCGGGCGTGGTTGAGGGCGCTCTCGACCATGGCCTCGGGGCAGGGCTCGCCGTATTTCTCGAGCAGGTCGCGCTCCAGAGAGCCGGCGTTGACGCCGATGCGCATCGAGCAGCCGTGGTCCTTGGCGGCCTGGATGACCTCGCGGACCCGGTCGGGCGAGCCGATGTTGCCGGGATTGATGCGCAGGCAGGCGGCGCCGGCCCGGGCGGCCTCGATGCCGCGCCTGTAGTGGAAATGGATATCGGCGACGAGCGGGACCTTCGCCTCGCGGGCGATGGTGCGGAAGGCGGCGGTCGAGTCCTCGTCGGGGCAGGAGACGCGGACGATGTCGGCCCCGGCCTCTTCCAGCTGGCGGATCTGGTCGATCGTCGCCGCCGCGTCCGAGGTCGGCGTATTGGTCATCGACTGGACGCTGATCGGCGCATCGCCGCCCACGGGCACGGCGCCGACCATGATCTGGCGGCTCTTGCGGCGTTCGATGTGACGCCAGGGACGGATATGCGAATGGTCAGCGCTCATGACGGGCGCAACATAGGCGTTCGATTGCGGCAAGGCCACGACAAGCGCTGTCGCAATCAGCCCCCGGCGGCCGTGACCATGGCGGACTGGACGCTGGCGGCGCGGGTCTGGGCCTCCGCCTGGGCGGCCTGGGTGCGGGCGGCGACCTCGGCGGCGGCCTGACGGGCCAGGGCCTGGGCCCGGACGTTCAGCTGGCCCAGAGGCGTCAGGGCGGCGTCCAGCGCGCCCCCATGCTCGCCGTTCAGATAGACGTCAAAGGCGGTCGGGTCCGAGACGTCGACCGTGGCGGCGACGCCGACCGGCGCGCGCCAGGCGTCTCCGGCGGAGAGCTGGCGGGCGAACAGCACCCGGCCGTCGGCCATCCGGACGACCAGGCTGGCGGCCTTGCGGGCCTGGATCACCACCTGTGAGGCGCTGGCGGAGGCGCCGTAGATGGCGCCGCGCGGATTGAAGGCCCGCTGGACCGGAGACGCCGAGGCGGCGGCCGCCGCGGCCAGACCTTCGGGCGAAGCCGGATCGACGCCGGTCAGCTCGGCCTCGAGGCCGGGCGTGATGTAGAGAGCCGGAATGGTCTGGTCCGGCGGCGCGGGCTGGGGCGCGGACAGCCGCAAGGGGCTCTGGCCCGGGACGGCGCCCAGGGTCCAGCTTTCGGGGACCGCGGCGATGTCGGAGGGCTGGGGCGCGCGCATCAGGCTGACGCGCTGGAAGACATTCCAGCCGATCACGGCCAGGACGAGAGCCAGACCGGCGGCGATCAGGCGCGGCGAATAGCGGCGGACATCCTCGAAGGCCACGCCGACGGGCGCCTGGAGCGGCACGGAAGGATCGGGGGTCTCGCGCTTGAACCGCTCCACCGCCAGCTGTTCGTCCAGGCCCAGGGCGTCGGCGTAGGCGCGGACATAGCCGATCGAGAAGACGCGGTTGGGCAGGGTCGAGAAGTCGTTCTGCTCGAGCGCGGTCAGATAGCGGACGGGCACGCGGGTGACGGCGGACAATTCGGCGAGGGACCGGCCCGACTGCTCGCGGGCCAGTCGCAGGCCGTCGCCGAGCGTCAGCGCGTCCGTGATCGACGGAACGACGTCCTTCCATTCGGGATCAGTCCGGAATTCGTCGGACCTGTTCCCCGTATCCAGCGCCATAGATCCTGACCCCACGCTCGGTTCGCATGGGGTGTCCCCATGCGACGCCGTACTCGAACTCGGGGCCTGTACCATATCGGGATGACAGTTCGGGCCTGCCCCCGCAGACCACCCGGTTCCGGCTTGTGGATAACTCATTTGAGCTGACCGATCAACGATTTGTTAGGCGTGCCGGCCAATTCGGGCGCGGGACGATCAGATCGTGACGTTCAATTTCCGGGCCAGGGATTCCAGCTCGCCGCGGATCGATCCGGCCGAGGAGCCGAGCAGGTTGGTCATGCTCCGCCGCGCCGCGGTCAGGTCGGCCGACAGGATCATCCGCTTGACCGGCCCCACGCCGCCGGCAGGGGCCGACAGCCGGGTGAAGCCCAGCGTCAGCAGGGCGAAAGCCTCGAGCGGGCGGCCGGCCATTTCGCCGCACACCGAGACGGGCGTTCCGGTGTCGGCGCATCGCTTCTGAATCTCGGCCAGGGCGCGCAGGGCCGGCGGCGACAGCGGATCGTAGCGATCGGACACCAGCGGATTGGTGCGGTCGGCGGCGAACATGTACTGGAACAGATCGTTGGTGCCGATCGAGACGAAGTCCGTCAGCGGCAGCAGGGCGTCGAGGTGCCACAGCAGGCTGGGGCATTCGATCATGGCTCCGACACGCAGCAGGGCGGGCAGGGCCCGGCCCCGGCGTTTGGCCCAGGCGCATTCGACGTCGACCAGTTCGCGGGCGGCGCGGAACTCGTCCACGGTGGCGATCATCGGGAACATGACGCGCAGCTCGCGCCCGGCGGCGGCGGTGAGCAGGGCCCGCAGCTGCAGCCTCAGCAGGCCGGGGCGGTCGAGGCCCAGGCGGATGGCGCGGCGCCCGAGCGCCGGGTTCTCCTCCCGCTCGGTCTCCAGATAGGGCAGGACCTTGTCGCCGCCGATATCGAGGGTGCGGAAGATGACGGGCCGGTCGCCGGCGGTGTCGAGGACGAGTTTGTAGAGGGCCGTCTGGGTGGTCAGCCGGGGCAGTTCCTCCGACACCATGAACTGGAATTCGGTGCGGAACAGGCCGATGCCCTCAGCCCCCGTGGCGTCGAGGTTCTCCAGGTCCACCGCCAGGCCGGCGTTGGTCAGGACGGTGATGCGGGTCCCGTCCAGGGTGACGGCGGGCACGTCGCGCAGCTTGGCGAACTCGGCCTGGCGTTCGCTGCGCACCAGCATGCGCGACTGGACGGCGGCCAGCATGTCGGGCCGGGGGCGCAGATAGGTCTCGCCGGTCTCGCCGTCGACGATGACGAGATCGCCCTCGGACAGGCGGTCGCGCAGGCCCATGACGCGGCCGACGCAGGGAATCTGCAGCGCACGGGCGACGATGGCGGCGTGGCTGGCGGCCGAGCCCTCCTCGAGCAGCAGGCCTCTCAGCTTGTGGCGCGGATACTCCAGCAGGTCGGCGGGGCCGAGGTTGCGGGCCACCAGGATGGCGTCGTCAGGCAGGTCGCGATGGCCGGGGTTGTCGCCGGCCAGGACCCGCAGCAGCCGGTTGGCCAGATCCTCGAAGTCGTGCAGCCGCTCCTTGATGTAGGGGTCGCGGGCCTGGGCGAAGCGGGCGCGGTGCTCGTTGCGGACGCGGTCGACGGCGGCCTCGGCGGTCAGGCCGGTGCGCACGGCCTCCTCCAGCGACCGGTTCCAGCCGCGATCGTCGGCGAACATGCGATAGGTTTCCAGCACCTCGAACGAGGCCCCGGCCAGCTTGCCCTGCCCGCCCTCGAGCATGGAATCGATATTGGCCTTGAGGGCGATGAGAGCCTCGCGCAGCCGGATCTCCTCGACCGCAGGATCCTCGGCCAGCAGGTTCTCGGGCGGGATCGGCGCCTCGTGCAGCACGACATGGCCGTAGGCGAGGCCCTCGGCGAAGCGCTGACCCTTGATCCGCTCGGGCCGGTGCGGCGCCACCTCGATGTCGCGCAGTTCGTCCTGGGCCAGCAGTTCGCCCGAGGCCACGGTCTCGGCCAGGACCATGGCGATGGTCTGGATGTCCTCGACCTCCTCCTCGTCATAGCGCCGCTCGGAGCGGTTCTGGACGACCAGCACGCCGATGGCGCGGCCGCCGCGCAGCAGGGGCGCGCCGAGGAAGGCGTGGTAGGGGTCCTCCCCCGTTTCCGGCCGGTAGGCGAAGCTGGGATGGGCGGGCGCGTTCGACAGGCTGATCGGCTCGGCCAGACGCGCCACCTCGCCGACCAGGCCCTCGCCGGGGCGCAGCCGGGTCTTGTGCACCGCTTCGGGATTCAGGCCCTGGGTGGCGAACAGCTCCAGCTCGCCCGAGGCGCGGCGCAGATAGATGGAGCAGACCTCGGCCACCATCGACCGGGCGATGGTGCGCACGACCATGTCGAGCCGGTCCTGGGCCGGCGCCGCGCCGGCCATGGCCTCGCGGATCTGGCGAAGGAGGTTGCGCGGCCCCCTCGTCGTCAATCCGCCAACCGGCATGCCGTCGCCCTACAGTCTGACGCCGACGCGCGCTGCGACGGCTACGGTTACACCATACAGAACTACCGTCAGCGCGCACCCGGCGAGGAGCGCGGGCCAGAAGCCGACGCCCCGCCGCAGCAGCGCGGGGATCAGCAGGAACATGGGCAGGGAGGGGAGCACATACCAGAAGGTCGCCTGCGCATGATCGGCCAGGCGGTCGGCGTCACGGGTGTCGCGCCACAGCCAGATCATGCCCAGCACGGAAACAAGCGGCAAGGAGGCGAACAGGGCGCCGAGCGCGGCGTTGCGGCGCGCGGTCTCGGACACCAGCCCCACCAGCAGGCCGGAGATCAGGGCCTTGATGACCCCGTACAGCATCAGACGGTCTCGAGACCGTAGGCGGCATGCAGGGCGCGAACGGCCAGTTCCGCATAGGCCGCATCGATCAGGACGCTGATCTTGATCTCGGAGGTCGAGATGGCCTGGAATTTCACGCCCTTGTCGGCCAGCGCCCGGAACATGGTCTGGGCGACGCCCGCGTGGCTGCGCATGCCGACGCCGACGACCGAGACCTTGGCCACGTCCTCGTCGACGCGCAGCTCCTCGAAGCCGATCTCGTGCTGGGCCGCGCGCATCAGCTCGGCGGCGCGGGCGGCGTCGCGGCGGCCGGTGGTGAAGGTCAGGTTGACCGCCCCCTCGCTGCGCGCCTGCGACTGGACGATCATGTCGACGTTCACATTGGCCTCGGCCAAGCGGGTGAAGACGTCGGCGGGGGCCTCGACCCGGTCGGACAGGCCCAGCAGGGTGATGCGGGCCTCGTCGCGGCTCATGGTGACGCCGGACACGATGCGTTTTTCCACGATTTCCTCCTCGTCGCAGATCAGGGTGCCGGCGTTGGCGGGCAGGGCCCCGTTCTCGTCGGGTTCGATGAAGCTTGATAGCACGCGCAGCGGCACCTGTTTGGCCATGGCCAGTTCGACCGAGCGGGTCTGCAGCACCTTGGCCCCGAGAGAGGCCATCTCCAGCATCTCCTCGTAGGAGATCTTCTCGAGGCGGCGGGCGCGGCTCTCGATGCGGGGATCGGTGGTGTAGACGCCGTCGACGTCGGTGTAGATGTCGCACGGGCAGTTCAGGGCCGCGGCCACGGCCACGGCGGAGGTGTCCGAGCCGCCCCGGCCCAGGGTGGTGATCCGGCCCGAGCGGCTGACGCCCTGGAAGCCGGGGACGACGGCGATCTCGCCCTTGTCCATGGCGGCGCCGAGCACCTCGCCCGGGACGTCCTCGATGCGGGCGCGGCCGTGGGCGTCGTCGGTCAGGATCGGAATCTGCCAGCCCATCCAGGTCCGCGCGTTCAGCCCCATGTTGCGCAGCGTCAGCGCCAGCAGGCCGGCGGTGACCTGTTCGCCCGAGGCGACGACGACGTCGTATTCGTCGTCGGACGGTTCGATCCCCTGGCCCGGGCGGCCGGCGCCGTCGGTCCAGGCGACCAGCTCATTGGTCTTGCCGGCCATGGCTGAGACGACGACGGCGACCTGTTTGCCGGCGGCGGCCTCGGCGGCGACGATACGGGCGGCGCGGCGGATCCGCTCGAGGTCGCCCATCGAGGTGCCGCCGAACTTCATCACCAGTCGCGTCGTGTCTGGCCGCGTCATCGTGGCGGATCGCCCCATCTTGCGTGGAAGGCCGCGCGGGTTCATCCCTCGGCCCATGGCCGCTTCTAACGACACGGTATCTGCGCGCAAACCCCAAAGCCGCCCGGATTTCAACGATCCGGCGCAGGGGCCGTCGATCGACCCCGCCGACGTGGCGCGCTTTTCGGCCCAGGCGGCGGAATGGTGGGACGCGCGCGGGCCGTTCGCGCCGCTGCACAAATTCAATCCGGCGCGGCTGGCCTTCGTCCGCGACCGGGCGGCGGAGCGGTTCGGGCGCGATCCCGGGACGCGCGCGCCGTTCGCCGGCCTGACCCTGCTGGACGTCGGCTGCGGCGGCGGGCTGATCGCCGAGCCGATGCGGCGGATGGGGTTCGCGGTCACCGCCATCGACGCCTCGGCCGAGAACATCGGCACCGCCCGGACCCATGCGGAACAGCAGGGGCTGGACATCGCCTACCGCGCCGCGACGGTGGAGCAGATGGAGGCCGGGGGGGCGGGGCCGTTCGACGTGGTCCTGACCATGGAGGTGATCGAGCATGTCGCCGATCCCGAGGCCTTCATCCGCGCCTGTTCGCGGCTGGTGAAGCCGGGCGGGATGATGGTCGTGGCCACCCTGAACCGGACGCTGAAGTCGCTGGCGCTCGGCAAGATCGCGGCGGAATACGTCCTGCGCTGGGTGCCGGCGGGGACGCACGACTGGAACCAGTTCCTCAAGCCCGACGAGATCCGGCTGATGCTGTCGGCCGAGCCGGTCGCGGTGACCGGACCCTTCGGTCTCGCTTATGATCCGTTCACGGATCGCTGGAGCGAAACGACGGACGCCGGGATCAACTACATGATGGTCGCCACGCGCGACTGACGCGGCCTTACGGCGAATTCATCCACCTTTCGGGGATGTAACGGGACAGGCGAAGCTTCGCGGTGGGATGAGGATTTATCCCCGAAACGGAGCCCCGTGATGAAACGCCTTCTGATCCTTTCCGCCGTGTCCGCCACCCTGATGACCTCGGCCTGCGTCACCGTGATCGACGCCTCCGACGACGCGGACCTGGCCTGGCACGGCGAGAACGCCCAGCCGTTCGACGCCGCGCGCGACGCCTGCCGCGCCTCGACCGGCCACGGCCAGCGCAGCGACGCCTTCCGCGACTGCATGGCCGCCAGGGGCGGGACCCGCAGCTAGGCCTTGAGGTCCCGGACCATGTAGCGGGCGTCCGAGCCGTAGCCGGCGAGTTTCGCTGTCATGGCCGGAGTGTCGACGACAGTGAAGCCGCGCCTTTCCCAGAAGGGCGCGGCGTCGTTGACCGCCACCAGCGCCAGGGCCGGCCACCCCGCGGCGCGCGCCTGACCGGCGAGCCGCTCGACGATCTCGCGCGACCAGCCGCCGCCGCGGACCGCGGGGTGCAGGGCGAGGTCGTGCAGATACATCACCGAGGCGTCCGCCGGGATGGCCTCGATCAGGGTGTTCAGCGCCGGCGCGGCCTCGGCCCGCCACGGATAGGCGACCAGATAGCCTCGGGCTTCGCCGTCACCGCCGGCGAGGACGAAACAGCCGTCCGGGTTGAGCGCCAGCCGGTTCTGGAAACAGTCCCGGCCCTCGAAATGGTCGGGGAAGCCGATGAGGGCGATGTCAGCGACGGCGTCCAGATCGGCCGCCGTCATCGGCCGCCAATTCAGGCCGGGCATCGGGTGTTGAGCGGGACCGCCCTGAAACTCCATTCCATGCTCCGCGGCTGTCCGCCGACCTCGCCCTCGATCCGGGCCCTGAGGGCGTCTCCGGCGCGTTCATAGATCACCCGCGTCGGAAAGTCGTTTTCAGCATTGGCGAACACCACCCGCCCCGGCCCACTCCCGGCGAGGACGAAGACGGTGGGCGGCGCGCCGCCGGGCTGGGCGACATAGGCGAAGCCCTGCGGCGTCGGGCCGATGTGCGAGACTTCGAACGAGGCGTGGCCGTCCTCGACGGTGACGGCGTGGCCGACGCTGAGGCCGGCGCGCGGATCGCTCCAGGTTTCGGACGCCTCGCGCCCGTTGGAACAGTCGAGCCAGTAGCCGGCCATCCACGACAGATCGGGCGGTGCGACGGGCGCGGTCTGGGCCAGGATGGCGGCGAGCAGGGCGGTCAGCATGGAAAATCCCTTCGGACGGGCTGTGGCGACCGGACCCTAGTGCGGCGACAGCGGCCCGGGCTTGTAGGATTGCGACGCGATGCTCCGCGCCAGGCCGACCTGATCCCGGGCCCATTCGGTGGCGGTGCAGCCGAGAAAGCGGCGGAAGTCGCGGGCCAGCTGCGGCTGGTCGAAATACCCCGCTTCCAGACCCGCCTCGAGCCAGCCGAGGGCCTCCGGGCCCTGGGCGTGATCGAAGACCCGCCGGAAGCGCAGGATCGAGCGCAACATGCGGGGCGACACGCCGACGCGCTCCTGGAAGTGGCGCTGAAGGGCGCGCTGCTCGCCAGGTGAACGGGCAGGCGGCCTGTCGCCTTCGGCGGCCTCGATTTCGGCGCGCACCGCCGGGTCCAGCGACCAGGCGTTGCGACGGCGGTGGTCGTCCAGAATGCGCACCATGATCTCGACCTGTGCGGCCGGGTCGCCCGCCGGGGCGGTTACGCCGTCGAGGCGCGCCGTCATGTCCAGACGGCGGTCGGTGGCCTGGGCCGCGGCATGGCCCAGCCAGTCGCGGGCGCCGTCGGGCTCGAAGCGGACGGCGACCAGCTCGACCGGGCCGACCGGACGCAGGGCCAGCGGCCGGGTCATCTGGCCGGCGAACAGGGCCGGGGGCTGGAGGCGGAAGACGCCGTCCTCGCCCCGTTCCTCATAGGGCGAGCCGATGTCGAGGATCAGTTCGGGGCAGCCGTCCGGCGCGATGCGCTGCACCGTCGGCTCGGGCGCGGGCGCGGCATAGGTCCAGAGGGTGCGGACGAAGGGGCGGAGGGCCGCCGGCGGATCGAACTCCTGATAGCGATCCCCCTGGTCCACGCGTCAGTGCGCCTTGGCCGGATCGGGCGGCAGCGGGGGCAGGGGCGCGCAGGGCACGCCGTCCTCCCTGAGCTTCTTCACCTCGGCCGGGGTGGCCTCGCCGTAGATTTCACGTTTCTCGGAGCGGCCTTCGTGGATGTCCCGGGCCTCGCGGGCGAAGCCGTCGCCGACGTAGTCGAAATTCTGCTCCACATGGCGGCGCACCTCGCGCGCGGCCTGCGTCATCAGGGTCTGCATGCGGGCCATGTCGGACTGGAAGACGGCCTTCTTCGTGCCGGTCACGGCGGGCGACATGATCTGTTTGGAGATGTCGCGCGAGCCGCAGAGCGGGCATTCGACGAGGCCGCGGGCGACCTGGTCGTCATAGTCGCCGGAGGCCCCGAACCAGGCCTCGAAGGCGTGTTCGTGCTGGCATCTGAGAGCGTAGCGGATCATCGCGGCCCCGCGAATTCGCGGTCGTGGGCCAGTTGGGGGATGGCGGCGCGGGCGCGGTCGACGGCGTCGAAATCCAGCGTGGCGAACAGCACGCCCGGCAGGTCGTGGTCCAGTTTCGCGGCCACCTCGCCCCACGGCGCGACGACGGTCGAGCGGCCCCAGGTGCGTCGGCCATCCTCATGGGCGCCGGCCTGGGCGGGCGCCAGGATCCAGCAGCCGGTTTCGATGGCGCGCGCCCGCAGCAGGGTCTCCCAGTGGGCCTCGCCGGTCGGAACAGTGAAGGCGGCGGGCACGGCGATCATCACCGCCCCGGCTTTCGCCAGGGCGCGGTACAGCTGGGGGAAGCGGATGTCGTAGCAGATGGTCAGGCCCAGACGGCCCCACGGCGTGTCGGCGACGACGGCTTCCTCGCCCGGCCGGATGGTGGCGCTTTCGCGCCAGCGTTCTCCGGTCGGCAGATCGACGTCGAAGACATGCAGCTTGTCATAGGCCGCGGCGATCCCGCCCCGGTCGTCGATCAGCAGGGAGCGGTTGGCGGCGCGGTCGTCCCCCTGATGGCCGGACCGGACGATGGCCGAGCCGATCAGCAGCCAGACGCCCAATTCCCGGGCCAGGTCGCGCAGTCTTGCGACCGTCTCGTCCTGATCGTGGGTGGTCAGGACGGCGTCGCGCCGATCCTTGTCCCTGATCAGGAAATTGGTCGCCTCCGGCGTCAGGATCAGTTTCGCCCCGCCCGCCGCGGCCTCGCGGATCAGCGGCTCGACATGGGCGAAGGAAGCCGCCGGCGAGGCCGGGGTGCGGGTCTGGATCAGGGCGATCGGAAGCGGGGCCATCAGGCCTCCAGCAATGCGTCCAGCGCGCCTTTCCGGTCAAGCGCGTGCAGGTCGTCGGAGCCCCCGATGTGTTTTCCGTCGATGAAGATCTGCGGGAAGGTCATCCGGCCGCCGGACTTCTGGATCATCTCCTGCTTCTTCGCGGGGTCGCTGGAGGCGACGATCTCGGTGTAGTCGGCGCCCTTTTCATCGAGCAGGGCCTTGGCGGCGTGGCAGTAGCCGCAGCCGGGCTTGGTGTAGATGATGATGTCGGCCACGCGGCACTCCTGAAAAACTGTTCCGCCTACATAGGCAGTTCGCGGGCGGTTCGCACCCGGGCCACGACCGCGAGATCGACGGCCCGCGCCCCGGCGTCTAGCAGGGCGCGGGCGCAGGCCTCTGCGGTGGCGCCAGTGGTCAACACGTCGTCGACCAGAAGGATGCGGCGGCCCTTGATCCGACGGCGGCCCTCGACCGAGACCGCGAAAGCCTTTTTGACGTTCAGGCGGCGGCCCCGGGCCGACTTGCCGCCCTGGCTGGTGGTGTGGGTCTGGCGGATCAGGGCGTCGGGCAGATAGTCGAGGCCGGCGTCCCGGGCGAGGGGGCGGGCGATCTCGGCCGCCTGGTTGAAGCGGCGCGACAGCAGGCGAAGGCGGTGCAGGGGCACGGGGGCGACGGCGTCGGCCTCGGCCAGCAGGGGCGCGGCCGAGCGGCTGACCCAGCGGGCGAACAGGGGGGCGTACGGCTGGTGGTCGCCGTGCTTGAATTTCAGGATCAGCCCGCGCGAGGCGGCGTCATAGACGCAGGCCGCCCGGGCCCGGTCGAAAGCGTAGGGTTGGGCCACGCAGGCGGCGCAGCGCGGCGATGCGAAGGCGCCGCCGTCCATCCCGAAGGCCGCGCCGCAGCCGTCGCAGACCGGATCCTCCAGAAAGACCACGCGGCTCCAGGCGTCGGGCGTCAGGCCGGCCGAGGCGGCGGCCTCGGGGCTGTCCCAGGCGAGGGGCGGCAGCAGCAGATCGGTCACGCCGCGCCCCAGCGACCGCGCGCCGCGCGCGATCTGCAGCCCGCCCGCTTTCAATCGGTCGCGCCAGCCCCCATCCTGCAGGCCCATGAACGCCTCCTCCGGTACCCCCCGCATCTTCGACGTTCCGCGCCGTACGGCAAGGCTTGCGCGCAGCGAGACGACGATCGCCAGCGCCGACTTCCTGCACGCCCGCGCCGCCGACAACGCGGTGGGCAGTCTCGAGGCCCTGATGCGAGACTGGCCGACGGTGCTGGACCTGTCGGCCCATCCCGGGGCCTTCGCCGCCGCCCTGAAGGGCAGCGCCGCCCAGGGGCGGGTCGGGCCGGTTGTCGAAGCGGGGGACCGCGCGGCCCGGGCCGGCCCGGGCATGGCGGCGCTGGGCGTTCCAGACGAGTCTCAGGACCTGATCGTCTCGCTCATGAGCCTGCACTGGGCCAATGATCTGCCCGGGGCCCTCGCCCAGATCCGGCGGGCCCTGAAGCCGGACGGCCTGTTTCTGGGGACGTTGCTGGGGGCGGGGACATTGAAGGAGCTGCGCGCGGTCCTGACCGAGGCCGAGCTGGAGGCGCGCGGCGGAGCCCAGGCGCGGGTGTCCCCCTTCGCCGACGGCTTCGACGGCGCGGCCCTGCTGCAGCGGGCCGGCTTCGCCCTGCCGGTGGCCGACGTCGACCGGGTGACGGTGCGTTATCCGGACCTGTTCGCCCTGGTCCGGGACCTCCGGGCCATGGGCGAGACCAATGTGCTCGCCGGCCCCCTGCGGCCGCTGACGCGCGGGGTCGCGGGCCGGGCGGCGCAGCTGTACGCCGAGCGGTTCGGCGAGGCCGACGGGCGGATTCCGGCGACGTTCGAGATCGTCCATCTGGCCGGCTGGGCCCCGCACGAGAGCCAGCAGAAGCCGCTGCCAAGGGGTTCTGCGAAGATGCGGCTGGCGGATGCGCTGGGCGTCAGGGAGCAGACCGGCGAGGACTGACGGCCTCGGGCAGCCGAAGGATCAGCCGCCCATCGCGCTGCGCAGGGCGTTCATCGTCCGCTGGAACAGGCCGTCCGCGGTCGCGCCGAAGGCGTGCAGCGCGCCGATGATGACGAGGAACATCAGCGCCAGGATCATGCCGTATTCGATGGCCGTGGCCCCGCTTTCGTCGCGGCGGAACCGGGAAAGGAAGCGTCGCAGCATCGGCCCCCTCCTTCCGGCGGCTAGAGCAGGTCGCGCAGCCAGGCGACCAGGGGTTCGTCGGCCGGCGGCATGGGCCAGTCCGAAAGCTGGTTCGGCCTCACCCATTTCAGCGCCGCGTGCTCGCGGTTCTGCACCTGCCCCGACCAGCGTCGGCATAGCCAGAGTGGCATCAACAGGTGAAAGGATTCGTAAGCGTGGCTGGTAAACACGAACGGGGCCAGGCAGGCCTCGTTGACGTCGATGCCCAGCTCTTCCTTCAGCTCGCGGATCAGGGCCGCCTCGGGCCGTTCGCCGGGCTCGACCTTGCCGCCCGGGAATTCCCACAGCCCGGCCAGCTGTTTGCCTTCCGGCCGCTGGGCGATCAGCACCCGGCCGTCGGCGTCGATCAGGGCCACGGCGACGACGAGGACGGTGGGGAGGCTTTCTGTCAGGGAAGAGCCGGCGCTCACGAGCGATAGTCGCCGTTGATCTCGACGTAGCGTTTGGTCAGGTCGCAGGTCCAGACCGTGGCCGAGGCGCGGCCCGAGCCGACGTCGACGGTGATGTCGATCTCGGCGTTCTTCATATAGGCGCTCATCTTCGCCTCGTCGTAGGTAGGGGACGGCGCGCCGTCGACGGCGGCGACGTGGGGGCCGAAGCGGATGGCCAGGCGGTCGCGGTCGACCGGCTCGTCCGTCTTGCCCACGGCCATGACCACGCGGCCCCAGTTGGCGTCCTCGCCGGCCAGGGCGGTCTTGACCAGGGGACTGTCGGCGATCGACTTGGCCAGCTTGCGGGCCGAGCCGGGCGAGGCCGCGCCCTCGACGGTGACGCGGACGAATTTGGTCGCGCCCTCGCCGTCGCGGACCAGCTGGTGGGCGAGGTCGAGCATGACCTTGTCCAGGGCGGCCGAGAATTCCTTCAGCCGGCGGTCGCCGACCCGGCCGATGCGCGGGGCGCCCGAGGAGCCGGTGGCGAACAGCAGGCAGGTGTCATTGGTCGAGGTGTCGCCATCGACCGTGACGCTGTTGAAGGTGGTGCGGACGTGCAGGCCCAGCAGGGCGCGCAGCACCGGCGGGGCGATGGCCGCGTCGGTGACGATGAAGGCCAGCATGGTGGCCATGTCCGGCGCGATCATGCCCGACCCCTTGGCGATGCCGGCGATGCGCACGGTATGGCCGTCGATCCGGCACTCGGCCCAGGCGCCCTTCGGGAAGGTGTCGGTGGTCATGATGCCCAGACCGGCCCGCGCCCATTGCTCGGTCGGGGGCATGTCGCCGTCGAGGGCGGTCTCGATCTCGTTCAGACGGGCGGTGATCTTGCGGTCGTCCAGCACGACGCCGATCACCCCGGTCGAGGCCAGCATGACGTCGCGCTGACGGCAGCCGAAGCGTTTGGCCAGCTCGGAGGCGGTGCGCCGGGCGGCGTCGGCCCCGGCCTTGCCGGTGAAGGCGTTGGCGCAGCCCGCGTTGACGACCAGGCCGCGGACATCGTTCCCGCCCTCGGTCCCGTCCAGATGCCGCTTGCACCAGTCGACCGGCGCCGAGCCGATCTTGTGCCGGGTGAAGACGCCGGCGCAGGTGGTCCCGCGGGCGAAGCGGAACACCACCAGGTCATCGCGCTCATGTTTGTAGAAGCCGGCGCGGGCGGTGGCGATCCCGACGCCGCCGATGGGCGGAATGATCGGGAAGGGCACGGCCAGCGGCGAGATTTCGAGACCGGGCTTGCCGGGCGCGGCTGGCTTCGACGCCGGCGTGGTGGCGCGCTTCAGCGCCGTGGCCAGCGGGTCCAGCGCCTTTTCCAGCGCCTGTTCGAACTTCTGGCCGGTCGAGGCGCGGCTCTCGGGTGGACGGCTCATGACTTCTTCGCAGGGGCAGCGGGGACGGGCGCAGGCCCTGCGGTCGCAGCCGGGGCCGCCGGGGCGGGGGCCACGGCCGAACGGGGGGCCGAAGCCGGTTCCTGGGTCCGGGCCGCGTCGCCCTCCAGCAGGATGTCCACCTTCGCCTTGCCGCGCAGCTGCTCCAGCAGCTGGCGCACGCCTTCATAGGTCAGATAGCGGACGATCTGCGGCCGGGCCTGTTCCAGCGTCGGCGGCGTCTCGCGGCGGCGGTCCTCGACCCGCAGCACGGCCCAGCCGCCCTCGGTCTGGAACGGTCCGACGGTCGAGCCGGCGGGCTTGTCGCGCAGGGCGTTGGCGTAGGCCTCGGGCATGACGTCCAGCGTCCGGTAGCCCAGATCGCCCCCGGAATAGCGGGTGGCGTCGTCGATCGAGCTTTCGGCGGCCACGGCCTCGAAGGCCGCGCCCTGCGCCAGTATGCCGATGACGGCGTCGGCCTCGGGCCGGGTCCGCGACAGGATCAGGCGGACGCGGATTTCCTCGGATGTCTGCGCCAGCCGGACCTGCTCCTGGTAGATGGTCTCGACCGCGCGGTCGGAGATGGTCCCGTTGACCACCGTCTCCACCAGCATGTCGCCGAGGATGCGTTCGCGGGTCGCCTCCAGTCGGCGCTGGGCGAGGGCGGAGTTGTCCAGACCGCGGCGGTCGGCCTCCGCGGCCAGCAGCTTCTGGTCGATCACCTCGTCCAGCACGCGTCGGAACAGGTCGCTGGTGACGTCCAGCGGCTCGCCCTCGCCCACCAGCCCCTGCGCCACCGCCTCGCGCTTGACGTCGGAGGCCCAGATGGTCTGGTCCTGGACCTTCGCCACGGCCCGGTCGCCCGGCTCGGGCGGACGGTCGGCGCCGGCGCCCCGGCCACAGGCCGCCACGCCGAGCGACAGCGCCATGCAGACGGCGATCAGGACGGGTGCGAAGGGGGTGGAAAGCCTCATCGGGGGCGCGCTCCGTCACGGGGCGGGAAAGGCCCTCGCGTTGACAGGGATAAGGTCGGTGCTTAAGTCCCGCCTGCGCCCAAGTCGAGGGGTTTTCGAACGTTCGCGCGGCCCTCGCGCGCGCCTGTGTAGCAGGGCGCCGGGCCGACGACGCCGGAGACCTCCGGGCCAAGTCGTCGCCGCTCCTTCGAGACCTTCCAGTACCAGAGCCCCTGTCGCTCGCCCGCCTTCGGATCATCCATGCTCGGCATCGCCAAGAAGTTTTTCGGCTCCTCCAATGACCGCAAGGTCAAGGACTTCATGGGCCGGGTCCAGAAGATCAACGCGCTGGAGCCGAAGTACGCGGCGCTCAGCGACGACGAACTCCGGATGATGACCGACGCCTTCCGCGACCGGCTGGCGGCGGGCGAGACCCTCGACAAGATCATGAACGAGGCCTTCGCGGTCGCCCGCGAGGCGTCCAAGCGGGTGCTGGGCCAGCGTCAGTACGACGTCCAGCTGGCCGGCGGCATGATCCTGCACGACGGCGGCATCGCCGAGATGCGCACCGGCGAGGGCAAGACCCTGGTCGCCGTGGCGGCCGTTTATCTGAACGCCCTGTCCGGCAAGGGCGTGCACGTCATCACCGTCAACGACTATCTGGCGCGGCGCGACGCCGAATGGATGGGCCGGGTCTACCGCTTCCTCGGCATGGAGGTCGGCGTCATCGTCAACGGCCTGTCGTCGGGCCAGCGCCAGGCGGCCTATGCGGCCGACATCACCTACGGCACCAACAACGAATTCGGCTTCGACTACCTGCGCGACAACCTGGTCTATGACCGCAAGGAGATGGTGCAGCGCCCGCACCATTTCGCCATCGTCGACGAGGTCGACTCCATCCTGATCGACGAGGCGCGCACGCCGCTGATCATCTCGGGTCCGACCGAGGACCGCTCGGACCTGTATCTGATCGTCGACGGCATCATCAAGGAACTGATCCAGGACAAGACGACCTTCGATCTCGACGAGAAGCAGCGTCAGGCGCTGCTGACCGAGGAGGGCTCCGAGAAGATCGAACAGATCATGGAGGAGCGCGAGCTGTTCGCGCCCGACACCACTGGCCTGTACGACGCCGCCAACATCACCCTGGTCCACCACATCAACCAGGCCCTGCGCGCCAACACCCTGTACCAGAGGGACAAGGACTACATCATCAAGGCCGGCGAGGTCATGCTGATCGATGAGTTCACGGGCCGGATGATGACCGGGCGGCGCCTGTCCGAAGGCCTCCACCAGGCCATCGAGGCCAAGGAGGGCGTGAAGATCATGCCCGAGAACCAGACCCTGGCCTCGGTCACGATCCAGAATTATTTCCGCCTCTACGAAAAGCTGTCCGGCATGACCGGCACGGCCGCGACCGAGGCGCAGGAGTTCCTCGACATCTACAAGATGGACGTGCTGGAGGTGCCGACCAACCGGCCCGTCAAACGCATCGACCACGACGACGAGATCTTCCGCACCGAGGCCGAGAAGAACCTGGCCATCGCGGGCCTGATCGCCGAATGCCACGTCAAGGGCCAGCCCATCCTGGTCGGCACCGTCTCGATCGAGAAGTCCGAGACCCTGTCCGAATTGCTCAAGACCCACGAGTACGAGGTCACGCTCAAGACGCTGAAGCCGCAGCACGCCCATCTGATGGAGATGGTCGTCAGCGAGGACGACAAGGTCCGTCGCGACGCCAAGAAGGCCTACGCCGCGCTGAAGGACGAGGACTTCGACATCGAGGTCAAGCGCGGCAAGGGCATCCCGCACAGCGTGCTGAACGCCCGCCAGCACGAGCAGGAAGCCTATATCGTCGCCGACGCCGGCCTGCCCGGCGTGGTCACCATCGCCACCAACATGGCCGGCCGCGGCACCGACATCCAGCTGGGCGGCAACCTGGAAATGCGGCTGCAGAAGTGGCGCCAGGAAAACCGCAACATGGCCGTCGAGGTCACGCCGGAGATGGAGGCCGCCGAGGAGGCCCGTCTGAAGGCCGACATCGCCGTGCAGCGGCAGAAGTCCCTGGCCGCCGGCGGGCTGTTCGTGCTCGGCACCGAACGCCACGAAAGCCGCCGCATCGACAACCAGCTGCGCGGCCGCACCGGCCGTCAGGGCGACCCGGGCACCTCGAAATTCTTCCTGTCGTGCGAGGACGACCTGCTGCGCATCTTCGCCGGCGATCGTCTCGACGCCATCATGCGCAGCTTCGGCGTCGCCGAGGGCGAGGCCATCTCGCACCCGTGGCTGAACCGCGCCGTCGAGACCGCCCAGAAGCGCGTCGAGACCCGCAACTACGACATCCGCAAGAACCTGCTGAAGTACGACGACGTCGTGAACGACCAGCGCAAGGCCGTGTTCGAGCAGCGCCAGGAGTTCATGGACTCCGAGGACCTGTCCGAACTGGTCGGCGAGTTCCGCAACGACGTGATCTCGGACCTGATCGAAAAGCACATGCCGCCCAAGGCCTATGCCGAGCAGTGGGACATGGACGGGCTGGACGAGAAGATCCGCTCGACCCTGGGCCTGGAGCTGCCGCTGCATGACTGGGCCGCCGAGGAAGGCGTGTCGAACGAGGAGATCGAGGAGCGGGTCATCGCCGCCGCCGACGCCCGCGCCGCCGAGCGGATGGAGCAGATCGGCGCCGACCAGACGCGCGGTCTGGAGAAGCAGTTCCTGCTGCAGATGATCGACATGCAGTGGCGCGAGCACCTGGTCCATCTGGACCATCTGCGCGGCGTCATCGGCCTGCGCGGCTACGGCCAGCGCGATCCGCTGAACGAGTACAAGACCGAGGCCTTCAATCTGTTCGAGACGCTGCTGTACGAGCTGCGCCACAACGTCACCCGCTGGCTGATGACCGTGGAGTTTCGCTTCGAACAGCCGGCTCCGATGGAAATGCCCGAGTTCGAGGAAATCCACCTGAACCCCGGCACCGGCGAGAACGAGATGGCCAATCCGCTGGCGCAGAACCCGGAAGGTCAGCTGACCGGCGACGACCGCGCCCGCCTGCCGGTCGATCTTCTGCCGGGCGGCTGGGAGCGCACGCCGCGCAATTCGAACTGCCCCTGCGGCTCGGGCCGCAAGTTCAAACACTGCCACGGCAGCCTGATTTAAGGGCGCTATCGTTCGCGACGCGGTCGCTCGCTGCCTGAGCGCAGAGGGTGATACTTCGTCGAGGAATTCGACGACGGTTTCGGCTGTGACTTCGGATACGAACGAGACAGTGAAGACGAGGGCCGCAGGAGGGTCGATATGAGCCGCAAGGACCTGTTCTCCCGCGCCCTGTCGCTGGATCCCGACCGGCTGCACTTCGCCGCGCACAGCCATCATCTTTGGCCCGACGCCAGCTTCGACGGACAGGTTCAGGCCTGGGTCGAGGCCAACCGGTTCGCGGACCGGAAATGGGACCTGATCTTCGGCGAAGTCGTGCCGAGGGCGCAAGGCGAGGTGGCGCGCGAGCTGAACCTGCCCGATCCGAACACCGTGGTGTTCGCGCCCAACACCCACGACCTGCTGCTGCGGATCGTCTCCGGCGTGGGCCGGAAGCCGGTCCGCATCCTGTCGACCGACGGGGAATTCCACTCGTTCCGGCGCCAGGCCGAGCGCTGGGAAGAGGCCGGCGAGGCCCTGGTCACCCGCGTGCCGCTCGAGCCGTTCGACACCTTCGACGCCCGGTTCGTGGCGGCCGCGCGGGCCGGCGGCTTCGACCTGATCGTCGTCAGCCAGGTCTTCTTCCGCACCGGTCAGGTGTTCGGCGGCGTCGCCGATCTGGCGGCCCTGGCCGACCCCGCCGGGCCCTGGGTGGTGATCGACGGCTATCACGGCTTCATGGCCACGCCGACCGATCTGGGGGCCGTGGCGGACCGGGTCTTCTATCTGGCCGGAGGCTACAAATACGCCATGTCGGGCGAGGGAGCCTGCTTCCTGCACGCCCCGGACGGCTACTGCCCGCGTCCGGTGATCACGGGCTGGTTCGCCGAGTTCGGCGACCTGTCGGGACCGCCGGGCGGGGTGCAATATCGCGGCGACGCCGGCCGCTTCTGGGGCGCGACCTTCGACGTGTCGCCCCTGTACCGGTTCAACGCCGTGCGCGGGATGCTGGACGAGGCCGGACTGACCACGGCCGACGTCGCCGCCCATGCCCGGGCGCTGATGCAGCGGTTCCAGACCGCGGTCGCGGACGGCGAGGCGGGCAGGCTGTCCGAGGCCGAACTGATCAACCCCGTGACCGATGACGCCGCCCGGGCGCGCTTCCTCGCCTTCCGCCATGACCGGGCCGCCGCCTGGAAGGCGCGTCTGCTGGATGCGGGGGTCGTCACCGACGTGCGCGACGACGTCATCCGCTTCGGCTTCGGCCTGTACCAGGACGCGGCAGACGTCGAAGGGCTGATCGCCGCCTGCAAGCGGGCGCTTTAGGACTCTCTGCCGGGATGCGCGGTGGGCAGGCGCCCGCCTAGAAGAAGGTCGTGTCGTCCGCCTGCTTCGGTTCCGGGGCCTTGCGCGGCACGGGCGGTGTCGCCGGCCGGGGGGCGATCGGAGCGGTTCCCGGGGCCGGAGTCGGGGCCTGAACGCCCCCTGCGGCCGGCGGAGTCGCCGGCACGTTCGGATAGGGCAGGCTCTCCGGACTTCCGTCGCCGGGATAGGTCACGGGTGCGGCCGGATCGCCCGGCGCGATCCCGGGCGACTCGATCCGGTCCGGCGCGTCGAGGTCGTCGCGGATGAAGGCCCACGACCGCGCATCAGAACAGGCGCAGGCCTTCATGAAGCCCTCGCGGTCGCGCCAGATGACCAGCGGATAGCCGGCCTGCAGGCCTTCCTCGTGCAGTTTTTCCGCCAGGCTGGCGACGAAGATCCGCCCGGCCTCGACCACGGCGCCGCGGGCCAGATTGCCGTCGGCGGCGGGAATGCCCGCCGCGGTCCAGTTGCGCACAGGGGTGGCGGTCCAGCGTTGGTACAGGGTCCAGTCGCGCGTCAGCCACAGCTCGGCCACCGTGGCGCGTTCCGCGGCCGTGGACTGGGTCAGACCCTCGCGGTCCGGACGGGCGAACAGGATGATTCGGGCCTCGACGCCCGCGGCGCGCAGCTTGGGGACCTCCTCCCGCTCATAACGCTGCATGGCGGCCGAGTCGCGATAGCCCACGATGTAGAGGGGCTGGCCGCCGCCGCCGGCCGAAATCCACGAGGATTCGTCCAGCAGGCGCTGGATCGAGGCCTGGTTGCGCTGCACCGTCACCGGCTGGAAGCGGGCGTAGAAATGCTGGTAGGCCCAGAAGCCGCCGATGGCGATGACCAGGCCAATGACAGCCGCCAGGGCTGACCAGACGAAAAATCGACGCATGCGGACGGGCGCTCCAGCTTCACTGTTCAGACAGCATAACGCCTATCACCGAAATGCGATGCCGCGAACGCGCCCCGCGCGAACCGTCACCCCATGGTCGGGATGACGAAGCTCGAATCCGCGTGTTCCAGATCGCTGTCGGGCCAGCGGGCGGTGACGGTCTTGACCTTGGTCCAGAACTTGACGCCTTCCATGCCGTGCTGGTTGGTGTCGCCGAAGGCCGAACGCTTCCAGCCGCCGAAGGTGTGATAGGCGACCGGCACCGGGATCGGGACGTTGATCCCGACCATGCCGACATTGACCCGGGCGGCGAAGTCGCGGGCCGCGCGGCCGTTCTGGGTGAAGATGGCGACGCCGTTGCCGTACTGGTGTTTCGACGGCAGGTGCAGCGCCTCCTCGAAGCTGGCGGCGCGGACGATCTGCAGCACCGGGCCGAAGATCTCCTCCTTGTAGGATTCCATCTCCGGGGTGACGTGGTCGAACAGCGACGGGCCGATGAAATAGCCCTTCTCATGCCCCTGCAGGGAGAAGCCGCGGCCGTCGACGACCAGTTCGGCCCCCTCCTGCACGCCCTTCTCGATCCAGCCCTCGACCCGGGCCTTGTGCTGGGCGGTGACGACCGGGCCGTAGTGGGCGCCGGCGTCGGTCGAGACGCCGACCCGCATGGTCGGGATCTCGGCGACCATGCGCTCGCGCAGCTCGTCGGCGGTCTTCTTGCCGACGGGGACCACGACCGGCAGGGCCATGCAGCGTTCGCCGGCCGAGCCGTAGGCCGCGCCGGACAGGTCCTTGATCACCTGGTCCATGTCGGCGTCGGGCAGGACGATGCCGTGGTTCTTGGCCCCGCCCATGGCCTGGACGCGTTTCCCGTGCGTCGCGCCCGTCTGGTAGACATAGTTGGCGATGTCGGACGAGCCGACGAAGCTGATGGCGTGCACCAGCGGATGGGTCAGGATGGCGTCGACCGCGACCTTGTCGCCGTGGACGACGTTCAGCACGCCGGCCGGGGCCCCGGCCTCCATCATCAGCTCGGCGAGACGGACCGGCACCGACGGATCGCGCTCCGAGGGCTTGAGGATGAAGGTGTTGCCGACGGCGATGGCGACGCCGAACATCCACATCGGGATCATGGCCGGGAAGTTGAACGGGGTGATGCCCGAGACCACGCCCAGCGGCTGGCGCATCGAATAGACGTCGATGCCCGGCCCGGCCCCCCAGGTGTATTCGCCCTTCAGGGCATGGGGGATGCCGCAGGCGAATTCGATCACCTCGAGCCCGCGCTGGATGTCGCCTTTCGAGTCGGCGATCACCTTGCCGTGCTCGGCCGACAGCAGCTCGGCCAGGTCGTTGATGTTGGCCTCAACCAGCCGCTTGAACTCGAACATCACCCGCGCGCGGCGCTGGGGGTTGGTCGAGGACCAGCCGTCGAAGGCGTTGCGGGCGGCCTGGACGGCGTGGTCCATCTCGGAGACCGAGGCCAGCTGCACCCGGGCCTGGACCTCGCCGGTGTTGGGGTTGAAGACGTCCGAGAACCGGCCCGAGGCGCCCGTGAAGCTGGCGCCGTCGATGAAGTGATGGATGTCGCGCATGGTCGGAAACGGTCCTGCAAAACTGTAAGCGGCTATCGGATGGGCAGCGGTTTAGCCGTTGACCCGCCCGGGCGCCAGCGCCTCTAGATCGCCGCGTCGAACAGGGCGTCGCGGGCGACATCGGCCTTGAGCATGGGGAAGAAGTGGGTGCCGCCGGGAACGGTCTCGACCGTGACATGGGGGAGGCCGCGCGGGGTCCCGGTCAGGTGGCAGGTCGAACCGGTTTCGGCCCTGAGGATGCGGACGGGCCGGTCCAGGCGTTTGAGGGCGCGCCACGGGTTGTGGCCCTGGGCCGCATAGTTGGAGGCCTCCCAGGCCGGATCGCAGGCCAGGGCGAAACCCTCCGCCGTCTCGACCAGGCCGTCGGCCAGATAGTCCGCCAGCACCATCTCGGGCCAGCCCCGGAAGGCCCCGCGTCCGGCGTAGGCGGCGAGGGCCTGTTCGCGGCTGTCGAAGACGGCGCGGCGGCGCAGGGCGTTGCGGACCAGGGGAATGCGCGCGGCGAGGCGGTCGAAGACCGGCAGCTGGAAGGCCGCGACCGCCAGCCGGCTCCAGATCACCGGATCGAACAGGACGAGGCCGGCGACCCGTTCCGGGCGTTCGGCGCCGGCCAGCAGCGCCGAGGTGCCGCCCATGGAGTGGCCGGCCAGGACGACGGGCGGTCCGTCCAGGGTCTCCAGCAGGGCGATCAGGTCGTCACGGTGGTCATGCCAGCGCCGGCGGCCCGCGACCTCGGTCGGCAGGGTGGTCGAACCATGGCCGCGCAGGTCGGGCGCCCAGATGCGCAGGCTGCCGGACAGCGGGGCCAGCAGGGTGCGGTAGGTCAGGGCGTTGAAGCCGTTGGCGTGGACGAAGACCAGATCGACAGGCCGTTTCGGGTCGCCGAAATCCAGCACGCCCATGCGTCCCTCGCCCCAGCGGTTCGACACCGGAAGGCTCAGGCGACGGGGCGGGGAGAGCCGGATCGCGTCCATGCAGGGCAGATAGGGGGTTGGCGGGGGTCGCGCCAGATCACCCGAGGGAAGGCTCAGCCCGCGACGCAGGCGGAACAGCGGCCGTGGGCCTCGATCGTGGTGCGGACGATGGCGTAGCCGGCGGCCTCGGCGGCGCGGCCCAGATCGCCGGCGACGGGGGCCGAAACCTCCTGGGTGGCGCCGCAGCAGTCGCAGATCAGGAAGGCGGCGGCGTGGTCGATGCCGCCCGAGGTGCAGGCGACATAGGCGCTGATGGAGGCGATGCGATGGGCCAGGCCCTTGCGCTCGAGGAACTCCAGCGCGCGGTAGACGGTCGGCGGCTTGGCCGGCTGGCCGTCGTCGCCGAACCGGGCGATCAGGTCATAGGCCTTCACCGGCTCGCCCGCGGCCAGCAGCAGTTCCAGCACGCGCAGGCGGGCCGCGGTCATCCGCTCGCCCTCGGCGGTCAGGCGGCGGTCGGCCTCGCCCATGGCGCGGGCGACATCGGCGGCGGCGGGCGGACCGTCATCGTGATGGTGGTGGCAGTGCTCGCTCATGCGCCAGAGCTAGGCGCTCGCCGCCGCCCCCGCAACAGGATGGCTTGACGTTCTGTGATGTTATCTCGTAACACCAAAGGCACACCCCTGTACCGGATGCCTTCATGTCACTGTCCCTCGTGTCCCGCGCCGTCCTGACCGCCGCCCTCGGATGGGGCGCCCTGGCCGCCCCGGCGGCGGCCCAGTCGACCGTCCCGGGCGCCCGGGAGCCGGAGGCGGTGCTGGACGACGTCATCGTCACCGGCGCGCCCTATGGCATCAGCGCCCGCGCCACGACCATCGCCACCACGGTGATCGACGCGGAGGCCCTGGCCACGGCGCCGGCCGCCTCGCTGGGCGATCTGGTCGCCGGCCTGCCGGGCATGCGATCGACCGACTTCGCACCCGGCGCCAGCCGCCCGGTGATCCGCGGCCTGTCGGGTCCGCGCGTGCAGGTGCTGACCAACGGCATCGGCCTGATCGACGCCAGTTCGGTGTCGCCCGACCACCAGGTCGCGACCGATCCCGCCGAGGCCAGCCGCATCGAGATCGTGCGCGGCCCGGCGACCCTGGCCTATGGCGGCACCGCCATCGGCGGCGTGGTCAATGTTCTCGACAATCGTATCCCGACGGAGATGCCCGACGGCGTCGACGGCATGGTTTCGGCCCAGACTTCCAGCGTCGACCAGGGCTGGTCGACCTCCGCCCGCGCCACCTTCGGCCTCGGCCCGATCGCCATCAGCATCGACGCGGTGAAGAAGGAGGCCGACGACTACGACATTCCCTCGCCCGCCGTTTCGCAGCGGCTGGCCGATGCCGAAGGGATCGCGCGCGGGCCGGGCGGGAGCCAGCCCAACAGTTTCTCGGAACTGGAAAGCCGGGGGGTCGGCGCCGCGTGGATCGGATCGCGCGGCTTCATCGGCGCGTCCTACAAGGACCTGTCCAGCACCTATGGCACGGTGGCCGAGCCGGACGTCTTCATCCAGCTGGAACAGACCCGCGAGGACCTGCGCGGCGAGCTGCGCTTCGACGGCGGGCCGTTCCAGAAGCTGACCGGCTCGTACGGACACGCCGACTACACCCACACCGAGTTCGAGGGCCCCGGCAATCCCGGCACCGTCTTCCAGTCGAACGGCCAGGAGGCCCGGGCCGATCTGGTGCAGCGGACGCGGGACGGCTGGAACGGGGCCGTCGGCGTGCAGGCGCTGTCGCGGACCTTCGAGGCCATCGGCGCCGAGGCCTTCGTACCGAGCAGCGAGATCGAGGAGGCGGGAATCTACACCGTCCAGCGCCTGGACCGCGCCGCCTGGGGACTGGAGGGCGGCCTGCGCTACGACCGGCGCACGGTGACGGCTGCGCCGCTGTCGGGCGGACCGGAGATCGAGCGCGACTTCGGCAACTGGTCGGGTTCGGCGGCGGCCTTCATCAAGCCCACGGCCAACCTGTTCCTGGGCCTGAGCCTGGCCCACAACGAACGCGCGCCGTCCGAGGTCGAACTGTTCTCCGACGGCCTGCACGTCGCGACCGGCGTCTATGAGCGCGGCGACACGACGCTGGACAATGAGAAGGTGACGACGCTGGAGGGCACGGTCCACTACGCCGTCGGCCGGTTCCAGGGCGACCTGCACGTCTATGCCTCGAAATACGACGGCTTCATCGACGAGCGCGACACGGGCGCGGTGTTCGTGGACGGCGGCGAGAGCTTCCCGATCTTCCAGTTCGTCCAGACGGGGGCGGACTTCCGCGGCTTCGAGGTCGAGGGCGAATACGATCTGTGGACCAGCGGAGACCGCTCGCTGAGCCTCGAGGGCGCCGCCGACTTCGTCGATGCGCAAACCGACCAGGGCCCGGCCGCGCGCATTCCGCCGTGGAGCCTGACCGGCCGGCTGGCCTGGACCTCGGCGCCGTTCGACGCCTCGCTCGAGGTCCGGCGCGTCGGCGAGCAGGACGAACTGGCGGCCTATGAACTGGGCACGGACGGCTACACCATGGTGAACCTGTCGGCCTCGTGGCGGCCGTTCGCCGACAAGGCCGTCACCGTGTTCGCCGAGGGCCACAACCTGACCGACGCCGAGGCGCGGGAACACGTCAGCTTCCTCAAGGATGTCGCTCCCCTGCCGGGCCGAAATCTCCGGGTCGGCGTCAGCTACCGGTTCTGAGGCGGGCCGTTAACCGCGTCGGACGCCCCGCGAGCGAGCGCGTTTGCGGCGGTGTGGCGACTACGCTAGAAGCGCGCTTCCCCTATTTCAGAGCCCGATCGCGTTCATGACCGACACCACCGCCGCCTCGCCCCTGTCGGGCAACGTCCTGTTCTACGCCCAGCCCGAGCCGCTGTCCGTCGAGACCCACGGCGCGCTGGGGGTCGACGCGGTCGACAAGCCCTACGCCTTCGTCGCCCAGACCAATCTGGTGCCGGTGATGGTGACGGAGTTCGCCCCGGCGGCCCTGTCGTATCCCGTGATCTTCGTCGGCGAGAACAAGCAGCCGGTCGCGGTGATGGCGCTGCGCGCCGGTGAGAACCTGTTCGTCAGCGACGACGGCGAATTCCGCGCCGAGGCCTATATCCCGGCCTATGTCCGGCGCTATCCGTTCGTCTTCGCCAACGACGACACGCAGAACCGCCTGATCCTGTGCGTCGACCGCGCTGCGCCGTTCATCAAGGAAGGCGGCGCCACGCCGTTGTTCGTCGACGGCCAGCCCTCGCCCTACACCCAGCAGGCGATGGAGTTCTGCAACAATTTCGAACAGGAGCGCCTGCGCACCGAGGCCTTCCTGAAACTGCTGAAGGACCTCGACCTGCTGGACACGCGCGAAGCCATCTTCACGCCGCGCAATCCGGACGGCACGGCCGCCGAGCCGCAGAAGATCGCCGAATATTTCGCCGTCTCGGAAGACAGGCTGAAGGCCCTGCCGGCCGAGAAGCTGGCCGAACTGCGCGACAACGGCGCCCTGGGCCAGATCTACGCCCATCTGGTGTCGCTGCTGGGCTGGGATCGTCTGATCGCCATGGCCTTCCAGAAGGCCGCCGCCTCGCAGCCGGTGGCCGGCAACGCGTAAAGAGCGGCTGGTGGCTGGTAAGGCCTGCGCCGCCCGCTTCCAGATCGAACAGGAACAAGCCCCGCCCGGTTCGTCCAGGCGGGGCTTTTCCTTGCGTACGACGCCGGGGCCCGACACCAGCCACTGGCCGCCAGCCCCTACCTCCGCGCCAGCAGGGCCCGCGTCAGGCACGAGAAGACCAGCCGCCCCGCCTCGTCGAGCAGGTCGTGCTGGGCGATGACGATGCCCTTTTCGTCGCCGACCGGATCCTTGCCCATCACCGTCATGCGGCCGCGCATCAGCTCGCCGGCCGGGGGGTTGCGCATGAAGCGCAGGCCGTCCACCGCCAGCACCTTGGACTGGGCCCAGCCCGAGGCCTTGTCGGCGAAGATGCGGCTCCACAGGGCGTAGACCATGGCGTCGGGCGCGCCGTAGGAGGCGTCCCAGCCGGGCGAGAACCGCTCGATGAAAACCTCCAGGGCCGCCGCATCGACCATGCAGGCGCCCAGGGAGATGACTTCGCCGACGCCCAGGTCTTCGAAATGGACGTGCAGGGGTTCAGTCATGTCGAGGTCCCGTCAGCCCGCCGGTTCTTCGGATACGCGGACCAGCAGCTTGCCGTCATGGTCGCCGGTGAACAAGCGGTTCAACGAACCCACGGCGCCCTCCAGCCCGTCGTCGACGTGCACCTTCCACTTCACCGTGCCGTCCGCTAGCCAAGGGCCCATTTCGGCGACCATTTCGCGGCCGCGGTGGGCGTAGTCCAGCACGAGGAAGCCCTGGATGTTCAGGCGGTGGGTGATGATGCGCGCGAAATTCGGCGACGGCGGCATTTTCGTCGCGTTGTAGGCCGAGATCAGGCCGCAGACGGCCATGCGGCCGTGGGTCTTCAGCCGGTTGTAGACGGCGATCATGATGTCGCCGCCGACGTTCTCGAAATTCAGGTCGACGCCGTCCGGGGCCAGGCGGTCCAGCGCCTCGCCCACGTCCTCGTTCTTGTAGTCGATGGCGGCGTCGAACCCGAGCTCCTCGGTCAGCCAGCGGCATTTGTCGGGACCGCCGGCGATGCCGATGACGCGGCAGCCGCGCGCTTTCGCGACCTGGCCCGCGATGGAGCCGACCGCGCCGGCGGCCGCGGAGATGACGATGGTCTCGCCGGCCTTGGCCTTCAGCACGTCGGTGACGCCGAAATAGGCGGTCATGCCGGTCATGCCGAGGACGCTGAGATTGGCGGTCAGGGGCATGCCGGTGGCGCGATGCACCGGACGCAGCTCCATCTCGTTGACCACGGCATAGTCGGACCAGCCGCCCGACAGGGGGGTGACCACGTCGCCGGCGCGGAAGCGGGTTGAGCGGCTTTCCTCGACCACGCCCAGGGTCAGGCCGCGCATGACGCCGCCGATCGGCACCGGCGGCAGATAGCCCTCGGAGTCGTTCATCCAGGTGCGGTTGGTCGGGTCCAGCGACAGATAGACGGTGCGGACCAGAACCTGGGATTCCTTCAGCGCCGGAACCGGCGCCTCGACCAGCTCCAGGTCGCCCGGCTTGACCAGGCCCTTGGGCCGCTGGCGCAGCACCCACTGACGATTGACGCGAGCCATGGCGATCTCCGGGTTTTCTTTCTGGACCCGCCCATAGTCAGCAAGCAGGGCCGCCTGTCCAGCCGGACAAGGAAAAAGGCGGACCGTTTCCGGTCCGCCATCAGGTCGCATCATCGAGAATGAGTCGCGGAGGCGACAGACTGACTTTCGTCAGTCTCAAGTCGGGGGGGCGTCGCCGCCTCCGCCTCTCGATAACGGGGCGCCTCGCCATGGGTTCCAACCGTCGGAGGCATTTTTTCGCCCCGGAGGCGAGGCCGGAACGGCAACGCTGGACGGCGCGTTCATCAGGCTGATCCAACGCCTCGACGGAGCCGAGCCATGACCCATGAATCCCCGCACGACAAGGCCGCCGACGCCGTGCACGAGGGCAGGCCCGTCGAGGCCCAATATGTTCGCGGCGGCCGCGGCGGCGTGCGCATCCTGACCCTGCTGGTCATCTCCCTGGCGGCTGTGGCCGTCCTGCTGCTGGGCATGTGGTTCGTCAGCCAGGGCGGCTTCGCCAACACCAACGCCAACAGCGGCCAGCAGGCGGTCGACGTGCAGGCCTTCCAGGGCGAGGCGGCCCCCTCGCCGACGGCCGACGCCCCGACGGCTCAGGGCGGCCGGCCCGCCACCCCGCCGGCCGGCGATACGGCCAACGTCAATGCGCCGACGGTCCCTTCGACGGCGGCCAACTAGCGATCGCGGACAACAAAAAAGCCCCGGTCCTGCGACCGGGGCTTTTCCTTGTTCGGGGAAGAAGGCTTACGCCGCCGCCTTCTGGCGCGACGGATGGAAGAACAGCGCCTGGCTGATCGCCGCCTTCACCGTTTCGGGCTGGAACGGCTTGGTGATCAGGAAGGTCGGTTCGGGCCGCTCGCCGGTCAGCAGCCGCTCCGGGAAGGCGGTGATGAAGATGACCGGCACGTCGATCCGCTTGAGGATGTCCTTGACCGCGTCGATGCCCGACGAGCCGTCGGCCAGCTGGATGTCGGCCAGGACCAGGCCCGGGCGGTGACGGGCGACGGCGTCGACGGCCTCGTCGTGGGTCGTGGCGGTGCCGGTCACGCGGTGACCGAGCTCCTTCACCAGGCTTTCGATATCGGCCGAGATGATGGCCTCGTCCTCGATGATCAGGACGTCGGTGGCCAGTTCGGCGTCGATGTCCGACTGGGCTTCCGAGATCAGGCGTTCGACGTCGATGGCGTCGGCGTCGAGGATCTGGGCCGCTTCGGAGGGGGTGAACCCTTCAAGCGCCGTCAGCAGGAAGGCCTGGCGCGAGCGCGGGGCTATGCGCATCAGGCGGCGCGAGGCGTCGTCGCCACGCCCTTCGAGACCGCTCTTGTCCTCCAGCTGCGCGCCGGTGGTGGCCCAGATGGCGTGGAAGACATGATAGAGGGCGACCCGCGGCGTCATCTCGGCGGGCAGTTGCCGTTCGCCGGCGGCCAGCGCCTCAAGCGCGACGCGGACGTAATTGTCCCCGGTGGTCTGGTCGCCGGTCAGCGCGCGCGCATAGCGGCGGACATAGGGCAGGTGCGGCGCAAGGCGGGCCAGCAGGCTCATATAATAAAATCCCCGACAGACTGGTTCCGTCCATTGGAACCTCAGCAGCTTCCGACAACGTATCAAATCGGCCACGGTTCCCATCCGGACGCAAAGCTTCAGCATTAATCCGCGGTAACCTAGGAACCGCCCCTGCTGAGTGGCGTTTGGCCAGTCGCAACAAGTCTTTCGTCAGGGTGGCGGCCGTTTTTTCAATGACAGACAATTCCAATCCACCGGGCAAGGGTCCGCCCAAGGGCGGCGCAAGCCTGGAGGAAGCGCGACTTCGCCAGCAGGCGATCGGCGTCAAGCTGCGCCATATGTTCGACGAGGTCGTCAACGAACAGGTTCCGGACGAGTTCCTGGACATCCTGCGTCGCGCCGACGAGCGGTCGTCGGGCGGGGGCGGCGCATGAGCGGTGCGACGAATCCGCCGCCCAAGCCTCCCTCAGCCGACGACGACGCCTTCAAACGGGAGCTCGTCGCGCTGATCCCGCATCTTCGCGCGTTCGCCCGCACCCTGACGGGCGACCCGACGGCCGCCGACGATCTGGCGCAGGACGCCATGATGAAGGCGTGGGACGCCCGCGCCAGCTATCAGATGGGCACCAACATGAAGGCCTGGACCTTCATGATCCTGCGCAACCAGTTCTATTCCGAGAAGCGCCGTTCCTGGCGGCAGTCGCAGCTCGATCAGGAGGCGGCCGAGCGCACCCTGGTGGCCGTCGACGATCCGGAATCGCCGGTGGCGCTGGACGAACTGCGGCTGGCCCTGGCCACCCTGCCGGAAGAGCAGCGCGAGGCGCTGATCCTCGTCGGCGCCGGCGGCTTCGCCTATGAAGAGGCCGCCGAGATCTGCCAGTGCGCGGTCGGCACGGTGAAAAGCCGCGTGTCCCGCGCCCGCAAGGCCCTGCAGGCCACGCTCGAAAAGGGCGGCTACGCCCGGGACGGGCGCGCCGCGGGCGACGCCATGCGCTCCATCCTCGCCGCCGCTGATCGCCTGAGCAGCGTCCGGCAGGACTGACCGGGTGGTCCGGATAGGACGACTGCTGGGCAGGCGGGGGGGCCGAAACATGGCCCCGCCCCGATTCCGAGGCATCCGCTTCCGCCTCGGATCGGCCATGGCCGTCGCCCTGCTGCCGATCCTGATGCTGGGAGCCTTCCAGGCCCAGTCCGCCTTCCGGGCGCAGGATGTCGAGCGGCGCTCGGATCTGCAACTGGCCGCCGAACGCACCGCGGCCAACGCCAAATCCCATCTCGACAGCACCGGCGTGCTGCTTCAGGCCCTGCGGCCAGAGGCGCTGGAGGTGTTCTGCGAACCCCGCCTGACCGATCTGGTGGCGCGGCTCGAGAATCTCGACGGACTGGCGCGGCTGAGCGCGACCGGCGTCACCGCCTGCGCCTCGCGCGGCCTCAGCCAGACCGCGCCGGCCTGGCTGGCGCAGGCCCGCGACAGTCCCTGGTTTCTGAGGCTGAAGGGCGGGGAGGGTATGGTGCTGGCGCGGGCGCCCGCCGTCGCCGGCCGATCTCCGGGCCTGATCGTGGCCATCCGGCTGGAGCGACCCCTGGGCGCCTTCGACGGCGCCATGGTGGCTCTGATTCCCCTGACCAGCCTGCAGCCCGACGTTGACGACCCGGCCCTTCCCGAAGGGTCGCAGGCGGCCCTGACCGACGGCGACGGGCGGCTGCTGACGGCCAGCGAGGCCGACGCTTTCATCCTGTCGGGCGGCGACACCCTGACCGGCTGGGTCGGCCGCGCGCGCTCCGGCGCCTCCGCCATCTTCGAGGCCGACGACGCCCAGGGCCGCCATCGCGTCTACGCCGGCGCCGCCCTGGCCGGGCGCGACGTCTATGCGCTGCTGTCCGCACCCGCCCCCGGCCTGCTGTCCTGGGCCCGGCTGAACCCGGTCGGCGCCCTGATCGTGCCGTTGCTGGCCTGGTTCATCGCCTTCGGGGCGGTGATGCTGGTCAGCGAGCGGATCGTCATCCGCTGGCTGGATTATCTCGAGCGGATCGCCGCCATCTACGCCCGCGGGCGGTTCAATGTGCGGCCGCTGCAGGCCATGAACGCGCCGGCGGAGATCCGCGTGCTGGCCCGGACGCTCGACGAACTGGCCGAGTCCATCGTCGCCCGCGACAGCGCCCTGACCGCCTCGCTGGCCGAGAAGGACGCGCTGATGCGCGAGATCCATCACCGGGTGAAGAACAATCTGCAGATCATCTCGTCGCTGCTGTCGATGCAGCAGAGGGCCCTGACCGATCCGGCGTCCAAGGCCGCGGTGGGCGACACGCGCCAGCGTATCTCGGCCCTGGCCCTGATCTACCGCACCCTCTACCAGAGCGATGACCTGCGTTACGCCGACGCCCGCATCTTCCTGACCGAACTGGTCGGCCAGCTGGTGGCCAGCGAGTCCGGGCGAGGGATCCTGGTGACCTCGTCGGTCGAGGCCGATTCCCTGGTGGTCGATCCGGACAAGCTGGCGCCGCTGGCCCTGTGGCTGGTCGAGGCGGTGACCAACGCCCAGAAACACGCTTTCGCCGGCCGGGGCGGCGACCTCAAGGTCCGCTTCCACGTCCGCGGCGACAAGAGCATTCTGGAGGTCCAGGACGACGGTCCGGGCGTCAGCGAGACCTTCCGCGCCGGCGTCGGCCGCACCCTGATGGGCGCCTTCGCCAAACAGCTGAGGGGCGAGGTGGAGATGGTTCCCGCGCCCGGCGGCGGCACGATCGCGCGTCTGGTCTTCGCCACGCCGGAAGCCGTCGTGCCGACGGATCCGGCCGATCTTGGAACCGTAGCGGGGCCGCCACGTTGATACGGCAGACGCCTCCCCGGCCTCACGGAGTTTTTCCCATGCGCAAGCTGTTCGTCCTGTTCGCCGCCGCCGCCGCCCTGACCACCGCGGCCTGCAACACCGTTTCGGGCGTGGGCCGTGACGCCTCGGCCGCCGGCACCGCCGTCGCCAACTGTGCGGACGGCAAGACCTGCTGATTTAGACCGGCGGTCAATCGCCGACGTTTCAGTTCCCGACCGCGCTTCCCCCCCGACCCGCGGATCGGTTGAAGAGAGCCCGTCAGCATCCCCCCGCTGGCGGGCTTTCGCTTGTCCGGGCCCCGCGCGGAGCGTGGGCTATTTGCGCGCCGGCCGCGGGCGTCTAGCATCCCCGCACAGGCGTCCGCAGAGACGCCGGATCGAAATGCGGGGAGCGATCGATGACGGATGCGACGGAGGCCCGGGCGGAACCGGGCCTGAAGACGGTGGTGGTCGCTTCGGCGGCGGGGACCGCGTTCGAATGGTATGACTTCTTCGTCTTCGGTTCGCTGACCACCATCATCGCCCGGCATTTCTTCGCCGACGCCGGCGAGACCGTCGCCTACATCATGGCCCTGCTGACCTTCGGTCTCGGCTTCGTGGTGCGACCCCTGGGCGCTCTGGTGTTCGGCTGGTTCGGCGACCGCACGGGGCGCAAGACCACCTTCCTCGTCACCATCACCCTGATGGGTCTGGCGACGGTGGCCATCGGTCTGTTGCCGGACTACGGCCAGATCGGCCTGGCGGCCCCGATCCTGCTGCTGATCATGCGGATGCTGCAGGGCTTCGCCCTGGGCGGGGAGTACGGCGGAGCGGCCATTTATGTGGCCGAGCACTCGCCGCAGAAGAAGCGCGGCCTGCTGACCGGCTGGATCCAGACGACGGCCGCCTTCGGCCTGATCGGAGCGCTGTCGGTCATCCTGATCACCCGCAGGATCGTGGGCGTCGAGGCCTTCGACGAATGGGGCTGGCGCATCCCCTTCCTGCTGTCGGCCCTGCTGCTGGCCGTCTCCCTGTGGATCCGGCTGAGGCTCAACGAAAGCCCCGCCTACCGGCGCATGGAGGCCGAGGCGTCGGACAGCGATCACCGCGCGCCTTACAAGGAGGCCTTCTTCCAGTGGGGCAACGGCCGGTTCGTGCTGATCGCCCTGTTCGGCATCATGATCGCCCAGGGGGCGGTCTGGTACTGCGGCTATTTCTACACCCGCTTCTTCATGGAGCGGGTGCTGAAGGTCGACACCAACACCGTCGACCAGCTGGTGCTGGCCGTGACGGTGGCCTCGGCCGGCCTGTATGTCTTCTTCGGCTGGCTGTCGGACAGGCTCGGGCGCAAGCCGGTGATGCTGTTCGGCATGATACTGGCCCTGGTCGCCTTCTTCCCCGGCTTCCACGCCCTGACCCGCGCCGCCAATCCGGCCCTGGCCGAGGCCCAGGCCTCGGCGCCGGTGACGGTGATCGCCGATCCGGCGACCTGCGCCCTGCAGTTCGATCCGATCGGCAAGGCGGCGTTCGCCAGTTCCTGCGACATCGCCAAGAGCGTCCTGTCCAACGCCGGCGTCTCCTACGGCAACGCCGCGGCGATCGCCGGTTCGGTCGCCAGCGTCCGCATCGGCGCAACCGAGGTGGCTTCGGTCGAGGGCGGGGGCCTGAATCCCGCGGACCTGAAAGCGGCGCGCGCCGGGGTCGAGACCCGGATCAAGGCGGCCCTGGCCGAGGCTGGCTATCCGGCGAAGGCGGATCCGGCGCGCATCAACATGCCGCTGGTGTTCGGCATCCTGATGATCTTCATGGTCGCGGCCACGGCCCTTTACGGACCGCAGGCGGCGGCGCTGGTGGAGCTGTTCCCGACCCGGGTGCGCTACACGGCGATGAGCCTGCCCTACAACATCGGCACGGGCTGGGTGGGCGGCCTGCTGCCGGCCGCCAGCTTCGCCCTGGTGGCCTGGTCGGGTAACATCTATTTCGGCCTGTGGTACTCGGTCGGCTTCACCGTCGTGGCGGTGATCGTCAGCCTGCTGTGGCTGCCCGAGACCCGGGGACGCGACCTCGACAGGATCTAGACCCGGGTCAGCCGCCGTAGCCCCGGCCGCCGCCGCCGAAGCCGCCGCGCGAGACGACGGTGGTGCGGCTCTGCACCCGCGCCGGGGCCTGCCGCGCCGCGGGCGTATGCTCCCGGGCGTTGGTGACCATCCGCCCGGTGCGATAGTCGCGGGACAGATAGCCGCCGCCATAGCCGTTGGAGTATTGGCCCTCGCGGTCCCGATACAGCGGACCGCCGCCGCGATAGCCGCCGCCGCTCATCAGCTGGCCGATGATGAAGCCGGTCGCCAGCGGGCCGAAGAAGGAGCCTCCGCCCGTGTTCAGCGGCCGGCACTGCTCCGGCCCCCACTGTCCCTCGCATTCCTCGCGGGTGGCGTATCGGGGGGCGGTCTCGGCCGCCTGCTGGCCCGCCACGTTTGAGGCCACGACGCATTCCTCGTCGGGAATATCGTCGGCCGCGCGGCATTCGTCGAGCGACGTATAGGCCAGGGCGGGAACGGCCGGCTCTGCCGGCAGGCTCGATCCGGGCGAGCCGCAGGCCGCCATGGAGAAGCTGACGGTGGCCATCAGGCTGGTCACCTGGAGCGACCGCGACCGCTTGAGCCGGCGCATGGTGGTGGTCTGGGGCAGGGTGTCGTCGGTCATGATGCGCCTCAGGCCGTCATGCAGGCGGCGTTAAGCAGGCCGACGCCGATGGAGATGGAAGCCAGGTAGATGCCCGCCGCGATTTCACCCGCCTCGATGCGAGCCGCCAGCGCCTTGTAGAGGACCCGGCTGACGACGATGAAGGCGATGATCTGGATCACGCCCGCCAGCAGGGCCCAGGCCGCGAACTCCGGCAGGCTGACCGTCTGCGACAGGGCCGACGCCAGCGGCAGGACATAGCCGATCAACGCCCCGCCCAGCGCGATGGCGGCGGCCGCGTTGCCCTGACGGATCAGATCCCGCTCATGATAGGGCGTCACCAGCTGGTAGAGGAATTTGAAGGCGCCGAAGAAGAGCACCGCCGCGGCGAAGGCGATGACGAACGAGATCGCCCCTTGCTGAAACCCGAACCAGTCAAACATCGTCTATCTCCCATGCGCCTCAGGCGCGGAACTCGGCCATTTCCAGCGGAATGCCGATCATGATTTCGTGGCTGACGTCGCCGCCCTCGGGCTCCTGCTCGAGCGCGAGCATCAGTTCGCGCCCGGCCCCCAGGTCCCGCGCGTACAGCATGCAGGTCTGGAAGATTTTCGCATAGGGGGCCGTCCCGGCCCGGTCGTCGTAGATCGTCTCCCACAGGGTGACCGGAGGCTGGCGATCCTCGCTGTCGGCGAACCAGAAGCGCGGATACTCGGGCAGACCCTCGGGCGCGCCCCTGAAGCGCGGTTCCGAGAGCCGGTCGCGCCACAGCCGGCGCTCGCGTTCGCCCGGCGGATAGGCCGAGGACCAGGGCGTGAACAGGCTGAAATCGTAGGACGATGCGCCGGCCGCATCATCGCTCATGGCCTGAAGCATGACGTGGTCGTCGGTGTAGAAGCGGTGCACGAAGGTCCCGCCGTCGAGCGCCACCACCCCCTGGGCGGTGATCTCCAGCGCGTCGCGGTCCAGGGTGAAATGCGTCTCATCGCCCAGGCGCCGCCAGGCCAGGGGGTCCAGCGCCACCGTCCGGCCCACGGTGATGTTGCGCACCTCGGCCAGAGCCGCCGCCGGCGGGAGACTGTCTCTTGAACCGAAGAGGCGTTTGAACATCGCGACAGTCTAGCCCGCCAGCACCGCGGCAGCGAGCCGGCCCGCGGCGACGAAGGGCGGCTGGCCGCCGCCCGGATAGGCCAAGCTCTTCGCAGAGCGCTGGCCAAAGTCAAGCGTTCCTGTTACGCGTTACATGAAACATGCGTAATCCAGCCCCTCGCCCCTTGCCCTCGGCCAACGAACGTATACGTGCTTGGCGCAAGGCCCGGCGCGAGGCGGGCATGGTCAAGCTGGAGTTCTGGGTGCCGGACACCGCCAGGGACGATGTGAGGGCGGCGGTCCACGCCATCGTCACCGAGTCCACGCGCGGACCTGATCTTGTCCGGCGGCCGCGTCGAAACCTCTTTCCCGATCCTTCTGGAGCAACCCACACCATGGACGCCGTGATCGAAACCGCCTGGACCGTCCCCGCCATCAAGGCCGCGCTGGACGCCTCCGAGCTTGTCCGCGAGGGTGAGATGACCAGCCGCGTGCTGGAAGGCGCCGAGCCCGTGCTGCTGGTCACCATGCATGAGTATGGCGACCTGCCGATCTATCTGAGCGTCGGCGGGGCTCAGATCGTCTGCTCCGTCCTGTTGTGGCCGGTGGCCGAGCAGGAGGACCGGCACGCCTTCAACGAATTCCTGCTGAAGGCCCAGCGGATCGTGCCCCTGTCCAACTTCGCCATCACCAGGGTGAACGAGGAGGATGTCTACGAACTGATGGGCGAACTGTCGTGCAAGACGACGCTTCAGACCATACTGATCGAGTTGCGGACCCTCGGCGAGAACGCCATCGACGCGACCCAGCTGCGTGAAACCTTCGGCGCCGAAGCGGCGGCCTGATCCCCGGAACGGAGACCTGCCATGTCCATGCTCGCCAAACTGTCCGCCCTGTTCCGCGGCACGGCCCACGACACCGCCCAGTCGGTGGTCGACGCCAACGCCCTGAAGATCCTCGATCAGGAGATCCGCGACGCCGACAACAACCAGGGCAAGGCCCGGGACGACCTGGCGGGCCTGGTGGCGCGCCGGCGGATGGCCGAAACCGAGCTGAAGAGCTTCCAGGACCAGATCTCCAAATATGAGAACTCGGCCCGCACCGCCCTGGACCGCGGTCAGAACGATCTGGCGCTGGAAGTCGCCGGCCGGATCGCCGAGCTGGAAACCGAGATCGGCAACCGCGGGCCGCTGATCGAGAACATGAAGGCGGCCGAGGTTCGCCTGCGCACGGCCATCGCCACGACCGACCAGAAGATCGAGACCCTGCGCCGCGAGATCGACATCGTGAAGGTCAACGATTCCGTCCAGAAGGCCCAGACCTCGGTCGCCCTGCAGTCGGCCGGCGCCCAGTCGCGCATCGGCTCGGCGGCGGACAGCCTGCAGCGCATCAAGCAGCGCCAGGCGGTCAACGAGGAGAAGCTGATCGCGGGCCAGGAGCTGGAGGACAGGCGCACCGGCGCCGACCTCGACGCCAAGCTGAAGGCCGCGGGCATCCTGCCGGGGCAGAGCTCGGCCAACGACGTCCTCGCCCGGCTGACCGCGCGCGAGATCAAGGTGGTGACGCCGTTGATTGAACAGGGCGCGCCGGTGCACAAGGACCCCGCCTAGTCCCATCGGGGGAGGAATGGAGCCCCTCATGGAACGCATAAGCCTCGAGCCGCGTCCCGACTGGCAGGCCCGCGCGGAAGCCGTCGGCTTCACCTGGCATCACGACAGCGGCGAACGCTACTGGGACGAAACCGCGGCCTACGCCTTCTCGCTCGAGCAGATCGAGGAGGGGATAGAGGCGCCGACCGCCGAACTGCATCAGATGTGTCTGGACCTCGTCGCCGAGGCGGTGACGTCGGAACGGCTGATGGGCCTGCTCGAGATACCGGAGGGCTTGCGGGACTATGTCGCCGACAGCTGGAAGCGGGGCGAGCCGTCGCTGTATGGCCGGTTCGACTTCGCCTATGACGGCCGGGGCCCGGCCAAGCTGTACGAATACAACGCCGACACCCCGACCAGCGTGTTCGAGACCGCCGTGTTCCAGTGGCTCTGGCTGGAGGACCGCATCGCGGACGGAACGCTGCCCGCCGAGGCCGACCAGTTCAACAGCCTGCACGAAAAGCTGGTCGCGCGGTTCCGGACGATCTTTCCCGACGGCGGCTTCGTGCATTTCTCGTCCGACGCCGATTTCGTCGAGGACCGGCAGACCGTGCGGTTCCTTGAGGACCTGGCGAAACAGGCCGGCCTGGACCCGAAATTCATCGCCATCGACCGGATCGGGCTGAACGCCGACGGCCGCTTCGTCGATGACGAGAACTGGCTGATCCAGGCCATGTTCAAACTGTATCCGTGGGAACATATGCTGCGGGACGACTATGCCGAGCCCTTGCCCGACGCCGACATCACGGTGCTGGAGCCGGCCTGGAAGGCGCTGCTGTCGAACAAGGGCATACTGCCGCTGCTGTGGGAGCGGCACCCCGGCCATCCCAATCTGCTGGAAAGCTGGTTCGAGAGCGATCCCGGCCATGAGGCCCTCGGCGCCGCATATGTGCGCAAGCCGCTGTTCTCGCGAGAGGGCGCCAATATCGCCATCGTCGAGGCGGGCGTCCGCGAGGAGGGCCTGGACGCCGGCTACGGCCAGGGCTCCCATATCCGCCAGGCCCTGCATGCTCCGCCCCGGTTCGACGGCCGCCATGTGATCGTCGGATCGTGGCTGGTCGGGGACGAACCCGCCGGCCTGGCCTTGAGGGAGGACGAAGGGAGGATCACCCGCAACACCTCCCGCTTCGTGCCGCATTTCATCCGCTGAGGAGAGATCGATGAACACCCCGAACCGCGACGCCGGCCTCGCCCTTATGCGTCAGCACGCCCTGATCGCCGGTGAGCCGGTCGCCGCGAACGGCCAGGGCATCGCCGTCGACGACCCAGCGACCGGCGAGGTCATCGGCTGGATCCCGGACCTCGGCGCGGCCGAGACCGAACGCGCGATCGCCGCCGCCGTGGAGGCCTTCCCCGACTGGTCGCGGTCGGACCCGCACAGGCGCGCGGCCTTCCTGCGCGAATGGGCCCGGCTGGTCGACGAGAACAACGAGGGGCTGGGAGCCCTGATGGCGCTGGAGAACGGCAAGCCGCTCGAGGAGGCCCGGGGAGAGGTCGCCTACGCCAGCAGCTTCCTCAAATGGTTCGCCGGCGAGGCGGAGCGGCTGATCGGCGAAACCCAGGACAGCCCGCTGGGTCACGTCATCCTCACCTTCCGCGAGGCGATCGGCCCCTGCGCCCTGATCACGCCGTGGAATTTCCCGACCGCCATGCTGACGAGGAAGCTCGGCCCCGCCTTCGCCGCCGGCTGCACCGCGGTGGTCAAGCCGGCCAGCCAGACGCCGTTCTCGGCCATCGCCCTGGCCGAGCTGGCGTACAGGGCGGGTCTGCCCAAGGGCGCGCTGAGCATCGTCACCGGCGACGCCGCGACCATCGGCGGAGTCCTGACGGCCTCGCCGGCGATCAGAAAGCTCAGCTTCACCGGCTCGACGCCCGTCGGCAGGAAGCTGGCGGAACAATGCGCCCCGACCCTGAAGCGGGTGTCGATGGAGCTGGGCGGCGCCGCGCCGCTGATCGTCTTCGCCGACGCCGATCTGGACCTCGCCGTGGCCGAAACCATCCGGGGCAAGTTCCGCAACTCGGGCCAGACCTGCGTCTGTCCCAACCGCGTCTATGTCGAGGCTTCGGTCGCCGAGGCCTATGCGAAGAAGCTGGCCGCCGAGGTCGCGAAAATTCCGGTCGGACCGGCGTTCGAGGAGGGGGTGAAGGTCGGGCCCCTGATCGAGGACAAGGCGATCGCCAAGGTCGAGGCCCACCTCGAAAAGGTGAAGGCGTCCGGCGGCAGGGTCCTGACGGGCGGCGCGCGGCATGCGCTGGGCGGGCGCTTCTTCCAGCCGACCGTGACCCTCGGCGGCGACGACAAGCTGTTCCGCGATGAGGAGACCTTCGGCCCCCTGATCCCGGTCTTCCCGTTCGACAGCGAGGCCGAGGTGCTGGGCAAGGCCAATGATTCCGAGTTCGGCCTGGCCTCCTATGTCTTCACCCGCGACCTCGACCGGGCCTTCCGCATGGGCCGGGGCATCGAGGCGGGGATGTGCGGCGTCAACACCGGCATCATCTCGACGGCGGCCGCCCCGTTCGGCGGGGTGAAGGCCTCGGGCTATGGCCGCGAGGGCTCGGTCCACGGAATCGACGAATACGTCGACATCAAACAGGTGACCCTGGCCTTGCGATGAACCGCGGTCACCCCTCGGCCGCGGCCTTCCAGCTCTCGGCGACGGCGTCGACGGCATGGCGCAGGCGGGCGCGGTGTTTGTCGAAGAACATCTCGCCGCGCAGCCCCGAGAAGATGAAGCCGTTGGCGGCGATGCAGGCGTTGGGCTCGTCCAGCGCCTGGATTTCGAAATAGCGCACCGAGCGCGACCACAGGCCCCGGTTCTCGGTCCAGACCAACTGGGCCTCGGGCTGCCAGTCGCCGACGCGGACCGCGGCGCGACGCTCCGGCAGGCCCTCGATCCCCTCGGTCAGGGCGATGCCGGCCCCGAAGGCGATGGCCCCCTCAAGTCCCGACTCGACAGGGTTCCAGCGGTCCCAGCCGGGCAGGTCGGCGATCAGGGCCCAGAGCTGTTCGGGCGTGGCGCGGACGCCGATGCGGCGTTCGATACGGGCGGTTTCCATGGCTCCGATCTGACACGGCTTTCCGACGGAGAAAAGGCCCCCGATCCCCGGTCAGCGGTTGCCCTCGGGACCGGGCTGGGAGGCGGGCGGCGTGTCGGACGAAGGGGTCTCGTCACGGTCCGGCAGGTCGGGCGGGCCCGTGCGCAGCCGCGTGCTGGCGAAACACAGGGCCGTGGCGGCGGCCAGCAGGATGGCGTTACCGATGAACGGGCCCGGCTCGGCCAGTTCATACAGGGCCACGCCGATCACCGGCGGGCCGAGGAAGCTGAGACCCGCCAGCGACATCATCAGCCCGGCGACCGCCCCCTGTTCGTGCGGCCCGACCGACAGGGACGAGCCGGCGGTGAAGCCCGGCCGGGCGAAGCCGACGCCCATCGACACCACGGCGTAGCCGACCACCACGCCATAGTAGCCGGGCGAGGCGATGCTCATCAGATTGCCGACCAGCGCCAGCCCCGCGCCCCAGCGCATCAGGTCGCGCGGCTGCAGCTTCAGCAGCGGGATCAGGCCCCACTGCGCCATCAGGGTCGCCGCGGCGCCGGCCAGCATGGCGATGCCGATGAAGGGCTGGGCGTCGCGCGCCGCCATGCCGGTCGCGCCCAGTTCGTCGATGATGTGGAAGCCCAGCACCGAGATGTTCACCGCCTGGGCGCCGGTGACCAGCAGGCCGTACAGCAGATAGTCCCGCACGCGCGGGTCCTTCCACAACCCCTTGCCGGCCTCGCCGCGATGGCCGCCGGGCGAGGGCGTGCGCACCACCTCGCCGCTGGGCAGCTTGCGCCAGACGATGACGAGAACGACCGCGCCGAACAGGGCGAAGGCGTACATCGGCCCCGCCAGCCCCACGAGCGGCAGGACGAAGAAGGGCGCCAGCGCCGGCCCTACCACCGTGCCCAGCCCCTGGGCCGAGGCCAGCAGCGACATGGCCTGGGTCCGCTGCTCCGGCGAGGTCCGGTCGGCGACATAGGCCTGGGATGCGATCGGCGCGGCCGAGCCGAACACGCCATAGATGGTGCGCGCCACCGCCATCAGGGTGAAGGCGAGGCCCGCGCCCAGCCACTGCTCCAGCCCCGAGGTCGCGGCCAGGCCGAAACCGCTCATGGAGACGACGAAACCGGACAGGCCGATCAGTATGACCCGCTTGCGCCCGAGGGTGTCGGACAGCCGCGCCCAGAACGGCGAGGCGATGGTCCACATCAGGGCCGAGATGGCGAAGGCGCCGGCGACGAGTGTGTCTGACAGGCGGAACTCGCGCCCGATCGCCGGCAGGACCGACTGCAGCGCCATGTTTCCCGCCGCCGCGATCAGGCTGACGGAGAAAAGCATGGCGAAGGCGGGCGAGCGCAGGTTCATCGGGCCATCCTGGACCGGCATTTCCGCCCGGTCACTCTTCGCCGACCAGCTTCAGCGACGGCTTGAGCCGGCGACCGTCGTCCAGGCCGAGGCGGGCCTTGACCTCGAACAGGTCGGCCCCGGCGGGCACGATCAGCAGGGCCTTGGGGTTGGCCGCGTTGACGGCGATGACCGCATTCTTCGGGCAGATGTCGAAACAGTTGGTCTCCTTGACCACCAGCTCGGCCTTCTTGCCCTTGCCCGCCTTCAGATATTTGCGCAGCGCCTTCTTCAGCGTCCTGTCGCCGTCGGGGCCGAAGCCCTTGCCGTCCAGCTTCCTCGAGCATTTGCGGCAGACCAGCACCACGTCGCGCCACTGGGTCTTTGCGGTCTTGATGGCCATGACGATCCAGATCGCCCGCCGGACGCCCTTGCGCAAGGGCGGCGGCTTTGCGCACCTTGCGGCCTCAAGACATCGGGGACGCCATGACCATCCGCCGCCTGCTCGCCGCCTCCAGCCTCGCGTTGGTCCTGTCCGCCGGCCTGGCCCATGCGCAGCCGGCGCCTGTCGCGCTGGAGCGGGTCGAGGCGGCGGTCGCGGCCGAAACGCCCCGCGTCGTCGCCTGGCGGCGCGACATCCACGCCCATCCCGAGCTCGGCTTCGCCGAAACCCGCACCGCCGCCCTGGTGGCGGAGCATCTGCGCGCCCTCGGGATGGAGGTCCGCACCGGCGTCGGCAAGACCGGCGTCGTCGGCGTGCTGCGCGGCGGCCGGCCGGGCCGGACCGTGGCCCTGCGCGCCGACATGGACGCCCTGCCGGTGCTGGAGGCGACCGGCCTGCCCTTCGCCTCGACCGCGACCGGGACCTATCAGGGCAATACGGTGCCCGTGGCCCACGCCTGCGGCCACGACGCCCACATCGCCATGCTGATGGGCGCCGCCGAGGTCCTGGCCGGCATGAGGGCCGACATCGCCGGGACCGTCGTCTTCATCTTCCAGCCGGCCGAGGAGGGGGCGCCTCCGGGCGAGCCCAAGGGCGGCGCGGCCCTGATGATCGAGGAGGGCGCGCTGGAGAATCCGAGGCCCGACGCCATCTTCGGCCTGCACGTCGTGCCGGGGCGGCCCGGCACGGTCTTCTACCGGCCGCAGGGATTCATGGCGGCCTCGGACCGGATCGACATCGTCCTCCATGGCCGCCAGACCCACGGCGCCTGGCCGTGGAAGGGCGTCGACGTCATCGCCGTGGCGGCCCAGATCATCCAGACGGTCAACACCCTGACCGCCCGCACCGTCGACCCGACCACGACGCCGACGGTCTTCACCATCGCCACCGTGGACGCGGGCGTCCGCTACAACATCATCCCGGACGAGGCGACGCTGTCGGGCACCCTGCGCACCTTCGACATCGCCCAGCGCGACGATCTGGTGCGGCGCGCGGGCGTGGCCATCGACAATGTCGCCGAAACCTTCGGCGCGACGGCCGAGTTCTCGGTCCGCCAGAACGCAGCCCTGGTTTACAACAACGAGGCGCTGTCGGCCTGGCTGGCCCCGGTCCTGACCGAGGCGGCCGGCGCCGGCGCCGTCAACGCCGCCAGCCCGCCGACGACGGTGGCCGAGGACTTCAGCTACCTGTCGCAGGTCGTGCCGGGCGTCTTCTATCACCTCGGCGCCTCGAAGGACGGGGCCGATCCCAACACATCGCCGCCGAACCATTCGCCCGGCTTCGACGTCAATGAATCGATCCTGCCCCTGGGCGTGAAGACCCATGTCCTCAGCGCCCTGCGGTTCCTGGAGCGGCCGTGACCTTATCCGGGCGCGAGGCTGTCACCCGCTGAACCCCGGTCAGGCCCGGTCGAAAAACGTCCCTATCACCCGGCGATAGACCTCGGCCAGGGCCTCGATCTCGGCCACCGGCGCGCGCTCGTCGATCTGGTGCATGGTCTGGCCGACCAGCCCCAGTTCCAGCACCGGACACATGGCGCGGATGAAGCGGGCGTCGGAGGTGCCGCCGGTGGTCGACGCCTCGGGCCGCCGGCCGGTCGCGGCCTCGACGGCGTCCCGCACGCCCTCGATGAAGGGGCCGGGGCCGGTCAGGAAGGCGTCGCCCGAGCACAGATGCTCCAGCTCGATGCGCAGGCCGGATGCGGCCTGGGCCTCGCCCGCCATGGCGTTCAGCCAGGCGATCAGGTCGTCGCCGGTGTGGCTGGGGTTGAAGCGGATGTTGAGCCGCGCCTTCGCCTCGGCCGGAATGATGTTGGTCGCCGGATTGCCGATGTCGATCGTGGTGATCTCGAGGTTCGACGGGGGGAATTCCGGATAGCCGTGATCCAGCCTGTGGTCGTCCAGCCGGGCCAGCAGCTTCGCCAGCACCGGCGCGGGATTGGCGGCGCGGTCCGGATAGGCGACGTGCCCCTGCTTGCCGTGGACGGTGATCCAGGTGTTCAGCGAGCCGCGCCGCCCGACCTTGATCATGTCGCCCAGAACCTGCGACGACGACGGCTCCCCGACCACGCAGGCGTCGATGACCTCGCCCTCGGCCATCAGGGTTTCGACCACCCGTCTGGTGCCGTGCAGGGCGGGGCCTTCCTCGTCGCCGGTGATCAGGAAGGACAGGCTGCCCGGAACCTCGCCCCCGGCCAGAACCTGAGAGACCGCCGCCACCCAGGCCGCGATGCCGCCCTTCATGTCGACCGCGCCCCGGCCGTAGAGGACGCCGTCCCTGACCTCGGCCTCGAACGGGCCGGACGACCACGCCTGTTCCGAACCGGTCGGCACCACATCGGTGTGCCCCGCGAAGCAGAGATTGGGGCTGGCCGTCCCGCGCCGGGCATAGAGGTTCTCGATCCCCTCGAACGGCATGCGCCGGCAGTGGAAGCCGAGACCGGTCAGGGCGCGTTCCAGCACGTCCATCGCGCCGGCGTCCGCGGGCGTGACCGACGGCCTGCGGATCAGGTCGCGGGTCAGGGCGACAGGATCGATAACGGGAGTTGATGCGACGCTCATAAGGCTGTGCTTTACGGGGTTCCAACGATTGCGAGAAGGCTTCTCCCCATGCCGAAGATCGACATCGACGCCGCGCCCACCGGACACGGCACGGGCTACCCCGAGGAATTCGCCGGCCCCTGCAAGCCGCGCCGCCGCTGGCGGCTGGGCGACGCCGTCGGCCTGGACCAGTTCGGCGTCAACCTGCTGCGCCTGCCCGCCGGCGCCTGGTCCAGCCAGCGCCACTGGCACGAGGGCGAGGACGAGTTCGTCTGGATCGTGTCCGGCGAGGTGGCGCTGGTCGAGGACGAGGGCGAGACCGTGCTGCGCGCCGGCGACTGCGCCGGCTTCAAGGCCGGCGTGCCCAACGGCCACAAGATCGAGAACCGCTCCGCCGCCGAGGCCGTTCTGCTGGAGGTCGGGACCCGCAGGCCGGACGGCGACGCGGGCGACTATCCGGATATTGACATGGTCTTTCGGCAGGGCGGCTATTTCCACCGCGACGGCGCCCCGTATCCGAAAGTCGACCGCCGCACGTGACCGAAACCCTCGAGACGACCGAACCGGTCCAGTCCCCGCCCCCGCCGGAAGGCCCCGCCAGTCCCTGGGCCATCCGCGACTTCCGCCTGCTGTGGATCGGGCGGGTGGCGGCGGTGCTGGGCATCCAGATCCAGTCCTCGGCCCTGCTGTGGCAGGTCTATGAGATCGCGCGCCGCGACCATCCCATCGCCGAGGCGAGCCTGTATCTGGGGCTGGTCGGCCTGTGCCAGTTCCTGCCGCTGCTGGCCCTGACCCTGCCCGCCGGAGCCATGGCCGACCGGCGCGACCGCAAGACCACCGTCATCCTGTCCGTGATGGTCGAGGCCGGCTGCGCGGTCGGCTTCCTGCTCATGGCCATCCATGGCCGCCCGCCGCTGTGGGGCCTGCTGGCCGTCGCCGCCGTCTTCGGGGCGGCCCGCGCCTTCCTCGCCCCGGCCAGCCAGGCCTTCCTGCCCATGGTGGTCGGCCGGCGCGCCCTGCCGCCGGCCATCGCCGCCCAGTCGATCGCCTTCCAGACCGGCGCCATCGCCGGACCGGCCCTGGGCGGGGTCATCGTCGGCCTGTCCGTGCCCCTGGCCTACGCCTCGGCCCTGGCCATGTTCGCCGTCGGCGTCGGCAGCCTGCTGCTGATCCGCACCAGCGGCCGTCCCGCCCCGTCCCCGACGCGGATTCCGATGGGGGAACAGGTCCGGGAAGGCCTGGCCTATGTCTGGAACACGAAGATCGTCCTCGGCGCCATCTCCCTCGACCTGATCGTGGTGCTGCTGGCGGGCGTGGCCCTGCTGACCCCCATCTTCGCGCGCGACATCCTGCACGTCGGGCCCGAGGGCTTCGGCCTGCTGCGCGCCGCCTTCGGCGCCGGGGCCCTGCTGGTGGCCCTGTATCTCAGCCGCTTCCCGATCGTGAAGCACGGCGGCAAATGGATGTTCGCCGCCGTCGCCGTCTTCGGCCTGTGCACCCTGACCTTCGGCCTGTCGAAGAGCGTCTGGCTGTCCGGCGCGGCCCTGTTCCTCGGCGGGGCGGCGGACATGATCAGCGTCAACATCCGCCAGACCCTGATCCAGCTGGCCACGCCCGATCACATGCGCGGACGGGTGTCGTCGGTGTCCATGCTGTTCATCGGCGCCTCCAACGAACTGGGCGAGGCCTGGTCCGGCGTGGCCGTCCGCGTCCTCGGGCCGATCCAGGCGGCGGTGTTCGGCGGGATCGGCGCCCTGACGGCGACCGGCCTTTGGGCGCGCTGGTTCCCGGACCTGCGCAAGGCCGACCGGCTGGAGTAGGGGCCAAGGGCTAGGGGCCAGGTTCCAGGGAAACAGCGCGCGACCGCCCCTCGTCTTCCCTAATCCCTGGAACCTGGAACCTGCCTCACCACGGCCGGAAATGCTTCGACAGCTTCAGCCCCTGCCGCTGGTAGTGGCTGCCGCCCTCGCCATACAGGCGCGTCGGGCGTTCGGTCAGCGGCTCATAGACCAGCCGGGCGACGATCTGGCCGTGTTCCAGCAGGAAGGGCGTGTCGTGCGTCCGCACCTCCAGCACCCCCTTCGACCCCGCCCCGTGCGCCTCGTCCGTGCCGAAGCCTGGGTCGAAGAAGCCGGCGTAATGCACCCGGAACTCGCCGACCGACGGATCGATCGGCGTCATCTCGGCGGCCTGGTCGACCGGAATCTCGACGTCGTCGCTCGACGCCAGAATGTAGAATTCGCCGGGGTCCAGCAGCAGCTCGCCGCGGCGCAGGGTCAGCGGCTCCCAGAAGTCGCGCGGATCGTGGCCGTCGATGTTGTCGAGGTCGATCACCCCCGCGTGGCGCCGCCCGCGGAAGCCGACCACCGCCCCGTCGCCGCCCTGAAGCTCGACGCCGACGCTGCGGGTCTCCAGCTTCGGCGGCTCGCCGGCCTTGAGCCGCAGCTGGTTCAGCCGCGTCCCCGGCCGCACCAGGATGGGGAAGGTCTGGGGCGAGATCTCCAGATACAGCGCCCCCTCATAACCCTCGGCCACGTCGTCGAAACTGGCGCCGCGGTCGGTCAGCAGCCGCACGAACACGTCGACCCGCCCGGTCGAGCTCTTGGGGTTGGCCCGCGCGATCAGACCCTTGGGCAGGCTCAGCCGCTCCTGCAGCCGGGCGATGTAGACGCAGCCGCGCTCCAGCACGACGCCGCCCGACAGGTCGATCCGGTGCATGGAGACGTCGGCGATGCGGTCCTCGACCGTGCGCTTTCCGGGCAGGAAGGAGGCCCGCACGCGCCACGCCTCGTCCGACAGCCGCAGGTCGAGACTGGCCGGCTGCACCTGATCGGCGTCGAAGGGGGTGTCCGAAGCGATCGCCCCGCCGGCGATCAGGGCCTCGATGGACTGGCACGGCAGGATGCCGGGGAGGGTGGATTCGAAGGTCTGCATTTCTCCGGCTTACACGATTTTTCGCCGTGTCTCCCCTCCCGGGCGCCACACGGCCGCGCTTGACGTGCGGCCGGGTTGTACGACCATTGCCGGATGCATGACGCCCGCGCCTACGAAGCCGAAACCGAGGGGATCGTGGTCCGCGTGCGGCCCAGCTATCTGGCCGGCCAGTCCGATCCCGAGGGCGGGCGCTGGGTCTGGGCCTATCAGGTCGAGATCGTGAACCTGAGCGGCGTGCCGGTGCAGCTGATGGCGCGGCGCTGGGAGATCACCGACGCCCTCGGCCATGTCGAGGAGGTGCGCGGCGCCGGCGTGGTCGGCGAACAGCCGACGATTCTGCCGGGCGACAGCTATACCTACGCCTCGGGCTGCCCGCTGGGCACGGCCTCGGGCTCGATGGCCGGCGGCTACTATATGACCGACCCGTCCGGGCGCTCGTTCGAGGTCGCCATTCCGGCCTTCAGCCTCGACGTGCCGGGCGACCGCCGGGTGCTGAACTGAGCCAGACTCGCCGTTATGGTCGTCATCCTCGGGCTTGACCCGAGGATCAGCTGTTGGACCGCTCGGTGGTTGAAGGCCGGCTCCGGGACCGTGGCGTCCCTTCCCGAACCGCGCGTGCGGCAACCTCTGATCCTCGGGTCAAGCCCGAGGATGACGGTGAGGGGCGGGCGGTGAGGGGGTGAGGGGCTGCGTCAACCCGGAAAAGCGCAGCCCCGCCCCTGCACTCAAGGCCGCATGCGGGTGCGGCCTTGAGGCGGAGGGCGGCTCTCTAGGAGCCTATGATGACAGCCGTGTGGCTGAATGGGGTCAGATGTAGCGCCGCAGGCTGCGGGCCAGATCCGTCGCGCCGCGCTTGACCTGCGGCTGGTAGGCGACGCGGGCGTGCTCGACGCAATAGACGCCTTCCGAAGAGCGGCGGCCGCAGAAGCTGAACTCGTCCGAGGACGGGTCGCCGATCGGCCATTTGCACATATGGGCGCCCAGGGTCATGACCGTGGCGGTGCCGGGCAGGTCGGGCATGGGGGCTGGAACCGACTGGGCGGTGACCACGGCGCGCGGCTGGACCGCCTCGATGCGGCGCGGGGCCGACGGGGCCTGGGTCGGCTGGGCAGGGCGCGGACGCGACGGGCGGAAGGTGGCGCGCGCCGGCTGCGACGGGGCGGCCCGGCCCGACAGGCCGAGGCGGTGCACCTTGCCGATGACGGCGTTGCGGGTGACGCCGCCGCCCAGCTGTTTGGCGATCTGGCTGGCCGACTGGCCTTCCAGCCAGAGCTTCTTCAGCGCGCCGACGCGGTCTTCTGTCCAGCCTGCGGTCATAGCCAACCCTCCGGGTCTCGGATTCAATATATGGGGTCCAGACGTCCCTCCCGGGGCCTCGACCTACCACTAATCGTAAACGAGCCCTTACCGGACGCAAGATGTGCGAATCAGTCCGTCCACAGGAACCAGATGTAGGGATGGTTAACGAGAGGGGGCGGTAGGGACTAGGCAGTAGGCATTAGCCGAAGAGGCGCCGAGGGCTCGGGGGCTCGTGATGCGCCCGTCCGACTGCCTGCTGCCTACTGCCTAATCCCTACTGCCTCTCTTGCATCCCTCTCCGCCACCCCGCATCTGGCTCCCATGACCGACCTGACCACGACCCCCCGGCCGCGCAGCTATCCCGGCGTCAACTGGATCGGCGTCCAGACCCTGTACCTGAGGGAGGTGCGCCGCTTCTGGAAGGTCGGGGCCCAGACCGTGGCCGGGCCGGTGGTCACCACCCTGCTCTACATGCTGGTCTTCGTGGTCGCCCTGCAGGGCACGCGGCCGCCGCTGCACGGCACGCCCTTCGCCGAGTTCGTCGCTCCGGGCCTGATCATGATGGCCATGCTCAACAACGCCTTCGCCAACGCCTCCTCCAGCCTGATCCAGGCCAAGGTGATGAACACCGCGACCGACTTCCTGACCCCGCCGCTCAGCCCGCTGGAGCTGACCATCGGCTTTTCGCTCGGCGCCGCGACGCGCGGCCTGGTGGTCGGGATCGTGACGGCGATCTGCGTCATGCCCTTCGCCCGGCTGGAAGTCGCGAACCTCGGCCTGATCCTGTGGTTCGGCCTGCTGGCCTGCCTGATCATGGGCATGCTGGGCGTCTTCGCCGGCCTCTGGGCGCAGAAATTCGACCAACTCGCCGCGGTGCAGAATTTCGTCATCATGCCGATGACCTTCCTCAGCGGCACCTTCTACCTGGTCGAGAACCTGCCCGAGCCGTTCGCGACCATCAGCCATTTCAACCCCTTCTTCTACCTGATCGACGGCTTCCGGGCCGGCTTCATCGGGGTCGGGAACGCCGAGGGGAATCTGCTGATCGGCGCGGTCATGAGCGGGCTCCTGACCCTGGTCATGGCCTGGGCCTGCTGGGCCGTGTTCAAGTCCGGCTGGCGGCTGAAGAGCTGACGGTCCTCCTCCCTCCCGTCCCCGTCCGTGCATCCCCGCGGAGGCGGGGATGCACGGTGATGGGGAGCGGGAAGGCGTGACGCTGCTGGTCGACATATAGTCGGGTTGGCGGGAAAATATCCCGCCCGATCAACCGCTTCCGCTTTTCCCAAACTGTATTGTCAGCACCCCCTCGCGGCGGCCGCATAATATCTGCATCCCGTCGCGGGGGAGGGCGTCTGGCGCCAGGGCCATCAACGTGCGGCGGGGTGCGAACGAGCGGGAAACGTCGTCCCGGAATCG
>NZ_LMGT01000008.1 GCF_001427825.1 Brevundimonas sp. Root608
CGCACGCCTGCTTCTCCCTCCCCTTCATGGGGAGGGATGTCGGCGCGAAGCGACGACAGGGTGGGGTGCGTCCGCCATTCCCCACCCGGTCGCTGCGCCACCACCCTCCCACTTCGGGGAAGGGAGAACGCAGTCCCGGTCTTTGAAAATTGAACGCCCTACGGCCTCGGAACCAGACGCCACATCCTCAGCGGATGCCTCACCGTCCCGGCCTCCTCGCCGGCCGCCGCGCCGCGGCCCATGTAGAAGTCGGCGCGGACCGGGCCGCGGATGGCGCTGCCGGTGTCGAGCGCCATCATCAGGCCGCGATAGCTGTCGCGCGCCCCGACCAGTCCGCCGCCCTCGGCGTCGATCCACACCAGGTCGCCATAGCGCCAGCTGGCCGGGTCCACCGCGATGGCGCGCCGCGCCGGCAGGGGGACGCCCGCCGCCCCCGCCGGATCGCCGCCGTCGTCGGGCTGCATGGCGAAGAAGACATAGCGGGGATTCAGCGCGGTGACCGCGTCCGCCTCGGGACCCCGGTGGGCCGCCAGCCAGGCGCGGATCGCCTCGCCCGAGGCTCCGCCGGCGGGCAACAGCCCCTGTTCGACCATGCGGTTGGCGATGGCCACGAAGGGCCGGCCGTTGTTGGCGGCGTAGGCGGCGCGGCCCCGGCCCCCGTCCTCGAACGTCAGATAGCCCGACCCCTGCAGCTGCATGAAGAACAGCTCCTCGGCCTTCATCCAGGCCAGAACCGCGCCAGGGGGCGCCGCCTCGATCGCGGCCCGGTCGGGGTAGGGGCCGGTCGAGCCGTCGGCCCGGCGCTGCAGGACCCGCGACGGGTCGGCCGGGTCGACGACCAGATCGGCCGGCCGGGCCACCACCGGCGTGTCGAACGGCCCCTGCGGCGTCCGCCGGGCGGCGTATTCGGGTGCGAAATAGGCGGTCAGCCGGCCCTCGCCCTCCGAGGCGACGACGGTGAACCGGGTCTCGAAGAAATCGCGCGCGGCCCGGGCCGTGGCGCCCCCGTCCCGCAGCGCGCGGCCCTGGCGGCAGGCGGCGGCTCCCGCCGGGTCGCGGGCCGCGCCGCAGCCGGCGGCATAGGCGTTCAGCGCCGCCAGATGGTTCTCGTTCGCCCACCCGGGCAGGGTCGTCGGCGAGACGCCCGCGGCCTCGACGGGCGCGGGCGACGGGGCGGGAACAGGCGCTGGCGGAGCCGGCGGCGGGGCGGAGGCGCAGCCGGCGACCAGAAACACGGCCGCGAGGGCGGCGCCCAGGCGTCGCCGCGCGCCGCCCGCGATCATGCGGCGGCGGGCTCGGTGCGGGCCAGGACCCAGTTGGGATCGCTGGCGCCGAGGGTCCGTTCGAAGGTCCACAGTTCGGCGACGCGGCGTTCCTCGATCTGTGGTTCGGCGGCGGCGTCCGCCGAGGTCACCGTATTGCGCAGCTCGGCCAGGAAGCGGACCTTGGCCGTGGCCCGGTTCTCCTCGGCCGAGGCCTGTTCCAGGTCGGCGCGGGCCGGATGCAGGAATTCGGCGATCTCGGTCTCGCCCCGGCTCTCGCGGGCGGCGATGCCGGCCTCGAAGGAGTCCATCACCGCCGGGGTCAGCAGCGGCTTCAGCGTCTCGCGGTCGCCGGCGGCATAGGCCCGCACGATGGTCTCATGGGCCTGGCGGGCGCCTTCGAGGAAGCGGACGGGGTCGAAATTCGGATCGCGCGCCTTCAGGCTGGCGATCGAGGCCAGGGTGACGGCGTCGAGGATGCCCGGACGGCCGGCGGCTTGCTCCGGCCGGGCGCCCGCCGGCGCGAGGACGGCCGGCTTGGATCGCGCATCGTCTTCCGGCTGACGGCCGACCTTCTTGCCCAGCACATTGTACAGCTGGAACAGGACGATGGCGGCGATCACGGCGAAGATGATGATCTGGATCTGGACCGGCGGCACTGGCGTTCCCTGGCTGGCGTCCGCGAAACGGCGGGCGCGGCGACTGACGATTAGGGGCTGATATAGGGTCGCGCAACATGAACCGCTGCTGAGGTCGGGCGAGCGTCGTTGCCGCACCCCCGGCCCCGTGCTAGTCGCCGCGCCTTCCGGGGCGTCTCAAAGGGCGCCGTTCACCCTATTCAGACAGACCCGATCGATGACCGACGCCGCCCCTCCCGCCGACGCCAACACGGCCGCGCCCGCCGACAACGCCGCCCAGGGGCCGCAGGGCCCCGGCTTCCGCATCGTCGCCCAGTACGTCAAGGACCTGTCGTTCGAGAACCCCAAGGCCCCCGACAGCCTCCGCGTCGACGGCAAGCCCGCCATCGACATGGGCGTCGAGATGAACGCCCAGGGCCGCCCCGACGGCCTGTTCGAGGTCGACCTGCGCCTGACCATCAAGGCGACCACCGAGGCGATGACCGTCTTCAACGTCGAACTGCTGTACGGCGGCCTGTTCGCCCTGCACGGCGTGCCCGAGCAGGACATCGAGCCGCTGCTGCTGATCGAATGCCCGCGCTACCTCTTCCCGTTCGCCCGCGAGATCATCGCCCGCGCCACCTCGGACGGCGGCTTCTACCCGCCCTTCATGCTGGACCCGATCGACTTCGCCGGCATCTACGTCGCCCGCCAGCAGTCCATCGCCCGCGGCCCGGCCGAAGCCGGCAAGGCCTAGGCCTCAAGCCGCTCGCCGCCGCGCGGCGAGTGGTAGGCCACAAGAAATGAAGGGGCGTCCGTCAGGCGGCGGACGCCTTTTCCATGTCCAGGCCATAGCCCTTCCACAGCGACCAGTCCTTCAGCGTCGCCCGCAGGAAGGCCTCGTGCGCCGCGTGCTCCGCCTCGCCGCCGCGCGGTTCCAGCGGACGCGGCCGGGGCGGATAGCCCGCCGCCGCATGGGCCGCCGCCGCGGCGCTGACGACGCGCGAGGCCGACAGGTCCAGCCGGCGCTCCTTGCCGCCCTTCAGCTCCAGATAGACCTCGGCCAGCAGCCGGGCGTCGATCAAGGCGCCGTGCAGGCTGCGCTCGACCAGGCTGATCTTGTAGCGCTTGCACAGGGCGTCCAGCGAATTGGCCATGCCCGGAAACCGCGTCTGGGCCAGCTTCAGCGTGTCGATCCAGCGGTCCTCGTGGAACAGGGCCCGGCCGCAGCGGCCGAATTCGTGGTCGATGAAATTGCGGTCGAACTGGGCGTTGTGGGCGATGATCGGCGCGTCGCCGATGAAGTCGCACAGATCGATGACGATCTCGGCGAATTTCGGCGCGTCCTTCACATGATCGTCGGTGATCCCGTGCACCCGGATCGCATCGGCCGGGATCGTCCGCTCGGGATGGATCAGCCGGTGAAAGGTCCGCCCCGTCGGCAGCAGATCCTCGATCTCGATGCAGCCGACCTCGATCATCCGGTCGCCCGTACGCGGGTCGAAGCCGGTGGTTTCGGTGTCGAGAACGATTTCGCGGGACATGCCCCCTTAATGGGGCGGTTCGTCCGCTTTCGGAAGACCGCGCCGGGGCGGCGACCACCCCTCGGCCAGAACCATCCCCACGATTTCCTTCACCCGGGCCCGCGCCGCCTCCAGCCCCTCGCCGGTGTCGACGACGAAGTCGGCCCGGCGGCGTTTCTCGGCGTCGGGCAGTTGCCGCGCCAGGATGGCCTCGAACCGCTCGCGGGTCATGCCGGGCCGCTCCAGAACCCGCGCCGCCTGCACCGCGGCCGGCGCCGTGACCACCACCACCGCATCGACGTCGGCGTCCCCGCCGGTCTCGAACAGCAGCGGAATGTCCAGCACCGCCAGCCTGACGCCCCGCGCCTCGGCCGCCGCCAGATCCTCGATCCGACCCTGCAACACCAGCGGATGAACGATCGCCTCCAGCCGCCGGAAGGCCTGATCGTCCCGCCCCAGCGCCTCGGCCAGACGCGTCCGGTCCACGGCCTCGTCCGCGACCACCCCCGGAAACGCCTCGCCCACCGGACCGACCGCCGCACCGCCCCTGGCGTAGAGCCGGTGCACCGCCTCGTCCGCGTTCCAGACCATGGCCCCGGCGTCGGCGAACATCGCCGTCGTCGTCGACTTGCCCATGCCGATGGAGCCGGTCAGGCCCAGGACGATCATTCGGCCTCTCCCAGGGTCGCCAGCGCCACGGCGCGGACATCCACATCCGGCGGTTCAACGCCGAACAGGGCCCGGAACGACGGCCTCGCCTGACCGATCAGCATGGCCAGCCCGTCCACCGTCGTCAGCCCCCGCGCCCGCCCCTCGGCCAGAAACGGCGTGAGCACCGGGCGATAGGTCATGTCCATCAGCACCGCGTCGGCCGGCAGCGCCGCCGGATCGATCGTCGGCGGCACGCTCAGCGCATTGACCACCAGCGCCGCCTCGCCCAGCGCCCGCGCATCGACCACCGCCACGCCCAGATGATCCGCCAGCGCCTGCGCCCGCTCGGCCGTCCGGTTCAGCACTCCGACTTCCGCTCCCGCCGCCTTCAGCGCCGCCGCCGCCGCGCGCCCCGCCCCGCCCGCGCCCAGCACAACGGCCGGCCGGCCTCGCACGTCGAGCCCAGGCGCCTGTTCAGCCAGGGCCGCCATCAGGCCAAGGCCATCTGTGCTCTCGGCCCGGATCCGGCCGTCCTCGAACACCAGCAGATTGGCCGCGCCGCAGGCCAACGCCGTTTCACCGGCCTCGTCCGCCAGCCCCAGGGCCTGCGCCTTGAACGGCGCCGTCACATTCAGGCCGCGCAGGGCGCCGCGCCGCCCCTGATCGACCAGCTCCGCAAAGGCCTCGGCGTTCGCCGGCCCGAAGGCGCGATAGACCGCGTCCAGCCCGGCCGCCTCGATCCACGCTCCGTGTATGACCGGGCTCAGCGAATGGGCGATCGGCTGGCCGGCGACGCCGGCGACCACGGTCATGACCGCAGCACTCCGGCCCGCCGCAGCTCCGCCAGCACCGGCCACAGCGGCAGGCCCAGGACGGTGAAATAGTCGCCCTCCACAGCCTCGAACAGCTGCGACCCCATCCCCTCCAGCCGATAGGAGCCGACGCAGGCCAGCAACCGCTCGCCCTCGGCCTTCAGATAGGCGTCCAGAAAGGCGTCCGAGAAATTGCGCATCCGCAGATCGACCGTATCGACCCCGGCCCAGACCACCTGCCCGTTCCGCGCCAGGGCCGCGCCCGAATGCAGTTGATGCGTCCGGCCCCGCATCGACGCCAGCTGCCTCCGCGCGTGTTCCAGAGACCCGGCTTTCGACACCAGCCCCCCGTCGAAGGCCAGGGTCTGGTCCGCGCCCAGCACCCAGGCGTCGGCGTCATGACGCGACACCGCCAGCGCCTTCACCCGCGCCAGTTCGACCGCCAGCCCCGCCGCATCGGCGGGATCGTGCGTCGCCTTGACGGCGTTCTCGTCGACGTCGGCGACCTGCACCGCGAACGGCACGCCGGCGCCCTCCAGCATGGCCTGCCGGGCAGCGCTCTTCGAGGCGAGGATGAGACGTTCCCCGCTCACCATGCCGCTCCCAGCCGACGCGTACGGCGCTCGTTCAGGACGTTGATGATCGCCGCCGCCGTCTCCTCGACCGAACGGCGGGTCACGTCGATGACCGGCCAGCCGCGCCGCTCGAAAGCGCGCCTCGCCTTGACCGTCTCGTCGCGCACCGCGTCGTGGTCCACATAGGAGGAAGCCCGGGTGGCGTTCAGCCCGTCCAGCCGGTTCTTGCGGATCTGCACCAGCCGGTCCGGCGACACGGTCAGGCCGACGATCAGGGGGTTCTTCAGCCCAACCAGCCGCTCGCCGTCCTCCTGGCCCGGCACCAGCGGCACATTGGCCGCGCGGATGCCGCGGTGGGCCAGATAGATGCAGGTCGGGGTCTTTGACGTGCGGCTGACTCCGCACAACACCACGTCGGCGCTTTCCAGCTGGGCCGTCGTGCCCTGGCCGTCGTCATGGGCCATGGCGAAGTCCAGCGCCGCAATGCGGTTGAAATAGTCGGTGTCCAGCGCGTGCTGCGCTCCCACGCGGGTCGACAGGGCCGCGCCCAGATAGCGTGACAGGGCCCCGACCAGAGGATCCAGGGCCGCGATCTGGGGCATGTCCAGCTTGCGGCAGCCCGTCTCCAGCTGTTCGCGCAGCTCGCGGTCGACCAGGGTGTGCAGAACCACGCCGGGCGAGGCGGCGATCTCCTCCAGCACCCGCTCCATCTGCTTGTCGTTCCGCACCAGGGCATAGATGTGCTCGATCGGAATGACCCCGTCGAAGCGCGCCACCACGGCCTTGGCCATGGCGTTCAGGGTCTCGCCGGTGGAATCCGACACCAGGTGGACGTGGAAATAGGTCGCCAGCCGCGAAGGGCCCGTCGTGCGGCCCGTCCCCGTTGCGCCCGGCGTCATCGGCAGCTGTCCATATGTGCGAGACTCCTGTGGACGGGGCGGGGCGCCGTTGGTCCGGGGCTGTCAGCCTTTTCCTATAGCCGGACCGGGCGAGGGCGGCGAGCGGGGACAAGGGTGGACGGGACATCCATCGCGGGGGCGGTTCATCCCACGGCCGCGACCCGTCGCCGGTCCGCCTGTGGAGATCCTTAACAAGACCTTAATGGCGCCCAGCCTGCCGACAAGGCGCCGGCTCTGAAACCCCGCCCTTGAGGCCTCGTCAGGATTTATCCCCGCTGTCACCAGACCGGTGAACGGCCGTCCGCCGTCTGTGACTGTTTGCGGAAAACCCGTCCGTCCGCGCCCAAATGCGCCAGCTTATCCCCGCCATCCCCCGCCCTGCCTTCTACCTCCCATTCTTCGAATCTTTCCTGAGAAGGATAAGGAGGGTGCGACACGGGCCGGGCTTGAGCCTGGACCGGGCCGCCGGTAGGACCGGGATCACATGATCACCTCGCCCCCCACACCGTTGCTTCTCAAGGTTCTCGCCGGGGAGACGCCGTCGCGTCCGCCGGTCTGGTTCATGCGTCAGGCCGGGCGCTACCTGCCGGAGTACCGGGCGCTCAGGGCGACGACCCCGGACTTCATCTCCTTCTGTCTGGATCCCGAGAAGGCCGCGGAGGCGACGTTGCAGCCGATGCGGCGGTTCGGATTCGACGCCGCCATCGTCTTCGCCGACATCCTGCTGATCCCCCGGGCGCTGGGCCAGGAGGTCTGGTTCGAGGCCGGAGAGGGGCCGCGGCTGGGCGCCCTGCCTCCCGTCGAGGCCATGCGGGACCTGACATCCGGGGCTGGCGAGGCGCTGAAACAGGTCGGCCAGACCCTGTCGATCGTGCGGTCGCAACTGGAGCCTGAGCGCGCCCTGATCGGCTTCGCCGGCGCGCCCTGGACCGTGGCCACCTATATGCTGGACGGCGAGGCCCGCAGCATCGGCAAGGGCGAACGCGCCCAGGCCCGGACCTACGCCTACAGCGAGCCGGAGAAGGTCGCGGCCCTGCTGGACGTGCTGGTCGAGGCCACGGCCCATTATCTGAAGATGCAGGCCGACGCCGGGGCCCAGGTGCTCAAGATCTTCGAAAGCTGGGCCGAGGGTCTGCCGGAAGACCTGTTCGAAAGCCTGGTCCTGCGGCCTCACCAGCAACTGGTTCGCCGGGTGCGCGAACTGGGCGTCACCGTGCCCCTGATCGGCTTCCCGCGCGGCTCGGCGGCCCTGGCGGAACGCTATGCGGCCGAGGTCGACGTCCAGGGCGTGGCGCTCGATACCGCCTGTCCGCTGGAGATCGGACGCCGCGTCCAGGTGATCAAGCCGATCCAGGGCGCGCTCGATCCCCTGCTGCTGCGCGCCGGGGGTCCGATGCTGGATCGCCGCGTCGACCAGCTGCTCGAGGCCTGGGGGCAGGGGCCGTGGATCTTCAACCTCGGCCACGGCATCCTGCCCGACGTGCCGATCGCCCATGTCGAACAGGTGCTGAAACGGATCGGCGCACAATGACCGGAGCGGCCTCCGGACGACGGATCGCGGTGGTCCTGTTCAATCTGGGCGGGCCTGACGATCCGGCCTCGGTGCGGCCTTTCCTGTTCAACCTGTTCCGCGACCCGGCCATCATCGGCCTGCCCGATCCGTTCCGGACCTGGCTGGCGGGCCTGATCTCCAGCCGACGCGAGACCGGCGCCCAGGCCAACTACGCCCTGATGGGCGGCGGCTCGCCCCTGCTGGCCGAGACGCGCAAACAGTCGGCCGCGCTGGAACAGACGCTGAGGACGCGGCTGCCGGACGACGACGTCCGCGCCTTCATCGCCATGCGCTACTGGTCGCCGCTGAGCGAACAGACGGCCGCCGAGGTGACCGCCTTCGCGCCGGACGAGATCGTCCTGCTGCCCCTTTATCCGCAGTTCTCGACCACGACGACGGACTCGTCGTTGAAGCTGTGGAACACGGTCTATGAGGGCCCGGGCGCGAGCCGCACGATCTGCTGCTATCCGCGGGCCGCGGGATGGATTGAAGCCCAGGCCAGGGCTGTGCGTTCGAAGCTCTCGGAGGCGGGTGGCCGGCCCGTCCGCGTCCTCTTCTCGGCCCACGGCATTCCCGAGAGTCTGATCGCGAAAAAGGGCGATCCCTATCAGGAGCAGATCGAGGCCACCTGCGCCGCCATCGCGCAAGCGGTCGGTCTGGGTGAACGCGAGACCGACTGGACCATCTGCTACCAGAGCCGCGTCGGGCCGATGAAGTGGCTGGGCCCGTCGACCCCCGAGGCCATCCAGCAGGCCGCCCGCGATGGCGTCGGCGTGATCGTGACCCCTGTCGCCTTCGTCTCCGAACACATCGAGACCCTGGTCGAGCTCGACATCGAATACGCCGAACTGGCCCATGAACTGGGCGTCGCGCCGTATCTGCGCGCGCCGGCCGTCGGAGTGGCGGCTCCCTTCATCGGGACCCTGGCCGACGCGGTCCTGGAGGCCTTGTCGCGCGAGGGCGTCGCGCCCCACGGTCCGGGATGCCGGGCGGCCTGGAAGGCGTGCCCGGCCCAATGCGCGCGGAGGGCGGCCTGATGCTGGATGGCACGACATTCGAAATCGTCCGGGGTCTGCATATTCTCGCGGTCATCGCCTGGATGGCCGGCATGCTCTTCCTGCCGCGGCTCTACGCCTATGACGCAGAACAGGCGGACAAGGCCGAACCTCTGCGATCGGAGATGCAATCACTGCTCCGGATCTGGCAGCGGCGGCTGCTGAAGATCATCATCAATCCCGCGATGAGCCTGGCCTGGGTGTTCGGTGTCTGGATGATCTTGATCCACGTCTATGGCTTCGGCGCGGGCTGGGGCTTCCTGGCCCAGCCGTGGATGGCGACAAAGCTGCTGGCCGTCCTGGCCCTCAGCGGCTGGCACGGCTTCCTGTCGAAAGAACTGAAGCGCATCGCAGCCGGGACCTCGACCCGCACGGGCCGGTTCTGGCGGATGACCAACGAAATCCCCTTCGTGATCGCCATCGTGGCGGTGCTCTCGGTCACGACCCAATGGACCTTCGGCTAGGTCCCGCTTGACCTGACGGCCCCCGCGTGGTTCCCCTCATCCCGAACCGTTCCTGGCAGCGCCGGGCGGTCCCTCTCTCCCAGCGACGCCGATCGGATCTCTCCCGTCGGACCCCGTCGTTTCCCTGCCGGCCGCGAGGCCAGACATTGTCAGCCCGCCCGGCCTCGCTTGCGCGAGCGCCCGGCTGCGCATGTGTAAGAAGCCTCCCATGACCGACGTCCGCGACACCGATCCCACCGCTCCTGAAGCCGAAAACCTCGACGGCGATCTGCCGACGACGGAAATCGCCGCCGCCGACCTGCCCATGGTCGATCAGGAGTCCGGGGAGGAAGAGGACGACGGCGAACCGATCGTCCCCAACGGCCGCATCACCCTGCAGGAACTCAACGACAAGACGCCGGAGGAACTGGTCGCCTTCGCCGAGAGCCTCGAGATCGAGAACGCCGGCAACCTGCGCAAGCAGGACCTGCTGTTCGCCATCCTCAAGACCCTGGCCGACGAAGAGGTCGAGATCATCGCCTCCGGGACGCTGGAAATCCTGCCCGACGGCTTCGGTTTCCTGCGCAGCCCCGACGTAAATTATCTTCCGGGTCCGGACGATGTTTATGTCTCCCCCTCGCAGATCCGCCGCTTCGGCCTGCGCTCGGGCGACACCGTCCACGGCGCCGTCCGCGGCCCGCGCGAGGGCGAGCGCTACTTCGCCCTGCTCAAGGTCGACACGATCAATTTCGAGGACCCGGAAACGGTCAAGACCAAGGTCCTGTTCGACAACCTGACCCCGCTCTATCCCGAAGAGCGGCTGCACATGGAAATCCAGGACCCGACGCTGAAGGACCGCTCGGGCCGGGTCATCGACATCGTCGCCCCGCTCGGCAAGGGCCAGCGCTGCCTGATCGTCGCCCCGCCGCGCGTCGGCAAGACGGTGATGCTGCAGAACATCGCCAAGTCGATCGAGCGCAACCACCCCGAGGTGACCCTGATGGTGCTGCTGATCGACGAGCGCCCCGAGGAGGTCACCGACATGCAGCGCACGGTGAAGGGCGAGGTCATCGCCTCGACCTTCGACGAGCCGGCCACCCGCCACGTCGCCGTCGCCGAAATGGTGATCGAAAAGGCCAAACGCCTGGTCGAGCACAAGAAGGACGTCGTCATCCTGCTCGACTCCATCACCCGTCTGGGCCGCGCCTACAACGCCACCGTCCCGTCCTCGGGCAAGGTCCTGACCGGCGGCGTCGACGCCAACGCCCTGCAGCGGCCGAAGCGGTTCTTCGGCGCCGCGCGCAACGTGGAGCAGGGGGGCTCGCTGACCATCATCGCCACCGCCCTGATCGACACCGGCAGCCGGATGGACGAGGTGATCTTCGAAGAGTTCAAGGGCACCGGCAACTCCGAGATCGTGCTTGACCGCAAGGTCGCCGACAAGCGCATCTTCCCCGCCATCGACGTGCTCAAGTCCGGCACCCGCAAGGAAGAGCTGACCACGCCCAAGGACCAGTTGGCCAAGACCTATGTCCTGCGCCGCATCCTCAACCCCATGGGCCCGCAGGACGCGATCGAATTCCTGATCGACAAGCTGCGCCAGTCCAAGAACAATGCGGACTTCTTCCAGTCGATGAACACCTGATGCGGCCCCGGCTGTTTCACGTGAAACATGGAGCGGCGGCATGAAGGTCAATATCGAGATCGAGTGCGAACCGGCCGAGGCGCGCGCCTTCCTCGGCCTGCCAAATGTCGAGCCGCTGAACGATCATCTGGTCGCCGAGATGAAGCGGCGCATGGACGAGAACATGAACGCCATGCAGCCCGACGAACTGATGAAGACTTGGACCAGCTTCGGCCTCCAGGCCCAGGACCAGTTCCGCAAGCTGATGGAGACGGCGGTCGGCGGAGCCAGCAAGCCGTGACAGCGTCTCCTTCCCCTTTATGGGGGAGGTGGCGCGCGCAGCGCGACGGAGGGGGCAAACCCCGGACACCGGCGGATGCGGCCAGCCCCCTCCACCGCTTCGTGGCTCCCCTCCCCCATAAAGGGGGAGGATACACATGACCGACACCATCTTCGCCCTCGCCACCCCCCCGGGCCGAGGCGCCATCGCCATCGTCCGCCTCTCCGGTCCGGCGACCGACGCCGCCCTGATCGCCCTCGGTGCCGGAGGCCTCAAGCCGCGCTTCGCCTCCCTACGCGCCCTGACTCACGCCGGCCGGCCCATCGACCAGGCCCTGGTCCTGCGGTTCCTGGCGCCCAACAGCTACACCGGCGAGGACTGCGCCGAACTCCACCTCCACGGCGGCCGGGCGGTGGTCGAGGCGGCCAGCCAGGCCCTGATCGCGCTCGGCCTGCGCCCGGCCGAACCGGGCGAGTTCACCCGCCGGGCCTTCGAGAACGGCCGTATGGATCTGGCCCAGGCCGAAGCCGTCGCCGACCTGATCGACGCCGAAACCACGGCCCAGGCCTCGCAGGCTCTGGGCCAGCTGGACGGCGCCCTGTCGCGGACCTACACGGGCTTCCGCCGCGACCTGCTCAAGGCCATGGCGCTCGTCGAGGCCGAGATCGACTTCCCCGACGAGGACATCCCCGACAATCTGGCCCGCACCGCCGGTCCTGTTCTGGACCAGCTGATCGAGGATCTGCGCGCCGCCCTGGCCGACGCCCGACGCGGGGAGCGGGTGCGCGAGGGCTACCGCATCGTCCTGATCGGCGAGACCAACGCCGGGAAATCGTCGCTGTTCAACGCCCTCGTCGCGCGCGAGGCCGCCATCGTCACGCCCATCGCCGGCACGACCCGGGATGTGCTGGACGCCGATCTGATCATCGGCGGCTACGCCGTGACCCTGTCCGACACCGCGGGCCTGCGGGAGTCGGGTGATATCGTGGAGGCCGAGGGCGTCCGCCGGGCCCGGGCCCGGGCCGAGGCGGCTGAGCTGCGGCTGTGGGTCCGGGGCCCGGGCGATCCGCCGGGCGTCGCCGCCGACTATGTCCGGCCCGGCGACCTGCTGATCCGCAACAAGTCGGACATCGGCCAGGTCGATCCCGTGGAGGGGCTGGAAGACCTTGTGGTCAGCACAACGACCGGCGAGGGTATGGCAGAACTGCACGACTGGATCGCCGCGCGCCTGGCCCGCGACCTGTCAGGCGCCGACTTCCCGGCCGTGACCCGCGAACGGCATCGCCGACGCCTTGGTGAGGCCCTCGCTGACGTCGAGGCGGCCCGCCGCGCGCTCGACCGCGCGCCGGAGATGGCGGGCGACGACCTGCGCCGCGCGGCGGAAACCCTCGGCCGGGTCACGGGCGCCATCGGCGTCGAAGACATTCTCGGCGAGGTCTTCTCGACCTTCTGCATCGGCAAGTGACGTGTTTCACGTGAAACAGCCAAACGGCCCCGGTGGCGTTTCGGGCGCTTTTCCCCTATGTCCCCGGCCATGAAATCCTTTGATGTCATCGTCATCGGCGGCGGGCACGCCGGCTGCGAGGCCGCGGCCGCGTCGGCGCGCGCCGGCGCGAGGACGGTGCTTCTGACCCAGAAGCTCGAGACCATCGGCGAGATGTCGTGCAACCCGGCCATTGGCGGACTGGGTAAGGGCCATCTGGTCCGCGAGATCGACGCCATGGACGGCGTCATGGGTCGTCTCGGCGACGTCTCGGGCATCCAGTTCCGCCTGCTCAACCGCTCCAAGGGCGCGGCGGTCCAGGGCCCCCGCAGCCAGATCGACCGCCGCCTGTACCGCGAGGCCATGCAGGCCGAGCTGGCGCAGACGCCGAACCTGACCCTCATGGCCGGCACGGCCGAGCGCCTGATCCTCGACGGCGGCCGCGTCGTCGGCGTGGTGACGGGCGAGGGGACCGAGGTCCACGCCGGCGCCGTGGTCCTGACCACGGGCACCTTCCTGAACGGCGTCATCCACAAGGGCGACCAGCGCATTCCCGCCGGCCGCCACGGCGAGGCGCCCTCGACCGGCCTGGCCGCCGATCTCTATGGCGCCGGCCTGCAGATGGGCCGGCTCAAGACCGGCACGCCCGCCCGTCTGGACGGCCGCACCATCGCCTGGGACCGGCTGGAAATGCAGTCGGCCGACGCCGAGCCCGTGCCGTTCAGCTTCCTGACCGACCGGATCACCACGCCCCAGATCGCCTGCGGGGTGACCCACACCACGGCCGAGACGCACCGGATCATCGCCGACAACCTGGGCGACAGCGCCGTCTATGGGGGCCACCTGTCCGGCCGGGGCCCGCGCTACTGTCCCTCGATCGAGGACAAGGTGGTCCGGTTCGCCGACAAGACCTCGCACCAGATCTTCCTCGAGCCCGAGGGCCTGGATGACCCGACCGTCTACCCCAACGGCATTTCGACCTCGGTGTCCGACACGACCCAGGCCGCCTTCCTGCGAACCATCCCGGGCCTCGAGGCGGTCGAGGTGTTCCGCTTCGGCTACGCCATCGAATACGACTACGTCGACCCGCGCGAGCTGACCCCGGCGCTGGAGGTCAAGAAGCGTCCCGGCCTGTATCTGGCTGGCCAGATCAACGGCACCACGGGCTATGAGGAGGCGGGGGCGCAAGGTCTGATCGCCGGGCTGAACGCCGCCCGCGCCGCCGCCGGCTCGGACCCGATCGTTCTCGGCCGGGACCAGGCCTATATCGGCGTCATGATCGACGATCTGGTCACACGTGGCGTGACCGAGCCCTACCGGATGTTCACCAGCCGGGCCGAATACCGGCTGACGCTGCGGGCCGACAACGCCGATCAACGGTTGACCCCCCTGGCGATGGAGGCGGGCATCGTCTCTTCCCGTCGTGGCGAGGCTTTCCGGGCCAAGTCCGCCCAGCTGGCCGAGGCGGCGGCTGTTTCACGTGAAACGGTGTTCACGCCCAAGGAGGCTGCGGCGCTCGGGATTCACGTAAACGCCGATGGCCAGCGCCGTTCGATCCGCGACCTTCTGGCCTTCCCCGGTGTGACCCTGGAGACCTTCGCCTCGACCCGTCCGGAGATCGCGGGCTGGTCGAATCAGGTCCGCCAGCAGATCGAGATCGACGCGGGCTACGCCGGTTATCTCGATCGTCAGGCCTCGGACGCCGAGGCCTTGCGGCGCGAGGGGGCCCTGGCCCTCCCGGTCGACCTCGACTACGCCGCCGTCGGCAGTCTCTCGAACGAGGTCCGCGAGAAGCTGACCCTGGTCCAGCCCCGCACCCTCGGTCAGGCCGGCCGCATCGAGGGCATGACCCCCGGGGCGCTGACCGCGCTTCTGTCCCACGTCAAACGGACGCGGGTGGCGGCATGATCCAACGCCCGTCTCCTCCCCATGCCATGGGGAGGGGGACCCCGAAGGGGTGGAGGGGACCCATCCGTCATGCCGCCGCGCGGCGCGGCGCCTCCCCATTTCATGGGGAGGAGACCCGTCGATGACTCCCGAAGAATTCCAGATCCAGACCGACGCGACCCCCGCGCAGATGGCCGACCTCGAGACCTTCATCGCCCGCCTGACCGAGGCCAATGCGGTGATGAACCTCGTCGGGCCCGACAGCCTGCCCGACGTCTGGAACCGCCACATCTGGGATTCGGCCCAGCTGCTGGAGATGAAGCCCACCGCAAAAACCTGGGCCGATCTCGGCGCCGGCGCCGGCTTCCCCGGCTTGGTGCTCGCCATCCTGCTGAAGGACCGGTCCGACAGCCATGTCTGGCTGATCGACAGTCTGGGCAAGCGCTGCCGCTTCCTGCAGGAGGTGGTTGAGACCTTGTCCCTGCGGGCCACGGTCATCAACGGCCGGGCCGAGGAGCAGAGGGTCAAGGTCGACGTCGTCACCGCCCGCGCCGTCGCTCCGATGGAGAAGCTTCTCGGCTATGCACAGCCTTATCTACAGCGGGGCGCACAGGGGCTGTTTCTCAAGGGGGAAAAGGCCGAGGCTGAGTTGATCGACGCCCGCAAGGTCTGGCAGTTCGATAGCGACCTCTCCGTCTCGCGCAGCGATCCGCGCGGCCGTATCGTTTCCGTCCGGAGCCTCCGCCGTGTCCCCCACCGGTAAGACCCGCGTCCTCGCCGTTTCGAACCAGAAGGGCGGCGTCGGCAAGACCACCACGGCGATCAATCTGGGCACCGCCCTGGCCGCGATCGGCGAGAAGGTGCTGATCGTCGACATGGATCCGCAAGGCAATGCCTCCACGGGTCTGGGTGTTCCACGTGAAACACGGCGGGTGACGATCTATGACGTGATCGTCGATGGGCGCTCTGTCGACGATTCCGCCGTCCAGACGTCGGTCCCGGGTCTGCATATCATCCCCGCCGACGCCGACATGTCGGGCGTGGAGATCGAACTGAGCCAGGCCGACCGTCGCTCGTTCCGCCTGCGCGATGCGCTCGCCGGGCAGGGGGCGGACGGCCAGACCCGGTATGACTATGTGCTGATCGACTGCCCGCCGTCGCTGAACCTGCTGACCCTCAACGCCATGGCCGCGGCCGACGCCGTGCTGGTGCCGCTGCAGTGCGAATTCTTCGCCCTCGAGGGGCTGACCCAGCTGATGAAGACCATCGAGATGGTCCGCCAGAGTCTGAACCCGACACTGGAGATCCAGGGGCTGGTCCTGACCATGTTCGACCGGCGCAGCGCCCTGTCGGGACAGGTCGCCAACGACGTGCGGAACCACTTCGGCGACAAGGTCTATGAATCGGTCATTCCGCGGAATGTGCGGGTGGCCGAGGCGCCGTCGTTCGGCAAGCCGGCCCTGATCTACGACCTGAAATGCGCTGGCAGCCAGGCCTATCTGCGCCTCGCCCGCGAGGTGGTGGCGCGCGAGAAATCCCGTCGGCTTCAGGCCGCGTGATTAGAAGAATGGAATCAGTGTCTTGAGCGAACGTCAGCGCGGTCTGGGGCGGGGTCTTTCCGCCCTTCTGGGTGAACAGGTGGCCGAGAGCGCCCCGATCGACGGCGCGCCCGCGCCCGCCGGCGTGCGCATGGCCCCGATCGAGAGCCTCAAGCCCAACCCGGAACAGCCCCGCAAGCTGTTCAACAACGAGGATCTGGCCGAGCTGTCGGCGTCGATCCGCGACAAGGGGGTGCTGCAGCCGATCCTGGTGCGGTCGCAGCCGGGCCATGACGGGGTCTGGCAGATCATCGCCGGCGAACGCCGCTGGCGCGCTGCCCAGCTGGCGCGTCTGACCGAAGTGCCGGTCGTCGTCCGCGAGATGGACGATGTCGAGGTGTTCGAGGTGGCGATCATCGAGAACGTCCAGCGCAGCGACCTGAACCCGCTGGAGGAGGCGGACGCCTATCGCATGCTGATGGAGCGGTTCGGCCGCACCCAGGACGCCGTCGCCGGCGTGGTGGGCAAGAGCCGCAGCCATGTGGCCAACACCCTGCGTCTGCTCCAGTTGCCGGAAGAGGTTCTCTGGTTCGTACGGCACGGCAAGATGAGCGCCGGCCACGCCCGCGCCCTGATCACGGCCCCCAACCCGGGCGTCCTGGCCCAGCAGATCGTCGACGAGGGACTGAACGTCCGTCAGGCCGAGGCCCTGGCGCGGCGCGCCGCCGAAGGGCCGAAGCCCGACAAGGCGCGGGCGAAGGTCTCGTCGTCGGGCGAGGGCGCGGCCGATGTCGCCGCGCTTGAGCAGGATCTGGCCGACGCCCTCGGCCTGAAGGTGCAGCTGGCGGACAAGGGCGGCAGGGGCGAGATCACCATCCGCTACGGCTCGCTGGAACAGCTGGACGACCTGTGCCGCCGGCTGATGCGGGGCTGACGGCAACCTGTGCTAGGCTGGGGTCATGACCGACAAGCCGAGCAATCCGACCGCCGAAGCCATGAAGCGCGCCCTCGCCGCCAAGAAGGCGGGCGGGGGACCGTCCCACGGCGGCCTCCACGGCTCGGCCCGCGCCGAGGAAAAGGCCCAGCAGGCCCGCAGCGCCGCCCTGGCCAAGCCCGCCTTCCGCAAGGCGTCGAAGCGGGGGTGATGGCCGGTCTCCTCCCCACGCGTGGGGAGGTGGCGCGGCTTCGCGCCGTGACGGAGGGGGGGCGACGCCGGTCTCGACCGTCTGTATCCCCTGTCTCCCGTTTCTTCCGATCCGTGGTCGAATTCCTCGCGAATCCGTCGCTGAATTCCTCGGCGTTTTCGGGCGGTTTTAAAGCCCGAGTCGCCGCGCCCGGGCGGAGATTTCCAGCAGCAGCCGTTCGGCGATCAGCTGGTCGGGCGAACCGGTGGTCTTGGTCGCCACGTCGGCCGTGTTGATGCTGTCCAGCACCCTGTCGAGATCCTCCAGCCGCCAGCTGCGCGCCTGACGCAGCATCTCGGCCTCCTGTTTCCAGAACACCCCCGCCGCCTTGGCCGCCTCCTTGGCTCCGGCGCCATTGGCCTGAAGCACATTGATGCGGCGCAGGCGGCCCAGGTGGATCGAGGCCTGTCTCACCGCCATGACAGGCGATTCCCCCTCGGCCAGGGCGCGCCGCAGGCCGGACTGGGCCGGGGCCGGGCGGCCGCCGAAGGCCTGCAGCGCGGCGTCCTGAAGGGAGGCGTCGGCCTCGACCCCCAGGTGCTGCTCCAGTTCGGCCACGTCGATGGTCTTGCCCGAGCCGGGGCCGATATAGAGGGCGAGACGCTCGATCTCCTGCCGCATCAGACCGCGTTCGCGGGGCAGGCGGCTGACGAACCGGTCCAGGGCGTCGCCGGTCAGGCCGACCTTGTCCGCCGCCAGGGCCTCGCGCGTCATCCGGGCCACATCGCCCGTCTCATCCTCATAACAGGCGATGCCGACGGCGCCGGACGCCCCCTCGGCGGCCTTGCGCAAGGCGGAATCCCGGCCCAGGGCCCCGGCCTCGATCACCAGCATGGCGTCAGGATTGTAGGCGCCCTCGGCATGGCGCTTGAGCGCCGCGGCCAGCATCTTGTCGATCGAGGCCTTCTCGGACCCCAGCCTCACCCGAACCAGACGGCGGCCGCCGATCATGCTGAGCGCGGTCAGGGCCTCCTCCAGACGCGCCTCGTCGCCGTCGATGTCGCTGTCGGTCAGGACGGTCACGTTGAAGGGGTCGTTCAGGTCGGGGGTGATCGCCCTGCACAGGATTTCGGCGCGTTCACCGACGCCCGAGCGGTCCTTGCCATGGATGACGGCGGCGCGGACGCCGCGGTCGGGCGCGGACAGAAAGCGGTCGACCTCCGGCCGTTTGGTCAGGATCATGCGGCGACCCTCAAGGCCGCGCCGACAGCGCCCGCAGGATGTCCAGCCGGATCAGGCGCGCCAGTTCGGCGGCGGCGCGTTCCTCGCCGTCCTGCTGGGCGGCGATGGCGGCATAGGGCTGGTCGGCGGCGGCGTAGGTGGTGGTGACGGTCTCGACGCCGGCGATCGGTTCGCCGCCGCCCACGGGGGTCAGGGTCCAGGCCCCGCGCACGGTCAATTCATAGCGGGTGGCCGTGTCGTCGATCCGGCGTCCCAACGACTGACGCGACTGCTCAAGCGTGGTCTGCAGCCGCCACAGGGGCTCTCGCGACCCGTCGCGGCCCAGGGCGTCCTGCAGCTGCTCGCGCACGCGATAGCCGAGCCGGTCGTCCTGGGTGGCCACGGCGATCCGCGACAGGGACGAGCCCGCCCCCGCGTCGCCGTACAGGGGCGTGAAGCCGCAGCCGGATAGTCCCACAAGAGAGACAAGCGCGATTACAGACGCCAGTCGGGAGCGAAGCATCAGCCGACCACCAGATTGACGATGCGATCCTTGACCACCACGATCTTCCTCACCGTCTGACCCTCCAGTCGCGCCTGCACATCGGCGTCGGCCATGACGATCGCCTCGACCTCGGCCGGCTCCAGGCCGCGGGCGACGCGGATTTCGCCGCGGCGCTTGCCGTTGACCTGGATCGGCAGGACCACTTCGTCATCCGCCGCCAGGGCCGGATCGAACGCCGGCCAGGGCGCGTCCAGCACCATCCCCCGTTCGCCGAGGCGCGTCCAGCACTCCTCGGCCAGGTGGGGGGTGAAGGGGGCGATCAGCCGGGTCAGGGCGGACAGGGCCTCGCGCCGCGCCGCGCCGCCGGCCCTGGGCGTGTCGCGGATGGTGGCGATGAAGCCGTACAGCTTGGCGATCGCCGAGTTGAAGCGGAAGGCGGCGACGCCTTCGGACACGGCCTTGATGGCCTTGTGCGTCTCGCGGACCAGAGCCGCGTCGGCCTCGGGTTCGCCGGCGGCGGCGGCGTCGAAGCCATCGACCTCGGCCCAGACGCGCTGGACGAACCGGCCGGCGCCCTCGACCCCGCCGGGGGTCCATTGCACGTCGCGTTCGGGTGGACTGTCGCTGAGCACGAACAGGCGGCCGGCGTCGACGCCGTACCCCTCGACGATCTCCTGCGGGGCGACAACGTTCTTCTTAGACTTCGACATCTTCTCGATGTCGCCGATGATCAGGGTCTCGCCGGTCGACAGCTGGCGGGCCGAGCGTTTGCCGGCGTCATTGGTCAGTTCGACATCGGTGGGCTCGACCCAGCCGCCGTCGGCGCGGCGGTAGGTCTCGTGCACCACCATGCCCTGGGTGAACAGGCCGGCGAACGGCTCGCGCACCGACATCAGGCCGGCGTCGCTGAGGGCGCGGCTGATGAAGCGGGCGTAGAGCAGGTGCAGGACGGCGTGTTCGACGCCGCCGATATACTGGTCGACCGGCAGCCATTTGTCGGCGGCCGCCTTCGAGATCGGCTCGGCGGCGGTCGGGTCGGTGAAGCGGGCGAAATACCAGCTGGAGTCGACGAAGGTGTCGAGCGTGTCCGTCTCGCGCACCGCCTCGCCGCCACAGGTCGGGCAGGGGACATGCTTCCATGTCGGGTGCCGGTCCAGCGGATTGCCGGGCGTGTCGAAGGTCACGTCCTTCGGCAGTTCGACCGGCAGCTGGTCGGTCGGCACGCCCACCGGGCCGCATTTGGCGCAGTGGATCACGGGGATGGGACATCCCCAGTATCGCTGGCGGCTGACGCCCCAGTCGCGCAGGCGATAGATGGTCGCGCCCTGGCCCTGACCCGCCGCCTCGACGCGGGCGATGGCCGCGGCCTTGGCCGCTTCGATCTCCATTCCGTCCATGAAATCGGACTGGAACAGGCGACCCGGCCCGACATAAGCCTCTGTAGCGACAGCGAAATCATCGCCCGTCCCGTCGGGCCTCACGACCGGGATCACGGGCAGGGAATATTTGCGGGCGAAGTCGAGGTCGCGCTGGTCGTGGGCCGGGCAGCCGAAGATAGCGCCGGTGCCGTATTCCGACAGGATGAAGTTGGCGATCCAGACCGAGACCTCGCGGCCGTCGAACGGATGGAGCACCTTCAGGCCAGTGTCGAAGCCGATCTTCTCGGCCTGTTCGATCTCGGCCTGGGTCGAGCCGCCCTTTCGGCATTCGGCGATGAAGGCGGCGGCTGCCGGATCGGTTTCGGCGATCTCGCGGGCGATCGGGTGGTCGGGGGCCACGCCCATGAAGCTGGCGCCGAACAGGGTGTCGGGGCGGGTGGTGTAGATCTCCAGACCGTCGGGCGCGGCGGCGGGCGCGTCGCCGGCCCATTTCCATGTCATCTGCAGGCCCTTCGACCGGCCGATCCAGTTCTCCTGCATCAGCCGGACCTTGTCGGGCCAGCGGCCTTCCAGTTCCTTGAGCCCCTCGATCAGGTCGTCGGCGTAGTCGGTGATGCGCAGGAACCACTGGTTCAGCTTGCGCTTCTCGACAATCGCGCCCGAGCGCCAGCCGCGGCCGTCGACGACCTGCTCATTGGCCAGGACGGTGTTGTCGACGGGGTCCCAGTTGACCACCGAGTCCTTGCGATAGACCAGGCCGCGCTTGAACAACTCCAGGAACCAGGCCTGCTGCTTGCCGTAATAGGCCGGGTCGCAGGTGGCGAACTCTCTGGACCAGTCCAGCGACAGGCCCAGCAGCTTCAGCTGGTCGCGCATGGCCGCGATGTTGGACCAGGTCCAGTCGCCGGGATGGACGCCGCGTTCGATGGCCGCGTTCTCGGCGGGCAGGCCGAAGGCGTCCCAGCCCATCGGGTGCAGGACGTCGAACCCCTGCGCCCGCTTCGAGCGCGCCACGACGTCGCCCATGACGTAGTTGCGGGCGTGGCCCATGTGGATGGCCCCCGACGGATAGGGGAACATCTCCAGCACATAGTATTTGGGCTTGCCCGTGCTTTCCGTGGGCGTGCGGAAGGCGTCGGCGGCCGCCCAGCGGGCCTGCTGGCGGGGTTCGGCGGTCTTGGGCTCGTATCGGGCCACGGGAATCCTTCAGGCGTCGCTCCTGAAGGCCGGGCCAGAAGGAGGCGGGGGTCGTAGGGGGAGGGTTAGCCGGCGTTCTGGAGGTTGAGCTGGCGCGCCTTGGTCAGGATGGCGTTTTCCAGGTCGGTCTCGGTCTGGGCCGCCACGCGTGCGCCGATCCACTGGCCGGTCGCGTCGCGGACTTCCTTGGTCACGGTCACGTTCAGCGCGTCGGCGCGCAGACGCGTGTCGAGGATGAAGACCGTGGCCTTGAACCGCTCGTTCGGCGTCGCCGGGTCGGTGTACCAGTCGTAGTTGATGACGCCGCCCCAGGGATCGGCGTTGGCCAGGGGCATGAAGGCCATGGTGTCGAGGGTGGCGCGCCACAGGAAGGCGTTGACGCCGATGCCGGGCTGGCTTGAGGCGGCCGACCGTCGGGCGCCGTCCATGCCGAACACGTCGCCCACCGTGGGCCCGAAGGGGCGTTCGGCCGTGCAGCCGCCAAGCAGGACGCCCGAGGCGATCAGGGCGAGCGTCGCGCCGCGAACCAGCACCATCGAGAAACTCCATTCGATCGAGACGTGCGGCGGACCGTTTCCACCCACGCGCTGGCTCGCCCGAACGTGGGTCGCAGCCGAAGCGAGGCTCTATAACACGGCGAAAAGGGGCGATGACAAGGCGAAGACGCGTCCGGAGCCCAAGGATCGTGTCGGGCGGCGGGCGTTCGCGTGTCGCGAGAGCCGGCGGGCCGTGACGCTCGCGCCACAGGAGTCTTCCAGAGTCGCGCGGAACCCCCCTCCAGCGGCGCCGTTTCGTTGACCGGGCTGACCAGCGGTGTCTAGTTGCTGGAAGAGATCGCGGCGGGACCCCGTCGCGGCGTGAAGGGCAGGACATGCGCGGAAAAAGCGCCGTCATCGCTGGACTGGCCGCGGGGCTTGCGCTCCTGGCCGTGGCCGACGTCGCGTCGGCCCAGACCGCTGCCCGGACCCGCGCGCCCGCCGTCTCCCTGACCGAAGCCCAGTCCGCCCGCGTGGTCGGCAGCCCTTCGCGCCTGCGCTTCACCGAACGCGGCCGCTGGGGCCTCGACCTGAACCTCAGCCAGCCGGAAACGCGCGACAGCAATGTCGGCGACGTCGAGGCCGGCGCCTATTACCGCGTCAATCCGCGCCTTCGCGTGGGCGCCGCCGCCGGCCTCGCCGAGACCGACACCGATCCGGCCCGCGGCCCCCAGACCGAGCGACGCTCGGCTCCGCGCTTCCGGCTGGAATCGATCTTCCGCTTCTGACGCGGGTCAGGCGCTGAACGCCGCCTGGATCGCCGACACCCCCGCCAGACCGCACGCGCCCGAGCCGATGAGGCCGCGCGCGTTCCCGGCGTCTATTCCGCCCAGGGCGTAAACGGGGACGGCCGCCGCCGCCGCCAGCGCCCGGAAAGCCGCCAGTCCCAGCGCGGGCGTATCTGACGAGGCGCCGCCCGCCGCGAAGACCGGCGACAGGACCCGCGCGTGGAGATGCGGGGCGTCCAGCGCGGCGCCGGCGTGAGCCGCGCCGGTGATCAGCCAGTCGGGGCGCGTCTCTGACAGGGACCGGGCCTGATCCAGCGCCCGTTCGGGCAGATGAAGGCCGTCCGCACCGACGGCCCCGGCCAGATCCGCATCGAGACCGATCAGCAGGATTACACCGCCCGCCGCCGTGGTCTCGCGCAGCCGCAACGCCGTTTCACGGGCGTCCGGTCGGCCGAAATGGCGGAACACGACGCCGGAGCCCGCGGGCAAGCCCGCGGCCGTCTCCCAGGGACGCGGGGTGCGGACAGGGTCGGTGAAGAACAGCAGGGGCGGCAGAGGCCGCGGCGAGCGGCTGACTTTGGCGGCGTCGCGTGCGAGGACACGGGCGACTTCCCACAGGGTTTCGGCGTCCGAGCGGTTCATGGCCTCCTCATCCCCCGATCACACGGGCGCGTCCAGCGTCGCCCGCCGCCTCGAGGCGGTCCAGCGGCGGATGGCCGAGGCCAGCGCCGCCGCCGGCCGCGCGCCCGACAGCGTCGTCCTGACCACCGTGACCAAGACCCAGCCGCCCGAGGCGATCGACGCCATTCTCGCGGCCGGCCAGCGGGTGTTCGGCGAGAACCGGGTGCAGGAGGCCCGGGCGCGATGGGCGGAGCGCCGCGCGGCGACGCCTGATCTCGAACTGCGCCTCATCGGGCCGCTGCAGACCAACAAGGCCGCGGACGCCGTCGCCCTGTTCGACGTGATCGAGACGCTGGACCGGCCGAAATTGGCCGAGGTCCTGGCGGCCGCGGGCGCGAAGGCCGGCAAGACGCCGCGGGTGCTGGTCCAGGTCAACACCGGGGCCGAGCCGCAGAAGGCCGGCGTCCTGCCCGGGGACGCCGACGCCCTGATCGCGCAGGCCCGGGCGCTGGGCCTGAGGGTCGAGGGGCTGATGTGCATTCCGCCCGCGGACGAAGAGCCGGACTCCCACTTCGCCCTGCTGGGAGAGATCGCCCGTCGCAACGGGCTGGCGGTCCTGTCGATGGGGATGAGCGGCGACTATGAGACCGCCATCCGCTTCGGCGCGACCCATGTGCGAGTCGGTTCGGCGCTGTTCGGGGAACGAAACACCCTTCAAACACCCTCTATGGACTGAAAACCGCGCCGCTTGCGGTCCAACCCTTGGCGGAACCGCCGACGCTCGCCATTCTGGTACCCATGCCCACGCCCAAGACCATATTGATCATCGACGACGACGACGACCTGCGCGAGGCGCTGGCCGAGCAACTCGCGTTGCACGAAGCCTTCCGGCCGGTGCAGGCCTCGACCGCCGCCGAAGGCGTCCGCATGGGGCGCGAGGTGCGCGCCGACCTGATCCTGCTGGATGTCGATCTGCCTGACATGGACGGCCGCGAGGCCTGCCGGCTGCTGCGCAAGGACGGGGTGTCGACGCCGATCATCATGCTGACCGGCCAGACGTCGGATTCCGACACCGTGCTGGGGCTGGAGTCGGGGGCCAACGACTATGTCACCAAGCCCTTCCGCTTCGCCGTCCTGCTGGCCCGCATCCGGGCCCATCTGCGCAGCCACGAACAGTCCGAGGACGCCGTCTTCCGCATCGGCCCCTATGAGTTCCGGCCCGCCGCCAAGGTCCTGGTCGACGACAAGGCGCGCAAGGTGCGCCTGACCGAGAAGGAAACCAGCATCCTGAAATACCTCTATCGCGCCGGGGCCAAGGCCGTGTCGCGCGAAGAGCTGCTGACCGAGGTCTGGGGCTATAACGCCGGGGTCACGACCCACACGCTGGAAACCCACATCTACCGCCTGCGCCAGAAGATCGAGCCCGAGCCGGGCCAGGCGCGGCTGCTGCTGACCGACGCGGGCGGGTACCGGCTGCAGCCGTGATCCGGTGGCGTTGGGCCGAAACGGCCTTCCGCATCAGGATTGTCCGCCGGCCTGCCGGGGAAGCGCCGGAATGGGTGCGGGACGCATGGATCGGCATCGAGATCCCGCTGCTGGTCGCGGAGCCGGTGTCGACATCCGGCTTCGGCGTTCTGACCGGTCCCAAGAATATCGTTCTCGACTGGTTTCTATGCCTTGCCGGACGAGCGAAGCCGGTCGCAGGCTATGTGGTCGCGGCGGATACCGCGGTCGCCTGCTTGGCCGAGCATGCGCCCGCCGCTGCCGACTGGTGGCGAACCGAGGTCCCTTATCTTGTCAGACCGGGGGCGCGGTTCGTGTTCGATGAGCCGTCCTCTGAACGGATTGGCTAGACCGCCAGATCGACCGTGACCGGCGCGTGGTCGCTGGGCTGGGTCCATTCGCGGACCGTGTCGTGGATGCGGGCCGAGCCGGCGGCGACCGCCGGGGTCAGGCCGGGCGAGGTCCAGAGGTGGTCGAGGCGCAGGCCGCGGTTGGACTTGCGGAAGTCGGCGGCGCGGTAGCTCCACCAGCTGGCCAGTTTGGTCGGTTCGGGGATCTGGTCGCGGACCACGTCGGCGAAGCCGCCGGCGGCCTGGAGGCGGCGCAGGGTCTCGACCTCCAGCGGCGTGTGGCTGACGATCTTCGACATGTAGCGGTGGTTCCAGACGTCGTTCTCGCCCGGGGCGATGTTGAAGTCGCCCGCCAGCACCAGCGGGCGCTGTCTGTCCCGGCCCGCCATCTCGGCGGTGAGCCGCTCGTAGAAGTCCATCTTGTGATCGAATTTCGGGTTCAGCGCCCGGTCGGGCGTGTCGCCGCCGGCGGGGATGTAGAAATTCTGGATCTCGACACCTTCGACGACCACCCCGACGCAACGGGCGTGTTTCTCACGGCAGACGTCGAGCGCCGGGGCCGCCGTGATCGGCTTGCGGCTGGCGATGGCGACGCCGTGCCAGCCCTTCTGGCCGCCGATCTTCAGGTGGGGCAGGCCCATGGCCTCGAAGGCGGCGCGGGGGAACTGGTCCTCGAGGCATTTGATCTCCTGCAGGCACAGGACGTCGGTGCCGCTCTCCTCGACGAAGCGAGCGACCTGGTCGATGCGCAGGCGGACGGAGTTGATGTTCCAGGTGGCGATGCGAAGCATGGCTGGGCTCTAGCACACAAAAAAGCGCCCGATCGGAGGGACCGGGCGCTGGAAGGTTCGTCTCTCGCCGCCGGGAAGGGGATGAAATCCGTAGCGGTCAGGCCGACTCCCGCCGACCTGTTGCCAAAGTGCCACGCGCCGGAAAAAATGTCAAACTCCCCTCGGGCGGGAATCAGCTCCGGCGGGGGCGGCGCGTCGGATCGCTGAGCTGGAACAGGCTGGCGGCGAGGCCGGGGGCCGGCTGCAGAGAGGTCAGCTGGGTGCGGGTGCGGCCGCCCTGGGCGTCGGTGATCGTCCATTCGTGCAGACGCAGGGGCGAACCCGCGAAGGACAGGATGACCGAACCGTCATTGGGACGACGGTTGTCCCGGGCGGTGATGGCGAAGGCGCCCGAGGCCATGCGGGTCACGCGGTCGATGCGCACGCCCTGGTCCAGACGCACGGTCCGGGCGAGGAAGGTCGACAGCGGGGTCGAACCCAGCGGCACCTGACGGAAGACGTTCAGGCGCGGGTCGTAGCGTTTGACGTTCGAACCGTCCGACACGACCAGCAGGCCGGCCGGGTTGGTGTATTCGAAGCGCATCTTGCCCGGGCGCTGCAGCCAGAAGCGGCCCTCGCGGCGCTGGGCCCCCGAGGTCTCGACGAAATTGCCCCGGGCCGAGGTCAGGCCCTGCAGATAGGCCTGGGCCTGGGCCACGACGGCGCGGTCCTCGGCCGACAGGCCGGACTGGGCGGCCGCCGGCAGGGCGGCGACCGCGGCGAGGGCGGCGGATCCAAGAGCGAAGGCGCGGCGCGAGACGGTCATAGGGGTCTTCTCCCGTTCGGGATGGTTGTCGATCATGCCGTCATGCGGAACGCGAAAGGCCGGGGCATGGCCCGAGCCTGACCATATTCCGGCGCTGCGATGAAGCCCTGTTCAGCTTCACCCGGGGACGGCGGGCCCTGACGAACGCGGACAGGGCCGCTCCGTTGCGCAGAACCGGAGGGAGAGTCCGCTCGCAAACAGGGGACATTGCGGACACATCGGACTCTTTTCCCTCTCCTTCCAGCGCCGCGAAACAGCGACCCTCCATCATACCGCCGCCGCCGAGGGCGCCAGGAATAAGGGCGAAAAAAATGGAAAGCCGTGTGAAATCAGCGCGATGGGCTCCCGCCGACTGCTACATTGGCGGCGGGCCGGCGAGGATGTCGCGCTTGCCGGCGTGGTTGGCCTGGCTGACGACGCCTTCCTGCTCCATCCGTTCGATCAGGGAGGCGGCGCGGTTGTAGCCGATCTGCAGGCGGCGCTGGATGTAGCTGGTCGAGGCCTTGCGGTCGCGGGTGACCACGGCCACGGCGCGGTCGTAGAGGTCGTCGCCCGAGCCGCCGCCGCCCTCGTCGTCGAAGGCCGCGTCGCCGTCGCCGTCCGGATCGTCGGTGATCAGGTCGAGGTAGTCGGGCTCGGCCTGGCCGCGCAGGTGTTTGCAGACCTCGTCGACCTCCTGGTCCGTCACGAACGGGCCGTGCAGGCGGGTGATGCGGCCGCCGCCGGCCATGTAGAGCATGTCGCCCTGGCCCAGCAGCTGTTCGCCGCCCTGTTCGCCGAGGATGGTGCGGCTGTCGATCTTCGAGGTGACCTGGAAGCTGATCCGGGTCGGGAAATTGGCCTTGATGGTGCCGGTGATGACGTCGACCGACGGGCGCTGGGTGGCCATGATCAGGTGGATGCCGGCGGCCCGGGCCATCTGGGCCAGACGCTGCACCGCGCCCTCGACGTCCTTGCCGGCGACCAGCATCAGGTCGGCCATCTCGTCCATGACGACGACGAGGAAGGGCAGGGGTTCGGGGCGGATCTTCTCGGACTCGTAGACGGGACGGCCCTGGTCGTCGAAGCCGGTCTGGACGGTGCGCTCGAAATGCTCGCCCTTGGCCACGGCCTCGCGGGCGCGCTCGTTGTAGGAGGCGATATTGCGCACGCCGAGCTTGGACATGCGGCGATAGCGGTCCTCCATCTCGCGCACGGTCCATTTCAGTGCGACGACGGCCTTCTTGGGATCGGTGACGACCGGGGCCAGCAGGTGCGGGATGCCGTCATAGACCGACAGCTCCAGCATCTTGGGGTCGATCATGATGAAGCGGCACTCGGCCGGCGTCATCCGGTAGAGGATCGACAGGATCATCGCATTGACGCCGACCGACTTGCCCGAGCCGGTGGTGCCGGCGATCAGCAGGTGGGGCATGCGCGCCAGGTCGGCGACATAGGGCTCGCCGCCGATGGTCTCGCCCAGGGCCAGCGGCAGCAGGTGGGCGGGCTTGTCGTATTCGGTCGAGGCCAGCAGGTCGCGCAGATAGACGGTCTCGCGCCTGGCGTTGGGCAGTTCGATGCCGATGGCGTTGCGGCCGGGGACGACCGAGATGCGGCAGGCGCGGGCGGACATGGAGCGGGCGATGTCGTCGGACAGGGCCACCACGCGGCCGTGCTTGACCCCGGGCGCGGGCACCAGTTCGTACAGGGTGACGACGGGGCCGGGGCGGATCTGGTCGATGACGCCGCGCACGCCGAATTCCTGCAGCACGCCCTCCAGCATCTTGGCGTTCTGCTTCAGCGCCTCCTCGTCGACCGAGGCGACCCGCTTGGCCGGCTTGGTCAGCATGCCCAGCGGCGGCAGTTCGAATCCGCCGGAAGGCCGGGCGAAGTCGAAGGCGGCCTGGCTGTCGTCGAGCTCGCGCTTCGAGGCCTTGGGGGCCTTGGCGGCGGCGACCTTCGGCTCGGGCGCGTCGCGGGCGGGGACGGGACCGTCCCACGGCGGCTCATCCCGCGCGTCGAGCCCGATCGGGGCATAGTCGTCGGGTTCGGGCGCCGGGCGCGGGCGGGGCGGCGCCTTGACGGCGGCGCGGCGGGCTTTCGCCGGAGGCGGGGCCATGGAGCGGCCGCTGCGGGCCCAGGCGAAGGCGTCGCCGAGGTCGGACGCGCGCAGGCCGATGGCGTAACCGATAGCCCACAGCGCCATGGGCAGGAATAGCACGCCGGCGATGACCGGAGCGCCGGGAAGGCGCAGGGCCGTGCAGGCCATGCGGATCAGGCCGACGATGGCGTCGCCCCACAGGCCGCCGAGGCCCGCGGCCAGCGGCCAGGCAGCGGGCGGGGCCAGCGCCGACAGGGCCGCGGACAGGGCCAGGACGCCGCCGGCGGCCGAGAGCGCCTTCAACGCCGTGGGCTTGAGCCGTTGCTGGATCACGTCGCCGATGGCCGCGGCCAGACCGAAGGCGATCAGCAGCAGGGCGGCGGGAAAGGCGGCCAGGCCCAGCGACTGCATGAACAGGTCGGCGAACAGGGCGCCGTTCAGGCCCAGCCAGTTGGTCGGGGCGACGCCGGAGGCGGCGTTGAGGCTGGGATCGGCCGGATTCCACGACACCAGGGCGGCCAGCAGCAGCGCCGCCAGCAGGGCCTGGAGCACGCCGCGGAATTTGATGGCGATGGGCGCGCCCCAGACGATGCGGGCGCTCTCGAAGGCGCGATGGCCGATGGCGAGGGCGGCGGACATTGCGGCGACGGACTCCGGAGGATCGAACTGAACCGTCATTGTCGCCCTCGCAGGGTTAAGAGGCTGTTTACCAGCTCCGTCGAACCGCGACCTTGCGGCACTGGACGCGCCCCCGATCCGGCGCGACAACCGCGGCATGAGCACGCCCGACCGTCATGACGTCATCATCGCCGGCGCCGGCCTGGCCGGGGCGACCTTCGCCCTTGCCGCCGCACAGGGCGGGCTGAAGGTCGTGCTGTTCGATCCGCAGCCGTTCTCGCTGCAGCTGGCGCCGACGTTCGACGGACGGTCGACGGCCATCGCCTTCTCGACCTTCCGCATGCTGGACGCGCTGGGGGTCGGCGCGGCCCTGCGGCCCCACGCCTGCCGGATGGACCGGATTCTGGTCACCGACGGGCGGCGGCCGGGGGCGGCGTCGCGGCCCGCCGGATCCGCCTTCCTGCGCTTCGACGCCGACGAGATCGGCGACCGCACCGACGGCGAGCCCCTCGGCTATATGGTCGAGAACCGGCGTATCCGGACGGCGCTGGCCGAGGCCGTCACGGCCGCCGGGATCGAGATCCGGGCGCCCGCCGCCGCCGCCAGGATCGAAGCCGGGCCCGGTCTTTCGACCGTGACGCTGACGGACGGCTCCCGGCTTCAGGCGCCCCTGGTCGTGGGCGCGGAGGGCCGCTTCTCGCCTGTGAGACAAAGCGCGGGCATCGAGACGGTCGGCTGGGGCTATGGACAGAGCGGGGTCGTGGCGACCGTGTCCCTGGGCCGGGACCATGGCAATGTCGCCCATGAGTATTTCCTGCCCTCTGGCCCGTTCGCCATCCTGCCGCTGACGGAACAGCGCGCCAGCCTGGTGTGGACCGAGACGACGCGCCGGGCGGAGGCGCTGAAGGCCGCCTCGGACGCCGCCTTCCAGTCGCATCTGATGCGGCGGTTCGGCGACTTCCTCGAGGATGTGACGGTGGTCGGGCCGCGCTTCGTCTATCCGTTGTCGCTGCAGCTGGCCGAGGCCCTGACCGGCCCGCGCGCCGCCCTGATCGGCGACGCCGCCCACGGGGTGCATCCGGTGGCGGGCCAGGGGCTGAACATGGGGCTGAAGGACGCGGCCGCCCTGGCCGAGGTGCTGGTCGAGGCCATGCGGCTGGGCGAGGACATCGGCTCGGAGACGGTGCTGGACCGCTACGCCCGCTGGCGGCGGTTCGACAACGTCGCCCTGGCGGCGGGGTTCGACGCCTTCGTGCGGCTGTTCTCGAACGACGTCGCGCCGGTGCGCCTGGCCCGGGGTCTGGGCATCGCCGCCGTCAATCGCATCCCGGCCCTGCGCCGCGCCTTCATGCACGAGGCGGGCGGGGCGACGGGGGACTTGCCGCGGTTGCTGAGGGGCGAGGCGGTCTAGTTTTCTCTCCGCTCAACCCGGCTTTCGCCGGGATGAGCGGAGTGGCGTTAGTCCAGCGTCCGCGCCTCTTCCGGCAGCATGATCGGCACGCCGTCGCGGATCGGATAGGCCAGCTTCGCGCCCTTCGACACCAGCTCCTGACGCTCGCGGTCATAGGTCAGCTTGCCGCGCGTGACCGGGCAGACCAGCACTTCCAGCAGGCGGGGATCGACCGAGGCGGGGGTGTGGAAGGTGTCGGACATGGCTCGGTGGCTAGTGGCTGGTGACGAGGAAGACCGTAGGGCGCCGAGGCAGTGTTGGCGACAGCCGGAATGCCGCGCACCAATCACCAGCCGCCAGCCCCTGCCCTCACTGGATCGACGGCGTCTCGCCCTCGCCGTCGCTGGCGGCGTCGATGGTCAGCAGGGCGGTCAGGACGGCGGAGCGGTCGGTCAGGCTGACGGCTTCCAGCAGGGCCTGTTTCTCCGGCGGCTCGAACGGCAGGGCCATGGACAGGCTGTTGATCAGGGCCTCGGGCGGGGCGGTCTCGGCGGTGTCCCAGTCTATGTCGAGGCCGCGCGTCTCGAGATAGGCGCGCAGGGCGTCCAGCAGGCCGTCCCGGTCAAGGCCGACGTCATCGACGGGCGGCGCGCTGAGGTCGTTCTCGAAGGGGGCGAAGTCGGCGCGGATCTGGCGATAGGGCGTCTGGGCGGGCAGTTCGCTGGCCAGACGGAAGCGGGCGCAGCCGGTCAGGGTGATCAGATAGCGGCCGTCCGAGGTCTCGGCGAAGCTGGTGATGCGGCCGGCGCAGCCGACCGGGGCCAGGCTGGGCAGACGGCGCGGCCCCACCTGGGGCTGCAGCATGCCGATGATGCGGTCGCCGGCCATGGCGTCGTCGACCATGTTCAGATAGCGCGGCTCGAAGATGTTCAGGGGCAGCTGGCCGCGCGGCAGCAGGATGGCGCCCGGCAGCGGGAACACCGGGATCACCTGCGGCAGGTCGACGGCCTTCACATATCCCTGCGCCACCCGGGTCTCCTATGCGAACAGGATGGAGGACAGGCGGCGGCGCCCGTCGCGGGCGACCTCGGACGCCCCGCCGGCGGCGTCGAACACGACCAGCAGCTGTTTGCGGGCGGCCTGGTCGTTCCACTCCCGGTCGGCGGCGACGATGGCCAGCAGGCTCTCGACCGCCCCCTGCAGATCGCCGGCCGCGGCCTGGGCCAAGGACAGGTCGTAGCGGGCCTGATGGTCGGCCGGATCGGCGGCGACCCGGGCTTCCAGTTCGGATGCGGCGCCGCTCGGGGCGGCCGAGGCGAGCGACAACTGCGCACGCACGCTCTGGACCGTCGGCTCTCTGGAATCCTGCGGCGCCATGGCGATGGTCTGGCGGGCCTGGTCCGTGTCGCCGTCGGCGAGATAGACGCGCGCCATGCCGGCGATGGCCTTTTCGTTGGCCGGCTCCAGCGTCAGCAGCTGGGCGAAGGCCTGGGCCGCGCCGCCGAGGTCGTTCAGCGACAGGGACTCCTCGCCCAGGGACAGCAGCTGTTCGATGTCGGAGTTGGCGCTCTCGCCGCCGGTCAGCTTGTCGATGAAGGCCTTGAGCTGGCTGTCGGGCACGGCGCCCTGGAAGCCGTCGACCGGCTGGCCGTTGACGAAGGCGTAGACGGTGGGGATCGACTGGACGCGCAGCTGGCCGGCGTAGGCCGGGTTCTTGTCGACATCGATCTTGACCAGTTTGACGGCCCCGCCGGCGGCGCGCACGGCCTTTTCGATCATCGGCGTCAGCGTCCGGCACGGCCCGCACCAGGTGGCCCAGAAATCGACCAGCACGGGCTGGGTCTTCGAGGCCTCGATGACGTCGGTCATGAAGCCGGCGTCGGAGCCGTCCTTGATCAGGTCATCCGGCAGGGTGATGGGGTCGGCGAGGCTCATGATCGTCCTTGGGGGGTCGGTGGTCCGAAAGGTAACGCGGCAGTCCCCAGATGGTCGCGGCGACCGTTCGTCTCAAGGGCGGCGGTCAGGAAGGATCGCCGCCCGCCCCGGCGGGGCTCAGTTTCCAGCGGATCTTGGTTTCGGAATCGGTGCGGGCCGAGCCGCGCACCACGATCTGCAGCGAGCGACGGCTCAGCCCCTCGTCGATATGGACGGAAGGCTCGATGGCCACGTCCGGCCCGTCGGTGCGGAACCACCAGCCCCGGCCTGAATGGCCGCGCAGCAGGATGGAGCGGCGGTCGCGGGCCAGAGAGGCCTGAACGCCGGGTTCGAGCTGGAAGCGTACGGCATAGGGGGCGGCGATGGCGCGGACCACGTCCCTGTGGCCGGGGGCGGGGTGCAGCCGTTCCTCGGCGCGCAGTTCGTCGAGCCGCTGGTCCAGATAGAGGCGGCGCTGGTGCAGCAGGCCGTAGTCGTGAACCCAGCCGTCGTGTTCGACCTCGAGCCAGACCGCGCCCTCGCCGTCGCGCTGGTCGACGGCGAGGTGCAGCGGCCGGCCGACCAGACGATGGCCCAGCAGCTCGCCGCGCCAGCCGCCCAGGGGTTCGCCGGTCGAGCCTTCTCCCAGGGTGAGGGTCGAATGGCCGGGGGCGAGGCGCAGGCCCTGGCGATCGGGGGCGCGCGGGGTCCAGCCGCAGCCGGTGACGATCCGGTCCTTGCCGCAGACGATCTCCAGCGCCATCGGCTGGGCGCAGGCCGCGCCGGACCAGGCGCCGCGCGCGGGGGCGGCGATGTCGGCGGCGATCGTCAGCAGGGGGCTGCGGATGCGGGCGACGCCGGCGACCGTGCCGCTGACGGCGTCGCTGTGGGCGTCGTCATGGGCCCGGCCGGCGGCGACCCGGGCGGCCGTCGAGGGCCCGCCGCCCTGCAGGGTGATCAGCCGGCCGTCGGGCAGGGTCTGCAGCCGCAGGGCGTGGGTCAGGCGCCGGATCGTGGCGCGCACGGCGTCGGGGGTCGCTTCCGAGACCTGCGACAGGGCGTCGTCCAGCGTCAGCAGGTCGAGCAACAGTTCGAGCCCGGCTTCCGGGCTGCGGCTGGCGTGGCCGCCGTCGGGGCCGACGGTGCGGTCCAGCGCGCCGGGCAGGCCGCGCAGGGCGGAGCGCCGCAGACCGGCGCCCGTCCCGCCGGCGAGGGTGCAGCCGGCGATGGCGGCGGCGGTCAGGCGCCCGGCCTTGCCGGCGAGACCGCCGGGGGGCCGCAGGAGCTGACGGCCTTGCCGGCCGAGGATGTCGGCCAGCCGGAGCCGCTCGGCCTCCGTCGCCACCTGGCCCATGCGGCGGGCGGCGCAGGCCAGGTTGATGGTGCGCCGGGCGAGGATCTCGGGACCCCAGGCGAAGGGCGACCAGCGGGCGAAGGCGTCGGCCCATGCCAGGGTCAGCCGCACCGCCTCGCGCGCGCCGCGCTCGCCCTGCAGCATCAGCGACGGCAGCCAGGCGAAGCTGTGCAGCTCGACCGCGAAGGCGCGGGTCGGGCTGGCCCGGTTCCAGGGGTCGGCGGGCGCGGCGGCCTCGAGGCTGGATCCGGCGAGCGCGAATTTTCCGCCGAGCACCGTCTTGCCTTGGGCGGGATCGACCGGACGGAAGTCGCGCGGCGTGGCCGCGAAGCCTTGGGCCGGGCGGCCCTTCAGGGTCAGGCTGTAGCCGGGCAGGCCATAGAGTTCGATCCACAGCTGGCGGGTCAGCAGGCGACCGATGACGGCGGGCCAGAGGCCGGGTCCGCTGGACGCGCCGCTGGTCCGGACCGGCGTCCGCATCGGGGCGCCGCGCAGGCCCGGAATCTGTCCCGGCGCGGGACTGTCGGCTTCGGGGCGGGCGAAGGGGCCGAGAGGGCTCACGCTGCCTTCAGGGCCTGGATGTTGGCGGCGTAGGCGGACGGCCCGCCCCGGAACACGGCGGTGCCGGCGACCAGGGCGTCGGCGCCCGCGGCGACGCAGGCGCCGGCGTTGGCGGCGGTGACCCCCCCGTCGACCTGCAGGTGCGCCTTTGATCCGGCGGCGTCGAGCAGGGCGCGGGCCCGCTCGATCTTGCGCAGGGTGGCGGCGATGAAGGACTGGCCGCCGAAGCCCGGGTTGACCGACATCAGCAGCACCAGGTCGACCAGGTCGATGACGTCTTCCAGAACGCCGAGCGGCGTCCCCGGATTCAGGACCACGCCGGCCTTCGCCCCCAGCTGGCGGATGCGGCCCAGGGTCCGGTGCAGGTGCGGCCCGCTTTCCGGATGGACCGTGAGGATATCGGCCCCGGCCTCGCGATAGGCCTCCAGCCAGGGATCGACCGGGGCGACCATCAGGTGGACGTCGAACGGCAGGGCGGTGTGCGGACGCAGCGCCTTCACCACATCCGGGCCGATGGTGATGTTGGGCACGAAATGCCCGTCCATCACGTCGACGTGAATCCAGTCGGCGCCCGCGGCGTCGAGCGCGCGAACCTCCTCGCCGAGGCGGGCGAAGTCGCTGGCGAGGATCGAGGGGCAGATCAGGGGCGCGGCCATGTCAGCGGGATAAGGCGGGTCGGGGGCGGGAGCAAGGCGCAGGCTTGGGTCGGGAGGGTTCCGGCGCTACACGGTTCGGTCATCACCGCAGGGAAACCGTCATGAGTGAACATCTCGCCACCGTGGAATGGAGCCGCGGCGATCAGGATTTCACCGGCGCCCGCTACTCGCGCGCCCACGACTGGCGCTTCGACGGCGGGGCGGTGGTGCGCGGCTCGTCTGCGCCGTCCGCCCTCGTGCCGGCGCCGCTGTCGGATCCGGCCGCGGTCGACCCTGAGGAGGCGCTCGTGGCGGCCCTGAGCAGCTGCCACATGCTGTTCTTCCTCGCCTTTGCGGCCAGGGCCGGCTTCACCGTCGATTCCTACCGCGACGAGGCGGTCGGAGTTCTGGCGCGGGACGAACGCGGCAAGACCTCGATCACGACCGTCGCGCTGAGGCCCGCCGTCGTGTTCTCCGGCGACCAGACGCCCGACGCCGTCGCCATCGACGATCTGCATCACCGGGCTCACAGCGCCTGCTACATCGCGAACTCGATCCGGGCCGAGGTGACGATCGAGCCGCGCTAGACCTTCGGCGCCACGGCGACGTCGTTCAGCAGGGCGGTGAAGCGCCGCACGGCCTCGTCGGCCAGTTCGGGATGATAACGCATCGGCGGCGCCGTCATGGGCTCGTCGAAGGAATGGGTGCCGTCGGCGATCCAGGTCTCGACCTCGACCCCGCAGCGGCGGACCATGTCGTGCACGCGCTCGGCGTTGCGGACGGTGGTGAGGTGATCGGTGCGCGAGATCACGGCCAGGGTCTTCGGACAATGGGTCCATGGCCGCATCCGGTTCACCGCGCCGACGCCGACGTAGGGATAGGCCAGATAGGCGCCGACCACGCCGTCGAGCGGGACAGCCCCGGGGTCCTCGACGCCCAGCATGCGGCGCCCGCGTGGCGAGCTCATCGCCTCCATGATGCCCCAGCCGCCATGGCTCCAGCCGGCCAGCACGATCTTCGAGGCGTCGACGTCGGGCCGTCGCGACACGCCGTGCAAGGCGGCCAGCACGTCGCCCGCCCTCTGCGAGCCGTGCAGCAGGACGCCCGTGCAAACCATGGCCATGGCGAACTGGCGGCTCCAGCCGCGCGGCGCATAGGAGTCGACGATCACGGCGCGCCAGCCCGCGGCGACAGCGGCCGCGGCGTAGCGGGGCAGGTGATCACGCAGGCCGCCGCAGCCGTGGAACAGGATGACGGTCGGGCGCGCCCGGTCGTCGTCGGGGCCGACGACGGTCGTGTGCGGCTCGAGCATCGACCAGCGCTGGGAGAGGGTTTGCATGGCTTTCACCTATCCCTTCTCCCCTTGCGGGAGAAGGCGGCCCGCGTAGCGGGTCGGATGAGGGGTTTCACGGGCGTTGCCGGGCCGGCGGTGCGACCCCTCGCCCGTCGGCGCAAGGGGAGAGGGAGCGCGGCTAGTGCCGGAAGACCCGCACTCCCGTAAAAGCCATCGTTACCCCGGCCTCGTCGGCGGCGGCGATGACCTCGTCGTCGCGGATCGAGCCGCCGGGCTGGATCACCGCCGTTGCGCCCGCCGCGACCGCTTCCAGAAGACCGTCGGCGAAGGGGAAGAAGGCTTCCGAAGCACAGGCGGAGCCCTCCGCCAGCGAATGCGCCAGACCCTTGGCCTCGCCAGCCTCGCGGGCGCGGATGGCGGCGATGCGGGCCGAGTCGCGGCGGTTCATCTGGCCGGCGCCGATGCCGGCGGTCTGGCCGTCCTTCGCATAGACGATGGCGTTGGATTTCACATGCTTGGCCACGGTGAAGGCGAACAGCATGTCCTCGATCTCCTGCGGCGTCGGCTGGCGACGGGTGACGATCTTCAGATCGGAGGCGGCGATGCGGCTGCGGTCGCGCGACTGGACCAGAAAGCCGCCGGCCACCGAGCGGAACACCTCGCCGGCGGCCAGCGGGTCGGGCAGGCCGTCGGTCAGCAGCAGGCGCAGGTTCTTCTTGGCGGCGAAGATCGCTTGGGCCTCGTCGTCGGCGCCGGGGGCGATGACCACCTCGGTGAAGATGTCGGTGATCAGTTTCGCATCGGCGCCCGACAGCGGCCGGTTCACCGCGACCACCCCGCCGAAGGCCGAGACGGCGTCGCATTCCAGGGCGCGGGCGTAGGCGGCCGACAGGTCATTGCCCACGGCCACGCCGCAGGGATTGGCGTGTTTGACGATGACGCAGGCGGGGCTCTCGAACTCGGCCACCAGCTCATAGGCGGCGTCGGCGTCGGCGATGTTGTTGTAGCCCAGCTCCTTGCCCTGCAGCTGGCGGGCGTGGGCGACGCCGGGTCGCGCGTCGCCGGTACGGTAGAAGGCGCCGGTCTGGTGCGGGTTCTCGCCATAGCGCAGCGTCTGGGCCAGGGCGCCGCTGATCGATTTGCGCGCCGGGGCGGCGTCGCCGACCTGGCCGGCGAACCAGCCGGAGACGGCGGCGTCATAGGCGGCCGTGCGGGCGAAGGCGCGGGCGGCGAGGCGTTTGCGCAGGGCCAGGGTGGTGGCGCCCTCGGCCTTCAGGGCCTCCAGCAGTTCGGCGACCGAGGCCGGGTCGACGCAGACGGCGACATAGCCGTGGTTCTTCGAGCCCGAGCGGATCATGGCCGGGCCGCCGATGTCGATGTTCTCGACCACGGCGTCGAAGCCGCCGCCCGAAGCGACCGTGGCCTCGAACGGATACAGGTCGACCCAGACGATATCGATGGGGCCGATGCCGTGGGTGGTCATGGCCTCGGCGTGGGCGGCGGCGCCGCGCACCCCCAGCAGGCCGCCGTGGACCACGGGATGCAGGGTCTTGACCCGGCCGTCCATCATCTCGGGGAAGCCGGTCAGGTCGGCGACGTCCTTCACCGGTACGCCGAAGCCGGCGATCGCGGCGCGGGTGCCGCCGGTCGAGACCAGTTCGACGCCGAGGCCGTGCAGGGTGCGGGCGGCCTCTTGCAGCCCGGCCTTGTCGGACAGGGAGATCAGGGCGCGCTTCGGCGCCACGCGGTCCGGCGCGGGGGGAAAGTCGGGAGCGGCGGGCATGGCGGCGTCCGTATCTGGCGTGAGGGGTCGGGGAGACGCGCCGCCTCTAGCACCGGACGCGCCGCGATAGAACCGCCGGGGTGGATCAGACCGCCGAAATCGACCCCGATCGGCGCGTGGACGGGAAGAGCGGGTCCGGCTGGAGAAGGCCGGATCTTCCGGATGTCGCAGGGGCTTAAACCGGCATCAGATCATGGCGAACATCGCAATCGCCGCAGCGGCCATGCAGCCGGTCGCGAACCAGCCCGTCAGGCGCAGCGGCAGCGGGGCGACGAACGCGCCCATTTCGTCGCGACGCGACGCGACGATCATCATCGCGGCCATCAGGGGCACCGCGATCACGCCGTTGACCACGGCGCTCCAGAACAGCGCCTTGATGGGATCGAGCGGCGAATAATCGACCGCCACGCCGACCAGGACCGCCAGCCCGATCACCGCGTAGAAGCCCACCGCGTCGCGCGGCTTGTGCTCGAGCCCGACCGGCCAGCCGCGCGATTCGCAGACGGCATAGGCCGCCGATCCCGCCAGCACGGGCACCGCGAGGAGGCCGGCGCCGATGACGCCCAGGCTGAACAGCCCATAGGCCAGGTCGCCCGCGATCGGACGCAGCGCGCGGGCCGCGTCAGCGGAGGTCTGGATGTTGGTCACGCCCGCGGCGTGCAGGGTGACGGCCGTGGTCAGGATGATGAAGAAGGCGGCCAGATTGGCGAAGCCCATGCCGAAATAGGTGTCCCAGCGGATGCGGCTGAGCTGGGAAGGCCCCTGTTCGGGATGCTCGATCAGCGGGTCCGTCGTCGGATCGGCCTCGTCGTCCTCGACTTCCTCGGACGCCTGCCAGAACAGCAGGTAGGGACTGATCGTGGTGCCGAAGAGCGCCACGATCATCGTCACCGCCGCCCCGGTGAGCGAGAGCTGCGGCATGACGGTGCGCCGCGCGACTTCGCCCCAGTCGACATGCACCGTGAGCGCGACGGCGAAATAGGCCAGCAGCGCCAGCGTCAGCCATTTGAGGAAGCGGACATAGCGATGATAGGGCACCAGGATCTGAAGCGTCAGGGATACGCCCGCGAAGACCAGGGTGAAGACGTGACGCCCCCAGCCCAGGGCCAGTTCCGCCGCCGCGCCCATCGCGGCGAGATCCGCGCCGATGTTGATCGTGTTGGCGATGAACAGGAGCGCCACCAGGGCGGTGACCACGGGCTGTGGAAACACCCGACGCAGATTGGCGGCGAGACCATGTCCGGTGACGCGGCCGATCCTGGCGCTGATCAGCTGGATCGAGGACACCAGCGGATACAGGAAGACCATGGCCCAAAGCATGTTGACGCCAAACTGCGCGCCGGCCTGCGAATAGGTGGCGATGCCGCTCGGATCGTCGCCAGCCCCGCCCGTTATGAGCCCCGGGCCCAGCCGCTTGAGCAACGCCGCGCGGCGCAGTCTGCCGGAGGTCGGTTTCATCGTCTTGTCCCGTCCCGCCGGCGCCCCGGGCGCATGCTCAAATCCAGACGTGCGCTTAATCGATAGGGGAGGGCGCCGCATAACAGCGCGATCCCGCCCACAATGATGGCTTGGCCATACCGAGTCTATTCCATGATCTGGATGAGGGATGTGGGCCGCGAGAGGCGCATGCCGGAATCCGCTGCGCGGCGTCGGCGCCGGGTTCGCACGCGGATCCCTTGGGCCGGTCCCGGAAGCGGGCGTCAGGCCGCCAGTTGACTGAAATCCACCACCATCGGCTCCCGCCCGATCAACGACAGAAAGCGCCGGAACGCGGCCTGATCCAGCGCCGTCGTCGCGGTGTTGGTCAGGGGATGGAAATTGACGATATCGGCATCCCACAGGGCCTTGTCGAGGACGAAGGTCACCCGCCGGTCGGGGTCGTTGATCAGGCCCAGGGCCGTGACAGAGCCGCCGCGCACGCCCAGGGTCTCGTACAGCAGGGCCTCGGCGCCGAAGGATAGTTTGTCCGAGCCGATCGTCCGGGGCGCGCGCTTCAGATCGACGACCGTGTCCTGACGCGCCGAGATCAGCCACAGCCGGCCCTTCCTGTCCTTGAGGAACAGGTTCTTGGTGTGGGCGCCGGGCATGGCGGCCTTGAGCTCCAGCCCCTCCTCGACGCGGAAGACGGCCGGGTGGTCGTGGGTGGTCCGGGCGACGCCATGGTCATCCATCCACGCCATCAGGCGATCGCGGTCGAAGGCGGGCTCGGGCGTCTTGTCTTCGGTCATGAGGGGCCGCTAGGGATGGAAACGTCACTCGATACCGCCCGGAGCCCGCTCGTGGAACTCGAATGCTATCCGATGACGCAGACGCCGCCGGACCTGGTGCCCGGACGCCAGTCGCGCAACTGGATGGACGCCTTCGCCAGCCGCCACCCCTATCGCTGCCTGCCGCTGACCATGGCCAACACCACGGGCTGGGAGCTCCTGTGCCCCCTGACCTTCACCGCCGAATGGAACGGCGGACCCAGCCAAGCGGACATCGTCATCACGCCCGAGCGTCCGACCGCCGACCTGACCCATGTGGTGACCTCGCATTTCTCGCGCGGGGTCCTGACCATGCATCCGCAGTATCTGTTCCGCACGCCGCCGGGCTGGGGCCTTCTGGCCGGCGGCTCGCCCAACCACATGAAGGACGGCATCCAGCCGCTGACCGGCCTGATCGAGACCGACTGGCTGCCCTTCCCCTTCACCATGAACTGGCTCTTCACCCGGCCCGGCCGGGTGAAGTTCGAGAAGGGCGAACCCTTCTGCTTCATCACCCCGATCGAGCACCGCAAGGTCGAGACCATGCAGCCGGTGATCCGGTCGCTGGAGTCCAATCCGGTCATGCACGGCCAATTCGAGGCCTGGAACCGGGCCCGCACCGACTTCAACAAACGGCTGGCCTCGGGCGACCCGGACGCCGCCAAGGAGGCGTGGCAGCGCTATTATTTCAAGGGCGAGATTCCCGAGGATCTCGGCGCGGCGCCGGAAACCCACGTCAACAAGCGCCGGCTCAAGTCGCCGCGCGTGGGCTGAACTCTCCCCGCCGAAGCGGGGAGGTCAGGGTTACATCGGCCGGGTGACGCGGGGGCCGAGGTTGGAGATGACCTCGCCAGCGTCGAAGGCGTTGGGGTCGCCGGCCGGTTTGGGGCCGCGGCCCATGACGATCTCGGCGGAGGCCTCGAAGCGGTCGATCTCGCGCACGTCGAAATCGCGGGCGAACGGATCGCCCCACGGGCTCCAGTAGCCGCGGCGATAGTAGCGCCACGACGGACCCCAGTAGGGGCCGTACCGGTCGTAGTAGAAGGGGTCGGGCGTGGCCTGCAGGCGGACGTCGCGGTCGGTGGCGCGGTTGACCGTGGCGAACCAGTCATAGCCGTTTTCGCGGGTGATCTCGGCGGCGCGCAGCAGCAGGGCCATCTCGACCTGGTCGCGCGAGGTGACGGAATTGCCCGAGAAGCTGACGCGGTAGCGGTCGGCGTCGACGCGCTGTTCGGAATAGCCATAGCGGCTGTCGACGCCGGCGGGTCCGTAGGGGGTGGCCGTGGCGCAGGCGGACAGGGCCAGGGCCGCCGTCGCCGCCAGTAGCACGGGCTTGAGGAACCGGTATCTCATGGGAACTCTCCTTGACGCGTCATGACGCGCCCTGCCTGCTGAACGGGACATGAACAGCGCGGTTCCGTCTGGCCGCAAGCCCTTATAAACGCGAAACAATAAGGACGGCGGCGGCCAGCAGCAAAACACCGGTCATGAGGGCGAAACCCTTGCGGAAACGTGGCTCGTTCATGCGCCGCGCAAGGGCGGCTCCCCCCAGACCGTAGGCGGACATCGAAAGCACGTCCATGCCGATGGTGGCGAGGGCGAACAGGGCCAGCTGGGGGACCGCGGGGCGGTTCACGTCGAGGAAGGGCGGCAGGACGGCGGTGAAGAAGAGTATGGCCTTGGGGTTGGCGATCTGGACCATGAAGCCGTCGACCAGGGCGCTGCGCCCCATCCGGACGGTCGGCGCATCGGGGTCCGCGGCGGTGCGGAAGGCGCCGCGCAGGGCGTTGAGTCCCAGCCAGGCCACATAGAGGGCGCCGCCGATCGAGATCAGCCGGAACACCTGCGGAAAGGCGATCACCAGGGCCCCCAGCCCAAGGGCGGCGGCTGCGAACCAGACCAGGGTGGCGGCGTTCATGCCGACCACGCCCAGAAGCGCCCCGGCCTTGCCGCGCTGGACCCCGTTGGCGACCGAGAAGATGTTGGCCGGCCCCGGGGTGATCGCCATCACCGTCATGACCCCGAGGAAGGTCAGATACAGGTGCGGATCGACGGGAAGGCTGGCCATGCCGTCCTGTCGGGCGGGCGGCGGTTGCGGTCAAGCCTGTCGGGCGGCTCAGTAGCCGGTGGAGGGCTGGGTGTTGCGCGGTTGCTCGGGCGCGGAGCGGGCCTGTTGCGCCAGACCGGCGCGGACCTGATCGGGGACGCCGCGGACCCGGGCGACGCTGGCGGCGCCGGTCTGGACGATCGAGGCGCGGGCTTCGTCCGTGGCCGCCGCCGCGGCGCGCCGGCTGAACCAGGCCTCGAGCTGGACGGCGAAACTCTCGAACCCCGGCTGATACCGCGCCAGGACTTCCTCCACGCGCGCCGACGCCCGGCGGCGGCTGGATCCGGCGGCCTGCACGGCGGCGCGGACCTCGGCGTTCATCGCCTCGACCTGGGTGCGAAACGCATCCGCCGCGGTGTTGATGTCGGCGTCGGACGGGGCGAGGGCCCGGGCGGGCGCCGGCGCCGCATCCTGTGCGAGGGCGGGAGCGCCGATGGCGAGGCCGGCGGCAAGGGCGAGGATCAGACCGGAAGGCATGGCTCTCTCCTGTCGGCGCGCCCCCCGGGCGCCATGTCAGACCGGCCGATCAGGTCCCGTCGTCGTGTTCCGGGGCTTCGTCCGTTTCGTCAGCGTCTTCGGCGCGGCCGGCGGCGACTTCGACCTGCGCTTCGTCCAGCGAATCCATGGCCTCGCCGACGGCGTATTCGGCGACCAGGCCGTAGGTGACCATGTGTTCCGGATCGTTGGAGGCCCAGGAGCCGTTCGTGGCGATGCCCTGGGCGACGGCCAGGGCGCCCGGGACCTGGGCCATGGCGTCCGAGACGACCGCGCCGACATCGACCCCGGCCAGGGCCTCGGCGACGATCGCATTCACATCGATCGCGGCCAGGGCCTCGGCGGCGATCGACGAGGCGTGCTGCGTGGCCACGGTGGTGAAGGCGGTGACGTCGGGCTGATATTCGGTCCAGAGAGCGGCGATGCGGAGCTCGCGCTGATCCTCGGTCAGGCTCTTGTCTTCGGAAATGGCCTCGGCGCGTTCGCCGAAGGCCTCCATGCGCGCCTCGAATGCGTTGGCGGCGGCTTCCAGCGCGTCCTCGGACGGGCCGCGCGCGTCCTCGGCGACGGCGGCCGAGAGCGGCAGCAGGGCCAGGGCGGCGGCGAGGGAGAGGGCCTTGATCATCGGTCGGGTTCCTTGAGCGAGCCCACCGAGGTTCCGCCGAACGCCGTCCGCTCTCAAGTGAAATCGCGGTAAGGCGGCGGACCCGGAGCCGCCGCCTTCCGGATCAATAACTTATTGCGGCGTCGCAGGCGCGGCGGGCGCCGCCGCGGCCGCGGCGGCCTGTGTGATCTGGCCGCGCACCATGGCCGGCAGGCCCTGGATCATGGGCACGACGGTCGAGGCCGCCGACGCCATCTCCGCCTTCTCTTCCTCGGTCCCGGCGGCCGCCTTCGCGTCGAAGAACGCCTTGAGCTCGGCGCTGAAGGCGTCGGCGTCAGGCTGGTAGCGCGCGACGATGGCGTCCAGCGCGGCGTCGGCGGCGGCCGTATCGCCCGCCGCAGCGGTGACGGCGGCCTGCATTTCACCGCCCATGGCTTCCATGCGGGCGCCGAAGGCTTCGCCCTTCGCGTCCAGCGCGGCTTCGGCCGGATCGACCGCTTCGGCGGCCGGCGGCGCAGCGGGCCCGTCCTGGGCGAAGGCGGGGACGGCGAAGGCCAGGGCGGCCGAGGCGGCGAGGATCATTCGGATGGACATGACGGTTCCTGGTGCGGGGAAGGAGCCCGTGCTCCCGTCCGCAGGATGACGGATATTCCGGAACGGAGCGAGGCCAATCTCCCGGGATCAGCCCCGGTCGCGCGCGTCCCGCTTGCCCAGCACCCGAAGGCGCAGGGCGTTCAACTTGATGAAGCCGGCGGCGTCCTTCTGGTCATAGGCCACGGCGCCGTCCTCGAAGGTGACCAGCTCCTGGTCGTACAGGCTCTCGGCGCTCTCGCGACCGATGACGGTCGCGTTGCCCTTGTACAGCTTGACCCGCACCGTGCCCGAGACCTTCGCCTGCGAATGGTCGATGGCCGCCTGCAGCATCTCGCGCTCGGGCGAGAACCAGAAGCCGTTGTAGACCAGATGGGCGTATTTGACCGCCAGCTCGTCCTTCAGATGCATGGCCCCGCCGTCGAGGGTGATGGACTCGATCCCACGGTGGGCGGCCAGCAGGATGGTCCCGCCGGGGGTCTCATAGACGCCGCGCGACTTCATGCCGACGAAGCGGTTCTCGACCAGGTCCAGCCGGCCGATGCCGTTGTCGTGGCCGTACTGGTTCAGGGCGGTCAGCAGGGTCGCCGGCGACATGGCGTCGCCGTTGATCGAGACAGGATCGCCCTTCTCGAAGCCGATGGTGATGACGGTGGCGACGTCGGGCGCGTCCTCCGGCGACAGGGTGCGCTGGTGCACGAATTCGGGGGCCTCGACCGACGGATCCTCAAGCACCTTGCCCTCGGAGGAGCTGTGCAGAAGGTTGGCGTCGACGCTGAACGGGGCCTCGCCGCGCTTGTCCTTGGCGATCGGGATCTGGTGCTTCTCGGCGAAGTCCAGCAGGTGCTCGCGCGACTTGAAGGCCCATTCGCGCCACGGCGCGATGACGCGGATGTCGGGCTCGAGCGCATAGTAGCCCAGCTCGAAGCGGACCTGATCGTTGCCCTTGCCGGTGGCGCCGTGACAGACGGCGTCGGCGCCGACCATGCGGGCGATCTCGATCTGGCGCTTGGCGATCAGCGGCCGCGCGATCGAGGTGCCCAGCAGATACTGGCCCTCGTACAGGGCGTTGGCCCGGAACATGGGGAAGACGTAGTCGCGCACGAACTCCTCGCGCAGGTCGTCGATGAAGATGTTCTCTTCCTTGATGCCCAGCTTCAGCGCCTTCTCGCGCGCCGGCGCCAGCTCCTCGCCCTGGCCGAGGTCGGCGGTGAAGGTGACCACCTCCGCGCCGTATTCGGTCTGCAGCCATTTCAGGATGATCGAGGTGTCGAGACCGCCGGAATAGGCGAGGACGACCTTCTTGGGCGCGGACTGGGTCATGCGGAATCCTTCGTAGAACGCGGGGAGGCGTTCGGCGGCGTTGCGCGCGCTTAAAGGACCAGACGCCCCGCGATGCAAGGGCGGGAATGCGGCAGGATCAGCCCCAGGGGCCCGAGCGGCCGGCGGGCGTGACGGGGACGCTGGTCGTCGCCGTCCCGGGCGCGGCGTCTGCGAAGGCTGCACGGCGCGGCGCCCGACCGATCTTCGTCCCCATCTCCATCAGCGCCTTCACCCGGTTGCCGGTGGCCGGATGGGTCGAGAACAGGTTGTCGGCCCCGCGGCCTGCCAAGGGGTTGATGATGAACAGCTGGCCCGAGGCCGGATTGCGCTCCGCCGTCGGATTGACGATCCGGCGGGCCGAGGCGTCGATCTTCTGCAGCGCCGCGGCCAGCGCATGCGGATCGCCGGCGATGTCCGCGCCGACGCGGTCGGCCTCGTATTCGCGCGAGCGGCTGATGGCCATCTGCACCAGGCCGGCGGCCATGGGCGCGAGGATCATCAGGGCCAGGGTCCCGACGACGCCACCCGGCCGTTCCCGGTCGTCGCCGCCGCCGAAGAACATCGCGAAATTGGCCAGGGCGGCGATGGCCCCGGCGACGGTGGCGGTGACCGTCATGGTCAGGGTGTCGCGGTTCCGCACATGGGCCAGTTCGTGGGCCATGACGCCGCGAATCTCGTCGCGCGTCAGCATGTCCAGCAGGCCGGTGGTGGCGCAGACGGCGGCGTTGGCCGGATTGCGGCCGGTGGCGAAGGCGTTGGGCTGGTCGTTGGGGATGATGGCGATGACGGGCCGGGGCAGGCCGGCGTTCCGGGCCATCTGCGCCACGTCGGCGACATAGGCGCGGACCACGGCGTTGGGGTGCTGTTCGTCGACCGGCTGGGCCCGGTACATCTTCAGCACGATCCTGTCGGCGTTCCAGTAGCTGAACAGGTTCAGGCCGCCGGCGACGACCAGGGCGATCAGCATCCCCGTCGCGCCGCCGATCATGTAGCCGACGCCCATGAACAGGGCGGTCAGGGCGGCGAGAAGAATGAAGGTCTTCAGGTGGTTCATGTCGGTTTTACCGGAACGCCGCTGGCGCCTTCGGGGAGAAGGCCTAACTTGTGGGGTTCAACGCCCAGGCTCAAGGCGAGGCCGCTGTGACCGATCATCCCACCCCCGAACCCGGCGCCGCGCCGCAGCTGAACCAGGACGTGCCCCACGCCGCGCCCGACCGGCCGCTGAGCGACGCCGCGCGCCGGGCCCTGCTGGAAGCCGCCGGGCGCCGCGCCGCCGCGACGGCAGCCGAGCCCCAGACCGAACACGGCGGGCCGCGCGGGCCCGAACCGACCCGCTACGGCGACTGGGAGAAGAAGGGTCTGGCGGTCGATTTCTAAGCCGATTTCCAGGCCGGGCGAACGAAGGCGGGCGAACGGCGTTAACCGTTCCGTTCAGGAGACGCCGCCGATGTTACGACCGCTCGCCGCCGCAGCTCTCGCCACGCTCGCGCTCGCCGGGGCCGCCTCGGCCCAGACCTACGGGCAGCCGATCTATCTCAATGCATACGGCCGGCCCGTTGGCGGGACGCCGCTGTCCGAGGTGGAGACCCGCTCCTACGTCGAGACCGGACGCTGGGGCGACGGCTATTCCGATCGGCCGCAGGTCTATGTGCCCGCGCCCGGCTATGGGCGGCCCTATGTCCGCTACGGCAGCGGCTACCGGTCCTACGGCTCCCATGGCCATGGCGCCTACGGCTATGACCGGGGTTATCGATATGGCGGCCATTACGACCCGCCCCCCCGCCCCGGCTATCGGGACGCGTGGGGTTACAACGACGACCGGCCGCCGTCGGCCTGGAGAGGGCGCGGCGAGCGGCGGGTGCGCCATCAGCATGACCGCGATTGCGGCTGTCCGGATGTCTATTTCTATGACCGCTGATCCGGCGGACATCGCGCCGGCAAGGTTAAATTGGAGGGTCACAGGGGAATGAAGCCGTCCCGGTTTCACCCCTGCGGTGTAATCCGAACCCTTTTCTTTCCAGAGACTTAGGATGGCTCCAACACCGGAGCCTGTCTCATGCGTATGCTTACCGTCGCGGCCGGAGCCGCCTTCCTGATCCTCGCCGCCGGCCCCGCCATGGCGAGCGGCCCCACGGGCGGTCATGGCGGCCATCCGGGCGGCGGTTGCGGCAGCTGCGGCGGCGGCGGGAACCGCAACATCAACGTCAACGTCAATGCGAACGCCAGCGCCAGCGCATCCGCGAGCGCCTCGGCCCGCTCGTACCTGAACGCCCGCGCCTACAGCGTCGGCGGCGCGCGGGGCGCGGTCGGCGGCGGAACGGTCTATGTCGGCGGCGGCTACGGCGGGGACGCCGGCGGCTATTACGGCGGGCCGGTCCATTACAACGAGGTCGCCTATGAGGGCCGCGCCTGCGCACCGGCTCCGTTCGGCTATGTGCTGGGCGGCTTCGGGCGCGACGAGCGCTACGCCCCCGTCTGCGGCAATCGGTACTATGAGGATGCCGACCGGGGCGGCCGCTACGGCTACAGCGAGCGGCGGGATTCCTATGCGGAGAGCCGGTACGAGGAAAACCGGTACGAGTCCCGGGAGGCGTACAGTTCGTTCGAAGGCGGGGCCGTCTGGCGAGACGCCGACCATGGGCGCCGGGAAGAGCGGTACGAGGACCGCGGCGGCCATGACGTCGAATATGGCGCCCGCGAGTACGACCGGGGCTATATGGACGGACGGCGCGATTGCGATTGCCGCCCGGACGGTCGGGACGGCGAGCCCTATGTCCATGCGCCCGAGCCGGCCCCGTATGGCTATGCGCCCGAGCCGCCGCCCGCGCCCGTCTATGAAGCGCCCATGACCCCGAACCAGTACTATGGCATCGGCGGTGAAGCGCCGCCGCCCCGGCAGTATTACAGCCAGGAACCTGGCGAGCGCGGCTAGGCGGCGCTCATCTCGGCGACGATGGCTGCCGCGGCCTGAGCCGGATCGTCAGCGCCGACCACCGGCCGGGCGACGACCAGATGGGTCGCGCCGGCGCGCAGGGCGTCGGCGGGCGTCGCCACGCGCTGCTGGTCGCCCCTGTCGGCGCCGGCGGGCCGCACGCCCGGGGTGACGATCAGGAAGTCGGGCCGGCCCGCCGCGACGGCGATCTCGCGCACCCGGGCCGCCTCCAGCGGGCTGGAGACCACGCCGTCGACGCCGCAGTCCAGCGCCTGTCGCACCCGCCGCTCGACAAGCTCGGCCGCCGAGAAGCCGTAGCCGAGCTCGGTCAGGTCCGCGTCCGACAGGCTGGTCAGGACGGTGACGGCCAGCAGTTTCGTGTCCGACCCGGACGCGTCCCGGCCCCTGACCGCGCCGCGCATCACCTGGGGTTCGGCGTGGACGGTCAGCAGGTCGCAGCCGCCCTCGGCCACGGAGCGCGCGGCGCCTTCGACCTGGGCCCCGATGTCGTGCAGCTTCCAGTCCTGAAACACGGATTTGCCCGCCGATCGGAGTTCATGGGCGAAGGCGACGCCTCCGGGACGGGCCAGGAGGGTCAGGCCGATCTTGTAGGAGATCACCGCCTCGCCCAGCCGGTCGACCATGGCGCGGGCGGCGTCGACGGAGGGCAGGTCCAGGCCGACGATCAGGCGGGGGTCGGTCTTCGCAGCCGTCATGACGTCTCCGTTCCGACGCAGGGGGTGGACGCGCGCGATCGCGTCGGCCCTTATGCGTTCGATTCAATTGGGGGCGAGGTCAGCACATGGACGCGGTCGATCTGGGGGTCAACCTGTTCGTGGCCCTGTTCGCCCTGGTGGATCCGATCGGCAATATCCCGATCTTCGCCGCGGCGACGGCGGGAGCCACGACGCGCCAGCGGCTGTCGGTCGCCGCCCTGATCTGCCTGTTTGCGGCGGCCTTCCTGGCCTTCTTCTTCTTCACCGGTCTGGGCCTGCTGCAGTTCTTCGGCATTTCGCTGGCGGCGTTCCGCATCGCCGGCGGCATCCTGCTGCTGCTGCTGGGCCTCGACATGACGCGCGGGGACTTCCTCAAATCCTTCGCTGACAACGACCCGGACAGCAATCCGGCCGACGTGCGCGGCTATGCCCGACGGCGGTTCCAGCGGCTGGTGGTGCCCTTCGCCATGCCCCTGATGATCGGGCCGGGGGCCATCTCGACCATCATCATCCAGGCCGGCGAGGCGTCGAAGATCGGCTATCAGGGCCAGGTCGCGGGCATGGCGGCCATCATCGCGGCCTGTATCGCCACCTTCCTGTGCTTCGCCCTGACGGGTCCCATCAGCCGCATGCTGGGCGAGGTCGGCATGTCGATCATCGTCCGCGTGCTGGGCCTGATCCTGTGCGCCCTCGCCGTCCAGTTCATCCTGATGGGCCTGTCCGAAGCCCTGCCCGGCATGATCTCGGGCGCCGTGACCACGCCCTATCCGACGGGCGGTCACTGACGCCGAAAGACCTGCGGAAGGCGGCGAATTCCGTCGAGGAATTGGAAGACGGTTTTCGGAGGAATTCGAAGACGGTTTCCGGCCCGAAAGTGCGACATGGAATACAGCGGAGACTGCGTCCGGGTCAGATCCGCTTCAGCCGCTTCGCATGGCCGCCGACCATGTTCAGGGCGACGCGATCCGGCAGGTGTTTGGCCAGCCCGGCCAGCAGATTGTTCATCACCCCCGGCGTGACCTTCGGGCGGTTGGCCTCGCAGGCGGCGTAGCCGACGCGGGCGACGTGGTCGGCCGTCTGCCACATCCAGGCGGGATAGGCGGTCGAGACCTCCTCGCGCGTGCCGTTGACGTCGTGGAACTCGGTCAGGGTGTAGCCGGGGCACAGGGCGGTGACGTGGACGCCCGTTCCGCGCAGCTCGAGGTACAGGCCCTGCGAGGCCTTGATCAGGAAGCTCTTGATGGGCCCGTACAGGGTGTCGCCGCCGGTGGCGGGCATCTGGCCGGCCAGGGAGGCGACGTTGAGGATGCGGCCATAGTCCCGCTCGACCATGCCGGGGGCGAACAGCCGGGCCAGTTCGACCGGGGCGGCCAGCATGACGCGGATCATGGCGGCGTGGGCCGCCGGGTCGGTGTTGAGAAAGCCCGCCGTGCGGCTGAAACCGGCGTTGTTGACCAGACCGTCCACCGTCAGGCCCCGCTGCGCGATGGCGCCGAACAGGCGGCGGGGCGCTTCCGGGTCGGCGAGATCTTCCGTCAGGACGGTGCTGGCCGCGCCCGCATGGGCAAGCTCTTCGGCGAGGGCCTTCAGCGGCGTCTCGCGCCGCGCCGTCAGCACCAGGTCCCAGCCGTGCCCGGCATAGACCCGGGCGAGGGCGGCGCCGATGCCGGCGGACGCGCCCGTGACCAGCATGACCGGCCTCGGCCGCGAGGGCAGGCTCATCTCAGGCGGCGACCGGGCAGGATGGGTGCGGAGCGAACGCCTTCAGCGAGACGGGGTCCTGGTCCAGCAGGTCGGCGATGGTGATCTTCGACAGGGCCGCGCCGGCGGCCTGGTCGGCGGCGGTCAGGGCCCTGGCCACCTGACGGGGGATGTGTTCGCTGACCGGACAGCCCTTGGCCCCCGCGGGCGGCGAGCCGAGGTGGGCGCAGCCGTTGACGGCGCGCAGCACGGTCTCGAGCGAGATGTCCTCCGGCCGGTGCAGCAACCAGGCGCCGCCCGAGGCCCCCGGACGGGTGGCGATCAGCCCGGCCTTGGCCAGCAGGGCGGTCACGCGCCGAACGACGACGGGATTGGTCGGAATGGAGGCCGCCAGAATCGCGCTCGCCGCCGCGTCGGCGGGCGAATAGGCGCCCTTGTGGGCCAGATAGGCCAGGGTGTGGGCGGCGACGGGGAAACGTTGGCTGTCTGACATGATGCAGCCTCCAAGATAGGCGTTGCCAAGCTCTTTCACAAACCGGACATCTTCAGGGCGGCGCCCTTGCAACCTTCGCACTCGCAGTACGATTGAACCGCGGAATGAAAGAGCCTAAAGGCTCGCCGCTCTTTTGATGGGAACCGCGTTGTGCGGGGTCCCGGAGGAACTCTATGGCCGGGGCCTCTCCCCAAGGTGAAGACGGCGCCGGCGCCGCCACCTCCAATTCGCAAACTCCCTCCGACAAGTCCGTCGCTCCGGCCCATCCGCATCCCGCGGCGGCCGGCGAGGGCGGTCACGTCAAGGCCGGCAAATGGGGCCTGATCATCGGCGCCATCGGCGTGGTGTTCGGCGACATCGGCACCAGCCCGCTCTACGCCATGCGTGAGGCCCTGCACCACTCGAGGGGCGGCGGGGCGGAAGAACTGGCCGTCCTGGGCGTCGTCTCCCTGGTGTTCTGGGCGCTGCTGCTGGTCGTGACCCTGAAATACGTGGTCTTTCTGATGAAGGCCGACAACAAGGGCGAGGGCGGGACCCTGGCTCTGATGGCTCTGGCCCAGCACGCCATCGGACGGCGCTCCGGGCTCATCTTCATCCTCGGGGTTTGCGGCGCGGCCCTGTTCTACGGCGACGGGGTGATCACGCCCGCCATCTCGGTCGTTTCGGCGGTGGAAGGTCTGCGCGACGCGCCGGGCGTCAGCGACGCCCTCAGTCCCTACGTCGTACCGATCGCGGCCGGCATCCTGATCGCCCTGTTCCTGATCCAGTCGCGCGGCACCGCCAGCGTGGCGCGGTTCTTCGGCCCCCTCACGCTCGTCTGGTTCCTGATCCTGGCCGCGTTGGGCGTCTATCACATCTTCGACGACCCCTCGATCCTGCGCGCCCTGTCGCCCCACTACGGAGTGCTGTTCCTGTTCGACAACGGCTTCCTGGGCTTCGTGATCCTCGGCAGCGTCTTCCTCGCCGTCACCGGGGCCGAGGCTCTCTATGCCGACATGGGCCATTTCGGAAAGGCGCCGATCAGGCTGGGCTGGCTCTGGGTCGTTCTGCCCTGCCTGACCCTCAACTATCTCGGTCAGGGCGCCCTGGTGCTCGACACCCGCGCCGCGGCGGCCAATCCCTTCTGGATGATGGTCCCGGACGTCGTGTACTGGCCGGTCCTGATCATGGCCACGATCGCCACCGTTATCGCCTCGCAGGCGGTCATCACCGGCGCCTTCTCGGTGACGCAGCAGGCGGTGCAACTGGGTCTGCTGCCGCGCATCGACATCCGCAACACCTCGGAAAGCCAGGCCGGCCAGATCTTCGTGCCCTCGATCAACATGATGCTGATGGTGGGGGTTCTGGCTCTGCTGGTGACCTTCCAGACCTCAACCAGTCTGGCCGCCGCCTACGGCATTGCGGTTACCGGATCGATGTTCGTCGACAGCCTGCTGGCCTGGTTCATCGTCCGCAAGCTGTGGAAATGGAGTCTGCCCCTGTCGCTGGCGGCGATCAGCCCGCTGGTGGCCATCGACCTGGTCTTCCTGACCTCCAACATGCTGAAAATCCCGCAGGGGGCGTGGTTCCCGCTGGTGCTGGGCGCGGCGCTGGTCCTGCTGATGTGGACCTGGGTGCGCGGCACGCAGATTCTGTCGGAAAAGACCCGCAAGGACAGCCTGCCGCTGACCGATCTGATCGAGATGCTGCGGGCCCGCCCGCCGCACCGGGCCCCTGGCACGGCCATCTTCCTGACCAGCGACCCCGACGTCGCCCCGGTCGCCCTGATGCACAATCTCAAGCACAACAAGGTGCTGCACGAGAAGAACGTCATCCTGACCGTCCGCACCACCGACAGGCCGCGCGTGCCGGACAGCCAGCGGGTGACGATCGAGCCGATCTCGGATGACTTCAAGAAGCTGACCATCAGCTACGGCTTCATGGAACAGCCCAACATACCCAAGGCCCTGGGCGTGTGCCGGAAGCAGGGGCTGAAGTTCGACATCATGTCGACCAGCTTCTTCCTCGGCCGGCGCTCGGTGGTCGCCTCGGCGTCGCAGGGCATGCCGCTGTGGCAGGACCGGCTGTTCATCTTCCTGACCCGCAACGCCGCCAACCCGACCGACTTCTTCCACATCCCGCCGGGCCGGGTGGTCGAGCTGGGTACACAGGTGGTGGTGTGAGCCGCTCGCCCGAGCCGGGGCGCAGCTCCGCCGCCCGCGGTCGCCGCATGGCGGACAAGGCAAGGGCCGGAACCCGGCCGCCGCGCCCGCCCAGGGTCGAGGTCCATGACGACAGCCCCGACATCGGCGTCGAGGCGCGGATCGCGGCCGGCGTCCTGCTCAACGCCGCCCTCGAAGGGCGGGGCGGGCTGGATGCGGCCCTGTCGTTCCGGGAGGTTTCCAGCCTGCCGGGGCCGGACCGGGCCTTCGCCCGCGCCGTGGCCATGGCGGCGCTGCGGCGGCTGGGCGAGATCGACCAGATCCTTGACCGCAAGCTGCAGAAGGGCCCGCCGCTGGCGGTGCGCACCATCCTGCGCGTCGCCCTGGCCCAGATGCTGATCCTCGAGACGCCGGCCTTCGCGGCGGTGTCGACGGCGGTCAAGCTGGCCGAGCGCGAGCCCAAGACGCGGCCCTACAAGAACCTGGTCAACGCCGTCCTGCGCGGCATCGACCGCGAAGGGCCCGGCCTGACGACGGCCGAGAGCAACCTGCCCGAATGGCTGGCCGCCCGCTGGCGGGCCGCCTATGGCGAGCCGGCGCTGGTCGGCCTGGCCCTGGCCGCCCGCGAGGAGCCGGCGACGGACCTGAGCGTCAAGCCGGACGTCGAGGCGGCGGCGGTCGCGGAAGCGGTCGAGGGCGAGGTCCTGCCCGGGGGCTCGATCCGCACCGGTCTCAGGGGCGATGTCGCCGCCTGGCCGGGCTTCGAGGACGGCGTCTGGTGGGTCCAGGACGCGGCGGCGGCCGTGCCCGGCCGGCTGCTGGCCCCGAAGGCCGGCGAGACCGTCATCGACCTGTGCGCCGCCCCGGGGGGCAAGACGCTGCAACTGGCGGCCTCGGGCGCCAGCGTGGTGGCGCTGGACCGGTCGGCGGTGCGGCTGAAGCGGCTGACCGAAAATCTGCAGCGGACCGGCCTGAACTCCGAGGTCGTGACCACGCCCGCCGAGGACTGGGACGACCCGCGCACCTTCGACGCCGTCCTGCTGGACGCGCCCTGCACCGCCACCGGCACCTTCCGGCGCAACCCCGAAGTCCTGCGCGCCACCAAGCCCGCCGACGTCGCCAAACTGGCCGATGTGCAGCACCGGCTGCTGGACGCCGCCGCCGAACGGGTCAAGCCGGGCGGACGGCTGGTCTATTGCGTCTGTTCGCTGGAGCGCGAGGAGGGCGAGACCCAGATCATCGCCTTCCTGCGCCGGAACCCGGCGTTCAGGACGGCGCCCGCCGTCCCCGCCGAGGTCGGCGCGCCCGACGAAGCACTCACTTCCGAGGGCTGGCTGCGCATCCTGCCGTCGATGTGGGCGGAAAAGGGCGGGCTGGACGGCTTCTTCATCGCCCGTCTGGACCGGGTCGGCTGAGATCGGGCGGATCGAGACTCCCGCCTCTCCCGGCCCGCGACTCCCGGAGCGTCATTCCGGCCCGTGCAGCACCGTGTAGGTGACTGGCGTCCGCACGGTGAACCCGAGCGTCTCATACAGGGTGATGGTCGCGGTATTGGCGGCATAGGCGTGCAGGAAGGCCTGTTCGCCGCGTTCGAGGATGCGCTGCGTCACCACCCGCATCAGGGCGCTGGCGTAGCCATGGCCGCGGTGGTCGGGATGGGTGCAGACGCCCGACACCTCGGTGAAGCCCGTCGGCCGCATCCGTTCCCCGGCCATGGCGATCAGCCGACCGTCCCGTTTCACGCCGATGAATTCGCCGAGCTGGTGGGTCTTCTCGAAGAAGGGACCCGGGACAGTCAGGGTCGCCAGCGCCAGCATCTCGCCGGCGTCGGCCTCGCCCAGAGGCTCGAAGGCGATGTCCCGCCCGCCCGCCGTCAAGGCCGAGGCCGTCATCTGCACGCACAGCGCGGCCGATCGGACGCGGCAGCCCGAGGGCGGGGGCATGTCGCCCGCCTCCACCAGCCCCATCCCGTTGGGCGACGTATTGAGAGCCGCCAGCGCCGCCTGGCTCTCCGGCGAGGCGTCGGCGGCCGCGCCGAACAGGGCCCAGGCCGGATCGAACCGCAGCGCCCGCGCATCGCCGAGCGCCAGATCGGCCTGGCGGCTGGTCAGGGTGCTCCAGACCGGGCGATCCAACGGATGGGCAGGGCTCATCGGCCTTGTCTAGCGCAAGCGCGACGGTCCGCCAGAGGGACCGGAAAGGCGGGGTCCGAAAGCCGCCGTCAGGCGCGCCAGAAGCCGACGATCCTCTTGACCTCGTCGACCACCGGATCGGCGATGGCGGCGGCGCGTTCGGCGCCGTCCCTGAGCACCCGGTCGATCTCGGCCGTATCGGCCATCAGCCGGCGCATCTCGGCGGTCACCGGGGCCATGGAGGCGACGGCGAGGTCGGCCAGCCTCGGCTTGAAGGCGCCGAAGCCCTGGCCGGCGTATTCGGCCAGCACGGCCTCGCGGCTCATGTCGGCCAGGGCGGCGTAGATGGTGACGAGGTTCTTCGCCTCGGCGCGGCCCTCGAGGCCTTCGAGGGTCTCCGGCAGCGGATCCGGATCGGTGCGGGCCTTGCGGATCTTGGCCGTGATCGCATCGGCGTCGTCGGTCAGATTGATGCGCGACTGGTCCGAAGGATCGGACTTGGACATCTTGGCCATGCCGTCGCGCAGGCTCATGACCCGCGGCGCCGGCCCCTGGGTCAGGGGCTCGGGCAGGGGGAAGAAGCCCGGGGCGCTGAAGTCGGTGTTGAACTTCTGGGCGATGTCGCGGGTCAGCTCGAGGTGCTGTTTCTGGTCCTCGCCGGTCGGCACCTCGGTGGCCTTGTAGAGCAGGATGTCGGCCGCCTGGAGCACCGGATAGGTATAGAGGCCGACGGACGAGCGTTCCTTGTGCTTGCCCGACTTCTCCTTGAACTGGGTCATGCGATCGAGCCAGCCGAGGCGGGCGACGCAGTTGAGGATCCAGGCCAGCTCGGAATGGGCGCGCACCGCCGATTGGGGCCAGATGATCGACCGGGACGGATCGAGGCCGGACGCCAGATAGGCGGCGGCGATCTCGCGCGTCTGGGCGGTCAGCAGGGCCGGGTCCTGCCAGACGGTGATGGCGTGCAGGTCGGCGACGAACAGGAAACAGGGCGCGCCGCTGTCCTGCAGCTGGGTGAACCGCTTCAGGGCCCCCAGATAGTTGCCCAGATGCAGGGCGCCGGAGGCCTGGATGCCCGACAGGACACGGCGCGGGCCGGTGTAGGCGGGAGCGGCGGCGGGGGAGGCGTCGGTCATGTCGAGGCGCAATGCCCGACCGTCGCCCAAGGAGCAAGCCGTTACTTGCCTGTCCGCCGCAGCAGGCCCTTCACTTCCGCCGGCGTGATCGCCCGGGTGGCGAAGGCCAGACCGATGTAGGCCAGACCCCCGGCGGCGGTGACCAGCAGCAGGGCGGCCTCCTTGGCGCCGACGCCGATGCCGATGGCGCCGAGGATATCGGCCACCGGCGCCTCGATCCGCGACCGGCCGGCGGCGGCGAGGCCGACGACCAGCGCCAGACCGGCGGCCGACAGGCCGATGCGGGCCAGGCGCGCCAGAGCCTGGGGGCCGGGCCGGTAGAGCCCGCGGCGCCAGAGGGTCGCGGCCAGCAGGATCACATTGGTCCAGGCGGCGGCGGACACCGCCGCGGCGATGCCGGCTATGCCCCAGCCGAGGTTGAACAGCCCGATGGCCAGGGCTGCGTTCACCGCCACGGAGATGAGGGCGAAATTCATCGGCGTCCGGGTGTCGCGCCGGGCGAAGAAGGCGGGCGCGAGGATGCGGATCAGGACGAAGGCGGGCACGCCCCAGCCGAACTGGAACAGGGCGCGGGCCGTATTGACGGCGTCCACCTGCAGGAAGGCGCCCCGGGTGAACAGGGCGTCGATCAGGAAATAGGGCATGGCCATCAGCGCCGCTGCGGCCGGCAGCGTCAGGGCCATGGACAGGATCAGGGCCTCGTCCATCGAGGCCTGTTGCTGGCCGTGATCCTGCGACGCCACGGCGCGGGACAGGCGCGGCAGAAGGGCGATGCCGATGGCGACGCCGACCAGGCCCAGCGGCAGCTGGTACAGCCGGTCGGCCGTGGCCAGCCAGGTCCGTCCGCCGGCGACGAAGCTGGACAGGTTGCCCGAGATGAAGACGTTGATCTGGGTCGCGGAGTTGCCGATGGCGGCCGGAATCGCGGTGATGATGATGGCTTTCACCGCCGGCGTCAGCCGCGGCAGGGCCAGACGGATGTCGGCGCCCGCCCGGCGCGCAGCCCACCAGCACAGGCCGGCCTGCGAAATTCCGGCGACGAGCACGGCCCAGGAGGCGGCATAGGCCGCGCCGATCTGGCCGCCCTGGGCCGGGATCACCGCGACCAGCATGATGAGGTTGAGCAGGACCGGATAGGCGCCCGAGACGATGAACCGTCCGCGCGCGTTCAGCACGCCGCTGAGCAGGGCCGCCACCGCCATGCAGGGCAGGTAGGGCATGGTGATCTGGGTCAGGACCACCGCCAGCTTGAAGCGCGCCGGATCGTCGAGGAAGCCGACGTTGATCACGGCCATCAGCCACGGCATGGCCAGCTGGGCGACAATGGTCAGCGCCAGGGTGGCGAAGGCCACCGCCGCCAGGGCGTCCGTGGCGATCTTGTCCGCCACCGCCTCGCCCTCGGTCTCCAGGGTCTTGGCGTAGGCCGGCACGAAGGCGGCGGCGAAGGCGCCTTCGGCGAAGATGCGGCGGAACAGGTTGGGGAAGTTCAGGGCGGTGTTGTAGGCGTCCGCCGCCGGTCCGACCGAGGCGCCCAGGGCCGCCGAGATGACGATGTCGCGGGCGAAGCCGGCGAAGCGGCTGACGAGGGTCAGGCCGCTGAAGATCGCCGACGACCGCATCATGCCGCCGCCCTTGCGCGAGGTGGTGGCCGAGGCCGGCGGCTGAACCATCGGATCGGTTATGGCCGTGGCTGAAGGCACAGGCGGCGCGGCCTCGATCGGTTGGGCTTCAGGGTCGATCTTTTTGGCCATGTCAGCGCCTTAGCGTGGTTCCGGCGCGCGCGATACGGGCTCTTGAGCCGAGCGGCGGCGACCGACTTCGGAGACGTCGCGCAGGCTGGCCCGAACGGGGGCCGAGACGCGGTGGCCGCCCCGCTCGGTGAAGTCCAGGACGGTTTCCAGATCGGCGCGCAGCGCGTCCAGCTTTGGCCCCGGCTTCGGCTTTCTGCCCGCCGCGTCGGTGACATAGAAGCTGTCGACCGCGCGCTCGCCGAAGCCGGCGATATGGGCCGAACGGATCGAAAGGCGGTGGATGGCGAAGGCCCGGGCCAGGTCGGCCAGCAGGCCGGGGCGGTCGGCGCCCGACACCTCGACCACGGCGGCGGTGGGGCTTTCGTCCAGATCGACCATGGCCGTGGGCCGCACGTCGAAGGCGGCGCGGCGCGGATTGGGCGGGGCGACCGGCGGCGGCGCCGTGGGAACGCCGCCGCGCGCCGCCGTCTCAAGCCCCTCGATCAGCCGGGTCAGTCGGCGCGGCTCGGCCTGGCCGTAGGGAGCGCCGCCCCCGTCCTGAAGCTCGAACACGTCCAGAGCCGTGCCGTCGGGGGCAGTGGCGACACGCGCGCCGACGACGTCTGCCCCGGCGGCGGCGAGGGCGTCGGCGAGATCGACGAACAGGCCCGGTCGGTCGCGGGCGGCGACGGCGACGCGGGTGGCGGCGCGCTCATCCTCCCCGCTCTCCTCGACCGTCAAGGCCTCGGCGGCGGCGCCGTCGGCGCGGGCGCGGGCGACCAGTGCGGGATAGTCGTCCAGCGGATCGGCGTGGGTGACGTCCTCGCCCCGGAACACGCCCTCGGTGCGCAGATAGAGGTCGCGGATGAGATTGCCCTTCCAGGCGTTCCAGACGCCGGGCCCGACGGCGCGGATGTCGGCCACGGTCAGGATCAGCAGGGTCCGCAGCCGCTCGGGGTCGCCGACCAGCCGGGTGAAGGCGCGGACCGTCGCCGGGTCCGAGACGTCGCGCTTCTGGGCGTAGTCGCTGAGGGCCAGGTGGTTGCGCACGAGCCAGACCACGAACTCGGTGCGGCGCGGGTCGAGGCCCAGCCGGTCGCAGGCGCGGCGCGCGGCGATGGCCCCGTCTTCCAGCTGGCCGCGGTCGCCGCCCTTGCCGACGTCGTGCAGCAACATGGCCAGCATCAGGGCCTCGAAATCGTCGATGCGGTGGACGATCTCGGTCGAGGACGGATGGTCCGCCTTGAGCTTGCCGCGCCAGATGTCGTTGATGATGCCGATGGCCTGCAGCGTGTGCTCGTCGACCGTATAGGCGTGGTACATGTTGAACTGGGTCTGACCGACGATCCGCCCCCATTCGGGCAGGAACCGGCCCAGCAGGCCGGTCTCGTTCATCAGCGTCAGGACGCGGTAGGGGCGCTGGCCGTGGGCCAGGATGTCGAGGAAGGCGCGGGTGGCCTCGGGGTCGCGGCGCAGCGACGGGGTCACCAGCGACAGCGACCGGCTGACGGCCGAGAAGGCGTCGGGGTGCAGGTCCAGATCGTGTTCGTCCGCCGTGCGGAACAGCATCAGCAACTTTTCAGGCGCGGCGGCGAAGACCTCGGGGCCTGTGACCGACAGGCGGCCGGCGTCCTCGGTGAAGCCCTCGACGCCGAGCTTGCGTTTGCGGCCCGGGATCAGGCGCGACAGGCTCATGGTCGGCTTCTGCTGGCGCGCCTCCAGCTTGGCCGACATGGCGCGGGTCAGGGCGCCGACGTCGCGAGCGACGAGGAAATACCGGCGCATGAAACGCTCGACCGCCGGCTCGTCGCCGCGTCCGCGCCAGCCCATGCGGCGGGCCACCTCGGGCTGGAGGTCGAACGTCAGCTTTTCCTCTGCCCGCCCGGCCGTCAGGTGCAGATGCGCCCGGGTGCGCCAGAGAAAGTCGAAGGCTTCCTCGAAGGTCCGGCGTTCGCGGGCGGTCAGCAGGTCGTCCAGCACCCGGGCGCCCAGCGGGCTTTCGGGGGCCAGGGAGCGGGCGATCCAGAACAGGGTGTTGAGGTCGCGCAGGCCGCCCTTGCCGTCCTTGACGTTGGGCTCGACGCGATAGCGGACGGCGCCGGATTTCTGGTGGCGCAGGTCGCGCTCCACCAGTTTGGCGGCGATGAAGGGGCGGGGATCGGCCCGCGTCACGAAGGTCCGGAAGCGGGCGATGAAGTCCTGGGCCAGACGGTCGTCGCCGGCCAGGGGCCGCGCCTCCAGCAGGGTGGTGCGGATCACCATGTCGGACTTCGCCAGCGCCAGGCATTCGTCGATCGACCGCGCCGACTGGCCGACCTTCACGCCCAGGTCCCACAGGACGTAGAGCATGAATTCGATCACCTGTTCGGTCCGCGGGATGGGTTTCCACGGACGCAGGAACAGCAGGTCCAGGTCCGAGAAGGGCGCCAGCACGCCCCGGCCGTAGCCGCCCACCGCGATCAGGCTGAGCCGCTCGGCCTCGGTCGGATTGTGGGCGGGATAGAGGGTCTCGGTGGTGAAGCGCCAAAGGGCGATCAGCAGCTCGTCGGCGGCGAGGGAATAGAGCCGGGCCACCTCGACGCCCTCGCCCCCGGCGTCGAGGCGGCGGGCGGCGCGGGATTGGGCGGCGGCGTAGCTTTCGCGCAGGATTTCGGCGACCGCCTTGCGCACATCGGGGGCGGACGCGGCGTCAACCAGCCGGTCGTCGAGGGCGGGGGTCACCGGCGGCCCAGACCCTTCAGCCGGTACAGGGCCTCGAGCGCCTCGCGCGGGGACAGTTCGTCGGGTTCGATGGCCTGAAGCGCGTCCTCGACGGCGGACGAACGCGGGGGCGGCGGGGCCTCCGCCATGGCGAACAGGGGCAGGTCGTCGAGGCTGATCGCGGCGCCCTTCTCGCCCTCCAGACGTTCCAGCACCTCGCGGGCGCGGCTGACGACGGCGGCGGGGACGCCGGCCAGTCTGGCGACCTGGACGCCGTAGCTGCGGTCGGCGGCGCCGGGGGCGGCCTCGTGCAGGAAGACGAGATCGCCGTTCCACTCCTTGGCCACCATGGACAGGTTGCAGACGTGGGCCAGCCGCGTCTCGAGTCCCGCCAGCTCGTGATAGTGGGTGGCGAACAGGGTGCGGGCCCGGTTGCGGTCGTGCAGGGCCTCGGCGACGGCCCAGGCGATGGCGAGGCCGTCATAGGTGGCGGTCCCCCGGCCGATCTCGTCCAGCACCACGAAGCTGCGTTCGGTGGCCTGGGTCAGGATGGCGGCGGTCTCGACCATCTCGGTCATGAAGGTGGAGCGGCCGCGGGCGAGGTCGTCGCCGGCGCCGACGCGGCTGAACAGCCGGTCGACCACGCCGAGACGCATGGCGCGGGCGGGCACGAAGGCGCCGGCCTGGGCGAGGACGACCAGCAGGGCATTCTGGCGCAGGAAGGTCGACTTGCCCGCCATGTTCGGGCCGGTCACGATCGACAGGCGGGCGCAGGCCGCGCCGGAGCCGTCGAGCCGGCAGTTGTTGGGCGTGTACGGATCGCCCTGCGCCTTCACCGCCGCCTCGACCACGGGATGGCGGCCGGCGGTGACTTCGAAACATGTCGTGTCATCGACGGCCGGGCGGACGGCGCCGACCTCTTCGGCCCATTCGGCGAGGGCGGAATGGGCGTCCAGCTCCGCCAGAGCCTCGGCCACGGCCTGAAGCGGTTGAGCGAGCGACTGAACCGTTGCGCGCCAGACCTCGAAGGTCTCGCCCTCGATGGCGAGGGCGCGATGGCCGGCCTGGCTGATCTTCGCATCGAGCTCGGACAGTTCGACGGTGGTGAAGCGGACCTGATTGGCCAGGGTCTGGCGGTGGATGAAGGGGCTCTCGCCGGTCGGGCGCAGCAGCGGTTCGGCGGCCCTGGCGCTGGTCTCGAGGAAATAGCCCAGCACGGCGTTGTGGCGGATCTTGAACGGCACGCCCGCCTCGGCCACGGCGCGGGCCTCGAGGTCGGCGACGACGCGGCGGCTGTCGTCGCGCAGGCGGCGGGCCTCTTCCAGCTCGGGACGGTAGCCGGCCGAGACGAAGCCGCCGTCGCGGGCCAGATGCGGCGGCTCGGCGACCAGACCCTCGGCCAGATCGACCAGAAGGCGGCCGAGATCGGGCGACAGGGTCAGCCGGTCCAGCGCCGCGACGATGCGGGCGGGCGGGCCGGTCAGCGGGTCGCGGGCGGGCGGGAACAGGCCGGCTAGTCCCTCGGCGATCGACAGGCCGGTGCGGATGGCGACGAGGTCGCGCGGTCCGCCGCGGCCCAGCACGAGCCGCGATGTGGCGCGGGCGACGTCCGACGAGGCGCGCAGCCCCTCGCGCAGGTCGCGGCGCAGATCGCGGCGCTCCAGCAGCCATTCGACGGCGTCGAGGCCGTGGTTGATGGCCGTGGTGTCGCGCAGCGGGCGGGCGATGCGTTCGGCCAGCGCGCGCGCTCCGCCCGAGGTGACGGTCCGGTCGATGCAGGCCAGCAGCGACCCTTCGCGCTCGCCGCGCTGGGTGCGGTCGATCTCGAGGCTGAGCCGGGTCGCCGGATCGATGGCGAGGAAGCCGCTGTCGCCCGAGCGGCGCGGCGGGGACAGGGCGGGAATCTTGCCGGCCTGGGTCGTTTCCAGATAGGCGGCGATCAGGCCCAGGGCCGAGACCTCGGCCTCCTCGAAGGCGCCGAAGCCGTCCAGCGAGGCGACGCCGTACAGCCGCTCGACCCGGACCCGGGCGCCAACCGGCTCGGCGAGAGCCTGAGGCAGGGCCTGGACCACGCCGCCGGAGCCGTCGAGCGCGGCCCTGGTCGCCTCGTCCGAGAACAGGCGGTCGGGGACCAGCACTTCGGACGGGCGGAAGGACGCGAGGGTCGCGCCGAGGTCTTCCAGCGAACAGGCGACGGCGTCGACCGACCCGGCCGACAGCTCGACCACGGCGACGGCGGCGCGGCCCTTGCGGACCGAGACGGCGGCCAGACGATTGGCCCCGCGCGCGTCCAGCAGACTGTCCTCGGTCAGGGTGCCGGGGGTGACGACGCGGACGATGTCGCGATGGACCACGGCCTTGGAGCCGCGCTTGCGGGCCTCGGACGGGGCCTCCAGCTGTTCGCAGATGGCGGCCTTGAACCCCTGCCGGATCAGGCGGGCGAGATAGCCGTCGAGGGCGTGGACCGGCACCCCGGCCATGGGGATGTCCTGACCCTGGTGCTTGCCGCGCTTGGTCAGGGTGATGCCGAGGGCGGCGGAGGCGATCTCGGCGTCCCTGAAGAACAGCTCGTAGAAATCGCCCATGCGGAAAAACACGATGGCGTCGGGCTGGCTGGCCTTGGCCGCCAGAAACTGCGCCATGACAGGCGTCGTCCCCTCGCTGGACGGGACCGCGTCGGCTTTCGGAGGGTGGACGAGGGGGGCGTTCATGAGAGCGCCGCAAGGTGAAGGATTGCGCCGCCCGCCTCAAGCGTCTTGCGCAAGCTGTGCCGCACTGCGACAAGCCCGGCAGGCGGTTAAGGGAACGCGGTGAGACACCGCGGCTGTGCCCGCAACTGTAGGCGGCGAGACGGACGATCACTCCGGGGCTTCGGCTTCGGCGTCACTGGGCAACCGGGAAGGCGCGATCCTCCGTTTTTGACCCGCAAGCCAGGAAACCTGGCCGCCGACGTCGCTCGTCCGCTGTCCGGGACCAGACAGAGGCGTGGGGCCAACCCTTCCGCGATGCGGAAGCCGTTCCGTCGAAGCGACCCGACCCCAGCGCCGCGCCCCTTTTCGGGACCGGGTCGGTCGCTTTCACACGCCGCCGCGCAGCGCCCGCGCGGGGCCGACGGAGATCCGCGCATGACGCGATCCTTTCTCTACGCCACCGCAGCCGCCGTGCTGTTTCCCTTGTCCGCCCACGCCCAGTCGGCGGACGAAACTGACGCGCCCCTGCCCGAGGTGGTGGTCACCGCCACCCGCCTGCCGGCCATCGTCGCCGACACGCCGGGCGCACGCGTGATCGACCGGGCGGCGATCGAGCAGCGCGGGGCCGCGTTCGCCGCGGATATCCTGCAGGACATTCCCGGCCTTTCGGTAGTGCGGTCGGGGGCTTTCGGAGGAGTCGCCCAGGTGCGGATACGGGGCGCGACGCCGGGCAAGACGCTGGTGCTGGTCGACGGCGTGCCGGTCAACGATCCGGCCGAGGTCAACGGCGCCTTCGACTTCTCGGGACTGGAGCTGTCGGACATCGATCGCATCGAGGTGCTGTCGGGCCCGCAGTCCTCGTTGTGGGGATCGGACGCCATCGGCGGGGTCATCGCCTTCACGACGCGCGAGCTCGAGGGTTTCGGGCTGGATCTGGAGGCCGGGTCGTACGAGACCGTGCGCGGCCGGCTGGCGGCGGGTGTATCGACCGAACGCTACGGCTTCGGGGCCTGGGTCTTGCATTTCGACACCGACGGCATCTCCGCCGCAGACGCGGCGGACGGCAATCCCGAGCCGGACGGCTTCACCTCGACCACGATGGGCGCGCGGGGCCGCTACGCCTTCACGCCCGGCGTCGCCTTGGACGGATCGGTCCGCTGGACCGACAGCGACGCGGATCTCGACGGCTATCCAGCCCCGGCCTACGCCCTGGCCGACACGCTGGATACGCAGGCCAGCGAGCAATGGTCGGGGTTCGGGCGGTTGCGCCTCAACGCGCTGGGACTGGCGCATCAGATCAGCGTCTCGGCGTCGGACATTTCGCGCGAAACCGTGTCCGCCTTCCCTTCGGTGTTCGAGGCCGACCGGCAGGTGTTTCGCTGGCAGGGGGACGGCTCGGCGGCGGGCGTCGACTTCGCCATCGGCGCCGAGCGCGAGGACACCGAGGGCAGCCTGTCCAGCGGCCTGACCGAGGAACTGGGGACGAGTTCGGCCTTCGCCACGGCCCGGATCGATCCGACCGACCGGCTGAGCCTGACCGGGGCCCTGCGGTTCGATGATACGGACGCCTTCGGCTCGAAGACGACGGGCCGCGTGTCCGGCGCCTTCGAGGCCGGAGCCGGCTTCATCCTGTCGGCGGCCTGGGGCACCGGGTTCAAGGCGCCGTCGATCAGCCAGGCGGTGTGCGACTTCTGCTTCTCGGCACAGCCCTTCCCGGTGCTGAGGCCCGAGACGGCCGAGGGCTATGAGGGGGCGATCGGCTGGGGCTCGGCCGACGGCCGCATCGAGGGCCGGCTGACCGCCTACCGGCTGAAGGTCGAGGACCAGATCACCTATGTCTTCGATCCAGCCACCTTCGACAGCTATTACGTCAACATCGCCGAGACGGCGACGGACGGCGTGGAGTTCGAAGGGCGCGGCCAGTTGCCGGGCGGGTTCGACCTGACGCTCGCATACGCCTGGACCGACGCCCGGGATGAGACGACCGGGGCGCGGCTGCTGCGCGTGCCGGAACAGTCGGGGTCGGCGACCCTGGGCTGGACCGGGCGGCGGCTGACCGGCGCGCTCACCGTTCGGTCGGAAGGCGATCAGGACGACGCCGGCGGGGTCCGCGAGGCCTTCATCACAGCCAATCTGAACGGGTCCTGGGTGCTGACCGACCGGGTCACGCTGACCGCGCGGATCGAGAATCTGGCGGATGAGCGCTACCAGCAGGTGTTCGGCTACGGCGAGCCGGGACGGTCCGGTTCTGTCGGGCTCAGGCTGCGCTACTGACCCGGCGAAGGCCGGTGGCGGCGCCCGCCGTCGCCGGCTCCAGCTGCATGGCGGCCCAGTCGAGGGCGGGCGTCGGGGCGTGGGCGGCGGCGACCACGGCGCGCAGTTCGGCGGCCGAGGCGACGCTGGCCACCACGGCGGAGACTTCGGGCAGGCCGAGGGCATAGGCCAGGGTCGCCTGCATCGGGTCGACGCGGGCCTCGGCCAGACGGCGACGGATACGCGACAGGGTCGGGGCGTGGCGGTGCATCTCGACCGGCAGGGCCTCGCTGTTCATGAACAGCAGGCCGTCCGCGAAGATCGAGGAGGCGTGGACGGTCACGTCCAGCGAGGCCAGCTCGGACAGGACGCCTGCGTGCTGGGCGCGCTGGTCCAGCAGGTTGCATTTCAGCTGGACGATGTCGGGCTGGAAGCGGCGGGCCAGCAGGCCCGGGCCATCCTCGACCGAGGCGCAGAAGCCGATGCGGCGGTACAGGCCGCGGTCCTTGAGGGCCAGAAGCTTGTCCCACAGGGCGCGGCCTTCGGTTCCGGCGAGGTCCGAGGCGCTGGAGATCAGCAGGGCGTCGCCGCGCGGCAGGCCGAGTCGTTCCAGCGAACGGCGGGCGCGGGCCTCGACCCGGTCGACGCCGTCGCTGACCGGCACGGTGCGGACCGAGACCTGGAAGGGCGAGGGGAAGGGCCAGGACTGGCCGAGCCAGCGCTCCCCATCGCCGTCGGGGCGGGTGGCGACGCGGGTGACGCCGGAGTCGGCGGCGGTCTGAAGCAGGATGCGCAGCGATTCCTCGCGCGCCCCGGCGGGCGCGGGTATGGCGCGGTCCGGCGCGTGCACGACGGCCAGAGCGAGTTTATCGACCGGAATCGGGGCGCGGTTCGGAATCACATCCGGACTGTGACGGCCAAAGTTTAAGGCGCCCCTTCCAAGACCTTGCCCGAACCTTACCTCGCGAACGTCGGTTTCAATCCACAGCCTGTGCAAGAGCGGCCAGAACGCCCTTGCCGTAGCGGTCCAGCTTGGTCTGGCCGACGCCCGAGATATGGCCGAGCGTCTCGAGGTTTCCGGGTTCGGCCATGGCGATTTCCAGCAGGGTCCTGTCCTGGAAGATGACGTAGGGCGGCACGCGCTGTTCGGCGGCGCGGTCGCGGCGCCAGGCGCGCAGGGTCTCGAAGCGGGCGCGGACATCGGCGTCCATGGTCTCCAGCGCGGCGTTGCGGCCGGTGCGGACGCGCTCCTTCGAACCCACGACGCGGGCGGGAGTCAGGCGCACCTCGACGGCGCGCTCGCCGCGATAGACCGCGCGGACGGCCTCGGGCTCGCCGATGCGAACCAGCGGCTTGCCGTCATTGGGGTCCTCGACCAGCAGGCCCTCGAACATCAGGTGGTCGACCACGTCGCGCCAGGTGTGCAGGGCCACGTCGGCGCCGACGCCCCAGGTCGACAGGGCGGTCTCCCACGGCTGGACTTCCTTCGTCTTGCCGAGGAGGTGGTCGATGACGCGGGTCTTGCCGAAGCGTTCGCCGAGCCGCTGGACGGCGGCCAGGGCCTTCTGCGCGTGAACCGTGGCGTCGAACACGGCGGGCGGTTCGAGGCAGATGTCGCAGACGCCGCAGGGTTGGGCGGCCGTCTCGCCGAAATATCGGCGCACGGTCTGGGGCCGGCAGGTCGCGCCGTCCAGCATGGCGAACAGCTGGCGGACCTTCCTCACCTGCACCGCCTTGACCGCCTCGGCCATGGGGCGGCCCTCGAGGCGCTTCAGGGTCCAGGCGATGTCGGAGGGGCCGTAGAGGGTGATCCCCTCGGCCGGTTCGCCGTCGCGTCCGGCGCGGCCGATCTCCTGCCAGTAGGCTTCCAGCGAGCCGGGCGGGTCGGCGTGGATGACGAAGCGGACGTCGGCCTTGTCGACCCCCATGCCGAAGGCGATGGTCGCGACCATGACGGCCCCGTCCTCGGCCAGGAAGCGTTCGAGGCGGCGGTCGCGGTCGCGGGCGTCCATGCCGGCGTGATAGGCGATGGCGTTGGTCCCGGCGGCCTTGAGGGCGTCGGCGACCCGCTCGCAGCCGTCGCGAGAGCCGCAATAGACCACGCCCGACTTGCCGCGGCGCTGCCGCACCAGATCAATGACGGTGAGATCGGTCTTCGCCCGCGAGGCGTTCTCCTTGCGCACGGCCGAGAGCTGCAGGTTCGGGCGGGCGAAGCTGTCGACGAGGACCTTCGCGCCTTCCAGCCGCAGGGAGCGGACGATGTCTTCCCGTGTGCGGGCGTCGGCGGTGGCGGTGACGGCGATCCGGGGGACGTCGGGGAAGAGTTCGGCGAGCCGGCCGAGGGTGCGGTAGTCGGGGCGGAAGTCGTGGCCCCACTGGCTGACGCAGTGGGCCTCGTCGATGGCGATCAGGCTCAGCGGCAGGTCGTGCAGCCGGTCGATCAGATGCGGCTGGGCCAGTCCCTCGGGCGAGACATAGAGCAGGTCGAGCTCGCCGGCCCGGGCCTGACGCCAGATGGCCGAGCGGTCGTCCATGGAGACGCCGGAATCGAGCCGGGCGGCCGCCACCCCCTGCTGTTTCAGCGCCTCGACCTGGTCGGTCATCAGGGCGATCAGGGGCGAGACCACGAGGCCGAGCCCGGGCCGCAGCATGGCGGGGATCTGGTAGCAGACCGACTTGCCGCCGCCGGTGGGCAGGACCGCCAGCACGTCGCGACCCGCGAGGATCTCGGCGACCACGTCGGCCTGCAGCCCGCGGAAGTCGCCGTGGCCCCAGACGCGCTCGAGCGTCGTCCGGGCGTCGGCGAGTGTCGGCGGCGCGACTAACGTTAAGGTTGAATCCGCGAGCATGGTGCGCTTGTGCCTCATTTGTTCTCGTTTGTCAGCGGGGAATTGGGACGGGGAAGCCCCGCCTGTGGAGCAGGCCCAGACGGTCCTTCCCCATTTCGGGGGAAGGGGGGCGGCGAAGCCGCTCGGATGGGGGCTCTGTCCGCATGAGCGGTCGACAACCAGAGTCCGCCGCAGACAGCCCCCATCCGTCTCGCTGCGCGAGCCACCTTCCCCCGTGAAGGGCGAAGGGACGGCAGGGGGTCCCCGCCGCGACGCATTCCAGCTATAGGCCGCGCCATGACCACCCTTCTGTATGGCCGCCCGCCGGCGGTGTTCGATCCGCCCGGCGCGGCGACCCAGGTTTCGCCGCTGATCCCGGGCTCGACGCCGCTCGAGGACGTCGCCGAAGCTTCGGCGGACGAGATCATGATCTACGCCCCGCCCGGCGTGCTGGAGCGGCGGTACACGCTGGCGCTGGCGTTGCGGGCGCTGAAGCCGGGCGGCCGGCTGGATGCGATGGCGGCCAAGGACAAGGGCGGGTCGCGGCTGAAGAAGGAGCTGGAGGGCTTCGGCGCCGAGGTCGGTGAAAGCGCCAAGGCGCACCACCGGCGTTGCGTCGTCATCCGGCCGGAGACGCTGACCGGGATCGACGAAGCGATCGCGGCCGGGGCGCCGCGTCTGGTCGAGGGGCTGGAGGCTTGGTCGCAGCCGGGCGTCTTCGCTTGGGACCGGATCGATGCGGGGTCCCTGCTGCTGGCGCAGACCGCGCCCGCGCTGAAGGGGGCGGGGGCCGATCTCGGCTGCGGCTACGGGGCCCTGGCGACGGTGGTGCTGAAATCGCCGGCGGTGACCTCGCTGCGGCTGATCGATCTGGACCGGCGGGCCATCGCGGCGGCGGAGAAGAATGTCACCGACCCGCGCGCGACCTTCGAATGGTCCGACGCCCGCACGATCGAGGCGGCGGGCGATCTCGATTTCGTCGTCACCAATCCGCCGTTCCATGACGGCGGCGCCGAGGACAAGCGGCTGGGTCAGGCCTTCATCCGTCAGGCCGCCGCCATGCTGGGCAAGGGCGGCGTCTTGTGGCTCGTGGCCAACCGGCACCTGCCCTATGAGGCCGAGCTGAACGCCGCCTTCAAGCGGGTGCGGATGGCCGCCGACGCGGGCGGCTACAAGGTGTTCGAGGCGGTGAAGTGAAGACGCCGACGGCCCGCGTCGACAAGCTGCTGGGATCGATGGGCTATGGCTCGCGGACCGAGATGGCGCGGCTGGGCAAGGCGGGCGGGATCGTGCTGGACGGGGCCGATCTGACCGATGTGTCGAAACGGATCGCGGTGACGCCGGACCTGCCGTCGCGGATGGAGATCGACGGCGAGCCGCTCGATCCGACGCCGGGTCTGGTGATGATGCTGCACAAGCCGCTGGGCATGACCTGTTCGCGCAAGGAGGACGGGGCCCTGGTCTATGACGTTCTGCCCCCGCGCTGGCGGCGGCGCGATCCGGCGATCTCGACCATCGGCCGGCTGGACAAGCAGACCACGGGCCTGCTGCTGCTCACCGACGACGGCGACCTGTTGCACCGGGTTATTTCGCCCAAACGGCATGTGGCCAAGGTCTATCGCGCGACCCTGGCGCGGCCGCTGGACGGGACGGAGGGCGATGTCTTCGCCGCCGGAGGTCTGGTGCTGGAGGGCGAGGACAAGCCGCTGTCGCCGGCGGTGCTGGAGGTGCTGTCGCCAACGGAGGCGCGGCTGACCGTGACCGAGGGCCGCTATCACATGGTGCGGCGGATGTTCGCGGCGGTGGGCAATCACGTCGAGGGCCTGCACCGTGAACGGGTCGGGGGGCTGGCCCTGCCGGACGATCTGGGTCCGGGGGACTGGCGGCTGCTGGATGCGGCGGAGATCGACGCGATCTTCGCCTGACGGAACCTCACCCACGCCGCCGGCTTATCGCTCCGCTTGCAGCGGAGGCGACATGACCGGGGCGACGATCAAGAGAGACCTGCGCACCGGACGTTCGCTGTGGGCCGACAGCTTCGGTCTCGGCGTGCCGGTACGGCCGCTGAGAGAAGCGATCTCGGTCGATGTGGCCATCGTCGGGGCGGGGATCAGCGGCGCCTTCATGGCGCATGAGCTGAGCCGGGATCATTCGGTGGCGGTGCTGGACCGGCGGCCGCCGCTGATGGGATCAACGATCGCCTCGACCGCCCTGCTGCAATGGGAGATCGACCTGCCGCTGACGGCGCTGGGCGAGCGGATCGGCATGGCCAAGGCGCGGCGGGCGTATCTGCGATCGCGGCGGGCGGTGGACGACCTGAAACAGGTGATCGCCGAAGAGGGGATCGTCTGCGGCTGCCATGACAAGGCGACCCTCTATCTGGCCGGCGACGAATACGGCCATCGCGCGCTGCAGGCCGAGGCCGAGGCGCGGGCGGCGATCGGGCTGGAGAGCGAATACGTCGGGCCGGAGATTCTGCGGGACCGGCTCGGCATCGACCGAACCGGCGCCATCGTCAGCCAGGGCTCGGCCAGCGGCGATCCGGCCCGGCTGGCGGCCGGCCTGCTGCGGCGGGCGCAGGCGGCGGGGGCGAAAGTCTATTCGCGGGTCGAGGTGATGGAGGCGGCCAGCGATCCGGACGGGGTGACCCTGCTGACCGACGCCGGCCATGCGGTGCGGGCGAAGGCGGTGGTGTTCTGCTGCGGCTATGAATTCCCCAGGGGCGTGCCGACGCCCGGGGCCAAGGTCATCTCGACCTGGGCCATGGCCTCGAAGCCGCGTCAGCGCTGCCCGGCCTGGCTGAGGGAGACCCTGGTGTGGGAGGCGTCGGACCCTTACCTCTATTTCCGCATGGGCGGAGACGGGCGGCTGATCGTCGGCGGCGAGGACGAGGCGACGCCGGACGCCCATGCCGACAAGGCGAAGCTGAAACGCAAGTGCGAGACGATCGCCGCCAAGCTGAAACGGCTGTTGCCCGAGGTGGCGTTCGAGATCGACTACAGCTGGGCAGGGGCTTTCGGAGAGAGCGCCACCGGCCTGCCCTCGATCGCGCCCGTGCCGACCATGGACCACGCCTGGGCGGTGATGGGGTTCGGCGGCAACGGCATCACCTATTCGGTCATCGCCTCGCAGGTGGTCTCGGCGGCGCTGCGCGGCGGGGCCGATCCGGACGCGGACCTGTACCGGCCTTGACCCCGGCCGGCGGCGGGGGCACCTGCGCCTGATGAGCGCCCACGCCAAGATCTGCGGCCTGACCACGCCGGACACGCTGGACGCGGCCCTCGCAGGCGGGGCGGCCTTCGTGGGCGCGGTGGTGTTCCCGAAGAGTCCGCGCCACATCGAACCCCTGCACGCCGCGACCCTGTTCGAGCGGGCGCGCGGCCAGGGTCCAGGGGGGGCGAAGATCGTGGCCGTGACGGTTGACGCCGACGACGCCCTGCTGACCGAAATCGCCCTGATCCTGAAGCCGGACCTGATCCAGCTTCATGGCCATGAGACGCGCGAACGGGCGGAACGGGTGCGGACGCTGACCGGGGCCGGGATCATCAAGGTGCTGCCGATCCGCACACACGGGGATTTCGCCGAGGCCGCGGCCTGGGAGCCGTTCGCCGATCATCTGATGTTCGACGCCAAACCGCCCGAGGGCTCCGCCCTGCCGGGCGGGGTCGGGGCGCGGTTCGACTGGGCCCTGCTGGCTGACCGGGCCTTCCGTCATCCCTGGTTCGTGGCGGGCGGGTTGACCCCGGACAATGTGGCGCAGGCGATCCGGGTGTCCGGCGCGCCCCTGGTGGATGTGTCCTCTGGCGTGGAAAGCGCGCCGGGTGTTAAGGACCCCGCCCTGATCACGGCGTTCCTCGACGCCGTCCGCTCCGCCTGATTTCCGCCGCTCCCCCGCGTGAAAGCTACCGCCGTGAACGCCATCATCCCCAACCAGTACGCCATGCCCGACGCCGAGGGCCGTTTCGGCCCCTATGGCGGGCGGTTTGTGGCCGAGACCCTGATGCCGCTGATCCACGAGCTGGACGCGGCCTATGCGGCGGCCAGGGCGGATCCGACCTTCCAGGCCGAGCTGGACGGTTTCCTGACCGACTATGTCGGCCGGCCCAGCCCGCTGTACCTGGCCGAGCGGCTGACGGAGCACTACGGGGCCGCCGACATCTGGTTCAAGCGCGACGAGCTGAACCACACGGGCGCGCACAAGATCAACAACTGCATGGGCCAGATCCTGCTGGCCATGCGGATGGGCAAGACGCGGATCATCGCCGAGACCGGCGCCGGCCAGCATGGCGTGGCGACCGCGACCGTCTGCGCCCGCTTCGGGCTGAAATGCGTCGTCTACATGGGCGCGACCGACGTCGAGCGGCAGTCGCCCAACGTCTTCCGCATGAAGCTGCTGGGAGCCGAGGTCGTGCCGGTGACAGCGGGCCGGGCCACGCTAAAGGACGCCATGAACGAGGCGATGCGCGACTGGGTCACCAATGTCGAGGACACCTACTATCTGATCGGCACGGCGGCCGGGCCGCACCCCTATCCGGCCATGGTGCGGGACTTCCAGTCTGTGATCGGCAAGGAGACGCGGGCCTCGATGCTGGCCCGGCGGGGCAAGCTGCCCGACGCGGTGGTGGCGGCGATCGGCGGCGGGTCGAACGCCATCGGCCTGTTCCACCCCTTCATCGAGGACGCGGGCGTGCGGCTGATCGGGGTCGAGGCGGCCGGGCGCGGGCTCGACGGACCGGACCACGCGGCCTCGCTGCAGGGCGGCCGCCCCGGCGTGCTGCACGGCAACCGCACCTATCTGCTGCAGGACGACGACGGCCAGATTCTGGAAGGCCATTCGATCTCGGCCGGTCTCGACTATCCGGGCATCGGCCCGGAACACGCCTGGCTCAAGGATATCGGCCGGGCCGAATACCGCGCCGCCACCGACGCCGAGGCGCTGGAGGCCTTCCAGCTGTGTTCGCGTCTGGAGGGGATCATCCCCGCGCTGGAGCCCAGCCACGCGCTCGCCCGGATCGGCGAGATCGCGAAGGAAGTGGGCAAGGGCGGCGATGTCGTGCTGAATATGTGCGGGCGGGGCGACAAGGACATTTTCGCGGTAGCGAAACATCTGGGCGTGGAGTTGTAGAATGAAGATCGCAGTATTGGCCGCCGCGGCGGCCCTGTTGGCCAGTCCCGCCTGGGCCCAGGAGCCAGCGGCTCCCGCCACAGCGCCGGTTGTCGTGTCGCCGGACGCCCTGGTGCTGCCGGGCGCGACCTTGGCGCCCGATTGCGGCAATCTGTACGGCCTGGCGGGCCGCGCCTTCTGCGTCAGCGCGCCGCTGGCGGGGATCGGAACCCTGGCCGACGCCTATATCGCCGACCTCGCCACCAAGGGCTGGATCGCGGCGGGCGGGGACGACAACCGCGTGGTCTTCGTGCGCCGGCGCGACACCGGCGGCTGCGACGGATTGCAGATGCAGGCCTTCTACGACACCGCCCGGCCCGCGGGTCCCGAGTCCACGGGCTATCTCGGCTTCGGCCCGATCCCCGGCGACGTTTGCGCCGGCCCGGCGGCCGCTCCCGCCCCGACGCCTGCCCCGGCGCAATGACCACAGCCCGCATCGACGCCCGTTTCGCCGCGCTGAAGGCCGAGGGCCGGGCCGGGTTCGTGGCCTATGTCATGGCCGGGGACCCCACGCGGGACCAGGCGCTGGAGATCCTGCGCGGCCTGCCGGGCGCGGGCGCGGACATCATCGAGCTGGGCTTTCCGTTCTCGGACCCGATGGCCGAGGGGCCGCCGATCCAGCGCGCGGCCCTGCGCGGGCTCAAGGCGGGGCTGACCCTGAAGGGCACGCTGGCCCTGGCGGCCGCCTTCCGCGAGGGCGACGCGGACACGCCGGTGATCCTGATGGGCTATCTCAATCCGATCGAGACCTACGGCTACGACGCCTTCGCGCGCGACGCGGCGGCCAGCGGGGTGGACGGTCTGATCGTCGTCGACTGCCCGCCGGAAGAAGCCGGGCCGCTGTCGGACGCCCTGGACGCGGCCCAGGTGTCGCTGATCCGGCTGGCCACGCCGACCTCGGACGATGCGCGGCTGAAGATCATCGCCGAACGGACCTCTGGCTTCGTCTACTATGTCTCGGTCGCGGGCGTGACCGGGGTCAAGGAGGCGCAGGCCCTGTCGGTGGCTCCGGCCGTCGAGCGGGTGCGCAAGGCCTCGGGGCTGCCGGTCGCCGTCGGTTTCGGGGTCAGGACGCCGGAACGGGCCGCCGAGATCGCCCGCGTGGCCGATGCGGTGGTGGCCGGATCGGTCCTGGTCGATGAGGTCGCGGCCGCTTTGGAGGCGAACGAACCCGCGGCGGCGCGCGTTCTGGCGAAGGTGCGGTCCCTGGCCGATGCGGTCCGGGGTGCGCGCGTGAAAGAAAGCGTCTAAAGCGCCGCCATGGTCGACAAGAACAAACCTCCCCAGGAAAAGCGCGGCGGCTGGCTGAGCCGCTTCGCCCCCGGCGTGCGCAAGATCGTCAACCGGCGCGACACGCCCGAGAACCTGTGGGTCAAGGACCCCGACACGGGCGAGATGCTGTACCGGTCGGACCTGGAAACCTCGCTGTGGGTGACGCCCTCGGGCCGCCACATGCGGATCAACGCCGAACAGCGGCTGCGCTACACCTTCGACGACGGCGCCTTTGAGGCCATCGACACGCCCGACGTGCCCGAGGACCCGCTGAAATTCTCGGACGGCAAGCCCTACAAGGACCGCCTGATCGCCGCCCGCAAGGCGGCCGGCCGCAAGGACACCATGGCGATCGGCTTCGGCGAGCTGGACGGAACGCCCGCGGTGGTGATCGTCCAGGACTTCAGCTTCATGGGCGGCTCGCTGGGCATGGCGGCGGGCGAGGCGTTCATCGCCGCGGCCCGGGCGGCCGTGGAGCGGGGCGTGCCGCTGGTCTGCTACACCGCCGCGGGCGGGGCCCGGATGCAGGAGGGCGCGCTCAGCCTGATGCAGATGGCGCGCACCACCCTGGCCATCCAGGAGCTGAAGGCGGCGCAGCTGCCGTTCGTGGTGGTGCTGACCGATCCGACCACCGGCGGGGTCACCGCCAGCTACGCCATGCTCGGCGATGTGCATCTGGCCGAGCCGGGGGCCCTGATCGGCTTCGCCGGCCCGCGCGTCATCGAGGCGACCATCCGCGAGAAACTGCCGCCCGGCTTCCAGCGCGCCGAATATCTGCAGGAGAAGGGCATGGTCGATCGCGTGGTCGCCCGTGAGGACCTGCCGAAGGTGCTGGGCCAGATCCTGTCGATGCTGATGGGCGGACGGCGCCGGGCGGCCTGACCGCCGTGGACCCGATCTCGGAAAGACTGAGGGCGCGGCATCCCCAGCGGATCGATCTGTCGCTGGACCGGATGCGGGTGCTGTGCGCGGCCCTGGGCGACCCCCAGCACCGCCTGCCGCCGGTGGTCCATGTGGCCGGGACCAACGGCAAGGGCTCGACCGTCGCCTTCATCCGCGCCATCGCCGAGGCGGCCGGGCTGAAGGTTCACGTCTACACCTCGCCCCATCTGGTCCGGTTCAACGAGCGCATCCGTCTGGGCGGTGAACTGATCGGGGACGCTGCCCTGAACGACATCCTCGACCGCATCGAGGCGCTGGATGTCGAGGCGACGGTGTTCGAGAGCACCACGGCCGCCGCCTTCGTCGCCATGAGCGAGACGAAGGCCGACCTGGCCGTCGTCGAGGTCGGGCTTGGCGGGGTGCTGGACGCCACCAATGTGATCGAACGCCCGCTGCTGAGCGTCATCGCCCCGGTCGATCTGGATCATGCCGAGTTTCTGGGAACGTCCCTGCCCGGGGTGGCGGCGGAAAAGGCGGGCATCCTGAAGTCCGGCGCGCGGGGCCTGATCGCGCGGCAATCCGAAGAGGCGATGGCGGTGATCGAGGCGGCGGCCCGCGCCGTGCAGGCGCCCCTGACCGTCATGGGCGTTGATTTCGACGCCTGGGCGGAGCGGGGCGGCATGGCCTTCCAGGATCAGGAGCGATTCCTCGACCTGCCCGCGCCGGCGCTGGTCGGGCCGCACCAGATCGCCAACGCCGGCCTGGCCGTCGCCGTGGCGCTGGAGCTGGACCTGCCCGAGACCGCCATCGCCGAAGGCCTGCGCGCCGTGCGCTGGCCCGCGCGCCTGCAGCGACTGACGGCGGGGCCTTATGGCGAGGCCGCGCGGGCGGCGGACGCGGAGCTGTGGCTGGACGGCGGCCACAATCCGCACGCGGCAAGGGCCCTGGCGGAGGCGCTGGCCGAGCGTCAGGCCAGGGCGCCCCGTCCGCTGGCCCTGATCGTCGGCATGCTGGCGAACAAGGACGCAGGGGGCTTCTTCGAGGCGATGAGAGCCACCGGGGCGGCCGTCTTCACCGTTCCGTTCGAGGGCGCCGCCGCCGAGCCGGAAGCCTTGGCCGCCGTCGCGCGCGGCCACGGTCTGGGCGCCGCGGCCTGTGCTTCGGTGCAGGAGGCGCTGGAGCGGGCCTTGCGGCTGGGGGCCGGCCGGGTGGCCATCTGCGGCTCGCTGTATCTTGCCGGCGAGGTTCTGGGCGCGGCGCGGGAAACCTGGCCGGACTGAATTCTCACCCGTTCAACGTCCAACGTCCGCGCCGGCGGCTAGTGTTCGTCCGGCGTGCGGACGCGCTGCAGATTGCGGAGAAAATCGCGCGTCTGCTGGTCCTGGACGCCGCTGACGGGGATGTTTCTGCAGACCCTCTGCTGCATGTTCGATCCGGTGGCGCGTTCAAGGCGGCAGACGCGACGGGTGGCGCCCGGGTCCGGGCGGAGTGGCCGCCGACCGGGCCGCGGCGGGCGCGGGGGCACCGGCGATGACTCTCACCTGGCCCCCGTCGAGCAAAAGGGCGGCGGCGATCAGGGCGGCGGTCAGCATGGCTATGGAGCTCCGTGTCCTTCCGGGACCCGAAGCAGAACACCGATTTTTCAGCCGGGCAAATCCGGGGCCGTTCGACCCCGGCCGGATCAGGCGGCGGCCGTTCCGATGCCGGACTCGGCCAGCCATTCGAGAATCTTGCCCTTGGGCATGGCCCCGACCTTCATCGACGCCATCTGGCCGTCCTTGAACAGCATCAGCGTGGGAATCCCCTTCACGCCCAGTTTCGACGGAATCATGGGGCTGTCGTCGATGTTGACCTTGGCGATGACCACCTGGCCGGCCAGATCATCGGCGATCTGCTCGAGGGCCGGGCCGATCTGTTTGCAGGGGCCGCACCATTCGGCCCAGAAGTCGACCAGTACGGGCCGGGACGCCTTCAGAACGTCGGCGTCGAAGCTGTCGTCGGTGACCTTGATGGTGGCCATGCGGATATTCCTGTCTGGCGCCGGCGTCGGCGAAGGCGAATGATCGGCCGCTCAGACTCAATGAGTTCGGCCCGGGCGCCCCGATGTGGGATGTCCCGGCGCGCAAATCAACGCGGATGTTCGGACGGCCCGTCATCCGGACAGGGCGGCCCGCATCAGGTCGGCGGGCACGGGCATCAGACGCGGGCCATCGGTCCAGACCAGGGCCGCCTCGACGGTCCGGTCGGGGTAGAGCCGGGCCAGCACCGAGGCGTAGACCGCCATCTGCAGCACATAGGCGGGGTCGGCGTCCTCGATACGATCGGGAGCCGGGCGGTTGGTCTTGTAGTCGATGACCAGGACCCGATCCGGGGTAACCACCAGCCGGTCCATGCGTCCCGATATCGGGACATCGCCGACCGACCCCGTCAGGGCGACCTCCGGACGGGAGCCTGGACCGAAGACCGGGGCGAAACGGGCGTCCTCGAGGACAGCGAAGGCGGCGCCGGTCATTTCGCCGCGGGCCTCGTCATCCAGGTCCCGCTCGCGCGACAGGATGCGGCGCGCGGCGTCGGCCCTTTCGGGCGGCGCGATGTCGGGCAGGCGCTCGAGCAGCCGATGGATCAGGTCGCCGCGCCGGAACCGGCCCAGCGGCGCGCCGGGTCCGGCGGTCGTCGCCAGGGGCGAAGGCGCAGGGATGCGGGTCGTCTCCTCCATCTTCGACGGCGAGGCGAAGCGGGCGGCGCTGTCGGGAGCGGGCGGGGTGCGCGCCCAGGCCGGCGCCCCTGCCGGCGTCGGGCGGGCGGCGATCCCGGCGGCAAGCGTTTCAGGGTCGACGCCGAACCGCCGCACGCCGTCGCCGATGTCGTGCACGTTCTGCGGATCATCCTCCTGCAGGCGCTGGAAGGTTTCGGCGATGACGCTCCACCAGCTGCCGGCCTCGAAGCCTTCCTCGGGCCGCCGGACCGCCCGGCCCATGATCACCAGCCGGTCGCGGGCGCGGGTCAGGGCGACATAGAGCAGGCGAAGGGTCTCGGCGTCGGTGCGGGCCACCCGGGCCTCGCGCGCGGCCTTCGAGGCCGGGCAGTCGTCCTTCGCCGAGCCGGGGCACATCAGCCAGCCCTCGCCTTCTGCGCCGTCCTCGTTCGCCGAGGGCATCAGGGTCGGCCCCTGGGGCTTGGCGCGCGAGGTGGTGTCGGGAAGGATGACGATGGGCGCCTCCAGACCTTTCGCGCCGTGGACGGTCATGACCCGCACCTCGTTGCGGGCGCCCTCCATCTCGCGCTTGACCTCGACATCGGCGGCCTCGAGCCGGGCGACGCAGGTTTCCAGATCGACGCCGCCGCGCCCTTCGGCGGCCAGGACCTGGGCCAAGGTCTCGTCGATGGCCTCCTCGGCCTCGCGGCCCAGGCGGGCGAGGATGCGGGCGCGGCCGGTGAGGCCGGTGTCGTCGACGCGGTTCAGCAGGCTGGAGAAGAAGGCGAAGGGGTCGCGGTCGCGGGCGTCCAGCGCGGCCTGGACGAAGTCGCGGGCGCGACGCCACTGCGGCTGTTCGTCGGCCCGGTCGCGCAGCGCGCGCCACAGCGAGCGGCCGGCGCGCCCATCCTTGTCGGCAAGCGGATACAGGCTGTGGGCGTCGCCGAAATCGGTCACGTCGCAGAAGGGGCTGCGCAGCACCTCGGCCAGCGACAGGTCGTCGTCGGGGTAGAGGGCGAAGCGGGCGACGGCGATCAGGTCGTCGAAGACGATGTGCTCTTTCAGCTTCAGCCGGTCGGCGCCGGCGACGGGCACGGCCTCGGCCTTTAGGGCGCGGATGATCTCCTCGAACAGGGCGTCGCGGCGGCGGACCAGGACGAGGAAGTCGCCCCAGCGGGCCGGGCGCATCGGCGGGTCGGTCTCCGATCGGCGATGGTTGTGAACCGCGACGCCGGCCATGACCTGCTTGCGGATGTCGCGGGCCAGGGCCTGGGCCAGCTGTTTGCGGCCGCTGCGGGCGTCCTCCTTGTCCACCGGGGCGTTCCAGGCCTCGCGGTCGGGCGTCGCCGGATCGTGGAACAGGGGCCAGAGGTCGATCGAGCCGTGCTGGCCGACGCGGGCGGGATGGTGGGTCGGGATGTCGCCGAGCTGGCCGACGAGGGCGCGGGTCCGCTCGGGGCCCTCGAAGGCGGCGTCGACGAAGGCCAGCACCTCCTCGGTCGAGCGGAAGGAGGTGTCCAGCGGCACCTCCTCGAACGGCCGTCCGGCCCCACGGGCCAGCGCCTCATAGGCCTGGGCCTCCTGCCGCAGCCGTTCGGGGCGGGCGCCCTGAAAGGAGTAGATCGACTGTTTCTCGTCGCCGACGGCGAAGACGGTGCGGGGAATGCGCGGGGCATCGCCGCGCCGCCCCGCGCCCTCGCCCGAGAAGAACTCCTCGGTCAGGGCCTTGAAGATGGCCCACTGGTCGGGGGCGGTGTCCTGGGCCTCGTCGACGAGGACGTGTTCGATGCCGCCGTCCAGCTTGAACAGCACCCAGGCGGCGGTGGCCCGTTCGGTCAGCAGGTCGACGGTGCGGACCACGAGGTCGGAGAAATCGAGCGCGCCCTGCCGGGCCTTGGCGGCTTCATAGAGGGCGGCGTGGGTCCGGGCCAGGGTCAGGGCCTTGACCGTGTCGTCAGCGACCCGGGCGGCGCGCATCCGGTCCAGAACGGCGCAGTATTTCAGCGAGACGGAGTCGAGATACGCAGCGGCCGCAGGCGGGGCGCTCTTCGTGCCGAATTTCGTCCGCGCCTCGCCCTTGGAGTCGATGAAGAGGGCCTTCATGGCGGCGAGGCTGGAGTGGGGCGGGACGGCCTCGCGCATCTGGGCCGCGATCTTCTGGTCGTTGGCCGAGCCCGTTGCGAAGCCGTCGGCGGCGGCGCGCCAGGCGGCGGGGTCGAGCCAGTTGAGGAAGTCGGTCTCGATGGCTGAAGGCGTCTCATCTTCGGAGACGCCGGCGAGAATATGCGGACCCGGCGCGGAGCCCGAGGTCCAGCGCTCGACATAAGCGACCAGCTTGCCGCGCTCGGTCTCGATCATGGCCAGCAGGGCGTGGAAGGATTTCCAGTCCAGTTCGACCGCGAAATGGGCGTAGGCGGCGCCGAGCCGGCCGTCGGGATCCACCAGGGCGGCGCGGGCCAGATCCTCGCGCGCCTCGTGCGACAGGGCGATCGCCGCCTCGTTCTCCAGCACCTTGAAGGCGGGCGAGACGCCGGCCTCGATGGGGAAGCGGCGCAGCAGCTTTTCGCAGAAGGCGTGGATGGTCTGGATCTTCAGACCGCCCGGCGTCTCCAGCGCGCGGGCGAACAGGCGGCGGGCCTCCTTCAGGTCGGCGGGCTTCAGGCCGGCGGGATCGCGGCCGTCCAGCCCCGCCAGATCGGCCGACAGCTCGGCGTCGTCCATGACCGCCCAGCGGCCCAGCTTGTCGAACAGCCGGGCCTGCATCTCGGCCGCGGCGGCCTTGGTGTAGGTGACGCAGAGGATCTCGCCCGGCGGTGCCTTCTGCAGCAGCAGCCGGGCCACGCGGTCGACCAGGGTGGTGGTCTTGCCCGAGCCGGCATTGGCGGTGACGAAGACCGAACGGCCGGGGTCGGCGGCGGCGGTCTGGTGGGCGCGGGCCTGGTCGAGCGGGGCCAAAGTCGGCGTGGATTGCGTCATTCGGGCGCCTCGTCCTCGCCGCCGACGACGTGCCACTCCCAGACCCGGGCCAGATGGTCGTAGTTGCCGCCGAAATTGCCCATGAACTGCGGCGCGGCCCAGGAGACATAGGGCCGGGACTCGTCGTCGAAGGCGGCGACGCCGTCGACCAGCCGGGCCAGTTCACGTTCGGCCAGTTCGGCCGCGGTCAGGGGCTGGCTGCGGGTGACCCTGCCGACGTCGACGGCCTCGCCCGGCGTCTTGCGGCCGGTGACCTTGACGTAGAGCAACTCCGAGGCCGGCGTCGGCGGGGCGTCGGCGAAGCCGCCGTCGGCGAGGATGGCGGCGGTCAGGGTCAGCTGGGGGGCGAAGCCCTGGGCCACCTGTTTGGCGCTGGGGGTCGAGCCGGTCTTGAAGTCGATGACGGCCGCGCCGTCGGCGTCAAGTTCGATCCGGTCCGCCTTGGCCGTCAGGGTGAAGGGGCCGAACGGCGCGCCGAAGGTCATCTGGCCGGTCTGTTCGATCAGCAGGGTCGCGCCGCGCTCGCGGCGCTCGCGCTCCCAGCCGGCCAGCCAGACGGCGCAGTTGCGGGCCAGCGGCGTTTCGCGCGCCATGGCGTGGTCCTCGAAGCCGGCGGCGTCCAGCTCCTCGCGCAGGAAGTCCTCGATCTGGTCGGCGCAGTCCTCGGGCAGGGCGTCGGGCCAGGACACGACGACGCGCTCGATGGCGCGGTGCACGGCGTTGCCGCGCGCCATGGCCTCGGCCGAGGCGCCGGGGCGCTCGAGCTTCTGCAGGCCGAGGATGCGCTGGGCGTAGACGGCGTAGGGATCGCGGACCCAGCGTTCGACGCTGGTCACGGGAAGTTTGCGCGGGCGGCGCGCGACAGGCGGCTTCGGCGCCGGGCGGCGCTCGTAGCGCGGTGGTCCCGGCGGCGGGACATCCAGCGCGCGGGCGGCGTCGACCGAGGTCGAGGGGCGTTCGAGGACGATGGGCGTGGCCGGGGCGTCGGCGCCGCGGGTCAACATCTCCAGCCGCCACAGCCAGCGCGACTTGACCGCGGGCTGACCGCCGCGGCGTTCGGAGTGGACCAGTATGGCCTCGTCGGCGCAGGCGGCCTGGACGAAGTCCTGGGCCGTCTGGCCGAGGCGGCGCTCGGGCGGGGGCAGGCCGAGAGTCTGGCGCATGGGCCGTGACAGGAAGGGATCGGTCGGAGCGGCGTTGGGCCAGACCCCCTCCTCCAGCCCGGCCAGGATCATGCGGTCGGCGCGCACCAGCCGCGCCTCGATGGCGCCGAGGATGCGCAGCCGGGGCTGGGTGGCGCCGCCGGTGCGCACCGTCTCCCTGGCGAGCAGGTCACGGACCAGGTCGGCGAATTCGGCGCACGACACGGCGCCGAGGGAGGCGCCGCCCTCGATCAGACCGGCCAGAAGGGCGGCGGCGGCCTCGCCGTCGGGACCGGCCCAGGCGTCCTGACCGGCGAGCGCCTCGATCAGTCCGGTCAGGGTGCGGGCGGCGGCGTCGAGCGGGGCGTCGGGCGTGAACGGGGCGAGGGCGGCGGCGGACAGCGCCTCCAGCCGATCGACCAGGGCCGTAGCGGCGGTCAGGCGGGCGCGGGTCCCGTCGGAGGGGGGCTTGCCGTCGTCGCGCGGCTCGCCGGCCTTGAGCAGGGCGCGGCGCAGGCGGCTCCAGTCGCGATGGCGGGGGCCTCTCAGGGCGTGATGTTCGAGGGCGCGCAGGGCGGCGGCGGGATCGGTTTCGCCGAGGTCGAGCCGGACCAGCGGATGCTTCAGCAGGCCCAGCAGGGCGTGGGGATCGAGCGGCTTGTCGACGAAGCGGACGGCGAGATCGATCAGCCGGCCGGCGTCCATGCGCGACAGGGGCTGGCCGGAGGAGACGTCGGCGGCGACGCCCCAGCGCTCCAGCCGGGCGGCGACGCGGCGGCCAAGGGCCAGGTCGGGGGTGACGAGGGCGCAGGTCCGGCCCGGAGTCTCCAGCGTCTCGCGCATCATCAGGGCGAGGACGGCGGCGGCGTCTTCCTCGGCGCGTACGGTGACGACCGACAGGCCTTCCAGCCCCTGGGCGATCGGATCGGCGGACTGGTCCCTGAAGGCGTCCTTGCGCAGGGCGGCGATGACCGTTCGCCAGTCGTCGGTGGCGTCCGCCGGGCGCAGGGCCTCGTTGATCAGCCGCTGGCGGGCGCGGCCGCGCGCCTCGGCGACGGCGTCGCCGACCGGCTGGAACCACGGGCGGACGGCGTCGCGTTCGGTGCGGCCGTCCAGCAGCCGCCACAGGGCGTTCTGCGGATGCTGTTCATTGTCGCCGAGCGTGGCCCAGACGGTCGGGTCCAGCTCCCGGTCGAGGCCAGGCAGGACGACGCAACCGCGCGGCGCGGCGGCGACGGCGGCCAGCACATCGGCGGCGGCGGGGGCGGTGCCGGTCGAGCCGGCGGCGATGACGGTCTGGGACGGCGGCCGCTCGGTCCAGGCGGTGGCCAGCAGCCGCAACAGGCGGGCGCGGCGCCAGGCCGGATCGACCAGCCCCATGGCCTCCAGCCGTCGGGGCCAGGCTTCGACGGCGAGGGCGAGGAATTCGGCGGACTCGCGCCAGTGCTCGGCCAGATCGCCCTCGACCAGGGTCGCGACGCGGTGCAGGTCCCCGATCTCCTCCAGCTGGCAGGAATCGAGGAAGCCGCCGAGCGCGTCGGCCATCTCCAGCGCGCGCAGGGGCGTAAGGCCGGGGCGGAAGTCCTCGACGATCATCCGCGCCATCTCGAAACGGCGGGTCAGGGGGGCGATGGCCGGGGGAAGGTCGAGGCCCAGTTCGCCGGGCGCGAAGGGCGGCTCGTCCTCTTCGAGGTCGCCGAGCGGGCGGACCTGGGGCAGCAGCAGGGGGCGTCCGCCCGCCTGTTTCGACAGGGCGGCGGTGAAGGCGCGCGCGGCGCGGCGGTTGGGCAGCAGGATGACGGCGTCGGACAGGGCCTCGGGCGGATGGTCGCCGAGCCAGTCCAGAACTCCGGCTGCGAGATCCTCGAGGAAGGGCCGTCGCGCCTCAATGGCGTACCATCGCGGTCCGGGGGGCAGGAAGGGATCGAAGCGGGCGGTCATTCGAGCGCCAGTTTCGCCTCGGCCTCGTCGCGGGCCTGCGGGTCGCCGACATGCATCCAGTCGCCGTCGAGAACGCAGCCGTACAGGCGACCTTCCGCGGCGGACCGGCGCCAGAAGCCGCTCAGCGAGAAGGGGCCGTCGGGGCCGTCGGCGACATAGTCGGGCCGACAGATGTGGACGCCCATATAGGCGAAGGGGGCGGAGGGGGCGTCGCCCCGGAAGGTCAGTTTTCCGTCGTCGGCGAGGAAGAAGTCGCCCTCGCCCTCGAAGCCGATCGAGCCTTCGCGCCTGGCGAGAAGAAGCGCCGCATCCATGATTGACGGATTCCACAACCGGGCGAGTTGATTCAGCGCATCGCCCCGCGGGTCGGTCCAGACGCTGTCGATGTTGGCGACAAAGACCGGGTCGGGCCCGAGGAGGGCCGCCGCCTTCTTCAGTCCGCCGCCCGTTTCCAGCAGTTCGATGCGTTCGTCGGATATGACGATGTCCGGCCCGCCGCGGCGCGCGGCCAGATGGCGCTCGAGCCGGTCGGCGAACCAGTGGACATTGACCACCGCCCGCTCGACCCCGGCGTCCGCCAGCCGGTCCAGCACATGGTCGATGAGGGCGCGGCCGCCGACCTCGACCAGGGCCTTGGGCCGGTCGTCGGTCAGGGGACGCATGCGGGTGCCGAGGCCCGCGGCCAGCACCATCGCCGTTCTTGGGGCGGTCATCGGCGTCTCGTCTCCGGGACATGGGCGGCGAACCAGCGGGCCACGGGTTCGAGCCCGGGCGCCTTCAGATTGGCGTTCAGATGGGCCCACATGCGCGGCATGAAGGCGCGGTAGCGCGGCTTGCCGTCGCGCACGATCAGCCGGGCGAAGACCCCGAGGATGCGCGCCTCGTTCAGCGCCGCCAGCCCGGCGTAGTCGCGCATGAAGGCCTGCCGGTCCGTCAGCGGACGAAGGGCGAAATAGTGGTCCAGCGCCCGCGTCTCCAGCGCCGCCGGCACGTCGCGGCGGGCGTCCTGCAGCAGGGAATGCAGGTCCCAGGAGGGGTGGGCGCGCACGGCGTCCTGGAAGTCGATCAGCCCCACGCTCGCGGCGCCGCTGCGGCCCGGCAGGCGGATCAGGTTTTCGGCGTGATAGTCGCGGTGGGCCATGACGGTGGCTCCGGCCGCCCCGCGCGCCGTGACGGGGGCCCATGCCGCCCGCCATTCATCCACGGCTGCGTCGTCGAAGATCAGCGACGCATCCAGCTTCGGCATCCATTCCACGAACAGGTCGGCCCCGCCCTGCAGCGCGGTTTCGTCATAGGCCAGCAGCGGCCAGTCGCCGGCGGGTCCGGTCAGTATGGCCGGCGCGGGCGTGTCGTGCAGGGTCGCCAAGGCCTCGACGGCGGCCAGATAGAGCGGCTCCTCGGGCGCGCCGTCCTCGATCACCCGGGCGAAAAGGTCGTCGCCGAAATCCTCCAGCACGGCCAGGCCGGCGGCGGCGTCGACGGCGACCATCTCGGGGGCGGACAGGCCCAGCGACCTCAGGTGGGCGGCGACGGCGGCGAAGGCCTCGATGCGGCCGGCGGACAGGCGGGCGACGGCGTTCCAGCCCTCGGCCTTGCGGCGCTCGGGCGACCACGACGGATCAGCGGGCGGGCTTTCGGCGGCGGCCGGCTGATCCATCAGCATCAGGCTGACGCCCGATGGCGTCGTCAGCCGCTCATAGCGGCGGGTCGAGGCGTCGCCGGGCAGGGGCGCGCGCGCCGCCTCGGCCAGGCCGGCGGCTTTGAGGAAGTCGAGACGCTGCTGCTCGCGGTCAGACATGAAGGTCCTTCAGTTTCGTCTCCCATGCGCCTGCGCCGGACAGGGCCGCAACCCGGCCGTCTCCGGCCTCGGCGAGGGTCACCGTCAGAATGTCGGGGCCCAGCCAGCGGGCCGGATCGTCGCCGAGCCGTTCGGGCCATTCGATGATGGCGCAGCCGTCGTCCAGCACCTCGTCGAGGCCGATCTCGGACGCCTCCCCGGGCCGGGTCAGGCGGTAGAGGTCGAAATGGGCGACGGGGGGGTCGCTCTCGTAGAACTGCACCAGGGTGAAGGTCGGCGAGGGCACGTCCTCGTCCGGCCGCGTCAGGGCGCGGATCAGGCCCCGCGCCAGGGTCGACTTGCCCATGCCCAGCGGTCCGTACAGCAACACCGCCTCGCCCGGCTGCAACCGCGGCGCGATGGCGGCGCCGAGGCGGGCGGTGGCGTCGGCGTCGGGCAGCGTCAGGCCATTGATCTCAGGCAAAATCGGCGTCCGGCTGGCTGGGCAGGACCCGTTCGGTGAAGGCCTTGAGCCCGTAGGTCGCCTTGACCGCGTCGATGTCGAGACGGGTCGGCGGCACCGGCTTGCCGACCTTCAGCTGGAAGGCCTTGCGGCGCTTGTTCAGCAGTTCGTGGAACAGGGTGATGTCCCGAAGTTCCGGCGAAATGCGGTCGAAGAGGTGGAACAGGCGCGACGTCGGGCCAGCGACGTGGATGGGTACGATGGGGGCGCCGTATTTGCGCGCCAGCGAAGCGGCGGTCGGGGCCCATTCGGGATCGGTGACCGAGCCGTCGCGGGCCACGCGGGCCAGCCTCCCGGCCGGGAACATGACGACGCAGCGCTCGGCCTCGAAGGCTTCCTTCGCCGCATGAAGCGTCGCCCGCGTCTTTTCGCGCGTGCGTTTCGCGACCACCCATTCGACCGGAATGACGGTCTCGCCCAGCCGGGGCGAAACGCGCAGGGCGTCGGCGTTGGCGAAGAAGACGGCGTCGGTCCGCCGGCCCCGGATGGCGTCGAACACGGCGATGCCGTCGGCGATGCCGGTCGGGTGATTGGCGACGATGATGCAGCGGCCCTCGGCCGGAATGCGTTCGGGGTTCATCACCGCGACCTTCAGATCCAGCAGGTCGCTCATATAGTCGAGCGCTCCGGGTCCCGGGAGCGGCCTGACGGCGTCGGCCATGCGCACGGCGGCGCGGTAGTTGAGCAGCCGGTAGAGGAAGGGCCGGACCAGGGGCCAGGCGATGGACCGGGTCAGACGCGGCGCGCGCTCGGCGATCAGCACGTCGCAGACGTGCGGTTCCCGGCGGGTCGGCGTGAGGGCGACGATCTCGGTCATTCGACGCCGGTTGTCGCCGCTCGCGGCGCGGACGGCAAGCGGCTTCCGCCTGCCCGCGCCCGGTGCTACGCCAGCGCCCGGGACTGAAGACAAGTCACGAGGAAACCGTCCATGCGCCACCGTTCCCTGCTCGCCGGCGCCAGCGCCGCCCTGGCCATTTTCGCCGCCGTCCCCGCCCTGGCGGAGACTCCCGCCGAGGGCGCCCCGGCGCCCGCCCCGGCCAGCCAGTCGGCGGACGCTTTCGACTACCGCGACATGATTTCGGCCAATCGCCTGGCCGATCCGCAGGTGTCGCCGGACGGACGCTGGGTGGTCTACGCTGTGACCACCACGGATGTGGCCGCCAACCGCCGCGCCGGTTCGCTCTGGATCATGGACCTGCGCCAGGGCGGCGAGGGCCGCAGGCTGGCGATCAGCGAGGGCGGGGCCAACACCGCGCGCTGGGGCTCGGACGGCAAGCTGTATTTCCTGTCCGGCCGCTCGGGCACCAGCCAGGTCTGGCGGGCGAACGCGGATGGAACGGGTCCGGTGCAGGTCACGGACCTGGCGCTGGACGTCAACGCCTACCGGCTGAGCCCCGGCGCGGACAAGGTCGCGGTGTCGCTGGCCGTCTTCCCCGGGTGCGGCGACATCGCCTGCACCGTCGACCGCACGAAGGCCGTGGCCGAGGATCCCGCGACCGGCCAGGTCTATGACCGCATGTTCGTGCGCCACTGGGATACGTGGAACGACGGGACCCAGAACCATCTGTTCGTCCAGTCGATCGGCGCCGACGGCCGCGCCACGGGCCAGCCCGTCCATGTCACGAAAGGCTTCGACGGCGACACCCCCTCCAAGCCGTTCGGCGACGAGAGCGAATTCACCTTCGCCCCGGACGGGCAGGCGATCGTCTTCTCGGCCCGCCTCGCCGGCCAGAGCGAGCCGTGGAGCACCAATTTCGACCTGTGGCGCACCAACGGCCTGTCGGGCGACGGCACGTTCGAGAACCTGACCGACGACAATGACGCCTGGGACACCGGCCCGGTCTTCTCGCCGGACGGCCGGACGATGGCCTACCGCGCCATGGCCCGGCCCGGCTTCGAGGCCGACAAATTCGCCATCTTCCTGCGCGACGTGGCCACGGGCCGGACGCGCCAGATCGCGGCGGACTGGGACCGCTCGGCCGACAGCCTGCAATGGTCGGCGGACGGGAACACCGTCTATGTCACCGCCGGCGACGTCGGCCAGACCCGGATCTTCGCCATCGACACGCGCAACGGCGTGGTCACCCCGGTCACGGGTCCGGGACATGTTTCGGCCTTCGCCCAGACGCCCACCGGCTTCGTCTTCGCCCAGGACACGCTGACCCGGCCCAGCGAGCTGTTCGTCAAGACCTTCCGCGGCCGCGAAATGCCGCGCCGGATCACCAATGTGAACCCGCAGCTGGACGATCAGGCGTTCGGCGAGCCCGAGCAGTTCAGCTTCGCCGGCTGGAACGGCGAGACTGTCTACGGCCATGTCATCAAGCCGGCGAACTATGTCGAGGGCCGGAAATATCCGGTCGCCTTCCTGATCCACGGCGGACCTCAGGGATCGTTCGGCAACGGCTGGTCCTACCGCTGGAATCCCGAAACCTACGCCGGCGCCGGCTATGCGGTGGTGATGATCGATTTCCACGGCTCGACCGGCTACGGCCAGGCCTTCACGGATTCGATCAGCCAGCACTGGGGCGACCGCCCGCTGGAAGACCTGCAGAAGGGCTGGGCCGCGGCGCAGGAACGCTACGGCTTCCTCGACGGCGACAACGCCTGCGCCCTCGGCGCCTCGTACGGCGGCTACATGATCAACTGGATCGCCGGCCGCTGGTCCGACGAATTCAAATGCCTGGTCAACCACGATGGCGTCTTCGACGTGCGCGGCATGGCCTATGGCACCGAGGAGCTGTGGTTCACCGAATGGGAGTACGGCGGCACCCACTATGACAATCCGCGCGGCTACGAGGCCTTCAACCCGGTCCATCACGTCGACCAGTGGAAGACCCCCATGCTGGTGGTGCAGGGCGATCTGGACTTCCGCATCCCGACCTCGCAGGGCCTGTCGACCTTCACCGCCCTGCAGCGCCGGGGCGTCGAAAGCCGGTTGCTGTTCTTCCCGAACGAGAACCACTGGGTGCTGAAGCCGGCCAACAGCCTGCAATGGCACACCGAGGTGTTCGGCTGGCTGGACAAATATCTGAAGCCCGCGCCGTAACCGGACCGGTCTTCGGCAGGCAGGGCGCGTCCGGACCGGGCGCGCCCTTTTTGCCGCCCGCGCGGGAATACGCCGCCGCCCGCGGCCCGCCCTGAGCCTTTCCGGACGTTTGCGCGTTGTGGAGGCTTCGACGGAGTCCCGCGCTTGTCCAACCCCTTGAAGGACCATCCCAACTGGCTGGCCGTGCGCGACCGGGCGCTGGTCCCGGCGGGGACCTGGGCGCGGGACCGTCGCGACTGGGTCAGGGCCAACGACCCGGTCTACACCAGCTTCCGCCAGCCGGGGCGGCCGGAGCAGATCGCCGCGGGTGTGGCGCTGGCGTTGATCGCCCTGGTCGTCGTCTTCCTGGTGCTGTTCGACTGGAACTGGCTCAGGGGGCCGATCGGCGGATGGGCCTCGGCCCGGTACGACCGCGACATCGAATTGCAGGGCGATCTGGACGTGCAGCTGTTCAGCTGGACGCCTTCGGCCCGCATCCGCCAGGTGCGCGTCGGCGGCCCGGACTGGGCCAGCGAGAAGGACACCCTGACGGTCGAGGACGCCGTGGCCTCGGTGCGTCTCATGCCGCTGCTGTCGGGTCGGGTGGAGATGCCGCTGGTCGAGATCGTCCGCCCGCAGGTCGTGCTGATCTCGACCGCCGACGGCCGCAAGAGCTGGGTGCTGGACCCGGACAAGCCCGACACCGGCCCGATGAAGCTGCCGCCGATCAACCGGCTGGTCATCCGCGACGGACAGGTGTTCCTGGACGAGCAGGGCCGCAACATCCGCCTGAACGCCACCGTCAACGCGCGCGAGGGCTCGGACGGAAACGCCGGCTTCCACCTCGATGGCCGCGGGACGATCAACGGCACGCCCCTGACGCTGATGGTGCGGGGCGGACCCTTCATCAACATCAAGCGCGACCGCCCCTATGGATTCAAGGCCGAACTGTCCGGCGTGGGCACGACACTGACGGCCGATGGCGCGATCACCCGGCCGTTCGATCTGGGCCAGTTCAACGCCACCCTGGGTCTGCGCGGGCGCGACCTGGCGGACATCTATCTGCTGACCGGCATCACCACCCCCAACACGCCGCCGTATCGTCTCAACGGCAAGCTGACCCGAAACGACAACGTCTTCACCTTCAACGACTTCAGCGGCCGGGTCGGCTCTTCGGACCTGTCGGGCGATCTGAAAGTGGACAAGGTCGGCGACCGCCGCCGGGTCGAGGCCAGCCTCTATTCCCGCCTGCTCGACATCGACGACCTCGCCTCGGTGCTGGGCGGGACGCCGCGGGTCACCGCGTCCGGCGACACGGTGGTGACCTCCGGCGCCCCGGGCAAGCTGCTGCCGGACGCGCCGCTGAACGTCGAGCGTCTGCGCGTCATGGACGGGACGCTGACCTATCGCGCGGCCCAGGTGAAACGGAACGAACTGGACGTGCGGCGCGTCAATCTGGGGGCCCGGCTGAAGGACGGCATCCTGAATCTGGATCCCGTCGCCTTCGACTTCAACCGCGGCGAACTGGACGGGACGGCGCGGATCAACGCCAACAACAAGGTGCCCTATTCGACCGCCGACTTCCGTTTGCGCGGCTATCCGCTGGAGTCGATCATCCCCGCGCGAAACGGCGTCCCCACGGTGACGGGCCGCGCCATCGGGCGGGCGAAGCTGGAGGGGCCGGGCGCCTCGATTCACGATTTCGCGGCCAATTCGAAGGGCACGCTGAGCCTGGTCGTGCCGCAGGGCCGGATGCGCGCCGCCTTCGCCGAATTGCTGGGCATCAATGTCACCGCCGGCCTCGGCAAGCTACTGTCAGGCGACACCGGCACGTCGGAAATCCGCTGCGCCGTGGCCGACTTCACCGTCAGCGGCGGCACCGCCACCGCGCGAACCTTCGTCATCGACACCACGCCCGTGCTGGCCAAGGGCACGGGGACCATCGATCTCGGCGCCGAGACCATGAACCTGCGCATCGACGGCGAGACCAAGTCGCCCCGATTGATCCGCCTGTGGTCGCCGATCACCATCCGGGGCCCGCTGACGGCGCCGAAGATCGGCGTCGACGGCGGCGCCATCGCCGGACAGGTCGGCCTGGGCACGGTGCTCGGGGCCCTGATCAACCCGCTGGTGGCCCTGCTGCCCTTCGTCGACCCGGGACTGGCCGAGGACGCCAACTGCGGCGCCCTGATCTCGTCGGCGCGATAAGCGGCCGCGCGGTTGAGCCGTAGCCGACTTCCGTGCGTATCTTGGTCCAACTCCGTCTGAAACCAGGGACCGCATGACCCGAAGAGGCCTGTTCGCCCCCGCCCTCGGCCTGATCGCCGCGGCCTGTTCGCCGCTGGGCCTGCTGAATAATCTGGCTCCGCGCGACCGGGGCGTGCGGCGCGTGGCGCGCGACCTCGCCTATGGCGACAATCCCCGTCAGAGGATGGACATTCACGCCCCCGTCGAGGCGGGCGACCGGCCGTGGCCGATGCTGGTCTTCTTTTACGGCGGGGGCTGGGACAGCGGCGAGCGCCGCCTCTACGGCTGGGCGGCGCAGGCGCTGGCCGCGCGCGGCTTCGTGGTCGCCACCCCGGACTACCGGCTGGTTCCCCAGGCGCATTTCCCGGCCTTTATCGAGGACGCCGCGGCGGCCACGGCGAAGGCCGGGCAGATCGCCGACCGGTACGGCGCCGATCCGGCCCGGCTGGGCGTCATCGGACACTCCGCGGGGGCTCATCTGGCGATGATGATCGCCCTCGATCGCCGCTATATGACCGGCGCGGGCGCGCCAGGGCTGATCAGGGCCGCGGCCGGTCTGGCGGGGCCCTATGACTTTCTGCCTTTTGACGTGCCGGCCTCGGTCAACGCCTTCGGACGGGTTCCGGACCCGACCCTGACCCAGCCGGTGACCTTCGCCCGCGCCGACGCCCCGCCGCTGTGGCTGGGGCATGGCGTGGAGGATGTGGTGGTCCATGCCGAGGACACGGCCATCCTGTGCGACCGGATGAAGGCCGTTGGCGGCCGCTGCGAGGCCAAGCTCTATCCCGGCCTGAATCACGCCGACCTGATCGCGACCTTCTCGCCCCTGTTCCGCAGCAAGGCGCCGGTGCTGGACGACGTCACGACCTTCCTGCGCCGCGAGCTGGGCTGATGCCCGGGGCGCTGAAGCTCCACCGTCTCGCCAAGGTCATCTTCTTCCGCTAGATGAGGCCATGACAGAAACGATGACACCACAGGCGGCGCTGGACCGCCTCGAAGCCCTCTACAACCAGTCCGTCTCCAACCTGCGCACCGCGGTGGGGGCCTTTCTCCGGACCGGCGAACGCGCCGATCCCGAGGCCCGGGCCAAGGGCCTGTTCTCCTATCCTGAACTCAGGGTCAGCTGGTACGGCGAACGGCCGGCCAATCTGGAACAGCGCGCCTACGCCCGGCTGTCGCGGCCGGGAGTCTATGCGACCACCATCACCCGGCCCGACCTGTACCGTCCCTATCTGCTGGAACAGCTGACCCTGCTGGAGGCGGACTATGGCGCGGCCTTCGACGTGCGCCCGTCGGATCAGGAGATCCCCTTCCCCTATGTGATGGACGGTTCGGACGTCGCCCTCGACCGCAGCCAGACGGCCGCCGTCGCGCGCTATTTTCCGACCACGGACCTGGCCCATATCGGCGACGAAATCTCGGACGGGATGTTCGACCTGACCCGGGATTTCCCGCTGGCCCAGTTCGACGGCCTGCGCACGGACTTCTCGCTGGCCCGCCTGCGCCACTACACCGGCACGCCGGTCGAGGATGTGCAGAGCTACATCCTGTTCACCAACTACAACCGCTATGTCGACGAGTTCGTGCGCTGGGCCTGCGCCCAGCTGCAGGATCCGAACAGCGCCTATGACAGGCTGGTCTGCGCCGGCGGGATCGAGATCACGCGCGACACGCCCAGCCCCGAGACGGCGGTCATGGACGCGGCCTGGAAGAAGCACCAGATGCCGGCCTATCACCTGACGGCGCCGGGCCATCGCGGCATCACCCTGGTCAACATCGGCGTCGGCCCGTCCAACGCCAAGACCATCTGCGACCACCTGGCGGTCACCCGTCCCCACGCCTGGATGATGATCGGCCACTGCGGCGGTCTGCGGCCCAGCCAGAGCATCGGCGACTATGTGCTGGCCCACGCCTATCTGCGCGACGACCACGTGCTGGACGCGGTGCTGCCGCCGGACATTCCCATCCCCTCGATCGCCGAGGTCCAGCGGGCGCTGTACGACGCAGCCAAGATCGTCTCCGGCGCGCCGGGCGAGGAGGTCAAGCGGCGCCTGCGCACCGGCACGGTGGTGACCACCGACGACCGGAACTGGGAGCTGCGCTATTCCAAGTCGGCGCTGCGCTTCAACCAGAGCCGGGCCGTGGCCATCGACATGGAATCGGCGACCATCGCGGCCCAGGGCTACCGCTTCCGCGTGCCCTACGGGACCCTGTTGTGCGTCTCGGACAAGCCGCTGCACGGCGAGATCAAGCTGCCGGGACAGGCCAACCGCTTCTATGAGGGCTCGATCTCCGAGCACCTTCAGATCGGCATTCACGCCATCGACCTGCTGCGCGCCGAGGGCGCCCGCCTGCATTCGCGCAAGCTGCGCGCCTTCGACGAGCCGCCGTTCCGGTAAGAAACACGTTCTCCCTCCCCTTCATGGGGAGGGAAGTCGGCGCGAAGCGACGACAGGGTGGGGTGCGTCTGAAATTCCCCCCCGGTCGCTGCGCGACCCCACTCCCTATGAAGGGGAGGGAGAATATCTCGCCTACTTCTTCAGCCGCTTCGCATTGGCGACGGCGGTCCGGTGGATCGGACGCATGACGTCGGCCTGGCCCTTCAGAAGCGCGCTGTTCATCGTCAGCATCTGGGTCGCCGCGCGGCTCCACCAGCCGACGGCGTAGCTGTACTGGGCCTGCATGGCGGCCGCGGGGGTCGAGGCGGAGGCGATCGACGTCGCGGCCCTGGAGGCGTGCCCGGCTTCCGTCATCAAGCCGGAGCCGACGCGGCCGCCGATGTCGCCGAACGTCTTCGCCATGGCCGAGGCCGAGGCGGACAGGGCCTCGACCTTTTCGGTGCTCATCAACGACATTTCCTTCAGGTCGACCTTGCGCGGGTCGACCAGGCCCGCGGCCATGATCTCCATGCGGGCGGTGATCACATCGCCGGCGGCCTGCAGCATCTCCCCGCCCGACAGGGCGGTGCTGGCCGCGCGCGCGCCGTCGCGGGTCAGGCGGCGGCCGGTCTTGATGGCTTTGTCGAACTGGGTCATGCGCCGAGCCTTGGGCCGCAATCAGGTCGCGGGCAAGACCTCCGACGAGAAGTCCGCCACATCCTTCAGAAGGGCGGGGACCGCCGCGTCGATGATGGTCCGGCCCTTTTCGGGGCTGGCCTGGGCCGGGTCCGAGCCGATGCGGCCGTCGGGGAAGCGGGCGCGATAGTCGAGGGCGTCGCGGATCGGGCCGGTGGGGGCGATCTGCGGGCTGTAGTCCGCCACCTTGATGCGATCCGGATAGGCGGCCTGGGTGACGGCGATCTCGGACGGGGTGGCGTGCATCCCGTGGCCCGTCGGGAACATCCTGGCGCACAGGCTGTGCACCCCCGGCAGGTCCCACCAGTTCTTCAGCTTGAGCACGAACGGCGGCTGCTCCTCGACGAACGACCATTCGGCGTAGATCTCGGCGAAGGTCGCCTCGATTGTGGCGACGTTGCCGCCGTGCCCGTTGAGGAAATAGATCCGCTCGAAGCCATGCCGGCTCAGCGACGACACCCAGTCGGTGATGGCGGCCATGAAGGTCGAAGGCCGCAGCGAGATGGTGCCGGCGAAGGCCAGGTGATGCTGGGCCATGCCGATATTGAAGGTCGGAGCCACGACCAGGCTTTCGTCCTGCGCCTCCGCCGCGTGGGCGATGATCTCGGGGCACAGCCAGTCGGTGCCGAGCAGGCCGGTCGGGCCGTGCTGTTCATTCGAGCCGATGGGCACGACGACGGTCTTCGTCGTCTTCAGCCGCGCGTCGATCTCGGGCCAGGAGGAGAGGTGGATCAGCATGGGTACGCTCCGGAACGGTACGGGCGCGGTCTAGGCCGATTGTCCGCCGCGGCCAACCGCCTCAGACGGCGAAGGCGCGCAGGAAGCGGCGGGCCGCCTCGGCGGCGCGGGCCCCGAGGTCGAAGTCCGGATGGGGGAGGCCCAGCACGCCGCGCAGGTGGCCGTGGCCCAGCACCATGCCCGAGAACATCTCGGCGGCGGCGTCGGGATCGGGGATGCGCAGCAAGCCCTTGCGGTCCTGCTCGGCGAGCCAGGCGGACAGACGGCGCAGGCCTTCGGCCGGGCCGGCCTGATAGATGGCCGCGGCCAGTTCCGGGTCGCTCGGCGACATCAGGGCGACACCGCGCATCGAGGCGCCGGCCTGGGCGCCGCACAGCTTTTCCAGCATGCCGGCGGCCATGGCGGTCAGCACCGTTTCGGGATCCCCGCCGCTCCGCAGCGGCGTGCTGATGGCGTCCGAGCGGCGGGCGGCCAGGACGCGGCCGATCTCCACCTTGGACGGGAAGCGGTTGTAGAGGGTCTGGCGCGACACCCCGGCCCGGCGGGCGATGGCCTCCATCGAGGTCAGGGCGCCCTTCTCCGAAAACAGGGCCAGGGCCGCGTCCAGGATGGCCTCGGTCTTGGCCTCGTCGATCTGTCCGGCGACGCGGGCCATCAGTGGGCGTCCACCGGCGGGCCGCCCGCCACGGCCTTCACCGGACGGGACAACAGGGTCACGAAGGCGGCGAAGACGCAGCCGACGGCCAGCATGGCGAAGGCGTCGCCGAAGGCCAGGGTCGTGGCCTGGAGATTCAGCATGCCCTGGATCGCCTTCATCGCCGCTCCCGCCGGGTCGATCGAGCCCGCGAACCGCTCCTGCATTCCCGCCAGCATGGCCTGCATGCCGCCGTTCGTCACGGAGATGTTCTGGGTCAGCTCGCTCATGTGCGAGGCCGTGTTCTGCGTCAGCGAGGTGTTCAGGAAGGCCAGGCCGAAGGCGCCGCCGACGTTGCGGGACAGGTTCACCAGGCCCGAGGCGTTCTTGACCATGTGCGGCGGCAGGGTCGACATGGTCACCTGCTGGGCCGCGATCATGGCCATCATCACACCGGCCCCGCGCACGGCCTGGACCCCGGCGAATTCCCAGAAGCCCCATTCGCTGGTCACGGCGTGGGCGTCCCACATGCCCCAGGCGCACAGCATGAAGCCGCCGAACATCAGGATGCGAGCGTCGACCTTGCGCACCAGCCGGCCCGCGAACGGGGCCGTGACGAACATGGCCAGGCCCGACACCACCATGGTGGTGCCCACCTCGGCCGCCGAATAGTCCCGCACCCGGGACAGGAACAGCGGCAGCAGGAAGGTGCCCCCGAACAGGGCCGCGCCGACGGTGAAGGTCATCACCACCCCGACCATGAAGTTGCGGTTGGTGAAGGCGCGCAGCTCGACCACGGGGTTATGGTAGGTCAGGGACCGCCAGATGAAGGCCGGGCCGGTGATGGCGGCGAGGACCGACAGCCACAGGATGTTGTCGTCCGAGAACCAGTCGTTCTTCGACCCTTCCTCGAGCACGAATTGCAGGCTCATCAGGAAGACCGCCATCAGGCCCAGGCCCCACCAGTCGAAGCCCTTGGTCAGCGACGGGTCGCCCTTGTCGAAATTGGCGTAACGGCCGACGAGGAACAGCACCAGCAGTCCCGGCGGGACGTTGATGAAGAACAGCCAGCGCCAGCTCAGCCACTCGGTCAGGTGGCCGCCCAAGGTCGGGCCGACGGTGGGCGCCAGGGTCACGATCAGCCCCATGACCACGCTGGCGGTGATGCGTTTTTCCGGCGGGAAGGCCGTGAAGGCGACGGCGAAGACGGTCGGGATCATGGCCCCGCCGACGAAGCCCTGAAGCGCGCGGAAGAAGATCATGGCGTCGATCGACGACGACAGGCCCGTGGCCACGCTCATCAGCATGAAGCCGGCGCAGGAGACGAGGAACACCTTCTGCGTCCCCCACAGCCGCGACAGATATCCCGACAGGGGGATCATCACGACCTCGGGGATCAGATAGGCGGTCTGGATCCAGCTGATCTCGTCGGCCGAGGCGCCGACCCCGGCCTGGATCTGCGGCAGGGACGAGGCCACGATCTGGATGTCGAGGATGGCCATGAACTGGCCGATCACCATGCCGGCGAAGCCCAGCAGCAGGATGGTCCAGTTGATCTTCGGTTCGGCCGGGGCTGCTCCGGCCACGGCGGGAGCGGCGGCGGTCACTGGACCGCGACGCCCGTGTCGGCGGCGGCGGTGGCGATGGTCCCGGTGGCGGCCTGGGCGAAGCTGAGGCCTCCCCGGCTCTTCAGGTCGACCTTGACCTCGACCGACAGGCCGGGCCGCAGGGCGGCGCCCGAGGCGCGATCGACGCGGATGCGCACCGGCACGCGCTGGGTGATCTTGGTGAAATTGCCGGTGGCGTTCTCGATCGGGATGAGAGCGAACTCGGAGCCGGTCGCGGGCGAGAAGCTGTCGATGTGGCCGGTCAGGGCCTGACCGGGGTAGGCGTCGGCGCTGATCTCGACGGTCTGGCCGAGGCGCAGGCGATCGACCTGGGTCTCCTTGAAATTGGCGACCACATAGGCGTCGCCCAGCGGCACGATCGACAGGATCTGGCCGCCCGGACGGACATACTGGCCCACGCGCACGCCGCGCGCGCCGATCACGCCGGCGACCGGCGCGCGGATGACGGTGCGGTCCAGGGCGATGCGGGCCTGTTCGACCTGGGCGCGGGCCACCTCGACGGCGGCCACGCTCTGGCTGCGGGTCGAACCCAGCACCCCGGCGGTGCGCTGTTCGGCGACCAGGGCGGCCTGTGCCTCGGCGACGGTGGCCTGGGCCGTGCGGGCGCCGGCCTGTTCGGTCTGGATGCGCTGCTGCGACACCCAGCCCTGTTCGGCCAGCTTGCCGTAACGGTCGACCTGCTGGCGGGCCAGATCGGCCTGGGCCTGGGCCTGGGCGACGCCGGCGGCGCGCGAGGCGATCAGGGCCTGTTCCTGGGCCGCGCGGGCGTCGACATTGCCGACGGCGGCGATCACCGAGGCCAGATTGGCTTCGGCCTGGGCCAGGGCGGCGCGGGCGTTGGCGTCGTCGAGGCGGATGAGGATCTGGCCCGGCGCGACGCGCTGGTTGTCGGCCACCAGCACCTCGACGACATAGCCGTCGATCTGGGGACTGACCTCGGTGGTGTCGGCGGCGACGAAGGCGTTGTCGGTGGACTCCCAGCGCTGCTTGCCCTGCCACCACGCGATCCCGCCGACAAGGACGGCCACGGCGACCACGGCGCCCACCATCAGGGGCAGGCGTTTTTTCAGGGTGGGCGACAGGGCCATGGGGGCGCGCTCGGAGCAGGGGGTGTCAGGGAGGACGACTTAAAATGGACGATACTGTCCAAAAATCAACAACGCTCGTTTCGGCGCCGCAACACGTCTTGTTTCGCATCGTTTGGCGGCCGTGATGTCCGCTGGCTCGCGGCGGGCGAGATCGACGCCACCGCCCTTGAAGCCGCGCGCCGGCCGGTTCTCGACACCGCCCGTCGTCGTCGAGGTGCGGCCGAAGGTGGTTCCGGTTGTCGCGCGGATCACGCGCTGATCTGGCGCGGCGACGCCAGCCGCGCTCTAAGTCGGCCATGACCCGGAAGGTTTCCAGAGACACGCCCAAACGTCCCGCCGTCATGACCGGCGCGGCGATCCCCGTGCTGGGCTGGCCGCCCGACGAGGACCGGGTCGAGGCCGTCTTCGAGCGGCTTTCGGCGGTCATGCCCGAGCCGAAGACCGAGCTGAATTTCTCCAGCCCCTACACCCTGGTCGTGGCCGTCGCCCTGTCCGCCCAGGCCACCGACGTCTCGGTCAACAAGGCGACCGACCGGCTGTTCCGGGTGGCGGACACGCCGGCGAAGATGCTGGAACTGGGCGAGGCCGGACTGGTCCCCTACATCGCCTCGATCGGCCTCTATCGCGGCAAGGCGCGCAACGTCATCGCCCTGAGCCAGATCGTGATGGAGCAGCATGGCGGCGAGGTGCCGCTGAACCGCGCCGACCTGCAGGCCCTGCCCGGCGTCGGGCGCAAGACGGCCAGCGTGGTGCTGAACGAACTGGGAATCGAGCCCGCCATCGCGGTCGACACCCACGTTTTCCGCGTCTCTCACCGGCTGGGTCTGGCCAACGCCGCCACCCCCGACAAGGTCGAGGCCCAGCTGTTCCGCGTGGTGCCCGAGCAATGGCTGCCCAAGGCCCACCACTGGCTGATCCTGCACGGCCGCTACACCTGCACGGCGCGCCGGCCGAAATGCAGCGCCTGTCTGATCAGCGACCTGTGTCCGACGCGGCCCGATCTGGTGGCGATGGGCGAGGCGGGCTGAATCCTTTCCAGCGGGAGGGAGTTCAGCGCCCCGCCTTCAGGACTTGATCCAGAAACCCGTTTTGCCAGACGACTTTGGTCGATCGACTCATTGAAAGGAAACAGGTTTTCCAGCCGACCAGCGTCAAATGCCTGGCGCCCCTTCTGGCGGGGTTACACTCTCTTTCCAACCTTCGGGGAAGCGCGGAAGAGTCCGATGAGTCCGCAATGTCCGCTAAAATCAGCGGACTCGACATTCCGCCTGCAGCCGGGCGCGCACCGCGTCCGCGAACCTCTGCCCGCCTTCCGGCGCGGAACCGAGATAGAAGTCCGGCTCGATCAGCTCGGCCTCCATCAGCAGCCAGCGGCCGTCGGCGTCGGGCGCCATGTCGATGCGGGCGTACAGCAGATCCTCGCCGATGGCCGCCAGCGTCTGCTCCGCAAGGGCCAGCGCGCCGGCGGGCGGCCGGGCGAGGGCGGTGTAGCCGCCGCCGTACTGGACCTGGACCCGGAATTCGCCGGGAACCGGCCGCTTGTTGACGACATGGCTGAGCCCGCCGCCGAAGAACAGCAGGGAGGTTTCGCCTTCCGTCTCGATGGTCGGCAGATAGGGCTGGATCATCGCCGGCCCCCCGGGCGCGTCGACCAGCCGGTCGCCGCGCGACAGTCGCAGGGTCTTCCACGCCCCGCCGGAGACGCGGGGTTTGACCACCAGCCGGTCGGTTCCGAAGCGGTCGAAGGCGGCGTCGACATCGGCCTGTCCCGGGCTGTCGATCCAGACCGTGTCGGGGATGGCGATCCCCTGCTCGGCCAGTCGCTTCAGATAGCTCTTGTCCGAATTCCAGCCCAGCACCGACGGCGGGTTCAACATCCGCAGCCCCGCCCCGGTCCAGGTCGCGCAGGCGTGGATCCAGCGCTCATGGTCCCGGTGATAGCCCCAGACGATCAGCGGCAGGACCAGCGGAAATCGCTCCAGGGCCGAGGCGTCGGCGACGTGTTCCGTCCACGGCGTCGGGACGACGGTCACGCCCGCGAGGGACAGGGCTTCGCCCAGCCGCGCCAGCACGCCCGGCCACTGGCCGGCGTAGGAGGGATCGGACGGGTCGGGGGTCAGGACGGCGACTTCGGTCATCCCCGGGTCTTAGCGAACAGTCGGGAAATGCATAAGGGTTTCCTTATGGGTTTTTGGATGACGCCGGGCCGGTCGTCCGCTATGGGCCGCCCATGACCCAGATCCCCGCCTCCTACGATGTCTGCGCCGTCGGCAACGCTATCGTCGACGTCCTGGCCCCCTGCGATCCCGCCTTCCTGACGGCCCAGGGTCTGACCGCCGGCTCGATGCAGCTCGTCGACGCGCAGCAGAGCGCCGCCCTCTATGGCGCCATGGCGGCGGGGGTCGAGGCCTCGGGCGGCTCGGCCGGCAACACCGTCGCCGGCGTCGGCTCGTTCGGCGGGCGGGCCGCCTATATCGGCAAGGTCGCCGACGACACCCTGGGCGGCGTCTTCAGCCACGACATCCGCGCCGCCGGCGTCGTATTCGACACCGTCCCGCTGAAGGATGGTCCCGAACGGGGCCTCGCCACCGGGGTCTGCATGATCAACGTCACGCCGGACGGCCAGCGCACCATGTGCACCTTCCTCGGCGCCGCCAACCAGCTGGCGGCCGCCGACATCGACGCGGCCCTCATCGGCGCCTCGGCCATCGTCTATCTGGAAGGCTATCTGTTCGATCCGGCCCCGGCCCGCGCCGCGTTCGAGGCCGCCGCCGCGGCCGCCCACGCCGCCGGACGCAAGGTCGCCATCACCCTGTCCGATTCCTTCGTGGTTCACCGCTGGCGCGCCGAACTGCTGGCCTTCATCGAGGCCTCCGCCGACATCGTTCTGGCCAACGAGAACGAGCTCCACGCCCTGTTCGAGACCGAGGATTTCGACGCGGCCGCCGCCCATCTGGGCCGCATCGTCGACGTCGCCGCCGTCACCCGCGGCGCCGCCGGTTCGGTGGTGTTCGGAGGCGGCGGGACCGAGCGGGTCGAGATCGCCGCCTGCCCGGTCGACAAGGTGGTCGACACCACCGGCGCGGGCGACCAGTATGCCGCCGGCTTCCTGCTGGGTCTCGCCCGCGGCCTGTCGCTGGAGGACGCCGGCAAGCTCGGTTCGCTGGCGGCGGCCGAAGTCATCGCCCACTGGGGTCCGCGGCCGATGACGTCGCTGGAGCGGCTGGCGAAAGAGGCGGGCCTGGCCCTGAACGCCTGACGCCCTCGCCTGCAACCCGCCTGGGTTGACAGGTTTCGGTCCGTACAGGACCTTGTCTGCGGGAGTGCGCGAAAGTTGCGCGCGGAGGCTTGGTTCGGGGGACTTGATGGCGGACTTCAGCAGGCGCTCGTTTCTCGAGCGGGTGATTGGCGCGGGCGTCACGGGCGGGGCGCTGGCGACGGTTGCGGGAGGCCCGGCTTTCGCCCGGCAGGACGGACCGACAGATTCCGATCCCACCGACTCCGTGGGCGCCGGCCGCGGCACGGGCGTGAGCGACACCGACAGCGGCGACCGCGTCGGCCAGGGCCGCAACACCACAGGGGTGAGCGACACCGACAGCAGCGACCGCGTCGGCCAGGGCCGCAACACCACGGGCCAGACCGACAGCGACAGCACCGACCGTTCGGGCCAGGGCCGCAACACCACGGGCCAGACCGACAACGACAGCACCGACCGTGCGGGTCAGGGCCGCAACATGACCGGCCAGACCGACAACGACAGCACCGACCGTTCGGGTCAGGGCCGCAACATGACCGGCCAGACCGACAACGACAGCACCGACCGTGCGGGTCAGGGCCGCAACATGACCGGCCAGACCGACAATGACAGCACGGACCGTTCGGGCCAAGGCCGCAACATGACCGGCCAGACCGACAACGACAGCACGGACCGTTCGGGCCAGGGCCGCAACATGACCGGCCAGACCGACAACGACAGCACCGACCGCTCGGGTCAGGGCCGCAACATGACCGGCGTGACCGACAGCGACAGTTCCGATCGGTCGGGGCAGGGACGAAACACCACGGGCGTCACCGACAGCGACAGTTCCGACCGCGCCAATCAGGGGCGTGGGCCGCGCTGAGGGTCGCGTCCTGATGGGGGCCCTGCAGGCGCCGGGCGTGATCGAATGGATGGTGGGCGTCCCGGATCAGGTCTTTCTGTCCGATGTCCATGAGCAGAAGCCGCTGATCCATGGCGGCGGCGATGTCGACCGCTTCGACGCCCTTTTGACCCTTGACCGGCTCAACGACCGGCTCGCCGAAATGGATCTCCGGGAAGGCATGGTCGAGATGACCAACGCCCGCTCGCCCGTCGATCGGTCGGACTATGTCGCCAACGGCGTCGTCGACCGCGTGGCGCTCGCCAGGGGCTATCGCAACGGCGCCACCCTGGTCGTCAACCAGCTTCAGCACAGCGACAAACGGCTGGCCGACTTCTGCCGCGCGCTGGAGCAGGCCCTGTCGTGCCACATCCAGACCAACATCTATTTGACGCCTCCCGGCGAACAGGGCTTCCGCACCCACTACGACAGCCACGATGTCTTCGTCCTCCAGGTCGAGGGCGAGAAGACCTGGCGCCTCTACGACGAGCCTGCCGCGTCTCCCTATCGGGGCGAGAAATTCCGCTCCGGTGAACACGCGGCCGGGGAGGCCAGCCACAGTTTCGTTCTGCGAAAAGGCGATTGCGCCTACATCCCTCGCGGCTATTTCCATGATGCGGCGAACCTTGGCGACGGTCCGTCGCTGCACATCACCGTGGGGTTGATCGTCCGCACCTGGGCGGATCTGATGCTCGAGGCGGTGTCCGAGGTCTGCCTCCAGGACCGGGCGTTCCGGAAGGCCCTGCCGTACGACTATGCGAGGCCGGATTTCGACCCCGCCCGGCTGCAACCGGTTTTCGACGCCCTCGTCGAGCGCCTGAGCGGCGCGATCGCGCCCGCCAACGCGTGGGAGACGATCAGCGAGGCCTTCATCCGTTCACGCGAACCGGATATCGCTGACGCCATCGCCCGCAACCGGGCTGACGACGGGACGATCTATGTCGCCCGCCCGGCCTTCACCCGGATCTCGGACCTGGGCGACGGCGTCCGGGTCCTGGGGCCGGGTTCGGACTTCCGTTTCGGTCGCGCCCCGGTCGGCCTCGTTCGCCGGATCCTGTCGGGGGAGCCCTTCCGGCTGGCGGACCTCGACCATCCCGAGGCCGCCGACGTGGTGGAGCGTCTGACCACCGCCGGCCTGGTGCACCGTCAGGCGGGCGAGCGCGCGGCTCCCTGGGGGCCGGGGAGGGCGCCCGGGCCGCCGGCCGATCGTCGGGCCGGCGGCGCGAACGACTAGGCTCGCCGGACCGTCACATACAGGGCGCCGTCGCCGCCATGGTGGCGGGCGGCGGAGGCGTAGCCCGACACCACGCCCCGCAGCGCGGGGCTCTGCAGCCATTCGTGCACCGAGGCCCGGATCACGCCGGTTCCGCCCCGGCGGCCCTGTCCGGTGATGACCAGAACCGAGCGGTAGCCGCGCGCCTGCGCCCCGAGCAGAAAGGCCGTCAGGGCGTCCTGGGCCTGGAAACGGCCGAAGCCGTGCAGGTCGATCCGCGCCTCGATCGGATCGCGCTCGCGCGACAGGCGGCGCTGTCGGCGGGGCTCCAGTTCCTCGGGCAGGCCGCGCGGGCGTCCGGGCGCCATCGATGGCGTGTAGGACGGCGGCGTTCCACGCTCTTTCGGTGTGGCCTTCGGATGCGGCGCGGCCGGGGGCTCGACCGCGGCGGGGCCGGCCATGATCAAGGCCGCCTTCTTCGGTTGGGCGGGGGTGACCGAACCGGCGACGCGGGCCCAGATGCGACGGTCGTCGGGGCTCAGGTCGTCGCGGCGGCTCATGTCGCGCCGGGGGCGGTCCCGTCGACGTCCTCGTCGGAGCCCGAATCCTGCGGCCCCGGCGTCTGGACCAGCAGGTCGCCCGGCTGGCAGTTCAGTTCGCGGCACAGGGCGTCCAGGGTCGAGAACCGGATGGCGCGGGCCTTGCCGGTCTTCAGGATCGACAGGTTCGCCAGGGTCACGCCGACGCGGTCGGCCAGCTCGGTCAGCGACATGCGCCGCTCGAGGAGGATGCGATCTAGCTGGACGCGAATGGCCATGGCGGGGCTCTAGCGGACCTTTTTCAGATTGTCAGTTCGGATTCGCGGCGCAGGCGGGCGCCTTCGCGGAATACCTCGGCCAGGACGAAGACGACCAGGATGGAGAAGGCGGGGGTGACGAGGTCGAAAAGCGACGGGGGGTCCATCTCGCCGCGGGCGAGGCGCGCCACCAGCGTCTGCCCGATCCAGGATCCGCCGGTGACCACGGACAGGATCAGGCCGATCTGCTTCAGCCGGCTGACGTTGGTGGGATGGAAGGGGTCGCCCGTGGCGAGGGTGGCGAAGATGCGGCGCAGCTGCCTCAGGATCAGGGCGAAACCGCCGAAATAGCCGGCGAAGGCCCCGAAACCGAACAGGATGTAGGTGCGTGAGACCGGAACCTGGGTGCCGCCCGATTCGTCGCTGAAGATCAGGCCGGTGGGTCCCATGGGAATGAACAGGGTGACGACGAAAGCCGCCACCACGATCAACGTCAGAAGGATCATCAGCCAGTAGGCGACGCCGAGAGCCGCATTCAGCAGCCGGGACATCGAGCGGGCCCGCAAGCCGGGCACAGGGGGTACGCTAATCCCGAGTTTCTTCATTTTCGGGAAGCGCATGGAGGGGCCTCGTTCAGGCCGGGGGTCGAGGCGAGGATGCCGCGCGGGGTCCGGCGAACCCACACGCGGGCTTATTCATCGCGATTGTCATGCCGATCGTCAAAGCTCCGGTGAGACAGAGAAGAATCACAGGGCCTGGATCAGGGTGGCGACCAGGGCGGTCGGCAGGGCGGCGAGCAGCATGGCGTTGAGGATGCCGTGGCCAACCTTTTCGATGAAGTAGGAAGCGTTCATGGTGTTCATGGTCTTTCTCCGTAGTTCCTGAGTGAGGGATGTTTTCACCCCTCGTTCGTTGTTCCGCTGCATCGATCTTGCCGGTATCGGCTTGTTCGGGGAACGTCGCGGCGTCCGTTCTTGAGGACATAGATAGGACGTGCGTCGAAGGAAGTCATGTTACATATCGTTTAACGATATTAAACTTTGGCAATGGATTGTTGCGGAGCGCGTGACCAGAATGAATCTGAAGCTTATCAAGGGGATGCGCCTGGTGGTGGCGACCCACAATCCCGGCAAGGCGGTCGAGATCGACGCGCTTCTGGACGGACATTACGAGGTGGTCACCGCGGCCGGCCTGAACCTGCCCGAACCCGAAGAGACCGAGAGCACGTTCGCGGGCAACGCCCTGCTGAAGGCGCGCCACGCGGCGGACCGGGCCGGAGAGGTCGCCCTGGCCGACGACTCGGGCCTGTCGGTCGCGGCGCTGGACGGGGCGCCGGGCATATTTTCCGCCCGCTGGGCCGGCCCCGACAAGGATTTCGCCTTCGCCATGCGCCGGGTGGAGGAACGGCTCGAGGAGATCGGATCGGACGACCGCCGCGGCTGGTTCACCTCGGCCCTCGCCGTGGCCTGGCCCGATGGCCCGACGGTGGTCGTCGAGGGCCGGGTCGACGGCCTGCTGACCTTCCCCCCGCGCGGCGACCGGGGATTCGGCTACGATCCCATCTTCGTTCCCGATGGCTACGGCCAGACCTTCGGCGAACTGGACCCCGCGCTGAAGGATTCCATCAGCCACCGGGCGCGGGCGTTCGCGAAGCTGAAGGCGGCGCTGATTGACTGATCCCGTTCCAGACCCGGGGCACGATGTCGCTCGAGTGGCGATGCGCCGCGCGCATCGCGATAGCGACCCTGGAACTGACCTCGCCCTGTACGTCCACTGGCCGTACTGCGCTCGCATCTGTCCATATTGCGATTTCAACGTCGTGCGGGACCGGGGGCGGGTCGAGGAACAGGCCGCGCTGGCTGCGGCCATCCTCGCCGACATGGAGGCGCAGGCCGCCCTCGTCGGCCCGCGACGGCTGGCCTCGATCTTCTTCGGCGGAGGCACGCCGTCCTTGATGGCTCCGGACGCCGTGGCCGCGATCATCGACCGGGCCAAGGGCTTGTTCGAGCCGCGCGGCGACATCGAGGTTTCGCTCGAGGCCAATCCCACCGACGCCGAGGCCGCGCGCTTCGCCGCCCTGGCGGACGCCGGGGTCAACCGCCTCTCCATGGGGGTGCAGGCGCTGGACGACGCGGCCCTGGCCTTCCTCGGGCGCAATCATTCGGCGGGCGAGGCCCGGCGCGCCGTCGCCGTCGCCGCGGGCGCCTTTCCGCGCCTGTCGATCGATCTGATCTACGCCCGCCCCGGCCAGACCGTCGCCGGCTGGACCGCCGAACTGACCGAGGCGCTGGGCCTCGGCTTCGAACACGTCTCGCCCTATCAGCTGACCATTGAACCGACGACCGCCTTCGGCCGCGCCGTGGCGCGCCATGCCTGGACGCCGCCTGACGAGGACCTGTCCGCCGCCCTCTATGAGGCGACCCAGGGCGTGCTCGAGGGCGCGGCGTTCGAGGCCTATGAAGTCTCCAACCACGCACGCGGCGTGGCGGCCCGATCCTCGCACAACCTCCATGTATGGCGCGGCGGCGACTATCTCGGCGTCGGCCCGGGCGCGCACGGCCGGCTGACGCTGGGCGGGGCGCGAACGGCGACGGTCGCGCACAAGGGTATCTGTCCGTACGTCGCCGGCGTCGCGGCGGGGACGCCGTGGAGCGAGCGCGAGACCCAGTCGGCGCGGGACGCGGCGGAGGAAAGGGTGCTGCTGGGCCTGCGCACGTTCGAGGGTCTGGCCCTGGCCGATCTGGCCCCGCTGGGCCGGTCGGAGGCGGAGGAGCCGCTGGCCGGGCTGATCTCGGATGGCTTCCTTGTGGTGGACGCGGGCCGGGTCAGGGCGACGGCGACCGGACGGCCTGTGCTCGACGGGGTGCTGAGGGCGCTGCTGGTCTGACGCCGTCGGGGCTTGCGGGCCCGATCTGGATCGCCTGACCCGCGCTCCGGCCAGAAGGCGGTATTCCCGCCCTCTGCCATCCGCCCCTTTCGCCCCCCTGGTCAGGCCGTCTCCCCCCCCGATCCGGCCGCCGAGCCGCCTTCGTTTCCCTGGCGCCGCTCTCCGCCGTGGTAAAATGGATGGGTCGGGAACCGAAATCCCGCCGCCACGGACTTTGACATCGTCATCCCGACCGGTCCGGCCCGACCGGACCCCGCGCCACCCGCGCAATTTCCGCCGTTCAGCGTCCGCCGCAGAGGGGGCGAGAGTCTCGCTTTCCGGCATTTTTCCGGGGCCGGTTCCGTCTCCCGCCCGGCGGCGCGTCAAGCCCCGCCCTTGAGCCGGGCGGCCGCCGCTGGCACGGTCCGCCGATGTCCGAACCCTCGCCGTTTCCCCCGACCGCCCCGCCGCCGCGCAAGGTGGCGTCGGGCCTCTATCTGGTGGCGACGCCGATCGGGAACCTGAGGGACATGACCCTGCGGGCGCTCGACGTGCTGGCCGCCGCCGACCTCGTGCTGGCCGAGGACACGCGGGTGACCGGCAAGCTGCTGTCGGCCTATGGGCTGAAGGCGAAGCTGGAGCGCTGCGACGACCACGCCTCGCCCCGCGCCGCCGAACTGGCCATCGAGCGGTTGCGCGAGGGGGCGGTGGTGGCCCTGGTCTCGGACGCCGGCACGCCCGTGGTCAGCGACCCCGGCTTCGTGGTGGCCCGGGCGGTGATCGCCGCCGGCCTGCCGGTGCACCCGATCCCCGGCCCGTCCAGTCTGCTGGCCGCCCTGTGCATCGCCGGCCTGCCCGCCGACCGGGTGCTGTTCGCCGGCTTCCTGCCTCCAAAATCGGGCGCGCGGCGGACCATGCTGGAAGAGCTGCGGACCGCGCGCCAGACCCTGGTTTTCTTCGAGAGCGGACCGCGGCTGGCCGACAGTCTTGCTGACATGGCCGCCGTGCTGGGGCCGCGCCCCGCCGCCGTCGCCCGCGAATTGACCAAGCTGTTTGAGGAGTGCGTGCGCGGCTCGCTGGCCGAACTGGCCGTCGATCCACGCTGCCAGTCTCCCAAGGGTGAGATCGTCGTCGTGGTGGGGCCGGGCGAAACCGAGGTCGCCTCCGACGCCGACGCCGACGCGGCCCTGGCCGAGGCCATGACCCGTCTGCCGCCCGGCGAGGCCGCCGCCGAGGTGTCGCGGGCCCTGAACCTGCCGCGCAAGCCGCTCTACAAGCGGGCGCTGGAGCTTCAGGGCCGGTGAAGGCCCCGAAGCCCGCGACCCGGCTGACGGCGCCCAAGGTCGGGCGCGTCAAACAGGACTGGCGGGTGGGGCTGGGCGCGCGGTCGCACCGGGCCGGCCATGGCTCGGAATGGCTGGCCGCCGCGCTGCTGATGGCGAAGGGCTACCAGATCCTCGGCTTCCGCCTGAAGACCCGCGCGGGGGAGATCGACATCCTCGCGCGGCGCGGCCGGACCCTGGTCGTGGCCGAGGTCAAGCGCCGCGCCACGCTGGAGGCCGCCGTGGCGGCCCTGGCCCCGGACCAGTACGACCGGCTGCTGGCGGCGGGCCGGGCGGTGTTGCGCCAAAGACCCAGCTTGACCGGTCATGTGCTGAGAATCGATATGGTGGCGCTGGCTCCCGGACGGTTTCCGCGCCATCGTCGCGGCGTTGACGCCTTCGGGAGGGGCGGCGCATGACCCGCGACGACGCGATCGCCGTGCTGACGGAGGCCGGACAGGCCGAGGACGACGCCTTCCCGATGCTTGAGGCGGCCATCGCCTGCGCCATCCACGACTATCCGTTCCGTGATCCCGAGCCGGTCCGGACCCTGGCCAATCATGCGGCCGAACGGCTGGCCGAACGCGTCGGCGGCGAAGGCCCCGATGACGCTCTGGCCGAGACCATGGCCGCCGACCTACGGCTGAACGGCGACCTGCTTCACTATGACGACGCCGCCAATACGGACATCATCGATGTGGCCGAACGCCGGCGCGGCCTGTCGGTGGCGCTGAGCGTCTTCTACCTCGATGCGGCGCGGCGGGCGGGCGTGAAGGCCCGGGGCGTCGACTTCCCCGGTCACTTCCTGCTGCGGGTCGAGACGCCCGACGGCCCGGTGGCGCTGGATCCCTTCAGCCAGGGCCGGCTGGTCCTGCCGTCGGAACTGACGCGCCGCGCGCTCCGGGCCGGGCTGACCCCGCACGTGGCCGACCGCCTGGACGTGCTGATGGCCCCGGTCAGCGATCGGCAGGCCCTGATCCGCATGCAGAACGTCCTGTTCAGCCGGGCCATCCGCGCCCAGGATTTCGAGGGCGCCGAACGCTCGGCCCTGCGCCGCGCCCTGCTGGACCCCGAGGATCACCGCCCCTGGCTGGACGTGGCCGCCGCGCGGGAGAAGCGGGGCGCTCTGGCCGGCGCGCTGGAGGCCTTGTCGCACGCCCGGACGCTCGACGACCCCATGGAGGTCACGCGCCGGATGTCGGTCGATCGCGTGCGCCTTCAGCTGAACTAGGGTTGCGCGACCGCCGCCCTCTGCCCATTAGCCAAGGTCCACGGTTGGAAGGACAGGGCATGCTCAGAGTCGCGATCCAGATGGACCCCGTCGAGGCGGTCAACATCGAGTCCGACACCACCTGGCTGATGATGACCACGGCCCAGGACCGGGGCCATGCGCAGTGGGTCTATGATTTCCGCACCCTGGCGCTGGAAGACGGCAGGCTGTTCTGCCGCGCCCGGCCGGTGACGCTGCGCCAGACCGAGGGCGACCACGTCACCTTCGGCGACGAGGTGAAGCTGGACCTCGGCGCCGACGTGGACGTCGTCCTGATGCGCCAGGACCCGCCGTTCGACATGGCCTATGTCACGGCGACCTATCTGCTGGAGACGGTGCACCCCCGGACCCTGGTGGTGAACGATCCGGCCGAGGTGCGCAGCGCCCCGGAGAAGCTGCTGGTGACGCAATTCCCCGGCCTTACCCCGCCAACGCTGGTCTCGTCGGATCCGGTCGCCCTGGTCGATTTCCACCAGCGCCACGGCGATGTCGTGCTGAAGCCCTTGCACGGCGCGGCCGGTTCGGGCGTGGTCAGGCTGAAGGCCGGCGACCCCAACCTCGAGGCCCTGATCGAAATCCACGCCATGGGAAGCCGCGACCCGCTGGTGATCCAGAAATTCATTCCGGCGGTGTCGAAGGGCGACAAGCGCATCATCCTGATCGACGGCGAGCCGGTGGGGGCCATCAATCGTATTCCCGCCTCGGGCCAGGTCCGTTCGAACCTGCGCGTCGGCGGTACGGCGGCCCCGGTCGAACTGACTGCCCGCGACCGCGAGATTTGCGCCGCCATCGGGCCGACGCTGAAGGCGCGGGGCCTTCTGTTCGTCGGCATCGACGTCATCGGCGACTACCTGACCGAGATCAACGTCACCTCGCCGACCGGCGCCCAGCAGCTCAGGCGGTTCACCGGCGTCGATGCGGCCGCGCTGATGTGGGACGTGATCGAGCGCAAGCGGGCGGTCTGATCCCATTCAGGGTTGCGGCCTGATATAGATCAGGATTGCATTTCGGGGAGGTTCGTGTTTCGTTCCCTGCTGCAGCGGGGAGGGCGCGGTGGCGGCTCGGGTGGTGACGGTCGCGTTCGAAGGCGTCGAGGCGCGGCGCGTGGACGTCGAGGTGCAGCTGGTCGGCAATGACGGGCCAATCGTCTTCGCCATCGTCGGCCTCCCGGACAAGGCCGTGGCCGAGAGCCGCGAGCGGGTGCGAGGGGCGTTCGCCGGCATCGGCCTGGCCCTGCCGTCGCGGCGGATCATCGCCAATCTGGCCCCCGCGGACCTGCCCAAGGAAGGCAGCCATTTCGACCTTCCGATCGCCCTGGCCCTGCTGGCCGCCATGGGGGTGATCGCGCCGGACGCGCTAGACGGGTGGGCCGCTGTCGGCGAACTCAATCTGGACGGCCAGATCGCGCCGGTGGGCGGAACCCTGCCGGCGGCGGTCGCGGCCTCGGCCATGGGGCTGGGCCTGATCTGTCCCGAGGCCAACGGGCCCGAGGCCGCCTGGGCGGGGGACGTCAACATCCTGGCCCCGCGCTCGCTGATCGGCCTGGTCAATCATTTCAAGGGCAGCCAGGTCCTGCGCGCGCCGGGCCCGGGACCCGTTCGGACGGGGCCGGCGGCGGCGGACCTTCGCGAGGTCAAGGGTCAGGAGAGCGCCAAGCGTGCGCTGGAGATCGCGGCGGCCGGCGGCCACAACCTGTTGTTCGTGGGCCCGCCGGGCTCGGGCAAGTCGATGATGGCGGCGCGGCTGCCCGGCCTGTTGCCGCCGTTGACGCCGCAGGAACTGCTTGAAACCTCGATGGTCTGGTCGGTGGCGGGGTTGATCGAGCGCGGGGCCCTGACGCGCGCCCGGCCGTTCCGCGCCCCGCATCATTCGGCCTCCATGGCGGCCCTGACCGGCGGCGGGCTGAAAGCCAAGCCGGGCGAGGCGTCGCTGGCCCACAACGGCGTGCTCTTCCTCGATGAACTGCCCGAATATTCGGCCCAGGCGCTGGATTCCCTGCGCGCGCCGCTGGAGACCGGAGAGATCGTGGTGGCGCGGGCCAACGCCCATGTCCGTTATCCCGCCCGCTTCCAGCTGGTCGCGGCCATGAACCCCTGCCGCTGCGGCGTCGGCGGGGCCGGACGCGGGGCCTGCGGCAAGGCCCCGCGCTGCCAGCGCGACTATCAGAACCGCATCTCGGGCCCGATGTTCGACCGCATCGACCTGACCGTCGAGACGCCGCCGGTCACGGCGTCGGACATGGCGCTGCCGCCGCCCGCCGAGGGCACGGCGGAGGCGGCGGCCCGGGTCGCCGCCGCCCGCGCCATGCAGGAGGACCGGCTGCGCGCCGCAGGCGTCGATCCGGCCGTCGCGCGCGATCAGGCCGTCAACGCCCGCGCCTCGGGCGAGACCCTGGACCGGTTCGCCACGCCCGACGCGGCGGGCCGGGCCCTGCTGATGCGGGCCGGAGAGGCCGGGGGGCTGACCGCCCGCGGCTGGACCCGGACCCTGCGGCTGGCCCGGACCATCGCCGACCTCGACGGCTGCGACGGGGTCCTGCGGCGGCACATCGCGGAGGCCCTGGTCTATCGCCGCTCGACCGTCGGGGCCCAGGGCGATTTCGAGCGCCAGATCTCGCATCGCGCAGACGTGCCTGTTTTCTGAAGGGCTTTTGAGCGGGTGTTAATATCTGAGGCCGCATGTTTCCCGCACAACGTGAGGGACGCGAGGCCAGAATGGCGCGACGTGGGAAGACGACCGAACCGGCAGACATGAAACCCGTCAGGGGGGACGCGCCCGAACAGCAGTTCCTGCGCCTCATGAGCCACGAGATGCGCACGCCCCTGAACGGCGTGATCGGCATGCTGGGCCTGCTGCAACGCACGCGGCTGGACGGGGCGCAGCGCGCCTATGCCGAAGCCGCCCGCTCCTCGGCCGAACACCTGCTCGGACTGGTCAACGATCTGCTGGACTACGCCCGGCTTGAGGCCGGCAAGCTGGAGTTCGACGCCGCCCCGGTCGATCTGGAAGGCCTGGTGCGGGGCGTCGCCGAACTGTTGAGCCCCCGGGCGCACGACAAGGGTCTGGAGATCGTCTGGTCGGTCGCCGCCGACGCGGTCGACATCGTCGGGGACGAAGGCCGGCTGCGTCAGGTGCTGTTCAACCTGGCCGGCAATGCGATCAAATTCACCGAAACCGGCGCCGTGCGCATCACGGTCGAGCGGGTCGGCGGCGCGGCCTCGCGCCCGCGGCTGGCCTTCATCATCGACGACACCGGTCCGGGCGTTCCGGCCGAGGCGCGCAAACGCATCTTCGAGGAGTTCGGCCACGTCGACGCCTCGGACGCCAGCCGCTTCGGCGGGGCCGGCCTGGGCCTGGCCGTGGTGTCCAAGCTGGCCTCGGCCATGAAGGGCGTGGTCACGGTCGGCGACCGGCCCGACGGCCCGGGCGCCCGCTTCCGGTTCGAGGCCGCCTTCCCGCTCGCGAAGGGCGCCGCCGGCCGCGGCCGTCCGCTCGAGGGCTGCACGGTCAACGTCATCAGCCCCGACCCCTTCGTTCGCGCCGGCGCCGTCGCCCAGATCGAGGCTTGCGGCGGACGCCAGGGCGCCAATGGCGACGTGGTCCTGATCGACCACGCGGCCCGCGCGGTGGGTTCGGGACTGGCCGCCCGTCCGGCCCACGGCCGCGGCGTCATCCTGCTGAAGCCGTCGGAACGCGATCTGATCGCCCGCTACAAGGGCGTCGGTTTCCACGGCTATCTGATCAAGCCCCTCCGCCGCGCCTCCGTGGCCGAACGGGTGCTGGCGGCGGCCGGGGGCCGCGCCACGCTGCAGGCGGGCCTGCCGCCGCCGCCGCCGCCCGAGGACGATCGCGTCGGCCTGACCCGGTTCTCGGGCACCCGCGTCCTGCTGGTCGAGGACAATCCGGTCGGCGCCCTGCTCGCCGCGACCCTGCTGCGCCGCGAGGGCTGCGCGGTCGAGACGGCGGCCAGCGGCTATGAGGCGGTCGCGGCGATGAAGCGGGCCCGCTACGATCTGGTGTTCATGGATATGCGGATGCCCGGCATGGACGGGCCCAGCGCGGCTCGCGCCATCCGCGCCGGCGGCGACAGGACGCCGATCGTGGCCCTGACCGCCCACGCCTTTACCGAGGACCGCCGGACCTGTCTGGAGGCCGGGATGGACGATCATCTGGTCAAGCCGCTGGAGCTCGAGACCCTGCGCGCCTCACTCGCCCGCTGGACGAACCGCACGGAGCGCGCCAAGGTCGCCGTCGCATAAGCCGACGCGGGGGCGTCGCTTTCGAGGGACGCCAGATGACCGACGCCAACACGCCCGCCAAACCCGCGCGGGGCCTCGGGGGACTGGCGGTCTACGGCGAGCGGCGCGTGTTCGTCATGCTGCTGCTCGGCTTTTCGGCGGGCCTGCCCTTTCTTCTGATCTTCGACACACTTTCGGCCTGGCTCCGCGAGGATGGCCTGTCGCTCGCAGTGATCGGCTTCTTCGGTCTGGCGACCCTCAGCTACACACTCAAATTCATCTGGGCGCCGCTGGTTGATCGCACGACGATCCCCGTCCTGACGAAATGGCTCGGGCATCGCCGCTCGTGGATGGTCGTGACCCAGGCGCTGGTCGTCTTCGGCCTGTGGTCGATCTCGGGCCAGAACCCGTCCGGTTCGCTGGCTTCGGTCGCCATGTTCGCGGTCCTGACCGGCGTGTTCGGCGCCACGCAGGACATCGTCATCGACGCCTGGCGGATCGAGGTCGCGGACGATACGCGCCACGGCGCGATGGCGGCGGCCTATCAGCTCGGCTACCGCTTCGCCCAGATTCTGGCCGGCGCCCTGCCGCTGGTGCTGGCGGACATCTACAATTGGAACGTTTCCTACGCGGTCATGGCGGCGCTGATGGGGATCGGCATCGCCGCGGCCTTGTTTGCTCCGCGGGAGAAGGCGCACGAAATCCGGCCCATTCCGGTCGGGGACGTTCCGTCCCGCCCGCCGCTGGAGTTTCTCGAGTGGATCGTGAGGCTGCTGATCATCGTCATCGCGGCGCTGATCATCGGGTCCGGCCTGACCGGCGCGGCGGACATGCTGGCCGGGGGGCTCGGTCTTGTGGGCCTGTCTGCGACGAGCGCAGAAGCGTTGAAGGCCGCGTGGACGGCCAAACCGGACGGTGTCTACATCCAGGTCGCCGCAACCTTCGGCGGGCTGGCGCTGCTGGTGCTGGCCTGCTGGCCGATACCGCGCGTACCGACCCGTCCAGGGGCCTATCTGGCGGGCTCGTTCGGGGAGCCGCTGAAGGACTTCTACCGACGCTTCGCCGGCGTTGCGACGCTCATCCTCGCGTTGATCTGCGTCTACCGACTGGCCGACTTCGTCCTCAACATCATGAATCCGTTCTACCTCGACCTCGGCTTCGACAAGACCGAGGTGGCCGAGGTCCGCAAGGTCTTCGGTGTCTTCGCCACGACCTTCGGCGTGTTCGTGGCGGGATGGGCAGTGGCGAAATTGGGCCTCATCCGCACCATGGTGATCGGCGCCTTCATGAGCCCGCTGTCGAATCTGGTTTTCGCCTGGCTGGCTGTCCAGGGCCCTGATCTCGGCGCGCTTTTCGTCGCCATCGGCATCGACAACGCCGCCACGGGTTTCGCCGGCACCGCATTGATCGCCTATATGTCGAGCCTGACATCCCTCGGGTTTACGGCGACGCAATACGCCCTGTTCAGCTCGCTGTACGGCCTGCCGGGGAAGCTGATCGCGTCGCAGTCCGGGCGGATCGTCGAAGGATCGGCCCGGGCGGCCGAGGGCGGGGGGCTGTTCGCGCCTCTGAGGGGCCTGTTCGGGAACCTGCCGGCTGGATCGCTGGTCGAGGGGGCGGCGACCAGCGGTGTGACGCCGGCGGCGCTGGGCGCCGGTTATGTGGTCTTCTTCCTTTACTCGACCGTGATCGGGGTCTTCGCCGTGGCGCTGGCCTTCATCGTGGCGCGCAAGCAGACCGAACTGCAGGCTCGGCAGGCTGAGGAAGCGGCCGCCGATGCGACGGAAGCCCACCCGTCCTAGCCCTCGACCACGGCCCCCTCGTCATAGGCGGCGAAGGTGGCGGCGGTGATGATCTCGGAGACCGAGGCCCCGAGGCTGACGATCTGGACCGACTTCTCGAGCCCCACCAGCAGCGGGCCGATCACGGTGGCGCCGCCCAGCTGTTGCACGAGCCGGGTCGAGATGGCGGCCGAATGAATCGCGGGCATGACCAGGACGTTGGCGTGGCCGGACAGGCGCATGAAGGGATAGGCGGCGCGCGCCTCGGGATCGAGCGCCAGCTCGGGCGGCATCTCGCCCTCGTATTCGAAATCGACGCCGCGCTGGTCAAGGATGCGGATGGCCTCGCGCACCTTCTCGCCGCGATCCCCGGGCGGGTTGCCGAAGGTCGAATAGCTGAGGAAGGCGACGCGGGGGGTCTTGCCCAGCTTGCGCACCGTGGCGGCGGCCTGGATGGCGATCTCGGCCAGTTCCTCCGCGTTCGGAAGTTCATGGATCGAGGTGTCGGCGACGAACAGGGTGCGGCCTTTCGCCAGCAGGATCGACACGCCGATCATGCGGTTCCGGACGTCGAGGACGCGCCGGACCTCCTTGAGGACCATGTTGAAATTGCGGGTCACGCCGGTGACCATGCAGTCGGCCTGGCCGCGCGCGCACATGGCGGCGGCGAAATAGTTGCGGTCCTGGTTGATCATCCGCTGCACGTCGCGGCGCAGATAGCCGCGGCGCTGAAGGCGGGCGTAGAGCCAGTCGGTGTAGTCGGCGTTGTGCTCGCTGACCCGGGCGTTGACGATCTCGATTCCCATGTCGTCGAAGATCAGGCCGGCCTCGGCGGCGTTCTTGCGGATCAGCTCCTCGCGACCCAGCAGGATCGGGGTGCCCAGTTCGGCCTGTTTGAAGGCCCAGGCGGCGCGGATGACGGCGGTCTCCTCGCCCTCGGCGAAGACCACCCGCTTGTTGGGGGCGGCGCGCACGGCGGCCGAGATGTTCTGCATCAGGGCGGCGGACGGATCGAGGCGCGACCGCAGCTGGGTGCGGTAGGCGTCCATGTCCTCGATCGGCTTGCGGGCCACGCCGGTGTCCATCGCCGCCTGGGCGACGAAGGGCGGGATGTACCAGATCAGGCGCGGGTCGAACGGCGTCGGGATGATGTAGTCGCGGCCGAATTTCAGCTTGCGGCCGCGATAGGCGGCGGCGACCTCGTCCGGCACGTCCTCGCGGGCCAGGGCCGCGAGGGCGCGCGCGCAGGCGATCTTCATCTCGTGGTTCACCCGCCGGGCGCGCACGTCGAGGGCGCCGCGGAAGATGTAGGGGAAGCCGAGGACGTTGTTGACCTGGTTGACGTAGTCCGACCGGCCGGTGGCCATGATGGCGTCGGAGCGGACCGACAGCACGTCTTCCGGGGTGATCTCCGGGTCCGGATTGGCCATGGCGAAGATGATCGGATCGGGCGCCATGGAGGCGACCATTTCTTTCGTGATCGCGCCCTTGGCCGACAGGCCCAGCACCACGTCGGCGCCGACCATGGCCTCGGCCAGGGTGCGGTGCGGGGTGTCGGTGGCGTGGGCGGCCTTCCACTGGTCGACATTGGCGCGGCCCTTGTAGACGACGCCGTCGCGGTCGACGATGACGGTGTTCTCGGCCCGGACGCCCGCGGCCTTCATCAGGGCGATGGACGACAGGCCCGCGGCGCCGGCCCCGGCGAGCACGACCTTCAGGTCCTCCAGCTTCTTGCCGGCGATATGGGCCGCGTTGATCAGGCCGGCGGTGGAGATGATGGCCGTGCCGTGCTGGTCGTCATGGAAGACCGGGATGTCGAGCAGATCCTGCAGCTGGCTTTCGATGACGAAGCATTCGGGGGACTTGATGTCCTCCAGGTTGATGCCGCCCCAGGTGTCGCCGATGTTCTTGACCACGGTGACGAACTCGTCCGGGTCGGTGGTCTTGACCTCGACATCGAAGCTGTCGACGTCGGCGAAGCGTTTGAAGAGCACGCATTTGCCCTCCATCACCGGCTTGGACGCCATGTGGCCGAGGTTGCCGAGGCCGAGGATGGCGGTGCCGTTGGAGATCACGGCGACGAGATTGCCCTTGGACGTATAGTCATAGGCCTTGTCGACGTCGTCGGCGATGGCCAGGACCGGAATGGCGACGCCCGGCGAATAGGCCAGCGACAGGTCGCGCTGGGTCGCCATCGGCTTGGTCGGCGCCATGGAGATCTTGCCCGGTGTCGGGGTGCGGTGAAACTCCAGCGCGTCTTCGTCGGAGAAGGTCTGTTTGTCGGTCAGGTCAGCCATGGGATGTTCCTAAAGCGGGGGGGCGGCCGGGACAACCGCCGCGGCCGTCTCCCTCCCCCGAAGTGGGGAGGGTGGTCGCGCAGCGACCGGGTGGGGAATGGCGGACGCACCCCACCCTGTCGTCGCTTCGCGCCGACATCCCTCCCCATGAAGGGGAGGGAGAAGCAGGCGTGCGTCATCGCCGCTTCCGGAGAAGCGGTTGG
>NZ_LMGT01000009.1 GCF_001427825.1 Brevundimonas sp. Root608
CCCGCCGCACGTGGTTGGCCCTGGCGCCAGACGCCCTCCCCCGCGACGGGATGCAGATAGTATGGGGCCGCCGGGGGGCGGTGCTGACAATAGAGTTTGAGAAAAGCGGAAGGTGTTGAAGAGGCGGGATATTTTCTTCTGAACCCGACTATATAGCCGGCCGGCAGCGTCACGCCTTCGCGGGGATGCACGGATGGGGGCGGCGGTCCCCGCCTTCGCGGGGATGCACGGAGGGGGGAGGGCGGTCCCTCCTCCCACGGCGACACCGGTGTTTACGTGATCCGTTTTGCCGACACCGGATCGCTGGCCGGGAAGGTCTCTTCCAGTCCCTCGTCCAGCAGGGCTTCCTGGCGGTCCTCGGCGTGGCGTTCTTCTTCGCACAGCTGGTCCGGCTTGCCGTGCTGCCGTTCCGCCTTGCGGGCGTGGGGGGCGTCGTCGGCGGGGGACTGCTGATGATCGGGTTTGTGCGTCTGAGTGGTCATGGCCGCCCTCCTTATTCCGTGGGGTGATCTTCATCGCCGTCGGGGCCGTAACCCAGGCCGGCGATGTCATCGTCTGACAGGCGTCTGGCCTCCCAGTGGGCGGCGCTGGCCTGGGCGCCGCGGGCGTTCTCCATCAGGCCGGAGTAGACCAGCTCGACCTCGTCCGGACCGCGGCCGCCGGCGCTTTCGCCGTCGATCTCGGTCAGGCGCTCGCCGTCTATGCCCAGCAGGGCGTCGGCCTCGGCCTCGATGCCGGACGCGCCCTGGATTTCATCCAGATCGTCCAGCTGGTCCTCGTCAAACTCTTCCTCGTCGGCGTCGCCGTCGGCCTGGGTGACGTCCAGCACCGGATCGGCCTCGTCCAGCAGGATGTCGCCGTCGCCCTCATCGTCGATGTGGGTTTCGTCATAGACTTCGGACTGTTCCTGGTCGTCCGAGTAGCCGTTGATCTCCGGCATGGCGTAGCTCCTGTTCGGGAGATCAACGCTGCTCCGCTATCCGGCGTTCCCCGTCCTGACGGCCTCGTCCAGTGCGGCCCGGACGCGATCGATCGCACCCTCCCAGGCGTCGAAGCCGTCGCGCCGGAAATGCCGCAGGTGCGGATAGAAGGGGTATTTGTCGGTCGCCAGAAAATGCCAGTCGTCCGGCGCGGTGATCATCCACGCCGTCCCGCCGACGGCCGCCGCCAGATTGGTCCCGGCGATGCCCGGCCCGATGACGACGTCCAGCGCGACCGACAGGGCCGCCACATCCTCGAGATCGTCCTTCAGATTGATCGGCGGGGTCCAGATCGACACCCCCGCCGCCTCGGCCGCCGCCAGGTCGTCGGCCACGTCGCCGCACTGCAGGTTGACCATGACCGCGCCCGGCGTCTCCAGCACGGGCCGCCAGCGTTCGAAGCTGGAGAAATAGCGGGCCCGCGAGCCGGTCAGGACCAGGCTCTTCCAGTGCAGGCCGACCTTCAGCCCCGGCCCGAGTTTTTCCAGTTCTGCGCGCCAATAGGCCACCTTCTCCGGGTCCGCCTTCAGATAGCCCCGGCGGTCGGGGAAGCGGTCGATCGACGGGCGGTAGAGCGCCAGCAGCGAGGCCAGCGGAATCCAGCGGTCGATCCCTTCCTCCATCTCCTCGATGAACGGGACATAGCGGGTGATGCGGCCTTCCAGCTTGACCGCCCGGTGCGAGCCGAAGACGGCTTCCGGATAGGCCCGCTGGAACATCCCGATCAGGCGCGGCTCGACCGCCACGAACACCTTGCCGTCCGGACCGACGGCTTCGATGGCGTCGCCGACACAGGTTCCGAACACCATTTCGTCGGCGATGCCCTGTTCGCCCACGATCAGCAGGCGCTTGCCGCGGATGTCTTCCGTCTTCGGATCCCAGCGCGGGGCCTCGACGGCGACCCGCATGGCCTCGGGCAGATGCGGGTCGAGCCGCACCTCATAGGCTTCGAACCCTTCCGGGATGCGGCCGAGGGTCATCAGCAGCATGGCCCGCGCCATGTTCATCATGGCCCGCTCGTATGGGCTTTCGGCGCCGGGCAGGGCGGCGTCCAGGTCTTCGAGCGCGCCAAGGGCATCGCCCAGGGGCAGGCGGGCGTTGGCGCGGTTGTAGCGGGCCTTGGCGAAGGCCGGGTCGTGCCGCAGCGCCTCCTCGAAGAAGGTCAGGGCCGTGGCCATCTCGCCCTGGTCGCTCAGCACTGTGCCGAGGGTGTTCCACAGGACCGGCGATTCGGGCTCGACTCCCAGCAGGGCGCGCAGGGTTTCGACGGCGTCGCCGTAGCGCTTCTGATCGCGCTGGACGCAGGCCAGGTTGTTGGTCGCCTCGACGTGGCCGGGATCGGCGGCCAGATATTTGACCAGCAGCTTTTCGGCGATGTCGAGATGGCCCAGCTGCTGCGCCAGCCGGCCGAGGTCATGGGCCACGTCGGTCTCGTTGGGCAGCAGCTTGAGCGCCGCCTCATAGGCCAGCAGGGCCTGGCCGAAATCGCCCGACTTCTCGCGGCAGATGGCCAGCACGTGCCAGGCCAGACCGCTGGTCTCGTCGATCTGCAAGGCGTCCAGCGCGCGCCGGGCGCCCAGGGCGAAGTCGCCGGCGCGGATCGCCATCAGGGCGGCCTTCAGCTTTTCGAGGCTCTTGCGCTGGGCCTTCACCGCCAGCCTGGGACTGGCCAGCTGCCGCGAGAGCTTGCGGATGGCCTCGGGAGAGGCCGAATCGCCGACCGTTCCCTGGGCGGCGAGCTGGGGCGCGTGGACGAATTCTGGAGCCAGATCGGCTGCGGACATGGATCGATCCCGAGTGTGTTCCGGAGGATCGCCGCCGGGGTCACAAGACATGGTTAACCACGACTGTTTAGCGTGCGTTCGTTCCCGGCTTCCTAACGTCGCCGCGAGCCTGTCAGGAGACGCTCCCGCAAATGCCGCTCAAGCTGTCGCTCAAACCCGGCGAGAAATTCGTGCTCAACGGCGCGGTTGTCCAGAACGGCGATCGTCGCGGCGTCCTCATCCTTCAGAACAAGGCGTCGGTGCTGCGCGAGAAGGACATTCTCCAGCCCGAGGACGTCAAGAGTCCGGCGACCCGCGTCTATTTCCCGGTCATGATGATGTACCTGGACGAGGCCCAGGCGCCCAAGGTCTATGACGAGTTCGCGCGGCGTCTGACCGAGTTCATGAGCGCCACGCGCAATCCCCAGGTGCTGGCGGACTGCGTGGCGGCGTCGCGCCACGTCATGGCGCGCGAATACTACAAGGCCCTGATGGCGGCGCGGAAACTGGTGGATTACGAGGAAGGGCTGTCGAATGTCGCTGCAGGCGTACAAGACCGCGGCCACGCGGACTGAAAACCCGCGTGAAACGGAATACCGGCTGTTCGGGCAGGTGACCCGGGCGCTGATGCACGCCTCGACCGTCGATCCTGCCGACGTCGCGACCCGGATCGACGCCCTCGACTGGAACCGCCGGCTGTGGTCCGCGCTGGCGACCGACTGCGCCAATCCGGACAATGCGATGGACAAGGCCCTGCGGGCCCAGATCATCTCGATCAGCCTGTTCGTCAGCCGCCATTCGTCCGTGATCATGCGCGGCGAGGATGATTTCGAAGCCCTGATCGACATCAACAAGATGGTCATGCAGGGCCTGTCGGGTCAGGGAGCCGCCTAGCCGTCCGACCCGGGCCGGGTAGGCAAGACGAGCCACGCGGCCCGGCCAGACCTGCCGGGGCCGACACGGCCCTGTAGCCAAGCCTCTGAAAAGATTGATGTCCGTCCGGCCCGGGAAGCGGCCCGATCCTTGCGTCGCCGTGCGCGAGCCAGAACTGGTTCGACGGCCAGAAGGCCGTTCTTCACCCGACCAGAATGGAAGGACAGCCGATGGTTATGTCGGTCAACACGAACACGGGCGCGCAAATCGCGCTCCAGAACCTGAACGCGACCAACGCAGCCCTTGGGCAGGTGCAGAACCGGATCAACACCGGGAAATCTGTCTCCAGCGCCAAGGACAACGGAAGCATCTGGGCCATCGCCCAGGGGCAACGGGCCGATATCGGCGCGCTGAGCGCGGTCAAACAGTCGCTCGATCGTGGCATCGCCGCGGTCGATGTGGCCCTGGCGGCGGGCGAGACGGTCTCAGACCTCTTGCTCCAGTTGAAGGAGAAGGCACTCGCTGCGACGGACGCGTCACTCAAGACGTCGGCGCGCGCGGCTCTGAACGAGGATTTCAAGGCCCTTCGCGACCAGATCGCCACGGTCACCGGCAATGCCGAATTCAACGGGGTCAACCTGCTGAAGACGGGAGCGACGGGGTTCCAGGCCCTGGCGAATGTGACGGGCACGTCCAGCCTGACGGTTGGCGCGGAAGTTCTCGCCCTGGGCGGCGCGAATGTGACGATCGCGGCGACGCAGACGATCGACACCCTGACCAAGGCGGCGGCCTCGCTTACGGCCGTCTCCACCTCCATCGACAAGGTCTCGGCCTCGCTCGCGCGGCTGGGCACCAAGTCGAAGGCGCTCTCGACCCACCTGACGTTCGTCGGCAAGCTGTCGGACGCGCTGGAGGCGGGAGTGGGCAATCTGGTCGACGCCGATCTGGCGAAGGAAAGCGCCAAGCTCCAGGCCCTGCAGACGAAGCAGCAGCTGGGAGTTCAGGCGCTGGGCATCGCCAATCAGACGCCGCAGCTGGTGCTGTCGCTGTTCCGCAACTGACTGTTTCAGGTTCGAACAAGCGCCGGAGGGGGAGACCCCTCCGGCGTTTCGTCGTTCAGAACAGGCCCGTAAGCCACGTCCAGAACTGGGGAAGCAGGCCGTTCGCCCATTCCCAGACCGGCAGGAGATAGGGCGAGACCCAGGTCCAGGCGAGCCAGATGACGAGGCCCGCTCCGCAGATCACGCCCACGGCGCTCCAGGCGATGACGATGGCCAGCCCGTCCCGCTGCATCAGGCCGAAGCCGAAGGCGGAGATGATCAGGGCCGGGATCAGATTGCCGCCCCAAAGCGGCAGGATCAGGATCAGGGCCAGCAGGAAGGTGGCGATGCCGATCAGCACTTCGGACAGTTCGCTGGTCATGATGGACAGTCGGGGTCTCGAGAGGCGCTCCATCTGCCTGAGCCGCGGAAGCACCTTTTCCACGCCCTGCCGGTAGGTCTGGCGCTCGATCGAGCGGCGCAACGCCCAGCGCGGCAGCCACAGCTGGTCCTGGCGGATCATGAGCTGCAGACCCATCAGCAACAGCGGCGCGCCGAGGACCGTCGTCGTGCCCGGGATGATGCCGATGGCGACGCTCAGCAGGCCGAAGAACAGCATCAGGGCGCCGAAGCCGCGCTCGCCGAAGGCGTTGACCAGTTCGCCGAGGTACAGTTTCGGATCGTTCTTCGCGCCGATGTCCTGGATCACCTGCGAAAAGGGCCGGCTGTCGCTCTGATAGTCATAGTCGGGCATCGGCGGCGTCCGGAGGTGATGATCCGATCTAGGCGCGACGATAGGCGGGCGCCACTTAACAAACGTCAATCTGGCGGCGCTCAGATCAGGCCCTGGACCGCGTCGATCCCGTGGCGGAACCCGGCGACGATCAGCTTCCACGCCAGAAACAGGATGGCGACGGCCACGGCCGTGGTCAGCCATCCCAGCAAGACGGACAGGCCGTCCCGCTGCATCACGCCGAGCGAGAAGAAGGCGATGGCGACCGCCGGGATCAGGTTGCCGCCGAAGATCGGCAGCACCAGCACGGCCGACAGGAACAGGCAGGCCAGGCCGATCAGACCCTGGCCGAACCCGCCGGTGAGGACATACAGGCGCGGCCGTGAGACCGCCTCCGCCCAACGCAGGGGGCGCATGAACCGCCGGATCAGCCGGCGAAAGGTCTCGCGGTGGATCGCCAGGCCTTCGGCCCAGCGCGGAACCCACAGGCTTTCGCGGCCCCATGCCAGTTCGGCCGACAACAGCAGCAGCGGCGCACCGGTCAGGCTCGTGCCGCCCGGGGGCCATGGCAGCAGGTTGATCAGGGCGAAGAAGAACATCACCGGCCCGAAGGCCCGGTCTCCGAAGGCCTCGACGACTTCGCCCAGGCACAGTTTTTCGGCCCGGCGCGCCGCCAGGATATCCAGCACGTCCGAAAACGCGCGCGGCCGGCCGGTCGAGGTTTCGGTCAGGCTCATGCGGCGACGCTAGCGGCGCGGCATGAGGGGGTCATTCGGGCTCGCGCGACGGGATATGTCAGTGTTTCACGTGCTGGGGTTTGCCCTTGCGGCTGGTGCGGGCGAATTCCTCGAGCTGCTTCTCGGTCATCGACAGCATCGATTTCGACGCGCCCTTCAGTTCGGACTTCGGCGTGTCGCCGCGCCTGGCCGACAAGGCGGCGCCGGCGGCTTTTTGTTGTGCAGCGGATTTCGCGGGCATGGGAGGCTCCTTTGCGTCCCAACCAACTATCGCCGGTCCGCCCGGTTCCCGGTCGCCGGTTCAGCCGTAACCCGTAATGTGGTAGGGGTCGGGTCCTGGGTGGAGGAACGACATGCGCATCATCCCTCTCGTTTCCGGGCTCGCCGCCTTCTCCCTGGCGGCCTGCGGGCAGGGCGGCGACGCCTCGCCGGCCGAAAAGGCGACCGACACGGCGGGGAACCCCGCCGCCGCCGGCATGCCCGCCGGGCCCACGCCCGGCCTGTGGCGCGTCACGACCCGGATGAGCGGGATGCCGGCCGGCATGGAGGCGCCGGCGGTCGAAACCTGCATCCGCGAGGCGAAGTTCGAGACGCCCCGGGGCGCCCCGGAGTCCCCGGGCATGACCTGCGAACAGCAATCCTTCCGCCGCGAGGGCGCCGCCATGGTCGGCCATATGGTCTGCACCTCGGCCGATGGCATGCGCACGGAGACGGACACCCGGGTCTCGGGCGACTTCACCCGCAACTACACCATGGAGGTGAAGAGCCGGATGACGCCCCCGCCGAGCCCGGAGATGGCCGAGGTCGCCATGGTGATGACCGCCGAACGGCTGGGCGACTGCCCGGCCGCCTCAGCTGCCGAGTAGTTCGCGCCCGATCAGGAAGCGGCGGATCTCGTTGGTGCCGGCGCCGATGTCGTAGAGCTTGGCGTCGCGGACCAGCCGTTCGACCGGCCACTCCTTGGTGTAGCCGGCGCCGCCGAGGGCCTGGACGGCCTCGAGGCTGACCTTCACGGCGTTCTCCGAGGCCAGCAGGATGGCGCCGGCCGCATCGTAGCGGGTCGTCCTGCCCGCGTCGCAGGCGCGGGCCACGGCGTAGACGTAGGTGCGGGCGCTGTTCAGGGCCACGTACATGTCGGCGACCTTGGCCTGCATCAGCTGGAAGCTGCCGATGGCCTTGCCGAATTGCTTTCGCTCGCGGACGTAGGGCAGAACCACGTCCAGCGCCGCCTGCATGATGCCAAGCGGGCCCGCCGCCAGCACGGCGCGCTCATAGTCGAGGCCGCTCATCAGCACGCCGGCGCCGCCGCCGACCGGGCCCATGACGTTCTCTTCCGGGACCTCGCAGTCCTCGAACACCAGTTCGGCGGTGTCGGAGCCGCGCATGCCCATCTTGTCGAGCTTCTTCGAGACGCTGAAGCCCTTCATGCCCTTCTCGATCAGGAAGGCGGTGACGCCGCCGTTGCCCTCGCCGGTGCGGGCGTAGACCACCAGGGTCTCGGCGTGCGGGGCGTTGGTGATCCAGAATTTCGTGCCGTTCAGGACATAGCGGTCGCCGTCCTTGCGGGCCTGGGTCCGCATCGACATGACGTCGGACCCCGACCCGGCCTCGGACATGGCCAGCGAGCCGACGTGCTCGCCCGAGATCAGCCTGGGCAGGTATTTGCGCTTCTGCTCGTCGGTGCCCCAGCGGCGGATCTGGTTGACGCACAGGTTGGAGTGGGCCCCGTAGGCGAGGCCGATCGAGGCCGAGGCCCGCGACACCTCCTCCATCGCCACGACATGCTCAAGGTAGCCGAGGCCGAGACCGCCGTACTCCTCCTCCACCGTGATCCCGTGCAGGCCCAGGTCGCCCATCTCGGGCCAGAGCTCGCGCTTGAAGGCGTTGCTCTCGTCGATCTCGGCGGCCAGGGGCGCCAGACGGTCGGTCGCCCAGCGGGCGGTGGTCTCGCGGATCATGTCGGCGTTCTCGCCGAGGCCGAAATCCATCGATTGGGGGGCGTTGGGAATGCTCATGAGGGCGGGGTTAGCACCGCGCGGCGCCGCCGCAAAGCCGCCCGAACCCTCCCGCGCGGGAGAGGCGGCCTCAGTCTGTCTTGCCCCAGCGGACATACAGGTTCCACGACGACACGCCGACGCAGATCACCCCGATCAGGGCCAGGGCCCAGCCCAGCACCACCGTCTCGCCCATGGGCGACGGCTCTTCGACCGCCAGCCGGAAGGCCGCGGCGGAAAAGGCGCAGGCCGCAAGGCCGACGCCGCCCATGAACAGGAAGGCGCCCGTTTCGCTCCAGTCGAATCGGCGCGGGCCCGCGGGCTCGACCTCGTGACGCATCACCGGGGCCGTCGGCTCGTCGCCGAACAGTACGGTTTCGTCGTCGACGGGCGCCGGCGCGCGCGCCTCCTCCGGCCAGACCGGACGCTCGGCCGAAACCATGTCGGCGTCCGTCAGCGGCGTAAGGACCAGCGGCTCTTCCAAGGCCGGGAAGGGCGAAATCGACGGCGCGGGCGAGACAAGTGGGATCACGGGCCCGAGGTGGAGGGGTTCGGGCGTGATCGGAACCAGCGGGGCCGTCTCCGCCTCGCTCGCAGGGGCTTCGGTCGGGGCGGCGTCCACGGCGGGCTCAGGCGCGTCGGCGTCGGCCGCCGCTGGGGCCAAGGGCAGGAGGCCGGGCAGGGGGCCGATCATGGCGGCGGCATAGGGCGAATAGCGGCTCAGATAGACGCCGTTCCCGGGGGCGGCCGGTGGCGCGGGGGCCTCGGGCGGCGGGCCGGGTTCGGCCTCCGCGCCCGTGGGCGGCGTCTCTCCCAGCAGGGCGGCGACGGCCGCGGCGCGGGCGTCCGCTGTAACGGCGACAGGCTCCGGCTCGACAGGCGCCGGAAGGGGAGCGGCCAGCAGGTCGGCCAGGGTCACGGCGGAGCCCGGGTCGGCGACGAAAAGGGCGCGTTCGGCCGCGCGGCGGCGCAGGCGGACCTCGGGCGAGGCCGCCTCCGGCCAGCCGATCAGGGCGTCCGCGGCGAGGCCGGCGCGACCCTCGTTCAACCGCTGCAGGACATCGGACGCCAGGAACCGCTCGACCCCGACGGAGATGGCGAAACTGGCGAGGGCGTCGAATTGATGCTGGTTCAGCCCGGCGGGCGCGCGCTCGTTCAGCGCCCGCACCACCGGCAGCAGGTCGTACTGCAGCAGCAGTTCGGCGTCCTGTTCGCCCACGCTCAGGCCTTCGCGGGCCGAGGCGGTGTGGCCATAGCCGATGATCCAGCGCCCGTCCTCGCCTCTCACGGCGTGCGGACGGAAGCCCTCGAAACTCTTGATGAGGACGATCCCCTCACGGGAGACCTTCAGACGTGGCGTGGTCGCGTCGGACACGGATTGACCCAAATCGAGACGGGCGTGCTCGCCCGCTGGGAGAACGAGCAAGGCCCGGGCCGGGATTAGATCAACACAAGCGTGGCGAGACCGAGGAAGATCAGGAATCCGAAGAAGTCCGTCGTCGCCGTCACGAACACGGCGGAGGACACGGCCGGGTCGAATTTGAGCCGCGACAGGGTCAGGGGCGTCAGCACGCCGACGGTGGCCGCCACCACAAGGTTCAGCACCATCGACAGGGCGATCACCGCCCCGATGCGCCAGTCGCCCGACCACAGGGCGGCGGCGACGCCGATCAGGGGCGCCAGCACCAGGCCATTGGCCAATCCCACGGCCAGTTCGCGGCGGAAGGTGCGCGGGGCGTTGGAGCTGTTCAGCTCGCGGGTTGCGAGGGCCCGGACCGTCACAGTCAGGGCCTGGGTGCCGGCGTTGCCGCCGATGGCCGAGACGATGGGCATCAGCACCGCCAGGGCCACGATCTGCTCGATGGTGGCGCCGAAGAAGGCGATGACGCTGGCCCCCAGCATGGCGGTGGCGAGGTTGATGGCCAGCCACGGCACGCGGCCGCGCACGATCTCCGAAACCGACGAACCCCGGTCCTCGTCCGAGACGCCGGCCAGGCGCAGGATGTCCTCGCGGTTCTCTTCCTGGATGATGTTGACGATGTCGTCGACGGTGATCTGGCCCACCAGCCGGCCTTCCGCGTCGATGACGGGGGCCGAGATCAGGTGGTATTTCTCGAAGATGTAGGCGACTTCTTCCTGGTCCTGGTCGACCGCGATCTCGTTGACCGGCTCCATGATGTCGACGAGGGCGATCGAACGCGCGGCGCGCAGCAGGCCGCTGACCGGCAGGCCGCCGACGGGCCGGTTGGACGGGTCGACGATATAGATGTCGAAGAACAGCTCGGGCAGGTCTTCGCCCTGCTTGCGGATGTGGTCGATGGTGTCGCCGACGTTCCAGAACGACGGCGCGGCCATGACCTCGCGCTGCATCAGGCGGCCGGCGGAATCCTCGGCGTAGCGCAGCGAGCTCTCGATGGCGGCGCGGTCGACCTCGGGCATGGCCGCCAGCACCTTCTCGCGCTGGTCGTCCTCCAGGTCCTCGACCACGGCGGCGGCGTCGTCGGAGTCCAGCTCCTGCAGCGCCTCGGCCAGGGTCAGGTGCGGGACGCGCTCCAGCACCTCCTCGCGGATGTTGTCGTCCAGTTCGGGCAGGGTTTCCGCCAGCAGGTCGGCCGGCAGCCACAGCACGACGACGGCGCGATGCTCGGCCGTCAGGAAGCCCATGAGGTCGGCGACGTCGGCCGGGTGCAGGTCTTCCAGCAGGGAGCGAAGCTTGAGGCCGTCGCCGGCGTCGGAGGCGTCGACGACCTTTTCGACGAACGAGGCCGTCAGGACGTAGTCCTCGTCGAGGGCGTCGTGGTCGATGTCGTCGGAGGAAGGCGGCAGGGGGGCGTTTGCGGTGGCAGTCACGCTTGGCCTCCCTGCTTTTATGTCAGCTCAATCGTAGCCGAGATTCGCCCTGTTGTTTCGATGGTGCGGTCGAGAAGACTCGAACTTCCACTCCGGTTAAGGAACAGCGACCTCAACGCTGCGCGTCTACCAATTCCGCCACGACCGCTCGCATCGGAGGGGGGCTGATAGCGGAGAGATGCGCCGCTGCCAAGCGGTTTAGGCAGCGCCCGCCATGAAGTCGTAAACGTCCGCCGCCCGCGTCACCGTGATGGCGATGCGGTCCTCGCGGATCTCGATCTGGCCGCGGGCGACCGGGTGGTTGTTGGCCAGGATCCAGACCTCGTCGGATTCGGAGGCGTCGAGCGGGATCACGGCGCCGCGGCCCATGCGCAGCAGCTGGCTCATCGGCAGCACGGAGCGCCCCAGGACGACCGAGATCTCGACTTCGACGGCTTCGATCTGGCTCATGGGGGACTCGGTTACTGACTCTGATGGCGCGGTCTGGTCTTGCATGGCGCTCCCGACCCCCACATTGGGTGCATCATGCTTTCCCAAGCCTTAAGCTCAACCGGATCGAAACTGGCCCGCGCCGACGGCCGGCCGGTCGAATGGGCCGTGTCGCAGGGCCTTGTCGGCTATGAGGCGGCGGTCGTGGCCATGGAGGCCCGGGCCGCGGCCATCGCCGCGGGCGAGGCGCCCGAACTGGTGTGGCTGCTGGAGCATCCGCCGCTCTACACGGCGGGGGTGTCGTCGAAGGACGGCGACCTGCTGGATGCGACGCGGTTCCCGGTGCACCGGACCGGGCGGGGCGGGCAGTTCACCTATCACGGACCGGGCCAGCGCGTGGCCTATGTGATGCTGGACCTCAACGCGCGCGGCAGGGACGTGCGCGCCTTCGTGCGCGGGCTGGAGCAATGGATCATCGGCGCCCTGGGCGAGTTCGGCGTCCCCGCCGACGTGCGCGAGGGCCGCGTCGGCGTCTGGGTCGCCCGGAAAGGCCCCGGCTGGTCGCGCGAGGACAAGATCGCGGCCATCGGCGTCAAGGTGCGCAAATGGGTCAGCTTCCACGGCATCAGCCTGAACGTGGAGCCGGACCTCGGCCATTTCAGCGGCATCGTGCCGTGCGGCATCAATGAGCACGGCGTCACCAGCCTGGTCGATCTCGGCGTTCCCGCGACCCTGGACGAGGCGGACGAGGCCCTGAGGGTCAGTTTCCGGCGGGTGTTCGGCGAAACGGTCCCGGCGGGCCCGCCCGTCTGACCGAGAACGCTCCGCCGGCGCGGGCCGGCGGAGCGATCCGGTCACCCTCTTCCGTGATCAGTCGTCGCGGCGCGCGCTGGCCGACGCCCCCGCGCTTGCACCGGCGCTGACCGACGCGCCGGTGTCGCGGTTCACGGAGGCCGAAGCCGAACCGTCGGCCGAGCCGTTGGCGTCGACGCGCCGGCGGCGGTTCTGGCGCGGCTGATCGCCGGACTCCCGGCCCGCGCGCGCGGAACCGTCGGCCGAGCCCGATGCGTCCCCGGAGATCGAGTCGCCGCCGGCCGAGGCCGCACCGTTCAGCACGCCCGTCAGGGACCCGGAGGCCGAACCGGCGGCGCCGGCGACCGCGCCCTGGCCGGAGCCCCAGGCGTTCGCGGCGGCCGAGCCGGCCGTTCCGCGCGCTTCGTCCGCCGTGGCCGAGGCGCGATCGCGCGCGGCGTTGGCGCGGCGTTCGGCCCGCGCGCGGAGGCGGTCGGCGCGGCTGGTGGTTTCGCCCAGACGGTCGCGGACAAGGGAGCCGTCCACCGAGCCGGAAAGGCCGCCCGTCAGACTGCCGCCGGCCCGGCCGCCGAGACCGCCGAGGCCCCCGACCTGGCCGCCGAGGCCGCCCCCCAATCCGCCGGAACCGCCCAGAATCTGGGCGTTCGCGGCGCCGGCCAGCGCCATGCTGAAGGCCGCCGTGGTCACGAGCATAAGGGTCTTGCGCATGTGAGCTTCTCCTGGAGTTGAGCGGGCGGGAAGCCGCCCTCGCAGGGTCCAACGACCGGCCTCCGGGGATTCATCCCGCCCCGACGCCGTCAGGAGAAGATCGGGCGGGAAATCAGCGCGAAAGCCGACCTCTCGCCCCGACAGCGGCCGGATCGACGCGCAGCTCGGCGGCGACCAGCCCGCGGCCATAGACCGGGTCCGGTCCGCGAGCCCCCATGTCCCGCGCCTCGGCGGCGAGGGCCTGCACCGCCTCGCGTCGTCCCGGCCGCCGCGCCAGAAGCCCGGCCACGAGCGGCGCGGCGAACGAGGCCCCGCGCACGGAGACATAGCCCTGACCCGGGCCGGCGGCGGCCATGTCCGCGCCGGGGGCGGCGAAATCGACCTGCGGGCCCCGGCCGGCTTCCGGAAGCACCCGGCCGCGCGCGTTGACGGCCGTCACCCCGACCACGTCCGGATAGCTGGCGGGATAGAGAGGGGCGGCGGCGGGTCCGTCATTGCCGACCGCCGCAACGATCAGCACCCCGCGTGCGGACGCCCGGCGGACAGCAGCCTCGACGAGGGCGTTGCGGGGGCCGACCAGGCTGATGTTGACCACCGGCACCTCGTTCCGGACCATCCAGGCCAGAGCCTCGGCGATCCCGGTCGAGGAGCCGCCGGAAGGGGACCCGCCATAGACGTCGGCGGCGAACAGGACGGCGCCGGGCGCCGCGCCGGAAAAGGCGCCGGACCGCCCGGCCAGCAGCGACGCCACGGCCGTGCCATGGGCGTCGGAGTGATAGGCGCCGGCGAAACCCTGTCGGCGGACCGTGGCGCCGGCGAGGGCGGGATGGCCGGCGTCGACCCCGGTGTCGATCAGCCCGACCCGCACGCCCCCTGCCTGCGCCGGAGCGGGCGGCGCGGCGTTCGGGCCGGCTTCCGGCGTGTCCGCAGCCTCCCCCGCCAGTAGTCCCGCCGGGGCGTGGACGTGGTTGAATTCGTACGATCCGTCGGGATCGAGCTCGCGCAGGCGTTCGACGGCCCGGCGCAGCGACAGACCGCGCGGCGGGGCCAGCACCACGACGGCGAGGTCGAGGTCCTCGAGCCGTTCCTCGCGGATGACGGTGAAACCGGCGTCAAGCACCATGCGTCGGCCGGCGGGCGACGGATCGACCGCCACGATTTCCGCGCGGACCGCCGGCCAGCCGCCCGGATCGGCCTCCAGCGCGCCGTCCGAGCGCCGGATCAGGTTGCGCAGCCGCGACGGGGCCTGCAGCGCCCCTTCGACGCGGCCGAGCAGATCGTCCTGGAGCCGGCCGGCGTCGACCGGCAGGCGGTCCGGCAGGATGCGCGGCAGGCTCGGGACGCCGCCGGGCAGGCCGAGCTGCGCCCATGCCGGGGCCGCGGCGGCCAGGACCAGTCCCGCAAGGGCGGTCGCCAGAGGAAAGCGTATCGACACGGGCGGCTCCGTTCGGACAATTCATCAAAGGCCATTGGCCCGGGCCCGACAATGGATGAAACGTCGGGGACGGGGCGTTTCATCCCCATGACCGGAGTGCGCGCTTGGATGGATTTCAGACGGAGCTGGTGGCGCTTCTGCCAAGGCTGCGTCGTTTCGCGCGCGCCGTCTGCCGCTCCGACGCCGACGCCCAGGACCTGGTCCAGGCGACCGTGGAGCGGGCCCTGGCCAAACGCGGCGGCTATCGTCCCGGAACGCGGCTGGACAGCTGGGCCTTCACGATCATGAGACGGATCCACATCGATGAGGGACGGTCGAGGACGCGGTGGGGGCGCGTGGTCTCGCCCGAAGACGCCATGACGCCCGGGGTCGCGGACGCGGGGCAGGCGGACGAGGGCCTGCGCGCCGACGCCCTGGCCGTGCGCGAGGCGATCCACAGACTGCCCGACGATCAGAGGCTGGCCGTGGCGCTGGTGTTGATCGACGGCCTGTCCTACGCCGAGGCGGCCCAGGTGCTGGGCGTGCCGGCGGGCACCCTGACCAGCCGACTGGTGCGCGGCCGCCAGACCCTGATCCAGACCCTGACCGATCAGGGAGTGAGCGCATGACCGACCTCTACGACGACGAAATCCTGATGCGCCGCGTGGACGGCGAACTGAGCCCCGACGCCGGGGCGGCGATCGACGCGGCCGCCGCCGGCGATCCGGCGCTGGCGCGGCGGCTGGAGCGGCTGCGGGGCCTGCGGACGCTGGCGCGCGAGGCCTTCCCGGCGGCGCAGGACCTGCGAGACGGCGAACTGGCGCGGTTGATCCTGAACGGCGCCACCCGGCGCGAGCCCTGGACGGCCCGGCTGGCGGGCGGCCTGCGCGAGGGGTTCGCCGTGCGTCACGCGCCCGTCTGGGCCGGCGCGGCGGCGGCCTGTTTCGTGCTGGGCCTGACCGTGGGCTGGCTGGGGCAGGACCGGACGCCCGAGGGTTTCGCGGTCGCGACCGACGGCGTCCTCGCCGACGCGGCGTTGGTGCGGGTGCTGGATCGCGGCCTGGCGGCGGACGGGGCGGACGGCGAGGGGCGGGCCGTGGGCCTGACCTTCCGCGACGCCGACGGGCGCTGGTGCCGCACCTTCCGGGCGGGCGACGCCGGGGTGGCCGGCCTCGCCTGCCGCACGGAGGGGGACTGGCGCATGCAGGCGCTCGCGCCGTTCCAGGCTTCAGACTCCGAGGTTCGCACGGCGGGCGCCGACACGCCGGCGGCGGTGCTGGCCGCGGTCGACGCCCTGATCGCCGACGAGACGCTGGACGCCGCGGCCGAAGCGCAGGCGCGGGACGCCGGCTGGCGCTGACCGCGGCGGGATGAAACAGGCGGGGCCGTTCGTTGGACGACGGGCGCTTTCGACCCGATCCCGACGAGGTCCGCATGGACGAGGAAACCCTGCGCAGCCGCGTCGAATGCTGGCGCCGCCGCGCCGCCGACGCGCTGGACGCCCGCGAGCGCGCGGCCAGCGCCGAACTGGCCCGCCACTATGAGGCCCTGCTGGCCTGTCTGCTGGAGACCCGAACCCCCGCCGATGAGGGCCGGACAGGTTAGTCCTCCGCCAGCACGATCACCCGGTCCTCGGGCTCATACGACAGCTGTTCCGACTTCGACGGATTGACGACCACGCCGCCCATGTTGCGGCCGTCGTCGGCGTCATCCGCGCGGCGACGGCGATAGCCGATGGCGGTTTCGCCGCGCCGGCGGGCGGCCTCGACGATGGTGTAGAAGCTGACGGGCAGGTCCAGATCGACGTAGTCGCCGACCGGCCGCATGTAGATTTCCGAGCCGTCCTCGTCGAGCAGATCGTCGAAGATGGCGGACAGGTATTCGTTCTCGGACGCTTGGGCCAGCATCAGGCTGACCAGCCGGTTGGACACCACGAAGTCGTCGGCGCGGGTGACCTCGGCCAGCTCGCGGTTGCGGATGTCGATCATCTCCGAGACCACGCTGATGTGCTCGCCCAGCCGCTCGGACAGCTTGCGCAGGTGCAGCAGGGTGATCAGCGTCCGGGTGTCGGCGGACTGGGCCTCCATGTGATCGGAATAGCCCAGCACCATGATGCTGTCGTAGGTCAGGGGCTCGAGCGCCTCCAGCGAGGCGGCGTGGCCGGTGTCGATGAGGCGGAGATCAACCTTCATGTTCTTCGAGCCCAAGGGCATGGCGCGGACTTCCTCGGCCAGGCCGGGGACGTCGCCGGCGATGGTCAGCACCGAGCCCGGCTTGACGTAGCGCGACAGCTCGTGGGCGATCATCGGGCCGCGCCGGTTCCAGCCGATGATCAGCACCCGTTCGGCGGCGCGGCGGATCGCCGCCGGCTTGCGGATGGCGGCGGCGTCGACGGCCTCGTCCGGCATCGGCCGCAGGCGGATGGCGGCGTCGTCCTCGGCGATGATGACGGCGCGGCTTCCGGCGGTGATGATCTCGTCCATCGGCGGATTCATCCGCACCCGGCCGTCGGGATAGCTGAGCCCGATCAGGGCCGAGTCCTCGTAGCCCATGACCGCCTCGCCATAGGTGAGGCCGACCAACTCCTCCAGTTCGGTGGTGTAGATCTCGCAGCCGTCGAAATCGAGCAGTTCGGAATAGACGGCTGACAGGCCGGCCTGGCGGCTGGACTGGACCACGATACGCGAGATCAGGTCGTCGGCCAGCACCAGCTGGACCTCGTCGCCGCCGACGATGCGGGCCACCTCGGCGTTGCGGGCGTCGCGCAGCTCGGCGGCGATGCGGTAGCGTTCGGTGCGGCGCTTGGGGTCATTGGTCAGGGCGAGGACGGTCTTGATCACCTGGCTGTCTGGATCGGCCGCGCCGCCGGGCGAGACGACGATGATCGAACGGCAGGCCTGGGCGTTGACGAGGCTGAGGTCGAACAGGTCGGTGGGGTCGCCGCTGCGGCAGATGATGCGGGTGTTGCCGAGGTCGGGGACCTTGTCGGCGATCTCGTCCTCCATCTCGACCTTGTCCTTGTCGGCCATGACGACGATGCGCGGATTCTTCCGGCTGGCGTTGGCGATGACCAGTTCGGACAGGATGTCGAAGATCGACGGCGACCAGTTGAGGATGATGGTGTGGTCGCTCTCCAGCACCCGCGATCGGCCCTTGCGCAGCCCCTCCAGCGCCGAGTCCAGCCCGGCCGAGATGATCGAGATCAGGGCCGAGAACACCAGGATGCCCATCAGGGTCACGAACAGGGTGACGAAGCGGAAGACCCAGCCCGAATCGCCGCCCATGGCGCCGGCGTCCATGGTCCGCATCAGCGACTGCCAGGCCGCCTCGCCGAAGTCGAAGCCGCCGTCCGGACCGAGCCGCGTCAGGGCCAGCACCGTCGCGGCCATCCCGATCACCAGCAGGGACACCAGCGCCAGCCAGCCGGCCAGGGCGACCGGCCCCGCCGCCATGCTCTTGTCGAAGGCGTAACGCAGGCGTTCCCCCGCCGTCACCGCCCCGCCGTGACCCTTCGTCGTCGAAACCTTTGCGGCGACCGTTTTCGGTGCGCCGCGTGCGGCGTTGGCGCGGATAAGCGAGCCCATGGTTGCTGGTTCCCCCCGCGCGCCCGTGCGGGCGGCGTCGTGATCTCCGCCGCCCCCCACTGACCGGCGATCGCCTCCCGGCGGCGGCCACGGCCGCGCCTCCCGGATCGAACACCGCTTTCCTACGACGGAACCCGGCCCCGGATACAGCCGCAAATGGCGGGCGGGCTTCGGATGGAACTTTGACTGTTGCGAGGGCCGTCTTAACCTTGGCCGGTGCAGAATCGGCGCGTCCGCCGCCCCGACAGGATTTCCGCTTGATGCCATCCCCGCTGTCCCGCCCGGAACAGGACGCCGACGCCCTGGCGATCAGCACCTTCTTCGACGTGTCGCTGGACCTGCTGGTCATCCGCGAGCTGGACGGACGGGTCGTCCGGGCCAGTCCATCGTGGGAGACCGTCCTCGGCTGGCGGCCCGACGAGATGGAGGGCCTGCCGCTGCTGCGCCTGCTCCATCCGGACGACGAGATCGCCACCCTGGAGAGCGTCATCGAGGTCGAGACCCGCGGGCCCCGTGACCCGATGGTCGATTTCAAGAACCGCTATCGCCACAAGGACGGCGGCTACCGCACCATTGAATGGCGCGCGCGGCGGGTCGGGGACCGCGTCTACGGCGTGGCCCGCGACGTCACCGACCGCGTCGCCGCCGAGCGCGAACTGCTGGAGGCCAAGGCGGCGGCCGAGGTCGCCAACCAGGCCAAGACCGACTTCCTGGCCAATATGAGCCACGAGATCCGGACCCCCCTGAACGGCGTCATCGGCCTGATCGGGGCCCTGGCCCAGGGCGAGCTGACCCCGACCCAGCGCGAGCTGGTCGGGCTGATCGAACAGTCCGGCGTGACCCTGGAACGGCTGGTGTCCGACATCCTCGACGTGGCCAAGATCGAGGCCGGCCATCTCGATTTCGCCATCGGCGACATGGACCTGGAGCGCGAGCTGGACGGCGTGATCGAAACCGCCCGCGTCAAGGCCGAGGCGAAGGGGCTCGCCTTCCGCGTCGAGCGCGGCCCCGGCGCCCGCGGCGACTTCCTCGGCGACGCCACCCGCATCCGCCAGGTGCTGTCCAACCTGCTGTCCAACGCGATCAAATTCACCCCCGAGGGCCAGGTCTCGGTCTCGATCGAGGTCGCCGACGACACGCCCGAACCCGGGGTCGCCCTGCTGACCCTGACCGTGCGCGACACCGGCGTGGGCTTCGACGCCGCCGCTGGCGAGGCCCTGTTCCAGCGCTTCAGCCAGGCCGACAGCACCATCACCCGCCGCTTCGGCGGCACCGGCCTGGGCCTGTCGATCTGCCGCTCGCTGGTCGAGATCATGAGCGGCGAGATCACCGCCGACTCCACGCCCGGCGAGGGCAGCTGCTTCACCGTCACCCTGCCGCTGTCGCGCACCCGCTCGGTGGCCGCCCACGACGCCGCCGCCGACGCCGTCCGCGCCCGCGCCGGCGACCCCGAGCCGGTGGCCATCGGTTCCGCGCCGTGGATCGGCGCAGCGCCCCTGCGGGTGCTGCTGGCCGAGGATCATCCGGTCAACCAGCGCGTCGTCGAGGCCATCCTGTCGGGCATGGAGGTGACCACCGTCGGCGACGGCGCCCAGGCCGTGGAGGCCTTCGCCGCCGGGGAATTCGACGTCATCCTGATGGACATGCAGATGCCGGTCATGGACGGACTGACCGCCACACGCGCCATCCGCGCCGCCGAACAGGCCCAGGGCCGGCCCCGCACTCCCCTGATCGTGCTCAGCGCCAACGCCATGGCCCGCCACGTCCAGGACGCCGCCGACGCCGGCGCCGACAGCCACCTGGCCAAGCCCATCACCCCCGGGGCCCTGATGGCCGCGATCGAGGCGACCGTGCCGGTCCCGGCGGCGGTTCTGGCGGCGGCGGGCTAGGGGGCACGCCTCGCCGTGCATCGGGCGGCCCACGCCAACGCGTCGGCGCCGTTTTCACCAACTCCTCACCTTTCCCTCATGCCGCTCACCCGGCGGCGCGTCAGTCTGCGGGCTCCCTCAGACCCCGGTGACGCCATGCCCCCGACGCCCGAACTGCCCGACTACGCCGGACGCTACGACAGCGGCGCCCTGGGCACCTGCGCCGAGGTGACGACCGGGGAGCGCGGGGTGGCGGTGCGCTTCGGGCGCGGGTCGCTGAGCCGGCTGGAGCTGGCGGCGGCGGCGCCGGACGTGTTCCGGACGGGGGCGATGGTGGCGCGGTTCCACCGCGACGCGGGCGGCGCCGTCGTGGCCTTCAGCTACAGCGATCCGCTGCTGCGCGGCCTGCGGTTCACGCGGCAGGGCGCGGACTGAGGCGGCGGCGCGCGGTCAGGCGAACTCCACCAGCACGTCATCCGCGGCCACCGGGTCGCCGGCGGCGGCGCCGACAGCCTTCACCACGCCGTCGCGTTCGGCCTTGAGGATGTTCTGCATCTTCATGGCCTCGATGATGGCGACGGTCTCGCCGGCCTTGACCTCCTGGCCCACGGTCACCGGGATGGCTACCACCAGGCCGGGCATGGGGGAGACGACCAGTTTCGAGGTGTCGGCGGCGACCTTTTCCGGCAGGCGGGCGTAGAGCTCGGCCGTATGCGGGGTGAGGACGCGGACGCGGGCCTTCGCCGCGCGGTGGCGGATGACGAAGCCGTCGGCGACGCGGGCGACCTCGGCGGTGAAGGGCTCGCCGTCCAGCTCGGCGCGGAACTGGGCCAGGCCGGGGCGCCAGTCGATCTCCGTCAGCCGGGCGTGGCCGCCGCCGGTGAAGGCCAGCAGCAGGGCCTCGTCGGCGTCGTAGGACAGGTCGACGCCGTGGGGGGTCTTGTCGATCAGCACGACCCAGTCGGTGCGGTCGGACGGGTCGCCGGCCTGTTCGGCGGCGATCTCGTTCATGGCCACGGCGGCGGCGATCATGATCTGCGTCTGGCGCGCGTCGGGCCTCAGGCCGTGGAAGCCGTCGGGGAATTCGTCCTTGATGTAGCTGGTCGAGATGTTCCCGCCGCGGAAGCGCGGCTGGTCCATGACGGCGGAGAGGAAGGGGATGTTGTGGCCGACGCCCTGCAGGTGGGTGTCCTCCAGCGCCCGGGCCATGCCGGTCAGGGCCTCGTCACGGGTGGGCCCCCAGGCGCACAGCTTGGCGATCATGGGGTCGTAGAACATGCTGATCTCGTCGCCCTCGCGGACGCCGGAATCGTTGCGCACGACATAGCCGTCCTCGTGCTCGCCCTCTTCCGGCTGCTCGTAGCGGACGAGGCGGCCGATCGACGGCAGGAAGCCGCGATAGGGGTCCTCGGCGTAGATGCGGCTCTCGATGGCCCAGCCGTCGATGGCCAGATCATCCTGTGCGAACGCCAGCGTCTCGCCCCAGGCCGAGCGGATCATCTGCTCGACCAGATCGACGCCGGTGATCAGTTCGGTGACCGGATGCTCGACCTGAAGCCGCGTGTTCATCTCAAGGAAGAAGAACGACTTGTCCTGTCCCGCCACGAACTCGACCGTGCCGGCGCTGTCGTAGTTGACGGCCCTGGCGAGGGCGACGGCCTGGGCCCCCATGGCGGCGCGGGTGGCTTCGTCGAGCAGCGGGGAGGGCGCCTCCTCGATGACCTTCTGATTGCGACGCTGGATCGAGCATTCGCGCTCGAACAGGTGGACGACATTGCCGTGCTTGTCGCCCAGCACCTGGATCTCGATGTGGCGCGGGTCGATGATGAATTTCTCGAGGAAGACGCGGTCGTCGCCGAAGGCGTTGAGCGCCTCGGCCTTCACGGCGGCGAAGCCTTCGGCCATGTCGGCGTCCGAGTGGGCGACGCGGATGCCCTTGCCGCCGCCGCCGGCCGAGGCCTTGATCATGACCGGATAGCCGATCTGGTTGGCGATCTCGACGGCGTGTTCGGTCGTCTCGATCAGGCCCATGTGGCCGGGGACGGTCGAGACGCCGGCCTCCGCGGCGAATTTCTTGGAGGTGATCTTGTCGCCCATGGCCTCGATGGCGTGGGGATTGGGGCCGATGAAGGTGATGCCCTCGGCCTCGAGGCGGCGGGCGAAGGCGGCGTTCTCGCTGAGGAAGCCGAAACCGGGGTGGACCGCCTCGGCGCCCGTCTGGCGCACCGCGTCGACGATCCTGTCCTGCAGCAGATAGGACTGGGCGGCGGGGGCGGGACCGATCAGTACGGACTCGTCGGCCATTTCGACAGCCAGGGAGCCGGCGTCGGCCTCGGAATAGACCTGCACCGTCTTGATGCCCATGCGGCGGCAGGTCTTGATGATGCGGACGGCGATTTCGCCGCGGTTGGCGATCAGGATTTTGGAGAACATGTGTCTTTGAATCTGAGGCGAACGTGATCGCGGCGTGAAGCGGCTGCCCCGATTAGGCCGCGATCTGGCGTGAGTAAACCAAGGGGGCTTTCAACCGGCCAGCGTTCGGGCTTGGCAAAGCCTGTATCGATGGGGTTAAAGCCGTTCCAGTCCCGTTCATCGACGCCCGTTCATTTTTGTCCACTCCCCCGTCCCGCTTACTGGCCCGGAGCCTGACCTGATGTCCCGCATCCTTACCTTCGCCGCTGCTGCGACCCTGACCCTCGCGGCTGGTGTCGCGCCTGTCGCCGCCCAGGACTTCCGCGCCCTGGCGCGCCAGGACCTGCAAAGGGCTCACGACGAACTGGCCGCCAACCATCCGGCGCCGGCCGTGTCGGGCGCAGCGAGCCAGAGCTTCCGCAGCTGGCTGGACGCCGGCCTCCAGGACGCCCTGGGCCGCGCAGGTCAGGCCAACAGCGGCGACGCCCATGCCTATCTGATGCGCTACTACGCGGCGGGCTTCCGCGATTCGAACATCGCCATCACCCCGACCTTCGAGGGCATGGGGCCGTATTTCGGCACCAGCTGGCCCGGTTTCACCACCGGCTGGCGCGGCGGCAAATACGTCGTCACCTATGTGAAGCCGGGCACCCGCGGCGCGCCGCGTATCGGAGATGCGGTGGTCGAGTGCAACCTGACCCCGATCGAGGAATTCGCCCGGAAGAAGCTGGACCTGTGGGAGGGCAACCTCGAAACCGAGGCGGGCCGCGTGACCTCGGCCCCCTATCTCCTGTGGAATCGCAACAACCCGTTCGCCGCCGGGGTGCCGTCGATGTGCAGCTTCCAGTCGGGCCGCGGCCGCCCGCGCGACATCCAGATCCGGCCCATTCCGGTGGTCGCGGGCGACCTTGAGGCCGCCTACCGCGCCACGGTCTATATGCCGCCCGCGGCGCCGCTGGCGGTCGAGACCGTCAACGGCCGGCCGTGGGTGCACGTGCACTCCTTCGCCGACAGCGCCGGCTGGCAGGCGTTCAACGCCGCCGTCGAGGGCCAGGCCGCGACCCTGCGGGGGCCGCAGGGCTTCGTGCTGGACCTTCGCGCCGCCTCGGGTTCGGGTCTGAACTCGTCGACCGCCCGCGGCTATGGCCTGGCCAACCGCATCTGGACGCCGGAGTTCACCGTCAGCCGCCAGCCGGCGGCCGGCGAGCTGACCTATCGCGCCACCCAGGGCAACCGCGACTGGTACGCCGCAGCGCTCGGTCGCATGGAGGCTGATCCGCAGTTCGTGCAGGAAGCCACCCCGGTGATCGAGCAGACCCGCGAGATCGTGGCCGCCTTCGACGCCGCCATCGCCGCCGGCCAGCCCACCTTCACCCTGGCGGGCCGCGCCGCGGTCGCCGACACGGGCGCTTCGAACCCCGTGCAGGGCCCGGTGGTCGTTCTGGTCGACGCCGGCTGCTCGGGCGGTTGCCTGGACACCCTGGACCTGCTGTCCAAACTGCCGAACGTGCGCATCGCCGGTTCGACCACGGCCACCGACTCGATCTTCGTCGAGCCCACCGTGATGCGTCTGCCGTCGAACTATTCGGACCTCAGCTACGGCCACAAGGCCTGGACCTCGCGTCCGCGCGCCAACAACCAGCCCTACACGCCCGCGCAGGGCCTGGTTTACACCGGCAGTCCCGCCGACGAGACGGCGGTGCGGGCCTGGGTGGGCAGCCTGTTCGGCGGCTGATCCGGGACTTCCATGAGACAAAAAGGCCGGCCAGGGGAAACCCGGGCCGGCCTTTCATTTGCCCCGGTGACGCCCGCCTAATCGCGCTTCCGGGCCCGGTCGGCGGCGTCCATCAGGCGCAGGCCGGACATCTCGGCCGCGTCGGCGGTCAGGTTCATGGCCGCCTCGGGCGGATCCTTGACCACAACGACCCCATGAGTGGCCTTGGGCGTCAACGGATCGGTGATCAGTTCGGCTTCGGATTTTTTCTTCATGGGCGCGGAACGGTCTGCACGACCGCCCGGTTCCGAACACGGGGTTTGCGAACGGCCCGGACGCCTCCTACGTGGACACAATGACCGAGACCGACATCGCCCCGAGCCTGCGTTCCCCCTCCGGCTACGACCTGACGCCGCCCGGCGAGGCGCAGCGGCTCGCGCTGGAGGCGGACCTGTCGCCGGAGGAGAAGCGCGTCCTGCTGGCGCACGGCACCGAGGCCCCGTTCTGCGGCACGCTCCTCGGCGAAAAGCGGGCGGGGGTGTTCTGCTGCCGCGAATGCGGTCTGCCGCTCTTCCGCGCCGGGACCAAGTTCGAAAGCGGCACGGGCTGGCCCAGTTTCACCGAGCCGGTCGATGCGACTCATGTGACCGCGATCACTGACCGCTCGTATGGAATGACGCGGACCGAGACCCGATGCGCCCGCTGCGGCAGCCATCAGGGCCATGTCTTCCCGGACGGCCCCGGACCGACCGGCCTGCGCTACTGCATCAATTCCGTGGCGCTGACTTTCGTGCCGGAGGGCTCGCCCCTGCCGGACCCGCTGGGACGCGGCGACGGCAAGGCCTGACCTTGGCCGCAATTGGGGCTAGGGTGGCGACAGTACTGGAGTCGGGCGCATGCTGATCACCGCGATGCTGATGGCCGGAGCCCTGACAATGGGGGATCCGGACGGCGTGGTCGCCACCGCCCCGGCCACCCGGGTCGATCTGGGGGCGACGGTCCAGCCCGTCGGGCCGTCGGTCGAGGGCGCGGCCCAAGCGGGCGTGCCCCACAATCTGACCACCGACGAGCAGATCGACCGCTGGATCGCGACGCGATCCGTGGATGACAGGCCCTATGGCCGTGACCCCGGCGAGCCGCTGGATGACGGCCTGCCGCATGGCGCGTTCAGCGCCAGCATCGGAACCGGCGGCTATCGCGACTATGGAGCGGCGGTTTCCATGCCCATCGGCGAGAACGGCCGGCTCAGCCTCAGCTACCGCCAGACCGAGAACGGTTATCCTTATGGCGGCCATGGATATGGCTATGGGGACGGCTACACCTACGGTCAGGGTCATGGCGGGGCGGCGTTCGACGGCGGCTACGTGTTTCCGGGATATCGCCCCGGCGCCGCGGCCCGGTTCGAGGCCGAGGTCATGCGGCCCGAGGGACCGCCGAACCGGCGGCCCCTGGTTCAGTTGGAACGCGCCGAGCCCTGACGGCGTCGGGCCCTTCGCTTTAAACGAGAACCGCCGTGATGCGGCGCGCTACTGCGCTCCGGGGGGCACGGCCAAGCTTAATCGCGTAAACCGGATCGCAATCCCATTAGTTGTATGGCATGAGGCGAGTCGACGCACAGCAAGGTGTGTCGACCCGCCTCATAACCACGGCTATCGGAGTCACCCCATGAAGAAAACCATCGCCGCCGTTACGGCGGGCCTGCTGCTCGTCGCCGGTCAGGCGGCTGCGGCCAATGACACTGCCGCCGCCCGCATCGGCGACCGCGTCGGCGCCTCGACGGCGGAATCCAGCGAGTTCGCTGGCGTGCCGCTGCCGGTGCTGCTGATCGGCGCCGCCGTGATCATCGCCACCATCGTCGTCGCGACGGACGACGATTCCGAAAGCGATTAAGTCTCGCCCCACAAGGCCGACAAGGCCCCGCCGGCTCCGCCGGCGGGGCTTTTTTGCGTCCGGCCGCCGGTCGCCGGAGCGAATCGCCCGGCCCTGAACGCCAAACGGGGCCTGACTGCAAAGTCAGGCCCCGTCAGGGTTTCAGAGTGGTGCCGCCGGGGGGAATCGAACCCACGACCTCAGCCTTACCAAGGATGCGCTCTACCACTGAGCTACGGCGGCCTGATCTGAGGAAGCGGCCCTATAGCCAACCGGGGACAAAGGGGGAAGCCCCCATTTCCGATGCTTGCGGAAAAGTGCGGCGCCGGGTCAGATCGACCCATGGATGAGTCGAAGATCGCAGGGCCTCAGCCCCCACTGCCGACAAGCCTGCCGGATCCGCTGGCCCCGGCGAAAACGCCTGCCACGGCCCGGGCCCAGCGGCTGTCCACGGCGCTTCGCGACAACCTGAGACGACGCAAGGCGGCGAGCCGGGCGGTCAAGCCGGCAGCGCCGAGCAACTGAATGTCATCGGCCGCGTCGCCGCCGGCCTTTCGCAACCGCAACCGTCCGCGCTAGATAGCCGATCCCCCTTGCGCCCCGCACGGGGCCGCAAGAGACGACATGGACAGCATCGCCATCACCGGCGGCGCCCGGCTGAACGGAAGCATTCCGATCAGCGGCGCCAAGAACTCCGCCCTCAAGCTGATGGCGGCGGCGATCCTCACGGACCAGCCGTTGCTGCTGACCAACATGCCGAGGCTCGCGGATACGAAATTCCTGGGCCGGCTGCTGCGCGAACTGGGCGTCGAGGTGACCGAACGCGACGGGGCCGACGGGCAGGAGACCCTGTTCCACGCCGGGCGCATCAGCTCGACCTTCGCTCCCTATGATCTGGTCCGCCAGATGCGGGCCTCGTTCAATGTCCTGGGGCCCCTGCTGGCGCGCACGGGCGAGGCCAAGGTGTCGCTGCCGGGCGGCTGCACGATCGGCGCGCGGCCTGTCGATCTGCACCTGCAGGCGCTGACGGCCCTGGGCGCCGAGATCGAACTGGACGAAGGCTATGTCACGGCCCGCGCGCCCCACGGTCTGAAGGGCGCGGAGATCGAGTTTCCGTTCGTCTCGGTCGGCGCGACCGAACACGCCCTGCTGGCCTCCGTGCTGGCCGAGGGCGTGACGGTGCTGAAGCGGGCCGCGCGCGAGCCCGAGATCGGGGATCTGGCGCACTGCCTGACGGCGATGGGCGCGAACATCAGCGGCATCGACACCGACGAACTGGTCATCACCGGCGTGTCGTCCCTGGGCGGCGCGACCTGGTCGGTGATTCCCGACCGGATCGAGATGGGCTCCTACGCCGTCGCGGCGGCCATGGCCGGGGGCGAGGTGCGGCTGACGAAGGCACGGCCCGAACTGATGACAGCGCTGAGCGAGAAGATGATCGAGGCCGGGGTCGAGGTGACGCCGACGGCGGACGGGGTGATCGTCAAGCGCGATCCGGCGGTCCGGCTGAAGGCGGTCAATGTGGCGACGGAGGTCTATCCGGGCTTCGCCACCGACCTGCAGGCCCAGTTCATGGCCCTGATGACGACGGCCGAGGGCGACAGCGTCATTCACGAGAACATCTTCGAGAACCGCTTCATGCACGCGCCCGAACTGGCGCGGCTGGGGGCGGACATCCATGTGCACGCCGGCGAGGCCGTGGTTCGGGGCGTGCCGGTCCTGCATGGCGCCCCCGTGATGGCCACCGACCTGCGGGCCTCGGTCAGCCTGGTGATCGCCGGCCTGGCGGCCGAGGGCGAGACCACGGTGGGCCGCGTCTATCATCTGGACCGCGGCTTCGAACGGCTGGAAGAGAAGCTGGGCGCCTGCGGCGCCGACATTCGCCGGATCAAGGGCGACGAGCATGACCACTGACGGCCGCAGCGGCGAGACGGAGGCGGCGGCGGGCGCGCCGGTCGAGCCGCTGCGCCTGCTGGCCGAGGACGCCGACGACCTGCACATCATCTCGGCGGCCCTGCAGGACGCCATCCTGCGCCCGGTGGACATCGTCTGGGAGCCGTCGGGGCGACGGGTGACGCTGAAGCTGAGCCGGTTCTGCTGGGAATGCGGCGGCACCCGGGTGATGGCGGCGATGCAGTTCGGCGACGTGATCGCGGTCAAGAGCCGGCGCCTGCCGCGCCTGCCCGAAAGCGCGCTTGAGCTGCTGGCCATGGATTTCGTGCCGGACGAGGCGCCGGGCGGACGCGTGATCCTGATGTTCGCGGGCGGCGGCGACCTGCGGATCGACGTCGAATGCCTGGACGCCGTGCTGACGGACCTGTCCGAGCGCTGGCCGGTGAAGATGGCGCCCACCCATCTGTCCGAAGAGGCGGATCCCGCGTGAGGGAGCACCGCCTCGCCTCGGTCGATCTGGACGCCGCGACCCTGTCGGCCGCCACGGCCGAGATCGAGCACGAGCGGCGGGTCGCCATCTTCGACCTGATCGAGAAGAACAGTTTCGAGCCGGCGGGCGCGGCGGGCGGACCCTATGCGCTGAAGCTGTCGCTGGTGGACGGCCGGCTGGCGTTCGAGATCACGGGCCCGGACTTCCATCGCGTCCATGGCCTGTCGCTGACGCCGCTGAACAAGGTGGTGAAGGACTATATCGCCATCTGCGACAGCTATTACGAGGCCCTTCGCGGCACATCCCCGGCCCAGATCGAGGCCGTCGACATGGGCCGGCGCGGTCTGCACAATGAAGGCGCCGAGCTGCTGAAGGCGCGGCTGGACGGCAAGATCGCCATCGACCACGAGACGGCGCGTCGGCTGTTCACCCTGGTCACGGCGCTGTACCGGCGCGGTTGATCTCGACTATCCCGGCGTTTTCGGGCATTAGGCCCGCTCTTTTCGACGCGCGCTTTCGCCCGGCGCGCGTCCTGACTCGTATTCACAGGGCGCGAGAGGCCGCATGGCTAAGGAAGAACTGCTCGAGTTTCCCGGCGTCGTCAGCGAACTGCTGCCGAATGCGACGTTCCGCGTGCTGCTCGAGGGCAACGACCACGAGATCATCGCCCATACCGCCGGCAAGATGCGCAAGAACCGCATCCGCGTGCTGGCCGGCGACAAGGTCCTGGTCGAGATGACGCCCTATGACCTGACCAAGGGCCGCATCACCTACCGCTTCAAGTAAGGACGGGCTCACATGAGCCGTCCTGAACTCGTGCTGGCCTCGGCCAGCCCGCGCCGCATCGAACTGCTGGCGCTGATCGGGATCGCGCCCGACCGCGTCGATCCCGCCGACATCGACGAGACCCCGCTGAAGGACGAGACGCCGACGCGCCTCGCCGCGCGGCTGGCGATCTCGAAGGCCGAGGCCGTGGCGGCCGGGGCGCCGGACGCGGTCGTGCTGGCCGCCGACACCGTGGTGGCCGTGGGCCGACGCCTGCTGGAAAAGCCCGCCGACGAGGCCGAGGCCGTCCGGTTCCTGAAATTGCTTTCGGGCCGCAATCACCGGGTCTTCACCGGCGTGGCGGTGACCGCGGGGGTGCGGACCACGCACCGGGTCGTCGACACCCGCGTCAGTTTCAAGGTTCTGTCCGACGCCGAGATCGCCGCCTATGTCGCCTCGGGCGAATGGCGGGGCAAGGCGGGCGGCTACGGCATCCAGGGCCGGGCAGGGGCCTTCGTCACCCGTCTGGTCGGCAGCTATCCCGCCGTCATGGGTCTGCCGCTGTTCGAGACGGTCAATCTGTTGAACGGCGCGGGCTGGCGGGCGTGAGAGAGCCGCCTCTGCTGACCTATCTGGACGATACGCCGGGTGAGACGCGCGGGATCATCTTCGATGACATCGGCTGGCAGCATGTCCTGACCGATTTCGAGGGCGAAGACCCGCAGCAGAAACTGGGCGCGCGCTCGGTGGGCCGGGTGGAGAGGATCGAGCCCAGTCTGAAAGGCGTCTTCGTCGATCTGGGACAGCGCGATGGCGGGCGGGCCTTTTTGCCGGTCGGCGGCGGACAGCGGCTGCACGAGGGCGAAAAGATCGAGGTCGAGGTCGTCTCCGAGCGCCGGGAGATGAAGGGGGTCACGCTGAAGCTGTCGGGCAAGGGGCAGGGCGAGCCCCGGCTGTTGACGCCCGGACCGACGGTGCGGGAATGGCTGGGACGGCTCGCACCCGGCGTCGAGCCGATCGAAGGCGTCAGGGCGATCGAAGCGGGATGGAGCGCCGTTCGCGAAGCGATGGAACAGCCCTTCCTGTCTCAGGGGCCCGTGGTGACGGTCGAGCGAACGCGGGCCATGATCGCGGCGGACTTTGACTATATGCCGACGCCCGGCCGGCGTGCAGCGCCGCAGGATCGGCTGGAGGCGAATCGACGGGGTCTGAAAGCGGTGGCCCGGACGCTCCGTCTACGCAGCGTGGGCGGGCTCGTGGCGATCGACCTGGTGGGCGCGGGTCAGGATGGCGACGCCCTGCTGAAGACGGCCAGGGCTGAGTTCGGGAGCGACCCGGATATCGTGTTCGGCCCGGTCAACCGCTTCGGGGTCATGATGCTGTCCCTGCCGTGGCGGTTCGAGCCTCTCGAGGAGCGGCTGTTCCGTCATCCGCGAATGCAGTCCTGGGACCCGCGCGCCGGGGCCGTGGAGGCGACACGCCGGCTGCGGCACGCGATGCTCGGAGACACAACGACGGCGCGCGTCACGGTCCGCTGCGCCCCGAGGACCGCCGAACTGGCCGCGCCGCTGGTGGCGCGACTGGGGCCGCGCGCCCATGTGAAGGGCGACGACGCGCTGCGGTACAGTGAATTCGCAGTCGAGGCGGAGCAGCCATGACGACCTGTCCCATCTGCCGCCGTCACCCGGCGGACGAGAAATACAAACCCTTCTGCTCGAAGCGCTGCGCCGACGTGGATTTGCAGCGCTGGTTCACGGGCGGATATGTCCTGCCCGACAGCGGCGGGGACGTGCCGACGGACGATGGCGAAGAAGACTGATCTGACGGCTGGACACCCCCTGACCGCTCGCCTATAGACGCCGCCTCCGCGCCGCGACGCGTGCGCCTGGGTAGCTCAGTTGGTAGAGCAGTGGATTGAAAATCCACGTGTCGGTGGTTCGAATCCGCCCCCAGGCACCATCGCTCCCTTTCCGAGGCCGGAACCGGGTTCGCCGCCATCACGAAAATGTCGCTTTCCGCCCTGATCTTCGGTGATCGGGCCGTTGGCTCCCTCGCGAGGGGAAAAGCGCCGTCCCGCACTTGACGCTCTGGTATGCGTTCGCCAAAGGAGCTTGACCGCTTTCCTTTGCGGGCGGTCGGCGGGAAGGGAAAACGGTTTTCCCGGTTCGTCGGCGCCGCGCCGGAAGCTACTTGGCAACCGGAAGCGTCAGCAGGCGTTCCGCAGTCCGGGGTTCCTTAACCCTGTCGCTACGGGCGAGAATTTCATCGAGAGCGGTCGTCGTCTGCGGCCGTTTCTTTTGGGTTCCACAAGTCAGACCAAAACAGCAGGAACTGGCGAACTATGTTCGATATCAAGAAAACCAACATCCTCCTGGCCATGGCCGCCGCTGGCGTGCTTATGGCCGGCACGCCGGTTCTCGCGCAGGATGCCCCCGCCGCCGATCCGGCCGCCGCTGCAGCTGCTCCGGCCGCTGACGCCGCCGCCGCTCCGGCTACCCCCGCTCCGGCCGCTGACGCCGCCGCCGCTCCCGAGCCCGCCGTCGTCGGCGGCGAGGCCCATGGCAAGCTGACCCCGGCCGGCATGTTCATGCAGGCTGACCCGGTCGTTAAGGTCGTGATGGTCGGCCTGCTCCTCGCCTCGGTCTTCTCCTGGGTGCTGCTGCTCATCAAGATCTTCGAGTTCGGCTCGCTGAACCGCAAGACGGACCAGTTCCTGGAATCCTTCCGCCAGGCCCGCACCATCGCCGACATGCGCCGCGTGGCGACGGCGGACGAGTTCGACGGCAACCCGCTGGCCGACATGGCCGCCGCGGCGACCGACGAAATCGAACTGTCGCGTCAGGCAGGCCTCTCGGTCACCGGCGATCACGCCGACTCGGCCCTGATGCGCGCCCAGCAAGCCGTCGCCGCCGTTCAGGCCGGCCTCGCCAAGCGCCTCTCGGGCGGCCAGCAGTTCCTCGCCTCGGTGGGTTCGACCGGTCCGTTCATCGGTCTGTTCGGCACCGTCTACGGGATCATGAACTCCTTCATCGGCATCGCGAACACCAACACGACCAACCTGGCCGTCGTCGCCCCCGGTATCGCCGAGGCGCTGCTGGCCACGGGTATCGGCCTGTTCGCCGCTATCCCGGCGGTTATCTTCTACAACTACTTCAACACCCGCATCTCGGCGTACGGCACCCGTTCGGATGGCTTCGCCGCTGAACTGACCAACGCCATCTCGCGTAACCTCGACAAGGGAGCGTAAGCCAGATGGCCGCCAAACTCTCAGGCGGCGGCGGCGGCAAGTATCAGGTCGAGCAAAACAGCGAGATCAACGTTACGCCGTTCGTGGATATCATGCTGGTTCTGCTCATCATCTTCATGGTGGCGGCACCGCTTGCTACCCCGTCGGTCGAAGTGAAGCTCCCGCGTGCTGTCGCCCCGCCCGCCCAGAACCCGCCTGTCCCGATCTATATCTCTATCCAGAGCAATGGTCGGGCCTTCCTGGGCGATTTCCCCGTCGAACTGGACCAGATTGGTCCGGAGCTGACGGGGCAGATCGGCCGTCGCAATCCCGCGGACGAACGGATATTCATCCGCGCGGACCGGACCACCCGCTACGGCGATTTCATGCAGGTCATGAACTCGCTGCAGGACAACGGCTTCTACAGCGTTGCCCTGGTGGGTGAAGACAACTCGGCCGAGTAGGGGCGCTGGTGAATCATGACAGACATTGAATACCATCGTTCCAGGTACGACGCTCCCAAGGCCAAGGGCCTGTTCGGGGTCCCGCCGGGGGTTCTGCTCGGCAGCCTGCTGATCGTCGCCCTCCTGTTCACCGTGCTGGCCTTCTACTTCATCAACGCGCGGTTCAAGTTGAAGGAGATCAATTACTCCGACGACGCGGTCGACGTGGAGATCATCGAACCGATCCCGCCTCCGCCTCCGCCTCCGCCGCCGCCTCCGCCGGACACGCCCCCGCCGCCCAAGCTGCAGGTGCGCCCCCCGGTCGTCGTTCCGAACGCTCCGCCGCCTCCGGTGACGCTGCCGATCGAACCGACGAAGAAGGAGGACCGGGTCGAATATACGGGTCCGCCCGTCATCGTTCCCGGACCGCCGCCGCCTCCGGCTCCGCCGGCTCCGCCGCGGCCGTCGGTGATCACGCAACCGAGCTGGGCGCGTCAGGTGCTTCCTGAGTACCCGGAACGGGCCATGAGCCGGGGCATCGAGTCCGGCCGGGTCGGGATCAGCTGCACCGTTCAACAGGACGGCAGCCTGTCCAACTGCTCGGTCACGTCGGAAGATCCGGCCGGAGCCGGCTTTGGTCAGGCGGCTCTCGCCGCGGCGCGCCGTTCGCGGGTTTCGCCCCGCACGGTGGATGGCGCGGCCCAGGGCGCGACCGTCCGCTATACGGTCAGCTTCCGGGCGCCCGCCGACTAAGGGTGTCCTGACATCCGAGAACAGAACGCCCCGGAGCTCCGCCTCCGGGGCGTTTTTTCATGCGGGGGAGCCTTTCCGGCGGCCGGACATTATGGCGGGGCTGCTATGGAGACGCCCCTATGAAATCCCTTATCGCCGCCGCCGCGCTGGCCAGCGCCGTCGCCCTGGGCGGTTGCGCCTACAACGAGACCCTGGGCCGCAACCAGCTGCTGATCGTCGACGAAAGCGCCCTGACGCAACAGTCGGAAGCCGCCTGGGCCGAGGCCCTGCGCACCCAGCGTGTCTCATCCGACGCCGCCGGCAATGCCCGCATCCGCCGGGTGGGCGACAGGATCGTCCAGGCCGCGGGCCTGACCGATCGCCGCTGGGACTACGCCCTGTTCGTCAGCAACAGCCCCAACGCCTTCGTCCTGCCGTCGGGCAAGATCGGCGTGACGACGGGCCTGCTGGCGCTCGTCCGCAACGACGATCAGCTGGCGACCGTTCTGGGACACGAGGTCGGCCATGTGGTCGCCCGGCATGCGGCCGAGCGCTATTCGACCAGCGCTCTCACCAGCATCGGACTCAGCGGGGTCCAGAGCGCGGCGGGCGACTATGGTCGAGCCGCCGGCGCGATTGGCGGCCTGGGGGCTCAACTCGGCTTCCTGCTGCCCTTCTCGCGCAATCACGAGCTCGAGGCCGATCGCCTCGGCGTCGATTACCTGCAGCGTGCGGGCTACAAGCCGTCGGAGGCCGTCGCCCTGTGGCGACTGATGGCTCAACAGCGCCAGGGCTCCAACCCCGAGTTCGCTTCGACCCACCCCTCGGACTCGACCCGTATCGCGGCGCTGGAGCAGTACATCGCCAGCCGCGGCTGGGCCTGAGGCGTCCGGAGGTGAATATTCCCGCCCGGTCGCTTGATCGGGCGGGACTGTCCCGGTAGATACCGCCCTCGCGCTGATAGCGCCGCCTTAGCTCAGTTGGTTAGAGCGCCGGTTTGTGGAACCGGAGGTCCTCAGTTCAAGCCTGAGAGGCGGTACCATCCTCACCTGGTGGAGGCGTTCGCGGCATGACCGACACGTCCCGCCAGCCGCCCGGCCCAAGCTGGGATCCCGTGCAGTATCAACGGTTCGAGGCGGAGCGCGATCGCGCCGCCCAGGACTTGCTCGCGCGCCTGCCCCCGGACCTGGCGCCGCGGGAGATCTGGGACCTCGGCTGCGGCGCCGGCCAACACGCCATCCAGCTGAAGCGCCGCCATCCCGGCGCGAGCGTGCACGGGCTGGATGCGAGCGCGGCCATGCTGGAGCGCGCGCGGTCGGCCGAGCCGGACATAGACTGGCGGCAGGGCGACCTGGCCGTCTGGACCCCCGAAGTTCCCGCGGACCTCATCCTCGCCAACGCCTCGCTGCAGTGGGTCCCCGACCATGCGGCGGTCTTCTCGCGTCTGGCCGTGGCGCTGGCCCCGGGCGGCGTGATCGCGGTGCAGATGCCCATGGCTCACGAAACCCGCCATCATACGCTGATGCGGGATGTCGCGGGGCAGGAACCCTGGGCGGGCCGTCTGGCCGGGGTGCGGTCGATCGCGCCCCTGCTTTCCGCCGAAGCCTATTACGACCTGCTGGACCGCGACTTCACGGGCATCGACATCTGGTCGACGCGCTATCTGCATGTCCTCGGCGGACCGGACGCGGTGCTGGAATGGATGAAGGGCACGGCCCTGCGCCCCTACATGTCGACGCTGGCGGACGATGCGGCTACGGGCTCGGCGTTTCTTTCCGCCCTCGGCGCGCGGCTCGCCGAAGCGTTTCCGCGACGGCCGGACGGGGCGACCCTGCTGCCGTTTCCCCGCCTGTTCCTGATAGCGCGGCGTCGTTGAGGGCCCGACGCCGGTGCAGGCCGGTGACCGGCCCGTCCAGCGTCGCGAGAACGTCCCGGGTGGCGCGGTAGCCTGCGGCGACGCCGAGGTCGAAACCCTTCCAGTCGCGGATATCGAGCCCGTCCGGCGTCGGCTGGATCAGGAGGTCGGACGCGGCGCGCGAGCTCTCGATATCCGCGTCCGTGGTCAGGGTCGCCGACCGCATCAGGATGGAGACGATCGGCGGGCCCCGACGCCACGCCCCGGTGACGATCAGTCGCCAGATGGAGGGCGGGTGTTCGATCAGGTCCGGATCGACGCCCCGCGCTTCCGACATGTCGATGCCGATGATCGGGCCGCCGTGCATCTGGCGCATGACCTCGGTGGGGAGGTTCTTCAGCACCGCGCCGTCGACCAGAACCTGCCCGTCCATGACGATCGGCGGCAGCAGACCCGGTATGGCGATCGAGGCCCGGATGGCCCGGCGCATCAGCCCGCGCCGGTGGACCTCGATCTTGCCGCTGGTCAGATTGGTGGAGACGGCGAAGAACGGCCGGTTGAGGTCCGCCAGATCGATGTCGCCATAGGCCTCGAGCAGCAACCGGTCGACCTTGTGCGCCCGGGTCATGGCCAGCATGGGGAAGGTCAGGTCCGACAGCGGGTCGCTCTCGACGAAGGCCTTGTGGATCCGCCGCTCCAGTTCGTCCTGCGTCCAGCCGAGCGCGGGCCCGGCGGCGATGACCGCGCCCATGGACGAGCCGCCGACGAAGTCGATCGGGACGCCGGCCTCGGTCAGGGCCCTCAGCGCCCCGATGTGGGAATAGGCCCGGGCGCCGCCGCCCGACATGACCACGCCGACCGCCGAACCGGTGACGACGCGCGCCATCCGTTCGGCGTCGGCCCGATCCCCCTCGATGCACTGGAACCAGCGTCCCGGCTGGACGGCGTCCAGCCAGACGGCGGTGTTGGCGGGCCTGGGCATGCGCGGATCGCGCAACAGGATCAGGTCGGTGCGCCGCTGGGCGTCAAGCACCCCGGCGTGGGGCATGGGGCGGTTGGGCGGCGCCATCAGGCCGTTGCCGACCACGAACACCCGGTCGACCTGGCGCGCGCAGAGGGCGGCCCAGGCGGGTTCATCCTGTTCGGCTACATAGAGGACGAGATCGTGGGAATCCTCGACCCGGCTGAACCATTCCGCGGCCGAGGCGAGGGCGGAATGGTCGATGACCTGGCAGGTGAAACCGTCGGCCTCGATCGCCGCCGCGATGCGTTCTACGAAGGCGCGGATCGGGCGGGGGCGGGCGGAAACGAAGCCGAACACGCTGGGTTCGCCGCCGCCGGACCGGCGGTCCCGCGCGCGCTGGATCATGAGCCGCGACAGCTCGACCATCAGATCGGGTTCGGTCCGGGCGGCCTCGAAGAAGGCGTCCCGGGGCAGGGCCAGGACCTCGCAGTCGCGCAGGGCGACGACGTCGGCGGTGTGGACCGTGCCCGCCAGCATGGCCATCTCCCCAGCCGGCTCGCCGGGCCGGATGACGCCGACGAACTGGGGCGGACGGTCCTCGTCGTGATCGCGCCGGAAGACGCCGAGGCGGCCGCTGCGCAGCAGGTACAGGGTATCGGCGCCGTCGCCCTCGGCGAACAGGGTCTCGCCGCCTGTCAGGGCGAACCAGCTGGCGCGCGTGTTCTTCCCGCCCTCGAAGATGCGGTGCAGGGCGTCTTCCAGCCGGTCGGAGCGGGGAGCGGGCATAGCGGGTTCTAGGGGTCAGGTTCTAGGGGCTAGGGAATCGACAAGGGCCATGGTCGCAGTATCCGCCCCTAATCCCTAGAACCTACCACGCCCCCATCTCCCGCAACTGCTTCGCCAGTTCCGGCGGCACCTCGCCGGCGTCGAGGGTCGACAGGTCCATCGGCGCGTCCTTGGGCTCCAGATAGCGCCAGCCCTGGAAGGGGCGGCGGGCCTGGGGCGCGGTGCGGATCACCTCGGGGGACAGTTTGATCAGGCAGTGCGACGTCTTGCCTTCGCCTTTGGTGGTGATGTCCAGGATCGGCATGCGGCAGGTGACCGAGCCCTTCATGACCCAGAACAGCGAACCGCCGTCTTCAAGCTCGGCGGCGCGTTTGGGCGTCATCCGGGTGTTGACCGTCAGCCATTCGCCCTTGGCGGCGCGGCGCTCCAGCGTCTCGACCTTTGCGACGCCGACGCACAGCTTGATCATGTGGAGAGGCATGGTCTGGATCTAGTCAGTCGCCGTGACGACCGCCACCACCGTATCCGCCGAGACCTGATCGCCGACCGCGACGCCCACTTCGCCGACGACGCCGTCGAACGGCGCGACGAGGGCGTGCTCCATCTTCATGGCCTCAAGCACCACCACGGGCTGGCCCCTGGTCACCGTGTCGCCGGGTCTGGCCGGCGTGGCGACGATCTTGCCGGGCATGGGCGCGCGCAGGGAGCCGTCGGAGGCGGCGGAATGATCCGACCCTCCGCCATGCGTCAGCGGACCGTAGGGCCAGGCCTGGCCGTCGAGGAAGAGGACCGACAGCTCGTCGTCCACCTCGACCGAGGCGTCCTCGCCTGTGATCGCATCGTCCAGCACCACCTGGCCGCCGGCCACGGCGCCGGCGCCCCAGGTGCGGTCGCCGGTCTTGACCTCCCACCAGGTGTCGCCGTCCATGGCGCGGAATTCAGCCTCCACCGGCTGACCGGCGACGCTCATCGATCGCCGGAAATATCCCGGCCCGTTGAGGCGGAAGCCGAAGAGGGCGTGGGACGATGAGCGCCAGATTTCCTGCCCGTCGCCGTACATTTTCGTGCGGTAGTAGTCGTCCTTGTCCGCCTGCGCCGCGAAGGCGGCGGCGATAACCGCTTCAGGGATTTCGGTGCTGATCAGCGACGCTTCCTCGGCGGCGATGAAGCCGGTGTCCACGTCACCGGCGACGAAGCGCGGGTGTTCGAGGCAGCGCGACAGGAAGGCGGCGTTGGTGCGGACGGGCCAGACCTCGACCTGACGGCAGGCGGCGGCCAGCCGTTCGGCCGCCCCGGTCCGGGTGTCGGCGTGGGCGATGATCTTGGAGATCATGGGGTCGTAGAACTGGCTGACCTCGCCGCCCTCCTCGACGCCGGTGTCGACCCGTACATCGTGGGGCGCCCGGTAGTTGTCCGGGTTCGGCATCAGGAAATGGTCCAGCCGGCCGATGCTGGGCAGGAAGCCGTTGGCCGGATCCTCGGCGTAGAGCCGCGCCTCCATGGCCCAGCCGTTCAGGGAGATCTCGTCCTGCTCCAGCGGCAGGGGCTCGCCCGCGGCGACAAGAAACTGCCATTCCACCAGATCAACGCCCGTGACCTCTTCCGTCACCGGATGCTCGACCTGCAGCCGGGTGTTCATCTCCATGAACCAGATGCGGTCAGCCTTCAGCCCGTCCGACGCGTCGGCGATGAATTCGATGGTGCCGGCGCCCTCGTAGTTCACCGCCCGGGCGGCGCGGACGGCGGCGTCGGTGACGGCCTTGCGGGTGGCGTCGTCCATGCCGGGGGCGGGGGCCTCCTCGATCACCTTCTGGTGGCGGCGCTGCAGCGAGCAGTCCCGCTCGTAGAGGTGGACGACCTTGCCGTGGCTGTCGCCGAAGATCTGCACCTCGATGTGGCGCGGGCGGGTGATGTAGCTCTCGATCAGGACGCGCGGATCGCCGAAGGACGACTGGCCCTCGCGCCGGGCGCTGGCCAGGCCGGCGGCGAAGTCCTCGGGCCGGTCGACACGCTTCATGCCCTTGCCGCCGCCGCCGGCGACGGCCTTGATCAGCACCGGATAGCCGATGCGCGCCGCCTCGGCGGTCAGGGTGGCGTCCGACTGGTCCTCGCCCTGGTAGCCGGGCGTGACCGGCACCCCGGCCTCGATCATCAGCGTCTTGGCGGCGTCCTTCAGCCCCATGGCGCGGATGGCGGCGGGGGGCGGGCCGATCCAGACCAGGCCGGCGGCCATGACGGCCTCGGCGAAGTCGGCGTTCTCGGACAGGAAGCCATAGCCGGGGTGGATGGCCTCGGCCCCTGTGGCCTTCGCGGCCGCCAGCACTTTCGCCGGGTCGAGATAGCTTTCGCGCGCCGGGGCGGGGCCGATCAGCACCGCCTCGTCGGCCTCGCGCACATGCAGGGCGTCGGCGTCGGCTTCGGAATAGACGGCGATGGTCCGGATGCCCATGTGGCGGGCGGTGCGGAAGACGCGGCAGGCGATCTCGCCGCGATTGGCGACCAGGACGGATTTGAACATGGGAGGTGTCTAGCCGGTCTGTCGCTGGCGGAGAAGGTGGCGGGGGAGGAGACGGCGCTCGCTATTCCGCCCAGCGGGGTTTTCGCTTCTCCAGGAACGCGCGAACGCCTTCCTGACCCTCGGCCGACACGCGGGCGCGGGCGATGCGTTTGGCGGTTTCCTCCATCAGGCCGTGGTCGATCTTGTGGCCGGCGACGTCATTCACCAGCCGCTTGGCCTCGCCCATGGCGCCCGGCGCATTGGCGCTGATGCTGTCGGTCAGCATGGAGATGAATTCGTCGACCGATCCCTCGGGCAGGACCATATCGATCAGGCCGGCGTGGGCCGCATAGTCGGCGTCGAAGATGTTGGCCGACAGGAACAGCTGGCGCGCGCGGCGGGCGCCGACGGCCTCGACGACATAGGGGGCGATGGTCGCCGGGATCAGGCCCAGCTTGACCTCGGAGAAGGCGAAGCGGGCGCCCTCGACGGCCACGGCCATGTCGCAGGCGGCGACGATGCCGGCTCCGCCGCCCATGGCCGCGCCCTCGACGATGGCGCAGGTCAGGGCGGGAACGTCGTGCAGGGCCTTCAGCATCTTCGCCAGACCCATGGCGTCGTCGCGGTTGTCGCTCTCCGACCAGCCGGCCGCGTCGCTCATCCAGCCCAGATCGGCGCCGGCGCTGAACGTGCCGCCCGCGCCGCGAACGAAGACCAGCCGCACATTGTCGGCCCCATGCAGGGTCTCGAACGCTTCATAGAGCGCGGCGATGGTGGGTGCGTCGAAGGCGTTGCGCTTGTCGGGCCGGTTGATGGTGACGAAGACGATCCCGTCGGCCGTCGAGTCGATCTGGACCAGATCGTCATTGGCGTCCGGCGCCGGGTCGGCCAGCAGAGGGTGCGAGATGGCGTTGATCTCGGCGGCCTCGGCGTCGGTGATGTCCAGGGCGTTGATGTCGGCTTCGGTGGGCTTGTCGGTCATGATCGGTCCTTCGCGGATAGTCGATTGTAGCGCATGGCTTGCGGAATGGCAGCGACGCTTGTCGATGCCGGGCTCGTTTCTTGACAGGGCAGGGAACGAGGGAATTGATCGCGGCAGCTCAGGAAAGCCTGCGAGGACGACATGCCGCACGCCACGCGATCCCGGAAACCCGCGCGACTGACGCCCGGAAAGGCGAAGCTGGCCGCTGAAATCCGGCAGCAGCTCATGGACCAGGGCGGCGCCGCCCATCGTGAGGTGATCATCGGCCGGATCCTGCAGCGCAAGGGCCTGAGCGGACTGGCGGCCGACCGCGCGCGGCGCGCCCTGCTGTCAGCCTTCGAACTGCACGCCGATCCGGCCGCCGCCGACGTGGCGCCGCATCTGTTCGAACTGCCGTTCGGCCCGGATTCCTACCGCTGGGCGCTGGACGGCACGGTCAGGCCGCCGCTTACATCCTGAACACGCCGAAGGTCGTCTCCGGGATCGGCGCGTTCAGCGAGGCGGAAATGGCCAGACCGAGAACGTCGCGGGTCTGGGCCGGATCGATGATCCCGTCGTCCCAGAGGCGGGCGGTGGCATGGTACGGATTGCCCTCGTCCTCGTATTTCCGGCGCACGGGCGCCTTGAACTCTTCCGCCTGCTCCGGGGTCCAGCTGTCGGCGTCGCGGTGGACGGTGGCCAGCACCGCGGCGGCCTGTTCGCCCCCCATGACGCTGATCCGGCTGTTGGGCCAGGTGAACAGGAAGCGCGGGCCGAAGGCGCGGCCGCACATGCCGTAGTTGCCGGCTCCGAAGCTGCCGCCGATCAGGACGGTGAATTTCGGAACCTCCGCCGAAGCCACGGCGGTGACCAGTTTGGCGCCGTTCTTGGCGATGCCCTCGGCCTCGTATTTGCCGCCGACCATGAAGCCCGAGATGTTCTGCAGGAAGACTAGCGGGATCTTCCGCTTGCAGGCCAGTTCGATGAAGTGGGCGCCCTTGAGCGCGCTCTCCGAGAACAGCACGCCGTTGTTGGCCAGGATGGCGACGGGATAGCCCCAGATGCGCGCGAAGCCGCAGACCAGCGTCGTGCCGTACAGGGCCTTGAACTCGTCGAACTCCGAGCCGTCGACGAGGCGGGCGATGACCTCGCGGACGTCATAGGGGGCGCGGACGTCGTCGGGGATCAGGCCGTACAGCTCCTCGGCGTCGAAGGCCGGAGCGCGGGGCTCGCGCACGTCCAGCTCGACCGACTTCACCGTGTTCAGGCTGTCGACGATGGTCCGGACGATCTCGAGGGCGTGCTCGTCGTTCTCGGCGACATAGTCGACGACACCGGACCTGCGGCCGTGGGTCTCGGCCCCGCCCAGCTCCTCGGCGGAGATGACCTCGCCCGTCGCGGCCTTCACCAGCGGCGGGCCGGCCAGGAAGATGGTGCCCTGCTCGCGGACGATGACGCTCTCGTCCGACATGGCCGGGACATAGGCGCCGCCGGCGGTGCAGCTGCCCATGACGCAGGCGATCTGGGGGATTCCCTTCGCCGACATCCGGGCCTGGTTGAAGAAGATGCGGCCGAAATGGTCGCGGTCGGGGAAGACCTCGGCCTGGTGCGGCAGGTTGGCCCCGCCGGAATCGACCAGATAGACGCAGGGCAGGCGGTTCTGTTCGGCGATCTCCTGGGCGCGGAGGTGCTTCTTCACCGTCATCGGGAAATAGGCGCCGCCCTTCACCGTCGGGTCGTTGGCGACGATCATGACTTCGCGGCCCGAGACGCGGCCGACGCCGCAGATCATGCCCGCGCCGGGCGCGCCGTCGCCATACATCCCGTTCGCCGCCAGCTGGCCGATCTCCAGGAAGGGCGAGCCGGGATCCAGCAGGCGTTCGACGCGGTCGCGGGGCAGCAGCTTGCCGCGCGCGACGTGGCGGTCGCGGCTGGCCTCCGAACCGCCGCGCGCCGCCTTGGCGACCCTGGCGTGGAGTTCGTCGCGGAGGCCCCGGTTGTGGGCGTCCAGCGCCTTGAAGGCGGGGCTGTGCGGATCGATAGCGGAAGTCAGCTTGGGCATGCCGCTGGTGTAGGGGGCTTGCCGCGCCGGGAAAAGCCCTAGCGCCGCTGGAACACGTAGCGGCAGCCTCCCGCCGGCGGCCCGACATCCAGCCCGCCGAAATAGACGCCGTCCATCGCCAACCGGTCGTCGCCCTGCACCCGCGCCCGTCCTTTCAGCATCAGGTCGGCAGGCACGGTGTTGCCGCGTTCGACGACGAAGCCGATGCGCCCGGCGACCGGGTCGAACTCGACCGATCCCCAGTAGTCCTGGCGGACCTCGAACGGCACGAAGGTGACGGCGAAGCGGCCGTCGCTGCTGAACCGGAGTTCGCGCAACGGGTCGCGCGGGACCGGGCCGCCGCAATCCACCGAGGCCTGCGACCAGAAGCCTGTCAGCACGGGTCCTTCGGCGGGGGCGATGCGGAATCGGGTCCGGACCGTCCGTGAGCCCAGCGTCCCCGCGATTTCCACATCCCGTCCGGGCGTCGCGTCAGGTCCGATCACGATCCGGCGGCGCTCGGGCGCGACGGTGACGGCGGGGTCGGACGACGACCACCGGCTGAAGCATTTCAGCGGCACGCCGATCATGCCGTGCAGGCCGTCGTTGGCGTGGATCGCAACCTCGCCCCCGGGGCGTCCGGGCGCGATGGCTACGCCGATGCTCAGCTGGTCGGAGTCATAGGCTTCGCACGGGGGCTCATCATCCTGGGCGGGAACGGTGATCAGGGCGGCGGCGAACAGCAGGTCCAGCAATGGACATCTCCCGGAGCGAGGGGGCCACCGTCTCCGGTGCGGTGCGTCCCGTCAACAGCGCCCGGCAGGCCGGACGCGCGGGCGCGTGGTGATCCCGCTTATGGGTCGGTCGGCTTTCCCAGGTTGACCTCGCGGCGCGACCGTGGCCTGAGGCGCGTCCCATGATCGGCTTCAACACCCAGACCCGGACGACCCTGCGTGAGCTGCTGCACCTGGCGTGGCCGGTGGTGCTGGCGCGCATCGGCATCATGACCATGGGTCTGACCGACGTGATCGTGGTCGGCAACTGGTCCGGGCTGGAGCTGGCCTACAGCTCGCTGGCGCTGGCCCCGACGGCCATCATAGTCACCACCGCGGTCGGCCTGATGATGGGGGTGCAGGTCATGACCGCCCGCCTGATCGGCGAGGGCCGGCGCGGCGAGGTCGGCGGCGTGTTGCGGCGGGGCGTGGTCTATTCGTTGCAGCTGGGCGTGACCTCGATGATCGGCCTGATCCTGATCGGACCCTGGGCGCTTCAGCACATGGGTCTGGCGCCGGGCCTGGGCGAGGGGGCTTCTCCGGTGCTGGTGGTCTTCGCCCTGTCCATGCCGGGCTATCTGGTCAGCGTGGCGGCCCAGTTCTTCCTCGAGGCCCTGCATCGGCCCCGCGCGGGCATGTGGGCCATGTGGATCGCCAACGGGCTGAACCTGGCCCTGAACCTGCTGCTGGTGCCCGACATCCTCGGCCTCGGGATGGACGGCGCGATCGCGTCGGCCTGGGCGACCTTCTTCGCCCGGACCTCGCTGGCGGTCTTCCTGCTGGTCTACATCGTCCGCCTGCCCGAGGCGCGGGCGCTGGGCGTGTTCCGCCGCCCGGCGCGCAACCCGGCCGACGAGCGGGCGCAGCGCAAGGTCGGCTACGGCGCCGGCAGTTCGTACTTCATCGAGGTGGGCGCCTTCGCCGCCATGACCTTCATCGCCGGCCAGCTGGGTGCGATCGAGACCTCGGCCTGGGCCATCGTGCTCAACGTTTCGGCCATCGTCTTCATGGTCCCCATGGGGCTGTCGTCGGCGACCGCGGTGCTGGTGGGCCGGGCCTACGGGGCGCGAGACGGGCGCGGCGTGCTGCGCGCCGGCCTGGTCGGCATCGGCGTGGTCATCGCCCTGACCCTGGCGGTGGCCCTGGCCGTCTGGCCGGGCGCGCCGCTGATCGCCAGCGCCTACAACCGCGACCCCGAACTGCTGGCGGTGGTCGTTCCGGCCCTGGTGCTGACGACCCTGTTCTTCGTGGCCGACGGCATCCAGGTGGTTTCAGCCTCGGCCAACCGCGCCGCGGGCGACGTCTGGTGGCCGACGATCATGCATTTCGCCGCCTACAGCCTGATCATGATGCCGCTGGGCTGGTGGTTCGCGCACGCGATGGGCGTCAACGGCCTGGTCTGGGCGGTGATCATCGCCAGCCTGGTGTCGTCGGCGCTGCTGACGGGGCGCTTCGTGCGGGTGGCGAAGCGGCTGGCGCCGCAGGGATGAGAGATCAGGGATTAGGGGCGGCAGGGTTGCGATATGCCACCGCACTCGCCACTAACCGTGACTAATCCCTGATCCCTCATCCCCAGTCCCCAGCCCCTGGCCTCCATGTCCCGCATCCTCATCACCTCGGCGCTGCCGTACATCAACGGCATCAAGCATCTGGGGAATCTGGCGGGCTCGATGCTGCCGGCGGACGTCTATGCGCGGTTCAAGCGGGCGCAGGGCCATGAGGTCCTCTACATCTGCGCCACCGACGAGCACGGCACCCCGGCCGAGCTGGCCGCCGCCGCCGCCGGTCAGGACGTGCGGACCTATTGCGACGAGCAGCATGAGGTCCAGAAGGCGGCGGGTCAGGCTTTCGGCCTCAGCTATGACTGGTTCGGCCGCTCCTCGAATGCGCCCAACCGCCGCCTGACCCAGCATTTCGCCAATGTGCTGGAGAAGAACGGGCTGATCGAGGAGCGCGTCGACCGGATGATCTATTCCGTCGACGACGCCCGCTTCCTGCCCGACCGCTATGTCGAGGGCACCTGCCCGCATTGCGGCCACGTCGGGGCGCGGGGCGACCAGTGCGACAACTGCGGCCGGCTGCTGGACCCGACCGATCTGATCGATCCGTATTCGGCCGTGTCCGGCTCGCGGAACCTCGAGGTGCGCGACACCCGCCATCTCTACCTGCTGCAGACGAAGCTGGAACAGCGCATCCGCGACTGGATCGGGACCAAGACCGACTGGCAGACGCTGGCGAAATCCATCGCCCTGAAACACCTCGACGAGGGGCTGATCGATCGAGGCATCACCCGCGACCTCAAGTGGGGCGTGCCGGTGGTCGGGCCCGACGGCGGTCCGCGACCGGGCATGGAGGGCAAGGTCTTCTACGTCTGGTTCGACGCCCCCATCGAATACATCGGCGCGACCGAGGAATGGGCCGACGCCACGGGCCGGACGTGGCGCGACTGGTGGCGCACCGACGAGGGCGCCGCCGACGTCCGCTACGTCCAGTTCATGGGCAAGGACAATGTGGCCTTCCACACCGTCAGCTTCCCGGCCACGATCCTGGGCTCGGGCGAGCCGTGGAAGACGGTCGACACGCTGAAGGCCTTCAACTGGCTGAACTGGTACGGCGGCAAATTCTCGACCAGCCAGAAGCGCGGCGTCTTCATGGACCAGGCGCTTGAGCTGCTGCCCGCCGACTATTGGCGCTGGCATCTGACGGCCTATGGGCCCGAGCATTCCGACGCCGCCTTCACATGGGAGCAGTTCCAGTCGACGACCAACAAGGACCTGGCCGACGTGCTGGGCAATTTCGTCAACCGCATCGTCAAATTCGCCGAGAGCAAATTCGACGGCGTCGTTCCGGACGCGGGCGAGCCCGGGCCGCTGGAAGCGAAACTGGAGGCCGACCTGCGCGCCGGCATCGCCGAGGCCACGGCCCAGTTCGAGGCCATGGAGTTCCGCAAGGCCGCCGTGGCCCTGCGCGCCGTCTGGGTTCTGGGCAACGAGTATCTGCAGGAAGCGGCGCCCTGGACCGCCTTCAAGACCGATGTGGATCGGGCCGCCGTCGGCGTCCGCACGGGCCTGAACCTGGTGGCCCTGTTCGCCCGTCTGGCCGCGCCGGTGATGCCGGACTCGGCGGTCAGGATCGCGGCGGCGGTGGGGGCGACGGACCTGGGCTGGCCCTCGGCGGACGCGCCGTTGCTGGACGTCCTGCCACGCGGTCAGACGGTGGCGGCGGCCGGAGTGCTGTTCACCAAGATCGAGGATGCACAGGTGGCCGAGTGGTCCGAACGCTTCGGCGGCGCGGACGCCTGACCGTGGACCGGTCCGCCGCCCTTGCGAGGCTGCTGGCCGAGGACCAGGCCGAGGATCGCGCGGTGCTGGCGGGACAGCCCGCCTATGTCGCGCTGCGAACCCGCGACCGGGCGCGTCGGGAGGCGGTCATGGCGCTGCTGGCCGACGGCTGGCCCGACGACGCCGAGGCCCTCTACGCCGCCGCTTGGGTGTTGAATCACGGGGACCTGTCCGAAGAAGCCGCGCTCGGCAGCCGGCTGGCGGCGCGGGCCGCTGACATGGGCCGCGCCGGCGCCCGCTGGCTCGCCGCCGCGGCGCTGGATCGTTCGCTGATGTATGCGGAACGGCCGCAGAAATACGGCACCAACATCGTGCCCGACGGCGTCGGCTGGCGGCTGTGGGACGTCGATCCGGCGACAACCGACGCCGAGCGCCTCGCCAACGACGTGCCGCCGCTGGCCGAGATGGAGGCGCGCGCGGCGGCGATCGTCACGCCCCAGCCAGACCTGGCCGGGGCGCCGGAGTCGCTCAGGCGGGCGATGCGGCGGTGGGGGACCCTGCCGGAGGCGTAGCCACCGCCGGCGCCGCCGGCGCCGGGGCCGGGGCCGCCGTTTCCTCGCCCTGCACCCCCTTCAGGAATTTGGCCTTCTCCTCTTCACTGATGTCGAGGAAGGCGGGGGCGGAGGCGTTGAAGGCGTCCATGCGGTCGGTTCGCACGATCACCGACCGCGCCCCGTCCCAGACCATGTGCAGGGCGACATAGAGGACGATGACCAGGCCGACGTAGCCGATCCAGCGGTGCTTCGTCAGCAGCTTGGCGATGAAGGTCGCGGCCACGCCCATCAGGCCGATGGACAGGATCAGGCCGAAGACCATGATCCACGGGTGCTCATGGGCGGCGCCGGCCACGGCCAGCACGTTGTCCAGCGACATGGTGACGTCGGCGATCATGATCTGGAGCAGGGCCGCGCCGAAGGATTTGCGCTTGAGGCCGAGGGCCTCGGGCGGCGGGCCGCCGCCGTGGTGGGCGGACAGGGCGGTTTCCAGCTCGGCCTCGGCCTCGGCCTGGTCGTGGGTGCGTTGCTCCTGCAGTTCGCGCCACATCTTCCAGCAGACCCACAGCAGCAGGATGCCGCCCGCCAGCAGAAGGCCGATGATGGCCAGAAGCTGCACGGTGATCAGGGCGAAGCCGATGCGCAGGACGACGGCGGCGGCCAGGCCGATCAGGATCGCCTTCTTGCGCTGTTCGGGCGCCAGGGCGGCGGCGGCGAGGCCGACGGCGACGGCGTTGTCGCCTGCCAGCACCAGATCGATCATCAGCACCTGGCCGAGCGCAGAGGCCTGGCTGGCGAGTTCGGGAGACGAGAGGAATTCCATACGGCGCGCTCTAGGACAGGATCAGCCGGGCATCAATGCCGGATCAGCCGGTCTGTTTCCGGCTGGCCTCGTACAGGGCCACGGCCGCCGCATTGGAGACGTTCAGGCTTTCGAACCCGCCGGGCATGGGGATCTTCGCCAGCACGTCGCAGTGCTCGGCCACCAGACGACGGATGCCGTCGCCTTCGGAGCCCATGACCAGCACCGTCGGACGGCTGTCCAGCGCCTGGTCCAGCGTCAGCTCGGCCGAGCCGTCCAGACCCACGGCGCGCCAGCCGAGGTCGGCCAGCTTCTCGAGCGCGCGGCTGAGATTGGTCACGCGGGCGCAGGGCAGGCGTTCGGTGGCCCCGGCCGACGCCTTGGCCAGCGCTCCTGCGAGGGCGGGGGAGTGCCGGTCCTGCACCACGACGCCCTTCGCGCCGAAGGCCAGGGCCGAGCGGAAGATGGCGCCGACGTTCTGGGGGTCGGTCAGCTGGTCCAGCATGACGATGACGCCGCCCTCGCCCGCGATGTCCTCCAGCGCCACCCCTTCCAGCGGCTGGACCTTGAAGGCCAGGCCCTGGTGCACGGCGCCGGGCGGCAGCATGCGGTCGAGGGCCTGGACCTCGATGATCTCGATCTTGTGGCCGTGGGTCGCCTGATCGCGCTCAAGCTCGGCGGCGCGGTCGGCGGTCGCCAGCAGCCGCCCCATGCCTCTGCGGGCCGGATTGGCGAGCGCCGCGAGCACCGGATGGCGGCCCCAGACGAAATTATCGGCGTCCGCCTTCGCGCGTGACGGGCGCGGCGCGGAATCATTGAAGGTCTTCGGCTTGGGATTGGGGTTCCAGCCGCCGCGGTCCGGACCACCCGCTGACGGGGCCTTGGCGCCGGTTCCGGGCCCGCCGGAGCGGGGCGCGGACTTGTCGCCGAAGACCGGTTTCTTGCCCGATTTCCGGTCGTTGCGTTCTGGATTTCTCGACACTATAAGACGCCCTCCGATTTGGAGCCCTGAGGGCTTTCGGGTCTGGCGCCCCTCCTAAACCAGGCGACGCGGGACACCGAGAGCTTTTGTTGTTTCGACGACCGAAAGGTCGCCGACGCATCGGTCCGACGGTTCGAAAACGCGCTGGGGGAATGTCCCGAGCGGCAAAGGGGGGGGACTGTAAATCCCCTGCGTAAGCTTCGCAGGTTCGAGTCCTGCTTCCCCCACCACGCGGTTTCGAAACGAAGGTCCGGACCCCATCTCGGGTCGGCTGCGAAGGGCTGAGGCGCCCGACGCAGTCTCCGTGCGGGTATAGTACAATGGTAGTACAGCAGCCTTCCAAGCTGAATATGTCGGTTCGATTCCGTCTACCCGCTCCAGAATTCTTAAGCTGACCCAATTGCCCCTTCCCGGGCCACAGGAGTTTTGGCCATGGCCAAGGAAAAGTTCGAACGTAACAAGCCGCACTGCAACATCGGCACGATTGGTCACGTTGACCACGGCAAGACGACGCTGACGGCGGCGATCACGATGGTTCTGNATGGCCAAGGAAAAGTTCGAACGTAACAAGCCGCACTGCAACATCGGCACGATTGGTCACGTTGACCACGGCAAGACGACGCTGACGGCGGCGATCACGATGGTTCTGGCCAAGGCCAGCGGCGGCAAGGCGATGAACTACGCCGACATCGACGCGGCTCCGGAAGAGAAGGCGCGCGGCATCACGATCAACACGGCGCACGTCGAGTATGAGACGGCCGCCCGTCACTATGCGCACGTCGACTGCCCCGGCCACGCCGACTATGTGAAGAACATGATCACGGGCGCCGCGCAGATGGACGGCGCCATCCTGGTGGTTTCGGCCGCTGACGGCCCGATGCCGCAGACGCGCGAGCACATCCTGCTGGCCCGTCAGGTCGGCGTGCCGGCTCTGGTGGTCTATCTGAACAAGGTCGACCTGGTGGACGACGCCGAGCTGCTGGAGCTGGTCGAGATGGAAGTGCGCGAGCTGCTGAGCTCGTACCAGTTCCCGGGCGACGACATTCCGATCACGGCGGGTTCGGCCAAGGCCGCGACCGACGGCGTGAACCCGGAGATCGGCGAGCAGTCGGTGCTSAAGCTGATGCAGACGGTCGACGACTACATCCCGCAGCCGGCGCGTCCGCTGGACCTGCCGTTCCTGATGCCGGTGGAAGACGTGTTCTCGATCTCGGGCCGCGGCACCGTGGTCACGGGCCGGGTCGAGCGCGGCATCGTCAAGGTCGGCGAGGAAGTCGAGATCGTCGGCATCCGYCCGGTCCAGAAGACGACCTGCACGGGCGTGGARATGTTCCGCAAGCTGCTGGACCAGGGCCAGGCGGGCGACAACGTCGGCGTGCTGCTGCGCGGCACCAAGCGTGAGGACGTCGAGCGCGGYCAGGTKCTGTGCAAGCCGGGTTCGATCACCCCGCACACSAAATTCCTGGCCGAGGCCTACATCCTGACCAAGGAAGAGGGCGGCCGTCACACCCCGTTCTTCACCAACTACCGCCCGCAGTTCTACTTCCGCACCACGGACGTGACCGGCATCGTGCACCTCAAGGAAGGTGTCGAGATGATCATGCCCGGCGACAACGCCGAGCTGAACGTCGAGCTGATCACCCCGCGAAGGCGGCCGCACCGTCGGCGCCGGCGTGGTGAGCAAGATCACCGAATAGTCTCTCGTCGAGGGCACGCCTAACAGAGCCCCCGCCAGCGCAAGCCGGCGGGGGCTTCGCGTAGATGGCCTTGCAGATACTGCTTCCCTCGATGTCCGACAGATGCCGTCAGCGCCTACTGGTCCCGCCTGAGTTCGGGCCAGTCGACGGATCGAAGGACCTGCTCTGCGGCGTGATAGCTCAGGTGGTCGGTGTCGATCAGAGCCGGCCTCCCCATCACCACCGTATGACAGCGACCGCGCGGACACAGGCTGTCGTAGGGCCGGATTGTCAGCGTCGCCGGGTACTCGGCCAGCACGGCCGCCACCACCGCATCGCCTTTTTCGCCCGGTTTGGTGTGCGGATGGAGCACACAGTTCGAGGCGGGCCTTCCCTGCCAGACCGGCCTGGCCAAGCAGCCGGGGAGAGGCAGAACAAACTCAGGCCCTGGTCCGATCACGGCGTTGATCAGGCCCATTCGGGATAAATCGTCCAGTGTCGCTTCGAGGCCTTCGGCGAGCCGGTCCGCCGGGGCGTCGTCGCCCGAACCGGTCGGTCCCAGCATCATCAATTCGGGATCGGTGCTGTCGAAGAAGAATCGGTTCCAGCGCGCACTCAGGATGACGAGCCTGACGCCGGGCGATCCCCTGAGCTCCTGGAGGACATCATCGTTGAATTTCTGACAGTCAGCGCGGACGGCGCCTTGAGCCGAGGCCAATTCGGAATGAGGGAGGGGCGCACATCCGGCCAGACTGGCGATGCGCACGTCGAAGCCCCGCTCGCGTCCGAGGCCTGCCAAGGCCCGGTGATAGTGGGCCGCATGTGAATCGCCCCACAGCACAACGATTGGCAAGGCGGAGCGGGGGCACGAGGCCGGCCGATTCGCAAACATTTCGCATGGGGTGGCCGGTGCAGGCGAAGCGCCAGGGGCGTCCAGCTGGTTCACCAGAGCCGGCGTCCGCCATTGTCCTCCATCCAGCAGCGGCGTCATTCCGAGAAGTACGGCCACCGCGATGGTCACGCTCAGCGTGACGGTTCGCGGCTGGCGACCCGAGCCGTGGTACGCCTTAGGGGGCCCGCGAAACGGTTGCTCCACGTACCGCCAGGACAATGTCGAAATGGCGAGGGCGGCGACGATCGACACCAGTAGTTCATCCGTCGCCAAGGCCCGCTGCAGCACAATCTCCGGGAACGCCAGTAGCGGCCAGTGCCACAGATAAAGGGAATAGGAGATCAGACCGATCCAGACCAAGGGTCGTGCCGAAAGAAGATGAGAAACCGACGTCTTATTTCTGTCGCCCGACCAGAGGATCAACAAGGTTCCGATGCACACGGGCAGAGCGCCTAGACCGGGAAATCGGGTGTGATCGTCATACAGGATCATGGGCGCGAGGATGAGCAACAGACCGCATATTCCCGCGACGTTTGCCAGGGACCTCCGGGGCGCCGGGCCCGGTGACCGGCAGGCCAGCCAGGCGCCGACCAGAAGTTCCCAGGCGCGCGTGGGAAGCAGATAGAAGGCCGCAGGCGGTGATCGGCTCAGCAGGACTTCCGCGAGGATCAGCGAAGCCAGTGCGGCGGTCATGATCAAGGCCGGCAAATGCCGCGACCATCCGAACCTGAAGATGATCGCCAGCGCGATCGGGAACAGGACATAATACTGTTCTTCGACCGCCAGAGACCACGTATGCAACAGTGGATTGGCTTCAGCATCTGGCCCGAAATAGTCCGCCGATCGCCAGAAGAAGATGTTGGACGCGAAGAGAATCGCAGCGATGGACGATCGGGCGAAAATACGCATCTCCGAGGGCAGGAGAAAAATGCAGGCCGCTATCGCGCTGAAGATCAGAAAGCATAGGAACGCCGGCAAGAGTCGCCGGACGCGGCGATCGTAGAAGCGCCAGAGATCAAGGGGGCCCAGGCGAATTTCGGAGACCAAAAGCCTCGCGACGAGGAAGCCGGAAATCACGAAGAAGACGTCGACACCGACGAATCCGCCGGGAAACCACTCGCGGCGCGCATGGAACAATACGACCGGTATGACCGCAAGCGCCCGCAAGCCGTCAATATCACGACGATGTCTCATGAGAGCCCCTACGCCAACCATCCACGCCGGCGTTCCGTCGCGCATTATGGGTCGAATCGCCTCGGCGCCTACAGGTCGCGATAGCCCTCGCCCGGGGGCGCCTCAGATAAACCGCACCACGACGCCCGGCCTGACCCCGGCGGCCAGCTGTTCGGCGTCCCAGTTGGTCAGGCGCACGCAGCCGTTCGAGGCGGTCTTGCCGATCTTCGACGGATCGGGCGACCCGTGGATGCCGTAGGTGTCGCGCGACAGGTCGATCCAGACCGTGCCCACGGGGTTGTTGGGGCCGGGGGGGATGACAATCTTCTCGTCGCCGCGGTCGTAGGTCACCCGGCTGGGGTCGTAGGTGTAGTTCGGCTCGGGTGCGACGCCGGTCACCGTGACCGTGCCCGACGGCGCCGGGCGCTCGCTGGAGCCGATGGTGGCGGGATAGAAGGCCAGCAGCTTGCCTGCGGCGTCATAGGCCCGCGCGGAGCGTTCGGTCTTGTCGACGACGATGCGGGCGACGCCGGCGAGGGGCGTGTCGGTCACCGCGGGGACGACGATGGTCTGGCCCGCGCGGCGGAAGTCGACGCCCGGGTTCAGGCCCTGAAGCAGGGCCTCCGTCATGTGGTAGCGCTCCGCCAGCCGTTCGAGGGCGCTGGCGTAGTTGACGCCGGACCGCGCCAGATCCGCCAGATCGCCGGTCGAGGGCGGGCTGAACGGCCCGGCCACATCCGCCTGGGTCAGGACGTACTGCGTCATGACCTTGCCGGTGTCCGCGGCGACGAGATGCTGGAGCAGGGCGGTGTCGGCGGCGTCGCCTTCGCCCAGACCGTTGGCCTTGCGGTAGGCCCCGATGGCCTGACGCGTGTTGTCGCCCGCCAGCCCGTCGATCATGCCGGGGGAGAACGGCGTCCGGTCCAGCAGGATCTGCAGTCGCACCAGTCCGGGGTCGGGCGCGGTCGTCGCGGCCGCGGCGCCTGTCTCGCCCGTGGCCGGGGCCGGAGCGGGCAGGGGGGACGCGCCCGACGCGGCCGGCGCGGGGGCGGCGGGCACGCCGGCCTCGATCTGGGCGACGGTGAGAACGGGCGGGCCCCCGGTCTGGCCCTGGGCCTGCTCTCCCGGCGCCGGTTGAGCGGGTTCGACGGGGTCGGGCGCGCCGCAGGCGGCGAGGGCGAGGAAACTGGCGGAGGCGAGGATCAGGCGAAGCGACATGGGAATCCGGACAATGGCTGTGTCCGAACCCAATCCCCGGACGGCCGGGTCGTTCCGTGCGTAGATTCAGCGAAGGCTCGCGAGGCGGCCGGGATCAGGGATTGGGCTTTCCCGTAGACGGATCGGTGGCGGTCTCGCCCGAGTTGGACGACCCTTCGGAACCCCTCGGTTCCGTGGCGGGCCGCGGCGGCTGGCCTTGCCGCGCGGGCGTGCGCTGGTCCTCGTTTTCGGTTTCACGGCTGGGCGGACGGCGGGGGTCGGTCATGGCGGGCTCCGGACGGGGCGAAGGGGGACTGGATGGGCAACGCCCGCCGCGGTGCGAGGCTCCGCACAGACTTCGTTCACCATGAACGCTCACCGGCCTGAAACGGGGCCTGTGCGACACAGGACCGGAAACAGCGAGCCGTCGCGCCCGCCCAAGGGAAGCCGCATGACCGGATTGAGGGTCGATATCGTCAAGGTCGATGCGCTGGAGGAGACCGCGTGGTCGGACTGGCGCGCCATGCTGGCCGCCGATCCGTCGTTGAACAGCCCCTATTTCCGGCCTGAGTTCGCCCAGGTCGCGGGCCGGATCAGTCCGGCCGCAGCGGTGGCGGTGTTCTCGCGCGGCGGGGAGACGGTCGGCTTCTTCCCCCACCAGCGGCGGGGCGGGGCGGTTCAGCCCCTGGCCGCGCCGATGAACGACTACCACGGCGTCATCGCCTTCCCGCGTCAGGCGCCTTCGCTGGAAGAGGTCGCGCGGGCGCTGGGCGCGGCCCGGCTGAACGTCACGGCCTGGGTGGGCGAGACGGGTCTCGGCGAGGACCGCCGCACCGTCCAGGTGGAGCTGGGCGAGGGCGGCTATGAGGGCTGGTACGCCGAACGACGCGCGACCCAGGGCAAATTCTTCAAGGACAAGGAGCGCGCCCGACGCAGCATGGAGGCCGAGCTGGGTCCGCTGCGGGTCGAGCGGGGCCTGCGCGACCCGTCCCTGCTGGACTGGCTGATCGCGTTGAAGCGGGACCAGTACCGGCGCACGGCGCGGCACGACATCTTCGCCTGCGGCTGGACGGTCGACCTGCTGCACGCCCTGCTGAAGGACGGCCGCGACGGCTTCGGTGCCTCCATGGCGGGGCTGTGGGCCGGCGACCGGCTGACCGCGATCGAATATTCGCTGCATGCGGGCGACCAGTATCATTTCTGGTTCCCGGGCTATGAGCCCAGCCTGGCGCGCTGTTCGCCGGGCATCCTGCTGAGCATGGACACCATGCGGCTGGCGTCTGACCTCGGCTACCGGACCTTCGATTTCGGGTTCGAGGGCGAACACTACAAGAAGTATTTCTGCAATGGCGCGCGGATCGTGCGCGAGGCCGTGGTGCTGAAGCCCGGTCTGGGCGCGGCGGTCAGCGAGGCGGCGGTCGGCGTGCTGGGCGGGCGTGGCGTGCGGCTGCGCACCAGCGTGCGGCGGCGGTGGGCCGCCATCGAGGCCTGCGAAACGACGCCGGGGGCCCGCCTCAAGGGCGCGATGCACGCGGCCGGCGCCGCGCTTGCAAAGGCCCGCCAGAGTTCGATTCGACCCGTTCCGGCCTGAGACACCCCATGACTGACAAGCGCACCCGCTATTCCGGCCCGATCGAACGGGTCGAAGTCCATCCGCACAATCTGGTGGAGCAGGGCTTCGCCTCCGACGAAGCGCTGGCGGCGGTGCTGGACCGTTATCCGGCCGGGCTGTTCGACATCAACCTCTATGACTACGACGAGGAGGGGCAGGTCTCGTTGCGCACCGGGGCGCGGGGGCGGCTGAACGGCGACGAACTGCTGGCGGCGATCCAGCAGGGCCGGCTGTGGGTCAATCTGCGCGAGGTCGAGACGGGCTGGCCCGAGCTGTGGGCCGCCGCCATGGCGGAGTTCCGCAAGGTTCAGGCCGCCTATCCGGGCCTGCGGGCGGTCAGAAACGCCGGACAGCTGATCCTGTCTTCGCCCCGGGCGCGGGTGCCCTATCATTTCGACGCCGCAGGCGTGGTGCTGTTCCATATGCGCGGCCGCAAGCGGATCTTCGTCTATCCGGGCGACGAGGCGCATCTGGCCGAGGCGGACATGGAACAGGTGGTGTCGCGCCAGACAACCGAGGAACTGCCCTATTCGCTGGCCTTCGAGGCGGACGCCCAGGTCATCGATCTCGAGCCGGGCCAGGCGCTGACCTGGCCGATCTACGCGCCGCACCGGGTCGAGAACCTGGACCGGTTCTGCGTCTCCCTGTCGATGGACTTCCAGACCTGGTCGTCGCGGCTCAGGAACGGGGCCCTCTATACCAATGCGGCGCTGCGCAGCCGGGGCGCCCGGCCCCGCATGACGGACCGAATGACGCCGCCCGAGCTGGCCGCCCGCTGGGCCGCGTCGCTGGCGCTGAAGCGGGCCGGGGCGTTGAAGAGCCGGATCGCGACGTTCGAGCGCGATTTCGAACCGGACGTCGGCGCGGCTGACGGGGCGGGTGCCCTGAAGGCCTGAGCGGGAGCGGGAATCCGCCGGAGAATTGGACGACGGATTTCAAAGACTCCGACGACGGAATCCGGTGTGACACGGACGACTTCGGTGAATTCGAAGTCATGACCTCGTTTTAAGCTGACTTCAGTGTTGGTCAGCCGCACCTTCCCGGCACATTCCGGAGAGGGAACGCCGTCATGAAACTCGCCATCGCATCCGCTGCCGCCATCGCCATCGCCGCCGTGGCCGCCCCCGCCTTCGCCAAGGCGGGCCCGGAGGTCGATATCCGCCACGCCGTGGCCCGCGTCGCGGTCGTGGTCGAGGACCGCACCGACATCGCCGTGGAGATCGAACAGGGGAGTTCCGGCCTGCCGCCGGTGCGGGTCACGCGGGACGGCGCCAATGTTCGCATCGACGGGGGGGTGCGTGGCCGGGGTCTGTTCAGCGGCGGCGACAACATCCGGAACTGCCGCCCGGGTCCCGAAACCGCCCAGCCCGGCGTCGGGGCGTCGGTCGAGGTCCGCAATGTGGGCCGGGTCAATCTGTCGGCCGCGCCGCTGATCGTCATCCGCACCCCCCGCGATGTGAACGTCGAGGCCTCCGGCGCCGTGTTCGGCTCCGTCGGGCGCGGCGCCGCCTCGATCGAGCTCGGCAACGGCGGATGCGGGACCTGGAATGTCGCCAACACCGAAGGCGAGATGTCGCTGGGCGTCTCCGGATCGGGGGATATCCGGGCCGGGACCTCGTCCGCGCTCGAGGCCAGCGTCTCGGGAGCCGGGTCCATCACGGCCGGCGCCACCCGCGACCTTGACGTCTCGGTGTCCGGCGCCGGCGACGTCATCATCGCCCGTGTCGACGGGCCGGCCGAGATCAGCATCTCGGGCGCCGGGGACGTCGCCGTCCGGGCCGGAACGGCTCCGACCCTGAGCGTGAGCATCGCCGGCGTCGGCGATGTCGATTTCGACGGCGTCGCCGGCGACGTGGATGTCTCGCTCGCGGGGGCCGGCGATGTCAGCATCGCCCGCGCGACCGGTACGGTGAGCCGTTCGATCGCCGGAGTCGGCGACATCCACATCGGCCAGTAGGCCTGCGCCCTAGGCGGGCTCGAGCGTATCCATATGCGCGACCACCTCGGTGACGCACTGCAGATGCATGGAGATGCTGTAGTCGAGGCATTTTTTCCAGTTGCTGGAGCCTGCCTCGTGCATGTTGTCGCAGACGGCGATGCTGCGCTGCAGACCCGCGTTGCATCGCTGGATGCCAGGATGATCCGTCACTTGCGAGACGGTGGCGCCGGCGGAGGCGAGGGTGAGCGCGAGAGCGAGTGACAGCGTGGTGAGATGGCGCATGGGAAGCCTCCTTGTCGTCGTGGAGGCCAGTGGAGAAACCTTTCGTTAACCATGTCCATCACTCTCGCCTGACAGGGGTGTGGACGCCGAAGGGTCTGGATGCGCAGATGCCCGACCCGGGCCTCCCGGCCGGGCGGCGTGGCGTGACGCTCGCTCGTCGACCCACAGTCCGGCGGAAACCGGCGGATCGCAGGCTCAGCCACAGTTTCGCCGCTTGACCAAATCGGAATCGACGGTCATAAGCCCCCACTCTTGTTGGACCGGCTGTGCATCCCGCGTGTTTTTGGGATGCAGACGCGGCCCGCAGGAACGACCTCGGACCTGTTCTTTGCAGTGACCCAGGACTTCAACGGCCTTCGCGGTTCGCTGCGTGGGCCGATCGTTTTTGCGGACGTGCGTACTCTGAAGGCCTCACGGCCTGAAGGCTCCGGTCTTTGAAATGGTTCACAGGGACGCAGGTTCGCCTGCTTGGGAAATACGACCGATATGGATCAAAGCATCCGCATCAGGCTCAAGGCCTTCGATCACCGCGTCCTCGACTTTTCGACGCGCGAAATCGTCAACACGGCCAAGCGCACGGGCGCGACCGTTCGCGGTCCGATCCCGCTGCCGACCCTGATCGAAAAGTTCACCGTGAACCGCTCGCCGCACGTCGACAAGAAGTCGCGCGAGCAGTTTGAAATCCGCACGCACAAACGCGTGCTCGACATCGTCGACCCCACCCCGCAGACCGTGGACGCGCTCATGAAGCTCGACCTGTCCGCCGGCGTGGACGTCGAGATCAAGATTTAATAAGAAAGAGGCGGGATCCGATGCGCACGGGCGTGATCGCCAAGAAGCTGGGCATGACCCGCGTGTTCGCCGATGACGGCGCGCACGTACCGGTCACTGTGCTTCAGCTAGACGGCTGCCAGGTCGTCGGCCAACGTACCCAGGAGCGTGACGGCTACGTCGCTCTCCAGCTGGGCGCTGGCACCAAGAAGGCCAAGAACACCAACAAGGCTCAGCGCGAATCCTTCGCCAAGCTGGAAGTGGAACCCAAGGCCTATGTCACCGAGTTCCGCATCGATGCGGACGCCATGATGGATGTGGGCTCCGAGTTCTCGGCTGACCACTTCGTCGCCGGCCAGAAGGTCGACGTCCAGGCCGAGACCATCGGCAAGGGCTTCGCCGGCGCCATGAAGCGCTGGAACTTCGGCGGCCTGCGGGCGACCCACGGCGTCTCGGTCTCGCACCGTTCGCACGGTTCGACCGGTCAGCGTCAGGATCCGGGCAAGACGTTCAAGGGCAAGAAGATGGCCGGCCACTATGGCTGTGAAGTCGTCACCACCCAGAACCTCACCGTGTTCCGCGTCGACGCCGAGCGTGGCCTGCTGCTGATCAAGGGCGCTGTCCCCGGTCACGAAGGCACCTGGGTCAAGGTTCGCGACGCCGTCAAGAAGACCCGTCCGGCCGACGCTCCCTTCCCGGGCGGCGTCAAGTCCAAGGGCGGTTCGGCTGCTGCGGCTCAACCGGCTGAAACGCCGGCCGAGGAAGCCCCGGCCGTCGAAACCACCGAAGGCGGTGAAGCGTAATGAAACTCTCGGTCATCAAACTCGACGGCAAGGCCGCCGGTGACGTCGAACTGTCGGAGGCCGTCTTCGGCATCACCGACATTCGCGGCGACATCCTGGCCCGCTACGTCAACTGGCAACTGGCCAAACGCCGCGCCGGCACCCACAAGGTCCAGACCCGGAACGAGAACTCTCGCACCGGCAAGAAGATGTACAAGCAGAAGGGAACCGGCGGCGCCCGTCACGGTTCGCGTCGCGCCCCGCAGTTCGTCGGTGGTTCGCGCGCCTTCGGCCCGGTCGTTCGCGACCACGGCTTCTCCCTGCCCAAGAAGGTCCGCGCCCTGGCCCTGCGTCATGCGCTGTCGGCCAAGGTCGTCGCCGGTGATCTGGTCGTCGTCGACAGCCTCTCGCTGAAGGACGCCAAGACCGCCGGTCTGCGCGAAACCCTCGGCAAGCTGGGCTGGACCCGCACGCTGATCATCGCCGGTCCGGAAGTCGACACGAACTTCGGCCTGGCCGCCCGCAACATCCCGATGGTCAACGTCCTGCCGAACGCCGGCCTGAACGTTTACGACATCCTGCGCGCCGACAAGCTGGTGCTGACCAAGGCGGCTGTCGAAGCCATCGAGGCCACCTACAAGGACTACACCCCGTCGCGTCGTGAAGCCGAGGCCGCCTCGGCCGCCAAACCGGCTGCCAAGACGAAGAAGGAGGCCGCGTAATGGCTGGCGCCAATCCCACCGCAAAACACTACGACACCATCCTGGCCCCGATCATCACGGAAAAGGCCACGATCCTGTCGGAGCAGAACAAGGTCGTGTTCCGCGTCTCGGGCACCTCGACCAAGGATGAGATCGCAGCCGCGGTCGAAAGCCTGTTCAAGGTCAACGTCCTGAAGGTCAACACCCTGGTTCAAAAGGGCAAGACCAAGCGCTTCCGCGGCATCATGGGCCGTCGGGTCGACATCAAAAAAGCGATCGTGACGCTGGCTGAAGGCCAGTCGATCGACGTCACCACGGGGCTCTGATCAGATGGCCTTGAAAACATACAATCCGACATCGCCGGGCCGTCGCGCCCTGGTGCTGATCGACCGTTCGGAGCTCCACAAGGGGCGTCCGGAAAAGTCGCTGACCGAAGGCCTGACCAAGTCGGGCGGCCGGGGCGCCGGCGGTCGTATCGCCGTCCGCTTCCGCGGCGGCGGCGCCAAGACGCTGTACCGCAAGATCGACTTCAAGCGCCGGAAGTTCGCCACGGCGACCGTCGAGCGCCTGGAATACGATCCGAACCGGACCGCCTTCATCGCCCTCATCGTCTATGAGGACGGCGAAAAGGCCTACATCATCGCGCCGCAACGCCTGAAGGCGGGCGACACGGTCGTGGCCGGCGAGAAGGTCGACGTGAAGCCGGGCAATGCGATGCCGCTGCGCTCGGTGCCGGTCGGCACGATCATCCACAACGTCGAAATGAAGCCGGGCAAGGGCGCCCAGCTGGCCCGTTCGGCCGGCGCCTACGCCCAGCTGGTCGGTCGCGATCAGGGCTACGCCCAGATCCGTCTCGGCTCGGGCGAGCTTCGCATGGTCCTGGACGGCTGCATGGCCACGGTGGGCGCGGTTTCGAACCCCGACCACATGAACCAGAACCTCGGCAAGGCCGGCCGCGTCCGTCACATGGGCTGGCGTCCGCACGTTCGCGGCGTGGCCATGAACCCGATCGACCACCCGCACGGTGGTGGTGAAGGCCGGACCTCTGGCGGTCGCACCCCGGTTACGCCGTGGGGCAAGGACACCAAGGGCACCCGGACCCGCAAGAACAAGGCTACGGACAAGTACATCATCCGTACCCGCCACGTTAAGAAGGCTCGCTAAAGATGGCCCGCTCCTCCTGGAAAGGCCCGTTTGTCGACGGGTATCTGCTGAAGAAGGCCGAGACGGCAGCGTCGTCGGGCCGCAAGGACGTGATCAAGACGTGGTCGCGCCGCTCCACCATCCTGCCGCAGTTTGTCGGCCTGACCTTCGGTGTCCACAACGGCCTCAAGCATGTGCCGGTGTCGGTTTCCGAAGAAATGGTCGGCATGAAGTTCGGCGAGTTCTCCCCGACCCGGTCGTTCCCCGGGCACGCGGCGGACAAGAAGGCCAAAAGGAAGTAACTGATGGCCCAGACCAAAAACTCCCGTCGGGTCGCCCCGACCGAAGCGCGCGCCAAGCTGGTGAACGTCCGGATCAGCCCTCAGAAGCTGAACCTGGTCGCCCAGTCGATCCGCGGCCTGCCGGTGCAGAAGGCGCTGAACGAGCTGGAATTCAGCCGCAAGCGCATCGCCACCGACGTCCGCAAGGTGCTGTATTCGGCCGTGTCGAACGCCGAGAACAACCACAACCTCGACATCGACAACCTGGTCGTCGCCGAGGCCTTCGTGGGCAAGAACCTGGTGATGAAGCGTTTCGCGAGCCGTGCTCGCGGCCGTTCGTCGCGCATCCTGAAACCTTTCGCGGAGATCACCATCGTGGTCCGCGAAGCCGGTGAGGCCGCCTGATGGGTCAGAAAGTCAATCCGATCGGTCTGCGCCTCGGCGTCAACCGTACGTGGGACAGCCGCTGGTTCGCCCGCGGCGCCGAATACGCCAACCTGCTGCACCAGGACCTCAAGCTGCGTACGTGGCTGAAGGAACGCCTGAACGCCGCCGGCGTGTCGCGCATCATCATCGAGCGTCCGCACAAGAAGTGCCGCGTGACGATCTACGCCGCCCGTCCGGGCGTCGTGATCGGCAAGAAGGGCGCCGACATCGAGAAGCTCCGCAAGGACATCTCGGCGCGGACCGACGGCGAGGTTCACCTGAACATCGTCGAAGTGCGCAAGCCCGAGACGGACGCCCAGCTGATCGCCGAGAACATCGCGCAGCAGCTGGAACGCCGGATCGCCTTCCGCCGCGCCATGAAGCGCGCGATGCAGTCGGCCATGCGTCTCGGCGCCAAGGGCGTCCGCATCAACGTGTCGGGCCGCCTCGGCGGCGCGGAAATCGCGCGGATGGAATGGTATCGCGAAGGCCGCGTGCCGCTGCACACCCTGCGCGCCGACATCGACTACGGCTTCATCCAGGCCAAGACGACCTACGGCATCATCGGTGTGAAGGTGTGGGTCTTCAAGGGCGAGGTCCTCGAGCACGATCCGATGGCGCAGGACAAGCGCTGGGCGATCGAGGCTTCGGGTCCTTCTTCGAACGAAGGCCGCGGCGGTGATCGCGGCGGCCGCAACGATCGCGGTCAGCGTCGCGGGCGTGAGGGCTAAGTCATGCTGCAACCGAAAAAGACCAAGTATCGCAAGGCCTTCAAGGGCCGCATCCACGGCGCCGCCAAGGGCGGCTTCTCGCTGAACTTCGGGTCCTATGGCCTGAAGACGGTGGAGCCGGAACGCATCACCGCGCGTCAGATCGAGGCGGCACGCCGCGCGATCACCCGCCAGATGAAGCGTCAGGGCCGCGTCTGGATCCGCGTCTTCCCCGACCTGCCCGTCACGGGCAAGCCGGCCGAAGTCCGCATGGGCAAGGGCAAGGGCGCGGTCGATCACTGGGCGGCGCGCTGCCACCCGGGCCGTATCCTGTTTGAAATCGACGGCGTGCCGGACGACGTGGCTCGCGAGGCCCTGCGTCTTGGCGCCGCCAAGCTGCCGGTCCGTACGAAGGTGGTCACCCGCCTCGACGCCGGTGTCTCGCACGTGGAGCACGTCGGAGCATGACCAAGATCGCCGACCTCCGGGCCCAGACGCCCGACCAGCTGTCCGACGAGCTGCTGAAGCTCAAGAAGGAACAGTTCAACCTGCGCTTCCAGGCCGCCACCGGCCAGATGGAAAAGACCCATCGGGTCTCGGAAGTGCGCAAGGACATCGCCCGTATTTCCACGCTTCTGCGTGCGAACCGCGCGGCGGGTTAAGGAAACGAAGATGCCCAAACGAGTTCTCGAAGGCGTGGTCGTCTCCGACAAGGGCGACAAGACTGTCGTCGTCGTCGTCCAACGCACGCTGCTGCACCCGGTCCTTAAAAAGATCGTGCGCCTGTCCAAGAAGTACCACGCTCACGACGAAGCCAACGCCCTCAAGGTGGGTGATCAGGCCCGCATCATCGAGTGCGCCCCCAAGTCCAAGCTGAAGCGCTGGGAAGTCCTGTCGGACTCCTCGGCCTCGGCTTCGTAATCAGAAAGATCTGATCATATGATCCAGATGCAAACTAACCTGGAGGTAGCCGACAATTCGGGTGCTCGCCGGGTCATGTGCATCAAGGTGTTGGGCGGCTCCAAGCGCCGCTACGCCTCGGTGGGCGACACGATTGTCGCTTCGGTGAAGGAAGCGATTCCGCGCGGCCGCGTGAAGAAGGGCGACGTCGTTCGCGCCATCGTCGTGCGCACCGCCAAGGACATCATGCGCAAGGACGGCTCTGTCATCCGTTTCGACAAGTCGGCCGCCGTCATCGTCAACAAGCAGAACGAGCCCGTCGGCACGCGGATCTTCGGCCCGGTTCCCCGCGAACTGCGCGCCAAGAACCACATGAAGATCATCTCTCTGGCTCCGGAGGTCCTGTAGTCATGGCCGCCAAGATCAAAACGGGCGACAACGTCGTCGTCCTGACCGGCAAGGACAAGGGCCGCACCGGCAAGGTGACCAAGGTCCTGCCGGCGACGAACCGCGTGATGGTGCAAGGCATCAACATGGTTCAGCGCCACACCCGCCCGACCCAGGCCGACCCCCAGGGCGGCATCAAGAACAAGGAAGCGTCGCTTCACCTGTCGAACGTCGCGATCGCCGACGCCAACGGCAAGGCGGCCCGCGTCGGCTTCCGCATGGAAGGCGACAAGAAGGTTCGCTTCGCCAAGACGACGGGAGACGTCATCTGATGGCCGAGACCAAATACACCCCCCGCCTCAAGGGCGAGTACAACGACCGCATCAAGGGCGTGCTGACCGAGAAATTCGGCTACACCAACCCGATGCAGATGCCCAGGCTGGACAAGATCGTCCTCAACATGGGCATCGGTGAAGCTGTGGCCGACTCCAAGAAGGCCACCGCGGCCCTCAAGGACCTGGCCGCCATCGCCGGTCAGAAGCCCGTCGCCACCAAGGCCCGCAACTCCATCGCCGGCTTCAAGCTGCGCGAAGGCATGGTCATCGGCGGCAAGGTCACGCTGCGCGGCGACCAGATGTACGAGTTCCTGGACCGCCTGATCACGATCGCGCTGCCGCGCGTGAAGGATTTCCGCGGCCTGAAGCCGACCTCGTTCGACGGTCGCGGCAACTACGCCATGGGCCTCAAGGAACACATCGTGTTCCCCGAGATCAACTACGACCAGATCGACCAGATGTGGGGCATGGACATCATCGTCTGCACCACGGCCAAGACCGATGACGAGGCGCGCGCGCTTCTCACCGAGTTCAAGTTCCCGTTCGTGACGAACTGAGCGGGAAGGGAAAGAAACCATGGCTAAGAAAAGCGCCGTAAACCGCAACGAGATGGTCAAGGCCCTCGTCGCGAAATACGCCGACAAGCGGGCCGCCCTGAAGGCGACCGCCAACAACGAATCCCTGCCTCTCGAGGAGCGTTTCGAAGCGCGCCTCAAGCTGGCCAAGCTGCCGCGCAACTCGGCCGCCAACCGGATTCGCAACCGCTGCGAAGTGACGGGCCGTCCGCGGGCCTTCTATCGCAAGCTCAAGATGAGCCGTATCGCGCTTCGTGAACTCGGCAACCTGGGTCAGATCCCGGGTCTGACCAAGTCCAGCTGGTAAGGGGAGCGACAGACATGATGATCAACGATCCCCTGAGCGACATGATCGCCCGCATCCGGAACGCGCACATGCGCAAACGTTCCAAGGTGCTCACCCCGGCTTCCCGCCTGCGCCAGCGCGTCCTCGACGTGCTGCAGGACGAGGGCTACATCCGCGGCTATTCGCTGGTTCAGAACCCCGGCGAGTTCCCGCAGTTCGAGATCGAGCTCAAATACTTCGACGGCCAGCCGGTCATCGCCGAGATCGCCCGCGTGTCCAAGCCGGGCCGCCGCGTCTACTCCGCGATCTCCGACCTGAAGCCGATCAAGAACGGCCTCGGCATCTCGATCCTCTCCACGTCCAAGGGCGTCATGTCGGACACCGCGGCTCGCGAAGCCAAGGTGGGCGGCGAAGTCCTCTGCAGGGTCTACTAAGATGTCCCGTATCGGAAAACGCACCGTTGAAGTGCCGAAGGGCGTGACTGTCACGCTCGACGGCCAGACCGTCACAGTGAAGGGTCCCAAGGGCGAACGCTCCTGGACCGTCGCCGACGAGATCGAAGTCACCCAGGGCGACGACGGCCTGAACCTGGCCATCCGCGAGGACAACCAGCGTTCGCGCGCCATGTGGGGCCTGTCCCGCACCCTGGTCGACAACATGGTCGTCGGCGTCACCACGGGCTTTGAAAAGAGCCTGGATCTGGTCGGCGTCGGTTACCGCGCCGCGATGAAGGGCAACGCCCTGTCGCTGCAGCTCGGCTTCTCGCACGACGTCAACATCGAACCGCCCGCCGGCGTCACCTTCGCGGTGCCCAAGCAGACGGAAATCAAGATCACCGGCGCCGACAAGCAGGCCGTCGGTCAGATCGCCGCCGTCATCCGCAAGCTGCGTCCGCCGGAGCCCTACAAGGGCAAGGGCGTCCGCTACACGGGCGAAAAGGTCCGGCGCAAGGAAGGCAAGAAGAAGTAAGTCATGGCTCTCTCTCTTCGACAACAAGCCCAGCGCCGTACGGAGCGCACCCGCCGCCGCCTGAAGGCTGTCGCCAACGGCCGTCTGCGCCTGTCGGTGCACCGTTCGGACAAGAACATCTCGGCCCAGATCATCGACGACCTGAACGGCGTCACGATCGCCTCGGCCTCCTCGCTGGAAGGCGAGAAGGGCAAGAAGGCCAAGGGTTCGGACGTCGCGGCCGCCGCTCTGATCGGCAAGCTGGTCGCCGAACGCGCCCTCGAGAAGGGCATCAAGGATGTCGTCTTCGATCGCGGCGGCTACATCTATCACGGACGGGTGAAGGCGCTGGCTGATGCCGCGCGTGAAGCCGGCCTGAACTTCTAAGGACGCGACAGATGGCGCAAACTCCCCAACGTGGCGGCGGCGGCAACGATCGCAACCGTCGTGACAACCGCAACGCTCCCCAGGCCGACGGTCCGGATTCGGACATCGTCGAGAAGCTGGTGCACATCAACCGTGTCGCCGCCACCGTCAAAGGCGGCCGCCGGTTCTCGTTCGCGGCCCTGATGGTCGTCGGCGACGGCAAGGGCCGCGTCGGCTTCGGTCACGGCAAGGCGCGCGAAGTGCCGGAAGCCATCCGCAAGGCGACCGAAGAAGCCAAGAAGACCATGATCCGCGTTCCGCTGCGCGAGAACCGCACCCTGCACCACGACGGCAACGGCCGTTGGGGCGCCGGCAAGATCATGATGCGCGCCGCCCCTCCCGGGACCGGCGTCATCGCGGGCGGTCCGATGCGCGCCGTGCTCGAAACCCTCGGCGTCCAGGACGTCGTCGGCAAGTCGACCGGTTCGTCGAACCCCTACAACATGATCCGCGCCACGTTCGAGGCCCTCAAGGTCCAGTCGTCGCCCCGTCAGGTCGCGTCCAAGCGCGGCAAGAAGGTCGCCGATCTGATGGGCCGCCGCAACGACGGCGCCTCGGCTCCGGAAGCGGCGCCTGAAGCCCAGGAAGCCTGAGACCATGGCCAAGACTGAAACCAAGACCACCGTCACCATCCGCCAGACGGGCAGCCCGATCCGCCGCAAGTCGGACCAGCGCGCCACCCTGATGGGTCTGGGTCTCAACCGCATGGGCCGCGAGTCCACGCTGGAAGACACCCCCTCGGTCCGCGGGATGATCGCCAAGGTCGCCCACCTGACCGAGATCGTCGAGAAGTAAGCCGTTTCGCCCTCTCCCTGACCGGGGGGAGGGCGTCTCGTGTCTTGCGATGCTGAAGGGGGCCGCCTAGAAGCGGCCCTTCAATTATTTCAACGCCGAGTCCGGGTCTGACCCGGGCGCTAGCACCCGAAAGGATCAGGCACATGAAACTGAACGAAATTCGCGACAACGAAGGCGCCCACAAGAAGCGCATGCGCGTCGGCCGCGGCCCGGGTTCGGGCAAGGGCAAGACCGCAGGCCGCGGCGTCAAGGGCCAGAAGTCCCGTTCGGGCGTCGCCATCGGCGGCTTCGAAGGCGGCCAGATGCCGCTGTACATGCGGATGCCCAAGCGCGGCTTCAATAATCCCGGCGCGCTGAAGCTGGCCGAAGTGAACCTGTGGCGCCTGCAGGACGCCATCGACGCCAAGAAGCTGGACATCAAGGGCGAGATCAAGGGCGACGCCCTGGTCGCCGCCGGCGTGATCCGTCGCGTCAAGGACGGCGTCCGAATCCTGGGCACCGGCGAGATCAAGTCCAAGCTGAACCTGGTCGTCTGGTCGGCCTCGGCCGGCGCCGTCAAGGCCATCGAGGCCGCCGGCGGCACCGTCGTCCAGGAGCGCATCGCCGCTGAAGCCAAGGCCGCCGCGCGCGTCGAGAAGCGCAACGCCGCCAAGGGCAAGGCTCCGGCCGCCAAGGCGCCGCGCGGCGACGCCAACAAGATCTCGGCCCGTACGACCCGCACCGCGGCTCGCACTGCAAAATAAGCTTGAGGGGCGCTCTCGCTAAGAGGGCGCCCTTCGCCTATCTGGACGCTGGCGCCGGATTCCTGTCCGATGCGCCGCCTTCTGATCAGTCGGGGTGACGACACATGGCTTCGGCCGCCGAACAACTCGCAGCAAACATGAACATGGGCTCGTTCGCGAAAGCGACCGAGCTTCACAAGCGTCTGCTGTTCACGATCCTGGCCCTGCTGGTCTACCGCATCGGCACCTATGTGCCGATCCCGGGCATCAACTCCGAAGCCTTCCTGCAGTTCTTCCAGAACCCGGATGGCCAGCGCGGCATCCTGGACATGTTCAACATGTTCTCCGGCGGCGCCGTCGAGCGCATGGCCGTGTTCGCCCTGAACGTCATGCCCTACATCTCGGCCTCGATCATCGTCCAGCTGATGGGCGCTGTGTATCCGCCGTGGGAGAAGCTGCGGAAGGAAGGCGGCGAGAGCGGCCGCAAGCAGCTGAACCAGTACACCCGCTATCTGACCGTGGTCCTGGCCCTGTTCCAGTCGACCGGCATCGCCATCGGCCTGAACGCCCAGCCCGGCCTGATCGACAGCCCCGGCCTGTTCTTCATCGTCTCGACCATCACCACCCTGACCGGCGGGACCATGTTCCTGATGTGGCTGGGTGAGCAGGTCACCGCGCGCGGCGTCGGCAACGGCATCTCGCTGATCATCTTCGCCGGCATCGTCGCCGTTCTGCCGGGCACGATCGCCCGTCTGTTCGGCCTGGCCCAGCAGGGCCAGATGTCCGCCTTCACCCTGCTGTTCATCGCCGCCATGATGATCGGCGTCGTGGTCTTCATCGTCTTCATGGAGCGGGCCCAGCGCCGGTTGCTGATCCAGTATCCCAAGCGCCAGGAAGGCAACCGCATGGCCGGGGGCGAGCGCTCGTTCCTGCCGCTGAAGGTCAACACAGCCGGCGTCATCCCGCCGATCTTCGCCTCGTCGCTGCTGATGCTGCCGACCACGGTGGCGCAGATGACCGCCAATGCGAACCTGCCGTCGTGGATGGGCTGGCTGCCGCTGGTCACCGCCCAGATGCAGCACGGCCAGCCGGTCTTCATGCTGCTGTACGGCGCGCTGATCGTCTTCTTCTGCTTCTTCTACACCTCGATCACCTTCAACCCCGAGGACACGGCCGAGAACCTGCGCAAATACGGCGGCTTCCTGCCGGGCATCCGCCCGGGCAAGCGCACGGCGGAATATCTGGACTATGTCCTGACCCGCCTGACCGTGATCGGCGCCGCCTACATCACCGCCGTCTGCCTGCTGCCGGAAATGGTCATCGCCAACTTCGGCTCGGGCCTGGCCTTCGGCGGCACCTCCATCCTGATCGTGGTCTCGGTGACCATGGACACGGTGGCGCAGATCCAGTCGCAGCTGCTGGCTCACCAGTACGAAGGCCTGATCAAGAAGGCCAAGCTGCGCGGACGCGGCAAGATTGCGGGCAAGGGCGTCACCGCCCCGGCCCGGCGCTAGAACCTTCGGGGGAGGGGCGGCGATGAACCTGATCCTGTTCGGACCGCCCGCGGCGGGCAAGGGAACGCAGGCCAAGCGGCTGGTCGAGTCCCGCGGCATGGTCCAGCTGTCGACCGGCGACATGCTGCGTGAAGCCATCGCCTCGGGCTCCGAGCTGGGTCTCGAGTGCAAGGCCATCATGTCGCGCGGCGACCTGGTGTCCGACGCCATCGTCATCGCCCTGATCGAGGCCCGGCTGAAGGAGGCCGAGGACGCCGGCGGAGCCATCTTCGACGGCTTCCCCCGCACCGTGGCCCAGGCCCAGGCGCTGGACGCCATGCTGGCCAAGCTGGGCAAGCAGATCGACCGGGTCGTCCGGCTCAAGGTCGACGACGCGGCCCTGCTGGAGCGGGTCGCGGTCCGCTTCGCCGATCAGGGGCGTCCCGACGACAATCCCGAGAGCTTCAAGGTCCGGCTGGACGCCTACAACCGCAACACCGCGCCGCTGCTGCCCTACTATGCCGACAAGGGCCTGCTGACCGAGATCGACGGCATGGGCGCGATCGCCGAGGTGGCCAGGGCCATCGACGCGGCGCTGGACGGCGCCGCTAGCTGAACAACGCCTGACCTTTTGTCGCGTCACGCGTTCATGTCCGAGTGATAGGACGAGAGCGTGCGGATCCAACCTCCATATCTGACGAAAAAGCGCCTGCGCACGGCCGGCGTCGTCGTGGGCGTTTCGGCGGCGCACCTGCTGGTGTTCGCAGTGATCGCGCGCACCCAGGCCGATATTCCGATGCTGCCGCCGGCGCCGCCCATAAACGTGGTGCTGTTCCGCCCGACGCCGCCGCCCCCTCCGCCGCCGCCGCCGCTGCAGCCCACGCCCGATCCGGGCGGCGGCAAGCCGGCCGCGCCGTCCCGCGTCCACGTCACGCCCAAGCCGGCAGACAAGCCGCGTGAACTGCCCGCGCCGCCGCGACCGGCGCCCGAACCCACGCTGGTGGTCGGCGCGGCCCCGGTCGCCAGCCCGACGCCCGGAATGGGGCAGGGCGGCACGGGCAATGGCACGGGAACCGGCGACGGGGACGGCGAAGGATCGGGATCGGGCGGCATCGGCCCCCGGTTCGTCCGCGGCGCGTCCCAGGCCGAAATCTTCAGCGTCGTACCCCGCGGCCGCCGCCCGGGGCGGGGGTCGGTCAATTGCGTCATCCGCCTGGACGAACGGCTGGACGACTGCCGCGTGGTCAACGAGACGCCGCCGGGGCTGAACTACGGCGCCGCCGCCGTGACGGTGGCGGAGGCCTATTTCCGCTTCCGGCCGCCGATGAGCGCCTCGGGGCGGCCCGTCGAGGGCCAGCGCGTCACCGTCTTCGTCCAGTTCGGGCGCTGACGGGCCCTTCCGAAACCGCGTCAGGCGTTGACGCGACGGGAATCCCCTGTATAAGGCGCGCTTCCGCGAAGGACGTCGGCGCTCCTGGTCTGTTGACCGGAGCGTTTGTTGCGTCCGTCAACGCGTATCTGGAGAGCTTCGTGGCCCGTATCGCTGGTGTCAACATCCCGACCAACAAGCGCGTAGAGATCGCGCTGCAGTACATCCATGGCATCGGCGCCCACGCCGCCAAGGAAATCACGACCAAGGTCGGCATCGAGCCCGCTCGCCGGGTGAACCAGCTGACCGACGCCGAGGTGCTGCAGATCCGCGAGACCATCGACCGCGATCACACCGTCGAGGGCGACCTGCGCCGCGAGACGTCGATGAACATCAAGCGTCTGATGGACCTGGCCTGCTACCGCGGCCTGCGTCACCGCAAGGGCCTTCCGGTCCGCGGCCAGCGCACCCACACCAACGCCCGCACCCGCAAGGGTCCCGCCAAGCCGATCGCCGGCAAGAAGAAGTAAGACAGACACATGGCCAAGGAACCGGGTCGCGTAAAGAAGCGCGAGCGCAAGAACATCACCTCGGGCGTCGCCCACGTGAATGCGTCCTTCAACAACACCATGATCACGATCACCGATGCCCAGGGCAACGCGATCTCGTGGTCGTCGGCCGGACACATGGGCTTCAAGGGTTCGCGCAAATCGACCCCTTACGCCGCCCAGATGGCCGCCGAGGACGCGGGCAAGAAGGCCCAGGAACACGGCGTCAAGACGCTGGAAGTCAACGTTTCGGGTCCCGGCTCCGGCCGCGAGTCGGCCCTGCGCGCCCTGCAGTCGGTCGGCCTGACCATCACCACCATCCGCGACGTCACGCCGATGCCGCACAACGGTTGCCGTCCGCCCAAGCGCCGCCGCGTCTAAAGCGAACCAAGACCGACTACCTATCTCCGCCGGTCCTGGCGCGCCTGACGAGGGGCGAGGGACCGGCGAACTCCGTTTTCGAGGGACACCCATGATCGAACGTAACTGGCAAGAGCTGATCCGTCCCGAGAAGCCGCAGATCGAGGCGAGCTCCGACCCGCAGCGCAAGTCGCGCCTGGTTGCAGAGCCCCTGGAACGCGGCTTCGGCGTGACGCTCGGCAACGCCCTGCGCCGCGTTCTCCTGTCGTCGCTGCAAGGCGCCGCCGTGACCGCGATCCAGATCGACGGCGTGGTCCATGAATTCTCGTCGCTGGAAGGCGTGCGCGAGGACGTGGTCGACATCGTTCTGAACATCAAGCAACTGGCGCTGCGCATGCACGCCGAAGGCCCCAAGCGCATGACCCTGCGCGCCACGGGCCCCGGCGCCGTCACGGCCGGCCAGATCGACGTCCCCGCGGACATCGAGGTGCTGAACCCCGACCACGTGATCTGCACGCTGGACGAGGGCGCTTCGGTGCGCATGGAACTGACCGTCCAGAACGGCAAGGGCTATGTCGCCTCCGAGCTGAACCGTCCGGAAGACGCCCCGATCGGCCTGATCGCCGTCGACGCCCTGTATTCGCCGGTCAAGCGCGTCGCCTATCGCGTCGAGCCGACCCGTCAGGGCCAGTCGCTGGACTATGACAAGCTGATCCTCGAGGTCGAGACGAACGGCGCGGTCTCGCCGGTGGACGCCGTGGCCTACGCCTCGCGCATCCTCCAGGACCAGCTGCAGATCTTCATCACCTTCGACGAGCCGAAGAAGGCCGTGGAAGCCGCGGACGGCAAGCCCGACCTGCCCTTCAACCCGGCCCTGCTGAAGAAGGTGGACGAGCTGGAACTGTCGGTGCGTTCGGCCAACTGCCTGAAGAACGACAACATCGTCTACATCGGCGACCTGATCCAGAAGACCGAGGGCGAAATGCTTCGCACCCCGAACTTCGGCCGCAAGTCGCTGAACGAGATCAAGGAAGTCCTGATGACGATGGGGCTCAGCCTCGGCATGGATGTGCCGAACTGGCCGCCTGAAAACATCGAGGATCTGGCCAAGAAGTTCGACGACCAGATCTAGTTTCAACCCTCCGCCCTTGATCCACCCGGATCGCGGAGCGGTTAGAATGAGAAAGCCCCAGGTCCGCGAGCCGGATACCAGGGTTGAGTAGGAGAGACCCCGATGCGCCACGGCGCCGCCTATCGCAAGCTCGGTCGTACGAGCGCACACCGGACCGCCATGTTCGCCAACATGGCTGCGTCGCTGATCAAGCACGAGCAGATCACGACCACGCTTCCCAAGGCGAAGGAACTGCGTCCCTTCGTCGAGAAGCTGGTCACGCTCGCCAAGAAGGGCGACCTGCACGCACGCCGTCAGGCCATCAGCCAGGTCCGTGACGTTCCGCAGGTCGGCAAGCTGTTCGAGACGATCGGCCCGCGCTACGCCGAACGCAACGGCGGCTACATCCGCATCATGAAGGCCGGCTATCGCCACGGCGACAACGCCGCCATGGCCGTGATCGAGTTCGTCGATCGCGACGCCGACGCCAAGGGCCTGGACTCGGGCCCGGTCTACGCCATCGAGGGCGACGACGAGGCGTAAGCTTCGGCCGTTGGGGCCACGACAAAGGGGCGGCCGGTGCGAACCGGCCGCCCTTTTTAATGCCTGAAAGCACCCCAGACAGACCCTTGGAGGGCTCCATGCCGACCGTCGTTGAGATCGTTTCCTACAGACCCGACCACGCCGCGGCCTGGCGCGCGCTGAACGAGGACTGGCTGGTCGCCGGGGGCTATGCGCTCGAACCCAAGGACCAGCTGGTGCTGGGCGATCCGCAGGGGTCGATCCTCGACAAGGGCGGCCACGTCTTCATCGCCGAGCGCGAGGGCCAACCGGTCGGCTGCTGCTCGCTGATGGCCATGGCCGACGGCGGCTATGAGGTCGGCAAGATGGCGGTCGCGGATGGCGCGCGCGGTCTGAACCTCGGCTGGCGGCTGCTGGAGGCCTGCGAGGCGGCGGCGCGGGCGGCGGGCGGCCATCGCCTGTATCTGGAGACCAACAGGGCCCAGACCCACGCCATCGCCCTGTACCGCCGCTTCGGCTTCGTCGATCTGCCGCCGCAGCCGACGCCGTATGCGCGCTGCGACGTGTGGATGGAGAAGCGGTTGTGAGCGCTACTCCTTCGACAGATCCTGCCGTTTGAACCACGCCAGCGCCCCGACCAGGGGCAGGACCGTCCAGAGTCCGAGCCCGGTGAGGGAGCGCCACACCGTCCCGTCGGTATAGGGCGCGGGCAGGGCTCCGGGCGCGACCGCCGCCTTCAGCGTGTCATAGGCCAAGCCGGGCAGCAGCAGCTGCGGCAACCACATCTGCGGCTCCCATCCCAGCAGCGGCATGGCCGTGCCGGCGATTCCCTGCACGAAGCCGAGGGCCCAGGGCACGAACAGGGCGGCCAGCAGCGACCGCGTCATGACCGCCGTCAGCAGGGCGATCATCGTGAACTGGACGATGCGGACATAGGACAACAGCCCGACCAGGGCCGCGCGCCCGGCCTCGGCGCCGTCCATCGCGAAGCTCAGGTCGCGCTGGTAGATCACCGCCTCGGCGATCAGGAAGACGAAGGTGGCCGCCAGGAACAGCAGGCTCACGGCGATGGCCAGCATCTTGACCAGCCCGACCTTAGCGAGGATCAGCGAGACCCGGTCATTGCGCGCGCTGATCAGCCGCCACGACTCCCAGCGGTAGTCGCCCGCATAGATCGTCGCCGCGCCGATCAGCATGCAGATCAGTATCACGCCGTTGGCGCTGGCCGAGGCCGCGAACGAGAAGGCCTCCGCGAGATTGAGCGGCTCGACCGACGGGGGGAGGGTCAGGCCGATGTTCCCGGCGGCCTCGTCGCCCTTGGACTTGCTGACCAGGTGGAAGAAGACGCCGCCGACGGCGAACAGCAGCGGCGTCAGCACGACGCTGACGAACACCTGCAGCCGGTTGAGCGAGAATCGATAGGCCTCGGCCCGGATTGCATCAGCCAGCATGGGGTGTCTCCGGCGCGCGGATGGAGCCTGTTTCGGTGAAGAAGACGCTTTCCAGATCGGCGCCGACCCAGCGGGCCTCGTCGATCTCGATCCCCGCCTCGACGAGGGCGCGGATCAGCGCGGGCCCTTCGGCGCGCGGCACATTGGCCAGGACGCCGGCCCCGTCGCGCACACCGCGGGATCCGAGGATGGCGATGACCCGGTCCGCCGCGGTCACCGACAGGCGCAGCTGCTCGCCGGACGCCGTCAGCTCGCTGACCGCGCCTTCGCGCACCAGCCGGCCCCGGTGCAGGATGGCCACGCGGTCGCAGATGCGCTGCACCTCCTGAAGCTGGTGGCTGGCCAGGACGACGGTGACGCCGTCGTGGTCGGCCAGGGAGCGGATCAGGGCCCGCATCTCCTGGATCCCGGGGGGATCCATGCCGCTGGTCGGCTCGTCCAGAATGACCAGTTCGGGCTTGCTCATCAGCGCCGCGGCGACGCCCAGCCGCTGCAGCATGCCGACCGAGAAGCCCTTGACCTTGCGGTCGGCCGCCTCGGTCAGGCCGACGCGCTCCAGCCAGTTCGGAATATCGACCTCGGCCCCGACGCCGTGCTCCAGCGCCAGCCAGCGCAGCACCTGGCGCGCGGTCATATAGGGCGGGAAGCGCGGGGTCTCGATCATCGAGCCCATGCGGCGCATCGAGGCGACCTGGCCCACGGGTCCGCCCATCACCGTCGCCGAGCCCTCCGTCGGCCGGATCAGGCCCAGAAGGATGCGGAACAGGGTCGACTTGCCGGCCCCGTTCGGCCCCAGCACGCCGTATACGCCGCCCCGGGGGATGGTCAGGTGCAGCCCGTCGAGGGCGCGCACGGTTCCGTAGGTCTTGGTCAGGCCCCGGGCTTCTATCACGGTTGTCATGGCGGCAGCTTGGCCTTGCGCCGTCGTTTCGCGCAAGACGTCCCGGGATTAAGGTTTCGCAACCTCGGCTTGCGGCATGGCCATGCCGAAGGCGATCAGCTCGCCGTCCGGCGCCAGCACCAGCAGCTCCCTCTGGCCGTAGGGCTTGTCCGCCGGCCCGTGGACGTCGCGGGAGGGCAGGGTGTCCAGTTTCGGCTTCAGCTCCGCGTACAGGGCGTCCACGTCGCGCACGTCGATGTAGTAGGCGAAGCGGCGATGGCCCGGCGTGAGCTCGCCATCTTCGGCCTGAAGCAGCCGGAACCCGACCGTCTCGCGGTGGATGTAGGCGTATCCGTCCTTCCGGAAGGGCACGCTGAAACCAAGGATGTCCGTGAAGAAGTCGAGCGCCTTCTGCAGGTCCGCGACGTGCAGGAAGGGCGTCACCTGAAGGAAGTTGGTCATGAGGGCCTCCGCCCCAAGGGTACCACAGGGCTGACGGGCGCGCCCGGGTCGGCTAGAAGGCGCGTCCCTCCACGAAGCCCGCCCATGTCAGCCCTCAACCGCCTCCGCACCCACCGCGCCGCGCTCGCCTTCATCTTCGTGACGGCGGTGCTCGATATCGTGGCCATGGGCATCATCATCCCGGTGCTGCCCCGCCTGATCGAGGACTTCGTCGGCTCCAACGCCCGGGCCGGGGTGATCAACGGCGTCTTCGTGGCGCTGTGGGCGCTGATGCAGTTCGTCTGCTCGCCGATCATCGGCTCGCTGTCGGACAAGTACGGACGCCGCCCGGTCATCCTGATCAGCTGCGCGGGGCTGGCGCTGGACTATGTGTTGATGGCCGTCGCGCCGGACCTGTGGTGGCTGGCGCTGGGGCGGATCATCGCCGGGATCACCTCGTCCAGCTTCACGACGGTCTACGCCTATATGGCCGACATCACCGCGCCCGAGAAACGGGCCAAGGCCTATGGCCTGATCGGCGCCGCCTTTTCGTTCGGATTCGTGCTGGGCCCGGTGCTGGGCGGCTTCCTCGGCGGGTTCGGCCCGCGCGTGCCCTTCTGGTTCGCCGCCGGCCTGTCGACCCTGGCCTTCCTCTACGGCCTTCTGGTTCTGCCGGAGAGCCTGCCGGTCGAGAAGCGGATGGATTTCAGCTGGAAGCGGGCCAATCCGTTGGGGTCCCTGATCCTGCTGCGCCGCCACCCGGAGCTCAGCGGCCTGGCCGTCGTGAACTTCCTGCTCTATTTCGCCCACCACGTCTTTTCGGCGGTGTTCGTGCTCTACGCCGCCTGGCGTTACGGCTGGGGCCCGCGCGAGGTCGGCCTGCTGCTGGCCCTCGTCGGCGTGCTGGACATGGTGGTGCAGGGCGGTCTGGTGGGGCCGGTCGTCAAGCGGCTGGGCGACCGGGCGACCATGGTGCTGGGTCTGGTCGGCGGCACGGTCGGGATCGCGGCCATGGGCTGGGCGCCCGACGGCCTGATGTTCGTCCTCGCCATGCTGCCCAACGCCCTGTGGGGTCTGGCCATGCCGACCCTGCAAGCCCTGATGACCCGCCGCGTCGGCGAGGACGAACAGGGCCAGCTGCAGGGCGCCAACATGAGCGTCGCCTCGATCGCCGGTGTGATGTCGCCGCTGTTCTTCGGCTGGGTCTATTCGCTGTCGGTCGGCGAGCACGCGGTCATCCAGATGCCGGGCCTGGCCTTCTATCTGGCCGCCGTCGTCCTGCTGCTGGCGGCGGTCATCGGCTGGCTCGTGGGGCGCGGGCAGGAACGCCGCGACGCCGGAGCCGTTGAGGCCCCGCCGACGCCTTGATCCGGTCCAAAAGCCGGTGCGGAATGGCGGCGCTTGTGCCTTTCTGACTGAACCGGATGACCATGAAGACGCGTACGCTCGCCATCGCCGCCGCCCTGCTGCTCGCCGCCTGCGGCCGGTCCGACGATACCCGGGCCCAGGACGGGGTCTTCGCGGACAACCGGGTCGTGCCGGGCGGCGACCAGGCGATGAAGGCCAGCTTCTCGCCGGTCGTGCGACAGGCCGCCCCCGCCGTCGTCAACATCGCGGCGCGCGGGGTCCAGGTGGTCCGCGATCCCTTCTTCGGCATTCCCGGTCAGCGCCAGACCGGCTCGGTCGGATCCGGCGTCATCGTCCGCCCCAACGGCGTGGTGGTGACCAACTATCACGTCATCAACGGCATGCAGCAGATCAAGGTCGTGCTGAACGACCGGCGCGAGTTCGACGCCCGCATCGTCCTCGCCGACGAACGCTCGGACATCGCCGTCCTGCAGCTGGAAGGCGTCAACGAGCGCCTGCCGACGCTCAACATCGACGACCGCGAGGAACAGCAGGTCGGCGATCTGGTGCTGGCCATCGGCAACCCGTTCGGCGTCGGCCAGACGGTCACCAACGGCATCATCTCGGCCCTGAACCGGACCGAGACGGGCATCAGCGACAGCGGTTCCTTCATCCAGACCGACGCCGCCATCAATCCGGGCAATTCGGGCGGGGCCCTGGTCGACATGGACGGCGACCTGATCGGCATCAACACCGCCATCTTCTCGCGCTCGGGCTCGTCGTCCGGCGTCGGCTTCGCCGTGCCGGCCGCCGCCGTGCGCCGGGTCGTGGATTCCGCCGTCGGCGGGGCCACCACCGTCGTCCGGCCGTGGCTGGGGGTGAAGGGCGAGGCGGTCAGCGCCGACGTGGCCCGCAGTCTCGGGCTCGAGCGCCCGCAGGGTCTGGTCATCACCGAGGTCTACCCGGGCGGGCCGGGCGCCCGGGCAGGGCTGAGCGAAGGCGACGTCATCACCGCCATCGACGGGGCCGAGATCAACGACCAGGGCGGCCTCAATTTCCGCATCGGGACGCGCGAGCCGAACGAGACGGTGCAGGTTTCGGTGCTGCGCGACGGCCGGACCGAGACGCTGAACGCGCGGGTCCAGCCCCTGCCGGGCGACGCCAACGTCGACCGGGCCACGGTCGTCCGCTCCGGCGTTCTTAGCGGCGCCCAGGTGTTGGTCCTCAACCCCGCGCTGGCCGACAGCCTTGGCGGCGATCCATTCGCCGGCGGGGTGATTGTCGGAAGGGTTCAGCGCGGCAGCTACGCTAGCCGCATAGGCTTGCAGGGCGGGGACATCATCCTGACCGTCAACGGCCGGCCCGTGACCTCGCTTCAGCAACTTGCCGACGTCGACCGCGGCTCCGAACTCACCATCAACCGTCGCGGCCAGAGAATCAGCGGCGTCATCCGCTGATCCGGGCCCCGGCCCAGGACGCGGCCGCCTAGGTCCGGAGCGGCGATCCGATCGACCAGGTGTGGCCGAACGGGTCGCGCAACTGGCCGTAGCGGTCGCCCCAGAACTGGTCCGCGATCGGGAACAGGGGCACGCCCCCGGCCAGGATGGCGCGGTTCCACCATTCGTCGGCGTCGTCGACCTGGAGATGGATGGTCACCCCCTTGGGCACGATGTCCTGCTCGCCGTTGAACTCGGGGAATTCGTCGTTGAGCATGACGGCGCCGCCGTTGATCATCAGATAGGCGTGCATCAGCCGCTCGCCGTCGTCGGCCATGTGCCGCCGCACTTCCTCGGCCCCGAAGGCGCGGGTGTAGAATTCGATCGCCGCCTGGCCGCCGCGCGACGGGATGGTCAGGTGCGGCGTGACGCCCGCTGCGGGGCCTTGCGCTTCGGGGTCGGTCATGGCGCGGTCTCCTCGGTTCGGATGTCGATACTAACGCGTGAAAACCGCGCCGCGAACGCCTATCTGTGAGCGTCCATGACCGACCTGTTCGAAGCCTCCGGCATCCATCCCCCCGACGCGCCCCTGGCCGACCGTCTGAGGCCCCGCACGCTCGACGAGGTGGTGGGCCAGGATCATCTGCTGGGACCCGGCGGGCCGATCCGGCGCATGGTCGAGGCCGGGCGTCTGGGGTCGATGATCCTGTGGGGGCCGCCCGGCACCGGCAAGACCACCATCGCCCGCCTGCTGGCCCAGGCGGCGGGCTATCAGTTCCAGCAGATCAGCGCCGTCTTCTCCGGCGTCGCCGATCTCAAGAAGGCGTTCGAGGCCGCCCGCATGCGGCGCGCCGCCGGACAGTCGACCCTGCTGTTCGTCGACGAGATCCACCGCTTCAACCGCGCCCAGCAGGACGGCTTCCTGCCGTTCGTGGAGGAGGGGATCGTCACCCTCGTCGGGGCCACGACCGAGAACCCGTCGTTCGAACTGAACGGCGCCCTGCTGTCGCGGTCGCAGGTCTATGTGCTGAAACGGCTGGATGATGCGGCCCTCGATCAACTGTTGATTCGGGCCGAGGCGCAGGAGGGGATGACGCTCCCGCTGACTCCGGAATCGCGTCAGGCGTTGCTGGCCCTGGCCGACGGCGACGGCCGCTATCTGCTGACCATGTCCGAGGTTCTGTTCGACCTGACCTCAAGCGATCCGCTGGACGTCCAGGCCCTGGCCGGCGTCCTGCAGAAGCGCGCACCCGCTTACGACAAGAGCAGAGAAGAACACTACAACCTCATATCTGCGCTGCATAAATCGGTGCGAGGGTCAGACCCTGACGCCGCCCTCTACTGGCTGGCTCGGATGCTGAACGGCGGCGAGGATCCGCTCTATCTGGCCCGCCGCATCGTGCGCATGGCGGTCGAGGACATCGGCGAGGCCGACCCCCTGTCCCTGCTGGTCGCCAACGCGGCCAAGGACACCTACGACTTCCTCGGAAGCCCCGAGGGCGAGCTGGCCCTGGCCCAGGCCGTGGTCCACCTGGCCACCGCGCCCAAGTCCGTGGGCGTCTACGAGGCGTTCAAGGCGGCGAAGAAGGCGGCGGCCGAGACCGGCTCGCTCATGCCGCCCGCCCATATCCGCAACGCCCCGACGAAGCTGATGAAACAGCTCGGTTACGGCAAGGGCTACCAGTACGACCCCTCGACCCCCGAGGGCTTCTCCGGCGCCAACTTCTTCCCCGACGACATGGAGCGCCGCGTCTTCTACGCGCCGAAGGGCGAGGGGCATGAGGCCAAGGTGAAGGAGCGGCTCGACCGCTGGGCCGCGATGCGGGCGTCGATGACCGACGACGGCGCCGCTTAGCGTTGCCGTAACGCCGGTTTTGGGGTTAGCCTCCCGCCATCGATCAACCTTGGGAGGGGATGATGACCGATACGACAAGAGCCGCGGTTCCGTGGCATCTCTGGGCGGTGGGCGTGCTCTCGCTGCTGTGGAACGGCTTCGGCGCCTATGACTTCGTGATGAGCCTGACGCAGCGCGAAACCTACTGGCGCGCCTCGGGCATGACCGACGCGATGATCGCCTATTACAACGCCATGCCGACCTGGATGTACGTTCCCTGGGTCCTCGGCGTCTGGGGCGCGGTGGCGGGCTCGATCCTGCTGTTGATGCGGAGCCGCTTCGCCGTTCACGCCTTCGCCCTGTCGCTGCTCGGCGCGGCGGTCAGCCTTCTGTACGGCGCTGTCATCGACAAGGCCCCGGCGCCGCCGCCCGAATTGGCGATGATGGCTTGGATGCCGTACGTCATCACCCTGATCGCCGCCTTCCTGGCCTGGTACGCCTGGACCATGCGCAAGCAGGGGGTGCTGGCATGAGCGGCATGGGCATGGCCGAACGCGTCCGCACGCCGTGGCACCTGTGGATCGTCGGGATCCTCGCGGCCCTGTGGAACGGCTTCGGCTGCATCGACTATGTGATGACCCAGACGCGGCAGGACGAATGGTTCGCCCAGATGGGCATGACCGAGGCGCAGATCGCCTATTTCAACGCCATGCCGGCCTGGACCCACGGGGCCTGGGCCATCGGCGTATGGGGCGGGCTGCTGGGCGCCATCCTGCTGTTGCTGCGCCGCAAATGGGCGACGCCGGTCTTCGTGATTTCCTTCCTCGGCTGGCTGGCGGGCGCGGTCTACGCCTTCGCCCTGTCAGGCGGGATGGAGGCCATGGGACCGATGTGGCCGATGCAGATCGTGATCGGCGGCGCCTGCGTCTTCTTCATCTGGTACGCCTGGATGCTCGGCAAGAGGGGCGTCCTGCGTTGAGCAGCGGCCGTTCCCCGGCGCCCTGGCATCTCCCGGTCGTCGGGGCCGTCGCCCTGCTGTGGAACGGGCTCGGCTGTCTCGACTACGCCATGACCCAGGTGCAGGGCGACGCCTGGCTCGCCAATATGGACCCGACCGAGCTGCAGATGGCGTATTTCCACGCCATGCCCGCGTGGACGCACGGCGCCTGGGCGATCCTTGTCTGGGGCGGGCTGCTCGGCGGGGTCCTGCTGCTGCTCCGGCGCAGCTGGGCCACGCCGGTCTTCGTTGTGTCCTTCCTCGGCTGGCTGGCCGGCGCGATCTACGCCATCGGCCTGTCCAACGGGATGCAGGCCATGGGGCCCTGGTGGCCGATGCTGATCGCCAAGGGCGCGATCTGCGCCTTCTTCGTCTGGTACGCCTGGACCATGGGCAGGAAGGGCGTGCTGCGGTGAGGGGCTGACGGACGGTCGGTCTTTCGCCTATGCAGGCGCGGTGACCGACCGTTCCCCCGTTTCCCTGTCCGACGCCGACATCGCCGCCGTCCGCTCGTGGATCATCCACGAGGACGAGGCCGTGATCGCCTTCAACAAGCCCGCCGGCCTGTCCAGCCAGGGCGGCCGCATCCAGGCCCATACCCTGGACGACCTGCTGTGGGCCTTCGCCCGATCCAACGGCAAACGGCCCGATCTGGTGCACCGGCTCGACCGCGACACCTCCGGCGTCATCCTCGCGGCGAAGACCAGGCCGGCGGCCGGCTTCCTCGGCAAGGCCCTGCAGGCGCGGCGGTTCAGGAAGACCTATCTGGCCCTCGTCTCCGCCGCGCCGGAGCCGACCTCCGGCGTCATCGACAAGCCGCTGTTGCGTCAGGAGATCGGCCGCGAAAGCTATATGCGCGCGGTCGCCCCCGACACGCCGGGCGCCCAGCCCGCCCTCAGCCGCTACCGCACCCTGTCGGCCACGGAGGACGGGGCCCTGGTCGAGCTGGACCCGGCGACGGGCCGCATGCACCAGCTGCGCGTCCACATGGCCTCCCTCGGCCGCCCGCTGGCGGGAGACGCCCGTTACGGCGGAGCCCTGACCTTCGCCGGCCGCGCCGCGCCCCGGCTGATGCTGCACGCCGCGAAACTGGTGTTTCCCCATCCCGAAGGCGGCTACCGCACCGTGGAGGCGCCCCCGCCCGCGGATTTCGAGGCCCTCAAGGCGGCGGCGGGGCTCTAGGCGCCTCCGTATCGGCTGGCGGACACAGGAACCTCCGACACCGCCCGGCGCTAATTCACACACGCCCGGAGATCCGCCATGACCCGCTTCGCCCTGCCCCTGATCGCCGCCGCCGGGCTCGCCCTGTCGGCCTGCGCCAGCTTGGCCCCCTACGGCGCCCAGACTTCGCCGGGCGGGCAGGGCTATGCCGAGCAGCGCATCGAATCCAACCGCTTCCGCGTCACCTACAACGGCGTCGGCGCAGCGGGTCCCGTGGCCGACATGGCCCTGCTGCGCGCGGCCGAGCTGACGACCTCGCAAGGCTATGACTGGTTCGAGGTCACCCAGCGCTGGATCGACGGACGGCCCGACAGCGCCGGCGGCATGCGCCCCAGCGTCGGCGTCGGCTACGGCTCCAGCCGCTACGACGGCCGCTACGGCAACTACTCGGCCTCGGGCGTCGGGGTGGGCGTGGGCCTGAATTTCAGCGGCCCCTCGGCGACCTCGACCACGCTGGAGGTCGTCATGGGCAACGGCCAGAAGCCCGACCGCCCGGACGCCTATGACGCCCGCGGCGTTCAGGACGCCCTGCGGCCTCGCCTCAGGGCTGGCTAGAGGCCGTTCACGAACGCGCCGACGGTGCGCCACAGTTCAGCATCGTGGCCGATCCACAGGTGGCCGCCGTCCGCTCGTGGATCATCAGGACCGGCGGGCCTGGGCGGACGTCGGCGTATTCAATCTCTCCCCACGGGCTGCCGACCACCCGGCTGCGCACCGACACGTGATCGCGGGCCTCGTCCATGTCCTGATGGAAAACGAGGGCGGCAGTCACGACGGCGGCGGTGACCGCCACGCCGGCGATGACGAGCAGGCCGCGTCGGCGCGCCCTGGCCCGGCGCCGACGCATCCGTGGTTCGCCGAACAGATCCATAGCCGCCTCCGGTGCGGACGGGACCCTGTCCCGCCGCCACCGAGGCGTCCTTGACGAGAGTCAAATGCGGGCGATCAGCGCCCGCCGCGCGTCAGCGCCCGGTATTCGACCAGCCGCTCCTTGTCGCGCCGCACCTGGTCGGCGACGGCGTTGTCGACGTCCAGCGAGGCGTAGCGGACCCAGCCGTCGACCCCCAGCTTGTCCTGGACCGCCGCCACCGGCGTGCGCCAGCGGAAATAGGACAGCCAGCTGACCAGCAGGCCCAGCAAGGCGGCCAGTCCCTGCAGGGCGCGGAAACCGGCCTCGCCGGTGGCCGGCGCGGGCTCCAGCGCCAGGGCGGCCAGGCCGACGATCAGCACCAGCGGCGTCATCAGCCGCTGGGCCCAGCGCATCCAGTAGCGTTCGCGGCGCACGCGCCACAACTCCATCTGGACGTGCTTCTCGAGGTATTCCATCCGCGCGCCCAGCCACATGGTCAGCCGGGTCAGATACATGGCGCGCTGGCCCCAGCCCTTGCCGTCCTGCTGGAACTGGGTCTCGGCCTGGTCGGCCATGGCCCGGGCCGAGGTGAACAGGTTCTGCAGCTCGCGTGTCCTCTGAACGATCTCGCGCGACAGTTCGTAGGAGTCGTTCTCCAGCTGGAACCGGTACTGGATGAACAGCACCGCCTGCAGGCCCCAGTAGAGACCCAGCACCGCCAGCATGGCGCCCGCGGCCAGAGCCAGGCCCGTGGTCTCCGATCCGGTCCAGCCGGCGAACAGGCCGGGCCCGAGGATCGCCAGCGCGGCGAAGGCCGCCAGCGCCCCCGCCTGGCTCAGCCGCTTGACCGTCACGTGGACGATCAGCGCCCGGAAGACGCGCCGGCCATAGCTGTGGATCCGGCTGCGGATGTCCTGGTCGACCGGAAACCGTTCCTCGATCTGACGGCTGAACAGGACGTGGAACCGGTCCGGCTTGGCGTCGGTCTCCCAGAAGGGGAAGATGTCCAGCGGCTGGTTGAAATACTCGTCGATGTGGGACGAGACGATCGCCTCGGCCTCGGGCGTGGCGGCGAAATACTCGCTGTCCTGGATCGGGCGCAGGATGCCGTCGGCCGACCGCAGCGGCCCGCCGCGGGAGGCCGGCGTCGGCGGCGGCACGGCCCGATGGGCGCTGTCTTCCGCTCCGGGAGGCGGCGGATTCGGCGCCGCCTGCAGCCGCGCGTCATGGCCCTGACCGCCGTGGCCGCCGTCCAGCGGCGTCGAGCCGGGTGTGTGATCGTCCTGCGACATACGCTTCGGCGGTCCCTGAAACTTGAACCCGGCAGTATGGCGGAACGCCGCCGCCGGGCGATGATCTTCCCTCACAGCGCGAAGCGGCGCTGTAGCCTCAGGTATCACCGTTAACCCTGCGCCTCGGCAAGTGAAGTTTCGGTCAGGCGGCGCGCCTTCGCTTTCCCGGCGGGTCCGCTATAAGCCCCGCCATGACCCGTTTCCTGATCGTCGCAGCCGGAGGCGCCCTCGGCGCCGTGGCCCGCTACGGCCTCGGCCGCCTCCTGCCGGCGACGGCCTGGCCGTGGGCGACCCTGACGGCCAACGTCGTGGGCGGCCTGCTGATGGGCCTGCTGGCCGGATGGCTGGCCTTCCGGGGCGGCGTGCACGGCGAGAGCCTGCGCCTGTTCGCCGCCGTCGGCGTGCTGGGCGGCTTCACCACCTTCTCGGCCTTCTCGCTCGAAACCGCCCTGATGATCGAGCGCCGTCAATTGGCCATGGCGGGCGGTTACGTGGCCGCCTCGGTGGCGCTTTCGGTGCTCGCCCTCTTCATCGGCCTGATGGTCGCCCGCCGCGCCTTCGGAGCCGCCCTTTGACCGACGAACCCATTCAAGAGTCCGAACCCGCCCCGAAACGCGAGGTCCAGACCCTCTATGTCGCCGAGGCCGAGGACGGCATCCGTCTTGACCGCTGGTTCCGCCGGCGCTGGCCGCACCTGTCCAACATCCAGGTGCAGAAGATGGCCCGCAGCGGCCAGATCCGCGTCGACGGCGCCCGCATCAAGCCGGAAGGCCGCCTGACCGCCGGCGCCGCCGTGCGCGTGCCGCCGATCCCGGACGACACCTCGCGCCAGGCCGGCGACGTCCACACCCTCAGCGCCCAGGACATCAAGTTCGCCAAATCCCTCGTCCTCTATGAGGACGACATGGTCATCGCCATCAACAAGCCGCACGGCCTCGCCGTCCAGGGCGGCACCAAGACCAGCCGCCACGTCGACCGGCTGCTGTCGGCCTGGGGGGAGGGGATGGACCGGCCGCGTCTGGTCCACCGGCTCGACCGCGACACCTCCGGCGTGCTGCTGCTCGGCAAGGGCCCCGAGGCGGCCAAGCGGCTGGCCGGGGCCTTCGCGCGGCGGCAGGCGAAGAAGACCTACTGGGCCATCGTCATCGGCAACCCCAAGCCCTCGGCCGGCCAGATCGACATGCCGCTGAAGAAGACCGGCATCAACGACTTCGAGATGATGCGTCCCGCCGACCGCAAGGACCCGCGGGCCGAACCCGCCGAGACCGCCTTCGCCACCATCAGCCGCGCGGCTCACCGGGCCAGCTGGATGGCGCTGCGGCCCTTCACCGGCCGGACCCACCAGCTGCGCGCCCACATGGCCGGCATCGGCCATCCGATCCTCGGCGATCCGAAATATGGCGACGAGAAATCGAAGGAGCTGTCAGGCCCGCTGAAGCTGCAGTTGCACGCCCGCCGCATCGAGCTGGAGCATCCGCGCGGCGGCATGCTGGTGGTCGAGGCGCCGCTGTCGCCCGAGATGCGCGCCGGCTTCGCCCATTTCGGCTTCGAGGAGGCCGAGGGCAACGAGAGCGATCCGTTCGAAGGGGTGAAGCGGCTGAGATGATCGCCTTTTACTCCGATGCACGGGGAGGGGTGCGATGACCCGGCCCCTGGCCGTCTTCGACATCGACGGCACCCTCGTCGACAGCCGCGCCTCGATCCATCGCGCCGCCTGCGAGGCCGCGCGCGACATCGGCCTGCCCGAGCCCGACTACGACCGCGTCCGCCAGATCGTCGGCCTGTCTCTGGAGCACGCCATGGCGGTGCTGGAGCCGGGCCTCGATGCGCCAACCCTGGCCCGCTTCGTCGCCGGCTTCCGCGCCAGCTTCAACCGCATGTACGCCGAGGGCCACGAGGAGCCGCTCTATCCCGAAGCCATGACCACCCTGCGCCGGCTGCACCGCGACGGCTGGCGGCTCGCCCTGGCCACGGGCCAGAACCGCCGCGGCGTGGCCCGCAACCTGGCCCGCCAGGGCTGGGCCGACCTGTTCCTCTCGTCCCACTGCGCCGAGGACGGGCCCGGCAAGCCCGATCCGGCCATGCTGCACGCCGCCATGGCCGCCTGCGACGCCGAACCCTCGCAAACCGTGATGATCGGCGACACCGCCCACGACATCACCATGGCGGTCAACGCCGGAGTCCTGCCGCTGGGCGTCGCCTGGGGCTTCCACACCGTCGAGGAACAGCAGGCCGCCGGGGCCCGCCACGTCGCCCGATCCTTCTCCGAACTGACCGTGGTGCTGGACGGCTTCGCCGACCTGACCCGCGCCGCCTGAGATCTTCATGAGCCACATCCCGCCCCTCGATCCGAATGTCGCCGCCCGCAAGGGTTTCCGCGAGTCCGAAGAGCGCCTCAAACGCTTCTGGACCACGGCCGATGTGGCGGAGCGGGAAGGGGGCTGGGCGGTCACCCTCGACGGCCGCACGCCGAAAACCCCGGCCCACGCCCCGCTGCTCCTCCCCACCGGAGCCGCCGCCCGCCTCGTGGCCGAGGAATGGGCCGCCCAGGGCGAGTTCATCGACCCCGCCACCATGCCCGCCACCCGTCTGGCCTCCACCGCCATCGACCGGGTCAGCCAGGCCCGCGAACCGGTGGCCGAAGAGATCGCCGCCTTCGCCGGCTCGGACCTGCTCTGCTACCTCGCTGACCATCCGACCTCGCTGGCGGCCGAACAGGCCCGCGAGTGGACGCCCTGGCGCGACTGGGCGGCGCTCGAGCTCGGCGTTCATCTGGAGCCCGCCGAGGGCATCATCCACCGGCCCCAGGATCCCGCCGCTATCGCTCGCGTGCGTGATCTGGCCCTGCGGCTGGACGATTTCGCCCTGACCGGTCTGGCGACCGCCGTGCCCCTGCTGGGGTCCGCCGTCCTCGGCCTCGCCGTCCAGCGCGGCGTCCTGTCGGGGGAGGCGGCCTTCGACCTCAGCCGGCTCGACGAGGCCTTTCAGGAACGCCAGTGGGGCGTCGACGCCGAGGCCGCCGAACGCACCGCCGGCCGGCGCGCGGAAGCCCTCCTGCTGGACCGGTGGTTCCGGGCCCTCGAATAACTTTCCATGCCGGAAAGTTATCACTTGACGATCTGGAAAATCACACTCACTTTCCAGATCAGAAAGTGAGGAACGCCCAATGACCGACGACCACCCGCAGCAGTCCGGCCCCACGCCGGCCGAGGCGCTCGCCGCCATCGCCAGCTCCCGCAAGACCGTCCATGACCGCGTCGCCGTCGGCGGCTGGCGCTATGATCTGACCTATGCCGCCATCATGGCCGTGATGGTCGGGGGGCAGGCCTTCGACAACCCATGGAACGTGACCGCCAGTTCGCTTGGCGTCCTGGCGCTGGTCGTGCTGTTCCAGCACGAGGCGCGCCGCACCGGCCTGCGCATCACCGGGGTGTCACCGCGCCACGCCCGATGGGTCGCCATCGCCATCGGCCTGGCCGCCGCGGCCATCATCGTCGGCGTGACCATCGTCCGCCGCCAGTCCCCGGAGACCGACGTCGCGGTCGTCGCCGCCCTCGCCGGCGCCGCGGCCTTCGTCGCGGCCCTGGTCGGCTCCCGCATCTGGCGTCGCGTCTATCGCGCCGAAATGGGTGCGAAAACGTGAGCGGCGTGCCCCGGTTCGACCCGGTCATCCACGCGCCCGGCCGCCTCCAGATCTGCGCCATCCTCTCGGCCGCCGACGAGGCCGAGTTCGCCATGGTCCGAGACGCCATCGCCGTGTCCGACTCGGTCCTGTCCAAACATCTGAAACAGCTCGAGGACGCCGGCTATATCAAGCTGCGCAAGGTCGCCAGCGGAGGCCGCCAGCGCACCTGGGCCGCCTTCACCCCCGCCGGCCGCGACGCCTTCGCCGCTCACGTCGCGGAGCTGACCCGTCTGGCCGGCATGACCGCGCCGCCGACGCTGGGCGAGGGCTTCTCGGGCTAGCGTCGCTTGCCACCGCCAGCGCGTCTCCTTAAGCCAGCGCTCAAGGAGACGCCGCATGAAGACCATCCTCGAACAGCTGGAACAGCGCCGCGCCGGCGCCCGCCTCGGCGGCGGCGAGAAACGCATCGCCAGCCAGCACGCCAAGGGCAAGCTGACCGCCCGCGAACGCATCGACGTGCTGCTGGACGAGGGCTCCTTCGAGGAGACCGACATGTTCGTGGAGCACCGCTCGCATGACTTCGGCATGGAGACCCAGCGCATCCCCGGCGACGGCGTCGTCACCGGCCGCGGCACCATCGGCGGCCGTCTGGTCTATGTCTTCTCCAAGGACTTCACCGTCTTCGGCGGCTCGCTCTCGGGCGCCCACGCGGCCAAGATCGTCAAGATCCAGACCATGGCCCTGACCAACGGCGCCCCGATCATCGGCCTGTTCGACGCCGGCGGGGCCCGCATCCAGGAGGGGGTCGAATCCCTCGCCGGCTATGCCGACATCTTCCTGCAGAACACCCTGGCCTCGGGCGTCATCCCCCAGATCAGCGTCATCATGGGCCCCTGCGCCGGCGGCGACGTCTATTCCCCCGCCATCACCGACTTCATCTTCATGGTGAAGGACACGTCGTACATGTACGTCACCGGCCCCGATGTGGTGAAGACGGTCACCAATGAGGTGGTGACCCACGAGGACCTGGGCGGCGCCCGCGTCCATTCGCAGAAGTCCGGCGTCGCCGACGGCGCCTTCGAGAACGATCTCGAGGCCCTCAGCGAGGTCCGCCGCCTGATTGGCTTCCTGCCCCTGTCGAACCGCGAAAAGCCGCCCGTCCGCGACTCCTACGACGATCCCCAGCGCGACGAGGCCAGCCTCGACACCCTCGTCCCGGCCAATCCGAACCAGCCCTATGACATCAAGGAGCTGATCCTGAAGACGGTCGACGAGGCCGAATTCTTCGAGATCGCCCCCGACTTCGCGAAGAACATCGTCACCGGCTTCGGCCGCCTCGACGGCCAGACCGTCGGCGTCGTCGCCAACCAGCCCCAGGTCCTGGCCGGCGTCCTCGACATCGACTCCAGCCGCAAGGCCGCCCGTTTCGTGCGCTTCTGCGACGCCTTCGGCATCCCGCTGGTCACCTTCGTCGACGTGCCCGGCTTCATGCCCGGCACGCGTCAGGAGTACGGCGGCCTGATCAAGCACGGCGCCAAGCTGCTGTTCGCCTATGCCGAGGCCACCGTGCCCAAGCTGACCGTCATCACCCGCAAGGCCTATGGCGGCGCCTATGACGTGATGAGCTCCAAACACCTGCGCGGCGACGTCAACTACGCCTGGCCCTCGGCCGAGATCGCCGTCATGGGCGCCAAGGGGGCGGTCGAGATCATCTTCCGCAAGGAGGCCGGCGACCCCGAGGCCCTGGCGGCGCGCGAGGCCGAGTACAAGGAACGCTTCGCCAACCCCTTCGTGGCGGCAGGCCTCGGCTATATCGACGACGTGATCATGCCGCACGGGACGCGGCGGCGGCTGATCCGGGCGCTACGGACGCTGAAGAACAAGCAGCTAGACAACCCGTGGAAGAAGCATGACAACATTCCCCTATGACGGACTCACACATCTTTATTAGCTGGTCTTTGCCAGCAAGTCAGAAAACGGCCCAAAAAGTCTACGAATTTTTTCGAAGACTATTTCCAACCTTTGGATTCTTTATTTCTTCGGAAAATATAAGCAGCGGCCAGCGCTGGTATGATGTGATCTCGGAGAAGCTCGATGCATGTAATGTTGGCATTGTCGTCGTAACTGCGGAAAATCATTTAAGGCCTTGGATCCACTATGAAGCCGGCGCGCTAGCCAAGGTTGTTACAAAAGCGCGCGTTATGCCGCTGTTATGTGGCGTTCCAACTCGGTTGATCGCCGACACGCCCCTCAGTGCCTTCCAAGCAGCGGACCTGAACAAGTTTGGAATCCAGCGGATTGCTGACTCGATCCGCGAGATGACGGGCTACGGTCAGTTGGACGCGGACTTCTCTGAACATTTCGAGTCGCTTTGGTCCCGTTACGGAGAAGCGCTTTGTGAAGTGCATAGGCCGGACAGCGAGAGCAATACGCCGGCTCCCGAGCCGGTCAGTCCCGTTGACTCGGAAACGAATTCTCGCCTCGACCAGTTGACCGAAATCGTGCGCTCTATGGAAGCTCGCCTTCCTCATCGCCCACTTACTGAGGCTGATGTCGCACGCATTGCTGGAAATCACTTCAGCGCGGGCATCGTTGGCCAAGGCGAACTGGCCACAATGAGCGTTGAAGAAGTAGTCAAAGCTCTTGGCCGAGATACGCTCTCGCCACGCGCTCGAAATGCCTTGGCGAACTGGGACACTGTGTCCAACGCACTCGCCGCGAATCCAACTGTGAAGAATCCGCCGAGACGCGGACTTCTCAGCCCGGACGAACCTTCTGATTCTAACTAAATCTCATCCTGACCAACCTCCTCTTCCTCTGCTCCCGCAACCGCCTCCGCTCCCCCACGGCCGAGCAGGTGTTCGCGTCCCACCCCGGAGTCGGGACCGCCTCCGCCGGCCTGGCGCCCGACCTTCCTTTCGTCATCCTCCGGCAAGCCGCGCCTTCGCGGCGCAGACCGGGGGACCCAGCGGCGCGCGAGAGCGCGAACCTGTCCCGGACTCCGTCGTCAAACAGCGTGCCTGAACAGATCGCCTTCGGCGCCGCTGGGTCCCCCGGTCTCGCTGCGCTCGCCGGAGGATGACGAAAGGACAACAGGACGGGCCCACCTCATCTTCGTCATGGAGCGCGCCCACCGCGCCAAACTCCTGCGCCGCTTCAAACCGCAGCTGAAGCGCGCCCGCGTCATCCGCCTCGACATCCCCGACGACGACGCCTTCATGCAGCCCGAGCTGGTGGCGCTGCTGGAGAAGAAGGCCGGGTCGTTCCTCTGGCGTCCTTCTCCCGCAAGGGGGAACGGCGCGGGGTCGCCTGCGTCCGCTTTTGACGTACCGGCCGGCTATCATCCCAGTCCAGGTCTTTGACAACCGAACCCCGTCGCGCCGTAGAGGCGCGCCGCCGCCCGTCCGGTGGACGAGTTGGACGACCTGGACCGTGTTTTTTCGCGGAACCGTCCATGCGCCGACCGCGCTGACCTCACCCCTCGAACGCCTCCAGGATCGGGCAGGGCCCTTTCCCCCCGCCCGCGCAAGCCCCCGCCAGTCGCCGCAGCGCCGCGCGCGCCGCCTCCAGTTCGGCGATCCGGGCATCCAGCTCCGCCAGCCGCGCCTCGGCCAGGGCCAGCGCCCGGCCGCGGTCCTCGCCCGCGTCCAGCGCCAGCAGCTCCCCGATCTGCTCGAGGGTGAAGCCCGCCCCCTGCGCCTGGCGGATGAACCTCAGCCGCCGCACATCCTCCGCCCCGTAGCGCCGCACGCCGCCGCCGAGCCCCGCGCCCTCCGGTCGCGGCGGCGTCTCCAGCAGGCCGCGCCGCTGGTAGTAGCGCACCGTCTCCACGCCCACGCCGCCGGCCCTGGCCAGCCGCGCGATGGTCATACCGGTCATGCCTTGACTCCGTACCATGGTCCGGACCCTACATGGGGGGCGGATCGTTATCGGCAACAGGAGAAACCCATGTCCGACCAGACCGCCGCCGCCCCCAGGACCGCCGTCCTCCACCGCATGGTCATGGCCGACCACGTCTGCCCCTATGGCCGGAAGTCGCTCTGGCTGCTGCGCCGCAAGGGCTACGCCGTCCAGGACCACCATCTGAAGACCCGCGAGGAGACCGACGCCTTCAAGGCCGTGCACGGCGTCAGGACCACGCCCCAGACCTTCATCGGCGGCGTCCGCATCGGCGGCCATGACGACCTGCGCCGCTTCTTCGGCGAGACGGTCCCGGAGGAGGGGGCGACCAGCTACACCCCCGTGCTGGCCGTCTTCGCCGTCGCCGCCCTGATCGCCCTGGCGATCGACTGGCTGTCGCTGCGGGCGATCACCGCGATGGTCCTGCCCAATTTCATCGCCACGGCCATGTGTCTGCTGGCCATGCTGAAGCTGCAGGACGTCGAGAAATTCTCGACCATGTTCCTCAACTACGACCTGCTGGCCCGGCGCTGGGTGCCCTACGGCTACATCTATCCCTTCGCCGAGCTGGGCGCAGGCGTGCTGATGCTGGCCGGCGCCCTGACCTGGCTGTCGGCCCCGGTCGCCCTGTTCATCGGCGGGATCGGCGCGGTGTCGGTGTTCAAGGCCGTCTATGTCGACAAGCGCGAGCTCAAATGCGCCTGCGTCGGCGGCGCCTCCAATGTCCCGCTGGGTTTCGTCTCCCTTACCGAGAACCTGATGATGGTCGTCATGGCGGTGTGGATGCTGGCGGCGGCGGCCTCGGGCTTGACTCACCCATAACCCGCCAGCTATGCGTCCAATCCATAGCTCTGGAGTTATGGATTGAACCCGCCGCCCGCCCACGACGTCCTGTTCCGGACCCTCGCCGACCCCACCCGGCGGGCCCTGTTCGAACGTCTGTGCCGCGACGGCGAGACCACGGTCGGGGTGCTGACGGCCCAGGCCGGGGTGTCGCAGCCGGCCGTGTCCAGACATCTCGGGGTGCTGAAACAGGCCGGGCTGGTGCGTGACCGGCCCGACGGCCGCCAGACCCACTACAGCGCCCGGCTCGAGGCCCTCGCCCCGCTGGCGGACTGGACCGGCCGCATGACCGGCTTCTGGGAAGCCCGCATCGACCACCTCGAGGACCTGCTCAAAAGGATGGACCAATGACCGCCGCCGCGACCGAAACCCGCTCCGTCGTCATCGAGCGGGACATCCCGTTTCCGCCCGGGAAGCTGTGGCGCGCCCTGACGCAGCCGCACCTGATCGAGGAATGGCTGATGAAGAACGACTTCCGGCCGGTGGTCGGCCACAGCTTCAGGCTCAGCGGCGACTGGGGCGGGGTGCTGGACTGCGAGGTCCTGACCGTCGAGCCGGAGAGGACTCTCTCCTACACCTGGGACTACGCCCACGACGATCCGGCCTATGCGATGAAGAGCGTGGTGACCTTCACCCTGACCCCGACGGACGCGGGAACGCATCTGCGCGTGGAGCAGGCCGGCTTCCGCCCCGATCAGAAACAGGCCTTCGGCGGCGCCAACGCCGGCTGGCGGCAGTTCCTCGCGAAGCTGGAACAGGTGGTGGCGCGGGCCGATTGAGGAGGCGACCTGATGACCGACAAGCCAGAGAAACCCGTCCTGCTCTCGGGCGGCAATCCCCAGATCCCCAAGGGCCATGGCGACGCCCCGGTCCAGGCGTGGATCGCCGCCGCCCCGGGCTGGAAAAGCGACGCCGCCCGCCGCCTCGACGCCCTGATCACGCGCATGGTTCCCGGCGTGCGGAAGGCGGTCAAATGGAACACCCCGCTGTACGGCGTCGAGGAGGGGGCCTGGTTTGCCGGCTTCCACGCCTTCGACCGCTATCTGAAGCTGGCCTTCTACCGCGGCGCGTCGCTGGACCCCGTTCCGCCCGTGGGCTCGAAGCACAAGGACGTGCGCTATTTCCACATCCACGAGGGCGACCCGCTCGACGAGACTCGACTGGCCGACTGGATCCGGCAGGCCAGCCGGCTGCCCGGCGAGCGCATGTGACGGAGGAACGACCATGGGAAAGATGGACATCGACCCGGCCGAGGCCGGTCTTTCCGCCCCGCAACGGATCGACGCGAAGATCGCGGCCCTCGGCGACTGGCGCGGCCGGACCCTCGCCCGCATCCGCGCCCTCGTCCACGAGGCTGACCCGGAGGTGGTCGAGACGGTGAAATGGGGCCGCGTCCCGGTGTGGGAGCGCGCCGGCATCCTCACCACCGGCGAGGTCTACAAGACCGCCGTCAAGATGACCTTCGCCAAGGGCGCCGCGCTGGAGGACCCCTCCGGCCTGTTCAACGCCAGCCTCGAGGGAAGCACCCGCCGCGCCGTCGATTTCCACGAGGGGGACGTGATCGACGCGGAGGCCCTGAAGGCCCTCGTCCGCGCCGCCGTGGCGCTGAACCTCTCCAACACAACTAAAGCGAGAAAAAAGTAGCTCGCGGTCACAACCTGTGATAACCCTTGGTTGTCTTCAACCGACACCAAGGGAGGTCATCATGCTTTACGACAACGTAGCGGCGCAGTTCTTCACCTCGGCCGGCGACGACCGCGGCACCAGCGCCTATTTCGTCTATCCGGGCGGGATCCTGAGGGCCAAGACGGCGACGCACACCCTGCATGTGCGGCCGGGCAAGAACCTCTGCTTCGTCCGCTCGGCCGACGCCGACACCGTGCTGCAGCGGGGCGTCGCCAGCGTGGCGCACAACGGCGGCGCCGTCACCCTGACCCTCGGCAACGCCGCGACCGTGGCGGCCCGCAAGGCCTCGGGCGGCGGTTACGACACCCCGGTCGACTTCTTCCTCGAGGATGACGGGACCTACGACAGCGGCCGGCACGTCGGCCACGCCATCACCGGCGCCTTCGACGCGGGCAACAGCGGCATCACCCTGGCCGACATCAACCGGGTCAAGGCGACCCAGGTGAACGGGACCGACACCGCCATCACCGGCGCCAACGCCGATGTGAATATCGACCACCAGTGAGCGACCTTCCTTCTCCCCTTTCGGGAGAAGGGCAGGGGCTCATCCCACCTGCCGCAAACCCGCCCGCAGCGCGTCCCCGGCGCCGGCCAGTCCGGCCTCGATCGCCCCATGCTCGCGCACCCAGATCGGCGTGGCCGCCGCCAGCAGCGCCCGACCCGCGTCGGTCAGGGCCGGACGGCGGCTGCGCCGGTCCTTCGGATCGACGCCGAGGACGACCGCGCCCATCCGCTCCAGCGGCTTCAGATTGGCCGTCACCGTCGACCGGTCCATGGCCAGCAGCGCCGCCACCGCGCCTATGGTCGGCGGCTCGGGCCGGTTCAGTCCGTTCAGCAGCGAGAACTGGCCGCTGGTGATGCCCAGGCCGCGAAAGGCCTCGTCGAACCGCCGCGACAGGGTCCGCGCCGCGCGCTGGGCATGCAGGCACAGGCAATGGTCGCGGATGTGCAGGGTGGCGGCGAAGGCGGCGGGCACGTTTGACATGGCGTCAATTATGTTGATATCAACGCAACTGTCAAACGGGAGGGAGCCCGCCATGATCAAGGTCACCGCCTTCAGATGGGTCCCGCCCTTCGCCCAGGGCTCGGTCCGCGACATCCGCGTGCGCTGGGCGCTGGAGGAGGCGGGTCTGGGCTATGACGACCACCTGATCGGCTTCGAGGACCAGGCGACGCCGGCCTATCGCGCGAAACAGCCCTTCGGCCAGGTCCCCGCCTTCAGCGACGGCAAGGTCGAGATGTTCGAGAGCGGCGCCATCGTCCTCTACATCGCCCAGAGTTCTGACCAGCTGATGCCCGCCGACGAGGCCGGGCGCGCCATGGTCATGACCTGGCTGTTCGCGGCCTCCAACAGCGTCGAGCCCTGTGTGGCCGAGCTGGCCGGCATCGACCTGTTCCATGCCGACAAGGCCTGGGCGAAGGAGCGCCGTCCCGAGGTCGAGACCATGTTGCGCAAGCGGCTGGGCGATCTGCAGGCCGCGCTCGGCGACCGCCGGTGGTTCGCCTGCGACCGCTTCAGCGCCGCCGATATCCTGATGACCCATGTGCTGCGCGACCTGCGCCATACCGACATCCTCGCCGACTATCCTGCGCTGGCCGACTATGTGGTCCGGGCCGAGGCCCGCCCGGCCTTCCAGCGTGCGCTGGCCGACCAGATGAAGCCGTTCCGGGCGGCGGAGGCGGCGCGGCCGGAACTCGCCGCGGGCCGGGCCTAGACAGGGGGAGTTTCCGGCATGGCCCGGCTCGTGTTTGGAATGAATGTGTCGCTCGACGGCTACGTCGACCACGAGAAGTTCGCGCCCGATCCGGTGCTCTTTCGTCACTGGATAGAACAGGTGCGGGGCGCGACGGGCAGCATCTACGGCCGCCGCCTGTATGAAATCATGCGCTACTGGGAACAGGACGATCCCGACTGGACCCCGGATCTTCAGGCGTTCGCGGCGGCGTGGCGCGCCGAACGCAAATGGGTCGTGTCGCGCTCCCTGACCTCGGTCGGTCCCAACGCCACCCTTGTCTCAGGCGACATGGAGGGCGTGATCCGCGGGCTGAAGACCGACCTGGAGGGCGACATCCACGTCGGCGGGCCGGTTCTGGCGCAAAGCCTGACCGACCTCGGTCTGATCGATGAATATCGCCTCTACCTCCATCCCGTCGTCCTGGGTCAGGGCGCTCCGTTCTTCGCCGTCCCCCGGCCGCCGCTCCGCCTTGTCGCCCATGACCGGATCGGCGGGGAAGCGATCCGGTTGACCTATGTGCCCGCGTGATGGCGTCACGCCGCGATGCGACCGATTCTGACGCACCGGGCTGATACGGTGCGTCCCTGGGCCTTCGATCGAACGCCTCTCAGCCCGGCGAAGGCGCACGCCGTGCACGCCCATTCCGGAGAAGCGGACGGAGCGGACTCTTTGGACGAGTTGGACGAGTTGGACGGTGTTTTTCGGAGTCTCAGCCGACCAGCGCCGCCCGCTCCTCGGCGGTCAGCATCCGCCATTTGCCCTCGGGCAGATTGTCCAGTTTCAGTGGCCCGATCCGTACACGGATCAAATCCACAACCTCCAGATCCACCATCTCGCACATCCGCCGGATCTGCCGGTTGCGACCCTCGCGCAGGATGAATTTCAGCCGGAAGGACTCCATCCGGCTGACGTAGGCGGGCTTCAGCTGACGCCCGTCCAGCATCAGGCCGTGGCGCAGGATCTTCAGCTTCTTCTCGGTCACGTCGCCGGCGACGCGGACCAGATATTCCTTGTCCAGATCGGATTGCGGCCCGATCACCGCCTTGGCCACCACCCCGTCCGACGACAGCAGCAGCAGGCCCCGCGAATCCTCATCCAGCCGGCCGATCGGGGGCAGGGAGGCGTCCTCGGGCGGGACCGCGCCCTCGCCGACCCGGTTGGCCTCGGTGATCAGCCGCACCGCCGGGATCTTGTCCGGCTCCGGCTGGCCCGAGACGTACCCCAGCGGCTTGTGCATGACGATGGTCACGCCCTCGGCCAGGGCCGCCGTCGCCCGGTCGTTCAGCGTCAGCGTCTGTCCGGTTTCCAGCTTGCGGCCCGCGTCGGTCACCACCTCGCCGTCGACCGAGACGAGGCCGTCGGCGATCAGGGCGTCGGCCTCGCGCCGCGAGCAGACGCCGGTCTGGCCCAGCCATTTGTTGATCCGGACCGGCTCGGGGCCGTCATAGGTGCGGGAAAACGCCATGCGGGTCCGTAGCCGCAGGGCGAAGCCGGGTCCAGCCGCCGATCAGCCGCCGAGGGCGGCGGCTATGGCGGCTCGCGCGACCTCGTCGTCCTGCGCCGAGGATGCGCCAGAGACGCCGATGGCTCCGACCACCCGGCCGTCGACCACGATCGGTACGCCGCCGGCGACGGGCACGATCCCGTCGATGGCCAGCAGGGCGATGCGCCCTGCGGCCAGCCGCTCCTCCGCCGAGGCGGAGGCGGTGCGGAACCGGGCCGCGGACCGGGCCTTGGCCTGGGCGACAGTGATCGAGCCGTACTGGACGTCGTCCATCCGCCCGAAGGCCACCAGCTCCCCCGATGGCTCGACCACGGCGATGGCCAGGCGGAAACCGCGGGCGCGGCCCGCCTCGACGGCGCGATCGATCAGCGCCTGCGCCGCCTCCAGCCCGATCGGCGCGCCATAGGGCGGAGCCGGAGCCGGAGCCGGAGCAGCGGCCGGCGCGGCCGTCGGCGGCGTCTGCCCCCACGCCGGAGCCGCGGTGGCCAGAACAGCCAGAACAAGGAGGAGACGTTTCATGTCGGCGCTTTCGATCAGGTTCAGCCAAGCTTGGGGTCGATGCCCTCACATCTCCGCCGGAAGCACAAGGGCCGGTCAGACCCGCCGGAACAACAGCATCAGATTGTTCGCCGGCATCTCGACCCGCCGTGTCAGAGCCAGCCCTTCCACCTTCGCCGCCGCCGCAACCTCGTCCCGGTCTCTCAGTCCCCAAGCCGGATGGCGGGCTTTCAGGCTCTCGTCGAAGGCCGCGTTCGACGCCGCCAGCGGCATCTCCGGCTCGCGATACGGCCCGTACAGGACCAGCAGGCCGCCGACGGCCAGCCGGCTCCCGGCCAGCGCCATCAGCCCCTCCGTCGCCGCCCAGGGGCTGATGTGGATCATGTTTATGCAGACCACGACCCGCAGCGGTCCCTCCGGCCAGGTTGCGGGGTCCAGCACGTCCAGCGCCAGCGGCGCGCGCAGATTGGGCAGGCCCGCCCCCGCGGCCCAGGCCGCGATGCTGGCCCGGGCCTCGACCGACGGATCGCTGGGCGTCCAGTCCAGGCCGGGCAGGGCCCCGGCGAAGGCCACGGCGTGTTCGCCCGAACCCGCCGCGATCTCCAGCACCCGTCCCCGGGCCGGCAGATGGGCCCGCAGAATCTGCAGGATCGGCCCGGTGTTCCGCGCGACGGCGGGCGAGGCGAGGGCGCCGGAGGGAGTCGGGGAAACGGAGTCCATCGTCTGCATGCCTGTCCGGATACTCCGCGCGGCCGCCCGCAGGGAACGGAAATATGCAGGGGCAGCCGGGCGTTCGGCCTGCGAGAGGTTGAAACGTGCATCGGTTGACGCGGCGTCCGCTTCGGTGTCATTCCGGCTGAAACATTGCGTGATGAGCCACGCAAGGGAAGAGCCACGGCGGCGTCAGATCGCCGGGCGACGTTCAGGAGAGTGCGCGTGACGGACACCATTCCCGGCCTGCATCCGGCCCCCACCAACCACGCCGGCCTGGTCGCCTGGGTCGGGCAGATCGCCGCCCTGACGAAGCCGGCGCGCGTCCACTGGTGCGACGGCTCGGAGGCCGAAAAGGCCGCCATCGTCGCCGACCTGATCGGCAAGGGCACGCTGCGCGAGCTCGACCAGACCAAACGCCCCGGCTGCTACTACGCCGCCTCGGACCCGAAGGACGTGGCCCGCGTCGAGAGCCGCACCTTCATCTGCTCGGCCAACCAGATCGACGCCGGCCCGACCAACAACTGGTCTGACCCGGTCGAGATGCGCGCGCGGCTCAACGGCCTGTTCGACGGCTGCATGGCCGGCCGGACGATGTACGTCGTGCCCTTCTCCATGGGCCCGCTGGGCTCGAAGATCAGCGCCCTCGGCGTCGAGATCACCGACAGCGGCTATGTCGCCGTGTCGATGGGCATCATGACCCGCATGGGCCAGCCGGCGCTGGACGTGCTGGGCGATGACGGCGTCTTCGTGCCCGCCGTCCACACCCTGGGCGCGCCCCTGGCGGAGGGTCAGGCCGACGTGCCGTGGCCCTGCAACGACGACAAGTGGATCGTCCACTATCCCGAGACCCGCGAGATCTGGTCCTATGGCTCCGGCTATGGCGGCAACGCCCTGCTGGGCAAGAAATGCTACGCCCTGCGCATCGCCTCGGTCATGGCCCGCGACGAGGGCTGGCTGGCCGAGCACATGCTGATCCTCAAGCTGACCGATCCGAAGGGCCGCGCCAAATACGTCGCCGCCGCCTTCCCCTCGGCCTGCGGCAAGACCAACCTGGCCATGCTCCAGCCGACCATCCCCGGCTGGAAGGCCGAAACCATCGGCGACGACATCGCCTGGATGCGCTTCGGCGACGACGGCCGCCTGTACGCCGTGAACCCGGAGGCCGGGTTCTTCGGCGTCGCTCCCGGCACCAGCCGCAACACCAACGGCAACGCCCTGGCGACGATGGCGACCAACACCGTCTTCACCAACACCGCCCTGACCCATGACAACGACGTCTGGTGGGAAGGCCTGTCCAGGGAGGCGCCCGAGGGCCTGACGAACTGGAAAGGCGCCGCCCATGACGCCGCGTCCGGCGAGCCGGCCGCGCATCCGAACGCGCGCTTCGCCGCCCCGGCCAGCCAGTGCCCGACCATCGCGCCGGAATGGGAAGATCCCCGGGGCGTGCCCATCGACGCCATCCTGTTCGGCGGCCGCCGCGCCTCGGCCGTGCCGCTGGTGACCGAGGCCTTCGACTGGGAGCACGGCGTCTTCATGGGCTCCTCGGTGGCCTCGGAAGGCACCGCCGCGGCCGAGAACGCCATCGGGACCCTGCGCCGCGATCCCTTCGCCATGCTGCCGTTCTGCGGCTACAACATGGGCGACTATTTCGCCCACTGGCTGTCGATGGCCGGGAAGACCGAGGCGGCGAACCTGCCGCGCCTCTACTTCGTCAACTGGTTCCGCAAGAACGAGGACGGCCAATTCGTCTGGCCGGGCTTCGGCGACAACGCCCGCGTCCTGAAGTGGATTTCGGAACGCCTGGACGGCGAGGCCGCGGCCGTCGATACGCCGGTCGGCCGTGTGCCGACGCGCGAGGCGCTGGATCTGACGGGCCTGACGCTTTCGGACGCCGACCTGTCGATCCTGCTCGACGTCGATGCCGAGGTCTGGGCCGAGGAGGCCTCGCTGATCCCGGATTTCTACGCCCAGTTCGGCGACCGCCTGCCGCAGGCCCTGTGGGACCAGCACGAGGCTCTCACCGCTCGCATTGACGCGAACCGCGCCGCCGCGATTGCTGCGGAGTAGGCTTGCATTCCAGTCGCGGGGGGTCGATCTGGTCGCCCGTGACTTCTTCCCCGGATGTAATCGTCATCGGCGCCGGCGTGCTCGGCCTGTGTTCGGCCGCCGAGCTGGGCGCGCGGGGGCATGCCGTCACCGTCATCGACCCCGGCGGCCCCAATGCCAGCTCCGCCGCCGCCGGCATGATCGCCCCGGCGCTGGAAAGCCTGTCTGACGACTCCACGCCCGAGCGGGCCGCCTTGCTGAAGCGCGCCCGCGACCGGTGGCCGGGCTTCGCCGAGACCTTTGGCCTGACCCTGCATCGCGACGGCGTCGACTGGCGCGGTCCCGACATCCCCGCAGCCCTCACGCGCCTGGCCGCCATGGGCTTCGCCGCCAGCCGCAGCCCCGCGGGACTGACCTCGCCCGAGGACTGGCGCGTCGAGGTGGCGACCGCCCTCAAGGCGCTCGCCCGCGCCCCCGGCGTCACCGTCATTCGCTCTTCCGTGGCGCGCCTGTCCGCCGATGCGCGTCGCTGGAGGGTCGAGGCCGAGGACGGGCGGACATGGTTCGCGCCGACGGTCGTGCTCGCCACGGGCGTCGCGGCCCCGCTTCCGGGCTTGCCCGAGCGGGCCGCCGCCGCCGTCGCCGCCGTCGAACCCTTTCGCGGCCAACTGACGCCGGTTTCCGCTCCCCCGCCGCCGCGGACGCTGCGGACTCCCGACCTCTATATCGTCCCCGCCGCCGGGGGCGTGGTCATCGGGGCCACCATGGAGCGGGGGCGCCGGGATATCGAACCGGACCTGGCCGAGTCGGCGCGCCGCGTGACGGCAGGCCTGGCCCTGCTTGGCGCCGCAGGCGAGGCCGGGTCGCCACGGGTGGGGGTCCGGGGCGCTTCGCCGGACGGCCTGCCGCTGGCCGGTTCCGCCGGCGAGCCAGGCCTCCACCTGGCCCTGGCCCCGTTCCGCAACGGCTGGCTGCTGGGGCCGCTGGTCGCCCAGGTCGTCGCCGACGGGGTCGAGGGCAGGGCGCCCGTGGCGGACGCCGCCGCCCTCGACCCGCTCAGGTTCGCCTGATCAGTCTTCCGGCAGGGTGAAGCGCAGGTTGATGCTGACCCGCGACCCCTCCGCCGCGCCGTCCACGGTGCGCGGGTTGACCCGGAAATGGCGCGACAGGCTCCGCGCCGCGCCACCGAACCCGTAGCCGGGCGTCTCACGCGTGACGCTGCAGTCCGTCACCGCTCCCGTGGGCAGGACCAGACAGTTCAGCGAGGCCGAGCCTTCGACCTCCGCCTGGAGCGCCCGCTTCGGATAGGCTTCCATCATCTGGGCGGCGGACGGCTGGCGCGACCAGCTGGGGTTCCGGATCAACGGCGCGGGCGTGTCCACCGGTTCGGCGGAAGGGCTGTCAGGCACGACAATGTCGACGGGCCTGTCCATCGTGAACACTGTCGTATCGCCGACTGGCTTGTCGGTTGAGGCCGTCGGCAGGGTCTCGACCGGCGTCGTGGGAATCGGTGTGTCGTTGACGTTGGGGTTCGGCGCCGGAGGGGTCTTCGCCTCGACCGGCTTCGGAGGAGGAGGCGACCGCCGGAAGATCACTTCGATGGGCTTTCTCTCAGTCGGGACGGCCACGGCCGGCATCTCGAACCGCTGATAGTAGAGGGCGACTCCCAATCCGGCGTGAGCCGCCACCACGATCCCCGTTGCGATCCAGGTCGCGCGGGAAAACCGGGGTCGTCTGCGTTCGTTGAAATCGAGCGGATGCACCAGTCCGGGTCCGCCAGCGGTCGTCATCATCATGGCCGTCACTCCCTGTCTCTCGCCGTCCCCACAGCGTCCCACGGGGAAGTTGAGCGCTGGTCTTGCGGCAAGTTTTGGACGAGCGTGGCCATGGAAACGCCACCGGACCGCGCACCACCGGCCAGGGTTAAGGGACTGTGGACGTTAATCCTGGCGTTAGGATTTGATTAACCACGGTCCCCCAGCCTCGTGACTCATGAACATCGGAGCGATTCCTTCCTCTGGCGGAGTCGAGGCGGCCATCCGGCGCGCCTCGAACGCCACTGGCGTGGACGCCGATTTCCTGGTCCGGACGGCCCGCCGCGAAAGCGCGATGAACCCGTCGGCCAAGGCCCGGACGTCATCGGCCGCCGGCCTGTTCCAGTTCATCGAACAGACCTGGCTGGGTACGGTGAAGGCGCACGGCGCCAAGCACGGCTACGGCCAGTACGCCGACCTGATCTATCGTGGCGGCGACGGCCGCTGGCGCGTCGAGGGCTCGGCCCGCAACGTGGTGCTGGACCTTCGCTTCGATCCCCAGGCAGCCTCGACCATGGCGGCCGAGCTGACCGCCTCCAACGCCGCCTATCTTCGCGGCCGGTCGGGCCGTGAGCCGGGGGCCGGGGACCTCTACGCCGCTCACTTTCTCGGACCGGCGGGCGCCGCCCAGCTGATGGACGCCATGGACCGGCGGCCTGGAAGTCCCGCGGCGGCCATCTTCCCCGAGGCCGCGTCGGCCAACCGGTCGATCTTCTATCGCGACGGCCGGCCGGCGACGGTGGCCGAGGTTCACGCCAATCTGCAGCGCAGCGCCGGCGACGGGGCGCCGGCGGCCGCTTCCGGTTCCGGTCAGACGGCCCCCGATCTGACCGAGCGGGACCAGATGCTCGCCGCTCGTCTGGATCGGCTCAAACAGGATCAGAGCCTGCTGGCCTTGCTGCTGGGACAGGACGGCGAGGGCAAGAACGGCGGTTTCGGCGGCGCTTTCGGGCCGGAGGCGGAGACGCGCATCTGATCGCGAATCCGGTGATGGTAAACCGCCCGTTAGGGATGACGGGTTGATGTTGCCCGGCAACTGCCTGGATCGCCCATGACCGCCTATCGCGCCCGTCTGACCGAAATCGACATCCATCGCCTGATCAAGGCGACCGATGAGGACGAGCGCGCGGCTGCGGCCCACAAGCTGTGCCGCAGCATGGACAAGGCCCCCCTCGGCGAGGACGACCGGGCGGCGGCGCAGAAGATCCTGCGCATGCTGTCCCAGGACGCGGCCGAACTGGTCCGCCGGGCCATGGCGGTGACGCTGAAGGCCTCGGACCTGATTCCCCGCGATGTGGCGCGGCGCATGGCGGCCGACGTGGACAGCGTGGCCCTGCCGATGATCAATTTTTCGCCCGTCTTCACCGACGAGGACCTGATCGAGATCGTACGGGCCGGGTCGGCCGTCCGGCAGGTGGCTGTCGCCAGCCGTCCGAAGGTCGGCCGGGACGTGGCCGGGGCGGTGGCTGAAGTGGGCTGCGAACAGGCCGTGCGGGCACTGGCGGCGAACGACAACGCCGATGTGGCCGAAGCCGCCCTGGGGCGCTGCATCGACCGGTTTGGGGCCTCGCCCGAGATCGTGGCGGCCATCGCCTGGCGTCAGGTGCTGCCGTTGACGGTGACCGAGCGACTGGTCGAGCTGGCCTCCGACGCGGTGCGGGAACACCTGGTCACCCGCCATGCCGTCGCGCCGGAGACGGCGATCCGCCTTTCCGCCTTCGCGCGTGAGCGGGCCACGGTCGATCTGGTCGATCAGGCGGCGAGCCATGCGGACCTGCCGCTGTTCGTGGCCAGTCTGAACGCCCGCCGCACCCTGACCCCGTCGCTGCTGCTTCGCGCGCTGGCCCGGGGGCAGATGACCCTGTTCGAGCACGGCGTGGCCGAACTCGCCGGAACCCCGCTGGCTCGCGCATCGCTGATGATCCATGACGCCGGCCCGCTCGGTCTCAAGGCCGTCTATGATCGCGCAGGCCTGCCGCCGCGTCTGTTTCAGGCTTTCCGCGCCGGGGTCGACACCTGGCGCCAGCTTCAGGCCGAGGGGGTGGATACGTCGGGCGACGACTTCCGTCACCGGATGCTGGAACGGTTCCTGACCCAGCGGCCGAACGCGCCGCGAGAGGATCTGGCCTATCTGATGGAGCGGCTGGACCACGATCCGCTGCCCGCCAAGGCCCGGCTCACCGCCGCCGCCTGACGGCAGAACGCCCGCCGGTCAGGCGGGCGTTGACTTCGGCCGGAACGGGCCGGTCAGCCCAGGTGTTCGGCGACGCGGGCTTCGAGGGTTTCGGCCAGGACCCGGCCGACCGGGTGGTCGTCGGTCTGGATCTGGTCGCGCACGACAGCCTTGATGGCGTCGATGTGGGCGTCAAGGATGACGACCGGGGCGGCCATGCGTTTGACCGGGTCGTCCATCATCCGGCAAAGCGAGCCCGCCAGACGGGTCACCAGCGGATACTGATAGGTCGTGCCAAGGCCCTTCAGGTCGTGGGCGCGGAAATACAGCGCCTCGGCGGTCTGGGGGTTGTAGCCTTCACGGCGGATGTCGGCCTGGGCGCTGTCCAGCTTGACGATCTCGTCCTGCAGCCACTGGCCGAACTGGGACGACATGGCCTTGAGAGCGGCTTCCGCCTTGGCGATGGCCCCGGCGTCGATTCCGCCAAAGGCTCCGCCGACCTTCATGCGAAGGGTGTTCGGCGGACGAATGACCTGGGCCGGGTTGCTCACGGCGGACTCCTGAAGTGGATTGGCGGCAGTCTGGGCCTCTGTCCCTAAAAAACCGTGCACGGCCTCAGGAGGCGAATTGTTCGGCCAGCACCCGCTCCTCGAACGATCGTCCGGCGTCGAACAACATGGTCAGGGCGATATCGCGGCGTTCCCGGACCTCGACGCGCGCGACGCGGCGGACCTCGAAACTGTCGGCGGTGGCGCTGACCGGCCTCTTGTCCGCCTCCAGCACCTCGAAACAGACCTTGGCCTGATGCGGGAGCAGGGCCCCCCGCCACCGACGCGGGCGGAAGGCGCTGATGGGAGTCAGGGCCAGCACCCGCGAATCCAGCGGGATAATCGGGCCGTGCGCCGAAAGGTTATAGGCCGTCGATCCGGCCGCCGTGGACAGCAGGCAGCCGTCGCAGGACAGCTCCTCCAGGCGCACGCGACCGTCGACGCTGATGCGCAGCTTGGCGCTCTGACGGGTCTGTCGAAGCAGGGAAACCTCGTTGATGGCCAGCCCGCTGTGGACCTGGCCGGCTTCGGTCCAGGCGTCCATTTGCAGGGGGTGGATCACCGCCCGCCCGGCGCCCGCCAGTCGTTCCCGCAGCCCTTCCTCGCCATAGTCGTTCATCAGGAAACCGACGGATCCCCGGTTCATCCCGAACACGGGGATGCGCCGGTCCATGACCGTATGCAGGGTTTCCAGCATGAAGCCGTCGCCGCCCAGGGCGACGATGACCTCGGCCTGGTCGGGCTCGACGGAGCCATAGAGGGACGCCAGCCGTTCCCGGGCGGCCTGCGCCTCGGGTCGGTCCGAGGCCACGAAGGCCAGGCGCAGGTCCGGATCGGGGAGTTCGCTCACCCGCCCACGCAAGCCGAGCCGGCCGGCGAAGTCAAACGGCGGCTTTGAGTGCGCGGTGACTATCGGCGACCAGCACGCGGAACGCGCGTGCCGCGGAGTTGGCGGACAGGGCGCCGCGCAGCCAGACCGCGTCGCCCCTGTCGCCCGGCAGGGACTGGTTGAGCTTGCGCAACTCGGCCAGCAGGGTCGGGAACACGGCGCGGTCGATGCCGACGGCCGCGCATGCGTAGTAGAGGGCTTCCGGCGTCGGGGCGATCAGCGCCCCGCGGATATCCCCGGCCGCGAAACCGCCCAGGGCGGCCAGGCCATGGACGAACAGGCTCAAACGCTTCTCGCGGACGGCGCGGATGAGGAAGCCGGCCCGCAACTGTCCCGCGGACTGCAATTTGTCGATCAGCCGCCGTTCCATCTCGTCCCGGTCGGGATCGTCCTGCGGGAGGACGTCGTCCGCGCGCGCGTGGCGGATCACGCCTTCGACAGCGTCGTAGACCGCGGCGCCCAGCGCCTTTTCATCGACATTGAAGCGGGCGGAGATCGACTGCCGCAGCGCCGTGCCGACCCAATGGTACATCTGCTCCGCCAGCTCCTCGGTCAGGCGCGGATGGCGCGTCAGCGGCGCCCGGAGGGCGGCGATACGGCGCGAATGGTCGACCAGCCGGCGAATGCCGTCGGCGCTCAGCTCGGCCGTCCGGTTGGTGGCCAAGGCGGTCAGCACCGCCGGCTCGCCGCGCTCGATCACCGCGTCCGCGACCCGCCCGCTGATCTGCGGACGGCGCGCGATCGCGATCTTGTGCTCCAGCGACGACTCGATCATCACGCGCAGCAGGTCGTCGTCCTGCAGAATGGGACTTGCCGCGAGAATGGGGCGGGCGATTTCTATCTCGTCCAGCGCGAGGACGTTCACCAGCGCCGCGGGCGCCCAGTCGGCATGCGCCAGCTTCTCGGACAGGACCTTGCGCACCTCCCGCTCGGCCTGGCGAGCGAGGGTCAGGAAGATTTCACCCAGAACGGGCGAGAGTTCGCCCGAGGGCGGACTGGCGTCGCACAGGGCCACGACGCCCAGCAGAAGTCGTTGCCGCGCATCCGGAGTGCTGTTGCGAGCCAGGTTCAGTAGCTCGCTGGCCCGAGGAAGGGCGGCCTCGGAGCGGACGGGGGGGACCAGTTGAACGAGGACCACGGACGTCTCCGATGAACCGACGGGATTCGACGTGACCCATCCTGGGACGACGGGGCTAAGAGGCGGTTAACGGAAGCTGAATCTTGACGTCGGCGTCGCCCGGCGCGAGCGTGCGCCACCACAGGGAAAGCGATCATGGCCGACGGCGCGACAGCAACGCTCAAGTCGAGGGTGTCAGAGGCGGAGTGGAACGCCCGCGTCGAGCTGGCGGCGCTTTACCGGCTCGTCGCCCTGCACGGCTGGGACGACATGATATTCACACACATCTCGGCGCGCGTCCCCGGGCCCGAGCGCCATTTCCTGATCAACCCGTATGGCTGGTATTTCGAGGAGATGACCGCCTCGTCACTGGTGAAGGTCGATCTGGACGGGAACATCGTTCAGGAGACGACCAGCTTCATCAATCCGGCCGGCTTCACCATCCACTCCGCCATCCATGCGGCGCGGGAGGACGCGCATTTCGTCATCCATCTGCACACCGTGGCGGGCGTCGGCGTGGCGGCGCAGCAGGAGGGCCTCTTGCCGATCGGCCAGAACGCCTGCCTGCTGCAGCACCAGGTCGCCTATCACGGCTATGAGGGGCTGGCCCTGAACCTGGAGGAGCGTGAGCGGCTGGTGGCGGATCTCGGCGACAGGCCGCTGATGCTGCTGCGCAATCACGGCACCCTCGCGGTCGGCCAGACGGCGGCACAGGCCTGGATCGGCATGTTCTTCCTCGAGCGCGCGTGCGCCCAGCAGGTGGCGGCGCTGTCGGGCGGGCGGGAGCATGTGCTGTTCGCGCCCGATGCCGCCCAGGCCGAGACAAAGGAGCAGGGCAGGGGGATCGGCTTCGTCTCCGCCCTGGCCTGGCCCGGCGCGCTGCGGATGCTGGACCGGAAATCCCCGGGCTACGACGCTTGAGACCGGCCGGGGGGCTGCTGTTCGGACTGGCGGCTCTCGCGTGCGCGGGGACCGCCGAGGCGGGCCCCTGGACCCAGCCCGGTGGGCAAGGGCAGGTGATCGTCAAATACGAGGATATGCGAGCCGACCGCGGCTTCGACATGGACGGCTCCCTCGCCGACCTGCCGGCCGAACGCCGCGACTCGGCCTTCAGCCTGTTCGCCGAATACGGCGTCACGGACCGGTTGACGGTACAGTTCAAGGGCGACTGGCAATCGGGCGAGGACGCCTTCATCGACTATGAAGGCCGCGGTCCGCTCGAGATCGGCGTCACCTGGCAGGCCTGGCGCGACGACCGCGCCGCCGTCAGCCTCTACGCGGGCTATGCGGACGGCGGCGAGGGTCGAAACGCCGGCTACGCCGCCCCGGGGCAGGGCGACAGCGACTGGGAGCTGCGGGCCTCGGTCGGGCGGTCGTTCGGCGGATCGGGCGGGCGCTGGGGTTCCAGCGGCGGGTTTGTCGAACTGCAGGCCGCCCGCCGCATGCGTCAGGGGCTGCCGGACGAGACCCGGGTCGACGCCACGGCCGGCGCGCATTTCGGTGACGACTGGATGGTGCTGGCCCAGGCCTATGGGGGACAGGCCGACGACGCCGGCCCCCGCTGGCTGTCGGTCGAGGCCTCGGTGGTCCGCGATCTGGGCGACTGGAGTCTGCAGGCCGGATGGCGTCAGGCGATCGCCGGCCGCGAGACGCCCGAAAGCGGTGGACCGGTCATCGCCCTGTGGCGCCGGTTCTGACCGCGACATTCCGGCGCGGCTCGCGGCGACGGAAACGCAAACAGCAGCCGTTACAGGGACTCTAGTTGCGTCGACGGCGTCAGCCGCTAAGTCGGCTCGTCCCATCGCCAGAGAGCCCTCCGCGTGATCAAACGCCACTTCTTCCTCGCCGCCGCCGCCGTCCTGCTGGGCCTGATGGTCGTGGCGGTCATCCTGCGCATGGCCTTCGCCGGCGACGAGAAGGCGGGCGGGGGTCCCGGCGGCCGGGGCGGGCCCGGTGGCGGGCGCGGACAGACGGTGTCCGAGGCGGTGGTCGGCGCGCGCTCCTTCACCGACGAAATCCGGGTCCTGGGCGTGGCGCGCGGCCGCCGGTCGGTCAACATCACCTCCTCCACCAGCGAACTGATCACCCGCGTCCTTTTCACCGACGGCCAGAGGGTCGCGGCGGGCGCGCCCCTCGTCGAACTGCAGGCGCGCGAAGAGGACGCCGGCATCATCGAGGCTCGGGCCCAGGTGGCCCAGGCCCAGCGGCAGTACGACCGCTACAAGGCTCTGGCCGACCGCGGCATCGCCCCGCGCGTGACGGCCGAGGACGCCGAAACATCGCTGGCCACGGCCCGGGCCTCGCTGAACGCCGCCCAGGCGCGCCGCGGCGACCGGCTGATCCGGGCGCCGTTCGCCGGTGTCCTGGGTCTCAGCTCTGTCACGGCGGGCACGCTGGTCAATCCGGGCGGGATCATCACGACACTGGACGACATCGATGTCGTCCGCGTCGATTTCCCGGTGCCGGAGCGGTACCTGGGCGTGCTGCGGGCCGGGACGCCGATCACGGCGACGATCGACGCCTATGCCAACCAGGTCTTCACTGGACGCATCGCCCTGATCGACACCCGCATCAACGAACAGACCCGCGCCGTCACGGCCCGGGCCGAAATTCCCAATCCCGGCGGACGCATCCGTCCCGGCATGGCGGTCCGGGTCGCCGTCCAGCAAGGCCAGCGCACCGCGCCGGCGGCGCCCGAGGCGGCCGTGCAGTACGAAGGCGACGGGGCCTTCGTCTATCGCATCGCCAAAGGCGACAAGGGCTCGACCGCCCAGCGGGTCGAGGTCGAGACGGGCTCGGTCGAAGGCGGATTCGTGGAGATCGTGTCCGGGCTGAACGTCGGTGATCGGATCGTCGGCTCGGGGCTGAATCGCATCCAGCCGGGCGCGCCGGTCAGCGTCGCCGGCCAGGGCGGACGTCGTCCGGCCGGCGCCGCTTCCGCAAGGGGCGCCGCCCGATGATGCTGTCCGATCTCGCCGTCCGCCGCCCGGTCTTCGCGGCGGTGGCCGCCATCGTGCTGTGCGTGATCGGGGCCGCGGCCTTCTTCTTCCTGCCGGTACGCGAGCTGCCGGATGTGGACCCGCCCATCGTCTCGGTCAGCACCAGCTACGCCGGCGCCTCCGCGGAGGTGATCGAAAGCCGGATCACCGAGCCCATCGAGCAGCAGATCGCCGGCATCCAGGGCGTGGAGCGGATTAACTCGTCCAGCCGCGACGGTCGATCCAACGTCTCGATCGAGTTCTCGCTGGACCGCAATATCGACGACGCAGCCAATGATGTGCGCGACCGGGTGTCGCGTGTCGTCGGGCGCCTGCCGGATCAGGCCCAGCCGCCCGAGGTGTCCAAGGCCGACACCGACAGCCAGCCCATCATGATCCTGTTCCTTCGCTCCACGACCATGAATCGACTGGAGCTGACGGACTATGCCGACCGCTATCTGATCGACCGCCTGGCGACCGTGCCGGGGGTGGCCCAGGTCCAGATCTACGGCGAGCAGCGCTATGCCATGCGCATCTGGCTGGACGCCGCCGCCCTGGCCGCGCGGGGTCTGACCGTCAACGATGTCGAAACGGCCCTCACGACCCAGAACGTCGAACTGCCGGCGGGCCAGCTGGAGTCTGGCCAGAAGGATTACACCGTCCGCGTCGCCCGCACCTACGCCCGCGCCGAGGACTTCCGCCAGCTGCCCATCGGCACGCGCGGCTCCGGCGGCGCCGCGACCGCCCAGACCGGCGCGGCCTCGAGCGCGACGGCCCTGCCCAGCGGCGCTTCGGGCGCCATCCAGGGCCAGTCCGCCTATGTCACCCGACTGGGCGACATCGCCCGCATCGAGGAGGCTCCGGCCGAAGATCGCCGCCTGTTCCGCGGCAATGGACAGGACCAGATCGGTCTGGCCGTCACCCGTCAGGCCCAGTCCAACGACCTGGCCATCTCCAGGGGCGTCGAGGAGATGCTGGAGCAGGTCCGCCCCAGCCTGCCGCAGGGCGCCGAACTGGTCGTCGGCTCCGACAACTCGGTCTTCACCTCGCACGCCATCGACGAGGTCTGGATCACCATCGGCATTTCGCTGGCGCTCGTGGCGCTGGTGAACTTCATATTTCTGGGCAGCATGCGGGCGGCCTTCATTCCGTCGATCGTGGCGCCGATCTGTCTGCTGTCGACCTTCATCGTCCTGGCCCCGCTGGGCTTCTCCCTGAACCTTCTGACCTTGCTGGCGCTGGTGTTGGCCATCGGCCTGGTGGTGGACGACGCCATCGTCGTGACCGAGAACATCCAGCGCCGCCTGGACCATGGCGAGCCGCCGCTGGTGGCCGCCGAACGGGGCACGCGGCAGGTGTTCTTCGCCGTCGTGGCGACGACCATCGTTCTGCTGGCCGTGTTCGCGCCGCTGCTGTTCCTGCCGGGCTATGTCGGGCGGCTGTTCGTGGAGCTGGCCGCGGCGATCGCGGCGGCCGTGGCCTTCTCGGCCTTCCTGGCCCTGACATTGTCGCCCATGCTGGCCTCGCGCATTCTGAAGCCGGCTTCGGGCGGAGGCTGGCTGGCGCGAAAGGTCGATCGCGCCATGGAGGCGCTGCGGAATTCCTACCAGAATTCGCTTCAGGCCTTGCTGGGCAAGCGGATTGCGGTCGTCGGCGTGGCGGTCCTGGTTCTCGGGGTGGCCGGCGGCGCGGCGGCCATGTTCTTCGCCCTGCCCAACGAACTGGTTCCGGCGGAAGACCGCGGCCGCGTGCAGATCCGGGTCCAGGGGCCCGAGGGCGCCGGCTTCGACTACACCCGCAGGATCATGATGGGGATCGAGCCCATCCTCGCCGAATACAAGGCCAGCGGCGAGGCGGACAGCTATCTGATTTCCGCCCCCGGCTTCGGCGGCGGCAGTTTCAACTCGGGTAACGGCAGCCTGATCCTCAGCGACTGGTCGGAACGCGACCGGGCCGCCGACGAGATCGCCCAGGAACTGAATGGCAAGCTGCGCGGCCAGACCGACGCCCAGGTCAACGCCTCGGTTCCCGGCGCCTTCCAGCGCGGCGGCGGCAACTCCAACTCGATCGAAATGGTCGTCACGGGCGCCGAATACGAGGACATCTACAACTGGCTTCAGCCCGTCCTGGCGGCGTCGCTGGACAATCCCGGCTTCTCGCGGCCGCGTCTGAACTATGAGCCCAACGCGCCGCGCCTGCTGGTCGACGTCGACCCGGAAAAGGCGGCCGCGCTCGGCGTGTCGTCCCAGGCGGTCGGCCGCACGCTGGAGACCATGTTCGGCTCACGCCGGGCCACCACCTATCTGCGCGGTGGGCAGGAATACGACGTCATCCTGCAGACCCAGAGGGACGACCGGCGCAGCGTGGGCGATCTGGAAGCCCTGTATGTCGCCACCGGCTCGGGGCAACTGGTGCCACTGTCCGCCGTGGTCACGACCCAGACGTCGGGCGATACGCCGGACCGGCGGCGGCTGGACCGTCAGCGGGCCATTTCGATCTCCGCCGACCTCAACCCCGGCACGACCCTGGCCGACGCCACGGAATTCATGACCCGGGTGTCGCGCGAACAGCCGCAGGGCGTCGTCACCACCCAGTGGGGCGGCGCCGCGCGCGACCAGCAGGAGGCGGGCGGCGCGGTCGCGGCGGCCTTCGGCCTGGCCCTGCTGCTGGTCTTCCTGGTGCTTGCGGCGCAGTTCGAAAGCTGGATCACGCCGGCGGTCATCATGCTGACCGTGCCCCTGGCCGCGGCCGGCGGCCTGTTCGGCCTGATGATGGCGGGCTCGAGCCTGAACATCTACTCGCAGATCGGTCTGATCATCCTGATCGGCGTGGCGGCCAAGAACGGCATCCTGATCGTCGAATTCGCCAACCAGCTGCGCGATCAGGGCCGGTCGATCCATGACGCGATCATCGAATCCTCGACCCTGCGCCTGCGGCCCATCATCATGACCTCGATCGCCACGGCCTTCGGCGCCCTGCCGCTGGTGCTGTGGCAGGGCGCGGGCGCGGGCAGTCGACAGACCATCGGCGTGGTCATCTTCGCCGGCGCGATGTTCGCGACCCTGCTGACCCTGTTCGTGGTCCCGGTGATCTACGGCGTGCTGGCGCGCTTCACCAAATCGCCCGAATACACCGCCCGCAAGATCGAGGAATGGGAAGCCACCGAGGCCACCGCCAACGACGCCGTGCCGGCCGCGGCGGAGTAGTCAGGCAGCCGGTGGCGTGTAGCCGGTCTCGACCTTCAGATACGCGATCACGTCCCGACGGTCGGTCGCGTCGGGTATGCCCGGGAAGCTCATCTTGGTTCCGCGCAGGAAGGTGCGCGGATTTTCCAGCCAGTGATCCAGACGCTCGGCGTCCCAGACGAAACCGGCGTTCCTCACCGCGGTGGAATAGTTGTATTTCGGCTGACTCCCCGCAGGCCGCCCGAAAACGCCGTACAGATTCGGGCCCGTCATGTTCGGTCCGCCCTCGGCGACGGTGTGGCATGAGCGGCAGCGGGCGAAGACGCGGCGGCCATTCTCCAGATCGGCCTGATGATAGGGCGCGGGCAGGGCGGCCAGCAGGGCCGCCTTTTCCGCCGCCGTCGGCGCGGGGTGTGCCGGGGCCTTCGCCGGGCTTGTTTCCTCCTCGCCGCAACCGGCAAGGGCGAGCGTGGCGAGCGCGGTCAGAACGAGGCGGGTCATGGGGGTTTCCGGTGACATCCGCCCTTGATAGCCGAACCTCGACGCCCGGCAACCGGTGCGGCGTTACGTCGGACTGGACGACAGCCAGTCGCACCTGATAATCACTGTCAACAGGCGCGGAAAGCCGCGGCCATGGTTGCGAGCGTGATGTCGGATATCCTCAAACTGAGTCAGGCCCGGCGAGGCGATCGCGGCGTGATTGTCCAGGTCGGCGGTCACGGCCCCGCGGACGAGCACGGTCTGGAGCTGGAGCGCCGGCTGCTCGAGCTTGGCTTCGTCGAAGGCGCGCGGGTCGAACTTTTGCACGAAGGCCTGTTCGGCCGTGATCCCATCGCGATGAAGGTGGACGACATGCGCGTGGCCCTCCGCCGGCACGAGGCCGCGAGCCTGACAGTCCGATTCGAAACGGTCGCCGTCACGGAAGCGGCCTTTCTTCCGGAAGAGGCCGCCGCCTGATGGATATGGCGGTACGGAGCGCGCGGGTCGCGCTCGTCGGCAATCCCAACAGCGGCAAGACCGCCCTGTTCAACGCCCTGACCGGAGCGCACCAGAAGGTCGCCAACTACGCCGGCGTCACCGTGGAGCGGAAGGAAGGACTGATCCGCGCGCCGGACGGCCGCGCCCTGTCTGTCCTCGACCTGCCGGGCACCTACTCCTTGCGCGCCCGCAGCCCCGACGAGGAGGTCACGCGCGATGCTGTCCTCGGCCGTCTGGCCGGCGAGACCCCGCCGGACGTGATCGTCTGCGTCGCCGACGCGACCAATCTGCGTCTTATCCTGCGCCTGGTGCTGGAGCTGAAGGCGGTCGGCCGCCCGATGGTGCTGGCGCTGAACATGTACGACATCGCCCAGCGTCAGGGCCTGCGAATCGACCTGGACCGGCTGTCCGCCGAGCTGGCTGTCCCGACCGTCACTACGGTCGCCACCCGCAAGCGCGGCGTCGACGAACTGATCGCCGCCGTCGCGGGGGTGGTGGACGCCGCGCCGCAGATCGCCGCCAACGCCTGGGCGGCGCCCGACGCGGACGCCCTGCGCTGCGCGGCGCGCGAGGCCGAGCGGATCATGAAGGCCTGCGTCCGTCCGCCCGAACGGCCGGACACCCTGACCGGCCGGATCGACTCGGTCCTGCTGCATCCGGTCGGCGGCCTCGTGATCCTGCTCGCCTTGCTGTTCGTCATGTTCCAGGCCGTCTTCGCCTGGGCCACGCCGTTGATGGACGGCATCGAGGGTGCGCTGGCGGCGCTGGGCGCCGTGGTCGCGACGGCGATCCCTGACGGGATCTGGCAGAGCCTGATCGTCGACGGCCTGATCTCGGGCGTCGGCAGTGTTCTGGTCTTCCTGCCGCAGATCCTGATCCTGTTCCTGTTCATCATCCTGCTCGAAGATTTCGGCTACATGGCCCGGGCGGCCTTCCTGATGGACCGGATCATGGGAGGAGCGGGCCTGCACGGCCGCGCCTTCATCCCCCTGCTCTCCAGTTTCGCCTGCGCCATTCCGGGCATCATGGCGGCGCGGGTGATCGACTCGAAGCGCGACCGCCTGACCACCATCATGGTCGCACCCCTGATGACCTGTTCGGCGCGCATCCCGGTCTACACGCTGATCATCGCCGCCTTCATCCCGAACCGGCAGGTCTGGGGCTTCGCCAGCCTGCAGGGACTGGTGATGTTCGGCCTGTACGCCTCGGGCATCATCAGCGCGCTCGCGGTCTCGTTCGTGATCCGGAAGGTGTTCTGGAGGGGGGCGGTCGAGCCCTTCATGATGGAGCTGCCGGCGTACAAGGTCCCCGACATGAAGAGCGTGCTGTTCAACCTGTGGATCCGGGCGCGCATCTTCCTGGAGCGGGCGGGGCGGATCATCCTGCCGCTGATGGTCGTGGTCTGGGCCCTGGCGACCTTCCCCTATCCGCCGGAGGGCGCGACGGGGCCGGCCATCGACTACAGCTTCGCCGGCATGATCGGCCACGCGCTGGAGCCGATCTTCGCGCCGATCGGCTTCAACTGGCAGATGGTCATCGCCCTTGTGCCCGGCATGGCCGCGCGGGAGGTCGCCGTGGCGGCCCTCGGCACCGTCTACGCCGTGGCCGATCCGGAGAGCGCCACCAGCCTGCTGGGCGCCACCCTGGCGGCGCAGTGGTCGCTGGCGACGGGTCTCGCCTTCCTCGCCTGGTATGTCTTCGCGCCCCAGTGCGTGGCCACCCTGGGCGTAGTCAAGCGCGAGCTGAACTCGTGGAAATGGATGTGGGTCATGGTGGCCTACATGTTCGGCCTGGCCTATCTGGCCGCCTTCGTCGTCTACCGGATCACGGTCGCCCTGGGCGGCGGCTGACCCGGGGCGATGGTGCCGGCTGCAGGAATCGAACCCGCGACATCCAGTTTACAAAACTGGCGCTCTACCAACTGAGCTAAGCCGGCCGCCGTCCCGACGGGCGGCCCTTATGCTGGCGCGGCATGAAGGACGTCAAGATACCGGATTCGGCCCCGGGGCGACCGGCCGCTCGAGCGGCGCGTTGCGATTGGGGCCGGTGGCGGAGAGGGTGGGATTCGAACCCACGGTGCCCGCAAAGGCACGCCGCATTTCGAGTGCGGTACATTCGACCACTCTGCCACCTCTCCGCGGGGCCGTAGGACGCTTGGTCGAGCGAGCGGCTTCTCTAATGGGGACCGGGCCGCGCCGCAAGCGGGCGGTTGAGAAATCGCGTCAGCGCTGCGCGGGCAGCGGCAGGCCGAGGGCCTCGCCGGTCGAAAGGTCGCCGTCGATGACGCGGAAAAGTTCGGCAGGGCGGCCGCCGGTCGCCGCGGAAAGGCGGCCCGTGGGCTCGACCAGGCCGGTGCGTTCGACGCCGCGGCGGAAGTTCTGCTTGTGCAGGGACAGGCCGGCGACGGCCTCGGCCGCGATCTGGAGCTCGGACAGGGTGAAGGCGGGGGGCATGAGGTCGAAGAGGACGGGGCGGTATTTCAGCTTGCTGCGCAGGCGGCCCAGGCCGGTGGCGAGGATCCGGCGGTGGTCCGAGGCCATGGCGCGGCCGGGGGCGCCGGGAAGGGGCGGGCGTTCCTGATCGCGGGCGGCCTCGGCGACCAGTCCGGCCTCGTAGAGCAGTTCGTAGCGGTCTAGGACCTGACCCTCGTTCCAGCGGTGGGCGGGGGTGGTGGCGAAGAGGGTTTCGATGCGGGCCAGGCGCCGGGGATCAGCCCCGGCCCAGGCGGTCAGCCCGGCGATAAGGGGGGCGACGCAGGCGGGCGCGCCGTCGCGGCGGTCTTCCCAGGGGAAGATTTCGAGCACGGGGGTCCAGCGGGCCTCGGCCTGGGGCGCGTCGGCGGCATCGGCGGTGAGGGCCAGATAGCCGACCGAGACCTCGCGGCGACGTTCGGGACCGGGGGTGGCGCGGGGGCTGGCCCGGCCCAGGTCGCCGAAGGTGTAGAGCTGTTCGACGAAGCCGAGGCTGAAGCCGGTCTGGGCGGTGACAAAGTCGCGCAGGGCCCGTTCGAAGGTGCGGTCACGGGCCGGGTCGAACGGGCCGAAGGGCAGGGCGGCGGCGCCGTCCTCGCCGGTGGTGGTCAGGACGCAGGCCTTGCGGTCGCGGAGCGCGATGACGACGGCCGAGAGGCCGATGCGGACGCCCTGTTCGTCCGGACCCGCCATGGCTATTCCGTATGCCAGGCGTCGGGGGCGGGGACGACGCCGGTGGCCTCGGCGAGGACGCGATAGCGTTCGAGGTAGCGTTGCTGGGCCACGGGGGCGGGCAGGGGGTCGATGACCAGGTCGTAGCCGGCCGGCGGGGCTCCGAACAGGGTCAGGCCCTCCTTCCTGCTGAAGCCCGCCAGCTGGGTGGCTTCGAAATAGGCGCAGGCGACGTCGGCCTTCTTGATCAGGGTCTTGATCTCGACCGGATTCTTCGGCGGGAGGCCGAAGCGGAGGTGGATGGCGCCCTCCAGCCGGGCCTCGAAGGCCTTGTAGTTGACGCCCAGCGCGGCCTTGAAGGGCGAGATCATGTCGCCGATGACGTATTCCGAGGCGTCATGGAGCAGGGCGGCGAGCCGCCATTTCGGTTCGAGGCCCGGCTTGATGTGGGCGGCGATCTCCTCGACGACGCAGGAGTGCTGGGCGACGGAGAAGGCGTGTTCGCCGACGGTCTGGCCGTTCCAGCGGGCGACGCGGGCCAGGCCGTGGGCGATGTCCTCGATCTCGATGTCGAAGGGCGAGGGGTCGAGCAGGTCAAGGCGGCGGCCGGACAGCATGCGCTGCCAGGCGCGCGGCGGTTTCGCGGAAGGGCGGGGCTTTACGGCCAAGGTCTGATCCTGCTGTCGTGGGCAGGGTTGGTGACGCATCGGGGCGATGCGATCAAGGGCGAAGCCGGGCCGCCGGGCCGCTTATTCGCCGACGTTGAGGGTGACCAGGTCCTTGGCGTCCTCGAAGGCGCGGTTGCGGTTGGTGTCCCTGGAGCGGACCGCGGCGACAACCAGAGGCCCGCCGACCGGGCCCCGGGCCTCATAGCCGACCAGGCGCCAGCCCGATTCCGAGTCGCGGCTGTCGGTCAGGATCCAGCTGGCGCGGGTGGCCTCGCCGCTGGCGCTGGTGCGGATTTCGGCGGCGTTGTTCAGGGCGTTGACGCTGACGCTGTCGCCGCTTCCGCCGCCCGCCGGCGAGGAACCGGTGACGCGGGTCGCGCCGTCGCTGTCGCTGGCGTTGATGTGGAAGCCGCCGATGCGGACGCTGGCCTGATCGCCCCGGGTCTCGATGTGCATGCCCGGAAGGCGAACGGAGGCGTCGTCGCCGGCGGCTTCGATCCTGACGCCCGGCGCCCGGACGGAGGCGCGGTCGGCGGCGCCGGCGGCGCGATCGGCCTGGGCGGCGGCCTGGTCCGCCGCGCCCGCGGCGGCGTCGGCGGCCACGGCGGCCGTATCGGCGGCGGCCTGGGCGGCATCGGCGCGGACGCGGGCCTTTTCGGCGTCGGCCGAGGCCCGGAGCTCGGCGGCGGCGGCGGGCAGCGAGCCCGACAGGCGGGTTTCGAAGGCCTTCAGGGCATCGGCGGGATTTGTCCCGTCCAGGCTGACGAGATGCAGGCTGACCTCGGCGCCCTTGGGTCCGACATAGGTGCAGACCTTGCCGCCGTCCTGGGCCGAGCCCTTGCGGGTCAGGGAGCCCATGGTCTGGGGGCATTGCAGGGCGTCGACGACCTTGAGCACGCCCTTGGCGTCATTGTTCTCGGTGCGGGTCGAGGAGATGCGCACGGAGTCGCCGTCGCAGGCGGACGTCAGCGCGGCGAAGGCGCAGACGGTCGGGATGAGAAAGGGACGAAGGGTCATCGTCGGGAGTCCTTTACGTGGTCTCATCCTGAGCGGGCCGGGCCGATAATCCAGTGAAATCGCGGTAAGGCGGGTGTTCAAACCGGTCCCCTGATGTGTTCAGCCGCCGGGCCGCGCGCCTTCGCGACGGCTGAGGAAGGCGAGGCGTTCGAACAGGTGGACGTCCTGCTCGTTCTTCAGCAGGGCGCCGTGCAGGGGCGGGATCAGCTTGTTGGGCGACTTTTCGCGCAGGGTTTCGGGGTCGATGTCGTCGACCAGCAGCAGCTTGAGCCAGTCGAGCAGTTCCGATGTCGAGGGCTTCTTCTTCAGGCCCGGCGTGTCGCGGATTTCGTAGAAGGTCTTCAGCGCTTCCGAGACGAGGCGCGGCTTGATGCCGGGGAAATGGACCTCGACGATGGCCCGCATCGTCGCGTCGTCGGGGAAGCGGATGTAGTGGAAGAAGCAGCGGCGCAGGAAGGCGTCGGGCAGTTCCTTCTCGTTGTTGGAGGTGATGATGACGACGGGGCGGACCTCGGCGCGGATCGTCTCATCCGTCTCCTGGACGTAGAATTCCATGCGGTCGAGTTCCTGCAGAAGGTCGTTGGGAAACTCGATGTCGGCCTTGTCGATCTCGTCGATCAGCAGGACGGGGCGTTCGGGGGCGGTGAAGGCCTCCCACAGCTTGCCGGGCTTGAGGTAGTTGCGGACGTCGTGGACGCGTTCCTCGCCCAGCTGGCTGTCGCGCAGGCGCGAGACGGCGTCGTATTCGTACAGGCCGTTGTGGGCCTTGGTCGTTGACTTGATGTGCCAGGTGATGAGGGGCGCGTTCATGGCGCGCGCGATCTCATAGGCCAGGACGGTCTTGCCGGTGCCGGGCTCGCCCTTGATCAGCAGCGGGCGTTCGAGGGCCACGGCGGCGTTGACCGCGATCTTCAGGTCGTCGGTGGCGATGTAGTTGGAAGTGCCTTCGAAACGATCGGACGAACGGGACATGGACGGCTCCGGCAGGGGTCTGGTCCGGGTTAGCGAAGGCGGAGCGGGTAAACAACGATCATGTGGATACAGAGGCGGCCTCGTCTTCCTCGTTGGCGCGGCGTTCAGCGGCTTCCAGCTGGAACAGGGGCCTGGAGAGGACGAAGTCCTCGATATCGACCGGATGGCCGGCGCGGACGATGCGCAGATACATTTCCTCGCGGTTCGACATGGGCTCGTATTCGCCGGTCGGCAGGCCCTCCAGGCGGATGAGTTGCAGCGCGCGGATGACGTCGCGATCGGTCAGCCGGGGTGATTTGCAGCGGGGCACGGGTTTCCTTTCCATCAGGCATGGGTCGACGCGCTCTGGCGAAGGGCCGCCAAAGCTGGGGAGGGCGCGGGGCGACCGGGCTCGCCCGGTGCTTGTGTGTTTTACCGTTTCGACGAGACAGCCGCCCCGCGTCGTCGTTTTCCACGCGCGTGCCGGCCGCCGGCCCTGTTTGGGCCTTGCCGACGCCCGGACGGTTCCTTGCGGTCCCGGACGGGGGGAGACGTGCGGAAACATCAAGCGCCGCAGAGGTCCCGCACAAGAAGCGCGCGGCGAGCAGGCGGACGCCATCCATCGACGTCCTCAAGGACCCCCGGCGTAAGCGCCCCCGGGCTTCATCGCTCGACCACAGCCCGCCGACATCGAGGAACGTGGATCCGACGCCCTCCCCACCGACGGGATGGACAAGATTATGAGGGGGTTTTCAGGGGTGCTGACAATTCCGTTTGGGAAAAGCGTAAGCAATTGAAGGGGCGGGATATTTTCTCGCCAATCCGACTATAGATTCGTGATCCTTCCCCCATTTCGGGGAAGGTGGGCGGCGAAGCCGCTCGGATGGGGGCTCGTTCCGGCGCAACGATCATCGAAGGGCGCCCGCAACCGGCAGCCCCCATCTGTCTCGCTTCGCGAGCCACCTTCCCCCGAAATGGGGGAAGGGCCCACCTTAGTCTGCCCGGCGGATCAGCTCATCGGCCAGGTCGGCCGTCAGATAGCCGTCGGCCAGACGGCCCGTGGCGATCTGCCAGCGGCGCAGGGCGGCGCGGGTGTTGGCGCCGATGACGCCGTCGACGCCCTGGGTGTCGTAGCCGAGGGCGGTCAGGGCCCGCTGGGCGCCAATGCGCTGGTCGCGGGACAGGGGGGCGTCGTCGGGCCAGGTCGCCACCAGACCGGGCTTGCCGGCGATGCCGTCGGCGGTCAGGCCGATGGCAAGGGCGTAGGAGACCGAGTTGTTGTAGCGGCGGATCACATAGTGGTTGGGCAGGGCCAGGAAGGCCGGACCGCGCGCGCCCTGTGGCAGGAGAATGGTCGCCTCTTCCAGCGCCTCGGCGTCGGTCGGGGCGCCGCCGCGGGCCAGGGTGACGCCCCGCCCCGCCCAGTAGCGCCAGTCGTGGCGGGGCCCCTCGGCCTCGGCGTAGTCGAAACCGGAGGGCAGGACGACCTCATAGCCCCAGGCCTGGCCGCGCTTCCAGCCGGCCTGGGCCAGCAGATTGGCGGCGGAGGCGAGGGAATCGGCGTCCGAGCCCCAGATGTCGACCTTGCCGTCGCCGCTCTGGTCGACGCCGAGGCGCAGATAGTTGTCGGGCATGAACTGGGTCTGGCCCATGGCGCCGGCCCAGCTGCCCTTCAGCCCCGCCCGGTCGCGGCGGCCGTCGACGACGATGTCCAGCGCGTCCTTCAGCTGGGCCTCGGCCCAGTCGCGGCGGCGGCCGTCGAAGGCGAGGGTGGCCAGCGAGCGGATGACGTCATAGTCGCCCTGGACGGCGCCGAAGCTGCTCTCATTGCCCCAGATGGAGACGAGAATCTCGGCCGGGACGCCGAACCGCTGAACAACGTCCCACGGCACGCGGTCGGTGCGCTGGCGGCCCTGGGCGATGCGGGTGGCGGAGACGGCGGACTGGATATAGGCGCCGGCGGGCCGGCTGAACTCGGGCTGGTTGCCGTCAAGGCGGATGACGGAGGGGTCGGGAGTCAGGCCGGCCAGCTCGCGGGCGTAGGCGTCGCGGCGGACGCCGCCGTGGCGGGCCAGGAAGCCCTGTTTCCAGCCTTCGAACCCGGCCTGGTCCGCGGGCGCGGGCGTCGGCGCGGCCGGCGTGGGCGCGGAGGGACGGACGGGCGCCGGCGCCGGGGTCGGCCGCACGGGCGGCGCCTCCGGCAGCATGGGGGCGCAGGCGGCGACGGAGGCGATGAGAATGAGTCGAAGGCTGATACGCATGATGTAGCTGTAGAGTCCCCGGCGGCCGCCCCGTCATAACAAGTGCGCGAGGCGGGAAGCGTTGCTGCAATAGCGGCGCCATCCCCTGGTTCGCGTGCGAGATCTAGCGCCTCAGGATTTTCTCCATCGCCTTGCCCCTGGCCAGCTCGTCGATGAGTTTGTCGAGGTAGCGGATCTCGCGCATCAGCGGCTGTTCGATGGTCTCGACGCGGATGCCGCAGATCAGGCCGGTGATCAGGGACCGCGCCGGGTTCAAACTCGGCGCCTCGGCGAAGAAGGTCCGGATGTCCGACTTCTTCGCCAGTTGGGCCTCGAACGCTTCCCGGGTGAAGCCCGTGAGCCAGCGGATGATCTGGTCGACCTCCTCCTTCGTGCGTCCCTTCCTTTCCGCCTTGGCGATGTAGTGGGGATAGACGCTGGCGAAGCTCATCCGGTAGATTCGGTGGTCGTCGGTCACGATCCTCTCCATGCCGGGCGTCCGGGTCGCAGTCTGCCGCAACCGTGGGCAAAGTCACCTCAGTCGGCGGTTGACGATTCCGGGAAGCCTCTCTATACGCACCGCTCCGCCGCAGGTTCTTCCCGCGGCTTTTCTGTTTTGCTTTGCCTCAGGACGACGACCATGAAGGTCCGCAGCTCGCTCAAGTCGCTCAAGACCCGCCACCGCGACTGCAAGGTCGTGCGCCGCAAGGGTGTTGTGTACGTGATCAACAAGACCGACCCGCGCTTCAAGGCGAAGCAGGGCTAAAAGGTCTTCCGCGCGCCACAGCGCGGTTCGAAAGTTTCAGGGCTGCGGACTTGTCCGCAGCCTTTTTCGCGTCCGTCCCCAGGCATCGTTGAGTCGCGCGCCCGGGCGTGGTTAGCGTCCCTCATATTCTTTTCGCCCTGTCGGCCCCAGGCCTGTTTGAGGGCATTTTATCCGGAGTTCTCCCTTGGCCGACGACGCTTCCTTCGATTCCTCGCCCGACGTCCTGACCTCGGCCGCCCAGGGCCGGCTGCGCACCATCATCGAGCGCATCGAGCGTCTGGAAGAGGACAAGGCCGCCGTCATGGCCGACATGAAGGAGGTCTTCCTGGAGGCCAAGGGCGAGGGCTACGACGTCAAGATCCTGCGCAAGGTCATCCGCATACGGAAGCAGGACAAGGCCAAGCGCCAGGAAGAGGACGCGATCCTGGACCTGTACCTGTCGGCGCTCGGCGAGATCTGACCCTGAAGCGAACCGGCTTCGGCGGGGGCAGGGGCGGCGCGAAGAAGCCGCCTTCCAGTCCGTTCGAGGCCGAACGCAAGGCGGCCCAGCGCGCGGCCCTCAATGCTCTCAGACGCGCCCGCCGCTCGGCAGAGAAGGCGGGCGTTTCGCTGTCCGAATGGGAGGGCGAGTTCATCGACTCGGTCAGCGAGCGGGTGAAGACCCACGGCCGCGCCTTCGGCGACCCGGAACTGGGCGCGCCGGGCCAGGCCCTGTCGGCGATGCAGGGCCGCAAGCTGAAGGAGATCGCCGCCAAGGCGAAGGGCGAGACGCCGAAGCGGCGGTGGGGGCGGAAGGCTTCCCCGGGAGACTGATCACCCTCCCGGCCGTCATCCTCGGGCTTGACCCGAGGATCGGATGTCGGCCCGCACGGCGCGGCCGGGATGGCTCGGGCCGTTGAAGACCGCCGTCCCCGGATGGGCGCCGGACGGTCCGGCCCCCGGGTCAAGCCCGAGGGTGACGGACTGTGGTGGGCGCGCCCTAGAACAGGATCTTGCGGAAGGTCAGGCTGACGGTCCGGCCCTGGGGGTCGAGGTAGTCGGGCTGGTAGTTCAGCGGGGCGTCGCCGGCGCTGGAGGTGACCTCCAGACGGCTGTCGAAGATGTTCTGCACGCCGAGCTGGACGCGCGAACCCTTCAGCCACGGGTATTTGGCCACCCAGGCGGCCTGGCCGCCGAGGTCGACGAAGACGTTGAGATTGATCGTGGCCAGGTCCGAGAAGGCCAGGTCGGGGCCGGTTCCGCCGTCGACGCGGGTGCCCTCGCGCCAGTTGGCGTTGAGGAAGGCGCCCATGCCGCTCTTGAAGACGCCGGCCTGGCCCTGGATCTCGTTGCGGGGCGTGCCGCCGCGGCTGCCGGTGGCGGAGCCGTCCAGCAGGTCGAGCACGGGCACGCCGTCGGCGATGACGATCTCATCCTGCAGACGGACCGTGTGATAGACCGAGAGGTTGAAGCGGCCCTGGCCGGGCTGCATGCCGCCGCCGCGACCCCCGCCGCCGCCCATGCGCATCTGGGGCCCGCCGCCGCCGGGGCCGCCGCGGGGACCGTCGCCGCGGGGGCCGTCGCCGCCCTGACGGATGATCATGGGCGCGCCGAGGCCGGGCGCGGGGCGCGCGCCGCCGGGCATGCCGGGCAGGGGCGTGGCGGCGGGACCGGGCTGGCCGAAGGCGCGGGAGTAGTTGAAACCGGTGCGGATGTCCTGACGCTCGAAGCGGTCGAAATTCAGCGGCCGGGCGTCGAAGGAGACCAGATTGCCGGCCGGGTCGCGGTTGAAGCGGTCAGGCAGGGCGGCCTCGAGCTCGGGGGTCAGGGTCGGGAAGGCGGCGATGGCGTCTTCCGTCAGGCTGTAGGTCCAGGTCGACTGGATGCGGAAGTCGGTTTCGGACCAGGGCTTGAGCGTGGCGCCCAGCTTCCAGACCTTGCGGTTGTCGGAGTTCAGGTCGGGATTGCCGCCGTCGATGCGGGTGACCAGAACGGTCTCGCCGGCGGGGCCGGCGGCGAAGTCGAACACCGGCGCGTTCGGGGTCGAGATGGTCGGATCGTTCAACTGCGAGATGGTGGGCGCGCCGTGCTCGTCGGTGTAGCTGACCAGCAGGGACAGGGGCTCGATCGGCGACCAGTTGACGCCGAAGCCGAGGGTGGACAGGCCGCCGAAGTCCGACAGCTCCTCATAGCCGACGTTGAAATTGGCCGACAGGTCGCCCAGCGCCGGGAAGACGCCGGTGCGGCGGCTGGCGATGGGAATGCCGAAGCTGGCCTGGCCGTTGAAGCGATCGCGCGACTGCGAGCGCTCGGTGGTCAGGCCCGAGCGGACGCTGGTCGAGTCCAGCGAGCGGGTGTCGGCGCCGAAGGTGAAGGTCGAGGATATGCCGCCGGCCGGCAGGTCGAAGACGTCGCCGTTCAGCACCGCCTCGGCGCTGAGCACCTGGGACACGGAGTTGGCGGTGTCGTCGGGCAGGCGGGTGAAGTCGGCGGGGGTCAGGGGGCCGAACGGATTGGCGGCCCCGTCGTTGGCGGTCAGGCGGGTCTGGAAGGGCGTGGTCCCGAAGCCGCGGCCGGTCAGGGTGTCCGTCTCGACGCGGTCGTAGGAGCCGGTCAGGGTCCAGCGCCAGTCGTCTCCGATATAGCCGTCGAGAATGCCGGCGATCCGCCCGGTGAGGGTGTCGGTCTCGCGGCCGAGGGCGTCGGCGTCGTCGAGGTAGCGGTAGACCAGCACGTCGCTGGCGAAGGGCGAGAAGGGATTGCCGTCCGGCAGGGTCAGGACCACGCCGGGCAGGCCGTTGAAGCTGCGGCTGGAGACGTTCTGCAGATTGCCGCTGATCGTTCCCTGGGTCGTGCCGTTGATGTCGCGCTTGACCGTGCCGCGCACGGTGGCGCGCTCGCTGGCGGACAGCAGGGTGCGGTACGCGCCGAGGTCGCCGGTGCGCGGGTCGCCGGCCGCCTGGGCGAAATTGGCCAGACTGGGCGCGCCGCTTCCGGGGACCGGATTGACCAGGACGGGCCGCCCGACCAGGACCGACAGGGCGGGGTCGATCTGGGGGTCGCAGGGGGCGCCCGAGGCGGGGCTGCAGGGAACGCCCGAGCCGCGGTACGGAAGGCCCGAGATATTGCCGATCAGGTCGAACGGAGTCGCGCCGGGATCGCGGACGATGTCGCGCTCGGATTCATACAGCGGGGTCGAGCGTTCGTATTCGGCGTCCATCGACCAGCGGGTGGCCCCGGCGATGCGCAGGACGTTGCCCTCGATCTCGGCCACGGTGCGGCCGCCCTGGGTCGGGGCGCGGCCGGTCAGTTCGCCCGAGACCGAGCGGAAATTGGCCTTGAGAACGAAGTTCACGACCCGCTGGTCGGCGCGGTAGCCGTACTCCAGCGCGACTTCCTCGGGCAGGATTTCGGTGCGCTCGATGGCTTCGGTCGGAATGCCCTGGATCTCCTGGAAGCCGGAGATGCGGCGGCCGTTGACCAGCAGCACGGGCTGGCCGTCGGCGCGGCCGCGCGAGCTGCGGGTCAGGGGCTCCAGATAGGTCAGGAGTTCGGCGATGTTCGAGGCGCCGTAGGCCTGGATCTGCTCGGGGGTCAGGGTGACGTCGGGCGGGATGTCGGAATTGACGCTGCCGCGAGGGCGCGCCGCCGTGGTCACCACCGTGCCGAGGTCATAGGCGTCGGGGTCCGCAGCGGCGGGCCGGGCCGCGGCCGGCGGCGTCGCCGCGGGCGTCTGCGGGGCTTGCTGCGGGGGCGCGGCCTGGATCGCCCCGGCCATGAGTCCGGACAGGGCGGTGGTGACGAGGAGCATGCGAAAGGCCTTCGGGGGAGGACGACGAAGCTGCAACGTGGCCCGGTTCTGTTTCCGTCGCGTTGCAGTGGGGAAACCGGGGGTTGCGGTCAGGCGCAGAGCACTCGTCTTCGGGGTTCCGGCGACCGCTGGCCAATGAACTTTTGGTCAGACTTCGGGCTTTGCCAAGACGGCGCCGAATTGCGGCCCCCCCTGGCCGGGCCTAGCCGGCCTCCCTGAGGCTGCCCTCCAGGCCTTGCTCGCGCACCTTGCGGTACAGGGTGGAGCGGCCGATGCCGAGGCGGCGGGCGATTTCGGACATGTGGCCGGCGTAGACCTCGATGGCGTGCTGGATCAGGTCGCGCTCGATCTCCTCCAGGGTGCGCAGGTGGCCGCGCTCGTCGAGGATGCGGATGGGCGTGTCGGGCAGCGGGGGGAGGTCGATGTCGGCCGGGCCGGATCCGGCCTCCGGGTGATCCGCCTCATCGTCGCCGGCGAGCGGCGTCGCGCGGCCGGAAATGGCGGGGAAGTCGTGGGGCTGCAGGAACGGCGCGTCGGCCAGGACGATCGCGCGATAGACCGCGTTCTCGAGCTGGCGGACGTTGCCCGGCCAGTCGAAGGCGCACAGCAGGGCGAGGGTTTCCCCCGTGCAGCCGGCGATGCGCTTGCCTTCCTCGATGTTGAAGCGGGCGACGAAGTGATCGACCAGGGCCGGGATGTCCTCGCGGCGTTCGCGCAGGGACGGAGCCTCGATCGGGAAGACGTTGAGGCGGTAGAACAGGTCCTCGCGGAAGGCGCCCTCGCGCACCTGCTGGGCCGGGTCGCGGTTGGTGGCCGAGACGATGCGGACGTCGACCTTGACCGAGCGCTTGGCGCCGACGGGGTCGATCTCGCCCTCTTGGAGGGCGCGGAGCAGCTTCACCTGCATGTCCAGCGGCAGTTCGCCGATCTCGTCGAGGAACAGGGTGCCGCCGTTGGCCTCCATGAATTTGCCGGGGTGTTTGTCGTGGGCGCCGGTGAAGGCCCCCTTCTCGTGCCCGAACAGGATGGACTCAATCAGGTTCGAGGGCAGGGCGCCGCAGTTGACCGCGACGAACGGCTTGCCCGACCGGTCCGAGGCGCCGTGCAGGGCGCGGGCGATGACTTCCTTGCCGACGCCGCTTTCGCCGGTGATCAGGACGGGGATGGAGGATTTGGCGGCGCGGGTCCCCAGCGACTTGACCATGCGCATGGGCGCGGATTGGCCGACCAGATCGTCGAAGGAGGTGCGCCCAGTGACGTGCTTCTTCAGACGGCCGACCTCGGCGGTGAGGCGCGTCATCTGCAGGGCGTTGGAGACGCCGACCAGCAGGCGCTCGGCCGAGACCGGCTTGACGAAGAAGTCCTGGGCGCCGGCCTGCATGGCCTTGACCACGGCGTCCACGCCGCCCGACGCGGTCAGGACGATGACGGGCGTCGTGACCCCGGCCGTGCGGATTTCGGCCAGGGCCTCCATGCCGGTCATGCCCGGCATGACCATGTCGAGCAGGACGACGTCGGCGCCGCCGCCCTTCGTCAGGCGGTCGATGGCCTCGCCGCCGGATTCGGCGTGGATGACGGCATAGCCTTCCCGCTCCAGCACGGCCTGGGCGAGGCGGCGCTGGGTCGGATCGTCATCGACCACGAGAACGGTTCTGGCCATGGAGCGGCGCCCTTCATCATCACGTTGCGGCCGGTCCTCGTTGAAGCGGGACTGGCTCATTCCGGGACGTTTTTACGCCCCACAAGGTGAAGATCGGGTTGTGGGGGGTGGTGAGCGGTGGGTTAACGGGAGCGAGGGACCAGGGACCAGGGACCAGGGATCCCTCGCCTTCGCCCCCTAATCCCTAGTCCCTAATCCCTACCGCTCCGCCGTGAAGCTCCGTCGGGCCTGCATCATGGCCGTGATCAGGGTCTTTTCGCCGTCGGTCAGCCACGGGTTCCAGATGTCGAAGATCAGGATCACCCGCATCTGGTCGGCGTCGTTCCAGGCCTCGTGCTCGATGGTGTCGTCGAACACCCAGGCCTGACCCATCTTCCAGTCGCGAACGGTGTTGCCGACGCGGAAGCGGGCCGGGCCGGGCAGGATCAGCGGCAGGTGGGTCAGCAGGCGGACGTTGGACGAACCGGTGTGGGCCGGGATGTGGGTGTGGGGCTGGAGCGCCGAGAAGACGGCGGTCGGGGCGAACCCCTCCTGACGGCACATCGGCAGCGACTCAAGCAGGGCGGCTGTCTGCGGACAACGTTCGCAGACCGCGTCCTGCCGTTCGCCGTCCCGCCACAGCCAGAGCGAGCTCCATTTGCGGGAGTGGTTCAGCTCGCCCCACTGATTGACCGGGGCGCCCTTCGGATAGGCGATATAGGGGGCGAACTCGTCGAAGGACGAGGCCAGCAGGGCCTCGAGCTCGCCCTGGATGAGCGGGGTGGCGGCTTCCAGCGTCTCGAGCCACGGGAACAGGGCGCGGTCGTAGAAGGGAATGGCCGGGAGGCGGGGATAGTCGAGCAGCAGGGGTTCCTGCTTCGGCGCGGTCTTCAGCCCCGCGTAGATGTCCAGCCCCTCGTCGAACCGGTCGAGGGCGGCGGGCTCGACCGTGGCGCGCAGGGCGGCGACCTCGGCCTTCATATGGTCGCGCAGGGCCTCGGCGTGGCGGCGCACGACACTGTCGGCGTGCTCCATCTGGGCGGCCAGCGGCGGCGGGCAGTGGTCGCGGGGCGGGGCGATCTTCAACGCATTCCGATAGACGTCGACGGCGGCGTGGCCCTTGCCGATCTTTTCCAGCATCGCCGCCTTGGCCAGCAGCGCCGAGAAATCATAGGGCTGCATGGCCAGGGCGTCGTCGAGCACCATCAGGGCGCCATGGAAGTCACCGATGAGCCGCAGCGCCACGGCCCGGTTCAGGGCGCCATTGTGGGTCGGACCGATCCGGTCGGCCTGGTCCAGAAGGCCGAGGGCGGACTGCGGATCACGACGCGCCAAGGCCTCGGCGGCGCGGCGCAGCAGTTCAGCCTGTGGTCCGTCCTGATTCACGCGGGGTCCCCCGATCCCGATTTCATGAACTGACTGTAATGAACCGGATCGGGGGCGGGTCAAGGGCCCCACTGCATTCGGCGCGATCGGGCGGGCCGGGGCTAGCCGACCGAAGCCGCCGCCGGCCCGCGGGCGCCGAAACGGTCAAGCCAGTCGGAGACGGGCGCGCGGCCGCACTTCGCCGGGTCAGGCGTGAACCGGGCGCGCGAGTCGATCCCGAGGACGAGATCGGGCCAGGCGGACGCCACGGGTGCGGACCGCCCCGCGCGGAACGCCTCGCGCAGGTCGGCGGACTCCCGTCCCTGGCAGACGGCCGGATCGAAGGAGCCGACGACGGCCCACCGGTTCGGGTCGATGCGGGCGAAGACCTGGACGCCATGGGCCCGGGCCAGCAGGACCTCGGGCGTTCCGTCGCCGTTGACGTCCCGAAGCGCGGCGACGCAGTCGCCCGCGGCGTCGCAGCCGCGCAGCGCCCTGCCCTCCACGGAGGTCAGGAAATCGGCCGGCAAGGCCGAACCCGCCGGCGACATCTCGATGACCTGGGGATGGCGCGGGCCCAGCGCCGGGTCGTGTCGGTCGGTCGCCGACCGGGCTGCACGGGTGCGGGCGGCGATGTCCGCGTTTCCGGAACGGGCGAGCCGGGCCAGCGCCGCCTGTCCGGCCTTGCCGCTCTCGAAACGGAGGAAATGGTAGTCGAACCGGTCCGGCGTCACCGCGCCGCGCTGCAGCCGGGCGACCTGATCCGTCACGGAGAGCCGGGCGGGGTCCAGCAGCGGACTGAACAGGGCCAGGATCAGGGCGAGGGCGAGGACCCCGGTCCAGATGGTGGCGCGCTCCAGAGGCCGCATCCACTCGCCCTTGCGCCAGAACGGGCTGAGCGCGGCCCAGCCGTAGCCGACCGCGAAGGCGGCGCCGACGACGGCGCAGGCCGCGGCGATGATTCTGTCGGGCGTCAGGCCGTACTGGCCGACGCGCAGGGCCAGACCCCAGAAGGCGATGACGACCAGGGGCGCGATCAGGACGGCGGCGACCCGCACGGCGACCCGCAGCACCGCCGGCGGCCGGTTGTCCGGGCGGCCGTCCTGGTAGGCGGCGTTGATCAGGATGACGAGGGCGGCGGCGGCGGCCAGGACCAGGGCGGTGGCGTTTCCGGTCTCCCAGAGACCCTGCAGACCGGTGAAGGGCAGGGCGGCGACGAAGCCGGCGACGATCACCGTCATCACCAGCAACAGCCAGGACAGCAGCATCAGGGCCACGGTGCGGACTCCCCGGATCAGCCCGTCGCGCACGTCGGTCAGATGCACGGCGACGGCGAAGACCAGGAAGGTGACGGGGATGTAGAACCAGTCCTTGCCGAGCAGGTCCTCGAGGAAGTCGAGGCCGATGATGCGGAACAGGGCCGCGCCGAGATGCAGCAGGGCCCAGAAGGCGGCGGTGAAGCCGATCGACAGGGCCAGCTGGACCAGCGACTTGGTGGCGGTGTCGAAATAGGCCGGGTAGCTGGCGATGCGGCGGCGCTCCATGTCCGCCGGGGCCACCAGATGGTGGGCGATGAACAGGCCGGCGGCGGCGAACAGGATCACCGGGGGCGACAGGAAGGGCGGGCCCTGCAGGGTGTCGGCGCTCTGGCGGGCGATGTCGTGAAGGCCGAGCAGGGCCAGGGAGGCGGCGGCGACGCCGGCCCAGATGGCCAAGGTCGTCAGCCGCAGACGGCTGACGCCGGCCAGCAGCATGACCGGCAGAAAGCCCAGGACCAGCAGCAGGGGGCCGAACAGCAGGGGCTGGGTCGCGGGCCAGGTCGCCACGCCGTCCGAGGCGCGGTGCAACCAGAACAGACCCAGGCCCTGCAGCATGCCGATGGCCAGGCGCGCCGGCGCGAGCCAGGGCGCGGCGTCTCGGCCGAGACTGTCGCGGCCCATCGCCTCCAGCGGAACGGAGGGCGCGTCGTCGTTCGGCTGTGTCATGGTCCTGCCCCGGGTTTCGCGGCATCTGACGCCCATCGGCGACGCTTGGGAAGAGCCGGCGCTTGAGTTCTGCGCCGGCCCGTGTATAGAGCGCGCCTTCTCCGTCGCAGCTTCGGCCGCGGCGGTCCTGTCCGAGAACTTCGGGGCGTGGGGGTCACCCAGGCCATAAATGTCAGAGAGCCCTCTGACGCCGTGGGGAGATGGGGATGCAGACGGCCATCGTCGACCCGGTATCCGGGCCGCACGAGGTTCGAGCCTCCTTCGGACATTACGACCGGCCTGAACGCTTCGCAGCGATGCGGCGCGCTTTGGCCAATCCGTCGTCGGGAATAAGCCCGGCGGCGAATACCAGACTGGAGACCGCAATGGACCGCGCTCAAAAAGCCGAGTCGATCGAGACGCTCAAGGGCGTCTTCGCCGACGCGGGCGCCGTGGTCGTGACCCACAACCTGGGTCTGACCGTTGCGGACATGGAAGACCTGCGTGGACGCCTCCGCAAGGAAGGCGGCACGTTCAAGGTGGTCAAGAACCGCCTGGCGCTCAAGGCGCTGGATGCCGCCGAAGGCAGCGACTACCACGGCCTGTTCAAGGGTCCCGTGGGCATCGCCTATGCCGACGATGCGGTGACGGCCGCCAAGATCACCGCTGAATACGCCAAGGCCAATGACAAGTTCATCGTCCTGGGCGGCTTCATGGGTGAGAAGGTTCTGGACGCGAAGGGCGTGGAGGTTCTCTCCAAACTGCCGTCGCTGGACCAGATCCGCGCTTCGCTGCTCGGCCTGCTCAACGCCCCCGCGACCAAGATCGCCGGCGTCGTGCAAGCCCCGGCTTCCCAACTGGCCCGCGTGTTCAGCGCGTACGCCTCGAAGGACGCCGCGTAAGCGGAACCGCCTCTTTCATCTCTGCAAAACTCTCTCTGACACCCACTCCTCCGAAGGAAAACTCACATGGCCGATCTCGCCAAAATCGTTGAAGACCTGTCGAAACTGACCGTTCTGGAAGCCGCCGAACTGTCCAAGCTGCTGGAAGAAAAGTGGGGCGTCAGCGCCGCTGCTCCGGTGGCCATGGCCATGCCCGCCGGTGGCGGCGCCGCCCCCGCCGAAGCTGCTGAAGAGCAGACCGAGTTCACCGTCGTCCTGCTGGACGGCGGCGACAAGAAGATCAACGTGATCAAGGAAGTCCGCGGCGTGCGTTCGGACCTGGGTCTGAAGGAAGCCAAGGACCTGGTCGAAGGCGCTCCGCAGAACGTCGTCGAGAACGTCTCCAAGCAGGCCGCCGACGAAGTCGCCAAGAAGCTGACGGAAGCCGGCGCCAAGGTGCAGGTCAAGTAAGCAGTCTTTTTGCCCTAACGCGCTTCGCGCTGCTTGAGGGCGATCTGATGAAATAGACGGGCCGGGGAGCGATCCCCGGCCCGTTTTTCTTTGCCCGTGAACGGCAATCGAGGGGGCTGCATGAACGGCAATTGGCCGGCTGCAGTTCGAGCCGAGACGGCGAAGGCGGCAAGGCGGCGCGGACCCCCTCCCTCACGGCGCGAAGGGGCGCCGCGCCACCTCCCCATCGGGGATGGGGAGGAGACTCGTCAGCTTCAGCGACGCCGGGGGGCGAAGATGTCCGTCAGGCGGTCGCGCGCGCCCTCGATGCGGACCAGGCGCGGGTAGCGCAGGCCGTCGTGGTAGTCGAAGGACAGGGTGCGGAACTCGTCGCCGCGCCTGACCACGAGGACGATGGGCTCGCTCCCGCCCCTGGCCGCCGTGACGGCGTCGCGCAGGACCTCGGCCGAGGCGACGCGGTCGCCGACGGCGATCAGGTCCCAGCCGGCGCCCAGCCCCTGTTCGAAGGCCGGCCCGCCCCAGCGCACGCCGGTGATGCGGTTGGCCGCGTTCAGGTTGAAGCCGAGGGAATACTGGAAGTCGGTGGCCCAGCCGGACTGGATGCGCTTCTCGACCGGGGTCAGGTCGTCGACGTACGTCAGCCGCCAGCCGGCGCGGGCGAGGCCGTCGAGCGGAGCGCGGGCGTCGGGGCCGACGGCGTCGAGCCGGGTGCGCAGGAAGGTCGCCCAGTCGTGCGGGTGGACCGCGTTCAGGGCCGCGACCACGTCGTCGAAGGTATAGGGTCTGGCCTCCCAGACGCCGTCGTCGACGCCGAAGAAGCCCTTGGCGAAGTCGTCGAGCGACTTGCGCTCTCTGGTGGCCTCGCGGATCAGGGTGTCGGCGTCGAGCCAGATCAGCAGGGCCTCGCGGTAGTAGTCGCCGGTGCCGCGCATCCACGACGGCCACGGGTTGGTGGTGCGGTAGCCGAGCAGGTTATGATTGGTGGTGTCCTGCAGCGGGCGCCACCGGCGGCCGGGCTGCTGGTCATAGAAGCCGGCGACCTCGGCGAGGTTGGCGATGGCCTCGTCCTTCGTGACCAGACCCGAGCGGGCGCCGAGGACGTCGCCCCAGTATTCGGTCTGGCCCTCATAGACCCACATCAGGCTGTTTTGCGTGGGGAGGTTGAGGTTCTGGACGTATTCATCTGACGGACGGCGGAATTTTCCGTTCCAGCTGTGGGTGAACTCGTGCGGCAGCAGGGTGCGCGCGCCATAGTCGGGGGCGGTGGAAGCGGTGAAGAAGGTGGGGCTGGCGGTGTTCTCGGACGAGCGGTGATGCTCGAGGCCGATGCCGCCCATCTTCGAGGTCAGGCCGAGCAGGAATTCGTAATGGTCGAAATGGCGGGCGCCGAACAGGCGGTCGGCCTGGTCGACCAGAGACTGATACTGTTCGATCCGTTCGGGAGAGGCCGCCAGCGATGCGGCGGTGTCGCCGACGAGGTGCAGGTTGACGGGCGAGCGTCCGCCCGGATCGAGGTCGATGCGGCGATAGTGCCGGCCGGCGAACATCGGACTGTCGGCCAGATGTTCGAGCGAGATGGGGGCGAAGGTGGCGATGTCGCCCTCACGGCCCGTGGTCGTCAGGGCCACGCCGTACTGCCAGCCCTCTGGCAGCTTCACTGACGGGGCGAAGGTGATGCGGTCGTGGTTGTAGCCCGCCGGATAGAGCAGGGCCTTCTCCCACTGGAGATTGACCATCTCGGGCGTCATGACCACGCGCCAGACGGCGTTGTCGGGCTGGGTCAGCCATTCGAAACCGACCTGGATTTCCGTGACGCCGGCCGGGATGTCGAGGTGGAAGGCGTGGGGGTCGACGGTGTCGCGCAGCCATTCGATCCGCTGGCCATTGCCCGTGACGGTGAGGCCGGAGACGAGCTGGATCGGGCCGGTGTCGGCGTGGTTGCCGGGGATGAATTTCGGATACTGCAGGACCAGATGCCCGGCCGAGACCGGCACGGTCTGACGCACCCGGATGACCTTGTGATCGAGGTCGGTCAGATCGGCCTGGATGCCGATGACGCCGGGATAGTCGCGGTCCTGCGGCGCCGGGATGGGCGGCAGGGCGCGCGGCAGGCTGGTCGGGACGGGCAGGGGCGTCTGGGCCTGCGAGGCCGGGACCTGCGCCAGGGCGGGCAGGGCGGCCGAGGTCAGGAGCAGGGCGAGAAGAGCAGGTTTCAGCATTGGGAGCCTCGTCACGGATGCCCTTCCCCCTTTACGGGGGAAGGTGGCCGGCGGAGCCGGTCGGATGGGGGTGCTGGTCGGGATGTCGTAATGGAGGCCGACCCGCTTGTTCAGGACGGGCGTTTGACCCCCCATCCGTCTCGCTTCGCGAGCCACCTTCCCCCGCAAGGGGGGAAGGGACGGCATTAGCGCCGCCTCGGAGACAGAATTTCCCCCAAGCGGTCAGGGGTCCCGGCGATCCGCTCGAGGTGCGGGTAGCGCAGGCCGCCGTGGTAGTCGAAGGCGATGGTGCGGAAGCGGTCACCCTTCTTCAGCATCATCTCGATCGGGGTCGTATTGCCTTTCGACGCCGTGATCGCCTCGGAGATGGCGTCGGCGCTGGCGGCGCGGCCGTTGACGGCGACGACCTCCCAGCCCGAGGTCAGGCCGGCGTCGAAGGCGGGCGAGCCCCAGCGGACGGCGGTGACGCGGTTGGCCGGGTTCAGGCTGAGACCCAGCGAGTAGGCGAAATCGACGCGGTCCAGTTCCTTGTTCAGGGCCTTCGAATAGTCGTTCGGCGTCTCGCGCCAGACGAGGCGGTAGCCGCCGCGCTCGATGCCGCCGTTCGGGGTCGGGGCGTTCGCGCCGACGGCGTCGAGGCGGGTGCGCAGGAAGGCGGCCCAGTCATTGGGCTGGACGCCGTTCAGGGTCGAGGTCACGTCGGCGAAGGTGTAGGGCGCGGGGTCCCAGCTGCCGTCCTGGACGCCGAAGAAGGCCCGGGCGAAGTCGTCCAGAGACTTTCGGCCGTTGGTCTGTTCGCGGATCAGGGTGTCGGCGTCGAGCCAGATCATGGCCCCTTCGCGATAGTAGTCCTCGCTGCGCTGGAAACTGCCCCAAGGCTGGGGCCGGCGCTGGGCGATGATCGGGTCGTTGGTGGTGTCCTGCATGGCGCGCCACGACCGGCCGGGGTTGTCGGCGGCGTAGGTGGCGGCCGTGTTGGCGAAGACGTCGAGGGCCTGCTGTTTCGTCATCAGGCCGGCGCGGGCGGTCAGGATCAGCCCCCAGTACTGGGTCTGGCCCTCATAGACCCACAGCAGGGAGTTCTGCAGCGGCTCGTTGAGGGTGGGGGTCAGCTGGTCGGCGGGCCGGCGCCATTTGCCGTTCCAGGAGTGGGTGTATTCGTGGCCCAGCAGGTCGCGGTCGGCGAGGGTCGAGGCGGCGTCGGTGAAATAGTCGGTGTCGACGCTGTTCTCGGACGAGCGGTGATGCTCGAGCCCGATGCCGCCGAGGTCATCGCTGACGGCCAGCAGGAAGTCGTAGTGGTTGAAGTGGCGCGCGCCGTAGAGGCGATCGGCCTGGTCGACCAGGTTGCGATGCAGCTCGATGTGTTCGTCGGTGGCGGCCAGCATGTCGGCGTCGTCAGCGACGATGTTCAGCCGCACCGGCGAACGGCCGCCGGGATCGAGGTCGATCTGGCGGTAATGGGCCCCGGCGAACACGGGGCTGTCGGCGAAATGCTCGAGGGTGACGGGGGCGAAGCTGGCCACGCCGTTCTGGAACGAGCGGGTGTCGAGCGCCGTGCCGTATTGCCAGCCGGCGGGCAGGCGCAGGGTCGGCTGGAAGGTGATCTGCCGGGAATAGTAGCCGGCCGGATAGAGCAGGGCCTTCTCCCACTGGATGTTCAGCATCTCGTCGGTGATGACGATGCGGCCCTGGGCGCCGTCGATCGGGGTCAGCCATTTGAATGAGACCTCGACCGAGGCGGCCCCGGCCGGGACCTCGACCTGGTAGGCGTTGGTGTCGACCGTGTTGCGGACCCAGCGGAGCGGCTGGCCATTGGCCGTGATGCGCAGGTCGCCGAGGTCGTCGACCGGGCCGACCGGACCGTGATTGCCGGGGATCCACTGCGGATAGAGCAGGATCAGCGGGCCGGGGCCGGCGACGGGAATGGTCTGTTTGACCGAGACGATGCGGCGGTCGATGTCGGTGGCGTCCATCTCGAGCGTGATGACGCCGGGGTAGGCGACGTCCCGCGGCGCGGGGACGGGGGTCAGGACGCGGTCGAGAGCCGGCGTTCCGACCTGGGCCAGTCCGGGCGCGGCCCCGAACAGCAGGACGGCGGCGCAGGCGGAGGCGAGCAGGCGGGCGGCAGGCTTCATCGGGGCAATCCGGGACCGAGGGGAGGCGCAGATCACGCCGGGCGGGGGCGGGGGTCAAGCGTGACCACGCCGCGCCTGATTAAAACGCGGTCATGTCAGGGGTTCCGTCGGCTCGCGATCCCGCTCATCCCGGCGGGATGAGCGGATCAAGAATCACGCCGCCGGCTTCACTTCCAGCAGTTCGACCGTGAACAGCAGGGTCGAGTTGGGCGGGAGGTCGCCGCCGCCGACCCAGCGCTCGCCGTAGCCGAGGGCGGCGGGGATGACGAATTCGAATTTTTCGCCCTCGCGCATCAGGGCGACGCCCTCGGTCCAGCCCTTGATGACGCGGTTGAGCGGGAATTCCGCGGGTTCGTTACGCGCGTAGGAGCTGTCGAACTCGCGGCCGTCGACGAAGGTCCCGCGATAGTGAACCTTGACCGTGTCGGCGCCCGAGGGCTGGCGGCCCTCGGGGTGCGCCCGGCCGACGCGGCGGTACTGCAGGCCCGATTCGGTGGTGGTCCAGCCGCGGCGGGCGCCGTTGACGACCAGATACCGGGCGTTTCCGGCGGCCCAGCCCTCGGGCGTGCCGACGCCCGGCGTCGCGGCGGCCGGCGGCGGCGGCGATGCGCCGGCGCAGGCGGCGAGGGAGAGGGCGACGGCGGCCGTGAGGATCAGGTGTTTCATGGCGGGGACGCTATTTTCCTCCCCGCTGCAAAGCAATGGGCGCCGGGGGAGGTCGTCCTGCCCCCGCCATCAAGTCGCCCCCTCCACCACCCCGGCTGAATCGCCGGGGCGGTCCCCCTCCCCATCGCTGCGCGACAGGGAGGAAAGATCAGTGGGGGCCTTTATTTCGTCAGAGAAGCGCGTATATGTGCCGGTCCCGCAAACATCCCCCCGTATGCGCGCGAAAGCGCCGAGGCCCGGTCCGTCGCCCTCCGACCGAGCGAAGGCGTGCTCCTCCCCAAGGGAGCTCTACATTTCAGACGTCCTGGCGCCGAGAGGCCCGAGGGTGGACGTCGAAACCGATGGTCACGGTTCGCCCGAGAGGCGGAGCCGTGGCTGCTGCATTGAACGCGGGCTGCCCGGCCCGCGCATTGGGAAGACAGAATGGCCAAGTCCAAAGCTGAGCTCGCCGTCGTCAACGGTCAGTTCGCCCACGCCACCACCTTCACCGGCAAGAAGCGCATCCGCCACTCGTTCGGCCGGATCCCCGAAGCGGTGCAGATGCCGAACCTGATCGAGGTTCAGCGCGCCTCCTACGAGCAGTTCCTGCAGCGCGAAGTGCGCAGCGGACCGCGCAAGGACCAGGGCATCGAGGCGGTCTTCAAATCGGTCTTCCCGATCAAGGACTTCAACGAACGCGCCATCCTGGAATACGTCTCCTACGAGTTCGAGGACCCGAAGTACGACGTCGAGGAATGCATCCAGCGCGACATGACCTATGCCGCGCCGCTGAAGGTCAAGCTGCGCCTGATCGTATTCGAGGCGGATGAAGAGACCGGCGCGCGCTCGGTCAAGGACATCAAGGAGCAGGACGTCTACATGGGCGATATCCCGCTCATGACCGACAAGGGCACCTTCGTCGTCAACGGCACCGAGCGGGTCATCGTCTCGCAGATGCACCGTTCGCCCGGCGTCTTCTTCGACCACGACAAGGGCAAGACGCACAGCTCGGGCAAGCTGCTGTTCGCCGCCCGCGTGATCCCGTACCGCGGTTCGTGGCTCGACTTCGAGTTCGACGCCAAGGACGTGGTCTACACCCGCATCGACCGCCGTCGTAAGCTGCCGGCCTCGACCTTCCTGATGGCCCTGGGCATGGACGGCGAGGAAATCCTCAAGACCTTCTACGAGACCGTGCCCTACGAGAAGCGCGGCGAAGGCTGGGTCACCCCCTACAAGGCCGAGCGCTGGCGCGGCGTGAAGCCGGAGTTCGACCTGGTCGACGCCGACACCGGTGAAGTGATCGCCGCCGCCGGCACCAAGATCAGCGCCCGCCAGGCCAAGAAGCTGGGCGACACGACCACGTCGCTGTCGCTGGCCGCCGACGCCCTGCTGACCAAGTATCTGGCCGCCGACGCCGTCAACTACGAGACCGGCGAGATCTACGCCGAGGCCGGCGACGAGCTGGACGCCCCGACCATCGAGCTGCTGGAGGAGAAGGGCTTCTCCACCATCGACGTGCTGGACATCGACCACGTCACGGTCGGCGCCTACATGCGCAACACCCTGCGCATCGACAAGAACACCGGCCGCGAGGACGCGCTGTTCGACGTCTATCGCGTGATGCGTCCGGGCGAGCCGCCGACCCCGGAGGCCGCCGAAGCCATGTTCAACTCGCTGTTCTTCGACAGCGAGCGCTACGACCTGTCCGCCGTCGGCCGCGTGAAGATGAACATGCGTCTGGAAACCCCGGACGTCTCGGACGAGATCCGCGTGCTGCGCAAGGACGACGTCCTGCGCGTGCTGCAGATCCTCGTCGGCCTGAAGGACGGCCAGGGCGAGATCGACGACATCGACAACCTCGGCAACCGCCGGGTCCGTTCGGTCGGCGAGCTGCTGGAGAACCAGTACCGCGTCGGCCTGCTGCGGATGGAGCGCGCCATCAAGGAGCGCATGTCCTCGGTCGATATCGACACGGTGATGCCGCACGACCTGATCAACGCCAAGCCGGCCGCCGCGGCCGTGCGCGAGTTCTTCGGCTCGTCGCAGCTGTCGCAGTTCATGGACCAGACCAACCCGCTCAGCGAGATCACCCACAAGCGCCGCCTCTCGGCGCTTGGCCCGGGCGGTCTGACGCGCGAGCGCGCGGGCTTCGAAGTCCGCGACGTGCACCCGACCCACTACGGCCGCATCTGCCCGATCGAAACGCCGGAAGGCCCGAACATCGGCCTGATCAACTCGCTGGCCACCCACGCGCGGGTCAACAAGTACGGCTTCATCGAGAGCCCCTACCGGCGCGTGAAGGACGGCAAGGCCACGGACGAGGTGGTCTACATCTCGGCCATGGAAGAGGCGAAATACACGATCGCCCAGGCCAACATCGAGCTCAAGGACGGCATGATCGTCGAGGAGCTGGTTCCGGGCCGCATCAACGGCGACTCGCAGCTGCTGATCCGCGCCGACGTGGACATGATGGACGTGTCGCCGAAGCAGGTCGTCTCGGTCGCCGCGGCCCTGATCCCGTTCCTCGAAAACGATGACGCCAACCGGGCCCTGATGGGCGCGAACATGCAGCGTCAGGCCGTGCCGCTGGTGCAATCCGACGCACCGCTGGTCGGCACCGGCATGGAAGCGGTCGTGGCCGTGGACTCCGGCGCCGTCGTGGTCGCCCGTCGTGACGGCGTCGTCGAGCAGATCGACGGCACCCGCATCGTCGTGCGCGCCACCAACGAGCTGGACGCCGGCCGTTCGGGCGTCGACATCTACCGCCTGTCGAAATTCCAGCGTTCCAACCAGTCGACCTGCATCAACCAGCGCCCGATCGTACGCGTGGGCGATGAAGTGAAGGTCGGCGACGTGATCGCCGACGGCCCGTCGACGGACCTGGGCGAACTGGCCCTGGGCCGCAACGCCCTCGTCGCCTTCATGCCCTGGAACGGCTACAACTTCGAAGACTCGATCCTGATCTCCGAGCGCATCGTGCGCGACGACGTCTTCACCTCGATCCACATCGAGGAGTTCGAGGTCATGGCCCGCGACACCAAGCTGGGGCCGGAAGAGATCACCCGCGACATCCCGAACGTCGGCGAGGAAGCCCTGCGCAACCTCGACGAGGCCGGCATCGTGGCGATCGGCGCCGAGGTCCAGCCGGGCGACATCCTGTGCGGCAAGGTCACGCCGAAGGGCGAAAGCCCGATGACGCCGGAAGAGAAGCTGCTGCGCGCCATCTTCGGCGAGAAGGCTTCGGATGTCCGCGACACCAGCCTGCGCCTGCCGCCCGGCGTCGCCGGCACCATCGTCGACGTGCGCGTCTTCAACCGCCACGGCGTCGACAAGGACGAACGGGCCATCGCCATCGAGCGTTCGGAAATCGAACGCCTGGGCAAGGACCGCGACGACGAGCTGAAGATCCTCGAGCGCAACGTCTACGGTCGTCTGCATCCGCTGATCGTCGGCAAGACCGCCACCTCGGGTCCGAAGGGCCTGGGTCGCGGCGTCGTCACCGAAGCCAAGCTGGGCGAGCTGTCGCGCGGCCTGTGGTGGCAGATCGCCCTCGACGACGAGAAGGCGATGGGCGAGCTGGAAGCCATGAAGAAGCAGTTCGAGGACGCCCGCAAGGCGCTCGACCGCCGCTTCGAGGACAAGGTCGAGAAGCTGCAACGCGGCGACGAACTGCCCCCCGGCGTGATGAAGATGGTCAAGGTCTTCGTGGCCGTGAAGCGCAAGCTTCAGCCCGGCGACAAGATGGCCGGCCGTCACGGCAACAAGGGCGTCATCTCCAAGATCCTGCCGATCGAGGACATGCCGCACCTGGAAGACGGCACCTCGGTGGACGTCGTTCTGAACCCGCTGGGCGTGCCTTCGCGCATGAACATCGGCCAGATCTTCGAAACCCACCTGGGCTGGGCCGCCGCCGGTCTCGGCAAGCAGATCCAGGGTCTTCTGGAAGCCTGGCAACAGGGCGGACAGAAGAAGGCGCTGGTCGATCACCTGACCAGCATCTACGGCGCCGACACCCCGCTTCCGGAATCGGAAGAGGACCTGGTCGAGCTGGCCCGCAACCTGTCCAAGGGCGTTCCGTTCGCCACCCCGGTGTTCGACGGCGCGCACATCAACGACATCGAGGAACTGCTGGAGAAGGCGGGCCTCGACCGCACGGGCCAGTCGATCGTCTATGACGGTCAGACCGGCGAGCAGTTCAAGCGTCCGGTCACGGTCGGCTACATCTACATGCTGAAGCTGCACCACCTGGTCGACGACAAGATCCACGCCCGTTCCATCGGGCCGTACTCGCTCGTCACCCAGCAACCGCTGGGCGGCAAGGCGCAGTTCGGCGGACAGCGCTTCGGCGAGATGGAGGTCTGGGCGCTGGAAGCGTACGGCGCGGCCTACACCCTGCAGGAGATGCTGACGGTGAAGTCCGACGACGTGGCCGGCCGGACCAAGGTCTACGAGGCCATCGTCCGCGGCGACGACAGCTTCGAGGCGGGCATTCCCGAGAGCTTCAACGTGCTCGTCAAGGAAATGCGCTCGCTGGGCCTGAACGTGGAGCTGGAGAACAGCTGACCGATCAAAATCCCTCTCCGCGAAAGCGGGGAGGGACGGTCTTTCGCTTTCTCCCTCAATGAAATTTGGCGGGTCACCCCGCAGAAGGAATCAAGATGAACCAGGAAGTCCTGAACATCTTCAACGCGGTCCCGGTCACCCCGACCTTCGACCAGATCAAGATCGCCCTCGCCAGCCCGGAGAAGATCCGGTCGTGGTCGTTTGGCGAGATCAAAAAACCCGAGACGATCAACTACCGGACGTTCAAGCCTGAGCGTGACGGCCTGTTCTGCGCCCGTATCTTTGGCCCGACCAAGGACTACGAATGCCTGTGCGGCAAGTACAAGCGCATGAAATACAAGGGCATCATCTGCGAGAAGTGCGGCGTTGAGGTCACCCTGGCCCGCGTTCGCCGCGAGCGGATGGGCCACATCGAACTGGCGTCGCCGGTCGCCCACATCTGGTTCCTGAAGTCGCTGCCGTCGCGCATCTCGCTGATGCTGGACATGGCGCTGAAGGACGTGGAGCGCGTCCTCTACTTCGAAAACTACATCGTCACCGAGCCGGGCCTGACCCCGCTGAAGCAGAACCAGCTGCTGACGGAAGACGAGTTCTACCGCTACCAGGACGAGTTCGGCGATGACGGCTTCACCGCCGAGATCGGCGCCGAGGCCGTGCGCAACCTGCTGATCGGCATCGACCTGCACGCCGAGGCCGAAAAGCACCGCGGCGAACTGGCCGACAGCCCCTCGGAAATGAAGGCCAAGAAGGCCTCCAAGCGCCTGAAGCTGATCGAGGCCTTCCTCGAGAGCGGCAACAAGCCCGAGTGGATGATCCTGACGGTCGTGCCGGTCATCCCGCCGGAACTGCGCCCGCTGGTGCCGCTGGACGGCGGCCGCTTCGCCACCTCCGACCTGAACGACCTGTATCGCCGGGTCATCAACCGGAACAACCGCCTGAAGCGCCTGATCGAACTGCGCGCGCCCGACATCATCATCCGCAACGAAAAGCGGATGCTGCAGGAATCGGTCGACGCCCTGTTCGACAACGGCCGCCGCGGCCGCGTCATCACGGGCGCCAACAAGCGTCCGCTGAAGTCGCTCGCCGACATGCTGAAGGGCAAGCAGGGCCGCTTCCGCCAGAACCTTCTGGGCAAGCGCGTCGACTATTCGGGCCGTTCGGTCATTACCGTGGGTCCCGAGCTGAAGCTGCACGAGTGCGGCCTGCCCAAGAAGATGGCGCTCGAACTGTTCAAGCCGTTCATCTATGCGCGCCTTGACGCCAAGGGCCTGTCGGGCACCGTCAAACAGTCCAAGCGCATGGTCGAGCGCGAGCAGCCGCAGGTGTGGGATATCCTCGACGAGGTCATCCGCGAGCACCCGGTCCTGCTGAACCGCGCGCCGACGCTTCACCGTCTGGGCATCCAGGCGTTCGAGCCGAAGCTGATCGAGGGCAAGGCCATTCGCCTGCACCCGCTGGTCTGCACCGCCTTCAACGCCGACTTCGACGGCGACCAGATGGCCGTTCACGTCCCGCTGAGCCTCGAGGCCCAGCTGGAAGCGCGCGTCCTGATGATGTCGACGAACAACATCCTGTCGCCCGCCAACGGCAAGCCGATCATCGTGCCGTCGCAGGACATCGTCCTGGGCCTGTACTACCTGTCGCTGGTCAAGGAAGGCGAGAAGGGCGAGGGCAAGCTGTTCGCCAACATGGGCGAGATCGACGCCGCGCTCGACGCCGGTGTCGTGTCCCTGCACACCAAGATCAAGGCTCGCTGGACCGAGATGAACGCCGCCGGCGAAGTCATCACCAAGGTCATCGACACGACCCCGGGCCGGATGAAGCTGGGCGCGCTGCTGCCGCATAACGCGAACATCGGCTACCGCCTGCTCGAGAAGAACCTGACCAAGAAGGAAATCGGCAACCTGATCGATCAGGTCTATCGCCACTGTGGTCAGAAGGCGACGGTCATCTTCGCCGACCAGATGATGCAGCTGGGCTTCCGTGAAGCCGCCAAGGCCGGCATCTCCTTCGGCAAGGACGACATCGTCATCCCCGCCGCCAAGGCCACCCTGGTCGCCGCCACCCGGACCCAGGTCGAGGAGTACGAGCAACAGTACGCCGACGGCCTGATCACCAAGGGCGAGAAGTACAACAAGGTCGTCGACGCCTGGGCCAAGGCCACGGACAAGATCGCCGACGCCATGATGGGCGAGATCGCGCAGCCGCGCGTTCTGGCCAAGGGTCAGGCGCCGGACATCAACTCGGTGTTCATGATGGCCAACTCCGGCGCCCGCGGTTCGCAGGCCCAGATGAAGCAGCTGGGCGGCATGCGCGGCCTGATGGCCAAGCCCTCGGGCGAGATCATCGAGACGCCGATCATCTCGAACTTCAAGGAAGGCCTGACCGTCCTTGAGTACTTCAACTCCACCCACGGCGCCCGCAAGGGTCTGGCCGACACCGCGCTGAAGACCGCCAACTCCGGCTATCTGACGCGTCGTCTGGTCGACGTGGCGCAGGACTCGATCGTCACCGAGGACGATTGCGGCTCGACGCGGGGCATCACCCTGCGCGCCGTGGTCGAAGGCGGCGACGTGCTGGTCTCGCTGGGTCAGCGGGTTCTGGGTCGCTACGCGGCGGAGGACATCAAGGAACCGGGCGGCGACAAGGTCCTGTTCAAGGCCGACACCTACCTGCAAGAGGAAGAGGTCGAGGTCATCGACAACGCCGGCGTCCAGTCGGTCAAGGTCCGCTCGGCCCTGACCTGCGAAGCCGAAGCCGGCATCTGCGCCTATTGCTACGGGCGTGACCTGGCGCGCGGCACCAACGTCAACATCGGCGAAGCGGTCGGCGTCATCGCCGCCCAGTCGATCGGCGAACCCGGCACCCAGCTGACGATGCGGACCTTCCACATCGGCGGCACGGCGCAGGTGGCGGAAACCTCGTTCTACGAGGCGACCAACCCCGGCATCGCCCGTATCACCGGCCCCACCGTCAAGGCGGCGCACGGCGATCTGGTGGCCATGAGCCGCAACGTCGTCGTCACCATCGTGGTCGACGGCAAGGACCGCGAGAGCCACAAGATCCCGTACGGCGCCCGCCTGCGGGTGGTCGAGGGATCGGACGTCAAGCGCAGCCAGCGTCTGGCCGAGTGGGACCCCTACACCTCTCCGATCCTGACGGAAGTCGGCGGCGTGATCCGGTTCGAGGACCTGGTCGAGGGCCTGTCGGTCCGCGAGGAAACCGACGAAGCGACGGGCATCGCCCAGCGCGTCGTCAGCGACTGGCGCGCCAGCCCGCGTGGGGCGGACCTGCGTCCGGCCATGGGCGTCACCTCCGGCGACGCCTACGCCAAGCTGGCCTCGGGCTCCGACGCCCGTTACCTGCTGCCGGTGGGCGCGGTTCTGTCCGTGAACAACGGCGACGTGGTCAAGCCGGGCGAGATCATCGCCCGCGTCCCGACCGAGGGCGCCAAGACGCGCGACATCACCGGCGGTCTGCCGCGGGTGGCCGAGCTGTTCGAAGCCCGTCGACCCAAGGACTGCGCGGTCATCGCCGAGATGGACGGCCGCGTGGAATTCGGACGCGACTACAAGAACAAGCGTCGCATCAAGATCACGCCGGAACCGGATGCCGACGGCAACCAGGCCGAACCGGTCGAATTCCTGATCCCCAAGGGCAAGCACATCTCCGTCCACGACGGCGATCTGATCAACAAGGGCGACTACATCATCGACGGCAACCCGGATCCGCACGACCTGCTGCGCATCCAGGGCGTCGAGGCCCTGGCCGAGTACCTGGTGAACGAAGTGCAGGAGGTCTACCGACTGCAGGGCGTGCCGATCAACGACAAGCACATCGAGGTGATCGTTCGCCAGATGCTGCAGAAGGTCGAGATCCTGGACTCGGGCGAGACCACCCTGATCCGTGGCGACACGGTCGAGGTGGCGGAAGCCGTGCTGGAAAACCAGAAGGTCGAGAAGCGTGGCGGCCGTCAGGCCACCACCCAGCCGGTCCTGCTGGGCATCACCAAGGCGTCGCTGCAGACCCGCAGCTTCATCTCGGCGGCGTCCTTCCAGGAGACGACCCGCGTCCTCACCGACGCCTCGGTCAACGGCAAGATCGATACGCTGGAAGGCCTGAAGGAGAACGTCATCGTCGGCCGCCTGATCCCGGCCGGCACGGGCGCCTATCTCCGCGCCCTGCAGAAGATCGCCAACGAACGCGACGCCGAACTGACGTCGCAGCGGGAAGAGGCCATCGAGCCGCTTCCGGCCGACCTGGCGCTGGAGCTGGAGAGCAGCGAAGGCTGATCCCGGGTCGAGCCCGGGATGACAATCCAACCGTGAAGAGGGCGGCCCCGGCGACGGGGCCGCCCTTTTCTTTTGGCGCTATCGCTCGCCGCGCGGCGGCTCCCTGCTTGAGCGCGGGCAGCGCGTGGTTTCAGCGGGGCGGCGGGTCGCGCTGGAACCCGGCGCCGGGCGTGAGCGGCGTTCCGCTGCTGCGCGGACCATCCCTGCGGGTGCGGATGTTCTGCGTCGAGTCCGGACGCAGGGACTGGTCCAGATGCGCCCCTGCGACACCCATGCCGAAGTTGGAGCCAGGGCCGTCCTGGGGGCCGACATTGCCGCTGCCGCCTGCCAGGGGGCGCCGGCGGGCCTCGTATTCGGCGAGGCGGCGGGCGCCCTCGCGGGCGAAGCGGGCGTCGCGTTCCGGATTGCCCGTGCCTTCGATGGGCCGGGCCGTCGCCGCCCGCTGGCCGAAGCGGTCGTCGCAGATGGCGCGTTCGGCGGCGCTGAGCACGGCGCCGGCGGCGCAGCCGACGGGACTGGTGCGCAGGCCCTGGCCGATGCGGTCGCCGAGGGTGCGGGGGCGGACGGTCCAGGCGCTGTCCGCCGGGGGCGGAGGCGCGCCAGGGGCGGGCGCCGCGAGGCGCGGGGAGGGCGGCGCGGGCGATTCGTCCTCGTCCTCGTCGCGCGGGGTCGGGGTGGTGACGGACCGGGTCAACGGCGGAGCCTCGGTCTGCCGGGCGGCCACCGGTTGTCGCGGGGTCTCGTCGGCCAGCAGGGGCCGGGGCTCAAGCTGGACATAGATGGTGGGTTCCGGGTCGGGGAACGGCGAGGCCGGTCCCATGGTCCGCAGGCCGAGATACCCCAGAAGGCCCGCGTGCAGCAGCAGGGAGGCCGCGACGATGGCGGGCTTGCGCCAGCGGTCGGCGCGCGGCCACACCCGGATCGATCTCGACATGCCCCCGCCACCCGCCATGCGCGCATGGGAGGGGGTGAGCGTGGCGGTATTGCGGCTGTGTTGCGGGTGAGCCGCTCCGGCAGACGTCACGCCACCCTTGACCCCGCGCCCCCTCGCGCGTAGAAGCCCCCCACTTTCGAGGCTCCCGGTTCGCCGGGTTCCGGGATCGTGACAATTGAGCGGACGGGCTGCGCCCGCCGGAACGCCCGAAGCGCGCGTTCCGGTTTTTTCGTTTGGTTGGCTCTCCTCGGCTCGAGATCAAACCCGGGGCGGCGTTCAGGCGTCGTCCGAAAAGAAGGCTCACCGGGGCGCTCCGGCCGAAAGGCACACGCCCCCATCGATTGAAGAGAACCGAGACTCCATGCCGACTATCAACCAGCTGATCCGCAAGCCGCGCCAACCCAAGCCGGTGCGCAACAAGGTGCCGGCCCTGAAGGGCTGCCCCCAGCGCCGCGGCGTCTGCACCCGCGTCTATACGACGACCCCGAAGAAGCCCAACTCGGCTCTGCGTAAGGTCGCCAAGGTCCGCCTGACCACGGGCATCGAGGCCGTGTGCTACATCCCCGGCGAGGGCCACAATCTGCAGGAGCACTCGGTGGTCCTGATCCGCGGCGGCCGCGTGAAAGACCTTCCTGGCGTTCGCTACCACATCCTGCGCGGCGTGCTCGACACGCAGGGCGTCAAGGATCGCAAGCAGCGCCGTTCGCACTACGGCGCCAAGCGTCCGAAGTAAGCGACCGCCCCATTCCATTCGCCGGCTCGCGCCGGCCGTCCGACACCGCTTTAGAAGGCCAAGCCCATGTCCCGTCGTCACCGCGCACAGAAGCGCGAAGTTCTGCCGGATCCCAAATACAAGGATCTGATCGTCACCAAGTTCATGAACTACGTCATGTACGAGGGCAAAAAGGCCGTCGCCGAGAACATCGTCTACGGCGCGTTCGAGATCCTGGCCGACAAGAAGAAGGAGCAGGAGCCCGTCGCGACCTTCCACGCCGCGCTGGACAATGTGGCCCCGGCCGTTGAAGTCCGCTCGCGTCGCGTCGGCGGCGCCACCTATCAGGTGCCGGTCGAGGTTCGCCCCGATCGCCGCCGCGCCCTGGCCATCCGCTGGCTGGTCAACGCCGCGCGCAAGCGTGGCGAGAACACCATGACCGAAAAGCTGGCCGCCGAGCTGCTGGACGCTTCGAACAACCGCGGCACCGCGGTCAAGAAGCGCGAAGACACTCACAAGATGGCCGAAGCCAACCGCGCCTTCAGCCACTACCGCTGGTAAACGCCTTCAAGGCGCCGCGTTCGGCGCCTATCTAGTGACTATCCGGCGCGGGCGGTTTGAGCTAAATCGCCCGCGCCCGCTTATCCGCACAGATCGACATCTCCCCGAGGGCGCGAAACGCGTCCTGAACTCACTTCAAGGCACGCTTCTCATGGCCCGTCTCAACAAGATCGAGGACTACCGCAACTTCGGCATCATGGCCCACATCGACGCGGGCAAGACGACGACGACCGAGCGGATCCTGTATTACACCGGCAAGTCCCACAAGATCGGCGAAGTCCACGACGGCGCCGCGACCATGGACTGGATGGACCAGGAGCAGGAACGCGGCATCACCATCACGTCGGCCGCGACGACCGCCTTCTGGAAAGAGAAGCGCCTCAACATCATCGACACCCCGGGCCACGTGGACTTCACCATCGAGGTCGAACGTTCGCTGCGCGTGCTCGACGGCGCCGTGACGGTGCTGGACGGCAACGCCGGCGTCGAGCCGCAGACCGAAACCGTCTGGCGTCAGGCCGACAAATACAACGTTCCGCGGATCGTGTTCGTCAACAAGATGGACAAGATCGGCGCCGACTTCGACGCCTCGGTGCAGTCGATCCGCGACCGCCTGGGCGCCAAGGCCGTGCCGATCCAGTTCCCGATCGGTTCGGAATCCTCGCTGTCGGGCCTGGTCGACGTCGTCGCCATGAATTCGGTGGTCTGGGACAACGACGCCCTGGGCGCCAACTTCACCGTCGGCCCGATCCCGGACGACCTGATGGACAAGGCCGTCGCCGCTCGCCAGTACCTGATCGACAACGCCGTCGAACTCGATGACGAGGCGATGGAAGCCTATCTGGACGGCACCGAGCCGTCGCTGGAAGTGCTGAAGAAGTGCATCCGCAAGGCCGTGCTGACCGGCGCCTTCTATCCGATCCTGTGCGGCTCGGCCTTCAAGAACAAGGGCGTGCAGACGCTGCTGGACGCCGTCGTCGACTACCTGCCGTCGCCGGTCGACATCCCCCCGACCCCGGGCATCGACTTCAAGACGGAAGAACCGGTCGTGCGCCGCGCCTCCGACGACGAGCCCCTGTCGGTTCTGGCCTTCAAGATCATGGACGACCCGTTCGTCGGCTCGCTGACCTTCTGCCGCATCTATTCCGGCAAGATGGAAACCGGCATGGGCCTGCTGAACTCCAGCCGCGACCGCAAGGAACGCGTCGGCCGCATGCTGCTGATGCACTCCAACGACCGTCAGGACATCAAGGAAGCCTACGCCGGCGACATCGTCGCCCTGGCCGGCCTCAAGGACACCCGCACGGGCGACACCCTGTGCGATCCCCTGAAGTCGCCCGTCATCCTCGAGAAGATGGAATTCCCGGCGCCCGTGATCGAGATCTCGGTCGAGCCCAAGACCAAGGCCGACCAGGAGAAGCTGGGCGTCGCCCTGGCCAAGCTGGCCTCGGAGGATCCCTCCTTCACCGTCTCGACCGATCACGAGTCGGGCCAGACCATCCTCAAGGGGATGGGCGAGCTGCACCTCGACATCAAGATCGACATCCTGCGCCGCACCTACAAGGTCGACGCCACCATCGGTCAGCCGCAGGTGGCCTACCGTGAATCGCTCGGCCGCAAGGTCGACATCGACTACACGCACAAGAAGCAGACCGGCGGTACGGGCCAGTTCGCCCGCGTCATGATCACCTTCGAGCCCGGCGAGCCCGGCTCGGGCTTCGTGTTCGAGAACTCGATCGTCGGCGGCGCCGTGCCCAAGGAATACATCCCGGGCGTCCAGAAGGGCCTCGAGTCCATCAAGGACGGCGGCCTGCTGGCCGGCTTCCCGCTGATCGACTTCAAGGCGACGCTGACGGACGGCAAGTTCCACGACGTCGACTCCAGCGTGCTGGCGTTCGAAATCGCGGCCCGCGCCGCCTTCCGCGAACTGAAGGACAAGGGCGCGCCCAAGCTGCTCGAGCCGATCATGGCGGTCGAGGTCGTGACCCCCGAGGACTACCTCGGTTCGGTCATCGGCGACCTGAACGGCCGTCGCGGCATGATCCAGGGTCAGGACATGCGCGGCAACGCCACCGTCGTGAACGCCTTCGTGCCGCTGGCCAACATGTTCGGCTATGTGAACACGCTTCGCGGCATGTCGCAGGGCCGCGCGGCCTTCACCATGCAGTACGACCACTACGAGCCGGTGCCGCAACACGTCGCCGACGAAGTGATCAAGAAGTATTCCGCTTAAATCACCCCCTGAAACACTAGGACAAAGCCCCCTGTTCAGGGGACGGAGAGAAGAGAATGGCCAAGGAAAAGTTCGAACGTAACAAGCCGCACTGCAACATCGGCACGATTGGTCACGTTGACCACGGCAAGACGACGCTGACGGCGGCGATCACGATGGTTCTG
>NZ_LMGT01000010.1 GCF_001427825.1 Brevundimonas sp. Root608
GGTGGTCGCGAAGCGACCGGGTTGGAGGACCGACGGTATTGCTCAGCAGAAGAGAGCGCGAAACCCATTTGCCCGTCATGGCCGACGTCTTGCAGACGTTCAAGACAGATCATCGACGCCGTGCGCAGCTGGGCCTCGGGCTTCATCTTCACCACCAGCCTGCCGCCGGCCCTGACGGCGGGCGCCCTGGCCTCGGTGCGCTGGCTAAAGGCCCATCCCGAGGTGCGCGAGGCCCACCAGGAACGCGCCGCCGCCCTCAAGGCCCGCTTCCGCGCCGCCGGCATTCCGGTGATGGAGTCGGTCAGCCACATCGTCCCCGTGTTCGTGGGCGATCCGGTCCACGCCAAGATGATCTCGGACATGCTGCTGGAAGAGCACGGCGTCTACGTCCAGCCGATCAACTATCCGACCGTGCCCAAGGGCACCGAGCGGCTGCGCTTCACCCCCTCGCCCAACCACTCCGACGCCATGATGGACGACCTCGTCAAGGCGATGGACCGCCTCTGGACCCACTGCAACGTGGCGCGTCTNCCTGCGCTTCACCCCCTCGCCCAACCACTCCGACGCCATGATGGACGACCTCGTCAAGGCGATGGACCGCCTCTGGACCCACTGCAACGTGGCGCGTCTGCCTGCGGTGGCGTGAGGACGTCCTGCGTCGGACAGCGGCCGACGCCATCGGCCATGTGGCGCCGTCAGCTCGCCGGGCCCGGCGCCCGCGACGACCAGTGAATGTGGTGGAGGCGCCAGCCGTCGTTGTGCCGCTTCAGCACCATGGTTTCGGTCGTGAGCCGGTTCACGGCGCGGCCGTTGAACTGACCCATGGTGCGGCCTTCGCTGGTGATCCAGGCGACGTCGCCCTCGGCCCAGCCCGATCTGCGCGTCACCGTCGCCTCCGAGGCTGCGGCGAAGGCGGCGTCCGAGCCCAAGTGGTGGGACGCATATTCGTCCCGCGATCGCTCCGCGCCGCCTTCCTCGAAGATCATCACCTCCGGCGCCATCAGGGCCAGCGCCGCGGCCGTGTCGCCGGCCTTGAGGGCCGCGTGGAAGGCGTCGACGACCATGGCCGCCTCCGCGGCTTCCGCGGCGACGGACCCGGCGGCGTGGTCGTGGCCGTGGGCGGGATCCTGGGCGAAGGCGGGCGGTGCGGCCAGAACGGCGATCGCCAGCGCCATGGCAAGAGAGGTGCGGGACATTGGAGGCTCCGGATTATCGTTGGCGCGAGCAGATCGAACCGTCTGCTTCAGGCCGGTTGGTTGTGGCGAGCGAACACGCGGGAGGCGCCCGATCGGAGCACCAGAAGCGTGGCGTAGGGTTCCTTGCGCCCTTCGGGCGTCTCCATGCCGGGAGAGCCGAGCGGCATGGCGGGTACGGCGAGACCGACCGCGGTCGGTCTTTCTGCCAGCAGACGTATAACGTCTTCAGCCGGCACATGCCCCTCTATCAGATAGCCGTCTATCAGCCCGGTGTGACAGGAGGCGAGCGCGTCGGGCATTCCTCGGCTGCGTCGGACCGACTCGAGACTCTCCAGGACCGTGATGGCGGTGGTGAACCCCGCCGCGCGCATGTGCGAGATCCATCCGTCGCAACAGGCGCAGGACGGCGTCTTGAAGACCGTCAGATTTCTCGAGCGGGCGGTCTGGGCGCAGGCGGTTCCCGCCATGCTCATGATCAGGCCGACGCCGAGCAGCAGACGGCGGTTCGGGGTCGATTGCATCAATCTGCGCTCCATGGCGCCGAGTGGACCGGTCCGATGGCCACACGTCAACCACTCAGCCCGGATAATCCCGTCCCGTCCCGGCGTATCGCAGGCAGACGGGTGCGACGGACGGGGCGTGAGCCCCTTGCACAACGATGGATGACACGCGCCCTTTCTTGTACGGGGGGCCAAGGGCCGCGATCTCGATGGCTGTGGCGACCTGTCGCAAGGACTACGCCGCCGGGATGCGTATCTGAACAAGGGGCTGGACAGCCGGCCAAGGGACCCTCGCCTATGACCATGTCACGCCTCGATCGCCGAATGCTTCTCCGGGGCGCCGCCGCCGGAGGCGGTCTGCTGGGATTGCAGGGTCTGCTGCCCGCCTGGGCGCAGACCGGATCGGCCGGTTTGCGAGCGGACATGCCGACGCTGACGGGACCGAACGTTGATCTGACAGTCGGCCACTCGCCCTTCACCGTGGGGGGCCGAACGGGTCACGCGGTGACGATCAACGGGGTTCTGCCGGCCCCGTTGCTGCGCCTGCGCGAGGGCCAGAATGTTCGGCTGTCGGTGACCAACCATCTGGACGAGGAGACCTCCATCCACTGGCATGGATTGCTCGTGCCGTTCCAGATGGACGGCGTGCCGGGCGTCAGCTTCCCCGGCATCGGGGCGCACCAGACCTTCGTCTATGAGTTTCCGATCAAACAGGCGGGCACCTTCTGGTACCACAGCCACTCCAACCTCCAGGAGGCGATGGGCCACTACGGTCCGATCGTCATCGACCCGGCGGGCGCGGACCCGATCGGCTACGACCGCGAGCATGTGCTGGTCCTGTCGGACTGGAGTTTCATGCATCCGCACGAGATCCTGACGAAGCTCAAGAAGAGCCCGGGCTATTTCAACCGGCAGCGCACCACCCTCGCGGGCCTCATGGACGGCGGCGACCGCATGAGTCTGGAGGAGCGGCGCATGTGGGGCGCCATGCGCATGGACCCGCGTGACATCCTCGACGTCAACGGCTCGACCTACACCTATCTGATCAACGGCCACGGACCGCAGGAAAACTGGACGGGTCTGTTCCGACCCGGCGAACGGGTGCGGCTGCGCATCATCAACGCCTCGGCCATGTCGATCTTCAACGTCCGCATTCCCGGCCTGCCGATGACGGTGGTCCAGGCCGACGGCGAGAACGTGCGTCCGGTCGAGACCGACGAGTTCCAGATTTCGGTCGCCGAGACCTATGACGTCATCGTCCGGCCGACCGAGGACCGCGCCTACACCATCGTCTCCGAGGCGATCGACCGTTCGGGCATGGGGCGGGCCACCCTGGCCCCGCGCCCGGGCATGACCGCCGAAGTCCCGCCGCTGCGGGAGGTCCCCAACCTGAGCATGCGCGACATGGGCATGGGTGGAATGGACCACGGCTCAACGGGCGGCATGTCCGGGATGGATCACGGCGCAATGCCCGGCAGGGACCACGGAGCCCCGGCCGAGGGCGCGGCTCCGGCGGGCGAAATGGCGGGGATGTCCATGGCCGGCATGAACATGCGCGATCCGGAGAACGCTCCGCCGGACATGGCGGTGGGCGTCGGCGTCGACATGATCTCCATGGATCCGCAGAACCGTCTGGGCGAGCGGCCCACCGGCCTGACGGACGTCGATCACCGGGTGCTCGTCTACACCGACCTGGTGTCGCTACAGCCCAACAAGGACCAGCGCCCCCCCTCGCGGACCATGGAAATCCACCTGACCGGCAATATGGAACGGTTCATGTGGGGCTTTGACGGCCGAAAGTTCAGCGAATTGGTCGAGCCGATCCGCTTCGAGCGCAACGAGCGCGTGCGGGTGACCCTGGTCAACGACACCATGATGGCCCACCCGATCCACCTGCACGGCCACTTCTTCGAACTGGTGACCGGCGGACCGGCCGGCCATCAGCCGCTCAAGCACACCGTCAACGTCGCCCCGGGGTCGAAGGTGACCTTCGACCTGACCGCCGACGCGCCCGGCGACTGGGCCTTCCACTGCCATCTGCTGATGCACATGCACGCCGGCATGTTCAATGTCGTGACGGTGCGGCCCATCGACGGAGCCGCGTCATGAACCGCCTCGCCGTCGCCCTCGCGCCGCTGATCCTCGCCGCCGGCGCCCTCAGCGCCCAGGCCCAGGCACAGGCACAGGACCCGCACGCGGGCCACACCATGCCTCCGCCGGCGAGGACTCAGCCGGCCACGCCGGTTCCCGACCCCCACGACGGCCACCGCATGCCGGCCCCGGCCGCCGCCCCGGACCCGCACGCCGGGCACGTCAGGCCGCCTGCCTCGCCTCCCGCAGCCGATCCTCACGCCGGCCATCAGATGCCGGCTCGGCCCGCGCCCGTCGATCCGCACGCGGGTCATGACATGGCGACCCCGGCGCCCGCCCAACCTGATCCACACGCCGGCCATGACATGTCCGCCATGGCTCCTGCGCAGGTCGATCCCCACGCGGGCCATGACATGTCGACCATGAGCATGGGACCGCCGGACGTGCCGACCAGCGCCGACAATCCCGGCCGTCCTGCCGAAGACCCGATTCCGGCCGCCGCTCTGAGCGGTCCGACCCATGCCGCGGACCTCATCTTCGGGGCCGAGGCGATGGCCGCGTCACGCCGGATCCTGCTGCGCGAAAACGGCGACGTCCGCACCACGGCCGTCGTGATCGACCGGATCGAAGCCGGCTTCGGCGACGACGGCGAGACCTGGCTCTGGGACGCCCAGGGCTGGAGCGGAGGCGATATCCATCGCTTCTGGTGGAAGTCCGAGGGCGAGGGCGACCTCGGCGGCGATGTGGAGAAAGCCGAGCTCCAGGCTCTCTACAGCCGCGCTGTTGCGCCCTTCTGGGACGTGCAGGCCGGCCTGCGTCAGGACGTCAGGCCCGACGGCGAGGATACGACCCATCTGGTCCTCGGCTTCCAGGGCCTCGCGCCCCACTGGTGGGAAGTCGACGCCGCCGCCTTCCTGTCGACCGAGGGCGACCTGACCGCCCGCGTCGAGGCCGAATACGACCAGCGCATCACCCAGCGGCTGATCCTCCAGCCGCGCCTCGAAATCGACGCTTCGGCCAGCGACATCCCGGAGCTGGAGATCGGCCGGGGCCTGTCGTCCGTCGAGGCCGGCCTGAGACTGCGCTACGAGTTCCGCAAGGAGTTCGCGCCCTATGCCGGAGTCGAGTGGAGCCGCGCGCTCGGCGACACGGCCGACTATATCGAAGCGCGGGGCGGCGAGGCTGAAGACACCCGTTTCGTCATCGGCCTCAGGGCCTTTTTCTAGGCCCGGCGACCTCCCCGGGGGCCGCGCCCTCCCCGCACCTCGCCGGAAGGACGCCGGCTCCCGGCCGGGGCCATCAGGCCGCGACGGTCAGCACCGCCGCCATGCCCGGGTGGAAGCGGCAGACGTAGGGAATTCGCCCCGCCGTCCGCAGCACGGTCCGGCCGCTGGCTCCCGGGGCCAGATCGATGTTGAAAGCACGATTGCGCGCCGTGGCCGTGTGCCGGAACAGGTCGCGGTTGACCCAGACGAAGGGGTCTCCGGTACGGCAGGCAGGTCGGTTCTCCGGCGGCTTCGGCATCGGCGACGCTCGGGTTGATTGCCGGCGCCGCGGGTTCCCTCTCTGTGTCTGCCTCACCCCCCTTGATGCATCCGGGTCCACCTGGGGTCCCTGCAGCAGATATGGCGGCGTCCGGCGTCGCGTCCGGCCGGCCGGCCGGACGTTGACTCGCACTGCCGCCAACCCGACAACCAACCGCATGGAGATCCGGATTCTGTTTCTGGGCGAACTCGGCGCCCGTTTCGGTCGCGAGCATGTGCTGGAGTCCACGGAAGTCCTGACCGTCCAGGAGGTCCGTCGACGGCTCGGCGACCAGGTGGAGGGCTCCGCCGCCGTCCTGACGCGACCGGACGTTCGCCTGGCGGTCGATCAGACCGTGGTCCCAGACACCGCGCTGGTCCGTCCCGACCAGGAAGTCGCGGTCCTGCCGATCTACTCCGGCGGCTGACATGGCGATAACCGCGCTCCTGTCCCGTGATCCGCCCCGCGCAGAGGCCGAGCTTCAAGCCTTCCTCAACGGCCGCACCGGGGACGGAGCCGTGGTCGCCTTTGTCGGCCTGGCCCGCGACAGCGCCGGCGGCGGGCCCGTCACCGGCCTCCATCTGGACCACTACGCCGGCTTCACCGAACGGTCGCTGGAGACCATCGCCGCAGACGCCGGGGGGCGCTTCCCCGTTAGCGACATCCGCGTGATCCATCGTTGTGGCGACGTGGCGCCCGGCGAGGTGATCGTCTTCGTGGCGGTCGCCGCGCCACACCGCCGGGCGGCCTTCGAAGCTGCGGACTACCTCATGGATCGCTTGAAGACCGAGGCGGCGTTCTGGAAGCGGGAGGACGGCCCCGACGGCTCGCGCTGGATCGAGCCGACCGACCAGGACCGCGAAGACCTCAGGAGATGGAGCGACTGATGCCCGGGATCGACGAGAGCTTCGACTTCCACCCGCTGAACATCGCCGTGCTGACGGTCTCGGACACCCGGACGATGGAGACGGACACGTCCGGCGGTCTGCTCCTGGAGCGACTGAACGCCGCCGGGCACCGGCTGGCCGCCCGCGCCCTGGTCCGTGACGACGTGGAGGCGATCCGGGCTCAGGTCCAGGCCTGGGTCGATGAGCCGGACGTGGACGTGATCATCACCACGGGCGGCACCGGGTTCGCCCCCCGCGACGTCACCCCGGAGGCGGTTAGGCCGCTGTTCCAGCGCGAGATGGACGGCTTCGCCGTGGTCTTCCATCAGGCCAGCCTGGGCACGGTCGGGCTGTCCACCCTCCAGTCGCGCGCCTTCGCCGGCCAGGCCGGGGACAGCTTCGTCTTCTGCCTGCCGGGATCGACCGGGGCCTGCCGCGACGCCTGGGATCTGGTGCTGGGCCTGGAGCTGGACAGCCGTTATCGCCCCTGCTCGCTGGCGGGGCAGATTCCCCGCCTGCGAGAGGTCTGCGCATGAACGACCTGAGCCATCTCGACGCCGCCGGCCGCGCCCGCATGGTCGATGTGTCGGACAAACCCTTCAGCGACCGGACGGCGGTCGCCGAGGGAACCCTGACCTGCGCGGGCTCGACCGTCGAACGGGCCCTCGCCGGCGACACCCCCAAGGGGGCCGTGGTGTCCACGGCCGAACTCGCCGGGGTCATGGGCGCCAAGCGTACCGCGGACCTGATCCCGCTCTGCCACCCCCTGCCCCTCACCCACGTCGCGGTGACGGTGACGCCCGAGCCCGCCCTGCCCGGCTTCCACATTCGAGCCGAGGTGCGCACCCACGGCCCGACGGGCGTGGAGATGGAGGCCCTGACGGCCGTCGCTGTCGCCGGCCTGACGCTGTTCGACATGCTGAAGGCGATCGACCGCACCATGGTCATCGGCGCGGTTCGGGTGACGGCCAAGAGCGGCGGCCGCGGCGGCGATTGGGGCGAAGGCGCCGGGGAATGATCGGTTTCGACGAGGCGGCGGCGTTGATCGAGGCGGCGGCGACGCCGCTCGGTCGCGAGACCGTCGCCATGGCCGAGGCCTGTGGCCGGGTGCTGGCCGCGCCGGTCGTCGCCGGTCTCGACTCGCCGGCCTCGGACACCTCGGCCATGGACGGCTATGCGGTGCGCGCGGCCGAGGTCGCCGAACTGCCCGTGCGGTTGCGGGTCATCGGCGAATCCTTCGCCGGGCGCGGCTTTGACGGGCGGATGGGACCCGGCGAGTGCGTGCGCATCTTTACCGGCGCGCCCATGCCTGCGGGCGCGGACCGGGTAATCATCCAGGAGATCGTGCGCCGCGACGGCGACGAGGCCCTGTTCAGCCCCGCCCTGGGCGGGGGCCGTCATGTGCGGGCCATGGGCTCGGACTTCCGCGCCGGTGACACGCTGCTGCAGCCCGGACGCCGGCTCGACGCCCGGGCCATGGTCGCCGCCGCCGCCGCCGACCGGGCGACGGTCGAAGTCTGGCGCCGCCCCCGGGTGGTCGTGCTGGGCACCGGCGACGAACTCGCGGAGCCGGGATCGGCGGCCGGGACCCCGGGCTCGATTCCGGAGAGCGTCTCGTTCGGCGTCGCCGCCCTGATCGCGCAGTACGGCGGCGAAGTGATCGGGCGCCGGCGCCTGAAGGACGATCCCGCGAGCCTTGAGGCGGCCGCCGCCGCCGCGCTGGATGAGGCTGATCTGGTGGTCGTCACCGGCGGCGCCTCGGTGGGCGAGAAGGACTACGCCCGGGCGATGTTCGGGCCTGCAGGCCTGGCGCTGATCATCGACAAGGTGGCGATCAAGCCGGGCAAGCCGGTGTGGCTGGGCCGGGCCCGGGACCGGCTGGTGCTGGGGCTGCCCGGAAATCCGACCTCCGCCATGGTCACCGGGCGACTGTTCCTGGCCCCGCTGGTCGCCGGCCTCTCGGGCGCGAAGGCCGGCTCGGCGCTGGACTGGCGCCCCGCGCGGCTGGGCGGGGCCCTGGGCGCGTGCGGCGATCGCGAGACCTTCCATCGGGCGGCGTGGCGCGACGGCCGGGTCCATCCTCTCACCGACCAGGACTCCAGCGCCCAGAAGGCGCTGGCGGCGGCGGACCTGTTGATCCGCAGACGTCCGGGCGAGCCGGACGCAGCGGCGGGCGACGAGGTCGAGACTCTCGACTTCTGATCAACCCAGCCGGGCTTCGGCTTCCGCCAGTCCGCGGCTGTGTTGACGTTGAAGAAGGGGTCGACGGGCCCGATCGGCCAGTCGACGGCGGTGAACCCGACGGCTTGGGCGAAACCCCTCAGTGAACGCTGTCCCGAGGCGGCGTAGGCCGGGAGCTGCTCGAGCGCGGTGACCCGCCACAGCCCGCAGACCGGATGCAGCCGACCCCCGCTGGCGGCGATGGCGGCGGCGTGGCCGTCAAGCGCCGCGCCGAGCCTCATGGCCAGATCCAGCGGCGCGAACGGCATGTCGCACGGCAGGGTCAGCACCGCCGCCCGACCCTGCTCACGGCCGTACGCGAGCGCGGCGGCGAGACCGCCGAGCGGACCCTCGATCGGCATGTCGGAAATCACCGCCACCCCCTCCGGGGACCCGACCTGCCCCGGGTCGCGGACGGCGAGCGCCACCCGGTCGGAGAGGACCGCCGCCTGGGCGAGGGCGCGGGCGAGCAGGGTTTCGCCAGCGAGCACGCGCAGCGGCTTGCCCCCGCCGATGCGGCGCCCCTCCCCTCCGGCCAGCACCACGACGGCGATGTCGTCCATGATCGTCATGTGAAGATCAGCTTGGCGCCGGCCAGCAGCAGGACAACCCCGAGCACGACAAGCAGCCCGGGCCGGGGCAGGCGGTGCAGGCCCAGCCAGGTCCCGGCGACGGCGCCCACGGCCACGGCGGCGACGAACACGGGAAGCGCCGGCGGCAGGGTCGGCAGCACGCTGACATTGCCCGCAAGGCCGGCGGCGGAATTGACGACAATGAAGACCGCCGCGACCCCCGCTGTCCGCCGCGGCTCCTCCCATCCGAACAGCAGGATCAGGGGGCTGAGGAAGATGCCGCCGCCGGTGCCGGTCAGGCCCGCCAGCAAGCCGAGCCCCGCCCCGGCGGGCAGGGCGATCAAGGCCTTGGGAGGCCGCACGGTCCGGGCCGCGGTCCACGCGGGCCGCCACAGCATCCGCGCCGCCGCGAACCACAGCACCGCCCCCAGCAGGGGCCGGTATACCTCGGGCGACACCTCGATGCGTCCGCCCAGCCACGCCATGGGCACCGCCGTGATGGCGAAGATGAGGAAGAGGCGCGGGTTGAACTGGCCGGCGCGCAGGTACGACACCGCTGCGTATCCGGCGACCACGAGGTTCAGCGCCAGGGCGGTGGGGCGCATCACCTCCATGGGGACGGCGAAGAGGGCCATCAGGCCGAGGTAGGCGGACGCGCCGCCATGGCCGACCGAAGAATAGAGCGCCGCCGCGCCGCCCATCAGCAGGGCGAGCAGGATCACCGTCGAGAGGTCCACGCGCGCCCTCTTCGTCAGCCGCCGACGTCGGCCATGCGGCGCAGGTCGCCGGACTGCGCCAGCATCAGACTGTGGCCCCGGGCCTTGGTCGGCAGCGCTTCGAGAATCCGGGCCTCCAGCCGGCCCGGCGCGATCTCCTCACCCAGCAGGTCGCGCAGATCCACTCCGCCCTCGCCGAACAGGCACAGCCGCAGCTTGCCGCGCGCCGTGACCCGCAGGCGGTTGCAGCCGTCGCAGAAATGGTCGGCGTAGGGCGCGATCAGACCGAAACGGCCCAGATAGTCGGGGTGGCTGTATTCCACGGCGGGCCCGTCCTCGGGTCGGCGCGGCAGCGGGGTCCAGCCGCGTTCGCTCAGCCAGTGCTGGACCGCGGCGCCGCCCAGGTGCTGGCGTTCGAAGACGTCGACATTGTCGAGGGTCCGCATCAGCTCGATGAAGCGCACGGTCGCCGGCCGATCGCGCAGCCAGACGGCGAACCGCTCAACGGCCGTCTCGAAGGTGTCGCGCAGCAGGACCGCATTCAGCTTCACCCCGAGATCGAGATCGAACGCCCGGTCGATCCCCGAAAGGATATCGGGAAGCCGGTCGTGACCGGTCAACCGGGCGAAGGTGTCGCGATCCAGCGAGTCGACGCTGACGTTCAGGTGCGTCAGGCCGGCGTCGCGCCAGGCGTCGACGCGCTCGGTCAGCCTCCAGCCGTTGGTGGTCATCGCGACCCCGGCGATTCCCGGCGTGTTCGCCACGCTGGCGATGACGGCCGGCAGGTCCGTGCGCACCGAGGGTTCCCCCCCGGTCAGCCGCACCTTGGTCACCCCGAGGGCGGCGAAACCGGCGACAAGGCGGCGAACCTCGGCGACCGAAAGAAACCGCGCCTCCGGACCGCGGGCGTAGCCGTTCGGCAGGCAGTAGACGCAGCGGAAATTGCACACTTCCGTGATCGAAAGGCGAAGGTAGCGAAAGCGCCGGCCGAAACTGTCGGTCAGCGCCTCCCGGTCCCGCTCCGCCTCGTCCAGGCCCACCGTTCACGCCTCGTCACGCCCGGCCCCGCGCGACGCGACCGCCCTCTTGCCGGTCACCCTACCGCCGTCCCGGGCGTCGACACCAAGCATATTGTGCCAGCGCCGAATTTGTTCTCGGACAAAGACGGCGATCACCCTCTTCCTGGTGTTCGCCTGATCGCCCTACTCCAGTCGCAGGATGTCGATCACCACGCCCTGTTCCGAACGATGACGATAGGCGATCTCGAAGGTCTCGCCGTAGCGGTCGGTGATCTGTCGCAGGAGCGGCAGGGGGTCGTGGTCGTTGAGGAAGCGCATCGCCTCTCCCGGAGTCAGCGTCTCCAGGGCGCCGAAGATCGCGGCGTGCCGAAAGCGCCGCGCCACGCCCCTTGCATCGAACGGGTGGACGGCCTCGGGGGCCGGTTGAGCGGGCGCGATGCGATCGTCGGCGTCGGTCGAACTCATGACGAAATCTCCTTTGCCCTTCACCTTCGCGCATCGATCCGGCCGGAACCTTGTCGGGGCGCAAGACGGCGGCCGCTTCCTCGGGCAGGTTGAGATCGATGACCCACGATGCGCATTTCCGGCAGCTCGTCGCCGCCGCCCTCGACCAGCCCGAGCCCCACCGCCTGCTGTTCGTTTTCGCCGCGGCCGAGCTGTCCGGGGACGCCACGCCCGCGGAGCGTGAGCGGTTCCTCGCCGGCCAGGGCGGCGCCCTCGCCCCGGTGATGTGCGTGGACAAGGCTCCGGGGGACCTGTCCGACTTCGCCATGCTGGCGGACGAGTCCCGCCGCGCCGGTCCGCCGTGGAGCCTGATGTTCGCCGCCGGTCTCGCCGGCCGCAACGGACGTCCGCCCGAACAGGCCGAAATCGACCAGGCGTTGCAGATGATGGTCGAGACGGTCCGCGACGGCGGTTTCGGACGGTTCGCCGCCTATGACGCCGAGGGCGCGGCGGTCACTTTCGAATGACGGGAGGGACTCACTCCCACTCGATGGTGCCCGGCGGCTTGGACGTGACGTCATAGACGACGCGGTTCACGCCGCGGACCTCGTTGACGATGCGGGTCGCCGTCTTGCCGAGGACGTCCCACGGAAACTCGAAGAAGTCCGCGGTCATGCCGTCGGTCGAGGTGACGGCGCGCAGGGCCAGCACCTTCTCATAGGTGCGGGCGTCGCCCATGACGCCGACGGTCCTGACCGGCAGCAGGACGGCGAAGGCCTGCCATATCTGGTCGTAAAGCCCGGCCTTGCGGATTTCCTCGAGATAGATGGCGTCGGCCTGCTGCAGGGTCTCGACCGCCTCGGGCGTGATCTCGCCGGGGATGCGGATGGCCAGACCCGGCCCCGGGAAGGGGTGGCGTCCCACGAACGCGTCCGTAAGCCCCAGTTCGCGGCCCAGGGCGCGGACCTCGTCCTTGAACAGTTCGCGCAGCGGCTCGACGAGCTTCAGCTTCATGAAGTCCGGCAGGCCGCCGACATTGTGGTGGCTCTTGATCACGGCGGACGGACCGCCCGAGGCCGAGACGCTCTCGATCACGTCCGGATAGAGCGTGCCCTGGGCGAGGAATTCGGCGCCCTCGACCTTGTGGGCCTCGCGGTCGAAGATCTCGATGAACACCCGGCCAATGATCTTGCGCTTGGTCTCGGGGTCCGAGACGCCGGCCAGTTCGCCGAGGAATTCCTTCGACGCATCAACGTGCACCAGCGGGATATTATAGTGCTCCCGGAACAGGGTCGTAACCTGCTCGGCCTCGTCCTTGCGCAGCAGGCCGGTGTCGACGAAGACGCAGGTCAGCTGGTCGCCGATGGCCTCGTGGATCAGCACGGCGGCGACCGAGGAGTCGACTCCGCCCGACAGGCCGCAGATGACCCTGGCGTCGCCGACCTGTTCGCGGATCTGCGCGATCTTCTCGTCGCGATAGGCGGCCATGGTCCAGTCGCCCTTCAGCCCGGCGATGCCGAACAGGAAGTTGCGATAGATTTCGGTGCCGCGCGGCGTGTGGTGGACCTCGGGGTGGAATTGGACGGCGTAGATCTTCCGCGCCTCGTCCGCGATGGCGGCGAACGGCGCCCCGGCCGAGGTGGCGACGACCTTGAAGCCCTCGGGGATGGCGGCGACGCGGTCGCCGTGGCTCATCCACACCGGCTCGCGGTGGTCGACGGCGCCAATGCCCGCGAACAGCGGCGTCTCGTCGGCGATGACGATCTCGGCGCGGCCGAACTCACGGTGATGGCCGCCCTCGACCTTGCCGCCCAGCACGTCGCACAGCAGCTGCTGGCCGTAGCAGATGGCCAGCATCGGCAGGCCGAGGTCGAACAGCTTGCGGCCGATGCGGGGGCTGTCGGGCTCCAGCACGCTGGCCGGGCCGCCGGACAGGATGATGGCCTGGGGCTTCATCGCGTCGACCACCGCCTCGGCCTTGTCGAACGGATGGATCTCGCAATAGACGTTGGCCTCGCGCAGGCGCCGCGCGATCAGCTGCGTCACCTGGCTGCCGAAGTCGACGATCAGGACCTTCTGGTGATCAGCGGGGGCGGTCATGCGGGCTCCGTGGCGGCAGGCGTGAAATGGTCATGCAACAGGTCGAGCGCCTCGGCCAGCCGCTGGTCGATCTCGGCCAGGGCGTCCGTCCAGTGCTCGAGGCGGGACAGGTCCGAGCGGCCGTCCGAGACGCCGCGCAGGCCGATCACCGGCACGCCGAAGCGGGCGGCGGCGCGGACCACGGCGAACGTCTCCATGTCGACCATGTCGGCGTCAACGGCGTCATAGGCGGCGCCGGAGACGACGCTGGCCCCGGTGGCGAGCCGCGCCCCCGGCAGGCCGGCTGGCCCCTCGGCCAGCGGCAGGACGGCGGGCAGGCGCGGATAAGGCGTCTCCCCCTTGGGGAAGCCCAGCACGCTGGCGTCCATGTCGCGGTAGCTGACCTCGGTCACCCGGTAGACGCGGGCGTGGTCGAGCGTGCGCGACCCGGCCGAGCCGAGCGACACCACCACGTCCGGCAGGCCGGGTCCGGCCCTCAGACTCTCGAGCGCATGGGCCACGCCCACCGCGGCCTCGATCGGGCCGACGCCGGTGATCAGCGGGCGGATGTGGTCGCGCAGGGCCGGGCCGTATTCGGGCGCAGCGGCCATGACGCAGAGGGCGGTCTTCGGACCGAAGCTGGAAAGGATCCAGTCCCGGCTCACGCCCGCCGCTCGTAGAGGGCGACGAAGAAGCCGTCGGTGCCGGTCGAGGCCGGCGAAAGCCGCAGCCGCCCGCCGGTCGCCGCCTCGATCAGCCGCGTGCGCGCGGCGTCGGTCAGCGTCTCGGCGGCCAGCACATCGGCCACCGGCAGCGGGCGGAAGCCGCTGTTCGCGGCCTCGAAGGCGTCGGCCACGGCCTCGTTCTCGCGGCTCAGGATCGAACAGGTGACATAGGCCAGCCGCCCGCCGGGCTTCACCAGCGCCGCGGCCTGGGCGAGGATGCGCAACTGCAGGGCGTGGAGCCGCTCGATCTCGTCGGCCTTGAGCCGCCAGGCGTCCTCGGGCCGGCGACGCCAGGCGCCCGAGCCGCTGCAGGGCGCGTCGACGAACACCAGATCGGCCTTGCCGTTGAATTCCTCGACCCCGCCGCCGTTCTGGCCGATCAGCCGCAGGTCGGCCGCGACGCCGGCCCGGGCGAGGCGCGGGCGGATGTTGTCGAGCCGCTTCTGCACCACGTCGCAGGCGATCAGCCGCATCGGCGCGGCCGCCGGTGTCGCCTTGGCCGCCGCCAGCTCGTCGGCGCCGGTCGGCGACCAGCCGGCCCGGCTTGGGGCGGCGACCCGGGCCGGATCGGCGGCGGGCAGGCCCTGCACCGCCAGCGCCAGCGTCTTGCCGCCGCCGCCCGCGCAATAGTCGACCACGATGCTGTCCGGCGTGAACGACAGGCCGGCCCCGGCCACCCAGGCGGTCAGCTGGCTGCCCTCGTCCTGGATCTCGACGCGGCCGGCGTTGAAGGCGTCCAAGCCCTGGACGTTCGGCGCCGGCTCGGACGGCAGGCGCAGACCGACGGCCGACCACGGCGTCCGCTCCGGCGTCAGGCCCACGGCCTTCAGCTCGGCCCGGGCGGCCTCGACCGTGGTTTTGGCCGTATTGACCCGCAGATCGACCGGCGCCCGAGCCATGAGCCCGGCGGCCTCCTCGCTCCAGCGCTGGCCGAAGGTCGCCTTCAGATCCTCGACCACGAAGGCCGGCAGGTCGGTGGCGGTCTCGGGCAGGTCGCCCTCCCCCGCCGCGATCCGGGCGCGCTCCTGTTTCGACAGCGGCCGCGGGCCGTAACCCTCGCCCGAATGCAGCGCCTCGATCTCTTCCAGAGACAGCTTGTCAAGGAAGGCCAGGGCGCCGACCACCAGCGCCCGTCCGTCCTCGCGGCCGCCCATGGCCGCGACCAGCCGGCCGCGCGCGCGCAGCACCTGATAGACCCGCTCGGCCACGGCGCGGCGATCGCCGGAGCCCGCATAGCGGTTGGCGGCGCCCCAGGCCTTGATCACCACCTCGGCGGGGGCGCGGCCCTGGGCGATGCTGTCCAGGACGGAGGCGGCGGCGGCGAGGCGGGCGGCTGGGGTCAATGCGGGCTTTCAGACGAAAAGGGCGACCAGCACCATGACCAGACCGACGAAGGCGACGAGCCAGGCGAGGGTGCGGACATAGGGCGTGCCGAAGGCGTAGAGCGGCAGATAGATCAGCCGCCCGAACAGATAGAGGTGGGCGCCGACCAGGGTCAGCGTCTGGCCGTCCTTACCGGCGATATGCGCCATGATCACGGCGGCGGCGAAGATCGGCAGGGTTTCGAACAGATTGGCCTGGGCGCGGATCAAACGGCCCGCCAGCCTGCCCGGCGCCGGGACCTCGCCGTCGCGCGGCCCGGCGTTCCACTTCAGCCCCAGCTCGGCCGTGCGCGCCGAGGCTGCCCAGCCGATCTGGACGATCGCCAGCACCAGGGTGAAGGCCAGCGCGATGAATTCCGGCGTCATATCCATGACGTGAGCCTCCCCGCTCATCCCTGACGATAGTTCGGCGCTTCCCGCGTGATCATCACGTCATGGACGTGACTCTCGCGCAGGCCGGCGCCGGTGATGCGCACGAACCGCGCGCGGTCCTGAAGTTCGGCGATATTGGCGGCGCCGACATAGCCCATGGCGGCGCGCAGGCCGCCGACCATCTGGTGCAGCACCGGGGCGATCGGCCCCTTGTAGGGCGTCTGGCCCTCGATGCCCTCGGGCACCAGCTTCTGGGTGTCTTCCACTTCCTTCTGGAAATAGCGGTCGGCCGAGCCGGCGCCCATGGCCCCGACCGAGCCCATGCCGCGGTACGACTTGTAGGACCGGCCCTGGTACAGGAAGACCTCGCCGGGACTTTCGTCCGTGCCGGCGAACATCGAACCCATCATGGCGCAGGACGCCCCGGCGGCGATAGCCTTGGCCAGGTCGCCCGAATATTTGATGCCGCCGTCGGCGATGACCGGCGCGCCGGACTCCTTCGCCGCCCGGACGGCCTCCATGATGGCGGTCAGCTGCGGCACGCCGACGCCCGCGACGATGCGGGTGGTGCAGATGCTGCCCGGACCGATGCCGACCTTCACCGCGTCGGCGCCCGCGTCGATCAGGGCCCGCGCCGCGTCATAGGTGGCGACATTGCCGGCGATGATCTGGATGCGGTTGGATTCGCGCTTGATGCGCTCGACCACGCGGCTGACCTGGATCGAGTGGCCGTGGGCGGTGTCGATAACGACCACGTCCACGCCCGCTTCCGCCAGCGCCATGGCCCGTTCGTAGCCGGCGTCGCCGACGGTCGAGGCGGCCCCGACCAGCAGCCGGCCCTGGTCGTCCTTGGCCGCGTGCGGGTGGGCCTGGGCCTTCTCGATGTCCTTCATCGTGATCAGGCCGGTGGCGCGATAGTCCTCGTCGACGACGATGACGCGCTCGATCTTGCGGTCGCGCAGCAGCGCCCTCGCCTCGTCGCGTCCGGCGCCCTCGCGCACCGTAACCAGGTCGCCCGTGGTCATCAGCTCGATGGCCTTGCGGTTCGGATCGGTGTCGAAGCGCATGTCGCGGTTGGTCAGGATGCCGACCAGCTTGCCGCTGACGGGATCGACCACCGGGAAGCCGGATATCTTCTTCTTGGCCACGATGGCGCGGATCTCGCCCAGCGTGGTCTGCGGCGTGATGGTCACCGGATTGATGACCATGCCGCTTTCGTAGCGCTTCACCTCGCGCACCTGATCAGCCTGTTCCTCGACCGTCATGTTGCGGTGGAGCACGCCCAGACCGCCGGCCTGGGCCATGGCGATCGCCAGCCGGCTTTCGGTGACCGTGTCCATCGCCGACGAGGTCAGCGGGATGTTCAGCCTGATGTCGCGGGTGAGCTTCGTCGAGACGTCCGCATCCGCGGGCATGATCTCTGACGGGCCGGGTTCCAGCAAAACATCGTCGAAGGTGAGCCCTTCGCGTATCTCCATGAGGAGTCTCCGTTTTGCGGGCCGCGTATAGCGGTGAGCGGCAGGGAACCGCAAGGCCTGCCCGCCCTTATCGTCGCGATAAGAACAATTGGCTTGCCGGATGCGGCGCCCACCCCACATCTGGGAAACCCATGGTCCGCACGCTCATCAGCACCGCCCGCCGCCTCGCACTCAAGATCGCGAGCTATGGCGTGATGCACCTGGTGGTCGCCGTCCTGGTGGCCTTCGCCATCACGCGCGACTGGCGGCTGGCGCTGGCCGTCGGGGTTGTCGAGCCCTTCTTCCAGACCATCGCCTATTCGATCCACGACCGCGTCTGGCACCGGATCGAGCGGCGGCGGATGCTCTCGGGCCTTGAGGAGGCGTCGGAGGCCTTCACCGCCCGCCTGCAGATCATGGCCCCCGAGGAGCAGACCCGCGCCCACGGCCACCACGGCCACAGCCACGCCCTGCCCCGCTCGCTCAAGCAGATCGCGCTGAAGTCGGTCACCTACGGGGTGATGCATTTCGTCGTGGCGGTGACGGTGGCCTTCGCCCTGACCCGCGACTGGCGGGTGTCGCTCGCCATCGGCATCATCGAGCCGCTGGTGCAGACCGTGTTCTTCACGGTCCACGACCGCGTCTGGACGCGGATCGAGGCGCGGAAGGCCAGGCGGGCGGCGGAGATGGCGGCCGTCTAGGGGCTGAAATACCCGGTGTTGGAACAGCCCGGACGCACCGCTCCGGCCGTGCCGCGATCATCAACGCACAGCGCCGAAGTCAGACCCAGTCCGGCCGCGGCTCCTCCATCCGCCGTCCAGACGATCCTGTCGGCCAGAACCCCGATCAGGGCGGCGCCGTTCATTCGCGCGAGGTTATTGTTGGCCTCGGCGCCCAGATTGATGACCAGCACGGAATAGGCCGGGTCTTCTTCGTCGTCATATCTGCGAACCCCGGGATGAGCCGACAGGAAGGCGTTCAACCCGCCCGGAAGCGAATCGCCCGGCCGTAAAGTGGCGAACAGGGCCGCGCCCTCAAGGCGATTGGCCTCCCGTTCAGCGTTCAGGCCCCGCAGCCGCCAGGCGAACGGCAGCAGGGACAGACCCTGAAGCAAGCCGGCGTCATCGCGGGCGGCCGGGGCGGGAAACTGGACGATGAGAGCGGGCTCGCACAGGTGGGCCAGAATTGCGCCGTCCGGAGCTTTCAGATCGACGCGCCGGTCCAGGAAGGCGTCGCCGTCCGACAGAGGCAGCCGACCGGGCGCCGCCGACAGCCACGGGTCCCGGTTCTCCTGCATGACCCGCCTGAGGCGGTCGCGACCGGTTTCGTCCGGCCGCGCCGGCGCGGCCTCGATCACCGGCGGGTTGAGGACTGAGACGACGACGCCGTCGCGCGCCACGACATAGACGGCGGCGACACGGCGATAGCGCGCCGCGCTACGGCTGCTGGCGAACAGCGGGACGCGGCTGTTCCCCAGTTCGGTCAGCAGCTCAGGCGGCACGAGGCTGACGTCGCATCTCAGCGGATGAGGCGCGGGCGGGGTCAGTTCGTCGGCCGGATAGATATCCAGCCGGCTTCCGCCCCGCATGATCGTGATTGCGGGTGCGGGGTCACGGGTCGCGCCCAGCCGGGACGCCACCTGCGCCACGGGCCGACCGATCAGCTCGGCGACCGGCGCGGCGGCCGCCACGCCCGGGCTCTGGACGGCCGATAACCCGAGCAGGAGCGCCGCCAGACTCATCGCCGGTTCATCGCCACCAGGAAGACCTCGGCGCTGTCCTTCCGGCTCGACTCGGGCTTGACGTATTTGACCGTCTCGAACTCCGCCCGCAGCCGGGCCAGCACCCCGCCGGCGTCGCCGCCCTGGAAATTCTTCGACACGAAATGCCCGCCGGGCTTCAGCGTGCGGATGGCGAAGTCGGCGGCGATCTCGATCAGGGCGATGATCTTCAGGTGGTCGGTCTGGCGATGGCCGACGGTGTTGTGGGCCATGTCGGACAGGACCAGATCGGGCGGCCCGCCCAGCAGATCGATCATCTGCTGATCGACGCCCGGATGGGTGAAGTCGGCCTGGATCATGATGGCGCCGGGCACCGGCTCGACCGGCAGCAGGTCGACGCCGACCACCGCGACCGCGCCGCGCTTGACCGCCACCTGGGCCCAGCCGCCCGGCGCGGCGCCCAGGTCGATGACCCGGCTGCCGTGTTTGATCAGGTGGAAGCGGTCGTCGATCTCCAGCAGCTTGAAGGCCGCGCGGCTGCGCCAGCCCTCGGCGCGGGCGCGCTCGGACCATTTGTCGGACAGCTGACGCTTGATCCACTGCTGGCTGGACATCGACTTGGTGTCCGCCGTCTTCATCTTGGTGCCCATGCCGCGCCCGGCGGCGGTCCCGCCCGAGGGCGGACGCACCATCCGTCTGCGTTCTGCGGGCTTTTCTTCGTCAGTCATCGCATCCACATAGCCCCCGACGGGTTTGCGGGCTATGCACCCGCGATAATTCACAAGGAGCGCGCCGATGGCCGACGAAACCCTCACCTTCACCCTCGACACCGGCGACGGCGTCGACCGCGACGTGGTCATCAAGCTGCGCCCCGACCTGGCCCCCGGCCACGTGGCCCGCATCACCGAACTGGCAAAGGAAGGCTTCTACGACGGCGTCGTCTTCCACCGCGTCATCGCCGGCTTCATGGCCCAGGGCGGCGATCCGACCGGCACCGGCACCTCGGGCTCGAAGAAGCCGAACCTGAAGGCCGAATTCTCGAAACAGCGCCACGCCCGTGGTGTCTGCTCGATGGCCCGCACCTCGGACCCCAACAGCGCCAACAGCCAGTTCTTCATCTGCCTCGACGACGCCTCCTTCCTCGACGGCCAGTACACCGTCTGGGGCGAGGTCATCGAAGGCATGGAGCACGTCGACGCCCTGCCCAAGGGCGAACCGCCGCGTTCGCCGGGCAAGATCGTCAAGGCGACGGTGGGCTGAACAAAAGGGCCGCTCCGGATAGGGGCGGCCCTTTTTGCATTATCACCCGTCCGTCACCCTCGGGCTTGACCCGAGGGCCAGACCGTCCGGTGCTCCGTAGAGGGTGGGAGGGATACGGCCGGCGTGCGATCCCGAACGCACAGCCTGCCTCAACCTCTGATCCTCGGGTCAAGCCCGAGGATGACGGTTGGGGGTGTCGCTACTCGATCTCCACCACCTCGACCCGCGCCCCGTTCAGCACCAGCGCGATCTCGCCGCGCTTGAGCTTCAGCGCGTCCTCGCCGAACAGCTGGCGCCGCCAGCCCTTGAGGGCGTCGACGTCGGCCTCGTCGTCGAGGGCGATCTTCTCGAGGTCGGCGACATTGGCCAGCAGCTTGGTCGCCACGCCGGCGTTGTCGCTCTTGGCCTTCAGCAGCACCTTCAGCAGTTCGACCACCGACGGCGGGGCCGGCTGGTTGTGGGCCGGGCGCTCCAGCTTGGGCGCATGGGCCTCCGGATCGGCCAGCACGCGCTTCAGTTCGGCCGACAGCTCCACGCCCAGACGCGAGGCGCCGAAACCCTTGGGCACGGACCGCAGGCGGTTGAACGCGTCGGGATCGGTCGGGCCCTGGGCCGCGATCTCGTCGATGGCCTCGTCCTTCAGGATGCGCCCGCGGGGCTGGTCGCGCTCCTGCGCCGTGCGCTCGCGCCAGACGGCGGTGGCGACGAAGGCCGACAGGTATTTGGCCGAGAATTTCTTGGGCTTCAGGCGCTTCCACGCCTTTTCCGGGTCGGTGTCGTACAGGGCCGGATCGGTCAGATCCTCCATCTCGGCCATGACCCAGTCCAGACGACCTTCCTTCTGCAGCCGGTCGCGCAGCTTGGGATACAGGGCCGCGAGGTGGGTCACGTCGCCGAGGGCATAGATCAGCTGGGCGTCCGACAGCGGGCGGCGGGCCCAGTCGGTGAAGCGGCTGCCCTTGTCGACTTCCTGACGCAGCATCTGGCGCACCAGCGCCTCGTACGACACCTGGTCGCCGAAGCCTGCGGCCATGGCGGCCACCTGGGTGTCGAACATCGGCTTGGGCATGGCGCCGAGCTTGACGAAGATTTCCGTATCCTGACGCGCGGCGTGGAAGACCTTGATGATCTTCGGATCGCGCAGCAGGTCCAGGAACGGCTCCAGGTCCAGCCCGTCGGCCATCGGGTCGATGATGGCGGCGTCCGTGGCCGACGCCGCCTGGATCAGGCACAGGCGCGGCCAATAGGTCGTCTCCCGCATGAACTCGGTGTCGACGGTGATGAAGGGCTGGTCGGCCAGGAGCTTGCAGAAATCGCGAAGCGCCTCGGTGGTGGTGATCGGCGTCATTCGGATGCTATAGCCCCGCGCGACAGGGTTGTGGCAAGAGCCGCCGCAGAAAACCTCCCACTGATTCAGGCCCGTGACCGATGAGCGACACCTCCGATTCCCGGAACGACGGCCTCAGGAACGGTCTGACCTACGCCGACGCGGGCGTGGACATCGACGCCGGCGAGATGCTGGTGGACGCCATCAAGCCGCTGGCGAAGTCGACACGCCGTCCGGGCGCCGAGGCGTCGCTGGGGGGATTCGGGGCCCTGTTCGACCTCAAGGCGGCCGGGTTCGAGGATCCGCTGATCGTCGCCACCACCGATGGCGTCGGCACCAAGCTGAAGATCGCCATCGAGACGGGCCGCCATGACGGCGTCGGCATCGACCTGGTCGCCATGTGCGTCAACGACCTGCTGGCCCAGGGCGCCGAGCCGCTGCTGTTCCTCGACTACTACGCCACCGGCAAGCTCGAGATCGACGCCGCCCGGCGCGTCGTCGCCGGAATCGCGGAGGGCTGCCGCCAGGCCGGCTGCGCCCTCGTCGGCGGCGAAACGGCCGAGATGCCCGGCATGTACCAGGGCGGCGACTACGACCTGGCCGGCTTCTCGCTCGGCGCGGTCGAGCGCGGCCACGCCCTGCCGTATCTGGACCGGCAGGCGGCCGGCGACGTCATCATCGGCCTCGCCTCCTCGGGCCCGCACTCGAACGGCTATTCCCTGATCCGAAAGGTGGTCGAGAAGTCCGGCCTGGCCTGGGGCGACGACGCTCCGTTCGCCCGGGACCGCACCCTGGCCCAGGCCCTGATGGAGCCGACCCGCATCTATGTGAAGCCGGTGCTGCCGCTGATGAAGGCCGGCCTGATCAAGGGCGCGGCCCACATCACCGGCGGCGGCCTGATCGAGAACCCGCCGCGCTGCATCGCCGAGGGTCTGCAGGCCAGCTTCGACTGGGACGCCTGGCCGATGCCGCACGTGTTCCAGTGGCTGGGCGAGGCCGGCGGGATTTCGGATCATGAGCTGCACCGCACCTTCAACTGCGGCGTCGGCTTCATCCTCGTGGTCGCCCCCGAGAACGTCGAGCCGGTGCTGGCGGGGCTGCTCACCGCCGGCGAAGTCGCCTTCGTCTGCGGCCAGCTGGAAGCCGCCTAGGTCCCCCCGGCGTCGAGGCTGCTGAAGGTCACCCGCACGACGGCCGCCGCGCCGGGGTTCTGCCGCAGCGACACGGTCACCCCGCCCCTGGTCCAGATCGGCCGCTCGGCCGGCAGGCCCGCCTCGGCGGTGAAGCCCTGTTCGCGCATGACCGGCGTGACCGACGCCCGCGCGCCGTCCAGGCCGCCGCGTCGCGCCTGAATGACGCAGACCCGGTTCAGATTGCCGTCCTGGCGGCTGCCTTCGGTCGTCAGCCGCAGCAGATGGGCCTCGTCGCCGCTGCGGAAGGTGCGCGTGTCGTCATCCGGCGCGGGGGTCTCGACGAAGCCGAGGAACTCCAGCCCCGCCGTGTCGCTGGTCTCGCCGGTGACATAGGGCAGGCAGACGTCGACCAGAACGCTGCGGGTCAGGTCGGTCGGCGGAGCGGGCGCGGCGACAAGGGCGGCGGCGAGGACGAGGGCAAGCATGGATCGAGACTCCGGAGCGGTCCGTCCACTGTTTCCGAGGCCATGACCAAGCGCAAGCGTCGCGGCCGCGGCCGTTGACCGGGGCCGGCGCGACCGGCAAGGTCCGCGCCTTCCCCGTTTTCGTGAGGTCGCCGATGCGTGCGCTGTCTATCGCCCTGGCCGGGCTGATGCTCGTCTCCGCATCCGGCGCCTCGGCGCAGACCGCGGCCGGGCAGGAGCAGGCCCTGCTGCATCAGCTGGCCGGCGAAATCCGGCCCGAACGGATGCGCGCCGACATCGAGGCCTTGGTCGGATTCGGCACCCGCCACACCATGTCGGAGACCCGGTCCGATACGCGCGGCATCGGCGCGGCGCGGCGCTGGGCGCAGGGGCAGTTCGAGGCGATCAGCCGCGACTGCGGCGGCTGCCTGACCGTGGTCACGCCCTCCGACACCGTCACCGGCCCCCGCGTGCCCACCCCGACCGAGGTGGTGAACATCGTCGCCATCCAGCGCGGCGCCGGCGACCCCAACCGGGTCATCATCATCTCGGGCCACATCGACTCGCGCGTCACCGACGTGATGAATTTCACCGCCGACGCCCCCGGAGCCAATGACGACGCCTCGGGCGTGGCCGCCGTTCTGGAGGCGGCGCGGGTGCTGTCGAAGCACCGCTTCGACGCGACCCTGGTGTTCGCCGCCCTGTCCGGTGAGGAACAGGGCCTGCTGGGCGGCAAGATCCTGGCCGACTACGCCCAGGCCCAGGGCTGGCGCGTAGAGGCCAATCTGAACAACGACATCGTCGGCAATTCCGAGGGCCAGTCGGGCGTGCGCGACACCACCCGCGTCCGGGTCTTCTCGGAAGGGACGAAGACTGTTGAAACCGAGGCCCAGGAGGAGCGCCGGCGCTACAACGGCGGCGAGGTCGATTCCTCCTCGCGCAACCTGGCGCGGTTCGTGGACGGCATGGCCGACCGCTACCTCGCCAATTTCGACGTCGATCTCATCTACCGGACGGACCGCTACGGCCGCGGCGGCGACCAGGTCGAGATGCTGCGCCACGGCTTCCCGGCGGTGCGCATTTCCGAGGGCGCAGAAAACTACGACCGCCAGCACCAGGATCTGCGGGTCGAGGACGGCGTCCACTACGGCGACACCCTCGACGGCGTGGACTTCGCCTATCTGGGCCAGGTCGCGCGGCTGAACATCGTCGCCATGGCCGCCCTGGCCAACGCCCCGGCCAGCCCGCTGGGCGTGACCATCGAGGGCGCGGTCAAGCCGGACACCACGATCAAGTGGCAGGCCGTGCCCGGCGCGGCCGGCTACCGCGTCTGGTGGCGCTCGACCACCGCGCCGCAGTGGACCCACAGCCGCTGGGCCGGATCGGCGACCGAGCTGGTCCTGCGCAACATCGTCATCGACGACTGGTTCTTCGGCGTCTCGGCCGTGTCCGAGGACGGCTACGAAAGCCCTGTCGTCTTCCCCGGCCCCGCAGGTTCGTTCGTCTCGGTCGGCGACCCCGCCCCCCGCCCGGCCAACTGATGCCCGCCGGCAGTCCCGGCCGCGTACGCGTGGCCGTCCTGATCTCGGGCGCCGGCTCGAACATGGCGGCCCTGATCGACGCCGGCCGCGAGGCCGCCGCGCCCTTCGAGGTGGTCCTGGTCCTGTCCAACCGGGCGGACGCGGGCGGCCTTGCGGTCGCCTCGGCCAAGGGCGTGGCGGTCGCCGTGGTCGACCACGCCCCCTTCGGCAAGGACCGCGCGGCGCACGAACAGGCGATCCAGACCGCGCTGGAGACCCACGCCGTCGAGGTCGTGGCCCTGGCTGGCTACATGCGCCTGCTGACGCCCTGGCTGGTCGGACGCTGGACCGGACGGATGCTCAACATCCACCCCAGCCTGCTGCCGAAATACCCGGGACTGGACACCCATGCCCGCGCCATCGCCGCGGGCGACGCCGAGGCCGGCTGCTCGGTGCATCTGGTCACCGAGGGCGTGGACGAAGGCCCGGTCCTGGCCCGGGCAGCGGTTCCTGTGCTGGCCGACGACACGTCGGCCTCGCTGGCGCAGCGGGTCCTGGCGGCCGAACACGCCCTCTATCCGCGGGCGCTGGGCGATTTCTGCCGGCGCGGTTGACCTCAGGCCCGTTCGGCCCGGACCTCGGCCCGGCGCACCGCCAGCGTCAGCCCCGCCACCACGGCGAAGGCCGGCCACAGCGCCAACACGTCAAGGCGCAGGAAACTGATCGCCCCGATGGCCCCGCCCACGGCCAGGCCCACCCACAGCATCAGGAACGGAGTCCACTCCCAGCAGGCGCCGCCGTGCAGGGCGCTGGCGATCCGCTGGCCCATCCGCACCAGGGTCCCGGTCATATAGGTCAGGCCGACTCCGACGTCGCCTTGGCGCTGGAACACCGCATTCTCGACCCCCATGGCCATCACCACGGCCACCATGCCCGCCTCCCGCCAGCCCATGGCGCAAAGCCCCGCACCGGCCAGCAGCAGGACCGACTCGACGGCCAGAACCGCCGATCGCCGCCCCTCGCCGAAACGCCGGGCCACGGTGGCGCCGATCACCACCCCGACCACGAACAGGGCGATGAGGCCGAAGGCGACCCCGGCCTGCTCCCATTGGCCCATGGCGAGGCCGACGCCCAGCCGGGTCGAATTGCCGCTCATGAAGGAGACGAAGAACCCGCCCAGGGTCATGAAGCCGACGGCGTCGACATAGCCGGCCAGGGCCGACAGGGTCGCGGCGAGCATCACCCCCCTGCGGCTGTAGTCCTTCATGACGAATCCCCCGGCGCGCCGGCAGGCTGACACGAAAACGGCCGGATCGTCACCGATCCGGCCGCTGGCGGTCTGTGTGGCGTGACCCGGATCAGCCGACGATCTGGTCGTCGGTGAAGAACTGGGCGATCTCGATCCCGGCGTTCTCGATCGAGTCCGAACCGTGGACCGAGTTCTCGCCGATCGACAGGGCGAACTGCTTGCGAATTGTGCCGTCGGCGGCGTCCTTCGGATTGGTGGCGCCCATGACTTCGCGGTACTTGGCCACGGCGTTGTCGCCTTCCAGCACCTGCACCACGACCGGCTCGGCGGTCATCTGGCCGACCAGCTCGCCGTAGAACGGGCGCTCGGCGTGGACTTCGTAGAATTTCTTGGCCTGGGCCTCGGTCAGCTTAACGCGGCGCTGGGCCACGATGCGCAGGCCCGCGCCCTCGATCACGGCGTTGATGGCGCCCGTCAGGTTGCGGCGCGTGGCGTCGGGCTTGAGGATCGAGAAGGTGCGTTCGGTCATGGAGGTGACTTCTTGTTGGGAGATTGAGGGTCGCGGGCTTATAGCGGCGCCCTCCCCGGTTTCCAACCGCCACACAATTTTGCCCTTTTCGCGCGCCGCAAGGCCGTTCGATGCGTCAGGGGTCGCCCGAGATCACGACCGACCATGCTCCAGATCACCGACCTGACCTTCAACGCCTGGGGCCGCAAATTCCTCGAGGATGCCTCCGTCTCCCTGCCGCCCGGCTCCAAGGTCGGGCTGGTGGGCCGCAACGGCATCGGCAAATCGACCCTGTTCAAGCTGATCCTCGGCGAACTGGCCGCCGGCGGCGACGAGATCAGCCTGCCCAAGACCGCCCGCATCGGCTCGGTCGACCAGGAGCACCCCGCCACGCCCGTCAGCGTGCTCGAGACCATCCTCGAGGCCGATGTGGAACGCCACAGCCTGCTCGGCCGCCTCGAAACCGCCGAGCCGGAGGAGATGGGCGAGATCTGGACCCGGCTGATCGAGATCGACGCCGACGCCGCCCCGGCCCGCGCCGCCGAAATCCTCGTCGGCCTCGGCTTCGACCAGGAGAACCAGCAGCGGCCGATGTCCGAGTTCTCCGGCGGCTGGCGCATGCGCGTCGCCCTGGCCGCCGCCCTGTTCGCCGAGCCGGACATGCTGCTGCTCGACGAACCGACCAACTATCTCGATCTGGAAGGCGCCCTGTGGCTCGAGGCGCGGCTGAAGAAATACCCGCACACGGCCCTGATCATCTCCCACGACCGCGAGATGCTGAACGAGGTCTGCACCCACATCCTGCACCTCGCGAACCGGACGCTGGAGCTCTACACGGGCAACTACGACCAGTTCGAAAAGGCCCGCGCCGAAAAGGCCCGGCTGCAGATGTCGGCCAAGGCCAAGCAGGACGCCGAGCGCGCCCACCTCCAGGCCTTCGTCGACCGCTTCAAGGCCAAGGCCTCCAAGGCCGCCCAGGCCCAGTCGCGGATGAAGCGTCTGGCCAAGATGCAGCCGGTGGCCACCACCATCGAGGAACGCGTCGCCCCCTTCATCCTGCCCTCGCCGCCGCGCCCCCTGGCCCCGCCGCTGATCCGGCTGGAGCGCGCCAATGTCGGCTACGAGCCCGGCAAGCCGATCCTGCGCAATCTCAACCTGCGCATGGATCTGGACGACCGCATCGGCCTGCTGGGCGTCAACGGGGCCGGCAAGTCGACCTTCGCCAAGATGATCGCCGGGGCCCTGAACGTCTCCGAGGGCGAACTGCACCGCGACCGCAAGATGCGCGTGGGCTGGTTCCACCAGCACCAGATCGAGGCCATGGACCCGACGGACACGCCGCTGGAGATCATCCGCCGCGCCATGCCCGACGCCCCCGAGAGCGCCCGCCGCTCCAAGCTCGCGCAATGGGGCCTGGGCTATGAGAAGCAGGAAACCACCGTCGCCAGCCTGTCGGGCGGCGAGCGCGCCCGCCTGCTGCTCAACCAGGTGGCCATGGACGCGCCGCACATCCTGATCCTCGACGAACCGACCAACCACCTCGACATCGACAGCCGCCGCGCCCTGCTCGACGCCCTCAACGACTACTCCGGCGCCGTCATCCTGATCACCCACGACCGTTCGCTGATGGAGATGGTCGCCGACCGCCTGTGGCTGGCCGCCGACGGCACGGTCAAGCCGTGGGACGGCGACATGGACGACTACGCCAAATTCGTCCTCGACCGCGCCAAACAGGCGGCGGTGAAGCCGACTCAGATCAAGGACGAGACGGCCGCCGTCGCCGCGCCGGCTTCCAGCAACAAGGGCAAGAAGAACGACAAGAAATCAGGCCCTTCACCCTCGACCCTGCGTCACGCGGTGAAGAAGGCCGAGGAGCGGATGAGCCAGCTCACCGCCGAGATCGCCCGCATCGACGACGACATGGCCAACGCCTCGGTCAGCAACCCCAAGGCCCTCGAAGGCCTGACCCGCGCCCGGGCGAAGACGCAGACCGATCTGGACAGCGCCGAACAGGCCTGGGTCGCGGCGGAAGAGGCGTTGGCCGAGGTAAGCTGAATCCCACCTCCTCTCCCGATGGGAGAGGGCTTGAGCATACGGCGGCGTAGCCGTCGTCCTGGCGCGAAAGGGTCAGGGTCGCCTGTCGCCGCGGCTTCGCCGCTTCCATCACCGGCCCCTCATCCGGCCCTACGGGCCACCTTCTCCCATTGGGAGAAGGATCGGGGACTGTGCGAGCAATCCGTCGCCAGCCAGACGACTTCCCGCAGCTAGCCCTTTGATCTCACTGCGCCACTTCAAAGGGGCAGCGTCATTTCCCCGCCATAGGACCACCTCGCACTAAACTCCTTCCCGTCCATCGCAGGGCACGCCCAGAGTCCGCCAAGTCCGAATTGTCCGCCTGTTTTCGAGCGGACTCCCGGCGAAACCACCCGAGTCCGCTGTGTCCGAAGAGTCCGCCGTTTCTCTACTTCCGGATGACGGAAAGCGGCATACTTCCGAATCCATGCTCATCCGCCGCCTCCCCCCTGAAACGGTCAACCGCATCGCCGCCGGCGAGGTGGTCGAACGCCCGGCCAGCGCCATCAAGGAGCTGGTCGAGAACGCGCTCGACGCCGGCGCCACGCGCATCGAGGTCCAGGCCGACGGCGGCGGCCTGACCCGCATCCTGATCGCCGACGACGGGCACGGCATGGCGGCCGACCAGCTGGCCCTGGCGGTCGAACGCCACGCCACCTCAAAGCTCGAGCCCGACGACGCCGGCGACGTCGACCTGCTGCGCATCCACACCCTCGGCTTCCGCGGCGAGGCCCTGCCCTCGATCGGTTCGGTGGCGCGGCTGACTATCACCAGCCGCCCGCGAGAGGGCGGCGACGCCCATCAGATCACCGTCGAGGGCGGCGACCAGCGACCCGTCGCCCCCGCCGGCTTTCCCGGCCCCCACGGCGCCCGCGTCGAGGTCCGCGACCTGTTCTACGCCACCCCCGCCCGCCTCAAATTCATGAAGTCCGAGCGGTCCGAGGCGATGGCCATCTCGGAAGAGATCAAGCGTCAGGCCATGGCCCATGAAGGCGTCGCCTTCACCCTCGACCTCGATGGCAGGACGACCCTGCGCCTGCCCGCCGAACACCCCGGCGACGCCGGCCGGCTGAAGCGCCTCGCCGCCCTGCTCGGTCGCGACTTCGAGGCCAACGCCCTGCTGATCGACCAGTCTCGGGACAACGTCCGCCTCACCGGCTACGCGGGCCTGCCGACCTACAGCCGCGGCAACGCCGGCCACCAGTATCTGTTCGTCAACGGCCGCCCCGTGAAGGACCGCCTGCTGCAAGGCGCCCTGCGCGGCGCCTACGCCGACTTCCTCGCCCGCGACCGCCATCCGGCGGCGGTGCTGTTCCTCGAGATCGACCCGCTCTACGTCGACGTCAACGTCCACCCGGCCAAGGCCGAGGTGCGCTTCCGCGATCCGGCGCTGGTGCGGGGCCTGATCGTCGGCGCCCTGCGCCACGCCTTGGCCGCCGCCGGCCACCGCGCCTCGACCACGGTCGCCGCCGACGCCCTGGCCGGCTTCCGGCCCCATGCCGGGGTCGGCTCCGGCCCCGCCTGGAGCCCCTCCGCCCCCTCCGCCCAAGGCTGGAGCGGCTGGCAGGGCTGGGCCGCCCCGGCCGGCGCGAACGCCCAGATCATCCCCGGCCTGAACGAGCGTTCGGCGCGCGTTGAAGCGGCGCCGGGCGATCATGGTCAATCATTGATTCACCATGAATCCCGCGGTGCCGTCGACCCGCTCGACTTCCCGCTGGGGGCCGCCAGAGCCCAGCTGCACGGCACCTATATCGTCGCCCAGACCCGCGACGGCCTCGTCGTCGTCGACCAGCACGCGGCCCACGAACGCCTCGTCTATGAGCGGATGAAGGTGCAGATGGCGCGCGGCTCGGTGACGCGTCAGGCCCTGCTGACCCCCGAAGTGGTCGAGCTCGATCCCGCCGAGGCCGAACGCGTCTCGGCCCGCGTCGACGAGCTCGCCGAACTCGGCCTGATCGTCGAGCCGTTCGGCGTCGGGGCGGTGCTGGTGCGCGAGACCCCCGCCCTGCTGGGCGACACGGACGTCCAGGGCCTGATCCGCGACATCGCCGACGACCTCGCTGAACACGGCGCCGCCCTGGCGCTCAGCGAGCGGCTGGGCGCGGTCTGCGGCACCATGGCCTGCCACGGCTCGGTCCGCGCCGGCCGCGTCCTCTCGGCCCCCGAGATGAACGCCCTGCTGCGCGAGATGGAGGCCACGCCCCACTCCGGCCAGTGCAACCATGGCCGCCCGACCTATGTCGAACTCAAGCTGGCCGACCTCGAAAAGCTGTTCGGGCGGCGCTGATGTCGGTCCTGTTCGTCTGCCTCGGCAACATCTGTCGCTCGCCCCTCGCCGAGGGCGCGCTGCGGGCGGAGGCGGCCCGGCTCGGGCTCGAGCTGATCGTGGACTCGGCGGGCACCGGCGACTGGCATGCGGGCGAGCCGCCCGATGAACGCGCGCAGAGGACAGCCCTCCGCCACGGCGTCGACATCTCCGGCCTGCGCGCCCGTCAGGTCCGCGCCTCCGACTTCCGGCGTTTCCGGCATGTCATCGCCCTCGACCACGACAACCTGTCCCATCTCCGGAAACTGGCGCCGCCCGACGCGACCGCCGAGCTCAGCCTGCTGCTTGACCATGTCGAGGGCCGCGAGGGCCAGCCGGTGGCCGATCCCTGGTTCGGAGACGAAGCCGGCTTTGAAATCACCTGGGCCGAGGTGACCGCCGCCGCCCGCGCCCTGGCGGCCCGGCTTCACCCCGCCTGAGGCGTGGCCCTGAGAAACAGCACGGAGGCGGCGCCGTAGTCGCGCTTGTCCAGCCGCTCATAGCCGGGCGTGGCGATCTCGGCCTCGTCCGAGCCGCGCTCGAACACCACGACCGCGCCGGGCTTGAGCCAGTTGCCGTTCAGCAGCCGGGCCAGCGTCTGCTCCCCCAGCCCCTTGCGATAGGGCGGGTCGAGGAAGGCCAGGTCGAAAGCCTCGCCGTCCGAGCCGGGGCGGACGCCCAGGTCCGTCGCGCTGCGCCGGTGCACCCGGGTGCGGCCCATCAGGCGCAAGGCGTCGGCGTTCTCGCGGATAGCCCCCCGGGCGTCCTCATCGGTCTCGACGAACAGGGCGAAGGCCGCGCCCCGGCTGATGGCTTCAAAGCCCAGGGCGCCCGAGCCGGCGTAGAGGTCCATGACCCGCATGCCCTCGAGCGGCTCGGCCCAAGCGGCGTGTTCCAGCACATTGAAGATGGCCTGACGCGCGCGATCCGAGGTCGGGCGCGTGCCCTCCCCCTCCGGCGCGACGATGGATCGGCCCTTCAGCGTTCCCGCGACGATCCGCACGGATCAGCCCTTCGAGCGGGGACCGCGCGGGCTGCCGCGCCCGCCGGCGGGGCCGGCGCCGGGGCGGGGACTGCCTGGCTTCGAAAAGCCGCCCGGACGCGATCCGCCGGGCTTGCCCGCGAACGGCGGCTTGCCGTCGGGCTTGCGGTCGAAGGGGCGCTTGTCGCCGGGGCGGTCGTCGGAGCGGGCCGCCGGACGGGCGCCGGTGCGGGCGTCGCCGCGCGGCCGGTCGATGAACTGGTCCTCACGCGGCTTGAAGACCCGCTTGGGCCGCTCGCCCGCCGCCTCAGCGCCCTCGGGCCGGGCCCGCGGCGTGAACGACTTCTTCGGATGCTCGAACTTCGGCCCCGCCTTGGCCCAGCCGGCCTTTTTCGGCGGACGGGCGGCGCGTTCGGCGGCGGCGTCAGCGGCGGCTCCGGCGGCGCGGGTGCGGCTGGGCTTGCGCGACGGATCCGACATGGCCGAGCCCGAGGCGCCCTTGACGATCGGGGCCGAGGTGCGGCGGCCCGGGATCGGCGCCGGCGTGGCGACCGTATTGCCCTGGGGCAGGTTCTCGGGCCGGATATGCTGGGCCAGCATCTCGCGGATCACACGGGGGCCGACCTCCTCGACCGACCCCGTCGGCAGGGTGCCGAGCTGGAACGGGCCATAGGCCAGGCGGATCAGCCGGTTCACCGTCAGGCCGAGGTGTTCGAGAACCTTGCGGACCTCGCGATTCTTGCCCTCGGTGATGGAGACGCTGATCCACAGGTTGGCGGGAGCATTGCCCTCGCTCTCCTTGGCCTTGTCCAGGGTGGCCTCGATCGGACCGTAGCGGATGCCGTCGACGGTGACGCCGTCCTTGAGCGAGTCGAGTTGCAACTGGCTGACGCGCCCCCGGGCCCGGGCCCGGTACTGGCGCACCAGCTCGGTCGTCGGCAGCTCCAGGGCGCGGCTCAACTCGCCGTCATTGGTCAACAGCAGCAGGCCCTCGGTGTTCAGATCGAGACGACCGACCGAGATCACGCGCGGCAGGCCGCTGGGCAGGGCGTCGAACACCGTCGGCCGCCCCTGCGGGTCGTTGTGCGAGGTCATCAGGCCGGCGGGCTTGTTGTAGCGCCAGACGCGGGTGGCCTGGGCCGAGCCGATCGGCTTGCCGTCGACGGTGATGACATCGTCGCGCGTGACCAGCACGGCGGGCGTGTCGAGGATCTTGCCGTTCACGGCCACCTTGCCGAGGCCGATCAGCCGTTCGACCTCGCGGCGCGAGGCGATGCCCGCGCGGGCCATGGCCTTGGCGATCCGCTCGCTGCGCTTGGGCGCCTCATCCGCCTTCGGACCCGGCTTTCCGTCCTTCGAGAATGGCTTGCCGCCCGGCTTGCCGAAGGATTTGCCGCCCTTGGGCGGTCCGCGATCGTCGCCGCCCTCGGCGCGCTTGACGTAAGGTTTGCGGGGACCGTCGCGGCTGTCGTCTTGACGCGGGCGCGGCTTCTTGTCGTTGTCTCGGGGATGGCTGGCCATGATGAGCGGTTCATGCACATGGCCTTGGCGTGTGCGCAAGCGGCGGCGGACGCGGGAGAGACTCCCGTGGGCTGCGTGATCGTCGATGAATCCACCGGCGAAGTGGTCTCCGAGGGTCGAAACGGCCCCATCGGCGCGCATGATCCGACCGCCCACGCAGAGATCGTCGCGATGCGTGCGGCCGCCGCGAAGCTGGGAAATTATCGCCTGACGGACCTGACTCTCTACGTGACGCTGGAGCCCTGCGCCATGTGCGCCGGGGCCATCAGCCACGCCCGCATCGGCCGGGTGGTCTGGGGCGCCGACGATCCCAAGGGGGGCGCCGTGGCGCATGGACCGCGCTTCTTCGAACAGCCGACCTGCCACTGGAAACCCGCCGTCGAGGGCGGGGTGCTGGCCGCGGAGGGCGGCGACCTGTTACGGAGTTTCTTCCGCGCCCGGCGCAAAGGAACGGCGGCGCCCGACGCACGTTAGTCCGCCGGGCCCTACGGCTCCGCTTGTTCGAGAGTCCGCATGAAGCCCCTGGCCGTCCTCGCCGTCGCCTGTCTCGCCCTGACCGCCTGCGGCCAGAAACCGAAGGACGCGCCGACCGACGGGGACGCCGTCCGCGAACGGGCCCAGCAGGCCCAGACCGCACGCCGTCGCACGGGAGCCGAGGCCCAGGACCGGGCCCTTAATCGCGTCATCCGCACCGTCTATCTGTGCAACAACAGCGAGCGCCTGTCGGTCGACTTCGACAATCCGCGCCAGATGGCGACGGTCCGCAACTCCAGCGGCGAGGCGGTCGACCTGTTCCAGGAGCGGGCCGAGGACGGCATCTGGTATCGTGCCTCGGGCTATGAGCTGCGCGGCAGGGGCGTCATGGCGACCTGGACATCCGACGGCCGCGAGCCCACCGACTGCCGGGCGGTCGACTAGCCAAACGAAGCCAGCCGTGTGTCGAGGCGCGCCCTGATCCCCGGCCAGTCGTCATCGAGAATGGCGAACTGGGCCGTGTCGCGGATACGGCCCTTCCAGGTGATCTTGTGCTTGCGCAGCACGCCCTCGTCGCGCGCCCCCAGTTTGCGGATGGCGGCCTGGCTGGTGGGGTTTATGGCGTCGGTGATGATTTCCACACGCACCGCGCCGGCGTCGAAGGCGTGACCGAGCAGGAGGCGCTTGCACGACGGGTTGACCGGTCCGCCCCGGACCTCCGGCCGATAGAAGGTCGAGCCGATCTCGCAGCGACGATAGTCCGGTTTGATCTCATAGAGGCTGGTTGTGCCCACGATCGCGCCGTCAGAGGCGCGGCGGACGGCCCAGGCGATGCGCGTCCCCTGCTCCATCGCGGTCAGGGCGCCCAGCCACCAGCCGTCGAAATGCGCGCCATAGGCGGCGCCCACCATGATGTCCCAGGATGCGGCGTCGCAATCCAGCGCCGCGCGAACCTCGACCTCCAGGCCCGGGCTGAAGGGTTCGAGCCGGACGAACCGGTTCTCCAGCGAAACGACCGCCAGCGTCATGCGAGGGGGCTTCAAGCGGCGCCCTCGGCCTTCAGAAAGGCCATCACGGCGGCGCGGTCCACCGCCTTGTCGACGAAGGCGTCGCCGATGGCCCGGGCCAGGATCAGGGTGAGCCCTCCGCCCTCGGCCTTCTTGTCGCCGGCCATGCGCGCGAGGAGCCGGTCGGCGCGGAAGACGCCCGCATGCTCCAGCCGCGTGGGCAGTCCGGCGGCGTCGATAACGGCTTCGACCCGTCGGGCATCGGCGTCGGAGGCCCGGCCAAGGGCGGCGGACAGGCGGAAGGCCATGGCGCAACCCAGGGCCACCGCTTCTCCGTGGGTCAGCACGTACTCGTCAAAGCCCAGCTCGGCCTCGATCGCATGGCCGAAGGTATGGCCGAGGTTCAGCAGGGCGCGGCGGCCCGCCTCTTTTTCGTCCTCGCCGACGATGGCGCTCTTGATCTCGACCGAACGGACGACGGCCCTGGTCAGGGCGGCAGGATCGCCCTTGGCACCGACGGCCCCCTCGCCCGCCAGCCAGTCGAAAAAGTCTGCATCGCAGATCAGGCCGTGTTTCAGCACCTCGGCCCAGCCCGAGCGCAACTGACGGTCCGGCAGGGTGGCCAGCAGGTCGATGTCGGCCACCACCATGCGCGGCTGGTGGAAGGCCCCGACCAGATTCTTGCCGCGAGGCGTGTCGATGGCCGTCTTGCCGCCCACGGAGGAGTCGACCTGGGCCAGCAGTGTGGTCGGCGCCTGGACGACGTCGATGCCGCGCATGTACAGGGCCGCAGCCAGACCCGCGAGGTCGCCCACGACGCCGCCGCCCAGGGCGATGATCAGGTCGCGCCGGTCCAGGCCAAACGCCAGCAGGCGATCGATGACCCGCTCCAGCTCGGCGAACGACTTGGAATTCTCGCCTGGCGGAATGGTCAGCAGCCGGCCGCGGATGCCCGCCGCCCGCAGCGAGGCCAAGGCGGCGGGACCGTGCAGACCGGCCACGGTCTCGTCCGTGATGATCACCGTCCGGCCCCGGACCAAAGGCGCGACGCGGGTCCCCAGTTCGGCCAGCAGACCCCGGCCGACGACCACGTCATAGGGTTCGAACCGGCCGCCGCTGACGGGAACGATGACGGTCATGCCGCCCGCTCCGCCGCGAAGGCGTCCAGCGCTTGGACGATGGCTTCCACCGCCTCGGCGTGGGCGCCGGTGGCGACGTCAACGGTCAGGTCGGCCAGGCCGTAGTAGGGATAGCGGACCTCGGCCATGGCCGTCAGCGTCTCGAGGGGATCGCGGCCGCGGAGCAGGGGGCGGGTGTCGCGGCGCTGGACGCGTTCGGCCACGGTCTCCAGGTCGGCCCGCATCCAGACGGTGACGGCGCGGGCGTGCAGGGCCTCGCGGGTTTCCGCGTTCAGGATGGCGCCGCCGCCGGTCGCCAGCACCATGCGCGGGCCGTGCAGCAGCCGCTTCATCACCCGCGCCTCCCCCGCCCGGAACTCGGCCTCGCCCAGCCGGGCGAAGATGTCGGAAACAGTCATGCCCGCCGCGGCCTCGATCTCCACATCGCCGTCGGCGAACGGCAGACCCAGTCGTTTGGCCAGGCGCCGACCCACCGTCGATTTACCCACGCCCATCAGCCCGACCAGAGCTATGGTGCGTTCATGGACGGGAATCGCCACGTCATGGCTCACGCGCGGCCTCGCGGGAGGTGGCGGCTCGGCGACGGAAGGGGCGTGGGGAGGCACGGCATGACAGGCTCATCCTCTACACCAAGCGCCGCGATCAGGAAGCGCCGCGACGCATGAGCACGCCCCAGATCGAAGCCTTTCTGGAGATGATGGCCGTCGAACGCGACGCCTCGCCCCATACCCTTTCCGCCTACGGCCGCGATCTGGCCGACGCCGAGGCGAGCGTTGAGGGCGGGCTGATGAAGGGCGACGAGGCGGGGGTCGAAGGCTGGTACGCCGGGCTGGCGCGCCAAGGCCTGTCGCCGGCCACCCAGGCCCGGCGGCGGTCGGCGGTGCGCCAATTCTACCGGTTCGCATTGGGCGAAGGCTGGCGCAGCGACGATCCTTCGCGGCGACTGGATGCTCCGAAACAGGGCCGCAGCCTGCCCCGGACCCTGTCGGGCGAGGAGATCCAGCGATTGCTCGCCGCGTCGGCGCACGAGGGCGCCGCCGGCTTGCGGCTCGTGGCCTTGGTCGAGCTGGCCTATGCGTCGGGTCTTCGGGTGTCCGAACTGCTGGGCCTGAGGCTGGAGGCGGTGCGCCGCGATCCGGCCTGGCTGATCGTCCGCGGCAAGGGCGGCAAGGAGCGCCTGGCCCCTCTGAACACGTCGGCGCGCGAGGCCGTGAAAGCCTGGCTGATCGCCCGCGACGCCGCACGGCCGGACAAGGCCCCCGACAGCCCGTGGCTGTTCCCGTCCTCCTCGGCGAAGGGCCATCTGACCCCGCGCAGGTTCGCCCAGCTGCTGGACCAGGCCGCCATTGATGCCGGGATCGACCCGGCCCGTGTCAGCCCGCACGTCCTGCGCCACGCCTTCGCCACCCACCTGCTGGACGGCGGGGCCGACCTGCGCGTGGTCCAGACGCTGCTGGGCCATGCGGACATCGCCACCACCCAGATCTACACTCATGTCGCCACCGACCGGCTGGCGCAGGTGGTGCGCTCCAAGCACCCCTTGGCGCGTGAGGACTAGCAGCGCATATTCCCGACCATGAGCCAGTCATTCTACGTCAAGGCGATCTGGGACCCGGAGGCTGAGGTCTGGTGCAGCGAGTCCGATATCCCGGGCCTGGTGCTGGAGACCACGACCTTGGCCGAGTTTGAGTCGCTGGCACGTCATTTCGCGCCGGAACTGCTGGCCGAGAACCTGGGCATTCATGGCCCGGTGCCGATCCGATTTGAAGCTGCCGGCGGCTTCGATGTCGTTGCCGCCTGAGGCTCCCTTGTCGAAATGACCCTCAGGATACCGGGTGCATTGTTGAACTCCGGTCGTGACGTGACGCTCGTCCATCGATTTTGAACGAGCTGGATATGCCAAAGGACTTCTATTCCGAACTCACTGCCCTCCTGCTCGCTGCCGGTTGGCGGCGGGTGGCCAACGCCAAGGGCAGTCACGAAAAGTGGCGGCATCCGGATCAAGCTCATGCCGTCATTGTCGCTCGCTCGAAAAGCCGCCACACCGCCAATGAAACGCTCAAACAAGCCGGCCTGCCCAAGGCCTTCTGAACCGTCGCTTGCTCCCCGGCGTTGACCTGACTAGGTTCCGCCGCCTTCCGATGCGCCGCATGGCGCGCCTGTTCCGGACGCCTTATGGCCGTGCACTACCTCGAGTTCGAAAAGCCGATCGCCGATCTGGAGGCCAAGATCGAGGAGCTGAATCTGCTCTCCTCGACCTCCGGGTCCTTCGACGCCGAGGTGGACGGCCTGCGCCAGAAGGCCGAGCAGCTGCGCCGGAAGACCTACGCCGGCCTCGACCCATGGATGAAGACCCAGGTCGCGCGCCATCCGCAGCGTCCGCATTTTGTCGACTATGTCGAGGGCCTGTTCACCGACTTTGTCGAACTGAAGGGCGACCGCCAATTCGGCGACGACCAGGCCATCCTGGGCGGCCTGGCTCGCTTCCGCGGCGAGCCGGTCGTGCTGATGGGCCACGAGAAGGGCTATGACACCCAGACGCGGGTGGTGCACAATTTCGGCATGGCGCGGCCGGAAGGCTATCGCAAGGCCGTTCGCCTGATGGACCTGGCGGAACAGTACGGCCTGCCGGTGCTGACCTTTGTCGACACCGCCGGCGCCTATCCGGGCCTGGGCGCCGAGGAGCGCGGCCAGGCCGAGGCGATCGCGCGGTCGACCGAGCGTTGCCTGACCCTGGGCGTTCCCTCGATCGCGACCATCACCGGCGAAGGCGGCTCGGGCGGGGCGATCGCCATCGCCGCGGCCGGCCGCGTGCTGATGCTGGAGCATTCGATCTATTCGGTGATTTCGCCCGAAGGCGCGGCGGGCATCCTGTGGCGCGACGGGGCAAGGGCCCGCGACGCGGCCATGGCCATGAAGATCACGGCGCCCGATCTGCTGGAACTCAGGATCATCGACCGGATCATCCCGGAACCGGTTGGCGGAGCCCATGCCAACCGCGAGGCGGCGATCGCCACCGTCGGCGAGGTGTTGGCCGAGGAACTGAAAGCCCTGTCCGGCATGACCCCGGATCAGCTGCGCAAGGCGCGCGCCGACCGCTTCTACGCCATTGGCCGCGCAAGCTGAGCGTTAACCAGTCGTTCTACTCTGGCGTGCCATTCGTCACAGCCTGGTAAGCGATTGGTTCGCGTGCTGTTTGCGGGGTCCGTATGGGTGGCGTCGGAGAGTCCCTTCGTGAAAGCGCGGTCATTAACCTGACCTCGGCGACGACGATGGTCGTCGACGATTCGGCCTTCGGACTCGATCTGACGTGCCAGGCCCTGAGGGGGTTCGGCATCCGGACCAGCTACACCTGCCAGAGCGCCGCGGAGGCCATGGAAATCCTGGTCGATCACCCCATCGACCTGCTGGTGGTCGACTGCGAGATGCCCAGCGTCGACGGTTACGAACTGGTGCGCTGGCTGCGGCGTTCGACCAAGACCAACGCCCTCGCGCCCGTCATCATGACCGCCGCCCACATGCGCCGCTCCAAGATCACGGAGGCTCGCGATTGCGGAGCGAATTTCGTGGTCACCAAACCGTTCAGCGCCTCGACCCTGCTTGAACGAATCGTCTGGGTGGCCCGCGATACACGCCCGTTCCTCGAGGTCGGGGACTATTTCGGCCCGGACCGCCGCATTCGCGACGAGAGCCCGCCCTCGGACGAACGGCGCGCCGCGGTGATCCGCAAGGCGGCGTTTGAGGCAGACCAGGCCGCGCGGGCGGCCGCAACAACCGACGCGCAATGACAGTCATCACCCACGCCCGGCTCCGGTCCAACCTCTCGAAGATGATCGACTCGCCCGGCGGCGTCAGCGTCGGCGCGGCGCTGTCCCAGGCGCGCGCCAACATCGAGGCCAGGCGCGCCGAGGCGATGGCCATGGTCGAGGTCCAGATCGCGGCCCTTGAGGCCGTGGCTCCCCCGGCCAGCCTCGAGGACCAGGTCTTCCGCCTGAACGAGGCCTATCGCGCGGCCAACGCCGTCATCGACGCGGCCAGTCCGTTCGAGCTGCTGGACCTGTGCAGCGCGGCCAGCGGCCTGTGCGACCTGATCGACGGCGCGCCGACCGACCGGACCTTCGACTGGCGCATCGTCACCGTCCATGCCCGCTCTTTGCGCCTGCTGCAGACCCTGCCGCTGGAAGAGACTGCGGCGCGGGCCACGGTGCTGGACAGCCTGAAGATGGTCTCTGACCGCAAGCTGCCGCCCAAGGCCACCTAGGCCGGCGTACGCTCGGTCCTGGCGCCGCGCGTCTGCTTGCGCCACAGCGCCGCATATTCCCCGCCCTGACGCGCCACCAGTTCGTGATGCGCGCCCCGCTCGACGATCCGGCCTGCCTTGAGCACCAGGATCTGGTCGGCGTCGGCGATGGTCGACAGCCGGTGCGCCACGACCAGGGTGGTTCGGCCGGTGCGGGCCCGGCGCAGGGTCTTCTGGATCGCGGCCTCGGTTCGGCTGTCCAGCGCGCTGGTCGCCTCGTCGAGAATGAGGACGCAGGGGTCGGCCAGCAGGGCGCGGGCGATGCCGACGCGCTGGCGCTCGCCGCCCGACAGTTTCAGGCCGCGCTCGCCCACCCTTGTGTCCATGCCGTCGGGCAGCTCGCGGATGAAGTTGGACAGCTCGGCCGCCTCGGCCGCGGCCCAGATCGCCGCCTCGTCGGCGTCGGGCCGGGCGAAGCCGATGTTGGCGCGGATGGTGTCGTTGAACAGGGCCACGTCCTGCGGCACCAGGGCCACGGCCGCCCGCAGGGATTCCTGGGTCACCTGACGGGCGTCCAGCCCCTCGATCAGCACCCTGCCCTCCTGGGGATCCAGCAGCCGCAACGCCAGTTTGACGATGGTCGATTTTCCCGAGCCCGAGGGGCCGACAAGAGCCGTCGTCGTGCCCGGCGGTGCGAGGAAGCTGACATCCTCCAGACCATTGGCCCGGGCGTCGTGGCGGAAACCGACCCGTTCGAAGGCCAGCGACGCGCCCCTGGCGTCCAGCGGACGCGGCAGGGGGACGGCGGCGGGGGCGTCGGCGACCTGCGGCGTCTGTCGCGTCACCTTCAGCATCTCCTCCATGTCGATGAAGGACTGGCGGACTTCCCGATAGGCGAAACCGAGGATGTTCAGCGGCGCATAGAGGGAGATCATGATGAGCACGGCGGCGGTGACATCGCCGGGACCCATGCGACCGGCGGCGGCTTCGAAGCCCGCCATGACGGCCATGACGCCGAGGCCGACGTTCATGATCACCGCCTGCATGACGTTGAGCAGGGCCAGCGAACTGTTGGCCTTCAGGGCGGCGCGCGTGTAGTCGCCCAGGGCGTTGTCATAGGTCCGGGCCGCGCGCGCCTCGGCCCCGAACGACTTGACGGTCTCGTAGTTCAGCAGGGCGTCGACCGAGACCCCGGCGGCCTCGGTGTCGGCCGCGTTCATCTCGCGCCGATGCTCCAGTCGCCAGTTGGACAGGGCGAAGGTCGAGGCGGCGTAGACGGCGACCACGCCCACGGCCACCGCGCCGAAGCGCCAGTCGTATTTGCCGGCCAGGACGCCGGCGGCCAGCACCAGCTCGACGCCGGTCGGCACGAGGTTGAAGGCGAGGATGCGCATCAGGAAGTCGACCGAGCGCGCGCCCCGGTCCATGGTCCGCGACAGCGAGCCCGAGCGCTTGGTCTGGTGGAAGTCCAGCGACAGGCTGAGGGCATGGGCGAAGGTCTCGGTCGCGGCCGTGCGCTGGGCCGCCGAGCGGACCGGGGCGAAGACGACGTCGGCGGCGTTCGGCGCGATGGCGGACAGCAGGCGCACGAAGGCCCAGCCCAGGGCGAAGGCGGCGAAGCCCAGACCCACGGCGACGCCCGCCCCCTGACCCGCCGCCAGATGATTGACCGCCGCGCCCAGCACCAGCGGCGCCAGCACGCCCAGGGCCTTGCCGCCCAGCGTCATGGCGATGGCCGCGACCAGACGCAGATGAAGCTGCGGGGCGTTGGAGCGGCCGACGAGTCTTATCAGGTCGCCGAGCGCCCGCCATGTCGGGGGGCCGTCCGCAGGAGGAACGACCCCGACCTGCCCCGCCTTCGCTACTGAATCACCCCGTCGTCCCGACCGTTCACCGTGCATCGCCATGGCGGACATATGGACCGCGAGAGCCGCTGCGCAAAGAGCGCCATGACCGCAGCAGGGCCGGCTGCATGAACCGCAAAGGGCGAACGGCGGAACACGCCGTCACGGCTATCCCCGCCGACCCCCGTGTTTCGCATACTCCAGCCGGGCCACGGTGCGATTGTGGACCTCGTCGGGGCCGTCGGCGATGCGCAGGGTGCGGACCATGGCGTACATCTCGGCCAGGGGAGTGTCGGCCGAGACGCCGGCGCCGCCGAAGGCCTGGATGGCGTCGTCGATGACCTGCAGCGCCATGCGCGGGGCCGCGACCTTGATCTGGGCGATCTCGGACTTGGCGTTTTTCGCCCCCGCCTCGTCCATCATCCACGCCGCCTTGAGCACCAGCAGGCGGCACATCTCGATATTGGTGCGGGCCTCGCCGACGCGCTGTTCCCAGACCGAATGCTCGGCCAGGGTCTTGCGGAAGGCGGTGCGCGACAGCAGGCGCTGGACCATCAGCTCCAGCGACCGTTCGGCGATGCCGATGACGCGCATGCAGTGGTGGATGCGGCCGGGCCCGAGACGGCCCTGGGCGATCTCGAAGCCCCTGCCCTCGCCCGCGATCAGGTTCTCGACCGGGACGCGGACGTTCTCCAGCACCACCTCGGCGTGGCCGATCGGAGCCTCGTCATAGCCGAACACCGACAGCATCCGCTCGACGCGGAAGCCGGGCGTGTCGACGGGGACGATGATCTGGGACTGCTGGGTGTGGACCGAGGCGTCGGGGTCGGTCTTGCCCATGACGATGGTCACCGCGACGTTCGGGTGGGCCATGTTGGTCGACCACCATTTGCGGCCGTTGATGACATAGTGGTCGCCGTCGCGCTCGATCCGGGTCTGGATGTTGGTGGCGTCCGAAGAGGCGACCTCGGGCTCTGTCATCAGGAAGGCCGAGCGGATTTCGCCGGCCATCAGGGGCTTGAGCCATTTGGCCTGCTGCTCCTCATTCCCGTACATATGGAGCACTTCCATATTGCCGGTGTCGGGGGCGTTGCAGTTGAACGCCTCGGCCGACCACAGATGGCGACCCATCAGCTCGGCCAGCGGCGCGTATTCGAGGTTGGTCAGGCCGGCCCCGTGATCGCCCGGCAGGAACATGTTCCACAGACCGGCCTCGCGCGCCTTCGCCTTCATCTCCTCCATGGCCGGCGGCTGGCGCCGGGGATCCGCTCGGACCTGGGCGCGGTACTCTTCCTCGCGCGGCAGGACGTGGTCGTCGAGGAAACGCTTCACCCGCTCCTGCCAGTGCAGGGCCCTGTCGCTGTGCCGGAAGTCCATGGGGAGGTCTCCTTCTCCCTCTCCTTCATGGGGAGGGACGATTGGCCAAGCCAATCGGGGTGGGGCTGTGTGAAGCATCCGCCGATGGAGACCGGGCTGAAGTTCCCCACCCTGTCGTCGCTTCGCGCCGACATCCCTCCCCATGAAGGGGAGGGAGAGGTCGTTGAAATCAGCGCTTCAGCAGCGGGGCCAGCTTCTGGGCGATCATCATGTCGCCGGCGATCTTCAGCTTGCCCTGCATGAAGGCCATCATCGGGTCCAGCTGGCCGCTGGACAGGGCCATGAAGTCGTCCCAGCCGATCGAGACGGTGGCGTCCGCGGGCTTGTCCTCATTGGTCACGGTGTTCGGAGACGAGGCCCCGTCGATGTAGATCTTGCCGACATCGCCCAGATCGATCTTCACGGTCTTGCCCAGACCGGAGTTGTCGCCCACGGCGCCGCGGATGTGTTCGGTGACTTGAGCCAGATCGGCCATGGGGCATCTCCCTGAAGGACGTTGAGCCATGGACCTAGACCGCGCGGGAGGCGGCGCCAAGATCACCCGAGGTCAAGTTGGCGCGACGGCGGGCCCTCAGCCGACCTCGGGCCCCCACGGGCCGTCCGACGGCGCCTCTGCCGGCCGTTCGTCGCGCGGCGGATCGTAGGAAGGCCGGTCGTCGCGGCGCTCTTCGTAACGCGGCGGTTCGGAGGAATAGCGTCGCCGTACGGCGCGATCCTCGAATTCCGCCCGGCGCTGGTCTTCAAGAGCATCCAGACGCGCCTGACGCGCACGGCGTTCGGCGCTGAAGTCCGGCAGGGGATTGTCGAAGCCGAACCAGCGCCTTTCCCGCTCGCGCCGGGGCGGCTCCGGCTCGGAGGGCCGGACGTCGGCGTCGGACGATGCGTAGCGCCGCACGCTCGCGGGCCGTGACGGCGGCGTATAGGGCGCGACATCCTCGACCTCCACCCAGGCCACGTCATAAAGGGGCGGGCGCTCCGCGGAGCGGGGCGGCACATAGCGGAAACCGTCGACCAGTTCGCCGACCTCCATCACCGATCCGGGAACCGGCTTGGGCTCCACGGGCGTCACGACCTCGATCTTCAGGGCGTCGCCCGGCTCCACGGGGGCCGCATCCGGCAGGTTGACGAATTTGAGGCCCATCAAGCCCAGGGCCGCGACGCTCACGGCGGCGATCGCCGCCAGATGCGCGGGGCGGACCCGGCGCGGCGGGCGCGGCGCGGATTCCAACGGAGAGTGCGGAGTACGGGGATCGGGATACATGAAAGCACCAGGACTGAGCGGCGCTCCTGCAACCCGTCAGAACGGGTCCGGTTCAAATAAAGCAGGACGGATATCCCGCCGGCCTGCGATCGCGGCGCGGGAAGGTCTGGCGGAGACGCAGGGATTCGAACCCTGGGTACCCCTTACAGGGTACGACGATTTAGCAAACCGTTGCCTTCAGCCACTCGGCCACGTCTCCGGCAGGCGGCGTGATTAGCCGAGCACGCGGGCGGACGCAACGGGTTGCGCAAGCACCTGTGCGTTAACGGGACAGTGAGGGCGGGCGTGCATGGTGGCCGGGAACTCCCCGCGCGAGCCCCATGACCGACGTCGCCAGCCGCCACCCGTCGTTCGACGCCGACCTGTCCGGTCCGGAAGGCCGCGACGCGTCCGGCCTGCAGGCGCTGGCCGCCGCCTCGCTGGCGGGCGAGGCCGGGATCGACGGAGCCGCCCGTCGCGGACCCTTCCGGCCGGATGTGTGGCGCAACGCCCGCCAGCGCCACGCCTCGCGGCTGGCCGCCCACTATTTCCGCGGGATCGACGTCCTGGCGGTGGCCGGCGTCACCCTGCTGTGCGCCCGGGCGGCGGCGCCCGGCCCTCTGCTGCACGCCGAACTGTCCCGGATCCTGCCTTTCGCGCTCGGGGCGCTGACCATTCTCGGCCTGCTGCGGTCCCTCGGACGCTACCGGTTCGCCCGAGGCCAGAAGACAGCGCTGCATCTGGCCTCTGTGGTGGCGATCGTCGCGGTGGGCTCGCTGGTCGCCATGGCCTCCGGCTGGGCCTTGCGGGGCGCCGCCGCCCCGTGGACCGCGTATCTGGTGTGGACAGGACTGGTGCTGGTCACGCTGAACGCCCTGCATATGGGCTGGAGCGACATCGTCGGCCGCTGGCGAGCCTCCGGCGCCCTGACGCCCAACGTCGTTCTTGTCGGAGCGACCCGGCACGCCGAGGCACTGATCCGCGAGGCCCTGAAGCGGCGCGACCTGAACGTGCTGGGCATTTTCGACGACCGGCTGGCGCGCAGCCCGCGGGCCATCGAGGGCGTGCCCGTGCTGGGGACGGCGGACGATCTGCTGACCCACAGGATGACGCCCTATGTCGACCGCATCGTGGTGGCGATCGACCCCAGGGCCGAGGCGCGGGTGCGCGACCTGACCGCCCGGCTCGGGATCCTGCCCAACGAAGTGACCCTGCTGGTCGAGCCCAAGGATGCGGCCGAGACGCGCTCGGCGCTGAACCGGCTGGCGGCTGCGCCGCTGGCGGATGTGCAGGGGCCCGTCGACGACGACCGCCGCGCCTTCAACAAGCGGATGCAGGACATGATCTTCGGCCTGACCGCCCTGGTCCTGCTGACTCCGGTGATGGCCGGGGTCGCTCTCGCCATCCGTCTGGACAGTCCGGGTCCGATCTTCTTCCGCCAGCGCCGTCACGGCTTCAACCACGAGGAAATCGTGGTGTGGAAATTCCGCTCGATGAAGCAGGAGGCCGCCGACGCGACCGCCAGCCGCCAGGTCACCCACGATGACGATCGCGTCACCGCCGTCGGCCGGTTCATCCGCAAGACCAGCCTCGACGAACTGCCCCAGCTGCTGAATGTGATCACGGGCGAGATGTCGCTGGTCGGTCCCCGTCCGCACGCCATCGGCATGAAAACCGGCCACATCGAATCCGCGCGGCTGGTCGCGGAATACGCCCATCGCCACCGCATCAAGCCGGGGATGACCGGCTGGGCCGCCGTCAACGGCTCGCGCGGCCCGCTCAACACCGCCCAGGACGTGCGCCGTCGGGTGCAGCTGGACATCGACTATGTCGAGCGCCAGTCGTTCTGGCTCGACCTGTGGATCATGGTGGTGACCCTGCCGGTGCTGCTGGGCGACCGCGCGGCGGTACGCTGATGTTCTGGCGCGGCGTCTGGGGCTATCTGCCGGCCAATATCGTGCAGGGCGTGGTCGGGTTTCTGGCCATCGTCCTGTTCACCCGCATGCTCAGCGCCGAGGAGTTCGGCCGCTACGCCCTCGCCTTCTCGGTCATGACCCTCGCCCATGTGGCGGTGTTCAGCTGGCTGGAAGCCGCCATGGCCCGCTTCTGGGCGGCCCAGTCTCCGGGCGCCGAGACCTGGGGCCATTTCGCCAGCCTGTACCGCACGGCCTTCGCGCTCAGCGCCGGATTCCTGGTCGTGGCCGGAGTGGCGGTGTGGCTGTTTCCGGTGGACCCCCTGTTCAGGCTGGCGCTGGCGGCGGGCCTCGCGGGCGCGCCGGCGCGCTGTCTGGTCAAGCTGGGGCAGGAGCGGTTCCGCGCCGCCGGCGAGGTGGGCAAGGCGGCGTGGCTGGACATGGCGGTGGCGGTCGGCGGCCTGGCTATCGGCGTGGGCTTCGCCATGATCGGCGCGGGCGGCGCGGCGCCCCTGCTGGGCCTCGGCCTTGCGCCGCTGGCCGCCCTGCCCTTCGTCCTGCCGGGCGAACTGAGACAGGCGCGCGGCGGGGCGTTCGAGCCGGCGCGGGTGCGCGACTACGCCCTCTACGGCTATCCGATCGCGGCCTCGCTGGCCCTGACGGTGGTGCTGTCCTCGACCGACCGCTTCCTGCTGGCCCTGTTCATGGACGAGGCGGCGGTCGGCGCCTATCACGCCAGCTATTCGATCGCGAACCGCACGCTGGACGTGCTGTTCCTGTGGCTGGGCTCGGCGGGCCAGCCGGCGCTGGTCATGGCGCTGGAGCGCGGCGGGCTGGAGCGGCTGAGGGAGGCCGCGCGCGAGCAGCTGTCGACCTTCCTGCTGATCGGCCTGCCGGCGGCGGCGGGGGTGGCGCTGGTGGCCCGGCCGCTGGCCGAGCTGCTGATCGGCGAGGATCTGCGCGCAGCGGCGGCGGGCGTCACGCCGTGGATCGCCCTGTCGGCCCTGCTGTTCGGGCTGACGGCCTATTATTTCGGCCAGGCCTTCACCCTGGGCAAGAAAACGAAGCGGCTGCTGATCGCCATGGCCATACCGGCGGGGGCCAACGTCGTTCTGAACCTGATCCTCGTGCCCCGTTTCGGCCTCATGGGCGCGGCCTGGGCGACAGCGGCCAGTTTCGGCCTCGGGCTGATCGCGACGATGCTGATCGGCCGCCGCGTCGTGGCCCTGCCGATCCCGTGGGAAAGCCTTGTCCGGTGCGGCGTCGCCACCGGCGTGATGGCCCTGGTCGTTTCGCGGCTGCCCGCCCTCGGCGGCTTCCCCGAACTGATGCTGGACGCTTCGGTCGGCGGCCTGGTCTATGCGGCGGCGGCCCTGACGCTGAACGCGGCCGGCGTCCGCGACGTCGCCGCGCGCCTGCTCGCCCAGGCCCGGGCGCGGAGGGCGACGGCATGACCGCCCGCGCGCTCGTCCACGACAACGCCGCATGGATCCCCGCCCGGCCCGCCCTGTCCGTGTTGGTCCCCTTCCTGCGCGACGATCCGACCGACCTGCTGGACCGGCTCGACGCCGAAGCCGCCGCGCTGACCGGCGCGGTCGAGGTCATCGTGCTGGACGACGGCACCGCCGACGCGGCCCTGACGCGCCGGCTGACGGCGCAGATCGACGCCATGGCCCTGCCCGTGCGCCTGATCACCCTGCCCGCCAACGAGGGGCGGGCCATCGGCCGCAACCGGCTGGCGGCGGCGGCGCGCGGCGGCAGCCTGCTGTTCCTCGACAGCGACATGCGGCCCGACCATGCGCACTTCCTGCGCGACTGGGCGGCGCTGGTCGCGGCCGGCGATCCCGCCGTGGCCTTCGGCGGCTTCTCCCTGCTGCAGGCCCCGACCGACGCCCGCTTCGCGGTCCACCGGGCCATGGCGGCGAAGTCGGAGTGCGTGCCCTGCGCCGAGCGGGCGAAACAGCCCGAGAAATACGTCTACACCTCCAACCTGCTGGTCCGCCGCGACGTGTTCGAGACCGAGGCCTTCGACCCCGGCTTCACCGGCTGGGGCTGGGAAGATGTGGAGTGGGCCATGCGGGTGGCGCGCCGCTTCGAGGTCGTCCACATCGACAATCCAGCGACCCACATGGGGCTGGACACCGTGACGGCCCTGGCCGGCAAGTATGAGCAGTCGGCCCCCAATTTCGGGCGCATGGTCCAGCGCCACCCCGGGGTTGTCGCGGCCTACCCCAGCTACAGGGCGGCGAAGCTGCTGAAACGTCTGCCCGGCCTGCCGCTGCTGCGCCGCGCGATGCGACGCGGGGCCGAGGCGGACTGGCTGCCCGTGGCCACGCGGGCCTTCTCCCTGCGCCTGTACCGGGCGGCCCTCTATGCGGAGGCGGTGTGATGGCTGACGTCGCCGTGATCGTTCCGACCCTGCGCCGGCCCGAAAGCCTGGAACGGGCCCTCCGATCCCTGTTCGGTCAGACCGGCGTGGCCGACCGGGTCGCGGAAATCGTGGTCGTCGACAACGATCCGCTCGGCTCGGCGGCGGCGCTGACCGAAAGCCTGCGCGCCATCTCGCCCTGGGCCCTCGTCTATCGCCATGCGCCGGCGCCGGGCGTGGCCACAGCGCGCAATGCGGGCCTGTCCGCGACCGCCGCCCCGCTGATCGCCTTCCTCGACGACGACGAGGCGGCGGAGCCGGGGTGGCTGGCCGCCCTGCTCAAGGCGCAGCAGGAGACCGGGGCGGACGCCGTCTTCGGTCCGATCACCGGACGGGCGCCGGGGGCCGAGCCGTGGCTGGAGGCCTATCTGGAGCGCTTCTTCGGCCGCGCCGGGCCCGAACGGACGGGGTTGATCGCCGAGCCCCATGGCTGCGGCAACTCCCTGATGCTGCGGGCCACCGCCCTGCCCGGCCCGGAGCCGTTCGATGTGGCCGCGGATCAGGCCGGCGGCGAGGACGACGCCCTGTTCGCGGCCCTGGCGGCGCGCGGGGGCCGCTTCGGCTGGGCGGCGGACGCCCGGGTCGAGGAGTTCGCGCCGGCGCATCGGGCCACGCTGAAATATGCGCTCGCCCGCGCCTTCGCCTATGGCCAGGGCCCCAGCCAGACGGCGGCGGCGGCGAAGAACTGGCCGGGGGTGGCGCGATGGATGCTGATCGGCGCGGCCCAGGCGGCGGTCTGGGGCGTCGGCGCGGCAGCCCTGACACTGATCGCCAGCCCCCGGCGCGCCGAGCTGTATGACCGGACGGCGCGCGGCGTGGGCAAGATGTTCTGGATGAAGGGGCTGGAGCCGCACTTCTACGGCAGCCGCGAACTGGACCGGCTGAACCGCGCGGCCGGCTAGGTCGTGGGGCGACGCCCGACAAGCGTGCGGTCGATCGCGCGGTTCGTCGTGGACCGGACCTGTCCGTTGCCGAAGACCCGCACCCGAACACCCGTGCACCTGTGGTCGCGCCGGGCCTCGCCCGTTTGCCGGCCGGTCGGGTTCAAATGCCCCCCGCGGGACTCGCAGCGTTCGGTCAGTTCGGCGAGGGTGAGGTTGCTGGGCTGTCCCAGGGTGCTGCAGGCGCCGAGGGCCAGCAGGCTCCCGGCCAGAAGCACCGAAACGATCGAAACGCGCATGGGCCGTCTCCGACAGGAGGCCGCCGGGCGCGACGGCCGATCGAGACAAGACACCCGCTAACTCCGCTCGTCAAGGTTGACGGCTGCACCTTTTGGTTGCGCTTCCGCCCTAGCCGGTCAGACGCTTCAGGAAGGCCGGCGGCCTGTAGGTCGAGCGATTGACCACGACGCCGGCGATCTTGCCGCCCACCGCCTCGATCTCGTCGCGAAGCATCAGCGGTTCGTTGGCGGCCGTGCTCTCGGCGGCGACGACCAGCACGGTGGAATCGACGAAGGGCGCCAGGGTGATGGCCATCTCGTTGCGGTCCGCGGCCGGTGCGTCGATGACCACCGTGTCGGCGTGTTTTCTCAGGGCGTCCCAGTACCGCGCATCGCCGACGGCTTCGGCCCGCTGGCCGGACCGCAGGTGTTCGGCGGCGAACCGCGTGACCCACAGCCGGCCGCCGAGGCAGGGACGCGCCGTCATCAGCCGGGCCGGGTGCACCGGCTTTCCCGCACGGTCCATCAGGCGCGGCGTGACGGCGAAGAAGATCGATCCGTCGGGCGTGGCGATGGCGGCCTTGCCGAGGGCGCCGAACCGGTCGGGCTCGGCGGCGACGGCCTCCATCTGCCCCTGCTGCGACAGGTCGGCGTCGATCAGCCAGACCGGGCGGCGCGCGCGGACGGCGGCGAGGCGGGCGTATTCGCGAGCGACGGTCGAGACGCCCTCGCCCGAGTTGGCGGCGGCGATCTGCACCACGCGGCCACGGTGGCCGGGCGCCGGGCCCAGCGCGGCCCAGAGAGCCGCCATTTCGGTTGTCAGATCGACCATCGAATCGCTACGCGCCCGGCTACAGGCCCCTACGCTACCACGGGTTGGAACTTCAGCGGGCGGCCTTCATCGGCGCGACGGCCAGCACCGGCATTTCCAGCGTCCGGCCGGTCGAGGCCGGGGTGACATAGCCCTTGCGGGTGAAGATCCGCAGCAGGCCCACGCACAGGGCGGTGAAGGCGGCGAACAGGAAGACGAGGGCCAGCAGCGGCGCCTTCAGGCTGGTCCCCCGGGTCGGGGCCTCGGCGCGTTCGATGACCGTGACGTTGTCGGCCCCGGCGGCGACCAGGGCGCTGTCGGCGCGGGCGGCGCTCTCGCGCTGCTGGAAGTCGCGGATGTTGGCGGTCAGGACCTCGCGGTTTCCGGCCAGATTGGCGTTGGTCGATTCCAGCCGGGTCAGTTCGGCCTGGCGCGAGCGGATCTGGGCCAGTTGACTGTTCGCCACCGCCAGCCGCGCGGCCAGGCCGTCGCGGTCGGCGGCGGCGGTGATCCGCGCCGTTTCGATCTCGGTGAAGATGACGCTGGGGCCCGTGCGGACCTCCTTGGCCCCCACCGTCGTCCCGGTGGCGACATAGGCCTGAAGGTCGGCGATCTGCTGTTCGACGTCCTTCACCGGCTGGGCGTCGGGCGTATAGCGCGACAGCAGGGCCTCGCGCTGGGTGCGCAGCTGCAGGATCTGGTCCTGGGCCGAGACGTTCAGGTCCTGCTGCAGAACCACCTCGGCGGGCTGCTGCGCCAGCTGGGCCTCCAGCGTCGCCAGCCGCTGGCTGGCCTGGTTCAGCTGCGCCCGCAGCGACAGGGCCTCGGCGTAGGTGGTCTGATAGGTCGCCGCCAGGGTCGCCTTGGCTGTGGCGAAGTCGCCGATGTCGTTGGACCGGATGAAGGCGTTGTAGGCGTCGTCCGCCCGGCTAAGATCGGTCTCGAACGCCTCGCGTTGGCGGGCGAGGGCGGGCGTGGTCCGGTCGCGGAACACCACACGGCGCTGGACCAGATACTGGTCCACCACGGCGTTTAGAACCTGGGCCGCGCGCACCGGATCGTCCGACTTGTAGGACACCGAGATGATGGCGCTGCCGGCCGTGGTGCCGACGCCGAGGCTGGAGTCGATGACCTTCAGCGCCGCCGCTTCCTTCTCGGCCGCCGTGCCCGACGCGTCCGGCCCCAGAACCGTGCCGGCGCCGACCGCGCGGACGGCGCGGCGCTTGACTTCGAGACTGCCCAGGATCTGGGCCTCCGAGCCGGCGATCGCATCGGCCTCCAGCGGCTGGCTGCGCTCCGAGGCGCCCACGCGCGGCTGATAGACATATTCCGACCCGGCGCCGGCGTAGACGCTGGCGGTCGCGGTGTAGGACTTCTTCAGTGTCAGGATCAGCGCCGTGCCGATGGCGAACACGAGCAGGAAGATCACGACCATCAGCAGCAGTTCGCGGAACAGCAGACCGACGACGTCGAAGAAGCCGTAGCGCGGGCGGACTGTGGTGTAGGCCGTCGTACGCATGCGGGCGGACTGATTCCATGGAACAGGACTGACCTGACAAGCCTTGGGCTACCGGCGTTAACCCATGGTTACCCATAAGCGGCGACCCTGCCCTCAACGTCGCTTCCAGGAACGAGTCCGCCATGTCCATCGACCGCCGCCTGATGCTGCTGGGCCTTGCCGGGGTCGCGGCGACGGCGGGCGGCTGCGGCGGCGTCGCCAACGGGCTGACCGGGGGCGGCGACTACGCCTCGCGCATGCCCCTGCCGCGGGGTTCGGGCGGCGACCGCGTGCAGAACCTGGGCCGGACCTCCTTCCCCGAGATCGGTTTCGCCGACTGGACCGAGGCCGAGCCGGAATACGTCCTCTATCCGGGCGACGAGATCGAGATCGCGACCCCGACGGCGGTCGAGCTGACCCGGACGCAGAAGATCGGGCCGGACGGGCGGATATCCCTGCCTCTCGTGGGCCAGATCATGGCCGCGGACCGCACCATCGCCGAGGTGGAGGCAGACGCCTCCGCCGCCTACGCCAGCCAGTTGCGCCGGCCTGTGGTGGAGGTGACGCTGAAGACCGCGGGACCGATCCGCGTCTGGGTGGACGGCGAGGTCCGCACGCCGGGCGTCTATGAAATGACTGGCGACCTCGACGCCTATCAGGCCGTCATCCAGGCCGGCGGCTTCCTGCCCACGGCGCGCCAGGGCGAGGTGGCGCTGATCCGGCGCGGGCCGCGCGGGGTGCGAATGATGCGGGCGGTGGATTTGCGGCCCCGGCGGGGAGAGGTCGTGGCCCTGCGGCGGGGAGACATCATCTTCGTGCCGCGCTCGACGCTGGGAGAGGTGGCGAATTTCGTCACCCTGTTCCGCAACGCCCTGCCCGTCGGCTTCAGCTACGCCATCGGCGGGCAGTATCAGAATTTCTGAGTGGCTGGTGGCTAGTGGCTGGTGGCCACCTTCTCACGCCGCCAGCGACACCACGCCCGCGTCGATCCAGCGGCGGGCCGCCTTCTGGGCCTCGGCGATCTCGTCCTGCTCCATCTCCTGGCTCATCTCGCGGCGATAGACGCGCGCTTCGATCGAGCCCTTCATGGCGGCGAGGTTGAAGATCATATGAGCAGAGACGCGGTCCATCGGACAACCGCCCTGGCCGCTCGAATACATCATGCCCAGCCGGAACAGATCATCGCCGTTCATTTCGGCGGTGGGCAGGGGAAGCCCCTGCTCCTGATCGACTTCCGGCGCCATTTCTTGCGCGTTCATCACCGTATCTCCCGGGTTGGTGGCCGTTCTGGCCCTGCCCTCTGACGGAGATCAAATACCCGCGGTTTGAAGTTAAAGTTAACAGCGAAACGGCCCGCCAGACTTTTCAGTAAAGCAGCAATGAATACTGGATCAGAGATTCAGATTTCTGAAATCTCTCGTAAATCTCCCGGTCACACCGGCTAACGAAGAGTCACCGGGCCCGTTGGCCGAACAGGACCCTGCGCGCCGCCTCGGCCGACCTGCCGGACGAGGCCAGATTGGCCCGCAGGGCCTCGCCCAGCGCCCGGCCGGCGATGACGCCGGGGCGTTCGCCGACGCGCTTCATCCAGGCCGCCAGATGCGGAAACTCGTCCAGGTTCTGACCCTGGAGCTCGGGAAGGATCCACGGCCAGCTGGCCATGTCGGCGATAGAATAATCACCGGCCAGAAAGTCACGGTCGGCCAGTCTTCGGTCCAGCACGCCGTAAAGACGGTGCGTTTCGTCGGTGTAGCGGCGGACGCCATAGGCGAGCTGGCGCTGATCCTTGATCAGGGCGGGGGCGTACTGGCGGAAATGATGCGTCTGGCCGGCCATGGGCCCCAGGCCCCCGACCTGCCAGAACAGCCACTGGTCGACCTCGGCCTTGCCGCGCGGGTCCTGCGGGTAGAAGCGGCCGGACTTGACGCCGAGATACTGAAGGATGGCCCCGGATTCGAAGATCGACAGCGGCCTACCATCCGGACCGTCCGGATCGACGATGGCCGGCATCCGGCCGTTGGGACTGATGGCCTGGAAGGCCGGCGCGAACTGGTCGCCCGCGCCGATGTTCACCGGCTTCATCTCGTACCGCAGGCCCATCTCCTCCAGGGCGATGGAGATCTTCCACCCATTGGGCGTGGGCCAGTACCAGAGTTCGATCGGACGGGTCACTCGGCGCTCCTGAAACGGCAGCACCTCAGGTGGGCGCCCCAGCCGTCTCGCACAACAGCGAACCTGACAGAGACGTTCAGGACGCGTTCATGCGCGCGGGATGAGCGTCAAACATGATTAACGGGCGGCAGGCAGTTCCGCCCAACCGGAGGGACGACCATGAACCGCTTCACCAGGGCCGCCGTGCTCGGGCTGGTGCTGGCCACCGCCGCCCCGCTCGCCGCCGAGGCCCAGAGCCTCAGCGACCGCCGCGAGTATCGCCAGGATCGCCGCGACGACCGGCAGGATTATCGCCGGGAACGCCGCGACGACCGTCGCGACTGGCGCAACGGCGAATACGACAGCCGCCGCGAATATCGCCGGGACCGGCGCGACGACCGACGCGACTTCCGGGCCGAGCGCCGTGATGACCGGCAGGACTTCCGCCGCGACCAGCGCTGGGACCGCAACGATCGCGACTGGTGGCGCGGCCGGGACGACTTCCGCGACTATCGCGGCGCGCGCAGCGGCTACTGGTACGCGCCCAGCTACGGCTACTACCGGGTCGAGCCGCGCTATTACGGTCAGCGCTGGCAGCGCGGCGGCTATCTGCCTCCGGCCTACCGCGGCTACTATGTGCGCGATCCGTACGCCTACGGCCTGGGCCCGGCGCCGCGCGGCTATCGCTACGTCCACGCCGGCAATGACATCGTCATGATCGCGATCGCCACCGGCCTGATCGCCAGCGTCCTGTCCGGCGCCTTCTAGACTTCGGCCATCGCATGAGGAGCGCCCCGTTGACGCTGGTCAGCGGGGCGTTTTTCTGTCCAATAGTTAACCTTACGACGCCGTTCGTTCAGTCACGGTTCATCGACCAGGCGCGACCTTTGGATCAAGCCGTCTGACAGGGACGTGCGGGGAAAGACCAAGACCATGAAACGTTCTCTGATGATGGCCGCGGCGGTGGCGGCCTTCGCCGTGCCCGCGGCCGCGCCGCTGGCTGTCCTGGCCCAGGACGGCGAACAGGACGGCGGCCGCCGCGGGGCTGCCCGCCAGAACGGCGACGACGAACGCGCCCTGGCGCGGGCGGACGCCCTGGCGCAAGCGCCGCAGCAAAACCGCGAACAGCGCCAGGAGAATCGCCAGGAACGCCGCGAAGAGCGGCAGGAGGCCCGTGCCCAGCCGCCCGAAAACCGTGAGCAGCGGCAGGAAAACCGGCAGGAGCGGCGGGAGAACCGCCAGGGGGCCCGGGCGCAGCAGCCCGAGACGCCCCGTGATCCGAACCAGCCGCTGTTCCGCAATCACCAGGACATCCGCGACGCGCTCGCCCGCGACATCCGGGAACGGAACCGTCAGGAGCGCCGGGAAGACCGCCCCAACGACCCGCCCCAGAACCGTGAGGAGCGTCGCGAGAACCGTCAGGATCGCCGCGAGGACCGTCGGGAGAACCGCCAGGACCGGCGCGAGGACCGCCGCGAATACCGTCAGGACCGGCGCGAATACCGGGAATTCCGCCAGCGCTTCAACAGCGATGCATGGCGGCGCGACTGGAACCGGAGCCACCGGTCCGACTGGTGGCGCAACGACCGGCGCTTCCGCGGCTACAACGGCCTGCGCATCGGTTTCTATTTCGCGCCGGGGTACGGCTACTACCAGGTGCCCCGCAACTACTGGGGCCAGCGCTACTACGAGGGCCAGTACCTGCCCTCGATCTTCTGGCGCTACCAGCTGAACGACTGGCGCACCTACGGCCTCGGCTATCCGCCCGAGGGCACGCGCTGGGTGCTGGTGGACAACCACATCTATCTGATCGACGCCTACGACGGCTACATCATCGACGTCGTCTACGACGCCTGGCGCTGGTAGTTCGTCAGTCCACGGAAGAAGCGCCGCCCGGTCTCGCGATCGGGCGGCGTTTCCGTATCCGGAACGGAGGTTGCGGCGGCGCGCTGGACACGCCAGAACCGGGGCATGACCGACGCGGCGATCAGCGACACGACCCGGGGCGAAGAGGTCCCGTCTTCGCGCGCGCCCCAACTGCATCTGTCCGAAGAGCTGATGGCCTCGCCCACGCGGTTCTTCAACCGCGAGATCTCCTGGCTGGCGTTCAACGGCCGGGTGCTGGAAGAGGCCGCCAATCCGGCCCATCCCCTGCTGGAGCGCCTGCGCTTCCTGTCCATCTCGGCCAATAACCTCGACGAGTTCTTCATGACCCGCGTGGCCGGGCTGAAGGGCCAGGTCCGCGAGCGGGTGCGGGTCCTGTCCTCCGACGGCCTGACGCCGGCGGAACAGCTGGACAAGGTCAATGTCGCCGCCGGCGCCCTGATGGCAGAGCAGCAGCGGCGCTGGCGCAAGCTGCGCAAGGAACTCAGGACCGTCGGCATCGACGTCGTCGACGCCGACCGGATCAGCAAGACAGAGCGGGACCGTCTGGAGCCCGAATTCCTGAACCAGCTGTTCGCCGTGCTGACGCCGATGGCGATCGACCCGGCCCACCCCTTCCCCTTCCTGCCCAACCTCGGCTTCTCGCTGGCGCTGAAGCTGAAGCGGCGGTCGGACAACCGCATGCTCTATGCGCTGGTGCCGGTGCCGACCCAGGTGAAGCGGTTCTGGCCGCTGGCCACCGACGGCCGCTCCACCCCGGGCAGGAAGCGCTACGTCAGCCTGGAAAGCCTGCTGACCCTGTTCATCGACCACCTGTTCCCGGGCTGCGACGTGCTGGAGCGCGGCGTCTTCCGCCTGATCCGCGACTCGGACATCGAGATCGAGGAAGAGGCCGAGGACCTGGTCATGGAGTTCGAGGAGGCGCTGAAGCAGCGCCGCCTGGGCTCGGTCGTGCGCATCAAGATCGAGGCGTCCATGCCCGACGACCTGCGCACCTTCATCACCAACGAGCTGGACGCCGCGCCGCAGGACATCGTCCTGGTCGCCGGCATGCTGGGTCTGGCCCAGGTCGCCGACCTGATCCCGTCCGGCCATCCCGACCTCAAGTTCAAGGGCTACGAGCCGCGCTATCCCGAGCGGGTGCGCGACAATGGCGGCGACATCTTCGCGGCGGTCCGCGAGAAGGACATGCTGATCCACCACCCGTTCGAGAGTTTCGACGTGGTGGTCCAGTTCCTGCGCCAGGCCGCGCGCGATCCCAACGTCATCGCCATCAAGCAGACGCTGTACCGGACGTCCAAGGACAGTCCCATCGTCGCCGCCCTGATCGAGGCGGCCGAGAACGGCAAGAACGTCACCGCCCTGGTCGAGATCAAGGCGCGCTTCGACGAGGAGGCCAACCTGCGCTGGGCCCGGGCCATGGAGCGGGCCGGCGTCCACGTCGTCTTCGGCTTCGTCGAATGGAAGACCCACGCCAAGCTCAGCGTCGTCGTGCGGCGCGAGGGCGAGGCCCTGCGGACCTATTGCCACTTCGGCACCGGCAACTATCACCCGGTGACGGCGCGGGTTTACACCGACCTGAGCCTGTTCAGCTGCGACCCCATGCTGGGGCGGGACGCATCGCGGGTGTTCAACTACATCACCGGCTACGCCCAGCCGGACGAGCTGGAGGCGCTGGTCGTCTCGCCGCTGAACATGAAGACCACCCTGATCGACCTGATCGGCAAGGAGATGACGGCGGCGGCCCAGGGCAAGCCGGCCGCCATCTGGGCCAAGATGAACTCCCTGGTCGATCCGGAGGTCATCGACGCCCTCTACCGCGCCAGCCAGTGGGGGGTGCGCATCGAACTGGTCATTCGCGGCATCTGCTGCCTGCGGCCCGGCGTGCCGGGGCTCAGCGACAACATCCGGGTCAAGTCGATCGTCGGCCGCTTCCTCGAGCACAGCCGCATCGTCGCCTTCGCCAACGGCCGCGACCTGCCGCACAACAAGGCCAAGGTGTTCATCTCCTCGGCCGACTGGATGAACCGGAACCTGGACCGGCGGGTCGAGCTTATGACCCCCGTGCTCAACGCCACCGTTCATGACCAGGTGCTGGACCAGATCATGGTCGCCAATCTGAAGGACGACGCCCAGAGCTGGGTGCTCGATCCGGACGGCGCCTATCGGCGGGTCGCGCCCGCCGACCCAGAGCGTCCGTTCTCCGCCCACAAATACTTCATGACCAATCCCAGCCTGTCGGGCCGCGGCCGCAAGGTGAAGACCCTGCCCGGGCAGCTCAGCTACGAGCCGTCACGGAAGAAGCGCTGATGCCCGAGGCCCTGCTGTCGGCCATCGGCGAGCCCCGCGACGTCGCGGCGATCGACATCGGCTCCAACTCCGTCCGTCTGGTCCTGTACCGGCTGGAAGGGCGGGCGATCTGGACCGTGTTCAACGAAAAGGTCCTGGCCGGCCTCGGTCGGGACCTGGCCGCCACGGGCCAGCTGTCGGTCGAGGGCGCGGCCCAGGCTCTGACGGCGCTGAAACGGTTCGCCGCCGTCATCGAGGGCGTGCGTCCGGCCCTGGTCTTCGTCGCGGCCACGGCCGCGGTGCGCGAGGCCGCCGATGGCCGGACCTTCTGCGAAAAGGTCGCCGCCGAGACCGGGCTGCAGATCCGCGTCCTGTCGGGCGAGGAGGAAGCCCGCTACGCCGCCCTCGGGGTTATGGCGGGCATTCCCGACGCCGAGGGCGTGGCGGGCGATCTGGGCGGTTCAAGTCTTGAACTGGTGCGTATCACCGGCGGCGAGGTCGGGCGCGGCGTGACCCTGCCGCTGGGGCCGTTCGCCTTCGCCGACGAGGGCTCCTTCGACGCCGACCGCCTGCGCGAGGCGATCGGCAAACGGCTGAAGCCGGCCGCCGACTTCAAGGCCGACACCCTCTACGCTGTCGGCGGGGCGTGGCGGACCCTGGCCCAGGTGCATATGGAGATGAACGGCTATCCGCTGCGCATCGTCCACCAGTATGCGATGAGCGCCGACGAAGTGCTGGCCACCGCCGGACTGGTCGCCCGGGCGTCGAAAGCCTCGCTGGAGAAATGGCCGGGCGTGTCGAAAAAGCGGTCCGAGACCCTGCCCCACGCCGCCCTGGTGATGGAGGGTCTGGTCCAGCGGCTCGGGCTGAAACGGGTGGTCGTCTGTGCATGGGGCGTCCGCGAGGGCCTGCTGTACGAGGCGCTGGAGCCCGACATCGCGGCCGCCGACCCCCTGCTGGCCGGTTCATCGGCTCTCGGCGCGCGTCAGGGCATTTCGCCGACGCTGCCCGGCGCCCTGAAGGGCTGGATCGCGCCCCTGCTGGCGGCCATGCCCGTGATCTTCGACAAGGGCCGCGACGACGCCCTGGCCGACGCCGCCTGCCGCCTGGCCGACCTCGGCGCCCGGCTGCACCCGGACCACCGCGTCGAGCTGGCCTTTGACCAGGTGCTGCGCGCCCCGGTGCCGGGCCAGACCCACGCCGAGCGGGCCTATCTGGCGACGGCGGTCAACGCCCGTTACGGCGGACCCGTGGCGACGCCCGAGCCGAACACGGTCTCGCGCCTGCTGACCGAGGAACAGCGTCAGGGCGCCCGGGCGCTGGGTCTGGCGATCCGGCTGGCCTGCGACCTGTCGGGTCGCGCCCCGCAGCTGCTGGCCAACGCCCGGGCGACCGTGAAGGACGGCGCCCTGGTGCTGACAGCCTCCGGCGGCTACGCCGACGTCCTGCTGGGCGAACAGACCCGGCGGCGCGGCAAGGCCCTGGCCGAGGCCATGGGGCTCAAGCTGGATATCCGCAACGGCGGCTGAACCGCTGTCAGTCGCCCATCCACCAGCGCAGGCGCACGTCGCGCACAGTCTGGCCGGCGGCGGTCAGGGCGCCGGTCACGACCACGCCCTCGTCGCCCAGATTGCGCCGCGACGTCGCGAGGGCGCCCTGGTCGATCCGCCCTTCGAACCGCACGACGCCGAGTTCGGCCGAGGTCCCCTCGAAGACGAGCCGGTCCTCGGCCACGGCATAGCGCGTCGGCAGGACCCGGGCGGTGACGCTGCGCGCCTCGCCGAGTTCGGTCTGGACCATGGGGCTGGTGGCGTCGTCGAACTGAAGCATCACGGGGGCGAAGGTCGTCCCGGACTCCACGCCCTTCCAGGCCTCGAACTCAAACGCCTGGCCGACGAAAATGTGATCGAAGACCCACTTGCCGATCCGCACCTCGCTGACGGGCATGTAGTAGCCCGACAGGTCGGACGTCGCGGTATGGCTGAAGGCGCCGGCGGTGGGAGCCGGGGCCGCGGGCGCGTCCCCGGGGGCGACGGAGCGGTCGCAACCCGTGAGGATCAGCAGACCCGCAGCCAGGCCGATCAGATGTCGCATGACGATCCTTCCCCGCACGTCCGACCGCGACCGGACCACGGCCGCGCGCGCCTGTCCACCGTCAGGGCAGGCGGGCGACAACATGCAGCCAGTGGGCTGCCTGTCCGGCGTCGATAAGTTCGAACACCGGGATGGCCGCCAGGAACATCAGCCCGTCGCGAATCGTCGTCACGAACAGGGCCGGACGGATGGTCAGCTGCTCCTCGTCCCGCCACAGCGAGAAACGGGGCCAGAAGCGCGGGGTGCGGGCCGTGTAGGCGGTGTAGACGGCCCCGAACTCCCGCTCCAGGAAGGCCTCTTCGCGCCGCACCGTCAGATAGAACACGGCCATCGCCGCCAGAACGAAGCCCAGGCCGATGGTGACGCTGCCGCTCTGGGCCCCGATTCCGAAGGCGCCGATGTAGCTGAAGACATAGAGCGGGTTGCGCGAGATCGAATAGGGACCGCGGTCGACGATCTCGGATTTCTTGCGCCCGCCGATGTAGAGCGAACACCAGGCCCGGCCCACGATCGCCAGGATGATGGCCGCGAATCCCGCGGCCTCGACATGCTCGTGCCATTCGCCGTCGACGCCGCCGATCGACTGGGTGACCAGCGCGAGGCCGACGAGGCTCAAAAGGGCCGTGAGCACGGCGGCCTTGCGGATTTTCTGGACCATGGAGAGGTCGAGGGTCGGCCGATGTGCTGCGGTCATGAGGTCGTCTCCGGTCGCCGGACCAAACGACCTCGGCGCGGTCATTTCAAGCCCGATCTTTGCGACCGAAACGCGCTCGCGACTAGCGATCCAGCGCCGCGTCCAGCGCCCGGAACGAGGCGATCGAGAGCTCGGTCGCGCTGATGAACACCGAAGGCGTGATGCGCTCGAAATCATCCGAGGGGCGGTGATAGTCGGGATGGTAGTTCACGCCCAGGTACAGGAAGGGCACCTGGGCCCTGTAGAAGGCGCCGTGGTCCGAGGCCTCGACCCAGTTGTCCTCGCCCGTGTCCTGCGGCGTGTCCTTGCCAAAGGCCAGGGCGACGGCGCCGTTGGCCGGCACCGCTTCCAGGATCGGGCGGAAATTCGGGTGCTGGTACGTGCCGGTGACCCACAGCTTGCCGTCCGTTTCGGCGCGGGCGGTCATGTCGAAATTCAGGTTCATGGCGATGGAAGCCAGCGGCACGGGCGGCGCCTCGACGAAATGTTTCGCCCCCAGCAGGCCGTGCTCCTCGCCGTCCAGGGCCACGATCAGCACGCTATGGTCAGGAGCCCGGCGCTTCAGGTCCGCCGCCAGGGCCAGCATGGTGGCGACGCCCGAGGCGTTGTCGTCCGCGCCGTTGAAGACCTGGCCCTCGGCGTTCGTTCCGACGTGGTCGTAGTGGGCGGTGACGACGATGTAGCGGTCGGTGACCCGCGTCCCCGGGATCAGGCCGATGACGTTGACGCCGTTGAAGGTCTTCGGACCCGCCCGGGTGCGCCCCTGCATCTCCCAGGGCTGCAACCGGCCCATCGGCGGCGGCGCCACGCCCAGGGCCTCCAGCCGCCCGACGATGTAGGCGCGCGCCCTCTCGCCGCCCGGAGCGCCCGTGTCGCGGCCCTGCATGTCGTCGGCGGACAGGATGCGCACGTCGTCCAGCAGCCGGACGTGCATGGCCGACGGAGCGGGGGGCGACACGACGACGGGCGTCGGAGCCGCGCTGGCGCAGGCCGACAGGAACAGGGCCGCCGCGATCGGCGACAGGGCGGGAAGGCGGGCGGGACGCATGACGACTCCTGATGGACGGGCGACGCTAGCGGTCGGCGGCGCGGGTGTCAGATTAACTCCCTGTCATACCCGTCGATGCACCGTCAGGGCCTCGAAAGCCGCGCCGGCGATGCTAGAACGACACAAGAATCCTTCTGGCGAGCCGCGTATGTCCGAAACTCCCGTCGATCAGCTGACCGAGTCCGCCGCCCGCGAGGAACTCGACCGGCTGGCCGCCGAACTGGCCCGCCACGACGCCCTCTATCACCGCCAGGACGCGCCCGAGATTTCAGACGCCGAGTACGACGCGCTCAAGCGCCGGGCGCTGGAGATCGAGGACCGGTTCCCCGACCTGACCGGGCCGGCCTCGCCCTCGCAGGTGGTCGGGGCGGCCGCCTCGAGCCAGTTCGCGCCGGTCCGCCACGGCGTGCCCATGCTGTCGCTGGACAATGCCTTCTCCCCGGAGGAGGTGACCGACTTCGTCGCCCGCATCCGCCGCTTCCTCAAACTGCCGGCGGACGAACCGGTGGCATTCGTCGCCGAGCCCAAGATCGACGGCCTCTCCGCCAACCTCCGCTACGAGAACGGCGTGCTGGTCACGGGGGCCACGCGCGGCGACGGGCGCACGGGCGAGGACGTCACCGCCAATCTGCGCACCATCGCCGACATCCCGCAGACCCTGGCCGGCGAGGGCTGGCCCGAGATCATCGAGGTCCGGGGCGAGGTCTATGCCTCCAACGACGGGTTCGACGCCTTCAACGCCGCCGCAGAGGCGGAGGGCGCGCGCACCTACGCCAACCCGCGCAATTTCGCCGCCGGTTCGCTGCGCCAGAAGGATCCGGCGATCACCGCCAAACGGCCGCTGCGCTTCTTCGCCTACGCCTGGGGCGAGGTCTCGGCGCCGTTGGCGGCGACCCAGGCGGGCGCCCTGGAGGCGCTGACGGGCTGGGGATTCCAGGTCAACGACCGCTCGCGCCGGGTCGAGGACGAGACGGGCCTGCTGGCGCTGTACGACGGGCTGCAACGCGATCGGGCGACCCTCGGCTATGACATCGACGGCGTGGTCTACAAGGTCGACCGGCTGGACTGGCAGGCCCGGCTCGGCTTCGTGGCCCGCACCCCGCGCTGGGCCATCGCCCACAAATTCCCGGCCCAGCAGGCGACCACCGTGCTGGAAGGCATCGACATCCAGGTCGGCAGGACCGGCTCGCACACCCCGGTGGCGCGGCTGCATCCGGTCACCGTCGGCGGCGTGGTCGTCCGCAACGCCACCCTGCACAACGCCGACGAGATCGCCCGGCTGGACGTCCGCCTCGGCGACACCGTCACCCTGCAGCGGGCGGGCGACGTCATTCCCCAGATCCTCGGCGTGGTCGATCCCGACCGGCCGGGCCGGGGCGAGCCGTGGGTCTTTCCCCACATCTGCATCTGCCCGCTGAAGACGGCGCTGGTGAAGGAGACCAACGCCTCGGGCGTCGAGAGCGTCGTCCGCCGCTGCACCGGCGAACTGGCCTGCCCCTTCCAGCGCATCGAACACCTCAAGCATTTCTGCAGCCGCCGCGCCTTCGACATTGAAGGTCTTGGAGAAAAGCAGATCATCGCCTTCCACGAGCGCGGCTGGATCAACCAGCCCGCCGACATCTTCCGCCTCGCCCGCGACGCCGAAAAGCTGGACGCCCTGCGCGCCGAGGACGGCTATGGCGAGACCAGCGTGCGCAACCTCGTCGCCGGCATCGACGCGCGCCGCACCATCGCCCTGGACCGCTTCATCTATGGCCTCGGCGTGCGCGACATCGGCGAACAGACCTCCATCGTCCTGGCCCGCGCCTTCGAGACCTGGCCCGCCTTCGAGGCCGCCTGCCTCGCCGCCGCCGAGGGCATCCCCAGCGAGGACTGGGTCCGTCTGAACGAGGCCCACGCCGTCTCGCCGCGCGTCGTCGCTGCGCTGGCCGAGGCCGCGCCGCCCGCCGCCGATCCCTGGCCCGAGGCGCCGATCGACCAGAAGATCGCCCTCGCCTTCCCCGGCCTCGCCGCCCCCGCCCGGCGCGGCCTCGCGACCCTCGCCGACGATTGGGCCGATCTGGTGCGGCTGGCCGCCGTGGCCCGCGACGAAGGCCCGTCTGAAGGCCTCGGCCAGATCGCGGGCGTTTCGGGCGTCGGTCCGGTCGCGGCCCGCGCCCTGGCCCTGTTCTTCCGCGAGCCCCACAACCGCGCCATGGTCGACGCCCTCGTGGCCGAGATGACGCGGATCGAGGATGCGGAGAAGCCGAAATCCGACACCCCCGTCGCCGGCAAGACCGTGGTCTTCACCGGCGCCCTCGAACGTTTCACCCGCGACGAGGCCAAGGCCCGCGCCGAATCCCTCGGGGCCAAGGTCTCGGGCTCGGTGTCGAAGAAGACCGACTACCTCGTCGCCGGCCCCGGCGCCGGCTCCAAGATGGCCGACGCGCTGAAGCACGGCGTCACGGTGCTGACCGAGGACGAATGGCTGGCCCTGATCGGCTGACGGACGGGCTACGGGAATGCAACAAAAACGTGTTCCGGCGCGACGGCCGGATCGATAGTCAACCCAAAGGCGTTCACCGGAGTCATGGCAAACGCTCCTCTCGACCCTGCTCCGGACGTCCGTCCGCCGGTCGAGCGCTTTTCGAGCGAGGACCTCGGGTCCCTGCTCGAACGCTTCCATGCGTCGGGCATGCTCGACGAGGGCCGGATCAATCTGATCGGGTTGGACGCGATCGCCGACCGCCTCGGCGACCGTTGGGAGGGTCGGCGCGAGCAGATCTATCAGCACGTCGAACGGTCCCTGGCCAAGCACCTCGAAAGCGGAGGCTTCTTCCAGCGCGTCTCGCCGACCGACTATCTCGTGGTCCAGCCGGAGCTGGGCAAGTTCGGCGGCCAGGCCTCGTGCATGCTCTATCTGCGCGACCTGCTGGCGCATTTTCTGGGCGGCGCCGCCCCCGAGGCTCTGGACGTGCTGGAGGTGACCAGCCTCAGCGGCGGCCGGATTTTCGCGGTCGAGATCGACGCCGCCTACGCCCTCGAGGCGGCCCGCACCGAACCCCGTGTCGCCCCGCTCGAGCCCGCGGCCCCGCCGGACGCCTGGAACCCCTTTGTCGCCGCGGACGGGCGGACCCTGCGGGTCTCGTGCACGCTGGAACCCGTCTTCGAACTGAAGGGCGTCACCCAGATCGGCTTCCGCATCGCGCGGCGCGTCCTGTCCGTTCCCGACGGGGCAGAACTGGGCGTCCAGGAGCTTCGAAACCTGACCACGGCCGATGTCGAACGGGTCGATCTCGCCACCATCGCCCGGGGCGTCAGCCGCCTGCGCTCGGAGCAAGGCAACGCCAAACAACCCACCCTCTTTCTGCCCGTCTCCTACACGACCCTGGCCAGCCAGCGCGGGCGGGCCCCCCTGATCGCCCGCTTCCAGGAAGCCACAGCGGGCGTCGAGAAGGGCCTCGTCTGCGAAATCTGCGACATCGAGGGCGTGCCGGGAAGCGCCCTCGCCGCCGCCGCGGTGCTGATCAAGCCGTTCTGCCTGATCGTTGTCGGCAAGCTGCGCGCCGCCCCGGGGCGCACGCCGGAAGATCTGCGCGGCGTGCGCCTCCAGGGGGTCGCCTTCGAGAGCGGCGCCCACCCGCTGGACCAGCAGGAATTCCTGACCTGGGCCGGCCGGGCCGTGGCCAATGCCAAAAGCGTCACGCGGTCGGTGATCATCCACGGCCTGGCGGGACCCGAATATCTGGCGTTGGCCGGTCTGGCGGGCGCGTCCCACGCCAGTCTCGGCGCGGGTCGCGCCGGGACCGGGTGAGCCTCGATCAGCGGTTCAGCGCCGCCCGCGCCGCCTCGGCGTAACGGTGGCCCGAGGCCGCGCCCTTGGGGAAGACCGCCTCGATCCGGGCCAGATCGTCCGCGGTCAGCACAAGGTCGCCCGCCGCCGCATTCTCTTCCAGAGTCCGGATGCGCCGGGTGCCGGGGATCGGGACCAGATGCTCCCCCTGCGCCAGCACCCAGGCCAGGGCCAGCTGCGCCGCCGTCACGCCCCTGTCCGCCGCGATCGCCGCCACGGCCTTCACCAGGTCGATGTTCTTCTGGAAATTCTCGCCCTGGAAGCGGGGGTTCGAGCGGCGGAAATCGTCCTCGGCCAGGTCATCGACCGACTTGATCTCACCCGACAGGAAGCCCCGGCCCAGCGGACTGTAGGGCACGAAGCCGATGCCCAGTTCCTCGCAGGTCGCCAGCAGTTCGTCCTCGGGCTCGCGGCTCCACAGCGAATATTCGGTCTGCAGGGCGGTGATCGGATGCTCCGCATGCCCCCGCCGCAGCGTCTCGGGCGAGGCCTCCGACAGGCCGAGGAAACGCACCTTCCCTTCGGTCACCAGTTCGCCCATCGCCCCGACCGTCTCCTCGATCGGTACGGTCGGGTCGACGCGGTGCAGATAGTAGAGGTCGACATGGTCCATCCCCAGCCGCTTGAGGCTGCCCTCGATGGCACGCCGCACGTTCCGGGGCGATCCGTCGACCGTCAGGGCCGTGCGTTCGGCGTTGTAGCCGATGCCGAATTTGGTGGCGACGAAGGCGCGGTCGCGCCGGTCCGCCAGCGCCTTGCCGACCTGGATCTCGTTGGTGTGCGGGCCGTACATCTCGGCCGTGTCGAGGAAGGTCACGCCGAGCTCGAGCGCGCGGTGGATCACCGCCGTCGCCTGCCCCTCGTCGGACGGCTGGCCGTAGAAGGCGGCCATGCCCATGCAGCCCAGGCCGATGGCCGAAACTTCGGGACCGGCCTTGCCGAGGCGACGGGTTTTCATGGGGCGCTCCTTCGATGTGCAGCGCCTCAGGTCGGCGCCCCGCCGTCGTTTCGCAAGGTCAGAGCGGCGCGGCCTGCGCCTTCAGCCAGTCCAGCGCCGCCCCGTCGAGCAACGGCCCGACCTTCGTCAGCACCTCCGCGTGATAGGCGTCGACATAGGCGCGCTCGTCCGGCGTCAGCAGGGCGACGTCGATCAGCTTGCGGTCCAGCGGCGCGAGGGTGAGCTGTTCGAACCCGTGCATCGGCCGTTCGCCGCCGGCGATCGGTTCCGGCGGCGTGACCACCTGCAGCGTCTCGATGCGGATGCCCCAGTGACCCTCGCGGTAATAGCCGGGCTCGTTGGACAGGATCATGCCGGTCAGCAGCGGCTGGGTGTTGACCGCCTTGGCGATCCGCTGCGGCCCCTCGTGGACGCCCAGATACGAGCCGACCCCGTGGCCGGTGCCGTGGTCGTAGTCAAAGCCCTGCATCCACATCGGAAGGCGCGCCAGGGCGTCCAGCTGGTGCCCCGTCGTCCCGGCGGGGAAGCGCACCACGGCCATGGCGATATGGCCCTTGAGCACCAGGGTGAACATCCGCCGCTGGTCGTCGGTCGGCTCGCCCACGGCCACCGTGCGCGTCACGTCCGTGGTGCCGTCCAGATACTGGCCGCCGCCGTCCACCAGCAGCAGACTGCCCTTCTCCATCCGGCGCAGGGTGCGGGTCACGGGCTTGTAGTGCGGCAGGGCGCCGTTGGGCCCGGCCCCGGCGATGGTGTCGAACGACAGGTCCTTCAGGGCGCCCGTCGCCTCGCGGAATCCCTCCAGCGCCTCGGCCACCTGGCGCTCGTCGGGCAGGGTCTCCTGCCCCACCGTATCGATCCAGTGCAGGAAGCGGGTCAGGGCCGCGCCGTCGCGGATATGGGCCTGGCGCGTCCCCTCGATCTCCACCGGATTCTTGGTCGCGCGCGGCAGGGTGCAGGGGTCCATGCCGCGCACCACGGTGGCGCCCGCCGCCGCCAGCCGGTCGAAATACCAGGCCGGCGACTGGCCCGGATCGACCAGCACCTTGCGGCCCGACAAGGCGTCCAGCGCACCCTCCAGCGCCTCGGGCGCCTCCAGCATGACCGCGTCGCCCAGCCAGCCGGGCAGTTCATTGGTCACCTTGCGCGGATCGAGAAACAGCGACGCCGTCCCGTCAGCCCTCACCACCGCCTGTCCCAGCGGCAGGGGCGTGCGGATCACGTCGCCGCCGCGGATGTTGAACAGCCAGGCCAGAGACGCCGGCGCCGTCAGCACGGCGGCGTCGGCTCCGGCCTTCGCCACCGCCTCGCCGATGCGGGCGCGCTTGGAGGCGCTGCTCTCGCCGGAATAGCGATCCTCGTGCGGCACGACGGGCGCGCTCGGCTGGCCCGGACGCTCGTCGGCCCAGGCCAGATCCAGCGGATTGGGGTCGACGGGTTTCAGTTCGGCCCCGGCCTTCGCCGCCGCCCGCTTCAGCCGCGCCAGCGCGTCCGGACTGTGCAGCCGCGGATCGTAGCCGATCACAGAGCCCTTCGGCGCGCGTTCGAGGTAGCTGGCCACGCCGCCGCCATCGAGATCGAGGATTTCGAACTGGGCCGCATCCACCTGGGCCCGCACCTGAACCGTATAGCGCCCGTCGGCGAAGACGGCGGCCCGGTCCTTCATGACCACGCCCGCGCCGGCCGAGCCGGTGAAGCCGGTCAGCCAGGCCAGGCGGTCGTTGGCGGCCGGCAGATATTCGTTCTGGTGCTCGTCCTCATGCGGGACCAGCAGGCCGTCGAGGCCCTGTTCGGCCATCTTGGCGCGGACGCGGGGAAGATGCTTCGCCCCGAAGGACGGATCGGTGGTTTCATCGAAGGACTGGCGCATGGGATGCGCATAGCATTCTCCCTCCCCTTCTGGGGAGGGTGGCGGTCGCTGAAAGCGACGGACGGGTGGGGAACGGCCGCACGGTCGTGCGCTGTTGTGACGTACCCCACCCTGTCGGCGCTACGCTCCGACGTCCCTCCCCACAAGGGGAGGGAGAAGCGGAAGGCTAGTTCTGCGGCGCGGTCGGCGTGACCACGGCGACGCCGCCGTTGGCCGGCGCCGGAGCCGGAACCTGACGCTCGATGATCACCGGCGAGGACGAGCGCGCCTCGGCGGCGCGGGCTTCACTGGCGGCGCGGATGGCTTCGGCCTGCGAGCGGGCGGCGTCGGCGCGGGCGATGTCGACGCTGGCCTGGGCGCCGGCGACCTGGCCCTGGATCAGGGCCGAGTCGGCCTGGGCCTGGGCGGCGGCGGCATCGGCCTGGGCCTGCAGCAGGGCCTCGTCGGTCTGCGGCTGCGCGCCCCGCGAGAACAGAATCCACAGCACGGCGAGGATGACGAGGCCGCCGAGGATGCCGGCGATCCACCAGCCGGTGTTGTTGGACTCACGGACCACCGTGGTCTCGACGGTTTCGGTGTGCAGCGGGGCGGCCGTGGTCACCGTCTCGGTGTAGACCGTTTCGACGGGCGGTACGCGGTTCGGATCGTTCGGGTCGTAGTGAGTCACGGGCAGTCCTCCAATGAACTGCCGGAACGGCTGCGCTTCGCCTCCGTTCCGCCGTTAACCCACTCGTCTCAGAACCAGGGCGCTCCAGGCGTCGCGATGGATGCGTCGTTCGAGGATGAAACCACGCGACAGATAGGCCGCCGACACCCGCCGCTCCTGCGTCCGCAGCAGGCCCGACAGGATGGCCACCCCGCCGAGGCTCAGCGCCTCCTTGATCTCCTGCGACAGCGAAACCAGCGGCGGGGCCAGGATGTTTGCGAAGACCAGGTCATAGGGCCCCTGCCCGCGCACCTTGCGGTCGTTCAGGCCGAAGGCGTGGACGAAGCGGGCGTTGGCCTGATTCAATTTCGCATTCTCATTGGCGATGCGCACCGAGGGCTGGTCGATGTCGGTGCCGACCGCGACCTTCGACCCGGTCTTCGCCGCCGCGATGGCCAGCACGCCCGTGCCGCAGCCGACGTCCAGCACCCGGTCGAACCGCTCCTTCTTCAGCAGTTCGTCGAAGGCCATCAGACAGCCGACCGTGGTGCCATGATGCCCGGTGCCGAAGGCGGCGCCGGCGTCGATCTTCAGGTTCACCGTGTTCTTCGGAACGATGCCCTGATCGTGGGCGCCGTAGACGAAGAAACGTCCGGCCCGCACCGGCGGCAGGCCCGACAGCGACATGGCCAGCCAGTCGGCGTCGGCCAGTTTCTCGACCACGACGGTCAGGCCGTCCTGCGCCTTCAGCCGCGCCTCGATGCCCCGCGCGTCGTCGGCGTCATTGGGAAAGGCGTCGATGCGCCAGATGCCCTTGTCCTCGTCTTCCTCGAGAATCGAATAGGTCGCGCCTTCCAGCAGCGGATCGGAATCCAGCGATGCGGCGGCGGCTTCGGCGATCGCGCGGGGACCGCGTGCGATTATTTGAACTGCGGACTCGGACATTTCTCAAACACCGCTATCATATCGACTCGAGGCGCGCGCTGGCGTGCGCTCCGCCGCCAGCATCAACCAACTGAACCGAGGGGTCGGGGAATTCATGGCTAAAGCACCATCCAAGTCGAGCACGGCCGCCAAACCGAAGGCAGCTGCTGCCGCTTCCAAGCCGAAACCGGCGACAAAGTCGAGCGCCGCGCCGAAAGCCGCCGCGAAACCCGCCGCCAAGGCCGCCGTCAAACCGGCCGTGAAGAAGACCGCGCCGAAAGCCGCCGCCAAACCGGCGACCAAAACCGTCGCTCCGGCCAAGGCCGCCGCGCCCAAACCCGCTGCCGTGAAGAAGCCTGCCGCCGCGAAGAAGCCTGCGGTGAAGAAGGCCGCCGCCCGGCCGGCCGTGAAGCCCGCGCCCAAGCCCGCCGCCAAATCGGCTGCTGCGCCGAAGCCCGTCGCCGCGAAACCGGCGGTCGCCCCGGCTGCGGCTCCGAAACCCGCTGCTGCTGCGCCTGCTCCGAAGCCTGCCGCCGCCGCTCCGGCCGCCGCTCCGAAGCCGGCCGCCAGGCCCCCCGAGAGCAAGGGCTTCCTGTCCGGCCTGCTCGACGCGATCTTCGGCAAGAAGTAGCCGCCGTCGCCTGAACGACGAAGCGCCGGTGGAGCGATCCACCGGCGCTTTTTCGTGCGCGTCGCGCGTCGGAAAAACTCAGTCCTGCGGCAGGTCTTCCGCCAGGATCGCCATCTCGAACATGAAGCTGCCGGCCTCGTCCTCGTCCTCGAAGACGACGCCGATGAACTCGTCGCCGACATAGACCTCGCAGGAGTCATTGGGCTTGCCGCGGGGCTTCAGGATGATCCCGCCCGTGTTGAAGGTGCGCTTCAGGTGCGTCTCGACGCGCTTCATGTCGGCGGTGTTCATGGTCGGCCTCGGGGATCACTCTTGAAGCCGCGGACCCTAGAGAAACCCGCCCCGCAGGGAAACCCTCAGATGACGAAGTCGTAGACGATGTCGGCCAGGGTATGGTCCATGGTCCGCGCCGGCGTCGCCCCGGTGGGGCAGTTGACCAGCCGCGCCGGCACGCCCGCCACCGTGCATCCGGCCGGCACGTCCTTCAGCACCACCGAGCCCGAGGCGACCTTGGCGTAGTCGCCGACGGTGATGTTGCCCAGCACCTTGGCGCCCGCTCCCAGCAGCACGCCCTTGCCGATTTTCGGATGGCGGTCGCCGCGCTCGGCGCCGGTGCCGCCCAGGGTCACGGCGTGCAGCATCGACACCTCGTCGCCGACCACGGCCGTCTCGCCGATGACGATGCCGGTGCCGTGGTCGAGGAACAGGCCCGAGCCCATCCGCGCCGCCGGGTGGATGTCGACCTGGAACAGTTCGGAAATCCGGCTCTGGAAGTGGAAGGCCAGCGCCTCGCGGCCCTGCCCCCACAGCCAGTGCGCCACCCGGTGCGCCTGCAGCGCCTGGAAGCCCTTGAAGTAGAGGAACGGCTGCAACAGCGTCTTGATCGCCGGATCGCGCTCGGCCACCGCCTGCAGATCGGCTTCCGCCGAAGCCACGATCCCGGCGTCCGCCTCGAAGGCGTCGCGGCAGATTTCTCGCACCGACATGGGCCCCAGTTCGCTGTCGCCCAGCTTGCGCGCGATCTGGAAGCTCAAGGCCGAGGCGAGGTCGCTGTGCGACAGGATCACGGCGTTCAGCTGCGACGCCAGATGCGGCTCGGCGCGCACCGTTTCCTCGGCCGCGGCGCGCAGAAGCGCCCAGGGTTCGCTGCGTGCGGCCACGACTTCCAGCTTGGGCATCGGAGTCTCCATGGCGGACATCATACGCTCGCCAGCATGGCCTTCGCCAGTTCGGGCGGCAGTTCGCCTTCCCGCGCCATATGGTAGGCCCTGAGCGCCGTCGCCAGGGTGAACATGTCCCGGATCGCGCCTGTGCCGATCTCGCGCAACAGGTCGCCGAACGGCACGCGGACGACGCGGATGATCTCGGTCGGATCGGGCGCGACCGGCACCGGCGTCAGCTGCCAGGCGATCCACGCCATGGCGCGTTCGTCGGTGACCGAATTGCTCATCTCGGCCTTGTAGGCGGGAATCCAGCGCGCCGCCTCCAGCCCGGCCTCCTCCATCAGTTCGCGCCGGGCCCCCTCGATCGGGTCCTCGTCGAACGGGGCGCCGCCCTCCGGCATTTCCCACGACCAGTTCATCAGGGCGAAGCGCTGCTGCCCGACCAGGGTCACCGTGCCGTCGTCGTGCACCGGCAACACCCCGACCGACAGATTGCGCGGCCGCATGACGGCATAGTCCGCCTTCAGCCCGGTCGGCGCGGTCGCGTCGTGCTGCATCAATCGCAACCACGGGCTTTCGAACAGGGCCCTGGAGCCATGGTCGATCCACGGCGGCGGCCGGTCGCTTCCGTCGTCCCAGGCGGGCAGCGGGCGGTCGTCGTCGAAGGCGGTGCGGGAATCGGTCATGGCGTGCGTATGGCGAGGGTGCGCCGATCCCGCAACGGCGCCCGGCCGTTTGACGTCGCGCGCGGCCGACGCCATGTGATCCGCATGACCCGCCCTGACCTGCCGCGTTTCGCCCTCGGCGATCCCCTCCCCCCCGCCAAGGCCTCGGACGAGATGCGCCTCAGGTTGGCGACGCGGCGATCCGCCCCGGCCCAGGCCCTGACCGAGCCCGGCCCGTCCGCCGACGAAATCAGGGAAATCCTGACCCTCGGCGCCCGCACCCCGGATCACGGCAAGCTGTTTCCGTGGCGGTTCGTCGTCCTCGGCCGCCAGACCCGCGCGTCCCTCGCCGAGGCGCTCACGCCCCTGGCCGCCTTCCAGCCCCAGCCCGATCAGGCCCGCGCCGCCCTGGCCAAGCTGACCGCGGCGCCGGTCACCCTCATGGTCGTGTCCGCCCCGATCCCGAACGTCAAGGTTCCGGAGTGGGAACAGCAGATGTCGGCCGGCGCCGTCTGCATGAACCTGGAACACGCCGCCAACGCTCTCGGCTACGCCGCGAGCTGGATCACCGACTGGTACAGCTACGATCCCCAGGCCCTGGACGTCCTCGACGTCGGCGGCGGCGAAAGGGTGGCGGGCTTCATTCACATGGGGACGCTGGCGCAGGCGCCGCTGGAGCGGCCGCGGCCCGATCTGGCCGACAAGGCGATCTGGCGGCCCTGAGCGGCGGGTTCAGCCCGGCAGGGTCGTGGTCAGCAGGATCGTGGCCAGGCCGAGCAGCGCCGTCGTCGCGACCAGGGCGCCGATCAGCAGGCATTCAATGGCGTCCGGGCGTCGGCTCATGTCGCTCTCCTGCCCGGAGGATAGAGGGATTCGGCGCTACCGCCGCGCCCCCGCGACATAGGTCCGGTGCAGCAGCGGCTTGCCCAGCCAATAGGCCAGCTCGGCCGGCCGGCCGATGTCCCACACCGCCAGATCGGCCGCCTTGCCCGCCTCCAGCGTCCCGATCTCCTCGCCCAGCCCCAGGGCCCGCGCCGCCTGCCGCGTCGCCCCCGCCAGCGCCTCCTCGGGCGTCAGCCGGAATTGGACGCACGCCAGGGTGATCGCCGCCGTCATCGAGGCCACCGGCGAGGTGCCCGGATTGCAGTCCGTCGCCACCGCCATCCGCACCCCGTGCGCCCGGAACAGATCGATCGGCGGCGGCGTCGTCTCGCGCAGCATCAGATAGGCCCCCGGCAACAGCACCGCTACCACGCCGCCCTCGGCCATGGCCCGCACCCCCGCCTCGGTCGTGTGCTCCACATGATCCGCCGACAGCGCCCCGTACCGCCCCGCCAGAGCCGCCCCGCCGCCGTCCGACAGCTGGTCGGCATGCAGCTTGACCGGCAGCCCCAGCGCCCGCGCCCGGTCGAACAGCCGCGCCGTCTCCTCCACCGTGAAGGCGATAGGCTCGCAATAGGCGTCGACCGCATCCACCAGCCCCTCGGCGTCGGCCGCCGGCAGGATGTCGTCGATGGCCAGGTCGACATAGGCGGCCCGGTCCGCCCGGTGTTCCGGCGGCACGGCGTGCAGGCCCAGATAGCTGGTCCGCACCCTGACCCCGGCCTCGCGCCCGATCCGCCGCGCCACGCGCAGCATCTTCAGCTCGGTCTCGCGATCCAGCCCGTAGCCCGACTTGATCTCGACCGTGGTGACGCCCGTCGCCGTCAGCCCCGCCAACCGCCCCACGGCGCTGGCGTAGAGCTCATCCTCCGACGCCGCCCGCGTCGCCGCCATGGTCGAGACGATGCCGCCTCCGGCCCGCGCGATCTCCTCATAGGTCGCGCCTTTGAGCCGCTGTTCGAACTCGCCCGAGCGGTCGCCGCCGAACACCAGATGGGTATGGCAGTCGATCAGCCCCGGCGTGACCCAGCGCCCGCCCAGCCGGTCCGTCTCCTCCGCCGTATGTTCCGGCAGATCCGCCAGCGCCCCGACCCAGGCGATGCGCCCGTCGCGGATCAGGATCGCCCCGTCCTCGATCGCCCCATAGGCCGCGCCGCCCTCGACCAGGGTGGCGAGGCGGCAGTCGGTGATGAGCCTGTCCGCGCGGATCATCGCGTCTCGAACCCCGCCAGCAGTTCGCAGAACCACCGCCCCGCCGTCAGCGAGCCGAGGTCGCCGATCTCCAGCGACGGATCGTATTCCGTCAGATCGACCGCCCGGACGTTCGGATGGGCCCCGATGACCCGCGTCGCGTCGAGGAAGTCCTGCGCCGACACCCCGCCCGGCCGCGCGCCCGGCGACGCCGGCCACTGGCTGCGATCGATCACATCGATGTCGAAATCGACGTAGATGACCTCGCACAGCTGCGACAGCCGCCACAGTTCCTGCCCCACGACGGTCGCCAGACCCTCGTCCCGGCAGTCCCGCGCCGTCCGCACCGATATCCCGGCCCGTTTCGCCTTCTCATGCGCCCGCCTGGTGTTGGCGAAGGGCGCCAGCCCGACCTGGCTGATGCGCTCCCCCGCCAGCCCGTCCTCCAGCAGCGCCTGGATCGGATTGCCGTTGGTCAGCCCCTGATCCGTGTCCCTCAGGTCGAAATGGGCGTCCAGCGTCAGCACCCCGACCCGGTCGAGCCCCAACGCGTGCACGCCCGGCCGCGTGATGGCGTTGTTGCCCCCGACCAGAACCGTCAGCGCCCGCGCCGCCTGCGCCGCCGCCGCATCCCGCACCGGGGCGAAGGCGTCGGCCGGCGACACGCCCTTCAGCGCCACGTCGCCGGCGTCATGAACCCGCGTCGTCAGCTCCGCGCCGGTCTCGACGTCATAGGTCGAGAACCGCGGCAGCACGGCCCGAAACGCCTTCGGCCCGAGGTCGCACCGCCCCGGCGTCAGCGAGCGCTCGTTCAGCCCGGCGCCGATCAGGGCGACGGGGGCGTCGGGGTGATCGCCGATCAGGTCGGCGACGCTGCGCCAGCCCAGCGCGTCTGAGTCTTCCAAGGTCATGGGGTGGCAGCGTAGAGAGGCCGCCATGACGACTCAACAGACGAACACCCGCGTCATCCGCAGCCCCCGCGGCCTGGAGATGACCGCCAGGACCTGGGCCGCAGAGGCCGCCCTGCGCATGCTGATGAACAACCTCGATCCCGAGGTGGCCGAGCGCCCCGAGGACCTCGTCGTCTACGGCGGCATCGGCAAGGCCGCGCGCGACTGGCCGTCGTTCGACCGCATCGTCACCGAGCTGCGCAATCTCGAGCCCGACCAGACCCTGCTGGTCCAGTCGGGCAAGCCCGTCGGCGTCTTCCGCACCCACGCCGACGCCCCGCGTGTGCTGATCGCCAACTCCAACCTCGTCCCGAAGTGGGCGACCTGGGAGCATTTCAACGAGCTCGATCGCAAGGGCCTGATGATGTACGGCCAGATGACGGCCGGCTCGTGGATCTACATCGGGACCCAGGGCATCGTTCAGGGCACATACGAGACCTTCATGGAGGCCGGACGCCAGCACTACGGCGGCGACTGGTCGGGGAAATGGATCCTGACCGCCGGCCTCGGCGGCATGGGCGGCGCCCAGCCGCTGGCCGCGACCATGGCGGGGGCGTCGTGCCTCGCCGTCGAATGCCAGCGCAGCCGCATCGAGATGCGGCTCAGGACCCGCTACCTCGACGTCATGGCCGAGACCCTGGACGAGGCCCTGGCCCTGCTGGACGCGGCCAGGGCGGATGGAAAAGCCATATCTGTCGGCCTGTTGGGCAACGCTGCGGATGTTCTGCCTGAACTGGTCCGACGCGGCGTTCGGCCTGATCTGGTCACCGACCAGACCAGCGCCCACGACCTCGTCAACGGCTACCTGCCGCAGGGCTGGACCGTGGCCGAATGGGAGGACAAACGCGTCTCCGACCCCGCCGCCGTCGAGGCCGCGGCGCGCCAGTCCTGCGCCGTCCACGTCCAGGCCATGCTCGACTTCCAGGCCGCCGGCATCCCGGTCACCGACTACGGCAACAACATCCGTCAGGTCGCCTTCGACGCGGGCGTGACCAACGCCTTCGACTTCCCCGGCTTCGTCCCCGCCTACATCCGCCCCCTGTTCTGCCGCGGCGTCGGCCCCTTCCGCTGGGCCGCCCTGACCGGCGATCCGGACGATATCCGCAAGACCGACGCGGCGATGAAAAAACTGTTCCCCGACAACGCCGGCCTGCACCGCTGGCTCGACATGGCGGGCGAGCGCATCGCCTTCCAGGGTTTGCCGGCCCGCATCTGCTGGATCGGCCTGGGCGACCGCCACCGCGCGGGGCTGATGTTCAACGATATGGTCGCCTCGGGCGAGCTCAGCGGCCCGATCGTCATCGGCCGCGACCACCTCGACTCCGGCTCGGTCGCCAGTCCGAACCGCGAGACGGAATCAATGATTGACGGATCGGACGCCGTGTCCGACTGGCCCCTGCTGAACGCCCTGCTCAACACGGCCTCGGGCGCCAGCTGGGTTTCGCTGCACCACGGCGGCGGCGTGGGCATGGGCTACTCCCAGCATTCGGGCGTGGTCATCGTCGCCGACGGCACCCCCGAGGCCGCGAAACGCCTCGAACGCGTCCTCTGGAACGACCCCGCCACCGGCGTCATGCGCCATGCGGACGCCGGATATGAGATCGCCCGCGACGCCGCCCGCGAACACGGCCTGAACCTGCCGAGCCTGAAGGCCTGATCATGACCACCCTGACCATCGGCTCCGCGCCGCTCACCCTCGCCCAGCTGCGCGCTGTCCTCGACGCCCCCTGCACCGTCGAACTCGCCCCCGCCGCCTGGACCGCCGTCGAGCGCGGCGCCGCCGTCGTCGCCGCCATCCTCGCCGAGGGCCGCACGGTCTACGGCATCAACACCGGTTTCGGCCTGCTGGCCAACACCTCCATCGCCACGGAAGATCTGGAGACGCTGCAGAAGAACCTCGTCCTCAGCCACGCCTGCGGCGTCGGCGCCCTGCTGCCGGACAACGTCGTCCGCCTGCTGATGGTGCTGAAGATCGCCAGCCTGTCGAAGGGCGCCTCGGGCATCCGCCGCGAGACGCTCGAGGCCCTGATCGCCCTGGTCAACGCCGACGTCCTGCCCTGCATTCCCTCCAAGGGCTCGGTCGGCGCCTCGGGCGACCTCGCGCCCCTGGCCCATATGTCCTGCGTCCTGATCGGCGTCGGCGAGGCCCGCCATGACGGCGAAACCCTCGACGCCGAAGCCGCCCTCGCCCGCGTCGGCCTCAAGCCGCTGGTGCTCGGTCCCAAGGAAGGCCTCGCCCTGCTCAACGGCACCCAGTGCTCCACCGCCCTCGCCCTCGCCGGCCTGTTCGCGACCGAGGCCGCCTTCGCCGCGGGGATCGCCGCCGGGGCCCTGTCGGTCGACGCGCTCAAGGGCTCGGACGCCCCGTTCGACGCCCGCATCCACGCCCTGCGCGGCCAACCCGGCCAGATCGCCGTCGCCGGCGCCTTGCGCGCCCTGATGGCCGGTTCGGCCATCCGCGACAGCCACCGCCACGACTGCGCCAAGGTGCAGGATCCCTATTCCCTGCGCTGCCAGCCCCAGGTCATGGGCGCCGTGCTCGACGTGCTGCGCAACGCCGCCGCCACGCTCGAGAGCGAGGCCAACGCCGTCACCGACAACCCGCTGGTCTTCATCGACGACGGCGACGTCATCTCGGGCGGCAATTTCCACGCCGAACCGGTCGCCTTCGCCGCCGACATGATCGCCATGGCCCTGTGCGAGATCGGCAACATCTCGGAACGCCGGACCTCGATCCTGGTCGATCCCAAGATGAGCGAACTGCCCGCCTTTCTCGTCAAGGAGAGCGGCCTGAACTCCGGCTTCATGATCGCCCAGGTCACCGCCGCCGCCCTCGTGGCCGAGAACCGGATGGTGGCCCATCCGTGCAGCATCGACACGGTCCCGACCTCGGCCAACCAGGAGGACCACGTCTCAATGGCGACCCACGGCGCCCGCCGCCTGCTCGACATGGCCGAGAACACCGCGGCCGTGGTCGGCATCGAACTGCTGGCCGCCGCCCAGGGTCTCGAATTCCACCGCCCGCTGACGTCGTCGCCCGATCTGGAAAAGGTCTGGGCGATCGTGCGCGAGGCGGCCGCCGCCTACGGCTCCGACCACTATTTCGCGCCGGACATCGCCCGGGCCACGGACGGCGTCCGGGCGGGCCGCTACCGGGTGTTCGCGGGCGATCTCCTGCCGTCGGCCTAGCCCACCCTTCCTTTCGTCATCCGCCGGCGAGCGTAGCGAGACCGGGGGATGACGAAAGCAGGCGCGTGCGATGAAGACTCTCGCCCCTCCCGACCCGCTACTCTCGCCCCTTGAGTCCGCTACTTCCGCCCCTTCGGAAACGGGACCGATCGTCCCGGGACGACCCTGCGACCAATTCTGGCGCAGCCGCATGCTCTATGGCTGTAACGCCCGCCGGGCGGGGTCTTTGATATCTCCAACACACGCCGCGCCGCCGCGTAAGGCCCGGTTTCCGTCCCGCCCGCAGGTTCAGCTGCGACTGCAGATTTTCGCAGAATTTTTTGCGGGGATTGCGGGACTCTCGCCCCCTGGTTCAGTCCTGCAGCGGCGCCTTGCGCAGGGCGGTCAGATTGGCCGAGCCGGTGCAAAAGCAGACGGTGCGCATCTGCCGGATCACGGTCTGGAAATGCTCGACCACCGCCTCGGTCGAGACCGTCGCGGCCGCCAGCACGCCCGCCGCCTGACCGACCATGTCGGCGCCCAGCCGGATGGCCTTGGCCGCCTCGACCCCGTCGCGGATCCCGCCCGAGCCGATGATCAGGGCCTTCGGGCAGGCCGCACGGACCTCGGCGATGGCACGCGCCGTGGGAACGCCCCAGTCGGCGAAGGCGGCGGCGTGGGCCTTGTCCGCCTCGCCCTCGGACCGCTCGCCCTCGACCGTGGCCCAGTTCGAGCCTCCGGCTCCGGCCACATCGACCGCCGCCACGCCCATGGCCAGCAGCCGCCGCGCCGTCGCCGCCGACAGGCCCGCCCCGGTCTCCTTGACCACCACCGGCGCGTCCAGCGCCTTGACCAGGGCCTCCAGCGCCGCCCCGACGCCCCACCAGTCGCGGTCGCCCTCGGGCTGGCAGGCTTCCTGCAGCGGGTTCAGATGCACGATCAGGGCGTCGGCGGCGATCATGTCCAGCACCCGCCGCGCCTCATCGACGCCGAAGCCGCGCGTCAGCTGGGCCGCGCCGATATTGGCAAGGATGGGCGTGTCGGGCGCCTTGAGCCTGAGGGCCATGTCCAGCCCGGGCGCCCCGCCGCTCTCCAGCGCCGCGCGCTGCGAGCCGACGGCCAGGGCGATGCCCAGCTGCTGCGCCGCCTCGGCCAGCCGGGCGTTGATCGCCTCGGCCCGCGCCGGCCCGCCGGTCATCGAGCTGATCAGCAGCGGCGCCTTCAGCCGCCGGCCCAGAAAGTCGACGCCCAGATCGATCTTGCCGTGATCCAGGTCGGGCAAGGCTTCATGCACGAAGCGGATGTCGGCGAAGCCGCTGTCCAGCCCGTGCCGCGCCCGGCCCGACAGGATGACGTCCAGATGCTGGTCCTTGCGGGCGGTGATGTCGGTCAAACGGTCACTCCACTCTCCCTGCGACCCTAGCGGCGTCGCGTCCCGGTTGGAACGCCCCGCGGCGCGGCCTATCCTCCCGCCATGATCCCCGCCGCCTTCATCGCCGTCGCGCTCGGCGTCTTCGCCCTGATGGAGGGCGTCGCCTGGTGGTCGCACCGCTATGTGATGCACGGCTGGGGCTGGGTCTGGCATCGCAGCCATCACGAACCCCGAACGGGAACGTTCGAGGCCAACGACCTCTACGCCGTGGTCGGCTCCATCGCCGGAATCAGCCTGTTCAGCCTCGGCTGGTGGACCGGCTCGTGGCTGGTCTACGCCGTGGCCACGGGCGTGACCCTGTACGGCGCGGCCTACGCCCTGTTCCACGACGGCCTGGTGCACCAGCGCTGGCCCTTCCGCTGGGTGCCGCGCCACGGCTATCTGCGCCGCCTGATCCAGGCCCATCGGCTGCACCACGCGGTGATGAGCCGGGGCGGGGCGGTCTCCTTCGGTTTCCTGCTGGCGCCGGATCCCCAAGCCCTGCATTCCGAGCTGAAGCGGCTGCGCGCCGATCGCCGGGGCTAGACCCGGGTCCACAGGGCCGGGCGGGCCGGCGGGACGCGGCCCTTGTCCAACACCTGGGTCCAGATGGCGATCAGAAAGCCTCGCCCGAACAGCCACAGCTTCATCGGCTTGCGCACCACCACCCGCTGGCCCCAGACGCCCGGCCCGCGCCGGCGCACCTTGCGACCGATCTCGCGATAAACCCCCCGCGCCGCCGCGATCGCCATCGACGACCGAAACGGCAGCCCCCGCAGACCGTCGCGGGCGCTGTCGTAGTAGGGTTCGGCCAGCTTCAGCAGCCGGGTCGTGACGGCATGGACCCTGGCCCGGTTGGCCGGATCGGCCACGGCCTCCGCGGTCGGCTCCAGCCCCGCCTCGACCAGCCAGTCGGCCGGCAGATAGACCCGCCCGTTCTCCGCGTCCTCGACCACGTCCCGGGCGATGTTGGTCAGCTGGAAGGCCAGCCCCAGATCCTGGGCCCGGCGCAGCACCTCGGGATCCGACGCGCCCATGACGCGGGCCATCATCACCCCGACGACCCCCGCCACATGCCAGCAATAGCCCATGACGTCGTCGACGGTCCGGTACTGGCGATGGTCCACATCCATGGCGAAGCCGTCGATCAGATCCAGCGGCCAGCGTTCGGGCAGATGGTGGCGGCGGGCCACGCGCTGGAAGGCGGCGAAGGTCGGATCCGCCATCGGTTCTCCCGCCAGGGCCCGGCGGGTCTGGTCGTAAAGGCCTTCCAGCCGGCGCCGCTGCTCCTCCGGCGTGATGTCCTCGTGCCCGTGTCCGTGATCCTGCCCGTCGATGGCGTCGTCGCAGGCCCGGCACCAGGCGTACAGCAGCCAGGCGTCCTCCCGCACCTCCGGATCGAACAGCCGCGACGCCGAGCGGAAGCTCTTCGAGCCCTTGACGATCGACGCCCGCGAAGCTTCCAGAATGGCGTCGGCCGTGGCCATCAGCTTTCCTGCTCCAGCATCAGCCCCGCCGTCGCCTTGGCCGAGCCGACGACGCCGGGGATGCCCGCGCCGGGATGGGTCCCGGCCCCGACGACATACAGGTTCGGAATGCGGTCGTCGCGGTTGTGGGTCCGGAACCAGGCGCTCTGGGTCAGGATCGGCTCCAGCGAGAAGGCGCTGCCCAGATGGGCGTTCAGCTCGCCCTTGAAGTCCGCCGGCGTGAAGATGCGGCTGGTGACCAGATCGCGCCTGAGGTTCGGGATGTACCGGGCCTCGAGATAGTCGAGGATCCTGTCGCCATATCGCGGCCCCTCGACCGCCCAGTCGATATCGGCGGCCCCAAGATGCGGCACGGGCGACAGCACGTAGTGGGTCGAACATCCGGCCGGCGCCATGCCGGGGTCCGTGGCGCACGGACTGTGCAGATAGAGCGAGAAATCATCGGGCAGCTTCGGCCCCTTGAAGATTTCACCGATCAGGTCGCGGTAACGCGGGCCGAAACAGATCGAATGGTGCGCCAATTGAGGCTGCGGCGTCTTCAGTCCGAAATGGCAGACGAACAGCGACATGGAGAACCGTTTGGCCTTCAGTGATTTCGCCTTGGCCTTGCCGCGCGCCGTATGGCCCAGCAGCCGCTCGTAGGTATGGACCACGTCCGCGTTGGAGCCGACCATGTCCGCCGGGATGACTTCTCCGCCTTCCAGCGTCACGCCCGTCGTCCGTCCGTCGGCCATGTTGATCGCGTCCACCGGCGCGTTCAGTCTCAGGTCGCCGCCCAGATCCGTGAAGAACCGCGCCAGCCCGGCGATCAGGGCCCCCGTGCCGCTCCTGGCGAACCACACCCCGCCGCGCCGCTCGAGCGCGTGGATCAGGGCGTAGACCGAGCTCGTCTTGAACGGATCGCCGCCAACCAGCAGGGTGTGGAAGCTGAACGCCTGTCGCAGTTGCGGGTCCTTGATGTACCGCGCCACCATCGCGTGGACGCTGTTCCAGCTTTCCAGCCGGGCCAGTTCGGGGGCCGCCCTGATCATCGACCAGAAGCTCTGGAACGGCACCGCGCCCAGCTTGACGTAGCCCTCCTGGTACAGCTCTTCCGAATAGGCGTGGAAGCGCCGGTAGCCCTCGACATCGGCCGGATGGAATTTCGCGATCTCGGCGTCCAGCACGGCCTGATCGTTGGCGTAGTCGAAGCTGCGTCCGTCCTCCCACAGCAGGCGGTAGAAGGGATCGACCGGCAGAAGCTCGACATAGTCGGACAGCTTGCTGCCCGTGCCCTCGAACAGCTCTTCCAGGCAGCCGGGATCCGTGATCACCGTCGGCCCGGCGTCGAAGACGAAGCCCTGATCGTTCCAGACGTAGGCGCGGCCACCCGGCTTGTCGCGCTTCTCGACCAGCGTCGTCTTCACGCCGGCCCGCTGCAACCGGATGGCCAGGGCAAGACCGCCGAATCCCGCGCCGATAACCGCCGCCCGTTTCGCCGCCCGATCTCTCACGCTGATGATCCCTGTCCGGTTTCACGCCACTGCCGCAGGGCCGCCGCGACCGGCACGGGCGGTTTTCCCGCGAGAATGCGAGCCCTGTCGAGCGGGGTGCTGCCGCCTGCGTAGAAGCGCCGCACCACGCCTTCCGGGAGACCGTAAAAGCGCTGGAACACCCGCCAGCGCTGACGCGGTTCGGCCGCCCGGAACAGCATGCGGTTCAGCAGGCGGTAGAAGCCCCGCTCACGCCACAGCCGCTTCGAGCGCGCCTCGGTCAGCGCCCGCAGCGAATCCGACCCCAAATCGGCTGCTCCGGCGATCTCGCGGGCCAGGCCCACCGCGTCGGGCAAGGAATAACCCGTCACCGGATGGAACAGGGCGGCCCTCAGGCCGGCGCGGGCGACGGGCGGGCCCTCGGCCCAGAAGGCGTCGATGTCGCCGTCCAGGGCGATGGGAAGCACGCCCTCTTCCTCTCCGGCCACCGCCTCGACGACCCAGCCGCGGGAGCGGACATAGGCGCTGATGCGCGCGCCGAGAGATGCCCGGTCCAGCGTCGGATCATCGGCATAACTGGTGTCTTCGACCATGACCGTCCGCGCATCGAACGGCAGGAGATAGACGAAACGATAGCCGCCGGTCTGGGTGACCGTGGCGTCCATGATGGTGGGCCGGATCAGGCCGTGCGGTTGCGTCAGCCGTAGGGTGCGGCCGAGGAAGACCTGCCAGCCCAGGTCGAGATGGGCCGTCGGCCGCGGACCTCGCGCATCGATCACACCATGTCCCGACAGCCGGCGACCGTCCGCCAGGATAACGCCTTCCCGATCCACTGAAGCCGCCTCGCCAACGATGAGCCGGTCGCCCAGACGCGGGGCGACTACCGCATCCAGGGCTTCCGACGTCAGGCTGTTGTAGGGCGTGGACAGGGTGCGACTGCGGCCGGGGAAGTAGACCTCGTGCCCCGCGGGCCAGCGATGGGCGACGGCCGGAGCCAGCCATGCGCGATCCGCCTCGGGCAGGTCGCTGTCGAAGAAGGACCAGGTGTGCCGCCCGCCCAGCCGCGCGTCGCGCTCGACGACGGCGACCCGGACGTCCGGCCGGTCCAGCGCCAGCCGCCAGGCGATCAGGCTCGCGGCCAGACCGCCGCCGACGAGGATCAGGTCGAAATCGTCAGCCGGCCGCGCCATGCCTCGGGTCTAGCACGTCCCGCCGCCGGGCCAACCGCTATGGCTGCTTCTCGACGTTCAGCGCATAGGCGCCCGTCTGACCCTGCTGGAAGGTCCCCGCCCGGACCTCATAGACCCCGTCGGCCGGCGCGGTCCATTCGAGCTTGGCGTGGGTGTCCGACAGGCTGTCATCGTCCGACCCCAGGCTCTCGAACGTCCCGTCTTCCTTTTCGCGGCCGACCACCACGAAGCTGTCGACCTCGTTGGAAACCATGGTGATCAGCAGCTTCTCGTCCTCCTTCAGGGTGACGCGATAGGCATCGTAATAGCTGTTGTCCTCGGCTGTCGCGTCCGCCTCGGTCAGTGTTCCGCGCGCCGTCGCGCCGACCAGCAGGCTGCCCGGCTGCGGCTGGGGTCCGCGGTCGATCAGCTGCAGCGAATACAGGCCCTTGCCATCTGATCCCAACGGCAGGGCGCGCAGCACATAGTCGCCGGCTTCCGGCAGACTGTAGTTCAGTCGCGAGTCCGTCCCTTCCCCCAGGCCGTCATCGTCCGACGCCAGCGCCTCGAACTCCGCCCCGGCCCGGCCGATCTGCAGGAAGGTGTCGAAATCGCCTGAACGCATGATGGCCTGAATCCGCTGTCCGGCCTGACCGGTCAGGGAATAGGCGTCGAAACCACGGTCCTCGCTGTCCGTCGAATCGGTTTCAGCGATTTCGCCCTGCAGGGTCGAGCCGAATGTCAGGGCCTCCGGCGGGCGTTCGGGCTCGATCTCGGCGATCGTCAACACATAGCCGCCGGTGTCTTCCGAAAAGGCGCGGGCCTCGACGATGTAGGCGCCGGTGCGCGGCAGGGTGAAGGTGAGGCGCGAATCCGTCCCTTCGGCGGCGCCGTCATCATCCTCAGCCAGACTGACCCGGCTGTCGTCGAACAGCTGAAGATAAGTGTCGAAATCCGACGAGCTCATGTCGATGCGAACCCGCTGGCCTTCGCGGCCCGAGAACCGGTAGGCGTCGGCGAACCGGCCGGACTCGCTCTTGCCATCGCCAGCCGCCAGCTCGCCCTGAACAGTGGCCCCGATCTCGATGGCCTGGGCGGGTGCGGGCTCGGGTCCCTGGGCCACGGCGAGGGTGTAGGCGCCCTCGCCCGCGCCGTTCAGCGCCGTCGCCCTGATGACGTATTCGCCGGCCCGGGGCGCCGTGAAGACGAGCCTTGAGTTCAGTCCGGTGTCCGGGCCATCATCGTTCATGGCGAGTTCGGTGAAGACGGCTCCCTCCATCCGGCCGACGCGCAATACCGGGTCGAAGTCCTCGGCCGTCAGGTCGATCGCGAATCGTTCGCCAGAACGGGCGCGGACGACGAAGGCGTCATAGTTTCCGCCGTCATCACTTTCGGGATCGGCGGCCGCCAGACGGCCCTGCAGGCTCTGCCCGACGCGGATGCGGGCAGGGCGCGGCGCCGGCCGCGCCTGCGGCCGTTCGGTCAGGGCGAGGGTGTAGGCCCCGCCTTCGAGCCCCGACAGCGTCCTGGCCCTAAGCACATAAACGCCGTCGCGATCCGCGGTGAAACGGAGCCGCGAATCGGTGCCTTCGCCCAGCCCGTCGTCGTCGGAGAAGAGCGGTTCCGCGGCTTCGCCCGGGCCATAGACCTCCAGGTAGGCGTCGAACGCGGCGGAGCGCATCACCGCCTCCAGCCGCTGGCCCGCGCGGGCGCTGAGGGCATAGCTGTCGTAGCGGAAGGCGTCGTCCGGACCGGTCGCGTCGCCTTCGGCGATCTGCCCGTCGATGGTGCGGCCCACCGGGAGCTGGACCGCCGTCTGCGCCAGAGCCGGCGCCGCGATCAACAGGGTAAGCACGCTGACGGCGGTCAGGATGGTGTAACGGCGCATGAAAGTCCCCCGGTTGCAGCCCGCGATCATAGACGCCGAACCGCGCCATCTGTAAATCGCGGCGGGCGCGCCTTCCCCATAACCGGAACCGAAAGCCATGACGGTCGATCCCGCCCCCGCGACCCTGATCGACGGCAAGGCTTTCGCCGCCGGCCTGGTCGACCGCGTCGCCGCCGCCTCCGCCCGGCTTCAACAGGCGCATGGCGTCACGCCGGGATTGGCCGTCGTCATCGTCGGCGAGGACCCCGCCAGCCAGATTTACGTCCGCAACAAGGGCGAGACGACGCTGCGCGCCGGCCTCCGATCGGACACCCACCGCCTGTCCGAGGCGACGACCCAGGCGGACCTGCTGGCCCTTATCGCCGACCTGAACGGTGACGCCGGCATCCACGGCATCCTGGTGCAGCTGCCCCTGCCCGGTCACATCGATACGGCCGCGGTGCTGGGCGCCATCGACCCGGACAAGGACGTGGACGGCTTCCATGTCGTCAATGCGGGCCGGCTGGCGGTCGGCTTGCCGGGGCTGGTTCCCTGCACGCCGCTGGGATGCCTGATGCTGCTGAAGGCCGAGCTGGGCGACCTGTCGGGCCTGAACGCCGTCATCGTCGGCCGCTCCAACATCGTCGGCAAGCCGATGGCGCAGTTGCTTCTGGGCGAGAGCTGCACGGTGACGGTCGCCCATTCGCGCACCCGCGATCTGCCCGCGCTGTGCCGGACCGCCGACATCCTGGTCGCGGCCGTGGGCCGGGCCGAGATGGTGCGGGGGGACTGGATCAGGCTTGGCGCCACGGTCATCGACGTCGGCATCAATCGCGTGCCGTCGCGGGATCCGGTGAAGGCGGCCGAGGGCAAGACCCGTGTGGTCGGCGACGTCGCCTTCGAGGAGGCCCGGATGGTCGCGGGTCGGATCACGCCGGTTCCCGGCGGCGTCGGCCCCATGACCATCGCCTGCCTGCTGGCCAACACCTATACGGCGGCGTGCCGGGCGGCGGGTGTCGCGCCGGAACCGCTGGACGCTTGAACCGCCGCCGCTCAACCCCGATAGTCGGAATCTGATCTGTCAGGAGATGTCGATGATCCGGTTTTCGCCTCGTGTTTCGGCCCTCGCCGCCGTCGTGGTCCTGGCCCCCGCGGCCGCGGGCTGCGGCATCAACGCCATTCCGACCAAGGAAGAAGCCGCCAAGGCGCGCTGGGCCGACGTCCAGTCGCAGTACCAGCGCCGCGCCGACCTGGTTCCCAATCTGGTGGCCACGGTCCAGGGCGCCGCGATCGCCGAACGCACCACCCTGACCCAGGTGATCGAGGCCCGCGCCGCGGCCACCGGCGTGACGGTCACGCCCGAAACGCTCAGCGACCCCGCCGCCTTCCAGCGCTATCAGGCGGCGCAGGGCCAGCTTTCGCAGGCGTTGTCCCGGTTGCTGCTGGTCGTGGAGCGCTATCCGGAGATCAAGTCGAACCAGAATTTCATCGCCCTCCAGTCGCAGCTTGAAGGCACGGAAAATCGCATCGCGGTGTCGCGGCGTGACTACAACGAGGCCGTTCGCGACTACAACACAAGCCTGCGGACCTTCCCGACGGTGATCTGGGCCAAGACCATCCATGGGGGGTCCGAGCCGATGCAGCTGTTCACGGCCACCGAGACCGCCCAGACCGCGCCCAACGTCAATTTCGACGCCCTGAACCCGTCCGCTCGGCCGGGCGGCGCGGCGCCCGCCGTCGCTCCCGGCGCCGCGCCGCCCGCAGCGCCGACGGCCCAGTGAGCCGCATACTTCCGGCGATGTCGATCAGCCGGGCCGCCGCCTTCCTGACGGTCCTGCTGGCCGCCGTCTGGCTGGTCGCGGCTCCGGCGCTGGCCCAGACCGGCCCGACGTTTCCGCCCCTCAGCGGCCGGGTCGTCGACAACGGCGACCTGATCTCGGATGCGAAGGAGCAGGCGCTGGCCGAAAAGCTGGCCGCGCTGGAGCGCGACACCACCGATCAGCTGGTCGTTGTCACCGTGCCGGATCTTCAGGGCTATGAGATCGAGGACTACGGATACCAACTGGGCCGGGCCTGGCGCATCGGGCAGGCGGACAAGAACAACGGCGTCCTGCTGATCGTCGCGCCCCGGGAGCGCAAGGTGCGAATCGAGGTCGGCTACGGCCTCGAAGGGGTTCTGACCGACGCCGTGTCTGCCCTCATCATCCAGAACGAGATCCTGCCCTCGTTCAAGGAAGGCTTTTACGAGCGCGGCATCGAACAGGGCGTGGACGCGATCGACCAGCAGCTGCGGCTCGACCCGGCGGAGGCCCAAGCCCGCGCCGCGGCGGCCGAACGCCCGAAATCAAAGCCTCCGATCGGCATCGCCGTCATCATCACCCTGATCTTCGTGATGCTGCTGCTGCGGATGATGGGCGGCGCCGGCCGGGGACGCCCGCGACGCGGAAGCGGCGTCGGCCCCGTGCTGATCTGGGCCGCGTCGGAAGCCTTGCGCAACAGCGGTCGCGGCGGAGGCGGCGGCTTCGGCGGCGGTGGCGGCGGCGGGGGATTTGGCGGCGGCGGCGGCAGTTTCGGCGGCGGGGGCGCTTCAGGCGGATGGTGATCAAACTGACCCCGGACGTGCACGACCGCATCGCCGAGGCCATCCGCCTTGCCGAAGCCCGCACCTCCGGCGAGATCTTCTGTGTCATGGCGCGGAGAGTGTCGTCCTACCGCGACATCTCCCTGGGATGGGCGGCGGCGGCGGCCCTGATCCTGCCGCTGGGCCTGATTCCGTTCGGCTTCGAACCCGCCTGGGTGCCCGGCCTGGGCAGCGGCTGGGAGGCGGCGCACCTGGCCTCCAGCGACGTGACCGTGGGCCTGGCCCTGGGGGCCTACGCCCTCATCCAGGCTGTCGTCTTCCTTGTGGTCTTCCTGCTCACCTCCATCCCCGCCGTAGCGCGGAGCGTCACGCCCCGAAGCATACGGCAGGCGCGCGTGCGCAAGGCGGCGCTGCAGCAGTTCCTCGCTCACGGTCTTCATGTAACCGAGGCCCGGACCGGGGTGCTGATCTTCGCCGCCCTTGGCGATCATCAGGTCGAGGTCGTCGCCGACGAGGGAATCCACGGCAAGGTTGACCAGGCGGTCTGGGCGGATGCGGTCGAGAGTCTGGTCAGGGGGCTGCGACGCGGCGACCCTGCCGGCGGGTTCGTCGACGCCATCGCCCTGTGCGGCGCCGTGCTGGCCGAACACTTCCCGCCGAAACCGCGTGATCCGAACGAGGTCGAGGACAAGCTGGTCGTGATCTGACTCCGACACACCGCCGCTGTGGTGTCGCATTCCCCCCGTGGTATTGGCTGGCCGCCATCACCCCCGCTGGACCGTTCCGATTCAATGCCCCGCCTGCTGACCTACAATGTGCACCGTTGCGTCGGCGTTGACCGACGGCTGGACGTCGGGCGGGTCGCGGGCGTCATAGCCGAGCATGAGCCCGACATCGTCTGCCTGCAGGAACTGGACGTCGGGCGGGCGCGAACCGGTTTCGTCGATCAGGCCCAGTCGATCGCCGACCAGCTGGCCATGACTTTCCACTTCCACGCCGCCATGCGCGTGGAAGCCGAGCAGTACGGCGACGCCATCCTCACCGCCCGACCCGAGCGGCTGATGAAGTCAGGTCCGCTGCCGACCATCCGCGGCGTTCCCGGCCTGGAGCCCCGCGGCGCGCTGTGGGCGGCGATCGATATCGACGGCGCCACCCTGAACGTCATCAACACCCATCTGGGGCTGGTTCCCCGTGAGCAAAGGCTCCAGGCCGCCGCCCTGATCGGTGGAGACTGGCTGGGCCATCCGGACTGCACCGGCCCCACCCTGCTGACCGGCGATTTCAACGCCACCTCGGTGACCCGCCCCTATCAGGCGCTGGCCTCGAAACTCGCGGACTGCCAGCGCAGCCTCGGGCTGCGGCCTTCGGTCAAGACCTTCCCGTCCAGCTTCCCGGCCATCCGCATCGACCACTGCTTCACCAGCCCCGAAGTCGTGGTCACCGGCGTCAAGGCGCCGTTCTCGCCTCTGGCGCGGATGGCGTCCGACCACCTGCCGCTGATCATCGACTTCGAGATCAGGACTGCCCGGGCGCCGGCAGGGTCCGGTGCGACCGCGTCCGGCGCTTCCAGGGCCTGAAGGCGTCGCGGGTCGAGGTCGGATCGCCGAGCTGGAACTCGGCGATGATCCGTTCCGCGCGAGACGGCGGCTCGGCGCCCAGGGTGTGCATCCGCCCCGTGTCGAACCGTTGAATGGCCTGGCCCACCGTTCCGGCTGTCGCCTCGGCCGCCGCGAACTCGGCCGCCTTGATGCCGATCCAGTGACCGATCGTACGGTGGCGGAAGGCGCGGATGGCGTCGCGTCCGGCCTGGTCCACGGGCTCGGCCGCGACGTCGCATTCAGTGTCGAAGCCAAAGGAGCGGTTGTTCAGATTCGTCGAGCCGACGCGCAGGACCGCATCGTCATAGATCGACACCTTGGCGTGAACGATGATCCGCTCGCCGCCCTTGGTGTAGGGCGTGAAGGCGAAGAAGCGGTTGTGCCGGTCCGCCTGCTCCAGCCGGAAAAGAATTTCCGACCGCGCGGTGTCCATGGTGATGCGGTCGAACCAGCTGGGGCTGCTGCCTGTCGACACCAGCACGATTTCCGGCCCGTCCTCCTCCGCCAGGCGTTCGGCCAGGGCCGTCGCGATGACGGGCGAGGTGAAATACTGGTTCTCAAGATAGATCAGCTTCCTCGCGCCGCGGATGGCGTCGAGGTGCAGCGCCTCGTTCTCGCGCACCTCGGCGCGCCCGCCCGTGGCCGGCTCGGTGCGCGCGATGGCCACCGGCACGTTCCGCATGTCCGGCTCGACGCCGTCGGGCCAGGGGTCGGTGTCGACCTTGTCGGACACTGTCCGCTCCCAGGTCGAGCGGAACCATCGCTCGCGCGCGAGATCCCCGAGGGCCCGCGCCGCGGCGCCGTCCATAACCGCCATGACCTCGTGGCGCGGCGACGGGATTTCCCCCGACGGCTGGCAGCGTCGCGGATCCCCGTCCAGATGCTCTTCCGAGTCCCAGCGATCGGTCGATATGTCTCCCCCACCGCAGAAGGCCACGGCGTCGTCGATGATGACGGCCTTCTGATGATGACAGGCGCCGATGGGACCCGGCTGGTCGAGCCGGAATTCGACCATCCGCTTGCGGAACCAGCCCTGCGCCCTGTGCGGATAGAATCCCTGGGACGCCGCGATCAGGAGGGGCGACTTCCAGATCAGCAGTCGGACATCGAGGTCCGGATTCGATTTCACCAGCATGCGCAGCTGATGGCCGATCTGGGCCTGGTGATCGTTGTGGGGACTCTCGGGGTCCAGCCGGGTGCGCGGGTCGAACTGCCAGCCAAGGATGACGATGGACCGCCGCGCCTTGGCCAAGGCCGAGCGCAGGGCTTCGAAATAGGCGGCGTTCTCCATCAGCACGGCGAAACGGTCCGCCGTCTCCGCCCGCCAGCAGTTGTGGCCGGGTTTCAGCAAACTGCGGCTGTCGTCCTTGAAGTCGGTCATGGCGCGGTCTGGCCCATTCACGTGGCGGGCGCTGGTCGCCTCAAGCTTTACAGGACGCGCACCGGCCCTTTCCGTTCCATGGCTTGATGCGGATGGTCAATGGTGACGCTTTGTTCATGTCGCCCCCGATTGTCCGAACGCGGTTTTGGGTGCATAAGATTTGCCGCAGTCGGGACAGGGAGATCGGCGATGCAGGCGCTGATCGAGTTTATCGCGGGATTCGTCGCCATTCTGGCCGCCGCTGCCCTGTCGCAGTTCGGTCTCGACCTCGACACGCCGCAAAAATCCCAGCGTGAAATCCATCGTGTCCGCGACTGTGACGACGCGGCCTCGGCCGCGATCTTCTCCGCTTCCTCCGATCGCAAGCGGGACTGCTGATCCGCGACGTGGACTTCGCCGGATTCGTTGGTCGTCGCCTTTGCGCGCCGCGATTGACTCGTTAGGGTCGTTGCGTCCTATCGCGCGTCGGTCGCCGACGCCGCTCCGTGACGAGATCGCCGCACCATGAAGCCACCCCGCCAACGGCCCCCGCTGAACCTGACCGAACCGGATCCGGAGGCCGGGATCGCCGACTCCGCGCCCGCGGCGGATCAGCCGCCGGCCGAGCCCGTCGCCGACCGTCCGATGTCCGAGCGCCGCAAACGCCGGCTGGCCGAGGAGCAGCGCCGTGCCGAGGAGCGAGCGGCCGTCGAGGCGGCTCGCGCGGACCCCTGGCCGGCCGGTGCGCTCGAGCTGGCGGTGTCCGCCGACGCGCCGCCGGTCGCCCGCGACCCCGCCCCTGTGCCGACATCGGTGCGCCGGCGCGAAACCGCCGCGCCGTCGGGCCGGCACGCCTATCTGGTCGCCGGCGTCGCCTCGGCCCTGTGGATCGGCGGCGTCGCGGCCTGGTTCATGTACGAGTTCGGTTCGGGCGCCGTGGAGCTGGAGCCGTTGCGGTTGGCGGTCTATGCGCTGATCGCCCTGGCCCCGGCCGGTATGGCGATCATGCTGGCCCACGCCGTCCGCCAGGGCGCCGGCCTGGCCGTCGAAACCCGCCGCGCCCGCGAATTGTCCGAGGCCCTCGTCGCTCCGACCGCCCTGGCGGCGCAGCAGACCGGCGAGGTCCTTCAGTCCCTGCGCAACGACATTGATCAGGCGTCGCTCGCGGCCGAGCGGGCCCGCAACGATATGGCCCTGTTGCGCGAAGCCCTGTCGCAGGAAACCACTCGTCTCAACGAGGCCGCCGAGGTCGCCGGCCGCACCGCACGCAGGCTGACGGAACAGCTGGGCGGCGAACGCACCCAGATGGCGGCGCTGGGCGTCCAGCTGGACTCCCAGGCTGCCGGCGTGATCGACGCCGTCGAGCGCCAGTCGCGCATGGTGGTCGACGCCTCGGACCTGGCCCAGACCCAGCTCCGCGAAGCCGAGGCCGCTCTGGCGGCCCGGGCCGCGGATTTGGCCGCCGCCGCGGGCGAGGCCCAGGACGCCGCGCGCGTGGCCGCCGACGATCTGGCCCGGCAGACCCTGCGCCTCGAGAACGCCGGTTCCGGCGTCGCTGAACAGATCCAGTCCGTCGAGGAAGGCCTGGGCCAGCAACGTGCGGCGCTGGTCACCGCCGCCTATGCCCTGCGCACCGATCAGGAGGACTTCTCCGCACAGGTCGAAAGCCAGCGGGCCCAGCTGACCGAACAGCTTTCGGCCAGCCGCACGGCCGCCGGCGAACTGGGCGAGACCTCGACCCGCACGGCCGAAACGATCAGGGATCTGGTCGAGGCCGCGACCGATCAATTCCGCGCCCTGGTCGAGATGTCCCAGCGCGAGGCCGATGGGTTCGACGCGGCCACCAAGCTGGCGCTGGACCGGTTCGAGGCCTTGGCCGCCGAGGCGCGCGACGCGCTCGTCGAGGAAACCCGCCTGGCGCTGTCGGCGCTGCAGGCCACAGCCGAGGAATCCCGCGCCGCCGCCGCCGAGGCGGCTGAACAGGCCAGCATGCGGGCGGACCGGCTCGGCGAAGCCCTGTTCGAAGCGGCGCAAAAGGCCGATCAGGCGGCCGACGCCCGCGTCGACAGCGCGCGCAAGATCGTGGTGGAGACCGGCGGACTGGTCGACGAGGCCGGCGAACGGGCGCTGGAGCAGCTGGAATCCACGCTCGAACGCATGAATGCGGCCCTCGCCCGGATCGGCGAGACCATAGGCGATCTGGACGAACGCGCCGCCCGCCTGCCGGAAGAGGCGCAGAAGCGGATCGACGCCGTGCGAACGTCGGTGGAAGACGGCCTGGCGGCCCTTTCCGCGGCCTCCCAGAAGGCCGCCGCCGACACCGAGGCGCTGGACTCCGGCTTCCAGGAGCGGGTGCGCCGCAACTACGACATGCTGACCGAGGCCGTCCGGCTTATGGGGGTGGTGTCGGGCGACACGCCGGCCATCCGCCGCCGTGAACCCGCGCCGGTTTCGCCCCCGGTCGAACCGGAAGCCCCGCGCGAGCGCCCCGCCAAGGGGGAGGAATCGCGCGGTTTCGGCCTGCGCGGGCGGCTGAAACTGGAGCCGATGCCGGGTTCGGCGCCGCCGGCGACATCGACGGAAGACCGTCTGGGCTGGAGCGACCTCGTCGACGACGGCCCCGGCGAGGCGCCGCTGGACCTCGATACGCCGGTCATGCCGGTCGCCGACATCGCCGGACTGGAGGACCGCGTCATCGCCGCCATCCGGCGCATGGGCGTCGATCCCAACGCCCTCCTGCCCCGGTCCCGCATCGAGGAGGCCGCGCAGGCTGTGGCCCAGCGGGATCCGGACCGCGCGCGCCAGATCGTCCGCCGCGTGGCGCCCGCCGCGGTGCGCAGCGTCTCCCGCCGGGTCCTGACCGATCCGGATCTGCGCGGAGACGCGGAGGCCTACGTCCGGGCCTTCGCCCGCGATCTGACGGCGAGAGCCGACGCGGGCGACGCGGCCGGCATCCAGGCCCGCCTGACCTCCGACGGCGGCCGGGCCTATATGTTGCTGGACGCCGCCATCGGCGATCTCGCCTGACACGGGAACGGGCATGCGAGACCGGTCCCGAAGGCGATTTCGTCTTGACGGGGGCCACGGGATGGCGACACCGTTCGCGCTGTCACGCATCTGTCACGCGTAAGCAGGGTCCATGCCCGACATAGCCGACGAGACGCCGCCCGATCATCGCCCCGCGATCGTGATCTGCGCATATGACGCCGATGACACCGGCTGGGACCCCGTCGAGGACCTGTCCGGCCGACCCTGGAGCCCCTCCGGGGTTCGAACGGTCGCTGTCCCGGGCGGAGAGCCCGACGTCCTGGCCGAAACCCTGGCCACGCATCTTGACGACCGGCACTGCCGGGCCGTGTTGCTGGTGGGGCGCACGCGCCGCAGCGCCGCCTTCAGATTGCAGATCCGGGCCGAGAACCGTTCACTGGACGGCGTGCGGCGCCTCACGAGCGTCGGTCCCGCCGTCGCAAGGGCGACGGCGCCGGCGGCGGACATCGTCGGCGCGCTCAACGAGGCGGGGCTGCGGGTCGAGACCAGCTCGGACGCCGAGGACGATGCGGGCAGCTATCTGCTGTACCGGGTGCTCTCGGCCCTGCCGGAAGGGCTGGACACGCCGGCCGTAGGGCTGCTTCGAGCGCCCGAAAACGCCTCCGACGCCGAGGTTCAGCGTGCGGTGAAGGCCGCGGCCGAGGCGATGGCGCGTCACCTGTCGCCCCTGCCCCGCTCGCGCGCCAGCTGACCTCGCAGCGGGAGCGCGGCCAGCAGGCCGGCGGCCGCCATCGCCGCCATCGCCCAGTAGCCGCCTGCCCCGTACCGGTCGTAGAGGGCGCCTGACGCGGCCGTGGCCAGACCGATCAGGACCCCGGCCGACAGCACCGAACTGAGCATCTGCCCCGCGGTCTGGCTGTCGCGCGGGGCCAGCTGCTCGACGATCTGGATTCCCGCGAGAAAGGTGGCCGCGAAGGTCAGGGCGTGCAGCCCCTGCAGGGGCCACAGCAGCCACAGCGGCGGGGCGAAGGCCATGGCGCTCCAGCGGACCACGGCGGCGGCCGCGCCGACGACGAGCATGATCCAGGGATCGACGCCCGCGCGGCGGCGCCAGGGTTCGAACAGCCACATCAGGGCGATCTCGGCCACGACGCCGAAGGCCCAGAGCTGGCCGGTGACGGCCTCGCTGATCCCCTCGGCCTTCCACAGGATGGCGGAGAAGCCGTACTGGTAGGCGTGCGCCGCCTGGACCGCGCCGATGGCGAAGATGGCGGTCATGAAGGTCGGGTCCTTCACCAGCCGGCCGAGGCCGCGGAACCGTTCGCGGCCGCGCAAGGGCGCCCCATCGGCCGCCGGCTCGGGCGGCAGGGCCAGGACCGCGACCACGGCCAGGCCGAGGGAGGCGACGACCAGCCAGACGATGATCGCGTCGGCCGGCAGGGTCAGCAGCATCGCGCCCATGACCATGTTGGCGGCGACGAAGGCCGCGGAGCCGAAGGCCCGGGGCAAGGCGAAGGTGTAGCCCAGCCGGCCGGCCAGACGCAGGTTCAGCACGTCGGTCAGGGGCACCAGAATCCCCATGGCGGTGGCGCCGACGAACCAGCAGGCCGCCCAGGCGAGATAGCCGTCCACGAGGCCGGCGGCGCCGTAGCCGAGCGTCATGACCACGCCCAGCAGGGCGATGGGGGTGCGCCGGAGTCGGAAGCCGTCGGCCCAGACCGCCAGCAACGGGCCGGTGATGATTCTGGCCAGCATGGGGACGGCCAGCAGGGTCCCGATCTGCGCGCCGCTCAACCCCCGCGAGCTTAACCATAAGCCTGCAAACGGAAGGCTGACCCCGGTGGCGCCGAAGAGCAACACATACTGCAAAGCCAGGCGCTGGGCGGCGGTCATGGAGCGCGCAATAGCAGACTCGCAGGATTCTGTCGGCTAGCGTTCCGTCATGAAAGTGATGCGCAGCCTGGCGGTCTTCGCCGCCGTGAACGGAGCGATGGCCGTGGCCATCGGCGCGTTCGCCGCCCATGGCGCCGGGCCGCAGATCAAGACCCTGCTGACGACCGGCGGCCACTATCAGCTGGTCCACGCCGTGCTGGCCCTGGTCTGCGCCATCTGGCCGTCCGGTTCGCGTCTCGTGGCCGCGGCCGGCTGGCTGGCGGCGGCGGGCGGACTGGTGTTCTGCCTCGCCCTGTCGGCCGTCGCCCTTCTGAGCCTGCCTGTCATGGGAGCGGTCGCCCCGATCGGCGGCGTTCTGATGATCGCGGCTTGGCTTTTACTCGCCGTTACCGCATTGCGGTCACAAACCGTCACCGCCTGAACGGCGCGAACAGAGATCCGATTATCGTATGGCTTTCCCTGCGCCCGAAACGTCCCGCCGTGAACTGTTCCCCGAGATCGAGCCCTACGCCACCGGCTACATGCCGACCGGCGGCGTGCACGAGATCTATTATGAGGAATGCGGCAATCCCCAGGGCCTGCCGGTCGTCGTCCTGCACGGCGGCCCGGGCGGCGCGGTCAATCCGGGGATGCGGCGCTATTTCGATCCCGCGAAATACCGCATCGTCCTGTTCGACCAGCGCGGCTGCGGCCGGAGCCGGCCCAACGCCTCGCTGGAAGAGAATACGACCTGGACGCTGATCGAGGACATCGAGCGCCTGCGCGAGCTGCTGGGCGTCGACAAATGGGTGGTGTTCGGCGGCAGCTGGGGATCGACGCTGTCGATGGCCTACGCCATCACCCATCCCGAGCGCGCCGAGGCGCTGCTGCTGCGCGGCATCTTCCTGCTGACCAGGCCGGAACTGCACTGGTTCTACCAGGACGGGGCCTCCAACATCTTCCCCGACGCCTGGGAGCGATTCCTGGCCCCCATCCCCGAGGACGAGCGCCACGATCTGATGGGCGCCTACTACAAGCGGCTGACCGGCGACGACAAGGCGGAGCGCGAGCGCTGCGCCATCGCCTGGTCCAGCTGGGAAGGCGAGACCGTCAGCGTCGAGGGCCCGGACGCGCGTCCGGACAAGTTCGCCGAGCCCGAGTTCGCGGTCGCCTTCGCCCGCATCGAATGCTGGTACTTCATGAACGGCGGCTTCTTCCCCGAGGAAGGCTGGCTGCTGAAGAACATCGGCCGGATCAGGCACATCCCCTGCTGGATCGCCCAGGGACGGTTCGACGTGGTGACGCCGATCGCCAGCGCCTGGGCCCTGCACCGGGCCTGGCCGGAAGCGAAGCTGGACATCGTCAAGGACGCCGGCCACGCCTCGACCGAGCCCGGCATCGTCGACAGCCTCGTCCGGGCCACGGACTGGGCGGCGGGGCTCTAGGTTTCAAAGACCGGAGCGAGGTTCTCCCTCCCGCTTGAGGGAGGGTGCGGCCTTCCCATCCGCTCATCCCCGCCAAAGCCGGGACCCAGTGCTTTGGGTGATCCGGCGGCTCCGGTGATCTTCGTCCGCCCGTCCCATGCAGCGTGCGCCGCGAAAGAACGGGGTCCCGGCTTTCGCCGGGATGCACGGAATCCATTGCCATTTTCAAAGACCGGGCAGGCTGAAGCGCTCGCCGGCGTTTCCGCCGGAAAGGGACGGGGAGGTCGCGGAGCGCGGGCGGCTAGCCCGGAACCGATATGTGGCCCCCTGCTTTCGCGTTACGGGGACCGGACTGTGTTTTCGGCGTCGCCGCCTGTGCTCCGCGTGATCGCGGCTTCCGAGCGCTTCGGGGCGGGCATCGCATGGCCAGCCGGGGTTTGCCTGTTTTCGGCCCCCGACCTCTCGCCATTTAGGCCCTT
>NZ_LMGT01000011.1 GCF_001427825.1 Brevundimonas sp. Root608
CCCCGTCGGCTTGCGTGAACCGGTCGCGCGGAGCGAAGGCGGCGACGCCGAAAACACAGTCCGGTCCCCGTAACGCGAAAGCAGGGGGCCACATTCCGGTTCCGGGCTAGCCGCCCGCGCTCCGCGACCTCCCCGCACTTTCCGGCCCCGCGGTCGGAGAGGGCTTCAGCCTGCGGCAAAACATAAAGCTGTGACTGGACGCGCCTTCAATTCAGGCCATCATTCCCTATCTGCTCCATCTACTTCCCCAAACTGGACCACGAATGCCGCCGTCACGCAGGCCAGGTGAACAGAACGATGGAGGCCTCGGGGCCGCCACCGTCACCGAGACCAAGCCGAAACTTCAGAAGCCCTCGCTGTACCGGGTGCTGATCCTGAACGACGACTACACGCCGATGGAATTCGTCGTCTATGTGCTGGAGCGGTTCTTTCAAAAGGACCGCGAGGCCGCGACTCGCATCATGCTGCATGTGCATCAGCATGGAGTCGGGGTCTGCGGCGTCTTCACCTACGAGGTGGCCGAAACCAAGGTCGCACAGGTGATCGAGACCGCCCGCCGCCACCAGCACCCCCTGCAATGCACGATGGAAAAAGACTGAGAGGATCTGTCCATGCCCTCGTTTTCTCGTCCTCTCGAAGAGACCCTGCACCGCGCCGTGCACTACGCCAACGAGCGCCGGCATGAGTACGCCACGCTCGAGCATCTGCTGCTGGCGCTGATCGACGACCCCGACGCGGCCAATGTGATGACCGCCTGCAACGTCGACCTGGTGAACCTCAAGGCGGCGCTGACCCTGTATGTCGACACCGATCTGGCGGCGCTCGCCACCAGCGACGGCGAGGACGCCAAGCCCACGGCCGGCTTCCAGCGCGTGATCCAGCGCGCCGTGATCCACGTCCAGAGCTCGGGCCGCGAGGAGGTCACCGGCGCCAACGTTCTGGTCGCCATTTTCAGCGAGCGCGAAAGCCACGCCGCCTACTTCCTGCAGGAGCAGGACATGACCCGCTATGACGCGGTCAACTACATCGCCCACGGCATCGCCAAGAAGGCCGGCGGTTCGGGCGAGACGCGTCCGGCCAAGACCGGCGCCAGCCCCGAGGACGCCGAGGACGCGGCCGCCGCCAAGACCGGCGGAGAAGCGCTGGAGGCCTATTGCGTCGACCTCAACGAGAAGTCGCGCAAGGGCAAGATCGACCCCCTGATCGGCCGCCACGCCGAGGTCGAGCGGGCGATCCAGATCCTGTGCCGGCGCACCAAGAACAACCCGCTGCTGGTCGGCGACCCGGGCGTCGGCAAGACCGCTATCGCCGAAGGCCTGGCCCGCAAGATCGTCAACCACGAGGTCCCGGAGGTGCTGGAAGGCGCCACCATCTACAGCCTCGACATGGGGGCGCTGCTGGCTGGCACCCGCTATCGCGGCGACTTCGAGGAGCGGCTGAAACAGGTCGTCAAGGAACTGGAGACGCACGACAACGCCATCCTGTTCATCGACGAGATCCACACGGTGATCGGGGCCGGCGCGACCTCGGGCGGGGCCATGGACGCCTCCAACCTGCTGAAGCCGGCTCTGGCCTCGGGCAGCCTGCGCTGCATGGGCTCCACCACCTACAAGGAGTACCGCCAGCATTTCGAGAAGGACCGGGCCCTGGCCCGCCGCTTCCAGAAGATCGACGTCAACGAGCCGACGGTCGAGGACACGATCAAGATCCTCAAGGGGCTGAAGACCTCCTACGAAGGCCACCACAAGGTCCGCTACACCGACGCGGCCCTGCGCACGGCGGTCGAGCTGTCGGCCCGCTACATGACCGACCGCAAACTGCCGGACAAGGCGATCGACGTGATCGACGAGGCGGGCGCCAGCCAGATGCTGCTGTCCGAGTCGAAGCGGAAGAAGGTCATCGGCCAGAAGGAGGTCGAGGCCGTCATCGCCCGCATGGCCCGCATCCCGGCCAAGTCGGTCTCCAAGTCCGACACCGAGGGCCTGCGTCAGCTCGAGACCGACCTGAACCGGGTCGTCTTCGGCCAGTCGTCGGCCATCGAACAGGTTTCCGCGGCCATGAAGCTGGCCCGCGCCGGCCTGCGCGACCCGCAGAAGCCGATCGGCGCCTTCCTGTTCAGCGGCCCGACGGGCGTCGGCAAGACCGAGGTGGCCAAGCAGCTGGCCTCGACCCTCGGCATCGAGATGCTGCGCTTCGACATGTCCGAATATATGGAGCGGCACACCGTCAGCCGGCTGATCGGCGCGCCTCCGGGCTATGTCGGCCATGACCAGGGCGGCCTGCTGACCGACGCCGTCGACCAGCATCCGCACGCCGTGGTCCTGCTGGACGAGATCGAGAAGGCCCACCCGGACGTCTACAACATCCTGCTGCAGGTGATGGACAACGGCATGCTGACCGACGCGGTCGGCAAGAAGGTCGATTTCAGGAACACCATCCTGATCATGACCACCAACGCCGGGGCCGCCGACAACGCCCGCGCCTCGATCGGCTTCGGCCGGGGCAAGGTCGAGGGCGAGGACGACAAGGCCATCCAGCGCCTGTTCGCGCCCGAGTTCCGCAACCGTCTCGACGCCATCGTCGCCTTCAAGGCGCTGGACGCCGAGACCATCAAGTCGGTGGTGACGAAGTTCATCATCCAGCTGGAGGCTCAGCTGGCGGACCGGAACATCACCATCGAACTGACCGACGAGGCGGCCGACTGGCTGGCCAAGAACGGCTTCGACGAACTGTATGGCGCGCGGCCACTGGCCCGGGTCATCCAGGAGCACATCAAGAAGCCGCTGGCCGACGACATCCTGTTCGGACGCCTGACGCGCGGCGGCCATGTGAAGGTCACCCTGACTGACGGCAAGATCGCCTTCGACGTCAGCGGACCCAGCGCGGCCCAGACCAAGGCGGTCGAGGCCCAGGCCGCGGACTGACCGGCGTCGTCCGCCGCAACGATCGAGGCCCCGGCGGCGACGCCGGGGCCTTTTTCTTTGTCGCGGGCGGGGGCAAGGTCCCGGCGGAGCGGAGGAGCGGACCATGAAGAGCGGCGCGGGGCTGACCGAACGGCAGCGGAAATGGTTCGCCACGGTCGAGGCCAATTTCGAAACCGCCACCGGACGGCCGGTGGCGGTCTGGGTCGACATCCTCAAGGGCTGTCCGGAGACCCGGCCCAAGGCCCAGGCGGCTTGGCTGAAGGCGACGCACGGCCTCGGCGCCAACCACGCGGCCCATATCCTCAGCGCCGCGCGGCCGGCGGACGCCATGGGCTGGGACGACGCCGAGGGCCTGCGCGCCGCCCTGTGGGCGGAGCCGCGCTCGCTGGCCATCCTGGAAGCGCTGGAGCGCGCGGCGGCGGGGGTCGAGGGCGTCATCTCCGGCCAGCGGAAGGGCTACACCTCATTCTCGCGGGCGGTGCAGTTTGCGGCGATCCGGCCGCTGAAGGGCGGACGGGCCCTGCTCGGGCTGAAGCTGGATCCCGCCCTGTCGCCGCGGCTGGCTGAGGCTGTCCGCAGGGAGAGCTGGTCGGAGCGCCTGTCGGCCGTCGTCGAGCTGGATGGGCCGGGCGCGGTCGATGCCGAGATCGGCCGCCTGTTCGCACAGGCGGCCGACAACGGTTAGTCGGCGGTCTAGCGGCGGCGGCCGATGCCGCCCAGCAGGATGGCCAGACCGGCGACGATGCCGGTGGTCAGCAGCGGCTTGCGGCGGGCGAAGTCGAGGCCCTGGCGGGCCTTGTCCTGGTACTGGACCGGGGCCTTGGCGACGAGGCCGTCGAGGCCGTCGATGACGCGGCCATAGGCGTCGCGGGCCTGGCCCTTGACCTCGTTGAACTTGCCCTCGAGCTGCAGCTTGCTGTCGCCGGTCATGCGGCCGAGCCCGGACTGGGCCTTGCCTTCGAGTTCGGTGGCGGCTCCGTCGATGCGTTGGTCGGTCATGCGAGAATTCCTTGCTGTGAACAGGGCGGGGAGGCCTGCAACCGAAGCGTACGTCGGGGCCCGCGGTTCCTGCGGCAAGAGGTCCGGCGCGGATGTTTTCTGCGGCGGTCCAGGTCTGGCGTTCCTTCGCCGGCGGGGAGAGGAGGAATGGGTTACCCCACCTTCACCCGCGTCGCCGCCTCGGGCAGGTCCTCTCCGAACGCCCGCTGGTAGAACTCTGCGATCGTCGGCCGTTCCAGCTCGTCGCATTTGTTCAGGAACGTCAGCCGGAAGGCCAGGCCCACGTCGCCGGCGAAGATGATGGCGTTCTGGGCCCAGGTGATCACGGTGCGCGGGCTCATCACCGTGGAGATGTCGCCGTTCATGAAGGCGTTGCGGGTCATGTCGGCGACGCGGACCATGGCGGCGATGCGGCGGCGGCCCTCGGCGTCCTGCCATTCGGGGACCTTGGCGGCGACGATCTCGGCCTCGACGTCATGGTCGAGGTAGTTGAGCGTGGTGACGATGTTCCAGCGGTCCATCTGGCCCTGATTGATCTGCTGGGTGCCGTGGTACAGGCCCGAGGTGTCGCCGAGACCGATGGTGTTGGTGGTCGAGAACAGGCGGAACCACTTGTTCGGGCGGATGACGCGGTTCTGGTCCAGCAGGGTCAGGCGGCCCTGGGCCTCGAGCACGCGCTGGATGACGAACATCACGTCGGGACGGCCGGCGTCGTATTCGTCGAAGCACAGGGCGATCGGGCGCTGGATGGCCCAGGGCAGCATGCCCTCGCGGAATTCCGTGATCTGTTTCCCGTCCTTGAGGACGATGGCGTCCTTGCCGACCAGGTCGATGCGGCTGACGTGGCTGTCGAGGTTCACCCGCACCATCGGCCAGTTCAGGCGCGCGGCGACCTGTTCGATATGGGTCGACTTTCCGGTGCCGTGATAGCCCTGGACCATGACGCGGCGGTCGAAGGCGAAGCCGGCGCAGATGGCCGTCGTCGTCTGCGGGTCGAAGCGATAGGCCGGGTCGATCTCGGGCACATGGCTGTCGCGCTCGGTGAAGACCGGCACGACCATGTCGGAGTCGACGCCGAAGATCTCGCGCACCGTGGCGCGGCGATGCGGTTCAAGCGTCAGCAGGGGATCGGGGGTGGCGTCGAGCGGGGAGGTCATGAGGGTGCGATTACCGCACCGTCACCGGGTGGTCGAGGCCCATGCCGACACGAAGGCCCGCATTGAGCGCGAACGGCAGGTGCGAGAGCAGGGGCGGGACCACGCCCTTGAGCCAGTCGGCCAGCGGCGAGGTGTTGCGGATCAGGTTGGTCAGGCCGCGCACGCGCTCGACGACGGCGGCGTCGACGGGGTGGCGGATGCGGTTGTAGTCCTCGAGCCGGCCGGCCTCTCCGTTCAGGAAGTCGGCGGCGCAGGCGGCGTAGACGAAGGCGTCCTCGATGCCCAGGTTCATGCCCCGCGCGCCCATCGGCGAATGGATGTGGGCGGCGTCGCCGGCCAGGCAGATGCGGCCGACGGTCATGCGCTCGACCATGCGGTGCGAGATGCGGAAATCGCTTTCCCAGTGGATGGTCCCGACGGTCCATTCGGACGGCAGGTTCTCCAGCAGCGGGCGGCCGAAGCCGATCAGGCGGAAGGTCTTGCCCGAAAAGGGCAGGGCCAGCAGGACGCCCTCGTCGTGCAGGTCGACCCAGCCCTGGTCGGGCTGCAGCCCGTCGATGTCGACGTCCATCAGCTGCCATGGCTCGTCCCAGCCGTCGCCGGGGAAGTCGAGGTCCAGCGCCTTGCGGACGGTGGAATGCGCGCCGTCTGCGGCGAGAAGCAGGGGCGCGGTGATGGTCTCGCCGTGGGCGAGAGTCGCGGTGACGACGTCACCGGTCTGCGACACGGCGGTCAACGCACTGCCGCGCTCCGGGGCGACGCCGAACGGGGCGAGGGCTTCCGTCAGCAGGGCCTCGGTGCGGGCCTGGGGCAGGATGACCATCGGATGGGTCGCGCCCAGCGCCTTCCAGTCCGGCCTGACGGTCGTCAGCGGCTTGCCGTTGTGATGCACGAACAGGGTCCGCAATTCCTGCGCCTCGGCGAGGATGCGGGCGGTCACGCCCGTTTCCTCCAGCAGGACGTGGGTGCGCGGATTGACGCCCAGCGCCTTGGAGGTCCGGATCGGCTCAAGGGCCGCCTCGATGATGCGGACGGGCACGTCGCGCCGGCTGAGGAACAGCGCCGCGGCCAGTCCCGCGGGACCGGCGCCGACGATCAGGACCTGGGGCTGGGCCGCCATGACACGAGCCTAGATCGGAGCCGCGGACGGCTCAATCGGGAACGGCGCGTCAGGCCTTGTCGGCGGCGCGGCGAACGGTGCGGGCCCGCAGGAGCGCCGAAACCAGGGCGCCGAGCCTTGAGCCGAGGTCGTGGAGGTCGAAGGTGTGCAGGTCGCTGCCCCGTTCGCTGGCGAACCAGCGGGAAATCCGGGCCTTGCGGTTATTGCGGCGCGGGAATTTGCCGAACATGCGGGGGTAGCGCCTCCAAGCGCCGCGGATACCTCAAACCGTTCCGAAGAACGTTGGTTGCATCCGGGGCGTCAGCTCGCCAGCCCCGCCTTTTTCAGCGTCTTGTAGGCCTTGATGACGCTCTGCAGCTTGGCCTCGGCGCCGCGATCGCCCTGGTTCAGGTCGGGATGGAAGCGTTTCAGCATCTCGTGATAGCGCGCCTTGACCCCGGCCTTGTCCGTGCGGGCGTCGAGGTCGAGCACCGTCAGGGCCGCGCGCTCCAGCTTGCCGAGGCGAAGCGTGTCCTCGCCCGCGGGCCCGGCCTGCTCCTTCATGCGGCGGCCGAACAGCCCGAAGCTGTCCTGCCAGCTGCCGGTCCCCTTGTTATTGGCCGTGCCCATCTTCGAGGCGAAGGCGGCGGCCTCGCGGCTGAACTTTCCAGCTTTCATTTCCCAGGTCGGGCGACCGCCGGTCATGGCCTCGTTTTCCTTGGCCGCGCGGACCTCGCCGTCGCTCATGCCGGCGTAGAAATTCCAGCCCTTGTTGTACTCGCCCGCGTGGCGCTGGCAGAAATCATAGAAGTCGTTGAGCCGTTCGCGCGACTTGGGCGCCCGGGCCGTGGCGGGGGCGCGGCAATCGGGCCAGTTGCAGGCCTTCTCGCCGGGCTTCAGATGCAGGACGTCGGCCTCCGCCGCCTCCTCCTCGGGGCGCGGCGGCTTGATTCGCATGTCCTTGAAGCGGGGCTTGTATTCAAACTCGGATGACATCGGCGCCAGTGTAAGGTCGAATTGGTCACCAACAAGGACACAGCCATGCCGGAAGGCCCGATTGCGACGATTATCCGGGAAAAACTGACGGCGGGCCTGTCTCCCGCGCGTCTGGTGATCGAGGACGACAGCGGTCGGCACGCCGGACACCACCACGAGGGCGGACTGGATGGCCGGCCCGGGGGCGAAAGTCACTTCAACCTGACCGTGGTGTCGGCGGTGTTCGAGGGGCTGGGACGGGTGCAGCGTCAGCGGGCGGTCAACGACCTGTTGCGGGCCGAACTGGCGGGGCCGGTGCACGCCCTGTCGATCCGGGCGCTGACGCCGGCGGAAGCGGACGCGTGACGTTCGTCGAACCTCGACCTTGCAGAAATGTAATCGTTCATCTCGTCTTAGAGACTTCCCCATAGCGTTCGGCCCCGGGACCTAAAGGGGGCTGGGCGCGCGCATGGTGGAATCCGACGGCATCGGCAAGTCCATGAACGGCGAGCCGGGCGCTGGCGAAGCCGCGCAGGCGCTCCGTGCGATCCTGCAGACCCAATACCTGCGCTATATGATCATCGGCACATGGGCGCTCGGCCTGCTTGCCACGGTCGGCCTGGGCACCGCCGCACTCTGGTTCCTGGGGACAGTCGCCGCCGGCGCCGTCCGGGGCGCGGTCGAGAAACGCATCAGCGACCGGGTGGGCGCGGGCTGGGGCCTGGTGTTCCCCGCCGTGGCGACGGCGACCACCGCCGCATGGGCCACGGCGCCCTTGCTGGCCTGGTTCTCGGGCGCAGAGTTCGGCCACTCGCTGGCGATGGCCCTGCTGGTCTCGGGCTATGTGCTGGTGTTCGCCCAGCTGCGCAGTTCGCCGCGCCAGGCCATCGTGATTTCCTCGCCTTACGGCGTCGCCGCCCTCGTCATCGCCGCCAGCCTGTGGGGCACGCCGATCTTCTGGCAGTTCCTGGCCGTGGTGCCGTTCACCGGCGCGGGTCTGGTCGTCCTGGTCATGATGACCATGCTGCGGGAAGAACGCATCCGCGCCTTCCAGGAGCATCAGGCGCATCTGATCGAGGAGCTTGAAACGGCCCGCGACCGGGCGAACGCCGCCAACGAAGCCAAGTCCAGCTTCCTGGGCGTCATCTCCCACGAGTTGCGCACGCCCATGAACGGCGTCCTCGGCGCCGCCCAGCTGCTGGGCGCCACGCGTCTGGAGCAGACGCAGCGGGAGTATCTGTCGATCATCCGCAACTCCGGCGACAATCTGCTGAGCCTGCTGAACGACATCCTGGACATGACCAAGATCGAAGCGGGCAAGATGACCTTCGAGATCATCGACGTGTCCATCGACGACCTGCACAAGCGCGTCACGGGACCGTTCCAGGCCCAGGCCGAGGCCAAGGGCCTGACCTTCGCGACCCGTTTCGAGGGCGATATTCCCTCCGTGGTTCGCGGCGACCCGCTGCGGGTCTGTCAGGTCATCCACAATCTGCTGTCAAACGCCGTGAAATTTACCGACCGCGGCGACGTCACCTATGTCGTCCGCGGCGAACGTCTGGCCGAGGACCGGATCCGGTTCGACTTCGCCGTGACCGATTCCGGCGCCGGCATTTCACCGGAAGACCTGGCGCGGCTGTTCCAGCCGTTCACCCAGGTCGACGGCTCCTCGACGCGGCGTTTCGGCGGCACGGGCCTGGGCCTGACGATCGCCCGCCGCATGGCCAACATCATGGGCGGCGACATCACCGTGACGTCTGCGGTGGGCGCCGGCTCCACCTTCACCTTCTCGGTCGAGTCCGAGGTCGTCGAATGGGCGCGTCAGGAGGCGGCGGAACCGATCCACGCCGAGGTGGCCGACGGCCAGGCGCTGAACGTCCTGGTGGTCGAGGACCACCCCGTCAACCGAATGATCTTGGAGGCCTGGCTGGGCTCGGCCGGACACGCCTCGACCAGCGCCGAGAACGGCCAGGTCGCCGTCGCCATCGCGGCGGATCAGACCTTCGACCTGATCATCATGGATGTGAACATGCCGGTGATGGACGGCCTGACCGCCACCCGGGCCATTCGCGCGGGGGACGGAGCCAACCGCGAGACGCCGATCGTCGTTCTGTCCGCCTCGGCGCGGAGCGAGGACCACGCCGCCGGCCTGGACGCGGGGGCCGACGCCTATCTGAACAAGCCGATCGACTTCTCGGCCCTCGCCCATCTGATGAACCGCGTCGGCGCGGGCCGGGCCGGCCTCCGCAGCTGCGTCGAGAACCCCCAGGCCGCCGCGGCCTGAGCGCCAGTCGCTCCCGATAGCGTTCCAAAGGCGACCGCCGTCTGAACGACGGATGACCACGGGCGTTCACATCCGGCTCAAGGGCGGGGGACCAGAGTGCGGCCAAGTCGAAATCCTTCGGCCGCATCTGGAGACATCGGATGAAGAAGATTCTCACCGCCGCCATCGCCGCCACGCTCGCCCTGAGCTCGCTCGGCGTGGCCTCCGCGGCCGAAGCCCAATCGCGCGGCCATCACGAACACCGCCAGAACGGTCACGATGATCGCCGTGATGACCGCGGCGACCGCCGGGATGACCGCAGCGACCGCCGCGAATGGCGTCAGGACGCCCGCGAGGACCGTCGTGAGGCCCGTCAACAACAGCGCGCCTACGCTCGCTGGCAGCGGGCCGAGCGCCGCTACAACGCCGGCCGCTACCAGGCGCCGCGCGGATACCAGACCCGTCAGTGGGCCTATGGCCAGAGCATGCCGTCCTCCTACCGCTCGGACCAGTATGTCGTGGACGACTACGCCCGCTACGGCTTGCAAGCCCCGCCCCGCGGTTATCAGTACGTCCGCAGCGGCAATGACGCGGTCCTGTCCAACACGAACAGCGGCCTGATCGCCGCGGTGATCGCGAGCCTGTTCAACTAGACGGCTCCACGCCGGTGGACATGACGCCCCGGAGGGAAACCTCCGGGGCGTTTTCCGTTTGGGTCGGAGACACTTACATGAGGTCCGATGCGCGCCTTCGCCGAACTGCTGGACCGACTGTCGCTGACGGCGTCGCGTAACGCGAAGCTGGTGCTGCTGCGGGACTATCTGAGAGCGACCCCCGATCCGGACCGGGGCTGGGCGCTGGCGTCCCTGACAGGCGAGCTGAGCTTCGACGCGGCCAAGCCGGCGATGATCCGCAAGGCGGTCGAGGCCCGCGTCGATCCGGTGCTGTTCAGGTGGTCCCACGACTATGTCGGCGACCTGGCCGAGACGGTGGCGCTGATCTGGCCCCGCTATCCTGACTACCGGCCCAACCGGGAGCCGGACCTGGGGGAGGTGGTGGAGGCCCTGCGCACCGCCGGTCGGGGCGAGGTCAAGGATTTGCTGGAAGGCTGGCTGGACGCTCTCGAGCCCAAGGGACGGTGGGCCTTGCTGAAACTGATGACGGGCGGGCTGCGCGTCGGACTGTCAGCCCGCCTGGCCAAGACGGCGGCGGCGATGATGCGCCCCGCCGCCGTCAGCGAACCGCCGGATCCCGAAGGCGCGGAGGCCGTGACCGCGCTTGAGCCCGTAGACGCCTCGGACATCGAGGAAATCTGGCACGCGCTGGAGCCGCCCTACGCGGACCTGTTCGCCTGGCTGGAGGGAAGGTCCGAGCGCCCGAGCGGCGACGCCCCCGGCCGGTTCCGGCCGGTCATGCTGGCGGTGGCCATCGACGAGGCGGTCGACTTCCCCCGCCTGTCGCCCGCCGATTTCGCCGCCGAGTGGAAATGGGACGGCATCCGCGTTCAGGCGGTGCGCGAGGCCGGGGTGCAGAAGCTGTATTCGCGGACCGGCGACGAGATTTCCGGGGCCTTCCCCGATGTCATGGCGGGGCTGGCGTTCGAAGGCGCGCTGGATGGAGAGCTGGTGGTCTGGCGGGAGGGAGGGGTGGCGCCGTTCGGCGACCTGCAGCAGCGGCTGAACCGCAAGACGGTCGACGCTAAGACGATGGCGGCCTTTCCGGCGGCGATCGTGGCCTATGACATCCTGGCGGATCAGGGAGAGGACCTGCGGGCCCTGCCGCTTCGGGATCGGCGGGCGCGGCTCGAGGCCGTCGCCGGGCAGGGCGGGGACCGCCTGCACCTCTCGCCGGTGGTGACATACGCAAGCTGGGAGGACCTCGCGGTCCTGCGCGCCGATCCGCCCGTGGGGGCGGCGGCCGAGGGGCTGATGCTGAAACGCTGGGACAGTCCGTATGTGGCCGGCCGTCCCAAGGGGCCGTGGTTCAAGTGGAAGCGCGATCCGCACGTCATCGACGCGGTCCTGATGTACGCCCAGCGGGGTCACGGAAAGCGGTCCAGCTTCTATTCGGACTACACCTTCGGCGTCTGGACGGAGGAGGGGCCGCTGACCCCCGTCGGCAAGGCCTATTTCGGCTTCACCGACGAGGAGTTGAAGCAGCTCGACAAATTCGTGCGGGACCACACGGTCGAGCGGTTCGGCCCGGTGCGCTCGGTCCGGGCCGAGCGGGACTTCGGCCTTGTGCTGGAGATCGCCTTCGAGGGGCTGAACCGGTCGACGCGGCACAAGTCCGGGGTGGCGATGCGCTTTCCGCGGGTCAGCCGCATCCGCTGGGACAAGCCGGCGCGCGAGGCGAACACCATCGCCGACGTCATGGATCTGCTGGACGCGATCGAGAGCGGCGGCGGACGGATCGCTCAGCCGGCGGCGGGCTGACTCCGGCTCCGCCATGACGGGTCGCGCTGGTCGGTCAGGCCGCACAGTTGCAGGAAGCCGATCACGGGAACCTCGCGGCGCGGCTCGGCTCTGGCCAGAAACAGCTGCGGCGGCGCTTCGGCCCGCACCGTCAGGGGCAGCACAACCCACGACCGGGGGAAGGGGCGCACGTCGATGTTCGGATCGGCCTTCAGATGCGGGCAGTACCGCAGCGACCGGGTCGAACAGGCCTTGTGCAGGGGGGCGATGGCGCCGGCGTCGACGAGGACCCGGTCGTCCTCGATGTCGGCCGGAAGGGCGCCCCCGCGTCCGGTCGCGCGCAGGGCTCCCGCCGTGAACGGGTGCGCGACCTGGGTGTAGCGGTCTTCCGGCGACGTCGGCTTTCCGCACATCGGGCACAGCATGTCGCGAACCGACAGCCGCTGCCGCACCGCATGGTTCTGCGAATACAGCGGCTTTCCGTGGCCGGCGTGGTCGGCCTGGACGATGGCCAGCGCGCCGTTCACCGAAGGGCAGGGCCGCACGCCCAGCACCGGCTCGCCGGTCCAGCTGGTGACCCAGGGCACGTCGACGCCGACCTTGAGAGCCGAAAGTTTCGCGGAGTCGGTCATGGTCATGGTCTAGAATGGCGGCGGTCCGGCCAGAAGCGGAAATGCAGGGGCCGGGGTTCCAAATCAGGGCCAAGGCGTTAGACCCGGCTCATGTCCTCCCCCGTCGCTCCCCTGAACGAGGCGGTTTCCGCCGGCCAGAAGGCCGCCGCGGTGGACGCCGTCATGATCGCCAAGCTGACCGACATGGCCGGCGATTTCGCGGTCAATCTGACCGTGGCCCTGATCATCCTGATCGCGACGGTCTTCATCTCGCGCTGGGCCTGCGGCCTGACGCGCCGGGCCCTGTCCCGCGTGCGGGGGTTCCGGCACGATCCGACGGTGCTCAGCTTCGCCGTGCAGGTGGTGCGGGTGCTGGTCTACATCATCGGCCTGATCGCCGTGCTGCAGCGGCTGGGCGTGCAGACGACCTCGATCATAGCGGTTCTGGGCGCCGCCTCCCTGGCGGTCGGCCTGGCCCTGCAGGGGACGCTGTCGAACGTGGCGGCGGGCGTGATGCTGCTGATCCTGCGGCCGTATCGCGTCGGCGACCTGATCGACGTGGGCGGACGGGTCGGCACGGTCCAGCGCCTGGACCTGTTCCTGACCCAGATGTCGGACGCCAACAACGTCAAGATCGTCGTCCCCAACGCCAAGGTGTTCAGCGACACCATCCTGAACCTGTCCGGCCAGAAGACCCGGCGGATGGAGCTGAAGATCAGCGTCGGCTACGGCGACAATCTGAACACCGCGCGGGAGGCGCTGATCGGCGCCGCCTCGGCGCATGAACACGTCCTGGCCGATCCCGCGCCCTGGGCCGGGGTGACGCTGCTGAAGGACAGTGCGGTCGAGATGACGCTGCAGGCGTGGACGAAGTCCGACGACTACTGGCAGGCCAAGGCCGACGTGTTTCAGGCCGCCAAGGAGGCGCTGGACGCCGCCGGGATCGAAATCCCGTTTCCCCATCAGGTCGCCGTGCCCTATGGCGGGAACATCCCGGCCGAGGCGTCTCCGGCGCGCAAGGCGGGGCGGGGTACGTCCAGCGATCCGTCGCCGGGCGACGCCCATCAGGACAGCGGCAGCGAGGGCTGAGGCGTGCGCTACGATTTCGGATCCGACAATACGGCGGGCATGGCGCCGGCGGCGATGCAGTCGCTCATCGAGGCCAACGACGGCTTCGCCCGGGCCTATGGCTCTGACGACGTCACGGCGCGCGCCGCCGACCTGATCCGCCGCCGGCTGGACGCGGACGCGGACATCCGCTTCGTCTTTTCGGGCACGGCGGCCAACGCCATCGCCCTGTCCATGCTGGCCTGGCCGCACGAGGCGGTGCTGGCCCATCACGCCGCCCATGTGTGCACGGACGAGACCGGCGCGCCGGGCTTCTTCGGCTCGGGCGTGGGCCTGATCGGCCTGCCGGGCTTTTCGGGCAAGATCGATCCGCTGGCGCTGCACGCCGCCCTCGACGAGCCGGAGGTCGGCCATCGCCAGCCACCGGCGGCGCTGAGCCTGACCCAGTCGACCGAATACGGCACGGTCTACACCGAGGAAGAACTGCGCCACCTGATCGAACCGGTGAAGCTTAAGGGCTTCGGCGTGCATATGGACGGCGCCCGGCTGGCCAATGCGGCGGCGGCGGGCTTCGACCTGACCCAGATCGCGCGGCTGGGCGTGGACGTGCTGGTGTTCGGCGGGGCCAAGGCCGGAGCCAATTGCGCCGAGGCCATCGTCATGTTCGACAAGAGCCTGTCGCGGCGGATCGACAATCGGCTGAAACAGGCGGGGCAGACGGCGTCCAAGGCGCGCTTCCTGTCCGCGCCCTTCCTCGGTCTGCTGGAGACCAACGCCTGGGAGGACGGCGCCGCCCACGCCAATCTGATGGCCCAGCGGCTGGCGGCCGGCGTCGCCGCCCGCTCGCCCTTCACCCTCGCCCATCCCGTCGAGGCCAATGCGGTGTTCGTGCGCATGCCCCCCGCGGCGCACCAGCGGCTGAACGACATGGGCTGGGCCTGCTACCGCTTCGACGACGGTTCGGTCCGGTTCGTCTGCTCCTGGGCGACCGAAGAAGCGGCCGTCGACGAGGTCATCGAGGCCATCTCCACGCTTTAGGCGCCGCCGGGCGCTTGAAGCGTCACCGGGAGTTCCTAACTTGGAACAAACCGGGACCCCGGGCCGTTCGAAGCCCGAGCGCCGGTCCGGCGTCAACTGCCAGGGGCGGACCAGATGAACGCGCCATCGCCCATCCCCGACGGGATCGCCGGGGACCTGACGCGCTATCGCGAGGTCCGGGCGGCCATGCCCGCGCTGGCGACCGGTCTCGGCGCCGAGGATCTCTCGGCCCAGTCCATGCCCGACTGCAGCCCGGGCAAATGGCATCTGGCGCACAGCAGCTGGTTCTTCGAGGCCCTGATCCTGGCCGGGGAGCCCGGCTACCAGCCTGTCGATCCGCGGTTCCAGACCCTGTTCAACAGCTATTACGAAGCCCTCGGCCCGCGTGTGGAGCGCGGCGAGCGCGGCCTGATGACCCGGCCGTCGCTGGAGGAGGTCCTCGCCTATCGCCGCGAGATCGACCGGCGCATGACGGCCTGGCTGGGGCAGGGGGATGCGGACCCCCTGCGCCGCTATCTGTTCACCCTGGGCCTGCATCACGACCAGCAGCATCAGGAGCTGTTCCTGATGGACCTGCTGAACCTGATGTCGCGCTCGCCGCTGGATCCCGCGGCCTATGACCGGACGCCGCGTTCGAGCCCGCTGGAACCGCCGCGCGGCGGCTGGACGCGCTGCGACGGCGGCCTGGTGGAAATCGGCCACGGCGGCGCGGCCTTCGCCTTCGACAACGAGGGGCCGGCCCATCGCGTCTGGCTCGAGCCCTATGCGCTGGCCAACGATCTGGTCACCAACGGCGACTGGATCGCCTTCATCGAGGATGGCGGCTACGCCCGTCCGGAGCTGTGGCTGGCGGACGGCTGGGCGATGGTGAAGGCCGAGGGCTGGACCGCGCCCCTGTACTGGCGCGACGAGGCGGACCGCCGGACGCGGATGACCCTGACCGGCCGCGTGGACGTCGATCCGGCCGAGCCGGTCGCGCATGTGAGCTTTTACGAGGCCGACGCCTACGCCCGCTGGGCCGGCAAGCGGCTGCCGAGCGAGGCCGAGTGGGAGCATGCGGTGCGATGCCGCCCCGACGCCTTCGCCTTCGCCAACGCCTTCGGCGAGGCCTGGCAATGGACCGCCAGCGCCTACGCCCCCTACGCCGGTTTCCGGCCGACCGAGGGCACGGCCTCGGAATACAACGGCAAGTTCATGGCCAACCAGATGGTGCTGCGGGGTTCGTCCTTCGCCACGCCGCCGGGCCACGCGCGGGTCACGTACCGCAACTTCTTCTATCCGCATCAAAGGTGGGCGTTCATGGGACTGCGACTGGCCGAGGACGCCCCGGCGCCGCTGAAACGGGAAAACGAACCCGGCGAAACCGCCCGTTTCCGCAGGGACCTGATCGCCGGGCTCTCCCGCTCGCCCAAGGTCGCCTCGCCGAAATGGTTCTATGACGCCGAAGGGTCGCATCTGTTCGAGGAAATCACCCGGCTGCCCGAATACTATCCGACCCGGCAGGAAGCGGCGCTGTTGCGTCGCGTGGTGTCGGAATGGGCGGGCCGGTTCGGCCCGGACGCGGTGCTGGTCGAGTTCGGCTCGGGCGCCAGCGAGAAGACGCGGATCGTGCTCGATGCGGCCCCGGACCTGTCCGCCTATGTGCCGATCGATATCAGCGCCGACGCCCTGGACGCGGCCGCCCGGCGGATCGCCGAGACCTATCCGACGCTGAAGGTCGCCCCCCTGGTCGGCGATTTCCTGCATCTGGGAACCCTGCCGGCGGGGATCGGCCAGGGCCGGCGGGTCGGCTTCTTCCCAGGTTCGACCATCGGCAATCTCGAGCCGGAAGAGGCTGTCGCCTTCCTGAAGGCCGCGCGCTCGCTCCTGGGCGACGACGCCCTGTTCATTCTCGGCGTCGATCTGGTCAAGGCGCCGGAGACGCTGATCGCCGCCTATGACGACGCCGCCGGCGTGACCGCGGCCTTCAACCGGAACCTGCTCGTCCGGGCCAATCGTGAACTCGGGGCCAATTTCGACGTCGACGCCTTCGCGCACAGGGCCGTCTGGAATCCATCGCAGTCACGGATGGAGATGCATCTGGAGGCGACGCGCGACATGACGGTCGACCTCGACGGCCAGGTCATCCGGTTTGTCCGGGGTGAAACGATCCACACCGAGAACTCACGGAAATTCAGCGAGCAATCCGTGCGCGACCTTACGGGGGCGGCGGGTTGGTCCGTGGCTGCGTTCGAAAAGGGCGAGGAGCCCGCCGTGGCGCTGGCGCTCCTGGAGGCCTGACGCCACAAGGGACGGCGCCCTTGCGGACGCCGTCCCTCTGTTGGTCTGGATCGCGCGTCAGTCCGTCGCGCCGGGCTCGCGAACGCGAGAGCCGTGGGAGGCTTCACCCCCCTTGCGGCCGGCCTGTGCGGCGAGGCTGCGGTCCTGGGAGAAGCTGCGTTTCTCGCTGGGCACGCTGGCCCCGCCCTTGCGGGCGATCTCGCGCTGACGTTCCGGGTCCATCGAGGCGAAGCCCCGTTTGGACACGCCCGAGGCACGTGTGGGCTGACCTTGAGCCATCTGGGTTTCCTTTCGTGGCGGCGGTGGCGGTTGCTGGACTGAACCCTCCCGTCCGCGTCCGGTTCCGGCGTCCCGGTCACGGAATTGCGAACGAATCACAGGGTTTGCGTCATCACCCGCCATAGGGACGGGCGTCACCCGGCTCGCCGCCGGGAACATCCTGTTGCGGCATTTCCTCCGGAGCGGCGCCCGGATCCATGTCCGGCCCCGGCGTTTCCGGCGGCATGATCTCGGGCTGGCCGCCCGGGCTGTCTGGCTCGATATAGGTCATCGGGGTCTCCTTGCTGGAGAGGAAACGTCCCGCGGCAGGAAGCTGTTCAATCACGTTTCGGGAGGGCCGCGTTTTGCCCGGAACCCGGTCCCCTGGCGGCGGTTTGACCGGCTTACCCCCCACAGCCCGCAGGAGCCCTTCCATGACCGAGACCTACACCGGCCAGACCAACGTCGAGGACATCGAGGACGCCGCCGAAACCACGGCCGCGCTGGAGCGTCAGGCCGACGCCATTCTGGCGGAGGACGAGGCCCGGAGTTTCGGCGCGCGGCCGCTGCACCGGGCGATCCCCGAGGATGCACGGCATGCGCGCGACTGGGGCCGGGCCCGGGCCGAACGTTTGCGCGGGGCGGTCGAGGCGGAGCCGGTCAAGGCGACCCTCTACGCCCTCGGCATCGGCGTGGTGATCGGCCTTCTGGCCGCACGCTAGCCGCCCGCGCGCCAGGACAGGCGCATCAGGACGGGCCGGACGCCGGGCGCGCGATCGGCGCCCGGCGCATCGCCTCGTCCGAGACGAACGGATTGGTCCGGCGCTCGGCCCCGAAGGTCGAGGTCGGGCCGTGCCCCGGAACGAAGGCGACATCGTCGCCCAGCGGCCAGAGCTTCGTCGTGATCGCGTTCAGCAGGCTGGCGTGGTCGCTGCGCGGGAAGTCGGTGCGGCCGATGGAGCCCTTGAACAGGACATCTCCGACCTGGGCGAACCGGGCGGCGCGGTTGAAGAAGATGACATGGCCCGGCGTATGCCCCGGGCAGTGCCAGACCTCCCAGGTCGTCTCCCCCAGGGTCAGCACGTCGCCGTCGGCCAGCCAGCGGGTCGGGGTGAAGCTGCGGGCGTCCGGCAGGCCGTACATCTGGCCCTGGGCGGGGATGCCGTCGATCCAGAACTGGTCGTCCGGGTGGGGGCCGATGATGTCGAGGCCGGTCTTCTCCTGCATCTCCGCCGCGCCGCCGGCGTGATCGAGGTGGCCGTGGGTGATCCAGATGGCGTCCAGCGTCAGTCCCTGGCTGGCCACCGCGGCCAGCAGGGCGTCGACCGAGGCCCCCGGATCGATGACCGCGGCCTTCATCGTCTTGCGGCACCAGACAAGGGTGCAGTTCTGCTGCAGCGGCGTGACCGGGAAGACGGCGACGCCGATGGGGGCGGGGGAGGGGCTCATGGGGTCTGGATAGCGCGCCTTCGCCTCAATCGAAACCGTCCCTTGCCCCGCGTCTCACGTTGACCTTTGGGACCGTCCTCGACATAAGGGCGGGCTTCAAAGGCGCCGCCTCCAAAGGGCGGCCCTTGTTGCTTTACCCACACCGCGCAGCGCCTGCCTCAATGGCGCCGCCACAGAGCGTCAGAATCCCGGCCATGCAAGTTGTCGAAAAGTCCAACGAAGGTCTCAGCCGCGTCATCGCGGTGACCATTCCCGCCGCCGAGCTGAACCAGAAGCTGGACGCCAAGCTGAAGGAAGTTGCGCCGCAGATGAAGCTGAAGGGCTTCCGTCCCGGCAAGGTGCCGATGTCGCACGTCAAGAAGACCTTCGGCCGCGACCTGATGGGCGAAATCGTCAATGACGCGCTGAACACCTCGAGCCAGAAGGCCCTCGACGACGCCAAGGTGCGTCCGGCCGCGCCCGCCGAGATGAAGCTGACCTCGGACATGGACAAGGTCATCGCAGGGACGGAAGACCTGGCCTACGAAATGGCCTTGGAGGTCATGCCCGACTTCACCCCCACCGACGTCAAGAAGCTGAAGCTGGAACGCCCGACCTATGAAGCGTCGGACGCCGATCTGGACGAGGCCCTGACCGAACTGGCCGGCCAGGCCAAGTCGTATGTCGAAAAGACCGGCAAGACCGTGAAGGCCGCCGACGGCGACGAGGTCACCATCGACTTCCTCGGCAAGCTGGACGGCGAGCCCTTCGAGGGCGGCGCCGCCGAGGACACCCAGCTGGTGATCGGCTCCAACCGCTTCATCCCCGGCTTCGAAGAGCAGCTGAAGGGCGCCAAGGTCGGCGACGAGAAGGTCCTGAACGTGACCTTCCCGGCCGACTACCAGGCCGCCCATCTGGCCGGCAAGGCCGTGACCTTCGACGTCAAGGTCAAGGCCATCAAGGCCGAGGCCCCCGCCGTGGTGGACGAGGAATTCGCCAAGCGCATCGGCATCGAGTCGCTGGACAAGCTGAAGGAACTGCTGCGCACCAATCTGAACCAGCAGTACGTCGGCGCCGCCCGCTTCAAGCTGAAGCGCGCCCTGCTGGACGCCCTGGACAAGGCCCATGACTTCCCCCTGCCGCCCAAGATGGTCGAGGCCGAGTTCGACGGCATCTGGGGCCAGGTCCAGGCCGACAAGGAAGCCGGCCGCCTGCCGGAAGAGGACGCCAAGAAGTCCGAGAAGAAGCTCAAGGAAGAATACCGCAAGATCGCCGAGCGCCGCGTGCGCCTGGGTCTGGTGCTGGCCGAGATCGGCCGCGCCAACAACGTCCAGGTCACCGACCAGGAGCTCAACAACGCCATCATGAACGAGGCCCGCAACTATCCGGGTCAGGAGCGTCAGGTGCTGGACTTCTATCGCCAGAACCCCAACGCCGCCGCCCAGATGCGCGCCCCGATCTATGAGGAGAAGGTCTGCGACCTGATCTTCGACACGGCCAAGGTGACCGACACGCCGATCACCAAGGAAGAGCTGCTCAAGGAAGACGACGACATCTGATCGTCCGGTCCCGGCCGGCGCTGTGAACGGCGACCCCGGCCGGGCGTCTGCCCTGAGACATTGCGGCCCTTGTCCGGCCATCTTGTCGACCTAGCTCTGGCTCTCGTCATGCGGGAGGGAAGTCCATGTCGTTTTCAGCTCTGGCGTTAGCCTTGGGTTTGCTGGTCCAGACCCCCGGAGGACCCCAGGTTCCGCCGGCCCAGGAGCCGGCCCAGCTGGAGGACGTGGTGGTCGAGGGCCGTCGCCTGCGCTCGGTTATCCTGGATTTCGTGGGCGAGGTGGCCGCTCCGGCCGGGGTTCGCGGACCGGCTCGCTGGAACGGCCCGGTCTGCATCGGCGTCGTCAACCTGCGCGGCGAGGTCGCCCAGTATATCGTGGACCGGGCCTCGGATGTCGCCCGGGAGCTGGGCCTGACCGCGGGGGAGCCCGGCTGCAGCCCCAATGTCCTTATTATCGCCGCCGCCGACGGCCGCGCGGTGGCTGGCCGCATCGTCGAGGCGCGAAGATCGGCCTTCCGGCCCGGCGGCTCGGGGATGACGCGGTCGCTGCAGGCGCTCGAGGAATTCAGAACCTCCGAAGCGCCGGTCCGGTGGTGGCACGTCAGCGCGCCGGTGGATTCGGAGACGGGCCATTTGGCCACGCGCCTTCCCGGATACGACGCGCCCATGACCAACGTCTCGGCCGCCTCGCGCATTCGCACCGACATCCGCGATGATTTGCTGAAGGCCATCATCGTGGTCGACGTGCAGAAGACGGCGGGGGTTTCGCTGGCGCAGCTGGCCGACTACTGCGCCCTGGTGGCTCTGGCCCAGGTGGATCCCCTGGCGGACGTCGCGTCGTTCGAGACGGTGCTCAACGTCTTCTCGGACCCGGCGGTCCCGGGTCTGACGCCTTGGGACATGGACTATCTCAGGGCCCTTTACAGCGTCGAGCAGAACAGCGTGGGGGCCAATGCGCGCGGCGCGGAGATCGTCGATCAGATGATGCGGCGGGCGCGCGCGGCCGAGGCGGCTCCGGAAGCGGAGTAGCGCGGTCGTCGACCCGATCTCCAGCCCCGCTTCGGTTCCGCCGGGGCGGGGCTCTGCATTTCGGGAACCCGGCGATTGACGGCGCCGGTTTTCGGGACGAGGGTTCAACTCCGGCTCCGGCGTTGCTGCAACCTGTGGGACCAAGATGATCAGCGCATCCCTGATCGCGGCCCTGACCTTCGCGGCCCTGTTTCCGCAGGATGCGGCCCCGACGCCGCGGACTCCGCCCGCCGTCGCGGGCGCGCCGACCGGGGACCCCGCCACCCTGACCGATGTCGTCGTCGACGGTCGACAGCTGGACCAACTCGCGCAGGACTACGTCGAGGCCGTCGCCGCCCCCGCCAGACGCCGGGGCCTGGCGCGCTGGCCGGGCCGGGTGTGCGTCGGCGCCGTCAACATGCGCGCCGAGGCGTCCCAGGCGGTGATCGACCATGTATCGCGCCGCGCGCTCGAACTGGGCCTGCGCATCGGCGAACCGGGTTGCCGGCCCAATGTCGTGATCATCTTCGCGGCGGACGCCCGGTCGCTGGCGACCAGCCTGGTCGAGGCGGACCGCCGGGCCTTCCATCTGGGCGTCGGGGGCCTGGACCGCGGCAGCGTCGCGCTGGACGCCTTCGCCAGCTCGGACCAGCCTGTCCGCTGGTGGCACGTCAGCATGCCCGTCATCGGCGCCAGCCACGCCCGCGCCATCCGCATGCCGGGCGACACGGGGCCGATATACGTGCCCGGCGAAGGGATCGTGAACCGCGGGCGGCCGATCAGCGATGATCTCAACAAGGCGATCATCATCGTCGATGTCGATCAGCTGGCCGGCACGACCCTGGCCAGCCTCAGCGAATACCTTTCTATGGTGGCCCTGGCCCAGGTGGATCCCGACGGCGACACCGCCGGGCAGGACACGATCCTCAATCTTTTCGAGGATACGGCGTCCGTGCAGTCCATGTCGGAATGGGACATGACCTATCTGCGGGCCCTGTACGCCGCCCCGTCCGAACGCCTCAATCCCGATCGGCAGGCCGGCGCCCTGGCCCGGCGCCTGAAGCGCGAGCGTCAGGCCGCGCCTCCCGAGGGCGCGTCGTGACCGGCCCGTCCGGCGCTCACGGACCGGTCTTTTATCCATCATGGCTTCCAGTCTGATCAGGAGTTCAAGATGCTCGCCGCACTCATGATGACCGCCGTCCTGTCGGCCCTGCCGCCGCAGGACGGTCAGGCCGCCGGGACCCGCACGCCGCCTGATCCGGCCGCCGCCGTTCGCCTCGAGGATGTCGTCGTCGACGCCCGCCGGCTGGAGGACGCCGCGCGTGAATTCGTCGACGAGGTCGCCAACCCCGTCGGTCGGCGCGGTCTCGCGCGCTGGCATCGGGGCGTCTGCGTCGGCGTGGCCAATCTCCGGCCCGAGCTGGCCCAGCAACTGATCGACCGGGTTTCGGACGTGGCGCGCGGGATCGGGCTGACGTCCCACGAACCGCCGTGTCACCCCAGCATCCTGATCATGGCGACGAGCGACGCGGACGCCTTCACCGAGAGGTTCATCGCCATGCGACCGGCGCTGTTCCAGCCCGGCGGCTCCGGCATGAACCAGGGCCCGGCGGCGCTGGAGCGGTTCAGGAGCTCGGATCAGGTCGTCCGGTGGTGGAGCGTCAGCCAGCCCACGGACTCCGACACAGGGGTGTCGGCCGTGCGGATGCCGGGTCAATGCAACCTCAATTGCATCGGGGCCGGTTCCGCCGTCCAATATGCGCCCAACACCGCGGTCCGCGGCACGGCCCGGCTGTCCTCGCAGTACCGTCAGGACCTGAAGCGGACCTTCGTCATCGTCGACGTCGACCGGCTGGGCGGCGTCACCCTGACCCAGCTCGCCGACTACATCGCCATGGTCGCCCTGGCGCAGATCGACCCCGACGCGGACACCAGCCGGTTCGAAACGGTCCTCAACCTGTTCGACGACCCCGCCGGCGTGCAGGGTCTGAGCGGCTGGGACCAGGCCTATCTCGAGGGCCTGTATGGCGCCTCGTGGTACCGGATCAGCCAGAACAGCCAGGTCCATGCGGTCTCGGACAACATCGCGCGGGAATACCGCCAGGACCGGGCAGCCGAGGACAGGGACGAGGGCGGGGACGGCAGATAGCGGTCGCCCCGCCGGCCTTGCGTCAACGCTCTGGCAAGACGATATCCTGTCCAACAGGGCAGCGGCCGGTGAGTCGCGCCAGAAGCATCCCGAGAAGGCCTGAATGCGCGATCCGATCGAACTGATGAACATGAACCTCGTCCCCATGGTGGTGGAGCAGTCCAGCCGGGGCGAGCGGGCCTTCGACATCTTCTCGCGCCTGCTGCGCGAGCGGATCATCTTCCTGACCGGGCCGTTCGAGGACTCGATGGCGTCGCTGATCTGCGCCCAGCTGCTGTTCCTGGAGTCGGAAAACCCGAAGAAGGAAATCAGCATGTATATCAACAGCCCGGGCGGTCAGGTGACCTCGGCGCTCGCGATCTACGACACCATGCAGTACATCCGCTCGCCGGTGTCGACGGTGTGCATGGGCATGGCCGCCTCGGCCGGTTCCCTGATCCTCGCCGCCGGCGCCGCGGGCCAGCGCGTGGCCCTGCCGAACGCGCGCATCATGGTGCACCAGCCCTCGGGCGGCTTCCGCGGCCAGGCCTCTGACATCGAACGTCACGCCGAGGATATCCGCTACACCAAGCGCCGCCTCAACGAGATCTACGTCCATCACACCGGCCGGACCTATGAGGAGGTCGAGAAGACGCTCGACCGCGACCACTTCATGAGCGCCGAAGAGTCCAAGGCCTGGGGCATCGTCGACCACGTCTACGACCGCCGCGAACAGGCCGAGGGCGACGGCGTCAAGACGGTCTGACCCGACCTCGTCAGCAACTATGGAAGGGGCGCGCCGTGATCGGTGCGCCCTTTTTCTTTTGTGCTATCAGGCCGCCATGGAACAGACGCGCGAAACCAGCGGGACCGTCGAGGTCGACGGCGAGACCTATGAGTGGGCGATCCGCCGCCAGCCCCGCCCGCTGCCCGGCGGCAAATGGGACGGGATGGGGCTGAGCCTGCGCCTGAAGGACTTTCCGCGCGAGGCGGTTGTCCTGTTTCCCATGCCGATGCGGCCCAACGGACGGCCCGACATGGAGAAGCAGCGGGTCGATCTGGACAGCGTGCGCAACGCCGTGGCCTCGGCGATCGCGGCGGGCTGGAACCCCACGTCGCGCGGCAAGGCCATGGTGTTCGACGTCGACGCCGACGGTCGCTGACGGTCAGGCCCGGTCCTTGAACCGTCGGAACCCGGCCTCGTCGGCGATGGCCAGCATTTCGGTGTCGCCGCTGGTGTCGCCATAGGCCGCGGCCAGCTTCATGTCCTGGCCGAAGGCCGCGCGCAGCCGCCGCACCTTTTCCTCACCCCGGCAGTTGGGGCTGGCGAAGGCGCCGGTGACGCGGTCGTCGGCGTCGAATGTCAGCGGCGTGCCCAGCAGGGCCTCGGCGCCCAGCCGGCGGGCGAACGGCGCAACCGTCGTCTCCGGCGAGGCGGTGACGATGACCCGGTAGGCGCCCCTGGCGCCCCAGTCCTTCCAGCAGGCGAGGGCGTCGTAGCGCAGGAATCCGGGCCAGACCTGGCCGGCGAAGGCTTCCGCGTCGGCTTCCAGCTGACTGCGCGGGACGCCCTTGAGGAATTCCCGCACCGAGGCCGCCTTCAGCCGTCCGCGGTCCCGATCCGAGACATAGGCCGCCAGATCCGGCGCCATCCGCGCCAACCCCCGGTACCAGGCGCCTGAACCCGCCCGCCAGCGCAGGAATTGGGTGAAGCTGTCGCGAACCGTCAGCGTCCCGTCGAAATCGAAGGCGACGATGGCCTGATCCTTGCGGGGCGGCTGGCGAACCAGCCCCGGACTTCCCATGTCAGACATTCGCCGCGATCTCCCTCAACAGTGAACCGTCCGCTTCGCACTCCGGCCACGCTTGGTCGGGGTTGTGGCGGGCGTCCGTATGGGTGATTGTCAATTTTTGAAGACCTTTGCGCCCATGTTCGGGGAATCAACGCGAAGGATGCGCGTTAGCCCCATATCGGGGTGAACCGCGGGAGTGAGAAGGCTCGATGACCAAAGCCGCCGGCACAGACGCCAAAAGCACGCTCTACTGCTCGTTCTGCGGCAAGAGCCAGCACGAGGTGCGCAAGCTCATCGCCGGGCCGACCGTGTTCATCTGCGATGAATGCGTCGAACTCTGCATGGACATCATCCGTGAAGAGCACAAAATCTCGTTCTCCAAGGCCAAGGACGGCGTTCCGTCGCCCAAGGAGATCCGCGAGGTCCTCGACGATTATGTGATCGGGCAGAGCCACGCCAAGAAGGTGCTGAGCGTCGCCGTTCACAACCACTACAAGCGGCTGAACCACGCGACGAAGAACAACGACGTCGAACTGGCCAAGTCGAACATCATGCTGATCGGGCCGACCGGCTCGGGCAAGACGCTGCTGGCCCAGACGCTGGCGCGCATCATCGACGTGCCCTTCACCATGGCCGACGCCACCACCCTGACCGAAGCCGGTTATGTGGGCGAGGACGTCGAGAACATCATCCTCAAGCTGCTGCAGTCGTCCGACTACAACGTCGAACGGGCCCAGCGCGGCATCGTCTACATCGACGAGATCGACAAGATTTCGCGCAAGTCGGACAACCCCTCGATCACCCGCGACGTCTCGGGCGAGGGCGTGCAGCAGGCCCTGCTGAAGATCATGGAAGGCACCGTCGCCTCCGTGCCGCCGCAAGGCGGCCGCAAGCATCCGCAGCAGGAGTTCCTGCAGGTCGACACCGCCAACATCCTGTTCATCGTCGGCGGCGCCTTCGCCGGCCTCGAGAAGGTGATCGCGGCGCGCGGCGACGGGGCCTCGATCGGGTTCGGCGCCAAGGTCAAGGAAATCGACGAACGCCGCACGGGCGACATCCTCAAGGGCGTCGAGCCGGACGATCTGATGCGCTTCGGCCTGATCCCCGAGTTCATCGGCCGTCTGCCGGTGCTGGCCACGCTGGAGGACCTCGATGAGGAAGCCCTGGTCACAATCCTGACCGAGCCCAAGAACGCCCTGGTCAAACAGTACAAGCGGCTGTTCGAGATGGAGAACGTCGACCTGACGTTCACCGACGACGCCCTGATCGCGGTGGCCAAGAAGGCGATCACCCGCAAGACCGGCGCCCGCGGCCTGCGCTCCATCCTGGAAGGCATTCTGCTGGAGACGATGTTCGAACTGCCGACCTTCGAGGGCGTCGAGGAAGTCGTCGTCAACGCAGAGGTCATCGAGGGCAAGGCCCAGCCGCTGCTGATCTATTCGGAAACCAAGTCCAAGAAGGCCGCGCCCGACAGCGCCGCCTGATCCTCGGATCGGAATGAAACGAGGGCGGGTCCAGCGATGGACCCGCCCTTTTTGCTTGGCGCAGCGGATGTTGTGTGATCGGCCGATGCGCCTCAGGGGACCAGATAATTGACCCTCAGGCCCAGCGCGAAGTTGTTCTCCATCAGCCCCTGCCGGGCGTATCCATACCGGCCTTCAACCTCCAGCGACCAATCGGGGTTGAACTGATGGGCGACGCCCAGGCCGAAGAACGGCGCTGCTACATTGGTACGCGTCGTAATCGTTCCCACCTGTTCGCCGATGGACCTCAGCTGCGCCGCCTCGATCCCGATTCTGGAATAAAGCAACGTGTCTCCCAACGCCCAGCCGAGTTCCCCGCTCGCCGCTACCGCAACGGTGCGGCGATGATGATAGAGCGCATCCGGACTGCTGAACGGCGGCTGCACGTCGTACAGCTCGGATGGACTGGGCCCTATCGGCGCGCTGACCGACACCTCGCCGCCAAACACCCACGACCCGCTCTGCCAGCGCCTGCCGAACTGGACACTCACAAATCCCGCCGATGTTTCCGGCGCGCGGTAGGCGTAAAAATCGGACACATAAGGCTCGTGGTTAAGCACTTCGCTTCGGCCGATCTGGCCACCGACGTAGCTTACGTCCCATGTATCCCGTGACGACGTTGACGTTGACATCGACCCAGGCGTAGGCGGCGGAGACGCCGTTACGATCGCGGTGGGGGGAGGGGCAGGCCGCTCCTGTTCTGTCACCAGCCGCTCAAGACGGGCCTCCAGGTCGCGGTTGCGGGCCTCCAGCGCCTCGATCCTCGCCACCAGTGATGCCGGGTCCTGAGCCGCTATCCCGCCCGCGAGTGTCACCGCCAACAAGATTGACATAGCTCTTCGCTCCGCAATGTGACCGGTAGCGTATGTGTATTTGACAAACCCGCCGGGAGATAGTTCCGGACAGCAGCGGGACTCTCTGGCAGTATTGCCGGATGGCTCGAGGGTTGTTGCTCATCCCACATGGCGATGAGGCGGAGCGGGTCGCGGCCATATGCCGCCAAGCGTTCGGCCAGGTTGAAGCCTTTCACAGCAATTGGGGCGACCCGCTTCCCGGGGCGCTCGCCGACTGGCAAGGGGATTTGATCCTGTCCTACTGCTCGCGCTGGATCGTCCCGCAATGGCTGCTCGACCGCGCGCCCCTCGCTCTCAACTTCCATCCCGCCCCGCCGGAACATCCCGGCATCGGCGGCCTGAACTGGGCGCTCTACCACGGCGACACCTCCTTCGGCGTCACCTGTCACCACATGACCCGCAAGGTGGATGCGGGGCCGATCGTTGACGTCCGGCGCTTTCCGATTTTGCCCGAGGATGACGCGCCGGCCCTGTTCCATCGGACTCATCACCAGCTGGAGGCGATGGCCCGAAGCGTCATCAGGCGGCTGGCCGAGGGCTGGGATGCTCCAGCTGGCGGTCACGAGTGGGCGCCCGTTGCCCGACTCCGGAGAGAGCTGGACGCCATGATGGATGTGCCTCGAGGAACGGGATGCGGCGAGGTTGAAAGGCGGCGGCGGGCGTTTGAATTCGGGCGCTGGAAGCTACTTGAGCGAGCCTGACTTCCCCGGTGCTCGCCGGATCCGGACCGGTGGCTTCTTCGGCCGGCTTCTGGTCAGGCGGCCGGGGGCCAGGGCGCCGGCGGCACAGATGATTAGTGTCGCATGGTTGGTTCCTCCCGGATTGCCCTTTCCCAACGGCCAAGCTGGGTCAGGGTTGCGCCGCGTCACGCCTGATGCCGCCGCGCCACAGGGGGGCGAGGGCGAGTTTTGAACGTTCCGGCGCACCAAGCGCATGATTTCCGCGGCATCTCTCCCGGAGAGCGCCCATCCGTGCAGCTTGAGCGCTTGTGGATGGAAGCGCGTCGCGCTTACCGGCGACGCTTGAACCCGGCGTCGGCAGAACCACATACTCAATCGAAGGCCGCCGAATGGCGGGCCGAGTCGAAACGGGGAAGCACAGGCGCTCCCAACGTCGGCGCGGCGGGTCCGAGATCAACGAGGACCCCGTAGAAAGTACGCATCCATGTCCGAGACCAAAACCCTGCCCGTCCTGCCGCTGAGAGACATCGTCGTCTTTCCGCACATGGTCGTGCCGCTGTTCGTGGGACGCGAGAAGTCGGTCAAGGCGCTCGACGAGATCATGAAGGGCGAAAAGCAGATCCTGCTGGCCACCCAGAAGAACAGCGTCGATGACGACCCGTCCGCCGACGCCATCTATCCGATCGGCGTCCTGGCCACCGTACTGCAGCTGCTCAAACTGCCCGACGGGACCGTCAAGGTGCTGGTCGAGGGCAAGAGCCGCGCGCGCCTGACCAAATTCACCGACCGCACCGAGTATTTCGAGGCCGAGGCCGTCGAGATCGCCGACGATCCGGGCGAGCCCGCCCAGTCGGAAGCCCTGCTGCGCGCCGTGATCGAGCAGTTCGAAAACTATGTGAAGCTGAACAAGAAGGTGCCGCCCGAGGCCCTCAGCTCCATCCCCCAGATCACCGACCCGTCCAAGCTGGCGGACTCGGTCGCCGCCCATCTGTCGGTCAAGATCGCCGACAAGCAGGGCCTGCTGGAAACCATCGCCGTGCCGTCGCGGCTGGAGAAGGTCTACGGCCTGATGGAGGGCGAGATTTCCGTCCTGCAGGTCGAGAAGAAGATCCGCTCGCGCGTGAAGCGCCAGATGGAGAAGACCCAGCGCGAATATTATCTCAACGAGCAGATGAAGGCGATCCAGCGCGAGTTGGGCGAGACCGACGACGCCCGCGACGAGATCATGGAGCTGGAGAAGCGCATCCGTAAGACGCGCCTCTCCAAGGAAGCCCGGATCAAGGCCGAGGCCGAGGTCAAGAAGCTGCGCAACATGAGCCCGATGTCGGCGGAATCGACGGTGGTGCGGAACTACCTCGACTGGCTGCTGTCGATCCCGTGGGGCAAGGCCAAGACCAAGCCGATCGACCTCGACAAGGCCGAGGCCATCCTCGAGGAGGACCACTACGGCCTCGAGAAGGTCAAGGAACGGATCATCGAATATCTGGCCGTCCAGGCGCGCACCAACAGCCTGAAGGGGCCGATCCTGTGCCTCGTCGGCCCTCCGGGCGTCGGCAAGACCTCGCTGGCCAAGTCGATCGCCAAGGCCACCGGCCGGGAATACATCCGCATGTCGCTGGGCGGCGTGCGCGACGAGGCCGAGATCCGGGGCCACCGCCGGACCTACATCGGCTCCATGCCGGGCAAGATCATCCAGTCGATGAAGAAGGTGAAGACCACCAACGCCTTCATCCTGCTGGACGAGATCGACAAGCTGGGCGCCGACTGGCGCGGGGACCCGTCCTCGGCCCTGCTGGAGGTGCTGGATCCGGCGCAGAACAACGCGTTCGGCGACCACTACCTCGAGGTCGACTACGACCTGTCCAACGTCATGTTCGTGACCACGGCCAACAGCCTGAACATGCCCCAGCCCCTGATGGACCGGATGGAGATCATCCGGGTCAGCGGCTACACCGAGGACGAGAAGGTCGAGATCGCCAAACGGCACGTCCTGCCCAAGGTGACGGCCGAGAACGGGCTCAAGCCGGCCGAATTCGTCGTGCCGGACAGCTCGATCCGCGACCTGATCCGCTACTACACCCGCGAAGCCGGCGTGCGGTCGCTGGAACGCGCCCTGGGCGGCCTGGCGCGCAAGTCGGTGCGCGAGATGTCGAAGAACAAGACGCTGTCGGTCACCATCGACGAGGCCAAGCTGGCCGAGTTCGCCGGGGTTCGTAAGTTCCGCTACGGCGAGACCGACGAGGAGGATCAGGTCGGGATCGTCACCGGCCTGGCCTGGACCGAGTTCGGCGGCGAGATCCTGACCATCGAGGCGATCAAGATGCCAGGTCGCGGCCGCATGACCGTGACCGGCAACCTGAAGGAGGTGATGAAGGAGTCCATCTCCGCCGCCGCCTCCTACGTCCGGGCCCGGTCGCTCAGCATCGGCGTCAAGCCGCCAGCGTTCGAGAAGACCGACATCCACGTGCACGTGCCGGACGGCGCGACGCCCAAGGACGGTCCCTCGGCGGGCGTGGCCATGACGGTCGCCATGGTCTCGGTCCTGACCGGCATCCCGATCCGCAAGGACATCGCCATGACCGGCGAGATCACCCTGCGCGGCCGGGTCACCGCCATCGGCGGCCTGAAGGAGAAGCTGCTCGCGGCGCTCCGTTCGGGCATCAAGACGGTGCTGATCCCGGAAGAGAACGAGAAGGACCTCGCCGATGTGCCCGACAATGTGAAGTCGGCGCTGGAGATCGTCCCGATCAAGACGGCGGACGAGGCCCTGAAATGGGCCCTGACCGGAACCCTGACCCCGGTGGAATGGGACGAGGCGACCGATCCGCTTCCGGCCGCTCCGCCTATTCAGGATGTGGGCACGGTGCCCGCGACGCACTGACGGTCTGAGCCTGACAAAAGAACCCCGCCCGGAGCGATCCGGGCGGGGTTTTTCGTTGGGGCACGCTTCATTCCGTTTTACGCCGTCATCCTCGGGCTTGACCCGAGGATCAGAGGCGGCGGCGGTCTGGCAGCCGGGGGATGGCCCACGGGCCGTCGGGTCTCCCCCGACCACTGCGCACCGGACGGTCCGGCCCTCGGGTCAAGCCCGAGGGTGACGGCCGTGCAAGTTAGAGCGAGTCCACCATCACCAGCTCCGCGTCCGCCTTCGCCGTGATCGTGATCTCGGCCTCGTCCCTGATGGCCGCGCCGTCGCGGGCGTTCAGGGGCACGCCGTTGACCTCGACTGCGCCGACGGCGGGGACCAGATAGGCGTGGCGGCCCTCGGCCAGGCTGTAGGTCAGGCTCTCGCCCGCATTCAGCGTAGCGCCCAAGACCTTCGCGTCGGCGTTGATGGTCAGGGCTTCGTCGGTCGGATCGCCGGACGCCAGGACCGAGAATTGGCCGGTGCGGTCGTGCTTCGGAAACACCTTGGCGCCCCAGGCCGGTTTCGCCCCGCGCACATCGGCCTCGATCCAGATCTGGAACAGGGTGGTGGTCTCGTCCTCGAGATTGAACTCCGAGTGCCGCACGCCCGTGCCCGCACTCATCACCTGGACGTCGCCGGCGCCGGTGCGGCCCTTGTTGCCCATGGAATCCTCATGGGTGATGGCCCCGGTGCGGACATAGGTGATGATCTCCATGTCGGCATGGGGGTGGGGCGGAAAGCCGGACTTCGCGGCGATCTCGTCGTCGTTCCAGACGCGCAGCCGGCCCCAGCTCATGCGGCTCGGGTCATAGTAGTTGGCGAAGGAGAAATGGTGTTTGGCGTTGAGCCAGCCGTGGTTGGCGCCACCGAGGCTGTTGAAGGGTCGAACGTCGATCATGGGGTTGCTCCCGGGACTCCGAGGGTTATGAACCTCGCTGGCGCCTATATAAGCAACAGTGTCGGTGACGAAAAGGGGTCAGCCGACCTGCGCCCGATGCCTCAGCATTGCGTCCGCCAGAACGCAGGCCGCCATGGCCTCGACCACGGGCACGCCGCGCAGGGCCACGCAGGGATCGTGACGGCCTTTGGTGCGCAGGTCGGTTTCCTCGCCGTCCCGGGTGATGGTCTGTCGCGGCGTCAGGATGGAGGAGGTGGGCTTGAAGGCGATCCGGGCCGTCAGCGGCTGGCCGGTCGAGATGCCGCCCAGCACGCCGCCGGCGTGGTTGGACAGGAAGACGGGCCGGCCGTCGTCGCCCATCCGCATCTGGTCGGCGTTTTCCTCGCCCGACAGCTCGGCCGAGCCGAAGCCGGCGCCGATCTCGACCCCCTTGACCGCATTGATCGACATCAGGGCGGCGGCCAGTTCGGCGTCGAGCTTGCCGTAGACGGGGGCGCCCCAGCCGGCGGGAACGCCCGTGACTTCAAGCGCCACCACGGCGCCGATGGACGAGCCCGCCTTGCGGACCCCGTCGAGGTAGTCTTCCCACGCCGGCACGACCGAGGCGGACGCCGCGAACAGTGCGTTGTCGTAGACCGCGTCGAAATCCACCGCCCCGGGCGCGATCCGGTGCGGGCCCAGCTGGACCACGCCGGCGCGAATCCGTACGCCGTCGCCCAGGATCCTGCGCGCCACCGCTCCGGCCGCGACCCGGACGGCCGTCTCGCGCGCCGACGACCGCCCGCCGCCGCGATGGTCGCGGACGCCGTATTTGGCCTGGTAGGTGTAGTCCGCGTGGCCGGGCCGGAAGGCGCGGGCGATCTCGCCATAGTCCTTCGAGCGCGCGTCCTCATTGTCGATCTGGATGGCGATGGGGGCGCCGGTGGTGACCGGGCCGTTTCCGTCGTCGAATACGCCGGACAGGATGCGGGCGGTGTCGCTCTCCTGCCGCTGGGTGACGAAGCGGCTGCCGCCCGGCTTGCGCCGGTCAAGCCACGGCTGGAGGTCCGCCTCGGTCAGCGGGATCAGCGGCGGACAGCCGTCGACGACGCAGCCGATCGCCGGCCCGTGGCTCTCGCCCCAGGTCGTCACGCGGAACAGATGGCCGAAGGTGTTGTGCGACATCCGGCGACGCTAGGCCGCCAGCCGGTCCGGCGTCCAGACGCGCGTGAACCGGACCAGCAGATCCTCGGCCGCCGACGGCGCGTCCTGGGAGGGCTCCAGCGTCACGAACAGATGGCCTTGTGGTCTCGCGCCGCGCGCGGGCAGACCCAGGCCCTTGAGGCGCAGCCGCAGAGGTTGATGGCCGCCGACCAGCCAGGCCGAGCGCGGCCCGGCGTGGGTCTCGATCTCCAGCCGCCCGCCCTCGTCAAGCAGGCGTGGAGCCACGGGGCAGGTCATGTAGAGGTCGTCTCCAACGGCGCTGAGCCGCCCGTCGCCGCGCACCAGAACCGGCAGATAAAGGTCAGCGCCCGCGTCTCCCGCGGCCTTGAGCCGCAGATGCTCGCCGCTGCGCAGGCCCGCTGGCACGCGAACGCGAAGCTTGCGGCCTCCCAGCCTCACCTCGACCACGCCGCCGTTCAGGGCCGCGTCCGGGCTCAGGCCGACGACGGGCAGGGCGGGCGCGCGAGGCGCGGGTGCGGCCAGCGCCAGCGGGGCCGTGTCCTGCCGGATCAGACCCCAGGCGGCGATGACCTTGCGGAACCGGGCCTCGCTGCCGCCCGGCGTATCGGGCCGCGCGGCCTTGATCGCGGTGCGGAAGGCGGCCGTCAGCACCTCGCCCTCGGCGGGGCCCGTCAGGCCGAGCACGGCGTAAGCCTCGCGGGTCGAGGCGACCTCAGGAACGGACCGGGCGCGCATGCCGCCACTAAGGCGCGACATAGAGTCAATGCCCGGTTAACCGTGACGCTCTCGCCCGCCCGCGCGGGATGCACTATCTGAGGCTCATGACCGCACCCGTGATCCCGTCCAGCCCGACCCGTGAAGAGTATGCCCGCGACTACGCCGCCGCCCTGGCGGCGAACGGCGATGAGACGATCTTCGAGCGGCCAGAGCCTGTTGCGCTGTTCATCGACTGGCTGAACGACGCCAGGGCGACAGAGCCGAACGACGCCAACGCCATGACCCTGTCCACGGTCGATGCGAACGGAACGCCGGACAGCCGGGTGGTGCTGCTGAAGGATGTCGATGCCGGCGGCTTCACCTTCTATTCCAATGCCGAGAGCGCCAAGGGCGAGCAACTGGCGGCGCAACCGCGGGCGGCCCTGCTGTTCCACTGGAAATCGTTGCGGCGTCAGGTGCGGGTGCGCGGACGGGTCGAGCCGGTGACCCCGGCCGAGGCCGACGCCTATTTCGCCAGCCGGGCGCGCGAGAGCCGCATCGGCGCCTGGGCGTCGGAGCAGTCGCGGCCCCTGGAGAGCCGCGAGGCGCTGGAACTGGCCGTGGCGCGCGAAACGGCCAGGTTCGAAGGCCAGGACGTGCCGCGGCCCGAACGCTGGAGCGGCTGGCGCATCCGCCCGGACCAGGTCGAATTCTGGCGGGACCGGCCGTTCCGCCTGCACGACCGGCTGCGGTTCGACCGGGACGGCGCGGGCTGGACCCGGACCCGGCTTCAGCCCTGACGCATCAGACGCCGTAGCGGGCGAGGAAGGTCTCGACAGCGTCGGCGGCGATCTGGTCCAGACCGCGCGCGGGCATGACCTCGTCCCCGGTGACCAGGGGCATGAAGAAGACGGGATGCTCGATCATCCCCATCAACTGGCCCGCCGCCCAGGACGGACGCTCGATCCGGAGCTCGCCCCGCTCGACCAGTTCGCGCAGGGCGTCGATCAGCACCTTGCCGAAGTCCGCCTTGCCACGGTCGAAAAACTGCATGGCGACGTCCCGAAACCGGGGCCGCTCGGCCACGACCAGACGGAACACCGAGCGGATGAAGGGGTCGGCCATGAAGCCGGCATAGGCGGTGGCGAAATAGGTGAGCCGCTGGCGCGCGGGACCGCCGACCGTGCGGACGTGGCGCATCAGGCGGTCGAAATCCACGGCCGCGTCCTCGATCACCGCTGTGAACAGCTCGGCCTTGCCGTCGAACAGGGCATAGAGGGTCGCCGTGGAGACTCCGGCGTCGCGCGCGATGGGTTCGATCCGGGCTCCGGCATAGCCGTCCGTGACGAACGCCCGCCGTGCGTGCCGCAGGATCGCCTCGCGCTTCGGATCCGTGGGGGAGGGGTGTCGCGCCGCCGTGGCCTGCATGAATTCGCTGCTCGTTGAGACCGCCAAGGTGGCCGGTCATCGAGCGGGGAGCAAGAGGGAGCGGTCCGCTCTGGACAATCAGCGGTCGAGCAGGGCCGCCAGCAGCGGATGGGCCAGCACCGGGGCGACCAGCCGCACCACGGCCTGGGGATCCTCCAGCCGCACCGCGGCCGTGGCGTCGGCGACCACGAAGTCGGCGTTCAGGCGCGACGGTTCGGTCAGGCGCTCATGTCCGGGCCGGACCGTGGCCAGATACTGGTCGATGACGGAGTCCGCCGTGCGTCCGCGCTCGGCCTGGTCGCGCAGCAGGCGGCGAATGAAGCGGATGTCGGCGGGGGTGTCGACGAACACCCGGATGTCGAACAGGCTGACCAGGCCGGGCGTGCACAGCACATGGGTGCCCTCGACGATCACCACCTCGGCCGCCGCGACGGCTTCTCCGCCCGGTTCGCGCCCGTGCCGGATGAAGGAATAGACCGGGGCCGTGACGCCCTCGCCCGCCTTCAAGGCGGTCAGGTCGCGGATCATCAGGTCGTGGTCGCGCGCGGCCACGTCGTCGAAGTCGAAGGTCCGCGGGTCGAAGTCCGGCAGGTCCGCCGCGTCGCGGTAATAGGAGTCCTCGCGCAGCAGGACCGCGCTGCCGTCCGGCAGGGCCGAGACCAGGGCTTCGGCCAGGGTGCTCTTGCCGGAGCCGGAGCCCCCGGTGATGGCGATCAGGATGGACATGATGTGCTTCTAGGACCCCGCGGCCGGTTTCGCCAAGCCGGGCGGGCCTCCGGCTGACCTTGCGTCACGTTGCTTATCGGTGATCACGCCGATAGCGTGACTTTCAAAGCGTCTCGAAAGCAGGCGCGGGCTTGAGGGATCGTGATGCTCGGATTGATGCAGGACTGGCCGTTGACGGTCGACAAGATCCTGGACCATGCGAAGAACTGGCATGGCCACCGCGAGGTGGTCACCCGTTCGGTCGAGGGCCCGATTGTCCGCGCCACCTACGCCGAGATTCACGCCCGCGCCAAGCGCGTCTCCAGCGTGCTGAAGGACTGGGACGTCAAGGTCGGCGACCGCATCGCCACCCTGGCGTGGAACTCCGGCCGTCACATGGAAGTCTGGTACGGCATCATGGGCATGGGCGCCGTCTGCCACACCCTGAATCCGCGCCTGTTCCCCGAGCAGCTGGCCTACATCATCAACCACGCCGAAGATAAGATCATCTTCGTCGACCTGACCTTCATCCCCCTTCTGGAAGCGGTTCTGCCCCATTGCCCCTCCGTCGAGCGGGTCGTGGTCCTGACCGACGAACTGACCATGCCGGCGACGAAACTGCCGGGCGCCGAATGCTATGAGGCCCTGCTGGCCACGGCCTCGGAAGACGTGGCCTGGGGCGGGTTCGACGAGCAGACGGCCTGCGGCCTCTGCTACACCTCGGGGACGACCGGCAATCCCAAGGGGGTGCTGTATTCGCACCGGTCCAACTTCATCCATACCCTGCTGGGCATGCAGTCGACCGTGCTGGGGCCGTCGCCGAAGGAGGTGATCCTGCCGGTGGTGCCGATGTTCCACGCCAACGCCTGGGGCATCGCCTTCGCCGGACCCGCCTCGGGGGCCAAGCTGGTCATGCCCGGCGCGCGGATGGACGGCGCGGCCATCTATGAGCTGATCGAGAGCGAGGGCGTGACCTTCTCGGCCGCCGTGCCGACCGTCTGGCAGGGCCTGCTGACCCATCTGCGCGAGAACAATCTGCGCATCCCCACGGTGAAGAAGGTTCTGATCGGCGGCTCGGCCGTGCCCGAAAGCCTGATCCGCGCCTTCCAGGAGGAGTTCGGCATCGAGGTGCTGCAGGGCTGGGGCATGACCGAGACCTCGCCGATCGGCACCCTGTCCAACCTGCCGCCCGAACTCCTGGCCCTGCCGTACGACGAGCAGATGAAGTGGCGGGTCAAACAGGGCACGCCGCCGCTGGGCGTCGAGCTCAAGCTCAAGAACTACGCCGGCCAGGAAATGCCCCACGACGGGGTCACCTACGGCCGGCTCATGATCAAGGGCCCGACCATCGCCGGCGCCTATTTCAGGGGCGAGGGCGGCGACATCCTCGACCACGAGGGCTTCTTCGACACGGGCGACGTCTCGACCATCGACGAGCAGGGCTTCATGCAGATCACCGACCGCGCCAAGGACGTGATCAAGTCCGGCGGCGAGTGGATCAGCTCGATCGAGATCGAGAACATCGCCGTGGGCCATCCGAAGGTCGAACTGGCCGCCGTCATCGGCGCCGCTCACCCCAAATGGGACGAACGCCCGGTGCTGGTCATCAAGCTCAGGCCGGGCGAGACCCCGGACAGGCAGGAGCACCTCGATTTCCTGCAGGGCAAGATCGCCAAATGGTGGATGCCCGACGACGTCGTCTTCGTGGACGACATCCCGCTGGGGGCCACGGGCAAGGTCGACAAGAAGCTGATCCGCGACCGGATGAAGGACTATCGCCTGCCGACGGCGGGGGCCTGACGCCGTGGCCCGGGGGCAGGCCAGGGGTCAGGGCGCGGTCGGGGCCTTGCTGGCCCTCAGCCTGGCCGCGCCCCTGCTGGTGCTGGGCGCCGCGCTGGGGACCCGCGCGGGTGGCCTGTCCCCGGAGACGGGTTATGACCTGCTGACGATGCGCGTCGGCTGGGGACTGGCCATCGTCGGCGCGCTGGCCGCGCTCGCGGCCGTCGTCCTCGCCCTGCGGGATGTCAGCCGGCTGGGCCTGCTGGCCCTGGCGGCGGTTCTGGCGGGTGGAGGAACGCTGGCCGGCTACGTCTGGCACAACGGCCGCATGGCCGCCGCCCCGTCCGAGGATATCAGCACCGATCTGGTCGATATCCCCGGCTTCGGCGATCTGGCCGACGAACGCCGCGGGCAGGGGCCCCGCGCCAGGGCGGGGGTCGAGGCCTGTCCGGGCGCCCTGCCGGTGATGCGGCAGATCGCGCCCGGTTCCGCCGTATGGGCGCTGCAGCAGGCGGGCTTCACGATCCGCGGGGCCGGGGTGGCGCGCGCGGACGGAAGCCGGGAGAGCTTCTGGTTCGGCTTCGACCATGACGCCGTGATCCGCATCCGTCCCGGGCGCACCGACATCCGCGTCGCCGCGCGCGACGACCGGCCCCATGGCGGCGACGCCTGCCGCATGGCGTCGCGCATCAGCGAGGCGCTGCGGACCAGCCGCTGAGTCTCAGGTCAGGGTCCAGTCGGCGTCGATCGCCGGACCGGGCCGGGCCCGCACGCGTCCGGCGGCTTCCAGGGCGATCAGATGCGCCCAGACCGACAGGCTGGCCGCCGGCCACAGGCGCGCGTCCACGGCCGCGTACAGGTCCGGCACGATGTCCGATATGCGCCGGTTTCCGGCCGTCAGCCGTTCGACGATCTGGGCTTCCCGCGCCAGGCGGTGCGCCCTGCAGGCGGCCAGGAGGGGTTCGGGCTCTGTCACCGGCGCGCCGTGGGTCGGCCACAGGGTGTCGAAGCCGCGGGCGATGACCCGGTCGAGGCTGTCCATATAGGCGGCCATGTCGCCGTCAGGCGGAGCCACCACGCTGGTCGACCAGCCCATCACATGGTCGCCGCTGAACAGGGCGTTCTCCTCGCGCAGCACGAAGGCCATGTGGTTCGAGGCGTGGCCGGGCGTGGCCATCGCCTCCAGGGTCCATCCGTCGCCCGCGATGACCTCTCCGCCGGCCAGCAGGACGTCCGGCGCGAACGCCTCGTCGTCGTCCTCGTCCAGCATCGCCGAGGCGTGGACCGTTCGGCCCGGCGGCCGCGCGGCCAGGATCGGCGCCCCGACCACCTCTGCGAACGGCCGGGCGAGGGGCGCGTGGTCGCGGTGGGTGTGCGTCACCAGCACATGGGTGACGCGCCGGTCCGCCACGGCCGCGCGCAACGCCGCCAGATGGGCGTCGTCCAGCGGCCCGGGATCGATCACCGCCACGCCCGCCCCGGCCTCGGAACGGCCGACGATATAGGTCCCCGTCCCGGTGAAGGTGAACGGCCCCGGATTGTTGGCGATCACGCGCTGGATCAGCGGCGAGACCGCGTCGGCGCGGCCGTATTCGAACGGGGGCATGGGAACAAAGGGGATCATCCGCGGCGGCCCGGGCCTTGCGTTAGGACTTCGTAAACCTTCTGCGGAGTGCGCATCGTGGCCGTTTCCATCGCCCTGGCTGTCTCAAATCGGCTCCAGCCCGTGGCTGCGGCCTTCCTGTGTCTCATGGCGATGCACCTGGCCGTGGCCTCCTGCACGCCGGAACCCGCCCCCTACGCCGCCCGCGCCGCGATCCTTCGCTGATCCTCAGAGCGGCAAACGGCTGAGGTCGTAGCCGGCGCCCGCCGCCGCCGCGCGCAGCTCATCCGCATCGACGCCGCGGAGTCGTTCCGACATCGCCCAGGCCGCGGCGGAGCGCGTGCCCGAACGGCAGAACATCACCGTCGGTCGACCGTCGGCCAGCAGCTCGGCCACGGCGGCGGCCTGCGCCGGTCCCGGCATCCCCGATACGGGAACCCAGGCGAAGTCCATGCCGGCGTCCCGGGCCGCGTCTTCCATCTCGGCGGCCGTCGGTTGTCCGGGGTCCTCGCCGTCCGGCCGGTTGCTGATAACCTGTTGAACGCCCGCCGCGGCCAGGGCCGCCAGGGTCTCCGGCGCCAGCTGGGGCGAGGTCCAGACGGTCGGGGAAAGCGGGCGGGGCGCCATGGCTATTGCCGCCGCACCCGCACGGCGCGGCTGCCGCCGACGGTCATCAGGAAGCTGCCCAGGCTGGCCTTGCGCACGCGCACGGCGTCGCCCTGGCGGGGCCGGATCCGCAAGGGATCTGAATCGATCTGGCGCCACACTCCGCCGTCCGCCAGGCGGAAGACCCAGCGGTTGTCGGCGTTCTGGGTGGCGCTTTGAAGCGTGGTCTCGATCGAGTCGATCTGGGCCGCGCCGTCGGCCCCGAACAGGCGAGGCAGGGTCGGCATCTCGAAACCGAAGAGCTGGCGCCGGGCCTCGCCGAGCTGGGCGCGGTCCATGACGACGACCTCGCCCTGCCGCTCGGCGGAGTCGAGCGCGCTGACGGCGGTGTCGTAGCAGCTCAGGCGCGCGGCGCTGTCGGCGATGGCCCGGCAGGCGGTCAGGCGGGACAGGGTTTCGGCCCGCTCCTGCGGCGGCGCGGCCTGACCGGACAGGGATGCGACGGCCACTGCGGCCGCAAGACCGGATATGAATGACATGGTTGGTCCTCGTCCGAGCTGTCGGCTCGCCCTGATCTAAGTCGGACAAGTCGTTCCCAGCGTCAACCGGATTGGCTGCAACCGCGGCGGTGACCGTATCGTGGCCTAAATACGACAGTCGCGCTTCGACAGGGTTACAGCCGTGTAATTATGGTGGCGAACGGTACGGCGCAGAGCATAACGTCTGGCAACTGCGGCGGGGGAATCTGTCCGTGGGAGAAGGGAATATTCCATTCTAAGGCCTCGACGCCCCGGAAACGGGCGATGTCGAACATCAGGAGACGACCTTTGAGAACCCAGAAAACCCGTATTCGGCTGCTGTCGACGACGATGATCGGCGGCTTCGCCGCCCTCGCTTTCGCCGCACCCGCCATGGCGCAGACCGCGCCGGCGCCGCAGGACGAGGCGCAGCTTGACGAAGTCGTCGTCACCGGCTCGCGCATTCCGCAGACCAACCTGGTCACCACCAGCCCCGTCACCCAGGTGACCGGCGAGGACATCGACATCGCGGGCGTGACCCGGGTCGAGGACCTGGTTTCGCAACTGCCGCAGGCTTTCGCCGCGCAGAACTCGACCGTCTCCAACGGCGCTTCCGGCACGGCCACCGTGTCGCTGCGCAACCTCGGCTCGTCGCGCACCCTGGTGCTGATCGACGGCCGCCGCATGGGCTACGGCTCGCCCAACGACGACGCGGCCGACCTGAACCAGATCCCGGAACAGCTGGTCGAGCGCGTTGAAGTCCTGACCGGCGGCGCCTCGGCCGTCTACGGTTCGGACGCCGTCGCCGGCGTCGTCAACTTCATCATGAAGAAGGACTTCGAAGGCCTTCAGATCGACGCCCAGTACGGCTTCTATCAGCACCACAACGACTATGACGGTCCGGGCAATCTGCGGAGCGTCATCGCCGGCCGCGCGGCCAGCAACCCGTCGCAGTTCCGCCTGCCCGACGATGACGTCGCCGACGGCGAGAGCCGCTCGATCAACGTCATGATGGGCGTGTCCTCGCCGGACGGCAAAGGCAACATCACGGCCTACGCCGGCTATCGCAACAACAACCCCGTCCTCGGTGGCGACCGCGACTACTCGTCCTGCTCGCTCGGCGGACAGAACGCCGCCGGCACCGAATTCACCTGCGGCGGCTCCAGCACCGCCTTCCCGGGCCGCTTCATCTCCCTGACGAACGGCGCCAACCTGACGGTCGGCGGCGCAGCAGGGGCCGGCAACGGCACCTTCACGCCCTTCAGCGCCGCGACCGGCCAGTACAACTTCGGCCCGCTGAACTACTATCAGCGTCCGGATGAGCGTTACACCCTCGGCGCCTTCGGCCACTACGAAGTCAACGACAAGGTCGAGGCCTTCGCCCAGCTGATGTTCTCGGACTACGAGTCCGTGGCGCAGATCGCTCCGTCGGGCGCCTTCCTGGGTCCGATCATCCCCCTCCAGTGCTCCAACCCCCTGCTTTCGGCGCAACAGCGCACGGCGGTCGGCTGCGTGGGTCCGGTGACTTCGGTCAACATGCTGATCGGTCGCCGGAACGTTGAAGGCGGCGGTCGTCAGGACTCGCTCAACTACACCTCCTACCGCGGCGTCGCAGGCATCCGCGGCGAGATCGCGGAAGGCTGGAACTACGACGTGGCCGCGCAGTTCTCGCGCGTTCGCCTCGCCCGCACCTATCTGAACGACTTCTCGAGCACCCGCATCGGTCGCGCGCTCGACGTCGTCAGCGTCGGCGGCACCCCGACCTGCCGGTCGGTCGTCGACGGGACCGACCCCAGCTGCGTGCCCTACAACATCTTCTCGCCGGGCGGCGTAACCCAGGCGGCTCTCGACTACCTGCAGATCCCGCTGATCCAGACCGGCGAGACCACCCAGCAGGTGATCACCGCCGCGGTCACGGGCGACACGGGCTGGTCCATGCCCACCGCATCGCGCAACGTTCAGGTCGCCTTCGGCGCCGAGTATCGTCGCGACTCCCTGGGCTCGGTGACCGACACCTCCTTCGCCACCGGCGACGGCGCCGGTCAGGGCGGCCCGACGATCGGCTTCACCGGTGATACGGACGTCGCCGAAGTGTTCGGTGAAATCCAGATCCCGCTGGCCGACGATCAGCCGTGGGCCTATTCGGCCTCCATCGACGCCGCCTACCGTCGGTCCGAGTACGAGACCTTCGGCGCCGACACCTACAAGGTCGGCGTGGACTACGCGCCGATCGAGGACATCCGCCTCCGCGCCAGCTACTCGCGCGCCGTGCGGGCGCCGAACGTGATCGAACTGTTCACCGCGCAGGGCTTCAACCTGTTCGACCTGGACTTCGATCCCTGCTCGGCTCCGGGCCGTGCGGCGGCCGGCGCGGGCCCCGTCCCCGCCAGCTGCGTCGGCGCCAACCCGTGGCAGGTCACGACTGGCGAACGCGACGGCGGACTGCTCGACAGCCCGGCCGGCCAGTACAACTTCCTCCAGGGCGGCAACCCCAACCTGGAGCCGGAGTCGGCTGACACCTACACGGTCGGCGTGGTCCTGACGCCTTCGTTCCTGCCCCGCTTCAACCTGTCGATCGACTACTACAAGATCAAGGTCGACAACCTGATCGGTTCGATCGGCGCGCAGAACACGCTCGACGCCTGCTACACGGCCGGCAACGCGCTCGCCTGTTCGCTGATCGTGCGTGACGGTCCGACGGGGGCCCTGTGGCTCAACACCGGCAATGTCATCGACACCAACGTCAACATCGGTGGCGTTTCCACCTCCGGCGTCGACGTCAACGCGAACTATGCGGTCGATCTGGAAGACTGGGCCATGCCCGCCTACGGCTCGCTGCAGTTCTCGTTCGTCGGCACCTGGCTGGAATCGCTGGAGACCGACACCGGCCTCGGCTTCGCCAACAGCGTGTATGACTGCAAGGGCTTCTATGCGAACCAGTGCGGCGTGCCGAACCCCGAATGGCGTCACCGCGCCCGGGTGACCTGGGTCTCGCCGTGGGACATGAACCTCTCGGCCACCTGGCGTCACTATGGCGAGGCTGAAATCGGCGTCCTCGGCGCTGACGGCAGCCTGAACAACAGCGCCCCGCGGATCGACAAGGTTCTGGACTCCCAGAACTACCTCGACCTGGCGGCGACCTGGCAGGTGATGGAAACCGTCAGCCTCCGGGCCGGCGTCAACAACGTCCTGGACAGCGATCCGCCGCTGTCGCCCAGCGTCGGTACGACCGGCAACAACAACACCTATCCGCAGCTCTATGATGCGCTGGGTCGTTACGTCTTCTTCGGCATCACGGCCAACTTCTAGGCCACGTCGGGAAGAAACAATCGGGGCGGCGGACCATGGTCCGCCGCCCTTTTTGCTGTCCGGATGTCTGCGACCGGCTCAGCCGTTCATGCCGGGCGGGTTCTTGTTCCATTGCGTGCAGGGTTCGGCCGACAGTTCGATGTAGTAGGGAGTGACCTCGCCCCAGCCGCGGAACTGCCGCTGGCAGTTGTTCATCCAGTAGCCGACCTGGACTGTGTAGGTGGCGTCTGAATAGTACTCCCGCTCGCGGATATAGTCTGTCGCGCTCGCGGGGGCGGCATAGGCCGCTGACAGCGCCGTGGCGCCGATGACGGTGAGTTTCATCAGTCTGGCAAACATCAGATAGTCCTCCGGGCGACCGAACGCCGCCTAACCATAGAGTGCGCCGTCGCGTGTATACCCGTCAAGGTCGTCCGCTGGCGGGTATTTCGCCGCCGTACAAAAACCATCCGGCCTGTTCAGACGTTGCTGTCTGACCGTTCCTCGAAATCGGATTCCCATGCTGATCACCCTCGTCTCCGCCCTGATGCTGTCCACCCAGACGCCCGCCCCCGCGCAGGACGGCGGCGTGGTCTCCACCGCCCCCGGCGTGGAAGCGGTGGAAACCGAGCGCTTCCGCGAAGCGGTCGCCTACGCCAATCCGATGCCGCGCGGCGCGCCCGAGAGCGACTATCCGCTGGTGGCCTGGTGCGAGGCGCTGGTGAACGGCCACGTCGCCCTGGGCGAGACCCTGACCAATCGCGATCCGCTGGATCTGGACATCATCCGGCTGGGCAAGCTGGAGGCCGCCGACTTCCGCGCGGCCCTGGACGCCGCCGAGCCGCGCCAGACCGCGTCCAGCCGCGCCGCCGCCCGCGCCGCCGCCGCCGAGGCCACGGCCAAATGGACGCCCCTGATCGGGCAGGACGAGGTCGTGCGCAGCCAGGCCTTCGGCCTGTTCTTCGGCCTTCCGGGCCGGTGCGAGCACGCCGCGCGCCGCATCCGCGGCAACATCACGACCGCCCCGGCGACCCCTGCGGACGTCGGTCTGGAATAGACAGGGAATTCGACGACGGATTCGCGGGGAATTCGAAGACTCTTCGCTGAGACTTCGACGACTTGAGCGAACCGGTCGCTCAAGTCGTCGGTATTCAGCACCGTCATCCTCGGGCTTGACCCGAGGATCAGACGTCGGGCCGTGCTGGGTCGCGGGGCCGGCCCGACGATCGCGACCGCACCCGCGACCACCCCGCACCGGACGGTCTGATCCTCGGGTCAAGCCCGAGGATGACGGCCGGGTGGACGGTCAGGCCGCGTCGCTGCGGGCGGGGGCGCCGGGATCGTAGTTGAGGATCGGCGACAGCCACCGCTCGGCCGTCCCCACATCCCAGCCCTTGCGCCGCGCATAGTCCGCGACCTGGTCGGGGTCGATCTTGCCGACGCCGAAATAGTGGCTCTCGGCATGGCCGAAATAGAGGCCTGACACGGACGCCGGCGGCGTCATGGCGAAGCTTTCCGTCAGGGCCATGCCGGCGTTTTCCTCCGCCCGCAGCAGGCGGAACAGGGTCGCCTTCTCGGTATGGTCGGGCTGGGCCGGGTAACCGGGGGCGGGGCGAATGCCCTGATATCGCTCGGCGATCAGGTCCTCGACCGTGGTTTCCTCGTCCGGCGCGTGACCCCACAGCTCGGTGCGCACCTTCTTGTGCAGCGCCTCGGCGAAGGCCTCGGCCAGACGGTCGGCCAAGGTCGTCGCCATGATGGCGGAATAGTCGTCGCCGGCCGCCTTGAACCGTCTGGCGATCTCCAGCTCGCCATGGCCCGCAGTGACGGCGAAGGCGCCGATATAGTCCCGGCCCGTCCCGGCGACGAAGTCCGACAGGGCGAGGTTGGGCTTGCCGTTCGCCTTCCGGATCTGCTGGCGCAGGGTGTGGAAGCGGGCGATCTCCTCGCTGCGGCTCTCGTCGGCCCAGACCACGATGTCGTCGCCGACGGCGTTGGCGGGCCAGAAGCCGACCACGCCGCGGGCGGTGAACCATTTCTCGTCGACGATCCGCTTCAGCATCGCCTGCGCGTCCTTGAACAGATCGCGCGCGGCCGAGCCGACGATCTCGTCCTCGAGGATCAGCGGATAGCGGCCAATCAGCTCCCAGCTGGCGAAGAAGGGCGTCCAGTCGATGTGGTCGGCCAGATCGCCCAGATCCCAGCTGTCGAAGGCGCGCACGCCCAGGAAGGACGGGGCCGGGGGCAGGGGCGTCGCCGGGTCGGGTTTGAACCGGTTCTCACGCGCGGCGGGCAGGGCGGCGCGCGCCTTGACCTCCTGACCGCGCGCATACTGTTCGCGGATGCGGACGTATTCGTCGCGCGTGGCGGCCTCGTTCTTCGCCCGCTCGGTCTTCGACAGGAGGCCGGAGACGACGCCCACGGCGCGGCTGGCGTCGATGACATAGGTGGTCGAGCCGCTGCGATAGCCGGGCTCGATCTTGACCGCCGTATGGGTCCGGCTGGTGGTCGCCCCGCCGATCAGCAGGGGAATGTCGAAGCCGCGCCGTTCCATCTCGCGGGCCACGAACACCATTTCGTCCAGCGAGGGGGTGATCAGGCCCGACAGGCCGACGATGTCGACCTTGTGCTCGACGGCGGCGTCCAGGATGCGGTCGGCCGGAACCATGACGCCCAGGTCGATGACCTCGTAGTTGTTGCACTGCAGGACGACGCCGACGATGTTCTTGCCGATGTCGTGGACGTCGCCCTTGACCGTGGCCATCAGGATGCGGCCCGCCTGCTCGCGCGGCTTGCCGGCCTTTTCGGCCTCCATGAAGGGCTCCAGCCAGGCCACGGCCTGTTTCATCACCCGGGCGGACTTCACCACCTGCGGCAGGAACATCTTGCCCGAGCCGAACAGGTCGCCGACCACGTTCATCCCGTCCATCAGCGGGCCTTCGATGACGTGCAGCGGGCGGTCGAAGGACAGCCGCGCCTCCTCGGTGTCGGCGTCGATGAACTCCGTGATGCCGTTGACCAGGGCGTGTTCGATCCGCTTGCCGACCGGCTGGTCGCGCCATTTCAGGTCGACGACGCGGGCCACGCCCTTGTCGCCCTTGTAGTTGGGGGCGAGGTCGACGAGGCGTTCGGTGTTGGAGACGTTCGTGCGCTGGCGGCGGTTCAGGATCACGTCCTCGACCGCCTCGCGCAGGACCGGGTCGAGCGTGTCATAGACCGGCAGGTCGCCGGCGTTGACGATGCCCATGTCCATGCCCGCCTGGATGGCGTGGTACAGGAAGACGCTGTGGATCGCCCGCCGCACCGGTTCGTTGCCGCGGAAGCTGAACGAGACGTTCGACACGCCGCCCGACACCCGGGCCCAGGGCAGGGTGGCCTTGATGACCTTCGTCGCCTCGATGAAGTCGACGGCGTAGTTGTCGTGCTCCTCGATCCCCGTCGCCACGGCGAAGATGTTGGGGTCGAAGATGATGTCCTCGGGCGGGAAGCCGACCTCGTCCACGAGAATCCGGTAGGCGCGGGTGCAGATCTCGATCTTGCGCGCGGCGGTGTCGGCCTGGCCGACCTCGTCGAAGGCCATGACCACCACGGCGGCGCCGTAGCGCAGGCATTTGACCGCCTGTTCGCGGAACTCGGTCTCGCCCGCCTTCATCGAGATCGAATTGACGATCGGCTTGCCCTGAACGCATTTCAGCCCGGCCTCGATCACCTCCCATTTCGAGCTGTCGATCATCACCGGTACCCGGGCGATGTCGGGCTCGGCCGCGATCAGGTTGAGGAAGGTGACCATGGCCTGCTTCGAATCCAGCAGGCCCTCGTCCATGTTGATGTCGATGACCGAGGCCCCGGCCTCGACCTGCTGACGCGCCACCGACAGGGCGGCGGAATAGTCGCCGTCGATGATCAGCTTCTTGAACTTGGCCGAGCCGGTGACGTTGGTCCGCTCGCCGACGTTGATGAAGGTGGGACGCATCAGCTCGGATTCAGCGGGTGAAGGTTGCGGAGAGTCACGAACATCTGTCTGTCATCGTGCCCGTAAGGCACTGTGAGGGCGCCTTGGGCCTTGGCGAGGTGGGCCGCTGCGACCGTCATTTCCCAGCCGAGATCAACGACGCGATCAGACGTCCACCGAGGCTTGATCAACAACTCTACGCCGCGCTGGATTCCGAACTGATGGATGCCTTCCGCGTCCCGCGTGACCTCCGTTGGTATGGATTCATTGGCCCATGCCCAAAGCCAGTCGCCGTCTCCGCCTGTCGTTCCGATCACCTGTACATCGGCCTTCAGACGCGCAATCCGGTCATCATAGAAGGTCAGCTCACCATTGAGCAGATCGCATTGTCTGTCTTTGTACGGGGCGCAGATTTCGTCAGTCGAACGCCAGGTGCCTTGGAAAGACGCATAGGCGTCATCCATCCACGTATCGAACTCGTCTTCGGTCATCACGCCACCAGCTCGAACGGTTCCAGCCCCGCCAGCCGCATCGCCACCGGCCGCTCGGGAATCTCACGCGTCGGCAGTTTCGACACCGCCTCCGCCGTGTGCCGGATATGCTCGGGCGTGGTGCCGCAGCAGCCGCCGACGATGTTGACCAGGCCCGAGGCCGCCCATTCCTCGAGGAAATGGGCCGTCTCGTGCGGCTGTTCGTCATACTGGCCCATGGCGTTGGGCAGGCCGGCGTTGGGATAGGCGGCGACCAGGGTGTCGGCGACCCGGCTCAGCTCGGCGATGAAGGGCCGCATCAACTCGGCGCCGAGGGCGCAGTTGAAGCCGACGGCGAAGGGCTTGGCGTGGCGCACGCTGTTCCAGAAGGCCTCGGCCGTCTGGCCCGACAGGGTCCGGCCCGAGCGGTCGGTGATGGTGCCCGAAATCCAGATCGGCAGGGCCTCCATGCCCTCGTCCTCGAGGTCCTTGATCGCCTTGATCGCGGCCTTGCAGTTCAGCGTGTCGGTGATGGTTTCGATCAGATACAGGTCGACGCCGCCCTCGTTCAGCGCCCTCACCTGATGGCGATAGGCGTCATAGACCTGGTCGAAGGTCACCAGACGGGCGCCGGGGTCGTTCACGTCGGACGACATCGACAGCATCTTGTTCAGCGGCCCGATCGAGCCGGCGGCGAAGCGCGGCTTGTGCGGCTCCTTCGCGGTCCAGCGGTCGGCGGCGGCGCGGGCCAGTTTCGCGCCTTCCAGATTGATGTCCCACACCGACTGTTCGTCGAGTTTGTAGTCGTCCTGGGCGATCGTCGTGGCCGAGAAGGTGTTCGTCTCGGAGATATCGGCCCCGGCGGCGAAATACTGGTCGTGCAGATCGGCGATGAGGTCGGGCCGGGTCAGGCACAGGATGTCGTTGTCGCCCTTCAGCTGGACCTCATGCGCGGCGAAGCGGTCGCCGCGGAAATCCTCTTCCGACAGATCGCGGCGCTGGATCATCACGCCCCAGGCGCCGTCGAGGACGAGGATGCGCGCCTTCGCGGCCCGGTGCAGGGCGGCGATGCGCTCGCTGCGGGTAGTGGAGGGGCAGGTCACGCAGACACCGTCTTTTGCTCACGCACGCCCAGCACCCGGCAGATCGCATAGACCAGGTCGGCGCGGTTCAGGGTGTAGAAGTGGAAGTCGGCGAAGCCTTCCTCCTGCAGCCGGGCGCAGGTCTCCGCCGCGACCGAGGCGGCGATCAGCTTGCGGGTCTCGGGGTCGCCGTCCAGACCCTCGAAATGCGCCGCCAGCCAATCCGGCACGGCCGCGCCGCAGCCGGCCGACATCCGCTTCAGGCCTGTGAAGTTCGTCACCGGCATCACGCCGGGGATGATCGGAATGGTCACCCCCGCCTCCCGCACCCGATCGCGGAAGCGCAGGAAGGCGTCGATGTCGAAGAAGAACTGGCTGATCGCGCGCGTGGCCCCCGCGTCGACCTTGGCCTTCAGGACCTCGATGTCGTGGCTGATCGAGGGGCTTTCGGGATGGCCCTCGGGATAACAGCCGACGCTGATGTCGAACCCGCCCTTCGCGGAGATCGCCGCCGTCAGCTCGGTCGCATTGGCGTAGCCGTCCGTATGCGGAACATAGGCGCCGCCGATCCCTGCCCCACCGGGCGGATCACCGCGCAGAGCCACGATATGGCGCACGCCGGCGGCCCGGTAACTCTCGATGACGGCGTCCGCCTCGCCCCGGGTGGCGTCGACGCAGGTCAGGTGCGCGGCCGGAGTCAGGGCTGTTTCGGTCAGGATGCGGTGGACCGTCCTGTGCGTCCGCTCACGCGTCGAGCCGCCCGCGCCATAGGTGACCGAGACAAACTCGGGGGCCAGCGGAGCCAGGCGCGTGACGGCCGTCCACAGGCCGGCTTCGGCCTCATCGGACCTGGGCGGGAAGAATTCGAAGGACACCCGGGGCCGTGACGAATTTTGCCCGGCGCGCGCTACGGGGCCGAGGGGCGACAGGAGCAGCGCCCGCGCCTCGGCCAGACTGCGAGGAGCGACGGTCATGCGACCTTCGCATCCGCCACGGCGGGCTTTTCGGCGGTCCAGATGCACACGGTCAGGCCATCCGTATCCGGGGGCAGGGCGACCGGTTCGCTGGCGACCAGACCGGCTTCACCCAGCCACCGGCGCATCTCGTCGTCGGCGAAACCCAGACGGCGGTGCTGGTGTTCCGCGCGCAGATGCTCAAGCGCGTGGGGGGCGAAGTCCACGATCAACAGCCGCCCGCCGGGCATGACCAGTCGGGCCGCCTCGGCGATGGCCGCCTGGGGGTCCACGAGGTAGTGCAGCACCTGATGGACCAGCACCAGATCGGCGCTGGCCTCGGGCAGGCGGGTGGCGAAGATGTCGCCGTGGCGCAGTTCCACCTTTTCCAGGCCCGCCTTGCTGACGTTGGCGCGGGCGATGTTGAGCATGTTGTGGCTGAGATCCAGCCCGAGCGACATCTTCGCCTTCTTGCCCAGGAGCGTCAGCATTCGCCCCGATCCGGTGCCGAGGTCGACCACCCGCTCGAACGGCCCGTCGCCGGCGGCGCGCTTGATCGCCGCCTCGACGGCGGTTTCGCAGACATACAGCGACCGGATGCGGTCCCACTGCGGCGCGACACGCTCGAAATAGGCGCTGGCGGCGGCGCCCCGGTCGAGGCGCACGTCCTCCAGCCGGCGGTCGTCGGCCTCGTGGGCGGCGGCGTCCAGAAGGTCCAGCACCGTATCGACCAGGCGACGGGCCCGCGGGTCGGACGACAGGCCGTAGAAGACCCGGGCGCCGTCCGGAAACCGCTCGATCAGGCCCGCGTCGGCCATGAGCTTCAGGTGGCGCGACACGCGCGGCTGGCTCTGGTCCAGAATCCGCGACAGCTCCATCACCGACAGTTCCTCGCCTGCAAGCAACGACAGCACCCTGAGGCGGGTGGGCTCGCCCGCGGCGCGCAGGGCTTCGATAGTTTGGTCAGGCGTAAACGACATTCGTTTATATAAGGATATCCTTATACGATTTGGCAAGCGAATTGCGAGGCGCGACAAGGATCCGGAAAGGGGGGTACACTCCGTGGATCAAGCGGAGCCCAGCAGGAGACACGCCATGATCCGCATTCCCGTCGCCCCCCTCGTCCTGGCCGTCATCGGACTTGGAACGGGGGCTGTCGCCCAGACCCCGCCGCCCGGCATGGGCGGCATGGGCATGGGCGGGCCCCAGACCCTGGAAGCCATGCAGACGCGTCAGGACCAGATGTTCGACCGTCTGGACGTCAACGCCGACGGCATGATCACCGGCAATGAACTGGCGGTCCTGACCCAGCCGCCCATGAGCCAGGCCGGCGGGCCGCGGATGCGGTCGATGATCACGCGCGCCGACGCCGACCGGAACGCCCGCATCACCCGCGACGAGATGCGCAGCGCCGCCGCCGCCCTGTTCGCCAGCCTCGACGCCGATCACGACGGCCTCGTCACCCCGGCCGAGCGCGCCAGCATGATGCCCGCCCCTCCGGCGACGGCGCCCGCGCGGATGACGGTTCCCTCGAGGGCCCCGGCCGATCAGACCGGCATGCCGCCCGGCATGGACGTTCCGCCCGGCGGCTAGTCGGGCGTCGGCGTCTTCAGCGGTTCGCCGGCGAAGGCCGCCGTCAGGTTCTGCATCAGCAGCATCAGCATGCCCTGCACGGCCTCGGTCGTGGCCCCGGCCGTGTGTGGCGTCAGGACGGTGTTGGGCACATCGATCCAGCGCGCTGGATCGGTCGGCTCGTCCTCGAACACGTCCAGGGCCGCCTGACCCAGCCGGCCGTCCTTGAGCGCCGTGATCAGGGCGTCCTCGTCGACCAGCTGGCCGCGCGCGACATTGACCAGCAGGCCATGGGGACCCAGCGCCTCGATGACCTCCCGCGAGATGAGGCCGATATTGCTGTCGTCGGCCTTGCAGGCCACCACCAGAATGTCGCTGTCCCGCGCCAGCTCCAGCAGGGAGGCGGCGCGGGGCCAGGCGGCGGCCTTCTCGCGCGGCCCCCACCATTTGACCGTCATGCGCAGCGCCTCGGCCCGGCGCGCCACGGCCTCGCCGATGCCGCCCAGTCCGACGACGCCGACCCGCTGCCCGTGCAGCGACGGCGTGATCATCTTCGACTCCGCCGTCCATTCCCCGGCCCGGAAGGCCCGGTCGCCGGCCGCGATCTGGCGGCGCGCGGCCAGGATCAGGCCGATGGCGTGGTCGGCCACGTCCTCATGGTTGACCCCCGGCGCATGGGTGACCGGCAGGCCGCGGGCCTTGCACCAGGCGGTGTCGATACGGTCATAGCCCGAGGTGAAACAGGCGATCAGCTGCAGCTTCGGCAGCTGTTCGATCAGCGTCTTGTCGAGCGGAAACTCGCCGGCCACGACGAGGGCGCGGATCTCCGCCTGCGCCTCCAGCGGCGGCCCCTCCCAGAACCGGTAGACGGTCCACTGGCTCTCGAGAAACGCCGTCAGCGGCGCCAGATGCCGCTGCATGATGAGGAGGGCGGGACGGTCGGTCATGCGCCGACACTAGTCCACTCGCGGCCAATGAAAAACGGCCTCCCGACGGATCGGAAGGCCGTTTCGCAAAGGCTTCGGGTCTAGCGCCCGAACTTCTGGAACTTGATCCGGTGCGGGATCAGGCTGTCGACGCCGAGGCGACGCTTCTTGTCTTCCTCATAGGCCTCGAAGTTGCCTTCGAACCATTCGACGTGGCTGTCGCCCTCGAAGGCCAGGATGTGGGTGGCCAGACGATCGAGGAACCAGCGGTCGTGGGAGATGACCACGGCGCAGCCGGCGAAGCCTTCCAGCGCTTCCTCGAGGTTCTGCAGCGTCTCGATGTCCAGGTCGTTGGTCGGTTCGTCGAGCAGTAGCAGATTGCCGCCGGTGGCCAGGGTCTTGGCCAGGTGGACGCGGTTGCGCTCGCCGCCCGACAGCTGGCCGACCTTCTTCTGCTGGTCGCCGCCCTTGAAGTTGAAGCTGCCGACATAGGCGCGGGTGTTGATCTCGCGCTTGCCGACCATCATCACGTCGGTGCCGCCCGAGATGACCTCCCAGATGGTCTTGTTGGGCTCGAGGTCGTCGCGACTCTGGTCGACATAGGCCAGCTTGACCGTCTCCCCGACCCGGATCGTGCCGGCGTCGGGCTGTTCCTGGCCGGTGATCAGGCGGAACAGCGTGGATTTACCCGCCCCGTTCGGACCGATGACGCCGACGATGCCGTTGGGCGGCAGTTTGAAGCTCAGGTCCTTGAACAGCAGTTTGTCGCCGTAGGATTTCTGCAGGCCGTCGGCTTCCAGCACGACATTGCCGAGGCGCGGGCCGGGCGGGATCTGGATCACGGCGTGGGTCTGGGCCCCGCGCATGCTTTCCTGCTCGTCGACCATCCGCTCATAGGCGGCCAGACGGGCCTTGGACTTGGCCTGACGGGCCTTGGCGCCCGAACGGACCCATTCCAGTTCGCGGGTCAGGGCGCGCTGGCGGGCTTCGGATTCCGACTGCTCCTGCACCACCCGCTTGGTCTTGGCCTCCAGCCAGCTGGAGTAGTTGCCCTCATGCGGGTGGCCCTTGCCGCGGTCCAGCTCCAGCGTCCACTTGGTCACCAGATCCAGGAAATAACGGTCGTGGGTCACCAGGATGACGCAGCCGGGGAAGGCCTCGAGGTGGTGCTGCAGCCAGGCCACCGACTCGGCGTCGAGGTGGTTGGTGGGTTCGTCGAGCAGCAGCATGTCGGGCTTGGACAGCAGCAGCCGGGCCAGAGCCACGCGGCGCTTCTCACCGCCCGAGAGGTTGGTCGTCTCCCAGTCGTCGGGCGGGCAGCGCAGGGCGTCCATGGCCATTTCGATGCGGCTGTCGATGTCCCAGACGTCGCCGGCGTCGATCTTTTCCTGCAGGGCCGTCATCTCGGCCATCAGCTCGTCGGTGTATTCCTCGGCCATTTCCATGGCGATGGCGTTGAAGCGGTTGACCCACTGCTTCTCCTCGCACCAGGCCTCGACGTTCTCGCGGACGTTCAGGCTGTCGTCGAGTTTCGGCTCCTGCTCCAGATAGCCGCGCTTGATGCCGTCGGCGGCCCGCGCCTCGCCGGTGAACTCCGTGTCCAGCCCGGCCATGATTTTCAGCAGGGTGGATTTGCCCGAGCCGTTGACCCCGACGACGCCGATCTTGGCGTCGTTGTAGAAGCTCAGCCAGATGTTCTCGAAGATCTTCTTGCCGCCGGGGAAGGTCTTGGTCAGACCCTGCATCTGGAAAATATATTGCTGCGCCATGAGGTGCGGTGCGCCCTTCGGTCTCGTCTGAATGGGGAGTAGGCGCGGGATGTAGCGACCCTCTGCGAGGAGGGCAAATAAGGCGGAAAAGGAGGAGCCTTCCGGGGTGATCGCGGACCGCGCGGCGCCCGGGGCGCGCGCGACTCGCTCAGCCGGGACCGCCGGCCGTCATCCCCGCGGGGGCGCCCCCTCGGCCCGACCGAGCCGGACCGGCCAGGTTACGCCGGGCGGGACCTCGGGATCGGGCAGGTAGCGCGCGCCGAGATAGGAGACGGCCAGCCACAGCGAGGTCCACAAGCCCCACATCACCACCGCCAGGGGGATGTCGGTGCTGGCGTCTCCCGCCGCGTCGATCTGGCCGATCAGACCGACCGCCGCCGCCGCCAGGGCGGTCGCATACACGACAATCCGCGACCAGGACCGGCACGCCAGCAGCGCCACGGATCCAATCACCAGCAGGGAGCCCGTCAGAAGCCACGGAAATTGGGGCACCCACATGCCGATGACCATGTGGAAGCCGCTGTAGAGCAGCAGGATCACACCGGTGGCGCGGGGCAGGAACATCAGCGGTCAATCAACGGGCGGGGTGCCCGGGCCCCCATAGTGAGCCGACAAGGTTGTCATCGCCCTAACCCACAGGCTTAACGGCGCGGGGGCTGCCCCCCCCTCAGGCGTAGTTGAAGCTGACCGAGATGCGTTCGGCCCGGGCGGCGTTCGGCGGCACCTCGTGGCGCAGCCAGCTTTCCCATATCAGCACCGTGCCTGCCTGCGGGGCCAGATAGACGAACGGCTTTTCGGCCTCGGGCGCGTCGGCATGGACGCCGGGGCGGGCCATCATCAGCGGCAGGCGCGGATCCTCCAGCTTCAGCGCCGAGGCGCCGTCGGGGACCTCGACATAGACCGTGCCGCTCAGGAAGGCGTGGGGATGGATATGGCCGCTGTGCCCGCCGCCGGGCTTGAGAATGTTGACCCACAGGTTGTCCAGCCGCGGCTTGCGCGCCAGATCGAAGTTCAGCGCCTTCGCATAGACCAGGGCGTGGCGGTCCAGCAGGCGCTTCAGCTCGGCGAACTCCGGCATCCGGTGCGGCAGGTCGGCGAGGGAGCCGTACGAGGTGTAGCCGCGATAGCCATGTTCGCGGCACCATGCCCGCCCGGCCTGATCCTCGAGGGCCAGGATGCGGCAGGCGTCGGCCAGTGCGGCGTTGAAGGTTTCGAAGCCGGGAGCGGCGGCCAGCGAGGCCTCATAGACCTGGGTGACGAAGAGGGGGCGCAGGGACATGGGAACACCCATACCTCTCCCTCCCCCTCGTGGGGAGGGTGGTCGCGCAGCGACCGGGTGGGGGACCGTCGCCGCGAACCGCCAGCGGTGGATGCTTCGACCTTCCCCACCCGGGCTCGGCTGCGCCTCGCAGTGCCTCCCGACTTCGGGGGAGGGAGAAGCGCTCACCACCCCAGCCCGGCCTCGCCCCGCAGGATCGCCTCCGCCCCGGCCGTATGCTTCGCCCCGCCGCGCTCATGCAGCACCAGCGGCGGCAACAGCCGCAGGGGCGCCTTGCCCGTCTTCACCGCGCCGACCAGCACCCGCTTGGCGGGTTCGTCCGCATACGGATGAATACCGCGCACGGCGAACGATCCGGCCTTTTCGCCCAGCAGGGCCAGCAGATCCGCCAGCCGGTCGGCGCGGTGGATGACCACGATCCGCCCGCCCTCGCGCACGCCCTTCAGCAGAAAATCCGTCCACGCCTTCAGCCCGTCGTCCGCCATCCAGGCCGCGCGCTTGCCGGGAGAGGGGGCCCGCAACGCGCTCGCGTCGTCGAAGAAGGGGGGATTCGACACCGCCCAGTCGAAGGGGTCGACCTCCAGGGCCCGGAACCCCGCCGCCACCTCGCCGGTCACGATCGTCGCCTGGGCTCCGTTCAGCGCCACGTTCTCCCGCGCCAGCGCCGCCATGGCGGGATCGCGTTCCAGCCCGGTCAGGGCGAGGCCCGGCCGCCGCGCCGCCATTTGCATCAGCACCGCCCCCGCGCCGCAGCCCGCCTCCAGCACCCGCTGCCCCGGCGCCGCGTCAATCGCGGCGGCCAGCAGCGCCGCGTCCATGCCCGCGCGATAACCCTTCGCCGGCTGGCGCAGCCGGACGCGGCCGCCCAGCAGGGCGTTCTCGACGATTTCGGCGCCGTCGGATTGAGATGGTGCGGCGGTCACGCGGCTTGACCCTTCATGGCCCGATCACCATTGTGCGCCGCATCGCCGCCCGGCAAGGCGGCGGCTGGATTTTCCGGTGCGATCCTCCCCCCGCGCCGCGCCGAACGAGTAATTCCTTGGACGTTGTCACCGTCGCCGATCCTCGCTCGAAGGGAGACGTCGAGCCGCTGGTTCGGCTGGCGAAGGGCGACATGGCGGCCGTCGACGCCCTGATCATCGCCCGCATGCAGTCCCAGGTCCCGGTGATTCCCCTGCTGGCCGACCATCTGGTCAGCGCCGGCGGCAAGCGTCTGCGTCCGCTGCTGACCCTGGCCGCCGCGCGCGCCGCGGGCGCCACAGGCGACATCGCCGCCGCGGTCAAGCTGGCCGCCGCGGTCGAGTTCATCCACACCGCCACCCTGCTGCACGACGACGTCGTCGACGGCTCCAACCTGCGCCGGGGCAAGACCGCCGCCCATCTGATCTGGGGCGCGCCGTCCAGCGTCCTGGTCGGCGACTTCCTGTTCGCCCGCGCCTTCGAGCTGATGGTCGAGACCGGCCAGATGCGCGCCCTCGGCATCCTCGCCCGCGCCTCGAGCGTCATCGCCGAGGGCGAGGTGCTGCAGCTGACCCGCGCCCACGACCTGAACCTGGATCAGGAAACCTATCTGCGCATCATCTCGGCCAAGACCGCTGAACTGTTCGCCGCCGCCGCCGAATCCGGCGCGGTCGGGGCAGGGGCGGGCGAGAAGGCGATTCAGGCCCTGCGCGCCTATGGTCTGAACCTCGGCCTGGCCTTCCAGCTGGCCGACGACGCCCTCGACTACGGCGGCGTGTCCGAGGACCTGGGCAAGAACGCCGGCGACGACTTCCGTGAGGGCAAGGTCACCATGCCCCTGTTGCTGGCCGCCGCCCGCACGCGCGGCCGCGAGGACGCCTTCTGGGAGCGCACCATCAACAAGGGCCAGCGCACCGAGGACGACTTCCGCCGCGCCCGCGAACTGGTCGTGGGCACGGGCGCCGTCAGCGCCACGCTCGACACCGCCCATCAATACGCCGACGCCGCCAAGGCCGCGCTGAGAGACCTTCCGGCGAACGAATGGCGGGACGCGCTGGAGCAACTGGCCGATTTCGCCGTGTCGCGGGCGGCCTGAGAGTCTCCTCCCCATGAGCGTCGCGAATGGGGAGGAGTCGGTTAGCGCAGCCCCGCGCAGAACCGCTGAATTCGCCCGCAAGCTTCCTCCAGCACGCTCTCAGACGTCGCATAGCTGATGCGGAAATAGGGGCTCAGGCCGAAGGCCGAGCCCTGCACCACGGCCACGCCCTCGGCGTTCAGCAGTTCGGTGGTGAAGACCTCGTCATTGTCGATGGTCACGCCCCCTTCGGTCGTCTTGCCGATCAATCCCTCGATCGAGGGATAGACGTAGAAGGCCCCCTCGGGCGTGGCGCAGCGGATGCCGGTCGCCTGGTTGAGCATCGACACGACCAGATCGCGGCGGGCCTCGAAATGGGTCGCCCGCTCGGCGATGAAGTCCTGCGGCCCGTTGAGCGCCTCGACCGCGGCCCACTGGCTGACCGACGAGGGGTTGGAGGTGGTCTGGCCCGCCACCTTGCGCATCAGGTCGATCAGGGCCTTCGGGCCGCCCGCATAGCCGATGCGCCAGCCGGTCATGGCGTAGGCCTTGGAGACCCCGTTCACCGTCAGCGTCCGCTCGTAGAGGTCCGGCGCGACCTGGGCGATCGTCCTGTAGTCGAAGTCGCCGTAGATCAGGTGTTCGTACATGTCGTCGGTCATCACCCAGACCTGCGGGTGGCGACGCAGCACGGCGGCCAAGGCCTCCAGCTCGGCGCCGGTATAGGCCGCGCCGGTCGGGTTCGACGGGCTGTTCAGGATCAGCCATTTCGTGCGGGGCGTGATCGCCGCCTCCAGCGCCCCGGGCTTCAGCTTGAAGCCGTCGGCCTCATGCCCGACCACGGTGACCGGCTCGCCGCCGGCCAGCAGCACCATGTCGGGATAGCTGACCCAGTAGGGGGCCGGCACGATCACCTCGTCGCCGGGCGACAGGGTGGCGACCAGGGCGTTGTAGATCACCGTCTTGCCGCCCGGGGCGACGTGGATCTGGCTGGTCTCGTATTTGAGCCCGTTCTCGCGGGCGAATTTGGCCGCCACGGCCGCCTTCAGCTCCGGCAGGCCGTCGACGTCGGTGTATTTGGTCTCGCCCCGGCGGATGGCCGCGATGGCGGCTTCCTTGATGTTCTCCGGCGTGTCGAAATCCGGCTCGCCGGCCCCCAGTCCGATCACGTCGCGCCCCTCGCGCTTCAGCTCGCGGGCGCGGGCGGTCACCGCCAGGGTGGCCGACGGCTTGACGCGGGCGAGGGCGGAGGACTGAAGGCTGGACATGGCGACTCCGGTGCGGAAGCCTTCTTACGCAGATGCGAAAGAGCGATCAAATGCGGCGCGGGTCACAGCCCCCGACCGTCCGGACGGGAGCGACGCAACCGCTCCATCTTCGGGACGTTCCGCCGGCCACAGAACAACCGGAGCCGTGCACATGAAACTTCCCAAAGGCGCTCTCGTGGCCGTCGTCGATGGAGAGAAGCTCGCGCTCTTCGAGAACACCGGACAGCCGCTGGACATTCAGCTGAAGACCCGGCCGACCCCGGCGATCGCGGACCGCGCCTCCGGCGCCGCCGGTCGTATTTCCAGCGACGCCAACCCCGACAATGACACCCAGGCCGAAGACGGCTTCGCCATGGGCGTCGCCGACGTGCTCAACAACTGGGTGCTGACCAACAAGGTCGAACACCTGCTCGTCATCGCCGCGCCCAAGACCATGGGCCAGCTGCGCAAGGGCTGGCACAAGGAAACCAGCGCCCGGCTGGTCGGCGAGATCGCCAAGGACCTGACGGGTCATTCCCCCGAAGACATCGCCGCGGCCATCGAAAAGGCCTAGGAATTGGGGCGGACCGGACGGGAGCGCCCGGTCCGCCCACTCGCCGCCGCGACGGCCGGATGCTAATCGGCGTCCATGCGCCGCCTGATCGACTTCATCCTCAACATGGAGGGCCGCCGCTGGCGGGCCGTGCTGGCGACGGCGCTGCTGCTCGGCGCGACGGTGGGCCTGCTGTTGATCGGCAAGAGCCAGTTCGGTCTGGCGGCCGAGGAGAACCTCGAGGCCTGGCTGCAGGGCTGGTCCGGGAGTCCCTGGGCCTTCGCGGCCACGGTGGTGCTGTTCATCGCCGCCGCCTTCATCGGCGCCCCCCAGTTCATCCTGATCGCCGCCTGCGTCGTCGCCTTCGGACCGTCGCTGGGCTTTGTCTACAGCTGGGCCGCCACCGTACTTTCCGCGGGCGTCACCTACTGGATGGGACGCGGGCCGACGGCGCGGCTGGTCGACCGGTTTGGCGGGCGCACCATGGGCCGGCTCAAGGGTTTCGTAGGCAAGAACGCCTTCTACGCCAGCTTCATGATCCGCAATGTGCCCTCGGCGCCCTTCATCGTCGTCAACATGGCCTTCGGCGCGACCCGCGCCTCCTTCTGGCGTTTCCTGGCCGGCTGCGCGCTCGGCGTACTGCCCAAGACCGCCCTGGTGTCCTTCTTCGGCGGGGCGGTGGTCTCGGCCGTCAGCGGCGACGGAGTCTGGACCTCGCTGATCCTGGCGGGTGTGGCCGTGGTCTGGCTCGGCCTGATGCTGGGGGTGCGTGAGCTGGTGAAGCGGCGCGAGGCGGCGTCGGGGGCCGACTGACAGCCGGTCACGGCTTCGACAGCGGCGCCCGGAAGGGCTTGTATTCGCCGTCACACACGGGCAAACGAGCCGTAAGGTCGGTCAGGCGATAACGATCAGGAGGCGGTGCGTGGGGATGCGCATGGCCGGGGCGTCGCCGAAGCGGATCGAGACTGACGCACGCCCCTCCAAGGCCCGAACGAACGGTATCCCGGACCCATGTTCTCCAGCATTTTCGGCGCGATCTCCAACGACATCGCCATCGACCTCGGCACCGCCAACACCCTGATCTACATGAAGGGCAAGGGCATCGTCCTGAACGAACCGTCCGTGGTCGCCCTGCGCAACGTCGGTGGGCGGAAGATCGTCCACGCCGTGGGCCTCGAGGCCAAGCAGATGCTGGGCCGCACGCCGGGCCACATGGAAGCCATCCGTCCCATGCGCGACGGGGTCATCGCCGACTTCGAAGTCGCCGAGGAGATGATCAAGCACTTCATCCGCAAGGTTCATAACCGCAAGGGCTTCGTGAACCCCAAGGTCATCGTCTGCGTGCCGTCGGGCGCCACCGCCGTCGAGCGCCGCGCCATCAACGATTCCTGCCTCAACGCCTCGGCCCGCCGCGTCGGCCTGATCGACGAGCCGATGGCCGCCGCGATCGGCGCCGGCCTGCCGATCCACGAGCCGACCGGCTCCATGGTCGTCGACATCGGCGGCGGCACCACCGAGGTGGCCGTGCTGTCGCTGTCGGGCATCGTCTATTCGCGCTCGGTCCGCGTCGGCGGCGACAAGATGGACGAGGCGATCATCAGCTACATGCGCCGCAACCATAACCTTCTGATCGGCGAGACCACCGCCGAACGCATCAAGAAGGACATCGGCACCGCCCGCATCCCGGCCGACGGCGAAGGCCTGTCGATCGACGTCAAGGGCCGCGACCTGATGCAGGGCGTGCCCCGCGAGGTCCGCATCTCCGAGCGCCAGGCCGCCGAGGCCCTGGCCGAGCCCGTTTCGCAGATCGTCGAGGCCGTGAAGGTCGCGCTGGAAGCCACCCCGCCCGAACTGGCCGCCGACATCGCCGACAAGGGCATCATGCTGACCGGCGGCGGAGCCCTGCTGCGCGGCCTGGACGCCGAGATCCGCGACCACACCGGCCTGCCGGTCTCGGTCGCCGACGACCCGCTGTCCTGCGTCGCCATCGGCTGCGGCCGGGTGCTGGAGCATCCGCGCTGGATGAAGGGCGTGCTCGATTCGGCCCTCTAGGGCCCAGGTCGAAACATCGCCTTGAATCCCTGCCATCACGGGGTTCGCGCCGGTTTCCAACTGGCCCGGATTTTGCGATAGGCTGCAGACGTCGGCGGGGGGCTCCCGCTGATTCCCTCTTTTCCAGGAAGGCGCGCCGTGGCGTTTCGCGACGGACCGTTCGAGAATATCAAGGTGCCGCTGGTCTGGACCGCGGCGGTCGCTGTCGTGCTCGCCGCGATCGGCTGCATCCTGCTGCTGATCAGCGACGCCCGGGCCCAGACCTCGCCTTACCAGCCCGTCCGTTCGGGCGCCGAGGCGGTGGCCGGCCCGGTCGGCGGAGTCTTCGCCGCCCCGGTCCGCTGGTTCGGCCACGCCACCGACTATGTCGGCGGCTATTTCTTCGCCGTCTCCGAGAACCGCCGGCTCAAGCGCGAACTGGCCGAACTGGCGCCGTGGCGCGACCAGGCCATCGCCCTCAAGAACGTCAACGGCCGCTATGAGGCCATGCTGGGCATCCGCCCCGAGCCTCCCGTCGCCATGCAGACGGCCCGCTCCATCTCGGACACCCGCGGCCCCTTCTCCAGGGCTCGCCTGATCGACGCCGGATCGGCCAAGGGCGTCAAGGTCGGCAATCCCGTCATCAACGAGCACGGCCTGGTCGGCCGCATCGTCGGAACCTCGTCCGGAATCAGCCGGATGGTGCTGCTGACCGACGTCGCCAGCCGCACGCCCGTTCTGGTCGACCGCACCGACGCCCGCGCCCTGCTGACCGGCGACGGCAGCGACAATCCGCGGCTCGAATTCATCCGCGGCGTCGGCGCGGTCCAGGCCGGCGACCGCATCCTGTCTTCCGGCGACGGCGGCGGCTTCCCGCGCGGCGTCCCGATCGGCGTCGCCGCCAGGGGCATCGACGGCTCGTGGCGGGTCAAGCTGTTCAGCGACCGGGGCGCCATCGACTACGTCCGCGTCATGCTGTTCGAGGACTTCGGCCAGCTGATCGGCCCGAACGATCTCAACGCCCCGCCTCTGGCCGCCCTCGGGACCCTGCCCGAGGCCACGGCGGCCCAGACCGGCGCCATCGCCGATTCGGCCGCCCGCCGCGACGCCGCCCGCGACCGCGCCGAACAGTCCAGCGCCGCCGCGGCCCGCGCCGACGCGGCCGAGGCCGCCCGGCCCCGTCCGGCCGCGCCCGCGCCCGCCGTGACCCCGCCGCCCGCGCCCGCAGCCGCCCCTCCCGCGGGAGGGGCCGAATGAGACGCCCCGTCGCGGTCCGTGTCGTCGGGCCGATGCAGTGGATCGTCTATCCGGCCCTGATCACGGTCGCGGTCACCATCATCCTCGGCACCCCGGTCGAGATCTTCGGCCTGAACCTGCCCGAGCCGGTCATCCCCATGGTGCTGGCCTTCGCCTGGCCGCTGATCCGCCCCTCGGTGGTCGCGCCTCTGGCCCTGACAGGCCTGGGGCTCGGCCTCGACATCTTCACCTACGGCCCGCTGGGCCTGTGGGCCCTGTCGTTGCTGGCCATCTATGCGGTGGTCCTGGCCTCGCGCAGCTTCCTGATCGGCCAGGACACCGTCGTCCTGTTCGTCTGGTACGCGGCCTGCTGCGGCCTGGCCTTCCTGCTGGTCTATTTCGTGCGGATGATCATCGACCACAACGCCGCCAGCCTGCTGGCCCTGATCGGCCAGGTCGTGCCGACGCTGCTGCTGTTCCCCTTCGCCCACCAGATGATCGAACGGTTCGAAGACGGCGACGTGAGGTTCCGATGAGCTCGGAACCGTCCATCTTCTTCTCCGACGTCAATGAGCGGCAGGGCTCCTTCCTGCGCCGCACCTTCGTCTTCGGCGGGCTGACGGCGCTCGGGGGGCTGGCCCTGACCGGCCGCCTGGCCCAGCTGCAGGTCGTCCAGGCCGGCGAATACGCCACCCTGGCGTCGAACAACCAGTTCAACTTCCGCCTCGTGCCGCCGCCGCGGGGCCGGATCCTCGACCGCAACCGGGTCGTCATCGCCGGCAACCGCCCCAGCTTCCGCGTCCTGGTGGTGCGCGACGAGACCAAGGACCTGGACCAGACCCTGGACCTGCTGGGCCGGCTCCTGCCCGACACCATGGACCGGCGCCGGTCCATCATCCGCGACGTCAACGCCGCGCCGCGCTTCTCGCCGGTCCCGGTCAAGAGCGACCTGACCTGGGAGGAGTTCGCCCGGGTCAATCTGTACGCCAACGAGCTGCCGGGCGTCATGGCCGACATGAACGAGGCCCGCTACTACCCGTTCGGCGGCGCCTTCGCCCACGTCATCGGCTATGTCGCCAAGCCCAACGACCGCGACATCAAGGCGATCGAGGACCGCGGCGAGAAGGTCCCCGAGATTCTCTACAACCCGGGCTTCCGCATCGGCCGCCAGGGGGTGGAGAAGTCGTTCGACGCCGACCTGCGCGGCGAGGCCGGCGGCAACCGGGTCGAGGTCGACGCGCGGGGCAGGGTGGTGGCCGAGGATGTCGGCGGCTCGCGCCCCGCCGTTCCGGGCAAGGACGTGGTCCTGACGCTCGACGCCGACGTCCAGAACCGGGCGCTGGAGGTGATGGGCGTGGAGTCCGGCGGCTGCGTGGTCATGGACGTCCGCAACGGCGACATCCTGTGCATGGTCTCGTCGCCGTCGTTCGATCCGAACCTGTTCGTCGGCGGCGTGCCGTCGCGCATCTACCGCGCCCTGTCGGACTATGAGCGCAAGCCCTTGCTGGACAAGACGCTGAACGGAGTCTTCCACCCCGGCTCGACCTTCAAGATGACGACGGCGCTCGCCATCCTCGAGGCCGGCGTCGATCCGACCGAGCGCGTCACCTGCACCGGCGGCTACCGCTTCGGCAACCGCGTGTTCCGCTGCTGGGAAGCCCGCGGCCACGGCGCGCAGGACATGCACAACGCCATCAAGAACTCGTGCGACGTCTATTTCTATCACATGTGCAACCGCGCCGGCGTCGACCTGATCCAGGAGACGGCGAAGAAGATCGGCTTCATGCAGACCTACGACATCGGGGTCGGCAACCAGAAGGCCGGCTCGGTGCCCAGCAAGGCGTGGAAGGCGAACTACAACCGCCGCAATCCCAATCCCGAATCGCGCGTCTGGTTTCCCGGCGAGACCCTGTCCGTCGCCATCGGCCAGGGCGACGTGAACGTCACCGCCCTGCAGCTGGCCGTGATGACCGCGCGCATCGCCAATGCGAAAAAGGCCATCAATCCGCGCCTGATCAAGTCGGTCGGCGGCGTCGAACAGCCTTCGGGCGCCGCCGTGCCGGACCTGCCTTTCCCGCCCGAGCACGTCGAGATCGTGCGCCAGGGCATGGTCGCCGTGGCCAACGACCGGTCGGGCACCGCCTACCGCCAGTCCCAGCTGGGGCTGGGAGACATCCAGATGGCCGGCAAGACCGGCACCGCCCAGGTCCGCAGCTACGGAACGGGCTCGCGCAAGTCGAACATCTGGGCGCTCAAGGACCACAATCTGTTCGTGGCCTTCGCCCCGGTCGACGCCCCGCGTTATGCGGTCGCGGTCATCATCGAGCACGGGGGCAAGGGCGGGGCCACCGCCGGCGCCCCGCGCGCCCGCGAGATCATGCGCACGACCCTGCTCAAGGATCCCGAGATGCTGGAGCGGATCCAGCGTCCGCCCCCGCCCGAGGCCCTGGGTCCCGAAACCGGGGCGGAAGACCTCGCCGGCGCCGCGCCCGAAGAGCCCGTCGCCCAGGCCCCGGCCCCGGCCCCCGCCCCGGCGCCCCCTGCTGCCGCGACGACCACGGGCCCGCGACCCTATCTGCCCGAGGCCCCGCGATGACCGCCTCCGCCCTGACACGCCCCGGCGAGCGGGACCGCCTCTCGACCAAGATCAGCGAGCTGGACTGGCGCCTGATCGGTCTGCTGTGTCTCGTCGCCACGGTCGGCGCCGCCATGCTCTATTCGATCGCGGGCGGAAGCTGGCAGCCCTGGGCCGCCAAGCATGTCATCCGTTTCGCGGCCCTGCTGACGGTCATGCTGGCACTGGCGATGGTGCATCCGAAATGGTGGTTCCGCGCCGCCTATCCGCTCTACGGCCTTCTGCTGGTCCTCGTCCTGATGATCGAGTTCACGCCGCTGGGCTATACGGCGGGCGGGGCGAAGAACTGGCTGAATCTCGGCTTCATGCGCATCCAGCCCGCCGAGTTCATCAAGCTGGGTCTCGTCCTCGCCCTGGCCCGCTGGTACCACAATCACACGGCCCAGGAGGCCCGCTGGTCGTGGAAACTGCTGATCCCGGCCGGCATGATCGGCGTTCCCTTCCTGCTGGTGGCCAAACAGCCCGACCTCGGCTCGGCCATGGTCATCGGCCTGACCGGCGCCGTGGTCATGTTCGTGGCCGGTCTCAGCTGGCGCGTCATCGCCGTGGGGGCCGCCGCCGCCGTGGCTGTCATTCCGCCCTTCGTCATGTTCGGCATGCATGACTACCAGCGCAACCGCGTCCTGACCTTCCTCAGCCCGGAGTCCGACCCGTCGGGCACGGGCTACAACATCATCCAGTCCAAGATCGCGCTCGGCTCGGGCGGCCTGCTGGGCAAGGGATATGGCCTGGGCAGCCAGAGCCAGCTGGAATTCCTGCCGGAGCGTCACACGGACTTCATCTTCTCCACCGTGGCCGAGGAGTTCGGCTTCGTCGGTTCGTTCACCGTGCTGGCCTGCTACATCGCCATCATCCTGATCGCCCTGCGCATCGCCTCCCTGGCGCACAGCCATTTCGGCCGCATCGCCGCCGCGGGGATGACGGCCTTCTTCGCCCTGTTCGTCCTCATCAACGGCGCCATGGTCATGGGCATGGCCCCGGTCGTCGGAGTGCCGATGCCGCTGCTGTCCTACGGCGGGTCGTCGATGATGACCGTCATGTTCGGCTTCGGCCTGGTGCTGGCGACCCGCGTGCACCGCTACGCCGAACTGCCCAAGGGCCACGGACTGTTCTGATCCGGCCTTCGTGCGTTAGGGTCGGATGATGAGCAAATCCAGACCCAAAGCCGCCCCCAAAGCCGCCCCCGCAGCCGCGACGCCACCCGTTTTCGTGCCGGACTGGGGCGACAAGCCGTGCCCGCAACCCGTCATCCCCGCGGCCTCTGCGGCGCAGACCGCCGCCCTGATGGACGGCGTGCGGATGCGTGAAAACCCGGCCGAATGGGCCTTTGTGCGCTTGTCCAAGCTGATCGAGGACTTCGAAAAGGGTCTCGACAAGGATGAGGAGATCGGCGCCCGCATCGTCGGCCTGCCGGGCGACGGCACCATGTCGATCGAGGACCTCGGCTTCTGGGGCCCGGATTTCATCATGTTCCTGGGCAAGAACGCCGACGGCAAGCCGGTGCGCCTGATCCAGCACTACGGCCAGATCAACGTCCTGCTCGACGTGCGCAGGAAGCCCGAGGAGCGCGAGGCCCGAAGGATCGGCTTCCAGCTGTCGGAAATGGTCGCCAGGACCAACCCGAAATAGGGGAGAAGACAGTCCCCCCCTCCGTGCATCCCCGCGGAGGCGGGGACCCAGGCTTTGGCCCCGCCGCCGATGCCTGAATGAGCGCCGGTCACCTCAGCCAGCCCGGTTGTCGCTCACACCTGGGTCCCCGCCTCTGCGGGGATGCACGGTGATGGGGTGCGCGAAGGCGTGACGCTGCTCGCCGGATCTATAGTCGGGTTGGCGGGAAAATATCCTGCCGGTTCAACATCTTCCGCTTTTCTCAAACTCTATTGTCAGCACCGCCCCCCG